>NZ_CP123966.1:0-4072500 GCF_029916965.1 Lysinibacillus sp. 1 U-2021
GTAGCTCTCAAGTAGCGAATAATCAGTATATTTTACTGCATGAAACAGCTAACGAAACAGCAACAGGACGCAATGAAGCACAGTATATGCAACGTTCATGGACTAGTGCTTACACTGCTTACATTGTGGGAGACGGCGGAATTGTTTACCAAGTTGGACAACTTGGTTATGTGCAGTATGGCGCTGGTTCATATGCTAATGCAAATAGTCCTGTGCAAATCGAGTTACAACACACACATGATAAAGAAACTTTTGAAAAGAACTATAAAGTATACGTTGAATTGGCAAGAGATTCAGCAATGAAATATGGTATTCCATTAACATTAGACACTCCTTATAACCAACCAGGAATCAAATCGCATTTAATGGGTAACACAAAATATTTGGGGCGATCATACAGATCCTTACGGTTATCTTTCTGAAATGGGTGTAAGTAAAGAAAAACTAGCCTATGATTTGGCTCATGGTTTTACGGATGATAATCCAACTACTTCGGAGGATAAACCAGTAATTGATCCAACTCGAGCAGGTGCTGCAAATCCTACGCTGACAGATGGAACAAATTACGCCCACATTGATCAGTTCGGAGAAATCGAAAACGCAAACTTGCATGTAGCTGGATGGCACATTGCTAATTATAAATACGAGTATATTTTCATTATGGACTACAATACTGGAAAAGAACTAGCTAGAGTAAGAGCTGATGGGATTTATAGACCAGACGTAAATCAAGCTTATAATACTTTAGGAAATGTTGGCTATCATGTATCTTTCAATATGCGTGATTTCCCTAATAAGAAAGTATACGTCATGATGCGTGCGACAAACGATCCAGAAGGAAATACTAAGGGTGGAGCGCAAGATTTCCACGATAAACGATGGTACTTAAATATTCCGCAAAGATAAAAATAGCCCCTCGGTGAGGGGCGATACATATGCTATACATTTCTCAAGAGAGAACAAATATTCTTTGGAATCATATACTTTCTACACATTAAATCATAAGCTTTATAATTTCTTTTTTTTAAGGTAACAAAAATAGATTCTAGTTCATCTATAAATTGACTTTGCACTAAACTTCTCGAAGATAATAACAAGGTAACTGATAAAAAAAGCCCAATTATTGAATCTGAACGACCATCTTTGACTAGCATATGAGTTTTCTTGTTTTTAGAGAATAATTTAAATTCATATTTAGGTAAAACATTTTTTTCTTCCACACAGTGATTTACAATTCTTTGTCCATGCGCTACTCTATTTCGGTAAATGTGAATAAATTTCAAGGATTTTATAAATAAATTTTTTTGAGCACTAATATCTTGGATTTTTGGTTTCATAAAAACAGAAGAAATATCACTTTTAGCTTCTTTTGGGCAAATACGATACAACTCATAGATTGTTCCTAAAGAAAGTGCAGGGATGGAAATCCAAGGTGGTACATTATTATGTTCTTTTTTATAATACTCAATTGAAGGATCTCCACTTTTTTTGATGCATTTTTCTAAATGATCAATAGTGACTTCTCTTGAAGGTCGACCTTTCATCTTACCGTGTTCTACAATATATCCCCACGAATAATTGTTTTTATTTAAGTAATTAGTTTGCATTTCACCAATGTATAAAGAGATATAGTAAGAACAAGATGTTTTTAATGTAGTCTCAATCATAGAAAAATATTTGTAGAGCAACGAAGATAAGTTTTTGTCAAAATCATATATACTTAACAAATCCTCAAAGTAATTTCCTTGAAAATCATCTTCAAAATCGCCTTCAGCATTTTGAGTAGAAATCGAGAATAATTCTTTATAGCGATTTATTAATCCAGAATAAGAGTTATTCATTAGTACATATTTAGCATTTTCACTGTTTTTAAATTTTAAATTTCTTTATTTTAAAATTTCAATTTGTTCTTCTAGTGTCTTAAACGGTTTATCTGACATTTTGGTCACCTCTACAAAAAAAAGTCCCGCTATAATTGGTGCAGCGAGACATGGAAGTAATCTTCCGGATTCTTTTATTAACTAAAATATACCACTTCTTGAAATTACAGTAAAGCACTTAGAAGAAATTAGCGAAATTATTTAATTATTTTTTCCGTTCCTCGACCATCTGTTCTATTTGACGTTATAAAAATAGCCCCTCAGTGAGGGGCAGTACATAATTATATTGAAAACTATAAAAATCATTCGATAAAATAGTAATATTATCGCATATCTTCACTATCACTCATAAATAGTCACACTCCAAGATATGCGATAACAGGTTTGTTGCCACACATTCTACTGGTTGATTGTTTATGGCTTTATGTGGCAACAACCTGTACCCTTAGCTCAGTTGGTCAGAGCAGACCATACAATCAAAAATTTCTAAACAGAAGCCATAAAGGTTTTCAACAGGTAACCGATACATTAGTTTCAATGTTTACTGAGTAACTAATTATTTTGCAGGAGGACAATTTATTTACACAAAATTATTGACGCTCCCATAAAACTACATGCTTGTAGTTTGTCTAGCTAATGAGTTGCATATGATTTATATAAAGGTGCGCAGCATAACTTAGTTGAAGTTAAGAGAATAGAATAAATATTTTTTGTTTTGCTAATAATTAAACACTACCTAAATATGGTAGTGTTTAATTATATAATATTCATTTTGTTACGAATAATCGTGTTATAAAAGCATAACAATTGAGATAACTATTTTTTAGATTATTTAAGTACTACTTAAATTAGGTAGTACTTAAATTTTGGTTTAAGGTAGTATGTAATTAAGAAATGATATATATCTTCTTTTATAATAGAAGGGGAGAGGCCTAGTTAAAAGCAGCGACAATTAATAACAATGGATTTAATGCTTCACAAAATCCATTTGGTGGACAATGCATTGTTATTAGCGATGATCTACCGTTCTAAGTAGTTTTTTCTATTAGTTGCATTCGTGACTAATTATGGTATAATTATGAGTTACAAAGAGGTATTTCATTATATCACCAAACCCCATCAGCGTGCAGGCTGATGGGGTTTTTTTTACGTTTCTATATTATAGAATTAACGGGTAGGCTTACTGTCTTTTTTGGCAATTTTGCAATCAAGCCACTTGCAGATGTAGTGTGCAGTTACCTCTGCAAATGGCTTGATTGCAAAAACAAAATCAAAAAGGTATTTCATTATATCTCCTCCTCCCCTTGCCAGATTAGGCCGGGGTAGCAGACAGCAAAACTATTATAACATAACTGAAATACCTAAATGACATATACAGATATGATAATTTATGTATTGATTTTTCTAACAAAAGCACATATTTTAATATATACTACCTATTTTAGGTAGTATATATTTTTGGATCCAATATCGATCAGTTTTGAGGAAATGAAATTCTAGATATTTTTTGCTACATAGAGTTACTTTCAATATTTTTTAACGTAATTAGGCAGAAGTCACTCATCCTCTATAGGTTTGTGATGAAATTTCTATTGATCCATTTAAGTAAGAGCAAAAAACTGGAGGTTTATCAGGTAATTGGTCTAATGGATTTAAGTATGCGGTCACCGTGTATAGAGTTGCTTCTGAGATTCAAGAAAATAAAGTTATTCCAGTATTGCTATATGGAACACATAACAATTTTTATGAATTAGCCGAGAACACTCGCAACTTTATTCGTGTAGATAAATCGGCTTCGGTTGAGTTATAACTTTAGCTATATCAATCAACCGACCGACATATGTTAAATCTATATATAATAAAAATACCTACTTAAATGGATGTTAACGGAAGTGTATGGTGAGTAGTTCACTCGTATTTTGATATCGTTTGTATATGTTTTCAGCGTTCTAAGTGGCTTATTTTGTCCAATAATAATATGGAGTGGAATCCCTTAAGAAACACCGTTGGCAATTGTTGTTATAACATGTTATAATTTATTTATCAAAAACTAAAAGGAGTGTGATAACATGGGAAAAGAACTAAAGGTTAGAAAGATCGGCAATAGCGTGGGAGTGATCCTTCCAAGCTCTCTTGGATTAAAAAGCGGAGACACTATCCAAGCCAAACAAGAAGGCAACTTATTCATATTAGATACTACTCAAATAGCAAAAGAACACGATCGCAAATTGATTGAAGAAAGTTTCCGAGACTTTGAGAAAGGTTTAACAGTTTCAGAAATTGAAATGGTAAAAGCTTTCGGAAAATACGGCTGGAGTGAATAGATGAAAGAGTACACGCTAGTTTATTCTAAAAGTTTCCAGACCAGCCTTGAAACGATAATAGAAGAATGGGAAAATGAGCTTGCTCTTTCTCCAGCCAGCATAAAAAGATTTGTAGGTGCGATCCAGAAGGCTTTAGAACTAACCAAAAATTTTCCAACTATGCATGAGGAAGTTTCCGAAATCTATGGAATGGATATCCCAACATATCGGATCGTGATCGGCAAAAGCTATGCCTTATTTTATCGGATCGACCATGAAAAAAAAGAGATACTTGTAGGACGTATTTTCCAATCTAAACAAATGAAACTAGGCTTTTAACAATAATTAGGCAAAAGTCGCTCATCCTCTACAGGTGGGTGATTAATGCCGCTCGATATGGTTGTTAACCATCGGTTACTCGAAGATTGATATATAAGACTTAGTACCTTTTTATTTTGCTCCATGTTATGGCCGAAGGTCTAAAGATACAATCATTAGTCTAGAGAAAAATTAAGAACCGTAGGAACTACGGGGATCGCTTGGTGAATAAGAGACACTGCTATTAGTGAAAAAATAAGATATCAAGTACGCTCTATTCCCAAAAATTTCGTGACTTTACTCATGAGAGGTTCAAGTAGTATATTTTTAATCAAAATTGACGTAACTTTTAATAAATACTACCTAAATAAGGTAGTATTTATTTTTGTGTTTTAAAAGAGGAAGTCCAATATATCTATGGGGGTTCTGTTGCAAAGTTTTAAATCTACTATCAAATAAGGTAGAATAATAGAAAAAGATAGCAGGAGGAATGACGATGAATCATTTTAAAGGAAAGCAATTTCAGCAGGATGTGATTATTGTAGCCGTGGACTACTATCTTCGTTATAACCTTAGCTATCGTGAAGTTCAAGAAATCTTATATGATCGTGGCATTAACGTTTCTCATGCGACGATTTATCGTTGGGTGCAAGAATATGGCAAACTACTCTATCAAATTTGGACGTTGAATGTAGTCCTCCACAGCCGCTAGTTTTAACGCTTTTGAATAGAACTTACATGAAGTAGCTTCTTGTAATCCTTCACGTCCACCTGCCTCAAATCTCATTTTCCATCTATGAAAAGTTTGATGATCTATTGAAAACCTTTCACACAATTCATTGATAGAATAGTGACCTTCTTCGAACAATTGAAGGATATGTAGTTTCAACTCGAGTGGATGTTTGCTTCGCCCCATAAAAAATACTCCCCTTAGATAAACAAATTTTATTTTTTAATCTGTCTACCTAATAGGGAGCATATCAAAGCTGAGTAGTGGTTTATTTTTTTCTTTTTACTTGCTAATCGCCTTTGAAACGATTCTGCTTATTGCTAAGATTGCTTGGTGTACCACCACTAAACAGTCTTATTTATAATCAATTCACACAAAATTATAGCATGATTTTTGAATTTTCTCTATACGGTTTGAATTGAATTATTAATTTTGATGTTCTCAAGTATGTGTGATTTATCCCTAGTAAAATGTATGTTAAGTTACATTTTTACTAGGCCTTTTAAACGTGAATTATACCCGCAAAGAATGCGTGTAAAGCCTACCAGTAAACTTGCTATCTCGATAATCTTATCTACCAGATTGATCTAGTATTTCGGTTGCGATATGGCTCACATTTCAATTACAAAATAAACGTCTATAAAACCATCGCAGAAAAGAACAATGAATTGCTCTCATTTTCTTTTGTGTTCAAAAATTGGGTAGGTACAAGGTAAATATAATGTAGCCGACCGTCTAGGAACAGATAAATTAATGAATTAATTAAAGGTATATTTTCTATTATTAATGTCCGAAAAGGATGATATATGGGGGGACGGAAAGCAGCTTTAAGAATAACAAAGATAATGGATTTGCTGATGAGCTAAAAGAAATGAGTAATAAATATATTCAAAAATCAACTAGTTGCATATTGGGTGTGTGGATTACTCTCATTGTTTCTTAGTATTACATTGTAAAGTGTAACGGCATAACAATTTGGTAATGGCTTCAGTAGTGTCTCATGAGCCATACTAGAGGCCTTAAAGGCGAGTAATTAAGGTAGCAAAAAAAGGACTTGCATATAACTTCTACACACAAGTCCTAGTAAATTTTTCTATAATTTATCTATCAAAAGGATTTTCACCTGTTGAAAGGTAATAATTAATATTATCTTCATTTCCTAAACTGCTGATTTCCATTGATGAATTTGTATTCAAACCTTTGTATTCAGATTTACTTTCAAGTTTTTTATCACAATCTCCTTTGTGAACAAGGTGACCGCTATGATAATTTCGATTACTATCTCTTACGATTACTACTAAGCCATTGCCTAAATCTGAAATAATTTCATCACACTCATGACATACTAAGACCATTGTACTCGCTCCTTAAGATATTTGAATTTTATGGATAATAAAACCACTTTATCATATTAACATATATTCAATTGTTATAGCTAGATGTGTAGTACAAGAAGTTGACGGGGCTTACAGAACATATCGCATATTGTAATTGTTGCCTAGTTCTTCAAAATGGTAGGATATGCATTTACGATACGTGTCAGACATGTATAAAAGATTAAAGGAACTATCGGGGGCATAAGTAGATAGTAGGTGTGTTGATTTGAAAGAATTAAATTTAACAAGGGCATACATAATACGGCTACCTCAAATGACGAATTCATGAAAATACTTAATATTTTGGTATTCAATTGATAGTAAATGTGGAAAAATTTGAAGTTGCTATTTATTCCAGTAGGGTAAATGAATAATGGGTTAGCATTGGTAAATGAAATCGGAGTTTTATTGAACTCCTTAAATTGGTAAAATAAAATTGATGAGTAATTGTTATTAAGGGGGATAAAATTGAATTTTGTGTTTACTAATTATTATACGAATGTAAGAAATGTAGTTGATATTTATCCTAGCGTGATATTATCTAGAGACTATTTTGATGATAATGGTTATAAAACCCTATTTAAGATGCGTTATTATGATGAAAACAAAAAGGAGCATTATATAGGAGAAATTAAAGTATTACATGAAACAGATACTACAACATATAGTAAAGCACCGAAAAAATTTAATAAATTACCCGAAAGCTATTGTTCTTTAGGACAAAGCATAAGTTATTATAAAAATTTATTAGAATTTGGGGAAAACATAGCTCTTGAAATTTTAAAAGGATTAAGAGATGTTTCTATAGATGATGATATATATAGGGAATTTATAGATAATGAAGGTTTCAATGATTCATTAATACGTTTTAGTGAGGCTGAAAAAGCATTAAAAGAAGCATCTTTATTGTTTGAAAAAATTGAAATTCAAAATAACTTTGTATTTTCGTTTTCCTATAAATTAGAGAATGCGAATGAGCCACATGTTATTAATTTTAATTTTAGTAAAGATGAAATATTACCATCTCGAATTAATGCATTAGTTGGTAAGAACGGAACTGGTAAAACTCAAATATTAGCCAAAATAGCGGCTATAGCAAGTGGATATGAAAAGTCTAGAAAAAATAGTTTTTCTCCTGAAAGACCTCCTTTCAGTAAAATTATTGCTATTTCATATAGTGTATTTGATGATTTTGATAGACCAAAAGAAAGTGATAAAACATTTAGTTATAAATATTGTGGAATCAGAGATAGTAAAAATAGAGTATTTACTTCTAAGGAGATTAAAGAGAGAATTCAAAAAAATATCAATACAACTATAAAAATGAAAAGAAAATCAATATTAATAGAAGTGTTTAAAGAAATTTTTGAACATAAAAATTTAAAAGAACTGGATAAGTTTTTAATTGATGATTTTCAATTAAGTTCTGGGCAAAATATTTTACTAATGACTTTGACGGATATATTAGTAACAATTGAAGAGGAATCTCTGCTACTTTTTGATGAACCAGAAAATCATCTTCACCCTAACGCTATTTCTAATCTTATTAATATGATTAATAAAATTTTAACGGAGTTTAATTCATATGCAATTATATCTACCCATTCACCTATAATAGTACAAGAAATTCCCTCTAAATTTATTAACGTTATTGAGAGAATTGATAATATACCTTTAGTCCGAAATTTACATATCGAGAGCTTTGGGGAGAATCTATCAGATATTACAGAAGAGGTATTTGATGTAAAAAGTACTCCAAGTAACTATAAGGAAATATTAAATGAACTTAGAGAAAATTTCACTTATGGAGAGATAATAAATTTGTTTGGTGGTAAATTAAGTTTTAATGCTCGAATATATTTAAAGAGCATGTATCAGGGAAGTGATGAGGAGTGAAGAATTTATTAGTAGTTCAAAGAAGACCTATTAAAGTATATAACGATATAACTAAGAGAACACAATTAGTTAAGAGAAGAGTTTTGTTAAGAGGAAAATTAAATGTGTATTTAAGGTATCGTGAATACAATAGGAATAAGAATGAATTAGTTATTACACAGCCTCTTGACTATAGAAATAATGAAACTCTTAAAAAATATTTAATCTCATGCTACGGAAAAAATGCTACTTTAAATAAATTAAAAAAAGAAATTAAGGAGGTACAAGAAGTTTATTATCAAGCACATTGTCCATATTGTGAAATAAATGAACCAGGAACTTTTGACCATTATCTGCCTAAAGAAGAGTTTCCGGAATACTCTGTATTGTCATTAAATTTAATTCCGTGTTGTAGTATATGTAATAGTTATAAAGGCGAATTATGGGAAAATTCCAATTCAAGGGTATTCTTAAATTATTATTTTGATGAAATTCCTCAAGAACGATTTCTATATGCAAAGTTAGACTATACAGATGGAACGGATGTTCCAAAAATTAGTTTTGAATTAAGGAATGACAATGGAATTGATTCAAGTATATTTCAAAGAATCGAGACACACTTTGATAAATTATATTTATTGAAGAGGTATATAAAGCAGGCTAATTCTAAGGTGTCTAGTATTAGAAAAAGCTGTATTTTAAAAATAAATGGAAGAAATAATATAGTTGCGGTGAAATCCATTTTAGAAGACGACTTAGACGTACTTGAGCAACAAGTAGGATGTAATAATTGGGAATATGCATTAGTTAAATCTGTATTAGAATCTGATGAGTTTTGGGATAATCTAATTTAAATAATAATAGTACATAAAACCATCGTTTAGTAGACAATTTTTAGACTGAGCATAAATTAATGTTTATGCTCTCTTTTTAATTGTTTTTGTCTACAAACCCGTCTATTATTGAATGTATATAAAACGTATAAGTAAATAGAATAGAGGGGTACATTTGAGTAGAATTATTGGTTATTGTCGTGTAAGTACAGAGGAGCAGAATTTAGATATGCAGGAACGGGCAATTCAAAATTATGCAGAGCAAAAAGGATTAGAGCTTGTCTTGTACGTAGAAAAAGTATCTAGTCGTAAGAATGAAAGAACAGAATTAATCAATGCAATGAAGGCAGCAACAAAAGGTGATTTATTCGTGGTTTTCAAATTAGATAGATTAGCTCGGAGCACAAAGGAACTGTATGAGCTTACAGACCAATTAAAAGAAAAAGAAGTGGATTTCGTTTCTGTAAATGACTCATTTGATACTTCAACAGCAACAGGTAAAGCTATGTTTGGAATGTTAGCTGTCTTTGCGGAGTTTGAAAGAGATATTATTCAGCAGCGTACAAAAGTAGGGTTAGAGGCAGCTCGCAAGCGTGGAAGAGTGGGGGGCAGACCTGCAATTGATGAAAAAACTAAGAAGCATGTAAGGGCATTATTTGAAGCAGGAAAAAGTGCAACTGATATTGCGAAAGAATATGGAATTGGAAGAGCAACAGTATACAAAATCATAAATGAAGAATAAATTAAAACTCAAGGAACAATAGATTTAGTTTCTTGAGCTTTACTAATTTAAATTGAAATTACCGATTTTATACATTTTTCAAATGCTAATTTAAGTTCTTCTAAAGTTTTAAACCTATTATTGATGTTTAAGTCTGTTCCTTTTTTTATAAAAGATTCGAAATCATCATTGAAAAACTTTTGTAAAGTTATTCTTCCCTCCATAACAAAGTAAATAATCCTAGAAAGTGCAAAAATCTCGTGTCGAAGTTCATAGTTACCAAAACCAGTTAGTTCTAAATTAGGGTCATTAAAAGACCCTTTAAATTCGGTATTACGGCTGGTTAAACTGTTATCTGGTAATTTAACTAAGCCAAAATCAGAAATCTTCACTACGTGCAGTTCTTCGTATGCTTTAAGAAGTATATTATTAGGACTTATATCTCTATGTAGAAGATTTTTGGAATGAATATATTCAAATGCTCTAATAATTTGATTAACTAATCCACATCTTTTGCTAAAGGTTAATTTGTTGTTGTTTTGATTAATGAATTTTTCTAATGTGTAATCTGCGTACTCCATATAATATTCATTTTTTAATGAGTCGTATTTGTATACTTCAATGATGTATGGAGAATTGAAGCTTTGCATTGTGTTAAACTCTGTTTCAAACCGTTTTAATTCCTTAGAAGATAACCCGTTTTTTGCACGTTTAATAACAAATGTTTTGTTATAAAACGTGTCTTTGTATTTAAAAACTTTAGCGTAAGAGCCTTCACCGATTAGTTTTAGTTCGTATAGCTGATTTTGTGAATGAGAAGATTTTTGAACATAGTTTTTCAGAGTGAAGATAGGGATGTTTTCTAAAATATTTATTTTTGTGAAATCCTTTGGGATATCACTGCCGTAAGAATCTTCTAAGAAATTATTTAAAGAATTTAGCACAGATAAATAATTTTCATGAATATTAAAGTTATAAACCGTTGTAGATAAGTTTGCTTGTAAATTAAATAATTCTTCGATTAAAAAAATTAAATCCCTACTTTCTTGTGCTGTAATTCTTCCATTAGATATTCTACTATTAACATATTTAAACAATTTATTTAATTGAAAATGGACTAGAGAGAAAACTTTTTGTAATGGCTGATTTATTGTTTCATAAAGATAAATAAGTCTATTTGTTGATTCTTCACCGAAACGTGTAGCAATGGAGCTATATTTATTGTTAATATATTCTAAGTTATTATTTTGTAGCATTTTTTTACATCTCCTTATATTGTAATTATATTTAAGATAAGTGATATTTCTCAAGTATGTAAAGAAAGGAAGTGTATCAGATGATTTTGACAAAGATTAAGAGTTCAGTATTTGAAGAAATGGATTTACAAAAAACGTTAAATTCTATAGAAGATTTTTGTTGTTATCTTGTAAGTCAAATAGAAATATTAAAGGATTTAGAAGTAGAATATTCTAAAGAAGTCTCTGAGCTTTTATCTAAAGAAACTCTCGAACGATATAAAAGTAATGCTAAGGTTTTAAAATTCCCATATAACAATTTCAAATTACAACGAGAATCATTAGATTTAGAGGAAGGATTCTTAGTGCAGAGTTGGTCAAACTTAGGTTCTTTATTAGAATCGACTTTGCAAATATTCTTAGCTTTTTATTATAGAGATTATATAACAAATAGGGGTAATGTTTGGGATGATAATGTAATCCAGAAACTAAATAATATGCTGAAAAAAGAATTTAACGAGAACCTTAAAAAATTAGTTGAAGATAGTGATATTAACTTTAGTGGTAAAGACAGAAAGAGTTTAATGAAAAAAATCGATGAGATTATTAAGGATAAAAAGAATTTGCCGATGATTGACAAACTCACTCTCGAGCCGTTAATTGCTTTTTATACTTCCAATAAAATTTTTAATTCTAATGAATATAGTGAGGAGGAATTCAGAAGAATAAGAGATTATAGAAATGCTATACATAGTTTTCAAAAGAGAGAGATTGGTAGTTGGGATGAACTGAATTATTATAGCAAAGTATTGTTAATGTTATTAATAGATATAAACTATAGATTACCAAGTTTACCAGATGAAATTCCTTTAACAGAAGAAATATACGATAAACAAATAGAATTAGTTATGCTAGAACAGCAATGGTTTGAATATACACTAAAAGGTGTTAACTAAGGGATTTTAGACGATGTGAGAACGGGTAATTAAGTACCATTAATAATAAAAGTAAAAGAGGATATTAATGTTTTAGGATTAGATTTAAATAAGAAAGAAAATGAAACAAATAATAGAGTTAGCGATTGCATTATGTGAACCATTCCTTTACCTTCTAGAATTGTGTTTAGCAACTAAAGGTAAGGGGAATTTTAATAGGAGGTAAGAAGTAAGATATGTTGTGGTTAATATATGAGGAATATTTTAATCAAAATGTGCGTAATACATTTTTTTTGAAGTATCTAAAATGGTATGTATGGGTTATCTCAGTTTCACTTTTAGCACTTACTGTGTATTTTTCTATTAAATTTTTCTTTTTACCAAATGGTTGGTTTCTCTTAGTCTCCTGTGTATTTGCAGCTGGTACTGGGCTTTACTTTGGGAATGAAGTGGAAAAATCTAAGTTGAAAAATATCGGAAACAAAGAAGATGTTTTTGACCATGATATGATTTCAATTAGAACCATATTAAATAAACGAGATATTAATAAAATTGAACAGATTGAGTTGTTAATAAATCAAATAAACGAAGAGGTGTCGGAATTAAAATTCAGTGAAAAAGTTTTAAAACCAATATCTAAGATTAGCACAGTATTAATAATACCAATAATAACTATCTTGACTAAAGAGTTGTTAAATTACAACGATATGGGAATATATAGTGTGATATTAGTTATTTTATTATGTTTAATGGTGGTAGGAATATTTTATATGATTAAACCTTTATTGGAACAAATATTAGATACTCCTTATAGAAAAATGCGTGAATTGAAAAGAGTACTAGAAGATGTTAAAATGCTAGATTTTTTAAAATAGTATAATTTTATATTATTAAGTACTAATATTGATTTTTAGTGAAGATGTAAACCATCGATTTTGAAATCAGAACCTAGAGTAAAATCTAGGATTTTTTTAACTCTTTAGAAAAATTAATATTCCCAAAACACCACAACAAGATTAATAAAGAAGTTTCTAAATAGTAATATATGATACACCTATCTAAGCTAATTTAGATAGGTGTTTTTGCTTTGTAAAATAATCAATAATATGTATGTTCAATTATTGAAAACATAACCATTATCATAGTTGAATAACGTTGTAAAATACCCCTTCACCTGCTACAATTGAGTGAACAAATAGTGTGATAATTTGAGTCACCATATATTTTGAAATTACCGTATGACTACGCAATCGGCATCCGTGCGGTTACATCTATCGACGGTATGACTTCTGACTGGGCACGCATTCCTTGGGATGTATTAGAGAAAATCTCTGTTCGCCTTGTAAACGAAGTGAAACACGTAAACCGCGTAGTGTATGATATTACATCTAAGCCACCAGCAACGATTGAGTGGGGATAATTAATAAAAAAGTAAAAAGCCTGGTAGAGCCTTATCTAATAAGGTTTCTGCTAAGCTTTTTTTATGATTAATGTATAAATAAAGGGGTTAGATTTAAGTATTTCTTTACTTATTGCGAATACCTTTAAAAAAGAGAAAGAAAAAGTGCCAAAATACGGATGTACTTTGGCACGAATTTAGATTCAACTAATAATCATTTATGCTGTACGATTAAATCGTTTTACTAATAGACTGCATAATTCAGGAATGCAATGAATATACGTATCTATCGTTGTTGTTATGTCTGTGTGACCTAAGAAATGTTGAATGAATTTTACGTCTTGCGTTTGATAATAGATGCGTGTAGCACAAGAGTGACGTAAGCCATGAACTGAAACGGGCTTTAAACCATGTTGGATTTGGAATCTTTTTAACCAGGCATTTAATTTGCAGTTATTATAAAAAGTATTTTTATAGTTTGGAAAGATAAACTGCTCGCTGCCTTGATGCTCAAGATTTTGCCACTTTAATTGCTCTGCTTGGAGTTCCTGCCATTTTAATAATGCTTGGAAAGTTTCCTCATCAATATCAAGCCTTCTTTCACGAAAGTTCTTTGTACTTTTAATATAAGGCTTATTCGATTCGTCCGTACCAATAGCTTGATGAATACGAATTTTTTTGTTTTGAAAATCAATATCCTGCCATTGCAGTGCAAGAAGCTCCCCTTTGCGTAAGCCTAAATTTACAAGCACGAGAAAAATTGCAATTTTTGATATATCATCTGTTGCTTTCAGCTTTTGAATAAAAACACCCAATTCATCGGGTGTATAGAACAGTTTTTCAGTTTGTTTATTACCATTCTTACGAAGTGCCATTTTTTCATTAGAACGTAATTCCTTGATATCAATGGGATTTTTTGAAATAATTCCGTAATTGACCGCATGTCCTAAGAATTTGTTTAGTTCACTTGCTACCTTTGAAGGTCTTTTTAACTTCTTTTCCCATACTTCAAATGACCGTAAAGTGTCTGGGTAGGAAATATTTCTAAGCTTTAAATTCCCATACAAGGGTAGGATATGGTTTTTAAACATTCCTTTAATTTTCCCTAAAGTACTTTTTTCGACACTACTTTTTTGAAGGTATTTTTCATAGTGATTATGATAGAATTGCTCAAATGTAAGATTTGAAATGTCAGTAACTCTTTTTTGTAGTCTTACCGCTTGCATTTTGGTATAAAAAGCTTTTGCTTCATTTTTTGTTTTAAATCCACGCTTTGTAATGTCGATTTGCTTTTTCGTATAAGGATCGATACCCCCATACATTTTCACCATATAATGAAGAACGCCTTTTTTCATATATTCTTTAATCGCTTTGTCCATTGTTGTCATTAGAATAATCTCCTTTTGTGTTTTCCATTATTTTCTACGCTTGTACAATTTTTAAAAAGTGATTAATTTCCGTTATGGAGAATCGCTTACTACGACCAATTGAAGTAAATTTAAGCCCTTGATCAATAAGCCTTTGTAAGCCTTTGTAGGAAATTCCTATATAGTCGCAAGTTTCCTGAACGTTCAGCCACTCTTTAGCTGTAAGCTCATTATGCTGTGCAATTGTTTCATCAAGGTTTTTATAAGGAGAAAATCCAAGCTTTTTTCCAAGGTAAGAATCAAGCTTTGTATCAAGGATTAATTCAATATTTTTTTCAAGGATTTTTTCAAGGCTTTGTGTAATCAAGTGTTCCATTTTTTCTTCGATTGATTTTTCAATAGTTTGTTCCATTTGTTTGTCCTCCGTAATAGATAGTAAGTGTTATTAAGTCAGTAAAGAATTGATACCCCAAGCTATACACTTGCAGAAATGAATATTCATAAAAAAGTGTCGGATACATCTGAATGTCGGTTATATGATGTGAAGCCAGCTGAAGTATAGCTACGACACTCTACAAACTTGCAGAAATGAATATTCATAAAAAAGTGTCGAACACATCTGATTGTCAGTTATAAGAGGTGAAGTTAGCTGAAGTATAGCTACGACACTCTATACAATTGCAGAAATGAAAATTCTAGAAAAAGTGTTGGACACATAGAATCAGCTATTCATCAGCATTCTAAGTACGAGAAAAACCAGAATTAAGATAATTCAATTGTTTACTTCTAAACATTTGAATTACGTAGCTATGTTGTTTGATTGGAAATTTTAGATTTGAGGAGAAGGATTACAGAGAGAGGTTTATTTTGTATTTTAGAGTTGGAACTGACATAAAATGTCATATTAAGTATAAGAAAGTCGATGCTAAACCATTTGAAGTGATCCGACAACAAGTAGGCTTACGCACGCACGAATATACGCCAATATCTGCTTCTAGTTCCAAGGAGGAAGCGAGTGCGTGCACACATATAGGAATTTGTTGTACACAGTTGTCACATTTTAGACGCAATTGTGGCATTCCTGCCGTAAAGCCAATTAAATTCTAAGCCAATAAATTCAAATAAATAGGGGATATAAGAGCATTCTGATCAGCAGATTCATTTGAGGTCTAAATGCCTTTTTCTTTATAATTAATAGTGTTTGGGTTTTCCATGATATGTGCCATTAAACGAAATGGCATAAGCGTGCTCGGAGCGAGAGTAATCCGTAAAGCTCGCACGGACATATGTACAGCAACACCGGCCTCTAGTTCGAAGGGAAACACGGGTGTGTGCACACATATAGGAATTTGTTGTGCAAAGTTGTCGCAATTTAGAAATAATTATGACATTCCTTCCGTAAAGCCAACTAAACCCTAAGCTAATAATTTCAAACATATAGGGGCTATAAGGATATTTAGGTCAGCAGTTACATCAGAGGTCTAAATGCCTTTTTCTTTTTAATTAATAGTGTTTGGGTTTTCCATGATACGTGTTAGTAAACGAAATGGTATAAGCGGGCTTGGAGCGAGAGCAATCCGTAATGCTCGCCTGTAGTGATCCGACAACAAGTAGGCTTAGGCACGCATGAATGTACAGAGATTCGAAGGAGGAAACGAGTGCGTACACACATATAGGAATTTGTTGTACACAGTTGTCACATAACAAATAGGGGCTATAAAAATTTTCGATCCAGCAGCCACATTTGAGGTTTGAATACCAATTTCCTTTTAATTAATAGTGTTTTGATTTTATAATGCCAAATAAGTTATATAACATTTATACAACTTATATCGAAAAAGCATAGGGTGTTTCTCGGATAGTAGTGCCACATTTATATGGGAAATGATATAAGTTTTACAACATTTATATAACTTATATCGAAAAAGTCATAGGGTGCTTCTTGGATATTAGTGCTGAATTTATATGAAAAAGGACATAATTTATATAACATTTATACAACGCTTATATAACTTATTTATAACTGTTATATAAGTTTAAATAAAATTTAAAAGGAAGAGAATGACCGAAAAAACTACAATTAGATTCTTCCAATGAAAAAGGTACATACAGATCAAAATAATGCAGCTATAATGCGAAAAAGTTATATAACATATGCAAGAAACAATATAAGTTAAACAACATTTAAGCAACTTATATCGAAAAAGCCATAGGATGATTCTTCAATATTAGTGCCGCATTTATATGAAAAATGATATAAGTTAAACAAAAGTTATATAACATTTATATAACTGTTATATAAGTTTAAAGAAAATTTAATAGGAAGAGAATGACTAAAAAAACTACAATTAGATTCTTTCAATGAAAAAGCTCTTACATATCAAAATAATGCAGCTATAACGCAAAAAAGTTATATAACAATTATAACCTATGTCAAAAACAATATAAGTTATATAACATTTATACATGTTATATCAAAAAAGTCATAGCCGTTACTTGAATATTCAAGCTACATTTATAAAAATTGAGGGATTATTGTTGGAAGGAATTTACTAGAAAAACTATTAAATAATTATTCCATTAAAGCGGGGGTAAATAACAATGGAAGGATTCGACTAAAAAAACTATTATTTGATTCTTCCGAGGGTTTTAGTTTAATAAGAGCTTAAAATTCGAAAAAAAGATGAAAAAATCTCGAAAAAAATTTGAAAAAAAGTTTAAATTTTTTTATTAGGAATCCTTTAGTACCAAGGGTTGAAGGGCATAATTACTTCGGCAATATCCCCCTAACCAATCGCTTACACGTAAGAGAAATATTGCATTACTGAACTTGCTGCCGTGGTTGAAGCTAAAACGGGAAATTAGCAAGGATTGCTTGCCAAATTTAGTGACGTTAAGTAGGTCACTCGCTTGTAATTTGTAGAAGTTGATGAGCTTAGTTTCGTAACTTCATAGCTTGCTGATTCAATGTATGTAATGAACATACTAATTGAGGTGTTCAAAAATTTATGGTAATATATTTGATTTTGTCCTTGAAGTAACCCTTTAATGAGAATAAAGTAAGAATAAGATATAAAATTTGTACTAATAATGTAATTGAGGTGTTACAGGTGGTTGTAAAACGTTATTATCGAACACAGCGTGATTTAGCAAAGGCTATAAATGAAGTAGTAGATGCGTATTGGCAAGAGGCGATAACTGAAGAAGAACTTATTTCAGATGTACATAGTATGTATTTAAATAACTCTGACAAGCTAATGAAAGATGGGGTTTTTACAAAAATCGTTCAGCAGCAATGTGGGAAAAGAAGACTTTCATTGTTTAAGAAAATTGTAGGAATTAATTAGTGAAATAGTCTTGTAAGAGAGCGAGGAACCAATGACAATGGATATAGAATACTCTTCTGTCTTAACAGGTGCTGGATTTATGCTTTACGAAGTGAAGCAAGTAGCAAAATTAAAGCAACAAGGTTATTCGGATAAAGAAATTCGATATAAAGTATTAGAGGAAAACATTTTTCAATATGAAAAGCTATCAAGTGTTAAAAGAGCGATGCCGTATATTTTAAAGCGAGTAGACTTACTAGACGAATTACTAATGCAATTATTGATTGATGAACCGTATGAGGTGGGGAAAGTGATCAACCTTTATGCCATCATGAAATTTGATCGTCTTTTTTATGAATTCATGCAGGAAGTCGTAGCTGAAAAGTTAAACAACAATGATTATTACCTTGATAAGGTCGATGTGAATGGTTTTTTTGTGGTAAAGATTGAGCAAAGTGAATTTATGGCTGGCTGGTCGGATACAACGGTAGCAAAACTAAAACAGGTGTTCAAAAAAATCCTATTAAATGCAGGTTTATTGAAAGATTTAAAATCCAATGAGTTAAACCGTTTGTATATCGATGAGCGTATAAAAATTCATCTGAATCATCTTGGTGATGCTAAGTATTTACAAGCGATGGGAGAAGCAGGAGGATATCATGGCTAATTTTAATGAGCGACTGGACAAAATTATTCCAAAGCTAAAAGAAGACAAGTTTATTGAAGGTAGAGGTCTAGGTAACGAAATTAGCTTCTATGTATTTGACTACGAACCTGTTCATGAGCTTGAAATGAGAGATTATATACAGCACATCAAAAAAGAATTCGACTATGATGGCTCAACACGCCAAATTTTAGAGGTGGACTTATATAAGACGCTCCTTGAAATAACGAAAGAAAAGCGTATTTATGAGCGAATTTTTCAAATGGAAGAAAGGCAGGGCAAGGAAGCGTTGTTTAAAGCAATGACAACTTTTGCAAAGCCAGAAATCTTCCTCAATAAAATCAAAGAAAAATTAGACGGTCATAATGTGATTTTCCTTACAGGTGTAGGGAAGGTATATCCTTTTGTGCGTTCTCATAACATTTTGAACAACTTACAAGAAATTTTAGATAAGACACCAGTTGTTATGTTTTTCCCAGGGCAATATGATGGACAATCATTACAGCTATTTAGCAAATTTAAAGATGACAACTATTACAGAGCATTTCGATTAATTGATTAGAATAGGGAGGCTTTTTAGATGATTTTAAAGGACATGTTTTTAAAGAGTATTGAGCGTGATATTCGTGGCGTTATTAAAGTAGCTCAAACGAGTGATAAAGATATTCATAATGAACTAGATGAATACGTTGTGACGCAAGAATTGAATAAGCACTTTTCAAAGTTTTATGAAAACTACCAACGAGGAATTGTTGGAAAAACAGACAAGATGGGTGTTTGGATTAGTGGGTTTTTTGGTTCAGGTAAATCGCATTTCTTAAAGATTTTAGCGTACCTATTAGAAAACCGTATGGTAAAAAATGAATACCCTGTAAATCTATTTGAAGATAAGATTAAAGATCCATTAGTATATGCCAATATGAAAAAAGCGTCAGATATGGAAACAGAAGTTGTTTTATTTAATATTGATTCAAAAAGTTCTTTAGATAACAAATCAAAAGAAGATGCCATTTTACGTGTGTTTATGAAAGTATTTTATGAGCACCGTGGCTATTACGGAGATATTCCAGGTGTTGCTGAAATGGAGAAATATCTTGATAAGCAAGGCAAATTTGAAGCATTTAAGCAGGAGTTTCAATCGCTTGTAGGCGAAAGCTGGGAAGAACGCCGTAGTACATTCTATTTTGATCAAGACTTTGTCATTGAAGCTTTAGGAAAAGTGATTAATCTGTCAGAGGCTTCTGCACGCAAGTGGATTGAAGAAAAAGTAGATGACTTTGAAATGGATATTCAAACGTTTGCGAAAGACGTAAAGGAATACATCGATTCAAAGGGACCAAATTTCCATTTAGTATTTTTAGTTGATGAGATTGGACAATACATCGGTGATAATCGTAATCTAATGCTTAACTTGCAAACGCTAACAGAAGATTTAGGTACATACGCTGAAGGTAAAGTATGGGTAATGGTTACTTCTCAGGAAAGCATTGATTCAATTATTAAAGTAAAAGGTGATGATTTCTCGCGTATTCAAGGACGCTTTGATACTCGTTTATCATTATCTTCTATTTCGGTTGATGAAGTAATTAAAAAACGTATTTTAGAAAAGCATCCGCATGTAACAGATAAATTAAAGGCAATTTATCCAGAGAAAAGTGCGATTTTAAAAAATCTGATTAGCTTCCGTGAAAGCACAGCTGATTTAAGAGGCTATGATCATGAACAAGAATTTGCGGAAGTGTATCCATTTATTCCGTATCAATTTAAATTACTACAAAACGTATTTGAGCAAGTACGTAAGCATGGCTCATCGGGCAAGCATTTATCTGAAGGGGAACGTTCGATGCTTTCTGCTTTCAAGGAAGCTGCTCTTTATTATAAAGAAGCAGAAGAAGGTACTTTAATTCCGTTTTATGCATTTTACGACACGATTAAAGAATTTTTAAACCCAGCTATTTCACGTGTAATTGAAGGGGCAAAAGAAAATCGAGCTTTAAAGGATGATGAATTTAATATCGATTTATTAAAAGTCCTATTCATGATTAAGTACGTGAAAGAGCTGCCAGCTACTATTGATAATATCGCAACATTGATGGTAACAAACATTGATGAGGACAAATTACAGTTAAAAGAGAAGATTAAATCCGCTGTTCGTAAATTGATTGCTGAAACATTAATTCAGAAAAACGGTGACTACTATGTGTTCTTGACAGATGATGAGCAAGATATTAACAATGAAATTAAGCAAGTGAATATCGATGAGGATGTATTAAAACGTGAGTTAGCAAATACAATATTCCTCGACCTTTATGATGAAAAACGTTTCAATTATTCGAAGCATTATGCCTTCCCATTTAATCAAAAGATGGATGAAAAAAATTACGGCAACCAGACGTCTTCGATTGGTGTGCAAATTATTTCACCATTATCGGATCATTATCAAAAATCACAGCAGGAACTAATGCTACTAACATCTGGAAGTGGAGAGATGTTGATTAAGCTTGGTGCAAATGATTCTTACGTAGAGGAAATGGAAGAAGCATTAAAAATTGAAGACTATCGCAAAAAGAAAAATCCGTTACAGCAACCTGAAAACATTCAAAACATTTTAAATAACAAGCAGGTCGAAGTGAAAGACCGTAAACGCAGAGTAAGAGATTTATTAACAGAGGCGATTAAGGATGCAGAATTCTACATTTACGGAGAAAAGGTAGAAATTAAAGGCTCTTCTGTAAAAGAAAAAATCAATGCAGCATTTAAAGTGCTAGTAGATAACGTCTTTATTAAATTAGGTTATATTCAAGAGCATTTAGACAGCGAAAAAGAATTAGTCGCTTTGTTAGATACGGACAATAGCCAACTGTCATTAGATGATGCAATTGTTGCAAAGCCTAACCAAGAAGCAAAGCGTGAAGTAATTGAATTTGTCGATTTACAGGATCAAATTAAGAAACAAATTACGGTAAAGAAAATATATGAGCGTTATCAGGATAAACCATATGGGTGGAAGCCTCTAGATATTGCTGCACTTATTTCTGAATTGTTAATAGAACAACGCATCCGCATTCGCTACAATTCTGAATACCTTGAGCCAGCAAAAGATACGAATAAAATCATAACAGCTTTAGTCAAGTCATCAGAGTCAGAAAAAGCGATTGTTGTCAAACGTACTAAAGTAGATGAAGCATTAATTCGAACTGCTAAAAGTATTTGTAAGGACGTGTTTAATACAACAAACTTAGCAGATGATGAGGATGGCTTACTTAAAGACATTCAAGGTTTAATGGAAACGCAAATCAGTGAAATTAAAGTCTACAAGGCTCGGTATGAAGGACGTAAATATCCAGGGATGAGCTTATTAAATAAAGGGCTAGAGTATTTCGAGCAGTTTGATGCCAAATTAGATAGTGTATCGTTCTTTGAAAAGCTAAAAGAGCTAGAGGATAACCTGTTAGATTGGGAAGAAGACATTGCTTATGTGAAGAGCTTCTTTGGGACGAATCAAAAAGAGCTATTTGATAAAGGCTTGGCTGCGTATAAAAAGTATGAGGACAATAAGACTTACTTATTTGGTGAAGAAATTGAGCAGCCAATGCAGCAACTACAGGCGATACTAAATGATCCGATACCATATAAAAAAATTAAAGAAATCCCAGAGCTAACGAATGCTCTAGATATTTCATTTAATAAGGTCTTAACAGACAAAATTGCCTTTGCACAAGAAAAGGTGCAGCTAGATTATGATGAGGTAGCATTATTATCTCGACAATATGGCGTATCTGCTGAAACAAAACAAAACGTGGAAGCTTATTTTACGAAGCTATTAGCTGATATTGCAGCATTTACAGACATTTATAAGGTGGATGCTACAATTTCTCAAAGTGCAAGCTTGAAGGATAGAATGAGCCGCATCATCAATCAAGACATAGCACAAGAAGAAAAACGTAAAGCTGAGCAACAGCGTATAATTGGTGGAGAATCAAGTGTCCCACCAGTAGAGGAACCGGTTGTACAAAAGGAATCAGTAAAGGTAACAAAATTAGTACCAATGAAAACACTTTCAACGGAACAAGATGTAGATCAATATATTTCAACGCTGTCTGCAAAATTAAAGCAAATTATTAAATCAAATAAACAAATTGAGTTTATTGAGTAAAGGATGTTGAGCAATGAATAAATCGGCTTTAAAGAGCTTTGCAACAGAAGCACGCCTCGAATTACTTGAAAAAATACAGCTACAAGCACGTAAGCTAGGGATTACGCCTGACGCAATTCAAAAAGCAACTTTAGAAAGTTCAGATGCCATCTTTATTGATGGCAAGCCGCTTTCTGATGTTGAACGTAAGCAACGTAATAAATTAATTACACGTGTTAACGAAATTGGCTATGACCGTCTTATGGAAGAGGCTGCTTATACGTGGTTTAACCGTTTTATCGCACTACGTTATATGGAAGTAAACGATTACTTACCAACAAAAGTACGTATACTTTCTTCAGTGAATCAAGATAGTACAGAGCCAGATATGTTTAAAGAGGCATTGAATTTGGATTTACCGATTGATAAAGAATTGGTTTATAACTTGAAAATTGAAAATAAAACGGATGAGTTGTTTAAATATCTGATTAAAGTACATTGTAATGACTTAAATCGTTATATGCCGTTTATGTTTGAGACGATTGAGGGATATACAGAGGTACTGTTCCCAGAAGGATTGTTAAATACAGATACATTTGTACGTAAAATGACAGATATGAATGTGATTGCAGAAGAGGACTGGACAAAAGTTGAAATAGTTGGATGGTTATATCAGTATTATATTTCTGAGGAAAATGAGCGTGTAATTAAAGCGAAGAAGAAATATAGAAAAGAAGAAATTCCGTATGCAACGCAGCTATTTACTCCTGAGTGGATAGTTCGTTATATGGTACAAAATACATTAGGACGCTATTGGGTGGAGTCTCATCCTGAACACCGAGATTTAATAGGTAATTGGGAATACTACTTAGAAAATCCAAATCCAGAACCAGATTTTGAAGAAAAAATAGCACCGTATATTAATAAAGAGTTAAACGTAGAGGATATTAAATGTTTTGACCCTGCAATGGGAAGCGGGCATATTCTGGCTTATATGTTTGATGTGTTATATGAAATTTATAGTAAATGTGGATATATGGAACGTGAGATTCCACGGTTGATTATAGAAAAGAATTTATACGGATTGGATATTGATAATCGAGCTTTCCAACTAGCTAGTTTTACAGTGGTAATGAAGGCACAGCAATATAATAAACGTTTTTTACGTAGTATCGAACGTGACGGTTTAGAAATGAACTTAGTTGCTATTCAGGAAACAAATAACATAACAGATGATGAAATTGCTTTTTTAGCAGGTGCATCATCCGATGAATCATTTGATCTAATGAAGTCTTTTGTTGAACAATTTAAACATGCAAAAGCGATTGGCTCGTTAATTAAATTGGAAGTATATGATGTTGATTTTTTACAACAACGTTTAATAGCAATCGGGCAACAATCAAATGATTTATTTGAATTAGAAATGAAAGACCGCATATTAACTTTATTTAAAGATCTAATAAAACAAGCATCGATTATGAATTTAAAATACGATGTTTTTATTACAAATCCACCGTATGCAGGTGGTAAATATTTAACACCAGAAGTTGCAGATTATTTAGTTGAAAATTATCCAGACGTAAAATCAGATTTATTTTCAACCTTTATAGAATACAGTTTTTATATGACAAAAGAAAATGGACAAATGGGCTTTATGACACCATTCGTATGGATGTTTATTTTGACTTATGAAAAACTTAGACAACTGATTATTGCAAATCGTACTATTAGTAGTCTAATTCAACTAGAGTATTCTGGATTTGACGGGGCAACAGTACCAATATGTACATTTACATTAAGAAATTATCAAAATGGATTGAACGGAGAATATATTAGACTTTCAGATTTCAAAGGATCAGAAAACCAACCCATTAAAACATTAGAAGCGATTCAAAATCCTAGTGTTACGTTTCGCTATTCATGTGATACCAATAAATTCAGTGAAATCCCGGGAAATCCGATTGCATACTGGGTAAGTAAGAGAATAATAGACATATTTCAGGATGCAATCAGATTAGATTCTATAGTGGATCCAAAAAAAGGATTAACTACAGCTAATGATGCGGTTTATGTGAGATTCTGGACTGAGGTGTCCTTAAAAGATTTAGAACTTGATTGTTATAATAAAGATCAAGCAAGATTAAATAACAAAAAATGGTTTCCGCTTAATAAAGGCGGAGAATATCGTAAATGGTATGGAAATAATGAATATGTGGTTAATTGGGAAAAAGATGGATATGAGTTAAAAAATTATAAAAATGCAGTAATTCGAAATTCAGATTATTATTTTAAAGAATGTATTACTTGGAATGATATTACTTCAAAAAAAGTTTCATTTAGATATAAGAAATCAGGACAGATTTTTAATGATGCTGGACCAAGTATTTTTGGGGATATTGAAGATCTTCAATATTTACTTGGATTTGGTAATAGTATTGTTTCTGAAGAAATATGTAAACTTATAGCACCGACAATTCACTATGGAGTAGGACAAATTGCAAAGCTACCTATAATAATAGAGGAAGAATTTAAAGAAAAAGTATCAGAATTGACACTTCAAAACATTAGTATTTCTAAAACTGATTGGGATAGCTTTGAAACAAGTTGGGATTTTGAGTGTAACCCTCTTGTACGTAGATCTAGGAAAGGTAGAACACTAAAAGATACGTTCAATGAATGGGATAGTTTCGTGAATAATCAGTTTGAACTACTTAAAAATAATGAGGAAGAATTGAATAGGATATTTATCAATATTTACGGTTTACAGAATGAATATAAACCAAACGTAAATTATGATGACATAACAATACGAAAAGCTAATTTGGAGAGAGATATAAAATCATTTATTTCTTACGCTATTGGTTGTAGTTTGGGGCGTTATTCTCTAGATGAGGAAGGTTTAATTTATGCTGGAGGTGAATTTAATGCTTCTCGGTATAAGACTTTCCTGGTGGACGAAGATAACATCTTACCAATCTTATCAGGTGCATATTTTGAAGATGATATTGTGAAAAACTGTATAGATTTTGTTCGTATAACATTTAGCGAGGAAACATTGGAAGAAAATCTTGATTTTATTGCAGATGCTCTTGGACAAAAGAAGAATGAAACGGCACGAGAAACGATTCGTCGTTATTTCTTAACTGATTTCTACAAAGATCATATCCAAACTTACAAAAAACGCCCTATCTATTGGCTCTTCACATCAGGCAAAGAAAAAGCGTTTAACTGTTTAATTTACATGCATCGTTATGACAAAACAACCTTATCTCGTATCCGTACCGATTATGTACATGAAGTGCAAAACCGAATGGATGCTGAAAGAACTGATTTATTAAGTATCATTAACGGTGATTCAACTGTTAAAGAAATTGCAGCGGCAAAGAAAGAGTTAAAATCGCTAGAAAAGAAAATTGATGAGTTGAAAACGTATGACGAGCTATTGCATCATATGGCGGATCAGCAAATTGAAATTGATTTAGATGATGGTGTGAAGCATAATTATGAGCTGTTTAAAGGATTGGTAGCAAAGATTTAATTTTAGAAAGAGAAGCAGTTGCTATATAATTGCTTCTCTTTTATTTAGCTATAACACTATCAATTTGTAACTGAGATGAGTAATTTGGATAAAATTGAATGGGAAACATTTTTCACAGATTCAATGACTGGCATAGTCGTTTTAATAGTCAGTGTATTAATTGCAGGAATTACTGGTTACTTTCAAGGGAAGAAAAAATCATCACGTGGAATTAAAAGAAAAAATGAAATCTATCAATCATTGCTAGATGAATTACTTCCAATAAGTTCTTCTGATCCAATAAGTTCTTCTGAACGGAGTTTATTAATAAAACAAGAAACGCATATACTAAAAGAATTTATTAATAATAATTATAAATATAGCTTATCAAAAAAAAGCATAAAAAAAATGTGATTATTTATATTCACTAATAGAACAGTACAATCAGATTAACATAGTTATGATTGCTCATAATAAAATTGTAAAGATATTCGAAGAAGGTTATGAAGAAATATACGGTAGCATCACTGAAGGTGCTAGCACTTACATGGATAGTGAAGGAAATGAATATAAACAAGAACATAAAGTGTTACCTGTTGAATTAATTCGAGGAGGGAATTTTGATAAGGATATCATCAGTCTCTTAAACAATGAGGGGTAATAATTACTTTGAGCCAATCTATAGTGATTTGGTTCGTATTTATAATATGGCTTTACATATCTCCATGAATGGAAAAATATATAAGTTTACACCATAAAAAAAAGAGTTGCACATGTCACTAGCAGAATATATTGCTCTTCATTATGACTTTTTTAAAATATTTAATTCAGACAGTCAAATAATAAAGAAAATTGAACTGAAAGAAGAAATTATAGAAAAATCGGGAGAAATAATAAGTGATTTAAAAGGAATTATCAAGAAAATAGTAAAAACATACGAAGTTGAAGAAATATAGGAGGAAGGTTTATGGCTGATTTAGTAATAGTAGGCAATGGATTCGATATAGCACATAAGTTGAAGACAAAATATATTGATTTTATAGAGTATATTTGTGTACTAGAAAAGGAACCTATTTATATTGCACAAGGGTGGATACTAGAAGATTCTATGTCAAAGGAAGACCAAGTGAAGAATGAACTATATGAAAAATTAAAGAAGTACATTCCAGAAGAAGATTTATGGTATTCGTTAGAAGAATCGTTGGGCCAGTTAGATTATGAACAATTAAAAGAAGATAATTCGGAGTATTTTATAGGCTATGGAGATGATAACTGGAAAGATAGTGCAAATCATGATTATCAATTTATGATTAATGAAGAATTAAATTTTACAGATGAAATGACTCAGCAATTTACAAAATGGATTGAAACAATAAATACAACGGTACAACCATTGTCACAAATCATCCCCATAATCAAGAGGCATAATATTTACTTGAATTTTAATTATACGGATACATTAGAAAGCTCATATGGAATTTCTGAATATAGAATAAAATATGTACATGGAAAAGCTAAACGAGGAGATAAATTAATTTTGGGACATAATGATGATTCATTTTGGAATTGGAATGATTCATCTAAGATGACTGATGAAGAATATGAGGAATACATGGAATATCAATCCCAAAGGATTTTCGTAAACTGGAAGCCGAGCAGGTTATAGAAGATTATTTTAAAAGGACATATAAAGATACTCAAAAAATTATTTCAGAACATGACGATTTTTTTGAAACATTGACTCATATTAATGATATTTACATATTAGGACATTCATTATCGGATATTGATTTTAATTATTTTAAAGAGGTAAGAGCATATACATCGTCTAATTGTAGATGGATAATTTCATGTTACACATTGTCAGATTACGATAGAGCGAATAATTTAGTTAGAAAATTATGTATTGACAATTATGAATTTATCAAAATATGAAAGGTAATATAGAGTATTATTGGCAATGCTAATGCGAGGTAAATAGGGATATTTATTTGAATATAAGGAGTTGGAAGCATGACAGATATATTTAAAGATCCAATCTTACATTATAAAAACTTTAAAATGGGAACTGAAATCGAAATTGCGGGAACATTTATTTATAATGGAATGAAAGAGCTTGAACAAATTAATTTATTTGATTTTGAAAGTGAAATGTTCATACTTCTTTATAATTTAGCTGTTGGCATTGAGAGGCTACAGAAGGTAGTAATCGTATTATCTGAAAATATTGAGGATATTACAATTTTTGAGGATAGCTTGAAAAGTCACAATCATCAAGACCTACATAATCGTATTTTAAAAAATGGTAGTGCTATTAGATTAAGTACGAGGGAAAATGCTTTTTTACAATTATTAAGCAGATTTTATGATAAGCATAGATATGGTCGCTTTCATGTGTCAACGAATTTGAATGCAGAAAAGCTCGAATTATCGAGCTATATAAAGCAGTATTACACAGGAGTTTATGAAGATGATTTTTTCACTGGAAGCATCCGAAATAATGAAGGACTTAAAGACTTTTTTGGTAGAGTTATTGGTTCAATCGCTAAAAAGTACTATTTAGAGATTGAACGTTTAGCTAGGCTACAAAATATATACACGTATGAAATTAGAGGTGAGTCCAAGGCTGAAAAGGTATTTTTGCAGGTATTCAGAAAAAACTCATTACAAGAGCAGAATATAAATGAAAAAATAGCAGCTAAAGAGCTAATCGTTTATTTAATGAAGACGAACGTTAAAAATCCGTTCATCCGATATATCAATAGTATTGAACCTTTAGATTTTGATATTGCATTGGCTAATGATTATCTTGAACAAGTTATAGCTGGAACAGTTTCGCAAGATTTAGTTAGTACCGTGGAATTTGAGTATTTAGAGAATGGTTATTCTATAGAAAGGGTTAGGCAAATGGACTTAATAGGAAATAGTAATGTTCATTTTGATTTTGTACAAATTCAAAGGTGCAACGCTGTACTTAAGAGCTTTTTGAATGATGAAGGCGATAGCTATACTTTTGCAAATATTTTTTTAGATGAAGTATCCTATTTAGATGATATTTATGACAATAGCATCTTAAAGGAAATGTTAGAACTTTGTCGAAAATACATTAAACAACATGAGAATGGTGTAGATATGACGAAACAATTGAAAAATCAGTTTCTTGAAATTTATGAAGAATTTAAAGAATTTTATTGCATTCATGAATTTCAGCATGAAGAATCGAAAGAAATTATTCAAAAGGATAATTTAGAAACGGAGCAGCCGTTTTAAAAAATATATTCTATACACCGAATTCCTTACAAGCCTCTAAAATTAGAAGGGGCTTTTTTATGTTTTCGGCTATAATATAAGTTGAGGTGATTCATTTGAATATAGAACAAATAGAATCTGCATTACAGGATACATTTAAGGAGCTATTGAAAAGTGGCGAACAACGTAAGATTGTGTTCTGGGTAGATAAGGATCAAGAATTTATTGATGAAATTGATCAAATGACAATAGATGGTGTACACATACAGAAATTAACGAATAACAATCAATTTTATTTGAAGCATTTATTAGAGGAAGAAGACACGCAATCACATTATTTGATTTACACGAATTTGGAATTGAATTCGGAAGAAAATTGGTTGTACGATATTATGTTATATTCGAAAACATTTTTTGCAGACCGTATTTCATTAATTATTAGTGACTTGCACATTGATCCATCATTGCAAATGATTATTAAGAAATATGAAAAGTTCTTCAACAATAAAGAACGCTTTAAGAAGTTTCAGGCCTTTGGTTTAACGAACTATACAGAAGAATCGATTGAACTTGCGATTATGAGCGTTCTTTGTGGCATTAAAACACCTGATTTTGAATCGGTCTTAAAAACGGTGCTAATGGATACTCTAGAGAATACTGAAAATAAATACATCGCACAGATGGAGAAGTTCTTTGATTTAGCTGCTTTTTGGAAACATGTAGAGCAGCTTTATGGCTATGAGCGTGAAGTAAAGACATTGAAAACATTATTTATTCATTTGACGGTTACGGCACTTAGTCATGCAATGAAAGAGGAATATTTAGGTGGATTAAAGGACTTTATAGCAGTTCGTAATCGCACGAATTCATTAGTATTCATCGACCATTGGCGACACCATAAAACGGATTACGCTGTATTTGATGAGTACGCAGCATTAATTGAGCAAGAAGTGAAATTAGCAAGCATCATTCAATCGATGCCTGTTGAAGAATTCAAGCAAGTAGACATTTTCCCCTATTTTGATAAGGCGATTATTATTAAAATTGCGAATAGCTTGTTAGAGAATTTAGAGGACTTTGAAAATTATACAAAGCTAATTAAGCTGCGTAGAGCGAAGCATTATTATGAGCAATTCACATTTGTTTATGAGGCGTTGTACTATACCGTAAAAATGCACGAGTTTTACAAGGAGCATAAGCAGGGGCTTATGCAGGGTGAACCAATTGCGATACATGATGCGTATGTGAAAGAGTATTACGCTATGGATATGTATTACCGTAAATTTTATGTTGCTTTTGATGAGGCTAGTAATAATGAATTACTTAAAAAATTGAAATCACTAGTAGAAAACCTTTATACGAATTGGTTTGTGGCAGAGCTAAGTACGAATTGGTCACAGGCTGTGAAAGCTGAGATGGCAGAGGATTGGTCATTGCCAGGCGTGAGAAGTCAACAAAGCTTTTATTCGTCAGTTATTGCACCGCATATCCGTAAAGGTGAGCGAGTGTTCGTTATTATTTCTGATGCGATGCGTTATGAAGTTGGCGTAGAACTAGCAGAACGATTAAATGCGGAAACAATAGGTGATTGTGAGGTAGGCACGCTTTTAGGTGTAGTGCCTTCTGTAACAAAATTAGGGATGGCGGCTCTGTTACCTCATCGCAAGCTTGATTTTGATGCAACTGGTCGAGTAATGATTGATGATACGGATTCATCTGGTTTAGAAAATCGTAAAAAAATACTTGAATCTTATGTGGAAGATAGTATTGCAGTGCATTTTCAGGATGTGTTAGATATGAATAAGGCAGGACGTAGAGAAGTTTTTAAAGGGAAGAAACTCATTTACTTCTATCATGACACGATTGATGCAATGGGTGATAAAGCGTCTACAGAAATTTATACGTTCAATGCCGTTGAAAAAGCGTTAGATCAATTATCCGCTTTAATAAAGGTGATACGTGATGATTTAAGTGGTTCGAATGTTTATATTACAGCCGATCATGGTTTCTTATATCAACGTGAAGAGCTTCCTGATAGTGATAAATTGGCGAAGGAGAAGATGGATGTAATCGAAGTGAAACGCCGCCATATTTTATCGAAGGAACAGCGTAAACTAGAGGGGCAAATTGCCGTGGATTTATCTGCAATTGTTCAAAATGAAGAAGCATTAACGGTTTATTTACCAAATGGTACAATTCGCAATCGCCTGCAAGGTGCAGGTGTAAACTTTGTACACGGTGGAGCGAGCTTACAGGAAGTGGTTGTTCCCTTGCTAACATTTAAAAATAAACGTGCTGGTCAAAAAGGTGTCCAAGCGATTCAGAAAGTGGATATTAAGCTAACAAATACGACACGAAAAATTACAAACAGCATTTTTAACTTAGAGTTTTTCCAAACTGAAAAGATAGAAGATAAAAAGATTCCACGTACCGTTTTAATTTATATGACGGATCATGAGGGAAGCGTATTATCTAATGAAGAAACAATAATTGGGGATCGAACATTTGATAAACCTGAAGAGCGTACATTTAAACTGCAATTCGTATTAAAAAGCATTACGTATGATCGTGCAAAAAACTATTATTTAAATATAAAAGATATGGAAACGGATGTTGTAATCGATAAAATACCGTTTTCAATTAACTTAGGCATTGTAAGTGATTTTGACTTTTAGTAAAGAGGTGTGAACATGGACGAGGTTTCGACACTAAATTTAGATAAAAAATTAAATGAACATTTTGCCGGTCGAGTGGTGCGTAAAGATTTAACAAAGCTTATTAAAGAAGGGGCAAACGTACCTGTTTATGTATTGGAGTATCTATTGGGTATGTATGCAGCTACGGACGATGAGGCAAGTATTCGTGAGGGCGTAGAGCGAGTGAAGAAAATCCTGGCTGAAAATTTTGTGCGACCAGATGAAGCAGAAAAAATTAAATCAAGAATTCGAGAGCTCGGTCAATATTCTATTATCGATAAAGTAACGGTTGCTTTAAATCCTAAAATTGATACGTATGAAGCAGAGTTTTCAAATTTAGGACTAAAGGGCGTTCCTGTGCCACCAAGCTACGTGAAAGAGTTTGATAAGCTGCTAGTAGGTGGTATTTGGTGCATGGTGAAAATTGATTACTTCTTTGATGAGGAAGTACGTAATATCAATCCATTTAGTGTGAGCAATTTAAAGCCAATTCAAATGCCCAATATGGACATCACAGAGGTTTTTGAGGGGCGTAAACAGTTCACAAAAGATGAGTGGATTGATGTGTTAATTCGTTCAACAGGCATGGAGCCAACACAGCTAGAAGATCGAGTAAAGTGGCATTTATTATTACGTTTAGTGCCTTTGGTGGAAAACAACTATAATATGTGTGAATTAGGACCACGTGGTACAGGTAAATCGCATGTATATAAAGAAATTTCACCGAATTCTATATTAGTATCTGGCGGTCAGTCAACCGTTGCCAACCTTTTTTATAATATGTCTACACGCAAAGTAGGTTTGGTTGGTATGTGGGATTGTGTAGCATTCGACGAAGTAGCTGGCATCCGCTTTAAAGATAAAGATGGAATTCAAATAATGAAGGATTATATGGCTTCTGGGTCATTTGCACGTGGCAAAGAAGAAAAAAATGCATCCGCATCGATGGTCTTCGTCGGCAATATTAATCAAAATGTAGATGTTCTTTTGAAAACATCTCATTTATTTGCCCCATTCCCACCTGAAATGGCGAACGACACCGCTTTCTTCGACCGAATGCATTATTATATGCCAGGCTGGGAAATTCCTAAAATGCGTCCAGAATTCTTTACGGATCGCTATGGCTTTATTGTAGATTATATTGCAGAATTTTTCAGGGAAATGCGAAAGCGTTCGTTTGCGGATGCAATTGATCGTTATTTTAAATTAGGTAATAACTTAAATCAGCGTGACACGATTGCTGTACGTAAAACGGTGTCAGGATTTGTTAAGCTATTATATCCACATGGCGAATATACACGTGAGGATATTGAAGAAGTACTGAAATATGCTTTAGAGGGACGCCGAAGAGTAAAAGAGCAGCTGAAGAAAATTGGCGGTATGGAATTCTATGATGTAATGTTTTCTTACTTAGATAAAGAAACGATGCAAGAAGAGCATGTTGCTGTTCCTGAGCAGGGCGGTGGAAAGCTTATTCCAGAAGGGATGTTACGACCAGGGCATGTCTATGTTGTAGGTCAAGCACTGACAGGTATGATAGGTGTCTATAAACTAGAAAACCAAGTTGTTAGCGGAACAGGTAAATTTGATAAATCTGGCGTAGGCTCCAATAGAGATGTGAAAGAAAGCCTTGATACTGCATTCCGCTACTTCACTGCGAATAGTAAAAGTGTTAGTAGTTCGATTAGTACCAAGACGAAGGATTATTTAATGCATCTTACAGACTTACAGGGCATTGGATTAACTGCTCAGGTTGCAATTGCAGAATTAATCGGTCTTTGTTCAGGAGCGTTAGAGAAACCTGTACAGGAAGGTCTTGTGATTGTTGGAAATATGACAGTAGGCGGGACGATTTCGAAAGTTGAGGAACTAGCAAATATTCTTCAAGTTTGTGTGGATGCAGGTGCAAAGAAAATTCTGCTTCCAGCACCATCAGCAGGAGACTTCTATACAGTACCATCAGATTTAATTGTAAAAGTTCAACCGATTTTCTATTTAGATCCGATAGATGCGGTTTATAAGGCATTAGGGGTGAGTTGATTTTTGACAATTAACTGATATAGCGAAAACAGCAAACGAGGATAATATGGCTTAAAATTCAATTTATCCAACCTATAGATTACCAACGAGATAACTTGGATTAAAAGAATGCTAATCAACTTATAATGCAATATTGCTGAGAATAGCGGTCTGAAAATCCTATTCACAAACTTTATTAGATTGCTATCCTACATCGTACATGGTGTAGGATTTTTTTTTATTTCTTATTTTCTTCCAAGAAACAAATTTAACTTGCTTCCATTAATCTACTAATCTTCTTCAAACACTCCGTTTTTCCTTTCTTAAAATGTTAGCTAAATAACATTGAAAATAAACTTAGGTGTAAAACATGATTATTTGGAATAGTTTCTCTTTGAAGTTTGTAGTATAAAAAAGTTGCTTGAAATATAAGCGGTTAAGAGAAATAAATAAGAGGCTGATTTGGCGTAAGAAAAAACGGCAATCCGTTGGAATACCTACGTTAAATAGAAATTCAGCTGCTTCAAAAGAGGATAAAATATGATACATACGGCGGAGTTATCAATCGTACTAGATAATGAACATTTGCAATTTAGAGAGAATCACTATGGCACGGAACCGATAAACCAAATTTTACATAGGTATATGATTAAAGGTATTAGTATCGTGGAATTTTTGAATAAGCCAATTGCATTTTGCAAGCTGGTAATAGATATTCCTTTAATTTTAAATAGAGGGAATGTGGACGAGAACGATTATGAGCAAGTTGAAAGTTATATAAGAAGAGCATTAATCATCATGTATGGGGACGTACTGTTATTCGAGCAACACAATCTTAGTAGAATCGATTATCGATTTGATGTTGAGATTTCCAATGAAAATATTAGAAAGATTTACTTTGAATTATTCAGGAAGTTAAAAAAGAGAACGGCTCACTTGGAAAAGAAGATTTATTTTACGTCACAATATCATCAATGTAAAAGCATCCACATCATCTTCTATGATAAGGAACAAGAGCGTGGAGATAAAAATGAACATGTAGAAAGGTGGGAAAGAGGGGTGATGAGATTTGAGGTGTGCGTTGAAAAAAATCATTTGAAGTATAAAAAGTATAAAAAAGGTGAGCCACGGTTTTTAAAAGATTACTTTAATAAAGAAAAATACGTCCACTATATGAACAACTACATTTTGAATATTTGCCCAACAGGTGATTTCTATTCTTATGCGAAGCTAGAAGCAATGATTGCTACACTGGATATAACAACTAGAGAAAAATTGCAAATGAAGGAAATTGTGAAATGTGTTTCTAAAGGAAGCTTAGACACGGCAGCTGAAAAATATTCAGCTAGCACATATCGAAAGTATTTGAAGCTGTTCAATGAGCATGGAATAAATCCGATCACGATTCCACCTAAGTACAAGCTGGCTCATTTAGAAAGCTTAGTGAAGAAAGCGGTTTAAATGAATAGGCGGAATTTCTTCAGTAAAACGCAAAATCCCATCGCCTAGTATGTACTAAGCAATAGGATTTTTTTGTTTGCTATTAGCATGGTCTTTTGAAATGTTCAATAGATCGAGTGCCGTTGAAAGAATAATTTTTTTCATGTCTGTACTTATTATTTCACCATTGTAAAAGACATCTTGCTCCAGCAAAATAGATTGCAATTCTAATTTACCAGCTACTACGTTCATTTCTACGATTCCTTTCCAATTGTCATGAAGACACCATTTTTATTTGATCGTTTACTATAAGCAGGGGGGATGGAAATATTCCATTTTTTTCTTAGTTTTTGTGATTTTTGCAGGGAAATCAGTAGAGGCAGATTTGTTTATAGAGGAATATAAGTCACATACTATAGGGGAATGTATCTAGATTTAGAGACTGAATGAAGTGTATATAGTTACGGAATTGGGCTTTTGTTCTTCCATAAAAATGTGTAAAACAATTTTGGTTTTGTAGTACCAAAATTTCATGCAAAACAATGTAGTTTTGTAGTACCACAAATACGTGCAAAACAATGTGGTTTTGTAGTACCAAAAATACGTGCAAAACAATGTGGCTTTGGAGTACCAAAATTACGTGCAAAACAATGTAGTTTTGTAGTACCAAAAATACGTGTAAAACAATGTGGTTTTGTAGCACCAAAAATACGTGCAAAACAATGTGGCTTTGTAGTACCAAAATTATGTACAAAACAATGTAGTTTTGTAGTACCAAAAATACGTGCAAAACAATGTGGTTTTGTAGTACCAAAAATACGTGCAAAACAATGTGGCTTTGGAGTACCAAAATTACGTGCAAAACAATATGGTTTTGTAGTACCAAAAATACGTGCAGAAATTTCTTTGAAGATATGTCCAAACTTTTTATAGTTCTTTAAATGCATGGACTATACATTTTATAATGTCATTTCTTTATATATGTTAAAAAATGTTATAATTAAATTATCATATAATAGAGGTGAGATTATGACGAAACTAAATAATATGGAAGAATTTAATAAAGTATTTGAAGAAGCGTTTGAAAAAGAATCAGAAGAAATAAATGCTCAGTTATCTCAAAAAATTTTATTGGCATTAGTAGGAGATGTCAATAGTGGAAAGTCTTCCACTATTAATAAACTTATGAATGAAGAAATAGCTATGGTAGGAGCCAAACCTGGAGAAACTGTTGAGGTTAAAGAAATATCATATAAAGAAAATATTGTTTTTGTTGATACACCAGGTTTAGATGATGTTCATAAAGAAAATTCCAACGTAACACTTGAGTACTATAAAAATGCCGATATTATATTATTTTTTTTAAATGCTGCTGGTACAGTACTATCAGATAATGAACTGAAAAACCTTAAAGAGATTTCTAAAACTAATAATGATATAGTAATTGTTTTGAATAAAATAGATGCGGCAGATGATGTACCTTCATTAGTCAAATATATAGAAGATAAAACTTATAATCAATATCCAATTGCACCAATATCGTCTAAAACAGGTGAGAATGTTGAAATGTTACAAAAACACCTATTGGATATATTAAGAAAGAAGTCAAAGGATATTTTATTGGGAAAGCATTTAAAAAATAGAAGTTCTGTTGCAAATAAATGGATTGTTGGAGCAGGAGCTTCAGCGGCAGCTGTAGGTGCTTCTCCCATTCCTGGATCAGATATTATACCTATTACAGGGATTCAGGTGGGTATGATGCTTAAGTTAGCTACATTATATGATAAGCCTTTATCAAAAGATAATGCAAAGGAGTTAATTTTAGCTACTATAGTTGGGAATATTGGTAAATCTGTATTTAGACAGATTGTAAAATTTGTTCCAGGTGCTGGATCAGCTATAGGGGCAAGTGTAGCTGGTGCCACTACACTTGCTTTAGGACACGCAGTTAAGTATATGTATGAAAATAATATAGAAATCAATGCTGAGCAATTAAAATCGATATACAGTATGTTTTTGGAAAAACAGAAAAACTAAAGTGCTAGGGATTTAATTACATTTGCTCGGGATGAACTGAAATTCTTCTATTAAATACATGAATGTTTCTTAACTAACATTTCATTCGAACCAGCGTAGTAATCCAGGATGTTTATAGGATTCACAATTTTTGTTAAGTATGTGCATTTAGCAATAAGAATAAGCTAATTTCCCTGTATGGTGGTTGATAATACGGTGTTGACACGTCTGGCTATAATCTGGCTAATAATAGTTAGAAGTGCTTGGAAACGTTGATGTGACTAGGTTTATAAGCAATCAGTTCAAATTCCCGCCGTCTCCATACATAAAGGTGAGTAATATTGTAGCGGTAAATAAGGATAAAGATATCATCATCTGAAGTATGTGATGATACAGATATTTTAAATATTTTGGCAATGAATTATTTACTAAGCTTTTACTGAATTTAAAGTTAAGCAGTACACCAATATAGGAAAAAGGTTTACATCAGCAAAATAAGGTATACTATATTTGTTGAATAGATTTCTTTAAAGGCAGGAAAAGTAGGTGAACCAAAGTGGGGAAATATCAATTGGATACTAAAGGTAAGGCGGCTGTGACGAAGTATCATGAAAAAAACAAGCCAGCCCAATTTGATAAAAAGCAGCAACTTGAGAAAATACGTGCGGCGTATTTGAAAAAGAAGCAAGAACAAACAGATCAATAATTTGAATGAAAACATAGGAAGACTAAATCTCCCTATGTTTTTCAAATTGCGGTAGATTTTATTATTCTCCTAAATGGCAGATTCGATGACAGAAAACTTACAATCAGATATCCATTGCTCTTAACATTTCATGTACCGTACCACCCTAGAGTTTTTATTTGTTCATACTCCGTGCATTTGTTGTCATAGGGAAGACACTCTTTTTTTAAAAACAAATGAAATCGTTGAAAATTTGAGAGAGTTTATCCTTCTCATTTTCATTTTTTTGAATGCTTTTATGACAAGGTCGGAAATGTCATCGATTCTATCAAGAGCTTTTGAATTATTGGTCTCTCTTCAGTTCAACTTAAGCTGATTTTGGCCTCTCAACGTGTTTATTGTGAAGCATAATGCAACAATCTTGCTCGGCATTCAGCCTAAGAAGATGTGAATGTCATCACTATAATGGTATAAGGGTGTGCTAAAAGTCGAGAAACTTTCAGCACATCCTTTTGTATTCAATTGAACAGATGAAAAATGCAGAAGTATTATACGCTCCGTATTTTTCGATCCATCATTTAAAAATATAGTATAGTTATTGTAAAAACCGAAATGATTGAGGGGACTGGAATAGATGAACTTACTAGAAGTTGGCGTAAAAATAAAGCAGATGCGGAAGAAAAATAAAATGTCTCAGGATGATTTAGCTTCGCAGATTCATTTAACGAAAAGCCATATTTCAAAAATAGAAAATGGCAAAGCGACACCGAGTCTGGTGACATTATCTAAGATTGCGGAAATATTTGATGTGCCAATGGCTTGGTTTGTTATTCAGGATCAATTTGATGGCATTTCGATTGTATCGAAAAAAGAACGCAATGAGACGGTTGAGACGAATGAACTTGGCTATCAATATGAGCTGTTAGCGAATAAGAGCTATATGAGTAATATCAATCCTTCTATTGTTACTGTACATAATGGGGCGGAAAATTTAGCGCCTTATACTCACGATAATGATGAATTTATTTATGTCATTTCGGGTAGTATCGTCTTGAAATACGATCATAAATTTTACAATTTAGAAGAAGGGGACTCTGCGTATTTTTCTGGGAAAAAGGAGCATATCTTTATTAATAATTCTGCAGAAAACTCAAAGGTATTAACGATTTATGTTGAGGATTAAATCTTTCTTTTAAACGTATATATTATCGAAAATACAAATTTCTTGTTTACAATACTATTCAGACAATTTACAATTGGTGTAATGTTATTCAACTAAGTTGAATTATATTACACTTTTTTAATTTTGGGGGTATGGGGATGACTTCACGTATTAAGGGATTTTATTTACTTTCAGTAGAAGAGCGAATTAAGTTAATCGCTGAAAAATCAAATTTAACCAACGAGGAAGTTGAAGCTTTAAAAAGTGGAATTTCATTAGAGCTTGCAGATGCAATGGTTGAAAATGTTATTGGACATATTTCAGTGCCTCTAGGGGTAGCGGCCAACTTTAAGGTGAATGGCAAGGAGGTATTTATTCCGATGGCTACGGAAGAGCCATCAGTAATTGCTGCGGCTAGTAATGCGGCCCGTGCAGCATATGAGCTAGGTGGTATTTTTACTTCCAGCTCGGGAACAGTTATGCGCGGACAGATTCAGGTATTAAATATTGAGGACCCTCATGCAGCGAGGGCGAAAATTTTTGAACATAAAAATGAGATCATCGAGCATTGTAATGAAAAAGATCCAACGTTAGTCAAGTTAGGCGGTGGAGTGAAGGATATAGAAGTGCACTTAATCGACACAGCAAAAGAAACTATGGTTGTCGTCCATTTAATCGTTGATACGAAGGATGCAATGGGGGCAAACGCTGTTAATACGATGGCGGAATCTGTGTCACCATTAATCGAACGGATTACAAATGGACGAGTTGTGCTACGGATTATTTCAAATTTAGCAGATAAGCGTATTGTTCGTGCGCGTGGTGAATTCTCGACAGAAATGCTCGGGGGAATAGAGATTGCGAAAAATATTGTAAGTGCTTACGAATTTGCAGATGCTGATCCGTATCGGGCTGCCACACATAATAAAGGGGTTATGAATGGTATTACTGCTGCAGTATTAGCATCGGGTAATGATACACGTGCTGTTGAGGCTGGTGCTCATGCCTATGCTGCTCGTTCTGGTAGATATCGTTCTTTAACAACGTGGGAGCTGAATAAAGCAGGCAATCTTGTTGGGACGTTGGAATTGCCATTAGCTGTTGGTATTGTGGGAGGGGCTACGAAGACCCATCCTGTTGCAAAAGCAGCGCTAAAAATTATGGATGTGCAATCTGCAGAGGAGCTAGCCAGCTACATTGCCGCAGTAGGATTAGTAGAAAATCTAGCAAGCTTACGCGCACTTTCAGCAGAGGGGATTCAATCTGGTCATATGCGTCTGCATGCGAAAAACTTGGCTGTAATGGCTGGGGCAACAGGCGATATTATTGATCGAGTTGTGCAGCAGGCGGTAGAAGAGAAGGATTTCCGTTATGATCGTGTTTTAGAGATTACAAACTCTCTGCGAGGTGAATAATACATGGCGAATACTCCATACAATGAGCAAAAAAATGTAGAGGAAAAGAAGTTTATTGAAATTTTAGGAGACACGGTTTCTGGTAATCAATTAATTATTTCAATTATTTTAAGCGTTGCCGCAAGCTTTTTAGGCTATCAGTTTGGCCAGTGGGTTTTTCCGAAGTTTGCAGACCCTCAAATGATTAACTCCTATTCATTGTTAACAGGAATCACGGGTATTCTGATTGTTGTTGCTATTAATACGATTCTTTTTAAACCAAAACGTATTTTAGTAGAAGATGAAGCATCTAGTCATTCTTTAAAGGAAGCATTTGAGGATTTACAGATTGATATAGACGAGGAAATACGCTTAATCGAGGAAGATACGGTGACAAAAAAGGAGCTTGAGGATTTTGGTATTCTTTCTAGCTTACAAGGCTTGAAAGGAGCGGATAAAAAATGAGTATTTATGTAATAGCTCTTTTATTTGCACTTCTTGGTGCAGCTATCTTTACTGTCATTGGTCTTATCTCAGGTACAGATGAAACAGCAATTATGGTACCCATTACATTGTTAGTTATTTTGCTGGGAGCGCCTCCTGAAGGGGTATTCGCCTTTTTCATGGCGGGCGTGTTAGCTAAGCATTTAACACATGCTGTCCCAACTGCGTTATTAGGCATTCCAGGGGATACAACGGCTGTACCGTTGATCGACCATGCCAATACATTACGCCGTTTAGGCATGCCACATGTTGCACTACGTAAAATGATTTCTGGCGGTGTTATCGGTGCATTTATCGCCCTACCAACCGCTGTATTGTTAGGTCAGTTTTTAGGTCAATTTGCCGACTTTTTTAAATCTTCATCAGGCATCATTTTTACACTTGCCGCAATTTTAATCGCATTCTTTTCAAAAGGAAAATGGGCAAGTATTTTAATCATTATTCCATTTGCATTTTTCATTAAAGCTTTAGATAGCGTTAGCTTCGCGATGCTGGATAAACATTTAAGTATTACATTCTTTTTAGGAATTGCGATTGGACCGATGTTTTGTAATATTTTAATGGCGGCTTCTTCTGTTGCTAAAAATGATCTAGCACGCAGTAAGCCAAATCAATATAATCTTGCTCCTGAAACGAAATCATGGAAAGGCTATTTCCCGAATCCATTTAAAATTTTATCGAAAAGGCAGACCATTTTTACGAGCATTACAACGTTTCTTTCCTCCCTTACATTTGTCTTCAGTCCTGTCGGGATGACGTCATTGATGGGAGAAATTGTAGGCTCACGTACAAAAGGTGCCTATAAAAAATCAACAACGAGTCTTACTGTCATGAATGGTGTAACGGAATCGACATATATAGCTGAAGCGATTATTCCATTAATTGCATTCGGTATTCCGTTAAGCCCAGTAGCACTTGGACCAGCATCACCTTTATTTAATGCACCACCTATTTTTACAGTAGATCCAGTTAACAACTTACACACGCTAATGTCTTCATGGGACTTTTTCATTTTTGGGTTAATCGGTATTAGTGTAGCCGCTTTAATTGCTTATCCATTTGCGATGAATTATGCCCGTAAAGCATCTGTATTAGTATTGAAATATATTAGCCAGGAAGCAATCGTAGCGATGTTCATCGGTTTAGCATTTTTGCTTGCCTATAACGAGGCACAATTGCTAGGAGTAGTGTTAACATTTACAGTCGCAACTGTTGGTGGTTTATTAAATCGTATTTTAGGTGTAGGGGCCGGTGTGCAATTCATGGTATTCTACGCATCAAGCTGGATTATGCTACAGCTGTTCGGCATTTAATTAAAGGAAGTGTATCTTTATGACTTTACCAAAACAAGTGGAAATAAGAGAAGTAGGTCCGCGTGACGGCTTACAAAATGAGAAAATTTTTATTCCAACTGATTTGAAAGTGCAATGGATTAATTTAATAAGTGAAACAGGTGTCCGCCATATCGAAGTATCCTCTTTTGTTAGTCCCAAGTGGATACCAGCTTTAGCCGATCATCATGAGGTGTTTGAGCAAATCGCACGTCATGAAAACATAACGTATACAGCTCTTGTGCCTAATTTGAAAGGGGTAGAAGGAGCCATTCAACAAAAGGTTGATGAAATTGCTTTATTTATTTCTGCTTCTGAGGAGCATAATCAAAGTAATGTAAACGCTTCAATTAACCAATCTTTACAGAACTTAAAAGCTGTAGCTGAAGCAGCAAATCGTGAAGGTATATCGTTAAGAGGCTATATTTCAACTGTATTTGGCAGTCCGTTTGGTGATGAAGTAAAGCTTCAAACAGTGAAGGAAATCATTGATGCCTATCTAGCAATGGGCGTTTCTGAAATTTCACTAGGTGATACAATTGGGGTAGCGGATCCTGTACAAGTAAAGGCTATTTTATCAGAGCTGCTCACTCAATACGATCGTGATTTGTTTGCCCTTCATTTTCATGATACGTATGGACGTGCTTTAGCAAATATATTTGCAGCACTTGAGCAGGGGATTACAAAATACGACAGTGCTATTGGAGGTTTAGGGGGATGCCCCTATGCCCCTGGTGCAAGCGGCAATGTGTCAACGAATGATTTAGTAAATTTCCTGCACCGTTTAGGCGTGCAAACGAATATTGATGAAGAAAAACTATTTACCGCTACGCGATTTTTACAGCAGGCAATTGATAGACAGCTTGATAGTAAAGTATATAAAGTGCAAAGTAATTAAGTAAAAGAGCCCTTTATAGTTAGAATTAAAATGAGAACTGCCCCACCAATTGTTAGACACACTCTACCAATTGGTGGGGCAGTCTTTTTACTGAGGAAAAATAGTTTTATGCCAATTAATCAGCATACTACCTTTGAATTCAATAGGTGATCCCCCCCTAAATATGATCAATATACTTCAAACACTTTGCCAGCAGTTGGGTACGATTGGTTACTTGAAACTTTCTATATAGGTTTTGAAGATGTTTTTTGATTGTATTTTCACTGACGAATAATTGCTTGGCGATATCTATGTTTTTCAAGCCTTTGAATACAAACTTTAAAACTTCTCGTTCTCGATCTGTCATTTCCAACACGATGGAGGGCTGTGAAAAGTGATGTAAGGAATACATGTTTTCGATATTTCTTTTCAAATACACTAACTTTAAAATATCTTTGTCATTAAATAGCTTCTCTCCGGTTTTCCTTAAAAAGCCAATAACGGCTACGAGCCTATTGTCTATTCTTAAATACATGGCCATTTCATCTTCATAGCGATTTTCTTTCAAAAATACTTCTTTATAGTGGGTTTGTTTTTGCAGGCACATCACTTCATTCCTACTCATTAGCTGAATGGAAGGCTGTGTATTTATATTTTGGGGGTGCAATGGATCAAAGTTTTTATATCTTTGTAAATAGTCATTAATCGTGTGACTCTCTATATTAAAAAGCACAGGGGCGGTTAGCTCATTATTTGCTATTTCCCAAAATAACATATGGTGATAGCCGAGATGCTGACTAATTGTTTGCAATAGTTCATGTTTAAAACATTCATTGCTTTGTTTCACATTCATATTTGAAATATGATAGCTTGCTTTAAGAATGTTTTCTAAATCATTTTCTAAAAACATGAAAACACCTCATTTCTCTATTATGCATTTATATTCTACTTAAAACAGAATTATCCTTTCGGGTAATATCTTAAATTTAGAATATTCAGTACATTATAGTTGCAAGATTACTACTATACGAGGTGATAATATGAATTTACAAGAGTATGCATCCTATGACGGTATTGGGTTGGCAGAGCTAGTAAAATCAAAGGAGGTAACACCACAGGAGTTAAAGGAGCTAGCGTTAGAAGGAATAAAAAAAGTCAATCCATCCATTAATGCAGTTGTTAGTGTGTTAGAAGAGCAGGCTGATAAGGCCATTGAGAAGGTTGATGAAAATGCGCCGTTTGCAGGTGTTCCGTTTTTAATTAAGGAGCTTGTGTTACATGCAGAGGGTGTTCCGCATAGTATGGGGAGTCGTATTGGAGAAAATACGGTTATACCCGTCGATAGTGAATTAATGGCGCGCTTTAGAAGGGCTGGCTTGATTTTAGCAGGTACTACGACAACACCTGAGTTTGGCTATAATGCAGCGACTGAAGCAGTTATTTATGGTGCAACGCGCAATCCGTGGAATTTAAATCATAGTCCAGGCGGTTCGAGTGGTGGGTCAGCAGCGGCTGTTGCAAGTGGTATTGTGCCAATCGCTCATGCCAATGATGGTGGAGGTTCTATTCGTATCCCCGCTTCCTGTAGTGGGTTAGTGGGATTAAAACCTACACGTGGAAGAGTTCCAGCTGGTCCATTCAATAGCGAGCCTTTAAATGGTATTGCCATTGAGTTCGCTGTGACTCGTACAATTCGTGATACAGCTGTTTTATTGGATCAAGTAGCAGGCCCTGACTTAGGGAGCTATTCCAAATTAGAAGTAACACATGCACCGTATGGACAACTTATCCAGGAAACAGTGCGCCCGCTAAAAATTGCTTGGACAACTGAAACAAATTCTGGGGCATTTGTCGATCCGGAATGTATAGAAGCGGTTCATAAAACAGTTCAAGTATTAAAAGAACTAGGACACGAGGTAGTAGAGGCGCGTCCGAAATATGAACAAGCATCATTCACAAAGGCGACGGTCGATATTTGGACAGCGAATATTTATCAAATGATTAAGGGGGCTGCAGCAGGCACTGGTAAAGCAGTTTCTCCAGACTATATTGAAGCAGCCATTTGGAAATGCTATGAATATGGTGGTCAATTAAAGGCGGCTGATTTATTGGAAGCTATTCATACAAATGCGGTCGTTTCACGTCAAGTAGCAGGCTTCTTTGAAGACTATGATATTTTATTAAGTCCAACTATTGGTACACTTCCTGCTAAAATTGGTGAATTAAATGCCAACAATCCTAACGTTTCAGCTGTTGAATGGACAGAGCAAATTTTCACGTATGCACCGTTTACAAATTTATTCAATGCTACAGGTCAGCCCTCCATATCATTGCCTTTAGCCGAAAGTAAATCAGGTCTACCAATTGGTCTACAAATGACAGGTAAATTTGCAGATGAATTGACGTTATTACAGCTAGGTAGACAGCTAGAGGAAGCCATGCCTTGGAAAGACCGTCAACCAGCAGTACATGTCAGTGAACAGCCTCAGCCAGCGGTATAATCTAGCATGAACGCACTTAGTGTAGACTGGGTGCGTTTTCTTTCTGTCGTAATTTTAAAGCTTCCTCAAAAGCAGGTTTTATCCTGGCCTCGAACTCATATACATACAATAAAAGCTAATAGGAGTAGTGATTATTGGACAAACAACAACATAAGTACAGATGGATTGTGTTTGTTGCTGTATTGTTTACCTATTTGTTAATGGCAAGTCAGCGAACTGCTCCAGGGTTAATTACAGATCAATTGATGGAGGATTTTGGGGTAACGGCATCGACAATTGGGTTATTGACGAGTATTCAATTTTTTGTGTACACGAGTTTGCAAATTCCAATGGGGATTTTAGCTGACCGATTTGGGCCAAACGTTTTCCTCATCATTGGTGCCACCCTAACAGGTATAGGAACCATTCTTTACAGTCTAGGTACACATGAATTCATTCTATTCTTTTCTAGAATACTTACTGGTATAGGAGATGCCACCATATGGGTGAATATGGTGCTTATTTTGGCACAATGGTTTCATAAAAAGGAGTTTGTCCGATTAATTGGCTTTGCAGGTATGACAGGGAGCTTAGGTTTCTTATTGGCAACGGTGCCTTTTGCTACATTGATTCTTTTATTAGGTTGGCGAATCACCTTTTTCTCTACAGGACTTTTACTATGCTTATGTGGTGTACTTCTTTATTTTGTGCTTGTACAAAACACAAAACGCATTTTTTCAAAGGAATCTGTAAGCATAACTAAAGAAATAAAACGTGAAAAAAGCTCCATATTATTACGAAGAATATTTTCAAGCAGGCAAGCGTGGGCTTTATTTTTTTGTCATTTTGGCGTTGTGGGCGGGTATGTTGGCTTTATTAGCTCGTGGGCAGTACCATATGGGATCAATATGTATGAGATGTCACGGTCAGAGGCTAGTCAGTTAATTATGATTGGTCTAGTCGGAGCGCTTTTAGGAGCACCTTTAATGAGCTGGATTGCTGGCTGGTTAGGTACAATTAAGAGACCCTATATTGTTGTGCATATTGCGGTTTTAGCTAGTTGGTTTGCCTTTCTTTTATTGAAAGGGCATCCGTCCATTTTCATGCTCATTGTCTTGTTCTTTATCATTGGCTTTGGCTATGGTGCAAGTGCCTTAACCTTTGCGGCAGTTCGTCAAACTTTCCCTTTAAATGAATCAGGCATTGTTTCTGGATTTGCCAATACTGGGGGCTTTCTAAGTGCCGCATTGCTGCCCATTATTTTTGGGTTTATTTTAGATTACTTTCAAGCTGCCACAGGCAATGTAAGTGATGGATACTACTATGGCTTCATTTCGCCAGTCATATTTTCTATCATTGGCTTGATTGGAGTAATGATGTTTAAGGAAAAGCTTTTAAAGGTGATGGATTAAGCCATGCTATAAAATATGAGTATAAAGGGATACCTGCAATAGAGGTATTCCCTTTTTAACGTTGAACGTATTATCCCATATATACACTGGCACAAGTATCTGGAGCAGGTTCATAAAAGCAATGATTCTTAAATTGTCCTGTAAACGGCTGACCATACCATGTTGGGGGACATGGTGCATATGGATTGAAGTACCAGAGTGCGTATTTTGCTGGATGTTCACGCCAGAAATCTAAGTTTTGTTTCGCCAATCTTTTTTCCGTTTCTCTCGCTCGTTGGTAAAACATATTGCCTTTTTGAACAGCTTCGAAAGAATAATTTCCGCCTTGTACCTGGTAAATAACCTGCTCAATTGTTCTTACATCATTGAAATCTAAACAGGATGCCACAGCACGATTCACAATGACATTGCCCACGTAAAGCATACCTTGTTGACCTTCACCCTCTGCTTCTGCTCTCATCATCCTTGCCATTAAAGCAACGTCTGCATCACGGTATTTTACTCTTGGCATTTTTCCACCTCCACCTTATAGTATGAAAAAGAACAAGGCTAGTTTCACTTTATCTTGAAATTCGTTTTTTTTGTATATCACTCCATAAAAAACACCATCTTTACTGTTCAACAGCAAGATGGTGTTTTTCATTAAAAATTATTTTTGAAGTATGGCGTTTTTTTCAGTACAACACATACTGGGATGGCGATAACTAAGCCTACGATGTTTTGAATGACGTCCCCAGGAATGGATGCCAGCGGGGCAATCCAGCTGTTGAACATAATGGCTTGCCCAACATAGTAAACAGCAATCATCACAGGCATTGATACTACTGCTCCTAAAATATTCAGCCCAAGATTATCACCTTTATGTCCTTTTGACCAAGCAATTTTACCGACAATGAAGCCTTGTAATGCGCGTGAAATAATGGTTGTGGGTGCCCAAATTAACCAGCCACCTACGATATCGAATAAACCCATTCCAATAGCTCCAGCAAGTGCTCCTTTTTTAGGCCCGAATAAAATAGCGGAGATAAACAGCATAGATGTTCCTAAGTGGATAAGGCCCCCTTGCCCAATCGGTAGCTTCAGATTGATAAACATCGTAGCAACAAAAACAAGTGCTGCTAAAATCGCTGTAATGACTAAATCAAATGTTTTTGTGCGTGATTTTGTATAGGATGTTGGCCTTTGTATATTTTGCATTTGTCTCTTCCTCACTATGATGAATATTTTGATGATTTTTACTTTAACAAAGGACTGACTATTGTAAAAGTGTCAATTTTATAAAAAAGTTAAGGGTCAGTTTGAGGTTATTTTCGCATCTTTCGAATTGTGATACGATGGGGAGAGTAAAAGCAGGATGAGTTAGGTGGAATGTATGATGAAAAAAGTTGCTGTAATTCAAGATATGTCGTCCTTTGGAAAGTGCTCATTGACGGCTGCGATGCCTGTACTCTCTGTGATGGGTGTGCAAGCAGTCCCATTACCAACAGCTATTTTAACGGCACAAACAGGATATTCAAGCTTTTATTGTGAAGATTTAACGTCAAAGATGGACTCTTTTATAGATGAGTGGAGTAAGCTTGGAGCTACCTTTGAAGGGATTCATACAGGCTTTGTTACAGGTAAGGAGCAAATCGATAATATATTTCGCTTTTTAGACGTGTTTCACTCAAATAAGACGACGTTGCTTGTCGATCCAGTAATGGGTGATCATGGTGAGGTCTATAAAATGTTTACTGGTGAATTGCTTGATCGTATGAAAGCGTTAGTAAAGTGTGCTGATATTATTACGCCAAATGTCACGGAATGTTGCTTGCTTACAGGTTTATCCTATGAAAGGCTACTGAGCTATCCAAATGATACTGATTATATTCATGCCCTTAAAGAGGCAGGTCAGCAGTTACAGCAAGCAACTGGAGCAAACGTCATTATTACGGGTTTGAATCCACCAGTAGGTGATACGGACAAGCGTTATGTTGGGAATATGTTTGTCGATTCTGAGCGGTCTTTTCATAGTATCCGCAACTATAATGGTGAGAGCTATTCAGGCACGGGCGACCTCTTCGCATCCATCATAATGGGTGGCATGATGCGCGGACAAGATTTAATGGCGTCAATGACACTAGCAGAAACATTTTTAGCTGCTGCAATTGAAGCTACTTCGAAGGAGCAAGTACCTCGTGAGGCAGGCGTGCATTTTGAAAAGTTTTTACGTATGCTACTTTAGAAGATGCAATTAACTTGGAATATTCTCTGTATCAATTTGATTTTTTATGAATTGATCCGTAAAAAATTTTAAGTGTTGATAATCATGAAAAAATTAAATAGAAAGGCGTGAAGGCTATTATTGCTTACACGTCTTTTTTCTTTAAAGGGAATTTTCAGCAAATAATTCTGTTAAAAGACTTGAATAAATTAGTGAAAAATAACTGGAAATTATGTTTGATTTCATTAACAATTAGTAAAATTAGAACAAATTTATGGTACTATAATGGAAATAAAATAATGAGTGTAGGGAGTGTAATTTATTGAAGGAAATAAAAGATTTACAAATAAATACGATAATTGATAACCATCAACTTTGTGAAATTTTTAAATGTTCTCCACAGGGTGGCATGAGAAGATCACACCGAACAAATACCTTAGTGTTAATATCAGATCGAACAAAATTATATGATGACAGGACTGTAAATGAAATTTATCACTATACTGGCATGGGACAAAAGGGCAATCAGCATTTAAAGTCACAAAATAAGACATTAGCTGAATCCAAATCAAATGGTATAACAGTTCATTATTTTGAAGTTATGACAAAGGGGAAATATACATATCGAGGTGAGGTAGTTCTCGCTGCCGATCCGTACACTGATCTTCAGAAAGATGTTGATGGACGAATGCGTAATGTTTGGGTATTTCCTTTGAAAAAGGCTGATAATTTACTTTAATAGAACCAGATCGAGAGAGGGTTTTTTATGAAAAAGGTAGAGGCTATTTGGTTAGCAGGAGCAATATTAACATATGAAAAATTTATCGAAAAAGAGAATGTTAAAAGTGAAGATTTGTATTTTAAGCAGAGTGAAATTGTTAAAAAAGCGGAGGAATTAAACAAAGATATAATTCCTCCTGCATTGGCATCATCTCACTGTGTAGCAAATGCTACTGGTTCTATTTATAACTATCTAGTGGCAGGAGATTTTAATGATTCGATTAAGCGAAGACTATCTTATTACGGAGAATTTAATAACCAAAAAGAACGCCCTGCATTAAATAGAGAAATAACCGTAACGACCATAATGGGTCAGAAAAAAATTGCTGAATTATATGATTTCATTGAAGGAAAGTTTACTCATTTCATTTTAACAAACCTAATAATTGAGGAGGATTCCCCAAAAATGAGTCAATGCAATATCAATACCATCCTGTACGGTCCACCAGGAACAGGGAAAACTTATAATACGGTGAACTACGCGGTTAGTATTATTGAGAATAAAGAATTTATGGCGATTTGCGCAGAAGCGTATCAAGATGTTTTTGAACGTTATCTTACGTATAAAAAGCAAGGTCAGATTCGATTTGTTACTTTTCATCAATCATATGGATATGAAGAGTTTATCGAGGGAATTAAGCCTGTTTTAAACGATGAAGCAGAAGAGAGCATTCAATATAAAATTGAATCAGGCGTGTTTAAAGAATTTTGTGAGCAAGCGCAGCAATTAAAATTAACTGCTCATGATCAGGTGATGGAAGGAAATAAAAAAGTTTGGAAGATTTCTTTAGGAGGCAGTGGCAAGAATTGGCTGAAAGAAGAATGCTTTAAGGACAATCAAATTCGTATAGGCTGGGATGAGGAAGGTACTGATTTTATTGAGGATGGGGAATATCCTTCAGATACCTTGTACTATTTCTATGAGGGAATGAGTGTTGGCGATATCGTCTTTTCTTTAGGAGATCAAAAGCATATTGATGCAATTGGCATTATTACAGGAGAGCCTGAATGGTTAGAGGCAGAGGAAGATTTTAAAAGAAGTCGTGAAGTAGAGTGGATTGCCACGGATATCTATGAAAATATTTATGAGCTAAATGGCAAAACGAACTTAGTTCAGCAAACCATTTATGAGCTTTGGCGACTATCAATCAATGATGTGAATAATTTAATTTTAAAATACTCGCAAAATGATCAAATCGATGTGGAAGAAAATACTAATAACTATGTCTTTATTATCGATGAAATTAATCGAGGCAATATATCGAAGATTTTTGGTGAACTTATTACATTAATTGAACCGACAAAACGAATTGGAGCACTAGAAGAAATGCATGTGAAGCTTCCATATTCTAAAAAGGATTTTGGTGTCCCTCAAAATGTCTATTTGCTGGGAACGATGAATACAGCAGATCGTTCCATTGCACTGATGGATACAGCACTTAGAAGACGCTTTGACTTTATTGAAATGCTGCCAAATTTGAATGCAGTAGCTGATATAAAAGTTGGGCATATTCATATTCAACGTCTAATGGAAGTTATGAACGCTCGTATTGAAGCACTGTATGATCGTGAACATACTATTGGTCATGCCTATTTTATGAGCTTAAAAGAAGACAGTTCATTAGAAAATCTAGCTAATATTTTTAAGAATGCGATTATTCCACTTCTCCAAGAATATTTTTATGAAGATTATAGTAAGATTCAGTTAGTGTTAGGAGATCATTTAAAACCCCAGCAATATCGATTTATTTTGGATGAGAAATTAAGTGTAAAAGGATTATTTGGTCGAGCCATTGATATAGACCTCCCAGAAACGAAATTCCATCTTCAAGCAAGTGCATTCGAGGAACCATTAAGCTATATCGGCATATATGGAAGGGTCGAGAATGAAGAAGTTAATTGAAATAAAGGAATACGATATCCTGACATGCAATAAAGCTTTTAAAGATGAGTATGTTTACTTAGACAATGATTCTTTCGAGCAGCTTGAAAATATGATTTTGGACTGTAATGATATGGAAGATGTGGATGCATACGATTTTTTCTCTGTTTCCACAAAGCGGCATGTTGGTAAGGTCATTCGTGCAAAAAATTATGTTGGTATTGTGCAATTGAAAAATGGTACACAAATTCAAATTTTGCCAAAAATATATGGAAAAACAGCCATTGACCCTAAAAAAACATTTTTGAAAATGCTTAAGTCGTTACAAGAATTTCCTAGCAAAACCTTTAATGAGACTAGTCTTCGTACAGATCATATGACGTTATTGGAAATTTTCAGTCGATTGTACATTGAAGAAGTACAAAAATTGATTAAAAAAGGACTTAAATCATCGTATTATGCGATGGAGGATAACTTAAATGTATACAAAGGAAAAATGGTATTCTCACAGCAATTAAAATATAACCTTGTTCATCGACAACGTTTCTATACACGCTATGATGAGTTTGGAATGAATCGAGCGGAAAATCGGCTAATCAAGGCTACATTGCTTTATTTGTTGAAACAATCTACTAGCAATGACAATATAAATGAAATTCGTAAGCAACTCATACACTTTGAACTCATTGAGCAATCAAAAAACTACAGTAAGGATTTTTCCCAGGTAAAGATTGATCGTAACTCAAAAGATTATGAAACGATTATGCAATGGTCTAAAATTTTTTTAAATAATGAAAGCTTTACAACTTTTTCAGGACATTCATTTGCTAAAGCCTTATTATTTCCAATGGAAAAAGTTTTTGAGTCTTATATTGGCTTTCATCTGAAAAAGCTACTAAGTGATACAGCGTGGCAGGTACAATTACAGGATAAAGGCTATCATTTATTTCAAGGGAAATTTGCATTACGACCAGATATTGTATTAACAAATGGCACTGGCAACATTATTTTAGATACAAAATGGAAAATGCTAAGTAACACGCCACACAATAACTATGGCATTTCACAGGCAGATATGTATCAAATGTATGCGTATGCTAAAAAATATCACGCTAAAGAAATATGGCTCCTTTATCCATTGAATACGGAAGTTGAACAAATGAAAGAAATTTATTTTAACACAAATGAAGGGGATCAAAGTGCCGAAGTGAGGGTGTTTTTTGTCGACTGTCATCATGTAGAGAACAGTTTGGAGAAATTAGTAAAGAAGTTTACTCTAGCAACGCAATAGTAAACATAAGAGTAGATATGCTATCAGGGGGGAATCTATGGGAGCTAGAGTTGAGAATAAACGTCATCTATATGCAATAGGGGTAATAAGTTTACTAGTGTCAGCCATTTTAACGTCTATTAGCCAAGTGTATTACTCGAACCGTGTACAAGCAGTGCATCCATTTCTCTTCACCGGTATTAGTTTTTTTCTTACGACTGTCTTCTTTCAATTAATCACAAGTAAGCAAAAGATAGAGCCCTGCTGGAAAGAGGCACGATCATCTTTATGGAAGTTAAACGGTGCTTCCATATTAGCCTTTATGGGGTTTTACTTTGCATTAAAATATATTGAGCCAGCGATAGTGAGCTCTCTTGAAATGGGACTAGGCCCATTGTTTGCATTGCTACTTGCGATACAGCAGAAAAAACGAGTGATAAATGCACAGTGGGGTCTTGCAATTGGCATATTTGCAGCTAGTTTATTACTGATTGGTGCTATTTTTACAGGGAAATCGGCTGTACAAACATGGGACCAATCAAGTATTTTAGGAGTCGGGGCAAGCATATTGTGTGGACTTGGTGCAGTATTATGTACAGTCTATTCTAAGCAGCTCAGTCAATTAGGATGGACAAGCTCGATGATTTTATCAAAAAGATTTTATGGTATCATTTTGCTTTCATTTATCGCTACATATGATGTCATGTTTACTTATTTGCTTGAAAACATTGGTTGGATTTTATTGATGACAGTCATCGGTGTGTTAATACCAATGTATTTATTACAGAAGGGTATTCAATATTGTGAAGTATTTCTAGTCATGATGTCATTGTGCTTTATTCCTGTATTCACCTTCTTTTTTCAGCTATTCGATACAAGGCTACAATGGTCAAATATTACATTAATAGGTGTCTTATTACTGTTATTGTTTGGAATTTTAAGTGTAGTTCTAGAACAAAGAGATCGTAGCGTTTCTTAATAAAATTTTTCCATGACAAAGTTGCTATACTGAAAAATCCAGAGCCAGTTTTGATGGGCATAAAATCAAAATGGCTCTATTTGATTTCTTTAATTGTACCTTTCAAATTCTTTTCTCCTAAAAGCCCTTCCATCCTATTAAAGTGATGCCTCTCATGAATAGCCAACAATTGAATAGCTTGAATGAGATTAGGATAATGCGCAATGGGATCAGGAAAAACAATGTGCCCTGCAACATCCTCGTCTATATTTTGTACTAACTTTTGCAAAGCAAGTGTCTCGTTGATAAGTAATTGGTCGATATCATAACTGTTTAATACAAAGCGTATTTTCTTAGGTGGAACTAAAATACCTGGTGCTCGCATTCCTTGTCCTTTTTTGGATTGATATTCTTCATAAATATCATGTATTTCAGTAGAGAATGGCTTGTTTCTTCGCATTTTAGCGATAGGCGTGAGGAATAAAGAATATTTGGTTGCTGTGTGGAGCATTTTGAGAATCAAATAAAGGTGATAAAAGTGTTCACCAATGGACCATTTTCCCTCGCGTGTTACTTGCCATAGTTCTTCCTGTGAAAGTGAATGAAAAGCTGGTAGATAGTGTGCTCGTTGTGCCTGTAACGTAAGAAAATGTTTTGACATATTAGTAGATTTCATAGATTTTTAGCTCCTTTATTTCCATTTTAAGGATTACTGCTGGAAAAGTACATCAAATGCCAATCGTTATGGCCGATAAAGAGGAAAAGTATGATAGGAGGAAAAGGCATGGAAATTAGACAATTAACAGCTGCAGATGCTGAGGTATATAGAGATTTAAGATTAGAGGGATTGCAAACAAATCCAGAAGCTTTTGGCGCTAGCTTCGAGGAAGAAAAGGATTTGTCACTTGAGTCGTTTGCAAGTAGGCTCGAAGGACAGGGAACATTTACATTTGGGGCATTTGACCAGGAGGATTTACTCGGTGTGGCGACATTGGTGCACGCAAATAAAATGAAGCTAAAGCATAAAGCGAGTATTTTTGCCGTTTATGTTTCTTCAAAAAAACGGGGATTGGGCATAGGAAAACAACTAATGGTAGAGATCATCAATCAAGCAAAAACACTCGTAGACGTCGAGCAAATTAATTTAACAGTTGTTTCTTCCAATGAATCAGCAAAAGGATTATACACATCGTTAGGTTTTCACGTTTTTGGAACAGAACGAAACGCCTTAAAAATAGGGCAGCAATATTTTGATGAGGATTATATGGTGCTGTATTTCTAAAAATGCTAAAAAGCCTTTGAAGTTCCATCTTCAAAGGCTTCAATTTATTAGGATGAGTAGCAATGGAACAATGGAATTAAAGCAAGGAATAAAAGAATCCCCGTAATAAAAAGAATAAGTAAAGAGCTAACAATGCCCACTTTTTTTATAAGTAACCATAGACTTAGCAAGATAGTAAGGACCGATAATGGGAGTGCCAGCCAAAATCCAAGATTCCCCAAGTATTCAATCATAATGGGGAATGAATGGTGAAAGTAATTGTAGGGAATATCTAGCATGAGTAAAATGGTCAATATAAGCTCCATAAAATCCCCCCATCTACATAATTGTTCTTACATATATGGTATGCAGAGGCATCTTTAAGTCACACGGCAGCATCCTTTAAAAAGGATGCTGCCGTAAATTTTTTGTAGACCTATGAATTTTCCCTTTTATCTAACAACTTCAAGATGATCGCTTCCAAATTTTCTATTTTCTTTTCAAAACGCATAAAGAGATAGATGGTAATGGCAATAGGGAAACCTGAATTGCCTATTAGGTGAACCCACATTTGTATAGTTTCAACTGGTATCATAACATCTTCCCCCCTCATTATTATGATGCTTACAGTTATTAAAAGTGAACGTACGATTAATAAAATCAATATGAATGAATAAGTAAGGGAACATTTGTTCTGTTTTTTGGTTTATAATAGATATATGATATTCACTTTAATGAACAAGAAGGCCAATATATAGGAGTGATGCGAATGTGTAATGAGTACAAAATAATAGAAGAGTTTTTTTACAGAAATAGAGAACAGGTTAAAAATCCAATTATCAGAAGTTTTTTGGCAGATGCACAAAATCTTTATTTGGTACAACATGCAATCTTATATCCCAATGATTGTAATTTGAAAATGGTTGATGAAACATTTCAAGCTCATTATCAAAGGGTACAGAAAATAAAGTATATCAGCAATTTAATTTATTTCTTTAGCCTGGATTTCGATAAAAAAAAGAGAAGATTGCAAAATCGCTTTTTATTAGTCGCAGATAGTGGCCTAATGGACGACGGTATAAGAGACGAAGATAGCGGAGAAGAAGGATTATTAGAAAAAATTGAAAATGAACAGCTCTTTAAAGGCTTACAAAAATTAACAGACAAGCAACTTCAAATTTTAGAAATGATTTATGTCAAAGACTATTCTATAAAAGTAATCGCTGAGACATTTCAAACAACACCACAGAACATATCCAATCTTCATCGAAAGGCTTTAAAGAAGCTTCATCATCAAAATATTAGAAAGGAGGAGATTTAGTCAATGCAGGACAATATGAATGAGGAGATGCTAATAATTATTGAAAATTTTACGCCAAAAATTAAGCAGTGTCTTCATCAAACAAGTTACCAGGATAGAGAAGACTTAGAGCAGGAGATTAAGCTGAAAATTATTGAAAAGCTGACAACGAAGGAATTTGAAAACACACCTAGTTTTTGGAATTTTTTTGTATGATAAAAAAAGAGCAATGCCCTTTTAAGAAGGACAATTGCTCTTTTTAATCATTAACCCTTTAAGAAATCTGGTTTCGCAAAGCTTGGATTTGGATATGTGTAGAAGCCTTCACCTGTTGCGCGGCCCAATTTGCCTTTTTCGATGTACTCTGTTTTTAAGAGGTTAGCTAATTTTTTCATGTTTTCATCACCAGTGGCAGTTGCTTTTGCTTCTACAATGTTATAGGCAGTGTTAATGCCAACGATGTCTAGAATAGCAAATGGTCCTAGTGGAGCGCCTGTACCAATCATCCATGTTTTATCGATTGTTTCTGGATCGGCCACTTCTTTTACAAGTAAAGATTCAGCTGCATCTAAAAACGGAACGAGTAATGAGTTTAAAATATAGCCAGGTTGCTCTTTATGCAATGGTAGTGGTACCATGCCAATGGCGCGTGCAAATTCAATCACTTCATCAAATACTTTCATATCTGTACCAGGGTGTTTCATAATTTCCGCAGTATTGTTTTTCCAAATTGTATTAGCAAAGTGAAGAGCTAAAAATTTATCAGGACGGCCAGTTGCTTCAGCAAATTGGCTTGGTAATAAAGTAGACGAGTTTGTTGCAAAAATTGTTTTTGCTGGTGCTACTTTTCCAAGATTCGTGTAAAATTCTGTTTTGATGCTCACAACTTCAGGGATTGCTTCTATAACAAGATCAGCATTGGCAACGGCTTGCGCCAAGTCACTATTAAATGTAAGACGTGCATAGGCTGCATCCACTTCTTCTTGTGTAGCACCTAAATCTTGTTGATAGAATGGTTTTAATTTTGTAATACGATCCTGTGCATTTTTTAACGCCTCATCGTTAATGTCATACACTGTTACATTAAAACCTTTGAAAGCAGATTGATAAGCAATTTGACTCCCTAATACACCGCTACCTGCAACTGTAATGTTTTGATAATTCATCGAAATTCCTCCTTTGAAATTGTTACATTAATATAATAGTGTGGATATGTAGATAATCCTTCATTACAATTCCATACTACTTCTACCTACGAATAAAAATCAAATGAAAGCCTCTAATATTATATAAATATAAAGTTATCTGAAAGAAGTTTCTTTCCAAGTATGTACCCACTGTTAAAGAAATATAACAAAGAACAGCCTTTAAGCTGCCCTTATTTAAGAGATATAGCTAATTACATATGTAATTGTTGTAGATAGCATTATGTAATTTGTTCTTCTGTTAAACTAGTTTCAAACTCAAAAGTAAAAATAGGAAAATTATAATGTGTTAATAATAGGACTTTTATATAATTATTGTATAATTCCCATATTTTTATAGATTTATAAACTGTTGTTTTAGTACACTGAATCTATGAATCGAAGGGGGAAAAACAGTGAAGAAAATAATGTTAGCTGGTGCACTGAGTATTGCATGTTTTACAGGAGGGTTTGGTGGACAGGCGTATGCACAGGATGTAGTGAATGTGGCAAATATAATTCATCCAAAACAGAATGTGGTAGCCACTAATCAGTTACAAGCCATGCCCTATCAAGATATTTATAAAATGCTTTTGTTATCTAAAATAGGCTTTGAAAATAACGAAGTGTCGATTGTTACAACAAAAAATAGTATTACAGTCAAAATTTCATTAGAGGCGATTCTTCAATCGTACAAAGATGGTACAAACCTCTATCCAGAGGGAGAAAAAGAGTTTAAGGAAAACTATGAAGAACTGAAGAAGTTATTTGGTCAGGCGATTCAAATAAAAATTACACAAACTAGTAATGGCTATAAAAGTGAAGTATATACTGCTGGCAAATGGGAAGCAGTTAGTGCAGAGGATTTAAATGATATGGTACAGGTATTTGCTCGTGCCGACGTTGAGTTAAAATCAGGTGGATATTTCAAGGATGCTATTGGTCATTGGGCTGAAAGCTATATTCAGTTACTGTATCAAACAGATATCATTAATGGAACAACGGCTACTACGTTTAATCCAAATGGACAAGTGACGCGTGGAGAACTGGCGGCTATTATTTTCCGTGCATCTGGCTTAAATGTGAATGATGATTATGAGGGCCCTGCTTCTTATACGGATCTTAATGGTTTCTGGGGTGCTAAGGAAGTAGCGATTCTTGAAGAGTATGGCTTAATCGACATTTTCAATGGTGAAAAATTTGAGCCGAAAAAGCCCGTTACACGAGAGGAAATGGCCTATATTACTGCTAGATATTTAGAAGGTATGGAAGTGGATGTTGCGCAAGTGAGCAAAAACAATTCATTCACAGATAAAAATCAAATGCGTCAAGAAACAGTAGATGCTATTGGTCTATTGCAACATCTAGGTATTTTAAATGGTTCGAATGGTAAGTTTAACCCAAAAGGTAATCTTACTCGGGCAGAGGTTTCTAAAATTTTAACGCTTACTTTAATGCTAGTTAGTGAAGAAGAATAAAAGAGGAAAGGGATGTCTCTTGTGTGGAGACATCCCTTTGTTATTCAACAAGTATATGGAAAATATAGCTTAGGAAATAGCCTAGAAATAGATACATAAAGAATGCTTTAAATGAGACTTTCTGTAGCTGATGCAAAATGAATTCAGAAATACTAGCTGTAGCAATCAATCCTATCGAAATGCCCATTAAGATCCCTTGTGCTTTTTCAGGTAAGGCCCAATACTGACCAAACCAGATGAAAATACTAAAGAAAATGGAGAAGATGAAGAAATAAATGAAAAGTCTCCAAAGCCTTTCACCTTGAGAGATGAGTGCAGTAGATAGAGCAAATCCCTCTGGAACATGGTGAAGAATAATGGAGGCTGTGAGAGAAATACTTAATGCAGCATTTCCAAGTAAATTTCCGACAGTGAGACTAATAGGGATTGTATGGATAATCATAGCAAGTGTTAATAGAGAGACAGAGGGATTTTGTGCATGAGAAGCATGAAATAAGGTATCTAGTAGTTGAAAGATAAAATACCCAATAAAAATACCTAATATAATCCCAAATGATTGATAGATTTGAAAGGAAGAAGGAATGATATCTAGCACAAGTAAGCCTACTAAAAAACCTCCGCACAATAATGATAATCCCTGTGTCGTATGCTGAAATAGCTTAGAGAAAATCCAGGCAATCGCGCCCCCAATGCTCACACTGAAAAATAGAAAACCACCAAGTATCATTGCACTCACCTGTAAAATTCCTCCGCCCTATCATCAACTTAATGTCTTTTCAAACTATATGCTAAGTAGAAATGAATATGCTTGACATTGATTTGCCTGTATAAAAACGATAATGACAAAGATGTGCATACTGCAGGTTAGCGAAGCAAAGAATAGAGTTGAAAATCTAATGCTTGTTGTGATGGTACTATGCTAAGGGAGTGTTGTCGTGAAGGCTGTAACCTATCAGGGAATTAAAGATATCCAAGTTAAAATGTATAGTAGAGAATCCAACTATAAAAAGAAGGACATATTATTGTGAAAATCACTTCTACTGCTATTCGTGGAACTGATTTGCATATTTACCAAGGCGCTATTCCTTCACTTAAGGATTATGTAATAGGTAGGAGCAGATGTGACAAAAGTGAAAAAGGGTGACCGTGTCATCTTGCCATTTAATGTATCGTGTGGAGGTTATAATAATGCCATCGACAGAAATCATTACACTTTATTGCCATTAGAAGAAGCAAGTAAAGCCTATGGTGATTCTAAAACCTTAAATCGAGTGAGCATGCTCCTTTTTTTGTGGAAAAATAGGGAATGGTTTAAATTGACTGAATATTGGTTTAATTCTATACTTTTTAATAGAAAGGACAGATTCATCGATTTAGCTCATATAGGGAGGAATGGTTGAATGAAATGGGATGCTAGTTATGATGTAGTAGTAGTAGGCTCTGGTGCAGCGGGATTGACAGCAGGTTTAACAGCAAAGTTACAAGGAATGAAATCATTAGTGATCGAAAAAACAGATCGCTATGGTGGTGCTTCTGCTATTTCAGGCGGTGCCTTATGGATTCCTAATAATCATATCATTAAAGGTGCAGGTGTCCCAGATACACATGAACTTGCACGCCAATATCTAGATTCAACAATCGGTGATCGTGTGCCAGAAGAGCTAAAGGAAGCCTATATTACGAGAGGGCCTGAAATGTTACGCTTTTTATACAATAAAACAAAGCATATGCGCTTCCAATATGCAAAAGGCTACTCGGATTATTATCCAGAAAAACCAGGTGGCTTGTCACAGGGACGCTCCATTGAACCACTTATTTTCGATTTAACAAAAATGGGCTCTTTAGCAAATTCTATGCGTCGTGCAACTCTATCAACAAAAGGCTTCACGATGAATAGCTACGAGTTTCATAAGGTGAATATGATTACCCGGACGCTAAAAGGTAAAACTACTGCACTGAAATTAGGGGCGCGTTTAGTCAAGTCAAAGGTGACTAAGAGCGATCCGGTAGCATTAGGAGAAGCTTTAATTGCACGTTTACGCCTCTCCCTTGCAGAAGCAAATGGTGAGCTTTGGCTATCAACGGCCTTTAAAGATTTCATTATGGGCAAAGGAAGAGTAATTGGAATTATTGTGGAACGAGATGGACAAGAGCTTAGAATTGAGGCGAAGAAAGGTGTTGTTCTGTCATCAGGTGGCTTCTCACATAATCAGACACTTCGTGAAAAGTATTTACCAAGTCCTACGAATGCTGCATGGACTTCTTCTCCAGAAGGTCAAACAGGTGACATCCTTGAACCTGGCGTAAAAATTGGTGCAATGTTGGATTTAATGGATAAAGTATGGGGAGCACCTTCTGTTATTGATCCACAAGGACATCCATTCTTCCTAGTGGCAGATCGTGGCGTGCCCAATATGATTGTAGTGGATAGTGCGGGGCAACGTTTTGTTAATGAAGCGGCTCCATATCATGAATTCGTGGATACGATGTATAAGCATCAAGAGGTCACAAAGCAGGCGATTCCTTCCTGGATATTAATTGATGCCTCAGCTAAAAGCCGTTATATTTTTACAGGATTGTTCCCAGGACAGGCATTCCCGAAAAGTTGGTTTGAGCATGGAGTCGCAAAAAGTGCTGAAACGATTGAAGAGCTTGCTAGACAAATGGATGTGCCAGTGAAGAGCCTAGTAGCGACGGTGAATCGTTTTAACGACTTTGTGCGGAACGGACATGATGATGATTTTTATCGAGGAGATAGTGCCTACGATAATTACTACGGTGACCCGACACTACCAAATCCAAATTTAGCAGAAATCAAGAAAGCACCCTTCTATGCATTGCGTCTTTATCCTGGAGACATCGGCACAAAAGGTGGCCTCGTAGTGGACGAATATGCTCGGGTAATAAAGGAGAATGGCGAACCCATTGAGGGGTTGTATGCTTCTGGCAATTGTTCAGCGTCTATCATGGGGGAAACGTATCCTGGCCCAGGCGCAACCATTGGGCCTGGTATGACACTAAGCTTTGTGGCGACAGCACATATGGCCAATGCAGTGACAAAGGCAGAGGTATCACTTGTAAACGTGTAAATGAAACGAAGCCCTTCCTTTCTAATAAGGAGGGGTTTTTACGTTGGTGTAATGTTCTAATACTTTATTGCTAGGAATATAGTGGCTACTAAATGTATGGCGATGATCACGTGAAAAGGAGCGATTGAGTTCATTGCTAGCTTATAAACTCATAACGACTATCGAAGAGTTAGAGCCCTATCGGAGCACTTGGTCAGAGATTCTTGAAAAAGAGTATAATAATAACCCTTTTATTGAGTACGAATGGATTTCAACTTGGTGGACAACGCTCGGGATTCATGACAATGTCAAGATTTACATAGTGGAACATCAAGGTGTAGCAGTTGCCTTTTTTCCGTTAGTGCATACTGTACGATTTGGTACAATCCATTATTTTAGCTTTTTAGGACAAGGTTTTGCGACCTATATGGAAGTGATCGCTGACAAGGAGTGGTTAGAACCTTCTATTACGTTTCTTTTGAAGGAGTTTTCACGAAAATATAAGCGTTATTTAATCGTGTTACATGGATTATTAGAAAGTAAAAATACCTCTCAAGAATTAGAAAAGTTTGCGATCGAATATCAAATGCCTCATTCGATTTTTCGAACTGTCACATCTTATATTGATTTCCAAACCATTCCTATGGAAACATTTCTAAAGAGGCATCACAAGAAATTCAAAAGCCTTAAACGGCGTGAAAACAAATTAAAGTCACTTGGTCATGTCGTCTTTCGGGAAGTAAATCACAATCATCTACAAGACATGTTTACGTTATTCAAGAGAAGATGGCAAAAGAAAATTGATAAAAGTGGCTTTACCGAAAAGCAAACTCGTCTATTTTATGAGCGGCTAGCTAAATGCAACAGTAAGGAGCTTCGCGTAGAAGTTGATAGCTTACAATTTGAAGGACAGTGGATTGCTTTTACAATTGATCTATGCTGTAGAGAGCGCAATTTTTGTCAGGCAATGGGCCATGAGCCAGACTTTAATCTATTTGGTCCAGGTCGCCTCATTGAAAAAGAAAATATGCTAAAAGCACATCAAGCTGGCTATCGTTATTATGACTTAGGAAGTGGCTATGAGCCATATAAATTTGAATGGTATACACATATTGACTTTACTAGGAAATTTGTGATGAGTACAAAAGGAGTTAAAGAGCGTAGTATTCGTTTATGGATGGTCATACGTGATCGCCTAAAAGGGCTATTAACAAATAATCATCAGCTAGTAAAATTGAAGCGAGACCGATTAGGAGAACTGCGTTATTTTCTGAAGCATGCAAGCATAAAAGATTGGCTACGAGCTGTTACAAAAATGTTCCAACGAATGCTAGCTATTCATATTTTAGACGTTTATATTGCAGAGCAACAACAGAATAACAGAAATGTGAGATTTCAAGAATTATCAATGAAAGACATCATGACAACGAAGGATCGAGCGACAAATGTTACAGATTTCTATAAGGGCTATCGACTCTTTGCAGATAGCGATCATGTCATCTATAGACGACACGATCAAACGGTTACCGAAGAAACGGTTAACTATTCCTACAAGCTGTCAGACAATATGTCGTTTATAAAAGAATATGATAGCTTGCGACTAGAGGAGATCGTTGCAGATGTGCAGCGGGAAGGGAGAGCAGTCTGTACAATAGTCCCTTGGTATAAGAGATCCAGACGAAGAAAGCTCATGCAGGCAGGTTTCCATAAAGTAGCTAAAATTAATATAATAAAGATTTTCAAGTGGCAAAAAATATACGATATCTAAATAACAACACCCTCAGCATATTTGCTGAGGGTGTTTCATTAAAAATGAATACCAGGTTTATCAATTAGCTTACAGCCTGTACCATACTTGGCTTTTAGGGCACCTTTGAAAAGAGTGTGCTCCAGCTCTGGGAATGTCTGTTTCCAAAGTTCAAAGACATTATGGCTGGATGCTTTGCCGTCCTTTGTTAATCGCGCAATATGGAAGCCATATTCATCATTACAGCGAGCCAATGGGCGGTTTTCTCTTACTGTAATAATTCGACCACTTGTCGTCATTTCATATAAGCCTTCATAGCCAGCGATCGCACGGCTTTCTTCTTGTCCTTCAACTAAAGGCTTTTCTTCATTTAGTGCTACTTTTTCCTCTGTTGTTGCTTCTTGTTCAGAAGATTGAGTTTCTTTAGCACTGTTTCCTGCTGGTAGTTGTTCAACAATCACAAAATCTTTCTTAGAAGCTTTATCGCTCATTGTCGCCATCACGTTCATGATAGAGCCTACATAGCGTAATGGTTTTTCTCTTCCTTCTTCGAAAACAAAAATATTATACTCGGTTTTATTAATCTTTTTCATAATAATATTACCCGTTGTAATAGTAAAACCGATGAATTTGTTCTTTTTAAGTGCCTGTATTGCTTCTTGCTTTGTTAAAATCATTTTGAAAATCTCCTAAAGAATTATTTATTCTATTCTACCATAAAAATTATCACATTGTTTTTCGTAAAATAATGGTTGATTTTGTACAATGCAGGGAAATATCCCTATTTTCTCAAATTTAATAATGGTACTATTAAGAATGTTTGGGGAATAAAGCTCCTTTAAAAAGGAGTCTTTCATAATAGAGATACAATTTTAGTAGGGAGTGTTGATAGGTTGATCAATGTGCTTGGGGGCATAGGTTTATTTTTACTTGGAATGACGATGCTAACAAACGGTTTAAAGGAATTGGCAGGAGATGCCTTAAAAAAATGGCTCAATCGTTTTACTGGGGGGACTATTAGCTCGGTATTATCTGGTACATTTATGACAATGCTTGTACAATCCTCCACGGCCACGACCTTGATTACGATAGGTTTTGTCAGTGCTGGACTTCTCACATTTGTCCAATCGATTGGCGTTATTATTGGGGCCAATATCGGGAGTACGAGTACTGGTTGGATTATTTCATTGATCGGCTTTAAGATCAATATGCAGACAATGTCCTTGCCTTTTATTGCGCTTGGTGTTTTTGTCCAATTGCTCGCACCACGTGATTACAAAGCAATTGGAGGGCTAGTGACTGGTTTTGGCTTATTATTTTTAGGTATTGATGTTCTTCAGGGAGGAATGACTGCGGTACAAGATAAAATTCCATTCGATGCATTTAGTGCAAATTCTATTAGTGGCAAGCTAATTTTAATTGTTTTGGGTCTTATCATGACGGTTATTATGCAGGCTTCTAGTGCTGCAATAGCGGCCACTTTAACAGCTTTATATGCAGGTGCTATTGATTTTGAACAGGCTGCTTATTTAGTCATTGGTCAAAATATCGGGACGACAGCTACAGCGTTATTTGCTGCGATTGGTGCATCAACAGCTGCAAAACGAACAGCTGTCACACATGTTATGTTCAATGTAGTAACGGCTATACTAGTGACATTCGGTGCAAGGTTTATGTTTGCTCTTACAGAATTCGTCACAAAATCCATCAACGGTAGCTTTGATGAAACACTGGGCATTGCTGTTTTTCATACATTATTTAGTGTGATTGGTGCGATACTCTTTGTGCCATTTGTTCGTCCTTTTGCAAAGGCCATTGAAAAAATGATACCTGAAAAAGGAAATTATTTAACTCGTAATTTAGATAGTAGTGTTGCCAAACTACCTGGGGTTGCTGTAGAGGTATCCTTTAATACATTGCAAGATATTACTAAGGAAATGACGACTGTACTCGTTTCTCTTATTCACGGAAAAAAACGCACAGCTGAAACAGACAGTAGATTGACTCAAATAGATGAGGCAATCGAAAAAACACGTTTATTTATGGATGCTATCCAATCTTCCTCTCAAAAAGAACGGTATAAGCATATTGCCCTTTTACATGCTTTAGATCACTTATATCGTTTGTCAAAGGCATTACGTGAGCAACATCCAAATGCTTTTCAATTACAGGAGACATTAACCCAAAAGTGGTTAGAGGTATTGGAAAAAGTATTACTAATCATTGATGAGGATGAACGTCTACCTGAGATTGCAACCTTGCTTGAGGTTACTTCCTCTGAAATGGCTGCGGTGCGTCGTGATAAACGAAACGCATATTTTGAGCATACTGTTGAAAATGTGGTAGAGTTAGAGACAGCCGTATCGAAAGTGGAGACTTTGCTGTGGATTGATCGACTTGTCTATCACTATTGGCGTACGACCGCCCGTCTTGCAGAGTACCAAACCGTGACTAAGAAAGGTCGTCATATTGACACAGAAAAAAATACAGTAACAGTTGAATAAATGGAATGCTCGTCTTACGTTTGTAAGCGGGCATTTTTCTTCGCTTCACAAATAAAGGAGGATCTAGAATGGTTCAGCATAAATTTACAATGGACTTAACTTGGTCAGGAGGAAGAAACGGTACAGGAAATATCCAAGCTAGTAATTTGCAAACACAAATTTCTATTCCTCGGGAAATGAATGGACCTAGCATTGGTACAAATCCAGATGAAATGCTTTTAGGGGCAGCTGCAACCTGCTATTTAATTACACTAGCTGCTTTATTCGAAAGATCAGAAATAGATGTGCTGGAATTATCCATGCAGGCACACGGATTTGTTAGTGTAGAAAATGGCATTTTTACGTATGAAAAAATTGTGCATAGACCGACTATTATTGTGCAAGAGCTAACAGAACATCTTGAAAAAAAACTTTTACGCTTGGCACACAAGGCAGAACAAACATGTATGATCAGTAAAGCATTAAAAGGTAATGTTGTGATTGAATGTGATGTTCATATTTTTGAAGCGAGCATATAATAAGACAGCAAGAGTTATTCAGCAAGTAACGCTGATATAACTCTTTTTTTCATAAAATAAGCACTTTTTCTAAAATAGTTCTAGAAATGTTCAAAATGAATATATAGAGTTAAGTGCTAAAAAAATGCAAAGGATGATGTATTGCACGTTCATACAGCTCAGAATCTCACATTCTATGGTCAGTACGGCAAAAGAATATTCGATATTATTGGGGCGTTATTTTTGCTTTTTATAACGATCCCTCTAATGCTAGCTATATTCCTCATTTTACTCATAACGACAGGGCGCCCCATTTTTTTTAAACAAATCCGAACTGGCCTCGATCATCACCGCTTTGTGATTTGGAAGCTACGAACAATGTGTATTCAGGCAGTCCCAGTCAATATGCCGACTATTTGTGCTGATGGTATCCCTGATGATTATTATTTTAAAACAGAGCAAGATACACGCATCACAAAAGTGGGCGCTATTCTTCGAAAACTCAGTATTGATGAAATTCCACAACTTTTAAATGTGTTAAAAGGTGATATGAGCATTGTAGGTCCACGTCCTGAGGTACCAACGATCACGAATGCATATAATTCCTTACAGGCTCGGCGTTTGGAGGTAAAGCCAGGATTAACAGGCCTCGCTCAAATTAATGGTAGGTCGAATATTTCACATGGACAAAAAATATCATATGACATTGAATACGTTGATCATTATTCCTTTTGGTTGGATGTCCAAATTTTGTTGAAGACAATTTATGTTGTAGTTGCACGCACAGGTGCTTATTAAAAAATAAGGAGTGGCCATACTGAAGATCGTTCAGCTTATTACACGAATGGATAAAGTTGGAGGTGCGCAAAAACATGTGGAGGCACTTGCTATCCACTTAAAACAGGATGGGCATGATGTCACAATAGTGACGGGCTCCTATCAACCATCACTGTGGCACTTACAACAGCATAAAATTCCTGTTATCAGTATATCTGCTCTTCAACGGGCTATTCATCTGGCAAAAGATTTTCAAGCATTTTGGCAATTAAGAGCCGTTTTCAAACATCTACAACCAGACGTTATAGCCACCCACTCCTCTAAGGCTGGTGTGATTGGACGCGTAGTTGGTAGGTTGTTACAGATTCCAACTATTTTTACGGCACATAGCTGGAGCTTTACAGAAGGCGTTCCTTACAAGAAAAAGCGGTTCTATCAACGGATGGAAAGATCCATTCAGCCATTTACGACAAAAATTATTACGGTGTCTGAATATGATCGGGAACTAGCACTACTGAAAAAGGTCGCTCCTGCTCATAAATTGTTGACTATTCACAACGGCATTGCCCCTATAGAGAGAAAGAAGGCAACTGAAAAGATATGCATGGAGCAGCCAGTCATTGTCATGGTTGCTCGTTTTGAAGTGCCTAAAAGACAAGATGTCTTGTTAAAGACTTTAGCGGAACTGACGGATATCCCTTGGCACCTTCAATTGATTGGGGATGGTTCTCTGCGTCCAGCTCTAGAACATTTCGTTGAACAAAATGGTTTATCAAATCGTGTAACATTTTTAGGTAATCAATTAGACGTTCATTCTTATCTTGAGAAATGCCACCTATTTGTTCTGTTATCAGATTGGGAAGGCTTGCCGATTTCGATTATTGAAGCGATGCGTGTAGGACTTCCTATTATCGCAACAAATGTAGGTGGTGTGAAAGAACTTATTAATGATCATAACAATGGGTTTTTAGTGGAGCGAGAGAATAATGAATTATTGAAGAGGAGGCTGCATCAATTATTAATGGATGCTCCTTTAAGAGGGGAAATGGGGACGGCAAGTGAGCAGCGTTATTTACAGTACTTCACCTTCATTCCCATGTATCAAAAAACATTAATGGTTTATCAACAGGCTGTTTCAGAATTAGTGAAGAAAGGGGATTAAATTGCAATTAATTCGCATTAGAACTGATGATGAGCTTATGTGGTACAAGGAAATTTGGGATGCCATTTTAGAAGAAGAGAACAATGATAATCCATTTATAGAATTTGCGTGGTTTTATAATTGGTGGCAAATTGTAGGTCGGAAAGAGCGGGTAGAGCTTTATGCTATTGAGCATGAAGGGACAATTAGGGCTTTTTTTCCTTTTACAGTGTCTATTTGTTGGGGGATAAGAGTGTATACTTTTGCGGGTGAAAACATCGCCAATTATACAGGGGTTGTGGCTAAAAAGGAATGGTTACAGCAAGTTACAACCTTTGTGTTTGATGAGCTAATTAAAAAGCATCGGCATATTCTTTTTTCCTTGCATGGGTTATTAGAAAGTAAGGTGTCTACTAAAATCTTAGAGCAATACTTTGTAGAACGACAATTACGAACAAGCCTATTCCGAGTTGTGACACCCTATCTTGCTTTTTCAGAAATAGATTTTCAGCGCCATTTCAATCAACGTCGAAAAATGCATGGCGTTGATCGACGAGAACGAAAACTAAGAAATTTAGGCTCCTTAGAAAGACGTGAGCCTTCACAGGACGAGCTTTGGCAAATGTTTCGATTATTTGATCGGCGATGGGCAAAAAAACTAGATACAAGTGGCTTTACAAAAGGCAAGAAAAGAGATTTTTTTGAGCGTTTAACGATGCTTAAAGATGAGGCGTTACAGGTAGAGGTCGATGCACTTGTCTTTGAAAACCAGTGGATTGCTTTTACCTATGGATTATGCTGTCGTGGCCGCTATGTAACATATGCTCTTGCGCATGAGCCAACTTTTAATTTATTTGGTGCTGGTCGGATAGTCACTCAGGAAGCCATCCAGCGAACGTTTACTGCTAACTATCGCTTATATGATATGAGCATAGGCTATGAATCTTATAAATTTGATTGGCGCTCAGACATTGATTTTACAAGACAGATGCTTGCTAGCAGCGGTACGAAACGTACAAATCTACTGGCAGGTTTTTTATCGTTAAAGCAAAGGCTCAAAGAATTTATGAAAGGGAACCAACGAGTCGTAGATTGGAAGCGTAACACACTGGGCCATTTACGATACTTAGTAAAGTATGGAAAGGTAAAAGATTGGCTAGAATATGGACAACAATTCGTAGAAAAATTTATTCGTTTGAAACAAGTGGAGCTGTATGAATTATCCCCATCAGAGGACATATCACCACAGCAACCTGTTGGAAACTTATTTGAAGAAATGTCGATTCAGGAAGCGATGCAGCTTGATCAGGAAGAAGTCATGGCCCTCCTTTATAAGGGCTATACGATTTATAAAGACTCCTTTGCGGAAACGAATAAGCTTGCGTTTGCATTACATGCTACAAACTGGCGGGTGGATTCAATGCAAATTGTAGAAGCCTTACCGAAACAAACCTATTTTTTAGCCTATGATGTTTTCAAACAAATCGATATTATTACAGCTTTTTTACGGAAAATAAAACCAGCACAAACATTGTGGGTAACGGTAAGTTTTTGGCAATGGCGCAAGCGCAAGCGCTTAGTACAGCTAGGCTATAAACCTATTTCTCGAATGAAACATTATAAAATTGCTCGTTTTGAGCGACACCGTGTAGAAAAAAATACAGAGAGTGGGGGCGATGTACATTCTGTCCATTAAAAGTAAGCGATGGAATATCGCAATGCAGCATTTTTATTTTCTCGAAAAGCCAGCCAATTTTCGAAAGTCTATGAAAGTTGTAGGCTATACGCATTCATTAGTACCAAGTCGGAAGCTTGTAAAAAGCGAAACGATCCACATTTATTTGCAAGAGCATGAGCTTTCATTGTATTTAGCACTGTCTGAAGGTAATCGTAAAATCTTACGACGTGCCCAAAAAGAATCCTATCAAGTCATTTTGTATAAAGAGCCATCCATAGAAAATTTGAAAGCCTTTCAGCAATTTTACAATCAGTTTGCCAAAAGAAAAAAAATTGAAGCAATCGGCAAGTCGCAAATGGAAACCATTCTGCTCCTTAATGAACAGGGCGCCTTATTATTATCGGAGATCCAGAGTTTTTGTGGACAGACATTATGTTATCGATTAGATATTGTGCATGAGAAAAAAGCGATGTCTTATTTCGAGGCAACGTGTCATGCAACCGCATTACCTGCACAATTAAAACGACCTTTCCGTTATGCAAATCGGTTTTTAATTTGGCATAACCTGCTACACCTAAAGGAGCAAGGTTTTGACTTATATGATATGGGAGAATTAACGGACAATCGAAATGTACGAGCCTTTAAATTAAGCTTTGGTGGCCAGGTTGTTCATGTTTACTCAGGCTACATTATCCAATCAAAAATACGTGCACTACTATTAGGTGTGCAAAAATGGAGGAAGTAGCAACATGAATGGTGGGGGTCTCGTTATTTCATTAGATTTTGAGCTGAATTGGGGTGTCCATGACGTATTTCGTTATGGCCAATACAATAAAAACCTATATGGTGTCCGTAAAGCCTTGCCCAGGATATTAGCGTTATTTGAGCAATATGACATCCATGCAACTTGGGCTACAGTTGGATTATTGTTTGCTGAATCAAAGGCAGAAATGGCTCATTATTTGCGAGGTATCCCTGTGAAATATGAAAATATGCGCTTTGCAGCACATACACAGCTAGCAAAAGTTGGCGAAAATGAACAAGAGGATCTACTGCATTTTGGTAAATCTTTAATAGAGGAAATTAAACGTACACCACATCAGGAAATAGGAAGTCATACCTTTTCTCATTTTTATTGCTTGGAGAAGGGCCAAACAGAAGCTGCCTTTTGTGCAGATTTACATGCAACCAAAACAATTAGTGACGGTTATACTGCGCCCATGAAATCCATAGTCTTTCCTCGTAATCAAGTAAACAAAGACTATTTAAAAGCATGCCTAGAAGCGGGGTATGTTTGCTACAGAGGCACCGAAAATCATGTGCTATATGATGCACAAAAGTTTACGAAAAAGGGAAGACTTTTAGGTGCTAAGAAGTGGTTAGATAGCTATTGGAATATAACTGGTCATCATTTCGCCACTCTGGAAGAAATGCAAGAGGAGCAACTGATTAATATTCGATCAAGTGCTTTTTTAAGGCCATACTGTAGTCCATTGCGTATATTCGAAAATTTAAAAGTAAAGCGAATAAAGGAAGGTATGCTCAAGGCTGCACAGGCACAAGCCTTTTATCATTTATGGTGGCATCCTCATAATTTTGGCAAGCATATTGATAAGAATTTGGCGATGCTAGAAGAACTATTAAGTTATCATCAAGAACTGCGTAGTCAATATAATTTTCAAAGCTATTCCATGTATGAGGTAGCAGAACTTTGCGAAAGCCATTCGAAACAGCAAAAGTAGTCGAAATGGAAGGGGACTCTGCTTGATAAGAGGGATTTCTGGACGAAGAGTTGACCTAAGTGTTGTCAAAAATAACGGTCGCTATTTGAAGAGTATTTGATAAAAGCAGGTTGAAACCAGCTCACAAAGCAGAGAAATGACATAACCCTAACCTAAATACATGCAATTTCTGAGCAAACTGATTTCAAGTTTGCTTTTTTTGTTTGATCAAAAGAATATTTTCAATATAAAAGGAAAAAAGAAAATCTTTGACGAAAATCATTGTACGAATGGTACTATTATTATAAAGAAAATATGTTAGGACATTTATAGGGGAGCACCAATTGATTTAGGTCAATTGAACTTGAATGGAAAAGAGAAGAAGGTGGTAGATGAATATGTTTATACAATCAGAATGCCAATGGAAGCAGGAAAATGGATCAGCGATGCATCAGTGGATAAAGCAGCAAACAAATCCGAATCCAAATGAGGTGGATATTGTCGTATATGGCGCTCTTTTATCATATGCCAATGGTGCGTCGTCAAAAGCGCAATACCCAACAGCCTTTCGTAAGGCTTGGCCAGGTTTTCAATCGTATAATTTAGATGAGCAGGTGAATTTACGTGCCCTTTCAGTTGTGGATATCGGGGATGTGGCGATTCTAGAAAATGATCGAATGCTTTCTGAATCTGCCATCGAGGCTGCTGCGGAAAATTTAAGTATAGCCTTTCAAAAAAGTTTTACTTGTTTGATTGGGGGAGATCATACTATTACCGCGCACTCCATAAAAGGTATAAAAAATGCTTTCCCACAGGATCGCATTGGCATCATTCAGATTGATACGCATTTAGATGCAAGGAACCAAGAGGAAATTGGTTTAGCGCAAGATTCTCCAATTCATCAGTTAATTGCAGCAGGGGTTGTGGAGGGGAGACATGTCTATAATGTCGGTTTGCATGGCTTCTTCAATTCACCCGAAATGATTCATTATGCTAAAGAACAAGGCATCCATATGATTACGTTAAAGCAAATGCGACGTGATGGTATTCAACTCACAATACGTGAAATGCTGCGTCAGCTTATGTATGAAGTAGATCGCATTTATGTGTCAGTGGATTTAGATGCACTTGATATTGTATTTGCCTGTGATGTTCCTGCAGCATCACCTGGTGGTTTAACGGCTTATGAGTTATTTGATATCCTCAAGCTTATTGGTGAAAATGAGGGTGTGCGTCATATTGATTTTGTTTATGCTGATCCTAAAGAAGGTATACTACGTCCAGAAACTGTTAAAATCGGTGTAACCGCATTTTTACAATGGTTAACAGGCATTCAGCTAGATCATCGCAATCGTATCTCGAAAAAAGGAAAGGTTATGTTGTAAAGCAAGTGTATTTCCGAGTATTAACAATGCTGATTGTTAAAAGTTTGCTATAATGTTTAAGTAGAAAACAATAAATAAATACAAACTTTGTATTGTAATAGAGAGGAAATTTATGATGACAACAAAACCAAGATTATTGATTGTCGACGGTATGGCACTGTTATTCCGTTCTTTTTTCGCTTCGGCTGCCATGGGGCATTTTATTCGCTTGGCAGATGGAACACCAACGAATGGAGCCCAAGGATTTGTGCGACATGTTCTAACAGCACAAACTATTATGAAGCCAACACATATGGCTGTTTGCTGGGATATGGGTGCACATACATTCCGCAATGATTTATTTGATGGCTATAAAGCGAATCGCCCAGCACCTCCAGAGGAAATGCTACCACAATTTGATATGGCGAAAAATTTATCGCAGCAAATGGGTTGGCAAAATTTCGGGGTGAAGGGCATGGAGGCAGATGATTTAATTGGCTCCATGATAACGAAATGGCAGGACGAGGCAGACATTACGGTCATTAGTGGTGATAAGGATTTACTTCAACTTTTAAGGCCATCTACAGAAATTGCGTTTATGAAAAAGGGCTATACAGAATACGATATTTATACACATGCTCGCTTTAAAGAAGAATATTGTATTGAACCTTCACAGTTTGCACAGGTGAAAGCCTTTATGGGTGATTCAAGTGATGGCTATCCAGGTGTGAAAGGGATTGGCCCTAAACAAGCGTTAGCGCTTATTCAAACATATGGCTCAATAGACAAAATACTGGCATCGATTGGTGAATTGAAGCCAGGCCAAAGAACAAAAATCCAAGATAATTTAGAAATGTTGCAGCTATCACATGAGCTTGCAACAATTCAAACCAATGTACCAATTGATGCTGATTTTACGAGCCTTGTGGTACCAACGTATGAACCACATATTTTTAAAGCAATAGAAGAGCATGGCTACACGCTAATTGCCAAGCATGCCCGTTCTTTATATTCGCTTATTTAATCAATCATCGCAGAGTATAGTCATATGCTCTGCTTTTTTTATTGTAAGGAAAAGAATAAAGATCAAATAGAAGGCTAATTGATATTTGCTCTAGTAAGGAACCATTTTCACGAAGGATAATACCTTTTCGTTGTCTTTATAGAGAGCCTGACGAATTTGACTATCACGTTGTGGGCCACCATTATCATGAAATATTAGCCATAGCTCATCATTTTTTATCTCATACCCAATAAGCGGTACCCAATGATAAGCAAAGGTAGATTTTTTATCTCGCCACTGAAGGCTAAAATAACGATCAAAACGCATAGCAACTGGTCGACCTGCGTCAATTTCCTGTAGAGCTTCCTTTAATGAACAAGTTCGAATATCCCACGTTGGAAGCAATTGACGAAGATTGTGAATCAGTCTCCATTTGAATAAGCCAATTTTTGTACCACCAAGCAGTTTATATAGCTCATTAATGGAAGGAGTTGACTCATTTAAAAATTTTAAGATGACATGAATCGTAGTAGGTCCACAGGCAGAATTGCGATAGCTTGGTGCAATGGAAATCTCATATTGTGAAGCCCCTCGTAGTGCCAATTGTTGACGCATAATAAACTCCTTTCAAAAAGAGCTGCATTTCAAGAAGAAATGCAGCTCTCTCGCCATTATTGTTGAGCAGATAAAAATTCTGTTACTTGTTGAGGTGTTTTTGCATTTGCACTATGTAAGTGTGCAAGTTTTTCACCATTTTGGAAAATCAATAGACTTGGAATTCCCATAACATCGTACTTATCAGCGATTTCTGGAAGCTCGTCTCGGTTTAGCTCATACCAATCATATTGGTTGTACTCTTCAATGATTGGATCGATAAACATATTCATACGTGTGCAATCAGGGCACCAGCCAGCATAAAATTTCACTAAAACTTTTTTGTCGCCAGCGATTAATTCGTTAAATTGTTCTGCAGTAGTAATAGTTTTCATTAAGTATTCACTCTCCTTGCTTTCCATTCTACACATTTTTCTCGCAATCTGAAAGTTTTCTGTTTGGCCGTTTCAATCGCTACCTCTTGTCCTCTTTTAGCTCGTTAAAAACAAAAAAAGATGTATACTGCAAAAATAATTCTTGAAAAAAGATTGCTAAATTAGACAAAATAATCTACACTAAAAACAGAAAAGTAGTTTTATCTTCATTCATTGAGAAGTGTCATTTTGGAGCGAAGATAAACCTTAGTCGTGCTTGGTTGAGTGGAGGGAATCTCATTCAACAAAAGGACAAAAAATTCACTAAGGAACACTTGATATTTTTTTGGCCAAAAAATGAATGGCTATTCATTCAATGGGAGAATAAGGGGGAATTGCTTGTGACTTACAACATTAAAAAAGCAGCTGTTCTAGGTTCTGGGGTGATGGGCTCTGGAATTGCAGCACATTTAGCAAATATCGGTATACCAACATTACTATTGGATATAGCACCGAAGGAACTGACGCAAGAGGAAGAAGCAAAAGGCCTTTCTTTAGAGCATCCAGCTGTTAGAAATCGTATTGTAAACGGAGCTTTGCAAAAGTTATTAAAGCAAAAGCCAGCACCACTTACTTCTAAGAAAAATTTATCACTACTATCAGTTGGCAACTTTGAGGATGATTTAGGGAAACTAAAAGATGTAGATTGGATTATTGAGGTTGTTGTAGAAAATTTACCAATTAAACAAAGTCTTTATGAAAAAATTGATGCGGTTCGTTCACCAGGAACAATCATTAGTTCAAATACATCTGGTATTAGCATTAATGCGATGGCAGAGGGACGTTCAGATGATTTTCAAAAGCATTTTCTTGGCACACATTTTTTCAACCCACCTCGCTATTTAAAGTTATTAGAAGTGATTCCTGCCAATACAACTGCACCTGAAGTAGTTAGCTTCATGAAAACGTTTGGGAAAGATGTGCTTGGTAAAGGAGTTGTACTTGCAAAAGATACACCAAACTTTATTGCCAACCGCATCGGAACATATGGTTTACTTATCACTTTACAGGAAATGTTAAAAGGTGGTTACTCTGTTGGTGAGGTAGACTCTGTAACAGGTCCGCTTATCGGCCGTCCAAAGTCTGCAACTTTCCGTACGCTAGATGTAGTTGGTTTAGATACATTCATTCATGTAGCGAAAAATGTTTACGATCAAACAACAGGTGAGGAGCAGCAAGTATTTGCAGTACCTGAATTTTTACAAAAAATGGTCACAAACGGTTGGCTAGGAGCAAAATCGGGTCAAGGTTTCTTCTTAAAACAAGGAAAAGAGATACATGAGATTGATCCAGCAACCTTAACGTATAGTCCAGCCAAAAAATTAAAAACACCTTCTATCGAAATGGCAAAACAAACTCGTGGATTGGCCAATAAAGTGAAGGCGTTAACCTATGCAAAGGATCGTACAGGCGAGCTATTATGGGGGATTTTTGCACCAACGCTCCTTTATTCTGCACAGCTACATGGGGAGATTGCAGATGATATCGTAGCCATTGATAACGCGATGAAATGGGGATTCGGCTGGCAACAAGGGCCATTTGAGATTTGGGATGCTATAGGCGTAAAAGATTCTGTGGCGAAAATGGAGGCTGAGGGCCGAGAGGTACCTGCTTTTGTCAAAGAGATGTTAGCAAATGGCGTGGAGACATTCTATACAGAATTAGACGGAGATTTAGCTTACTATAATGGATCACAATATGTGAAAGTGCCAGTCAATGAAAAAGAGATTAATTTAAAACGTTATAAGAAAAAGCATGGTGTGATTAAATCAAACACAGGTGCTAGTTTAATAGATTTAGGGGATGGAATTGCATTACTGGAGTTCCATTCGCAATCCAATGCAATCGGCTTGGATATTATTCAAATGATTAACTTTGCGGTAGATGAAGTAGAGGCTAACTATAAGGGCTTAGTCATCGGTAATCAGGGGAAAAACTTCTGTGTTGGGGCAAATCTAGGAATGATTTTGGTAGAAGCACAGGATGATAATATATTTGAGCTAGATTTCGTCATTAAAGCATTCCAAGATGCTATGCAGAAAATTAAATATTCACGTAAGCCTGTTGTAGCAGCACCGTTTGCCATGACATTAGGCGGGGGAGCAGAGGTTTGCTTACCAGCTGCACATATTCAAGCAACAATGGAAACATATATGGGCTTAGTGGAAGTAGGGGTTGGATTAATCCCAGGTGGTGGCGGAAATAAAGCGCTCTATCAGAAATTCCTAAAGGGCTTACCAAATGGCGTAGAGGTAGACTATCAACATATTGCTAATAAAGTATTTGAAACAATTGCGATGGCGAAGGTTTCAACATCTGGTGAGGAAGCACGTGAAAATAATTTCCTAAACTTTGCGGATGGTATTTCAGTTAATCCAGATCATCAATTGTATGATGCGAAGCAGGCGGCATTAGCACTTTATGAAGCGGGCTATCAACCACCTGTACCAACAAAAGTGCCAGTGGTCGGTGCATCAGGCTATGGTACATTACTCATCGGTGCGCAAGGAATGTTTGAGTCAGGCTTTATTAGCGAACATGATTTAAAAATTGCTAAAAAATTAGCTTATGTTATTGCAGGTGGAAAGGTTCCGTACGGCACATTAGTCGATGAGCAATATTTATTGAACTTAGAGCGTGAGGCATTCCTTAGCCTTGTTGCTGATCCGCTATCACAGCAGAGAATGCAACACATGCTGTTAAAAGGTAAACCACTTCGTAACTAATTGACGAAATAGATCAATCTTGCACATGAAACAAAGGGGGATTAATACGATGCGTGAAGCCGTTATTGTAGCAGGAGCACGAACTCCAATTGGAAAAGCAAAAAAAGGTTCTTTAGCAACAGTAAGACCAGATGATTTTGGTGCTGTTGTAGTCAAGGAAACATTGAAAAGAGCAGGCTATGAAGGGCCAATTGATGATTTAATTTTAGGCTGTGCAATGCCAGAAGCAGAGCAAGGAATGAATGTAGCACGTAGTATTGGGGCACTTGCTGGATTACCAGATACAACGCCTGCTTTGACAATCAATAGATTTTGCTCATCAGGTTTACAGGCAATTGCTTATGCAGCAGAGCGAATTATGCTAGGACACTCAAAGGCTATTCTTGCTGGAGGTGTAGAATCCATGAGTATGGTGCCAATGGTAGGGAATACTCCACGTTTAAATCCGACTTTAGCAGAAACGGCTCCACAGTATTATATGGGCATGGGGCATACAGCTGAGGAAGTAGCTCGTCAATATAATGTTAGTCGTGAAGACCAAGATGCTTTTGCTGTTCGCTCGCATGAGCTTGCTGAAAAGGCAATTAAAGAAGGTAAATTCAATGATGAAATTGTACCAATTGAAGTGGAACAGCATTACGTAGACGATAACAATAAACCACAAGTGAAAAAATTCACATTCAGTATGGATGAAGGTGTACGTCCAGGTACATCAGTTGAAGGTTTAGCCAAACTACGTCCAGCTTTCCACGTAAAAGGCAGTGTAACGGCGGGCAATGCCTCTCAAACTTCTGATGGTGCAGCAGCTGTACTAGTAATGGATCGTGAAGAGGCTGACAAGCAAGGACTGACACCAATGGCAAAATTCCTAGGCTTTGCAGTTGGCGGTGTACCTCCTGAAGTAATGGGTATCGGGCCTATCGTGGCAGTGCCAAAAGCGTTGGAAATTGCAGGTTTATCCATCGAAGATATTGATTTATGGGAAATCAATGAAGCATTTGCTTCACAGTCATTACAGGTGGTACGTCATTTAGGCATCGACCAAGAGAAAGTCAATGTGAATGGTGGAGCGATTGCATTAGGTCATCCTCTAGGCGCAACGGGAGCTATTTTAACATTAAAGCTAATTCATGAATTGAAGCGTCAAGGGAAGAAATATGGTGTAGTGACAATGTGTATTGGTGGCGGCATGGGTGCTGCTGGCGTATTTGAAATTCTATAATTTTTGCTAGATCAGCTTGAGGTGTACTGTTTACGGTTGCCTCCGAACATTGTATACGTCAAGCTTTTCTATACATGATCATTAGGGGAATCAACTAACAAAAAGATATATTGGGAGGAATTAATCATGACTGAAAAAACAACTGATTTCATTAAAGGCGGCGGATTTCTTATTGAAGATGTGGAATTAGATCGTGTATTTACACCGGAAGATTTCACTGACGAGCATAAAATGATTGCTAAAACAACAGAGGAATACGTTACAAATGAAGTTTTACCAGTAGTGGAAAATTTAGAGCACCATGAATTTGAGCATTCAGTGCGTCTCCTAAAAAGTGCAGGCGAATTAGGCTTACTTGGAGCAGATGTGCCTGAAGAATACGAAGGGCTAGGATTAGACAAAGTTTCTTCAGCTTTAATCGCTGAAAAAATGTCTGTTGCAGGTGGTTTCTCTATCACACATGGTGCTCACGTTGGTATTGGGTCATTACCAATTGTTCTATTCGGTAATGAAGATCAAAAGAGAAAATATTTACCTAAGCTTGCTTCAGGTGAATTAATCGCTGCCTATGCATTAACAGAGCCAGGTTCAGGTTCAGATGCTCTAGGTGCAAAAACGACTGCAAAATTAAATGAAGCTGGAACACATTATATTTTAAATGGTGAAAAACAGTGGATTACGAATGCAGGCTTTGCTGATGTATTTGTGGTCTACGCAAAAATTGATGGCGATAAATTCTCCGCCTTTATCGTAGAACGTGCCTACAATGGTGTTTCAGTTGGTCCTGAAGAAAAGAAAATGGGGATTAAATCATCATCAACGCGTACATTAGTATTGGAAGATGCGGAAGTACCTGTAGAAAATCTATTAGGTGAAATTGGTCGTGGTCATATTATTGCGTTCAATATTTTAAACATTGGTCGTTATAAACTAGGCGTGGGCACAATTGGCGGATCGAAACGTGCATTGGAGTTAGCTATTCAGTATACAAACCAACGTCAGCAATTTAAGACAAAGCTTTCTGATTTCAATCTGACAAAAGAGAAATTATCAACGATGGCTTCTCAATTGTATGCTTCAGAATCATTAAACTATCGTACTGTGGGTCTATTTGAGGATCGTTTAAGCCAATTAAGCCTAGAAGAGCAAAAGCAAGGTAAAGTAATTGCAGGAGCGATTGCTGAATATGCCATTGAATGCTCTATTGCTAAAGTATTCGGTTCAGAAACTTTAGACTATATTGCTGATGAAGCTGTCCAACTTCATGGCGGTTATGGCTTTATGGCTGAATATGAGGTAGAGCGTATTTACCGTGATTCTCGAATTAATCGAATTTTTGAAGGTACAAACGAAATTAACCGCATGATTGTACCTGGCACATTTATGAAAAAGGCGCTAAAAGGTGAGCTACCATTATTACAAGTTGCCCAAAATTTACAGCAAGAGCTGCTTATGCTAATGCCAGAAGATATCGGTACAGAGCCGTTAGCACAAGAAAAATATTTAGTGAAAAATGCCAAGAAGATTGCTGTATTAGCTGCAGGATTAGCAGCACAACGCTTTGGTGCAAAGCTTGATCAAGAGCAAGAAGTATTGGTAAACATTGCGAATATAGCTAACCAATTATTTGCAATGGAATCAGCTGTCTTACGTACAGAAAAAGCAATTGCTCGTGACGGTGCTGAAAAAGCACATCAAAAATTGCTATACACACAAATTTTCTGCCAAGAAGCATTCTCAGAAATCGAAAAAGAAGCAAAAGACACAATTCTTGCTTCAGCGGATGGCGATGCAGCCCGTATGACATTATCTGCACTGCGTAAGCTAACACGTAATAATCCATACAATTTAATTGCGAAGAAGCGTGAGGCTTCCGTTAAATTAATTGATGCTGAAAAATATATTGTATAATAGTGCAAATTTAACCTAGCTATCTGCAAAAGATAGCTAGGTTTTTTTATATGAGATGGATAATCGTAAAAGGAGCGGATAAATTTGCACAACTGGTGGATAAACTTACAAAAAAGAGTGAAGTTCACCATTGAAAACAACTATGATGGTATACTACAGAAAAAGACAGAAGAGGAGCATTGTAATGACGATTCAATTTTTCCATTATCCGAAATGTACAACATGTAAAAAGGCACAGAAGTGGTTAAATGAGCATGAGGTTGCCTATGAAGAGGTACATATCGCAGAGCAACCTCCCACTAAAGAAGAATTAACAGCTATTTGGCAAGCTAGTGGACAGCCTTTGAAGAAATTTTTTAATACCTCAGGCATGAAATATCGTGAGCTTGGCTTAAAGGACAAGTTAGCGGAAATGACGGAGGATGAGCAGCTTGAGCTACTTGCTTCAGATGGCATGTTAATGAAACGTCCCATCGTGACAGATGGAAAAAAAGTTACTTTAGGTTTTAAAGAAGTAGATTTTGAGCAAGCTTGGAAATAACCGTATTAAACCTTGTATTTATAGGAGAAGTATGGCACACTGAAAGTGAATATATTACATATTTATGGAGGGGTTTTTTGCATGAGCACACCTAAAGACTTACGATACTCTGAAGAACATGAATGGGTAAAAGTAGAAGATGGAAAAGTACGTATTGGTATTACTCACTTCGCACAATCTGAATTAGGAGATATCGTATTCGTTGAGCTTCCACAAGTTGGCGACGAAATCAAAACAGATGATCCATTCGGTAGCGTAGAATCAGTAAAAACTGTTTCTGAATTATATGCACCAATCTCAGGTACTGTAGTGGAAGTAAATGCAGATTTAGAAGATAGCCCAGAATTCGTTAATGAATCACCATATGAAAAAGCATGGATGATCGTTGTTGAGCCTGCTGACGCATCAGAAGTTGAGAAACTAATGACAGCAGAGCAATACGAAGAAATGATCGCTGAATAAGACAAGCTATAATCGAAAAACGTCGGAAACTACCGGCGTTTTTTGTTATATAATGACTTATAAGTGGGGATCTCTAAATGGAGGTGGCGTAATGTTCGAGGGAAAATGCTTGATAGTAGAAGGACGCTCAGATAAGCTACAAATTGAGCCTATTTTGAATGAGAATGTTACAATACTATGTACGAATGGTACAATTGGTGTGCATCAATTAGAAGAACTACTGGATCCCTATGAGGGCTGTGAGCTATTTACTTTTTTTGATGCAGATACTTCTGGCGATAAGCTACGTGCATTAATGGACAGACATTATCCAGAAGCTGAGCATCTGCGCACAATGCCAACATATAAGGAAGTAGAAACGACACCAAGAAAAGTGCTAGCGATGATTTTACTGCGAGCACATTTTTCAATCCATAATGAATATATTTTGTAAGGTTGCGTGAGTAAATGGAAGAATGGTCAACAGAGCAGTGGGAAGCGGCTAAACAGTCAGGAGACAAAACTGCATTTTATTTATATACACCGATGTGTGGAACATGTGCAGTGGCATCTAAAATGATGTCCATTATTGAACAATTACTGCCACAGCTACAAATTGGTAAAGCAAATATCAACTTTTTGGAACACATTGCTTATGAGCATCAAATTGAAAGTGTTCCATGTCTACTCATCAGTGATGGCGGAAAAGTGACAGAAAAGATTTATGCTTTTCAATCCGTACCATTTTTATATGAATTGTTAAAAAAATCAATTGACTGAACTTTACTAGCGTGGTAAAGTATCAAATATATTACTAAAACATTAAATATATCGAACTCTTATGAAGAGTGGCGGAGGGAAGTGCCCTATGAAGCCCGGCAACCATCACAATGTGAAAAGGTGCCAAATCACCCAAAGATTTTTCTTTGAAAGATGAGAGAACGGTTTAACGTATTATACGTGACCCCTTCTACTTGTCTGTGAGTGAAGGGGTTTTCTATATGAGAAAAGGAGTATTCGCTATGATCCAGCTTCAAAATATTACAAAGAAATACAAAACAGCAAATGGCGAATTAACGGCAGTCAAAGACGTCAACCTTACTATTAATAAAGGTGAAATTTTTGGCATTATTGGCTATAGTGGTGCTGGTAAAAGTACCATGATTCGTTTATTAAACGGTTTAGAGAAACCGACAGCAGGAACAGTAACGGTGAACAATCAAGAATTTTCATCGATAAAAGGGCAAAAGCTTAGAGCGGCTAGACAAAAGGTAAGTATGATTTTCCAGCATTTCAATTTACTTTGGTCTAGAACAGTTGCCGAAAATATTGCATTCCCTTTAGAAATCGCAGGCTTCCCAAAGGCTCAACGTGAAGCACGTGTGAAGGAATTAATTGCCCTTGTAGGCTTAGAAGGGCGCGATAAGGCATATCCATCCCAGCTTTCTGGTGGACAAAAGCAGCGTGTAGGAATTGCACGTGCATTAGCGAATAATCCAGAGGTTTTACTATGTGATGAGGCGACATCGGCACTCGATCCTGAAACAACGGATGCTATTCTTGATTTACTCGTTGATATAAATGAACGCTTAGGCTTAACTATCGTCCTGATTACCCACGAAATGCATGTCATTCGCAAAATTTGTCATCGTGTAGCAGTGATGGAGGCAGGCGAAATTGTGGAACGTGGTGAGGTATTGCAAGTCTTCCAAGCCCCACAGGCGGCTATTACTAAGAAGTTTGTATCTCAAATTACAGACACTAAGGAAACACAGGATACGGTAGCACAAATTAAAACAAACTATCCAACTGGACAACTTGTCAAACTTATTTTTGTTGGTGAAAAAACAGAACAGCCAGTCATCTCACATCTTGTGAAACAATTTGATGTAGAAGTAAGTATTGTTCACGGAAATATTTCACAAACAAAAAATGGTGCATATGGTACATTGATTGTGCAAATTGATGGCTCTCAGAAAAACGTCACTGAAGCCCTTCGTTATTTAAATACAGTGGAAGTACAGACGGAGGTGATTGAAAATGCTAACTAATCTCTTTCCGAATGTAGACTGGGAAAATATGTGGCAAGCTACGTATGAAACTTTATACATGACAGCTATATCAACGGTTGTGACATTTATTCTTGGGTTAGTCATTGGTATTGTTCTATTTTTAACTAGTCCCAATCAGTTATGGGCAAATAAAATCGTTAACTTTTTAACGGGATCACTCGTTAATATTTTCCGTTCCATTCCATTTATCGTATTAATTATTTTATTAATTCCATTTACGAAGTTGTTACTAGGTACAATTCGTGGTGCCAATGCGGCGTTACCTGCTTTAATTATCGGTGCAGCACCGTTTTATGCTCGTATGGTATTAATTGCGTTACGTGAAATTGATAAAGGTGTCATTGAAGCGGCTCGTTCAATGGGAGCGAAAACTTCTACAATTATTTGGAAAGTATTGGTTCCTGAATCATTACCAGCTTTGATTTCTGGTATCACCGTAACGGCTGTTGCTCTTGTAGGTTATACAGCGATGGCAGGAATTATTGGTGCAGGTGGTCTTGGTAACTTAGCTTTCTTAGACGGCTTCCAGCGAAACCGCCAAGATGTGACATTAATGGCAACTATTTTTATCTTAGTAGTCGTATTTATTATTCAATGGATTGGTGATTTAATTACTGAGAAAATTGATAAACGCTAGCACGAAATTGAGGTTATTCCGGTTTTTACCGCTAACATATTTAAAACAAATAAAAGGGAGTGTCATAAATGAAAAAGTTACTAGCAGGATTATTTTTATCAATACTTGTACTAGCATTAGCAGCTTGCGGTACAGATAAAAAAGAAGATGAAAAATCAGCATCTGGCAATCAAACAGATAGTAAAGAAAACGTAACATTAAAAGTAGGTGCTTCTAATACACCACACGCAGTTATTTTAGACAAAGCAAAACCGATCTTAGCTAAAGAAGGTATTGATCTTGAAATTGAAACATATACAGATTATGTTTTACCAAACCAAGATTTAGAGTCAAAAGATATTGATGCAAACTATTTCCAGCACATTCCTTACTTAGAGCTACAAATTAAAGACAATGGCTATGATTTCGTTAATGCAGGTGGCGTTCACATTGAACCAATCGGTATTTACTCTAAAAAATATAAAACGTTAGAAGACCTGCCTGAAGGCGCAACAATTTTACTTTCTAACTCAGTATCTGACCATGGTCGTATGCTGTCATTGTTAGAGGCTAAAGGCTTAATTAAATTAAAAGAAGGCATTGATAAAACAGCAGCAGAATTAAAGGACATTGAAGAAAATCCTAAAAACTTTAAATTCGATGCAAATACTGCACCAGAAATGCTTGTACAAATGTACGAAAATGATGAAGGCGATGCAGTACTTATCAATTCTAACTTTGCCATCGATAACGGTTTAAACCCAATTGAAGATGCTATTTCTCTTGAAGATAAAGAATCTCCATATGTTAACATCATCGCTGTACGTGCAGGTGATGAAACAAAACATGAAATTAAAAAATTATTAGAAGTATTAACATCTAAAGAAATCCAAGACTTCATTTTAGAAGAGTGGAAAGGTGCAGTAGTACCGGTAAAATAAGAATTAGAAATTTTATAAAAGGGTACATAAGTTTAACGACTTAGGTACTCTTTTTTATTTGTAGTTAAATTGATGAGAAACTATGTATTTTTTATGACGTCTATTTATGTTCAGATATTGTTTAGTCACATTTATTACTATAGTAATGTTGTTAATTTGCGAAATAAATGATAGAAAGTAATAATAAGAAAAAACTAGATGGAGTGATTCTAATGAATGATATAAAATTCACCCATGACATCATGCAAGAACATGAAGTAGAACGCTACTTTAAAATATGGCGAGAAAGTGTGATTAGATCACGCCTTACTATAACAGCAGTCTTTTTAAAAACAGCTAATGCTACACAACTAAATGAAAATGTGAATGATCAAGTTACCTCGTTTTTACAATCAAAAATACGCAAGACAGACTTGCTTTTTCAATTATCCGATGGGGATCATTGGGGCATCTTCTTTTTACAAAGTAGTGATGTAGAAGCTAGGGCGTTTTTAAAACGAATATTTGCCATCTTAAAAGCAGAACGGAAGTTCCAACAGATTGCATTAAAGGCCTCTATAACAGAAATAAGAAATAATAACGTTATTTTTGAAGAGCTGTTAAATAAAAATAAACAGATGTTATCAGGGGATGAGCAATTAACATGGAGTATAGCAGAGGTAAAGGATTACTGTGAGCAACCAACTGAATTAGTGAAAGTTAGTATTATTGAGCAAAACGCCATTTTTAGACAAGTATTAGAGTCAACGCTTAACCAAATAAATATCCCTTATTTTTCTTTAGAGGTAAAGGTTTATGAGGATGGCTATAGCTTTTTGCAATCGGATGATTATAAATCGGGGCATATGCATCTAATTCTTATGAATGATATTTTACCGCTAAAAAATGGCTTAGAAATATTGCATATCTTACGACATATGCCAAATGAAAAGAAATTTATTATTTATATGATGTCAGAACGCAATTCTGAAGGGGCAGCGCTTAATGCTTATGAGGGCGGTGTTGATGAATATATTGTCAAACCATTTAATTTACGTTTGCTAGAAGCCAAAATTAAAAGAACGTTTGCGAGGTTTTGGTTATGATTAAGCTGACTATTTCGACGCTTTTAGCAATAGTTTCCTTCTTATTAGTTGTGCTCTTTATCTTTTTAATGTATTTACTTGTTCAGCGACAGCGTGAAAGCTATTTTGAAAAAGTTTGTGACCGTTATTTACAAAATTATTCTCAACTTTGGTATGATTACTTATTCAATAACGCATTTTTTAGTATCGTATTAGTACCTCGAGGAAGCCCCCAAGTAGAAGCTATTGAAAAAATTTTTTCATCCTATTTAAAGAATATAAGGAATGAACAGGTGGAATTAAAAATTAAACAATTCTCCAATCAATATTTAAAAGCATTCTACGAAAAAGATTTATCCAGTAGACGATGGAGTATTCGAATGAATGCCCTCTATCGAATTGCAGACTTACAAATAGATGAATTGCTAACGAAGTGCCAAGAATTCGAAAAAAATAACATTACAGATGAAGAACATTTCCAGTTATTAAAAATATACTCCCTTTTCCAACCAGATTTATTTATGGAGAAAATAAAAAATTCCAATGTAAATCACGCTGAAAGTGAATATAGAAGACTATTTGTATTATTAGATGATAATGTATTTACTCGATTTTTCCATGATTTTAATAGTTTGTCGGCTAATATGCAATTTGCAGTTATTGATACTGCTGCTGTAAAAAGAAATATGGAGTATTTGGATGAATTAAAAAAATTATTAGGCCATGATACACCAGAGATTAACATCAGAGCATTAAAAGGGCTATATGAAATAGGAATTATTGATGAGGTGGATCCCTTTGTCCCTTTTGTGACTTCAGAAATGTGGGAAGCCAGGTTAATGGTTGCCAAAATTTTTAAGCATGTCCCACTTACTTACACTTATAGTTATTTAGAGCAGCTTCTTCAAGATGAGAATTGGTGGGTACGTTCCCAAGCGGCAAAAACGATTGTAGAAGATCGACATGGTATAGCTAAATTACAGCAATTCATTGAATCCTCAAATGACCAATATGCAGTTGAAATGGCCCAGGAAATTGCAGCTAGAAAAGAGGGGAAGTAAATGAAAATAATTGATTATTGCATGTTGTTTTTTGGAGGCATCATTTTATTTTATATGCTGTTCGTTATCGTTTCGTATTGTACAATGTTCATCATTGCAATGCTGGATTTAAGAAAACGCTATCGTCTTGATCTATCAGAGTATGATGATGCACATATAGATGCCCTTTATTCAAAACCGGTATCGTTACTTGTTCCTGCTTACAATGAAGAAGTAGGAGTTGTAGATACAGTTTATTCATTATTGAATTTACGTTATCCTCAAACTGAAATTATCATTATTAACGATGGGTCTACAGATAAAACCCTTCAAACGGTCATCGAACATTTTCAAATGAAGCCAATCAATAAAATTGTCCGAACTAATATCCCTACAAAAGACATTAAGCAAATATATGAATCTGAAATCTATAAAAATTGTATTTTAGTTGATAAAGAAAATGGTGGTAAGGCTGATGCACTAAATGTGGGTATTAATGTATCTCAATATCCGTATTTTTGCTCTATTGATGGGGACTCCATTTTAGATGAAAAATCCTTGCTGCGGGTGATGAAGCCTATCATTTTATCTGATGGTGAGGTCATTGCAGCAGGAGGTAATATTCGTATTGCAAATGGTGCAAAGATGCAGTTTGGCTCTATTTATGAGACTCAATTACCTAGTAATTACTTAGTAATCATGCAAGTAATCGAATATTTTCGGGCATTTTTAATGGGGCGAATAGCGTTAAGTAAATTCAATTTAGTCCTTATTATTTCCGGAGCATTTAGTGTTTTCTCTAAAAAATGGGCTGTTGAAGCAGGTGGATATTCAACCAATATTATTGGGGAAGATATGGAACTGGTGGTGAATATCCATCGACTTATAAAAGAAAAAAAAGAAAATAAGCGTATTGAATTTGTACCTGACCCAGTTTGCTGGACGGAAGCACCTCAAACATTAGGAGTACTACGCAATCAACGAAGAAGGTGGCATCAAGGGTTATTTGAAAGTCTATGGAAGCATAAAAAAATGACCTTGAATCCTAGATATGGAATGATTGGATTTCTTTCGTTCCCGTATTTTTGGCTAGTGGAATGTCTAGGGCCTCTTGTCGAGTTAGGAGGATATATTTATATTGTCATAGCCTTTTTCTTAGGGAAAATTTATTATGAGGTTGCACTCATGCTGCTACTACTATTCGTTATTTATGGTGTTATTTTTTCAATAGCGGCAATATTGTTTGAATCGTGGAGTATGAATACGTATCCGAAAAAAAGAGAGTTGTTACGCATGATTCTTTTAGCGTTTACAGAAATTTTTTGGTATCGCCCACTAACATTATTCTGGCGCTGTGAGGGATTACTTCGTTTTGTCTTAAGAAAAAGTGACTGGGGTAATATGAAACGTGTCGGCATTGCTGAAAAGGAGAAAAGTGTATGAAACGAATCTATATAGGGGTTATGGTCGTTCTAGTCCTCGTGATAATCCCTATTACATGGTGGTACTTAGAAGATGAAAAACAGCTTAATGTGGCCATTATAGATAAAACCGTTCCGAATGAGTCTTACCGAGAGCACTTAGGGGTGAATTGGTTTTTAAACCATTATAAATATAGATTAAATAATGAACCTTATGACGTAGAACGCGATTATTATGGTACGGTCCCAAACGATGAAACTAAAAGTGTTGTAGAAAAGAATTTACCAAAGGATTATAGGGACTATGATGTCATTTATTTGGCAGATTCGTACGGAGTTTATAAAGATGATTTACAACAAACAAAACGTTTAGGTGAACGTTCTGAAAAAATTGTGGGGGGACTTGAACAAAAAGAATGGCAGGCAATCGTCGAACGCTTAGCCAGCAAAAAAAAGAGTATGTTAATAGCTGAGTATAACACGTTTGCTTCCCCAACATCAGGGGAAGTCCGTAAAGAATTACAGGATTATTTAGGAATCACATGGTCTGGCTGGATCGGGCGTTATTTCGATGAGCTTGATTATCATAAAAACTTAGAGATACCGCAATGGGTGATCGATGAACATAGCGATAATTGGTCATATAAAGGTGGAGGCTTTTTACTATTTAACGAAATAACTGAGGAGCTCCTTGTTCTAGAGATGAACAAGCATGTTAAATCTGAAGGAATTCAAGTGCAGTTTACTGAAAATGGGAAAAAATTCTTTCATTCATCTGCACGGGCGCAATACGATTATTGGTTTGATATTATTACTCCTAAATATGCTGAAGATGCTCTTGCAAATTATAAATGGGATTTAACAAAAAAAGGAACAGAGCTGTTAAAGGATAATGGCATTCCAGAACAATTTGCAGCAATTGTAGGCCAAGATAAAAGCTACACATCTAGTTATTATTTTGCGGGAGATTTTAATGATATCGCACGGGTACCGAATATTTATAAAATAAAAGGGTTACCTACAATCTATAAATATGCTGAGAAGTATGCGGACAGTTCGTTTTATTGGTCCATTTACATCCCAGTAATGCATCAAATATTTGATGCATTTGAGCATAAAGAGGTTCAGGATACTGTAAATCATGAGAAATTAAACTATAATGCAAGGATTCAGGGACAATCTTTTGAGGTGCTAAGAGATGGCAAATGGGAACCAATCGTATTTAAGGGTGTCAATATCGGAATGGGGAAACCTGGCGCCTTTCCTGGAGAAGCAGCCATTACAGAAGAGGAATATTATCGATGGTTTAAACAAATAGCAGACATGAATGCTAATACGATACGAGTCTATACATTACATCCACCAGGCTTTTATAGAGCACTTGCTAAATATAATGAAGAACATCCAAAAAAACCATTATATGTTTTACATGGGGTTTGGATTAATGAAGAGGGCTTAGCAGGTTCATTGGACGCCTATGATAAAGATACGTTAGAAGATTTCCAATTAGAAATGAAACAAATGGTAGATGTCATTCATGGAAATATCTATGTGGAGCCTCGCCCAGGACATGCATCTGGCTTGTATGATGTAGACGTATCAAAATATGTTATAGGATGGGTACTAGGAATTGAATGGTATCCACACATGGTTGTGGGAACAAATGAAAAACATGCAAATATTGGTCAATACAACGGTACTTTTTTTGAAACCAAGGGTGCCTCTCCGTTTGAGCATTGGCTAGCAGAACAAATGGATGTGGTGTCAGTTTATGAAAAGGAAAAATATAACTGGCTACGTCCAATGAGTTTCACGAACTGGGTCACAACTGACATTCTTGAACATCCGTCAGAGCCATCAGAGGAGGAAGATTTAGTAGGGGTCAATCCAAATGTTATTTATACAAAAGGAGAAATGACTGCGCCTGGACAATTTGCTTCCTATCATGTGTATCCTTACTACCCTGACTTCTTTAATTTCGATAAAGATTATTTAAATTATGTCGATTTCCGAGGGAATAAAAATAGCTATGCAGGTTATTTAAAAGAGCTCCATGAAGCTCATACTATGCCTGTTCTTATTGCGGAATTTGGTATCCCAGCATCACGTGGTAAAACACATGATAATGTATATGGTTGGAATCAGGGGCAAATGTCAGAACAAGCACAGGGAGAAACACTTCAACATTTATTTGAGGATATTATGCATGAAGGGCTCCTGGGAGGACTTGTTTTTACATGGCAAGATGAGTGGTTTAAACGAACATGGAATACGATGGATTATGATGATCCGAATCGTCGACCATTTTGGTCCAATGCTCAAACAAATGAGCAACAGTTTGGATTATTAAGCTTTGATAGACTGAAGGTAAAAGTAGATGGAGAGACAACGGAATGGACGGGTAAACAGCTATATGATACTGCACCAAACAATCCAACAGATTTTGCAGTAGACTATGATGAGCGCTATATGTACATTAAATTAAAAAGTGAGGAGTTAGCCAATACCTCCCCTCGCATTTTATTAGATGTTGTACCAGATCAAGGAAATACGTCTGCTACATCTATAAAAAATATGACGTTTTCAAATGGTGTTGATTTTATAGTTGAGCTCAATAAAAATGGTCAATCTAGGGTTGTTATTGATGAATACTACGATTTCTATGATTATTTATATGGCCACCGTTTAAATTTAATTGCTCCCCGAATGGCTAATGCCATGAAAAATAGTGGAAAGTTCGCCCCTATTTACTATGTATTAAATAAACAACTATTTTTACCTGAGCAAAATAGAACGACTGATTTTAGTATCTACGAAACAGGAAAATTACTTCAAGGAAATGCTAATCCAGAAGCAAAAGATTATGATTCTTTAGTTGATTATTCTTGGACCGATGACAATGTTATCGAACTTCGCATCCCTTGGTTATTGATTCAAGCTAAAGATCCGAGTCAGCGTGAGTTTATAGGTAACCTGTATAAAGATGGCGATAAAGCGGCCGTTAAAGTAGACAATATTTATATTGGTGCTTTATTTGTAGATAAAGAAAACAACGTTGTTCAATCTATGCCAGCAGCTACTAATGGTATTTTACCACCACTGTCTGCTTATACATGGGAAACATGGCAAGTTCCAAAATATGAAGAGCGCTTAAAACAATCCTATTATATTTTACAAAAATTATTTAAATCATATTAAAGGAGCTAAGGGTTGATTCTTCTACCCTTAGCTCTTTTTTATTGAAATTGTGAAAGACGAGAAAAAAAGTTTTTCACAAAATCTAAGAAAATGACTTCTGATGGTGCAATTTCTCGATTTACGGGTGAAATAATACCAACAGTTCTAGGGATTGTAGGAGATTCAATAGGGACCTTGATGGTAAAGCGAGCTGCTGAATCATAAAGAGAGCTTTCTGGTAAGAGACTAACACCTATGCCAGCGGCGACTAAGCCCTTTAATGCATCCAAATCTTCCCCCTCTGAAATGACATTAGGTAAAAAGCCTGCAGCTCGACAAGCATCCATCGCTACCTTATGCAAAATGTAACCATCTGGAAATAATACGAATAAATCATTTTTCAACTCTGCAAGCTGTATGCTTTCTCTTTTAGCTAATGGATGATTGGCTGGTAGGAGTGCGGCAATATTTTCAGTAAACAGAATGGTTGATTGAATGGATTCGTCCTTCGGGGGCAGGGGTCCCAAAAAGGCGAGGTTCAACTCCCTATTTTTGACTGCATCAATCAAAAATCGATAAGACCCTTGACGGAGTTGAAATTGTAAATCAGGATATTCTCGTTTAAAGGCTGAAATAACGGTTGGCAGAACATAGCTAGCTAAACTTGTTGGAAAGCCGATTTTAATTGAGCCCTTTGCAGGATCAAGATATTCTTCTACCTGCTTTGCTGCAAAATCGATGGCCTTTAATGCTGTAATGGTATGCTCAAGAAATGTCTTCCCTATTGGAGTTAATTTGACATTTCGTCCCACTCGTTCAAATAACGGAGTGCCTAACTCATCTTCAAGATTTGCGATTTGCCGACTAATGGCAGATTGGGCTACATGAAGATGCTCAGCAGCCTCGGAAATATGCTCACGTTCAGCAACCTCTACAAAATAGCGTAATTGACGTAACTCCACTAACATTTCACCTCTATTAATCTAAAAATAAGATTGATTATACCTTAATTATATATTATTTAAGATGAAAAAGGACTGTTCATGTCAAAATAAAAATAATAAGCTGTTAGATGCATTTTTACTGGAAATAAAAGGATATTTATGGGCATATCATCTAAATTAATGGAGAAATGGCAGAAACGTTGGATACAATCCATCAATTTTTATAGCAAAATTTCTTTCTTGCAATATGAACTTAAATTGATTCCATTTTCATGAAATAGGTTATAGTATAGATATGTTGTTTATGCTAATTTGTCACAAAACCGCTACAATTAGCACTTTTCTCGAGGTTTTCACTATGTAGCTAGATGAAATCAATTCTCAATTAGAGGGATTTTATTGAAAATGAAGAAAGTCTATTCTCATTGTTTAGGTGAAGTAGTAATAAACTGAAAATGCTTACAAAGTCTTTATTTTTAAAGATTTTATTTAAGGAATGGGAAAGTAATTGAAATGGTTTGCATAGAGAACGATTTTCAGTTAAGATTAGAATGATGATAATTAAGGAATGGTTGACCCATTCACTGAACACTATGGAGGTATTTTCATGTCAACTTTAGTTATTAAAGATCTTCACGTTGCTATCGACGGAAAAGAGATTTTAAAAGGCGTAAATCTTACAATTAATACAAACGAAATTCACGCAATTATGGGACCAAACGGAACTGGTAAATCAACACTAGCTTCTGCTATTATGGGTCATCCAAAATATGAAGTAACTTCAGGTACTGTTGAGTTAGATGGCGAAGATGTGCTTGAAATGGAAGTAGACGAGCGTGCTCAAGCTGGTTTATTCCTAGCTATGCAATATCCATCTGAAATTGCTGGTGTTACAAATGCTGATTTCTTACGTTCAGCAATTAACGCGCGTCGTGAAGAAGGCGATGAAATTTCATTAATGAAATTTATCCGCGAATTAGATAAAAACATGGAATTCCTTGAAATGAACGAAGATATGGCTCAACGTTATTTAAATGAAGGTTTCTCTGGCGGTGAGAAAAAACGTAATGAGATTCTTCAATTAATGATGATTAAACCAACATTTGCAATCTTAGATGAAATTGACTCTGGTCTTGATATCGATGCATTGAAAGTTGTCTCAAAAGGCATCAACGCAATGCGTGGTGAAGGCTTTGGCTGCTTAATGATTACACACTATCAACGCCTATTAAACTACATTACACCAGACCATGTACACGTAATGATGCAAGGACGTGTTGTTAAATCAGGTGGTGCAGAGCTTGCACAACGCTTAGAAGCAGAAGGTTATGACTGGATTAAAAAAGAATTAGGAATCGAAGAAGAAACAGAAGAACAAGAAGCATAAGAAGGAGGACGAACTAGCATGACAGTGGAACTTAACTTGCCTGTAACAGTACAGGACGTGCGCTCGTTCTCAGAAGCAAATGGTGAACCAACTTGGTTTACAGAACTTCGCGCGGCAGCACTAGACAAAGTAACTGGTTTAGATTTGCCAAAACCAGATAGAACGAATATTACAAAATGGGATTTCATGAACTTCCCAGCGTTGGCAGTTCATAGTGAGGCATTCCCTTCATTGGATGCTCTACCTGAAGAAGCAAAAGGTTTAATTGACCTTGAAGCACAAGAAAACCTATATATTCAACGTAATAATACACCAGCATATATTAAGGCATCACAAGAACTTGCGGATAAAGGTGTTATTTTTACTGATATTTTCACAGCAGTTCGTGAACATAGCGAACTTGTTCAAAAATACTTTATGACTGAAGCAGTTAAAGTAGATGAGCATAAATTAACAGCACTTCATGCAGCACTTGTTAATGGTGGTGTGTTTGTATACGTACCAAAAAACGTGATCATTGAGCAACCACTTCAAGTTGTTTTCCTTAATGACAATGCAGAAGCTTCATTATATAACCATGTTTTAGTAGTAGCAGAAGCGAATTCAGCTGTAACATATGTTGAAACATATGTTTCAACAGTTGAAGAGGCAAAAGGGCAAGCGAATATTATTGCAGAAGTTGTTGTTCAAGATAATGCACAGGTGACATATGGTGCAGTGGATGTCCTTGCAAAAGGCTTTACGACTTATGTAAATCGTCGTGCACGTTTAGCACGTGACGCGAAAGTTGACTGGGCTCTTGGTTTAATGAATGATTCAGACACAATCTCTGAAAACATTACACATTTGATTGGTGACGGTTCTCATGCAGATACAAAAACAGTCGTAGTTGGTCGTGGAGAACAAAAACTTAACTTCACTACTGAGGTTCGTCATTGGGGTAAAAACTCTAACGGGCATATCTTAAAGCATGGTGTCATGAAAGATGCAGCTCAATCAATCTTTAACGGTATTGGCTATATCGAGCATGGTGCAACAAAAGCCGATGCACAACAAGAATCACGTGTATTAATGCTGTCAGAAAAAGCTCGTGGGGATGCAAACCCAATTTTATTAATTGACGAAGATGATGTAACAGCAGGACACGCAGCATCTGTTGGTCGAGTAGATCCATTACAGCTTTACTATTTAATGAGCCGTGGTATCTCGAAAGCAGAAGCAGAGCGCCTTGTTATCCATGGATTCCTTGCGCCAGTTGTTACGCAATTACCAATTGAAGGCGTTCAAAAGCAACTGACGGAGGTTATTGAAAGGAAAGTTCGCTAATGATGAATAAAGACATTAAAAGCTATTTCCCAATTTTAAATCAGGATGTAAATGGTCATAGACTTGTATATCTTGATAGTGCAGCGACGTCTCAGAAGCCTGTTCAAGTGATTGAAGCGATTAAAGCTTATTATGAATTTGATAATTCCAATGTTCACCGTGGGGTGCATACACTAGGAAACCGTGCAACAGATAAATATGAAGGTGCTCGTGAAAAGGTTCGTAAGTTTATTAATGCACAATCAACACAGGAAATTATTTTTACGCGTGGGACAACAACCGCTTTAAATACAGTTGCGACAAGTTATGGACGTGCAAATGTTGTCGAGGGTGATGAAATAGTCATTACTCATATGGAGCATCATTCCAATATTATTCCTTGGCAACAATTAGCCAAAGAAAAAAATGCAACTTTAAAATACATTGAGCTTGAAGCAGATGGCACTCTTAGCCTAGAGAAAGTACGTGCGACAGTCACACCTAAAACAAAAATTGTTTCGGTGTCTATGGCATCAAACGTACTTGGAACAATAAATCCAATTAAAGAAATTGCTCAAATTGCACATGCTAATGGTGCTGTCATGGTAGCTGATGGTGCACAGGCTGCGCCACATATGAAAATTGATGTGCAAGATTTAGATGTAGATTTCTTAGGTTTCTCAGGGCATAAAATGTGCGGACCAACTGGAATAGGTGTACTATATGGTAAAAAGGAACACCTTGAAAAGATGGAGCCAATTGAGTTTGGTGGCGAAATGATTGATTTTGTTGGGCTTTATGAGTCAACGTGGAAGGAATTACCGTGGAAATTTGAAGGTGGAACGCCTATTATTGCAGGTGCAATAGGATTAGGAGCCGCTATTGATTTCTTAACTGATATCGGGTTAGATAACATTCTAGAGCATGAGCATAAGCTTGCAGGCTACGCAATGGATCAACTTGAAACAATTGACGGTTTGAAAATTTTCGGCCCACGTGACCCTATGAAGCGTTGTGGATTAGTAACATTTAATCTAGATGATGTACATCCACATGATGTGGCAACGGTGCTTGACATGAACGGGATTGCTGTTCGTGCAGGACATCATTGTGCACAGCCACTAATGAAATGTCTTCAGCAAGTAGCGACAGCGCGTGCAAGCTTCTATCTGTACAATACAGAGGAAGATATTGACCGTTTAGTTGCAGGGTTACGTTCTGCGAAGGAGTATTTTGGCGATGTCTTTTAATAATTTAGATCAACTATATCGTTCAGTCATTATGGATCACTATAAAAATCCTCGTAATAAAGGCTCTTTAGAAGAGGATGCTGTAACGATTGATATGAACAATCCTACATGTGGTGATCGTATTCATTTAACATTAAAAGTGACTGACGGTGTTGTAGAGGATGCGAAATTTGATGGTGAAGGCTGTTCTATTTCTATGTCTTCTGCATCAATGATGACACAGCTCATCAAAGGGAAAAAAGTAGAAGAAGCTATTGAGCTTTCTGATATTTTTTCTAAAATGATGATGGGTGAAGAGTACAGTGATAAATATGACCTAGAGGATGTGGAGGCACTGCAAGGTGTTTCACAATTCCCAGCACGAATTAAATGTGCAACATTGGCTTGGAAAGCAATGGAAAAAGGTGTGAAATAAATCTTACTTCCTTGTTCTTGAGTGAAAGCTACTATGGCTTCACTCAAAGCAAGGGATGATTACCTAGAAAATACATCTCAATGAACGGAGGAGAAACGATGGCTAAAAAAATGCCTGATATCGGCGATTACAAATACGGTTTCCATGACAAGGACGTATCAATTTTCCGTTCAAAACGCGGTTTAACTGAAGAAATCGTCCGTGAAATTTCAAATATGAAACAAGAGCCAGAATGGATGCTTGAATACCGTTTAAAAGCTCTTGAAACATTTTATACAAAACCGATGCCACAATGGGGTGGCGATCTTGGAGATTTAGATTTTGATGAAATTACGTACTATGTAAAACCATCAGAAGCTACTCAAAAATCATGGGATGAAGTACCTGATGAAATCAAAGCAACTTTTGATAAATTAGGTATCCCAGAAGCAGAACAAAAATATCTTGCAGGTGTATCTGCACAATATGAGTCTGAGGTAGTTTATCACAACATGAAAAAAGACCTTGAAGATCTTGGTATTGTGTTCAAAGATACTGACTCTGCTTTACGTGAAAACGAAGATATTTTCAAACAATATTGGGGCAAAGTGATTCCTTACACAGACAATAAATTTGCTGCTTTAAACTCAGCAGTATGGTCAGGTGGATCATTTATTTATGTGCCACCAGGTGTTAAAGTAGAAACACCATTACAAGCTTACTTCCGTATTAACTCAGAAAATATGGGTCAATTCGAACGTACACTTATTATTGTAGATGAAGGGGCTCACGTACACTATGTTGAAGGTTGTACAGCTCCTGTTTACACAACAAACTCCTTACACTCAGCAGTTGTAGAAATTGTTGTTCGTAAAGATGCATATTGCCGTTATACAACGATTCAAAACTGGGCGAACAATGTTTACAATCTTGTAACAAAACGTACAGTTGTAGAAGAAAACGGTACAATGGAATGGATTGATGGTAACATCGGTTCCAAATTAACAATGAAATACCCAGCATGTATCCTAAAAGGTGAAGGTGCTCGTGGTATGACATTATCGATTGCATTAGCAGGTAAAGGACAACACCAACATGCTGGCGCAAAAATGATCCATATGGCACCAAATACATCTTCAACAATCGTTTCTAAATCGATTGCTAAACAAGGTGGTAAGGTAACGTATATGGGACAAGTTCGTTTCGGTCCTAAAGCAAGTGGTGCACGTGCTAACATCGAATGTGATACGCTGATTATGGATAATCAATCGACTTCTGATACAATTCCTTATAACGAGATCTTTAATGATAATGTATCTTTAGAGCACGAAGCAAAAGTTTCAAAAGTATCTGAAGAACAATTATTCTATTTAATGTCTCGCGGAATTTCTGAAGAAGAAGCAACAGAAATGATCGTAATGGGCTTCATCGAGCCATTCACAAAAGAACTACCAATGGAATACGCAGTAGAAATGAACCGTCTGATTAAATTCGAGATGGAAGGTTCTATCGGTTAATTTATTAGCCACCCCTAGTCACAACATAAATTGTGACTAGGGGTTTTTTGTGTTTTTACGTTGAGAATAAAAATGGATATTTATAATATATCGAAATAGTACTGGATTTTTTAAAGATTACATACTAAAATGATAATGAGAATCAATATCAATTAAAGGGGGCTGATAAATCTAGAAGATGTTCAGTTCTTCAATAAACCAGATGAGATAGTTAATCATCCTAACAATCATCATTCAAAGGAGAATCGGTAAATGAAAAAGAAGTTTTTATTTATTAGTTTCATAGCATTATTTATACTCATTCTCGCCGCATGTGGGGAGAAGAAGGCAGTAGAAGAGGAATCCTCCACTGATACACGAAAAGAAGATGTGACACAAACAAAAGAAGAATCAACAAATGAAAATGGCACGAGAACGATTGAATATCTTGGTGAAAGCTATGAAGTGCCAGAAAAAGTGGAAAGAATTGTTGTAACAGGAGCTATGGAAGCAATGGAGGATATGGTTGTGCTGGATGTTCACCCAGTTGGAGCTATTGCTATTGGCGGCAAATTCCCTGAGCTATATGCTTCGGTAACAGACAAAGCAGAATCTATTGGTGAGAAGATTAAACCAAATTTTGAAAAAATAGTAGAATTAAATCCAGATGTCATTTTAGGCTCCACAAAGTTTCCAGAAGAGGTACAAAGTAAATTAGAGAAAATTGCACCTACAATTTTGGTTTCACATATTTCGACGAACTGGGAATCTAATTTGAATTTACTAGCTGAACTAACTGGTAAGCAAGCAGATGCTGAGAAGATATTATCTACATATAAAGCTGATATTGAAGCTGTTAAATCCACGTTAACTGAAAAACTACAAGATCAAAAAGTGGCGGCTATTCGTATTCGTGGAGGACAAGCGTATGTTTATCCAAAAGAAGTATTTTTAAATGCAGTTCTTTATGGAGAGCTTGGTTTAGCAGTACCTGATGAAGTTGCTAAAGCTAAATCTCAAGAGGCTATTTCTGTTGAGCAGCTTGCAGATATGAATCCTGATTATTTATTTGTGCAGTTTTCAACAGATGAAAATGCGGACGCGCCGAATGCTTTAGAAGACTTTAAAAAGAATCCAATTATCCAAAATATTACTGCATTTAAAAATGATCAAGTATTTGTTAATGTACTAGATCCATTAATGGAGGGTGGCCCTGCATACAGCCGAATTAAGTTTTTAGAGGCTATTCAGCAAAATCTTGTGAAATAAACGTCGCCTGTTATAGTAGCATGAGTTCAATGGAATATGGACTCATGCTTTTTCTTTGGCATAATTAAGTGATAAAAGAAGGTAGATTTTTTACATGATGTTTATTTGTAGTGACATACTGTGTGCTATGATTATGTACATAGAGGAGGATGTCACATGATTGTAGTAGGATTAACTGGTTGGGGCGATCACCCTTCACTTTATAGTGGAGTGACTACTTCAAAGGATAAATTATTTGATTACACAGGTCATTTTTTAACGGTTGAAGTAGATACTTCTTTTTATGCCATACCAGCCAAAGAGCATATTCGGAAATGGTGTGAGGATACACCTGAAAACTTCCGTTTTGTTGTGAAAGCTTACCAAGGCATGACGGGTCATTTACGTGGAGAGATTCCCTTTGAATCAAAAAATGATATGTTCAATGCATTTATTGAGTGTGCCAATGAATTTAAACGTTATGGAAAGCTAGCCATGGTATTAGCACAATTTCCACCATGGTTTGATTGCCAGGGAAAAAATGTGCAATATTTATTGTATATCCGACAACAGCTAAAGGATTTTGAAGTAGCGATTGAATTTCGAAATCAAACATGGTATGCAGAAAATGTTGTCAAGCAAACGATAGATTTCTTACGAGAACATCAATTTATTCATACGATTTGTGATGAGCCACAGGCTGGTGTAGGATCTGTTCCTTTCTACCCTGTAGTGACTGCAAATAAAGCGTTGATTCGTCTTCATGGTCGCAATATACATGGATGGCGGAACACGGGAAATGCAGAAAATTGGCGTAAAGTTCGCTTCTTATATGATTATAATAAAGAAGAATTACTGCAGCTTGGGGATAGCATGAAAAAGCTTGAACCAGAGGTCAATGAACTCTTCGTTTTATTTAATAATAATTCTGGTAATCATGCAGCGAAAAACGCAAAGGAGCTACAAGGTATGTTAAATATTAACGATGTCGGGTTGGCACCTAAACAATTAAACATGTTTGAAGGGGAACTATAATGGAATTTATTTTATTAGTCATCATTGCCTTGCTTGCTGGTCTAATTGGCTCATTAGTTGGGCTAGGCGGTGGTGTAGTATTAGTACCAGCAACATTATACATCGGCTTAAATTTAGGAATGATTCCAGATATTACACCACAAAGAGTAGTCGGTTTATCAGTGGTGATGATGATTTTCACGGGACTTGCCTCCACGCTAAGCTATATGAAATCTAAAACGGTGGATTATAAAAGTGGTTTTATATTCTTTATTGGAAGTATTCCAGGAACAATCCTTGGCGCATGGGTCAATAAAGGGTTAGATTTACCATCCTTTAATTTGTATTTTGGTATTTTACTTATTATTTTATCGATTATTTTGCTTGTGCGGGACAAACTGAAGCCTGTAAAATGGTTTGTAAAAAATGGTATGCAACAAGAATTTACTGACTCTGAGGGAAAAAACTATGTATATGGCTATCCCATTTGGTTTGCTATTACATTAACATTTGGTATTGGCTTTGCTTCTGGTTTATTTGGAATAGGTGGCGGCTCCATGATCGTGCCAGCAATGATTATTTTATTCTTATTCCCACCACATGTCGCGGTGGCAACATCGATGTTTATGGTATTTTTAACGTCCATCGTTAATTCTGCAAGCCATGTTTATTTCGGTCATGTACCTTGGCTTTATACTATTCCAGTTATTCCTGGTGCTTATGTTGGAGCAAAGCTGGGTGCTGCGTTAAATAAAAGAATTAAATCCGATACACTTGTACTAGCTTTAAGGATTATTCTCTTATTACTAGGAATTCGGTCTATTATAGAAGGCATATTAGCTTAATTTGAAGTGAGGTGGCTTTAATGCTTGAAAAGATCCATATTTTTCACACAAATGATTTGCATAGTCATTTTAAGTATTGGCCACGAATGCAAAGCTATGTGAAAGAAATGCGCAATAAATTAGGGAGTATAGGGGAAACAAGCTATTTGTTTGATGTCGGAGATCATTTAGATCGTTCCAATATTTATACAGAAGCAACAGTTGGGAAAGGGAATGTGCGATTGTTAAATGAGGCGGGTTACGATGTGGTGACAATCGGCAACAATGAAGGCATTACATTATCCCATGAAGAGCTCTTCCACTTGTATGACAATGCTAATTTTGATGTTGTAGTTGCAAATGTATATGCCTCCCACGGGATGAAGCCAGCATGGATGAAGCCTTATGTAATCTTAACAACAGCAATGGGTACGAAAATTGGCGTCATTGCAGCCACGGCCATGTTTGAAGTATATTATGAAGAATTAAATTGGCATATGGACGATGCTCGAAGTACACTACTACGTTTAGCGCATCAACTACGAGAAGAAGTAGACATTGTTGTATGCTTATCCCATTTAGGCATTACAGAGGATGAGCTCTTAGCGGATGAGTGTCCAGAAATTGATGTTATATTCGGCTCTCATACGCATCATGTCCTACCAGAGGGCAAAGTGATTAATGGGGTTTTACTGACAGGTGGAGGTAAGTTTGGTCAATATACTGGACATCTTATCATAGAATATGATAAAAAATTGAGGAAAATTGTTGAAAAAAAGGATACTTTAATTCATAATAAGGATTTGCCAATTGTTAAAAATGAACAGATGATGGTACAGTTTTTGGAGGATGAAGGAAACAGAATATTGGATACTCCAGTTTTTACAACAAAAAAAGCCTACAACAAGGAATGGTTCCATTATTCACAGCTGTCTGATTTATTTGCACATGCAATTTTGGAAAAAAGCGGAGCCGACTGTGCATTATTCAATGCAGGGATATTTTTAGATGGTCTTCCTAAGGGAATAGTGACTGCTTTAGATTTGCACCGAATTTTTCCACATCCCATTAATTTATGTACAATTGAATTATCCGTCGCTGAAATGAAAGAAATTTATATGCAATCCAAAAATGAAGAATGGCCCTATATCGAACTAAAAGGATTAGGGTTTCGAGGCGTCATTTTTGGAAAAATATTGACATATGGATTTTCCATGAATGAAAATCGACAATTATTAATTAATGGTAAGCTAGCAGATCAAAATCACACTTATAAACTGGTCACATTGGATCTGTTTACATTTGGTTATTTTTATCCAAGTTTTAAATATGCAAAAAAACAATATATTTTACCTGAATTTTTACGAAACATTATGATAGATTATGGTCAAAGATTCTTTAAACAATAGAGAGAGTTTAAAGAATGGAATGGGGAAGAAGTCATGCGATTAATTTCAATCGATGTATTAAAAGAAGGAATGGTATTAGGAAGAACCATTTGGAATGAGGCAGGTCATCCGCTTTTAAAGAAAGATGTTGTCATTAATGACCGTATTATTCAAAGACTTCAACAGTTAAATACACATTATTTATATATTGACGATGAGATTTCTGAGGGTATCGAAGTAGAAGAGACTGTTCCACCTGCTATGCGAAATAAAGTCATCAAAACTATAAAGGATTCGTTCCAGTCCATTGATGGTTTGAATCCAGTAAATGCTTCTTATATATTAGATCAGCAATCAAAGACAATTGTTTCGATTGTAGATGAATTACTTTCTGCAGTTACTGGAAATAATGAAATTCTAACCATTTTAACAGATGCTTATTTATTTGATGAATATTTATATCAGCATTCTTTCCAAGTGACATTGTATTCTATTGCCATTGCCAAAGAACTTGGCTACTCTGCTGAGGATTTACGTTTGATCGGGATCGGTGCATTATTACACGATGTCGGTAAACTAATGGTACCAAAAGATATTTTAACAAAGCCAGGACGTTTAACGAATGATGAATTTGAAATGATGAAGATGCATGCTCGTTATGGTTTTGATTTATTGCGGAATTTACATTCAATCTCTCTGCTTGTGGCGCACTGTGCTTTCCAACACCATGAGCGTATTGATGGAAGTGGCTATCCAAGAGGACTTGTTGACTTTGAAATTCATCCATTTGCCAAGATAATTGGCGTTGCAGATGTTTTTGATGCGGTGACGACGAATCGTGTATACCGAGAGAAAATGCTCCCTTCACAAGGACTAGCTATTGTTGAAGCTGGCTCTGGTACTCTTTATGATGCTCGAATTGTAAAAGCTTTAAAAAGAGCTGTCGTTCATTATCCAAATGGTGTTATTTTAAAATTATCAGATGGACGCCGTGGGATTGTATCGAGACAAAACACGTTGGATGCGGCATTACCATGGATTCGTATTTTTGAAGAACAAGATCAATTGCTCACAGCTACATATGAAGTTAATTTAGTGGATTATCCTGATGTAACAATTGAAAATGTTGAGACGGATTATGTGGTTCCAGCAAAAGTAGAATAAATTCCTCCTCCTGTTCATACGTTATGGAACAGGAGGAGATTTTTTGTTTTTCCCTCGAAAAAGAATGAAATTACGCTCATATGGTAGAAGGGGAATGCGTCTTAATAAATTAACGATTTTAATTGTTAGTATGGTTGTTTGCCTTATATTATTTATTTATTATTTAAATGAACGGCTCATGCCAACCTATTTGCAATATGCGGAAGTGCAAACTACGAAGATTGCCTCATATGTTGTGAGTAAAGCCATTAATTCACGTACCTCTAATGTATTAGATGTCAATGATATCATTGAAGATATTCCTCCAGGTACGTCTGAAATGATGACGACTAAGTTTAATACAGAAATCATTAATCGTGTTCGGGCAGAGACATTAGAGCTTGTTAAAATGTATTTGGAGCAAGCTGAACAAGGAGAGCTATCCCATTTACCTGAATTAGATAATGTTGAATATGATATTAACAGGATCCAAGATGGTGATGGCATTGTCTTTTTTGTACCGCTTGGTCAAGCAGCTAATATCCCATTACTTGGAAATTTAGGGCCGAAGATCCCAATCCGTTTCCATGTGATTGGGAATGTTCATAGTAATGTGACATCCTCTATTCAAGAATTTGGTATCAATAGTGCTTATGTGGAGGTAGGTATTCATTTAGAGGTAAATGTTCAGATTATTGTTCCTTTCGCTAGTAAGTCTTCTACCGTTGCGCAGGATATACCTGTAGCGATGGGCCTAACAAGGGGACCTGTTCCAAACATTTATACCAATAGTAGTGACGCGCCACAACCGTCCATAGAAATACCTGTCCCTTATAAATAGAAATGTTTGTTGTGATAGTTGTTGGAGTGCCTTTAATATGTTACATTGACAACAGTGAAGATAGTTAATATTAAAAAATGTATATTTTTGATAGGGGCGATATTCGTATGACATCTTGTAAACCTACAAGTAAAGAAGAACATGTAAGAAAACCAGACTGGCTAAAAATAAAACTAAACACGAATGATGAATATAAAGGGCTTAAAAAGCTGATGCGTGAGAAAAATCTGCATACAGTATGTGAAGAAGCTCGTTGTCCAAACATCCACGAATGCTGGGGAGAGAGACGTACTGCTACCATGATGATTCTTGGTTCCGTTTGTACACGTGCTTGTCGTTTCTGTGCAGTGAAAACAGGTTTACCAAATGAACTAGATTTGGCGGAACCTGAGCGCGTTGCAGATTCAGTAGCCATTATGAATTTAAAGCATGTTGTTATTACAATGGTAGCACGTGACGATTTAAAGGATGGCGGAGCGCAAGTTTTAGCAGAAACAGTACGTGCAATTCGTCGTAAAAGTCCTTTCACATCTGTTGAGGTATTGCCATCAGATTTAGGTGGGATGAAGGAGAACCTTCAAATGTTAATGGATGCAAAACCAGATATTTTAAATCATAATATTGAAACAGTACGCCGTTTAACACCTAGAGTGCGCGCTCGTGCAAAATACGAACGCTCTTTAGAGTTCCTGCGTTTAGCTAAAGAGATGCAGCCTGAAATTCCAACGAAATCATCACTAATGATTGGATTAGGCGAGACACATGAAGAAATTTTAGAAGTCATGGACGATTTACGTGCAAATAATGTAGATATTATGACGATCGGTCAGTATTTACAGCCAACGAAAAAGCATTTACCAGTTAAAAAATACTATTCACCAATAGAATTTGGTAAACTGCGTAAGATTGCCATGGAGAAAGGCTTTAAGCATTGTGAGGCTGGCCCACTTGTACGTAGTAGTTATCATGCAGACGAACAAGTAAATGCTGCAACGAAAGAACGTCAATTACAAGCGGAAGTGTAAACGTCAAGGCTGAACGAAAAGGGTGGTGTCACTTTGATTATAGTTGAAGGATTAGAATATGAACTAATAGAAGATTATCGCGAGGCCTTTCAGGAGGAAGTTTTTCAGGAAAGATACTCAGATATCTTAGCCAGATACGATTATATTGTAGGTGATTGGGGCTATAACCAGTTACGTTTAAAGGGGTTTTTTGATGATAAAAATCAAAAATCCACTTTTGATACAAAAATAAGTACGCTTCAAGATTATCTATACGAATACTGTAATTTTGGCTGTGCTTATTTTGTATTACGTAAACTGGGGAAAGTTATGAAACAGCCAGAAGTAGTGGATATGAGTGAAGTAACAAAGCCTACAGACCATGAACCTTTAGCAGAATAAATTCTTATACAAAAACCTGATGTGATAGGCATCAGGTTTTTTTATCATTGTTAGCTTTTGTGTAATTGGGGAAAACTAAAGCACAAAACAGCTTATCGAAGGTGTGTTGCAAATGAAAAGAGCCGTATTTTTAGATCGTGATGGTGTTATCAATGAAGTGCTAACAAATCGTGTGAAGTTTGTGAATAAGCCTAAGGATTTGTACTTTTTACCGCAAGTGCCTGAAGCAATCAGAAAGCTAAATAAGCATTTTGATTATGTGTTTGTCGTGACAAATCAAGGTGGGGTTGGTTTAGGCTTTATGAAGGAAAGTGGTTTACAGAAAATACATGAACATATGGTGAAGGAGCTAAAGAAAAAAGGGGCAACGATCCATGAAGTCGTTTATTGTCCACACAAACCTAAGTCAGGTTGTGCCTGCCGCAAGCCCAATAGCAAATTAATTGTGGATTTAGGAAAGAAATATAACATTGATTTATCAAAATCCTATATGGTAGGCGATACAGATACGGATATTATTGCAGGAAAACGGGCAGGAACAAAGGGTGTTTTCCTAGGAGAACAAGATTCATTAGCAGATGCTGTCTTTCCAGATTTAATAAGTGCTGCCCAGTGGATTATTAAGGATGTCACAGCTTAAACGTATTGAGAAAAAGGGCGTATAAATCATTAAAAAAGGGATAATTTATGAATGGAGGTGATGATGTTGGCAAAAGAAAAACGCAATAAAAAGCCATTAGATCGAGAGGAATATGGGTATGGTTTTGATATTAGTGTAGACGATTTAGCTGTGATTGGTCAAAATCAGCAAGCGAAAAAGCAAAATGATAATGAAAATAAAGACAAGCCCCATAATAAAGATAATCCATCCACTTTAAATAAATAACAATACGTAAAAAGATTTCGCAATCGCTCAGGGTTAGCGAAATTTTTTTATGTTATATAAAAAAACACCCAATAAAATGGGTGTTAGTTCAATAATTCACGCAAGTATTCCCGTAATTCGATTGTTTCTTCCTCTGTGCGATTGTACACATGTTCTAAGTAACCAGGCTCTTCTACATCATCAGGACCAATAATAGCAAAGCGACCGAACTGGATATCCATGACAAGCACTTTTCCAAAGAAGCGGCCAGATTGTAATATAGCTAAATCATAACGTAGCTTTTGTCCAGCAAAACTAACAAATCTTGTTTTCGTATCTTCTACATCATCATATAAAAAAAAACGTTCCATCTTTTAATCTCCTTCCAATCCTATAGTTATGGTACTATAGAAGAGAAAAGACTATCAACTTTTAATGATTTGAATGGGGGCTTTCCTTGTGTATTTTGTAGATCGTAATAAAATCACAAAAAATTTACAGTACTTAGATGGGCTATTAACTATTTTGGAGACAGAGGATAACTGGCTTCAGAATGATATAAAGAAATTAGCTATCGAGCGAATTGGACACAACATTATGGAGTCAATGATGGATGTAGGAAATTTAATGATTGACGGTTTCATTATGCGCGATCCAGGAAGCTACGAGGATATTATTGATATTTTAGTCGATGAAAAAGTTGTAGCTGCTGATTTGGAAGCACCATACAAAGCAGTTGTTGGCTTACGTAAAATGCTAGTGCGTGAGTTTATAGAGGTAGATATCCAAGAGGTTATCCATGTACTAACAGCCAATCTAACGGCTTTAAAGCAGTTCTCGCCAGCAGTTCATAATTATTTAACAAATGAATTAGGACCTGTTTCAGCATTTTTGCCAGAGGATCATCAATGAAACAATATAAGGCCTATTGCTTTGATTTAGATGGTACTGTCTACCGTGGGAAGGAAGGTATTCCTTCTGCGGTAGCTTTTATTCATCGTTTACAGCAAGCAGGAATTGAGCCATTCTATGTAACGAATAATTCTTCCAAGACGCGAGAACAACTGCAAGAAGCTTTACTATCTATTGGTGTGAACGCGCCATTAGAGCATATTTATTCAAGTGCATTGGTCACAGCAAAGTATGTGGCCCTACATTTTTCAGGCAAAAAAGTAGCGATGATGGGTACAGATGGTATTCGTCAAGCACTACTCAATGAAAATATTGTGCCTGTTGAGCATGAACCCGATGTATTTGTTATGGGGATTGATCGTACGCTTGATTATATGGCACTTGCTAGAGCAACGGTTTTTGTTCAGCAAGGAGCGACCTTTATTGCCACGAATCAGGATATTAAATTTCCAACAGAATACGGGTTCTTACCAGGCAATGGTTCTTTTGCACGCTTGGTAGGAGAAGTTGCAGATGTTGAACCAATCTATATTGGTAAGCCATCGCCAGCCATGCTTGAAGTAATTACTACCGAACATGGAATTGCGAAAGAAGACATGGTAATGATCGGTGATAATTATGATACGGACATTATGTGTGGCATTCGCTTTGGCTGTGACACCATTCATGTGAATACTGGTGTGACGCCTACAGAGACTGTCCTCAAAAAAGAATGCCAACCTACATATGTAGTGGACGTACTAAAGTAATAAAAGGATGTTTATGCTAATTTTCAGCATAACATCCTTTTTATTTGTTCAAATTTATTCATATAGGCATATTAGAAAACTACCATAAAGGATTTTCTTCAATAAATTGATAAATGGCTTTCGTCAATTCATCAGGAGAATCAGCTTCTACTAATTCACCGTTTACTATTGCATAAAAGGATTCTGAGCACTTTGTACAATAACTGAGGCAGCCATATTCCAAAACGTCGATGTTTGGATCGCGTTCGAGTACTTCATAAGTTGCTTGAGAGCCATTTGCTAAATTACTTATACAAAATTCAACCATTGGATTCATCCATGTCACCTCACCAAAGTAATGCTACTCGGTTTTACGATTTTCGTCAATTATTTATGTTTAAGAGAAAAGAAACGTTTTTTAATAAATGATAAAGGGAATTTGTTATTAATGGCTTAAAAATCAATAGAAATGAACAGGTTCTCTTTTATTTTGTGAAATCTTTCACAAAATTTCATTCTGATATTGTGAAACTTCTCACAATCGGTTATACTCGTTTGTGGATACTTTGTGAACAATTATTAAAAGAGATATAAAAGGAGACTATTATGGGAAAATTAGTACTTTTAGGTGGCGGCTACGGCAATATGCGTGTCATGCTTCGTCTATTAAACAGCCTACCATTAGACAGAGAGGTAGTTATAGTAGATAGAGCCCCTTTCCATAGTTTAAAAACAGAGTTTTATGCATTGGCGGCAGGGACTGCAACAGATAAAGAAATTCGTGTAAGCTTCCCAGAGCATGAACGTTTAACAGCCGTATATGGAGAAGTCGTTGAAATTAATCGTGCGGAAAAAGTAGTCATTCTTGAAGACGGACAACGTATAGAATATGATGATTTAGTCATTGGGCTTGGCTGTGAAGATAAATATCATGGTGTACCAGGTGCGGAAGAGTATACGTACAGCATTCAAACAATGGGCAAATCACGTGCAACATTCCAAGCACTTTGTGGTTTACCAGCTGGGTCTACAGTTGGAATTATAGGGGCTGGCTTAAGTGGAATTGAGCTTGCAAGTGAGCTACGTGAAAGTCGCTCAGATTTAAAAATCAAGCTATTTGACCGTGGTCAACGTATATTGAAAGATTTTCCAGAGAAACTAAGTAAGTATGTAAAGGATTGGTTTGTTAAGCATAATGTTGATGTGGTTGCCAATTCAAATATTACAAGAGTAGAGCCAGGTAAAATTTTTAATCATGATGATGAAATTTTACTCGATGCAGTGGTTTGGACTGCAGGTGTCCAGCCAGTCAAAATTGTTCGTGATATGGATGTTGAGAAAGATAAACATGACCGTCCACTTGTCACACAGTATTTTAATTTACTCGATGATGAACATGTCTATGTTGTAGGAGACTGTGCTTCATCAGATTTAGCCCCAACAGCACAATTAGCAGAGGAACAAGCGGAGCAAATTGTGAAAGTACTTCGTATGCGTTGGAAAGGTGAACATTTACCAGAGAAGATGCCAGATATTAAATTAAAAGGCTTTATGGGAGCTCTTGGTAAAAAACAAGGCTTTGTATACTTAGCTGATACAACAGTAACTGGGCGTATCGCTCGCTTAATGAAATCAGGATTATTATGGTATTACAAACGTCAAAATGATTAATTAGCTGAAAGGGAATGTTTCAAAATCATTTTGAAACATTCCCTTTCTTTTTGTTAAACCGTTTCGTCTGGAACAAACCCTAAAGTTTCAAGCGCTGTAAATACAGGTTTTAATTGGACATAGCCCTCTCCAACTACCTCATTATTAATGAGGACAAGAGGGTAGAAAAATTCATCATCTTGAATACGTGACGCGTACTCTTGATCGCGTTCATTCTCAATTGGACCTTCAATATCGATATAGCGAATATCATATGCTTGATCTGGATATTTGCGATTGATGGCTGCTTGTAGCCACTCATATGTATCCTTGGAAGATGGGGCATTGACACAGCTAGCACAGATGACAGCTGTTCCATAAATTTCAATCATAGGTTTTGTTGATGGCATAGTATTTTCTCTCCTTGTGATTCAATATTGGATTTTTTCTGTTGCTAACATTATAATCATTATAAGGAAAGGAGTCGAGATAAATGGCAGAAGCAACAATTAACGACCAAGTTCAAGAGGTATTAGATAAATTACGTCCATTCTTACTACGTGACGGTGGAGACTGTGAATTAGTAGATGTTGAGGATGGCGTTGTGAAATTACGTTTATTAGGTGCTTGTGGCAGTTGCCCAAGTTCTACGATTACATTAAAAGCTGGTATTGAACGAGCATTATTAGAAGAAGTACCAGGTATCGTGGAAGTAGAGCAAGTATTCTAAGCCTTTTTAAAAAGTTCTAGCTGTTTGCAAGCTAGAACTTTTTTATTTACCTATTTATGACGCGCATGTTCTTTTTCTTCACGAATAATGGCCCACTGTTCTTTCGCCATATCTATAATTTTTGCCTCACCACCGACACTTTGTTTTTCAATGACTCTAGAAAAGAAGCGTGTCGCATTTTCAATATCTCCAATACGTCTAGATAATTCAGCAATCATATACATAATTCGGACAGCTGACATTTGTGTGGAGCTGTAGTCCTCGGTTGAATAAGATTCCATATAATAATCACGAGCTAATTTCATAAAGCGCTCTTCTTGTCCACTATTGTTCAAGGAACGATAGAGCCATGCAAGACGTAAAGTTAGTCCAGCAATCGCAACATTTTTTTCTTTTTTTATTGTGCCACAAAGAAACGCTAACTTATAGGCTTGAATGGCTTGAAATACAGTACGTTCACCCTTGAAATCATGATGCACCCATTTTTCTGTAATTTGTGTACGTATATCATCTTGGATACCCGGTGCAAAATATTTTGTAAAGTCTTCTGTAAAGGAAAAGCCACAATGCTCACATACAAAAACATTATAATAGAGAGCATTCACTTCATCTGCATAAATAGGTTGAAAATCTGTTTCCGTATGATCTACTTTAATAAATTTTGAACGCACTTTTAATGTTGGAAATTCTTTTTTGCAATTTAAACATTGAATTTTTTTCTCATAATATGGTGAAATCTCCATATATATTACCCCCTGCCAAGAATTCGTTGTAACTATTATACCAATGATGTTTTTATAAACATGAATAAAAAATACTATTAATGTGAAAAATATGAGAATGATAACTTAAAATCGACTTGAAGCTGAATGTTTGTCATACAATGGTCAAAATTGTTATGATAATACGTAAGAAGGAAGGTGATTGGGATGACAAGTACAAAGCAAATTATAGAAGTGACACAGGCTGCTGGCTTTCATATTAATGAAATGATGGAGCATAATGAAGAACAAGGTTCTTTTTTACGTGTAGTGGTGAATGGTGGCGGCTGTAGCGGGCTATCCTATGGCATGCATTTTGATAAAGAGAAAAAAGATGATGATTTTGAAGATGTACAGCATGGTTTAACAATTCTTGTTTCCCGTGAAGATGCGCCGATTTTGATGGGAACAAAAATTGACTATAAACAATCGCTAATGGGCGGTGGCTTCACCATCGATAATCCAAATGCCATTGCATCATGTGGTTGCGGTACTTCATTTAGAACAGCAAAACGTGAAGGTACGCCTGAGGTTTGTGAATAAAATTAAATAAATCCATTCGAATAATGGGCTAACCATAATAGGCTTCTTTGATTGATGATGTTGCAAAACATGATGAATGAAAGGAGCTTTTTTCTTTCTTTTTATTTTCCTGTTTGTAAGTAACGATGTTAAAATCATCTACTTAAATGACACTTCCAACCAATTTTTATGAACGTATTTAATGAAATTCTAGGCAGTGTATTATAGCTTCTTTCACTGAGGTTGAATGAAAGAAGCATTTTCACTGTGGATTAGCTGTAAAATTCTGAATTAATGCTTCATTCCATAGAAAGTGAGCAGGTATAATAGGTAGATAGAGGTGAAGGTTATGAAAAAAGATCGTGGGAAAATATGGTTAGGTGTATCGGGTGTTACAGTGAATGAGCTTGGGCAATGGTTGGTTGTAAAGAAGGCTTATAGTGGCTTGAAGGGGCGTTGGTCATTGCCAGCAGGTTTTGTTAATGCAGGAGAAACGGTGGATGAGGCGGTCATTCGTGAAATCAAAGAAGAAACAGGCATCGATTGTAGAGTCTCAGGCTTAATTGGATTTAGAACAGGTGTCATCCGTGATGACATCAGTGATAATATGGCCATTTTTTATTGTCGAATGCTAGATGAGCAGCAGCAGGTTTCCATTCAAGAAAAAGAAATTTTAGAAGCTAAATGGTTATACCCTCAGGAGCTAGCACAAGATGAAACAACCTCTGTGATGTTAAAGGAAATGGCTTCCAATCAATTTGAAAGACATCAATTAGAGGCGCTAGAAGGGATTAATCCAGGTGATATTTTTGGTTATACCTCTTATCGTTTATTCTTTAAAAAATAATATGACTTTTAGGAGGTGACCTTTGATGGAGCTGTTTTTATTTATGTTAGAGCGAGTTGGGCTGATCATTGTGTTTGCCTTTTTAATGTCAAGATGGCGACTCTTTCGAGAAAAGCTGTTTCAGGAGCAAGGAACGAAAGAGAAAATATGGCTCATCATTATCTTTAGTAGCCTATGTATTATCAGCAGTTATACAGGGATTAAAATTGAAAGTGGGACAATCCATCCTTTAAATCAGATGATACATAGCACAATCAATGCGGAGGAGGCCATCGCTAATACGAGATTAATTGGTGTCGCTATTGCAGGAATTTTTGGTGGACCACTTGTTGGTGTATGTGTAGGAATTATTGCAGGTATTCACCGAATTACACTTGGTGGTTTTACAGCAATAGCCTGCGGTGTTTCAACGATTCTAGCTGGCTTCATTACAGGTGGTTTAAGTAAACGCTTTAAAATACGTCAAACTTTTTCCTATAAGAAAGCAGTCATTATCGGCATCTGTGCAGAAACGATTCAAATGCTGGTAATTTTAGTAGTAGCGAAGCCATTTGAGCAGGCCTTGCAGTTAGTTTCATTAATTGCAATGCCGATGATTTTAATGAATGCCTTTGGGATATTTTTATTTTTCATGATTATTAAAACGTTTATTGATGAAGAGGAGCGAACAAAGGCATTACAAACCCATCAAGCTTTTTCAATTGCCCAACAAACAATTGAGCATTTTCGTAAGGGCTTGAATGAAGAATCATGCCAAACGGTTGCAGAAATTATTAAAAGAGAAATAAAAGTAGATGCGGTCGCTATTACCGATAAAAATGGGGTGTTAGCACATGTTGGCGTTGGTGAGGATCATCATTTAATTCATCGAGAAATCATGACGGCTTTGACGAAACGGGTATTAGAGGAAGGCAAAATTTTAATGGCTACATCTGAAAAGGAAATTCAATGTCCACACGCTAGCTGCCCATTACGTGCTGCCATTGTCCTGCCCTTGAAGGTGCAGCATCGAACAGTTGGAAGCTTAAAGCTTTATTTCACTAAAGCGGATTCTTTGACAGGGGTGAAGAAGGAGCTAGCAGAGGGCTTAAGTAGACTTTTCTCCTCACAGCTTGAATATGCTGAAATTGAACAGCAGCGGAAATTATTAAAGGATGCTGAAATAAAAGCATTACAAGCACAAGTCCATCCTCATTTCTTCTTTAATAGCCTTAATACTATTTCGAGCTTGATTCGAACAGATGCAGATGAGGCGAGAGCGTTGTTAATCAAGCTTAGTACATTCTTTAGAAGCAATCTGCAGGGCGCACGACAAATGCTTATTCCATTAAAAAATGAAATTGATCATGTTGAAGCCTATTTATCCATTGAGCAAACAAGATTTCCGAATCGCTATGAAGTTGAGTTTATGATGGATGAATCGCTCTTTGATGTCCAGATTCCTCCATTTACCTTACAGCCTCTTGTCGAAAATGCTATTTATCATGCCTTTAAAAATCGTAAAGAAGGCAAAATTTATGTCAAAGTACAACGCGTGAACGATAAGCTACTGCTGTTGACCGAGGATAATGGGTGTGGCATGAGGAAAGAACAGGTGAAACAACTAGGTAAACGTATTATGGAATCGGAACAAGGGACAGGCACGGCTTTATGGAATATTTATCAGCGAATTCATGAAATTTACGGTTCGGAGGCTGATTTTCATATAACAAGTACGTTAGATGTGGGCACAAAAATTATGATTCAACTGCCGTTAAAGGCGACTAGATGGGAGTAGAAAAATTTGAATGTATATATTGTGGATGATGAACCGTTAGCACGAGCGGAACTGCGTTATTTATTAGAACAAACAGCATTAGTGAATGTTTGTGGTGAATCTGAAAATCTTGAGGAGTTGTGCAAAGCGGCACAGCTTGAAGAAGTCGATTGTATATTTTTAGATATTGAATTAGGCATAAACAATGGACTTGACTTAGCTAAACAATTATTACGGAATGCACAGAGACCTGAAATTATTTTTGCTACAGCCTACGATGACTATGCTTTACAGGCATTTGAAGTCAATGCATTTGATTATATATTGAAACCCTTTGAGGCAGAAAGGGTACAAACAGCTGTGGAAAAACTGTTAGCTAAAAAAAGAGCTGCTCAGGCAAAAACAATGGAGGAGTTAAAGGTGTCGCAGCTGGATAAGCTCGATAAGTTAACAGTTTATGCAAACGATCGAATTTTATTATTGAAAATACAGGATATTTTATATTGTACCTCTGAGGATAGTAAAACGGTTGTTGTAACAGAGCAGGGACGTTTTATTGCTTCCGAATCATTGGCAGCGTTAGAAAAAAGACTTACTTTAAAAGGGTTTGTACGTGTCCATCGCGCGTATATTGTCAATTTAGAGCATATTGTGGAACTTGAGCCTTGGAGTAGTTCTAAATTTAATTTAATTGTGCACAACAGACATTCTATTCCTGTCAGTAGGCTGTATATGAAGGAGGTACGGAAAATTTTTGACCTATCAAAGTAATTGCATTTCAACGGACAAATACAACCTTTCAGCTTTAAATTCTGACATTTCAGTTATTTTATGAATAATAGGGACATTCCTTTGCTATGATGTGGAAAAAGTAAAAGGGGTGTTTACATGAATGCGATTACAATAGTGATAGGGTCTATTTGTATTTTGATGATCAGCTATCGTTTGTATGGCATTTTCTTTACAAAGAAGGTACTTAAAATAAAAGATGATACGCCCACCCCAGCCCACGCTTTGGAAGATGGTAAAGACTATGTTCCGACGAATAAGTGGGTAACCTTTGGGCATCATTTTGCAGCGATTGCAGCAGCAGGGCCTTTAGTTGGACCAATCCTAGCGGCACAATTTGGGTATTTACCTGGACTTCTATGGCTATTAATCGGGGCAGTAATTGGCGGGGCAGTTCATGATGCTGTTGTTTTATTCGCTTCCATGCGTCATGGTGGTAAATCCCTATCGGAAGTGATGAAGGAGGAGTTAGGTCCTATCGCAGGTTTCTGTACAGGCCTTGCGATGCTATTCATTATTACGATTACAATGGCAGGTCTCTCGATGGTGGTGTTAGGTGCTTTAGAGCGCAATCCATGGGGAACGTTTGCGGTAGGTATTACGATACCAATCGCCATGCTTGTGGGTATTGCCTATCGTAAAACAGGTAATTTAATTGTTACATCTACTATAGGCTTTATTTTATTAATGATTGGGGTATTTATCGGACCGCTGATTCAAGGCACAGCATTCGGTGATTTTTTAACATTTGATCGGGATACATTAGCTATCATCTTACCGATTTATGCCTTTTTCGCCGCTGCATTACCTGTGTGGCTATTATTAGCACCTCGTGATTATTTAAGTAGTTTCATGAAGATTGGGGTATTTATTGCACTAATTATTGGCGTTTTCTTTGTTAATCCTGCTATTCAATTCCCTCCATTGACAGAGTTTATTCATGGTGGTGGACCAGTAATTGCCGGTCCTGTGTGGCCGTTTGTTTCTATTACAATTGCTTGTGGTGCCATTTCTGGCTTCCATGCTTTTGTAGGCTCAGGAACAACGCCTAAGATGATTGATCGTTGGGAGGACATCCGTATTGTAGGCTTTGGTGCTATGTTAGTAGAGTCACTAGTAGGTGTAATGGCTTTAATTGCAGCTACTGCTCTTCATCCAGCCGACTATTTTGCGATTAACTCAGCACCAGCTGTGTTTGCTACATTAGGAATGGAGCCCGTTCATCTACAAGCATTGTCTCAAAGTATCGGCATGGACTTGGAAGGACGAACAGGAGGTGCTGTAACGCTAGCAGTTGGTATGACAGATATCTTTACAGGTATTCCTTGGTTCGCCGAGTTATCTTCGTACTTCTATCAATTTGTCATTATGTTTGAGGCGGTTTTCATTCTTACAGCCATTGATGCTGGAACAAGGGTAGCTCGTTATTTAATACAAGATTTTGGTGGCAATGTTTATAAACCACTGAAGCGTACCAATTGGGTACCAGGTACAATTTTTGCTAGTGCACTTGCCTGCTTTATGTGGGGCTATTTATTGTATTCAGGGGATATAAGCTCAATCTGGGTATTATTTGGTGTATCCAATCAGCTAATGGCAGCCATTGGTCTAGTATGTGGCGTGACGATGGTATTGAAGGTCGCAGATAAACGCATCTATGCATTGACATGCTTTATCCCATTGGCTTATTTATACATTACGGTCAACGTTGCAGGCTATTGGATGATTAAAAATGTATACTGGAATCCAGCCGCTGCAGGCTTTAATATGTTAAATGGGATTTTATCTGTTATCATGTTAATGCTTGGCTTCTTAATTGTGCTGACAGCATTTAAAAAATGGGCACAGCTTTGGAAATCACCAAAGTTTTTAGTAGCTCAATCAACTTCATAAAATCATAGAAACTATTGAAGATAAGCATTTGTCTTCAATAGTTTTTTGGTGAAAAAAGCATCTACGACGAAGGAGAAGCAAATACCCGCGGAAGAAGCATATACCCCTAAATTCAAAGATCAACCATAGATGATCGATTGATGATTTTCCTAAATATGACGAACAAGCGAAAACAAGGATATGTTCATTGAAAGCGGTGTCGTAATCATGTAAACTAATGAGAGGAAAACGGAGGTTATACATACATGGATGGTCCAGTTTCATTAGTACAGTTAATCATTTCTATTTTGTTATTTTTCGTCATGTTCTTTGGTATCGGATTCTTGTTAAATATGCTGTTACGAATGACATGGTTAATGGCAATTGTGTATCCAATTGTTGTCATCTTTATTGTAGATGAAGTAAGCTTCTTAGATTATATTTTTAAGCCAGGTTCTGCATTCCCAGCATTAATTGATAAATTACAGGCACTTCAGTTTGTGGATATTGCTATTTTATCAGGTGGCTTTGCAGGTTCTATTGTGGCGGGTATCGTGATGATTTATTTACGTAAAAGTGGCTATCGCATGTTCTAACATGCTTAGTATTCTTTCTTCAATTGAAGGGGGAATACTTTTTTTATACAAAAAAACACAGCCTCCTCTAGAGGATGTGTTGATGTCTGTTAGATGAAAAACTCATAGGCTATGATAGCGATAAAAATACCCGTGAGAGCCCCAAAAAATACTTCACTTCGTTTATGGCCTAATAATGTTTTTAATTCCTCCATTTTTTCTTGTCCGTCCATCTGTGGCCATTTTTTTAAATCATGAAGCAATGTTTGGAAATCCTTACGCAGTTGATTTAAAATGGCTGCATGCTGCCCTGCTTGGTAACGAACACCACTAGCATCGTACATTACGATAATGGAAAACATGGCGGCTACCGCAAAAATTGGGGATTCCAAACCCGTCTCATAGGCAATTGAGGTTGCCAAACCAGTGACAGAAGCAGAGTGAGAACTAGGCATTCCACCCGTTGAGGTAAAAAGCCCCCATTTTACTTGTCTGGTCATTAAAAAATGAATGGGGATTTTAACAAACTGTGCAAAGAGAACCGCAAAGAGGGCAATTAGTAATGGGGTATTTTGGAGTAAACTCAATCTCATCACAACCTTCGTAAATAATTGCTTTTATTATAACATTCATTATTTTCTAAAAGAAGATTTAGGCAAATATTACGCGCTTTTCAGAAACTTCGTTATAATAGTATATGGAATGGAGGAATTTACATGCATATTGTAAAAGAAGCAAAAACATTTGAAACGATTTCTACTGAACTATTAGTGGTAGGAGTCACAAAACATCGTGAACAAATGCAGGACTGGGCAAGCTTTTCAACTTTTTACGGTGAAGCCCTTGATACATGGATTAGTGCAGGGGACGTCTCAACTGAATTAAAGAAATTAACGAAATTACCATTTGTGAAAGACCATGCCAACCTGAAACGTATTGTATTCGTAGGTTTAGATGAGCGTAAAAACCTAACAGAAGGTGATATTCGCGCAGCATTTGGTTTGGTAGGAAAAGAATTAAGATCTTTAAAAGTAAAAGAGTATTCCATCTGGCTTGAATCATTTACAACAGAGTCAATTTCAACAGCAGATGTAGCATTTTTAGCGGGTGAAGGAATTGGCCTTGGCTATTATGCTGTCCCACATTATAAAACCACTTCAAACGAAGTAGATAAACGTATTGATGCTGTTCACCTTGTGACTACAGCAGAGGATTTAGATGAAGTGGTGGCAAGCTTTGAGGTAGGTGTGATTTACGCGGATGCTGTCAATGAAGCTCGTAGCTTAATTAATTTACCTCCAAATCTACTAACAGCTACTGATTTAGCTAACTATGCACAATCTCTTGCTGTGGAATACGATTTTGAAGTAGAGATATTAGATAAAGCACAATTAGAGGAACTAGGTATGGGTGGTATATTGAGTGTTAACCAAGGCTCTTATGAAGAACCACGATTAATTACCTTAAAATATAAAGCGACTGAAGATTTTGAAGATCCAATTGGCCTTGTTGGTAAGGGTGTAACGTATGATACAGGCGGCTATTCTTTAAAACCAAAGGACTCTATGGTTGGTATGAAAGGTGATATGGGTGGTGCTGCTGCTGTACTTGGTGCGATGGAAATTATCGGAGAATTACGTCCAAATAAAAATGTTGTAGCCGTTATCGGTTCTACAGATAATATGGTGTCTGATACAGCGTTTAAACCAGATGATGTGATTACGACGTACAGTGGAAAAACGGTAGAAGTATTAAATACGGATGCAGAAGGGCGTTTAGTTCTGGCAGATGCGACTACATATGCTAAACAGCAAGGGGCTACATCACTGATCGATGTTGCTACTTTAACTGGAGGCGTTATTACTGCACTAGGTATGGATAAAACAGGTGCTCTTGCAAATGATGATGCATTTTTTGAAGCATTTATGGAAGCTGCAAAAGAGACAGATGAATTTGTTTGGCGCATGCCTTTAACAGAGAATGATAAAAAAAGAATTCGAAAATCAGATGTAGCTGATTTAAATAATTCACCTGGTCGTGATGGTCATATGATTTTCGGCGGTGGCTTTGTGGGCGAATTTGTTGGTGATACACCATGGATTCACCTGGATATAGCAGGCACATCTGATGCAGTAGCTGTACATGATTTAGGACCTAAGGGTGGTACTGGTGTTATGGTCCGTACACTCGCGAATTTTGTCCAACGTTTAGGGGAAGAAAAATAATAAAGCATGTCAATCAGCGGGAGTTTATTCTCGCTGATTTTTTGTGATTTATGCACTAATCCCGATAGAATAGGCATTCTACATATGATAGATGTATCTTCCTTCATACGATAGAGTAAAAAGGGGAGGTAGCATATGCGCAATTTCGGAGGTTATCCAGGCGGAGGATTTGGAGGCTTTATTTGGCCATTTGGCGCACCGTTTTTTGGTGGTTTTTTAGGCAGTTTCCTTGGCTCTCAATTTAATCAATATCCTTACAATCCATATTATCCAAACTATCGACCATATCCACCAGGTCCATATTTTCGACCAGGTCCGCGATATCGTAGACCATGGTAAGCACATAATTACATCAGCCAGTTGTCGATCTTGATATCGACAACTGGTTTTTATTGTGCCTAACGAAGTATCAAATTTAGTGTTGACAGAATATACTAAATTATTTATTATTCTTATTATATTACTAAGAATTAAATATGTGGCTGACTAGCAAACTAGAGGCTTTTATTATTCATAGGCATTTTTGTGCCTAAGGATAATATTAGCCTTTTTTCTTTATCTTAATTCAGTAAAGGTTTTTGTACCGAAAGCAAAGTGTCAGGTATAGAAAACTCCCTATTTTGCGGAGGACCTTTATTAGCAGTTTTAATAAATCTGAAATGCCATGACAACGAGGCGTAATTGACAGAAGGAGTGAGATGAAATGGGGAAAGTTTATATTGTCGGTGCAGGTCCTGGAGATGTTGACCTCCTTACGATTAAAGGATTACGTTGCATTGAATGTGCAGATGTCATTTTATATGACAGACTCATTAATAAAGAGCTGTTAGCCTATGCCAAGAAAGACGCTAAATTAATCTTTTGCGGGAAGTTGCCTCAGCAACATGCCATGATTCAGGAGCAAATCAACCAAACGCTTGTTGATTATGCCCAACAAGGATATGTTGTCACAAGATTAAAAGGAGGAGACCCATTTGTTTTTGGTAGAGGTGCAGAGGAGGCAGATGTGCTGGCGAAGCATCAAATTCCCTTTGAAATTGTGCCTGGTATTACGTCAGGTATAGCAGCTCCAGCATATGCAGGTATTCCTGTCACACATCGTAACTTAGGTTCGAGTTTTGCTATGGTTACTGGGCATATGCAGGACGGAAAAGAAGATGCTATCCGTTGGGAAAGTCTTGCAAAAGGGATTGATACAATTGCTATTTATATGGGTGTTGGTAATCTTCCGTATATCCGTCAACAATTACTCAAATATGGCCGTGATGAAAAAACGCCTGTGGCTGTTATTCACTGGGGAACAGTTTCTACTAAGCAAAGAACTGTTACGGGTACTTTAGCTACAATTGAGGAAATTGTGCGTACAGAAAATATTCATAACCCTAGCATCATATTAGTAGGGAAGGTTGTGACCTTAAGAGAAACCATTCATTGGTTTGAGCAAAACCCAGCACAGCCAATCCAAATAACGGGATAAGGTTGTGGGATTATGCAGGCTATTTTATATATTGCACATGGCAGTCGTGTCAAGGAAGGTGTAGAGCAGGCCGTAAACTTTCTTCACGGCGTTCAACAAGAAGTGGCAGTACCTATTCAGGAAATATGCTTTCTAGAGCTGGCAACACCAACCATTGCAGAAGGCATTGCTAGCTGTATTCGGAAAGGGGCAACAGCGATTGCCGTAATGCCTATTCTCCTACTAGCTGCTCAACACGCAAAGCATGATATTCCGAAAGAAATGGCAAAAGCTCAAAAACTATATCCATATGTAAAGTTTACATATGGTGAGCCTCTTGGCATTCATGAACGATTAATTGACACGTTACAAGCTAGGATAATAGAAAAACAGCAACCTAACAGCAATGCGAGTGTTTTACTCATAGGACGGGGGAGTAGTGATCCAGCCGTTAAGAGGGATTTAGCCAAAATAGCCAAAAGGCTACGTACTAAATATCACTATAAAGCCGTTGATACATGCTTCTTATACGGAATGGGACCAACCTTTGAAGACTGGTTGCTGCAAGCTAAGGGGAAGCAACAGCAAACTTTTATTGTCCCTTATTTATTATTTACAGGCATTTTAAGACAAAGTATTGCCAAGCGATTACAAGGCTTTGACAGCCATAACATTTTGTTATGTGAAAGCTTAGGCTATGACAACAATGTGAAAAAAGTATTAGTGGAACGTATTGATGAATTACTACATTTTAAAGAGGAAGGTGTTTCGTAATGGTAGATAAAAGAACTGAAAATGTAAATCTAGCATTAGATAATGTCCGCCAAATGTTAAATACTGTGAACCACGGATCAATTACATTGATTGTTCAAAATTCTTATGTGGTTCAGATTGAGAAAAAGGAAAAAATAAGACTTCGATAAATTAAAAATACGAAAAGATGATATTCGTGAGGTGGCAAAGATTGAAATTACAAGTAATAAACAGTCCATTTAATGAAGAGCAGGTGAAGTTATTAAACGAGCTTCTCCCTAAATTAACAATTGAACAAAAATTTTGGCTAAATGGTTACCTAAGTGCTCCCCAAGCAACTCTTGAAGCAATTGTTGAACAGGCACCACCAGCAGCCCAACCGATTACCAAAACAATAACAATTTTATATGGCTCCCAAACAGGCAATAGTCAAGGATTAGCTGAAAAGTATGCAGCAGCTTTAAAAGAACAGCAGGTAGATGTAACTGTCTCATCATTAGGGAAATTTAAAGCTAGTAATTTAAAAAAGATCACCAATCTATTACTTATTGTGAGTACACATGGAGAGGGAGATCCACCAGATCAAGCGATACAATTCTATGAATTTTTGCATAGCAAACGGGCGCCTAAACTAGAGCACCTACACTATTCGGTTCTTGCTTTAGGGGATAGCTCCTATGAATTTTTCTGTAAGACAGGTAAGGACTTCGATGAGCGATTTGCACAATTAGGTGCAACAAGAATTGTTCCTCGTATAGATTGCGATGTAGATTATGATGACGCAGCTGCACAGTGGTTCTCTGCGGTTCAACAGGAATTTTTTCAGCACGCAACTTCAGCAACGTCTACTTCAGCACACAATGAAGGGGCGCAAGTACTTGAAGCATCTACATATTCAAGAAAAAATCCATTTTACGCTGAAGTACTTGAAAATATGAATCTAAATGGTCGTGGCTCCAATAAAGAGACGCGTCATCTTGAATTATCGATTGAGGGAGCTAATTTTCATTTTGAACCTGGCGATAGCATTGGCATTCTGCCAGAGAATGATGAACAATTAGTCAATGCATTGCTGACAGCACTTCAATTTGATTCGGAGACAGAAGTGACTGTTTTTGATGAAACAATAACAATAAAAGAAGCACTACAGAAAAAATTAGAAATTACGGTGTTATCTAAGCCGTTACTCGAAAAAATTGCTGCTTATACAGTGCATAAAGAATTTACTAAGCTATTTGAAGAACCAAAAGCATGGAAGGACTATGCAAAAGGAAGAGACTTACTCGATCTAGTAGAGGAATTTACACCATTTACTTGGAGTGCACAGCAGTTTGTAGAGTTACTGCGTAAAATTCCAGCTCGACTTTATTCTATTGCTAGTAGCCAAAAGGCCAATAGCGAAGAGGTTCATTTAACGATTGGCAAGGTAAGCTATGAAACAGCAGGTAGACAACGCCTTGGTGTTTGCTCTGGAAGTGTGGCAGAACGAATACAAATAGGTGATACATTACCAATCTATGTTCATAAAAATCCGAATTTCAGATTGCCAGAGAATAATGAAACGCCAATTATTATGATTGGTGCAGGCACAGGTGTTGCACCATATCGAGCTTTTCTAGAGGAGCGAGAAGAGTTAGGGATTGAGGGGAAAGCATGGCTCATCTTTGGTGATCAGCATTTTGTTACGGATTTCCTCTATCAAACGGATTGGCAACGTTGGCTAGCTGCTGGCACATTAAGTCACATGCATGTAGCCTTTTCACGTGATACAGACCAAAAAATCTATGTTCAACATAAATTGCAAGAAAATGCCGCAAGTTTTTATGAGTGGCTGGAGCAGGGGGCTGTCATTTATGTATGTGGTGACGAAAAATCAATGGCATCTGATGTGGATGCAACCATTCATCAAATTATTGAGCAGCAAGGACAGAAAACACCAGAGGAAGCAAAAGCCTATGTGAATGAATTAAAACAGCAAAAACGGTACCAACGTGACGTTTATTAATGGAGTTCAACACAAATTTCTTGAAAACCTTCCCTTATTAATGAGTTGATCTCTTTGTTAGCAAGTAAACCCTCAGGTATGCCCAATATGCTGAGGTGTAATGGATTAAAGGAGCGATAAAGAATGACTGAAAAAATAGTGTTACCTCCACAGCCTGGGAAACCAAGTGATGTAGAGCGTATTAAAACCGAAAGTAATTACCTACGTGGAACACTCGAACGTACCATGAACAATCCATTAAGCTCTGGTATTCCAGAGGACGATAATCGCCTTATGAAATTTCATGGCAGTTACTTACAGGATGATCGAGATCTTCGGAATGAACGTCAGAAACAAAAGCTAGAACCTGCCTATCAATTTATGGTACGTGTACGAACACCGGGTGGAGCAGCTACCCCAGCACAATGGCTTGTGATGGATGAAATGGCTAGAAAGTATGGCAATGGCTCTTTAAAATTAACAACACGTCAAGCATTTCAAGTACATGGCATTTTAAAATGGAATGTTAAAAAATATATGCAGGAAATCAATGAGGTGTTATTGGATTCTCTTGCGGCATGTGGAGATGTGAACCGTAATGTGATGTGTAATGTCAATCCAAACCAGTCTGCATTACATGAAGAGGTTTATAATTGGTCTGCCAAACTAAGTGAGCATTTACTGCCGCGAACACGCGCTTATCATGAATTATGGTTAGATGGAGAAAAGGTAGTAGATAGTCAGGATGAAGAAATTGAACCGATTTATGGAGCTCAATATTTGCCGCGTAAATTTAAAATTGGTATTGCGATTCCACCAAGTAATGATGTAGATGTTTTTTCACAAGATATCGGACTGATTGCCATCGTTGAAGACAATCAGCTTGTTGGTTTTAACGTAGCGGTTGGTGGAGGTATGGGCATGACACACGGTGATCATGAAACCTATCCACAGCTTGCTCGTGAAATTGGCTTTATAACGCCAGACAAATTACTAGAAACAGCAGAAAAAATAATCACGATACAGCGTGATTATGGAAATCGCTCTGTCCGTAAAAATGCACGATTTAAATACACGATTGATGCGAGAGGACTTGAATGGTTCCAAGAAGAATTAACGCGTCGTCTAGGCTGGGAAATTCAGCAGGCTCGTCCGTATACTTTTGAGCGTACAGGTGATGAATTTGGCTGGATTAAAGGGGCAGATGGTCATTGGCATTATACGTTATTTATTCAAAATGGCCGTTTAAAAGACTTTGAGGATTATCAGTTGTTAACTGGCTTACGTGAAATAGCTAAGGTGCACACGGGTGATTTTCGTTTAACACCGAACCAAAATTTAATGATTAGCAATGTAACACCCCAGAAAAAGAAACAAATAAATACGCTTATTGAACAATACAAGCTAACAGATGGTGCGCATTATTCTGCCTTACGCCGCAATTCCATTGCCTGTGTCTCATTACCGACATGTGGCTTAGCCATGGCAGAAGCAGAGCGCTATTTACCTTCTCTTATAACAAAAATTGATGCCATTATTGATGATGCTGGCTTAAATGAAACAGAAATTGTTATTCGCATGTCTGGTTGTCCAAATGGCTGTTCACGTGCAGCAATGGGTGAAATCGGCTTTATTGGCAAAGGGCCAGGTAAATACAATATGTACCTTGGTGCAAGTTTTACAGGCAATCGCTTAAATAAAATCTATCGTGAAAATATTGGTGAAGAGGAAATTTTAGCAGAGCTACGCCCCATTCTGCTGCATTTTTCAAAGGAACGATTAGAGGGCGAACATTTTGGAGACTTTGTCATTCGTGCTGGCTATGTCACAGCAGTGTATGATGGAAGAGAATTTCATTAAAAATAAAAACCATGTAGCAAATTTTTCTTTGCTACATGGTTTTTTTATATAGAATAATCCTCAGGAATAAACACCTTTAATTGTTTCGGCTTTACAAATACCTGATCGCCCACCTTCAGTTGAAGAAGATGAAATTGTTCCTTTGATACCTCTGCTTCTAAAAATTCATCAAGATCCTCACGGCGTAGTTCGATTTGAACGATAGGTCCTAGCAAATGAATGTGGCTGATTTTAACAGGAACTGTACCTGAAATACTTGTTTTCTCAATCTGAATATCATGTGGACGTACATAGCCTATCGCATTGTCCTCTGAATGTGTTAGGGCATCAGGTACATCAAGTACAACTTCACCCTGCATGAGCTTACCATTATGTAAGCGACCTTTAAATAGATTAACATTGCCCAAGAAATCATAGACAAATGGACTTTTGGGGTTTGTATAGACCTCATCTGGACTACCAATTTGCTCGATTTTGCCATTGTTCATGACCACAATGCGATCTGCGACATCGAGAGCTTCCTCTTGGTCATGTGTCACAAAAATACTTGTAATATGAAATTCATCATGTAACTTTCGAAGCCAGCGACGTAACTCCTTACGTACTTTTGCATCGAGAGCTCCAAATGGTTCATCTAATAATAGTACCTTTGGCTCTACAGCAAGCGCTCTTGCCAGTGCGACACGTTGTCGTTGCCCACCTGAGAGCTGTGTTGGATATCGATCTGAGAAATTTTCAAGCTTCACAAGTTGCAATAATTCCATCACTTTATCGTTGATTTGTTGTTTTGAAGGTCTGCTTTTTCGAGGGCGGACCTTCAGGCCATAAGCTACATTGTCAAAGACCGTCATATGGCGAAAAAGCGCATAATGTTGAAAGACAAAGCCCACATTGCGTTCCTTTGGATGACGATCTGTGATGGATTGACCATCAAATAAAATGTTGCCGACATCCGTTGTTTCAAGCCCAGCAATCACACGTAATAATGAGGTTTTTCCTGATCCAGAAGGGCCAAGCAGTGCTACTAGTTCCCCAGACTGAATATGTACGGATATATCCTCTAGTGCCTGAAAGGACCCATATTTTTTGGATACGTTTTGAATTTGTATACTCATTGAGATCATCTCCTTTTAACTAGATTTTGATTTCCAAGCAATAATGTCTTTCACAATTAATGTAAAAATGGCCATTACGCTCATTAAGGAAGCAACTGCAAAGGCTGCTGCAAATTGATATTCATTATAGAGAATTTCAATATGAAGGGGCATCGTATTTGTCATGCCACGGATATGACCAGATACCACAGACACAGCCCCGAATTCTCCGATGGCTCGTGCATTACATAAAATCAAACCATAGAATAGTCCCCATTTAATATTGGGTAATGTGACATACCAAAAGGTTTTAAAGCCACTTGCCCCCAATGAAATGGACGCTTCTTCCTCAGATGTACCTTGGGTTTGCATCAGCGGTATTAATTCACGTGCAACAAAGGGCAATGTGACGAAAATTGTGGCAAGGACAATGCCAGGTAGTGCAAAAACAATTTTAATATCATGTGCAAACAACCAATCACCAAATAGTCCCTGTGAGCCAAACAATAAAATAAACACTAAACCTGCGATAACAGGTGAAACTGCAAAAGGTAAATCTACCATAGTAAGTAATAGATTCTTCCCCTTAAAATTAAACTTTGTAAGTGCCCAGGCAGCCATTACGCCAAAGATCGCATTGAGGGGTACAGTAATGGCTACGACGATTATAGTAAGCTTAATAGCAGCTAATGCATCTGGATGTGTAATCGCAGCGAAGTAAACGTCGGCTCCTTTTTGAAAGGCTGTAATAAAAATAGATACTAAAGGTAGTACGATAAAGAAAGCTAAAAAAGCTAAGGCAATAAATATTAACGTATAGCGAATAATACGAGGCTCCTGTAAGGCAGCAGACTGAGTAGCTGCCTTCCTTTTTTCTGTACTAGCCTGCTGAATAAAAGTTGATTGTTCCATATAGTACCTCCTAATGTACAAACCGACGATTGGCTAGCCATTGTATCAAGTTAATGGTGAACAACAAAATAAAGGATGTCACAAGCATGACAACAGCTATGGCAGTTGCCCCCGCATAATCATATTGCTCAAGCTTTGTCATAATAATTAACGGCGTAATTTCCGTTTTCATCGGCATATTTCCTGCAATAAAAACAACCGAGCCATATTCACCTAAAGCGCGCGCAAAGGCCAAGGAAAAGCCAGTTAAAATAGCTGGTACTAGCTCTGGTAAGATGACTTTACGGAAGGTTTGTAAACGATTGGCTCCAAGGCTTGCCGAAGCTTCCTCCACCTCAGCACTGATATTTTGTAAAACGGGCTGGACCGTTCGTACAACAAAGGGTAGCCCGATAAAGGTTAAAGCAATAATGATGCCAAGAGGTGTAAAGGCAATTTTAAAATCAAAAAATTGACCAATCCAACCATTTGGTGCATAAAGAGATGTTAAAGCAATTCCAGCGACAGCAGTAGGCAATGCAAAAGGTAAGTCTACAAGCCCATCAATGATTCGTTTAAAGGGAAATTGATAGCGAACGAGAACCCATGCCATAGTCGTACCGAAAAAAACATTTAGTAAGCCTGCAATCAGTGCAGTGCTGAAGCTCACTTTGTAGGAAGCAACAGCACGGGGATCTGTAATGATATCGATAAATGCTGACCAGCTTAAGGACATGGTATGAATGAAAATCATGGAAAGTGGTAGTAACACTAGTAAACTTACGTAAAGCATTGTATAACCAAGAGATAAATGAAAGCCTGGAATAATTCGACGCGATTTTTTAGGAATGATTAAACTGCTCATCAAAACGCTCCTTATTGTGGTACGTATATTTCATCAAAGGTACCACCATCTTTAAAATGGGTTGCTTGTGCTTGTGACCAACCACCAAAATCATCGATGGAAACAAGTTCAAGCTGAGGGAATTGATCTTTATACTTTGCTAGAATCGTTTCACTACGTGGTCGATAATAATTTTTCGCCGCAATTTCTTGCCCTGTATCACTATATAAATGCTGTAAGTAAGCTTCAGCGACTTCACGTGTCCCTTTTTTATCTACGATTTTGTCTACAATTGCAACTGGTGGCTCTGCTAAAATACTTAATGAAGGCGTGATGATTTCAAATTCATCCTTACCTAATTCATTAAGAGAGAGGTATGCTTCATTTTCCCACGCAATTAAGACATCTCCAATTTTACGTTCTACGAATGTTGTTGTAGCTCCACGAGCGCCAGAATCAAGTACTTCTACATTGCTGTAAAGTGATTTCATAAATTCTTTTATTTTTGTCTCATCATTGTTATATAACTTTCCGGCATAAGCCCAAGCAGCTAGGTAGTTCCAACGTGCACCTCCAGAGGTTTTGGGATTAGGTGTAATGACAGCTACATCATCTTGAATCAAATCATCCCAATCTTGTATGTTTTTTGGATTGCCCTTGCGAACTAAAAAAACAATTGTAGATGTATAGGGAGTCGAATTATGATCAAATTCGGTTTGCCAATCTTTATTCAGCAGCTCACGCGTTTGAGCAATTTCATCAATATCGTAAGCGAGTGCGAGTGTCACAACGTCGGCTTCAAGACCATCAATCACTGCACGCCCCTGTTTGCCAGATCCACCATGTGATTGATTGATTGTGACGTCTTGGCCAGTATCATCCTTCCATTTTTTTATAAAATCTTTGTTGAACTCATCGTAAAGCTCCCGTGTTGGATCATAGGAAACATTTAGTAGCTCTACAGACTTCTTGTCTTCCTGACCGCTTGCTTTTTCATCTGAGTTAGCACTTCCACAGCCAGTTAAACTAAGCGTTAGAATAGTTAATAATGCCAATGATTGGAGAACATAGCTCTTTTTTTTCATAGTAAATCCGCCCCTTTTCTGTCTTAAGAATGCAAAAAGCCATCACCCACAATGACATGACAACATTGGGTAGATGGCCTTCAGATCCTCTGATCAGCGTTTTTTTTTAGGTCAAAGCTTTAGTAATACATTAAACATATATTTCCTATTAGTCAACAAGGAATTATAAAAAAGATTATTTATTTTGAAAATTAATAAAAGTGTCCTTAGATACCACTCATCATATGCAGCAAAGAGCAAAAAAAATGGGTGTATGGAAAAGATATTTAAAAAACCTAGTTGACTGCTTGGTGTACTTTAGTATATATTTGGTAATAAGAAGAATGATTGTAGTACGAGGTAACAACTACTAGTGAACAATCATTAAATATAGAGCTGGCTAGTCAAACTAGAGGCGTTTTAACAAAGACCTGTTTTTCCTATGTCTTTTGTTAAAACGCCTTTTTTGCTATGAGGGGGATTCGATGTTAACTTACGAAAATTGGCAAGAACCGATCATTGATTTTCAGGTTGATGATATGTATAAGGCTGCACTAGAGGTTTTACAGTGGAGCTATCAAGAATATGGAGATGAAATCGTCTATGCATGTAGCTTTGGTATTGAGGGCATTGTCTTAATTGATCTCATTTCAAAGGTAAAGCCTAACGCTACGATTGTATTTTTAGATACAGATGTACACTTTAAAGAAACATATGAAACCATTCATAAAGTCAAAGAAAAATATCCACAACTCAACATTGTCATGAAAAAGCCAACCCTTACACTTGAGCAACAAGGGACACAACATGGTGACGAACTATGGAAAACCAACCCAAATAAGTGCTGTGATATTCGTAAGATAAAACCTTTACACGAAGCCTTATCAGGTAAAAAGGCTTGGATATCAGGTTTACGTCGTGAGCAATCACCAACACGTCAACAAACAAACTTTTTAAATCGTGACGATAAATTTAAATCGATTAAAGTTTGTCCATTGATTCATTGGACTTGGAAGGATGTCTGGCGTTATGTTTCAAAGTACAGTTTGCCATATAATCCGTTACACGATCAAGGCTATCCAAGCATCGGCTGTGAGCATTGTACGAAACCAGCATTTACAATGGAGGATTTACGTTCAGGTAGATGGCAAGGCTCTGGTAAAACCGAGTGCGGGTTACATGAATAAAGGAGTTCTGCCATGCTTGAATATTTTGCAATAGCTATTAGTTTATTTTTTGCGATGAACATAGGAGCAAGTGGTGCAGCAGCCTCAATGGGTGTTGCTTATGGGGCAGGTGCCATCAAAAAAGCGTGGCAAGCATTGCTTTTATGCGCGATAGGCGTCTACAGTGGAGCTGTATTAGGCGGAGGAGAGGTAGTTAAAACGATAAGCTCAGGCATTATGCCCCAGGAATATATTACGGTAAAGGTTGTTATCATTATCTTGATTTCTGCGACAAGCTCGTTATTTTTCGCCAATCTTTTAGGCATTCCCTTATCAACGAGTGAAGTAACAGTGGGTGCTGTCGTGGGTGTAGGAATTGCCTATAAAGTACTATTCGTCAATTCGCTGCTTGTCATTATATCATTTTGGGTGATTGTACCGCTTGTTGCCTTTGTCATTGCTCTTGTCTGTGGAAAGTTATTATATAAGTTACAAAACACAGGGTTGCTGAAAGATCGACCAATTTTAACTGTTCTTCTCGTTTTAGCAGGATTTTTCGAAGCATTTTCAGCGGGGATGAATAATGTTGCCAATGCAGTTGGGCCGTTGGTGGGAGCAGGAATGATGGATGTGACAACGGGCATTGTGCTTGGCGGTGCATTTGTCGCAATAGGTGCTCTGCTACTTGGTAAACGAGTGCTTGAAACAAACGGTAAAAAAATAGTGCGCTTTCAAAAGGCAGAGGGCATTCTCATTTCAAGTACAGGTGCACTGCTTGTTGGCGTAAGCTCAATTTTTGGGCTTCCAGTACCCTTAACACAAGTCACTTCTTCATCCATCATTGGTATGGGGATGGCGAAAAACGGAAAGCAAATCTTCCATAAGCATATAGTGAAAAAAATTATACGTATTTGGGTTGTATCACCCATCTTTTCATTAGTCATTTCTTATTTTTTAGTGCAGTTATTTTTAGAAAAAGACCTTTATGCCATTATTTTAAATGGCAGCATTATTGTTGGGACGCTAGGGGTCATTAGTCTGATGCGTACGATGCGTGAAGAAGAGCAGTCTATCTATGATGCAGGGGAAGGCATTTAAATTGAATCATATCATCACTATCTTTTGACTATAAAACTTAGTATTTAACTAGAATTAGGAGGAGATTTTTATGAGTCTACAACCACATGGTGGACTACTTGTGCAAGCATTTAATCCGGAAAAAAAAATCACAACTATTCATAAGGAAATTGAGTTGGATGCAATTTCGTTGAGTGATTTAGAGCTAATTGCTATAGGGGGGTATAGCCCAATTGAAGGTTTTTTAACACAAGTAGACTATGAGTCAGTCGTGGCACAAAGTCGTTTAGCATCAGGTGTAGTATGGAGTATTCCGATTACATTACCTGTTACAAAAGAGAAAGCGTCCATTTTACAGCCTGGTGACGAGGTGAAGCTGGTTTATGGTGATGAAGTATATGGCGTTATTGAAGTAGCAGATATTTATGAGCCGAATAAACGAAAAGAGGCTTTACTTGTCTATGGAACAGAGGATTTAGCACATCCGGGCGTTCAAAAACTTTTTGATCGTCCTGCCATTTATGTTGGAGGAAAAATTACGTTAATTAAACGTCTTACACAAAAGTTCCCTGCTTATTCATTTGACCCAATAGAAACGCGACAATTATTTGCTGACAAGGGATGGAAAACTATTGTTGGCTTCCAAACACGTAATCCAGTCCATAGGGCGCATGAATATATTCAAAAGGCAGCACTTGAAACGATTGATGGGTTATTTCTAAATCCACTTGTTGGAGAAACAAAGTCAGATGATGTGTCAGCTGCTATACGTATGGAGAGCTATGAGGTTTTATTAGAAAACTATTATCCTGAAAGTCGTGTACAATTAGGTATTTTCCCAGCCGCTATGCGGTATGCAGGACCAAGGGAAGCTATTTTTCATGCACTTGTTAGAAAAAATTATGGCTGTACGCATTTTATTGTTGGTCGTGATCATGCAGGTGTTGGTGATTATTATGGCACATATGATGCACAAAAGATTTTTGAGCAGTTTACTGAAGATGAATTAGGAATTGTCCCACTGAAATTTGAGCATAGCTTTTATTGCCAGCAATGTGAAGGCATGGCGACGACAAAGACGTGTCCACATGATAGCTCTGCCCATGTCATTCTATCAGGAACGAAGGTACGTGAGATGCTACGAAATGGAGAAGTACCACCAAGTACATTCAGTCGTAAAGAAGTCGTAGACATTTTAATTAAAGGTATGAGTAAGGAGGTAGTGAAATGAGTTCAAACATTGTTTGGCATGAAGCCTCCATTACAAAAGAAGAACGCCGTTCAAAAAATAAACATCAAAGCTTTATTTTATGGTTTACGGGTTTATCTGCTTCAGGGAAATCATCAGTGGCCAATGCATTTGCCCGTCGATTATTTGAAAGGAGCAATCAAGCCTTCGTATTAGATGGTGATAATGTGCGTCATGGCTTAAATAGTGACTTAGGATTCGATGAGGTAGGGCGCAAAGAAAATATTCGTCGAATAGGTGAAGTCTCAAAGTTATTTATAGAGAGCGGTCAAATTGTGCTAACGGCTTTTATTTCACCTTATCGCGAAGATCGTCAGGTAGTCCGTGAACTTGTAGAGGATGGTGAATTTTTAGAGGTCTATGTAAAGTGTTCAGTAGAAACATGTGAAAAAAGAGATCCTAAAGGTTTGTATAAAAAAGCAAGGAATGCTGAAATTACTAATTTTACAGGGATTAGCGCTCCATATGAAGAACCAATTAACCCAGAAGTTATTTTGGATACAGAACAGCATTCCATAGAAGAATGTGTGGAGCAACTGACAAATATTTTAACTGCCAAGGGATATATTTAACTAAAAAAATCTGCTCGATTTAGTAATCGGGCAGATTTTTACGTTTATTTTACACCTTGTTCCTTTTTCATTCTGTCAATTTCAGGACCTAGTTCATCACGTACGGTACCTTTCCATGGCTTAACACCAGCAATATAGGAAGAACGCGTCATAATGTGTCCACCAACAGGACCAGTAATAAAGAGGAAGAGTATCCCCAGTAAAATACGAGGGTTGAAATGATCTTCAATCAGCCAAAAGTGAAAGAATACACCAATTAGTACACACATGACGCCAAGTGTTGCACTTTTTGAAGCGGCATGTGCACGTGTATACAAATCGGGTAAGCGGACAAGTCCGATAGCTGTCACGACAATAAAGAGTACTCCAACAGTAATGAAAAAGATAACTAAGCTATTAGCGAGAATTGTCACGTTTGATGATATCTCCTTTCTCTATGAATTTAGAGAAAGCCATCGTACCGATAAACGATAAAATTGCTAGCAATAAAATGATTTCAAGAAAGAAGCTTGTTTCCACTAAAATCGAAAATAGTCCGATTAGGGAAATGAGTGAAACACCTAGTGAATCCAAAGCTACAACACGATCGGATGAGGAAGGACCTTTTACCATTCGATAAATGACCGCTATCATTGATAAGCAAATCACTACGATTACAGCAATAATAAATGTTGTCATGATTTACTCACCTCCAAAATCGCTTTTTCAAATGAATCTCGAATGGAAGCAATGGCTTCATCCACATCGTTAATATCAATGGCATGTACATACAATGTTTTCGCATCATCCGAAACATGCACTACCACTGTTCCTGGTGTTAAAGTAATAAGACTTGATAATAACGTAATTTCCCAGTCTTGTGTTAAAACAGTTGGATAAGCAAAAAAGGCTGGTTGCATGTCCAGTTTAGGCTTCAACACTACTTTCAACACTTGAACATTTGCTAAAATTAATTCTTTAAAGAACAACAACGTTAATTTTAGCAGAGCCCATAATCGATAGACATAAAGACGAGACTTGAAAAACCTCCGCATGAGAATAAGTAAAAGTATGCCCATTATGAATCCTATGATAAAACCAGTTGCTGTGTAATTAGAGGAAAGGAACATCCAGACAAAGGCAAGTACAAAATTTAAAATCATTTGAAATGCCATAGTGCTAATCCTCCTTCATCACAGCATCTATATAGATAGATGGATCATTTAATAGTTTTGCAGCATCATCCATAAATGGCGTAATCCATTCAGAACCCACACCATATGCGACTGTAATAAGTACTAAAAAGGCAGTAGGCATAAACAGCATTTTATAGGTAGATTTGTCGACGGTACCTTGTGTTTCTTTTTCCTCACCCCAAAAGGCATAAAGGAAAATACGAATCACGGATAGTAAAACAAGCAATGAAGATGCTAAAATGAAAATACTGCTCCACATACTTCCAGCCTCAAAGCCTCCCTGAACAATTAACAGCTTTCCAACAAACCCGCTAAGTGGTGGAATTCCAGCTAAGCCAAACGCTGCTATTAAATAACACCAACCCAGTGCAGGGTATTTTTTCATAAGTCCACCCATTTTACGCAAGTCAGATGTACCAGTAATGTAGATGACAATGCCGATTAACATAAAGAGTGCTGCCTTAATTAGCATATCGTGAATTAAATAAAACATAGCTCCTTTTAAAGAAGCCTCATTCATTTGAGAGACACCAAATAAAATGACACCTACTGCAATGACAATGTTATAGATAATAATGAGCTTTACATCAAAATAAGCGAGCGCCCCAATACAACCAGCCACAATTGTTGCAATAGCTAATGCCATTAGTAAATCATGCGTATAGGATAAATCATGTACAAAAAATAGTGTATAGGTACGTGTAATGGCATATACCCCAACCTTTGTGAGCAGTGCGCCGAATAGAGTTAAGACAGGTATCGGTGCTGCTGCATACGAAGTAGGAAGCCAAAAATATAATGGGAAAATAGCTGCTTTAAGTCCAAATACCATTAAAAATAGTACTGCAATAACAGTAATAATTCCTGGTTGATTAATTTCAGCAATTTTTACCGCAATATCAGCCATGTTTAATGTTCCTACTACAGAATATAAATAGGCAACGGTTATGACAAATAAGGCCGAAGAAATAACATTGATTAAAATATATTTAATAGACCCTTTCAGTTGCCCCTTCTCACCACCTAAAACAATGAGTAAATAGGAAGCCATTAACAATACTTCAAAGAACACAAATAAGTTAAAAATATCTCCTGTTGTAAAGGCACCATTGACCCCAGTTAAAATAAACATAATACCAGGGTAATAAAAGAAGCGTTCGCGTTCCTTCGTGATGGAACCGAAGCCATACCAAACAACAAATAGCGCAATGAGCAATGTCGTTGTAACGAGCAATGCAGACACCATATCAGATACCATTGTAATACCGTAAGGAACAGGCCAATTTCCAAATGTGACCTTTTGAATACCATCTTCTTTCACTGTTAAAAGCAGAGAGAGGGCAGAGAGGAGGGCTAGTCCAATCCCAAGTAATGAAAATGATCGCTGATAAGTTAGATTTTTTTGTCCAAACATTAAAATCATACCGAAGAAAAACGGGATGATAATGGGTAATAGTAGGAAGTTATTCATCCTCATCACTTCCTCTCATTAAGCTAATATCATCCGTGTTAAGCTCTTGATAGGAACGGTAGGCAAGTACAAGGAAGAATGCTGTCACCCCAAAGCTTATAACAATTGCAGTTAAAATAAGTGCTTGGGGTAAGGGATCAGCAAATGTTTTGGCTCCTTCGTTTAAGACGGGTGGAGCTTCACCACCAAGACCACCCATTGTTAAGATGAGTAGATGAGCACCATGACTTAACAGACCTGTTCCAATAATAATGCGCAATAAACTTTTTGATAAGATTAAATAGACCGCTGCCATAAAGAGAAAGCCGATCACAAAGGCCATAATTATTTCCATTATTCATCCTCTCCAATCGTTTGAATAATGGTCATCGTAACGCCGACAACAACCAAATAGACCCCGCTATCAAAAAGCATAGCCGTGTGTAATGACTGTTTGCCTAGAAGCGGTAAATCGAAATAATCAAAGAAATGTGTGAAAAACGGTTTGCCCACAAACATTGGGTATGCCGCAGTAGCAAGGGCTAATAGTAAGCCAATGGCTGTTAAATACGTGTAATTAATAGGTAGAATATGGCGGACTGTGTTGATATCATAGGCTAACACTAAAAGAACAAGTGCACTTGATGTTAACAGCCCCCCAACAAAGCCTCCACCAGGCGTATAGTGACCAGCTAAAAAAATATGAATGGAGAAGAAGAAAATAATGAAAAATACAATTTTAGCTGTAAATTGTATTATCACATCATTTGTTTTCATGAGTGTTCTCCTTTCTATTCATACGTAACTTAATCATAGCTAAGATGCCCATGCCAGCTATGCCGAGTACTGTAATTTCAAACAATGTATCGAAACCACGATAGTCTACTAAAATTACGTTTACAATATTTCCACCACCAGCTAATGAATAGACGGTTTCCTCGTAGTACTTAGCAATAGAGGGAATTAGTTTTTGAGAATGAGCTGATAGCGCAACAAGTGTTACCATCACACCAACTGCAACTGAAACAATGGCACGATTTAACTGGAACCTCATTCGCTCCTCTCGTTTACCAAGCTTAGGTAGATGGTAAAATGCTAATAAAAATAGTGCAACTGAAATCGTTTCAATAACGAGCTGGGTCAGCGCTAAATCAGGTGCGTTAAAAATGACAAAGAATAAGGCGACTGTATAGCCAACAGTACCAAGCCCAATAATGGCCGTTAATCGCGATTTTGCCAAGATGGTGATGCCAGTACCAATTAATAAGACAATGATCAAGATAATTTCGTATAGATTAATTGGTGAGGCTCCTTGGAATGAAATATTAAATGCATCTTTCACGAATAGAGAGCCGATAACAATAATAGTAATTCCGCTAAACATATAGAGTAAATAGTGACGCATAGAACCTGTCATATAGCGTCGAGATATACGATTTAAGCCAACATCTAATCCCTGCATGATTTTGTCATAGGCATTGTTTAATGTTAACGCTTGCGGGAATCGTTGATACATCCCTTGCCATTTTGGTAAGGCAACAAATAACAATACCCCTACAATTATAATTCCAATAGTCATCAGTAGCTCAGGAGTGATCTTACCATGCCAAGCTGATACATGAATATCAACAGCTTGAGGCGAATCATACAAAAATGGCTGTATCGCTTGAACGGCTGGTTTTACAAAGATATTACCGATAATGTTTGGAATAAAGAAGATTGTCACAACTAAAGTCCCTAAAAGAATAGGTGAAATTAGCATACCAATCGGCGCCTCATGTGGTTTATGAGGTAACTGCTCTGGTTTGTAATTCCCATTAAATGTTCGGAAAACAAAATAGAAGCTATAGATAAATGTAAAAATACTAGCAATCCACGCAACAATAGGGAAGAGTGCTCCCCATGTTTCAAAGCCAAATAATTCAAACTTCTGAAGTGCAAGCATGGCTGTTAAAAACATTTCTTTACTTAAGAAGCCATTAAATGGCGGAAGACCAGCCATTGATAAACTTCCTATTGCAGCCACGGTAAAACTAATTGGCATAATACTCATTAAGCCACCGAGTTTACGAATATCTCTAGTTCCTGTTTCATGATCCACAATGCCTGCAATCATGAAGAGACTACCTTTAAATGTGGCATGATTAATAAGGTGGAAAATGGCAGCAAATGCAGCAAACTTAATGGTATCGACTGAGCCATTTGCATGAAAAGCAACAGCACTTGCCCCAAGTAGTGACATAATAAGCCCAAGCTGACTGACTGTAGAGAATGCTAGAATGCCTTTTAAATCAGTTTGCTTCACTGCAAAGAAGGAACCCCAGAATAAAGTTAAGATACCTACACCTGTTACAAGCCACACCCAAAGCTCAGAGGCTGCAAAAATCGGCGTAAATCGTGCAACTAAATAGATACCTGCTTTGACCATTGTTGCTGAGTGAAGGTATGCACTTACTGGTGTTGGCGCCTCCATGGCATCTGGTAACCAAATGTAGAATGGGAATTGCGCGGATTTTGTAAATGCTCCCAAGAGTAATAGGACAAGTGACCAAGTGAATAAAGGCTGATCTACTAAATTTGGTGCCATGACAATCAATTCTCGAATAGAATAGGTTCCTCCCATTAAATAAAGAAGAACGAAGCCACCTAGCATCATTAAGCCGCCGCCAACTGTAATCATCATAGACTTTAATGCGCCGAAGCGTGAGGCATCCCGATTATACCAATAGCCGATGAGTAAAAATGATGATATGGATGTTAGCTCCCAGAAGAAATAGAGTGTAATTAAATGATCTGACTGTACTACTCCCAGCATGGCTGACATAAATAACAGTAGGTAAACATAAAAGTTATGTAATTTTTCTTTATGTTTATCTAAGTAAAAAATGGAGTAAAGCACAACTAACGAGCCAATTCCAGTAATGAGTAATGAGAATAATAAGCTAAGTCCATCTAAATATGAGATGATGGAAATATCAAGCGATGGAATCCAAGGTAGCTCTGCAGTAAATACTTCACCTTTAGCAACTTGAGCAATATATGTTGCATAAATAACAGCAAGCGTAACAGGTACAGCAAGAACAAACCAACCTGTGTGAATATTATTCATGCGTTTATATAAAAATGGCACTAATATTGCAACAAGCATTGGAATAAAAATATAAAGTACTTGTAACAAAAAAACCCTCCTTTATGCAGGTAAGTAAATCAATTATAACGTACTTTAATTGGGAATGCATATGTACTATTGGGATTTAGCTTGCGGTCGTTGGAGAATTTTCGTTATATTATAAATAGGAAGTTATCAATAAAAATAGAGGAAAAAAATTTTTTATGAAGAACCCATATATCTATGGTTATCTACCATTAATTACAATTTTATTGTTTAGTTTGACATTTGGGATGTATGCTGTTGGTAAATCATTACAGATTTTTCAAGCCATCGGTGTATATTCAGGAATGCGAGAGTTTTTATCAGATTTTGAATTACGTGTATTTCTTCTCATCGTCTTTGCCATTGTTTTTTTTATGTTATTTTCTGCCCTTAAACTTGTAGGCGAAACCATTCATGAGGTAGGAATGCTGTTCTTTTCAAAGGACAACGAAGGAGCCACAGTTAGTCAGGCTCGAGGTGGCTATATTATTTTATTTGTAGGTGCTATGTGTTCTGCATTTGCCATCCAATTTATTTATGTTTTAATAGGTATTTTTGTCATAACGATATTTACCTACTTTGTTTATCTGATTTATAAAATGAGTCATTTTATATCAATGGGCGGCACAATCGGTCTATTAATCTTTGAACTTTTTATGTGGACGATTCTTTTAACATTAGTTGTTTATGTCGTATTAAAGCTATATAATGGCATTTTGGCAAGTCTGCCGTTTGCAAATTAATACATACTATTAAAATGGTGATGTTAATAGTAGAAAAAGCGAGGGATTGATTTCCGTTCCGCCAGCGTCCCATCTGTGACGCTAAATCCCTAGGAGTGAAGCTGGCTCCTCTCCAATCAACCAGGTGCAAAATTGCCTTTTCCTTATTTTTACTAGCTGCATAAACAAAATAACCCGTTTTTTGTATAATTAGAGAGAGGATAGGCTCTTATTTTCAATGTTGAGAAGCGATGAGTGAGACCCACCCTCCATAGAGAATAGTGAACACTTTCACTTTATTTGAAAACTGTTGCTAAAAAGCTAACCTTTTTAAGGGTTAGAGTAGAAGGCTTTTGATGCTCGCCCACAGGAAAGCAAGTAGCCTGAAACGGAAAACCATTTACACCTTTCATAAAAATTTTATGGATGGTTTTGTTTTTTAACACGTTGAAAAGGTAGTAGTCGATTGAGACTACTACCTTTTGCATGTTTCACTACTCAAGCAAAACATTAAATAATTGGTGATGGATTTTGTACTCTTCTAATTGCTGCATCGATTGAGGTTTATCATACCCTAGCCATACAGCAGCAGTATATTCATTATTGAGTCCAGCAAGCCAGTAGTCACGATAGTCATTCGTTGTCCCTGTTTTTGCACCAACGTAGCTGCTGTTACTATAGACACCTTGACCCGTACCGTTTGCTACAACATCTGCAAGAAGTTCACGCATGTATTTTACTGTTTTCGGAGACCAAATTTGATCACGCTGTGTATCCCAACTATAAAGCTCTGTTCCATCTAATGCTGTGACTTTGCGAATACTATGAGCAAGTACATAAGAGCCATCAATAAAGCTAGTATAAGCATCTGCTAGTTCTAATGCTGTTACACCATAGGTTAATCCTCCTAATGATGCAGAATAATTATAATCTTTCTCTACAATCGAGCGGAAGTGAAAGCGATTAAGATAATGAAAGGCTGTCTCGACGCCAACGGTTTGAAAGAGACGAAGTGCAGATGTATTATAGCTATGTCGAAAAGCAGTACGAATTGACACATCACCATACGTATAGCCCCCATAGTTTTGTGGGCAAAACGAGCCCACACAATAACGCCCACCATTGACAATCGAATCAGGTGTATGAGATGTTGTTTCGAAGAATGGTGCATAGACTGCCAGAGGCTTAAAAGCTGAACCTGGCTGACGTGTTCCTTGGAATGCACGATGGAAATCAAATTTTTCATAATTCTTTCCTGCATACAGACTGACTATTTCTCTTGATTGGTTTTCAATGGCTGCACCTGCTGCTTGGAATGGGCTAGTACCTAAAATAGCTGACATTTTTTCCTCATCATGCTGCTGTTTAGTAGGATCAAGCGCTGTGTGAATGATGAGTCCATTTTGAAATAATGTATTGAGTCGATTGTCTAATTGTGCTTTAATTTTTTTCTTTTCTTCCTCATTCTCTGTTAAGCTTAGTCGATCCGCATAACCTTCTTTTTCTGCAATAAGCCATTTTAGCTCTTGAAGAACATAAGTGCTATACATTGGATAACTTTGAATTTTATCTTTCACATTTAATGTAATGGGATCAGCCTTATAGTTTTTTGCCTCTTCCTCTGTAATAGCTTCATTTGCTGCAAGGGTATCTAACAAACGCTCCTGCCTTGCTTTAGTTTGATCATAATTCTTTAAAGGATTATAAAGGGAAGGGTTATTTGGGATGGCAGCAATGAAAGCTATTTCAGCTATGGATAATTCTTGGAGTGGCTTTTGAAAATAATAGGTGGCTGCTCCGCCAATGCCATAAACTTGATTGCTGAAATAGGACTCATTTAGGTACATCGTTAAAATGGCTTCTTTATCAAATTCTTTTTCTAATTCATAGGCATAAAAAAGCTCTGTTAATTTCCGTTCATATGTTTTTTCCTCAGATAAATAACGCATCCGGACAAGCTGCTGCGTAATTGTACTACCTCCTTGAGAGGTTGTGTTGCTATTTGAATTGGCTACAACTGCACGAATAATAGCACTTAAATCAAAGCCAATATGCGTATAAAAATCAGCATCCTCACTAGTAATGAATATTTCCTGGGCAATTTGTGGAATTTCTTGTAAACTTAGTGGCTGCCGCCATTCGACATATTCCTCACTAAATGTTTGCCCATTTCGATCAATAAGGGTAACAGGTAGTTGGGCCTCTACCTCGGGTAAATGTATTGCATTAGTCATTTGTTCCTCATGTGCTTGTGCAATATTGATTTCTGTTTTAATGTTTGAGCTAATCCACCATAAAGCAGGAAGGGATAGAGCTATAATAAAAAAACCAAAAGCCTTTTTCATGTGTGCCTCCACTCTTTCTATAAATCCTTCATCAGAATAACATATTTTGGATTGATTCCAAATACTCGCTCAGACCTATTTACATAGTTTTAAACATGAATAGTAAAAGTGCAAAAATCGTCAATACTTAGAGGGAGAAAACCAGTAGGAAGTATGTTAGACTAAAATGAGGTCAGAAAAGGTGCAAGGGCATCTTTTTCATTGAAACTGAAATTTATCATTAAAGGAGAGACTTCCATGTTTCCACAGTTAACAACAGACGTACAAGCAGGCGAAGTGCTTGTAGAAATGAACACAACATTAGGTGCTATCAAAATTAAATTATTCCCTGAGCACGCACCGAAAACGGTTGAGAATTTTTTAGGTCATGCTAAATCAGGCTACTATAACGGCATTATTTTCCACCGTGTTATTCAAGACTTCATGATTCAAGGCGGCGACCCAACTGGTACTGGAATGGGCGGAGAATCAATTTGGGGTAATTCCTTTGAAGATGAGTTCTCAGAGCAATTGTTTAACCTACGTGGCGCGCTATCAATGGCAAATGCAGGACCAAACACAAATGGTTCTCAATTCTTTATTGTACAAATGAAGCACCTTCCAAGTGATATGCTTCGTCAATTACAAGGAGCGGGCTTCCCTGAAGAGATCATCGAAGCTTATGCTCAAAACGGTGGTACACCTTGGTTAGACCATAAACACACAGTATTCGGTCATGTAGTAGAAGGTATGGACATTGTGGATAAAATTGCAGATGTGGAAAAAGATTTCCGTGACAAACCGTTAGAAGATGTGAAAATTGAGTCAATTACAGTCTTTGAATAATACGTATAAGGACGTGTAGAACATGCAGAACTTTATGTATCAATTTTTATATTTCCCAGAAGACAAATCAGGTTATATTCCAGCAGCATTTGAATTTTTAATTATGCTTATTCTATGTATTATCGTGTTTACGCTTTTTAGAAAAATTTCTAAGAAACAAGAATTAAAATCAAAAGAAATTGAAGCACGTATTTTAGCAGAAAAGAAAAACACAAACAATCAACAGAATGTCTAATAAAAAGAATCTGCTTGCCACAGAGGGCGAGCAGATTCTTTTTTATTGTATCAATTTTTTTTAAAGCGTCGAATAGTATTTTGCAGGGCCTTGATGGCAGTGAAACAAACCAGTACAAGTGACAAGCCAATCCCACTCAATGCAGTAATAAAGGCTACCCATTCAAAGAGTGTATAACTACCGATGCTATCGAAATCACTGCTATCTTTCCACCCTTCAATGACTAAGTTCATCCCATAAATGCCCGATACCACAGTAAAGACTGTTAAAATAAATAGTAAATTATTACTTCGATTATCGGATTGATCTTCCTGTGTTCGATACAAACTATTCAATGTTTCTTTTGTTTCTACATAATGTTCATCTATACGGAAGTACTTTCGTAGCAATTGAGCAATTTCTCTGCCTTCTGTTCGTACGATAACTTCTTCAAAATAATAGCGTGCAGAAAACTTTGTAATCAGCTCGATTAGTTCATTGACAATCTGTTTATCTTTGCCCCACTTTATTTCACTATACTCATAGGAAAGCTTTAAGAGCATCATTTTATAAAAATAATGAATGAACAAATTATAATAGTGCGTACCCATAAATTCTTGAATACTATGTGTACATTTGGCAAACGGCCTATTTGTAATCGTTATTTGTGCTTGTGAGGAGGTGATAATATAACTGTTAGGAGCCCAGCGTTTATGGGCATGCTCTTGTACATAATTAGAGATATATGAAGGATTAGTGCTAGAAATAAAGGGTTTGCCAGCAGGTGTCCTACCGTCTACTTGTCCTAAGCGAAATAAATGCTCAGGTATAATTTTAGCTTCTTCCTCTGCCATTAAATAAGCTGAGGCAAACATTCGCTCATCTTCAAAGAAAGGTAAGCCTTCGTAGCTATGGTCTTGTTGATGTAATAGAAAAGGTTTTAAAAAAGGTATAAAATACTTAAATAATAATTCACTCGTAGAAGAACAATGACCAAATGAAAAATGATGACTTGCACCTTTCTCCTCTCTTAGTTTAGCCTCTAATACTCTAAAATAGTGGATAAAATTTAAAATATCACTTAGATCATGTGATTGATCTGTAATATTTGTTCTTACTGTTATAATCCCATTCCCAAAAGGACATAGTGTCACATCAATACTCATCACTTCGTAATCATATTTGATTTGACTTTCTTGAAGATGTAAGGCGCCTTGTGTATAAAAAGCTTTCGAAAAACGAATAAAGTCAGGGTTATTCATTTCGTTTGGAAATAATTTATCCTCCAAAAAAGGATAGAAAAATTGGGCAAGTTCCTCATGTATAATCGTCATATCACCATAAAAAGCGTCTTCAAGAGATGTATTGTGTAAGGTGAAAAAGAAAAAGCCCTCGTTTAGTAGTATATCACTGATTTTTTGACGATTTTTTTCGGAATAGGCGAAGGGGAATAGGAATGTCATATAAGCACGTTTAATCGTTAATGGGACAATGTCCATGTAAAATCACCTCTTTATAAATCCGATTGATAAGAACCTTTTCCACAAAATTTTGTTTTTAAACATAGAAAAAGGATAGCTCTAAGGGGAGAGATATCCTTTCAATCATTTTATTGCGCAAAGACCTTTTTAAAACGCTCGACTCCATCTTTCACAGTATCAAATGAACAAGCAACATTCATACGTAGGAAGCCACGACCTTCTTCTCCGTATTTTGTCCCTGGTTCTAGAGCTAGCTTCCCGATTTCAAGTAAGCGGTTCATGATCTCCTTCTCTTCAAGCGCTAGTTCTCGGTAATCAATCCAGATTAAATAAGTGGATTGAGGAATCGTAACACGAATACCTGGAATCTGCTCTAACTCCGTTTTCACATAATCCATGTTGGCAGAAATATAAGGAAGTAATTCATGTAACCAAGGAGCCCCTTCTGTGTATGCTGCATGAAGGGCAACAGAGGCAAATGTATTTAATGAGCCTTGACCACTTGCCATATTGATGGCCTCTAGCTTCAAGCGTTTTTCCTTATCTGTTACGATCATATATGAAACTTGAATTCCTGCTAAGTTAAATGTTTTAGTAGGAGCCATACACGTAACAATGCGATTAATTTCATCACCTGCAACTTTAGCTAAAGGAATATGTTTATCCCCATTAATCATTAAATCAGCATGGATTTCATCAGAAATAATGATGACATCATATTTAGCACAAAGTCGTACAATTTCCTTTAAAGTAGCTTCATCCCATACATAGCCTCCTGGATTATGCGGGTTACATAGTATGTAGGCTTTCACATCTTGAGCTAAAGACTTCTCGAAGGATTCAAAATCATAGACAAACAATCCATCTTTTTCAATTAATGGACAGCTCACAACTTCACGACCATTACTTTTTGGTATGTTAAAGAATGGCGGATAAACTGGTGGTGAAATGAGTACTTTGTCACCAGGGTTAGTTAGGGCAACAACGCTGTTAGCTAATGCAGCCACCACACCATTACAGAATAGGATGGCTTCTTTCTCAATGTCCCAGTCATGGCGAGTACTTTGCCAGTCTACAATGGATTGAATCGCTTCCTCACTCATATAACTATAGCCAAAAATAGTATGTTCGGCATGTTGTTGTAGAGCCTTTGAAACGGCTGTTGGAGCCGCAAAATCCATATCGGCTACCCACATAGGTAAGATATCTGAGGCATCGTTTAGGCCATAAACCTTTTCCATTGCGTCCCATTTGACAGAGTTTGTACATCGACGTTTGATAGTTTGATCAAAAATAGACAAGTAAATCACTCTTTTCTTTTTTTTTTACTATGGTATCATACGAGTATGATCAAAGGATAATAGGTGAGTATTTTGGAAAATATAAAAATGAATCAAGCAGCTGTCCATCTGCTAGAGGAGTGGGATCCATTCCACTTAGGTCCAGACCATTATGATACAGAAACAGCAGATGTAGTTGCAGCATTACAAGGGATTGATGATCCATCAACACTTGCAAAAGTTATTCAAGAAACATATGAGCATTCGTTTGAGCAATGGATTCCATTTGAAGATTGTGTAGCCATTTCTTACAAACTAATTGCCATTAAATTTGAAGCGAAATGTATTATTTAAAATATTTTGCATATTCCTTATAAAAAAAGGGGTTGTCAATGGACAACCTCTTTTTTGATACATCTTTGAGGCTAAGACTTATTTAAATAAAGGCAAAATCCCCTGAATGAAAATAATAAGAATGGCGAGTGGGGAGACGTAGCGAATTAAAATGTACCAAATATGAAACATGAAGCTTGACGCAGCTAATTCTTTACGTGAAATATCTCTTGTATAATAATAACCTGCAAAAATTGAAATCAACATAGCTCCAATCGGCATACCGATGCTATTAGTCATAAAATCAACAAAGTCAAAAATAGAGCGATCTACTATTTTTACATCTGCTAATATACCAAATGAAAGGGCACTTGGAATACCAACGATGAAAATAATGATTCCACCAATCCAAGCCATTTTTCTGCGTTTTTCTGGTTTATCACCAATAGCGATTGCTACGACTATTTCTAACATGGAAATGGAAGAAGTGACTGTAGCAAAAAGCAATAGAATGAAGAAGATTATTAAGAATAAGCCACCAAGAGGTAACTGCTCGAATACAGCTGGCAAAATAATGAATACTAAGCCTGGCCCTTGATCAGGTGTATAACCAAGCGCAAATACTGCTGGGAAAATAACAAGTCCTGCAAGTAAAGAGATAATAATATTCATAGATGCTACATTAATCGCAGAGTTACCAATCTTCTCTGTTTTAGATAAATAGGAAGCATATGTAATCATAACCGCAATACCTACACTTAGTGAGAAGAATGCTTGTCCTAAGGCCATTAAAAATGTTTCAGCATTCAAATAGGACCAATCAGGTACAAACATAAATTTAACGCCTTCCATAGCCCCGTCTAAAGTTAAAGAGCGAATAACTAGGACAATAAAGAAAATAAAGAGGAGAGGCATCATCCATGTGCTAGCTTTTTCAATTCCGCCCTTAATACCTGCTGACACAATGACCACTGTCAATAACATAAATAGTCCCTGTAAAAGTACTGCTTCAAAAGGGCTTGAAATAATATCGCCAAATAAATCAGCGTAGTTGATGTCAGAGCCAGCATTCGTTAGCTTAAATGTAAAGGCACGACCCAAGTAGCTTAAAATCCATCCACCAACAACGCTGTAGAATGATAGGATAAGGCCTGCGATTACCATACCGCCCCAGCCAATCAAATACCATGGCTTTCCTGGCGCTTGTTCCTTAAAGGAAGTAACGGCATCCTTTTGACCTCGACGACCAATCATGAACTCAGCAATGAGGACGGGTAAGCCAATAAAGAAAGTACATAAAATAAATAATAAAATAAAGACACTACCGCCATTCGTACCCGCCATATAGGGGAATTTCCAAATAGCTCCTAACCCTATAGCACTTCCTGCGGCAGCTAAAATAAACCCAATTTTTGTTGTAAATTGATCCCTCGATGACACGAATAAATCCTCCTTATACTAAAGTATTATTTTACCTCAATATTCTCATAACACAAGCAAATATCAGAAAATTGATGATAGCAAGAAAGACATTTGAAGGAGTAAAAATATAGAGAGATGACATGTGAGGAAAGACATTTAAATTATGTAACAATTAGGTAGAATGCTTCGTTTCATTATCAAAAGGGGGGGTAGCTATGACGGAGGTTGAACTAATAGCAAGGGCGCAGCAAGGAGATAAAGATGCCTATATCGAGCTTATCCGCATACATCAGCAAACCGTTGAAAAGTTTGCCTTTCAATGTGGCGTACATACAAATGATTTAGCTGATGTTTCACAGGAGGTATTTGTTAAACTGTATCGCTTTTTACACCAATTTAAACAGGATCGATTTACCACGTGGCTCTATAAAATCACATTAAATGCTACGCGTGATTATTATCGTAAGGAAAAACGGCAGCAGGCTAAAGAGGACAAGCTACAGGCCCAACAGCAAAAGACTCATTCATCTGCTGAAGAGAATGTTCTTTTGTTTGAAGAGGACAGGCATCTACATGGTGCTATTCAGGCACTTGACGAAAAATACCGTTATCCTCTCGTGTTGTTTTATTTCCACGAATTAAAATACGAAGAAATCGCTGAGGTTTTAAATATTTCGTTATCGACGGTGAAAGTGCGATTATTACGAGCGAAGGAAAAGCTAAAGGCAGCATTAATGCAAGATGGGAGTGTTGAAAATGGATGATAAGCAATTTGACCAACGTATGGCACTACTGAAAAAATCCTATGAACGAATGGAAGCGAAGCTTGATCCTGATACTGTCTTTAAACAAATTGAAGAAGAGGATATATCCAAGGAATTATCTTTTGAAATTATCAATAAAGGTCATCAGCGCCCCTCCAGATGGCAAAAGTCGGTTGTTTGGTTTGTAAGTATTGCGAGCGTGTTATTAGTGGGTTTATTGGGAACTTCATATATGATTGGACAGCCTGAAACATACAATAACAGTGATAAACAGATTTCCCAAGAAAATGATGACAACACGATAGGGACGTATGAAAAATGGGTAGAGCGAATCACCAAGAAATACAAGAGAGTGAAAGAAGATATAAGTAGGGAGTTGAAAGTTTCAGTAGAAGAACTGAATACTTTTTCATATATTCAAAATGCAGATTCCATGTTGGCCTTCTATACGAGTTACGAACGTCCGATAAAGGAGGATTGGGAATTGCAAATAATGGAGAAGGAAATTCTAGACGGATTAATGACCCCGAGACGAGCCTTAGAGACAATCAAAGGATACGGGCCATTATCCTTTAATGAATCTTATGGAATCTTTAACTTATATAAGCAATCGCTTAATGACATAGAAATGTATTTTAATTCTTTACTTGAACCTTATGAACAGTTTTTAAAGAAAAAGATAGATCGTAGTCAGTATCCATCAGATTTAAAAGCAATCATTGAAACAGCAAACAAGCAATATATGGAACTTCATTTGGATGTGGATGGTTCCTATTATTTTAAAGCTAATCCCATCGATGGGGAATTTGCTTTTGAACCTATAAAATACATGCATCCTGATATTTTTGGTTACTTTGAGTTTTTACAAAAGGGATTTTTAGTAGGAGAAGAAGGCTTGAGGTATACACGAGAAGAAACAGCTGAATCCTTAAAAATTATGGAGCGTTCATTGCTGTTTGATATCAATACGGGGAATGTTACTTATAAGGAATTAAAGGCAGTATTTGAAAATACTTGGTTAGCTCTAATGAAAGGATCCACTAATTATCAAGTGTATGCTGAAAAGGGAATCGTTAATAAAGAATACCTGAATTTTTTACAAAAAGTCGCTAATGGAAAGTATGGGGAGGTAATGACAAAGAATGCAGCAACTATTTTAAATGAATTACACCAATATAATAACTCAGAAACGTTAGTAGGGCTGACAATACAAGATATTTCAACGGCCATTTTGCAAGTTAGGAAAGATACGGCAGTTGAAGAATTTAATATTGTAGACATCGATGATGCGGAGATTGCACAAGTTAAGAGAATTTATGATCAGTATTTGAAAAGTGACCCTGAGCCATTTATTAATCAGCTCAGTCCTTTAAATATGGTTTCCCTTTATTTATATGCAATTTCTATTGGAGATGAATCATTGCAAGAGAAAGTAATCCTATCAAATGTAGAAATAGAGTCTGATTTTTTAAACAAAGTAAAAAACTTATCCATTATTAGCCAAATGTCGCAATACAACGGAAATTACCCAATGGTGGCTGTACGACTTGATGAAGAACATCAAAAAGAGTATGGCAAGCAGATTTTGTTTAGATTATCTCAAAATGAAGATGGCTTTTACCGTATAATTGGTATCATGGATTGATGAGATGATTTTTTGCCCCGTTTTTACACGTATGTTATAATTTAAGCGATATATACGTAGCAAACAAAAGAAAGTGGGCAAAGGTTATGGTAAAAAAATATGAATTAGGAGACGTGTTGACCGGAAAAGTTACAGGTATTCAACCATACGGTGCATTTGTTGCACTAGATGACAATACGCAAGGCCTTGTGCATATTTCGGAAATAACATACGGCTTTGTGAAGGACGTTAGTGAATTTTTAGCTGTTGGGCAAGAAGTTGAAGTCAAAATTCTTGAAATCGATGAAGAGGCCGAAAAAATTAGTTTATCGATGAGAGCGCTACAGGATCGCCCAGCAACAGTAAGAAAAAAAGACGCACCACCACGTAAATCATTGCAGGACCGTGTAGATGAATCGGATGCAAATGGTTTTAATTCCTTAAAAGATAAATTGCAGGACTGGATTGAACAATCTGGTCAATAAAAAAACGAGGATGCTTTCGAATGAAAGTATCCTCGTTTTTTCTATTGTTTTTTTATTTTGCGGATTCGATATTGTAGGTTTTGTCTGCTCATACCAAGTGCATTTGCTGCCTTTGTAATATTGCCCTCATATAAATTTAAGACATTTTGCACATAATATGATTCGGCTTCACGCAAATAGGCATCGAGTGGCATGACATTGTTATTTTGATGGAACATAAAAAATTCTGGTTCACGATTATTTGTATCTTGCTGCTGCACTTTGAAGCGGAAATGTAATGGTAATAAATCTGAAGTAACAGTGGATTCCGTTGTCATAAATGAAACAATTTCATCCAGTAGCAGCTCAAGCTCTTTTAGATTTCCTGGCCAATCATATTGTAAAAATAATTCCTGTACGTCTGGTGCAAGTTCAGTGACTTGTGAGGCAAATCGTTCTCGATGTCGACTAAAATAATCTTCTACAAATGGAAGTATGTCTTCTTTTCGATCCGTTAAATTGGGAATAGTAATAGCCATTGTTGCAAAGAAATAATATAGCGATTTTGACAGCTTCTTTTCGGCAATCAATGTAATGGGATCACTACCCACACTGCCAATTAGCATATATTTGGACTGTGGAAGTGAATGTAGTATATCTAAAAGTTGCTCTTGAATGTCTAAGCTCAAAAAATCGATACGTTCGAAGAAAAAGGTGTAATCCTTATCTTCTTCTAGTAATTGTTGTAATTTATCGAGCACCGATTGAGCTGAACGGCGACTAACGAGTGTCACAAAGGCATCAGGATCAGGTGAAGCTGCGTGGTGAATTCCCTCTGCTACTAAATCTTTCCCTGTGCCAGATTCGCCAATTAATAATACTGGTAATTTTACAGCAGCTGCTTTTTTAGCGTTGTCGATAACCTGCTTCATGGATTCAGAATAAGCTTTAATCATATCAAATGTTAAAGGTTCATCGTAACGACGAAGGGGTTGATAAACAAGCTTTTCCAGTGAGGTAATATCACGTGCAAATTCGATTGCGCCAATCAGTTTGCCTTCAACAAAAAGTGGAAAAGTATCATTGATTGTTGTAATTTCATGACCATTTTTATTCCAGTAGGATTGTTTAACATTAATTTCTTTTTTTCCTGTTTGTAGAACACGCATTAATGTACTTTCATGTTGACGGAAGGAAAACATTTCAATAATGGAACGATCCGCAAGTTCATCAAAATGAAACCCTTCAATTTCTTTCATTTTCGTATTGTAAATAATCGTTTTACCAGATAGGTCTACTGCATGAATACCAACGGATACATTTGTTGCAATAAACTCATAAAAAGGTAGTAAAGGTTCAGAATTTTTCATAAAAATGTGCACCTCAAAAATTTTTTACTTGAAATATGCAACGAAATTTTGCATTATAATAAGTGTAAGAATATTTTATACGCAAAGATATTTTGCGTCAATGTTTTTTGCATACCCAAACACATCTCACAAGGGAGGATTAAGTATGATTCCATACAAACACGAACCATTCACAGATTTTTCACAAGAGGCAAACTACAATGCTTATGTAGAGGCTTTAAATAAAGTTGAAGGTTACTTAGGTCAAGACTACCCACTAATTATTGGTGGTGAGCGCATTACAACAGAAGATAAAATCGTTTCGTACAATCCTGCAAAGAAAACAGAAGTCATTGGTCGCGTTTCGAAAGCAAGCAAAGATTTAGCTGAAAAAGCGATGCAAGCGGCAGATGAAACATTCAAAACATGGAAAGGCTGCGTTTCCTCTTCTTATCCGGCTGGCATCTTCATTCATTTTTACATCTAACACCCAATGAAGACTGTGCTCGATCAGCCAGTGCGCTCTGATAGCATGTGCAAATTCTTTAGCATCCATATCCTTTGATGAAATATAATATCGGATGCTTACACCTTCTGCTGATTTATCTTCTTTCTTCTGCCTGAATGACAATGCTACACAAAGCTTTTTTAATCCCTTCCATTCGAATTCAAAATCACAAAAGTTCAGGCGTTACGTTACTGACAATATGCAAACGTGTTTCTTTTCTTCCATGACTTATCTCCTGCGTACTAAACGAATCGCCTTTATAATTAGAAAACACATTTACAGGAAATTTTTCCTCGAATGCATGATGTAATTTCCCCTGATTGCCTTTTACTGCCAGAAGATAATCTGCTTTTTTATCTTTGATCTTCGAAGCGATATCTTTCTGACAGCCCATAGCATCAATGGTTATCAAATTTTTCTTTAAATACAGTAGGTTAAGCAACTCTGGAATGGCTGTAATCTCATTACTTTTGGCTTCCGTTTTCACCTGCCCCAGTACAACACCATTTTCGTTCGAGAATGCACTCACCATATGGATTGCTCCTTTTCTTTTTCCCTTATCAAAGGAGCCTCTTATGGTCTTTCCATCTATTGCTATAATTTCACCATCAGTGATTTCATGGCACTCCTGCATCCATTCAATAAACATCTTTTCAAAGGCCAAACTGTCAATGTTACTCACAACGCGTGCAATGGTGTCATCGACCGGAATGCCATTATCAAAATCACCATATTTCTTTAGCCATTCAAGTCTTTCATGTCCAAAATCTTCAATTTCCTGCCACTCATCGGCACCTGCAATTACTGCACATACGGTGAGAAACAAAATAGCAGATAATTTATGTTTAACCTTTCCTTGTTGTCGTATATCAGGGATCACTGAAATATAATCAAGCAAACTTTGAATACTCACCTGGGTCCTTTTTTATCTTTTTAGTTATTCCAAAGGTTAAATTTTGATCACCTGTAGGCGTTAAAGCCAAGATGAAAATCGTGATTTACATCACAATTTTCATGATCTTGCCCTGCCCCGTCCCTTGCTCTCATGTCTTTCTGTATGTATTTTATATTTTTCTCTTTCTGGTGTTGTTCATTATGACCATTTACCAATCCAGTCAAAAACTTCATTTTTCAAATTGTTATCATAATAATCAACATCGTAATAGTCTCCATAATTAATTATTTTATAACTAGCCTTCTTGTTTTTATCACTAAAATACACCCGTTGTTTTTTAGCGCAGAACTCCATATTCTCCAGTTTACTAATGTTTTTTAATCGCACGCTATAAAGAATATCATTGAAAAAATTAAGATTTATATCAACCACTCCACAGTGCGTCCTGTAATTATTAACCATTATACTTATAAAATGACCATTCCCTCTACTAATTTTTTGGTCATTAATTATTTTATAAATAATATTTTTTTCAGAAAGATATATCTCAACGCTCTTTGGTGTTTTATGTCCATAAAATACGATGTCAGAATTTGAATTGTTATCAAACCCAAGGTAAACAATAAATAAACAAAGGGTAATTAAAAAAATGACAAGTTTGCCTCTAATAATTTGAAGCATCTGAACTCCCTTGCTTTGCTTTTATTGGATTATCTGCTTTTATACCATCTAACCCGAAGAGTTGCCCAGTGTTATATTTTTCAATACATGCATCGCTACATTTGGCAGAAAAATCGCCACAAGCAATACCGACAGTGTTATTTTTAAGATCCATGATTCTTTCTTTAGCTGGCTGACCTTGTCTATCCCCAGCCGCCTCATGATTTTTACCTATCACGTCAGCTATTGTTGATCCAAATGTCTTAGTCATTCGACACATCAAGTAACAATGTCTCATTGCATCGGCGGCCCCATTATGAGCTCCGCCAACAATAGCATCCATATCATAACCGAACTGGTAAGCACTGTTAGTAATGCTGTTTGCAGCAATCAATCCAGGTACACCAGATACGGCATAAATTAGTCCACCTGATGTCATATTCTCAATCGCATCTAACCCCATTGGGTCTATCACTTGTATGGGATTCAACGGATACTGATACATATTCCATCCACCTCTCAACCCAATCGGGTCCGGGGTGATATACGTTTATTCGCACTCGCTTTCACATGCGTAGAATCGATAAATAAATGGTCTGCATGGAGGAGTCCTTGATGCATAATCTCTTTTAATATACGATAGAATATCTGCTCAAATATATCAGTGTCTTGAAAGCGACGGACATAATTTTTACCGAAGGTAGAGAAATGCGGGACTTCTGTCTGGAAGCCAAATCCTAAAAACCAACGATACGCCATATTCGTTTCAATTTCTTTGATGGTTTGACGCATGGACCGTATACCAAAAACGTACTGAATAAACGTCATTTTAAAGAGAACAACAGGATCAATACTAGGGCGTCCTTTAGCAGAGTAGAGGTTTTCTACTAAAGGATAGATAAATGAAAAATCAATAGCCGCCTCTAGTTTTCGTACTAAATGATCTTGGGGAACTAATTGATCAATCGTTAACATTTCTAATTGTTCACGTTCATTGATTTGATTTTTCGTCATCATGGTTGATCACCTCGAAAGTGTACTTTTTATCAATAGATGAATAAGGAATTCTTTATGTAGAAGTTGATTGGAACGAAGGGTGGCGACTCCTGCGGGAAAAGCGGGAAAGTCGAGATCCTGGACTGAGCGAAGCGAGGGAAGCAGCTCGACCCCGCCCGCGGAAAGCGTCCGCCCGTAGTGGAAATCAACGGCTTTACTTTATTTTATTGTAAAAGAAAAAAGACTGTAGGCAAACTCAAAATTCATTGAGTTTGTCTACAGTCTGAAGTCACTCATTATTTTTTATGAGTGACTTCTCTTTAATTAAAGAATGAAATAATTTCTTTATTACAAATATGAACAACACCCGTATCACTAACTTTTATATTCACTTCTGTAAGGCCTCTTTTTAAAATGTGCTCTATTGCATATCTAATTTCCCATTCTGAAACTTGCCCATCCTCATTTGAAACACTTGCATGGCTGGACTTTTTATTTTCACTATGAATTATTACTGTCCCATTACGTTCATAGACCTTTACTGCACCGCCCATAAAGCCTGATGCAATTTTTACAACATCGACTCTTTCTTTTGTTATATCCCGAAACGTTTTGTTTGAAAAATTATATACAATAGCCATATCACACTCTCCCTAAGTAATTAAATATCAATTCTTCTGTTTGGGTTTTTAATGCTTGCTTCGCATATCGTAAAATTACATTTTCACCTGGAGTTTTCAACACAACATCGCTAAAATATTGGTCTATATGAATCCACTTCACCACCTCAATTTTTTGGTTAATCAACATGCGCTTTTTGTTATAATAATCGGTTCTTATATGCTTTAATAAATCATCTACAATGCTCATATAGACCTTGGACATTTTCAGGCTCCCCAATGTATCGTAGTCATTCTGTAAAGACTTAATTGCCATATCCAATAGGATAAATTGGTGTAAATTTTTGCGTTCATCCGGCTTAATCATCACTGTCTACCAATGACGCTTTTTGAATCTGTTCAAAGGTAATACGCTTTATTGATATATCTATATCTAATATTAGTTCCTTTTCGTAAGTATCAGTGCCAGTAATTAACCCTACATGGTCTTGAAGTTTATTGTGGTCCCATAGCGTTAATTTAACTAATTTTCGCAATTTAAACGCTTGCTGTATGGTTTGTTCTATCTCGTCTAATTCCCACTCAGTTAGGTCACGCTTTTTATCATAATATTGCTCTTTTTTCCACTCCTTCAACTAAATGCTCAGGCAGCATTAATGACGTCCATTTCATATTCCCACGATCATGTAACATACAAATCACTCTCCATTAATAATCGATATCTGAAATTTTTAGGATATCTAAGAAATGTACCTTGTGAATATTCATGTACTTATCTTTAATATGGATTAATTTAGTGTTAGCATCCATTTTCGTTACTGCACCTGTTAGTGGCTCTTCCCATTTGTAAATGGTGAATGCTTTGGTTTTATCCTCTTGCATTGCTTCAGTTAATGTATTTGCGATTTCCTCTAAATCAAATTCATCTCTATCTGGATGTTTGGGTTCTTTCTTTTTGGTTGTTGTTTTTGTCTTAGCTGCCATTTTAACCACTCCATCCAGAACGTTTGTTTCTATATATTATAGAACTAATGTTCTATTTTAAGCAATGTAAAATTTTAACTCAATTATAATTTGAATGAGAAAAATTACTATATGACTTTCAATCTTTTTAATTTAAAATGGAAATAGGTAGTTTTGGTAGAAAGGAGTAATTATGATTAATATTTCTCAAGATGAATTTTTAAAAAAACATAACTTAGATAGCTCATTAATACTTGACAATAAAATAAACTGGAAAACTTTAGAGGAAATTTACAAAGACTTTGTAAGTACAAAAGATAGCTTATCTATTTACTCAGATATGATTGCTCAACTTTTAAGAACACAAGATAAGATTCATACTGTTAGATCAAGAATTAAAGATCCGGAACATTTAATTGCAAAGCTAATTAGAAAAACCCCCGAAAGAAAAAAGAATAAAGGGGAAGATTTTGAATTTACAGTTGAAAATTATAAGGATGAAATAACTGATTTAATAGGAGTACGTGTTATACATATATTTAAAGAAGATTGGAAAAGTATACATGACTTTATTATTAACAGTTGGAATGTGGTAGAATCCGTAGCAAATGTTAGGGAAGGCGACAACGATAATAACTATACTGAATTAAATGTTAATGTAGACCCTCGAAAAACAGGTTATAGATCAGTTCACTATTTAATTGAATTTACACCAACTATAAATAAAAAAATAACAGTTGAAATTCAAGTTAGAACCATTTTTGAGGAAGGTTATGGTGAAGTTGATCATCAATTAAGTTATCCTGCTAGTAATGTACCTGGAGTATTAACTTTAAACCTACTATTATTGAATCGTTTAGCAGGAAGTGCCGACGAGATGGCTTCTGCAATTAAAGAGTTAAAAAAGGAATGGTCCAAAAGGGAACTTGCATTACTTGATAAAGAAAACGAAATTGCTGAATTAAAACAAAAGATAAAGAATCTTAACATAGAAGAAAATACCAAAACTTCATTAGTAAAAGACCTAGATTCAATAAGTGATTTTATAGATATGGATTGGAACAAAAATTTGAAGGGAGGATAGAAATTAGAAATCCAGTCAAAATGGGCAGAAATATAATTATTGATAATAAAAATTTAAGCCTTTATGAGCAAGCAAAAGATATAGTTATAAATAGTGGAAATTTAATTGATGATAATAAAAATTTAAACCTTAATGAGCAAGCAAAAGATATAGTTAAAAATGGACTAAACTCGTAATAAAAAGTTATCTTATTATTTTTAAAGCCAAGGGGGACAAAAATATACCTCCTTGGCTTTATTTTATTATCTTTGAGAGATAATTATTTTCAAACCTTCATAGTCACCAGTAGATAGTTCGCCTTTATCAAATTTATCTGCCCAAGATTTATCGATTTTTCCTCTGTCAACGGATTGCAGCAAGAAGTCACGTACTGCTGTTTTGGTTTCCTTGATTGTGAATTTCATCATATCATCATCCTCAACTATTTGTTGTCCTGATTCATTTGGTTCCATTGCTTTCATAATACGGTTCAAGAAACTATTCCAACGGTCTTCACTTAAAATTCGATGGGGACAATATTTGCCGTTCCAATCTTGATGCTTTTTCACACGCTCAATACCCCAACCAAATTGTTTTAAAAGCTTTGCAATGTATTGGACAGCATTTTCCTCAGCAACTCCATAGCCAACTCCACCACTTTTGCTGTAGCAAATTTCAATACCTATGGAAATACGGTTGCCTTTTTTGAGTGCGTTAGGATCCGTACTACCCCCACCATCACCACAATGCCAGGCACTACGATTGAAAGGAATTGCTTGAATTACCTCTTTATCATCCACAGCAACATGATAAGACACCTGATTGTTATTACCTATCATATAAGTTATTTCGTTAGCTGCTTGTGCATCATTCGCTGTGTTGTGTACTGTGATATATTGAGGCACCATTGTATATGGAGCCTGGATTGAATATTTGCTTGCTGGCAAAAAGGTTTGTTTGAGTACATAGGTCATTTTGCTTTTTCCTCCTTTGTACTGAATATATCTAATGCTTTTATAACTGGTGATGGCATGTCCACACCAAGTTTTGCTGAATTTTCACCTAAGCTAACAAGTTCATTCAAAATAAACATTAATACAACTGCATCAGGAATAATTTGTCCGATTGAAAAGCCTTGATCTTGTAGCACTAAATAAATAAGATTTGCTACTACAATCCAAACCCACATCATTCCTTTTTTAATGATACCTTGATAGAATCGTTTGCTGCTGATTATTCCCCAGTTAGCTGCCATACCAGTCAGAAGATCAACTGCATTCAAAATTAACAATACTGTCATTAATAAGCCCCAACCACCTACGAGCCACGATACTACTCCGCCTACTGTACTAAGTAAAAATTTTAATGATTGTTCCATTTGTCCACGACCTTTGCCCGTTTTTGTGTAAATAAAAAGCCATGAGAAGCATCGAGATTCAGTAACATGTACCGTTGCCCATCTCGATTGCTCTCACAGCAAATTAAAAACCCCACCTATAAAAAGGTGAGGCTGATCTAATTCTAGTTTCGGTAGTTTCTTTCAACTACGATGTACTCTCTTAATGTCCCATCCTCTGCTTTTACAACAACTTTTACTAATCCTATAGTTAAAGCCGAGTTTAGAACATAATCTGTACTTAATGACTCTGTAGTACTATTAAACTGTGTTACATTTTGTATCGTTGCACTAACTGGGAACACCTTCAAAGTTGCTCTCGAATTATTAAGTGATAAACTGTTTTTTAATTGTGAAACACTACCTTGTGTATTGCTATAAGAAACATAAATTGTTCTAAACACAGGTTCACTTGAGTTGTACCATGAATTTATGCCATTAACATGTATTGAAGCATCGTTACTAAGAATCGGAATACTATTCTCGTCTTATCCTTCTCTATTTCTAAGTTTTATAACGAGCCTTCACCGTGCAAGCGACTTTCATCGCACAAGGCGATCCGTCAACGATAGATTTTAAAACTTATTTCCCCAATTCTAGTATATTCTATCAAGGTTAAGTTTAGGTTAAATTTAAAAAATAACGCTAACTTATGCTGCGTTTAATTAGTTACTGCACAATATGGAGCTGATGAGCAAAAAGAAACCCCACCAAATTGGTGAGGTTTAAAGCGATTAGTAATTAATAATACTTAACATAAGCAGTAAATACCATATCTACTGTATTTCCATGCCCATCATCTGCAGTTAAAATAATAGTAGTATATTCATTATCAGCACTTTGAGGAGCATTAATTTGAAGCCATCCATTAGAAATAACAGCAGTAATATTTGGATTGCTAGATGTGGCAGTAAAGGACATTGTATCTCCTTCTGGATCAATAAATATTGGTTGTACAAACAAATATCGGGATGAATCGTGTTGCTGCTTATACAGACGATTTACAGGAAAAGGCTGTCCTAACCGTTTTTGATGCATTCGAGGCGATACATGCCAAGTCCTATTCTTATATTTTCACAACGCTTTGTACAAACGAAGAAATCGACGAGCTATTTGAATGGGTCAAGAAAAATGAATTTCTACAGTATAAGGCCAATAAAATAGCAGACATTTATAATAGTATTGAAGAAGGCAATCCAGAGAGCTTATGGAAAGCGATGTTTTCATCCGTTATGCTTGAATCTTTCCTGTTTTATTCTGGCTTTTTCTATCCACTATACTTAGGAGGACAAGGCTTCCTACGAAACAGTGCCGAGATTATTTCACTCATCTTGCGCGATGAATCTATCCATGGGGTAGCAGTTGGATTTTTTGCTCAAAATTTATTCAAGCAATTTTCAAAGGAAAAGCAAGAAGAGCTACATTTATGGGGCTATGAGCTATTATTAGATTTATATCAAAATGAAATGAAGTATACAGATGATATTTATGCGGAAACAGGATTATCACCTGAAGTGCGAGCATATGTACGCTATAATGCTAATAAAGCTTTAATGAATGTCGGCTTTGAAGCCATGTTCCCAGAAGAGGAAGTCAATCCAATTGTGATGAATGGTATTCGTAATGAAGGCTCCACATATGATTTCTTTTCACAAAAGGGTGCTACCTATGCCAAGGCAAAAGTTGCGCCAATCACAGATGACACATTCAATTTTAATCGTTAAGGATGAAGAACAATGAATCTAGAAGTAAAAATTAAAAAAGTTCACGCTGATGCCATGCTACCGATACAAGCCAACCCTGGTGATGCAGGCATGGACCTCTATTCCATAGAAGCAGTAGAAATCCCAGCAGGCGTAGCCAAACTCATTAAGACAGGTATTCAGATTGAGTTACCTAAGGGAACGGAAGCCCAAATTCGACCAAGAAGTGGACTAGCATTAAAGCATAGTGTAACCGTACTGAATAGCCCAGGCACTATAGATGAAGGCTATAGAGGCGAAATCGGTGTTATTTTAATCAACCATGGTCAAGAACCGTTTATCGTAGAAAAATCAATGCGCATTGCTCAAATGGTTATACAATTTGTTCCTTCTATTCAATTAGTGGAAGTAGATGAATTATCTCAAACGGTCCGTGGAGAATCTGGATTTGGTGCAAGTGGTACGAAATAGTGTACCTAAATATAAACCTCATAAAGTTTACTTAAAAATCCTGCGAAAATGCAGGATTTTTTTGTTACCGTAGCTCATAGCAGAAGGAAATAATAGGGTACATATGGAATGAAGTAATGATAGCGAAGTAAAGGAGCTAATAATCATGAAAAAAATATGTTCAGGTATTTTCCTTATGTTGATTGTCTTTGTTACATCTATCACAACTGCTACAGCAGCTAGTAGTCAACTAAAAGTGGACGGTATGACAGTACAAACGGTTGTGAAGCCCGAAATAAAAAACAATCGAACAATGGTACCTTTACGCGTGATTAGTGAAAATTTAGGGGCTAAGGTGCATTGGTCGGATGGGCAAGTGATACTGACCCAAAGTGAGATGAAAGTCAGTTTAAAGTTAAACAGTAGTAAAGCCACAGTAAATGGAAAAACGGTATTATTGGATGCAAAGCCCTACTTAAAGAATGGACGCACCATTGTACCATTACGTTTTCTAGCAGAAACCTTTGGCTGTAAAGTTCAATACGATCATTTAACGATCACAATCGATACAGAGCCATTGATGATTAAGGGTGTGGAAGTGAAAGCATTACTTCATGAATACCACATGACAATGGGGGGAGTAGTCGAGCAAATCAATGGCAATGCCTATATGGAAGAAATGCACCGTATATTTACTAAAAATATGGGCAAGAAGATAAAACAGCCTAACGACTACACATGGTCTGTCCATAGCACCGTAATTGGGGGCTATTATAAAATGGGCCAATATGATTTCCTGAACAAGGAAGGTAGTAGCATAGCACGTTATGATCTCTATTCGTTGGTGCAATCTTCAGATAAACCTTTGACTGGACAGCCAGACGTGTTGATTTATGACGCAGCTGTTGACCAATGGTATGAGTTTAACAAAACTGCCAGTGACTCTATTTATTCGTTAATGGAAACTGCTACGAGAAATGGCTTTGTGACAGTTATTAGTAATACAGTTCCTTGATTATGAATCCATTAAAAACGCAATAGAAGAGCACATCTATAAATAAGATGTGCTCTTCTTATTTTAGTGAGGATAAAAAATGCTAATCATTTTTATTTAGAAAAGTACTAGGCATGACTACAAGGACTACTGTTCCACGAGCACAAAGCGAATCCTGCGCGTAAACTTCAGTTTCTACTTTCCATTTCTTCGGATGAATTTCTTCAACAGTGCCAATTGCCTTTAAGGGAACATCTTGGGGTGTTGGCTTGAGGAAATCTACATTAAGGTTAGCCGTTACAAATCGAGGTGGCTCCGCTCCATCACCAATTTCATGTCCATTTTTACGATGCAAGGCAAGCGCTGCTGACCCTGTTCCATGGCAATCAATTAATGAAGCAATTAAACCACCATAGATAAATCCTGGAATACCCATATATTTTGATTCAGGTGTATAGATTGTAATCGTCTTATCACCATGCCACCCCGTGCGAAGATGATGACCATCTTCATTCAAACGGCCACACCCATAACACCAAGCGATATCATCTGGATAAATATCTTGAATTGCTTTTTCTACTTTTAATTCTTCCATTCTTCTCTCCCCAATGCTCTAGTATTATTTGTTTCTAATCGAACGTTAATCATTTAAGTATAATTAATCATTTCCATTCCATCAATAAAAATCTAAATATTCCATCTATTTAAACTATGTAAAAAAGCACTACCATAAAGTTGAACAGGTTTTATTAGTGACAGATGGGGAGGGCTGGTATCAGGAAGAGGGAAAAGCTGCATAGCTTGTAAAACGCTGGCATGGTGCAACAAAAGAAAGATGGTATACTAGGATCGTTACATTTTTCTTTTACCGTGCTGAAGAAGGAATTAAAGGAGTCAAAAGGTATGTCATTAGAAAATATAATCGATTGTATTTGCAAGGAAGCAACTAATAAAGACAGTAAAAAATTAGAAGAATTACTAGAGCAATTGTATGATTATGGAAGTGCTAAAATACTTGATATTTACCCTTATCAGATAAAAAGTAATGAAAAATATAGTCAAGTAGAAGTATTCTTCGATAAATTAGAGATGGTCGATTTCCAACAAAAAACGCAGGATTATCATTCATACCAGAAAAGCCTAGAAAAATTTGAGAGATTTTTTGAATTGATGTGGTTAAAATCATCTCAATTTTATGCATTTTATTATTTACCAGAACCTTTATATAAGGATCAATTGTATTATAAAGTCTACGAGAATGAGTGGAATAAAATTATACCTAAAGATCTTACAGAAGGCATTTTATTAAACATTGATGAATACACAATGTTAATTTCACTAATAAAATTAGCTGTTTCGGACCATCTCCATTTACATTTTATTTTACCTGAGGAGAATATTGTATTTAGTGGGAATGGCTTAGCCTTTTTAATTTACAGCCAACATAATCTTGAGTTATTAGAAAAGGTTGCTAATACGGAGGGGCTCTATGTCCGTTGAAAAAGTGAGAGAACATTCCCAGCAACATGAAGCTAGATAATATGGAACATACCCTAAAAAATAGCAACAATCTATATTACTACAGATTGTTGCTACTATTATTTAAAAATCAATTATTTTGCTCTCGATAATTAATGGCCTCTTTAAATTCATCGGTAGCTAGGATATTGTAAAACATATTTCTACTGTTTACGTTTGCTATTGTCCCAGTGATTGTATTATCAATCCATAGATAGTATTCATCATCGTTTAGTTTAATTTTGTACTGCGGAGCAATGTCGTTATCGACCTCACCGAATTCTCTAGCTTTTTTAAATGTTTTTTCTATAATTTTAATATCTTTCGCATCGGAGATTTGTTGTAAAGTATCAGGTTGCACTTCATCGAAATTAATTAATTCTTGAATTTCTATCACCTTTGATGCTTCTTTCTGATCGTTGCAAGCAACTAACGCTAAAGAACAAAGCATTAACAACAAAAATGTTTTTATTTTCACCTTATCTTCACCCCTTTTTGTTCAATCTAGTATATTCCCTTCTGAATATTTCTTCAAACTGCAAAACCCTCAAAATATTTACAAATTCTAACAGTTTAAAAAGGTTTAACCGTAGCATAAAAACTTTTCTGAGAGCTTTCCCCTTGAATGGAATTTATAGTATGCTGATTAAAAGGGAGGAGAGGGATTTTATGGTTAAACAATTGATTGTTGGGGATACAACACAGGAATTGGCTTCTACTCGTCGCATGCTGGAACGCTTGCCCGACGAGCATATGACATGGAGGCCACATGAGAAATCAATGACACTAGGAGGTCTGGCCACGCACCTAATCAATCTGCTAAACTGGCAAATGGCTATTTTACAGTACTCAGACTTTGATCTTTCCACCGTTCCGTTGCGCCGAGAGGCATTAGAAAAGCGAGCTGACATTCTGGATGAGTTCGATGCAAACGTAAAAAAAGTGGAAATGATGCTTACTGAATGTGATGAGAAAACGCTCGGAGAGGAATGGACGCTACGTCACGGTGATCATATTATTCGCCAGGAGCCCCGAGCCATTGCGTTCCGCAACTTCGGATTAAGCCACATGATCCATCATCGGGCACAGCTTGGGGTATACTTGCGACTTCTCGATATTCCAGTACCAGGCATCTACGGCCCCTCTGCAGACGAAGAAGCCTAGTAAACTACTTCCATGAATCGCTATTTAGAAGGGTATGAGGTGTTCGATTGACTAAGATAATGACGAAAACAGAACGATTAATTATTCGATTAATGGAAGAGGGAGATTACTCTTCTTGGCTTACGCAATATGAAAATCGTTTACCTTCCCAGCATAAATACGATGAAGGTAAATTAGATATGAGCATCTGTACGAAAGAATGGTTTCGTGATTTAGTTACTAAGCATCATCAGATGGCTGAGGATGATAAGGTGTATGTATTTGGAGTATTTAGAAAAACAGATAATACGCATATTGGGTTTGTAGACTTTTCCACAATTATGAGGGAAGAATTTCAATGGGCTAGGTTCGGGTATACCATTCATAACCATTTTTGGAGAAAAGGTTATGGTAAAGAGGCTGTAAAGGCAGCGATTGATCTAGCATTTGAAAAATTAAATTATCATCGAATAGAAGCTCATATAAACCTCGACAATACAGCATCTATAAAATTAGCAGAAAATGTTGGAATGCTTTATGAATGCACAAGGAAAGGATTCATATACGAGGACGACAAGTGGACTGATCAGCTGGTTTATTTTATAAATGCAGATGACATATAAAAGGGAGGAGCTGTATGTACGACATGGAGAACTCTTTAGAAGTGCAAAAGAAAGAGGATATAAAAATTTCAATTGTCATACCAGCCCATAATGAAGAAAAATACATTGGAAAGTGCTTAGAATCTATTTTAAAGGCTTCCAAATCCTTTGAAAATCAAGTAGAGATTATTGTTGTTTTAAATCGCTGTACAGATAGAACAGAGGAAATTGCAAAATCGTATAATTGTATCCTACTAAAAAATAGCGATAAGAACCTTTCGAAGATTAGGAACGCTGGCGTTGATATGACAAGAGGTGAAATCATCGTCACAATTGATGCCGATACACAGATGAACGAACATGTGTTATCGAAGGCAGTGGAGAACTTAAGCACAGGTAAGTACATTGGCGGGGGCGTTACAGGAAAGTTTGAAAGAATGTCCTTAGGAATTTTTGTTTCAGCTTTGTTATTAATCGGACCACTATTTTTAAAATATGGTGCAATTTCTGTAGGCATCTTTTGGTGCTACAAAAAAGATTTTCAAGCAATTAATGGATTTAATGAAAATATGCTCATGGCAGAAGATGCCGATTTTGCTAAACGATTAAAAGATTGGGGAAAAAAGAACGAAAAAAAATACGGAACAATTCAAAATGGAATGATCACTTCCAGCAGAAAATTTGATAAGCATGGAGACTGGGTTTTACTTAAACGTCCTAAAATGATCCTAGCATACCTTAAAGGTACAGATCAGAAACATGCGAATGAAGCATATTATGAAAATGAAGATAGATAAAAAGAAACCGTAACGTTAATCGAACAAGGATTAACGTTTTTTTGTTATCACACTAGCTGGAAAAAAGAAAAGAATTGAATAATTTTTTATAATAAATTATTCTTTATTACACCAATATTGATGATTCATTTTAGCGAAAGGATGGGGATTGATATAGCTGACGTCAATGTGTCAAACCCTAACAATCAGAATGATGAATAACTTTGAAGATTTAATAGAAAAAGAGTATGCCAATATAGCAGGCATCGCTATTAGAAAAGATAATCATTTAATTTACGAAAAATATTTTGATGGGTACACCCAAGATGATGCTTTGCATATAGCATCTGTCACTAAAAGTATCATCTCCATTCTTATTGGAATAGCAATTGATAAAGGATATATGAAAAATATAGAACAGCATGTGTTAGATTTTTTTCCAAATTATACAGTGAAACGTGGCGAAAAAACCATTCAAAACATCACCATAACAAATTTGTTGTCAATGACTGCACCCTATAAATACAAGTCAGAACCTTATACGAAAGTATATTCAAGTGATGACTGGGTAAAAGCTGCATTGGATTTGCTAGGGGGCAAAGGTAGTATTGGGGTGTTTAACTATTCTACCGTTGGCACACATATTTTATCAGGTGTTCTTACAACTGCCACTGGTCAATCTGTTCTTGATTTCGCTACAGAAAACTTGTTTAAACCTCTTGCAATCAAAGCTCCCACAAATACAACTATACAAAATAAAGAAGACTATTTCGCTTTTCTGAAGGATAAATATGTCACTGGCTGGATAGTAGATCCTAAGGAAGTAAATACCGCTGGTTGGGGACTTACGTTAACAACCCGGGATATGGCCAAAATAGGTCAGCTCTATTTAAATGGGGGTGTATGGAACGGTCGCCAAATCCTTTCTTCTCAATGGATAGAGGACAGCACTAAAGTACAAAGTCGATCAGGAAAGCTGACCTATGGTTATTTGTGGTGGATACTTGATGATTGCTATGCAGCTTTGGGGGATGGTGGAAATGTAATATTCATAAATCCTCAAAAGAAGATGGTCATTTCGATTGCTTCGCGCTTTATGCCACGTGCCAAGGATCGTGTTGAATTGATTAGAAAACATATGATGCCATTGTTTGAATAACAGCTAGGGATAATAAAAAATTATGGTAAATACACTCCATTTTGATCCTCTTCAATCAAAATGGAGTTTTTATATTGAATGAAGGGTATTAATGAATCAATTTTATCAATCATCCTTAATGGGCATAAAAGCATGTGAAAAATTACAAGCCATCCAAAACAGTTTTGGGGATCCGTTCAGCTTTGTTCAAAATGACATTTTTAAAATCAATTAAAGTTTCGCTTTATTGATCAAAATTTTTTTAAACTCACAAAAATACTTGCAACACCCATTGTAGTACTGTATAGTACTAATTATGACAAAGGTAAAATTAATGAATCAAAAACGTGTAATTGAAGTAGCTGCAACATTATTTTTAGAAAAAGGGTTTGCTTATACAAGCATGGATGAATTAGTTCGTGTAAGCAAAGTTTCAAAGTCTAATGTGTATTATCACTTCTCTAATAAGGAAGAATTGTTGGAAGGGGTCGTTGATTATTGGATTGAAATGTATCAATCTGCAATAGATGACTTACTATCTCAAAACCATTTATTAGTTGAAGATCGTATCAAACTGTTTTTAAAGCAAATAACACAAGGAGTTCAGACGAGAGAATATAAGGGGAGCTGTCCATTTATTACGCTTTATATTCAAAGTCCTACAAATGCCACAAAAGTAAAAGAAAAAATAGGTCTTTTTTTTAAAGGCTTACAAACGAAAGTTTCTCTATTCCTTAAACAAGGGGTAGAGAATGGTGAATTTAGAAAGACAATAAATATTGACGAGGTTGCATCTCTTTTTATTACAAATCTTGAAGGAGCGCTATTTATTTCAGAAACACTGGAGGATGCAACTGTAATCATGAAAACAGCAGATCATTTGTTTAACTTGCTTCGGTAAAAGAAGCATTTTTTTTACATCAAATTAGTACTAAACAGTACTACTAGGAGGATTTTTATGAGAACAGTATTTTTAACGGGTGGAACAGGTTTTATTGGAAAGCAATTAGTGAAGGAATTAGTCAAAGAGGATGTGAACATTCTTCTTTTAGTGAGGTCGAAAAGTAAAGCAACACAGATTTTTCAGGAAAGAGGCATCTTAAAAGAGGAAAATATGCACTTTATTGAAGGTGATTTAACGAAAATAGACTTAGGTCTAAGTGCTGAAGATAAGGAATTGGTATTGAAAACGGATGTGATTATTCACGCAGGAGGCTCCATGGATATTCAAGCGACAAACAAAGAGGCAACTTCTGTATTTTTGAATGGCGCCAAACATATTAGTGAATTCGCTAAAAGTATTCATCAATTGAAGGGCTTACAGCAATTTATTCATGTTGTAGGTTACATGAGTCCCTTTGATGATAATAATAGCAAGGTTACGATAGATGTATTTAAAGAAGGAAACAAATTTTTAAAAATAAAAAATCCATATGAGAAAACAAAATTTTTAGCAGATCTTTATATCCGTCAACAGGCATCAGCAGTAGGTTATCCGCTGTCTGTCATTAATCCGCCAACTGTGGTTGGTAGTAGTAAAACAGGGAGTACAGAGCAGATAGCAGGATTAGGTTTGCTTGTGACAAGTATGCGAAGAGGGCTCATGCCAGTGATTCCTGGAGATAAGGGATATAGGTTGCCACTGATTTCAAACGATGAGTTTGCGAAGTTTATTGTGCAGGTTTTCAGATTGGAGCAGCCGTCTATTCAAACATATACACTTGTTGATGACAAAGAGAACGATCCGAACATTGCTGAATTATTAGGTGTTATGTCGGAAAGTATGAATATGAGAGCACCAAAAATCTCTGTTCCAATGCCGCTTATGAAAACAATAATGAAAAGTGGAGTAAGTAAAATAACAAACATTCCTTCTGATGGACTGAATTTTATCACAAAACGAACATTTTCAAATGGTTCGGTGAAAACCATGAGGGGGGGAGATTGGTTTAAGAGGATGAGTGTCATGAACTTTTTCCCTGCCGTAGTAGCTGATCTGGATTATCGATTGATGTATCAAAATGGGGAGCATCATCATTTATTTGAGCGAACATTATGCGATAACAATACCCTTTACCAATTACACGGAGAGGGAAAACCGTTTATTTTATTACATGGTTTATTGAGTGATGGGGAGGATTTATTTCCTTTAGCGCTAGAGCTTCATGAAAAAACGGGTCAACCTGTATGGATCTTGGATCTTCCAGGTTTGGGACGTTCTCCTTTTAAACGCGAGAAAAATCTTTTAAATATCTATTTGAATGTAGTAAAAAAGTTATTGGAGAAAGCTACTAACGGCGCCCATCTAATTGGCCATTCATTTGGTGCGTATATTCTTTTGGAAGCATTAGTACAAAAGTACATAGATAAGAAGTATACAATTACTTTACTTCAGCCACCTATTACTAAAAAAAATGCTACATCGATAAATGTTCCTCAATTTATGAACAAATGGACATTGAAATTGGCAACTACTCATTTGATAGAGCGATATTTATTAAGTAATGGTTTATTTGAAAGTACAGAGAGCATCCCTGAACATTATATTGAAAAACTAAGTAAAAGTTTTACTTCTCCTAGAATTTTAAATACTACGGTTCAGCTTAACAGTTTACTAACGAAAAACGTTCAAGGTGATTTCAATGAAGTAACAACGTATAATCTTCACATTATTTGGGGGGATGCTGACAGAGGCTATTGTGCTCCTTCACATCTGGGTAAGGTTGATTTTGTTCCATATGGTCATCATTTTCCTCTTAGCCATCCGAGTGAAACGGCTAATTTGGTCATAAAAAACAGTAATGCATTTGCAAAAGAAGCTGAGATCTTGCTTCGGTAAAACTACTATTTAGTGTCCTTTCTACAGGTAGCAGTGAAAATTACTGATATATTACAGCCGAAAAGTATATACCTAACCAGTTGTCAAAATTTATTTGACGACTGGTTATTTAGTCAGCTGAATAATTAGATGTAAGTTAAGCACTTGTAGGATGATTTATGTTAAACAGCAAAGTTTAATTATATATGTAATAATTGTGCCTTAAATTTTTTAAAAATTTAAGAAGTCCAAAACTTATTTGACCCTTTTACTTTCATTTCGTCTCACTATTATTAGTATACTTTTCAATGAAACATAACTTCCTATAATTTATATTATGTAAACTAAAATTATTTGGCGTGGAGGAGGGCTTGGATTCGTCAACTACCCATAATTGTATATGGACACCAAAGTCTAAACTTGCCATTATGTCAAAAAGTTTAGACTTTGGTGTCTTTTTAATTATTTGATCAATTTTCTACATGTATAGCTCCACAATAGCCATAACTTTATAAATTATCCTGGTTTTTAATGTAGAGTAATTAAATGTGTGATCTTCCTTATTATTAAATGGACTGCTAGCTGTAGTTGGTTTGTAATAAACTATAATTAATAAAGAGTATTCAATCCTTATTTAACAAAAACATGTGCAAAACCTCCATTTTTTTGAAAAAAGATCGATATAAAAAATAGAGGTTTTGCATTTTATCAAAGTTTTGGAATTTCCCAAAAGAGTTTGATTAAATAAAAGTCCTTACTTATTAAGCTAAAGCCACATTCATTTCATCTATTTTATCTGCTCTTTTAATCCAAGATAGTCATTGATGGCAAATAATAAAGAATCAAGCTCTCTCTTAGAGCGACGATTAGATAATTCGCCATGCAAATTCACAGTCAATTGATCTTCTAGTATTGCATCTGTATGAACCAATTCTTTTGTCGTAATCCTCATTATCCTAGCAATTTGTTCAATCCGTTCCGATTTTAGAGTACAATCTCCATTTAACATAAATCCTACAAGTACTTTACTTACACCTAATTGTTTAGCAAACCATTCATAGGATTTATCCTCAGCCACTAACCAATTTATTATTTTGTTTATTACGATGTCGTTAGTTTTCATATCATACTCACCACCTATCAATAAAAATCTTATCATTCAATGGAAATATCCGAAGTATTAGAAAAATTGAAACTATATTTCAAAGCTACTTTCTTCTTTCCATTAAGACTGTATCATGCCATATCCCATCTAACTGAGCAATTTTTTCTCGAGTTCCAACAACTCTAAATTCCATCTTTTTATGTAATTGAATACTTGATGTATTTATAGCAAAGATAGATGATTGAAGTGTCCAAAACCCTGCTTTTTCACTTTCTTCAATTAGTACTTTGAAAAGCTTGGAAGCAATGCCCTTACCTTTACTGTCACTCGATATATAAACACTAACTTCTCCCACTCCAGAATAAACCGCGCGTGTAGAAACCGGGGAAATGCCAATCCAACCAACCACTCTCCTGTGTTCTTCTGCTACAAAGCGCAACGTTGCATGGTGTCTTTCATCCCATACCTGTTCACTTGGCACAATTGTTTCAAAGGTTGCCATCCCTGTTTCGATTCCTTCTTTATAAATCTTTAATACCTCTTGTAAATCCTTCTTTTCCATTTTACGAGTAATTAGTGTGTCCATTCCATTTCCCCCTTGAATATTTTAAAAGGACTGCTAGCTTGCGCTAACAGTCAGATTATTAACAACATGTATTTGATTGATTGACAAGATTAACACTACATACGCCTGTTTCTGGTAAGTCTAATTCCACACGTTTTGAAGCTTCTTCATCATTTGATAAATAAGCTGTTATTGAACGAACTTGTTCGTAGCCAGTTGCCATTAAAAATGTTGGTGCGCGTCCATAACTTTTAGCTCCGACTATATAGAAGTCCTTTTCTGGTTGGCGTAGAATTTCTTCTCCATGCGCTCTTACTGTGCCACAACTATGCACATTGGGATCAATTAATGGTGCTAATGCATGCACACTTTCAGTTGCTGAATCAATGGAAAGGCGTAGTTCGCTGTTAATCGTAAGGTCTGGTCGATTTCCTGCGTTGACAATAAGCTCTTCAAATCCCGTTAATACTTTTTGTTCTCCGTTTATAGTACCAACAATATGGATGTTCTCTTCTTTCTTCACCTGTGAGATATAGAAAGGAGTTATTACTTCAACCTTACCTGTATCTACTAACTCATGGATGCGAATACCCAGTGCGCCACGTGCTGCCAACGCATCTTTTTCCTCCCCGCCATAGGCCTCTTCTACAGATTTTTTACGCATAATCCACACAAGCTTTGTTGCAGGATTATCTTTTTGTAATTCAGCCAAAGCTAATAAGGTATTGATCGATGAATGACCACCACCAATGACAGCAACCTTCTTATTTGCATATCTCTTAGGGTTCGTATTTATATCTGGAATACCATACTCAATGTGATCTGCTAAAGCTTTTTCATTTTGTAGCCATACACCAGTAGAATTTGCTGGGTTTGGATTCCCCCATGTACCCGTCGCATCAATTACTGCTCTCGCCTCAATCACACGGATGTCATTCTCATGTTCAATATAAATAGTAAAGGACTGTTCTACTCGATTTTTTGTCTTCATCTTATCATTCAATTGTCGTGAAATCCCTACTACTTTTGCGTTCAATTGAATGTTAGGCTTTATTTGTATTAGCTCAGACAAAGGTTTTAAATAAAGATCAATTAATTCATGTCCTGTTGGTAACGTATCTAAATTAGGTTCTACCCAACCGGAGGCATCTAATAAAGCTTTAGCAGCTTTATTGATGTTATATCGCCATGGTGAAAATAATGTAACATGCCCCCATGTACGAATATTGTGTGCTATTTCATGCCCAGCCTCAAGTAAAATAAATGCTTGCTTTTGTTCCACTAAATGAGCAGCTGCAGCTAATCCAATTGGACCTGCACCAATTATGACAATCGGTAATTTCTTATTGGAATTATTAACAGTCTCTTGGACTTCAATAGCCTTAGTAGTACAACAAGATCCATTTTGGTTGATTATTTTAAGTGTTTTCATCATTAATTTCTCCTCTATTTCCTCTATATAAGCATTCCCTTATATAAAATATATTTTTTACGTCTAGCAGTTAGCTAGACGTTGTAAACTTTGTAATTAAAAAATTTCAATTTCACACATTGATTTATCAATTTCTTTTATGGCTTTTTCAAATTGCAAACATGTCGAAGTGCCGTAACGATCCATATCTCCTTTAAAGAAGAAATCAAAAGCGAACTCTTTAGCCTGTTTCAAAGTGTAGTCTCTACTATTCATAATTAACTTTAAATAGGCGATAAAATAATCTTTTGTTAATACGCTAGCATGATTTACTGTCATTTTTAATCCTCCATTCAACAGATTGAATATTTGCTAACAGAAGTATTACAGCTCCTCAGCTACAAATTGCTCAATCCGTTTACCAATTGCATCACGTACATTTTGGAATACAATCCATTTTTCTTCATCTGTACCTGTCGCTTTCGCAGGATCTTCAAATCCCCAATGCTCACGACGAACGTGAGGAGGTGTCATTGGGCATTTATCAGCGGCATCCCCACATAACGTGACAACTAACCTGGCGTTGTTTAATGTCTCCATATTAATTAAATCGGATGTATGATTTGAAATATCAACCCCTACCTCGGCCATCTCTTTAATAGCATTCGGATTTACCCCGTGTGCTTCAATACCAGCACTTTTAACTGTCCAATTGGTTGGTAGTAGCTTTTTTGCCCATCCTTCAGCCATCTGACTACGGCATGAGTTCCCTGTACATAGGAAATAAAGTGTATTTGTCATAGTAATTGCTCCTTATAATTTAATGGTTTTAAAGTATTTTTTCTGCCAACGTAGGGCAACCCATACAAGTCCTATGAGAACAGGTACTTCTACAAGTGGACCAATAACAGCAGCAAATGCCACGCCACTATGCAGGCCAAACACACCAACTGCAACCGCAATCGCTAGCTCAAAATTGTTACTTGCAGCTGTAAAAGAAAGAGCTGCTGTGACAGGATAAGATGCCCCTACTTTACGGGAAGAGAAGAATGACATAGCAAACATGATCACAAAGTAAATAAATAATGGAATAGCAATTCGCACTACATCAATTGGCAGTTCTACTAATTGCTCACCTTTTAAGGCAAACATCATCACAATCGTGAACAGCAGTGCAATTAGAGTCAGTGGTGAAATTTTCGGTAAGAACTCTTCCTCATACCACTGTTTCCCTTTTGTTTTAATCCCTATCCAACGTGTGAGGAACCCTGCAGCAAATGGTATCCCTAAGTAAATTAGAACGCTCTTTGTAATCTCCCACATAGAAATAGATACATGGAAATTCTCTAGACCAAACCAACCAGGCAATACATTTAAGAAAAAGTAAGCAAAAATTGAATAAGTCACGATTTGAAAGATGGAGTTAAACGCAACTAAACCAGCTACATATTCACGGTCTCCACGTGCTAAATCGTTCCATACAATGACCATTGCAATACAACGAGCTAAACCAATCATAATCAGCCCAGCCATATACTCTGGGTAATCATGTAAGAAGATAATCGCTAAAAAGAACATTAAGAACGGTCCGAGTAACCAGTTTTGAAAAAGAGAAAGTAAAAGCACTTTCCAATCCTTAAACACTCGCCACATTTCTTCATACTTTACTTTCGCTAATGGTGGATACATCATGATAATTAACCCGATAGCAATCGGTATGGACGTTGTGCCAATAGACATGGCCTCTAATGCTTCTCCAATATTAGGCATTGTCAAACTTAATAAAACACCTATTCCCATCGCAACGAATATCCAAAGGGTAAGGTAACGATCTAAAAAAGAAAGCTGCTTGGTTAAAGATTCATTACTCATTTATATTTCCCCCTACATGGCAACAATCTGTGCCACAGTTGCACCCGTTTAAAGGTTGAATTTGTTCGATGATGCCCTTCATCAATGGCGTTTGATCCTCTACTAAACGGTAATGTTTCCAAGTCCCTACTTTTCGTTCTGTAATAATGCCTGCCTCCTTTAATTTTCGTAAATGTTGACTAACAGCTGGTTGCGATATTCCGAGAACATCTACAAAATCACATACACATACCTCCCCATTCTTCATGCATGCAAGTAATTTAATGCGATTTAAATCTGCAGCTGCTTTTAGTTGTTTTTCAATTAGTGTATTTTCCATTTATCTGCACTCCTTATATAATTATTTGCTTATATATTATTTTAAATAAAATCACCTCGTTAAAGAAAGGTGAATTAATCCGTATATAACTATATTCTTATATTATGATTTAATGTTTTGAATTGCAACAGATTTTTACCCAATTTGACGTTGCTTTGAGATAAAGTTTGAGCAAAAATGCCTCGCAAACCCTTATTTTATGATAAATAAGAAGAATCCCTTTTGAAAAAAGATTGATCAAAAGGGATACCTCTTGAGCAGTTTTAAGTTAGTTTTTTATAAAAAAGTTTGATTGTTTTCTACATGTGTTACTCCACTATCGCGCCCTATTATGGAAAATGTATAACTAATATTTCACCTGCATATTATCTTGTAGTATTTTCTCTGCAAGTTTAATGTTTTCTTTTAGAAATAAAGGTAGTTCCGTATGTGCAAGAACCTCTGATGTAGTCATCCACATAACATCATCCACTTCTTCAGTACTTTTAGCGTAAGGTTCTCCAGATTTATGATGACATAGGAAAACTATATCGATTACATTTATCCCTGATTCTGTCACGAAGGAGGAGCTATTTACATATTTAATGCCTGTAATTTCGCTACCTACTTCTTCAAAAACTTCTCGTTTTAATGTTCTTTCCAGAATATCAGACGAATCACCTTCAATTTCACACTTTCCTCCTACTAATGAGAGACCTCCACCAGCATGCTCCTCCTTTTCACTTCTGCGGATTAAAAGCCATTTCTCATTGCGACGAATAGCCCCTTCTACATTTACTACAAACATAAAATACCCCCTAAAATTTATACTTTATCCATAAACACTTGGTCCATTTTATTTCGTAGACGCATTTTATTCTGTTAATCATATCACACACCAATTATTACCACCACGACTCCAGCACTTTAATTTGAACTAATAAAATCGATTTTTAAAATGAAAATCCACTATCAACATTCCACAAGAGAGCGATAGAACAAATTGCTATGCATTTCATTGTCATTAGCTACTTCATTTGTATTAGTAAATAAATGATAAACAAACCCTCTTGTGTTTTGTTTGCTCTAAAAGGTGATTAGTCTCATCAAGTTTTAAAGCATGAATTCCCTTTATTTTTTGTCTCTTGCTATTTTTCACTCTTTTTCGGGAGCATACTTAGCCATTCGTTTGACGCAATTAAATTATTAAAGCACATTTGCTCAACATTTTGATTAACGACATCTTCGTGCATGGATTGGTGGAATGCCTATTGTATGGTGAAGTCCTAAATTTTCTGATTTCTGATTCGTGCAATCATTGCGGAAAGCTCCGTAAGCTAAATAGATTTTTTATTTTACATCTATATGGTTAAGTGAACCAAGATGTAACAATTATAAATGGTGACTGTTTTTATAATAAAGGCGGCCTTCCACAAACTAATCTGTGGAGGACCGCTTTTAATTTGTTCTTATTTACTTAACAATCCTCGTCTCGTGAATTCAGAAGAACAGAACGCTATTCAACAATAGCGCCCAATTGTTGAAGATTGTTATCTAACTAAAGCACTCTAAAGTTCAAGTGAAACTGTTCACAACTTATAATCAGTGTTTTAGGAACTCAGATAACGCCTGTTCCTCACCATCTAACATCGAAGTAACGATTGTCATAAAATCTTCAGCTCCAATTTCAAAATGACCTCGACGGAATGGTACCCCCCAATTGCGATTTCCACGCGTAAAAGTGAGCTGGTTTAACAACCATGCAATCTTAACTTCTCGGCAAGGAATATAACGCATATCTCTGCGAAATGGCACAAACGACTCCGACACTCTATGTTTGTAAGCACCGTTATCCGTAACCTGACCAATAGCAGTAAATGCTTGAACTGGCTTCCCTTTGGACATGTCTGTACGAGGGGAATAGTATATCAGCCAATCACCTGGAGACATTTTACGCAAAGGTGCTGCCTTACCGTGACATAACTGTGCAAAACCACCTTCTATGGCTAAATTCACATGAGAAGCGGATACAACGCCAATCCAATATCTGCTTTTCTGACTTGTTATATTCGACATGATGCATCCCCCTACTCTTCAAATACTAAACTTTTCAACCGATCCAGTTGTAAAAAATGATGTCTGTAATGCATTTCAATCAACATAAACCACTCCTGCGCGTTTAAAGCACCGAACGCCGGATGAAGTATCTTGTTACTTACAGGCACTTGAAGTAGCACTGATTCCGTATTCCTCATCCGTTCCACTACACTGTGAAGTCCTTCTACCAAATGCTCCATGCTCTCTGGTGGTTGCGGAGTATAGTTTGGCGAAGCAGGGACCTTAATACGAACAGCAGGAAATTGTTCTAGTTTAAAAACAATCTTACCCTGCTCAGTTTTTTCCATCGCTGGGTTCAATGTCGATTCGCTACCAGCTAAACATTGCTCGACATTATGTAGATGCATGAAAGCTGATTGAATTAAATGTACATACATCTGTCCTATGGACCAATCTTCTTCGCTTTGCTTTCTATGTATTTTATCCATATTGAGTTTTGTCAGTTCTGCCAAATATCTTTCTACTGTAAGTTCAAATGACTTCAATACTTCCTTTGTACTTTTCATCCTTCAAGCAGCTCCTCTTCATCTTGGTATAGTCGCAGTATAAAAGAACACTACTGACAGGTGTATGTCAGTAGTGTTCTAGAATTTTTTTCGCTACTTCCCGAATCTTGAAGCGTAAAGACTTCGGCTCAATCACCTCGATATCTCCGCCCCAGCCAAGTAAATGCTGTAATAGTTCCTCTGGATACCGAACACGAAATTGAAAGATTACATCCTCCTTCCGCTCCTCAATAGATTCAATATAAAAATTTACTGCCTCAATGATTTTGTCGGCAATTTCGGGGTTTGCCCTCATTATTATTCTTTCATCTCGATTGTCAGGTGGCCGATAGCTACTTAGGTCAAAATCATTTGGTAAAAGAAATTGATCCTCCAACACAGAAAGCTCGGACATCCGAGACAGGCGGAAATGTCGCATTTCTTGCCTCATATCACAGTATGCTAGTAAAACCCAATTTTCATGGACAAGTGTTAATCCATATGGAGAGACCACACGTTTATTTTTCCGATTCCCATCTGTTCCTGGCATTTTTTTAATATACATAAAACTGATTTTGCACTGTTTTAAAATTGCATCGCGAACTTGATTAAGATACGTTTTTACCCGCTCTTCAGTTGACTGCTCACCTATATAAAGCAGTCGCATTGTTTCCCGAACAAGCCTTGACTCGTTACGAACTGACTCCGACAAAGTAGCCTCGATTTTACGCTTAGCGGACCTTGCATTAATACCATAATCTGTATCCAACCTTTGCTCGATAAAATCAGCTCCCATGAGCAGGGAGACGGCCTCTTCGGCTGTGAACCTAACCGGGGGTAGGAAATATCCTTCCATTAAGGAATAACCCTGACCAGGGGCACCTAAAATCGGAACCCCAGCCTCACTTAGTGCTTGAATATCCCTATATATGGTACGCACACTTGTCTCAAATTGAGAAGCTAAATCTTCTGCTCTCAATGTTTTGCTTCGCTGTAATTCAAGCGTGATCGCAAGCTGCCTCTCCGTTTTATTCATTTTTTTCCTCCACAATTTCAGCATTCTATTACAGTACTTGCCCAATAATTGAATAACAGCAAGCAATGTATTGGGGCTATATCCCTGGTTTCGTTTGTATGCCTCCTAATGATATCAAAGCTTGCTTAGAATCATAGTACAACACATTATTGGAACAATTAATAATAGTTGCTTCGATTAGGAGGTTTTAAACACCATTCAACTAGATTTCCCTGTTAAAACAGGTATTCACGTAATAATTCTTCAGTAATTTTAATCATCCCTAATCTCAATTTGCAGGTATGTTTCTTATAATATCCTAAAAATAATTTTTGTACTAAACTGCCCGTTTGTTAAACAAAAAATCCTGCATATCAATACAGGATGTTTAAACAAGCTTTATTATAAATGATCAATCTTTTATATAAAACTACGATGGCTACCCGTGAATTTTTCATACACAAGTTAAATTTTCCATAATATCCCCATTTTCTATAAATCAATATAGCTTGCCTATTTCACTATTAAAGCTGGGCAATGAACATGTTTCATAACTTTATGGCTTACACTTCCTAACACCATCTCTTGTAAAGTATTTAAGCCTCTGCTACCTATGATAACTAGATCAACTTGCTTTTCATTTGCATACTTCACAATTATAGGACCAGGTGTACCATGTAAAATCGTTAATTTGAAGTTACTCCCAGCAACTCTTAAAACTTCTTCTACTAGTGCTACCTTTCGTTTACGTTCTAATAATAAACTTTCACTAGATACAGCATGTAACACTTCTGTTTTCGCCTTTTCAAAATCTGCCACGTACACCATTTCAATCAGTGAATTCTCAGAAGCAATTTTGACTGCCTCTTTTGCGGCACGCACTGAATTCTCAGAACCATCAACAGCCAATAAAATATATTTATACATAAAGTATCCCCCTTAATGTGATACACCTACATTTAATAATTGGTTATATAATTTTTCACTCGCTGGATTCATGCCAATGACTTTCACAGTTTTCCCCTGCTCTTCTAATTTCGTAACGACTTTTACGACTGCCCCAACTGCTGATTCATCCCATAAATGGCTACTTGTTAAGTCGATTGTAACGATATCATCCTTAACTACTTCAATTGTTTGGACAAATTTTTGAGTAGACGCAAAGAATAAAGGACCTTCTACAATAAATTTATCGTTATCTTGATGTATTCGTACCTTTGAAATCGTTGCAACAAAGAATAAAGAACTTAAAATTACGCCCAATACAACTCCAATCGCCAAGTTATCTGTATAGACAACTACAGCTACGGTTGCAAGCATAACGAATGCCTCACTTTTAGGTGCTTTGACAATATATTTAAACGATCCCCAATCAAATGTACCAATACTTACCATGATCATAATTCCTACAAGTACTGGCATTGGAATATCGACCACGATGTTGCCAAGTACCAGGATTAAGAACATTAGGAACATCCCAGCCACAAGTGTTGATAGGCGTCCTCGACCACCTGATTTTACGTTAATCATCGACTGTCCGATCATTGCACATCCTGCCATACCACCAAAGAAACCGTTAACGATGTTTGCAATTCCTTGTCCACGTGCCTCAATATTTTTATTGGATTTTGTATCCGTCATATCATCAACAATTTGTGCGGTCATTAGTGATTCCATTAACCCAACAAGCGCTAATGCTAGTGCGTAAGGGAAAATAATTACTAACGTTTCAAAATTAAATGGTACGTCTGGAATGAAAAAATGCGGTAAGCTCTGTGAAATTGCTCCTAGATCTCCTATCGTTTTTAGTTCAAAATTAAAAATGAATGTTACAGCCGTTAACATAATAATCGCAATTAACGGTGCAGGTATTGCTTTAATGAATCGAGGTAAAATGTATACGATACATAATGTGACCACGATGAATATATACGTTATATACCCTTCTCGAAAAAAGTGTGGTACTTGAGCCATGAAAATTAAGATTGCTAGTGCATTAACAAAGCCAATCATGACCGAATTTGGTATAAAACGCATGAGCTTAGCAATTCCAAATACACCAAATAAAACTTGAATAATTCCTGTTAAAATGGTTGCTGCTAATAAATATTGTAACCCATGGTCTGCCACCAAATCTGCAATCACGAGTGCCATTGCTCCTGTTGCGGCAGAAATCATTCCCGGTCTTCCCCCAACAAATGCTATAATAACAGCAATAGAAAATGACGCATAAAGTCCGACCATTGGATCGACACCAGCAATGATAGAAAAGGCAATTGCTTCTGGTATAAGTGCTAAGGCAACGACAATCCCTGACAAGATGTCACCACGCACATTACCAAGCCATTGTTGCTTTAAACTTTGCATGATATTCTCCTTCTTTACTAAAATATAATCTTCGAATATCATAGCACACTTTTCCCAAAAGGGAACCTTTACGGAACTAAAATGGAGTGAAATTATATGATTTATGGTTATCAACGACCCTTATTTAATGATGAGGATATGCAAATTCAAACTGCTGCTTTAAAGAATTGTGACCATCTATTTACTGAAAATCATGGTCGTGCGAAAAAGCGATTAGTTCTTGAAGAATTACTCATGACCATAGAAAAAGACGATACCATTCAGGTACTTCGTTTCTTTAGCATTGCGGATACAACTAGGCATTTAGAAGACCTACTAAAAATTTGTAAAAGAGATCAAGTAACAATTCATTTTATGGAGGAAAATATTACGTCCACACAAATTCTTGAAATGCCACTAGAGCAAGTTTTACAATTCTTTTTAACATTTCAAAGTGATATCGTAAAGCAATCAACTACTTTGGGAATGGCTGAAGCAAAAGCAAAAGGAAAATCAATTGGGCGACCTAAGAAATCAGATGAAAATATAAAAAAGGCAATTGAGATGTATCAGTCTGGCAACACATTATTGGATATTAAGAATGAAACAGGTATAAGTAAATCAACACTTTATCGTTATCTAGAGTCAATAGAAGTAAAACCACAGTAAATTGAAATCTTTATAACCACTATTAATTAAATAAAAACAAGCCTGCTTATGCGTTAATTTGAGCAGGCTTGTTTTTTATTTAATTAATTCATTTTTACTTCCCAAAAAGTCATATAAAAGAATGGTATTCAATACTCTGCTTCGTTAATTCAATAAAAAATGAGCTGCCTTTGCAATTCCTTGTTCTTCAAACAAAGTACTCGTTCGCTTAAATAATTTTTTCATAAACTTTGTTTGGTGTTCATCTGATTAACTAACCTTTTGTTCAATTCCCATAACGCCGTTTTATTGCTATCCCATTTCAAAAGTGTTACTGCCTCTTCAAAACATAACCATTTATAGTTAAGGTGCTCTTTGGATAAAGATATATCTTTTGTAGGAACTTTAACACCAAAAGAAAATTCTTTTAATACATAAACGTTTTCTCCCCAAAGGAAATTCCCCACTACATCTTCTACTGGTAGTGAAGAAATAGCATCTAATTCAATATATGGATAATCTCTTGTAATGCCAGCCTCTTCAAATGCTTCTCGTTTAGCAGATTCAATAGGATTCTCACCCTCTTCTCCACCACCAGCTAATCCCTGCCAATATCCATAATCACTTCTCTTAAAAATCGCATATTCAATAGAATGATCAGTGATTGTATAAGGAAATACCAAAACTTGATAAGGTGCCCTCATTGCTTATCTCCTCGAAAAATAACCTTAAAATTAATTTGTTCTTTCTTTAACTAACCTACTTATATATATATCGAACTAACCTTGACATTCGTGAATAGCTACGGTTCCATTGAACAATTACATTCCTTAGTTATGTCTTCATTATTGTAACTTTTACCTCTTTATTTTTCTTCCTGATTCCATTCAACTTGTATTGTCCCTTTTTTAATGTTCACAGTTAGTTGCATCATCGTAGTTTATTTTTGGCACGTATTTTTTGTCTTATTTTCTTCGTTTTTAAAATAGACCTCCAACATACCCTACCATTTCAACGTTTACCTCTTTTATTTATCAAAATTATAGTAAAATCCTTAAACTTTCCTAAAGTTCTGGAACTACAATTTTGATAAAATACTATGGGTTTCGTTTTTTCATTTTGTAGCCATACCCCTGTAGAAATTACAGGGTTTGGCTTCCCCCATGTACCCGCCCATTAATAACAGCTCTTGCTTTAATAATTAGGAAAGCTTTGTAAAAGATGTTTACAAACAACTTAAATTTAGATATACTTACAAAGTAAACAAAAAATTCTTAAGGAGGTCGAATAAAATGATCGTTATCGTTAAATTGATGTCATTGGTAGCTACAACTTCATTAAAAATGAAAATCACACATTCGACCGCATCGGAATGGATCGCTTAAGGTTTTTTTGTAAATAAGCATACCCATACCGCAGGGAGAAGTGTGCCCCTGCGGTATTTTTGTGCCTTTTTTCACCGTAGAGGAGTCTCTCTACGGTTTTTTTCATTTTTCATGACAATTTAAGGAGGTGATAATAAATGATATTAAACTTTTTTGCGCTCACGATAACTATTACAAAACGTAAGGTCTCTCTTGAGAAAGCACTTCATGATGAATATGTGAAAAAAATCTTTGAAGAGAACCGAAAAAAAATTGACGATTATCTTCGTATTCGTCAATATTAATCTTGTTAATTAAAAAACATGAAAGGTGGTAATTGAAATGTTTTATATGATCAAAAGACGTCATGAAGTTTTATGGCTGGAGAAAGACACAACCACCAGATGGAGTAATATAAAGTGATAATTTAGCTAATTTTATAATCTCAGTTGAGCTAACCCGTTCTAATCTAGGACGGGTTGCTTCAGGAGTTTTTTTGCACTTCTAATTGTTAAGTTACAAAAAAGTCGTATCCTAGAAGTCTTTAAAGCAACAGAAAGCATCTAAATGGCACGAAATGGCTTTATCTGGTGTTTGAAGTCGTTTAAAATCCACTCTTGAATGACATCTAAAAAACCTCCAAATATATGGAGGTTTTTAAACTCTTTTTATTTTACTTCAACTTGACCCATCATCCCATTTTCTTCATGTTCAAGGACATGGCAATGGAACATGTAAATGCCCTTATTATTGAACTTCACTGCTAATTTAACTGTTTGACCAGCTTCAACTGAAACCGTATCCTTCCACCCTTTTAAATTTAAAGGAGGTTCTTTCCCATCAATCGACACGATTTTAAATTGAGTGCCATGTATGTGGAAAGGATGTGTCATGCCACCCATCATATCAGGTTTATTATAAATTTCCCAAATTTCAGTATCTCCCTGTTTTTGAGTGAAATCAATGCGATTCATATCAAACTGTGAACCATTGATTGAAACCATTGTGCCCATACCAAAAAGTTCAAGTTTCTTTGTAACTGGTAAGGTTTTTTCCTCTTCCGTAACACCAAAATCATTTAAATTTTGTGCAATGTTACTTGTACTTGCAGCTTTTTGTTCAATTTTAAATGGTAAAAGGGTAATTCCTTCTTCATTTATTAATGCTATATCAGTTTTGTCATCCATCTTTGAAAAATCCACTATTACCTCTGCTCGCTCACCTGGTGTTAAGGTAATTTCTTTCATATCAGTTGGTTGATTTAAGAAACCTCCATCAGTAGCAATTTGTTGGAATGTAGCTCCATTATTCAATTTAAACGTATAATTACGAGCATTAGAACCGTTTAATAATCGAAGTCTTATTTTTTCTTTACCGACTGTAAGTTTAGGATTCAAAGTACCATTAATTAACAAAGTATCTCCTATTGTACCATCCTCATTAAGGACTGCTTGATAATTTAATTGCTTTTCTTCAGTAAATTGTCTATCTTGGAATACTAACGGAAAATCATTCACACCATACTCATTCGGTAAATTGATTTTTTGCGAATTTTCATCATCAATATAAATTAAGCCAGCTAAACCTTTAAATACTTGCTCTGCTGTAGCACCTTCTGGATGTGGATGGAACCACAGCGTAGATGCTCCTTGATTAACTGTAAAATTTACATCTTCTGTTACACCTGGCTCTAAGACTTGGTGTGGACCGCCATCACCATTTCCGGGGATTTCTAATCCATGCCAGTGAAATGTTGTTGGTTCAGATAAATCATTTTTAGTTCTAAACGTTACCGTTTGATCTTTATAAATACGAATGATTGGCCCTAAAAAGGAACCATTATATCCATATGTCTCTGTTTTAGTTCCCTTAAAGATTTCTGTCGTTCCTTTTTGAGCAGTAATATCAACAATTCCATTTTTAGGTTCAATAATAGGTGGAAGCGCAAGCTCATTTTCCCCAGTTGAATTATTTAATGCTAATGGATTGTTGTGACTCGCATGACCATTTTCCATGCTACTATCTTTATTATCCATACCCTCCATGTTTTTCATTTCTTCATCACTCATATTGGAATGGTCCATATTTGAATGATTATTAGATTCCGAATTACCCGCACTACATCCCCCCATTATAATAGCGCCTACCAATAATGAAGCAACCAAAAGTTTAGATTTCATTATGTTTCCTCCTTTTATTCTTTACATAGGCACTATAACAAAGAAGTATGGAGAAATTATGGATTTGTAATTAAATAGGACAAGTATTAACCACTCTATCTAAGAAAACTTTGATATGACTTTTTTTACTTCTTAACTTTCCAAATCAAAATGATAATTGACAGTAATAAGATACTTATTACAATTTTCCCTATTAAATTTACTTGCATAAAACCATATACGGCTCCGGCTTCAAAGATTAAGGCTGGTATTTTTCCAATCGTACTAGCAAGCGCAAATGTGCCTAAAAACACCTTAGAAAATGCACTAGTAAAAGTCACAAGACCTGATGACATAAAAGGTAAAACGAACGGTCTTTTCCATTTATTGATTCCTTTTCTATATAAAATAAAGCTAATAACTGCACCAAGTGATTCACCGATAATAGAAATCAACAAACCGTTGAATACGCCAAAAAACACAAGGTTATTCTCACTCAACCTTTCATAGTCCATTTGAAAATAAAGTATAGACTATAAATATGGAGAATATATGCATATGCAGCGTGATATAAGAATTAGAATTTTATTGATAGCTTTCGAATTGAGCATTAATCTAAATAGGGATTAAAAATAAAAATGAGCCGTGTTTCAACTATAGAAACACAGCTCATTTATTAGGCTAATTCTAAACATTGGAAACATCTTTAATTATATTCCTAGTCTAAGGATTAAAGCATAATCTAACAAGAATATTAAATACGTATCATACATATATTGATTTTAGTATTTCATTAAAACAAAAATCTATTATTCTATTCATGATGGAATTATATTAAATTTTCTATAAAGATAGGATGATGACAATTATTGAAAAGTCGGTTCTTGCTATGGTTATTTTACGTGTATTGTCTGGGAGTATTGAAGTAAGTGCTGGATTGTTGATGCTAAAGTTAAATAATCTAGAAAAAGCATTTTATATTAATACAATGCTTGCTTTGGTTGGTCCAACAGTTTTAATCGTAACAACAGCAATTGCATTATTTGGACTAGCAGATAAAATACCTGTGACAAGAATCGTTTGCTTATTTACGGGTATAACACTTATTATTATTAGCTCACATATTAAGTAAAAATAAAAGATTACTAAAATTCAGCAAAAGCATACAAGTGTCAGAATATGAGTTTGGCGAAAAAATAATCTTCACAACCTTTTGGATCCAAGTTATCTTCTGTATCGAACTTATTTTATAGCATGGTTCCATTCATAATCTTTGTTAAACTCTTTTATGAATCACCTAACATGTTTATTAAATTACTGTAGCGTGTGACGACGCTGCTTTTTTTTATGTATAATTAGCCTTTATTTGCACAAATTTATATTGAGTGTATCGCACGCACTTATACGGTTGTGGCGCTGGTTGACCGTCACGACCTCCCTCAATAAGGGTTACATTATCTCAGTAACCCTTTTATAATTTCTATTCAGATCAGGTAGTTTTCTACTTTGGACTAACCTTAATTAAACCTTTACGACCACTAACCGTATTAGTAAAGATGTTCCTCTATCTTTGATTTTTTCTGTATTAGCTCATTCATATAGTTACGGAACACCCATTTCCTCATAATTTCAAATCTCCTGCATCCTTCCCTATAAATTATGGAATCTGCTTTTATTTATATATATCTTTAATCTACATGGTTTGCACAGCACGCGACATCAGAATGAACATCTTCTAAAACCGTATCAAACATTTCAAGAAGTTCGCGAATACGCTCATTTCTCAAACTATAGTAGCAATATTTTCCTTCATTACGACCAACAATAATGCCACACCCTTTTAAACAGGCTAAGTGTTGAGAGATATTTGACTGATTCCCCTTTAATTCCTCGACGATTTGAGATACTGTCTTCTCTTTCTCTTTGATACACTCTAATATTTGAAGTCTTACCTTGTTTGAAAATCCATGAATTAGTTTAATTTTTAAGTCAATATTTTTTTCTGTCACAAAATCTCCTCCAATTCATATTAGACTTAGCTAATATGTTTTGATATGATCATATTCGATATCACTAATATGTGTGTCAAACATACTAGCACTACCTAATATGTCTGTCAAAAATTTAAAAAAATATGGGTCTCTCTTCAGCTAATAAACGTAGGCATCCTCAAGTTAGATTTTTTACTGTCTGAAAAGGAATATTAGTTTAAGTTTGGGACAGGTTGCAACTGGCTGGACACTTGTAATAATGGCTTTAGGGCTAACAAATCCTGATAAAGGCTTATTATACATACTTATTAATGTACTTAGTTTTTCAATTTCCTTTCTTAAGCTGGCGCAAATTACGTTTCTTCCAAAAAGAAGCCATTTATGATTATTGATTTTAATGGGATTTTATTATATTTTGACATGATGACAAAGATTATTGCGTGGGTCACTCCTATTTTCGGAGGGGACACAGGATTTTAGAAGTTCATACGCTCTGTAGAAAGGCTGGATGTAGCATTGAATAATACGTGGAACAAAATTATCTATAAAATTGGCTCTTCCTTTTACGATAAATTTTTTAATACAGGTACTTTTTTAAAGACTAGAAAGAGGATTTTTCAAGAAGTGCCTTTTCAGCGTAAACAAAAAATCCTCTATGTAGGTATTGGTACTGGGGCTGATTTAGAATTAATCAACTATGTTGATTATGATATAACTGCCATTGATTATTCTCCTGATATGCTAGCCAAAGCAAAACATAAATTCGAGCACGCTTCTATCAATTTTTTAGAAATGGATGCTCAAAAAATGTCTTTTGCAGATGAATCATTTGACTATATTGTAGCTAGTTTAATACTTTCTGTGGTTCCTAATGAAAATAAATGCTTTGAAGAGATGATAAGAGTTTTAAAGAAGGATGGTAGAATTCTTATCTTTGATAAATTTGCTCCTAAAAATCAAAAACTAACGCTAACAAAAAAATTGGTAAGGCCATTTATAAGTATGTTAGGAACAGATATTGGTCGAAGTTTTGAGGAGTTGTTTAAACAAAATGATCAAAGGCTCAGAATTATACGAGATGAATCTGTTATGTTAAAGGGTATGTATAGATATATTGAAGTTCTTAAAATCTCTTAGCTAATCATTAAGGGCATAGCTGCACTAGCAGTTAACGTTTTGGAGAAACTCATCAAGAAGCTCAAGCATCTTATCAAGAGTTTAAAAAACAACAATTAGCCAACTTGAATTGGCTGATTGTTGTCTTCGTAATGGATCAGCCCTATAAATGTTAAATACCATGTACTATCGATTTAAGTCTCCCGTGATAAATTGTTACTCTATTTGTTTTTTCATGAGTTGTTTTGAAAAGTTAAAAGATCGAATTTCGCTAACAAATGTAGAACCTAATAAAAATACCCCTCCGATCATTTGCACTAGGGTCATTTGCTCTTGCAATATCATTGCAGAAATCAATATTGCTACAAAAGGATCGACATAACTTAGCATCGCAATACTCTGCCCTTTCAATTTTTCCATTCCCAAGAAAAACAACCAAAATCCAATTCCTGTATTAACGATACCTAAAATTAAAATAAAAGGAATAGATGCGCTTGATAATCCAAAAATCCCAAAGCCTTCTGTCAAAAAAACATACGGCAGCAGTAATAATGCAGTCGTTCCAAGTTGAATAATGGTCAGCTCTAGCTTGTCTATCTCTTTAATAAATTTGTTTAAAAGTAACAATGCCGCATAAAACGCAGCTGCCATCAATCCAAAGGTAAGTCCAAGGAAATCATCTGATGCCGTTGCACTCACCCCTTCTCCTACAATCATTATCATACCGATAATTGCTATGACAATGCATATTATTTTCTTTATGGATAATTGTTCCTTAAGTACAACAGGTGAAAGAATCATTACAAATACTGGTGCAAAGTAATATCCTAGTGTGGCATTGGCAAGTGATGTGTGGTCGTAGGATTGATAGAGAAAAATCCAGTTTCCTCCCAATGCAACGCCTGAGAGAAACAAAAATAAAGCATTCGATTTCACTAAATTCCAGGATATTTTTTTCTTCATTATGGAGAAGATGAAGAATAAAAATAAGCATCCTAGTAAACTACTTAGTAAAGCTCTTTCACTCGCCGCTAAATCAATGTAACGCACAACTAAACCGATTGTGCCAAAAATAATCATTGATACGATAAATTGAAATTTAGATTTCATGGTCTATTCCCCTAACCTACCGCAATTTAATAGGAACTATTAGGTGTTTTTTCCGTCCTTTCCTTCCACTCCCTTTCAACTTGCTTTTGTAATGGGAATAGCATAGCATACTTATATGTATTACAAAATTGAATGTTTGTCATGCTACACATAACAAAATAGCATGCAAGGGGGATAGCGCAATGAATATCCAAAAATATATGGCCTTTGTCAAAGCAGTAGAATATGGGAGCTTTACAAGTGCTGCCGATGCATTAAACTATACACAGTCTGGTATCAGCCGTATGATCAACGATTTAGAATCAGAATGGGGAATTTCCCTTTTTGAACGAGGTCGTGCTGGAATCAGTTTAACATCCGATGGCTTAAAGTTACTGCCCCAATTACAACGTATATGTAATGAGCATGAAATGTTAATGATGCAGATCGAAGACTTACATGATATCCAATCAGGAATCATCCGAATTGGTACATTTTCTAGTGTAGCAACACATTGGCTACCTTATATGATCAAATTCTTTAAGCAGGATTATCCAGGGATTGATTTCGAGTTACTCTTAGGAGATTACACCGAAATCGAAAGCTGGATTATCGAAGGTAGGGTCGACTTTGGATTTTTGCGACTACCAACAAAAGCTAAAATGGAAACAATCTTTGTAGAGCAAGACCGATTGTTGGTAGTTATTCATCAGGATCATCCTCTTGCTGATTGCGATAAATTTCCTATAAGTGAACTATTGAGCAGTCCATTCATGCTTTTAGAAAAAGGCGCAAAAGCTGAAATCTCCGAAATTTTTGAGAAGCACAATATCTCGCCGCACATTTCTTTTACAACATGGGACGACTATGCCATTATGTCAATGGTGGAAAACGGGTTAGGAATCAGTATATTACCTGAACTGATTTTAGAACGCATTCCGTACCAAATTATCGCGAAAGAGCTTGAGATCCCTGCTTTTCGAACTATTGGGATTGCGATGAGAGAGCAAAAATCGCTGTCACTTGCAGCAAATAGATTTATAGAATATTTATCCTATAGAAAGAGAAAATAAGAAGTTTAGCTATTATTTTGCACACTATAAAAAGCGTATTCGAAAAAATCTCGAATACGCTGCATTAATCTTCCACCGCTTCTAAATAGCCTTGCTGTAAACATGTATCTGTCATAAACTGCTTTATCCCTGCATCAAATGACAATTTGATCGTGCTACTTGTGACCTCCAAAATTTTTCCCTCTCCAAACATCACATGCTTCACCTTTGAGCCAACGATTAACGCTGACTCCGTTGTAATTGTCTGATCATTACGGTATTGCTTCAATGCTTTCCTCGGACTTTTCGACGCTTTCTTTGGTAATTCCTGAGGAGAAACGATTTGCTTTAACGCCTTCATAAATATTGATGGCACCACACTTGCTTTAAAGCGCTTGCTGTACGAAATTAATTCCAAATGGAGAATTGCACGTGTGATACCTACATAAAAGAGCCTTGTTTCTTCCTCTATTGCTTCTTCCGTTTCACTAGGTAAAATCCCATCAATTAAGTCAATCAAATACACACGATCAAATTCCAAGCCTTTTGAACTGTGTAAGGTTGTTAATGTAATGGCATTCATTTCATTTTTCAGATGAGATGTACGTGCTAAATTTTCAAGGTACTTCAAACGACCCGCAAATTCAGTCATCGTCGACGTATGGCGAGCAATTAGTCCAAGTACATCCACAATATCTAGTAAATTTTCATAATTAAAACCGAGGTCCTCGCTCATTTTCTTTAAGGCACGCTCATAACCAAAGTCATAACGGATATGCTCTAGCATGGCTGTTGGTGTTGTTTGATCAAATTGAATGCTATCATACGTTTGGCGAATTCGCTTAATATATTCAGGCTGATAATCCTTTAATTCCACATGCTCTAGCAATAGTGAGAATACACAGCCATCCTCCGGTACTTTCTGCAGTGCCTTTAATTGCGTTGGTGTAATATAAGCATTCATTTTTCTGTAAACTTTTTCAAATATCGAGATATTTTTTGTATTGTACGCTAGACGCATGAAGTTCATTATATCCTCCACAACCCAATGCGTAAAAAAGCGAATGGTGGAATCTTTCATATAGAAAGGCAAGCCCGCTCTGTCTAATGCGTCCATAAGAGGAATGGCAGACGTATTATTTCGATATAAAACAGCCGTTGAGCCACGCTTAGACAAGCTTTTTAACTGATTCACTACATATTTGGCCTGTAAGCTGTAATTCTCTAGGATTTTAAACGAGATTGGCTCTGCTGCAGGATTTTGTGTAAACATTTGTTTGTTATATCGTTTTTTATTTCGCTGAATGAAAAGATTGGCTGGCTCTACAATCGAGGCAGATGAACGATAATTTTGTGTCATTAGTAAAACACGTGCCTCTGGATAAATCTTTTGGAAATTCAACAAATAATCTGGCTCTGCACCGCGCCAGCTATAAATGGCCTGATCCTCATCGGCAACGACGCATAAATTTTGATGGACAGCGACAAGCTTCTCGATGATCGCATGTTGAACAGGCGATGTATCCTGACTTTCATCCGTTAAATAAAAATCGTATCGACGTTGAAATTGCGCCAACACCTCTCGATTTTTCGTAAAAATATCATTCGCCATTAACAGCATATCGTCAAAATCAATGAGCAATCGGTCACTAGCTGTGCGCTTATATTCCTCATAATGCTGTAAAATCTCGACTTTTCTTGGCACCTTTACTTCTGCAATTGCCCATTCCTGTTCTGGCAGCATTTTATTTTTGATGAACGTTATGTACGTCAGTAGCTCGTCTAACTGATCTTCCGTAATTTTGGAGCCATTTAATTGTTCAAAAATCTCACGAAGCACTCGTTTTTTTGACATTACACCAGGCCCGTCCGCTTCTTCGATAATCCCGTACGAAATGCCCTGACGTTCAAGTGTCTGCCGCACAACTTGAAATGCTAAACTATGAATCGTCGAAAAATCAACTGGTGGCAAATGCGGAAAAAACTTTGCAAAACGTGCCTTCATATCATTTGCTGATGCCTTACTAAACGTAACAGCCTTTATGCGAGCAGGCTTGACACCAAGCGCCTCGATCATATAGCCAATACGCATAATAATCGTCGTCGTTTTTCCTGAACCAGGAGATGCCAATAGTAGCAGCGGTCCATTCGTCTGCAATACAGCCTGCTTCTGCACATCATTTAGATAAACGCCAAGTGAACGCTCCTTTTCTTCAAAAAATGCTTTTTGCGCTCCATTCATATCAATTACTCCGTTCTAAAAAAATCTATTTTCTATTATACCAGATGATACTGAGATCATAAAAAGCAACTAAGCTCAGCTCGACTACTACTCATTCGAGTGATCGGAGATTGTTTGCCTCTTCATCATTTTTAGATCTTATCAAAAACAAAAAAGCGTATATACAAAATGTACAACGCTTTTTAGTAGCTCGTTAGTGAAATTTTTTATTTGGCTAGCCATTCATATTGAATATCAGCTAAATTCTCTTCATTTTCATGTCCTCTCCCTATAATTTTAAATCCATGTTTTTCATAAAATCGTTGGGCATTTTCATTAACCTCAAATGTGTATAAAGTTAATCGCCCATTTGATTGTGCTTTTACTTTATCTAGTAATGTATGACCTATGCCCATCCCTTGATAGTCAATATGAATATATAGTTGGCTTATTTCTTCTTCGTTATAGGCAATCATGCCAACTACTTTTTCATCCATTAACGCTAAATCGATGTGAAACTGCTCAGCTAATAGATGATTTAAGAAATATACATGACTTTCAAAGGTATGAATTTCTTTTTGACCAATCGCCTGCTCCTTACTATCTCGCCACATAGCAACTGTTTGTTCAGCGTATTGGGGGGTATATTGCGTAATAATTATTTTGTGTTGGTTCACTACGATGCCTCCTTAAGCATAATGTAAAAAATAGTTTTCCTGTTGATATTTAAAAAATAGATCTTATGAAAAATACTTGGTTGGATTCCTAAATCCTGAATGCATACGACCTTTAACAATGCAATATACTTTAAATCAAATATTTTACATTCAAGACTAAACCTATGTAGTTTGTATTTCCTCACATCTTCTGGAAAAATATAAGACATTCCTGTATGCTTCAATTTTTAATCGACTACAATAATTATTTTCTCGTCTTGTCAATATCGTGATTCAAACAGCGTGATAGCCTTTTATAAACCACCTGCTATCATTATCAATTACTTCCTACCCTAGTTTGAACCGTAGAATTAAATTTGGATAATTTTCATTCATACTATACTCCTTAATAAAGTAAAGCACATTACTTGAAGAATTAAATGTCCGTTCTACGGATAAAAAAACATCTTCCACTCACACTAATGGTGGAGGTGAGATGAAAATGGGCAATAATAAACATAAAAATAATAAAACGCAAGACAACAAAAAACAGCAGAATCAAAATCAAAATGCTAACAATGAGCGTAAAAACAGAGAAGAGTTTGCTGAAGAAGTAGATTTCAGTCAAATTCAAAATGAAAACAAACGTTAATCATACTATCATGTGAAGAAACCCTAATACTCACTTCAGCAAAGATGGGTATTGGGGCTATTTTTATAATCCATCTATTACAGCATTTTACGGCTCAAACCCAGCCTGACTTATATAAACATGATTTTCTGGAAAGATTTCAATAAATCGATTGTATACTTTTTTTATTACATCTGGTCCATACCATTCTTCTAAACCAAGTTGGTCATATTTTTTCTCAATCTCAAGTTTTCTTGTGCGTTTTCCACCACTGCCATCTCCCATGAAGTAGTCATCTATACATATCCGATCGACGAGTTGCTTCAATTTCAAAGGAAAATATTCTCCACTTGGTAAAATGGGCGCGATAGCAACTTGGGTCGGTATGTCCGCAGCTGCTAATTTTTCCAATGTCTTAAAACGCGCTTGGATTGGAGGTGCCATTGGCGTAAAATGTTTACGTATCGTTTCCGAATCTGTCTCAATTGTCATACTTACCCGCACTTTTTCTTTAAATTGTCGCAGCAAATCAATATCTCGACTGACAAGTGGACTTCTTGTCTGTACAAATAAGAAATCAGGGGGATCCTCTAGCATAACCTCTAGTAAAGATCGCGTCACTTTTTCCTTATGCTCTATTGGCTGATACGGGTCTGTACTTGAGGACATAAAAATGGTTACAGGCCCTTTGGCTTTAGCACGATGAAGCTCCTTTTTTAATACATTCGCCGCACCGTTTTTAACATCGACCCAACTACCCCATTCCCCTTCTCGAAAAAGAGATACAGGCATTTGACGTACATAGCAATAAGAACATCCAAATGAACAGCCTGTGTAAGGATTGAGCGAATGCGTATAGCCAGAAAGAAAGCCAGTTCCCTTATTCAAAATGGTTTTTGGATGCTTATAGAATAATTCGCTTTTCATACGAAACCTCCATTCCATGTAAAGCAAGTATTACGCATTGCTAGATGAACCTCGCTTTTCAAGTTCCAAGAGCAATTTCTTCATTGCTAATCCGCCCCGATAGCCTGTTAAAGAGCCATTCTTTCCTGTTACACGATGGCACGGTACAGTGAGCAACACTGGATTAGCCCCAATAGCCGCTCCAACAGCACGAACAGCTGCTGGTTTATTAATAGCATGGGCAATGTCTGAATAGGATTTCGTCTGCCCATAAGGAATTTCACAAAGTGCTTGCCAGACTGCTAGCTGAAATGGCGTACCTACGTACTCAAATGGGATAGTAAAGGTTTGCCTCTTTCCTGCTAGATACTGAATGATTTCATTGACATAGGGTTCAAGCTTTTCCTCATCTTCAACAAAAGGACTTCCTGGAAAGCGTTTCTTCGCCCATTCAAACATTTCCTCGATTGGTTTGTTCTGTGAACCAACAAACACAAGGCCCTTGGAGGTAGCAGCAATATAAAAATGCCAATCCTCAAACTTGAGTAAAGACCAAAAAAGGGTTGGTTTATTTTTTATTTCCATCATTCATTTCCTCCATTTTTCTCATTTGACGAAATTGCGCTGGGGTCTGACCTGTTTTCTTTTTAAATAAAGTAATAAAATAGGGCGCATTCGCCATACCCACACATAGGGCAATATCGCCTATTGCTTTATTCGTCTCAATCAAATACTTTTTAGCCTCGTGTACGCGAACTTGTTGTATATACTCAATCGGCGTCAAGCCTTTTATCTTTTTAAATGTTCGATGCATATGATAGGGGCTCCCATGACAAATCATTGCTAATGATTCGAGCGTTAATTTTTCAGCGAAATTTTGATCAATGTATGCTGTGATAATATCAACCCACTCGCTATCAGGTAAATTTTCATTAGTAGGCTTGCAACGTTTACAAGGGCGAAAATTTGCGTGGAGTGCTTGTTCTGCTGTTGCAAAAATACATACATTCTCTTTTTTCGGAACGCGAGACTTACAGGATGGTTTACAGAATATCCCTGTTGACTTGACAGCATAAAAAAATTGATTGTTGTACGCTGTATCATTCGTGATAATGGCTTGCCATTTTTCATCTGTCATCATTTCTACATTATTCAAAATATCATTTTCATCATTCATAGGATCCAGCATTTATCTCACCTCTCCTTACAATATACTCCCTAAAAATTCACAATGTACAATTCTAGATATGGAATAGCAAGATATTGAAGTTTTTTTATTTAGAATCGTGAAAAATAATGCCAAGACCGTATCGTTCTCCAGCAGTAATCGTACTTACTCCATGACGAACCGTATGTTTATAATATCCCCTTTTCCCTAGAACAGGTCTATGGTTTGTAGGAAAGATGAGCGCACTGCCTTGGTCTAACGTAATGACATGTCCCCTACTCTGAGCACGTGGAATTTGTTCCACTAGGAGTGATTCTCCACCAAAAAAGTCTTGTTCGCGTTGATTTAATACAAATACTACTTGAAACGGGAAAAACACATCGCCATATAAATCTTGATGCAAACAATTAAAGCCACCTGTTTCATACTTTAAGAGTAACGGTGTCGGTCTAGTTTGTTCATATTCTTTACAAGTGTTCAAAAAATCTTGAAGCTGAGCTGGAAACTGCGCTGTTTTCTTTAAATAACCTAACCATCGATTAGCTGTTTTGGCCAATTCTTGATAAAAGGACTCTCTTAAACTTTGGATGATTTCAGGCAATGGATAGGAAAAATATTTGTATTCCCCCTCCCCAAAGCGATACCTCGTCATATTAATGGTCGTTCTATATGGCTCTTCTGTACTATACAACCCTATTAAGAATTCACATTCCTCTTTTGTTAAAATTACTGGAAGCTTTGCAAATCCTTGTTTATCTAGTTCCTGTTGAATGGAATCCCACTCCAAGCTGCCAACACGTGTTTGAATATCTTGGACCATTTTTATTCCCTCCTTAGCCTTCTTAATAACTAACACTATAACCTCATCAATAGAAAAAAATAAGGCGTTTAGAATGGAATAGCAAGATAACAAAATGAGTAAAGCTACTTTTATGATAAAGTAAACTAACAAACTGTGTATGTTGAAAAGGAGAATGAAAAAGTGATATGGCATGACGTTGACGATGTGATGATCATTACCTTACCAGCAAATTTTGATATGAATGCAAATCTAGGCTATTTAACAAGAGAAAAAAATGAATGCCTGTATGAAATAGAGAACAATATTATCACAAAAGTGATAGCCATTGGAGAAATGCAGTCTTTAGTACAGATAAGCGTAATCGATAATCAACAAATGGTTGTTCAATTCCTAAATGGTTCTAGGCCTATTGAAAAGAGGGAGCGGGAAAAAATTGCAACATATATACTTGAATGGTTTGATCTTGATAACGATTTAACGCCATTTTATGAAATGGCAAATACAGATCCATTACTTCAAATACCTGCCCAAAAATTCTATGGATTACGAGTTATCGGCATTCCCGATTTATTTGAAGCGTTATGCTGGGGCGTTTTAGGGCAACAAATCAACCTTGCCTTTGCCTACTCTTTAAAGAGACAATTTGTAGAAAGCTTTGGCGATTCTATCGAATGGAATGGTAAAAAGTATTGGGTATTCCCTCCCTACGAACGAATTGCACAGTTAGAACCTACTGACCTAGCAGCTATTAAAATGACGGTTAAAAAAAGTGAATATATCATTGGCATTGCAAGATTAATGGCATGCGGAGAATTATCGAAGGAACAATTAATGAAAATGAATTTTAAAGAGGCAGAAAAAAGCTTAATCAAAATACGAGGAATCGGACCTTGGACAGCCAATTACGTGCTAATGCGCTGCCTACGGTTTCAGACAGCTTTTCCAATCGATGATGTAGGTCTGATTAATTCAATAAAAACATTACGTAATATGAACCAAAAGCCTACGAAAGAGGAAATTTTAGCGCTCTCGATACCATGGAAAAACTGGGAATCCTACGCTACCTTCTATTTATGGCGTGTTCTTTACTAAATATCATCACCTTGATTTGAGCATGTTTTGAAAAAATGAACCAAAACATGCTCTTATGTGGCTACGGTTAATTCTTCTACAAAAAAGCACAATGACGATGAACAATCGCAATGGACACAGAATTCTTATAGCTGTAATTCTTTAATACAATCCATGGTTGTTTTTATAAACTCTTTGACAGCGGGAAGGGGTTGCTTCTTTGAGCGAGTAATAATGCTTATTTCTCGGAAAGGTTCGGGTAAGAGAGGTTTTACAATGGTACCTGCTAAATTATAGGGTAAAGCTAGTTCTGGTATGATTGTAATGCCTAATCCTTCACGTACCATTGCAATGATTGTTTGATTTTCTTCCACATTAAACTCTATGTTTGGGGATACCTCTTGTTCCTGTAAAAACTTCTTAACACTCACTTCACATCCTAGCTGAGGCATAATAAAAGCCTCCCCTTGAAGTTCTTCCGCCTTTACTTGTTCATTTATGGCAAGATGATGATGAATCGGTACGATTGCTACTAATCTATCTCTTACTATGGTGGTAGCCTCCAAATGATCCATGGGGTTACTTAAAGATGTAAAACCTATATCCACTTTTCCCTCTTCTACCCAACGTGTAATTTGGTCATAGCTCCCCTCATAAAAGTTTATTTCAATTCCCTTAAACTCTCCTTTAAACCGTGATATGATCGTTGGCAACACTTTTGAAGCAAAACTTGAAAAGCTGCCAATATTTATTTTTCCGTTTTGTATTCCTAAAATAGAAGCAGCTTCTTGTTTTATGCTTTCTGCTTCGGATAAGATATTTCTCATATTGTTGATGATACGTTCTCCACTATCTGTTAACGAGATGCCATTTCTTCCTCTATTCAAAAGTTTAATACCGAGTTCTGACTCTAATGAAGCGATATTATGGCTTATGCCCGATTGTGTCATCGCCAATATTTCACCTGCTTTTGTGAAATTTCCAATATCGACTACTTTGACGAATATTTCTATTTGCAAAAGGTTCACAAGCTAACCTCCGTATAAGATTTAACTTTCCATTTGACTTCCTCATGTTTAAGATTAAAAACATGAATTTTACTTATCAATTCTATCATACTAAAATAATCTTAGAATGAAGGAGGAGATAGCAATGAAAAAAGTGGTAGAGTTTTTTTATGTTGATGCATTCACCACAGAAACGTTTGGAGGAAATCCAGCTGGCGTTATACCTCATGCAGAAAATTTAACAGATGAGGAAATGCTAAACATAGCCAATGAATTAAACCTTTCGGAAACGGCCTTTCTTTTACCATCAACAAATGTAAATGCAGATTATCAAATAAAATATTTTACTCCTACAAAAGAAGTTGACTTTTGCGGTCACGCTACGTTAGGTACAGCATGGTTAATGGCTAATAAGTACAATTGGATTGATAAGGACGAGAAAATAATCTTTGAATCAAACATTGGACTAATTCCTGTAAAATGGATTACGGAAAACAATCACTTAAAGAGCGTGTCCATGACTCAAGTACGTCCCCATGTAAAAAGTATAGACATTAGCCCTGAAGTCGTTGCGGACCTTGTGGGTTTAGAGGAAACGGACATTGATGATCGATACCCGATAAAAATAGCGAACACAGGGGTCCCACATCTTATGGTTCCCGTTAAAACACGTCAAGCAATTGATCAAGCAGAACCTAAATTAAATGAGCTTAAAAAGATGAACAATCATTTTAACATATCAACCACTCACCTCTTTACCTTTGACACAAATGGGGAATTTGATATTTATACAAGAGATTTTTGCCCAAATATAGGGATCGATGAAGATCCAGTTACAGGGGCAGCAAACGGTGCATTAGGTGGTTATTTATATCTAGAAAATATACTAACTCCACAAGAAAAACATCAATTAGTAATTGGGCAAGGACATACGATTAATAGACCTGGGACTCTTTATGTCACGATCACTCCTGATGGGGAGAATGCTGTTATTGAAGTAGCAGGAGCAGCAGTTATTTCAATAGAAGGAAAAATACTTTTATAATACTATTTTTCTGAATTTTCTGTGTTAATTATCATCATAAAATAAACTTCTCTAAATTCTTCACTTAAATTTAGAGAAGTCTTTTTTATGCCAAATAAAGTGGTTAGTTTAATGCATTTAAATGCGTTTTTAAGTATTGCAAAAATGGTTGCTCCATGAGATCGGTTTTTCGAGAACAAATAAATAAACTTTGCTGAATAGCTGCCTGCTCAACATACACTTGAGCAAGTTTCCCGTTTACTATACTTTCAGCCACACTATAGGACGGGGCTAAAGTCATGCCGTACCCCGCTTCCACTACTTTTATGGATTCGTGTAAGCCCTGCATTTGAAGCCCTAACTTAGGTAATGGCGCATTAAAGGTGTAAAAAATGGACTCCAATAAATCGAGTGTCGAGCTACCACGTTCCCGATAAATAAAGTCCTCGTTCGATAATTCATAGATGGAGACCGTTTGATTTGCTAGAGGATGTGAAGGATGGACTATAAACCAAAACGGGATATCCAATACCTTTTCAAATTGTAAATCTTCATGACCAATTTTACTTTGAACGACAAAGCCAAAATCTACTTCATAATTCAGAACTTGCTCCTCCACAGATTGAACATTGCCTAACGATACAAAAAATTCAATTTGAGGATTTGCAAGCTTGTATTTAGCTATGATAGGCGGAAGTATATAATTAATAGGGATGTAAGAGGACGCAATATGTATTTTGTCTTCCTTTGCTAAAAACTTACCAAGCTTCTCATTGATTTGTGCTTCTAAGTAAAATAAACGCATGCCTTGCTCGTATAAAAACTTCCCCTCTGGCGTTAATTGAATTCCACGCCCTTTACCTTCAATCAATTTTGCCCCTATTTCATTCTCTAATTTTCGAATTTGTATGGTCACAGCAGGTTGACTTAGTAGCATACTATTCGCCGCTGCAGTAATTCCCCCAAGCTTGGCTACATTCGTAAAGATCCTCAATGCATGTAAATTCATTCCATTCCAACCTTTCTATTCATAAATAATATTTATGAATAAGCAATAATTATATATTTGTTTTATGTATAGTTTACCAGTAATTTAAGTATTGAGGTGATTGAATGGAAATTTTACTACAGGAATGGTTAACAGTAAAAGGAGTTATTTTATTTACAATTGGTTTACTCGCAGCCATAATAGGCGTTCTTTTTGGTGCAGCAGGCTTTATTTTGATGCCTTCATTGTTGCTCGTCGGCATTCCAATTCATACAACTGTTGCTGTTAATAAATTTGCGACAGGCTTATCAGCCCTATCAAATGTTGTTTCATTTGTCATAAAAGGACATTTATCTGTAAAAAAGTATTTTTCTTTCATGTTTGTTGCTAGTATAGGTGGAGTATTTGGGGCATTATTCGCAATCCTCTTATCGGAACAAATCATGAATGTCGTCGCTTGTATAAGCTTAATTTTTGCATTTCTGATTGTCCTTTGCAGTAATAAATGGATTGTCAAAGATGTAAAAGAAACAGAGGAACAACCCTTGAACAAGCTGATTCCATTTGCAATTTCCATATATGACGGTGGTTTTGGACCAGGCTCAGCTCTAATGAATATAACCTATTTCTTGAAAAAACAATACCATTATTTAAAAGCAGTCGAGTTAACGAGAATGCTCTCGTTATCAAGCTGTACAGGTGCTTTTCTCTTTTATTACTTTACTGGCATTGTTAATTGGGGAATTGCTATCCCTGTGTCACTTGGCTCTATTGCTGGCTCTTTCTTAGGTTTAAAGATCATTCCGTATATCCAAACAAAATGGATTCAAATTATTTTACCAATCATTTTTTTATTCTTAATTGCTCAAGTAGTGTCGGATTTAATAAAATAAGCGAAACAAGTCCTACCTTTTTTGCCCCAAAATTTAAGGACATCTAAGGTGGAGCTTGTTTAGAATCCACAATTTACGACTGTTAGTATAATAGACGAAAGCAATAATAATTTGCCTATTTTTTTATTTATCTACCGCCACTCACATGTATAATTTCTCCAAGGATGTAATTTGAGGCATCAGAAGAAAGGAAGGCAATTACTTCTGCTATCTCTTTAGGCGCTGCAGCTCGTTTAATTGGTACAGCGGAAGCCATTCGTTCAAGCCGATTGTCGCCAGGAGCAAATTTATCGTGAAAGGGTGTCTCTACCATTCCAGGCGCTACCCCGTTCACGATAATTCCATATTCAATTAATTCTCTGGACATACCAATCGTCATTGTATTGATAGCTCCCTTAGCAGATGCGTAATGAATACTTTCCCCTGCCCCACCAATACGTGCAGCTGCAGAAGAGACATTAATAATTTTTCCGCATTTCTTCGGAATCATATATCTTAATACAGCTTGAGAGCATAAGAGCACACTATTGACATTTAGCTTGAATGTTTCTTCCCATAGCTCTTCACTCATCTCCATAAAAGTACTTTGACGGATGCCGCCTCCAGCGTTATTCACTAAAACATCAATTGTGCCGAATGTAGAAATAGCCTGCTCAATCATTGCGTTCACATCTTCTTTATTCACAATATTAGCTTGAATAGCAATGGCGTCTCCACCTTGTTCTTGAATTCGTTGGACAGCTTCGTTGGCACCTTCCACATTTGTATGATAATTGATAATTACTTTAGCCCCGTGTTTTGCCACTAGCTCAGCCGTGGCAAATCCAATACCTGAGCTTGCACCTGGGATAAGAATAACCTTTCCTAACAAGTTATGCATAGCGTCCCACCTAACGTTTTTAATAGTAATTCGTTCATAAACAACTCAATGCTCACGCACCACGATAGTTAATTATATGGTTCTACCACTAGTATATTTTTTAATGATCGTAACTAAAATCGCCAGAATAAATACAATCAAACTATTAATGAGTAAATAATAAGCAATGTTCAATCCATAGAATAATGCAAAGGGATCACGAATAATAATTAGTGCTAATACACTTCCTAGTCCACCAAATACACCTGCCAGTAGTAAAATGATAAAAGCAGCATTATATAGATTTTTCTTTTTTTGTAGAATACAAACCCAATCACATTTGCAACAACAATTAAAAAGCCTATCAGTATGAAGAAAAAACCTTCCATTCAACTCCCTCTTTTCAAAACGATTTTGTCATGGGATAACTATTTCTCCCCCCTTGAATTAAAGTGGTCCACCCTCAAAACCAATAGGCCAACCATTTTCTTTAAATTTCACTTTATACTGAAACTCAAAGTGACCCTCATAAATAAAAGCTAAACTAAAGCCTGAAAAGATATAACTATCAAAGTTAGCCATATTTCCAAAGCTTATTGTGGATAAATAATAACTGTTTATTTCTTGATTAGGAAAAAACTTATGTAAATACGCCAATGCGCAGCTTATATGTAAATGGAGTTCATCGAAAATTCTTTCTGCTAGTTCGATTATTCTCACCTCAGGATTTTCATTATTTCCTTGGATAATAATCTCTACATCCTCCCATTCCCCAATATTCATGCTGTATAACCACTGTTCCTGAATAAGATACTTTTCTTTATTGTATACAGGGGGATTGACTAGGTTTAATTCTTTGATGTCATCTTTAGTCAACGGTTTTGCAAGAATAAGCTTATTCTGCAAAATGTCTTTGATATTAGAGACCATATATTTTGATTTGTTTAATTCTAAAGAGTCCATTTTCCACCTCCGTTTAAAGTAAGTTTACCTTAAATTTCTATAACTACCTACACTATAAGTTCAAAAAGAAAAAAGAGCTAGCTATGTAACTAAATCAAGAAAATATAACCGCTTCAAATTTAAAGATATCGTTACCCCTATTATAACTAAATTAAGTGCCTATTTAATTTATCATCTATCAAGCTGTTTAGAAAAGAAGCCCCCAACCCTTGCAGTCAAAAGAGCAAAACAGCTATTCAAAAGATTCGTCTTTTTGAATAGCTGTTGCATTTTATTGTAATGGAATGTTTACTTCAATATTTTCCCCAATCGGATTAGGATAATAGTTCAAATATAGCTTAACTTTCCCATTATATTCTTCAAATTGTGATGTCTCTACTACATACTGCTCGTCTCGTGAAATGGTCAAACTGTTGAATTCTAATGGCGTGCCATCTTCTTTTATGGCGTCAGAGAGCATTAATAGTTTGCCTTCATTATTTTTATTCATCTTAACTGCTACACTTTGCTGTTCTATTGAAATGTCCCCCTTAAAATAAGTAGGCTTCGTGAGTATTTCTTTTGTGCCAAAATCAAATTCGATAAAATCCTCACCCTTCGGCACAGCTTGAACGGCCCCAATCATAACCGTCAATGACGCGGGATCATCGAAATAATTACTTTGCAAATAGAGCGTAAATTGGCCATCGCGAATATTTCCATCTGTTGAAATATCATTTCTAATACTATCTCTACGTTCACCGCTTTCTGTCATGATGGCAACATCATCCAGCGCTAATAGTTGCATTGTATTATCTTTAGCTACCTCAATATCGAGTGCCACTTTTAATGGTGAACGGCGAATTTGTGTAATCGTAAATTTCTGTCCATTGACATCAATCGTACGATTTACAGTAGAAATTTTCTCCTTTGCGATCTCGTTTTTCAGTGAAAACGGTAAAGATATTTCAATGTTACCCTTCTCTTCATCCTGAAAGTGAAAAACTGCTTTAAAATCCTTGGAAGTATAGGCGATAGGCTTTAAAAAACTATATTTCACTGATGAAGAGATGTATGTTTGATTGCTTGCATTCATGGTAAACGTACAGCCGCATTCAATCTCCTCATCTCCTTGAAACAATTGAACTTTCTCTAAGTTTAATTTTGAAATATCAAATGAGGCATCAGCGTCATAGAACAGGACAAATCCTAAATTATCGGCAATCACGCCCTGCAATGTAAGTGCTAGACCTTTTCTAGATTGCGTCACATTGATTTCTTCATAGTATTCATGATCTACAATATCTTTTATTCCTTTATCTATTGCAATCGCTGTTACAATTGCTTGAAAGCCAGGTATTTTGGCAACTTGACTAGCAATCGTTGGCGAGACGCGAATTGAAAAGAGTAGGCTTAGACAAAGCATGGCGATGAATGTAGCCGAAACAATGCGCTTCTTTCTTCTTTTTTCTCGTTGAACTTTCCGAAACATGTCCATGCGAACTTGTTGCAGTTTCTCCTTTGGAACGTCAATTAATGGTTTACTCATAGCCAGTCCTCCTTTTCTCTAGCAAAGCTTCTTAGCTTCTTTAAAATTTGATGAAGCTTAGATTTTACAGTCCCCTCAGGAATTTGATTGAGCTCAGCAATTTCTTTATTTTTTAGTTGCTGGAAATATTTCATATAGACGAGTTGCTGCTCCGATAAAGACAAATGTTCCAATAATCTCTCCATATCTGAGTAGATGACCCATTCAGATAAGTGGTGTTCCTCAATCTGAACAGTCGGTGGACGTTTTCGTAAATGGTCTTTACAACAATTGATTAAGACGCGCACAAGCCATGTTCTGGCATATTCGTGCTGTTGAACGGTATGCATTTTTTTGAGTGCTTTGTAAACAAGCTCCTGCATTACGTCCATAGCATCTTGCTCATTTTTCATATATGTAAAGGCCATGCGATATAAAATATCCTCATCCATTTCAATGAGTGAAAGTATCGCTTCTTGATCTCCACGTATAGCACGCTGCTCTAATTCAAATTTCATCCTTTTTCGCCTCCTTCTCTCATTAGACTCACCATTGTTGCATTTCGTTCAAAATTTTTGAAACTTTTTAGGAAACTGTCATTCATCTCCCCATTAATAGTAAGAAGCGATTGCTCTAATTGAACAATCGCCTCTTCCCCTTACCTGTATGTATTGGTAAAAATTAAACACCATAATGAATCATCCATTTATCTTGTTTTATTGCTTCAGCTATTTTTTTGATTAATTCTTCAAGTTCTGCAGATTGGTATTCGACATTGGCTTCACACACCATATTTAAAAATTGTTTATGAGAGCTTGGTGGTATCAAGGTTATTCCCCAATAGGCGAGACTTTTAAATGGCCTATTTGTGTTGTGTGCAAAAGTTTCGAGGTGATGTATTTTTTTGCCAAAATCCTTAGAAAGCAGTTCATCAAAGAGATCACCATCTACACCGATGCAATTGTATTTTTCAGGTTCATAAGCAGCATACTCCTTGTCTTTTTCTATACAAGCAATGATTCCAAACTCATGGATGTATGGCATAGTATCGCAACCCCCAATTCCCTTTATGCCCGGCTAATGATTACGTTTCTTGCAAGAGGATCTTTGCAAGACGAAAAATGCCTTCCTCAATGGCTTGCTCATCAATTTTAGCAAAGCCGAGTACCCATCCTTTTCGATTATTTTCTAAGCAATATTTGCTCAGTGGATAAACACGTATCCCATTTTCGAGTGCGAGGTTCGTCATTGCTTCTTCATCAAACGATTCTTCCGCCTCAAGAAGCATATGCAAACCCGTTTCAATGCCACTTAGCTTGAAACGTTCGGCTAGTCCTGTCGCCATGATTGCCTTTGTCATCGCTTCATGTCTACGTCGATAGACATTTCTGGCTCTCCTCATATGACGCATAAAATGACCGTGCTCAATAAAATGAGCAAGCGTTAATTGCTCCATAATGGGAAGATGCCGATAGGTTAATTGTTGTACTTGCGCAAGCTGACGAATAGCATCTTTGGGGCCGATAACAGCCGATATTCGTATGCCAGGAGCAACCATTTTAGAAAAACTCATCATATATAATATGTTGTGAGGTTGTTGGCTAAACAAGGTAGGAAGCGGGCCACCTCGATACCTGAACTCACCATCATAATCATCTTCTACAATCCAGAATTTATTTTTCGCGGATTTTTGCAGCAATTGTTGTTTGCGTGGCTCAGACATTATGACACCAACCGCACATTGGTGAGAAGGTGTAACAAAAATAAGCTTGGTTTGTGGATCAATCTGCTCTACTTGTACGCCATACTCATCCACGGGTACAGCAACAACATTCATACGCCGATATTTCATGGTCATCCAGGCTGCAGGAAAGCCTGGATCTTCAACAGAAACCGTTTCTCCTTCCTTAAGAAGGGCTTGGGCAATCAGATCGATGCTATGCTGTGCGCCAGAGGTTAAGATGATTTGGTCAATCTCTACATGTACCCCTCTTTCAAATGTCAGGTAACGTTGAATCTGTTCACGGAGCGGTGTGAAACCGTAGGCATCGCCATAGCCCCAATTGGTCAGATCTGTTTCTGCTGAAGCCTGTAAAAACGATTGTCGCCAAGTTTTTCGGAAATGCTCGTCCAAATATGGCTCATGGGGACAAAAATCGATTGCGACGTTTCCATGTTCTTTGCCTCTAAACCAATTGTTTAATTCATCAACTGCCACGTTTAATAAAGGTAATGTTGGCGTGGATGGTCCTTGAGGAATCACCTCTTCTGCCAAGTTGGTTTTAAATCCCCATTCACTTACTCTTGTTCCTCCACGCCAATTTGTCACGGTATACCCTCGACTAAATAATTCCTCATACACAATTTGTATGGTTGAGCGTGAAACACCTACTAATAAGGCGAGTTCTCGGGATGGAGGAAGTAATTCCCCTGGGGGCCATTTGCCTGTTGTAATATGATGAATAGCTTGGTCAAGTAACTGTTGCCATATGGGATTTTTATCGTCTCGGTTAACTTGTAACATTCAATTCACTTCCAGTTAGAATAGAGATTGTTAAAATATGCGAAAATTAATCGTTTTGTCCAGTCCATAATTATTATACTATCAAATCGATCATTTTATAGATATAGGATGTTTGTAGTCCACTTTGCATCATCTAATTACACGACATCCTTTTAAAGGCTACATCCGCAGCATGAATCGTTCTATCAATATCATGTATGGAATGAGCAGTCGAGATAAATATGCTTTCATATTGAGAAGGAGGTAGAAGTATACCCTGTTTAATCATTTCTTTATAAAAACGGCGAAACATCTCAGCATCTATTTTTTGAGCATCATCAAAATTTTGTAAGGGATGATCGATGAATGCGTAGCCAATCATTGTCCCAGCTTTCGTTGTTTTAAGTGGAATATGATTGTTATGCGCTACTTTTGATAAGCCTTGAATAAGCCGCTCTGCTAACGCTTCGATATACGTATAACTGTTATGATTTAATTTATTGATTGTGGTATACCCTGCTACCATAGCCATTGGATTACCCGATAAGGTTCCAGCCTGATAAATACTACCTTCAGGTGCAATGTGATTCATGATTTCTTTTTTTCCACCATATGCCCCAACAGGCATCCCTCCACCAATGATCTTTCCTAAACATGTTAAGTCTGGTTTTATGTTATAAAGCCCTTGAGCAGAGTGGTAATCTATACGAAAACCAGTCATGACCTCATCGAGTATAAATAATCCACCATACTTTGTAGTGAAGGACCGTATTGCTTGAAGAAATTCAGGGTTAGCTGGTATTCCCGCCATATTGCCTGCAAACGGTTCTACGATGACTGCTGCAATTTGTGAGCCATATTTATCAAAGATCGTTTTCAGGACTTCGATATTATTATAAGGAATGGAGATTGTATGCTTAGTGATCTCTAAAGGCACACCCAGACTATCAGGAAGGCTGAATGTGGCAATACCTGAGCCTGCCTTTACTAATAGATGATCACTGTGCCCATGATAGTTTCCATCAAATTTCACAATCATATCTTTGCCAGTAAAGCCTCTAGCTAGTCTAATGGCGCTCATTGTCGCTTCTGTACCCGAATTAACCATTCGAATCTTCTCTATGGAAGGTATGCGAGTAGCTATTAATGTTGCTAGCTTATTTTCTTGTAAAGTTGGCAATCCAAAACTTGTCCCCCTCTTGATGGCTTCAAGGAGTGCATCTGAAACTTCCTTATCTGCATGTCCATGAATTAATGGGCCCCAAGATAGAACATAATCTATATAGCGATTGCCATCAATATCATATATTTGCGAGCCTTTCCCGTGACTCATAAAAATCGGCTCCATCCCAACTGATTGAAATGCTCTCACTGGGCTATTTACCCCACCAGGCATAAGCTTTTTTGCTATTTCGAAGGCTTCTATTGATTTCGTCGTATCGATGTTAAAAACCACCTTTCGTAGTGATATTATCTTTGTCTAATTTGTTGTCCCTCATTTATGCTTTGCTGTTTTCTGAGCAATGGAACATTTATTAATACATGTGCGCCCAAACCAGCTACAAGCCCCCAAAATGCCCCGCCAACTCCAAGTAAAGTAACATTTGCGGCTGTTGCCAAAAAAGTAATGAGTGCTGTTTCGCGTCCAATAGGATTTGTTAAAGCATTGGCAAGGCTACTACCAATTGTGCCTAGCAACGCTAATCCCGCTAATGTTGCAATGAACGTAGCTGGGAGAATTAAAAACAATGCAGCCAATGTTACCCCAAAAATTCCGACAATTATATAAAAAATGCCACAGACAATACCTGCAATATAACGTTTTCTTGAATCCTCATGAGCGTCCTTCCCCGTACAGATGGCTGCTGTAATGGCTGCTATGTTAAAAGCATGTGATCCAAAGGGTGCTGTCAGGAGTGATCCCAATCCTGTTACAACCAAAATCGGATTGGCACTCGTTTTAAATCCATCATTTCGCAACACTAACATGCCTGGCATGTACTGTCCTGTTAAGGTAATAATAAAAAGCGGCAAAGCGACACCCAATAATGCATGTAGAGAAAATGTTGGCGTAACAAATACAGGAGACGCGAAGGCTAACTCGATATGGCTGAAATCTACCTGCCCCATACTTATTAAATAAATCAAGCCAATGACTAGAATACCGACAATTGCATAGCGAGATGTAAACCTTCTTAATACGATATACGTAGTAAACAGGACGATGACAAGTAAAGGTTCCACTTTCGCACCACCAAAGGCTGAAATACCAAATTGTAATAAAATACCTGCCAGTAGACCTGAAGCAATACCTGGAGGAATAAGTTGGACAAAACGTTCGAACATACCTGATAAACCTAACAAAACAAATGCTATTGCAGAAATAATATAAGCTCCAATGGCTTCAGCATATGGGGTAACAGCTAAAGCTGAAACAAGAAACGCCACGCCTGGTGTTGACCAAGCTGTAATAATGGGTTCACGATATCGGTAACTTAGCCAGATACCCGTTACCCCCACACCAATGGAAATCGACCATATCCATGATGCAGTCATTTCTGGACTTAGACCAGCAACCTTGGCAGCCTGAAACACCAAGATAAAAGTGCCCCCATAGTTAACTAAGACAGATATAAAAGCAGCGATGGTGGGCGACAGGAAATCACGTACATTCAGTGAAACGGATGTTGAGTTCATACACTTTCCTACCTTTCTACAAATTATTTTAATCTCTTCTTCATACTAGAAATTCATCACGTATTCTCGTCCTTTAAGGACTGTTCCCTTGTGGAATGTCGTTTTCCTATTGTCATTAGCCCTCTTTATGTAACATGTCATTCCTAAAATTTCAATTTGCTTGATTCCAAGTAACGCCTTACTTGCCGCTTTTTGATAAAATGTCAATCTACCTGAACTAAACAGTAGCACTTCCCCTCCTTGCGAATAAATGAACGGTCTTAGCATAACGTAATACGGATTGATAAAAAACATCCAAAATTGCGAATTTTAGCAGTCCATAAAATTAGGTACAATAAAAAAACACTATCCTTATATTGTAGTTTTAAAAAAGAATTGAACGTTTAAAACAAAGATTGATCATTCATTATAAAGTTTGATTAAAAATCCTGTGTTGCTATGTAGGATTTTTTTGTTCAACAAACGGGCCAGATTGTTGAATATCATTATTTTATGCAATGGTACAAAACTCTACGGATATGTTATATATATTTTAAACTCACTTATATGTTATAATTTACCAATAACATTAATTGAGGAGCGATTATCTTTTGAAAAAACGGTTTTTACATAGAAATGATTGGACTAGAATTATACAACGCGACTATTCTATAGAGCAGATAAATGACAAAGATTTTAATGGATTTATTGCTCTTATAAAAATGAATGAAGTAAAAGAACCATTAATAACTGAATATTCAATTAAAAAGCTTTGTATTGTTGATAACAATTACTTATGGTTACAGCAACTACCACTCAATGAAAATTTCGCTATTACATCCATGTTTAATGAAAATGGAGAAATTATTCAGTGGTACATAGATATCACATATGAAAATAGCTTTGACAATGGAGAACCCTATATGATGGACTTATTTTTAGATATTGTTGTATTACCAACTGGAGAAATCATTGAAAAAGATAAAGAGGAATTAGAAGAGGCTCTATACAATAATGGGATTACAAAATCACAATACGATTTTGCCTATCGAGTTTTTAATCAAGTGTTGAAACAAATACACGAAGGTACTTTTAAATACTTTGATTTAAGTTTGAAGCATCGAGACTACTTATTAGGTAAGATGCGTGAATAAATCATGCTTTAATATGTCATTACCAAATAAAAGTTTGAGGTTTACTTTAGGGGCAGTTAAAAATAGATGTTCCACAATCGGGCCAATTGTGGAACAGCATAGCTGAAAAATGATTAAACTTTTTTATAAAAATCTCATACTTATCTAAAGAGAGTAACTCCATTTTGAGCAATCTTTTTTCAAAATGGAGTTTTTGATATTGCTATTAGATAAGGATTAAGGGATGGGATATTTTTTAATCCATCTTTATTCTAGTTTACAGTGATTTGATTTACCAATTTCTAAAACCAATACTATGTATGTGGGATTTTCTCAATATTGAACATCTCCCCTAAGGTAATTGGGTTTTCTTTCGCGGTAATTTGTTGAGGATCAATACGGTAAACCTGAACAGGCCCTCCGAAAACGGCTGATCGATATTTGTCCACGTGTTGCTGGGATAAGGGGCGATTATAGTAACCAGGTACATATTTATTTATCATTTCTTGTAACATGTGTGTCGCTTCATTTAAATCGGAAATAGGTTGAGCCTTGCCAAAAACCATGACACTCATATAAGCCGTGTCTGTCTTTGCAGGTACGGGATTGGTAATGGTTCCATATTCATCACAAACCGTAAAGCAAACCTGTGGATTCTCTTCCATCACTTGATTTCGTCTCCCACCAGTGGCTCCATGGAAATAAAGCACTCCATTTATCCACACAAAATTAAGGGGGACAACATACGGCAAATGACCATCAACCATACCCAAATGCCCAATGCGAGCTTGCTGCAAAAATGCATCAATTTTGTTTTTGTCCAACACTTCTCTTACTTTATAACGTACCTTATCCATTGTTATCACTCCTACTTGTAGTATGATGTGATTTTATCAACCTTTGGATTGAATAAAAACGTCCATAACTATAGCAATTAAGCACTCCATTTCCCAGCTTGAACCAAAGACGAAACCATCGTTTGAACAAATAATGCTCAAACGATGGTTCTATTGTTTAGGAGATAGGTAATTATAAGCTTATTGGCTGACTAACTTTGCTCTATTTGCCTTCAAAGAACACAAGTGGTGAACCATCGCTCATCACAATATTGGACTACAGCTATCCTAAAGCAGATGCCTCTTATTATATTTGAGGTTTGCTGTTATTAGGTACTTTTCTTGTTAAAATACAACATACAGGCTATTTAATTTTTACGATGATCTTCCCTTTTGCTCTACCTGACTCCGCATATTCCATCGCCTTTTGAGCATCTTCAAATGAAAAAGTTCTATCAATGACTGGTTTGATTTTGCCAGACTCAATCAAATCGGCGATTATGCGTAATTGATCGCCACTTGGTTTCATAAATAAGAAGGAATATTGAGCATGATATTTCTTTTCAAGTGAGGTCAGTTTATGACTTGCTGCTGAAAATAATAATGTTTTGAAAAATCCTGAACCATATTCTTTGGCGAAACGAGCATTCGGCGTGCCTGATATGGAGACAATTTTTCCACCATCCTTGATAATCTCGAAAGATTTTTCTAAGGTCTTTCCTCCAAGCGTATCAAAGACTGCATCATAATTTTTCAGTATAGCTTCAAAGTTTTCTTTCTTATAATTAATCACTTTATCTGCACCCAAAGATGTAACTAAGTTTGCACCAGCTTCGCTAGCCGTTGTTGCCACTGAGGCGCCCATTACCTTTGCTAGTTGTATAGCAAAGGTACCTACCCCACCAGAGCCAGCATGAATTAAAATCTTTTGTCCTTTTTGTAATTGCATGATATCATGTAAAGCTTGGTATGACGTTAAGGCAACCAGTGGGATTGATGCAGCTTCCTCAAAGCTCAAATTTTTAGGTTTTAGGGCTATGTCATCTTCATGAATCGAGATATATTCCGCAAAAGTACCAATTTTACTCTTCCTTGGACGTGCATAAATTGCATCTCCTACTTTAAAACGCGTCACTTTTTTGCCAACTTTTACGACGACCCCTGAAAAATCATTTCCAAGGATCAGTGGCATTTTATAGTGGATTAACAGCTTCACTTTCCCGTCACGGATTTTAAAATCAATCGGATTAATACTTGCTGCATGGATTTCAGCAAGTACCTCATATTCATTTATTTCAGGTGTAGGCACTTCTGCCAAGCGCATTGGGGCTTTGCCATATTGATCTATCACCATTGCTTTCATCGTTCATTCCTCCAGATAACCTATTATATTGTCAATAAAATTCCGTTAACAACGTTTCAATATCCAAAACAAGATTTTTTAACGAACCTAGTTTTGTCCGTAGATCTATATAGTAGAAGTTTTTTGTACCTTCTTTGCGCATTAAAATAACACCCGCATCTCGCAAAATCTTAAGATGATGAGACACAGCTGGTCGAGAAAGATGTGTTTGTTCTGTGATTTCACCTACACGCAATCCCGTTTGACAATCTGTGCTCATTAATACCATTAAAATAGCTTGTCTGGTTTCATCACCAATTGCTAATAGTACCTTTTGAGAATCTATAAAGTCGTCCTTAATCAAGTTAAGCTGGTCCTGTTTATTCATTAAAATCCCTCCTCTTACTAATCAGTTGAATAGTTTAAGTTAATGAACCATTGCTGCATATAACGATATAATATTGCCGCATTCGCTGCAATATTGGGAAAGTAAATCGAGACGAATGATTTTTAAAGGCGTACATCTTACTTTCCCCTCCTTCCATAAAAAAACACAGAAGTCACATGGACTTCTGTGTTATTTGCTCTCCTTAATAAGAGCCTTCATATCTCCAACGATTGTTTCAACTGGTACGTTTGTCGCGCCATCATAGTCTTTTACAACAGTGCCGTCTGCGTTTACTAAATAATAGCTCGACATATGTATGACTTGGTCTGAGTTAGGATCGTTTTTAACTAATGAATTAAATGATTTACGTGCAAATTGTTCAATGAATTTTTGTTGATAGCCAGTTAGTAGCTGCCATTTGCTTTCATCTACAACATTATACGTATTTAAGTAATTTGTTAAAACATCAGGCTTATCCACTTCTGGATCCACGCTAAATGCCACAATTTGATAATCTTCAAGGCCTTCATCCTGTAGTGCTTGTTGAACTTCTGTCATATTAAATGTCATGGGTGGACAGATTGTCGTACAGTTTGTAAAAATAAACATGGCTAGCCAAGGCTTACCTTTAAGATCATCTAGGGTCACTTGTTCATTTTTTTGATTCGTTACTGTGAAATCTTGAACCTCGAGATTTAATGTTGGTTCAAACTTGTAACTACCGCAAGCAGCTAGAATGCTACTAAATGCTAGAACTAAAACTAGCAATATACTTTTCTTTGTCATTAGTGGTGCCCACTTCCCTTCATTTCATCACCTTATTTTATTCATTATAGAAGCTAAACACAAGATAATGGACTTACACCCAGATGGCTATTTGTATAACATGTGAACATTAACTGATTCTGGAATTCCACCTCACTAATTCTTCCAAATGACACATCCTTTTTAAAAATTTTTTCATAGCTTTTTTTTATCATTTTCGTTATTTCCCAAAATCTCAGATAATTGTTATATAACAAATTATTTCTACCAAACCAGCTCCCCTGGAATTTAATAGCAGAATAATAAAATACAGAAAATTCTCTTTTATGTTTGTATTTTCTCCTACATTCATTTTTATCAACAACAAACTATTTTAACAATATTATTTCATCAGAAAACCGCATGCTCTTTTAAACGTAATTTTTCTAATAAATCCTTATTATTTCTATGTTATTTCCTCAAAACAAAAGTAACTAAAAATTATAAAAACTCAAAATTTAGTATTGCATTATAGGATTCTCCCCCATAAAATAAGTGAATATAACGACGAACGAAAAAGAAATATGTCGTTTAAAACAGAAATATATAACTTTAGGGGGAATAATAATGGCGAATGTTTCAAGCAAAAAACAGGCCCAATCAATTGATTATCATGCAATTGAAGCAATGGAATCGTTTAATAGCTTTGTAAAAAAGAAAAATACCTTTCTTTTCTCGATTACAGCAGTGTTTTTAATTCTTTATATCCTGCTTCCGATTCTTGCTTTCCAGCCTGTACTACAACAAAAATTCTTCGGAAATATTACGGGTGTATGGGTTTATTCTGCAGGATTATTTATCATGACCATTGTGCTTTGTACAGTATATGTAAAAAAAGCTGCTTCATTCGATAAAGCTGCAGCTGCTGTTCTTGCAGAGTACCAGGCGAAAGGTGGAAAATAAATGAATATCGTATCTATAGGTTTCTTTTTAGCTATTGTTGGCTTAACACTTGTTGTTACCTATATTGCAGCAAAACGTACATCTTCTGCGGCTGATTTTTACACTGCTGGTGGTGGTTTAAAGGGGTGGCAAAACGGCTTTGCGATTGCTGGTGACTATTTATCTGCGGCAGCCTTTCTTGGGGTGTCTGGTGCAATTGCCTTAACTGGCTTTGATGGTTTCTTCTTCTCTGTAGGCTATGTAGTAGCGAATTTAGTGCTGCTTTATGTTATTGCTGAGCCAATGCGAAACTTAGGCCGCTACACGTTAGCAGATATGTTAACGGCTCGTTTTAATGAAAAGCGAATTCGTGGTGTGGCAGCGTCAGGGACCATTATTATCGTAATTCTTTATATGATTGCACAGCTAGTTGGTGCTGGTGCATTGATTAAGCTATTATTCGGTATTGAGTATTGGATTGCCGTTTTAATTGTCGGTGTTATGATGACAACTTATGTATTGTTTGGTGGTATGACAGCGACTTCTTGGGTGCAAATCATTAAAGCAAGTCTTTTATTATTCGGAACAGGTTTATTAGCGGTCTTAGTGTTAATGAAATTTGACTTCTCTCTTATGAAGATGTTCGACACAATTGCAGTAGATCATGGCGAAAAGTTCCTTGTACCTGGAATTAAGTATACAAGCACAATCGACTCCGTTTCGATGATGATGGCTTTAGTTTTAGGAACATCTGGTTTACCACATATTTTAATGCGTTTCTTTACAGTAAAGGATGCAAAGACAGCACGTGCCTCTATTTCTTGGACAACTTGGATTACAGCTATTTTCTTTTCATTAACAATTTTCTTAGGGTTCGGGGCATTAAACTTTGTAGGTTTAGATCAAATTCTTGCTGAAAGTAAGGCTGGTAATACAGCTGCTCCACTTCTTGCGCATTACTTAGGTGGAGATGTATTGATGGCATTTATCGGCGCAGTGGCATTTGCGACTATTTTAGCCGTTGTTTCTGGTTTAGTACTAACAGGGGCTTCAGCCATTTCTCATGATATTTATGGAGAAATCATTAAGGGCGGTAAATTAACAGAGAAGCAACAGGTAGTCGCAGCGCGTACAGGCTCTATCTCGATTGCGATCGTGTCTATTATTCTTGCTCTGTTTGCACAAAACTTAAACGTTTCATTCCTAGTGTCATTCGCCTTTTGTATCGGTGCATCAGCAAACCTACCTGTAATCCTTTATACAATCTATTGGAAGAAATTTAATTCTACAGGTGCTGTAACTGCAATGGTAACGGGGTTAGTATCATGTTTAATTTTAGGAGCAATGGGACCCAATGTGTGGAGCCCTGTTGAAGGTGCGGCTATCTTTGTTGGACAACCACTTGTGCCACTTGCTGTTCCAGCGATTATTACCATTCCATTAGGCTTTATTGCTGGGTACTTAGGTACTGTCCTTTCATCTAACAAAGTGCCCCAGGAAGAAGCAGAACGTATTTATAAAGAAATTCGTGTGAAAGCAAATACAGGCGTGTCTGTCTCTGATATTTCACATTAATATTTATACACCTCCTGCATAATGAACCTCAATTCAAAAAATGCAAAAAAATAGGCAAAAAATTCGATTTTTGGTCGAGTTTTTCGCCTTTTTTGTTATTCAATATCTACCAATTTATTTATCGAACAATATTATTTCACTTCCAAAAAACAGAAAAAATCCAATTTTCACTAGGTAAATAGTGTTTATTTTTAATTGAAAAAACAAGATTTTTTTGTAAATTTACCCTTCGTTTTTTGTCAAGAATCTAGATTTCTCTTCACTTCATTTATTTATCTGAATTTTCTAAAACCCTTTATATTCTTGGCTTTGCGCCATTTTTTCTCTCTTAGGAGTATTTTCTGAAAAATTTTTTTTACATAATTTTTCTGAAATGTATTGCAATTTTGTGAACTGTTACATAAAATGAAAATGTGAATTCACTAAACTAGCAAAATCAAGTCTTGAGGTAGAAAAAATATACACAAAATGGGGAATGTTAATGGCGAACAATCAAGCAAAAAAAGGTATCGTGATTGACTATGATTCAATTGCAAATCAAGAATCATTTAAGTCTCTTGTACGAAGAAAGAACTCTTTTCTTTGGTCTATGACTGCCATATTTTTATCGGCATACATGTTGTTACCAATTCTGACATCGTACACGACAATTCTACACCAAAAGGCATTTGGGGAAATTACTTGGGTGTGGATCTATGCAGCAGGACTTTTCATCATGACATGGGGGTTATGTCATTTATATGTAGCAAAGGCAAATAGCTTCGATAGAGAAGCAAAAGCCATAATCGCTGAATACGAGAACGGAGGTGGCCGCCGATGAGTAACGGAATGAGTTTTACAGCCATATTCTTCTTCGTAGCCATTGTTGGTTTAACATTAGTTATTACATGGTGGGCATCAAAACGTACATCTTCAGCAAGTGATTTCTATACTGCTGGTGGTGGCTTAACAGGCTGGCAAAATGGACTAGCTATCGCTGGTGACTATTTATCAGCAGCATCCTTCTTGGGTATCGCTGGTGCTGTAGCATTATTTGGATTCGATGGATTCTTCTTCTCTATTGGTTATTTAGTAGCTTACTTAGTGGTATTATATATCGTTGCTGAGCCATTACGTAACCTTGGGAAATTTACATTAGCTGACATGATTACAGCGCGTTTTGATAACGCCAAAGTTCGTGGAACAGCTGCTTTAAGCACTATTACAATTGTTTTATTCTACATGATTGCACAACTAGTTGGTGCAGGAGCACTTATTCAATTACTTTTAGGAATCGACTATTGGATCGCCGTATTAATCGTAGGATTCATGATGACAACTTACGTACTATTCGGTGGTATGACAGCAACATCTTGGGTACAAATTATTAAAGCTTGTCTTTTAATGTTAGGGACAGTTATTATTTCGTTCTTAGTATTAAAAGAGTTCGGCTTCAGTATCTCTACAATGTTTAAAGAAATGACAACAGTTACTGATAGCGGTGCTGCTTATTTAAACCCTGGTCTTAAATATACAAATGGACTTGATACAATCTCTATGTTAATTGCGTTAGTATTAGGTACTGCGGGTCTTCCACATATCTTAATGCGTTTCTTCACAGTAAAAGACGCAAAAACAGCTCGTTCATCTGTTATTTGGGCTACTTGGATCGTAGGTATCTTCTACGTTCTAACAATTTTCTTAGGCTTCGGTGCAGCAGCATTCGTTGGGAAAGAAGATATTATCGCAGCAAACGCTGCTGGTAACATGGCTGCCCCACTTCTTGCAGAAGCACTTGGTGGCGACATTCTATTCTCATTCGTTTGTGCAGTAGCATTCGCAACAATTTTAGCGGTAGTAGCAGGTCTTGTACTTTCTGGTGCATCTGCCCTATCTCATGATATTTATGGACAAATTATCAAAAAGGGTAAAATTACAGAAAAAGAGCAAGTTCTTGCAGCTCGTATCGGTTCGATTACAATCGCTGTTATTTCTATCCTATTAGCACTTGGTGCACAAACACTAAACGTTGCATTCTTAGTATCTTTAGCATTCTGTATCGCAGGATCTGCTAACCTTCCAGTTATCATCTACACAATTTATTGGAAACGCTTTAATACAGCGGGTGCTGTTACTGCGATGTTAACAGGTTTAATCTCTGCGTTAGTATTAGTTGCTATGTCTCCAAACGTTTGGAATCCAGTTGAAGGTAAGGCAATTTTCGTTGGTGATCCTTTAATTATGTTAACGAACCCAGCCTTAATCTCTGTACCACTTGGTTTCCTTGGTGGTTTCATCGGCACATTACTTTCTAAAGAAACAGATGATGCGAAGTATCGTGAAGTTGACGTTAAAGCAAACACAGGTATTTCTGTACAGGACGTATCTCACTAATACACTCGACAGCCTCGTAAGTATCTTGCTTACGAGGTTTTACTTTTTCTTCCTTATTCGCTACTATAGAATTAAAAATGAATTGGAGGCGATGCTCATGTCACAATCTAAAGCTAAAAAGAAGCGGATGCACATTAAACGCACAGTTGGTAAAGATGTTGAAAAAAATCGACAATCTATCTCTTTTAGTACACATGAACGTCTAACGAAAACAAAAAACGAAAAATTAGAGCATGATTATACGAAATATAAAAAGCAGTATAAGGACGAATAACTCGTACCCTATACTGCTTTTTCTTATTAAAGCCGATAAAATGTTTTCGTGTTTTGCGTAATAATTTTGGCCACTTCCTGTGTTGATAGCCCTTTGATGGAGGCAATCACCTCAATCGTTGAGTGCATCATCCAGGGAGATGTACGCTTCTTCGTAAACGGTCCCTCAAACGGCCAAGGACCATCCGTTTCTACCATCATTAGTTCAATGGGATAAACATGAATTAGCTGTTGAATTTCCTCTTCGTACAAGCAATCTGGCGTAATAGAAATAAAATAACCTCGCTCTATCATGCGCTTCACAATAGCTTCATCCCCTTTAAACCAATGAAAATGGGCTTCGTGAAGCTGATGCTTTTCCAGCAAATCACACACAATATGGGCGTCCTCATATACTGCGTGTAACACAATTGGCTTGTCCAGCTCCTTCGCCAATACAACAAAACGCTCTAATAGCGCCACATAGGGACGTTCATCAATCGCTTGCTCTTGTTTTAAATAATAAGGTAGACCCACCTCACCAATAGCAACCATATCATCCTGATGCGAGCGAATCCAATCAAATAAAGCTGTCTCATCATTTGGACTTAGTAAAGGCTGTTCAGGATGAAAGCCAAAAGCAGCCTTTACTTGCTGATAGCTATTCGATAAACGCAACGTTCTTTCACAAGAGGAAAGTTGCATACTAACCGCGATTACAGCTTTCACTTCTTCTAATAAGGAAGAAATTTCCTCATCGGTGTACTGATCCAAATGAATATGCGCATCAATCAACATACATATCACCCTTTTCCTCCTGTAAATACATAAACAATTGTTGCTTTAATGCTGTGAATGCTGCAGAATGTCGAATTTCCTCTTTCCGAGGTCTTTCAAACGGCACGATGATTTCCTTTTTAACGGTAGCAGGACGTTTGGATAGTACAAGTATGCGATCTGCTAAAAAGAGAGCTTCCTCAATACTATGTGTAACAAATAGAATGGATTTGCGGTACTCCTCCCAGATAGATAAAAGCCATGCTTGCATTTCCAGTCGAGTAAATTCATCCAACGCAGAAAATGGTTCGTCTAAGCATAAAATCGGCTTATCACTGACCATTGCTCGAATAAAGGACACACGCTGCTGCATGCCTCCAGACAGTTCGTTCGGGTAGGCATGGATAAAAGAGGCAAGACCAACCTTTTCTAACCATTCCTTGGTACGTTCAACATTTGATTTATGTTGTAATTCCTCTACAAGCGTGACATTTTCTACTATTGTACGCCAGGGTAATAGACATGGCTGCTGTGGCATATAGCCAATCGTTCCTTTTTTTTGTTGGATATCCTCTCCATTCAATAAAATGGCTCCTTGATCAATTGGCGAAACACCACCAATTAATTGAAAAAGTGTACTTTTACCACTGCCTGAAGGACCCACGATGGCCACAAACTCTCCATCCTTGACGTCAAAAGAAAGTTGATCAAGGACTTTGAGCGCATCGAAGGATTTAGCGATGTTTTGAATGCTGAGCATGATAGCCTCTTCCCTTCACCATGAATTTTTCAAGTAAACGAATACCACTAAACAATAGTAAGCTCAAGAGAACAATCGCAAAAATTGCCACAAATACGCGATCCGTACGGAAGGAGGATTGGGCTAGGGTCATGTAAACACCAATACCCTTTTTTGCACCAAGCCACTCCGCAATCACAGCCCCCATCACACTATATGTAGCCGCAATTTTAATGCCTGAAAAAATAGCAGGATAGGCATAAGGCCATTCCAGCTTCCAAAAGGTTTGTGCCCTTGTAGCACCAACCATGGCAAAATAATGCTTTAATTCTGGAGCTGTTTGTCTAAATCCATCCATCGCTGCAATGACAATCGGGAAAAAGCACACAAGACAGATAATGATAAGCTTCGGTAATAAGCCAAAGCCAAACCAAATAATAAGGAGCGGTGCCAAGACTAGAATAGGAACATTCTGCGACATAATAAGAATTGGATAAAACAGTTCTCGAATAAATGTAAATCGATGCAACACTATTGCCACCGTTAGCCCACAAGCGATGCCAATGGCCAAACCTAGTAGAGCTAATTGTACTGTAGCGAATGCATGTGGTAGAAAGGTTTGATACGACTGGATGGCTTCTGACAAAATACTACTTGGTGTGGGTACTAACCAATGAGGAACTTCAGCAAACCGCACGATTAGTTCCCATATGAACAAGAGGAAGGCGATAAAAATTATCGTCCTTCCCTTCTGTAATGCACGTTTCATTACTGATATTTCTCCGTTAATGTATCCATCGTAATACCTGTTGGCTGATATAAAATTTTCACTTGTGTAATGACATTAATGGCACCAAGTTCAATCATTTTCTCATTCATTTTTTCAATGATTTGGAGCAATGTTGAAAGCTCACCCTCCAGCGTTGTTTCCAATGGATGTACCTCATATTTCACCCCAGAAGCATCGATCACCGCAATTGCTGCATCGACATATGGTATAACATCTTCATATTTCTCTGTCTTCGGAATGATTTGTACACTGATTAATGAATTTGCCATCTTATTTGGCCTCCTTTTTAGGTAAGAAATCATTAGTAAAGGCTTTTTTCGCATCAAATTCGCCCTCTAGTACTTGATTGCTTGACATCCATTTCGCATAATTTTCCCACACAGAAAGCTTTTGCTCTCCCCATTGCTTGGCATCATCCTGATATTTATCAGCCAGCCATTCCTGACTTTTATGCACTAACGCTTTATCTAAATCAGGAGCCGCTTCGATTAAAATATCAGCCGCTTCACTTGGGTTTTTAATTGCGTATTCATAGCCCTTCGATGCAGCTGCCACAAAGGCTTTGACTACATCGGGGTTGTCCTGTATCATTTTTTCATTTGTAGCTAAAACCGGCGTATAATAATCCAATTGATCACTATAGTCTGTAAGATATAGCATATTAATCTTTTCCCCACGCAGCTCAGCCTCAATACCAGTCCATGCATAATAAATCCAAGCAAAATCTATATCTTTTTCCATCATTGTGAAGAAATCTAAATCCCCTGCATTGACGATATCTAGCTTATTAATATCTGCCTTTTCTTTTTGCATGAGTGATTGTAAAACGGCTTGCTCTAATGGCGCGCCCCAACCACCATAGGTTTTACCTTCAAAATCCTTTGGCGATGTAATGCCCTTCGAAGCAATAGAAGCAAAGCCAGATGTATTATGCTGTATAATTGCTGCGATGGAGACCAGCGGCACACCCTGTACTCGTGCCTGTGTTATGCCTTCCTGATAGCTCACGCCAAAATCCGCCTTTCCAGAAGCAACAAGCTGATCTGCGCCCGCCTCGCCAGGCATAATAATATCAACATCTAAGCCCTGTTCCTCAAAATAACCGAGTTTTTTTGCAGCATATAGTCCTGTATGATTTGTATTCGGCGTCCAATCCAGTACCACAGACACCTTTTTCAGCTTGTCAGCAGCCTGCTTGTCATCCTTGTCACTACAGCCTACTAATGTCAATAGTGCTGCCAATAAAATAAAAAACCATTTTTTCATGCGAAAGCCTCCCAGTTTGTAATATGAAAGTGTTCATGCATGAATGTTGTCACCAGAAGAAAGCGTATACAATGTTGGCAAGCTGTTGCTTGAAAACATAAAAAACGCCTAGGATTCCTCCCAGACGTATTGCAATCAATCTTCAAAACTTTGCTTTTTGATTAGATGTTCCCTACGCTGGTACGAGCCAAATCAGGTTCAAAGGGTCAGCGTCTACCGGACACAATCTCAGCTAGCAATTACTAGCCCCCCTACATTCTTTCGCTATGAACTTTTCGATGATTATTATACCCATAGTTTCACTTAAATGACAAGGTGCTATTTTTGAATAGAGCTTAAAGCCCAGCGCTCCTAAGAGGCTGGGCATGCTTTTAGCTTGGTTTCTGTTCTTTTTTGGCTGTTACAACATGAGAAATTGCTCCATCTGTTGCAATATCCACTTTAAATGAACCATTGGAATGTCGATCCGCACGAGACAATGCTTGTACGTCAATCATCTCTTGAACACCTTTTTCAGTTTCAATCACAACCTGCTCCTCGTCTGTTGCTTGAACAACTGCCACAATTCGGTGAGGGTTTGCTTTTAACTCTGTTAATACTTTTAGTCCACGTTTTGCACGACTTGCTACTTCAACTTCAGCAACATTCATTTTCTTCACGGCCCCACGCTGTGTCACAATCACTACATAGTTGGTAACATCAGGCTGTAACACATTGACTCCAACTAAGGCTTCTCCATCTTTTAGTGTGATCCCTTTCACACCGCCTGTTTTCACACCTGTAACTGGTAACTCCTCCATAGGGAAACGAATCGCATAGGCTGTATCCGTTGTGAGCATCAGCTCCACGTCATCTGTTACAAATGATGCATAGATCATCGCATCACCAGCCTTGACGTTCATCGTTTTAATTGGCTTTGAATAACGTGTTACCGCATAGTCTGCGAGTGGTGAGCGCTTAATTTGGCCATCTTTTGTGGCTGTGAAGACATACGTATTTGGCTGGTCAAAGGTTTCGAAGCCATAAACCGCAATAATGGATTCATCTTCCCCTGTTGGCACAATACTTGAAATATGCTGGCCGAGATCCTTCCAGCGTATATCAGGCAGCTCATGAACAGGCTGATAAATATAATTGCCTCGATTTGTGAACAGCAATAGATGGTGCTGTGTATTTAAGTTTGCTTCATACAATAAATAATCTGAATCCTTCATGGCAAAATCTTGCCCGTTTGAAGCGGCATGGGAACGTGTGGATGTACGTTTAATATAACCATCCTTCGTTACTGTTACGACAACCTCTTCACTTGGCACAAGGACATCCAATGTAATTTTAATTTCTTCAATTTCTTGCTCAATCTTCGAGCGACGAGGCTCTGTAAAGCGCTTCTTAATATCTAGTAACTCTTGTTTAATAACACGCACTAGCTTTGCTTCACTTTGTAGAATCCCCTCTAGCTTCGCAATTAGCTTATTTAACTCGTCCTGTTCATGACGAAGCTCTGTAATATCCGTATTCGTTAAACGATATAATTGCAGGCTTACAATGGCCTCTGCCTGTACCTCTGTAAAATCAAACTTTGCTTGTAAATTAAGCTTCGCATCCTTCTTATCATTTGAAGAACGAATCGTCGCAATGACTTCATCTAAAATGGAAAGGGCTTTAATTAATCCATCTACAATATGAGAACGATCCTTTGCCTTTTGCAAATCATAAATGGAACGGTTTGTTACCACTTCTTTTTGGTGGGCAATATAGGCATCTAGCAATAAAGGCAATGTCATCATCGTTGGACGACGATTATGAATGGCAATCATATTAAAATTATAAGCTACCTGTAAATCCGTTGTTTTAAACAAGTACTGTAAAATTCCTTGTCCTGGTACATCCTTTTTCAGCTCAATTACGACACGTAACCCTGTACGGTCTGATTCATCACGAATTTCCGCAATGCCTTCTAGTCGTTTATCTACCCGTTGCTCATCAATTTTTTTCACAAGATTCGCTTTATTTACATCATATGGTAACTCAGTGATAACAATTTGCTCTTTACCACCCTTGATTGGTTCAACAACTGCTTGTGCACGGACGATGATTTTACCCCGACCTGTTTCATACGCCTTTTTAATGCCATCAACACCTTGAATGATTCCACCCGTTGGGAAATCAGGTCCTTTAATCACCGTCATCAATTCATCTACAGTAACATTAGGCTTGTCTAAGCGCATCAACACAGCATCCAGTACTTCATCTAAGGCATGTGGCGGAATATCTGTCGCATACCCAGCAGAAATTCCTGTAGAGCCATTGACTAAAAGGTTAGGAAAACGTGCTGGTAATACAGTTGGCTCCATATCCTGATCATCAAAGTTTGGCACAAATTCGACCGTTTTCTTGCCAATATCTCGTAGCATTTCAGCGGCAATAGCTGATAGTCTCGCCTCTGTATACCGCATTGCAGCTGGTGGATCGCCATCTACCGAGCCATTGTTCCCGTGCATCTCAATGAGCATATGACGTGCCTTCCAGTCCTGACTCATCCGTACCATCGCTTCATACACAGAGCTATCGCCGTGCGGATGATAGTTACCAATTACATTACCCACTGTTTTTGCGGATTTACGGAACGGCTTATCATGTGTGTTGCCTTCCGTAAACATCGCATATAAAATACGGCGCTGTACTGGTTTAAGACCGTCACGTGCATCAGGCAACGCGCGGTCTTGAATAATATATTTACTATAGCGACCAAAACGGTCACCCATTACTTCTTCTAACGGTAAATCTTGAAACTTTTCTGTACTACTCATGCTTGGTCCTCCTCTTGTTGGATGAATTCATTCTCTAAAATGTTAGAATCATCCTCCATACCGAAGTCTACATTGGCTTCGATCCATTTACGACGTGGTTCCACCTTATCACCCATTAACGTCGTGACACGTCTCTCCGCTCGTGCACCATCCTCGATTGTGACACGAATTAATGTCCGTGTTTCAGGGTTCATTGTTGTGTCCCATAGTTGGTCTGCATTCATCTCACCAAGACCTTTATAGCGCTGTAATATGTAACCCTTTCCAACCTTCTTGATGGCCTTTTGTAAGTCACTTTCTGTCCAAGCATATTCAATGACTTCTTTTTTTCCTGTACCTCTTGAGACTTTATAAAGCGGCGGTAGTGCGATATAGACCTTTCCAGACTCAATGAGCGGACGCATATAACGATAGAAGAATGTTAATAGCAAGACTTGAATATGTGCCCCATCCGTATCCGCATCGGTCATGATGACTACTTTATTGTAGGCAGAATCCTCCACCGCAAAATCCGTGCCAACACCTGCCCCAATCGCATGGATAATCGTTGAAATTTCTTCGTTTTTCATAATATCCTGTAGCTTGGCTTTTTCTGTGTTGATGACCTTCCCGCGCAATGGCAGAATCGCTTGGAATGTACGGTCACGTCCTTGTTTAGCAGAGCCACCCGCAGAATCCCCCTCGACTAAATACAGCTCATTTTTTGCTGCATTACGTGACTGAGCTGGCGTTAATTTTCCAGATAAAATCGTACTACCCTTTTTATTTTTCTTGCCATTTCGTGCATCCTCACGCGCTTTACGAGCTGCTTCACGCACTTGCTGCGCTCGAATCGCTTTACGAACAAGAGAAGCTGATAACTCTGCATTTTCCTCTAGCACATACAAAATTTGCTCAGACACTACACTATCTACTGCAGAACGAGCCTCACTTGTCCCAAGCTTGCCCTTTGTTTGTCCTTCAAATTGCAGTAAATGCTCTGGGATACGAACAGACACGATCGCTGCTAAGCCCTCACGAATATCTGTCCCCTCAAGGTTTTTATCCTTGTCCTTTAACAGGCCAATTTTTCTTGCATATTCATTAAAGACACGCGTCAATGCTGCCTTTGCACCCGTTTCATGTGTACCACCATCACGTGTACGGACATTATTAACAAATGATAAAATCGTTTCTGAATAACCATCGTTATACTGGAAAGCGAACTCTACTTCGATTTCATCCTGTACGCCTTCTACATATTTTACTGGATGAAGAACATCTTTTTCCTCATTCAAATACGCAACGAAAGCCTCGATGCCATTCTCATAAAAGAACACATCGCTCTTGCCTTCCTCGCGCTCATCAATTAATTCAATTTTTAAGCCCTTTAATAAAAAGGCTGATTCACGTAATCGTTCTGCTAACGTATCATAATTGAATTTTGTGACAGAGAAGATCGTTTCATCTGGTAAGAAATGAACAAGCGTTCCTGTCTGCTTGGTCTGCCCAATGTTTTCAAGTGTTGTGACAGGCTGTCCACCATGCTCAAAGCGTTGACGATACTTTTTACCATCGCGATGGATTGTCACCTCTAAAAATGTTGAGAGCGCATTCACAACGGAAGAACCAACACCATGTAAACCTCCACTTGTTTTATAGCCACCTTGACCAAATTTACCACCAGCGTGTAGCACAGTAAAAATAATTTCTGGTGTCGGTTTGCCCATTTTATGCATACCGGTTGGCATTCCACGTCCAAAGTCGCGCACACTCATACTTTGATCTTTATGAATTGTGACAATAATATGAGATCCAAAGCCAGCCAGTGCTTCATCCACCGCATTATCTACGATTTCATACACAAGGTGATGAAGTCCACGGCCATCCGTCGAACCGATATACATGCCAGGTCGTTTGCGTACCGCTTCTAATCCTTCTAATACTTGTATAGCGTCATCATTATAGACGCTAGGTGACTGTTTATTCGTCAAAAAAATTCCCCTCCAAAAAACAAACACATGTTCTATTTATGTTCTCATCCTAATAATAATAGCATTTCCTGTCAATAGCTAGCGACAGGTCCAATAAAATTTTAAAATTTGCTCACAGTTTTGATCTTTTTTATTAATAGTAAACATCTTCAACAGTTGCTTAAAATTGGTATTTGAGCAAGACAGACTGCTTCTAGCTTCCATCATCATTTGACGCATTGAAGCCTACTTAGTTGCAAAATAAAGTGGTGATGCTTGCACACTACCTCGTGCCTTGCGCTGAAACAGGATAAAGTTAGACTTCTATTCTACCAAAGGAATGAGCGATTGACAAAATTGCCATTTTGCCTATATTTTTATAAAGGTTTTAGTGCTTCCTACAAATTTACGTCTAAAAGCCTAGTCCTCGCTAATAGATTCTCTTTTGTATTGATTCAAGACTTCGGATGAAATCTCCTTCATAACATTGTAGATTAGCAAGAAAAAGTGTAAAATACTTGTTACAAACTATTAGTACCAAGTGATGGACTATGAATGAAAGGAGTCCAACTATGATCAATGGACTTATTATTTTATGTGCTTATCTAATCGGCTCTATACCTTCTGGATTATGGATAGGCAAAATTTTTTATAATACCGATATTCGTGAACACGGGAGCGGTAATCTTGGTGCGACCAATACTTTTAGAACATTAGGGAAAAAGGCTGGTATTATTGTTACAGTGATGGATGTCTTAAAAGGGACTGCCGCTGTCTTACTCGTGACACTTCCTGTTTTCTCTGATACTACACTCCATTCTTTATTACTGGGCCTTGTCGCAGTAATCGGTCATATGTTCCCGATCTTTGCCAACTTCCGTGGTGGGAAAGCTGTGGCAACGTCAGCGGGTGTATTATTAGGCTATTCTTGGCCACTCTTTGTCCTACTATTTATTACCTTTATTGTGACTTTAAAAATCACAAAAATCGTCAGCTTAACATCAATGATAGCCGCTTTAGTAGCGCTTATCTATGCAATCGTTTATTATTTTATTACAGGTGACTTTGCATTAGGCATCTTGGTAGCCTTTTTATTTACCTTTATTATTTATCGTCACCGTGCCAATATTGCCCGTATTAAAAACGGCACCGAACCAAAGGTAAAATGGCTGTAGGAAGAGAGGAGCATTTGAAATGAATATTGCATTGACAGATGAGGCCCTACAATGGTTCAAACATGAAATGGAAGTTGAACCTGGTGATACAATTCGTTTTTATGCACGCTATGGTGGCTCAAGTCCGTTTCATGAAGGCTTTTCGCTAGGCATGACACGTGAGGAACCTATTGCCATAGGTGTACAGACAGAAATTGATGGTGTTATCTATTACATTGATGAGAAAGATCTTTGGTTCTTTAACGATCACAATTTACATGTAGATGTTGATACAAGTAAAGATGAATTACAATACGACTATCGTACATAAAACAGTCTGTCCTTTCCATACATGAAAGGACAGACTGTTTTTTTATTTATCACAAACAAGGACACACGAAAGTTGCAAGTGATGTAATATTGCTACAAATAGCTAGATTTTTCATATCTCTTTCGTTTATCTCTCAAAAAAATTGTCCATTCTAAAGGTAATGAACGACCTTTTGAGGAGGAAAACACATGTCCATGTCTAGCAATAACGAGACCTCCCCATCCCATACAACGAACGATTTATTGTATACTTCCCTATCTAAAAATATAAAAATCATTCAACAGTCACTAGGGCATAGTAATGATATTATCATACGTGAAATTGCGATTGGAGAAACTGATCCCCATAGCCTCGCCATTATTTCCATTGATGGCCTATCGGATAAAACGACTATTTCTGATTCTGTTATCGATAAACTGATGGCAAATATTGAAGAAGAACAAGATATTGAAATAACAACCATTAATCAATATGTTCGAAATTCCTATTTAACAGTAGGCGATGTGACGAATATTGAGCATTTCACAACACTCTACAATGCCATTCTCAATGGTGAAACGGTTATTTTATTAGATGGCTTTGCCGAAGGGATTGTGACAAGTACTAGAAGTGCCAAGGATCGAGCTGTCACGGAGCCATCGACGGAATCCGTTATTCGCGGACCGAGGGAGTCCTTTACGGAAACCTTGCGTACGAATACAGCGCTCATTCGTCGCAAAATTAAAAGTCCGAATCTCTGGATTAAGTCCCGTGTTATCGGAGATGTGACACAAACAGATGTAGCGGTGATGTATATAAATGGCATCGCCAGTGACAAAATCGTCGCAGAGGTATTGGCTCGACTAGATCGTATTAATATTGATGGCATTCTGGAAAGTGGCTATATTGAAGATTTTATTCAAGACTCAAAAAACTCGATGTTTCCAACCGTCTACAACTCCGAACGTCCTGATGTCATCGCAGGTGAATTATTAGATGGCAAAGTGGCGATTCTAGTTGATGGCACACCTTTTGTCTTAGTCGTACCAGCGCTATTTACATCCTTTTTACAATCAGCAGAAGATTATTATCAGCATTGGATGATTAGCTCACTCGTACGTATACTGCGTTTCTTTGGTATCAGTCTGGCATTAGTAGCACCATCCTTGTATGTGGCGATTACTACCTTTCACCAGGAAATGCTACCGACACCCATGTTAATTAGCATTGCTTCACAAAGGGAAGGCGTACCCTTTCCTGCAGTAGTAGAAGCGCTTATTATGGAGGTTGCCTTTGAGGTCTTAAGGGAAGCTGGACTTCGTATGCCTCGGACAATCGGTCCTGCGGTATCCATTGTAGGTACTTTAGTTATTGGACAGGCAGCAGTTGATGCAGGCGTCGTATCCGCTGTAATGGTAATTATTGTAGCCTTAACAGCGATTTGTAGCTTTCTCTTCCCTGCCTATGGCTTATCGAATACGATTCGTGTACTACGTTTCCCATTAATGATTTTAGCTGCTATGTTTGGTTTATTCGGTGTAATGTTTGGCATTATGCTAATTATTCTTCACCTATGTAGCATTCGTTCATTTGGTGTACCTTATTTAAGCCCATTCGCACCATTGGTATTACAGGATCAGAAGGATGCATTTTTGCTGTTCCCGCGTAGAAAATTACTTACACGACCTCGTTTAGTCAATCAAAAAAATATTGTTAGAGGACATAACTATATCAATCTAAAAGGCAGGAAATAACAACTGGATAAATGAGGAATGGAATATGGCAAAAATAAAATGGATTTGCTTACTATGTATCCTCACAATACTGTTAAGTGGCTGCTGGAGTAAGCGTGAATTAAATGAATTGGCCATTGTCGTAGCATTGGGCATTGACAAAATAGATGAGGAATATGAAATTACGGTTCAAATTGTTGATCCTAGTGAAATTTCAATGCGCCAAGCTTCCACTCAACGCTCTCCTGTCGTTAGCTATCATTCGAGAGGTGAGACCATCTTTGAGGCCATTCGCAAAATGACGACTATTGCAGCACGAAAACCTTATTTTGCCCACCTTCAAGTGGTTGTATTAGGGGAAGATCTCGCAAAAGAAGGCATTAGTGATGCACTTGATTTAATTGTAAGGGACCATGAATTTCGTAAGGATTTCGACGTCATTATGTCTCACGATGCAACAGCAAAGGATGTATTAAATGTACTAACACCCATTGAAAAAGTTCCTGCTAATAAAATGTTAAATTCCCTTGATGTCTCTGAGAAGGCTTGGGGCTCCACAATAGCTGTTAATATTGATGAATTAGTCAATACCTTAAGCAATAAGCATAAAGGGGCATTAATTTCTGCTATTGAAGTTATTGGGGATAAGAAATTAGGGGTAGATCAAACAAATGTGCAACGTGTTAAAACACCTGTGCTATTACGTTATACAGGTTTAGCAGTCTTTAAAGGCGATAAATATATAGGGCTACTGACTGAGAGCGAAAGCAAAAGTATTAGTTTTCTTAATGACAAAATTCAAAGTACGATAGAAATCATCGCCTGTCCTAATAAAGGGACCTTGTCTACTGAAATCACCCAATCCACTACAAAGGTGAAAGGGTCATTTAAAAACGGGAAACCGAAAATCGATGTCCATATTAATGTAGAGCAGAATGTTGGAGAGGTCGAATGTGTTATCGATCTTACCAAAAATAAATCGATTGATTACGTTAATAAAAAAACAGCCCAAGGGATTGATGAACGCATTGAAAAAACTGTAGAGAAAATTCAACAGCAATATGAAGTCGATGTTTTTGGATTTGGGGATGCCCTACATCGGGCAGATCCAAAGCAGTGGAAAAAAATCAAGGATGACTGGACTTCCATTTTTCCAGATTTAGCAGTGGCTGTTCATGTCAAGGTAACTACCCAAGGTTCGGGTACGATGCAAAATTCATTATTAAACAAGCCAAAGGAGGAGTAAATGATGGTGCTAGCCATAGCTATCTTGATCATCGCGATAATTATTGCGCTTATTTTTATTCCAAAGCTAAAAAAGCAACAGGATAGAAAAGCCATTATTGTATTCTCCTTTTTGCTACTTATTGGAACGGCTTTAAATATGGGGATTGCCCTTAAAATCCATATTCCTAGCCCATTAGATTTGATTACCTTTATCTTCACACCGATTAGGGATTACATTGTGTCATTCACAAAATAGAAAGATGGACTAAGAAACGGAGGGTAGCTTGATGGAAAAAGAGATAATTAGTTCAAGACAGTTTACAGTCGTTACCTTCCTCTATTCTATCGGTACAGCGATTTTAATTATCCCTTCGAGTATTACTGGTGCCGCTAAGCAAGATGCTTGGATAGCGGCAAGCATTGGTGTTCTGCTTAGTTTACTGGTACTAAAATTATTTTTAACACTGGCCAATCAAACACCGTCCCTAAACTTTATCGAGGCCAATGAAAAAATACTTGGGCGTTTTTTTGGGAAAATCACAGCAATTTGTTTCCTAATTATGACCTTTCTTTCGGCTGGAGAATTACTCTATTTTATCGGTATTTTCATGAAAACGGAAGTAATGCCAGAGACACCGACATTAGCATTTGCCCTACTGTTCAGCATCCTTATTATGTATGCCGCTTATTTAGGGATTGAGACCTTTGCCCGTTCGGCAGAAATCCTCTTCCCATTGTTTACCTTTATTTTTATTTTTTTCGTCCTTAGTATTACCCCTCAAATTACATTTGAGAATATTCAGCCTCTACTAGAAGCGACCAAAGCATCTATGTTTTATAGTATTGCACGCTTTATGAGTATCTTTTCCTTTCCATTAATTGTATTATTGATGCTCTATCCTACTGGCGTCAATGTACAGCCGTCTGCACAGAAAGGGCTATATATTGGGGCAATTTTTGGCGGAATCGTCTTAGTTACGTTGATTGTCCTATCGATTCTTGTATTAGGTCCTGAAAACACTGCATCAAGGACATTTCCTAGCTATGCCTTAGCACAAAGAATATCTATAGGGAATTTTTTGCAGCGCATAGAAATCATTATGGCATTTATGTGGATTTCGTCTATATATATTCGTACATTTATGTATTTCTATACGACCGTTGTTGGACTTGCACAAATATTGAAGATCAAGGATCATCGTCCACTCATTATACCGATGGGTATAATTGTTATTGGACTTTCTCAAATTGTTCATCCAGATATTGTGCATTCTACTAATTATAATAATGAAATTTGGCCAATCTTTTCCTTTATTTTCACCATTTTATTACCTATACTTTTGCTGATTGTAGTAGTTATTCGCAATCGTAAATCCAAGGCTCAAAATAACGAAACACCTCAGCAGGAAACAGAAAATGACAATCAAAACGTCTAATTTCTTCTAAGCTAGAAAAGAAATTAGACGTTTTATTAATTAAATATGATATTCGATTTCATCTACAAAATCCCATTCATATGGTGTTTCTTGGTAAACATAGTAGTTCAACCAGTTAGAGAATAATAGATGCGTATGGGCACGCCATGTATTCATTGGCACTTGTGTAGGATCGTCATTCGGGAAGTAGTTCACAGGAACGGCGATATCTATGCCCTTCGCCACATCGCGACTGTACTCATCGGCTAGCGTTGTCGCATCATACTCTAGATGGCCCGTAATCATAATATTTTTATTATCTTTTGATTGTACAATAAATACCCCAGCATCCTCTGAATAGGATAATAATCGTAGATCTGGATGATTGCGAACCTCGTCAATCGAAACAGATGTATAGCGTGAATGGGGCGCAGTAAATAAATCACTAAAGCCACGTACCAAATCTACAGTTAAATCTGTAATCACATGGGAATAGACGCCTGAGCATTTAGCAGAGAGCTCAACCTTCCCAATGCCATAATGATGATACAATGCAGCCTGTGCCCCCCAACATATATGTAGCACGGATGTCACATTCTTTTTAGACCAATCCATAATTTCTGAAATTTCCTGCCAATAGTTGACCTCTTCAAAAGCCATTTTTTCTACTGGTGCACCAGTTATAATCATACCATCATAGCGTCGGTGTCGAATCTGATTGAACGTTGTGTAGAAAAGCTGCAAATGGGATTTACTCACATTTTTAGACTCGTGAGTGGCTGTATTCAAAAAGGTAATATTCACCTGTAATGGTGTATTCCCCAATAAACGTAATAATTGGAGCTCAGTTTTTTCTTTTTCAGGCATTAGATTTAATATTAATATATTTAATGGACGGATTTGCTGTGTTTTCGCACGATCTTCTTCCATGACGAAGATTTTTTCCTCACGTAAATGTTCTCCAGCTGGTAAATTTTTCGGAATATTAATTGGCATCTTGCTTTCCCCTCTCTATAATCACTCTCTTTTAGCAAACCTAACTTGCGTACATTGCAACGAAATTAAAAAATCCTCCTCATTCCATACGAGATAGAATGAGAAGGATTTTTTTCACGTCCACTCTTATCTCTCAAAGGAAAAAATCCTTTGCTGGAATTAGCACCTTTCTAACAATCGTTAGAGGTTGCTGAAGCGTCATCGGGCCAAATCCCTCAGCTTCTCTTGATAAGATTATTTAATTATCTTGAATTGTAACACGAACTAGTTAGAATATCAATAATTCATCGAATATTTTGTGATTCATGTGCATGTTCCTTGCTCATTTGATGTACACTAAGCTTGCTATATGTGGTGTTTCTACATTTAAAATTTATGGTAAACATGCCGTAATTATGTTACCATATACTTTTAGTAAGAGAGAGGAACGTGAATAGTTTGATTAAAATTGAATTTCCAAAACCAGATCTAGTAATCCGTCAACGTGAACAAGATTTAAAACCAGGTGATGTGCCAATCACACCTTACTTCGGTTTTATTGACTTCCATAAAATCACACGTGATAAAGGCGGCATTTTCTTATTCTATAATGACAAGAATGAGCTATTGTTTGTTGGGAAAGCACGTAAAATTCGTCAACGTATTAAAAAACATTTCGAGGATAATGTATCTCCGATGAAAAACCATCGTGAAGAAGTGTTCAAAATTGAAGTCTATGAAGTAGAAGACCCAATGGAACGTGAAATTTACGAAACATATGCGATTAATACTTTCCGCTCTAAATATAACGTAGATAAAGTCTTTTATTAGACATCACGTAAAGAAACCGAAATCTCATCTAAAGGGATTTCGGTTTCTTTTATTACATAATGGTCATACGATCAATGGGCGTACTCTGACCGTTTATTCGCAAATCAATGGTATCAAGCTCAGGATTCTTGACGTTGATTTGAAAAACATAGGGCTGAGCCTCTTTCCTTTGCTCGCTGCCTTCTTCTAATTGGATGATAAGCCTATTTCCCTCAACTGTAATACTTGCCAATACATTCCCTTTTGAATAATAAACAAGGTAATATGGAGCATCCTTTTCATGCAATAGTTGTATTCTGTCATTAGAAACGATATTTTTTTGGACATTATCTGGGACAACCGTTAGCTCATGAATCGTTGGTGGATCGGTAGGTGGTGTAGCATTACAGGCTCCTAGCATTAGTAGGCTTATTAAACCTAGCAACACGAATTTTTTCACGTAACTCCCCTTCCTTATACGACTATTCTAAGAAAAAAGCTTTACGCTCCTTAGCAATCCAGTCTTCTAACTCCTGATCATCACGTTTTACTAACCGATTGATGAGCACATCATGCCATATATAATCCTCTAACAAATAAATATGAACCGGATCATTGGTGATAAAGGCCGTCTCTTGGGTAGATGGAGAATGACCATAAATCATTTCCTGACCATCTATCGATAAGATAAACCAATGCGGTGTAGACGCTTTTTTTGTATAATGTGTGGCTCTATGCTGGTCAATTGAGGCGAGATGCTCTCCTACATACAACGTAATGCCATGAACAGGAACATGCAGCGCCACCTCTTGCAAATCTTCACGTAAGGCATCATACATATCTTCCCACATCGACAGCATCACTTTTTTCTTCGCCTTCTTTAGAAGTGACTGACAATAGTTGATAATGGATTCCTTGCCCTTCAGCATGACCACTTTAGGCTCAGCTTCCTGTACTTTTTCCTCTAATTTCTCTAATTTCCCGCTTATAGACGTAAAATTCGACTCCCAGCGCTGTTGCATTTGCTGTAAGAACACAGACACAGGCATTGCCGAATAGGTCGTTTGTTCTGCGGTCTCTTCTTTTAACACGATGCCCTTTTCTACAAGGATATTTAAAATATCATACACTCTTGCACGTGGTATGCCAGAATTTTTACTTACCTGATAGGCACTGACATGACTTTGCTGAACAAGTGCCGTATAGGCCTTTGCTTCATATTCTGTAAAACCCATTTCTTTCAGCTGGGTGATTAATTCCTCCATGTAATCCCTCCATTATCTTTATTATAGGCTACCAATGTGAAGATTTGCCAATGAAAAAATGGGGTTTACAGCGCAAATAAATTTAGTTACTATTTCAGTAGTAACTAATTATAAAGAGGTGTCATATGTTGTTTGAAATCGATGTACATATTCTCATACTATTAATTTCTTTTGGATTTCTGGCGGCTTTTGTTGACTCAGTAGTGGGAGGGGGCGGTTTAATTTCACTACCAGCCTTACTATTTGTTGGGCTCAATCCAGCTGCTGCGGTTGCCACGAACAAACTAGCAGGAGCTATGGGCTCGCTCACTTCCTCTATTTCTTTCTATCGTTCTGGCCAGCTGGACATTCGCTCTGTCCTCAAATATTTTCCACTAGCATTTATCGGATCATTATGTGGTGCTTGGACTGTGCATCTGATTAATCCAGCATTACTAAAGCCATTAATGCTTGTTATGCTGGCGGCTGTTGGGGTATATACGATCTTTAAAAAGGATTGGGGTGCCGTCTCTACCGTAAAAAATCTATCTAAAAAACATTTGTTTTTATTTATGCTGCTATTATTTGCTATTGGTTTTTATGATGGATTTCTTGGTCCTGGGACAGGGTCGTTTTTAATCTTTAGCTTCTTACTGGTAGGCTTTGATTTTTTAAAGGCGGCTGGTAATGCAAAGTTTTTAAATTTGGCAAGTAATGTGGCTGGTGTTTGTATGTTTGCTTACTTAGGTCAAATTCATTATGTTTATGGTCTAGTCATGGGCATTGCGCAAATTGGTGGGGCTATGCTTGGCTCACGGATGGCAATCAAGAAAGGAAGTGGCTTTGTCCGCACGCTATTTATTGTCGTTACAATGACATTACTTGCGAAAAATGCCTATGATTTTATGATGCATTAAAATAAACGCCACAGAATTTGAAATCTGTGGCGTTTTGGCGTTAAATCATAAGCTTTTCGTTTTTAAATTTATGACTAGTGGACAAACTGACAATCACAAAAATAAAGAAGGATGCGACAATTGGTATCGTGACTGTATGCATACCAAAGACGGAAGGATAAAACCGATCAATCATAATATACAACAACATGCCTGAAATCATTGACGCAATCGCTCCGTATTTATTCGCTTTTTTCCAATACAATCCTAAAACGACTGTCCAAATAAAGACAGCCTCTAGTCCACCGAAGGCAAATAAGTTCAACCACACTAATAAATCAGGTGGATTGAGTGCAAAGATGACAACGGCTAGGCCAATGACTGTTGTTACAAGAAAGCTTGCACGCTTTATCTCTGCATCACTAGCTTTCGGCTTCATATAATTTAAATAGATGTCTTTGACAACTGTAGAGCTGACAAGCATTAGTAAAGCATTAACCGTAGACATTGTCGCAGCCATTGGTGCAGCTAAAACGATTCCTGCTAAAAATGGCGGTAATACCTTCAATGTCAGGAGCGGCATGACTTTATCACCAATCTCAATGCCCGGTAAGACAGGTCGGGCTAACACCCCAATTAAATGCATGCCAAACATGATTGTCCCTATGGCAATCGTGCCAATAAGAATCGCTTGATGCATACTTTTGGAATCCTTATAGCTCATCGCACGAACCGCAATTTGCGGAAGTCCTACAACCCCTACACCAATGAGAATCCAAAATGTTGAGACATACAGAGGCGTTAAATCTCCTTGTGCGCCAAATGGTGACACAAAGTCAGGATTTTCTGCAACCAGTGAGGCCATTATATTGTCGATGCCTCCACCTGCCACAATGGTGCCGATTAATAAAATAACTGTACCAATCACCATAATTGAACCTTGGACCGTATCTGTAAGTGCTACAGCACGGAAGCCTCCAATAATCACATATACTAACACGGAAATCGCAAAAATAAACAGTGCTGCTGTGTAGCTTAAGCCAGTTAATGACTCAATTAAGCGTGCACCCCCAACCCATTGAGCCATCATAGCCGAAAATAAGAAAACAATGATGCTAATGGCTGATAAAATAACAATGACATGGCTTTTGTAGCGCTCACGTAAAAAGTCGATTAACGTAATGGCCTGGTAACGACGAGCAATAATGGCGAATTTTTTCCCTAAAATCATGAGTACAAAATAACCTGCTGGTAGCTGAGCCATTGCCAGTAATACCCACCCAAGTCCTTTTGTATAGGCTACACCCGGTCCTCCGATAAAACTACTCGCACTGCCATATGTAGCAATCATCGTCATCGCAAGGATAAAACCGCCCATTTCACGACCACCAAGGAAATACTCCTGCAGGAATGAATTAGAGGAGCGGACATGCTTATTGGCCCAAATACCGATTCCAAAAATAATAATTAAAAATAATAGCAATGGAAATACAACTTGCCAATGCATTAGCGATCCACCTCCTCATCATCGAATGGTACCTCTTTGAAAAAGAGTTTCATCACAATCCAGATAAGAAGGATCATAAAGCCTGTCCCAGCGATACAGCTATAGAAAAACCAGGCAGGAAAACCGAATACATACGTATAATTTCTTGGATCTCCTGAACCTAATCCATAGGCAAAGCCAAACCAAATCGCAAAGTTGACAAGGACAAGTCCAATCCCGATAAGCGCCTCTCGATGCGCTATTTTAAAGCGTTGATCTTTCACATGTAATCCCCCTAACCTACTCTATTTTACTGATATGTCGGTCTGATGGGAAGAGATGTGAGTAAATAAGGATAAGTTATATGGAAAATGTAAGGAGAAAAAAGTTGCCTGATCCTGACGTTTTTCACACAAACCTAACTATTCCTCACAATTATGTAGACATCTAAAACAAACTGATAATGGCAATAAATAAAAACCTTCGTCCATTTAGTTAGACGAAGGTTAGTTAGTTATAACGGTCGCTTTCCCCAAGGTTGTAGCGCTCCGACGATATGAATAGGTTGATCCTGTTGAATAGCAGCAACGACACCTTGCGATATTTCCTCATGCGTAAGCCATCTCGCATGACCCTCTTCCATCATAAAACGTAGCTGGATTTGCCTGTATTGCGAACGAGCAGGGAGCTTCAATTTCTCTTGGACTTCACTTAAATTCGCCTTACTCCCCAACACATGAAACAGTTTCCATTCCCCGTTATTCTCTCTTGAAATTACATTGGTGATGTTCTCTAATGTAGTGTCCGCATAGGAATGAATCCAAGCAACGACCAATTGAATGGGCCCATTATGCGTGAGTGTTTCTTCTAGCTTCTCTTTTAATAAAGCTGTATCACAATAATCAACTAAAATCGGCGTTAGAAGAGCGGGTTTGGTTGTTCTATTTCGCAAATCTTCCATTCGATGGGCACTACGTCCAATTACTGAGACATGGTAACCATTATTCACTAACCAAAGGGAAGTATCAGCCAACATCCCTGTTCCACCAATAACTAATGCGTGAGCCATTTATGTGTCCCTCTTTTATTTTCGGATTTAGAAAGAAGAGCGTTTCTTCCTTCTCTCATGATACTTAACAGATAGATGGGTCGACAAGCCTATACAATGCCTTTTTATCGATTTTACCAACGCTTGTTTTCGGTAGTTCGTCTAAGAAAATCATTTGTTTTGGAATCTTATAACGTCCTAATTGTTGATGACATAGCTCATTAAGATCATCTACTAGAGAGGCTACTTGGTGGGGACAAACAATAAAAGCTGTCACGATCTCACCCCAATAGTCATCACCTACACCAATCACAGCCACCTCCCGCACATCTGGATGCTGTAGTAAACATTGCTCCACTTCCTGAGGATAGATATTTTCACCACCTGAAATAATCATTTCTTTTCTACGCCCAACAATATAAAAATCGCCCTCCGCATCCATCATCGCTAAATCCCCAGTTTTCAACCAGCCATCTTGCAGGATATTGGCGGTTTCTTGCTTGTTATTCCAGTAAAAGCGAAACATATGCTTCCCTCTTACCAATAGCTCTCCTACTTCTCCAGGTGCACAACTTTTTCCTGTAAGATTGATGATTTTAGCTTCATTAAATTGCATGCTCTTCCCGACAGCCCCTTTTTTTGCATAGGCACGATCTCGGTCAATATAAAAATTATTGGGTCCTGCTTCTGTTAATCCATATCCCTCTTTAAAAAATAATCCCTTATTATAAAAAGCATCGTAAATAGGATGAGGGCAAGGGGCACCGCCAGATAAAAATACCTTCATGGAAGGAAATTGATTTTCCTGAAAATACTTCGTAGCAATCATTGCTTGATACATGGTTGGCACAAAAAGAGAAATTGTTGTTTGATATTGGTTTGTTGCTTGCAGTGCATCTTCCGCATCAAATTTATCGCCAATAATGACGGTTCCTCCCGCCATCAGTAAGGGAATGCATAAAGCATTTAAGCCACCAGTATGAAACATTGGCATATAATTTAATGTGCGATCTTGAGCATGTAAACCCCAGCTAATAATAGTATTCATGGCATTCCAATTGACAGACTGAAAGGATAACACTACCCCCTTTGGCTGACCCGTCGTGCCTCCTGTATAAATCATTAACCATGGATCATTCACATCCACGTCTTGCCTACTTGGTTGTATCTCCTTCTCATGCTGGCTAACATGAAGTGAAAACATATTTTCTAAAACTAAGGGACAATGACTATCCTCTTCGTATAATAGGATAGCAGGGGTTGCATCCTCTAAAATTTGTGTGAGCTCCTCCCTGCTTAAGCGCCAATTTAACGGCACATAAATAAGCCCACGTAGCCCACAGGCAAATAAAACAGCAAACAATTGGATATGATTTTTCGCAAAAACAGCGACTCTACTTCCTTTTTGTAGCTGCTGCCGTTCGAAAAATTGACTCCATTTGCCAATTTCCTCAGATAATTGCTGGTAGGTCCATTGTTCCTTTGATGTTAAATTAATCAAGGCGATGTGGTGAGGTGTTAAAGCTGCACGTTTTAAAATCCATTCTTGCTCAACAAACATCTTGACTCCCCCCATCACATCATAATTGCGCCATCCACATGCAGCGTATGCCCATGAACATAGGAGGCCTCATCAGATGCTAAAAATAAATAGGCATTGGCAATATCACGTGGTGTCCCTAAGCGTTGTAGGGGGACGATTGATCGCATTTGAGCTAAAATATTTTCAGGCATTTTTTTGACCATATCTGTTTCTGTAAAGCCAGGTGCCACTGCATTAACATTAATGCCCTTACGCCCTAATTCCTTCGCCCATGTTTTTGTCATACCAACAATCGCTGCTTTTGTCGCTGCATAATTGGTTTGACCAACATTGCCATATACCCCACTAACTGAGGATGTATTGATAATTTTGCCTCCACCTGCTGCCACCATATAGGGAATGACCTCCTGTGTACAATGGAAGACACCTGTCAAATTGACATCTAGCACCTGCTGAAATTGATCCTCCGTCATTTTTGTCAGCATCGCGTCTCTTGTAATCCCCGCATTATTCACTAAAATATCAATGCGTCCTGCCTGTTTGATCACTGCTGTCACCAGCTGTTTAACGCTCTCTCTACTTGCAACATCTACTTGTATAAATACTGTATTTTCGCCTAGTTGTTGTGCTGCTAGAATGCCTGCTTTATCGTCAAAATCGGCGATAAACACCCATGCCCCCTCCTCGATAAAACGCTCAGCAGCCGCATAGCCAATACCATTTGCAGCGCCTGTAATGATTGCCACTTTATTGTTCAAACGCATACTGTCTTCCTCCAATTTCTAAAAAGGCTTCAATTTCAGCTGTCAATTGTGCTAAATCATCGACCAAAGGCGAATGCCCACAATCTTTTAGGCTTACAAACTGTGCTGTTTTGCCTAAATCATGTAATATCTCTGCATTCATTTCCTCTGTAATCACCAAATCACGATCCCCTCGGAGCACTAAAATTGGGATATGAAGCAACATGGCCTCCCGAGAGCCTTTTGCCACCTCATTGTCAACAGCGCTTATATTAAATGTATTGAGTGCATGATATACTTCTGCTAAATTGCGCTGTGTAAGCATATCCTCTACATATTCTTGATATTTTCCTTCGTTTGGTCGATGATGCGTATAAATTAATGCATTCCATATAGACTGTAAGCCTTCCAAATTTTTTGCATCGTAGAAGCCTTGAATAAGCTTTGTTTTGGATGTATCCACCAATACCTCCTCATAATGATAGGCTCGCTTAAAGGAGGCTGGATTGCCTGTTCCTAAATCCGTGTAAAATGGATAACCACGTGTAGAAGCAGACGCAAGTAAAATTAGTCGTTGACAGTGTCCTGGATAATTTGCTACAAACTGCATAGAGACAGCTCCACCTGTTGACCAGCCAATCATATCAAAGCTTTGCAGTTGCAGTGCATCCACAAATAGTTTGACATCATCACTAAAATCTTTAATAGCAGTGATTGGCTTAAGATAGGATGATTCACCAAAACCACGTAAATCTATCGCGTAAATGGTGTATTTCTCGTCTAAAGCATCCATCAGAATATCCCAATGCTTCGAAGATGTCATATTACCATGTACCAACACTAAAGGATGACCTCCACCTGATCGCTTGCGATAGGCCATTGTTTCTCCATTTGCTAGTTGAATCGTTTTTACCATGCCATTTCCCCCTTATCCCCAACGTATTGTGATAGCTCCCCATACATAGCCAATGCCAGCACTAACAAGCGTCACAATATCGCCTGCTTGAATTTGGTTTTGCTCCTGTGCTAGTTGTAGAGACAAAATTTGATCAATCTGACCAATATGTCCATAGTCTTGCAAATAAATAGACTGCTCCTGCAGTAAGCCAAGCTCCGTTAAAATATAATCATGTGCAGATCTTTTCATATGCAACATCGCTAAATAGTTTAGCTGATCGTCACTGTATCCACTTTTCGCTAAAGAACTGCGAATGACCTTCAAAAAATTGCTTAAAGATTTTTGTTCTAGCCGCTCCTTCATCCCAATGGGGTCCAAAACGTCAAGCTTATATAAATTTTCGGTTAAATGGGTTGGGGTTAATGGATTTTTCGTTCCCCCAACTGGCACAACTACATCCTCTGAGAAAGAACCATCCGTTATAATGTCTGCCTCTAATAGCAGATTTTTTTCATAGTTTTTTTGTAATAACATGGCGCCTCCACCAGCCGCTAAATTGTACATAAAGCGCGTTCGTGGATTGCTATAATCGATAAAATCAACATTGCGATAACCACCTGCTAACAGAATAGTTCGTATCGTGTCATCTGAGGCCATTAGGCTTTTCGCCACTTTCAACGCCATGATTGTAGTGCCGCAGCGTAATTGCACATCAAATGCCCATGCATTAACTGCACCAAGCTCCTCCTGCATTTTAATAGAAGCTGTCCAGAGTGGATATTCCTTATGTTCCTCCCCCATATAGATAACAACATCAATATCCTTAGGGTCTATATTTGCTTTTTGAATCGCCTCCTGTGCTGCCCAGATACCCATTTGCACGGTATGATCAGACTTATCAGGAATTGGCTTTTCATGGATGCCCATTTTTTGACGGATAATGGCCTCAGGAATATTGGAAAGAGTCGCCATTTCCTGTGATGTCATCTTCTGTTGAGGTAGATAAATACCCGTACTAACAATGCCAATTGTCATTCAAATCGCTCCTTTTCCTGAGGCAAGGGACCTGTCGTTTTTCGTTGCTTTAGCCTCCCTCGCCACTTCCAAAAGAGCAATCTTAATGAGCCAATAATACCTTTTGGGAAGAAGATAACGGCTAAAATATAGAGAATCCCGAAGAAGATAATCCAACGTTCGAAAATAGGATAATCTCGTGCAAGCCCCGACAGTGCATGTTGCGCATATTCAATGACCGCCGAGCCTAATAACGGCCCCACTAAAGTACCAACTCCACCGATAATCGTCATTAACAATGCATCCAGCGTAATATCCATGGCCATCACACTCGTGTTAACGAAGCGCAATGACACTGCATATAAGGAGCCAGCAAAACTTGCTACAATGCCTGCCACAACTGAGGCAATGACTTTATAATGCAACGTATTAAAGCCTAATGAATTCGTCCGCTGTTCATTTTCACGAACGGCAATTAAAATACGGCCTGTTGGTGAATTAACAAAGCGGTAGAGCGCCAAAAAGATGACAACCAAGCTTGCTAGCACAAAGAAATAGAAGGTCATTCGATCTCTAAATAGATCAGGTGCTCTGAATGTAAAGCCATCATTGCCATACGTAACAGAGCGCCACTTTTCAGCTAAGACTAAAAATAACCCCGAAAAGGCTAGCGTCAGCATCGCAAAAAAATGACTTTTTAAGCGTAAGGTTAATAAACCTACTAAAAAGCTAATGAAGCCTGCTAGTATCATCCCAATCACGATGGACAGTACAAAGATCAAGAGTGTGTGATCCATCTGCTTAAGCATGACTGCTGTTGTGTAGGCACCTATGCCGAAGAACATGGCGTGCCCAAAGGAGACGATGCCTGTATAGCCTAGTAAAATATCATAGCTCATTGCCAATATCCCAAAAATAAAGATTTGTGTGAGTAAAATAAGTAGTGTCCTTGAATCATTGACAAAAGGAAGGATAATAAAAATGATAAGTAACAGGATAAAAGCGAAAGCGCGTAAAGATATTTTGTTGTTCATGATGTCCGCTCCTTTCGCATCGCAAACAGCCCCTGAGGACGGAAAATTAAAACGATGGCCATTAAAATCATATTGACCGCCAATGACAGCACAGGGACATAATAAGCCATAAAGCTACCTGCTAGCCCTACTAAAATCGCTGCAAGCAAGGAGCCGGAAAAACTACCCATACCGCCAATTACCACAACAATAAAGCCTAAAATGGCATACTCCATGCCCATTTCCGCATAAATCACACCTGAATAGGGAGCCATCAACATCCCACTAAGTGCCGCCAGAGCAGCGCCCACCATAAAGACGTATAAAAATACACGCTTAATATGAATACCGAGAGCCTGCGCCATTTCCTTATCCTGCACCCCAGCCCGAACGATCAAGCCAATCTTCGTACGCTTCAGCATGTATTGGAAAATACCAAAAATCACAAACCCTATGACAATAATAAATAAACGATATTTAATGATGATCACATCACCAATTTCCCAGCTTCCTGCTAAATAACTTGGTGTTTTTACTGCCACCCCATTTGGTCCAAAGACCACCTTAATAAGCTCCTGCAAAACGAGCATCAGCCCTAAGGTAATTAAAATTTGCTGAATATGATTGCCGTAAACAGGCGTAATAATGAATTTCTCTGTCAGCAGTCCAAGCAACGCTCCAGTCACAATCGCGCCTATAATCCCAACGATAAAACTTTCTGTCAACATATAGGTAAAGATGCCCGCATAGGCCCCCCAAACAAATAGCCCACCATGCGCAAAATTCAATACATCCATTAAACCGAAAATTAATGTCAAACCAGCTGCTAGCAGAAAAATTAACATCCCAGTGGCCAAGCCATTAATGATTAAATTGACCAATAGCTCCAATGATAGTCACCCCCCTCTATCCAATGCCAAGATACTTGCGTTTTAGCTCTTCATCATCAATCAAATCCTGCATATTGCCCGAATTTACAGTTCTACCATCATCGATTAATGTATAGGTATCACCAATTCGACTAGCCATTATAAAGTTTTGCTCCACTAGCACAATGGACGTTTTCTTTTTCATTTCCACAATTGCTTCCATCACTTTTTCCACAACTATCGGAGCAAGTCCCTTGGAAGGCTCATCTATCAATATTAATTGGCTATCATGGATAAAGGCTCTAGCCATGGACAGCATTTGCTTTTGACCACCGGATAAATGCCCACCAGCCTTTTTCCAAAACTTCTTTAAGTCAGGAAACAGCTCTAGCACATATTGCTGTCGCTCTAATGTGGCTGTATCCTCCTTGCGCATCGCTACCTTCATGTTTTCCTCTACCGTTAAATCTGCAAAAATCCCTTGATTTTCAGGTACATAGCCGATTCCTAATTTCGCCACCTTATAGGTTGGACTTTTTTTAATCGATTGGGAGCAAAAGGCAATGTCACCCTTTGTTGCAGGCGTTAAACCCATTATTGTTTTCAGGGTGGTCGTTTTCCCTGCGCCATTGCGTCCGAGCAGTACAGTAACCTGCCCCTCCTTCGCTTCAAAATTAACGCCCTGCAAAATATGATATTGACCAATGTGCGTGTGAACCTCATTTAATGTCAGTAAGGTGGTCATCATACAGCCCTCCTAAATATGCATGTTGCACAGTATCATTATTCATAATTTCTTCTGGTGAGCCATCTGCCAATAGCTGACCATTGAACAACACCATAATAGAATCCGATAAATCCAAAATCATATCCATTTTGTGTTCAATGAGCAAAATGGTTTTATCCCCCTGCTGTTTTATGCTTCGAATAATTTCTAAAATCGTAGGTACTTCCTCTAATGACATCCCTGCAGTTGGTTCATCGAGCAGTAGAATTTCTGTATCTAACGCGAGTAGCATGGCAATCTCAAGCTTTCTTTTCTCTCCATGGGATAGCATTGTTGTCAGGGCATCTCGTTTATTGTCGAGTAACACAAGTGCCAATAACTCCTCCGCTTTGTCCGTAATCGCCTGATAGCTTTTGTAATGGCGGAATAGCTGATAACGAATTCTCTCCTTGGATTGGACGGCTAAACGAACATTTTCGAGAACCGTTAAGTTTGGAAAAACATTGGTAATCTGAAAAGATCGTCCCAATCCCATTCGAGTTCTTTCAATGGCCGACTTTTGTGCAAGTGATTGCCCTTTAAAATAAACATCACCCGTAGTTGGCTTTAGCTCACCACTAATCAAATTAAAGAAGGTTGTTTTCCCAGCACCATTCGGCCCAATAATGGACTTTAAATGCTTCTCAGGCATTTGAAAATTAACGCCATCTACAGCCGTATGTCCCCCAAAACGAATTGTTAAATTATCTGTATATAATATAGGCTCCATTCTCTACTCCCTTCCTTCTCACATTTATGTAGAGAGACAGCTATGCTGCCTCTCAATTCTTTAATTCATAACGGGAGGTGCTGTCTCTTCAGGACTAAGCTCCCGAATAAGTACTGGTACTGGATAATCCACACCATCTTGTTGCTCTAAGCGAATCGAATACATGGATTGTAGAGCCTGGTGATCCTCTTCACGGAATGTCATTGTCCCTTTTGGTGTTTCAAAGGACATACCTTCCATAACGTCGATTAACTTGTTGGCGTCTGCATCCCCATCCGATTGTTTCAATGCCTCCACAATAGCAATCGCCGCAGACATGCCGCCAGGCGTAAATAAGTCGGGCACTTCATTGAAACGTTTTTGATGTTCATCTACTAACCATTGATTGACATCATTTTGAGGAAGTGTATGATAATACACCGAGAAGCCTTCCATCCCAACCAATGGATTCATAAATTGAAGCGCAATAATATCCGGTGCACCCGTCGAAATTTTAATGCCCTTTTCTTGAATTTTAAGATCTGCAATTTGATTCCATGGTGAATTTGCTCCTGCCCAAACCACAAACAAATAGTCTGGCTTCGCATCAATCACTTTTTGCAAATTGGACGTAAAATCTGTTGCAGCAGGATCTGCATACTCCTCTAGTACAATTTCAGCCCCTAATTTCTCCGCTGCTGTTTTAAAGGCATTCACACCATCCCAGCCAAACGAATAATCTGGCGCAAATGTAGCAATCTTCACACCTTTGCCTGCAATAGCCGCTGCCGCTGCATAGGCATCCTGTGATGAATTACGACCTGTTCGGAAAATATACTCATTGAACTCTGAACCTGTAATACTGTCAGCCACTGCAGGCTCTACCACCATAATTTTTTCATACTCCTCGGCAAGCGGTAGAACAGCGAGCGTATCACCCGAGCTTGAAGAGCCGACTAAAAAATCAACCTGATCATCTTCTAAAAGCTTTGTCGCTTTTTGTACAGCCACCTCGGGCTTTGTTTCGGTATCCTCATATACAATTTCTATTTTCTTACCATTGACCTCCATCGTGCCGCCTGTTGCATACTCAATTCCTAAATCAAATCCTCGCTGCGTCTGCTTCCCATATGACTCAAGCGCCCCAGTTAACGATGCAAGCACACCAATCTTAATTGTGCCGCCTTCCGCAGTAACCGCCTTCGTCTCCCCATCAGAAGAATCCGCTTCCGTTGCGCCGTCTTTCGTATCCCCATTACAAGCCACCAACACCACAGCCAACATCACTAAAAGAAACCAATACCACTGCTTCCTCATCCCATATCCCCCTTCAAAATAAGCTCCCTAGAAAGCGCTTTCTTGCTATGCCAACACTATATAAAAATTCAGTTACAAATTAGTTACAAGCTAGATGGCTCAAATATGAGCCACCTAGCTCTGTCCCGAAAGTGTAGCGAAGCGTAACGACAGGAACAAAAGATTTTAAGATTAGGCCATTTCGTGCAGAGCATTTTTCTGTCCCGAAAATGAAACGAAGCAGAATGGCAACTAAAACAACATTTCTTAAAACAAAAAGCAAGAATGTTTAGAAATCAACATTCTTGCTTTTTAGAGTTCACATCTATTTTTTCTTATAATTCATTTCTCATTCCCAACTGCATTTGATTGCATTGATACATCGGATTCTTATTGCACTTTTCCTTCTGCATAGCTTTATACCCCTAAATAAAGATGACTTTTAATCGTACCCTTCATGATGACCATTCCTGTTTCAACATACTATACAATAATGAATCTCGCCAAACACCATCTTTCATTAACATGTTTTCACGTAATATTCCTTCCTTTGACATTCCTATTTTCTCTAATACTTTGGATGATCCAATATTTCGAGGGTCGCAGGTTGCATAAATACGATGGAGCTTTAATGTTTCAAAGCCGAAAGTGATCAATAATTTAGCACTCAGCGTCGCTACTCCCTTACCCCAATAATCAGGGTTTACAATATAGCCAATTTCCCCGACTTTATTTGTAAAATCCTTAATCATTATTTCTACCGCACCTATTAATGTTTCTTGATGAATAATAGCAAAAACATATCGTTCTCTTGGTGTTTGTGTCGCTTCAGCGAGGGCATCCTGAATGAATTCTTTTGTATCCTCTTCTGAATTCGGACCCCATGTTTGATACCTACAAACAATCTCTTGGGAGGCATATTTATGCACATCAACCCAGTCTTGCTGCCTGAATTCTCTTAAAAATAATTTATCATTTGCAAGTATCACTTTAATCCATCGCTCCCTCTACACGATTCAACCATTCATTCATCAGCTCGGTAAACAATTCAGGTTGCTCGATCTGCAAATTGTGACCTGCTCTATCTAAAATGGCAAAGCTTGCTCTGGGAAACTTCCCTAGAAGTGAAAACGCGTCCTTGTAGCCAACCACAGAATCTTGTTTACCAAGCAAAAAGAGACTTGGCTTATCAAAGGACTTTTCGTCAACGGCAAAGGAAAATCCGTAGCTTTGCTGAATTTTTTCTAAAAATGCCTGATCCGCTAGATTACACCCTGCCAACACCTCTGTTGAATAACGCTCCCAATTATAGGCATCTAAGACAACTTGATTAGCCATAAAATCATCTTGCTCCTGCTGACTTAATGTTGATAAAAAAGCCGTATCTGCTTGTACAATACAATGCGGTGGTACTGTACGTTGTTCTTTTTCAGGAATGATGAGAGGACAAATAAAGGCAGTACCTAAAAGTTGATCCACTGATTTCCTCATAATACCACGCGCTAAATAGCCGCCATAAGATTCACCAACTAACAAGTATGATTCTTCCGGAATAATTGTGTGTATCAATTCGATAATCGCTTCTAGCATTTCATCCGAGTTCTGAATCGATGAATAGTCTGTTGTCTTCCCCATTCCGGGAAGATCCACATAAATACGTTTCCATCCTTCACGTTCTTTAAATACAGGCTCCATACAGCCCTTCATCAAACGATGATCAGGAGAAAAACCATGAAGCATGATGATAGGTACCCCTGTTCCAATCATTTCATAGTAAATATTCGCTTTACTTGTCTGACAAAATGGCATTGTTGTTCCTCCAAATAGGTTACATTTTTTTATCGTTTATATATGTGGGAGCTGGTTAACACGGTTTATGAGCATGTCTACCCTCACTTAGCGCGCTTTGACTACTCTTAGGAGTGCCTCTCCCCTCAATTAGGAGCACTTTCATATTACTTAGGAGCAGTTCGAATCACTTCGCTTAGCCTAAACAACACTGGCTAACCCATTATTAAGTCATAGACTGACATGGTGGATTCCATCGGGGTTGTGTTAAGCTCTTGTTGTAATTGCTGGACACATTTTTCATACCATTTTAAGGCCAGGGAGCGGTTTTGGAGTTGATAGTGGCTGTACATGAGCAGGCGATACGCTTCCTCCCAGAGTGCATCCTCGCGTAGCATCTTCTCTGCGAAAAAAATGGCTTTTTTATATTGCTGTTGCCTTGTTGCATTTTGTGCCAATCGTTCCAAAACTTCTATATATAAAAATTGTAGCTTTTCACGGTCCTGTGTAAGCCAGTCGATTTGCTTTTTTTCTGCATAGAGCACGTCCGTATAGCTCGCTTCTGCTAATAAGAGCCACTCATTGGACAGCTGTGGATCAAATTCGTCCATTCCTAAGCTGTAATAATAGTGAAAGCGTTCGATATCCATTTGGAGAAAAGCAATATTTTGTAACTGATACATATTATTTTTCCGTTGAATGAAAAAGCTCTCTTGTCTCGCATGTCGTTGTGGCTCCAACACTTTGAGCAACGTATTTAACACCACCTTAAAATCACGATCCAAGGACTCGACACTACGATCGGGCCATAATGCCTGTGCTATTTCTTCCTTTGGTGTAAAGCGATGGCGATGGCAGTAAAGATACACGAATAATTCCTTGGATTTATCACGTTGCCATTCTTTGTCTTCCAGCTTTCGTTGTGTACGAATTAAATTTAAACTTCCAAAAAGATTCATTTGTATTTCATCATGCGGATAACTAATGCTATCCTCGACCTGAAAATGATTTTGCAATGCTAATATAGCTGGATGCACCATCTGGCATTTTTGACTAAATTGCAATAGCTCGTAAAAAACCATTCGATTGCTCGGACCAAGTATCGTTGGCCTCTGTAAGAAGTATTCATAGCCATTTGAGACACATAGTTGTGCAAACTGTTGAAAATACTGTTGAAACGGCTTCTTATTACACTCTTTCAGGGCAATCATTGATTGATAAAATAACACATGCATCAAGCCATTGCGATCACCGCACTCCTGAAATAGTTGCTGTGTCTTCTTTAATAATTGCTTCGCTCGCCCTATTTCTTGCTCAGAAAGTATTATTTTTACTTCTGCTAAAAGAATAAGCGCTGTCATCCAAGCATCTTGAACTTGCTCAGTTTCCTGTAAGCCCAGTGCTAAGTATTTCTTAGCCGCTACCATATCTCCTAACGAATGTTTGACAATGGCTAACCCCATATATGGCTCCGCCTTCACACGAGAAATATTAATAGCATTCATGAGGGTCAATGCTTTTTCATAGGCTTGACATGCCCCCTGATGATCTGGGAAATCCACTAACAGCAGGGCATGAGCCTTTCTGATATAGCCAACCGCCTCTATGAAAATAGACTTCTCTTTTATTCCTCTTCGAATGCCATGTTGGGCAGCATACCAGGCTTCTTTGCCCTGACCTAACAATGCATAAACGAAAGCTGCCAGCAATTCACTTTCTCGATGAGTTGCAACAAGCTGAGGCGGTAATTCAAGTCGCTGCGCTAATAACTCTTGGGCTTCCTGTAGTTGTCCTGTTCGAAGTAAAACACGCACATCGACATTCGCTCGTTGTATGACATTCTCTGGCAATGCAACGTCCTCCATAAAGAGCTGTGCACCCTTGGCCTTCCCTAGATTCACTAAATTTTCAGCATATTGCCGTTGTAGTTCTAGTAATTCCTCTTTGTGCAATGGTGTATATTTCGCTAGCTCTAATGCTTTCTCAAGATATGGCTCCGCTAAAGCAGGTTGAATGGTGTCTAAGTAAATATGGGCTATCCCAGCTTGAGACTTTGTCATAAATAGGTGATCACGCTGCTGCCGAGCGATGATTGCACATTTTTCATAGGATTGTTTTGCTTTCTCATAATAAGCTCGGTAGCGATGACATTCGCCCTCAAAATAGTATAATTTATAAAATTTATCTTTTTCCTGTGCACTAAACCGATTGATTTTTTCGAGCAACCATTCAAATTGACCAGCATGTACGATTGATGCTGCATGAAGCTGTAGTAGCTCTCCACAAAAGTGATGATCATTTGTTTTAAAGGCATGATACAGGACAGCTTGAATATTTTGAAGTTCTCCATAATACAATGCTGCTTGTTTATGAAGATCCGCATGTAGACTTGGAAACTGTCGCCATTTCATTCCTAAAAATCGACTAAACAAAGCATGAAAACGATAGTAGCCATCTGTTGTCACAGGTTGAATAAATAAATGACGCTGAGTTAATGCATTCAGCATTTGCGCGATCTCAGCGCCATAAAACGCTTCCAATAGCTCCACAGAAAAGGTAGGAAAAATCGCTAATTTTAAGATAGTCTCTTGCTCAGTAGCAGTCATCCTACTATAAACTTCCTCTGATAAATATGTGAATAGCTCATTTGTGGGAATCCTCAGCCAATGATCTAACGAAGCATGATGCCATTGCTCTGCCAATAAAGAGACACTAATGGCCCAGCCTTCAGTGATCTCTAATACCTTTTTAATTTCAGCCTCGGATAAATGTACATCTACGTATTCTTCAAAAAACACCGCAATTTCCTCAGCCGAAAATGCTAGTTCGTCCTCTTTCATAACCAGCCATCTTTTTTGCAGCCTTAGTTTCCTCATAATATCCCAATTGGGTAGTGTTCTTGAAGCAATAATAAAATGAATGCTAGGTGGAGCAAATTCAATAATTTTTTCCATGAAATAATTAATAGGAAAAACATGGTCTACTAGGTGAAAGTCATCTATCACGATAAGAAGAGACTCGTCTATATCACAGAGGCAATTGATAAATAGCTTATACCAACGATTGAGCTCATCCATTTTAGGAAAGCGTGATAATTGATCCCACCCATCAAATGTATGACCAAATTTCGGTATGACACGCTGTATACTGAAAATGAGATGTCTCAAAAAGGGTAATAAATTATCATCTTCATCAGAAATACCATACCAAGAAAATGTACTTGATTCGGTTGCAAGAAATTGAGTTAGAATGGTTGTTTTACCATACCCAGCACCGCTATGCAAAAAAGTACAAGTATGGTGACGACTTTTCTTTAGCGTTCGCATTAGTGTTGCTCTATTAATACAATGCGTGGATGGATTGGGCGCCATACATTTTGATTGAATAATAATATCTGCTGTCATCTAAACATAACCTCCATATTTTGTAAGGTTACAAAAATTTCTACAAAAATTCAGATTATTAAATTATTGACAGTTTACCATATTTTTTATGTATTTTTATAGATTTTATCCCCATTTTTTGTTTGAGGGATGGAAGTAGAATTTAGTTGGTATTTTCTCCCTAATTTTAGTATCCAGTTATATTACTAAAATTTAGAAGGAAAGTGGCTAAATGAACCGTCTTTAAATATAGAGATTATACGAGTTCCGATTATAATAGACATTAAATTAAACTGCTTTACCGAGCGAATGAATTTGAGTGAAGTATGGATATGTGGTTATTGCAATTCCAAAAGACTTAGTACCATTTATGAAAGAAAATTTAACAGTGGCAACTAGAAAGGCTATTCTTGCTATAAAGGAAGCATTATTTTTAGCAAAAAGTTAGACTCAAAAAAATTCCCGATTATCAACTCAATGATAATCGGGACCATTAGCTACAATTATAGTAATTCTTTACGTAATTCAGCAGCTGATTTTGGCGAAAGCAGGCTGTATGGGATATCAAATACTGTTTTCGCCCCTTTATCACCTGCTTGACTTAAACGGTGTGCTGCACGTGCATAAGCCACTAATACGCTAGATGTAAAGTTTGGATTACTGTCCAGTTTTAATGAGAATTCGAGAATTTGTTTATCGTTTGCACCACTGTCACCACTGCGAATGACAAAACCACCATGTGGCATACCAGTATGATTTGCTTTAAATTCATCTTCAGAAATGAAGTTCACTGTTGTGTCATATTCATCGAAATAGTTAGGCATTGTGACAATTTCTTGTTCAACCTTTGTTGCATCTGCACCTTCTTCTAATACAACCCAACATTCACGTGCATGTTTTTCACGTGTTGTTAGTTCAGGGTTTTCACCGTTACGAACTCGTTCTACCGCTTCTTTAATCGGTAATGTGTATTGAACAGCATTTTTTACGCCTTCAATACGACGAACAGCATCTGAATGTCCCTGACTTAGGCCATCGCCCCAGAATGTATATGTTGTACCAACTGGTAATACCGATTCTCCAAGTAGACGATTTAAAGAGAATAGACCTGGATCCCAACCAACTGAGATAACAGATACTTTACCAGATTTTTGTGCCGCTGCATCTACAGCATCGAAAAATTCAGGAATTTTCGCATGTGTATCGAAGCTATCAATTGTATTAAACCATTGTGCAAAATGTGGACCTTGCTCTGGTAAATCTGTTGCAGAACCGCCACATAAAATCATAACATCAATGTCGTTTTGGAATTTTTCAGCGTCATCTACTAAATATACGCTTGCATTGCTTGCTACGTTTACTGTTGAAGGATCACGTCGTGTGAACACTGCTACTAATTCCATATCTGGATTTTGTGAAATGGCATACTCCACACCACGTCCTAAATTTCCATATCCTACAATACCTACTCGAATTGCACTCATTAAAAATTCCTCCTAACGATTTCGCGACTTTGTGAAAACTTTCACGTTAAATCTAATTACAATAATACTTCGTGTTAGAAAAATTCACAATAGTTTGAGTATGAGTTTTTAAAAAGAATTTATATCAGTTTTCTATGGTTTTTATCCCATAATGGTATGAATACGGTTACAAATCACTAAATTTTCCATGAACCTTAAAGTTATTGTAAAAGCCTTGTAAATAACGGCTATTTTCCCACCTAGTCTTGTACAATAACTGTAACGACAAAAGGGGGCATGTTGAATGAAAAGTACTGGTTACTCATCAAGGACAGCATTGGCACAAGGAGAACTACTTGCATTCCATATGACACAAAACTCAATGAACAAGCATAGTGAATCGATACAAAGTGGCAGTAAGCAACAAGGAGATTTTCCAACAAATAATCATTTATGTATCGGTGTTTTACCTTTTGACGTTTTAGAAAACATCCCTGACCTCTCCATCCAAAAAAACAAGGTAAATGAAGTGGACTTTTACCATAGTGGTAAGGATATCGCTCGCTGGTTAATTAAAAAAAGTGAATACAACAAAAAAGGATTTGACTTCATTTAAAGAAGTCAAATCCTTTTTAATTTATAACTTATAAAATTGAATTAATTCCCTCAGCTGATCTGCACTAATAGGCAACCTTTATGGAATGGTTGTTTTCATAGTATTTCCTGTGCAAGCTGTGCGAGACGGTTTTTATCAATAATTTGGTAGCCTGTCTTACGCTTTTCCAATATCCTCTCTTCACAAAACTGTGCCAAAACATATAGTAAATGGCGATAAGAGACCCCTAAATATTCGCAGATTTCCGTATGTTTTTCCTTGTAGACACCTTGGTCGGCTGATAATAGGATAAAGGCTGCTAAGCGATTTTCCAGCGGATAGGCCTGATTTTGTGTATATTTAGATGTCATTTTTGTCGCTTTTTCCCCTAAAAATACACAAAGTCTACGTAAAAACAAAGCATCCGCAAGTAACTTCTCCTTACATGACTGTGTAATCGAATAGCAAATTGTTTTGGTGACGGTTTGTATCCCCTTTGTATACCTAGCCTCATTTAACAATTCAATTTCCCCCATAAAAAGAGGAGCTTCTAGGTATTCAATAAGTGAAACCTTCCCATTTTTATGTGTCATATAGAGCTTCGCCTTTCCTTCTATCATGTAATACACGGTGTCTGGAAAGGAGCCTTCCTGGAAGATCCACTCCCCCTTGTCAAACTGGCGGACTTCTAAATAGGGATTGATATCAAATGAGAAAAAATCATCGATCGGATATTTTTCAAGATAATGGGTACGGGCTTCAGCTGTTAAAATATGCATTTTTTACTCTCTCCTATAAAAAATATGAGATATCTCACATTATTGTAGCGATGAACATGCTATTATTCAACATAGTTAATGGAGGTACGGAAATTATATGAACAATCAACGATGGCTTTCTCAGAATTTCTTTACATTTTTTATCACTTGGGGCATTTTCTTACCCTACTGGACAGGTTGGCTGGTGGATGCGAAACATCTAACCGTCTCGCAGGCAAGTGTAGTGATGGGCTGTGGGCTCCTAGCTCGTGCCACATCCAATCTCTTCTTCTTCCCAACACTTGCAAAATACGTACACAATAAACGACTCATTACAATTTTAGCAATAGGCTCGTTGCTAACTGCCTTGCTCTATATTCCAAGCTCAGGCTTTACAGCATTATTAATCGTGACCATTTTATTTAGTGTTTTTTACCCAGCGCTATTACCTGCTGTGGAAAGCAGTGCCGCTACGCTTGTGCAGTATGGCAATATTCATTATGGTAAAAGCCGTTCCTATGGTTCATTTGGCTTTGTCATCGCTGTTTTAATTATTAGTATGCTGACAGGCATTTTTGGAAAGAACATCATCTTTTGGAGCATGATTATAGGGTTGGTGGGCATGTTACTTATGCAACAATTAGCAACACCAAAGGAATTACTCGTAGTACCAACAAAAGAACAGCGTGCAAAATCATTGTCGATGAAAACACTATGGACTATCAAAGGCTTCCCGATTGTTTTATTCATCGTGATCTTGCTACAGGGTGCACATGCCTCCTATTATAGCTACGGTTATATTTATTTAGAAGATTTACAGGTTGATCCATTCTATATGGGTATGATTATTAATATCGCTGTTATTTGCGAAATTCTTTACTTTATGAAGGCTGATACGTTATTGACGAAATGGCGCTCATCATCCTTATTACTCTTAGCAGCGAGCGGCTCTTCCCTACGTTGGTTACTTATCTTTTTGTTCCCAAATGTCTGGGTATTTATCGCTTCGCAAACCTTGCACGCATTATCCTTTGCATTAGCACATTTTGCCTTTATTCGCTACTTAACAAAAGCGCTACCAAAGGAACAAATCCCCAATGCACAAGGTTTATACTCTGCATTAGCTATGGGCTTAAGTACCGCCATCCTTACATTTTTAGGTGGCTATTTATACGAAATATCACCAGGTCTGTCCTTCGCAGCCATGCTCATTTGTACAATACCAGCCATCGCTATTTTGCTAATGACACGCAAAAAATATCAATATTAAACAAAAAGCAGGTGGAGAACTTCCCACCTGCTTTAATTATTTCGGATAATAGGAAAAACCAGGATATTTTACAACTGGCCATTTTTCTTTTCTGAGCGCTTCAAGCAGCTCAGGACCGACCTGTAAATTACTTCGCACCAATTCTGTCGGCGTTAACGCCATCCATTGATTTAAGGACACATCCTGGAATCGATCACTTTTAAACATTTCTAAAAACCATAATGGCTCTGTTCCAGTATTTTCAATATAATGCCCCGTCGCAAATGGGACATAGCCAACATCTCCCGCCCGATAATCAAATGTTCGAGCCGTTCCATTCCCTGTGAAAACTGTCATACGGCCTTTTCCTTGCAGATAATATTGCCATTCATCGTTGTTAGGATGCCAATGCAACTCCCGCATCGCCCCTGGCTCAATTTCCACCAGTGCAGCCGCGATATTTTTAGAAATTGGAAAATTAGTAGAATCGACAATGCGCACACTGCCTCCAGGTGTTTTTAATGGTGGCTGTGCCAACAGACGATGTTTAAAGGTTTGCGGAACCTCCCCATAAGGAGATTGCACTTTTTGAGAATCAATTGGCCCCGGAACCTGATCCTGATAAATATATACTTGTTCATTCGGGATGTGATCGAAAGCATTGATAGGAACCCCAAAATTCGCTGATAACACTTCTTTTGGCGTATGAGCAAACCAATCCGAAATTGACAGTGTATTCAGATCAGAGAAATGCCCATCATCAAATACTAATAAAAATTCACAGCCGTCCTCAAGTCCTTGAATGGAATGAGGAATGCCAGGTGGAAAATACCATAAATCACCAGGTCCCACATCCGCTATAAAGTTACAACCATTCTGATCAACAGCCGTAATGCGAGCATGACCAAGCAGCATATAAGACCACTCTGCCTGTTGATGCCAGTGCAGCTCACGTACGCCCCCTGGTGTCAAACTCATATTCACACCCGCCAAAGTCGTAGCAATCGGTAATTCACGAACCGTAATTTCCCGTGACCACCCACCTTGATTTAAGGTCATATGCGTGTCTGAAAACGAGAATCGTAAATTTGGAATCAAGCCCGCATCAGTCGTTGGTGGCACTAGCATATCAGGATTTTCGAGATCCCTCATAATATCCCGTGGCCCTTTATCCACCCCTCCAGCCCCATCACCTCGAATAGGCTGAGGCACCTGAAAATAACCCGGTGGCAAATTTTCCAATCATTCACCTCTTTATGTTTGTAATCAAAATAAAATACTTCTATTCTTCTAAAATGTATGGATAGACGGCTTGGATTATTCACTTTCTTTTCTGTCAGTGGGTTGGCTGACTAAGCATAGATACTTTATTGAGAGAGGAGCTTGCTACATTGATCACTTTTCGCTAATTTTGGAGCGGGTTCTTCAGTTGTTTGATCACTTCTCAACCTATTTAGAGCAACCTCCTACCGTTTCCCTAACTTCAGGGCAAGTCCTTACTTACTCTTTCGTCCAATAGCCTCCACCGCACATTCATGTAGGATTTGTAAGCCTTCCTGTAATTCTTCATAGGTTGCATAGGCGTAGGATAGACGAATATGATGAAGATCTTGTGGATCGTAGATATAGCCGGGATTGATTAATACTTGCTGCTGCAACAGCTTCATAAAGAAGTCTTTATCTACAAGCGGCTCATGAAACTTGAGCCAAATATAAAAGCCTCCTCTTGGTTTGCTCCAATTCGCCACATCTGTAAACTTCTCCTTTAAAAGCTGTTCTGTAAAATCGGCTCGCTCCTGTAATTGTTGACGTAATCCTGCGAGATGCTTTTCATATTTTCCTGATTGCAGCCAATGTAGGACAATTTCTTGAGAAATGGCACTTGAGCCATAGTCTGTTTGCATTTTTATATCGGCTAACCGCTCAATGACAGTGGTTGGACCAATGAGCCAGCCAATGCGTAGCCCAGGGCTTAAGGTTTTAGAGACGCTACCAATATAAAGAACTTGTCCGCTATTGTCCATGGCCTTTAGCGGTGGTGATGCCTCTTCAAAAAGCAATTCATGATAAACATCATCTTCTACAATCGGAATGCGTGATGCCTGACAGGCTTCATATAGCTGCTCTTTTTCTCGTGTTGTCCACACATGACCTGTTGGATTATGTAAAGTAGGTATGGCATAAAACACGGCTTGTTTCTTTCGTTTCCTTTGCGCCAATGTTTGAGCAAGCTGTTCATCACGATCAATGCTAATCATTTGCATGCCAACCGACTGAAAAGGGTGAACAGAATTTAAATAAGAGGTGGGCTCCTGAAACACAATAGACCCTTGCTCTAATAAGCCAACAGCAATCAATTGAAGTGCCTGAAGAGCACCTGAAACAATACAGACGTTTTGAGGCTCAGCGGGAATGCCTCTTTTTTGAACATATTTACAAATAGCTTTACGAAGCTGCTCATTGCCTTGTGGCGAAGAGTAGCCTAATGCTTTGGGTTGAAAGGATAGCTCTCGCAGTGAAGCTTCTATTTCCTCGGTAGGCAACAAGCTGGGTGCTAGCTCTCCTGTTCCTAAACGAATTACATCCTCACGCTGTTCGTATTCATTAATTAATTGGATGGTGTGGTAGTTTGGCTTGTGGATGCTTGTTTCGATATAAGTTTGCCAGTTCGGCTGTGTTTGTTGGATTAGTGCATGCCAGGAATTGTGCGTAACATAAACACCAGAGCCTACCTTTGCTTCAAGAATGCCCATTGCTTTTAATTCCTCCAAAGCCTGCTGAACTGTGCTACGATTCACATCGAACTGCATGGCCAGCTGTCTTTGGGTAGGTAGTTTTGTCCCTGCTGCCCAGTCTCCTCGCTCCACATTGGCTGTTATCCACTGTACAATCTGCTGCTGTAATGTATTATCACTTCTTCTATTCGGCTGCCAGCTCATGTTCCTTCTCCTTCCATGCAATAAAATTGGGTGGATAAAAAACCATCCAATTGGTCGTTTTCTTTTAGTTATACCATATCTAAAATAAGTAAAGAAAGGAGGAATGGTCATTGGAAGCTTTTCTTCATGGGATCATTTTAGCATTTGGACTCATTTTGCCATTAGGCGTACAAAATGTTTTTGTTTTTTCACAAGGTGCTACACAACCAAGTTTATTACGTGCTTTGCCAGCAGGTGTGACAGCTGCGATCTGTGATACACTGCTTATTCTACTTGCGGTATTCGGTCTGTCATTAATAGTTCTACAGTTTGAGTGGTTGCGTATCACTTTAATGACTATTGGTATCATTTTTTTACTTTACATGGGCTATAGCATTTGGCGTTCAAATCCAGCAAACACTGAAAATAGCGAAGCATTGCCTATAAAAAAACAAATTCTCTTCGCACTCTCTGTATCACTTCTAAATCCACATGCTATTTTAGATACAATCGGTGTTATTGGTACAAGCGCATTAAAATATAGTGGAACCGAGCAAATAATGTTCACTGTTGCTTGTGTGTTCATTTCCTGGCTATGGTTTTTCGGTCTCACATTGACTGGCGCCTCGTTCAAAAAACTAGACGGCTCTGGAAAATTGATGCGACTATTTAATAAATGCTCCGCCGTCTTTATTTGGGCAACAGCATGTTATCTCGCAAGTGGCTTATTTTAACGTACATAGAAAAAGCTCAGGAGGTAACCCTGAGCTTTTCTTTTATAGAGTAACAAATAAAGTGAGCTTTTCATTAAACAATGACGTCTCAATGGATTTTGCATGAGGCCATTGCTCACCATAATGAATAGCTTTAACTAATACATTTTCTTGTAATAAAGCTTCGTGCTGCTGAATCATGAAAAGTACCCCTGCACTACCATTAAAGGCAATCGATACATATTGCGCCACTGGTAGCTGCCATTTTTTTCGTGCATCTTGTATAGTACGAATCAATTCTCGTATTTGCCCTTCTTGTAGTAAGCTCTCTGTAAGTTGAACATTCATCAAGACACGGCAAGTGCCATCCTCCGCTAAAATATAATGGTCCTTGACGATTGATTCAGCTATTACATGTTCTCTTAATAATGTTAGCTGTTGACCGTCCATCATGAGATCCATAGTTTCATGATGTTGTAGCCTTTGTTTCTCTTCCTCTGTTAATGCCAACACATACTCTTTTACTTGATGAACCTTTGGACCAAATGCCGCTCCCGCTGTTTTAAAATTCAATTTATAATGCACGCTTTCATAGGCTGAAAAATCATGTGTCCATCTACAAGCTTTGATGTTTAACTCATCCTGAATGAGTTCGCTATAGGCTTGGTAATCCGACAGTTCACCTTTTAGGGCAACAATGAGTTCACTTAAAGGCTGCTTGACCTTTATTCCCTGACTATTGCGAATGCTACGTCCAAGTTCCACAACTGTTAAGACCGTTGCCATTTCTTGTTCAAGCTTCACATCCACTAGCTGATCGTCGAATATTGGATATTCCTCAAGATGAACACTTTTTCCACATAGTTGACGGTAGATATCCTCTGCTATAAATGGTGTAAACGGTGCTATTAATTGACAAATGGATGTCAGTGCCTCGTAAAGTGTGCTAAATGCACCTCGTTTATCTGCTGTCATTCCATTTGCCCAAAATCTAGCACGTGAACGACGTATATACCAATTGCTTAATTCCTCCACCAATTGACCAATTTCTCTTGTAGCCTGTGTAAATTGATAATCATCCATAGAGGTTATGACAAGCTGGATAGTGTGATGTAAGCGGGACAATATCCAATGATCTAGCTGTGAACGTGTACCTGTATTTGTAGCATCATACGTAAAGTTATCGATCTGGGCATACATGTCATAAAATTTAAACGTATTGTCGAGTGTATCCACCAGCTTAGATTTCGCATCTAAGACAATTTTCTTCGAAAAACGCTTTGGATTCCATGGTGAGCTATCAACTAAAAATGCCCAACGTAGAGCATCTGCTCCATACTCCTGGATTAACTCAACAGGCTCTAATGCATTGCCTTTACTTTTGGACATCTTCTGTCCATGCTCATCGAGTACATGCCCTAACGATAGCACATTTTTATAAGGTGGTTTTCCTGTAAACAAGGTCGATACTGCTAATAAGCTATAGAAAAATCCTCGCGTTTGGTCGATGCCCTCAATGATCACATCTGCTGGAAACTGATGATGAAAGTTCGCTACGTCTTCAAAAGGATAATGCTGTTGGGCAAATGGCATCGAGCCACTGTCAAACCAAACATCGATAACTTCAGGTGTACGTTTCATGTCGCCCTGGCAGACAGGACAGGTACAGACAATGGCATCTATAAATGGCTTATGGAGCTCTAATTGTTCTTTGACAGCTCCTTTGGCTAATTGTTGTAGCGCTGCAACACTGTTAGGTGCCTCCTCATGATTGCAATCCTGACAAATCCACACATTGAGTGGTGTTCCCCAATAACGATTACGACTAATATTCCAATCCACTAAGTTTTCTAGGAAGTTGCCAAATCGTCCATCCTTAATATGGCTAGGGTACCATGTCACCTGCTGATTATTTTGTAAAAGCTGCTCTTTTAATGCCGACATTTTGATAAACCAGCTATCTGTTGCATAGTACAATAATGGTGAATCACAGCGCCAGCAATGCGGATAGCTATGCTCATATTTTTCTTTAGCAAATAAAAGCTCTTTTGCTGCAAGCATTTTAATGATATCGACATCACAATCTTTCACAAATCGTCCAACAAGCTCAGGTACTGCTTCTGTATAACAGCCTTTAAGATCAACTACATTGACAAAGGACAAGCCATGTTGCTGCACCGTTTTATAATCGTCCTCTCCATAAGCAGGTGCTATGTGTACAATTCCTGTTCCACTATGCTCTGTCACATAATCTGCCATGACAACTGCATGCCCTTTATCTACCTTTACATAAGAAAATGGTGGTTGATAGGAAACACCCGCAAACTCATGCCCATCATGCTCACTTACTATTTCTACAGGCTCTGTAAAAACCTTTGATAACAACGATTTGGCTAGTATATAGATGTTGTTTGCATGCCTTACACGGACATATCGAAGAGCAGGATTCATAGCCAAGGCTACATTGGCTGGTAATGTCCAAGGCGTCGTTGTCCAGCCTAAGATATATTCGTCTCGATCCTCTAGCTTAAACATTGCAGTAACGGATAAATCCTTAACATCCTTATAGCCCTGTGCCACTTCATGAGAGCTTAAGGAAGTTTGACAGCTAGGGCAATAAGGTGAAACGCGATGTCCTTTGTATAACAGTTTTTCCTTGTGAACATGGCTTAAAATATGCCACACAGATTCAATATAGTCATTACTTAATGTTAAGTAAGGATCATCCATGTCAAGCCAGTAGCCAAGCTGCTCTGTAAAAGTACGCCATTTTTGCTCATAGGTAAAAACGCTCTTCTTACATGCTTGAATAAATTGCTCCACCCCATAGTTCTCAATCTCCTGCTTTCCTGAGATTCCTAATGCCTTTTCTACCCCTAATTCCACAGGCAACCCATGTGTATCCCAACCTGCTTTGCGTTCAACTAAATAGCCTTGCATTGTTTTATAACGTGCCACCACATCTTTTATGGTTCTACCAAATGCATGGCCGACATGTGGTAAACCATTCGCTGTTGGGGGTCCCTCATAAAATACAAAGGGCTGCTGTTCAGCACGATTAATTACGGATTTTGCAAAGGTCCCTTCTTGCGCCCATAATGTACGAATCCTTATTTCTCGTTCAACCGTTGTTTCTTTCTTTTGTTCTTTCTGCATATTAGTTCCTCCTATACAAGTAAATTTGTATAAAAGGCATACAAAAAACCCCGTCCCAAGGAAAAGGGACGGGGTTAACCGCGAATACCACCCTAATTCTATTGACACGATGGCCAATAGCACTCAGCAACGTACAATCATACGTGTTCTTTTTAACGGTAGACACCCGGATTAGCTTACTCCATTCAGCTAATCTTCTCAGAGAGGATTTTCATATAACACCTGCACACCGACTTCCACCAAATGTCGGCTCTCTGTAGAACAAAGTGAAACACTACTCTTTCTCATCAACGAATTTGTATGCTTTTATTGTCCTTCATCTTAGCAAATTACCAATTGTCTGTCAACGGTGGACAATCTTAAAGAATTTCGTTGAGACAAGTGGCAATACTTTGATGGAGATCAGCATATTGTGGCTGCTGAATGATTTGAATCAAAAATGTTTTACTATTGAATAGCTTCTTGTTAGTGAGATTCCTTTACTATTACTATTTTCATCTCTACGATATCCTTATAATCAATGAATGGCTGAGCATCATCGTTCCCAATCGACTGTCTATACTGAACTTCTACTCGATCACCAACTGATAGTGTTTTCGGGACATCCACTAGAGGGAACCATGTACCATTACTGTGTTTTTGCACTAATTCATCGACAGATTTTTGACCAACCTCGCTAGCCAAGACGCCTGAGACAACTAAAAATTCATGTTCCTTAATCGCTAAGACGGTTCCACTTCTGATGAGCTTCATTTGGCTGTCCTTTTCAGGGATTTTATATTTTTTTCGTAAGGCGGCAATGTCTTTATGATAATGTTGTTCTAAATAATTCATGGCTTCTTGCTCGACAAGCCATGTACGAATGGGATTACTTACATCCTTATAATCGGCTTGACTTGCCTCCCATAATAAGTCAAATGTAGCCATTTTATAGGCAATTGGCTTGCCATAGTTCTCGATAAACCCTTCGTTTGTGACTTGCAACATTTGCAGAAGCTTATCATAAGTTGGCCGAGTATCATCCTCATAGCTCCACTCTTGCATGAACTGTTCGAGTGCCTTATCTACTTGCTCTTGTGTAGGTACTAGTTTTTTCGATTGCGCATAAGCAAAGGTCGATTCAAAATATAAAAAATTATCAAAGCTTGCCTTATATAAACGATTCTTTCCGTTCATAAAAGAATCAAGTTGTAAATATAGCTCTAAAATCCGCTCATCTAATACGGGTGGAATAGTAGAAGCTTGCTGTTGTTGTTCATTATATTGCTGATATATAAACAGCCCTATGCAGACACTTAAAATCATAGCCAAAACACCATATGGCCAACGTTTTGCAGATTTTTTTTCTTGGCGTTGCTGTAAATGCTGAACCACATTTGCCATCACACGCTTTTTACTTTCTGATAAATCCCTTACTACACGAGCATCCATTTTACTCATGCAGGAGCACCTCCCATTCAACATGCTGTAATTGTAGCTTCAATAACTCTCGCCCACGACGTAGCCTTGTTTTGATGGTGCTTTCAGGAATCGTTAACAGCTCTGCAATGTCTACCACAGACATTTCTTCAAAATAAAAATGTATAATGACCTCTCGCTGTTTGAAAGGGAGAGCTAGAATCGCATTTTCAATCAAAGTACGTTCATCTTGCTGTACAAGCATATCTCTTCTCATAACGGTTTGCTGCGGAAAAATCTTCTGTTGCACTTGAATTTTCCGATAGGTCCAGCTACGTAAATAATCTTTACTTCGATTACTAACTAATTTTGATAAATACGCCTTTAGCTCCCCACGTTCCTCATAGTTTTGCTGATTATCATAGAACTTAATAAAGACATCCTGTACGATATCTTCAGCACTTTGTAAATCTCTAACATAGTAAAAGGCAAGACGAATAAGCCTCTCTGTATGCTGTTCCATTATTCTTTCCAGTTCATGAATTAGCAACATTCTTCCTCCTCTCTACCCTGTAAACGGTGCTCACGGCTTCGAGGTTTGCCTTTTTTGTCATTTACTCCAAATCATTGTCAGCAAATGGTGTAATCACCTGTTTTTCCGTTGAAGATAATACGATATTAGTAGAAGGTGTGCCATAGGGCATAGCCGCATCAATAAATTGTTCCAATGTTTCTACTGAATAGGTCGCTAATTTAACAATATAGCTAATTTCCCCAGCCACTCGATAACATGCCAAAACATCAGGATGAGCATTACAAAATGAAGAAAGACTTTTACAATCAATGGACTTAAATAAAATAATGGCTTCAATCGTACGCTCCATCTTTTTCAGATTTACCTTTGCATGATAGCCTTCAATTACACCCTGCTCCTCTAGCTTTTTGACTCTTTCAATAACGGCAGGAGAGGATAAATGAACGGTAGTGGCTAATTCCTTCATCGAGATTTTGGCATTTTGCTGTAACTGCTGTAAAATTTGTGTATCAATATGATCCATGGTCCATCACCTTTCTAAATAAATTATTTATGACATAATACCTTTTCAAATAAAGTTTTTCACCTAAAATCCATTATACAACGTATGTAATCTTTTCTCCCTTTTGTTTACAATAAAAGCAATAAAGGAGGCAAAATAAATATGAAAAAAATATTGTTACTATTAGCAAATGGCTTTGAAGCGGTGGAGGCAAGCGTATTTACCGATGTGCTCGGGTGGAATAAGTGGGAAGGTGATGGTACAACAGATGTGGTTACGGTCGGCCTGCATGAACAGCTGGAATGCACCTGGAATTTTAAAGTCACTCCTGAAAAATTGCTCCATGAAATTGTAGTAGAGGATTTTGATGCATTAGCGATTCCTGGAGGCTTTGAGGAAGCTGGTTTTTATGAGGATGCGTTTAGCGAGGAATTTCAGGCAGTCGTTCGCCACTTTGATGAACACAAAAAACCGATTGCAACAATCTGTGTAGCTTCTCTTATTTTAGGCCACAGTGGAATTCTTCAGCATCGTCAAGCAACAACCTATAATCATCCAACAAGTAAACGTTTAGCACAGCTAAAGGGCTATGGCGCAACAATTGTCAACAAGCGCATTGTGCAAACTGATCATATCATCACCTCCTCCAATCCAGGAACAGCCTTTGATGTTGCCTTTCGCTTACTAGAAACTCTAACATCTGCTCCAAACACAGCGAAAGTAAAAGAATTAATGGGCTTCCACTAAAGCATAAAAAAAGTAGGCTTACACCAATATACTTGGCATAAACCTACTTTTTGTATTATTTACTTACTGGTGCTGTTTCGGATGCACTCAAATCCATTTCCTTTGCATTGTCTAGCACATCTTTTGGAATCGTAATTGTCGTTACCGCATTGAAATCATGATATTTGATCGTTGTTTGCTGCCTTGTTTTGATCGAATTGCCTTCTACTTGCATCTTTAATGTCATATCCATAGCAATTTCTTCTACATCGAATGTTTCTTTATTAATCAATAATTTATATGTGAGACCATCAAAGGAAATATTGCCTAATTGTGCCTCTAGATCCGCTTCCATTCCTAAATCCATTGCGCCAAGTTGCTGCTTCACTAGCTCTGTGAATTTATCGCCAGAGCCTTTTAATGTTAATTCATAACGATTTGCTGATTCTACTAATGTAAAATCTTCGGCAAATGCTTGTAGCATCTCCAATTGTTCAGTTGCATCTGTCTGCATCCCTGTTTGGCTCAGTACATCTTCAAATAATTGTTTCGGGAACTTTACCCAGGCCTTTTGTTCTGCCTCATACATATACATACCATCTTTAGCCGTCATATACATTTTAATCGGCAAATTAATCGCTTCACCACTTGTTGGATCTGTTAAAGCCATTGAACCATCAGCAAAGAATTGCATTGGCTCTGTAACAATTTCCATCTTCATGTTGCCTTTAGAATCCATTTTCATAGTTTCCTTACCATCGTTTGCCTCTACTGTCTGAGAGATCGTCATGGTAGCCTTCATGCTTTTTAGCTCTTTTTGCTTGGCTAATGTTTTCGTAAATACTTCCTCTAACAAAGCACTATCCTTTGTTGTAGTAGGCTGTTCTTCTGTTACTTGCTCCTCTTTAGGCTCTTCCTCTTTTACTTCCGTTGTAGGCTGTGTATCTTCAGCTAGGCCTAATGCGTTCACAATAAATGTTGCTAACTGACCACGAGTAACATTTTTATCTACGCCAAATTCTGTGGCAGTTACACCCTTCGCAATGCCTGCCTCATACAGAGCTGTTACTGCATCTGCAAATGGACTATCTTGCTGTACATCTGTGAATGGACTTTTACCTTCTGCTGTTAAACCTGCAGCCTCTGCTACCATTACCGCCATTTGACCACGAGTAATTGTGTCATCTGGACGGAATGTATCATCCTCATAGCCTTGTACAACGCCAAGATTAACTAATGTAACAATCGCTTTATAGTATGGGCTAGATGAGTCAACATCCTTGAAATTCGGATTCTCGACAGCCGTATCCGTTGTAGTTAGATGAAAAGCACTTGCGATCATCTTTGCTGCCTGTCCACGTGTTACATCCTTTGAAGGCTTAAATGTACCATCTGGAAAACCATTAATGATATCTGCCGCATGCAATGTGGAAATACTATTAAAATGCGCATAATCCTCACTCACATCTGAAAATGGACTAGCCGCCGATACAGGTACTACTGCAACAGCAGTAACCGCCATTGCCGCTGTTGCCGCCGTATAAAACTTATGTTTTTTCTTTGTCATAATCAATCGTCCCCCGTTTATGTAAATTTAATGCTTACCTATTAATTTTAGCGAAAGAATTGGAAAAATGCTAGGTTCATTGGAAATTAAATTATAATTATCCATTAAATCCGTCATTTGGTGCTATTTATACATATTTTGGTCACTTCTATCCATCACTCTCGTAATAAATAAAAAAACCGACCTCCAAAGAGATCGGTTTTTAGGGCAATGATTACTCAGCAGCTTTTGCGCGTAGAACCATTTGTAGGATACCACCATGGCGGTAGTAGTCTACCTCTACTTCTGAGTCGAAACGAGCTAAAGCTTGGAAAGTTTTAACTGTGCCGTCTTCAGATTTAGCAGTTACTGTTAAGATTTCACGTGGTTTTACGTTGTCAGTAATGTTAACAGAGATTTCTTCTTTACCAGTTAAGCCTAATGTATCAGCAGATTCACCTGGCATAAATTGAAGTGGAAGAACACCCATCATTACTAGGTTAGAACGGTGGATACGCTCGTAAGATTGTGCGATAACAGTTTTCACGCCAAGTAGGAATGTACCTTTCGCAGCCCAGTCACGAGAAGAACCCATACCGTAGTCGTTACCAGCAAGTACGACTAAGCCAGTACCTTGCTCTTGGTATTTCATACATGCGTCATAGATGTACTCTACTTCGCCTGTTGGCCAGTAAGTAGTGAATCCACCCTCTGTACCAGGAGCAACTTGGTTACGGATACGGATGTTTGCAAATGTACCACGCATCATTACTTCGTGGTTACCACGACGAGAACCGTAAGAGTTGAAGTCACGGATTGCAACACCGTTTTCAATTAAATATTTACCTGCAGGTGTATCTTTACCGATTGCACCAGCTGGAGAAATATGGTCAGTTGTGATTGAGTCACCGAACTTCGCCATAATGCGTAAGCCGTCTAAGCCTTTAATAGCTTCTGGCTCTTTTGCAAGACCTTGGAAGAATGGTGGGTTTTGAATGTAAGTTGATTTGTCATCAAATGTGTATAGAGACTCAGTTGATATTTCAATTGCATTCCATTTTTCGTTCGCTGTGAATACAGTTTCGTATTCTTTTTGGAATAACTCACGGTTAACAACAGTACCTAATACTGCATTAACTTCTTCAGTTGAAGGCCAGATATCAGCGAAGAATACTTCGTTACCATCTTTGTCTTTACCGAATGAATCTTTTTGTAGATCGATATCCACTGTACCAGCAAGTGCATAAGCAACAACAAGTGGTGGAGAAGCTAAGTAGTTAGCTTTTACAAGTGGGTGTACACGACCTTCAAAGTTACGGTTACCAGAAAGAACTGAAGTTACGAATAAGTCATTTGCTTTAATTGCTTCTTCGATTTCAGGTAATAATGGACCTGAGTTACCGATACATGTTGTACAACCGTAACCTACAGTGTTGAAACCGATTTGGTCAAGGTATGTTTGTAAACCTGAATCTTCAAGGTAACCAGTTACAACTTTAGAACCTGGTGCTAAAGAAGTTTTTACCCATTTCGGCACTGTCAGACCTTTTTCTACAGCTTTTTTCGCCACTAAGCCCGCAGCAATTAATACGTATGGGTTAGAAGTATTTGTACAAGAAGTGATCGCAGCAATCGCAACAGCACCTGTTGGAATTTCTACATCGCCTTCAGCGAATTTCGCTACAGAAGTTTTTTCGAATTCATCTTCTGTTAAACCGAAACCTTGTGTACCTTGTGGTGCCACTACTGCTTCTTTGTAACGAGAACGCATTTGAGATAGTGGAATTAAGTCTTGTGGACGTTTAGGACCAGAAAGGTTTGGTTCGATTTCAGCTAAGTTTACTTCTAAAACGTCTGTGTAAACTGGCTCTAATGTTGGATCAAAGAACATGTGGTTCGCTTTTAAGTAAGCTTCTACAACCGCAATGTGCTCTTCGTCACGACCAGTTAAACGCATGTAGTTTAATGATTCTTCGTCGATTGCGAAGTAACCACATGTAGCACCATATTCAGGAGCCATGTTAGAGATTGTCGCACGGTCAGCTAGTGGTAATTTAGATACGCCAGGTCCGAAGAACTCAACGAATTTACCAACTACGCCACGTTGACGTAATACTTGTGTTACTTTTAATGCTAAGTCAGTAGCAGTTGTTCCGTTTGGAAGATCGCCCACTAATTTAACACCGATAACTTCTGGAATTGGGAAGTATGAAGGCTGACCAAGCATTCCTGCTTCAGCTTCGATACCACCTACGCCCCATCCAAGAACGCCGATACCGTTGATCATTGTTGTATGAGAGTCAGTACCTACTACTGAATCTGGGAATGTTTCAAATGTGCCGTCAGCATTTTCGTTTACGTGTACAACTGGAGCTAAGTACTCTAAGTTTACTTGGTGAACGATACCTGTTGCTGGTGGTACAGCACGGAAGTTATTGTAAGCAGTTTGAGCCCATTTTAAGAAGTTATAACGCTCAGCGTTACGTTCGAATTCTAGGTCCATGTTTGCTTGTAATGCAGATGCATTACCATATTTGTCAACTTGTACTGAGTGGTCAATTACAAGGTCAACTGGAATAGCAGGGTTGATTTTGCTTGGGTCTCCACCCATTTCTTTCATTGCAGAACGAAGAGATGCAAGGTCAACAACTACTGGTACACCAGTAAAGTCTTGTAATACAACGCGAGAAGGCTTGAATGGTACTTCAGCTTCTGGATCAGCACCATTGCCCCATTTTGCTAATTCGTTTACGTGCTCTTCTTTAATTACATACGCATCATATTGACGTAAAACAGATTCTAATAATACTTTGATTGAGTAAGGAAGGTTTGAAACTTTTGCAACGCCAGCTTTTTCAATCGCAGCTAAGTCATAGTAATTGTAAGTTTTACCATTCACTTCGAATGATGCACGGCTGTTGTGTAAATTACCTTGTGCCATTTGCGGATCCCCCTAATATATCTTTTTGAAAAGGCTTTAAAAATGTGTAGCATCTTTTCTCCAATACCCATGATAGCGCATTTATATTCATAAGTAAATTACATTAATATTATCTTTTTTGATAAGCATAACTTATGACCTTGGTTTCTATCCTGATGTTTTTAATTTTTTGATGTGCATAATATCAAGGTTTTGTATTAATGAAGGTTTCTATACCTGTCTAACGAAGTGTATCTAAGTGTATTTAACTGGGGTACGATGTGGGTACAAACTGGGGTACGCGGGATTTTTGTAAAATGTGTACCCCAGTATAAAATAATACAACCTTCACCCGGACAGGTACATATTAATAGTAGAAATCATAACAAAAAATTATTTAGAAATACTTACTTCTACTTTGGGATTATAATTAAATTCTTCGCAGTTAAACAAAAAGATCCCACATAATATGGCTATTTAAAAACAATATTAATCTACATTTATATTACTGACAACACCTTCCAATATTGATACAATTTCAATATCAAAATTTTTAAGGGGATATTTCAAAGATGAAGAAACTTACTTTTCAGTGCTACACTTGCACTTACTCTTGCACTATCAGGGTGTGGGGACAATGAAAGTGAAAAAGCAAAACCCGAAGAAAAGAAAAGGTTATCAATAGAAGAACAGAGTAAACAGTTTATTGATGAGAATTTAGAAGGTAAAACAATCGTAGATTTTACAAACAAATTACTTACGGTAGAAGATGAAAAATTGGTGGAGATGATTATTCTTGGTCATAAAAATGGACAACAATTTAAAGATGATTTTGATATTCTTGGTAGAAAAGCAACAGCCACTGGTGTAATTACAGAATTTTTATTCGAAAGTTCTAATATTGGTCAAAAAAGAAGAAGAGAAGGTTCAACTACTGGTGTACGTGCAGATAAGTTTATCATCTATATGGGCAATAAAGACATTGAAAACTTTGAGTTTATTGATTACGATGAGCTCTATGATAAGGATAAGAATAAAGAAGAATTTTTCCTTGGGGTTTACCCAGAAGAAATTACAAACTTTGCAATAGTTGATTTGGATCAAGAGGCTGATTTATCAGCTGGTCAAAAAATATCAGTTGAAGGAACAATTGCAAATTATGTTTTACAAAAAGACTTTACAGATGAAAGTAAAGTTGGCGAATTTAATGTTTTGTTAAATGATGCAGTATTAAAATAAAAAAGAAGTCACTCATTATTTTTTATGAGTGACTTCAGACTGTAGACAAAAGCCCTCGAGAAGTCACTCTCGAGGGCTTTTATCATTTTTCTTCCTATGTCGTCTTGATATTTGGTAATAGATTACCAAATCCAACATACTCTTCGAGCATAGTTGCTCTCTTAAGCTACTTGCCACGTCCAAGTAGCCAGTTTCTTTAAATTCATGGCAGCAAAAGTAAGCATCGCCTGCATGGACAATTTTTTCAGACCTCTTAAGGTTGTCCATCGCATACCATGCTTTAGATTCAAAGGAGTATAAACATCAGGACCCTATCATAATACTGGGTAATACAGGTAATTTAATAAAAGCAGGCTATACATTTGTCGGATGGAATACGAAGGCTGATGGAAAAGGTGTTACTTATAAAATTGGGCAAACGATTCAAATGGGGAAAGGGAATTTGATCTTGTATGCTTTGTGGTCTAAAAACAATGTACCAGGAGATGGAGGATCATCAACGCCTAGTCCTACACCAACACCTGATCCTGTTGCACCAAGTAATCAGTTAAAAATAAATGTTGTAGATCAAAGTATGCCAGATGATGTGCTCCTCCAAACCGTGTTAACACGTGTATTGAGTAACGGTAGCTTTCAAGATACAGTAAACTTTACAGTTGCAAATGCAAACGAATTTCTTCGGATCATAGGGAATAAGGAAGATAAAAGATCTCGACTTGTGATCCCTAATATGGAACCACCAGCAAGTGAAACAAAGGTGATACTTGATAGAGATGCTGCTAAACGACTAATAGAGGGCAAATCACATTTTAGTATAGCTATGGGAATGGTCAAAATAGATGTTCCTTTTACTTCAATGAATGATTTCAATGAAGATATTTTCTTCCGAATTGTACCGATTAGGGATGCATTGCGGCAAAAAGCTATCGAGGATCGGGCTAAACAAGCTGAACTAGTTTTACAACAGGGTAATGGCGCTAATGTAAAACTCGTTGGTCAGCCAATATCTATCGACACAAATCTACAAAACCGTCAAGTAACATTGCTACTACCATTACCAGCGAATCTCACATCAGCTCAACGAGAAAATATGATGGTCTATGTAGAACATAGTAATGGAACAGCTGAAATAATACGTGGGCGTTTTGCAGAATTTACGAGAGGGCAAACAGGTATAGTCTTTGATGTAGAGCACTTTTCTACATTTTCTCTCCTTTATGTAGAACAACCGCAGGAAGAAGTGCAACCAGAGAAAGAATCAATAGAGGTAGACAGCACATTTGCTTCCTATATTCATGGCTATACAGATGGCACTTTCCGTCCGAATACAAATGTCACTCGTGCCCAAATGGCAGCAATGTTGGCAAGAAACCTAAGTGGCAATCATGTACCTGAAGCGTCTAACCTATTTTATGCAGATACAGCTACTTCATGGGCAAAAAACGATATTGAATATATTCGTACAGAAGGAATTATGCAAGGACGTCATGATCGTTCATTCGGGCCGAATGAAATGATTACTAGAGCCGAAATGGCGGTTATTGCTGTGAGATGGATTGATAAGCAATGTGTAGAAGGGTCTACAGATACCCCGTATTGCGAAATAACCGCAAGTGGAGAAACATATCGTGATGTGGCGTTCTCGCATTGGGCAGCAAAAGAAATCAGTCGCATAAGTGCGATAGGTATAATGGTTGGCTCAGGCAATGGTGAATTTAGACCTGAAGAGAAACTAACACGTGCACAGGCAGTAAAGGTACTGAATCGAATCTTTAATCGTCCAATACCAACTGAGGACACAGAACAAATCTTCAAGGATATACCTAAAGAGCATTGGGCTTACTTTGAGATTCAAGCCGCAGCAAAATAAGATTAATAGAATAAGCACGTTAGGTGATAATGCCTAGCGTGCTTTTAATTCGTTTGAAGAAATCAATTAATTTCTTATTTAAATGTACCAGGTGTAAGTTTGAATATAAATTTGATTGCTATCAATGAGATATACAGCTGGCTTTCTCTTCTCGAACTCGTGGATTCGAAGCATGCATGCTTCAAAGACGTTCCTCTGTTTGAGGATCAAAGAAATGGATCTTTTCTTCCTTCATAAATAGGAAAACCTTGTCGGATGGATAAAAATTGTTATCAGCCTGTACTCGAGCTATAAAATTCTGATTTACTAAAGAACAATAGAGATAAGTTTCTGCTCCTAGTAATTCTGCAACATCAATTGTTGCAGTGAAAGTGTAAGGGGAAATAACATCAGTCATTTGTAAATCCTCAGGTCGTATACCCATAATAATCTCTTTCCCTAAATAATTTTTTTCCTTTAACAATGGTAAATGCATGGATGGGATAGGGAAGCTTTGCTCGCCTAAAAGAATCTCGGTATCTGTTAGACGACAGTGGAAAAGGTTCATGGATGGTGAGCCAATAAAGCCTGCTACAAACATGTTAAGTGGTGTATTATATACTTCTTTAGGTGTCCCAATTTGTTGTATAAGGCCATCCTTCATCACGACCAGACGGGTAGCCATCGTCATAGCCTCTGTTTGGTCATGTGTAACATAGATCGTTGTCGTTTGAATTCGTTGATGGAGCTTCTGGATTTCTGCTCGCATTTGTACACGTAATTTGGCATCCAAATTAGAAAGAGGCTCATCCATTAAAAATACCTTAGCATCTCTGACAATTGCTCTTCCCAGTGCTACACGCTGACGTTGTCCACCAGATAGAGCCTTTGGTTTTCTTTTTAAATAATCCTCTAATCCTAAAATCTTAGCAGCTTCTTTAACACGACGATCTATTTCCTTTTTATCGACCTTTCGTAGCTTTAAGCTAAATGCCATATTATCATAGACTGTCATATGTGGATATAAAGCATAGCTTTGAAATACCATTGCAATGCTACGATCTTTTGATTCCACATCATTCATGAAAACATCGTCAATGTATAGTTCTCCCTTTGATATATCCTCTAAGCCAGCAATCATACGTAAAGTTGTGGTCTTACCACAGCCAGAAGGGCCTACAAACACAATGAATTCTTTATCATGGATATGCAAATTAAAATCAGTTACGGCCTGGATATTTTTATCGTAAATCTTATAGATATGCTCTAACCGTAATTCCGCCATACATACTGCACCCCTTTACAAGTCATATTTTCATTGTAAATGACTTTAGAATAGAGTGATATGGAAAGCTTGCACAGTGTTGAAGGCATAATTTGTGCAGTTGGTCTTAAAGTGATTCTAAGAAAATAATTGCGAGATAAACTTCTAGTCGATGGGAAAATTGCCGAATATCCTTTTGCGTCATTTGTTGAAATTTTTCTAAGCGATTTTGTAAGGTATTACGGTGCATATACATCTTTTTAGATGCTAATGTAATGTTTCCATCGCATTCAATCAATTTCTTGATTGTATGGAGTAATTCTGGCTGAGAAGTGGCTCTTTTTAGGATAGAGGAGATAAAAATCTCTTTCTCTTGATAGGCTAGATGCTGCGTTACATATGGTACTAAAAGCTCTTGCTGTGTGAGTACATGCTTTGGTGTATAAGTCCAAATGGATGGTAGAAGGTGAACATACCAGCTAAATCGTTCCTTGGTCGTGGTGATGTTGTGTATAATATCAGAAACAAAAATCTTAAAATGAGTCTCTAAGTCTGCCATTAGGGGATTAACATAATGAGCCAAATCTAAAAGCTCATTGCAGTCGATACATTCGATTATGACAAATAATTGTGGTTGAAGCGATAGCAGTATAATATCCTTCCCAAGTAAAGCTTCAAAGACTGAACGCAATAATGTAGATGTGGTAAAGTCTTTATCAAAATGAAGAAATAACAAACGATGCATAGGAAGATTAGTTGGAGCAATATCTGTTTTATCTGTAAAATAATCAAGCCAAATCATATCATAGTTATCGTATAAGACAGTGGGGCCTGAGAATATTCGCAATAGCTCATATTCATTTTGTGTCATTGTGTGTATGGGAATTTCGTAAAGCTGATTGTCGAAATTAAATACATAATTTTCATCAGTTTTACCTGAGAAGGGGCTTAATAATGGGAAACGTTGCTGTAATTTTTGTAGATCCATGCATGCCACTCCTTATTTAAATAGAATGTCATAAGGTTAATTTACTATAATTATATGATGAAATGCTTATAGTATTAATAGAAAAAACACGGACATGAGCATGTATGACAATCACACCTAGCTAATGTCCGTGTTATCTATTTAGGCATCTTTTTTAAATAACTTACCTGGCCAAAAAGCATATTTACCTAGTACTGTTGTGATGGCTGGTACAAGTAATGGTCTTACAATAAATGTATCGAGCAATACACCAATGGCTGTCACAACACCAAATTGAACAAGCACTTGAATCGGTAATGTTGCCAGCACCGCAAATGTACCTGCTAGGATGAGTCCAGCAGATGTAATAACGCTTCCTGTTCGGACAACACCTTCTTCTACAGCTGTTAAATGGTCAGTGGTTTTACGCTTTTTCCAAATTTCTGAGATCATAAAGATATTATAATCCTCTCCGAGAGCTACTAAGAACACGAAAGCATACAATGGAATTGCTCCAGAAATTGCTTCGGCCCCCATGATATGATGTAAGATTAACCATCCAGCACCTAATGCCCCAAAATAGGAAATAATAACAGTCGCTAATAGATAAACCGTTGCTGTAATAGAACGTAAATAGACAAATAATAATAACGCGATTAAGGCAATCATGGTTGGCATGATTACTGTTTCATCTCGCTTGGTTATTTGTTGTGTATCATATTGACTAGCTGTTTCTCCACCAAGCCAAACATGCTTCTCAGCGTTGTTGAGACCTTGTGCCTCTAGTATTTTAATAACCTCTTTTTGTAGTTCAGGAATATGAGCTAATGACTCCTGTGCATATGGGTTGGCATTGAAATTGAGTTCATACAAGTGTATGTTCTTATTTTTTTCGCCAATTTGTACATCTGCCACACTATCAATATAAGAGATAGCTTCAAGTTGTTGCTGGATATTAATATCAGTACCTTCTGTATCTATTACTAATTGAACAGGTGCTAACTCTCCAGGCGAAAAATTCTCTTCTATTAATGTAAATCCTTCTCTAGACGGCATATCTTTTGGGAAGGATGAAAGCAAATCAAATGTATATTGAATTCGTGGAACAAATGCGGCTAACCCTCCAAGTAAGATTACAGTTACAGCGATAACGACCCAAGGTTTATGGGTAACAAAATGACCAATTTTATGACTGATCTTATGTGAAGGCTTATGCTGTTTCTTGCCCTTTTTATTGGCCATTTCCTCCGTTCGAGGAGTGAAGGGGAAGAACGCTACTCGCCCAATTAGGACAAGAATTGCAGGTAGGACAACAAGTGCTGCGATCCCCATGACAAGCACACCAAAACTAAATGGTACGGCAAAGCGTTGAAATGCGCCATAATGGGCAAGACTAAGGGTCGCTAAACCTATAACCACTGTTAGGGCACTCATTAAAATAGCACCACCCGATTCTTTAACAGCTAGCTTCATTGCGACCGTCTTATCCTCAACATCAAAGAGTATTTCTCTATATTTTGAAATTAAAAATAAACAATAGTCAGTACCTGCACCAAAAAGTAAAACAGTCATAATGGAAACTGCCTGTGAATCTTTATCTATCCATCCCTGTTCAGCAAAAAAACCAAGTGTCGGGCTAATTACACCATAGGCAAGCCCTACAACAATTAAAGGAATAATAGCTAGCAATGGAGAACGATAAATAATAATAAGTAATACTAAAACGAGTAATACAGTTGCGATCAATAGCTTCACATCTGCTTGTGAAAATAAACTGACAGCATCAGTGGCAATACCCACTGGTCCAGAATAGCGCACATGGAGTGCATCGCTTGATAATTTATCATCTAATTGGACTTGATAGCCTTCCATAATTTTTGTCAGCTTATCTAAACTATCCTGTAGCATATCTGTTGCGACACCTTTTTCAAAAAACACAGGTGTAACAATTGTTGTACCATTTTCGGAAGCGGAAGCCATTAAAGCCTGAGGCGGCATTTGATTAAATGGTGGAACCATTGTTTGATGGGCTAAGGGCTTTGCTTGCAGCTCGTTGTATACACCTTGTATAGCCGAAAAATCATCAGGTGTTAAGCCATTTTCGCGATGCCACACCAACAATAGAGGTGTGCCAGCATCATTAGGAAATTGCTCTGCAATGATGGACGCAGCTTGCTCAGACATTTCCGTATCAGGTAAATTTTTGCCTGACTCACTTTCTATACTATTGATTTGTGGCCAAGCAAATGAGAATACAACTACTAGTAGCACCCAAAAAGCTAGTGCTAATAATCTTCCCTTTTTACTTGCAACCATTGAGCCCCATTGCTCAAGTGGATGTTTTTTCATCAAAAAGACCCCCATTTCATGTAAGTGATTTAATTATATATACTAGAAGGTTAATTAATCAATCCATAAATATTAATATGTTATAATATGCGTAAAAAGAGTGCTTAATTAAGGAGGCGAACTTGTTGAAACAATCACCGCGTGTTCTCGGGAGACCTCGCCATGATGAAAATGCGAAACCTACAAAAGATATTGTCCTTGAAACAGCCACAGGACTTTTTATTAAAGAGGGCTACAAAAATATTTCAATGGAGGATGTAGCAAAGGCTTGTAACGTAACAAAGGCGACTGTCTATTACTACTACCCAACTAAAGGGGATTTATATACATCTGCTTTAATCGCTATGATGGATCGTATCAAACTATCTATTCTACAAATTTTAGAGCAGCCAAAACCATTTAAAGAACGACTTGAACAGCTCGTTGAGGTTCATTTATCAGCCACTATCGATATTGATATGAAAAATTTTATGAAAGAGGCTACCATCAATCTATCCGAATCGCAGCTGAGACAAGTTCAAGCATCTGAAAATGGTATGTATCAAACAATAGAGCATGCTATGCAGGAAGAGATGGAAAAGGGCACAATTCGAAAAGGAAATGCAAAGTTTTTCGCTCATAACTTTATGGCATTAATGACTGTAGGGTATTTTAAAGATGGCGATGGTAAAACTTTGCTAGGCTCAGTAGATGTAACGGCAAAGGAAGTAACAAATTTCTTCTGGCTTTCTGTTGAAAAACGTTAACACAAAATAGGTTTATAAAAGGAGTTATCTCATTCATTTGGGATACTTCTTTTTTAGTGATGCAAGTCACAGACAATCAGAGCGATTCTTCATTATAGTGGGGGTGTGGCCTAGAAAGTAGTGGAACATCGTAAATCAAAAGGAAACCTAAAACTATGGACAACAGTGTAATGGAGGAATGACAATGACAATTATACCAATCCAAGCAATGCTAGAAGAAAAGACAAAACATATTGGTAAATTAGGGAGTATCGCTGGTGCAGATATTTTAAACATTCAACTGCGTGCAGGTGAAAAAATTCCTGAGCATCATGCGGACAATGAAGTGCTAATTATTGTTCAATTTGGTGAAGTTCGCTTTCTTGTTGAAGGGGTGGAGGAAATTTTAACACAAGATACAATTTTAACTTTAAAACCATCTGAAAAGCACAGCTTAGAAGCAATTACAAACGTTCGTGTTATTGTCATTAAATTAAAATAAAGAAAAGCTCCTGTATTCTAAAATCTGCTTTGTTAGCCAAGAGTGACACATTTCTATTGACACTAACAAAAAAGATTTAGCGTCCCTATTGAATACTACTAGAGAAACCGAAAGCCGTCGTTTATCTGCTTTCCAAAGAGAAAGGGATATAGAGATGATAGGAAAAAGAATGATCATTAAAAATTATGATGCGTTGGAAAATTTATTATAGCAAGACAGTTAATAGTTGATGAAATCAATGAATTTTGAAAAGATTGTCGAAATTGTGATATAGCTCATTGAAATAATGTACAAACAGTCTTATAATGAAGGTTGTAATGTCACCAAGACAAGATAAGGATGGTATTATGATGCGCTTTTTGCGATTTAAAGTAAACATTGTAATAACAAGTCATACGAATCGCTATCCAGCCCTTGTGACTGGTGATTGTGTAAGATATACGCTGTAACGACTGTTAAGTTTTACCTTAATGGTCTTTTTTACATGTAAGTAATAAAAAATAGTACTAGTGATGGCAAAGGAGAGTTCAAAATGTCAGAAACGAATAACCAAACACAGGCTGAACAAGTAACTGTGAGTAAAGAGCAATTAGATGTACTAGATCAATTATTAAAGCCTGAAGTTCAAGAATCACTTACAACTTTAGTTGAGCAATTACCGAAGTTAACTGAAATGATGACATTATTAACGAAATCATATGAGTTTGCTCAAGCTGTTGCAACAGACGAAGTGCTTAAAAACGATACTGTTGGAGCAGTAACAGAAATCGCTGGTCCTGTAGTTGGCTCTGCGAAAAACCTTGCAGCAACTGCAATTGAAGCGAAAGACCGTGCATCTGAAAGCCATGAAGTAATTGGTTTATTCGGTCTTGTGAAAATGTTAAAAGACCCTCAAGTTCAAAATGTTTTCCGTTTTGTTAATGCTTTCTTACAAGTAAGCTCAGAACGCAAAGCCAAATAAGACTCAAGGTAAATTCAATTCGTAAGGACGGAGGATTAATTAATCATGTCAAAAGAAATCGTCATCTTAGGTGCAGGTTACGCTGGCGTTTTAACTGCATTAACAGCACGTAAGTATCTATCAGCTGATGAAGCTAAAATTACTGTAGTAAACCAATTCCCAACACACCAAATTATCACTGAGCTTCACCGTTTAGCTGGTGGTACAATTGCAGAAGGTGCTGTTGCATTACCACTTAAAAAAATCTTTAAAGGTTTAGATATTGACCTGCACATTGCGAAAGTATCCAAATTCAATGTAGATACTAAAAAAGTTGATCTAGATAATGGTTATACATTAACGTACGACACACTTGTAGTATCTTTAGGTAGCCAAACTGGATTCTTTGGTATCCCAGGATTAGAAGAAAACTCTATGGTTCTTAAATCGGTAAATGATGCCAATAAAATCAACAAACATATTGAAGATCGCATTAAAGCATATGCACAATCTAAAAATGAAGCAGATGCAACAATCGTTATTGGTGGTGGCGGTTTAACAGGTGTTGAGCTTGTTGGTGAAATCGTGGACAACTTCCCGAAAATTGCTGCAAAACATGGTGTTAATTTTGCTGATCTTAAAATTAAACTTGTTGAAGCTGGTCCAAAAATCTTGCCAGTTCTTCCAGATACACTTATCCAACGCGCTACTGAAAGCTTAACTAAACGTGGCGTAGAATTTATTACAGGTACACCAGTAACAGGTGTTGACGGCAACGTTATTTCTTTAAAAGACCGTGAACCAATTGTTGCAAATACACTTGTTTGGACGGGTGGGGTAGCTCCACTTCCAATCGTAGGCGAATCAGGTCTAGCTGCTGATCGTGGAAAAGCAACGATTAATGAATTCTTACAATCTACATCTCACGAAGATGTTTTTGTTATTGGTGATGCATCTGTTGCACTACCAGCTGATGGAGGTCGTCCACTATACGCTCCAACAGCACAAGTTGCATGGCAAATGGGTGAATGTGCTGGTTATAATGTATTTGCACAATACAAAAACCAAGATATGAAAGCATTCTCAGCTGTAAACTCTGGCACACTTGCAAGCTTAGGTCGTAAAGATGCTGTTGCTACAATTGGTGCGAGCAACACAGAGCTTAAAGGCCTTCCTGCAACATTAATGAAAGAAGCTTCTAATATTCGTTACTTAACACATATTAAAGCTTTATTTGGTTTAGCCTATTAAAAAAACAAAACACTCCCTACTATCACGCTATGTCGTTGTTAGTAGGGAGTGTTTGTTTTTTTCTAAAGATGTATATTAATTACTTTAAATCCAGTAAAATAAATACATATTTAATATTCTATTTTCTGAGGTGATGGCTGTGTTAACAATGTTTCAATCAAAAAAAGTAGATTTAGAGCAATTTAAGGCTAAAATTGATGAACTGAATGCAAAGCTGGATAAGAAAGATCATGAATTTCAAATTTTTTTAAATGAGTTACATAAGGAAATCATTGAAACTATTGAACAACATAACAAGGTAAATGACCAGCATACTATTTTAGGAGAAATGGTCGCTGATATTGTAGGAGAGTTTAATAAAGTTGAGGATAGCACAATTCAATCCAATAAAATTTCTGAAAATGCCCTAGATAAAGGCAATTTATTAATCTCTTCCTCGAATCAAATGATGACATTATCGGTTGAAAGTAAGCAGGCTGTTCAGGAAGTAGAGCATTTAATTGATGCGTTGGGGGAGCAGTCTCAAAAAACGTCTTTAAGCATGAGTAATTTAAGTGAGCGCTCAAAGCAAATAGCAGAAATTGTAAATGTTATTGGTGAAATATCAAATCAAACCAATTTACTAGCTTTGAATGCGTCTATTGAGGCAGCAAGAGCAGGAGAGCATGGTAAAGGATTTTCGGTTGTTGCCGAGGAAGTTCGCAAATTAGCTGAAAATACGAAAACAAGCACAGAAGATATTGCTAATTTAACCAAGAAAATAGAAGAACAAATTGGACTTGCTTATGAGGATAATAAAAATAACATGCAGCTAGTAACGGAAGGCATTGATAAAAGTGCTAAAACATCAGTAAAAATTGATCAATTGCTGCACATTATGACAAATGTTCAAACAGGAATAAATGAGCTATTAGCATCAATTAAAGATCAAAAACTATCAAACGAAGATGTTATGCATAAATTTAATAGAACGACAGCCTTATTTGATGAAACAAATCGCGTTCTAACAAGCCATATTGATGAATCAGAAATTGTAACAAGAAAATTATTAGAGGCAGTTGATCAAGTAAAGCATTTCCCAACTGAAAGGTAGATAATCTACCTTAAATTCTATGGAAATTTAAAAAGCAAGAACCCTGCATAGCAGCAACTTTTCAACTTCTTAGTGACTACTACAGGGTTCATTTAATTATTTCAAGTCGCCAACCTTTTCTTTTAATGCGGCTAATTGATCTGGATAGTTTTTTTCAGTTATTTCATTCCACAATTCAGCATCTTTAATTCCACATCTTTCGGGAATAAAGACTGGGTCAAGCCCCAACTTCTTTTGCTCTTCATAATCTCTTAATGTAGCTATACCTGGCTTTGTTAATAAGATAATAGCAATTAGGTTTAACCATGCAAGTGTACCTACACCGATATCAGCAAGATTCCAAGCAGTTGATGAGGAACGAATCGTTCCAAAAAAGATAGAAATCACTAGTAGTACTTTTACGACAATAGCAATAGTAGCAAAGTTTTTATTGTTTCTAAATAAGTAAGCAACATTACTTTCCGTGTATACCCCAAAAGCAAGCATAGTAGTTATTGCAAAGAAAAATACTGCGATAGCAACAAAAGGACTTCCTAAACCAGGAATGAATGAGTTAATTGCTTCTTGTGCGAATGCAGTACCTGCTTCAACTCCTGGTAGATTCTCAACCAAAAATCCCCCATTAGGATGGGCAATATTGTAACTGCCTGTGGAGATGATCATAATGGCTGTAGCTGTACAAACAAGTAGTGTATCTACATATACCGAGAATGCTTGGACAAGCCCTTGTTTAGCAGGATGAGATACTTCTGCGGTACCAGCTGCCTGTGCTCCGGTACCTTGACCTGCTTCATTTGAATAAGCCCCTCTTTTTACTCCCCACATAATTGCATTTCCAAAAACAGCACCGAATGCAGCATTTAAATTAAAGGCAGAGCTGAAAATTAAAGCAAATATTGCAGGTACTTCTTTTATATTGATCAATAAAATAATGAATGCAAGAAGTATGTAAGCAGTTGCCATAAATGGTACTGCATATTCTGCAACTTTTCCAACCCTTTTAATACCGCCAAAAATAGCAAATCCAAATATTGCTGAAACAATAATACCTGTAATTATTGGTGAAATCCCGAAGGCATTTTTTGTAGAATCAGCAATATTAAAGGCTTGAACACCTGAGCCAGTGAAACCAGTTGCTATAATTGTAGCGATAGCAAATAATATAGCAAAAGGCTTATTTTTTAACCCTTTCTCAATATAGTATGCTGGCCCTCCACGATACTCTCCTGCGATTTCTTGTTTCCAAACCTGGGCTAACGAGGACTCAATATAGGCAGCACCAGCTCCTAAAAAGGCAATGACCCACATCCAAAAGATAGCACCTGGTCCTCCAAAATAAATTGCAGTAGCTACACCAGCGATATTCCCAATACCGACACGTCCACCCAATGCCATTGCAAAGCTTTGAAAAGATGAAACGCCATTTGCCGAAGTTTTTCTATTAAATAATTGTTTAATCATATCTTTGAAGAGACGCAACTGTGGAAACTTCATAATAAGCGAAAAGTAAACGCCAGCTCCTAAGCAAAGATAAACTAATGCATTACTCCAGATAATCCCTGCTATTTTACCTGTTAAAGCGGCAAAATCCATATAACAACCTCTTTCTATTTTGTACTGTGTCATCTTAGATTATTAGGTAACAATTCAAATGAAAGGATATGAAAGCTTCTTTGAATGAAGTTTCTTTTTACTTAAAATAAACTTTTAATCAATGTATCAATCATAATAGGCATCTCTTTAAACGCACTATCCACATGCAAACGTTCTGTTTTTTGATGGGCATCCTTACCAAATGGCCCGACATTTAAGACAGGACCTTGTAATGCTGCCATCTCTTTGAATGGAATATGGTACGTATCGCCCCATACAGGTGTGTTCCGTTCAAATGCTAGCCATTCATTGGATGCATCTGAATAGTTGACATAGCTTAAATCACAAATTCCGTTAAAGTAGTGGATCTGCTCCACCTCAATATCAAATGTTTGAGCTGTTTGCTTCATTAATTCAATCGACTGTTTCACTAACGGATGGTTGGATGAATTAATGGCTGGATAGTAAGGGGGTGCATATAACAGAACTGTGGCAGGTGCTAATTCCTGACAGCGAATCATGAGCTGATCCACAATGCGAATGGATTTCTCACGATCATCCCATGCACGATGCTGCTGAACCTGCTGCTTAATCGCTTGTACTTCCTCAGCCCCTAGCTTATGGATCGCATGCTCCAATAATGCCTCGTAGCGTAAGACCTTTACCTTGCCCACACCCTGAACATTTTCGCGTGTACAAATGTCCTGATAGTGCGCATTGCAAGCAGCCATTGCCTGTAACGCAACTTCCTCAAAAATAGCCATCACCTCAGCCGCTGTACGTTTTAACAAAAAGACATTGTAAAGTGCCGCCGCACGGTATGGTGTTTGTGTAGAATACTCCATTTTTAAATCTTTTAATTGTAGAGAAACAGGTAGTGGTGTACTTTCACCTAAATCTGTTTCACGGAAAAGGGGATTCCACTCCATATGCTGTGTCATATAGGAAGCGATAAAGGGAGCCGTCATCCCTTTTAATGGCTCGCCGACATGTGTCTCTTTTCCATAGAACAAAGCAGCAGGCATGATTTTACCAATTGTACCTGAATAAATATATTCATTCGTATCCGATGGCCCTTGTGAAAACGATGGCTCACTATTTAAAAATAATTTATAGGTTAAGCCATGCTGTTCCCGCAGTCTCACCAGCTCCACAACAGCCGCTCTCATACCAGCAGAGTTGACTTCCTCATCAGGGACCGTTGTTAAAATCAAATTAATCGGCCATTGCTCAAAGCTTGCCTTTTCGATCAACTGCATGTGTAAGGCAAGACCCATTTTCATATCCATTGTGCCGCGTCCAAATAAATAATTTCCAGACGCCAAATCAATGCGAGCTGCCTCTGGTAAATCTTTTAGGTATTTAGGTTCCATTAGCTTTTTCGTTAGTTCTTCTGGAGAAAAGGCTAACGGCTCTAGTTCACCATATTCCTCCGTATGCACGGTATCAAAGTGACTGATTAACACAACAGTTTCAGTTGCCGTTGGATGCTTATAGAAGGCTGTCACTGCATTCCTGCCAAGTCCAGCATCATGTAATTCAATCAAGTCTGGGTGCTTTTCAAAATATGGAAGCGTTAACAATTTATCTTTTAAGCGAAAGGCAAATTTATTTTCGCCCTCCGTTAATGTTCGGCTTTCCCAGCTCACAAGCTCACATAATAGGGCACGTAGTTTTTCGGGTCGCGAAACATAATATGTTTTCTATGCATTGATAATTGATGGATCAACTTATTACGTCCCTGAGGAGGGATGACAAATGCACTCCTGGAAAAAGAAACTTGTAGTATCACAATTAGCATTGGCTTGCACTCTGGCTATCACCTCTCAGGCTAATGCAACTACTTATGACACCTGGACTTATTACGACAATCCAACTACCGCTCTTGACTGGAGTAATATGGATGCACCGGGTACTGTAGATGGTAACTATGTGAATTATAGTGGCTTTGTCTACTATAACAACACAAACGGTGATTTCGATACCACCTTTAATGGTGACACTGTTAACGGGACTATCTCTACATATTACCTGAATCATGACTTTACTGATGGAACAACAAACCAGTTGAACATCAGCAACTCCCTGATTCATGGTTCAATCACTTCAATGCTGCCTATGGGTGAAAGCAGTGATGGTCATTATGTCTATCAGTTCTCTGAATACGGTACTGATCGTGTAATTGATGATAATTGGCATGATGGTGATGTATTCACTTTAAATATTGCTAATTCTACAATTGATGACGATTATGAAGGTTTATACTTCACTGATTCATATCTGGACGGTGACGTTACCAAATATACTAACGAAACCTTCCATACCCCAGCTGGTGAAGGTGAAGAATACGCCGGTTTGTTTGCAAACGGTGGTGTTGGCCTTGGGCTGGCAGTGAATCTTGATGTCGAAAGTAACATCAATATTTCTAACAACTCCCGCGTTGCTGGTATCAGCCTGACTCAGGGTAATACCGTAAACAATACTTACACTACTGAATCTCATACTTGGGATAACAATATCTCAGTTACCGATTCCACAGTGACTTCAGGTTCTGTAACTACTCTGGAAGACAGTGGTTTCTATGGTAACTCTGCGGAACCTAGTGATTACTCTGGTAACGGCGAAGCTAATGATGTAGCTCTGTATTTCAGTGATAGTGCGGCTTCAAATTACTCCATGAAAAACAATGTTTATTTCAGCAATTCTACTCTGCTGGGTGATGTTGTTTTCGCAAGTACTTTCAACGCAAACTTCTATCCTCAAGGTCATGACAGTAATGCCGATGGCGTACTGGACACCAATGGTGGCTGGGCTGATGACTCACTTAATGTTGATGAACTGAATATCACTCTGGATAATGGTTCTAAGTGGGTAGGCTCAGCTACTACATCAGCAAATGTTGATGATGAATCTACTGCTTCGACTGACTGGTATGATGTTACAGGTAATAGCCTGTATCCGGGCGTTGTAACAGAAGCAAATGCTTGGGGTCGTACGATTGATGATCAAGTATTCCAGAGCGGTGTGTTTAACGTCACTCTGAATAATGGTTCTGAATGGAATACCGTTAACGCTTCAAACATTGATACTTTAGCTGTGAATAATGGCTCTCAGGTTAATGTGTCTGAATCTAGCTTGATTTCTGATAGCATCGCTCTGACCAATGGTTCTTCTTTGAACATTGGAGATGAAGGTTATGTTGGAACTGATCATCTGACAGTTGATAGCTACAGTACTGTAGCGCTGTCTAGTGATGACAATTCAAGTATCTATAATGGTTATTACACTCCGTCGCTGTTAGCAAATACAATAACTGTGACTAACGGTGGTTTACTGGATATTAATGTAGACCAGTTCGATGATAATCCGTTCCAGACTGATACTTTGGAACTGACCAGCGGCAACATCGCTGACCATAACGGCAACGTAGTGTCTGGTGTATTCGATATCCACAGCAGCGATTATGTTCTGAACGCTGATTTGGTGAACGACCGTACCTGGGATACTTCCAAGTCTAACTACGGCTACGGTATTGTTGCTATGAACTCTGATGGTCATCTGACTATCAACGGTAACGGTGACATGAACAACGGCGACGAACTGGATAACAGCTCTGTTGACAACGTTGTTGCTGCAACCGGTAACTACAAAGTTCGTATCGACAACGCAACAGGCGCTGGCGCTATCGCTGATTACAAAGATAAAGAAATTATCTACGTAAACGACGTCAACACCAACGCGACCTTCTCTGCTGCTAACAAAGCTGACCTGGGTGCATACACCTATCAGGCTGAACAGCGCGGTAACACCGTTCCCCTGCTAAGGGTGTAGGTCGGGTAACCGGCGCGAGGGTTCAAATCCCTCCTTCTCCGCCATGGGCCCGTTGGTCAAGTGGTTAAGACACCGCCCTTTCACGGCGGTAACACGGGTTCGAATCCCGTACGGGTCATACTAGAAACAGTAGATGCAATTGCATCTACTGTTTTTTGATATTCATAGATACAAAATTTACTCTTGATTCAATGCATTTTCATCCATATAAACTACTTCCCAGATATGTCCATCTACATCCTGAAAACCCCAACCATACATAAATCCGTGATCTTGTGGTTCACTATAAGGTTTACCACCAGAGGCAAGTGCCTTATTCACTAATTGATCTACTTGTTCTCGGTTTTCAGCAGAGAGACATAAGATTGCTTCTGCAGAAGTAGTAGTATCTGTAACTTCTTTCTTACTAAATCCTTTAAATCGTTCTTCAACCATTATTAATACGAAGATATTTTCACTAATAATCATTGAGGCTGTTGTTTCATCACTGAATTGTTGATTGAACGCAAAACCTAATTCCTTAAAAAAACTGATAGATTTGTTTAGATCTTTTACTGGTAAATTGATAAAGATATTTTTCGATTGAAAAGCCATTTAGTATCACCTCCAAATTGACAGTATCATGGAGCATAAAGTCGTGTCAATTATAGCAATACAGGCGAAAATGAAGCCATCAGCACTATTGAAAGTAGGTGTTATGTCAAAAAAAACAGAAAGGTTATATCTTCAACCTTTCTGTTTAAAAAGCTTTAACTATTTATCCTCTGGCTAGCATTCTTTCAAGTGAACTAAGTGCTTCAGAAGTAGTATGTTCATCTACTTGTATACGGTTATGAGGTTGACCCTGATCAATACTTTCTAAGCTCCATAACAAATGTGGAAGGTCAATTCGATTCATTGTTAAACAAGGACAAAAGTTTTCATTTAAGGAGACAATATGTTTATCAGGATGCTGCTTAATAATGCGATTGACAAGGTTCATTTCTGTTCCAATTGCCCATGCAGATCCGCTTGGAGCTCGATTGATTGTATCAATAATGTATTTTGTGGAGCCTGCATCATCAGCCGCTGCTACCACTTCACGGCTGCACTCTGGGTGAACGATAATCCTCATAGTCGGGTGTTCTTTGCGAATAACCTCTGTATGTTGAACAGTAAAACCTTCGTGCACAGAGCAGTGACCCTTCCAAAGAATAACTTGGATATTTTCAAGAGGCTCTTTTGTTTCGAGCATGTTCTTATGTGGATTCCAAACAGCCATATTTTCAAGAGGTATACCTAAATCATAGGCAGTATTTCTTCCTAAATGTTGGTCAGGTAAAAAGAAGATACGCTGTTTTTGGGTAAAAGCCCATTGAACAAGTTCCTTTGCATTCGATGAAGTGACACAAGCACCACCATGTCTTCCAGTAAAGGCTTTAATAGCCGCAGTTGAATTAACATAGGTTAGAGGAATAATCGTATCCCCAAAGAGTTCTTGAAGAATTGGCCATGCTTGTTCAGTTTGATAAATATCTGCCATATCAGCCATTGAACAACCAGCGCGCATATCTGGTAAATAGACATGTTGCTGTTTCGTTGTCAGCATATCAGCAGTCTCTGCCATAAAATGTACACCGCAAAATACGATGTGTTCAGCTTCCTTATTTGCTGCGGATAATTGCGCTAACTGTAAAGAATCCCCAGTTGCATCTGCAAATTGAATGACTTCATCTTTTTGATAATGGTGGCCAGGAATAAATAATTTAGGACCTAATTTTTTCTTTATTGATAAAATACGAGATTCCATTTCCTTTACAGATAGTGCCCGATAATGCTCTGGGAGTAATGTCGTCTGTTGTAATAAACTAGTGATGGACAAGGGAATGATCTCCTTTCATTTGAACGAGTGCACTAATATCAAAAGCTTTAACTGAATGTGTTAAGGAGCCAAGAGAAATCCATTGAATACCCGATTGGGCATATGCCTTTAAATTTTTAAGTGTGATGCCCCCAGATGCTTCAGTCGCAATAGTGGGAGGAACAATGGGAAGCCATGCACGGATTTCTTCTGGGCTACGGTTATCAAACATAATAATATCTGCTCCTGCGTGGACAGCTTCTTCTAATTGTTCTTTTGTTTCAATTTCAACTTCAATTTTCACGGTATGACCGACTTTCGCCCTAGCTACCTGAACTGCCTTTGTAATGCTACCAGCAAAGGCAATATGATTATCCTTTAGCATAATTGCGTCATACAGGCCATTACGATGATTAAAAGCACCACCAATTCGAACAGCATATTTATCTAACATACGCAGTCCTGGTAGTGTTTTACGCGTATCACATATTTTTGCGTGAGTACCTACTGTTTCTTGAACGGCAAGATGGGCTGCAGTTGCAATAGCAGACATACGTTGAATAAGATTTAAAATGACACGCTCACCGATTAATAATTTTTGTAAGGGACCTTTAATCACAGCGAGTACATCACCTGACTTCACCATCTCCCCATCTTTTGTATGAAGGTTGACTTCGATTGATCGATCGAGTAAGAGAAAGCCATGCTCAATAATGTTAGCTCCGCAAAAAATTCCGCTTTCTTTCGCGTAAAAAGAAAAAGCTCCCTGTTGTTCGGCTGAAAAGATAAATTCACTCGTTAAATCTCCATCTCCTAAATCCTCATTAAAAAATTGCTTGAGCATTTCCTCGAGTTTGATGATATTCATACAATGAGTTCCTCACTTTCATTTGTCCTTGCGAAAAAATAATCCATCGGCTTGCCCAGTGTGATTCCATTTCGGGTTTATCGGTCCGAATATGAGCTCCTCTTGTTTCCGTTCGCGTAATTGCTGCATGTGCCATTAATGTGGCGACTACATGCATCATAAATAATTCCAACTCAGCTAGTTCTAAACCCTTTAAATTAACTTGAATAAGTGATTGCAAGGAGGGGAGTTGCTTTACAAAATGCTGCAAGTCATCCATATTTCTAACAATACCTAGGAACCGCATCATGTTTTGCTGTAATTGGGGTTTGCTAAATAAAGGTGGCATTTTATCAGCACATTGATGCTTTTCCAGTAAAAAGTTTTTTTGATGACACCCTTTTTGAATAATGAACTGCGCCATTTTTTGACCAAATGTAATACCTTCCAATAGGGAGTTACTTGCTAAACGATTCGCACCATGTACGCCTGTACAGGCAACCTCACCGACTGCATATAAGTTCGGTATCGTAGTTCTTCCTTTGTCATCAGCAATAACACCACCCATCAAGAAATGACTTCCTGGAGCCACGGGGATTAGACCATCTTGTAAATGAACGCGGTGAACATGGCACAGCTGAGCAATTGTTGGAAACTTTACTTCAAAGTCTTGAATGTTAGTGATATCAATAAACGTTTCTTCACCCGCTGCACGTTTTGTAAATAGGGCAAGTGCAGTAATATGTCTTGGTGCTAAGTCAAGTTGAGCATGTAAACCTGTCATAATGGGCTGATGCTGGGCATTAACAAAAATACCACCAGCCCCTCTGACAGCTTCAGAAACTAATCCCTTTGCTTCATTTTTACACCACAGAAGACTCGGGTGAAATTGCATAAATTCCATATCACTAATGGCAGCGCCTGCCCGAAATGCTAATGCGATCCCATCCCCTGTATTAGTTGGAAAATTAGATGTACTTGAATAAAGGGCACCTGCGCCACCTGTCGCTAAAATAACATGATGAGCCAAATAACGTTTTGTACCTTTTTCTCCTTTAGTTAGTACTCCTACACAGTCACCATCTGTATTCCGTAAAAGCTCATAAGCCATTTCATAGCAATTGATCTTTGTTTTGGGCGAAAGTTTATGAAGCAAGTAATCTATGAAAATCTGACCAGTACGATCACCACCTGCATGTAGAATACGATGATGACTATGTGCTCCTTCAAGTCCTAAAACAGGTTTTCCATCGACCTGCCGATCAACAGGGAGGCCATCCTTTAGATAGTTTTGCATAATCTCAGTGCCATCTTTTATAAGTGTTTTAACATGCCTTTTCTCATGATGATACTCTCCAGCTTTCAATGTATCAGCAATATGATGTTGAATATGATCCTCCTCACTGGTAACAGCAGCAATCCCACCTTGTGCACGATAAGAACTACTCATATATACAGATGATTTTGTAACAATTTGTATTTGAAAATGTTTTTCAAGCACTAAAGCAGCCTGAAGTGCAGCAATACCACTACCAATTATAAGGACGTCTGTCTTTACATCCATCGTTATACCTTCTTTACAGTTGTCTTGACACTTATCTTTACATAAAATATAAAAGAAAACAAGACCTGATGAACAAGAGAGGAAGAAGACGATGATTTATATGGATTATGCTGCAACATCACCTATGATGAGGGAATCTCTTGAGGCATATGTAGAGGTGGCACAACGGTATTATGGAAATAGTGCGAGTTTGCATGATTTAGGGGGACAAGCTTTTTATTTTGTCCAGCAATCAAGGGAGGTTGTAGCCCAAGCCCTAGGTGTAACTAGTGATGGCGTAATTTTTACGGGTAGTGGAACAGAAGGAAATCTCATAGCCATCTTGTCGTTAGCGCTAGCCTCAAAAAAAGGAAAACACATTATTTCATCTCAAGCTGAGCATACGTCAGTGCATGCGGCTTTGAATACACTTGAGAAAAAGGGCTTTACTGTAACAAAATTACCTTTGCAGAAGGATGGTTGTGTGGATCTGGGGCAATTGCAACAAGCAATCCGGGAAGAGACTGCTTTGATTACCATTCAACATGTCAATTCTGAAATTGGTTCAATCCAGCCTGTAGAGAAAATCGTAAAGATGGCAAGAAAATCAAATATATTCTGTCATGTTGATTGTGTACAATCATTTGGCAAACTAGCTATACCAAAAGGGGCAGATGCGATTACCATCTCGGCTCATAAAATAGGCGGACCAAAGGGCTGTGGTGCTATATATCTGAACCCTGCAATCAGAGTACCTGCATTAACACCGGGTTTGACACATGAGAGGGGTCTTAGAGGGGGGACATTAGATACTCCTGCAATCGTGGCCTTTGCCGCGGCAATTGAAAACTATCAATATGAATTGCAACATTATGAAACGCTAAGAAATTATTTTGAAAATAATTTACCTGAAAAATGTCAGCTCGTTGAGTGTAAACAGCAACTACCTAATATTTGTGGGGTAATGATGGAAAAAGTAGAGGGGCAATATGTTCTTTTAAAGTTAAATGAGGCGGGAATCTGTATCTCTACAGGTAGTGCATGTGATATTCGTAGTAAATCGGGAACAAAGGCTATTCTATCAATGGGATTCTCTTTGGAAGCGGCACGCCAATTTTTTAGAATATCTTTTGGTCCCGCCACTACACTTGAGGATATTGTAAAATTAAAAATAGAGCTTTCAAATATTTAATGAATAGACGAGTGAAGGATTATCTATATTCTTCACTTGTATTGAAATAGATTATAAGCTAATAATATCGGCCAAATAAAATAATTGTTTTCTTTTGAACCAACAATTGCTATAATATTTTGCAGGGCAATATTTTCTCTTACTTAACAAAAATATCTTTAAAAAGTAATAATTTCTTTTTTTTATAAAAAAGTATTGCACAATGTTAGAAAACGTTATACAATAATTCTTGTCTTGAAGGACAGGTAAACAACTTCAAAACAAGATACATAACAAAGTCTAGTGATGATGGCAAAGAGGTCACACCCGTTCCCATACCGAACACGGAAGTTAAGCTCTTTAGCGCCGATGGTAGTTGGGGGCTTCCCCCTGTGAGAGTAGGACGTCGCTAGGCATAATACCCAGGAGGATTAGCTCAGCTGGGAGAGCATCTGCCTTACAAGCAGAGGGTCGGCGGTTCGAGCCCGTCATCCTCCACCATATGCCGGTTTAGCTCAGCAGGTAGAGCAACTGACTTGTAATCAGTAGGTCGTGGGTTCGATTCCTATAGCCGGCACCATTTTTTCGAGCCATTAGCTCAGTTGGTAGAGCATCTGACTTTTAATCAGAGGGTCGAAGGTTCGAGTCCTTCATGGCTCACCATTTTTAAATAATAATAAGCGGGTGTGGCGGAATTGGCAGACGCACTAGACTTAGGATCTAGCGCCGCAAGGCGTGGGGGTTCGACTCCCTTCACCCGCACCATTATTTTCATTGCCAGATAAAAAAGCTTATGCACATGCGGAAGTAGTTCAGTGGTAGAACACCACCTTGCCAAGGTGGGGGTCGCGAGTTCGAACCTCGTCTTCCGCTCCAAATGTGCCGGGGTGGCGGAACTGGCAGACGCACAGGACTTAAAATCCTGCGGTAGGTGACTACCGTACCGGTTCGATTCCGGTCCTCGGCACCATTTTAAATGCGCCCGTAGCTCAATTGGATAGAGCGTCTGACTACGGATCAGAAGGTTATGGGTTCGACTCCTGTCGGGCGCGCCAAAAGAACAACGGGAAGTAGCTCAGCTTGGTAGAGCACTTGGTTTGGGACCAAGGGGTCGCAGGTTCGAATCCTGTCTTCCCGACCATTTCCAAAAAATTATGGGGCCTTAGCTCAGCTGGGAGAGCGCCTGCCTTGCACGCAGGAGGTCAGCGGTTCGATCCCGCTAGGCTCCACCATAAGTAAATTAACCAGTATAAAGATCCTGGCGGCGTAGCTCAGCTGGCTAGAGCGTACGGTTCATACCCGTAAGGTCGGGGGTTCGATCCCCTCTGCCGCCATCTTAAAGGACCTTTAGCTCAGTTGGTTAGAGCAGACGGCTCATAACCGTCCGGTCGCAGGTTCGAGTCCTGCAAGGTCCACCATTTATATATTGTAACGGAGGTATACCCAAGTCTGGCTGAAGGGATCGGTCTTGAAAACCGACAGGCGGGTAACACCGCGCGGGGGTTCGAATCCCTCTACCTCCTCCAGTTTTAAATTTTTATAAATGGTGCTTTAAAAACTCGAAACAACATAAAATTATCGCGGGGTGGAGCAGTGGTAGCTCGTCGGGCTCATAACCCGAAGGTCGTTGGTTCAAATCCGGCCCCCGCAACCAAAAGGTCCCGTGGTGTAGCGGTTAACATGCCTGCCTGTCACGCAGGAGATCGCCGGTTCGATCCCGGTCGGGACCGCCATTTTTAAAATAAAAGTCATGAGAAGCAAAAGAGTGAGAAAGCTTAGCATGGACGAAATGGGTCAGTAGCTCAGTTGGTAGAGCATTAGATTGAAGCTCTAAGTGTCGGCGGTTCGATTCCGTCCTGACCCACCATTTATGCGGGTGTAGTTTAATGGTAAAACCTCAGCCTTCCAAGCTGATGTCGTGGGTTCGATTCCCATCACCCGCTCCAAGGGCCTATAGCTCAGCTGGTTAGAGCGCACGCCTGATAAGCGTGAGGTCGATGGTTCGAGTCCATTTAGGCCCACCATTATTCCGAAGTAGCTCAGTTGGTAGTAGCACCTGACTGTTAATCAGGTTGTCGCAGGTTCGAGTCCTGCCTTCGGAGCCATTTTTTATTTTGGGGAAGTACTCAAGAGGCTGAAGAGGCGCCCCTGCTAAGGGTGTAGGTCGGGTAACCGGCGCGAGGGTTCAAATCCCTCCTTCTCCGCCATGGGCCCGTTGGTCAAGTGGTTAAGACACCGCCCTTTCACGGCGGTAACACGGGTTCGAATCCCGTACGGGTCATACTACCTGTTAATGGTGAAAGCAGGTGCAGGCACGGATGCTGCTATTGATTCCCTTAAGCCATACCTCGATAAAGGTGACATCATCATCGATGGTGGTAATACCTTCTTCCAGGACACCATTCGTCGTAATCGTGAGCTTTCTGCTGAAGGCTTTAACTTCATTGGTACCGGTGTTTCCGGTGGTGAAGAGGGCGCGCTGAAAGGTCCTTCCATTATGCCTGGTGGCCAGAAAGAAGCCTATGAACTGGTTGCTCCGATCCTTACCAAGATCGCCGCAGTGGCTGAAGACGGTGAGCCATGCGTTACCTATATCGGTGCTGATGGCGCAGGCCATTATGTGAAGATGGTTCACAACGGTATTGAATACGGTGATATGCAACTGATTGCTGAAGCCTATTCTCTGCTTAAAGGTGGTCTTAATCTCTCTAACGAAGAACTGGCACAAACCTTTACCGAGTGGAATAACGGTGAACTGAGCAGCTACCTGATCGACATCACTAAAGACATCTTCACTAAAAAAGATGAAGACGGTAACTACCTGGTTGATGTGATCCTGGATGAAGCAGCTAACAAAGGTACCGGTAAATGGACTAGCCAGAGCGCGCTGGATCTCGGCGAACCGCTGTCGCTAATTACCGAGTCTGTGTTTGCACGTTATATCTCGTCTCTGAAAGATCAGCGCGTTGCCGCATCTAAAGTTCTCTCTGGCCCGCAAGCGCAGCCAGCAGGCGACAAGGCTGAGTTCATCGAAAAAGTTCGCCGTGCGCTGTATCTGGGCAAAATCGTTTCTTACGCTCAGGGCTTCTCTCAACTGCGTGCTGCGTCTGAAGAGTACAACTGGGATCTGAACTACGGTGAAATCGCGAAGATTTTCCGTGCTGGCTGCATCATCCGTGCGCAGTTCCTGCAGAAAATCACCGATGCATATGCCGAAAATCCGCAGATCGCTAACCTGCTGTTGGCTCCGTACTTCAAGCAAATTGCCGATGACTACCAGCAGGCGCTGCGTGATGTCGTTGCTTATGCAGTACAGAACGGTATCCCGGTTCCTACCTTCGCCGCTGCGGTTGCTTATTATGATAGCTACCGTGCCGCTGTTTTGCCTGCGAACCTGATCCAGGCACAGCGTGACTATTTCGGTGCGCATACTTATAAGCGCATTGATAAAGAAGGTGTGTTCCATACCGAATGGCTGGATTAATCTGATTTAACCAACAATAAAATTGAGGCCCGGCGTATATTGTGTCGGGCTTTTTTTGCCAATTATCTTATAGACTAAATTTCACTGCTTAATATTAACTTAATAAATATCAGCTATTCTTATAAAGAAATTCTGAATTGTTTTTCGTTGCGTTGACCATCGAACAACGTAGCGTTAAAACTTTTAGCTCTTATCAGGATGCTAAAAACATCATGATTCACAGTTAAGTTAATTCTGAGAGCATGAAATGAAAATCACCATTTCCGGTACTGGCTATGTAGGCTTGTCAAACGGGCTTCTAATCGCACAAAATCATGAGGTTGTGGCATTAGATATTTTACCGTCACGCGTTGCTATGCTGAATGATCGGATATCTCCTATTGTTGATAAGGAAATTCAGCAGTTTTTGCAATCAGATAAAATACACTTTAATGCCACATTAGATAAAAATGAAGCCTACCGGGGGGCTGATTATGTCATCATCGCCACTCCAACCGACTATGATCCTAAAACTAATTATTTCAATACATCCAGTGTAGAATCAGTAATTAAAGACGTAGTTGAGATAAATCCTTATGCGGTTATGGTCATCAAATCAACGGTTCCCGTTGGTTTTACCGCAGCGATGCATAAGAAATATCGTACTGAAAATATTATATTCTCACCCGAATTTCTCCGTGAGGGTAAAGCCCTTTACGATAACCTTCATCCGTCACGTATTGTCATCGGTGAGCGTTCAGAACGCGCAGAACGTTTCGCTGCGTTATTACAGGAAGGCGCGATTAAGCAAAATATCCCAACCCTGTTTACCGACTCCACTGAAGCAGAAGCGATTAAACTTTTCGCTAATACCTATCTGGCGATGCGCGTAGCATACTTTAATGAACTGGATAGCTATGCAGAAAGTTTAGGTCTGAATACTCGCCAGATTATCGAAGGCGTTTGTCTCGATCCGCGTATTGGCAACCATTACAATAATCCGTCGTTTGGTTATGGTGGTTATTGTCTGCCGAAAGATACCAAGCAGTTACTGGCGAACTATCAGTCTGTGCCGAATAACCTGATCTCGGCAATTGTCGATGCTAACCGCACGCGTAAAGACTTTATTGCCGATGCCATTTTGTCACGCAAGCCGCAAGTGGTGGGTATTTATCGTCTGATTATGAAGAGCGGGTCAGATAACTTCCGTGCGTCTTCCATTCAGGGGATTATGAAGCGTATCAAGGCGAAAGGCGTTGAAGTAATCATTTACGAACCGGTAATGAAAGAAGACTCATTCTTCAACTCTCGCCTGGAACGTGATCTCGCCACCTTCAAACAACAAGCCGACGTCATTATCTCCAACCGTATGGCAGAAGAGCTTAAGGATGTGGCAGACAAAGTCTACACACGAGATCTCTTTGGCAGCGACTAATCTTCTCTGATCAGGGCGGTTTCGCCCTGATTGTCTTTTGTAACCCGTGCAATAATTCATTGTTTTTATCATTTATCCTATAGTATTCACTAAGATTATCACTACACTATGCAGACCTAAAATTATAACGTCCGTTAGGGTAATGATGAGAGTAGAAAATAATAATGTTTCTGGGCAAAACCTTGACCCGGAACAGATTGATTTGATTGATTTACTGGTGCAACTATGGCGTGGCAAGATGACAATCATCATTTCTGTCATTGTCGCTACCTGCCCCCTTTTTATCAGGAATATTTAGCTGTAGCCCTCCGTTTTTCGCCACAAAATGCTCCACACGGATATTGACAGCTTCTTTTACTCTCAATCCAAGTTGGCTCATTAAATCAACGGCTTTCGATACTTCTGCAGAAACTTGTTTTTTTATAGCATCTATCTCCCAACGCTCATACGAGCGATTTTGCAAGCTTTCGTTTCGTTCTAGTACATAAAGACGGTTTTCTGTACAAAAACCTGCAAAATTGCTCTCACCCTCTTTAGAAGCCATTTTATGACCATGTTCTAAGAGTCGTAAGGACGTTTCCACGTTAATCATGTGCCCTTTGGAGATGCCTTTGTCCTCAAGATAAGCAAAATAGGCTTTATAGTGTTGCTCCGTTAGGTGGTCCAACTTACGAACCCCATGTTCAGCCCTCACCCATTTGACGAAGTTTTGGCAATCTGACATGCTGTTGGATTTTTGTTTTAACGAATGAATGCCTTTGATCCCCTCTTTGCGAGCGTCTTTTTTCGAGTGTCCAATCATATCAATCGCATCCAATGCAGTCTTCACATCATGCACGATGGATGCTCTCGCCTTGCTATTTCTTGACCTTTTTCTACTCAAAACTTTCACCTCCTCTCAAATTTGGCATCTCTCAATCCACCTTAGGGTGCGTGGCTCTGTTGAGCCACTTACCCTAAGGTGGGGTATCGCATCATATGTATTTGTGTAAAAAATAAGGTAATCGGTATATCAGCTTAAAACATCCGCTCAAGCCTTAACAGGCGAGCTAAAAAGCATGTCGTTGCTTTGCAACGAAGACAGCAAGCTGTCCAATGTTACGCTGCTACGCAACGTAAATCAGCTAACGCTGATAGAAAATCAAAACCCTTTGCTCGTACCGAGCAATTAATAAAACATAAAAAATTTAACAATCTGTTCTTTGTTGGTTCGTTCAAATAAACCTTAGAACCAACGTTCATTTGAACCTTCGTTGTAACGTTCGTAAGCTTTAATTTCTTTTCATACCCTCTTTGAAAACTCCTTTTGTATTTTTTGTTCACAGTCCTCCTTTTTTGATTTTTATTTTTCAATTGCGTAAAACGCAAAAAAACCGAATGTGCGATAACGCTCAATCAGTTTAAATTGGACACTAAATGTCCCCTTATATAATTTTTAACACGCAAAAATAGCCAATAGGCTTTCTGCTTCATCAATCAAACGATTTAAACAGACACTTAGTGCCTCCCTGTTTGTTTATATCCCAATACACGACTACGCTTGTGGTAATTCCAATGTATTTAATGGGTGCATCATATGTTCATTTACGTCATTGCGTAATCAAGACTTCTGATGCCAAAATTGCGTTTAAAACGCTTTTATGCTGTAACTTCTTACGTTATATCTCCCTATGAGACAGTGAAGGTAAGTACAAACAGCACTCTAGCAAAAATTGAATAATCTCACGTCATAAACAAAACAAATTGCCAGTGGAGGTGAGCATAGACCACGCTAGAGCATGTCGAAAAGGTAAATATTTATATTTTACAATATACCATTTTCGACCCTCCAAATCTAGCAAAAACACTACCGCACCAGCTACGCTGGCTTGCTGTACTCGATTCAAAAAGGAAAGAATTCCTATTCCTTTTTGAATCTGCGTTACAATTTAAAAAATCCCCCTTACAAAACTAATAATAGTAATTACATTAGCAATTACGCCAAGGACATATAAAAAGAAAAATACCTTTTTCATATATACAAAACACCTCCAATCTACTAAATGCTTTATCATAGACTAGAAGGTTTCTAATTATTCCATTGATTTAGTTCTATATAAAAAAGCCCACTACTTTTTGTCATAAAGTAATGGGCTTATTCACTCCTCTGTAGTAAATAAATTATCCCTTTTTCATTTCCTCTAATTCTTTTCTAATCGCATTTTCTACAATTTCGTAAACATTTTTATCATGAATGACTGCTTGTATTTTTAAGTCTTTCAAGAGTTCTATATTTATGTCAAAAGAAGAACGTTTCCTAACAACCTTAATTCGTTCTTTCGTTAATTCCTTTGTTTGTTCGTTTAAATAAACCTTAGAAACAACGTTTGTTTGCACCTTCGTTGGAACGTTCGCATTCTCTTTTTTTACGCTTCTACTTTGGTCAATAAACTCTGTATACTCTTTGTTTAATGGTTCTTGACCCGATCCCATGAACGTCCATCCAGTTCTTCGATTAAACACATAGCCTGCTTTTTTAAGTGCCTTACTTAACTTTTCTTTCCCTACAGAAAGTTCTTTCCCTAAGTCAGCCAATGCTTTACCATGCTTTAATGCTTCTATAATTTCCCCTATTTTCAAACCAGTACCCCCTTTAATTGACATTCTCTAATATTTCGATAAATATGCAGTATCACCTTGTTAGGATTTTAAAAAAGTAAATAAGTGCTGTGCTTGCTTTTACACGGATCAACCACAGCACTTATAACTTCGATGTCAAAAAAATCGTTAGAATGTTATATGAACCCGAAAAAAATCGAATACATCTTAATATCTGCTCATATCGTTAAATGAGAGGAGATGGGGTTTATTAGAAAAAAAGTCCTTATTGTAGTCTTAAGCATCATGGGGGTTCTTCTATTAAACTTCGGATTAGCAACGTTAAATAGTTCTGCTGAAAAAAACATTAGTCCACCACAAAAAAATGCCGACGTTAAAATGATGGAAAAGATAGAAGAAAAACTGTCAGGAAAATATGACATAAGTGGAGTTAGTATTAAAATACACGTTGATAATAATACAAAAGATATATATAGGCGTTCTTGGAAATCAAGAGTATTATGATTCAGTGAAACAGGAAGTAAAAGACATTGTGAAAAGTTTAATTAAGTCTACTAAATTTGAAGCTTATAACGTTAATGTAAAAAAAAGTGAAAGCCCAATGGTAAACAAAGAACTGTTGGAAAGACATAATTTAATAAGTGAAATAGGCAAAACTATAGATAACGATATATCTAAGGCTCATTCAAATTACTTTGACAAAATAAATATGAGTATTACCCCACCAGATTCTCCCCCAGAACTAATTATTGAAGTAGATACATTCCTAGAAAGAAACAACCAAGAAACTATTGGCAAGGAAATAGAAAATACAATTCATACAACGTTAGGGAAAAAGCTATTTTCTAATAAACTTGTAAATGAAAGTACTGTTAAAATATACATCTATAACAAACATAAAGAAAAAATAAACACATCTTTTTAAAAGATGTGTTTATTTTTTAAAAAGGCCATTATTTCTTTTACCGAAGAAATAATGGCTTTGCCCTTCACATACCTTTGGGGAAAGGTAGTGGACGATTTACTGTTCATAATCATTATGCATCTGAATTTCGATAAAATCTAATAAAACCAATCAATCGATTACTTAAAGTATTAAAAGTAACTTTATTTTATTGACCACTTTCCATCACAATCAGGACATTGCCAATACAAAATTCGATCGGCTTTTACCGTGGTCATGCCAATTTTTCTTGTAAAATGTGTGGCATTATAGGATTTTTGCTGTTCTTCTGGTATGGCATCCCCCTGTAAATTGGTATGACAGTGCGGACAATACTCTAAACTATCATTCAACAAATCCTGCTCTCCTCCTTCATGAAAGGTTCTGATGGTCGACATAATCGATCTCCATAAGGTAAACATAAAAGGACTTTCATTCGGAAAGTCCTTTTCAATCCCCTTTGTTTTTGATTTAAATATCCAAAAATTCCCTTAATCAATATGAATAATTACCAGTAATTTTCTCATATTATGACTATAGCTGAAAAGGAGCTGTTAAATAAATGAGAAAAAAATTTTTCATCAAAATGTTCGTATTTCTAGTCTGTGTTTCTGTAGTAGTTCTGTCTGCTGTTTTTGTCAAACAATCTCACTCTTTCGCAAATGAGATTAAAAAAGTTCAAACGGAAACTCTTAACATCAGTAAAGAAGAATTAGAACTCTCTAAGTTGATGGATAATATCGGCAAAGAATTAAAGAAAGAAAACTTGCAATTTACGTTACAACATGGGGAATTGAACAATAAACCTGTTGAATTCACAGTAAAATTCCCTGTTGAACAAAAAGTAGATAAAGCTTTAAAAGACAAGATACAGAGTATAGCTTCTAGTGTAATAAAGAAAAACAAATTTAACCCAGAACAAATTAAAATTAATGTAATTAATGTTCTCTCTGAAACACAAGATTTTAAATCCCAAATAGACGATTTAGGTGGTCAGATTGGGCTTAAATTAATTGAAAATAACTACAAAGCATTTGCGATAGAACCTAATGCTTTATCTGAAAAAGAAGCTAAAATACACATTAAATTACCTGTTGAAAATCTTGATGAAAGTACTAAGTTGAAAATACAAAAGATAGCAACAGAAGTTATACAAGAACACAATTTTGATCTATCGAAATTTACGATTAATGTTCAAGGATATTTAGAAGGTCAAACATATTAAATTTACATTCCAAATTGTATTCCATTACTATTACCTGCACATGGTGCATATTGATATGCTGAAGCATAATAGAAACCAGGTTTTAAATATTCCGTTACTGTAGAAGTACCATTAGTTGCATTTAGATATGAACTTGCAACGACTTCATCAGTACCGAATTTAGTAATATCAAATTTTACAGTATTCCCCGGATTACTTTTAACAATAAAAACAACTTTACCAGTTTGTAAATTTTGTTCAAATATAGTTAATGAAACATTGGTACATGCAGCTAAAGCTGAAGCTTCTGTTCCTTCAGAAGTTTCAGCTTTAGCCGTATTTACTCCTGTAAAACCAAATAACCCTGTAATCAAAAAGATAGTTAACACAGTAAGAATCATTTTTTTCTTCAACATACTAACACACTCCAATCTATCAATTTATACATTACCTAAATATATAAATTCTACCAATATTTATTATATCCTTCTTAATTCGAGATAGTTTTACTTACCTCTTCGCTCATCTTTTCTCAAATAGCAAACCATACAAATACCCCCCCTCTACCTTGTGCAGAAGGTAAAGGGGGGGTATGCATCTAGTATAACATTACCTAGCCAATCAATCATCACTACATGCCAAAATTTTATACATGCACCATACATGATCAGTTGACATAACAACCAAAGAAGGAAGCTATTTTCAACCCAAATCCTTATCATAGCAAGGTTTATAAAGAATCCCCTACCACATCCAGTATTCATTTTTTATACATTATTGATAGAATGCTAGTTTGTACGGAATCCAGTACCTCAAACTATGTATAAAATCCTGCATAAAAAAGCACTGCCATACACTTCTTGATGAATATAAGCGAATGCGTAAAGTTGTTGCAGCTGCAAGTATTATTTTTCAATAAGAGAAATTTAAGAATTTATGGTTTAAAAAAAGTGTCGATAAATAAATTATTTTTATCGACACCCTTATAGATTATTTAATTTTTTAACTAACTGACCCTGTTGAAGAACAGTAGAAAGTTACTCGAATATTTGTAGTATCATTAAGTCCATTATAACTCCAAGCACCTGAAACATCCAAGATCATTGTTCTATTGCCATCCTGTAGGATTGGATTATAACTCATTTGAGACCATGTTCCTGGATTTGAAGAAGATCTAACATAGTTAAGATTAGGTGAAAACACTTGTCGGTCACTAACAAGAATTGTATTAAAAGAAGCACTTACTGTAACTTTAACATCTGTATTTTTTAATTTAACTGAAGCTGACTTTGAAGCGACAGTTGTTGACAAAGGTTTAATACCTGTGTCCGGTTCTACAACCCACTCTGCATTAGCCATATCTGTTGCTATTTCTTTGAAATCTTCTGGTGTCACCCATTCTGTAGATTTCCAATCTTCGAATGCTGTAAGTTTTAAGTCTGAACCATACTTAGAATTTGTCTCTTCAACAATAGAAACATATTCTTTGTAATACAATTCTTTTTGTTCCTGTGTTAAATTTGCTGCTGACGCATTACCCAAAAAACTAAATACAATAAGTGTTGCAAATAACGCTGTGAAAATTTTACTTATTTTTGACATAATATCCCTCCTATAGGTGAAGTATAGGATACTAGGTTTTAAAAATATATAGTTTCGACATAAAATGTCAAAATAAAAAAAGGTCTAATCCAAAGCCTTCCTATTTACAGGGGCTTCTGGTGCCCTCTCAAGCCCGAATGGATAAACCAGGTGTGAATATATCCATAGATACTCCTCTCCCAATGTACTACGGTTTTCTTGCCTCGCATTCGCTCGCAACACCCACTATATAAAGAGCGTACCCTTGCACCCCTGTCTAAAGTCCTATTCATTAAGTTTCTTTTTATAATTTTGCACTGTTCTTAAAGACCAGTTTAAATACTCCATCAACTCTTTATTAGTCGCATTAGGACGACGTTTCAACGCTTCTTTTAACAACCATAGCTTGTCCTCTGTCTGCTCTTTTTGTTGCTCAAGATAATCACTACGTGTGCCCACAACTCTACGTCTCTCATTATTACGAGCATATTTAATAGACTTAGAGATAATCGTCTTTAAATGAGCCTGCTCGTCCTCTTTTATCTCTAACAAATCTATTAATGTTTCATTCTTGTAGTTATAACCCTTAGTTTTGTCCTCTAAATGGTCGTAATATGCCCTTACAGATGATTTGACAAGGCTCTTTACCTCTTTTTCCTCTAACGGCTCTACAAAGTCATCATTAAGATTTAACGTGTAATACAGGGCTACTTGCTCCACTTGATGGATCTGCATCATAAAATAGTGATAGACAAATAGAAACTTGTCACGCATCCCACGAACATCATAATTACGTAATTTACAGACAGTCTTTAAATCCTCGCTACGAGCCTTGTACAGCGTGTAAGTATTATACAGGTATTTTAGCTTCCCTTTTTTTCTAGGAGCCTTTACAGGGGCTTCTGATGCCCTCTCAAGCCCAAATGGATAAACTAACTCTCTAAACATTGCCATTGTGTAGATAGCATCTGTGTTATGCTCCAATATCGTGACACGTTTATTCGCTTTTGTATTCATTGTCGTTGGTACACGTAATACCCTTGCGATATCTTTCGCACCGTAATCAGCTCCAACATCTGCAAAGAGGTCACAGATATACTGCTGTACTGCACTATAAAGATTTTTTGTTTGTTTATATTTCCCTGGAACATCCTCAATTTTAAAAATGAGATAAATTCCACGTCCTGAATCAATAATATAAGTCGGTTTCACAATCCGTTCATACTCGATATGATGCTGTAAAGCTTGCATCACATCATCAAACGACACACCGTGTTTATAGTAATCTATGTCAACATAAAAGGCGTTCAAATGACGTACAGAACGTACATTACGTTGGGGCTTATAATATGTATTCACTGACAAATAACAATTCACATCATAATCTATCGCATTTATCCAATCTAACACAGTCACCATACGCTGTTTATAGATACCATCTACTTTTGTGCCAACAGCTACATACCCACCTTCATTGCCTTTTGGATACATCACTGTACTATAGTCAATTAATATTGCATTTTCTTCACGAACCGTGGTATCATACGCTTGTATATACATTAGAAAAACCTCTCTTTCGGGAGAGCATAAAAGCCCCCATGTTCAGATTAAGAATTCGACACTCTAATCATAGCATAGGGCTTTTTTTCTTGCCCATTTTTTTCGACAATACATATCCGTGTTGCAGTCGATCCGTGCCAAAAAGAACGCACGGGCCAACCGCAGCACTCCCTTTATTCCCTCAAATAAACCATTGCCAGTCTCCAACGATTATTTCCATGCCCTAATTCACTATGAACTTGGTTCATGACCGCACGTGTACTTTCGTACAACTCCTTATCATGCTCTGACACCATGCCATAATCGGCTTTACGACCAATTGATCGATTATCTAAAATCCTATCCATCATATTTTTTTGTTCTGCTGAAGCAAGCTGTGCAAAACGGTCACGTGCATAGGAATGTCGAAATCCATGACAACCTCGCCCTGCCTGTTCAATCCCTGCTTTTTTACAAGCTGTATGAACCCCTTTGCGCACCGTATCATAAGAAACAGCCACAAGCCTATCTGTTGGTTCTTTTCCTGTTAAAAAGCTCTGTAACGACTCGACAAAGTCTTTGGGTACTTCAACCTCACGAAATCGTCCTCCCTTGGTAATGCCTGCCCCCTTTTTATCAGGAATATTTAGCTGTAGCCCTCCGTTTTTCGCCACAAAATGCTCCACACGGATATTGACAGCTTCTTTTACTCTCAATCCAAGTTGGCTCATTAAATCAACGGCTTTCGATACTTCTGCAGAAGACGACCTTTGAATTTGCCTTTTTTCTTAGCAATTTCGATTCCTTGTGCCTGACGTTCCTTAATTTTTTTTCGTTCTGATTCTGCTTGATACTTGTACAATTCAATGACAAGGCTATTAATCAAACGCCTTAAATTTTCATCTTCAATACCATTCATTGAGGGTAAATTTAAGACTTCCAGGGTTGCCCCCTTAATTTGAATTTGATTCATCAATTCTGTTAATTCTTTATTATTTCGTCCTAATCGATCTAATTCAGTAACAATAACAATATCCCCTTCACGAATATAGTTAAGCATAGCTTGTAATTGTGGGCGTTCGACCGATTGACCGCTTAATTTGTCTGAAAAGACCTTAGAAACGCCCTGTAACGCTTGTAATTGCCGATCTAAGTTCTGTTCTTTGCTACTGACACGTGCATAACCAATTTTAGCCATTTTCAACCAACCTCTAAAATTCTCTCGGTTGCAATAACCAATCAGCAATATCTACTTTTTCAATTTCAAATTGCTTATCAGAAATTGTCTTTTCGTAAGCGATAAAATCTTGCGCATATTGTTGCTCATTAAAAATAGCCACCACTTCGTCATTTTCTAAAACTCGATAAATAAATTTTTTCATTTTACTCCTCCTATTATGCCCAACTTAAATGACCTATTCACCAAGTCAATTATACTGCTAAAATCATATTAGGACAAATAGGTATACCTTATTGCTCTTTTTTAATTAAAAATAGCATAAAAATCTAGTTATCCGCATAAAAACTGGACTTATCACACTTTATCAAGGTCAAAACCACTCAATTTACTACTAATTTACTACTTATGAATGAGCTTTGATACGACGATTTATCCTTGAAAAGTGAAGATATAAAGATACTTCCAATAAAATTTGAATATTTAATAGGTAGACACTTCAAAAAATGAGGTGTCTATTTTTTTACCCGATTTTGAAAGGAAGTGAACTTATGAAAACAAAAAATCAAGAATCAAAAGGTCGTTCCCCACTCTTTAAGACCATCAAACATTCATTCAGCCAATAAAAAAGAAAGGATAGGTAAAAATATGGAACTTAAATTTGTGATTCCCAACATGGAAAAAACATTCGGCAATTTAGAATTTGCTGGCGAGGATAAAGTCGTTCAGCGAAGAATCAACGGACGGCTAACTGTCTTATCAAGAAGCTATAATCTCTATTCTGATGTTCAAAGAGCAGATGATATTGTGGTGGTGCTTCCTGCTGAAGCTGGCGAAAAACATTTCGGCTTTGAGGAACGTGTGAAGTTAGTCAATCCACGTATTACCGCAGAGGGCTACAAAATCGGCACTCGTGGTTTTACAAATTACCTTTTACATGCTGACGACATGATAAAAGAATAAAGAAAGAGAGGAAAAATGATGAGATTAGCAAATGGCATTGTATTAGATAAAGACACGACTTTTGGAGAATTGAAATTCTCTGCTCTACGTCGTGAAGTGAGAATCCAAAATGAAGACGGGTCGGTTTCAGATGAAATCAAGGAACGTACCTATGACTTAAAATCCAAAGGACAAGGACGCATGATTCAAGTAAGTATTCCTGCCAGCGTGCCTTTGAAAGAGTTTGATTATAACGCACGGGTGGAACTTATCAATCCCATTGCGGACACCGTTGCTACTGCCACCTATCAAGGAGCAGATGTTGACTGGTATATCAAGGCAGACGATATTGTGCTGACAAAGGATTCTAGTTCATTCAAAGCTCAACCACAAGCAAAGAAAGAACCGACACAAGACAAATAGTCGCTAGGTAGAAAGGAGACTTTTTCGCATGAAACAGCGTGGTAAAAGGATTCGCCCATCTGGTAAAGATTTAGTCTTTCATTTTACGATAGCGTCACTCCTGCCTGTTTTCCTGCTGGTTGTCGGACTGTTTCATGTGAAGACAATCCAGCAGATCAACTGGCAGGATTTTAACCTATCACAAGCAGATAAGATTGACATTCCCTATTTAATTATCAGTTTCAGTGTCGCAATTCTTATCTGCTTGCTGGTAGCGTTTGTATTCAAACGGGTTCGCTATGATACGGTTAAACAACTTTACCACCGTCAAAAACTGGCAAAGATGATACTTGAAAACAAGTGGTATGAATCTGAACAGGTCAAAACAGAGGGTTTCTTTAAAGATAGTGCTGGTCGTACAAAGGAAAAGATAACCTACTTCCCTAAAATGTATTATCGACTTAAAAATGGCTTGATACAGATACGGGTGGAAATCACGCTGGGAAAATATCAAGACCAACTCTTACACTTGGAAAAGAAATTAGAGAGTGGCTTGTACTGTGAGCTGACGGATAAAGAGTTAAAGGATTCCTATGTGGAATATACTTTGCTCTATGACACCATAGCCAGTCGTATTTCTATTGATGAAGTAGAAGCTAAAGATGGTAAACTTCGCTTAATGAAAAACGTATGGTGGGAATATGATAAGCTCCCTCATATGTTGATTGCTGGTGGTACAGGTGGCGGTAAAACTTACTTTATACTGACACTGATTGAAGCCTTGCTTCATACAGATTCAAAACTGTATATTCTTGACCCGAAAAATGCTGATCTTGCGGACTTAGGTTCTGTGATGGCAAATGTCTACTATAGAAAAGAAGACTTGCTTTCTTGCATTGAAACATTCTATGAAGAAATGATGAAACGTAGTGAGGAAATGAAGCAGATGAAGAACTATAAGACTGGCAAAAATTATGCTTACTTAGGTCTCCCGGCACACTTCTTAATCTTTGATGAATACGTCGCTTTCATGGAAATGCTGGGAACAAAAGAAAACACCGCAGTTATGAATAAGCTGAAACAGATTGTCATGTTAGGTCGTCAAGCTGGCTTCTTTCTAATACTGGCTTGTCAACGTCCAGACGCAAAATATTTAGGCGACGGAATCCGTGATCAGTTTAATTTCAGAGTGGCTTTAGGTCGTATGTCTGAAATGGGCTATGGCATGATGTTTGGCAGTGACGTACAAAAGGATTTCTTCTTAAAGCGAATCAAAGGTCGTGGCTATGTTGATGTAGGAACAAGTGTCATATCAGAGTTTTATACTCCCCTTGTACCAAAAGGATATGATTTCTTGGAGGAAATTAAAAAGTTATCCAACAGCAGACAGTCCACGCAGGCGACGTGCGAAGCGGAAGTCGCAGGTGTGGACTGATCTTGCTGGCTGGTGTGGCAATAGCCACGCCAGCACTTAACCCCCCGTATCTAACAGGGGGGTACAAATCGACAGGAAACAGTCAAAAAAACATTAGAAAATCCTTTGGTTACAAGGGATTTACAAAATTTCAGCGTATGTCAAATGGGCTTTAAAAGTTGACATACGCCTTTTTGATTGGAGGGATTTTTACTGAATGAACAAACTTGGTTACAGCATTTAAAAGAAAAACGCTTGGCTTATGGACTATCTCAAAACCGTTTAGCTGTTGCGACTGGTATTACAAGGCAGTATCTAAGCGATATTGAAACAGGAAAAGTCAAGCCATCAGAGGATTTACAGCAGTCCCTTTGGGAAGCTCTGGAACGCTTCAATCCCGACGCTCCCCTTGAAATGCTGTTTGATTATGTAAGAATTCGCTTTCCGACAACAGACGTACAGCAGGTGGTCGAAAACATCTTACAACTGAAACTGTCCTATTTTCTTCATGAGGACTATGGTTTCTATTCTTATTCAGAGCATTATGCTTTAGGCGACATATTCGTCCTTTGCTCCCATGAACTGGACAAAGGAGTTCTGGTGGAATTGAAAGGTCGTGGGTGCAGACAATTTGAAAGCTATCTTCTGGCACAACAAAGAAGCTGGTATGAGTTCTTTATGGACGTTTTGGTGGCTGGCGGTGTGATGAAACGCCTTGACCTTGCCATTAACGATAAGACAGGGATTTTAAATATCCCTGTACTCACTGAAAAGTGCCAACAGGAAGAATGTATCTCCGTCTTCCGCAGTTTTAAAAGCTATCGCAGTGGCGAACTGGTACGCAAAGAGGAAAAGGAATGTATGGGAAACACCCTCTATATCGGTTCATTACAAAGTGAAGTTTATTTCTGTATCTATGAAAAGGACTACGAGCAGTACAAGAAAAATGATATTCCCATTGAAGACGCAGAAGTAAAAAACCGTTTTGAGATTCGATTGAAAAATGAGCGTGCCTATTATGCAGTCCGTGATTTACTCGTCTATGACAATCCAGAGCATACCGCCTTTAAAATTATCAATCGGTATATCCGTTTTGTAGATAAAGACGATTCCAAACCTCGTTCTGATTGGAAACTGAATGAAGAATGGGCTTGGTTTATTGGGAACAATCGTGAACGATTAAAACTAACCACAAAACCAGAGCCTTACTCCTTCCAAAGGACGCTGAACTGGCTATCTCATCAAGTTGCCCCGACCTTAAAGGTTGCGATTAAACTTGATGAAATCAACCAGACGCAGGTTGTAAAAGACATTCTCGACCATGCGAAACTGACAGACCGACACAAGCAGATTTTGAAGCAACAGTCAGTAAAAGAACAGGACGTGATAACAACAAAAAAATAACTCAAATACAAATTCATTGAATATAGAGAGGAGAACATTTTTATGAATTTTGGACAAAACCTTTATAACTGGTTTCTATCAAACGCTCAATCACTGGTGCTTTTAGCAATCGTTGTGATTGGCTTGTATCTTGGCTTCAAGCGTGAGTTTAGCAAACTGATTGGCTTTTTAATTATTGCGATTATTGCGGTTGGCTTAGTCTTCAACGCTGCTGGAGTAAAAGACATTTTACTAGAGCTATTCAATCGCATTATTGGTGCTTAAATAAAACCGTTCTTTTGTGGAATATAAGTGGTTTTCTTATGTTCCGCAAAGGAATGGTACACCAAACGAAGTGCGGTAGGGATTTTTGAATCTCTACAAAGAAAGGACGTGAATATATGGACGATATGCAAGTCTATATTGCGAATTTAGGCAAATACAATGAGGGCGAATTGGTCGGTGCGTGGTTTACCTTTCCCATTGACTTTGAGGAAGTCAAAGAGAAAATCGGCTTGAATGATGAATATGAGGAATACGCCATTCATGACTACGAGTTACCCTTTACGGTTGACGAATACACTTCCATTGGCGAACTCAATCGACTATGGGAAATGGTATCGGAATTACCCGAAGAATTACAATCGGAGCTATCTGCTCTGCTCACTCATTTTTCAAGCATTGAAGAACTAAGCGAACATCAAGAGGATATTATCATTCATTCCGATTGTGATGATATGTATGACGTGGCACGCTACTACATTGAAGAAACGGGTGCTTTAGGCGAAGTACCAGCTAGTCTTCAAAACTATATTGATTATCAAGCCTATGGTCGGGATTTAGACCTTTCAGGAACGTTTATCTCAACCAATCATGGGATTTTTGAAATCGTCTATTAAATCTGTCGGTACATTACTACTGGCAGATTTTCTATTTTACGGGGTGGCTCAATCAGCTACCCCTATTTTTTATGAAAGGATTGATTACATGAAGAAAATACGAAGCTATACCAGTATCTGGTCTGTGGAAAAGGTACTGTATTCTATCAATGATTTTAGACTTCCGTTTCCCATAACCTTTACGCAAATGACATGGTTTGTCGTGTCACTCTTTGCAGTGATGATACTTGGCAACTTGCCCCCTCTTTCCATGATAGAGGGAGCATTTCTCAAATACTTTGGGATTCCTGTGGCTTTCACATGGTTTATGTCTACAAAAACTTTTGATGGTAAAAAGCCTTATGGATTTTTGAAGTCTGTCATTGCTTATGCACTGCGACCAAAGCTGACCTATGCAGGAAAAAAAGTAACGCTTGGCAGAAACCAGCCACAAGAAGCCATTACAGCAGTTAGGAGTGAATTTTATGGCATATCCAATTAAATACATTGAAAACAATCTCGTCTGGAATAAAGACGGGGAATGTTATGCTTACTATGAGCTTGTTCCTTACAATTACTCATTTCTAAGTCCAGAACAGAAAATACAAGTGCATGATTCTTTCAGACAGCTTATCGCACAAAATCGTGATGGCAAAATTCATGCTTTACAAATCAGTACAGAATCCAGCATACGTTCTGCACAAGAGCGTTCCAAAAATGAAGTCACTGGCAAGCTCAAAGCGGTTGCCTATGACAAAATCGACCAACAGACAGACGCTTTAATATCCATGATTGGCGAAAATCAAGTGAACTACCGTTTCTTTATCGGCTTTAAGTTGCTTCTCAACGATCAGGAGTTTTCTATGAAAAGTCTTACCGTTGAAGCAAAAAATGCTTTGTCTGATTTTGTCTATGATGTGAACCATAAGCTGATGGGCGATTTTGTTAGTATGAGTAATGATGAAATCCTGCGTTTTCAGAAGATGGAAAAGCTCTTAGAAAATAAAATCTCTCGTCGTTTCAAAATCCGCAGGTTAGATAAGGACGACTTCGGCTATCTGATTGAACACCTTTACGGACAGACAGGCACTGCCTATGAAGAGTATGAGTACCATCTATCAAAGAAAAAGCTGGATAATGAAACGCTGATTAAATACTATGACTTGATTAAGCCTACTCGCTGTTTGGTGGAAGAAAAACAGCGATATTTGAAAATCCAGCAGGAAGATGAAACCGTCTATGTAGCTTACTTTACCATTAACAGCATTGTCGGAGAACTGGACTTCCCGTCCTCTGAAATCTTCTACTACCAGCAACAGCAATTTACATTCCCGATTGATACGTCAATGAATGTGGAAATTGTAGCGAATCGTAAAGCCCTATCTACTGTCCGCAATAAAAAGAAAGAACTGAAAGACTTGGATAACCACGCTTGGCAAAGTGATAATGAAACCAGCTCCAATGTGGCGGAAGCTCTGGAAAGTGTGAATGAGCTGGAAACCAATTTAGACCAAAGCAAGGAATCTATGTACAAGCTGTCTTATGTGGTAAGGGTATCAGCAAATGATCTTGACGAACTCAAACGTCGTTGTAATGAAGTGAAAGATTTTTATGACGATTTAAGCGTAAAACTGGTACGACCATTTGGGGATATGCTCGGCTTACATGAAGAATTTTTACCTGCCAGCAAGCGTTATATGAATGATTATATTCAATACGTGACCTCTGATTTCCTCGCTGGTTTAGGTTTTGGTGCTACTCAAATGCTGGGGGAAAATGAGGGGATTTATGTTGGCTACAGCTTAGATACTGGACGCAATGTCTATCTGAAACCTGCTCTTACCAGTCAAGGGGTTAAGGGTTCAGTAACCAATGCGTTAGCGTCGGCTTTTGTTGGTTCGCTGGGTGGTGGTAAATCCTTTGCGAATAACCTTATCGTCTATTATGCGGTGCTTTATGGGGCACAAGCAGTGATTGTAGACCCAAAAGCAGAACGTGGCAGATGGAAAGAAACCTTGCCAGAGATTTCCCATGAAATCAATATCGTCACTCTGACTTCTGATGAGAAAAACAAAGGCTTACTTGACCCTTATGTGATTATGAAAAATCCCAAAGATTCTGAATCACTGGCTATTGATATTCTGACATTCCTTACGGGGATTTCCTCTCGTGATGGGGAACGCTTCCCAATCCTTAGAAAAGCCATTCGTGCAGTAACCAATAGTGAAGTACGAGGGTTGATGAAAGTGATTGAGGAATTACGGGTTGAGAATACGCCACTAAGTACCAGTATAGCCGACCATATCGAAAGTTTTACAGACTATGACTTTGCACATTTATTATTCAGTAATGGTTATGTGGAGCAGTCTATCAGCTTAGAAAAACAACTGAACATTATACAGGTTGCGGACTTGGTACTTCCCGACAAGGAAACTTCCTTTGAGGAATATACCACTATGGAGCTTTTATCCGTTGCTATGCTGATTGTCATTAGTACCTTTGCTTTAGACTTTATCCATACAGACCGAAGCATTTTCAAGATTGTAGATTTAGACGAAGCATGGAGCTTTTTACAGGTAGCACAAGGAAAAACACTATCTATGAAGCTGGTTCGGGCTGGTCGTGCTATGAACGCTGGGGTATATTTCGTGACCCAAAATACAGACGACCTCTTAGATGAAAAACTGAAAAATAACCTCGGCTTAAAATTTGCATTTCGTTCCACTGACCTTAACGAGATTAAAAAGACCTTAGCCTTTTTTGGTGTAGACCCAGAGGACGAAAACAATCAGAAGCGATTGCGTGATTTGGAAAACGGGCAATGCCTTATCAGTGATTTATATGGTCGTGTCGGTGTGATACAGTTCCACCCTGTATTTGAAGAACTGCTCCATGCCTTTGATACCAGACCACCTGTGCGAAAAGAGGTGTAAATGTGAAACCATCAATAGTAAACAGAATAAAATCAAACTGGACGCTGAAACGTCTAGGTAAAGTGGCAATGACAGTGGCTTTCACACTTGTGATTGCCATTTTTCTTTTAGCCATGCTGGGAACGGTGGTTCAAGCTGCGGGCTTGGTAGATGATACGGTCAATGTGGCAAATGAATACAGCCGATACCCACTTGAAAACTATCAACTGGATTTTTATGTGGATAATAGCTGGGGCTGGCTTCCGTGGAACTGGTCGGACGGGATTGGAAAACAGGTCATGTATGGACTATATGCCATTACCAATTTTATTTGGACAATCAGTTTGTATGTTTCCAATGCGACAGGTTACTTAGTACAGGAAGCCTATTCCTTAGACTTCATTTCCGCTACAGCAGATTCCATTGGTAAGAATATGCAGACCTTAGCTGGTGTGAGTGCAAACGGATTTTCAACAGAGGGTTTCTATGTTGGATTCCTCTTACTCTTGATTTTGGTTCTTGGGGTTTATGTTGCCTATACGGGACTGATAAAGAGAGAAACCACAAAGGCAATTCATGCCATTATGAATTTTGTGCTGGTGTTTATCCTATCGGCTTCCTTTATTGCCTACGCTCCCGACTACATTAAAAAAATCAATGACTTTTCATCAGACATCAGTAATGCCAGTTTATCACTTGGCACGAAGATTGTCATGCCCCATTCCGATAGTCAAGGCAAGGACAGCGTGGACTTAATCAGAGATAGCCTGTTTTCCATACAGGTTCAGCAACCGTGGCTACTGCTTCAATACAACAGTTCAGACATTGAAAGTATTGGTGCTGACCGTGTGGAAAGTCTACTTTCAACCAGTCCAGACAGTAATAATGGAGAAGACAGAGAAAAAATTGTAGCAGAAGAAATCGAAGACAGAAACAATGTGAACATGACGATTACAAAAACTATTAACCGTTTGGGTACAGTCTTCTTTCTCTTTGTATTCAATATCGGGATTTCTATATTCGTATTCCTACTAACAGGAATCATGATTTTCTCGCAGGTACTTTTTATCATCTATGCCATGTTTCTGCCTGTGAGCTTTATTTTAAGCATGATTCCGTCCTTTGATGGTATGTCAAAACGAGCCATTATCAAACTCTTTAATACCATTTTGACACGAGCTGGAATCACGCTGATTATTACGACAGCCTTTAGTATTTCAACCATGCTCTATACCTTATCGGCTGGTTATCCGTTCTTTTTGATTGCCTTTTTACAGATTGTGACCTTTGCAGGAATCTACTTCAAACTGAGCGATTTAATGAGTATGTTTTCGCTTCAAAGCAACGATTCTCAAAGTGTGGGAAGTCGTGTGATGAGAAAACCTCGTATGCTTATGCACGCTCATATGCACCGCCTACAGCGTAAACTTGGACGCTCCATGACAGCTTTAGGTGCTGGCTCTGCCATTGCCAGTGCTACAGGAAAACAAGGACAGTCGGGTAGTTCTGGTAGGACACAAGCAGATCACACCCGTCCAGACGGACAGGAAAAATCAACACTTGGAAAACGTATCGGACAAACAATCGGAGCAGTTGCTGATACCAAAGATAAAATCGTTGATTCTGCTGGTAATCTCAAAGAACAGGTTAAGGATATTCCGACCAATGCAAGATATGCAGTGTATCAAGGAAAATCCAAAGCAAAAGAAAATGTTCGTGACCTAACTTCCAGTATTTCTCAAACCAGAGCAGACAGAGCCAGCGGACGCAAGGAACAGCAGGAACAAAGACGCAAAACCATTGCAGAGCGTCGCTCTGAAATGGAACAGGTCAAACAGAAAAAACAGCCAGCTTCTTCCGTTCATGAAAGACCAGCTACTAAGCAAGAACAATCTCATGATGGACAGACCGCAAAACAATCTTCTATTCAGACTTCACGCATGGAATCTCAACAAGCCAAACAGGAGCGTCCAGCAGTTAAGTCCGATTCTTTAAGTTTAAAAGCGGAACGACAAAACCGTACTACACAAGAAAGAACAGTTCAAAAGCCAGCAACTTCAACTACACCAGCAGACAGAGCTTCACAACGTCCAGTCACAAAAGAGCGTCCGTCTACTGTTCAAAGAGTTCAAAGCCAAAACCTTAGAAATAGACCACCAATAAAATCCGCCACTATCAAGAAAGGCAGTAAGAAACCATGAAACTGAAAGCTTTAGTGATTGGTGGTTCTGGGCTATTCTTGATGGTCTTCTCACTGCTTCTGTTTGTTGCCATTTTATTTTCAGATGAACAGGACAGCGGAATTTCCAATATTCATTATGGAGGTGTGAATGTTTCCGCAGAAGTGCTGGCTCATAAGCCTATGGTAGAAAAATATGCCAAAGAATATGGCGTTGAAGAATATGTCAACATACTTCTTGCGATTATACAGGTGGAATCGGGCGGTACTGCGGAAGATGTTATGCAGTCCTCGGAATCCCTCGGTCTTCCACCTAATTCATTGAGTACAGAAGAATCCATTAAGCAAGGTGTGAAGTATTTCAGTGAATTATTAGCCAGTAGCGAAAGGCTCAGTGTAGATTTAGAATCGGTTATCCAGTCCTACAATTATGGTGGTGGTTTCTTAGGGTATGTGGCTAATCGTGGAAATAAATATACCTTTGAACTGGCTCAAAGTTTCTCAAAAGAGTATTCAGGTGGCGAAAAAGTGTCTTACCCCAATCCCATAGCCATACCTATCAATGGGGGCTGGCGATACAACTATGGCAATATGTTTTATGTGCAACTGGTAACGCAGTATCTTGTCACAACAGAGTTTGATGATGATACGGTACAAGCCATCATGGACGAAGCACTGAAATATGAGGGCTGGCGATACGTTTACGGTGGAGCTTCCCCGACTACTTCTTTTGATTGTAGCGGACTGACACAATGGACGTATGGAAAAGCTGGAATTAACTTACCACGAACCGCACAACAGCAATATGATGTGACCCAGCATATCCCACTATCGGAAGCACAAGCTGGCGATTTGGTTTTCTTTCATTCTACCTATAACGCTGGCTCTTATATTACTCATGTTGGGATATACCTTGGCAATAACCGTATGTTTCATGCAGGCGACCCAATCGGTTATGCCGACTTAACAAGCCCCTACTGGCAACAGCATTTAGTGGGAGCAGGACGAATCAAACAATGAGAAAGGAAGATTTAATGATGAAATTTAGAAAAAATCAGAATAAAGAAAAACAGATACCAAAGGAAAAGAAACCTCGTGTCTATAAGGTCAATCCTCATAAAAAGGTTGTGATTGCCTTGTGGGTACTTTTAGGGCTTAGTTTCAGCTTTGCGATATTCAAGCACTTTACAGCTATAGATACTCATACTATTCACGAAACAACTATCATAGAAAAGGAATACGTTGATACTCATCATGTAGAAAATTTTGTAGAGAACTTTGCGAAAGTCTACTATTCATGGGAGCAATCCGATAAGTCCATTGATAATCGAATGGAAAGTCTAAAAGGCTATCTGACAGATGAACTTCAAGCTCTCAATGTTGATACAGTACGCAAAGATATTCCTGTATCGTCTTCTGTAAGAGGATTTCAGATATGGACGGTAGAGCCAACTGGCGACAATGAGTTTAATGTAACCTACAGTGTAGACCAGCTCATTACAGAGGGAGAAAATACAAAGACCGTCCACTCTGCTTATATAGTGAGTGTCTATGTAGATGGTTCTGGAAATATGGTACTGGTTAAGAATCCGACCATTACCAACATACCTAAGAAATCAAGTTATAAACCAAAAGCCATTGAAAGTGAGGGGACGGTTGATTCCATTACAACCAATGAAATCAATGAGTTTTTAACGACGTTCTTCAAGCTCTATCCTACAGCGACAGCCAGTGAACTTTCCTACTATGTGAATGACGGGATATTAAAACCAATCGGAAAAGAGTACATCTTTCAAGAACTGGTAAATCCTATTCACAATCGTAAGGATAATCAAGTCACGGTATCGCTGACAGTGGAGTATATCGACCAGCAGACCAAAGCAACGCAGGTATCTCAATTTGATTTGGTACTTGAAAAGAACGGGAGTAATTGGAAGATTGTAAAATAACAAATATTGGTACATGATTACAGATACTTTGTAATCATGTACTCTTTTTGATAAAAAATTGGAGATTCCTTTACAAATATGCTCTTACGTGCTATTATTTAAGTGACTATTTAAAAGGAGTTAATAAATATGCGGCAAGGTATTCTTAAATAAACTGTCAATTTGATAGCAGGAACAAATAATTAGATGTCCTTTTTTAGGAGGGCTTAGTTTTTTGTACCCAGTTTAAGAATACCTTTATCATGTGATTCTAAAGTATCCAGAGAATATCTGTATGCTTTGTATACCTATGGTTATGCATAAAAATCCCAGTGATAAAAGTATTTATCACTGGGATTTTTATGCCCTTTTGGGTTTTTGAATGGAGGAAAATCACATGAAAATTATTAATATTGGAGTTTTAGCTCATGTTGATGCAGGAAAAACTACCTTAACAGAAAGCTTATTATATAACAGTGGAGCGATTACAGAATTAGGAAGCGTGGACAAAGGTACAACGAGGACGGATAATACGCTTTTAGAACGTCAGAGAGGAATTACAATTCAGACAGGAATAACCTCTTTTCAGTGGGAAAATACGAAGGTGAACATCATAGACACGCCAGGACATATGGATTTCTTAGCAGAAGTATATCGTTCATTATCAGTTTTAGATGGGGCAATTCTACTGATTTCTGCAAAAGATGGCGTACAAGCACAAACTCGTATATTATTTCATGCACTTAGGAAAATGGGGATTCCCACAATCTTTTTTATCAATAAGATTGACCAAAATGGAATTGATTTATCAACGGTTTATCAGGATATTAAAGAGAAACTTTCTATGGAAATTATAATCAAACAGAAAGTAGAGCTGCACCCTAATATGTGTGTGATGAGCTGTACGGAACCTGAGCAATGGGATGTGGTAATAGAAGGAAATGATGACCTTTTAGAGAAATATATGTCCGGTAAATCATTAGAAGCATTAGAACTCGAACAAGAGGAAATCAGAAGATTTCAGAATTGCTCCTTGTACCCTGTTTATCATGGAAGCGCAAAAAGCAACATAGGGATTGAGCAGCTTATAGAAGTGATAACGAATAAATTTTATTCATCAACATACAGAAAGAAGTCTGAACTTTGCGGAAATGTCTTCAAAATTGAATATTCGGAAGAAAGACAACGTCTTGCATATGTACGCCTTTATGGCGGAATCCTGCATTTGCGGGATTCGGTTAGAATATCGGAAAAGGAAAAAATAAAAATTACAGAAATGTATACTTCAATAAATGGTGAATTATGTAAAATTGATAAGGCTTATTCCGGGGAAATTGTTATTTTGCAAAATGAGTTTTTGAAGCTAAATAGTGTTCTTGGAGATACAAAGCTATTGCCACAGAGAGAGAGAATTGAAAATCCGCTCCCTCTGCTGCAAACAACTGTTGAACCGAGCAAACCTCAACAAAGGGAAATGTTACTTGATGCACTTTTAGAAATCTCCGACAGTGACCCGCTTCTACAATATTATGTGGATTCTACGACACATGAAATTATACTTTCTTTCTTAGGGAAAGTACAAATGGAAGTGATTAGTGCACTGTTGCAAGAAAAGTATCATGTGGAGATAGAACTAAAAGAGCCTACAGTCATTTATATGGAGAGACCGTTAAAAAATGCAGAATATACCATTCACATCGAAGTGCCGCCAAATCCTTTCTGGGCTTCCATTGGTTTATCTGTATCACCGCTTCCGTTGGGAAGTGGAATGCAGTATGAGAGCTCGGTTTCTCTTGGATACTTAAATCAATCATTTCAAAATGCAGTTATGGAAGGGATACGCTATGGTTGCGAACAAGGATTATATGGTTGGAATGTGACGGATTGTAAAATCTGTTTTAAGTATGGCTTATACTATAGCCCTGTTAGTACCCCAGCAGATTTTCGGATGCTTGCTCCTATTGTATTGGAACAAGTCTTAAAAAAAGCTGGAACAGAATTGTTAGAGCCATATCTTAGTTTTAAAATTTATGCGCCACAGGAATATCTTTCACGAGCATACAACGATGCTCCTAAATATTGTGCGAACATCGTAGACACTCAATTGAAAAATAATGAGGTCATTCTTAGTGGAGAAATCCCTGCTCGGTGTATTCAAGAATATCGTAGTGATTTAACTTTCTTTACAAATGGACGTAGTGTTTGTTTAACAGAGTTAAAAGGGTACCATGTTACTACCGGTGAACCTGTTTGCCAGCCCCGTCGTCCAAATAGTCGGATAGATAAAGTACGATATATGTTCAATAAAATAACTTAGTGTATTTTATGTTGTTATATAAATATGGTTTCTTGTTAAATAAGATGAAATATTTTTTAATAAAGATTTGAATTAAAGTGTAAAGGAGGAATTAATTATGAAGTGAAATGAATGTAACAGGGTTCAATTAAAAGAGGGAAGCGTATCATTAACCCTATAAACTACGTCTGCCCTCATTATTGGAGGGTGAAATGTGAATACATCCTATTCACAATCGAATTTACGACACAACCAAATTTTAATTTGGTTCGCTCGACTTGCATGTATTAGGCACGCCGCCAGCGTTCGTCCTGAGCCAGGATCAAACTCTCCATAAAAGAAATTTGATTAGCTCAAATTGTTTTGCTGGCATCATGTTTGATGTCCAAAATTTTTGTTTTGTTCACTAGCAAAACTAGCTACTTAAAACTTTATTGATTACGTTTTGCTTGTTCAGTTTTCAAGGTTCATGTCATCGCCCTTTTGGACAACTATTTAAATTTACCATACAACCAAGAGGTTGTCAACACTTTTTTTGGAGCGGGTGATGAGAATCGAACTCACGACATCAGCTTGGAAGGCTGAGGTTTTACCATTAAACTACACCCGCATATATTTTTTGAAAAAATGGCGCGCCCGGCAGGAGTCGAACCCACAACCTTCTGATCCGTAGTCAGACGCTCTATCCAATTGAGCTACGGGCGCATATGAAATTAATTAATTGACTTGGTGCGGCCGAGAGGACTTGAACCTCCACGGGGTTGCCCCCACTAGGCCCTCAACCTAGCGCGTCTGCCGTTCCGCCACGACCGCATTCAATTAGTAACTTTTTTATTATACTATGATAATTCAAAAAGTCAACTCTTTTTCTTAAAGAGATGAGCCATGAAGGACTCGAACCTTCGACCCTCTGATTAAAAGTCAGATGCTCTACCAACTGAGCTAATGGCTCGAATTAAGAAATGAATGGCTGGGGTACTAGGATTCGAACCTAGGCATGACGGAATCAAAATCCGTTGCCTTACCGCTTGGCTATACCCCAATAAGTGGCGGTCCCGACCGGGATCGAACCGGCGATCTCCTGCGTGACAGGCAGGCATGTTAACCGCTACACCACGGGACCAAAATATTATTTACATTAAATTATGAAAAATGACCCCTACGGGATTCGAACCCGTGTTACCGCCGTGAAAGGGCGGTGTCTTAACCACTTGACCAAGGGGCCATGGCTCCGAAGGCAGGACTCGAACCTGCGACAACCTGATTAACAGTCAGGTGCTACTACCAACTGAGCTACTTCGGAATAATTCATGTTATGTTGTCGTCGTTATCTTGTCGACTTTTACTATTATAGGGACAACTCAACAAAACGTCAACTATTTTTTAAACTTTTTTACTCTACTAATTTTAATTTCCCCAAACACTTACTGCAACAATACTTTTCAACATTCATTTTTATTTTCCGTATATATAATTGGTGGCAATTGACACAAGTATATGTATAGCGTCGTCGTTGTTTTTTAACTGTAGCTTTCGGGACATGTAAAACTGCGCAAAATCGAGGGGCATCTACTTTCCTTAATAATTCTCTAAAATCTTTATCTCGATGCTGATACCCTTTACCTTCAATATGTAGGTGATAATGGCATAATTCGTGTAAAACAATACCTTGAATCTCTTTCAAACCGTATAACTCATAGGCTTTAGGATTAATCTCAATATTATGGGATTGTAAAAGATATCGTCCTCCCGTTGACCGTAATCTCGGATTAAAGTAGGCTTGATGCAGAAAAGGCCTCTGAAAGTTTTCTAAAGATAAGCGACGAACAAGCTCTTGTAATTCTTGATTGTCCATAGTAATCACCTCTAACAACAAGAATACCACACTGCGTAGTATAGACAGTGTGGCAAAAATTTAGTACTCAAACTAATGCTTGATTTTTAGGAGGAAGCATCGTTAAAGAGATACGCCCTTTCGTTACATCTATTTGTTCAACCCAGACAGTTACAATATCCCCAAGTGCCACAACTTCTAATGGATGCTTAATACGTTTATTTTGGAGTTTAGAAATATGCACAAGTCCATCTTGCTTCACGCCAATGTCAACAAATGCGCCGAAATCTACTACATTTCTTACCGTCCCCTGCAATTCCATACCTACTTTTAAATCTTCCATTTTTAATACATCAGTCTTAAGCAATGGTTGCGGGAATGCATCACGCGGGTCACGACTAGGTTTCATTAAAGTATCCACGATATCTTGAATTGTCACAACTCCTACTCCAAGCACATCACTTAACTTTTGGATATTTAGTGCTGCAATAGCTTCCTCTGCCTTCTGTGTCCCTAACTCTTTTTTATCTATTTGAGCCTCTACTAATATTTGCTCTGCAAGATCGTAGCTCTCAGGATGAATACCTGTAGCATCAAACGGATTTTTTGCTTCTGGGACACGTAGGAAACCAATAGCTTGTTCATACGTTTTGGCGCCTAACCTTGGAATCTTCTTTAATTGCGCACGTGTAGTAAATTGACCATTTTCCTCTCGCGTCTTTACGATATTCTCTGCAACAGTTTTTGATAGACCAGAAACATATTGTAAGAGTGATGATGAAGCCGTATTTACATCTACACCAACTTGGTTAACAGCTGTTTCTACTATAAAAGAAAGCGATTCATTTAATTTTTTTTGAGAAACATCATGCTGATATTGACCTACACCCACAGCTTTTGGTTCAATTTTCACTAACTCCGATAAAGGATCCTGTAAGCGACGTGCAATGGAGACAGCACTACGTTGTTCAACCTGTAAATCAGGAAATTCTGTACGTGCAATTTCAGACGCTGAATAAACAGATGCCCCCGCTTCATTGACAATCACATAGGCTATGTCAGTAGTAAGCTCGTTTAATACATCCGCGATAAATTGTTCTGTCTCCCGAGATGCTGTACCATTACCAATGGCAATTATACTTATTGGATACTTTGCCAAAATTCCTTTTACAATAGCTTTGGATTTTGCCACATCTGGTTTCGGTGGATGTGGGTAAATAGCTGTAACCTCAAGCATTTTCCCAGTTTCATCTACAACCGCTAGCTTGCAACCTGTACGGTAAGCTGGATCAACCCCTAAAACATATTTACCTTTCATAGGTGGTTGTAGCAATAGGTTACGTAAATTTTCGGAAAAAATATGAATAGCCTGTGCCTCCGCTTTTTCTGTAAGCTCGTTTCGTAATTCCCTTTCAATTGAAGGCTGAATTAAACGCTTGTACGAATCCTCAATTGCTAGTTTAACTTCTGCAATAGCAGGAGATGAACCAGTTGCAGGTATCCATTCTTTCCACATAATCATTAATACTCGGTCCACCGGCACATGAATAGAAACCTTTAAGATTTCTTCTTTCTCTCCTCGGTTTATCGCTAAAATACGGTGTGGTACAATGCGACTAACAGGCTCTTCATATTCGTAATACATTTCAAACACATTTTTCTCGTCGATTTCTGTATTTTTCACAGACGTCACAAGAATTCCATCTTTCCATGAATAAGCTCGGATTTTTTCACGAATAGAGGCATCGTCCGCAAAACGTTCTGCTAATATATCTCGAGCTCCTATCAGGGCTTCTTCCGTATTAGCAACTTGTTCGTTGTCCACAAAGTCAATTGCTAATTGCTCTAATGCATCATCACTAAATGCTAACAGGAGATCTGCAAGAGGCTCTAAACCTTTCTCTTTTGCAATTGTCGCCTTTGTACGTCGTTTTTGCTTATATGGTCTATATAAATCCTCAACACGTTGTAAGATTGTTGCCGAAAGAATAGCCTGCTCTAATTCTGGTGTAAGCTTTTCTTGCTCTTGGATTAATCGTATAACTTCTTCTTTTCGTTGTTCAAGTTGCTGTATGTAGTGATAACGATCTTCTACAGCTTTAATTTGCACCTCATCGAGTGATCCTGTAACCTCTTTTCGATAGCGCGCAATAAATGGTACCGTATTTCCCTCTTCTAATAAGTTAATAACAGCTTCTACTTGCCCTGGTTTGACTGCTACATCCTTTGCAATGAGCTGTAACATTTGCTTTTGCTCCACATCATCACTACCTTTTTCTTTTCATTTTACCATTACACTTTACTAAAAATGCAAAAAAATAGTCTACTCAGACGAATATGAGTAGACTATTTCCATTCATTTTAAAGGTATTTTTCATTAAACACCCACGAAAGATTAGAGCGAAACACCGCCACTTGCTAGAATAGCCTCTTGTAATTTCTTTATTGCTTTCCTTTGTATCCTCGATACATGCATTTGAGAAATCCCTAATCGTTCTCCAGCTTCTTTTTGACTAAGTTGCTCTAGATATGTAAGCTGAATAATTTGTTTTTCCCTCTCATTCAACACAACCAGCGCCTCGGAAACAATCATTCGTTTATTGGTCATTTCATAGCCATCGTCTTCCCTGCCCAAAATATCGAATAACGTGACTGTACTACCGTCTGAGTCTGACTCTATCGAATGGTCCATAGAAAGAGCTTGATAACTACGGCTCATTTCCATAGCTTCTAGTACCTCTTCCTCTGCTACTTCTAATCGTTCAGCAATATCTTTAATGGATGGAGAACGCTGTAATTCAATTGTCAGCGCCTCCACCGTTGATTTAATCCTCGGCCCAAGTTCCTTTATACGTCTAGGCACATGCACATCCCATGTTTTATCACGTAAAAAACGTTTGATTTCCCCAACAATTGTTGGCACGGCAAAAGCTTCAAAACTACGACCAACATTCGGATCAAAACGTCTTATTGCACCTAACAATCCCAGCATCCCTACTTGAACAATATCATCATAATAAGATTTACCATTCGAATATTTACGAGCTATAGATTCAACTAGATATCGATAATGAATCACTAAATTGGTTTGTGCTTCATCATCCTCCGTTGACTGGTACAATTCAATCCACTTAAGTACATCTTCTTTAGATGAAGATTTATGTAGTGATTCTTTCGACATTTTTCTCCACCTGCTCCCTAGTGACATACTTTGTCATGAAGACAGTTACGCCACCATCGTTATTGATCATCACCTCATCCATCAAAGTTTCCATTAAATAAAGTCCCAAACCACCTTCTCTTAGCCCTGCAATACTTTCTTCAGGATGATACGGCCCAATCTTAGACTTAATCTCTTCAAAATTAAAACTATTGCCGTAATCCGCAATCATCATTTCCATTTTCTTGTCGTACAGCGCACACCCGATGACAATTTCACCCTCTTCTTCGTCTTTATAAGCATGGTGAACAACATTTGTCACAGCCTCACTTGCTGCAATTTTTAAATCTTCAATATCATCATAATTAAAGCCAATCCTACTCGCTAAGCCCGAGACAGTTAATCGAATGACACTGACAAATTGCGGTTTAGCAGGAACTCTAATTTCAATATAGTCAAATTCCTTCATTATCTTAATTCCACCTTTTTATCAGTTTCGATATCCATCAAATCACTAAGACCAGTAATTTCAAATAATCTTTGTAACCTATTCGATAAACCAACGAGCTTTACTTTACCATTTTCACGTAGTGCTCTTTTATAAAAGGCAACAAAAATCCCAAGTCCTGTACTATCCATGTAATTTACCTTTGATAGATCAAGCTCAATTTCTAAACCCTCTGTAATCTTTACAGCTTCTAATTCGTCTCGTAATCCTGAAGCAGTAAACGTATCAATCTCACCCTCAACAAAGCCAAATAATTTATGATCAATTTCTTTAAAATGTATCGTTACGTCCATATAGCACACCTCCACCATATTTGTTAGACTATTTTCTCTACCCTGTTCAATTTAAACTTAAACCTATTTTTTTAAAATAACTACAGTAAAATCATCAAATAGTTTAAAATTTTGCACTCTCTCTATTTCCTTATAAAGGAGCTGACACAATTGCTGGGCAGATAAATGTCTATTTGCTTTTATTAAAGTTGTGATTACCTCTCGCGAATTTAATTCTTCTTTCACTCTAAATTCTGTCACACCGTCGGTCATCATAATAATCAAATCATTCTCTTCTAACACAATTTCATGAAACGTATAGTTTGTTTCAGACAATACACCCAATAGTAAACCTTTAGCCTCTAAGGTAAAGAACTGATCGTTCTTTGCACTATAATGTAAAGCTGGTTCATGGCCTGCCGAAGCATAAGAAAAAATGTTTTGCTCTACATCTAAGCAGCCATAAAACATCGAAACAAACATACTGTCATCCACACCTTTTTCTATTACCCTATTAATAACTTCTAAAACATATGAGGGATCTTTATATGCATATACTAATGTTTCCAGTCCATATTTCACCATCGACATACATAAAGCAGCAGGAACTCCTTTACCGACAACATCTGTCACAGCCACACTCAAATATTCTTCTCCATCATGAAAAAAATGTACATAATCGCCGTTCATTTTTCGAATAGGTACTGAAATCATACCTATATCAATATTTTGCATATTCGGCACATAAGTTTTCAACAATGTTTTTTGGATGTTTGTCGCTATTTTCATTTCCATTTCATATTCAGCTTGCTTTTGAAGTAAACTTTGATGCTCTCTATGTGCCATTCCATAATGCACCATTACTTCAATCAAAAAATCATAAGCAGGCTGTGATTCATTCATTTGATTCGGAAATATTTGTTCTACAGCATTTTTATGAATGCTAATAACATCCTCGGGAGAGATATTTTTTTGAATTAATTGACGTGTGAAGTTCTGAGCGATATATAAATTTCTTTCTGTTTGGTTGACCATATAATCTGCTAATATTTTTTTATACTGAGCTTCTAATTGTTTCAGTTTTCTTCACGTCCTAACGCAACCATTTTTCCGCTCTTATCGTTGTTCCCTCTCCAACGACAGATTGAATATCTAAACTATCCATCAATCGTTTAACACCTGGCAAACCAGCACCTAGCCCCCCCGAGGTGGAATAACCATCCTCCATTACTTTACGAACATCTTTAATACCAGGCCCTTGATCTGTTGCAACAACAACTATTTTCTTTTCTGTATCTGCTTCAACCCTTTCAATTGCTATGATACCTATACTTGCATATAAATAAATATTTCGTGCTAATTCACTAATTGCCGTGGTGATGCGGGCTTGATCAACAGTGCCAAATCCAAGTGCTTTCGCTTCATTGCGCCCCAGTTGTCTAGCTGCAACAATATCCCACTCTGTAATAATTTCAACCGAAGACCTATATGTCACTGCTGTCCCTCCATTTCCTTTGGAGTTATACTCTTACACTTTTATTCAAACTGCTTGCCATCATTTAAAATGAATGAATTGCCTCTATAAATGGAATATTCTATGTAAATTTTCATATACCTTTTAAGAATTTTTTCAAAAATCTATTTTTATTAAAAATCTTGTGTATATCTTAAAGCTTTTTGTAACATTTATCAATTACACCTTGGCTTAATTATTTCAGGTACTTCATCTTTCGTAGCAAAATCGCTTGCTGAGCAAGATCTATCGTAATTCAAATTATGGTAAAGACATTTCAAGGATATAAGACAAAAAAGCATCGAGATATCATAATCTCGATGCTTCTATACACATATGTATATCAAAATTTAACTAGACCTAAACTAATCATCAACGCACCATCAACTTTTTCCATCACAGCATGATCCAGTTGCGTAATACGATCCGTCAATCTTGACTTATCAATTGTCCGCACTTGTTCTAGCAAAATAACCGAATCACGTTCAAAACCATACTTTTCAGCATTGATTTCAACGTGTGTCGGTAACTTTGCCTTTTGAATCTGTGCAGTGATAGCTGCGATGATGACAGTCGGACTAAATCGATTGCCAATATCATTTTGAATAATCAGCACCGGCCTAGTGCCTCCTTGTTCAGAACCTATTACCGGTGATAAGTCTGCAAAAAAAACGTCACCACGTTTTACATTCAAAGTGTCATCCCCCGCTAACGAGACGCTCCACCATATGTTGTGCTTCATACTCTGCATGCAAGCATTCGCTCGCAATCATTAAATTAATATGAGACATTTCAACATATCCTTTAATCATAGCTTCCCGTATTTGATTTGGTTGCTCCTGCATTAAATTTTTGCGCGCCAAAATACGCACAAAAGATTCACCTTCAATTACTTCCTTTGTTTGTAGAAATAGTCTGTCTTGAACAGCAATTGTAGCTTCTCTTAACTTTTTCTCGTACACAGCAAGCACCTCCAACGGAACCATACACTTTTCATTACTTCCCATTCTATCATTGAAAGATATTGTTGAAAAGACATGAAATGACAAAATATCTGACAATTTGAAGTACAAATTGTAAAAATATGTTGGTTGTCGAAGGTATATGCTGAATAATTATTATTGCAATGTGTTTTCAAATATGAGCCATTACTATGTTTTGGAAAAGAAATAAGTTCTCCAGTGCTAATTTATTTACCAAAATCAACTTGGAACATTGCTCATGACATTACATTGAGATTTGACTTATTCTAATGAAAGACAACTAAAGATATATTCTAGGAACTCTTGTTGTTATAATGCATGGTATTTCATAATTAATTGTTTCGAGCTTTGTTGCCCATTCATCGATCGATACTCCAGTATTTCCTTGTCGACCAATGAGTGTTACCTTCTCACCTATATCATATGCTTTTGGTAGGGCAACCATACATTGGTCCATACAAATTCGTCCAACAATCGGCATTCTTTGTCCATCAATTAAAACCTCTTGTCCACCTAACTTGCGAATCACGCCATCTGCATAGCCAATTGGAATGGTTCCTATCCACATATCTGTCGGAGCAACATATGTAGCTCCATAGCCAACTGGATCACCTGATTTTATTTCCTTTACATGAACAAGTTCACTTTCAAGCGAGAACGCTGGTAACAAGGGAAAAGGTAATATACTTTTCACATAGGAAGAAGGTGATAATCCATACATCGAAATACCAAATCTAACAGCATCATATTGTAAATGCGGATCTTTTACTAATGAGGCGGCTGTATTAGATGCATGAACAAGTCGCGGCTTATTAGGGATTACAGCTAAACATTTCTCAAAAAATTGTACCTGTTGATCAAAATGTAGCGTATCCTCTTCATCAGCTGTCGCAAAGTGTGTAAATATTCCATCCAGCTCCATGTTATCTGTAGACTGTATTGTTTGATAGAGCTCTAATAATTCCTGCTCTGAGCGAATACCTATTCTACCCATTCCGCTATCTATTTTTATATGAAGTCGTAAAGGAAGCGCTTCATCCACTAAAAGAGAAGCAGCTTGCTGAATCCAATCATCGGCAAATGCCGTAAGTATAATACGTTGCTGCGCTGCATAAGGAGCAAACGAAACTGGAGATGCACCTAATATTAATATGTCTGGTTCTTCAAAATGTGCTCGAATATGTAATGCCTCATCGGGCGTTGCCACTGCAAGTACTGTGGCACCAGCTTCAAGAGCTGCCCGTGCAACGGCTACATCTCCATGACCATACGCATTTGCTTTTACTACAGCGATAATTTGAACATTAGGTCGTAAAAATTCTTTTAAGTTTTTTACATTTTGTTGAATTGCTTGTAAGTCTATTATTGCTTTTGTTGGACGAAAAAACTGCTGTGTCTTCATAAGAATACCCTCTTTATTTTTAATTAAAACATTATGTAGGACATATATATTGCAAAGTATGTCGATTTAGCTTGTACACACAAAGTTTTAGTTTTCGGATGAGCCTATACTTTATAGGTTCATTTTAATTATCAATAAGCTACAGCCTCCGTATTCCAGAAGGCTGTAGCCAGAAAAGTTACTTCATACTACTTATCGTCATAGATGTAGCAACTTCAATCATTTCTTCTCGCGTTAATTTACTTGATGCTACAAAGAATTCAACGCCATCTTTTTCCCAACTAATTGATGTATCTGTAATAGCACCAATTGTATAGCCTAAATCAACTGGATCACCAGGTGACGATACAGGTAACATTGAATTTTCCTTCATTACTGGTTGCTGCATAACAGTAAATGCCTTTTCACCATCGTATGTTAAGATTACTCGTTCCATTCCACTTTCCTGCACAACTTTTTCATTCGCTAATTGTGCCCAATTTACAACAGGATAATGTGTTTGGAATTCTTGATATTCAACTTCTGCTCCAACAGCTTCCTTATCCTCATTATCTTCTTGCCCTTCTTTTTCGGCAGGTGTAGCTTGTTCACCTTTCGTGTTATCTTTATCAGTGAATTGCTCAACTGCATACTCTTTTGCAGCATGTTGTACACCTAGCTTAATTTTCTTAAATGTGATTTTGATTTGCTCTTCTTTCACATCATTCATAATCACTACTGAGGTTGGCAATAAAGTTTTCTTATCTACTGTTATAACCTGATGTGGCATACTGTTCTTATAGCTATTTCTAGTAGCCGCTTCAAATATATATGCTTTTTCTTCTTCTTTCATGACAAGATTTTTATCTTCTGCTAAATCTTCTGCTAGCGCTCCAATTAGGTATGCCTGACTATTTTTCTTTGGCCAATCACTTTGGAATTTATACATTTTGTTTAATGTTGGTGTTACGACAAAAACACCATCAGCATTACGTACAATCATTTGAGAAACATCTTTCCCACTTTCAACTACTTCTACTCGATAGAAATCAGGTTTTGTGTGCCATACTGTTACATCATAATTTCTAGGTTCCCCACCCGATTTAATTTCCATCGATGCATTTAATTCATAACCATTCGTCTCTGCCCATTTACCATTCACTTTCTTCAACACTTTTTCCTGTGAGGCTGCACCACATGCCGACAGAAGTAATATCGTACAAAGTAAGACGAGCCATTTAACTATACGGTTGCCCACGCTTTCACCCTTTCTTCTTTCAAATCCACTACGACAATATATGAACCGTATTTGTCAGTTATGTCATTTGAAGAAAGGGCAATATATTTAAATTTACATGCAATCCTTTTAGACAAGTTAAGTACTATTCTAATAAGATTACTTGAGCAGCTGCGTATTGCTTAGAATGCGTAATACTAACAAATCCATTGACAAGTTCATCCTTAAAATATAAAACAGGATTGCCAGCTGCTCCTTTTAACACTTCCAAATCATGAAGCTTACATTGTTCCCCGAGCCCTGTTCCCAGAGCCTTCGAAAACGCTTCTTTTGCAGCAAATCGCCCAGCTAAAAATTCTATTTTGCGAGTTTCCGAATAACCATCAAATATTTTTTTTTCATTTATCGTTAAAATGCGGTCTTTAAATTTATCTGTTCGTTTCATAGCCTTTGCAATACGATCAATCTCTACAATATCGAGGCCAATTCCCTTAATCATGTGAACCTTCTCCTTTACCTATTTCCAACAGGGCATGTATAATAATTGTAAATTGAGGTGGAGCCATGTTTAGTAGAACGGAAAATTTTAAGCAATATACAAAGTATTACCCTGTTGTTTCAACTTTAATAGCAATAAATCTTACTCTTTATGTATTGTCTCTCATACCCAGCATAGGAACACTCTTGTGGAATTACGGAATCCAAGCAAATTTCCTGATTCAAAGTGGTGAATGGTGGCGTGTTTTCTCTGCCATGTTTTTACATGCAGGTTTTATGCATGTGTTTTTTAATATGTTTTCCTTATATCTCTTTGGACCAGAGCTAGAAAAAATCGCAGGGAAAGCACGTTTCATTACAATTTATTTAGTATCAGGTATTGTAGGCAACATGGCAACCTATATATTCTATGATAGTAGTTATGCGAGCCTTGGTGCAAGTGGGGCTATTTTTGGAATTTTTGGTGCATTTGGGGCATTAGTTTACTATACGCGACGTACAATGCCCATGCTTCGTAAGCTCATTTTACCAATCATCGTCATCAGTGTCATTATGACCTTTCTCCAACCAAATGTGAATGTCTTTGCTCATTTAGGCGGTTTAGTAACCGGATTTATCCTTGGACTTGTCTATTTACATCCAAAAAGAATTTTAAGTTGGCGCAAACAAAAGATGGCTGGTAGACCATAACATTAAAAAGAGGAGCTGCTCACCTATAGAGCAGCTCCTCTTTCCTTACAAGGACCTCCATTATAAAACCACTGTAGCTTCATTTGACATCTTTATTTTTTTCCATTCAGTTGCTGTTAAACCATAAACAACCTGATCTACGTAGTGATCATATAACCACTCAGCATCCCTTAAACGCCCTTCTTCATGAAAGCCCAATACCTTTGGGATTGTACGACTACGAATATTTCCAACTGCAACACGCACTTCTATACGATTTAACTTTAAATAATGAAAGGCAAAATCAATCAATGCTTTCATGGAATTCGTAACGAGCCCCTTTCCTACAAATTCATTCCCTAGCCAGTAGCCAATACTTGTCCATTTATGTTGCCAGTTGATTTGGTGATAACCAATAACACCCGCAAGCTTTCCATCATAGTAAATCCCTACTTGTATGCCATTGTGATCAGCATATTGTTGCATAGCATTTTTTACGAATTGCTCAGTATCCTTTACTGTTTTGACATCATCTACAAAGGGCAACCATTCACGTAATGTATCCCTTGAACGGTCAGTTAAAGCGAATAACTCTTCTACATCACTTAAATCCAAAAGCTTTAAATAAGCGCTTTCATGAATGTCATATTTAAACAATGTCTCCACCCCTTTTGTTCTATTTATTTTATTATAAACAGCATCTCATGTTATTTATAGTTAAAAAAGCTAATACTTCCATAAAATTGAAAGGATTAGCTTTTTTGTTCATTAATGTTCATACCATGTTAAGATCGTCTCGGCATCTTGTTGCTCTAAGCTGGAAACACTCCCCGTTGTACCAGTTGCTCCTGACATGACGGTTGCTTTTACAGACATAACATTCTTTCTTTTTTGAAAGTATGATTGTGTACTTTCAATAGATTGAATTCGCTTCTTCTCCATGATTAACGTAATTCGACTAAACACCCGATACTGCATAGCCAGTTGCTTGCCATCTATTTGATAGCCTGCTGTTTTATGCTGCCAAATACCAAGTAAAATTGTTAATGGAATTAACAGCAACGACAATAACCCGTATGGATAAAAGAAATAGATAGATGCACCGATAATCGGAACTAACCAGAAAAAATCAATGCGATAAAAAAATGGTCTTGCCCTTTTCGGTGAGCGAGTAAATGTAGGCTGCCAATTCATATCTGGGAAAAGCTGTTCTAATGTTTGCATACAATCCAGCTTCTTAATAAGTGGAAATAGTGTAATTTTTTTATCATTTCCATTTTCACCATTACCACCAGCACTTTCAACAACCACTGTAGCAAAGCCTGTTAACTGACGTAATGGATTTTCCACAATACGAATTGCCTGAATTCGATTCAACGGCAAAGTAATACGCTTTTTTTCTAACAGTCCTTTTGTAATAATCAACTTTTCTTCCTCAATGCGGACCGTATAATCATAATAATTTATCAGTGTGATGACCACCGATACAATCCAAGCGACAATTAAAACAACCATCACCGTCAAAGCCACTAAAAATGCGCCAATTTTCACAAAATCAGCTAACTCATGAAATACAGTTTCATAAGGAATAATATCGGAAAATTGTGAAGCAACGGCTGCAAGACCTGATAATACAACACCAATTCCACCAGATGTTGTTGCTAATACCAGTAAATCTCGCATGGACATATGGTAAATCATCGGAGTTGGTGTCGCTTCCTCTACTACCTGCACTTGATCCTGTTGTTGAACCGCTTCGTTTTTAGCATGACGCATTTCTAATTCAATAACATCTGCTGCCGCTTTGCGAATGGCTGTCAGCTCAACCTCAGGTTTTCCTCCTTTACTACCAGCAGTCTCCACCTGAACTTTCACTAAACCAAAAATGCGATGAAAAACGCCTTCATTGTAATTTAAACTTTGTATACGTTCAAAAGGGATATAACGTTTCTTTTTAACAAATAATCCATATGTCACACGTAACTCCCCATCTTCAAACCAGTAAACAAATGTCCGCCATTTTATAATTCCTCCCACGAGCGCAAGAAGTGCTGCAACTCCCCATACACCGAAAAGTAAAATGGTTTCAAAAAAATGATCACTACGAAAATTCAAAGAAAAATTAAAGCCGTTACTTATGATAATAATTGCAATTGGTAATATCATACTTTTCAATGCTTTTACACTTGTTATAATTGCAGACACTGGGTGTAAACGATTAATTTCCTTAGACATCATCTTCAGCCACCCTTGCTAAATCAGAAATACGCGCACGCAGTACGTCTGCTTCATCCATAACAAGTGCAGGAATCGTATGTACAGTTGCAGCTGTAGAAATAGAGATATTACCTAAGTCGTATTTTTTTAATATTGGCCCTTGTGTTGTATCAACATGTTGCACACGTACCATTGGAATTAATGTGCGTTTCACAACAAATAAACCATGTTGTACTTCGATTTCATGCTCTCGAACTTCATAGCGCCATCTCTCCCATCTTATTTTCGGGAAAATAAAAATAGATAATATCGTACTTAGTAATACAATTGCACACGCTATGAAGTAAATAAATGAAGGCCATTCAAAATAATAAGTACCATAGCTTACAAGTCCTGCTACGACTAACAGTACCAATGTTTGTATGACTCCATACAAACGCCACACGGTTAGCCCTTTACGAGAAATTTGATGAATTGGTTGTGCTCTCATTGTCGTTCCCCCTCTTTCTTCATTAGGTGTATACGAATTTAATCACCTTTTTGTTTCAACTATAGCCGAAAAAAAACCTTACAGCCATCATGACTGTAAGGTTTACTATAAAAGTTAAGTGTATTTCGTCTAAAATTATCCTTCGTGACGTCTTGGAGAACGAGAACGACCTTGTCCACCTTCACGACGTCCGCCTTCACGGCGTCCACCCTCTCGACGGCTACTGCTACTGCGACGTTCTCCACTGCGAGCATTGTCACGACGTCCTCCGCCAAAGCTACGGTTTCCGCGGCCACGATCACCGCCACCACGATTATTGCTAGAACGTTCACGACGCATTGGTAATGGACGTTCTTCTGTAATTGTTACTGGTGTATCGTCTGGCTCTCTTGTTAATGAACGTAGAGCAGCTGCAACAACATCAACAGCATCATGATTGTCTAATAATTCTGCTGCAAGTGTACGGTAATCACCTAAATTGTTATTAGCAATAAGACCTTCCAGTGTTTCAACAGCTAAGCGTTGTTGTCCTTCTAATGCTTCATCTGTTGTTGGTGGGCGAAGAGGTGTCATACGTTTTTTCGTAGTTTCTTCTACAATACGTAAGTAACCCATTTCACGAGGTGTTACAAATGTTACGGCAAGACCTGATTTACCTGCACGACCTGTACGTCCAATACGGTGAACATATGATTCAGGATCTTGAGGAATATCAAAGTTATAAACATGTGTTACACCAGAAATATCAAGTCCACGAGCGGCTACATCAGTCGCAACAAGGATATCGATTTTATTTTCTTTAAACTGACGTAATACGGAGATACGCTTCGCTTGGCTTAAATCACCATGAATACCTTCAGCTAAATAACCACGTATAGATAGTGCCTGTGCAAGCTCATCTACACGACGTTTTGTACGACCAAAAATAATGGCAAGCTCTGGTTGGTGTACATTTAATAAACGAGATAAAATATCGAATTTTTCACGTTCAGCAGACTTAACAAAATATTGATCAATGTTATCAACAGTTAGTTCTTTAGCTTTAATTTTTACAATCTCTGGATCACGCATAAATGTTTCTGCAATTTTACGGATTGCTGGTGGCATTGTTGCTGAGAACAGTAATGTTTGGCGCTCAGAAGGTACGTTTTCTAAGATTGAATTAATATCATCGATAAAGCCCATGTTTAACATTTCATCTGCTTCATCCAATACTAATGTTTGAACATCTTCTAATTTTAACGTACGACGATTAATATGATCAATAATACGGCCTGGCGTACCAACAATGATTTGAGGTCTATTTTTCAGTGCACGAATTTGACGGCCTATTTCTTGACCACCGTATACTGATAATAATTTTACGCGTTTGTCATAGCCAATTTTATAAAGCTCTTCTGAAACTTGAATCGCTAACTCACGAGTTGGAGCAATGACTAATGCTTGAATATTAGGGTTTTTTGGATCGATTTTTTCAATTAGTGGAATCCCGAAAGCGGCAGTTTTACCAGTACCTGTTTGTGCTTGACCTAATACATCACGGCCTTCAATCGCAAAACGAATAGTACCTTCTTGGATTGGTGTTGCTTCTTCAAATCCCATACGCTTTACTGAGCGTAATGTAGATTCGCTAATATTTAATTCTGAAAAATTTGTCAAACTTCTCAATCTCCTTTTTTTCCTTTTAAGTTGACAAATGGTTACATTTTCAGATGAAGTTGTCGGCAAATTCGAGCCTGTGTAGTGGAACGTTTCCGTTACTTAAAAATTTTCTCTACATGATAGTCCATATAGAGCTCTCTTATATGAAAAGGAAAGCCCGGTCTTTACCGAGCGGTTCAATTCTGTCGTAATTTTTCACTTTAGAATAAAACCGTTGTGTTCAAAAAAAAGTACTCTTCAACCAAATATGAAGAGTCTTCGCACAAAATGTATCCATTGCTTACACTAGTCTAACATGGCTTTAATTCCTATGCAACGATAACGCATGAGTCGTAATAATCTGACTACTTTATTTGTCTTTCAAAAACATTAAAACCTGTGGAAACCATTCAGAGCAATCTTCCTCAAAACATATATGGTGCTTGCCATTATCAGAAAAATACAAAACCTTGTCTACAGAGGCTAATTCATCAAAAAGAAATTGAGCCGTATGATAAGGCACTATCCCATCCAACTTTCCCTGCACAATATATACCGGAATTTGTATATGCTGATAATACGGTTCCACCATTCTTACCAACTTCATAAATTCTACTGTTGAGGCAAGTGGCACATTGCTAAACTTCTGATGGTATCGTAGATAGAGTTCGTTATTAGTCAAATTATGGTGATAGGCTTCAGTAGCTAACATTTTAAAATCTTTGACTAGCTGCTTAGGGCTCACATACTTTGCAGCAGCACTTAGTAATACAAGCTTTTTCACTTTATAGCGTTTAGCTAAATATAGCGCTATAATTCCTCCCATTGAAAAGCCCACAACGATTACCTCGTCTACTTTTTTTGCCAACGATCGGAAAGCTAATTCTGCATCCATCAACCAGTGTTTCGCCTTAAAACCACTCATATGTAATTCTTCACCATGCCCAGACAATGTTGGCTCTTCAATTATCCAATCTGTATGTGAACGTAAATAACTTGTGAATGGCTTCACCTCATATGGTCCACCTGAAAATCCATGAATACATAGTACACCTACTGACAACGTTCTCACCTCATTTAACAATTAATCACTTACACAAATAAATCGGTGAGCGTTTATCTCACCGATTCATTGCTACTATGATGTAAATGCCTTTAAGATTGTCTCTAATTTCATACCACGTGAACCTTTAAGTAAAACAATAGATGATTCATTCGCTTGTTTTAGCTTTTCGATAATAGCCGTATAATCATCTTCTGTATACAATAAACGTTCAGCCTCAAAGCGCTCTTTTAATATTTTGTAAAGATATAGCATACGAGGGCCAAACAAACAGACATTATCAATTTCATCCTCATTAATATGCTCAGCCAGACCCTCATGGAAACGTTGCTCATTTGGTCCAAGCTCTAGCATATCTCCTAACACAAGCCATTTTTCAGGTCGAATAGTTGATGTAGCCATAAATTGAATGGCAGCTTTTACAGAGGTTGGAGCTGCATTATAGGCGTCATTGATAAATAGAGCGCCATTCGTTCCTAGTACCTGTTGCATCCTCATATCAGTTAATACGACATGCTCTAAGGATGTACGTATTTGTTCATTGCTTAAACCTAGCTTATGAGAAATTAACATGGCCACAAGTGTATTTTTTACTTGATGCTTGCCAAGCACTGAAATAAAGAAATCACCCTCGATCATACCGTGTGTAGTGAAGTGGCTGCCATCAGCGTTAGCATGAATATTGTCAGCGTATAAAAGATTATTGGATTCTAACCCGAACGGTACTGATTGTAAGTGTTGTTCCTTTGCCACTAATTCCTGGAGCAAAGGTTCATCACCATCATAGAATAATAGACCATCTTCTTGCATTCCTTGAATTATTTCAAACTTTGCTTTTGCAATACCTGCACGTGACCCCAAATCCTGCATATGGGCCTCACCAATGTTGGTAATAACCGTCATATGCGGACGAGCAAGCTTCGTTAAAAACTCAATTTCACCAAATCCACTCATACCCATCTCAAGGACAGCCACATCTGTATCTTCATCAAGCTGTAAGATAGTAATAGGCAAGCCCAATTGATTATTAAAGTTCCCAATCGTTTTTTGTACTTTAAAGAATGGACCTAGTGTTCCGGCTAAAATATCCTTTGTTGATGTCTTACCATTTGAACCTGTAATGCCTATAAATTTTGCTTTATGTTCATTACGATATGCTCTAGCCATTTCTTGCAAGGCTAATTCTGGATCATCCACAAACAGCAAGGGGTAATCTTCTGGTGGATTCGGTTCATCCTTTTGCCAAAGAGAAGCTCCAGCACCTTTCTCAAATGCCTGCATTACAAACTTGTGCCCATTTGTATGCTCACCACGAAATGGAACAAATAGGTCTCCTTGTTGAATTGTTCTTGTATCAATAGAAATTCCTGACACAACAGTGTCACCAAAAGAACCCATTTCCTCATTTAACCATGCAGCTAATTGTTTTAAAGTTTTTTTCACGATAATCCCACTCAGTCTTTTTTATAGTGAAGCTGTTGTTTTTCTTCATAGCGTTCAATTGCTAGGGTAATTAAACGGTCGATCAGCTCCGGATAACTCACATCTGTATGCTGCCATAATAATGGATACATACTTACAGGCGTGAAACCTGGCATTGTGTTTACTTCATTAATGTAAACGTTATTTTCAGCTGTTACAAAAAAGTCTGCACGAACTAAGCCGCTACCATCTATAGCCTTAAATGCACGCTTTGCCAGTTCTTTTAAGCTTGCCACAGTTTCTACTGGAAGCTCAGCTGGAATAATAAGTGCTGTAGAACCGTCCTTATATTTAGAATCATAATCATAAAAATCAGTAACAGGTTTAATTTCTCCTGGCACTGATACTTCAGGATCGTCATTTCCTAACACTGCCAGTTCAACTTCACGAGCGACAATTCCCTGTTCAACAACGATTTTACGATCATATTGCAAAGCAACCTCAATTGCTTTCACCAATTGCTCGCGATTTGCTGCCTTGCTAATCCCAACACTTGATCCTAAGTTTGCGGGCTTCACAAACATTGGCCAATTCAAGGTATTTTCACAGCGTTCAATGATTGCCTGTTGCTCACTCTTCCACTCACTACGAATAAAATACGTATAGGGCACTTGAGGTAATCCAGCAATTTCAAATAATTGCTTCATTACCACTTTATCCATTCCAGCAGAGGATGCTAATACACCATTTCCTACATACGGTAAATTTAGAACCTCAAGTAAACCTTGCACTGTTCCATCCTCACCATTCGTACCATGTAACAATGGGAAAATGACATCAAACTTTACCTCATTGCCATTTTTATCAATCAAAAAATCAGTGATATTATTTTCCAAAATTGTTGTATTATCACCAAATTGTAGTTCTTCTATTGCACTTACGGGTTTTTCTAAACGATCTCCACGACGCCATTCCCCGTCAGATGTAATGAAAATCGGATATACTTCATACTCCTCGAAATTCAAAGCTCCAGTGACTGCACGTGCTGTCGATAACGACACTTCGTGCTCCGCTGACTTTCCGCCGTATAATAAACCGATTCTTTTTTTCATTTTTGTGCCCTCCACATACTTCTTGAGTACTATTAGTTTATCATGAAACGTCTTGACAAATGACATAAAAATCTCACCGTATTTTTAACGGTGAGATTTTGCGTGTATATTTCATCAATTATGCCCTAGCATCATTACTTCCTGCTATTGAATTGTACAGGAATAATGCAACATAAATATTGTCTACCAACATCTTAGTTCTTTGATTGCGTCACCATGAAGTTTAAATAATATAGATTAATTCATCGTGCTCTGTTTTTAAAATCGTATTTAAGTCATCCCAAACTTCGTCAGGAAAAGAATATTCAGACAGATTGCGAACTTCTATTCCATACGCTACTTTTGGTTTCTCAATCCGATACAGCGATAGTAATGCTCCATCTTTCGCAAAGGATCGGTAAGAACGTAAAAAATCTGGTGATATAGCGGGAATACTCGCTTTTACTTTTCGACGCCAAAATCCAGTGCTGCGTTCCTTTTCACGAATTAAACTATTAAAAACATTGGCAACCAATAAATCCGAATCACTTAAATGACGAAAATAAATTTTTGTCATTTTCTCTAAGTCTGAAGAATAATAGACAAATCTATTTTGTAATTTATTAAAAAATGCTGACGTAATCGGTTCTTTCTTGTGACTTATGTAAAGCAATTCTCCTTGTTCCATCGGTGTTAAATGATCTAGCCTCTTCTCGTCCATAAAATCTACCCAGCATAATTCTTTAGATTCAGCAGATTTTTTCACAAAACGAGGAACATCTTCTTCTAATACATATTCAAATTGTGTATGCATATTAAAAGAACCGTCTTCATAGGAATGTTTTAATAACAGTAAGTGATGTAGTGGTTCAAGTGCAGCCACAAATTGCGAGAATTTTAACCCGCTAAATATAACAAATTTATCGACATCATTCATATGAACATAAATATGATACATAAAATCATCAGCTGACTTTAATTTTTTAGCCACAACCATCACCCCATTCTTCACTACATTATAAGACTAAACATGATTTTTTTGAAACATTTTATGTTAATTGTCGTTACTACTATATACGCAGGCATAAAAGTAATTTTTGCGTTATAATTAGGAATGTTAAACATGCATTTGCATATAAAGTTTAGATTACTCAATGAGTTCAAGTATTTGCTTAAAATTCCATTGACAATATTCAAAGCAAATTGCAAGCTTATCAATAGATATGAGCTATTCTTACACCACTACTGGTTATTAATTTGCTTTCTTCTTTGACCAATTATAAACGAAATAGGGAGAATCGCATCACATTTACTCATATTGAGATACTATTTTAATTTTAGGTGGCTTTTATGGAAAATAAACGAAATTTCGCAAATCGTTTTGACTGGACACTTGCATTTATACTCTTCACTTTTCTAGTCATTAGTTTGTTAGCTATTGCATCTGCCCAAACTTCAGGACAATATGGTATTAACTACGTACCAAAACAAATGCAATGGTATGTGATTGGTGCAGTTATTATTGGTATAGTCATGTTTTTTGAGCCAGATCAATATAAAAAAATGTCATGGTATATGTATGGAGCAGGGATTGCCTTACTGGTACTGCTTATTTTTATGCCAGAAGGAGAAGGTCAAATCGGTGCACCCGTTAATGGTGCTAAAAGCTGGTATCATACGCCGATTGGAAATATACAGCCTTCTGAGTTTATGAAAACTTTTTACATTTTAGCACTAGCTCGATTAATTAGTAAGCACCATGAAATTTATTCATTACGATCAATTAAAACAGACTTTTTGCTACTCGGTAAAATTGCAATCACCTTAATCGTACCATTAGCTATTATTTTAAAGCAGCCTGACCTAGGCTCAGCACTCGTATTCTTTGCCATTACTGCAGCCCTTATCATTGTAGCGGGTATTTCTTGGAAAATCATTCTACCAACTTTTTTAGGTGGCATGGTAGCAGGCGGTACACTACTGTGGATGGCACTTTATATGCAGGACTTTCTAGAAAAAACATTTGGTTTTAAGGCTTATCAATTTGCTCGTATTTATTCTTGGCTAGACCCCTATTCCTATTCATCCAGTGATGGCTATCATTTAATTACCTCTTTAAACGCCATTGGATCAGGTGAAATTTTTGGTAAGGGATTTAGAAATCGTGAAGTATATGTAGCTGAAAACCATACCGATTTCATTTTTACAGTTATCGGTGAGGAATGGGGCTTTATTGGCGCTAGTATTGTTATTTGTATTTTCTTCTTATTAATTTATCATTTAACAAAGACAACCCTTTTATTGAAAGACCCCTTCTCGACCTATGTATGTGCTGGGATTATTGCAATGATTACCTTCCACGTTTTCGAAAATATTGGTATGACTATTCAATTATTACCTATCACAGGTATTCCACTTCCGTTCATTAGCTACGGAGGAAGTTCACTTATGGGGAATGCTTTAGCAATTGGGCTAGTCTTTAGTATGCGATTCCATTATCGAACTTACATGTTTACCACACATGATGAAGATGAATAACTATAGAAAAAGGGAAGTCTCGCGTATTGAGACCTCCCTTTTTCTATTGGAAACGAGTTAAGCTTGAACTTGCGGAGTTTGCGTTGGTGGTGTTAGCACTTTTAAAAGTTCTAGTCGAGACTTTGTTACTGTGGCTGTTACACCCAACTTAGATAAATTCGAAACAATCTTTTTCAAATCTACTTCTTTTGTCATACATTCCACCTCAATCTTTCCTCGATTTTATATAACGTTTTATTTACGAAAAAGTTTCATTTTTCTACGAGTATGATGTCTGACAAATTTATCATACCATTTAACTTACCTTTAAAATTTTTCAATTTTGTTACATTGTAAATTTTTCACATCATCAAACTTTTCCATCAAACATCTTTAAATTACCCAAAATGGCTACATTTTATTCAAAAATCAGAACATAGATTTAAAAAATTTTAAATTGCTTCATTTCTTTCTTTACTAAATTGTTCCACTTTATTCAAGCTTCCCCTCCCCTATTGTTGTAATCGCAAGAACAAGAAGGGTAGAATATACATATTGAAATATCGTATGAAAGCAGGGAACTGTATGAAAAAGGCTATTTTATTATTGATGTCTGTTCAATTCCTCGTTTATCTAGGGTTCGGCATTATTATTCCCGTCTTACCAGAGGTAATTGTGCAGCAAAATTGGCATGATCTCCACGTAGGTGGTTTATTGACCGTCTATTCACTTGCAAGTTTTTTCACAGCACCGTTTTGGGGGATGCTATCAGATAAGGTAGGGCGAAAACAACTAATCCTTACTGGTCTAATTGGCTTTAGCCTTAGTTTTGTTATTTTTTCACTATTTATTGATAACCTAGCTATATTGTATGTTTCACGTATTATTGGTGGTTTATTTTCTGGTGCATTATATACAGCAGTAACAGGATTTATCGCCGATATGTCTAGTGAAGAGGATCGCAATAAGTATATGGGCTTTATGGGCATGTCCATCGGTCTTGGGTTTATTTTTGGTCCAGCAATCGGAGGAATGCTAGGCCATTATAGCTTGCAGTTACCGTTTACTGCATCAGCATTATTAATTGCACTATTATTTATTTATGCAAGTTTCGTCCTAAAAGAACCTAAAAAACGAAAAGATTCAAATAAACGTGCTATAGTGCCAAAAGGTGCTGCAACAATGCTACAATTTCGTGTGCGCTATTTATTTATGTTTTCTTTTTTAGTAACTTTTATGCTAGCGGGCGTGGAGGCTACATTTCAGCTATTTCAAATTGAAAAAATTCATATTACACCATTACAAATTGGTTACTTGTTCATGTTTAGTGGCTTTGTCGATGCAGCTATTCAAGGAGGGGTCGTTCGACGCATAAAAAATGGCAGTGAAACGACATGGTTAATCGGCGCACAAATTGTAACTGCTGTTGGCATGCTTTTATTTACATTAACAGCTAATCTTTTTATCGCTGGGCTTGCCCTTTGTGTTTTTACAGCAGGTAATGCACTTGCAAGAACATGTGTTGTATCACTCTCCTCTAAAGAATCTGGAGGACAATATGGAACTGCCGCTGGTCTGTCCTATTCGATGGATAACTTAGGACGTATTCTTGGTCCACTATTTTTCACATGGTTATTTACTGTCCAAGCAAGTCTTGGTTATTATATTTCGGCTGCAATAGCCATTCTCTCTATAAGCCTAATTTATATATATAAGGCATCCCGTAAATCATTGCGTCATCCATAAAATATAGTTGGTTGCAATTTATGGATACCAATCGTTGAGTCAGTAATCATAGAAACATCCTATCTATTAGAGAATTACTAATTAAATCATGCGGATTATCCCTATATATCAAAGGGATAATCCTTTTCCATGCTAACTAGCCATTTCATATCTTCTTTCCGCATTTGAAGTAGGCTATACTAAGTATGTTATTAACAATACAAAGGCAGGTGTAGGAATGAGCATTTTTACAGATATAGAATATTTAGTTCCTTTAACTTTGTTTTTTAATATTTTATTAGCCATGACCATCATTTTCTTAGAACGTAAAGATGCTACCTCTACATGGGCATGGATTCTCGTGTTATTTTTCCTGCCATTAGCTGGATTTATTTTGTACTTATTACTTGGAAGACAATTACGAAGAAAGCATCTATTCCGTTGGGAAGGACGCAAGGATATCGGGATTGATAATCTAATTACCTACCAGATGGAAGCGATTCGTGATGAAACGTTTGAGTTTCGTATTGCTAATGCAGAAAATTATCAAGAGATGATTTATATGCACCTCAGAACAAACAATGCGGTATTAACACAGGACAACCATCTGGATATTTTTGATGATGGTGCCGATAAATTTGAGCAGCTCCTTAAAGACATTGAAGCAGCTAAAGATCACATCCACATCCAGTATTATATTTTCAGACTTGATGACTTAGGTACACGCATCGTCAATGCATTGATAAAAAAAGCAAAGCAAGGTGTTAAGGTAAGGCTTCTCTACGATGAAATGGGATCACGTAATGTAAAAAGACGTCATTTTAAAGAGTTGCTGCATGCTGGTGGTGAAGTAGAAGTTTTCTTCCCATCCATTTTGCCACTTCTTAACCCTCGTTTAAATTTTAGAAATCACCGAAAAATCGTTGTCATTGATGGTCGAATTGGCTATATTGGTGGTTTTAACGTCGGTGACGAGTATTTAGGTTTACAAAAAAAGTTTGGTTATTGGCGTGATACACACTTACGTATTGAGGGTAGTGCCGTACATCCTTTGCAAACCCGCTTTTTACTTGACTGGAACCAAGCTAGTGCTCAACAAAAAATGGGGTACTCTGATCGTTACTTCCCTGCCATCCCGAAAAAAGGTGATGTGGGTTTACAGATTGTTTCAAGTGGACCAGACTCGGACTGGGAGCAAATAAAGATCGGTTACTTAAAGCTTATTAATATGGCTCAAAAATATATTTATATTCAAACACCATATTTCATCCCAGATGTTAGTTTTTTAGACGCCATTAAAATTGCCACCTTGTCAGGCATTGATGTACGCATAATGATTCCTAATAAGCCTGATCACATGTTTGTATATTGGGCTACTTATTCTTATGTGGGTCAATTATTACGTGCTGGAGCCAAAGTCTACATCTATGAAAAGGGCTTTATCCATGCTAAAGCTATTATTATTGATGACGAGGCTTCCTCTGTCGGAACAGCGAATATTGATGTACGAAGTTTTAGTCTGAATTTTGAAGTCAATGCCTTCATATATGATGCAAATATATCGCACCAATTGGCAGAACTGTTTGAGAAGGATATTTTTGATTGTACGGAATTAACATGGGAAATGTATAAAAACCGTTCAACACTAATTAAATTTAAAGAATCTATTTCCCGTCTATTAACACCCATTTTATAAAAATAAAAAGGAAGAGAGCCTATTCACCGCATGGCTTCTCTTCCTTTTATTATTTTACACCTAAATATTCTTCCAATGTAATGTTTTTCTTTGTTATCTCTTTTGCAATCTCTTTGCCCACATAACGATAGTGCCATGACTCATACATATAACCTGTTATCTCTTCTTTGTTTTGAGGGAAACGCAAAATAAAGCCATACTCCTGTGCGTGTGCAAATAGCCATTGCCCTGCTGGAGTTTCCCCAAATTCTTCTGTCAGCCACACATCTTCTTTTCCACGCTCTCCTATATCAAACGCTAAGCCTGTTTGATGTTCTGAGTAGCCAGGACGAGCACTATATCGATCTGCTGCTGCCTGTCCATCACGTTTAACATAGTTATTATAAAGTGTTGTTTGATATTCAAAAGATCGGTAGCCACTAAATGCAACTAAATCAAATCCTTGCTGCTTGGCAGCGGCTAGCATTTGATTTAACGCTTCTCGTGCTTCTGGATTTTCTTCAGGTGCAAAGGTAGATGGAAGCGGATAAATTTTATTAGCTAACAGAATACCATTAATATAAGTCGGTTCCGTAGGTAATGTTTGATTTGGAAGATACCCATTTTCGTCAGGTTGTTGCTCTGGCTTTGCAGGAGTTTCAGTATTGTCTGGTTTCTCTGTTGCAGTAGAATCTTGTTCAGCTGGTTTGTTTGTTTCTGTTGTTTTTGGCTGCTCATCAGATGCACTATTTACTTGATTATTTTTATAGTTATAGACTACAAAAATTGCTACGATTAACGCAATAGATATGAAAGCACCAACGATAAGCGGAAGACGATTGTTTTTCACTCTTTATACCCCTTTTAAAATATCAGGTATCTAAAAGGATGTTTTAAAGCATTTCACCTTGAAAATACCTATTTTATTGTATTACTAGTTATAATCTTATTTTAGCACTGTTCACATTTTCAGGTGTAAATTTCCTACGTAAATATTCAATTAATCTGTTAGAACGATGACAAATACTACTATAGATGCAATTGCGAAAAAAATTGCCATATACTGCATCCATTTTGCTTCTTTTACATAACCTTGCTCTTTAAAGCTTTTTGCTCTAAACCCATTTGATAAGGCAAACATGATCGTCATTGCAAGTACGGCAAAATTAAATTTCCCCATAATAATAAATACTAGTGCTGCAATACTAAAAATTGCAACAAGAATAGATGATAGCCATTTTTTGTTCATCTTGCTGTCCTCCTAAAAAAATCGAGGCAACAAAGGCGCCTCGACATCAATCAATTTATTTTTTTGCTTTCTCAGGATGTTCCGAATAATATTTACGCCCAATATATGTTTGAATAATCAACAATGCACCACTGACAGACCAATACAAAGGCAGTGCTGCCATAGAAGACATAGAGATAAAGACAATCATAATTGGTGAAATATAAATAAACATTTTCATCTGCGCTTTTTGTTGTTCAGGTACCGTCCATAAAGATACACGAGCCTGGATCAGGTAAACAATCCCTGCAACAATAGTCATCACGATATCAGGTGAACCTAAGCTAAACCATAAAAACTCATGGGATTTAACATCGGCAGAATACAAGATCGAGAAATACAGCCCCATAATAATTGGCATTTGAATTAACATCGGTAAACAACCCATATTAAGTGGATTAATGCCATGCTTTTGATATAGAGCCATCATTTCTTGTTGATATTGCGTTTGCTCTTCTTTTGTCTTAGCTTCCTTCATTTTTTTCTGAACGGCTTCCATTTCAGGTTTAAAAGCATCCATCTTCGTTTTCATTAATTGTTGTTGACGATAGTTTTTTAACATAATCGGCATTAAGACTAAACGAATTAGAACAGTAATCGCAATGATTGCTAAACCATAGCTCCCTGAAAAGATATCATTCCCAAAAAACTCCAATAAAAATTCCATAGGTTTTACAAAGATACTATAGAAAAAACCTTCTTTGTTTTGCACAGCTTGACAGCCACTAAGAACAAAAACGGCAATACCAAGCATTGAAAATAGCTTCAAATTTTTCATTTTTCCACCTACTATTATTTATCAACTACTGTGAAGTATACCTTATAGGGTCTCTCTTTATCAAATAGCAAGTGCTACTTATTCCTTAAGCTGTTTCCTCAGATGATTCATCAAAAAAGATGCGAGCTTTAGCAACGCTAATATCTTCGCATCTTCTCATTCTCTATGCACAAAATCTAAACATTTTGTAATTCAGCTTCTGCCATTTCAAAACGATAAAATTCATGATGAAGCTCGTCTCTAAAATGTTTTGGCGTAACTCCAGTATATTTTTTGAAAATACGTGTAAAATAACTTTGATTACAAAAATGGAATTGATCTGAGATAGAAGTAATACTTTTGTTTGTATGTCGTAAGTAGTATTGTGATTCTTCTACACGTCTTACATTTAAATACTCAACCAATGTAATGCCCACATGTTCTCTAAAAATACGTGATAAGTGACTAGTACTTATATGAAAGTTATTCGCTATACTTTCAACAGTTAAATCATTTTCAAGCTCGTCATTTATATACATTATCACTTTGTTAACAGTTTGATGTCGGAAAGTCGGTTGTTTGCGATCTGCAATAAAGTAAACAAAGAAATCAATTAAATCATCGGCAAATTGTAAAAACTCTGCGTCTTTCATCTGATTTTCAATCATATCGTTACACGCAATATTGAAAGCAAATGCTTTTTTCGAAGGTACTTGATTGTCCAGCAATTTACGAGCAACAATTGATGACAAAACAGAAAAATAACTTCGAACGATTTTAATGACCTGTTTGCCAAAACGAATTGAGAGAATATCAATTAACTCATGCAAAGATTTTTTCGCTTTTGCAGATTCTAAATGGTAAATTTCAAAAATTAATTTCGACTCAATATTAAAAAATTCTTCGACACCGATATATTGATTAATATTATCGATTTCTTGGAAGTATCTTTTGGATATCGTTTCTGACATAGAATGTTGATGTAGTTGCATAATCTTCCCCATCTTTCCTCAGAGTGCACGAATTGCATGACAATATTTGACACCAATCCCGACGAATTAAAAAATAAGAAAATAGTATTTACTTATTCAATATAAGAACTGAGTCCTATTTCACAAATTTTATTAACAAATAAATCAAAAATAACCCTACTAAAACACCAGATATAAAAAAAATAGACTATACAGTGAATTTTACCATATTCTGCGATTTCCTTTCAACCACATTTTAATTGCTACTCTAGTTCTAATTTATCACATACGCATAGTAGAAACCTCGTAAACTTATTCCTAACAATTAAATTTTACCATATACATATCAAAATAAATTAGTCATTTTATAAATTTATTTACAAATTATACAAAACAACTTACATCATTCTAATGAATCATTCGACATTTTTCTATTTTATTCCTAAATCTTCTCTATATAATTTATATGAATATGTAGTAAAATAGATGATAATACTATTTTTAAAAGTTTAGACGAGGTGTTTAAAGTGGATCCAAAACAAATAGAAGAGATCATGGAGATTATTAAGGAGTTCTTCCCTGAAAATACGTCCATCGCTATCTCTGATACAAATGAATATTTGTATTACCAACCAAGCAAGAAAGTTGATTTAAAAATTAAACCTGGTGACCCTATCAAAGAAGGTTCAGCCGCACACAAAGCATTAAGCTATGGTCAAAAAATCAGCTCTTATATCGAACCTGATGTTTTCGGTGTCGCCTATTATGGCATGAGTATTCCTTTAATGGAGGAAGGCGAAACAAAAGGAGCTATTACTGCTATCTTCCCGCAAAAACCATCAGCATTCTTAACAAACTACATTACCATCAAAATTGATGATTGCTGGTACCCAATCAAACATGATCAAGTTATTTATTTAGAAACACAACTCCGTAAAACATTTGTTAAAACAATGACTCGTGAAGGTTATCACCGTTTAAACTTAAGTGATCTAGAGCTATTTTTAGCACCTGACTCATTTATTCGTTGTCACCGCTCTTATATCGTTAACATTGACTACATCGATGAAATTCAACCAGATTCACACTCAACGTTTTTATTAATTATGAAAGATGGGACACGTATTCCTGTTAGCCAACGCTATGCAAGCTATTTCCGTCGTTCTTTAGGTTTCTAATTTGTATGAACAGCGAGCAATTATAAAAATTGCTCGCTGTTTTTTTGCCACAAATCAGACTCATTTACCTCCCTATTTAACTATTTTTGCACTATTTTTAATGTAGAAAACAACTAAATTTATACAGCTCTACAATAAAACGTTTTCTCTGTCGAAAAATCATCTTAATGCTCGATTTTCCTTTTTTTACTCAATTTAATGCTAATTCTAAAGTTTTTGTGACAATTTGGTGATAGTATTATTCAAATGGTTGGAGTCATACTACAACTGAATAAACAGAAAATTCTTAAATGTTTTTTCTAGTTTTGTAATCGGTTTCCATCAAAATTATTTAGGGGAGGATTTTTTTATGGATGCAAATGTTCAAAAACGCCTAGGTTTAAAAGAACTTGAGAGTAAAATTGTAACTGCTGAAGAAGCAGCAGCACTGATTTCTAATGGTGATGTAGTTGGGATGAGTGGTTTTACTCGTGCTGGGGATGCAAAAGTTGTTCCAATGGCATTAGTTGAGCGCGCAAAAAATGAAGAATTCAAAATTGATGTATATACAGGTGCATCATTAGGACCAGAAGTAGATAAGTACTTAGCAGAAGCTGGTGCAATTCGTAAACGTGGACCATTCCAGGGTGATGCGGGTATCCGTAATTTAATCAATTCTGGAGATATCTTATATGTAGATGCTCATCTTTCTCATAATGCTGAGCTAGTGCGCCAAGGAATTATCGGACCAATCAAGTATTTAATTCTTGAAGCGGTTGCTATTACTGAAGATGGATTAATCATTCCAACAAACTCTGTAGGTAACTCACCTATCTTTGCCGAATATGCAGAAAATATTATTATCGAGTTAAATATTTCTCATCCAGAAGCTTTAATCGGTATCCATGATATTTATGTACCTGGAGAACAAGGTAAACGTGAAGCTATTCCAATGACAGATGCTATGCAACGCCTTGGTGATATTGGTATCAAAGTAGATCCAGCTAAAATTAAAGCAATTGTTATTTCTGAAGAGCCAGATGCTCCTTCATTAATTGTACCTCCAGATGAAGAAACACAAAGGATGGCAAACATTTTATTAGACTTCTTCCGTGACGAAATTAAAGCGGGCCGTTTAACAAAACAATTAATGCCATTGCAATCTGGTGTAGGTTCTGTAGCAAACGCAGTACTTGATGGCTTTGCAGATTCAGAATTTGAAGATTTAATTGTTGCATCTGAAGTACTTCAAGATGCTGTATTTAACTTAATCGATGCTGGTAAAGTTAAATTCGCCGCTGCTACTTCAATCACACTTACTGAAGAATTACAGCAAAAAGTTTATGGTAATTTAGAAAAGTATGCTGATAAAATTTGCTTACGTCCACAAGAAATTTCTAACCACCCTGAGCTTATCCGTCGTTTGGGTCTAATCTCAATCAACACAGCTCTTGAGTTAGATATCTATGGTAACGTTAATTCGACGCATGTGTCTGGTACTCGTATGATGAATGGTATCGGTGGTTCAGGTGACTTCGCACGTAACGCACGCCTTGGTATTTTTGTTACAAAATCATACGCAAAAGGTGGAGCAATTTCTTCTATCGTGCCAATGGTATCTCACGTTGACCATACAGAGCATGACGTTGATGTTATCGTTACGGAACAAGGTATTGCTGACTTACGTGGTCTTGCACCAAAAGAACGTGTACCTTTAATTATTGAAAACTGTGCACACCCAGATTACAAAGAACAATTATGGGATTACTATAACCGTGCAGTTGAGGCAACTGGCAACCACCAAACTCCTCATCTGTTAGAGGAAGCACTTTCTTGGCATGTAAATCTTGCTAAAAACAAAACAATGAAAAAAGAAGTTGCAAAAGCTTAATTATTAAATTCTCGTACGTCTAATAAGTATTAACTTATTAGACGTTTTTTTTACGTGAAAGCAAAAAACAAGTGAGAAGTATTATCGATTGGAAAATGCTATAATAGGACTATACTAATCTTATTGACTATAATGTTCTATTTCATCGGAGGAACCATGAAGAAATTTATCTATGCTATTATTTTCTTTTCGTTTTTCGACCTTTTTACCCAGCTTCCTGTTATGAGTACTTATGCTGAGTCTTTAGGTGCATCGGCATTTCTCACTGGTCTTGCAGTGGGCATGTATTCGCTTTCCAATACATTCGGTAATATCATTTCTGGCTTCTTAACGGATCGCAAAGGACCTTTCATTATACTCATAATAGGTCTTCTAACAACGGGTCTATCATTAACATTTTATAATTTAGTAGAAGAGCCCATTGCTCTATTAATTGTACGTTTTATCCATGGCCTTGTTGCAGGCTTCATTGTTCCTTCTGCCTTTACATTTCTAGCGAACGCTACAGAGCAGGAAAAAAGAGGAAAGGGCAGTGCTATTTCTGGCGCCTTTGTTGGTATTGCAGCCATTATAGGCCCTGCATTTAGTGGCATTTTAGCTAGCCGGACAAGTGTACCCTTTGTTTTCAATATCACAGCAAGCTTTATGCTTCTGCTAGGTATCCTTGCGTGCTTTATATTGAAAGCAAATCAAGTAAAAAAAGAGAAGACTAAACCAAGTAATTACATTCCGATCAGTGTCTTTTTTAATAACACAGGAACATTAAAAGCCTTTTTAGGAGCCTTTTTCTTAATGTTTTCTCAAGGGGTTATTGCGTATCTACTCCCGCTTAAAGTACATTCATTAGGGTTCGACTCTCGTTTAAGCGGCACTTTAATGAGTACATTTGGTATTATTGCAGTTCTTGTTTTCCTATTACCTACTAATCGTATTTTTGATAAGGTCAATCCACTCAAAACATTGTCTTTTGGTATAGGCTTAATGGGAATAAGCCAGCTATTAATTAGCCAAGCAAATTCTAGTTCTTTACTCTATATAGCAATGGCTTGCTATGGGATCGGATTCGGTTTCCTATTCCCTTCAGTAAATTCGCTGCTAATTGACTCCACAACTGCTGATGTACGAGGAAAAGCATATGGCTATTTTTACGCGTTTTTCTCTCTAGGTGTAGTTATAGGCTCTTCTTTATTAGGTTGGCTATCACTTGGTACTGTCAGTGGCTTTGCATTTACTGGCTGCGTATTATTGCTCTTTGCAGGCGCAATCCTTATCCCACACAAAAGACCTTCTCATGCTTAGATGAGAAGGTTTTTTGTTTACTTTTCCTTTTCTTGAATTTCTTCATTATAGAAATGGACACCAGTATGTCCTCCGCCTTCAGCTACCATTTCATTCGAGGCAATTTTAGTTGGTGACGTACCAGCCTCTGTTGCTACCTCTGTTGCTACACGCTCTGCAATATTGTCATGCATATCAGGACCTGTAGTAAGATACGACTCTAATTTTGCTTTCATACTATTAAACATTGTTAGTGCTTTATCACGATTCTCTTTTTTACTGAAATAAGATGCTGCTAGTCCTGCTAATCCTGCAACGACAACACCTGTTCCTTTTCGTTTTGCCATAGTTTATAACCTCCTAAAAATATAGAAACTAGCTCTGTAGTATAGTTTTTCCCTATTCTTAAAAGAATAAACATTATTTTTTTATCCCCACTAGCATATATATTAATGTATGGATAAATACTTGCCCTTTTATCTAGTAATAACTCCTCAATCCATTGTAGTTCGTCTAGTTTTTAATGCAGACAATCTCACTCGATCTCCTATTAAAGTCCAGTTATCGGACCCTTATTTTTAGCATTCGTCAAAATTTTGTAACTATTTATGATTATAAAGGGTAAGTAAAGGGAATTAATGAATTAATAATAAAATAGGAGAGTGGTTAGGATGAAAGATTTCGATTTAGCATATGATTGGATAGATATGGCTTCATTAATCGGCGGGGCTGGCTTCTTAACAGTACTAATTTATAGTGTCATTCTATTATAAGGAGCTATTTACATGATTTGCTCTAGCAATTAAAAGGCAATCCGCTTAATTAAAAGCAGATTGCCTTATTTTTTATTGTTTCACGTCATTGTACGCATCTGATTTTTCAAATACTGCCACAACATAGGAACAAACGGCCTTCATTTTATAACCATTTTCGCGTGCATACGATGCTGCTTGATCGAGTAATTGTTTGGCCACACCTTGACCACGGAGCTTATCTGATACATATGTGTGATCCATTACCATTACTGAGCCATTTTGCTGCCAAGTAATTTCTGCTAGTTTTTCTCCTGCTTGCTCATTCAAAAATGCAAACTTATTTTCTGCTAATTGTTGTAATTGGAATTCCATTTCTCACCACTCCTTTTATTCATAGTACCATAGCTTTTTATATTTTCACAAAATTTGCGACGCTTCTTTTATCTAATCAGAGAAGGTATGTCCAAATAATCGGTTAGCTTTCCTATGTCGAAAACATCACAGTTCAAAGTCTGTCACTTGTTGAATCAAAAAAAATCTGTATACCTTCTCTAGCAAAGAAGGTATAACAGATTCCTTTCTATCAACTATAAATTTAGTTAAACCATGAAGAAATAGTATCTTTTAAATTCGCAAAAAAGCTTTTTACGCTTTCCCAGAAACCTTTATCTTCCATAAGTGAGCCAAATTTTTCTTGGATCGTATTACTGATATCATTTAATTGATCAGACCATTTACTAAAATCAATGTCCAGCTTGCTTATTTTATCCATTAAATCCACTAGCAGTTGACGGTCCTTTTCACTTAAATTAATTTCAAGCTTACTTAATTGCTCTTCTACAATTTTCTCCACATCTTCACGTGTTGCTGGCTTTAGCTCTGCAATTTGCTTTTTAATTTCTGTCAGTAATTCCGCAACCTTTGCATCGTCTACCCCCGCAGATTCTGCAATGGATGTTGCTACTGATAACTCTTCATTTGCTACATCTGTACGATCAATATCCAGTGTTTCCCCTGTAGTGACCTCATATGCCTTGTAAATACCTACTAATGCTGAATGCCCTGTAACAGCTTTCGGCGCAGCTACTTGTACGGATGCATCCTGAATTCCTGCTGTTAACATCGCATTTGCATACATCTCTGAAGTTACCTGCGTTATATTCGATGGTGTGACAATTTGTATTACTAGACCCTCGCCTGCATCTCTGCGTGTAATTTTTGCAGAAGAGTACATACGTGAGCTTGAATTACTATCTTTAATGTATTTTACTAGATCCTCACCAGACACAGTAATTTCTTCAATTTCAGGTTCTTCGCTTACTTTTAATGATTTTTTAACTGACTCTTTTTCAGCCTCAGATAAATTTGCTCCATACACGACAATCGGTACGCCTAGTTTTTCATCAATTGCTTTTGGAGGCGTATTGTCAGATGCAAATCCTGTTGCTGGTGCCATCACTCCAAATACTAACATTGTAGCAGTTAGTATTTTAATCCATGTTTTTTTCAAATCGTGTGACCCCTTTCGCTAAAACTTCATAATTAGCAAGTATAATGTATGCCACTATACAATAATTAGTACGAAAAAAAGACGAGAAGGTTTCAAGGATGTCTCTCGTCACTTTTCCTTTTGTAAAATGTTTTGCTAGCTAGTCAAACTAACCATCCTTTAAATTTCTTCAGTCCAACCGTCCTGTTGTTTCACTTTACCAGCTTTCATTAATGTTCCTAAGGCACGTTTAAATGCACCTTTACTCATATTAAACATTTCTTGAATCTCTTCAGGAGACGATTTATCACCAAATGGCATTTTACCGCCCACATCCTGTATATACTTTAATATTTGTTGCGCATCATTTGAAAGACGCTCATGTTTTCTTGGTAAAAGAGAGCCATTCATGGAACCATCGTCTTTTACATCGATAATACGAACAACTACATCTTGTCCTAATCGAGGCTCATTATTTCGCTCAGACTCATGCACAAAAATACGGTAAGGAACTTCTACACCTAGCAAAAATGTCCCAATCGGTAACAAACGGTATGGGCGTGCTTGGATATTCTTATTGTGCATATCTTCAAATGCACCTTCATATAGCTCCGAGATTTTTTCCTCTGTGGCTAAACGACCAAATAAATCACCGTTACGATCTGTACGTAGTGTCATAAATAAATGATCGCCTGGTTCTGGCCATACCTCTTTTAATGCAGGTAAATCCTCTGCTCTTACTAATACTTCACGAGATGTACCAATATCCACAAAAGCACCTTCACGTTCCACTACTTTCAAGACACGTGCCCAGCCGTATTCACCTTGTATAAAAGCTGGAATAGCCGTTGTTGCAGCCAAATCTCCACGACGGTCTGCAAATAAAAATACTTCAAGGCGGTCACCTACTGTTAGTGGCTCTGTTACCTCTGAAGCATTTAAAGGTAGTTCTTCAACTCCATTTGTTAAAATCCATTTCGATGCTTGTTGCTCTAATACCGTTAATGTAACGACTTCACCTGATTTTAATGCGTTCATATTGTCTCCCTTTCCTTCACACCATCATTTTAAAGATTGTGCTGTGTCTTAGATGCCTCTAATTTTTTCACGATGTCTGGATTTTCTTCCATTACTTGCACAAGATCTGCAATACGATCGATTGAATTCCAACTTAAATGATGTTCAATTCCCTCCACATCATCATAAATACGTTCTTCATCCACACCAATCATTCGTAAAAACTGCTCGAGCAATTCATGACGCTGCACAAGACGCTTTCCGAGCTTATCCCCTTTAGGCGTCAATGTCAGTCCACGGTACTTTTCATAAACTAAATAACCATCTTTATCTAATTTTTGAACCATTTTTGTAACAGAAGAAGGAAGAACAGATAATGCTTCAGCAATGTCAGACACTCGCGCATATCCCTTGTTGGCAATTAATAAATATATTTGTTCGATATGGTCCTCCATACTAGGTGTTGGCATATCCTTTTCCCTCTCTTTCCTTTTCTTACTCTCTAGTTTACTACAAGCTTGGCTTAAAAGTTAACTGAAAATACATAGCCTAGAAAAACACTTCCTATACAACTTAAATAGAGCCTCTTCTATTAAGAAGTAGGCTCTACTTTGTGTCGAGGATACTTATTTACCACATGTAACGAATGAATAATCTCTTTATTAATGCGCTCAATGTTTCCAGGAGTATTCATTTCTTTAAATGCCTCATCTCTAGCTTCCATAGATGTAACATACTTACTTGGCAATGCATTTAGTGTAAGTGCCACCGTGTCTAATTCACAGATTTCGCATTTACAAAATGTTTGATATTCTGGTCCTCGTAGTAAGAAGCTTACTAAACCACGCACAATTTCTTCTGTAACATTTACTAAAATAGGATCTGACATATTCAAACTTTCGCCTCATTTATATTTAATTGTTACATTACTCCTGAAACTATAATAGCCTTAAAAAAAGTCTTTTTCAAGAATCACAAGTAGCATCTATTCGCATAAAATCCCTCGTGCCAAAGCAAGATTAATTTCCTACTTTTTCATATATTTCTACACCTTACTTACTACTTTTTTGCTCTAATTAGTCTTAATGAATTAAACACAACTAATAGTGTTGCACCCATATCGGCAAAAATTGCTATCCATAATGTTAACCATCCTGGTATGACAAGTAGCAATGCAATTAATTTTAAAACTAGGGCAAATATAATATTCTCTTTAATGATACGTAATGTTTTTCTGCTCAAGCCAATAGTGTAAGGAAGCTTTGTTAAATCATCACCCATTAAGGCAATATCTGCTGTCTCAAGAGCTGCATCTGTTCCTGCTCCACCCATGGCAATTCCTACGTTTGCAGTGGCCAATGCTGGTGCATCGTTTACACCATCTCCAACCATTGCTACAGCACCAAATTGTTTACGTAAATCCTTAATCGCCTTTAATTTTTCTTCTGGTAACAAGCCAGCGCGCACATCTGTCATCTTTAATGACGTAGCAATGGCTTTCGCAGTAGGCTCTGCATCGCCTGTTAACATCACCATATGCTTTACTTTTAAGGCATTTAATTTGTTCAATACATCCTTGCTTTCATGACGTAATTGATCAGCAATTGCAACCAGTCCAATAAGTTGATTATTCGAAACAGCTGCTACTACTGTTTTACCCTGTTCTTGCAGATTCTTAACCTGACTTTCTATATTTTGATCTACAGAAGTTAATGAAGTAGCCCATTTCATGCTACCTACATAAATGATCTGATTATCCACGGTAGCATAGGCACCTTTTCCAGTTACTGATTGGAAATTTGTTGGTATTAGCTCAGATAATTTTTTATCGTGTAATCTATTTAAAATTGCTTTAGCTAAAGGGTGCTGTGACTGTTTTTCTACCGCTGCCACTAGTTGTAACACATAGTCCTCTGACCAGTTTTCAGTCGTTACGATATCTGTTACTGCTGGCTGCCCTTTCGTTAATGTTCCTGTTTTGTCAAAGGCAACTGCTTCAATATGTCCTAGCTGCTCTAAATGAACACCACCTTTGATCAGTACACCTTGCCTTGCTGCATTACCAATGGCTGTAACAATGGCGACGGGCGTAGAGACGACCAGTGCACAAGGACACCCTACCACTAAAACAGCTAGCCCCTGGTAAATCCAATGCTGCCAATCACCTACTATTAAAGGTGGAAGTACAGCTACTAAAAAAGCAATAACCATAATCGCTGGTGTATAATACTTTGCAAAGCGATCTACAAATTGCTGAGAAGGTGCCTTTTCTGCTTGTGCTTCTTCCACTAGATGTATTATTTTAGCGATAGTAGTATCTTCTACACGCTTTGTCACACGTACTTCAAGAGCACCCTCTTCATTTAAAGTCCCAGCAAATACTTCATCATTTACTGTCTTATTTACGGGAATCGACTCACCTGTAATAGCTGCCTGATTGACTGCAGACAACCCACTAATGACTATGCCATCCATCGCAATCTTTTGCCCAGGCTTTACAATTAAAATATCTCCTATTTCTATTTCCTCAGTAGGTAACTCAACCTCATGGTAGTGTTCACCGTGGGCTCTTTTGATAATCGCTGTTGGTGGAGCAATATCCATTAATTGACGAATAGATTGACGTGCTTTATCCATTGAATACGCTTCAAGTGCCTCACTCACAGCAAATAAAAATACGACCACTGCTGCTTCTTCCCATTCACCGATAATAGCAGCTCCAATGATGGCGATTGTCATAAGCGTCTTCATATCAAATTCAAAGCGAACTAAATTACGGAAGCCTATTTTAAAAATACCCACTCCGCCCACAAGGATGGCTATAATGAACATGGCAATCGGTAGAGGGTTCGATTCCCCATTCATACCTACAAATAGATAACCTAGAATGACAAAAAGCAATGAAATTCCTGCTAAAACATTTTCCTTTTTACGATAAAAAGGTGTAGTATTTTCAAGTGCTTTTGCTGCCGATTGTGTAACCTTAATACCATCAAAGGCACCTGCTTCTTCAATTTGGTCTACATTAATAGCACCGATTACTGTAATTTTAGAAGCACCAAAATTTACTTGTGCATCCTGTACTTCTGGAATAGCCTTTACGTTTTTCTCAAACTTTGCAGCACAACTAGCGCAGGATAAATTTTGTAATCTGTATTCTTGTTTAATTGGCGTGGCTGCCATTCGCAATCCCCTCTTTCGCATGTTCGTAGGCAATTGTTACAATTTGATATACATGCTCATCCGCTAAAGAGTAATACATTTGCTTACCTTTGCGGTGTGATCTCGCTAAATTATTATCTTTCAAATATCGTAAATGATGGGATGCTGTAGCAACTGAAGAACCAATAATAGTTGCAACATCACAAACACATAGTTCATCTTCCACCGTTAAAGCATAGGCAATTTTAAGTCTAGTTTCATCAGATAACGCTTTTAAAAATTTGGCCACACCTGATAAATCAGGCATTTGTTGTTTCACCTTTGTGACTGCTTCTTCATGTACATGCGTCACCTCACATATTTCTTTCGGCATTTTCCTCACCTCATTCAAATATTCGTTTGATTGTATTCAATGTAACATATTATTCCATCTTATTCAAACGAATATTTGAATGTTAGGATGTATATCCTTCAATAAAAAAGTTAGCGCACTTTCTGTACGCTAACCCTTTTATTATTTCGCTATTAATTGTAATGTTTTGCCTTTTATCTCTTCCTGTTTAATAAATGTTTGATGGTAATCACCATTTGCCCAATCCAGCACCTGATCTTGATACCAATCAGATTTTACATGACCACTTTGACCAGGACCAACAATATGATAGGCTGAGCTTAAATCACCTACATCCACCACAAAACGCCAAGATGCACCGTGATCTACATTACCAGCTAAATCATTATCTGCTGCTTGTACGGTAACTTTTGATCCACCAATAGGAACCTTTTTAGCATTAAAATAGGCTGCAAGAATAGGCGATGCACTTCCTAGTGTATGGTCAAAAGTAAGCTGATGGTAATCACCCCATTGCCATTTCGAGGAATTTTTTCCGAATTGATCTTCTAGTTGTGCTATTGTTAGCTCAAATGCCTTGTATACGGTTTCATCAATGCCACCCTGCTCCTCAATCCAAATGCTTTTCTCTCCTGAATAAGCTGTACGTAAGAGCTGGTCTGTAATATTAAACTTCCCATACATAATGCCATACATATCTTCAGGCATTTGATCTTTAAACAAAACTTCCTGTAGCTTAATCATTAATGTATGGAACACAAGTGGTGCACCTGATTCCTTTGCGTCCACCATATCCCACTTCTCTAGCATGGCCATAATATCGGCATACTTCCCATTCTTATCTTTTTCTTTTATCGATGTTAATAAATCAGGCAGAAATTCTCTTGCATAGAGATTGTGCTGATCCATTTGCAAAGCCATCATATCGTCTACTGTAATAGCATCATTTTCCTCTAACACTTCTTTAATTCTTTCGAAACGATAAGGTTGCGCCCAGAAATCAGTTATGTGATAAGGGTAGTCCTCTCCTATTACTTGGTTATTTGCCGTCGCAATAAAACCTTCTTTTGGATTTACTAGAGTCGGTAATTCATCCCAGGGGATAAAGCCCTCCCAGCCATAGTCGCTCGAATCACCTGGAACTGGTAATTGGCCTTCACCTTGCTTACGAATAGGTATTTGACCATTAGCTTTATAAGCAATCGTACCGTCCTTTGATGCAAATACAAAATTTTGTGCTGGCGCTTTAAAGTCTTCTAAAGCTTTTTCGAAATCACCCCAAGTTTTTGCCTTATTAAAACCAAGCACTGCTCTTAGTTCAGCTGTCGGTTGTAGTGCTGTCCACTGCATCGAAAATTGTGCTGTTGGCTCTGTATCTTTAAAAGCTAAATCTGTCATTATAGGACCGTGACGTGTAACAACGACTTCAAAATCTACCGTATCTCCATCTTTTACCTTAATTGATTCGTCGCGTACCTCTGCTTGTTCCCATTTTCCATCGTATCTGAATTGTGTTGGATTATCTGGATTTGGTATCTCAATATATAAATCCTGTACATCTGGACCTACATTGGTTACCCCCCAAGCAATTTCATCATTATGGCCTAATATAATACCTGGAATCCCTGCAAAGATGACGCCACTAACATTTTGTTGTGGTGATTGCAGATGCATTTGATACCAAATAGAAGGGGTGCTTAACCCTAAATGTGGGTCATCTGCTAAAATAGGCGTTCCTGATTTCGTTTTATCACCTGAAACTACCCAGTTATTACTTCCATTAAATTCGTTTGGTAGCATTTCCGCGCTGAATTGCCCAGCTACTGCTACAGGATTTTGGATATTGGCCTCGATTATCGCCGAAGCATTTTCTGGATATTTAATAAATAATTCTTTTGCCTTATCTTCATCAAAATTCTGTAATGCCCAATGACGAAAAGCTAATGTATTCCAATTTCCACCCAGATCATAGGCCATGTATTTACCAATTGTTAAGGAATCAACAACTGTCCACTCCTCTGGTTCATAGTCTAACAAAGCAAATTCATAGCTTAATGTATTGCTTTCCTTTGCCTGTGCAATAAAAGCATTTACTCCTTCAGCATACCATTCAAGTACTTGTTTGCTTTCGTCATCATAGGCAGCTAATGATTTCTCTGCAGCATTTCGCAAGCTAAATGTACGGAAATGTTTGTCGGTATTAATCGTTGCTTCTCCAATAATTTCAGATAATCGACCACTTGCCTGCCTTCGTGCTAAGTCCATTTGAAATAGTCTATCCTGTGCTTGGACATAACCTTGCGCACGATACAAATCAGCATCTGTTTTGGCAAAAATATGCGGAACCCCTTTTTCATCTCTCGTGACTGTCACATCCTGATCCAGAATAGTAACAGCTAACTCACCATCAATCACCGGCTTAGATTTATTCATAAACCATGTAAATCCAATAAAAGCCACGAGAGCCAAAGCAGCTATTATCCCAGCTATGACAATGAGCCACTTTTTCCAATTAAGCTTTCTCTTTCCCACTGAATAACCCCCTTTTTGCACTATATTCCCGTACTACCTTCCCAAACCCGCTTTGAAACCCAAATTTTTAGCGAAATTTCTTGTTTTATGTATATAAAATCGTCTCTAAATACAAAATTTTATATTTATTCGCTATTAGAATAGTATAAACAATAGGAATTATGAAGGCTACTGAGTAATGTTAAAAATTCGTTTTCATAGAGATATAAGAATTCTATAGAGTATATTTTCTTTTATCTTCACTCGTGAAGCGGTCCATGTTATGGAAGCGGATTCCCGTATGGTTGGAGCGTTCTTCACTACTTTAGAGCGGGTACTCACTTGATCGGAGCGCCTCTTCCACACTTTAGAGCAGATTCCCATGTGATTGGAGCGAATAACTCCTCACTTTAGAGCTAACCCCCTAGCATTGCCAAACCTCACATTTAAAAGTCATCTTATTCAGTTACAAAATACAAAAAATCGTATTTCCATTAAGAAAATACGATTTAAGTATTAGCATTGTAATTGCAATTCAATTGGACAATGATCACTGCCCATAATGTGTGGGTGAATTGTTGCGCTTTCAATTTGTTCCTTCAATTGATTGGATACAACAAAATAATCGATACGCCAACCAATATTACGTTCACGCACTTTATTCAAATAGGACCACCATGTGTAGTGGTCAGTTTCCTCGGGATGCTTGTATCTAAAAGAATCTACAAAACCGCTTTCCAATAACGCTGAAAATTTTGCTCTCTCTTCATATGTAAAGCCCGAATTTCCAATATTAGATTTTGCATTTTTTAAATCAATTTCCGTATGTGCAACATTTAGATCACCACAATAAACCACTGGCTTCTGACTATTTAGTTCTTGTAAATAGCTAGCTAAACGATCCTCCCATTGTAAACGTAATGGTAACCGCGCTAAATCACGCTGTGCATTTGGAGTATAAACATTTACTAAATAGAAATTCTTATATTCTAATGTTATAATTCTGCCTTCATCCTGAGAATCTTCGGCGCCCACTCCATACTTAACAGACAATGGCGTGTGCTTCGTGAAAATTGCTGTTCCAGAATACCCTTTTTTCTGCGCGTAATTCCAATACTGCTCATAACCTTCAATAGAGAGCTCTACTTGTCCAGCCTGACATTTTGTTTCTTGGATACAAAAGAAATCAGCATCTATTTGATGAAAAAACTCTAAAAAGCCTTTACCTAGACATGCTCGTATTCCATTAACATTCCATGATATAAATTTCATTTATCCACACTCCTAAAAAAACGCCCTTCGGCTTATGCGAAGGGCATCCTATTATAGATCGTCACCAACAATTTTGACTTCCGTCTCTAATTCAACGCCAAATTTTTCTTTCACTACACGTTGAACCATTTGGATTGTCTTAATATAGTCTGAAGCAGTAGCATTTCCTTTGTTGACAATAAATCCTGCATGCTTGGTAGAGACTTCAGCATCACCAACACCTTTACCTTGTAGGCCACTATCTTGAATAAGTTTTCCAGCAAAATGTCCAGGTGGGCGTTTAAACACACTTCCAGCAGATGGATATTCTAAAGGCTGTTTTGATTCACGTTGGAAGGTTAAATCAGCAATCTTCGCATCAATTTCCTCCTGTACGCCTACTGCTAATTGAAATTCAGAGGACAGCACATAATAACCCTTTTTGGCAATAATGCTTTGTCGGTATCCTAGCTCAAGGTCTTCTTTACCTAATATTAAAATGTCCCCTTCTTTTGTTAACACCTTCGATGAAACAATAATATCTTTAATCTCACCGCCATAGGCACCTGCGTTCATAGCCATTGCTCCGCCAATCGATCCAGGAATACCACATGCAAATTCAAAACCTGTTAAGGATGCTTGCGCTGATAGCTTTGATACATCTTTGATCAGTGCACCACTTTGTGCATACACATGCTCACCAGAAATACGAATCTCATCTAAGCGTGAAAATGTTACAACGATTCCCCTATGACCGCCATCTCGAACAACCATATTAGACCCGTTACCTAACATTAATAAAGGAATATTATTTATATATGCATAGCGAATAACGGATGCTGCCTCTTCTTCTGTTTCAGGAAGAACAAAAACATCTGCTTTGCCACCTAATTTTGTCATTGTGTATTGCTGTAATGATTCATTTAACTTAATATTGGCAGGATTAATACTTTTTGCTAAATCCACCGCCCATTGTTCTTTTGTCATGAGAGCTAATTCCTTTCTAACGTCCTTCTTACTCTACACCAGTATGGATTTACAACCCCAATTTGACAAGTAAAATGAAGGGTATTTTTATCTCATATTAAAAGACAGGTAAGACCTGTGCAGAGATGATGAATATTATAAAGAAAATTGACAGTCATTCCAAGTGTCGTTTTTAGGACACTATTTTATTGTATTATCTAATAAAATAATCCATTCACCCTAGAGCCAACTACTTGCCCATGTTTCGATATTGCGGATAGCACCTTCAAGTGCCTGACCTTTATCTGTTAATGAATACTCAACGCGTACCGGTACTTCTGAATATACCTTACGTTCAACAAGCCCCTCTTTTTCAAGCTCCTTTAAACGTTCTGATAATAAACGTCCACTGACAGGTAGTGCAGATTCGATTTCATTAAAGCGCTGTGGTCCATCTAGTAATTGATATAATATTAACCCTGTCCATCGTTTTCCGATTAAATCCATTGCTTTAGCTAAACGAGGACACAAAGTTGTCTCATTCATATTTTTTCACCTCTATGTAACTATTGTAACGATTAATGCACTAAATGTAAATTTGAAGTAACTTATTTACGTAAAATAATCTATTAACTTTTATATATTTAATTACAAATAGTAACTTATAATTTCAATGTTGGACATATCTAACAAGGGAACATAAAATGTCTTAGACTAAACGCTATCCTAATAAAATGCACATATTTCCAATAATATGCCTATTCCATTTTAAATATGTTTTGTTTCATGTTCACAGATTACACTTTTATAGAGGGAAAAACTTCCACATTTATAAAAAACTCATTGAATATGCGATTTGTTTACTTTATCATTCGTTGTAGAATGCTGTTTTAGGAGGTTTTCAAATGAAAAAATATGCTATTGATTTCAGTCATTCAACGATCGGATTTTCTGTAAGACATATGATGATTTCTCGAATTCATGGTACGTTTGAATCGTACAGCGGCGAAATAGTTGCATCCAATATCGAACAAATGCAGGATGCAAACATTTCTATCACGATTACAGTGGCTAGTGTCTCCACCAAGAATCATGATCGTGATGTCCACCTTGTGTCTCCTGACTTTTTTGATGCAGACGTCTATCCAAAAATAGTATTTACCTCTACATATATTGATAAACTTGATGATAAAAATTTTGCTATTCATGGGGATTTAACCATCAAAAACATAACAAGACCTATCGTATTTACAACAGTATATACAGGAAAAGGTGTGAATCCATGGGCACAAGAAGTATTTGGCTTCCAAGCTAAAGCCCAAATTGATCGTCGTGATTTTAATTTAGTCTACAATACCTTTTTAGAAACAGGTGGTGTATTGATTAGCGATGAAATAGACGTGATAGTAGATCTTGAATTAAATCCTCTTTAAGTATTGTTTCTACCTTAAAGAAAGGGAGGAATTTATGTTTTGGTTTGATAATGATTTTTTATTTGGCTCCGCTTTTATTACCATCATCTTCTTTATTGTTTTTGGAAGCATAGCCTTTATGATTGTAAACGGGATTATCACTTGGTCTAAAAACAACCGTTCACCAATTTTAACAGTACCCGCTAAGGTTGTGACAAAGCGTACGAATGTACGTGGGGGATCTAACAATACTGGGGCATCTACATCCTATTACGTTACGTTTGAAGAGCAAAACGGAGAACGGCATGAACTAAAGATGAATGGCTACGATTATGGTCAGCTTGTAGAAGGTGATCTTGGCATTTTAACCTATCAAGGTACACGGTATCATTCATTCAACAGACATAAAAAAGGAGAGTAGCGATTATCGTACTCTCCTTTTCTTATTCTCTTATTTAATTAAATATTTAGCAAATCCAGCTTCTGTATCTTCTAAATATTCAATACCACTACCTGTTGGAATAAACTTTTGTGCATCTTTTGCAGATAGGTAGATAACCTTTGTATTGGCTGGGAAAGGTACAAATGACCAGTTATTATCCGCAGCTGGGTTAATTGTTTTATTGGCCATAATATAATCTACAACAGCTTGTCGATTTTCATAAGCATAGTTTGTTATGTTAGAGCCGTCAGTATTTTTAAATGTCGCCCCATATGATCCACCAACACGGTAATTGTTTGTGATGATGATGAATTCTTGTTTTAAATCGATTGGTTTACCATTGTATTGTACATTCTTAATACGATTTGCCTTTTCATCAGTAAGATTACCGCGGCGGTCATATTTTGCTGGCGATGTGACATCAATTTGATATGTTAAGCCATCTAACACATCAAAGTTATAAGAACGTGCTTCTGCATCGATAATATTTTGCTCTTCTGTTTTAGTCGGATCAATTGTTGCAAAAATACCAGCAGCCATCTCTAACCACTCGATTGCTTGTGCGCCTGTCACTTTAATCGTAGCAACAGTATTGTCATAATGATAAATGTCGGCCATATTTTTAATAGCAAGCGGTCCTACAGGAATATTTGTATAATCTAATGGATTATTACGTGATCCTGCTTTGAAAGGTGCTCCAGCTGAAAGAATTGGTGTCTTTTCATCAGCCGTACCCTTTAGCTCTTGTTCGATAAACCATTTTTGAGCTTGTGTTACGATTTGAATGGATGGATCATCTTGCACCATTGAAAAATAACTATGGATTGGTGCTGTTGTTTCTCCAACAGGCTGACGGATATACGTTAATGTGCCCTCATGTGCCTCTTTAATAGCCTCTAAAACCGTTGTGGATGGTTGTAAACCTTCTTGTTTGATCGATTGTAAAGAACCTTTACCATCTACCACTACCCATTCTGATCCTTGTTGTTCTAGTTTTAAATCAATTACACCAAGATGACTACCATAGCTACCTGCCATAACAGTAGGAACACCGTGAATTGTCCCCTTCTCTTGGTCAACATCTTTCAAATCCTTATAGTCACCAGGGAATGTTAAATGAGAGTGTCCTGTAATTAAAGCATCAATACCATCAATTTCTGCTAATTGGTAACCAACATTTTCAGCACCCTTCACATAAGTATCTTCACCAATACCTGAATGTGACAGAACGACAATCACGTCAGCTCCAGCCTTTTGCATTTCTGGTACTACCTCTTTCACAGCTTCGACTGGCTCTTGCATTTCCACTTTACCTGCTAAATGAATGGCATCCCATTCAACAATTTTCGTTGGAACAATCCCTGTAACACCAACTTTAAGTGTATGTTTTTTACCTGAACTGTCTACCACTTCTTTATCAAGAATGACATAAGGTGTAAACATACGTTCTTTTGTTTTTGCATCATAGGTATTAGCATTTACCACTGGATACTTTGCATCGTTTAATACTTCATCTAAAAAGTCTAGACCATAGTTGAATTCATGATTTCCTAAAGTTCCACCATCGTATTTTAATGCATTAAGTGCAGCAATAGCTGGATGAACTTCACCTGGCTTTAAAACACTTTCTAATGCTTTATATGAGCCAAGTGGTGTGCCTTGAATTAAATCACCATTATCAAATAGTAATGTATTTGGATTTTTAGCTCTTACTTGCTCAATAAGTGTTGCGGTATTAGCTAACCCAAGCTCTGATGATGGAGCATCTAAATAGTAATTGTAATTAGCTAAATTGGTATGAATATCTGTTGTCCCTAAAATCTGAAGATCAACTGATACACCAGTTGAAGGTGCTTTGTACTCTGCTACAAAGCGCTCCACAATACTCTCCATCTGTTCCTTTGTCACATAGTCACGAGGACGAATAGTATTATCCTCAAATGCTTGTAAAATGTTTGCTGCAACAGCATTCGCTAAATCTTGTTTATATGCCGTTGCAATTTGATCTGCATCCTTAAATTGCTCTAAAACTTTGAGGGAAGCGTTTTCACTAACAAGTCCACGAGCAGAGATAACAAATGCTTGCTGACGTGTTAATTTGTCATCTGGGCCAAATGTCGTTGCTGTTTTCCCTTTAATAAGTTTTAATTGAACAGCTTTTTCTACATAAGGTGCTAAATCCTTAGAGACATCGTTAAAGGCAAGCGAAGAGCCGTCACCCATCTCTACATCTAAATTTTCTACTAATTCTTTTACATAATCTGCGCGTGTTACATCATTGGAAGCAGCATCAGCAGAAATTCCAAATGGTATAAACGCGAAAAGGACTAGTAACGTCGCCAAGAAATTAGTTATTAATTTCTTATTCATACAACAACCTCCTTAATAATCTAGTATTTTCCTACAAATTCTATTATATTAAAACCATTCTAATTTTTACTGAATATATAGTCCTAATTATATGTATTTTTAAAAGAATGGTTAATTACTTTCCCTCCAAATCATAGATTTCTACCATCCTTTATTTTTCTATTAAATAGGATGTTAGTAAATGTAAATTCAAAATAATTAGTTACTGTCAATATGTCTGACCTCCATACCACACCATACATCTGTTAACAAAATAAAAAAAGTCCTCCCAAAATTGAGAGGACTTTTAATAAAAAATAATTTTTATGCATTCACAGTTTGTAGTGATTGAGCAACCTTTTTCACTTCTTCTAGGCCATTTGCAATAATTTCTTGCGCTTTATCTGGTGAAGCATTGTGACCTTCAATAATCACTTCTTCAATAACTTTCATCCCGAATACGCCACCTACTACGTTTTTAATGTAGTTTACTGACATTTCCATTGGTTGAGCTTCAGGTGATGAATAGTAGCCACCACGAGCATTTAAAATAATCGCTTTTTTGTCAGTCATTAAGCTAATTAATTGACCATTTTCGCCATATTTGAATGTGAATCCTGCTTGGTATACATAGTCAATAAATGTTTGTAAAGGTGCTGGAATTGTTAAGTTCCATAGTGGGAATGCAAATACAACTAAATCAGCAGCAGTTAATGCATCCATTGCTTTTTGTTTTGCAGCTAATAGACGTGATTCAATGTCTGTTAACTCTCCACCATTTTGTACTTTACCAAAAGCATTGAAAAGATCTTGGCCAAAATAAGGCATATCTTCTGCAAATACATCAAAAGTTGTTACGTTGGCACCTTGTACATTTTCCATGAAAGTATCATACATTTTTGTTGAAATACCGTCTGGACGGTTGTTAGCTTTTACTACTAAAACGTTCATTATATAAAATCTCCCTTAAATTTCAAAATCTAATATCTCGAATTCAAGATATGTGTTTATCTTAAAAAATTTCATCTAAAATGTCAATGCTACTTGCCTCAGACTTTTGACTGAAATATTCTATCTTTCATCCATTCTAACAAGAGAGTTGAAAGCCTTCCTCCTCTCTCTAGTAAGCTAAAATTTACAGTTATCGTCAGTACAAATACCCGCATCACCTGTGCCAGCCATCTTTAGCGATGGTTGTAAGCCCTCTTCTTCAGCAACTTTACGCAATGTATCCTCAAATACCTCCTGCGGTTGTGCACCTGAAATACCATACTTACGGTTTAGCACAAAGAACGGTACCCCACGAACTCCAAGCTGTAGACCTTCTTGAATATCTGCTTCTACTTCATTTTTATAAACATCATCGGCAAGAACCTTTGCAACTTCTTCACGCTGTAGCCCTACTTTCTCGGCTATCTCTAATAAAACATCGTCTTGGCCGATACGCTTGCCTTCAATAAAATGACTGTGTAAAAGTGACTCCACAAGTGCTGTAACATCTCCCTGTTGTTCAGCCCATTTTACGAGCCGATGTGCTTTTAGCGTATTCTCTTCCATCAAATTGCTAAAATCATAGTTTAAGCCGACTTCTTTCGCACGCTCCGTTACGCCGACAGTCATTTCTTTTGCCTTCTCTAATGACATTCCATATTTCTTTGCCAATGATTCATAGACAGTGCTATGCGAATCTACTGGAGTAGTTGGATCTAGTTGGTAGCTTTTATAGACAAGCTCCACCTGCCCCGAATAGCCAGTATCCTCAATCGCTTTCTCTAATTGTTTTTTACCAATATAACAAAATGGGCATACATAGTCAGACCAGATTTCAATTTTCATTTCATACTCACTCCTTTTGCTACATTGTAGCGATAGTTGAAATCACAAGGCAATTTTAATGCCTCACTGCATAAATTTTCAAGTTCTTCTACATACTGAACACAAAAACAATGTGAGGTTTCTATATGACACAATCTCTTTGGCTTGCTACAACTGAGTCTGTCTCTTTATCTTCTCTTACTTCCTCAACAACATGCGATGTATGTATAATCGGTGGTGGCTTAACTGGTTTATATACTGCCTATACTTTAGCAAAAGCAGGTGTGGATGTAGTTCTTCTCGAAGCAAATACCCATTTTGGTCACGGTACGACAGGGCATTCAACAGGAAAATTAACAGCCCAACATAGCATTGTCTATGCAAATCTTTTAGAAAAATTATCTTTAGAAGAGGCACAGCTTTATTATCAACTGAATCAACAAGCCATTGATAAAGCTAGACAGATACTCCCACCAGACAGGGTTCGTTCGGTGGATTCACTGTTATACTGTCAAACAAAAGAAGGCTATGCACAATTATTAAAAGAATGGAATGCCTATAAGGTTTTAAACATTAAGTCTAACCTTACCTCTGACACAGAGCTCCCATTCCCTATTACAAAAGCTTTATGTATGACACAACAAGCACAAATAAATCCTGTTGAAGTAAGTAATTTTCTTGCGAAAGAGGCGCAGAAGATGGGCGCAAAACTTTATGCAAATACCCGTGTTCAGCAATTAAACATACCACAGAATAACTTATATACCGAAAAAAATATGTCGGTTCAATATAATAAACTTATTTTATGTTCACATTATCCCATTGAAGCATTTAAAGGGCTTAAACTTTTTAAATTATCCAATAGTCGCTCCTATATGGTTGCAAGTAAAACCTCTGAGACTATGCAAGGTCAATATTTATCAGTTGATTTTCCTTCCCGTTCGATACGGACTGCCACGATTAATCAGGAAAATTATTTAGTCTTAGGAGGGGCGAATCACATCGCTGGCGAGACCGTTCATACCGAGCCATATTATGAGGCCATTTCCAATGAAATGAAGGAGCATTTTGAACAACAGCCACTTTATCGATGGTCAGCCCAGGATATAGAAACACCTGATATTGTCCCTTATGTTGGGAGAATTACAAACTCCTTACCTAACGTATTAATTGCCACTGGCTATCGAAAATGGGGAATCTCCAATTCCTTTGTCGCAGGCGATATCTTATCGTCTCTTTTAACAGGCTCAAAGATTGAAGAAGGTGCTATCGCTCTTTATTCACCATCACGTACTAAATTCGGTGCCCAATTCATGCAAATGCTGAAAGTAGGAGGATTTGTTGCCAAGGAATATATAGCTGGGTATATGAGGAATGCCACTGCTCCAACCTGTACTCATTTAGGCTGCAAAACAAAGTGGAATGAAGCTGATGAAACATGGGATTGTCCTTGCCATGGTTCCCGTTTTAACGCTAAGGGTGAGGTGCTTGAAGGCCCTGCTGTACAGCCATTAAAACTCGATTAAAAAAGAGGCTGTCTTAATAGACAGCCTCTCAGACTGTAGACAAAAGCCCTCGAGAAGTTCACTCTCAAGGGCTTTTATCATTTTTCTTCCTATGTCGTCTTGATATTTGGTCATACATTACCAAATCCAACATACGCTTCGAGCATAGTTGCTCTCTTAAGCTACTTGCCACGTCCAAGTAGCCAGTTTCTTTAAATTCATGGCAGCAAAAGTAAGCATCGCCTGCATGGACAATTTTTTCAGACCTCTTAAGGTTGTCCATCGCATACCATGCTTTCCATAAAAGAAATTTGATTAGCTCAAATTGTTTTGCTGGCATCATGTTTGATGTCCAAAATTGTGTTTCGTTCACTAGCAAAACTAGCTACTTAAAACTTTATTGATTACGTTTTGCTTGTTCAGTTTTCAAGGTTCATTTTGTTTACTCTTCTGTAAGATTTAACTTTTATATAATAACATGTTTTATATTTAATGTCAAACAGTTATTTTATTTTATATTATATTTTAGTAGCTGCATGTCTCAATAGCAACTTTTATATAATAACACCCTATTTGTCATTGGTCAATAGTTTTATAACTATTTTTTAAAAATAATTATAACCTCAACCTTGGCCAATTTCGTAAAAATTGAATTGTACGGTTTCTTCCTATTTCTAATAGCGTTTCTTTTGTTTCTTCATTTAAATCAAATTGGGTAGCACTATAATCTTCTACAGGAATAAAAATAATATCTCTTTCGTGCCGTCTTGATATATACCTTTCATCATGTGCATCTTTCATAGTTGAAAATAGTGCCTCAAATAAATTTAGACCATTCTTAATTTCTTGAGGGCATTGTTCTTCTCTTCTTCTACTCAGTTTCAGGCCTAAAATCGGACGTACTTTCCGACCTTCTTTATCATCGAATATCCATAGTGGAAAATTACTTAAAACACCACCATCCACTATAACAGATTCACCCTTCCCAGTCTTTAATGTAACTGGTTCAAAGAAAAAAGGTATACCACAACTCATGCGTAACGCACAAGCAACTGAAAAATTCTTTGCTTCAATTTGATATTTATGCAAATCGTCTGGTAAAACAATCATTCTACCATTCGTTAAATCTGAAGCTACTAACTTAAGTGAATCTTTAGGCAGATCACCAAAAGTATATACTCCTTTTGCTGCTAGCTTTTGGAAAAACCATTTTTCTAACGCCTTTCCTTTATAGAGACCTAAATGATTATAAACATTTACCCATTTCATAAAAGGGAAAGGTAAAATTGTTCTTCTTGGATCAAGTAATGAAGGAACATCCAACTCTTCTAGCATTATTTCTATCTCTTTTCCACTATATCCTGCAGCAATAAAGGCAGCTAAAATGGCACCTGCACTTGTACCAGCTACACGTTTAAATCGAAAATGTTCAGCTTCTAGTACTTGATATGCCCCTACTAATGCAAAGCCCTTCAAACCGCCACCAGAAAATACGCCATCAATCCACAAAATTTCCTCTCCTTTTTGATGTAATCTTTACAGTATAAGGATGAAGAATGACGAATAGAACTAAATTTTCTACTTTATTGACGATACTTATGTACATAGCAGCAAACTTTAGCGAAGTGTCTAGCTAAAATTCGATTACAGTTTCATATAAAGATATGCGGCGAGATATGGTTATTCTAAGAAATGTACAGAGTTACTTAAATGGTAATGTATGTTTCAACAACAATAATTTTAGTTACGAAAATTTTTAGTGTAGAACATATTTTTAACAACAAAAATAAAGGGTCTAAGCCCTCACAATTTTGAATTTAAATTAAAGCCCTTATCTAAATTAACTATGTCTTATAAGAACGTACTGGTAGTGATTGATTTTTTTACAAAATTACGAAAGGTTTAACAATCCTCAAATGCTGTTGTCTTCATAACTTCTAATTTTACTGCCTCACTGAAGTATTAGATATTTTTAACTTATTTTGTTAATAGCTTTCTACTCCCTCCTATATACTGCTAAGATGACAATGAATAATCAGAACCACCAGTACAACTGGTGGTTTGCTCTACCGTAAAATGCTAGGATACTGGTCCATGTCTAAAGACACATTGAAAGATCCGTCAACCGCTCTCCGTTTTTCCGCTACCACTGATCCTCAAAATATCCTCTTGCTATTGATTTTATATATATTTCTGTTTGATTTTTCTGTTTTGTCCTACTGTATCTATATAATATTCACGATCCCAAAACTCCCTATTTCCATATTTGTATTTCAGGTTCGCATGCCGATTCAATATCATTAAACTACTCTTCCCTTTCAAATAACCCACAAACGATGACACACCTATTTTTGATGGCATACTCACCAACATATGAATATCATCAGGACAAGCTGTAGCTTCAATGATTTCTGCCCCTTTTCTTCACATAATTAGCACAGAATTCTACCTATGTCTGCTTTGATTTGTCCATAAATAATCTACCTTCTATATTTTGGCGCAAAGACGATGTGATACTTACAATTCCATGTCGTGTGGGCCTAAACTTTTATTATCCATTTGGAGCCCCTTTTGTACAAAAGTCAGTTGACCAGACCTGATTTCATTGTACGGCTGGTTTTTTTCTTGTTCATAGCTAGAAGCTCTTGGAAACCCTTTATATAGCAGGGGCGTTCAAACGATAAAAAAAAACAGCCAGCACACAGCTGACTGTTTTGTTTGCCTAGCGACGTCCTACTCTCACAGGGGGAAGCCCCCAACTACCATCGGCGCTAAAGAGCTTAACTTCCGTGTTCGGTATGGGAACGGGTGTGACCTCTTTGCCATCGCAAACCATATGGATCTTTATGACGGCAAAGCCTATGTGGCTGAAGCAATTTCAGTATTAGCTCCGTTCTTTGAGGAAACTCTGTAATGAAACATATTCAAATCCGCAATAGTGATATGGCCTGGCATATTGCTGCCAATATTCAGTTTCCACCAAATTTTGATGAGTCAAAACAGTATCCGGCGATTATCAGCGTCCATCCTTTTGGCAGTTGTAAGGAGCAGACGTCTGGCAATATCTATGGCAAAGCATTGGCTGAAAAAGGCTATCTCGTTCTCGCTTATGACGCCAGTTTCCAGGGAGAATCTGGTGGGGAGCCTCGCTGGATAGAAGATCCGACACAGCGCGTAGAGGATATTAGCCGTGTTATCGATTATGCAGTAACTCTGCCATATGTTAATGCTGAACGTATTGGCGTGCTGGGAGTGTGTGGGGGTGGTGGCTATGCCATTAATGCCGCGCTGACAGAAAAACGAATTAAAGCAGTAGTGAGTATTACGGGTGTTAATATCGGGCGTCTTTTTCGGGAAGGTTTCAGCAATTACGATCCGATTGGCGCATTGAATGCAATGGCGTCGCAACGAACCAAAGAGGCTCGTGGTGGAGAATTACAGATCAACGAATTACTTCCCGCCAGCCTGGATGCAGCAAAAGCCCATGGACTGACCGAACGCGATGTTTATGAAGCAACTGACTACTATAAAACACCACGCGGGCAACAACCGGGAGGTGCGACAAAAATGTTGTTCTCACATGCACAGAAAACGCTGGCCTGGGATGCCTTCGCATTTACTGAAGTGTTACTGACTCAGCCGGTGATGGTAGTAGTTGGTGAAAAAGTCGGTGCCTTCGGTGCTTATCGTGATGGACTGGAAGTCTATGGCCGGGCGATGGTTTCGCAGGATCGTCAGTTAGTTTCATTACCCGATTTCTCACATTATGAACTGTATGACAAACCGGAAGCAGTTCAGGAGGCGCTGGAAAAAGTTATTCCTTTTTTCAACACCCATCTGGGATAAGTTTCATGAGAAATATTATGAAAAATGTACTGATTCTTGGTGCTGGCGGTCAGATAGCCCGCCATGTGATTAATCAACTGGCAGATAAACAAACCATTAAACAAACTTTATTTGCCCGTCAGCCAGCAAAAATCCACAAACCCTATCCAACTAATAGCAAGATTATTATGGGAGATGTACTGAATCATGCAGCACTGAAGCAGGCCATGCAGGGACAGGACGTTGTGTATGCCAACCTTACGGGGGAAGATTTAGATATTCAGGCAAATTCAGTGATCGCTGCGATGAAAGCCTGTGATGTTAAACGTCTGATCTTTGTTCTTTCCCTCGGTATTTATGATGAAGTTCCAGGAAAATTTGGCGAATGGAATAATGCAGTTATTGGTGAGCCCCTAAAACCATTCCGCAGGGCTGCGGATGCAATTGAGGCTTCTGGACTGGAATATACAATTCTTCGCCCTGCCTGGCTGACTGATGAAGATATTATTGATTATGAGCTTACCTCACGCAATGAACCATTCAAAGGTACGATCGTATCACGTAAGAGTGTCGCAGCATTAATCACAGATATCATCGATAAACCTGAGAAACACATTGGTGAGAATATAGGCATCAATCAACCTGGTACTGATGGTGATAAGCCATTCTTCATGTAAATCAATTACATAACCACCATCGTACTGTACTATGTGCAGTACGATTTATTAAACTTATTAAGGTGAACTGATCAATCCGATGCGATTAACATGTGTAGAACCAGTAAGAATAAAATACGCCATGTATATAACATTACGACAATTCTAATATCTGCACATCAATGAAAATGCAAACAACTTCCGGCAAAAAAGTGATACAAGATCGATGACATAGCGTTGAAGAAAAGGATTTGATAATCCGCAAAATTTGCACAACACTGCCTGTAATACTTCCTGAACCAGAGACGATCATGACCGTAACCCGCCCACGCGCCGAACGCGGCGCATTTCCGAGCAGGTGTAAACGTCAGACGCATAGAGGATACAGGAACGGTTGGAAGAAACACAACAACTCCAAGTCCGAAGCCCTCTAATTCCCAACCACCACAAAATGGCTCGAATAAAAAGCCTGATGAGAATAAGGGTACGGGTAAAAATGAAACCGGATGGGATATTCCTCGTGGTGGCGGTGAGATAGGGGGAAGAAGATATTCAGAACATGCACTAGAAAGAATGGCACCTAATCTGATCCAAGTTAACGTTGAGTTAGAAAAAAGAGCCATTGAAAAGGGATTAAAGCCAGGTACTAAAGAATTTGAAAAATTTGTTGACCCAAGGGGTGTTCCACCTATGGTTGTAGAGGATACAATTAGAAATGTAATACCTACTCCTGGAAATAGACCAAATACACTAAAATATGATGGTGAAGCCGCTACTGTAATTACTAACACAAATGGTGATGTTATTACGGTAATTCCGAAGGGAAGCAAGAAGAAGTGAGGGTGATTTTCATGGCAATAAAATATGATGAATACTTACTGCTTGAAATATTCAATAGTGAGCCAATAATAATTGATAAAGAAGCTGAAATTTACAAATATAAGATGCAAGGTCCTCTAGGATTAGAAATAGCATTTTCTTTTTCAGTTTATGACCAATATGTAACAATAAGATTGGACAATAAACAACTTCAAAATCCATTATATGACGTTGAAATACAAAATGTAGAGGAAATTAGGGTAGAGAATGCTAAACTATTAATAATTAAGCAACAAAGTAAAGAGCCAGTAATCGAAGTTACAATAACACCTAACTTTAAGATAGATTTATGTATCTAAACTAATAATAGTCACGAAAATATTTTATTATCGACCTGTATCAGCGGATTTTACAATACAACCAAGAAACCACAATGTGAGCTAGTCGCTCATGTTGTGGTTTCTTCTTCATCCCAACTATATCATTAATTTTCACTGAAAGAGCACAGGTGGTCACAATGAAGGACTAATTAAATCAACAAAATATTAATAAAGGTAGTGGCATTCTAAAAGTAGATGCAGGAAAGCAAGGTAAGCATGTGCCAGGGCATGGTAATAACGTTTCAACCAAGTCACAATGCCTGAAGGTCAAAAATGGTGTACAGTTAACTCAAGAAGCATGGATGAATTTTACTCCGGTACGAGCAGATGGAAGTGTAAAAACTTATGATTTTGGCAAGCCTGTTGGACCAAATGGAGAAACTAGGGTGAAAGTTCATATTGATAAAAAAGGTAATATTCATGGAGATAAAATATGAGAGAAGTTTTACTAAATACAATTGACAGATTGTATGGAAAAGGTGATTTTCAATATATACTTGCTAAGTATATTGATAAGGAATATTGGGTTAGTAAGTTCAATGATGAGGTAGAACAGATATTCATTGATAATCTTACCGACTTCAGTTATTCAACGTGCTTTTCTTATTTTATTCAATCATCACTAAGTCCGGACTTTAGAATAGGTAGTGATGAGTTTAACGATTATCTTAAGGAAAAGCATGAGGTAACAGGGGTTATGGTGTTAATTTCATTAATTGCTCCGTATTCAGTGGTTAAATATGTTAGGTACAACTACAATGATGGGGCTGTACAAAAATGAAGCATATTCTCCACTTAATAAAGAAACAGAGCGAATTAATATAAGGATTTTAGAAATATTAAATAATAATGGAATTCAAACGCTAGACGAAGCTATTCTGAATGTTGTAGTGCCGAATATTTCTTTAGAGTTAAAAGAGGAAGACGTTACAATATTTAATTGTCTTTTTGAGGATAGATATTGAGTTGTTAAACCTTGACTGGCTATATGCCTCTCAAGGTTTTTCCTTAACTCAATGAAATTTATGGTTAAAAAGTAATCTGATATTTGATTCGAAAGCTAATAAAGGCTGGGCCATCAAGGAGCACTATGTAAACAGTGGTCTAAGAATAAAAGTGTGAGAATTAGGCGAGATGACATTTTACATGCAAGAGGTAGTTTTGTATGGAAAAGTGACTAAATAAACGATAATGACAAAGCTCGTGGCGATAAACAAGGATATAAATAGTTTTTTTGTGTACAGTTAAAGATATCCTTGAATTTGAATAAATAACTCATGAAGGCAAGCCGTCAAGAAATGTTTTTTTATACTAATGTAATAAGAGCGAAAATGGGTGAGATGACATATTACTTACAAGGACCACTTTATGGATGGCATAAGCAACAAACACACGAGATTAAACAAGCTAAAGGGTTTAAAAGGTACACTTGCCATGTAGTAAAAAAGATGTCATACTGTCAATACTAAAATAACTTATAAAACTTGCAAATATTAATAAATTAGAAAATTTATAAACTTAAAGCACTTGATTGTCTATAACAGGCGACAAGTGCTTTTCTACATATACAGTTGGAAGAAACACAACAACTCTAAGTCCGAAACTACTAATACCCAATCATCACAAAATGGCTCGAATAAAAAGCCTGCCGAGGATAAGGGTACGGGTAATGGTGTAGGTAATTTTGTAGGAAAAATTAATGCCGATAATATTCCTAACATGACTAAAAATGATATATTAGATGGGTTACCAAGTAACTGGAAATACACTGAGAATAACGGTTTTGTTCATATTAGAGATGCTAATGGAAATGTCCGGATGAAAATTGACCCTCCTGACAAAGTTACAAAGTATGACCATGTTCATATTTTTGATGAAAGTGGTAATCCGCTTGATGTAAACCTAAACGTTGTGGATAGAAAAAGCCCGGATGCTCATATTCCATATAAAAAGTGAGGTGGAGTAACTTGAATGCTCAGAAAATACTAAATGAAATTGAAGAACTGCATTATTGGGATGCTAGAGTACTGCAAATGGAGTCCAGTTTTTTTGGAGATGAACTTAGAATTGTATTTGAAGACACAGATTTTAATGTAATCTTACTTTTTACTGGATGTTCGAAATTCTCATTTGTAACAAGTGTTGATGATAGATTGAAACCCTTAAAAGAGTTATCGAAAACTCAAATTCCTTATTTTATTCAAGATGTTGAGATTACAGATGTACAGATTGATGGAGAAGATATATTAAAATGTAATATTTTTATGCCGCCTTTAAATGTAGAAGTTGTTTGTAATACTATACTAATTGAAAAAGAATAATAAAAGAACCTTGATTTGGTTCATGAGCCTATCAAGGTTTCTTTTTTGTTGGTGGGGATACCCAGTGTCGAATAGTTCAATTGTTATGCAGAGAATATGAGTAACTCCTGTAAGCCTCATATTAAGTTTTTACGAATTATATAGTACGTACAATACCTTTAAAAAGTATGTCCTATTTACTCTTTATTTTGTTAAGCAAATAACCATAATATCATCAGTTACCACCATTTCTATTCTCCAAAGCCATACCTTCGCTTCTCCCTGCCTTTAAATTTTTCGCAACTTTTACGTACATATAACGATTACTAGAGCGAGAGGCTACTCCACCTCGATTAACTCCTGAATGTCGATGTCTAACACTTTGCATACTGTTTCTAATGTTGATAGATAAACCCTGTCCACATTGTCTGAACAAAGATGGCTGATTGTATTTGGTCGTAGTCCTGTCATTCGTGCTAACTCACGTTGTGAAAGGTCACGTTGTTTCAAGATTTCCTTTAGTTTGATTGATATTGGCATGATATTTCCCTTCCTATTATTCATATTACCTTTTACGATACACAATAAATTTGTATCGGTAAAGGGGTTGAGTATATCGCTAAAGCCGCATACAATGAACTTATACTAAAAATAGCGTCTAAGCGTTACGTTAATCTCAATTTATGTAACGGAAAGAAGAAAAAGAAGAAGTGGGGTAAATTCTTTACCAAGGCACGGAAGCTAAAAAATAGTTTATCCAAGAGTAAATTGGTTAAACGGGCGAAAAAGGCAATTAAAAAAGCTGTTCTGACCACGAAAAAGGTTGTGAAAAAAACAAAGGCGGCTGTTTCGAAAGCCAAGCAACAGGTAAAGACCGCTGTCAAACAGACGAAGCAGGTAGTGAAGAAACAAGTACTACCAGTCGTGAAAAAGGCTGCGCAAGCAACGACCAAAGCAGTGAAAAATGCTGTAAAACCTAAAAATCTGTTAAATACGCTTTGATGAAGCTGAACGCCTGGGATCGACATCTGCCCGTTCCACCTTTATCAGCAGTGTAAAAGGCAAGGGGTAATTACGCCCCACAGTGCTGATTTTGCAACAACTGGTGCGTCTCCTGGCGCACCTTTTTTTATGCTTCATTCCAGGGATATGAGCGATTTTTTATAGTACTTCATTTCTTCTTCACTAAGAATGTGCATTATCTCAATGCCTTATCAGAGATTCTTTTCCTTTCGCCGGTAGTGTCTGGACGCTCAGGCTACTTTTTCCAGTTATTTCATTTCTGTAATGCAGAGGTTTTATGTTAGGTCATATCTCAAAGTTTGACGGCAATAACTCTTTGATAAAACATGGTGTGGTGCAAGGAAATAATATAGTCGATCTTGATTTACTACGTAATTTTAATGGGGTGCCAGGGTTAAATCGAGAAAACTTTATTTATATCAGCAATATTTTTTTAAATATAAAACAACGGAACGAAAAAAATCATGCAATAAATATGTTTCGTGAAGTCTCAATTAGTAATGATACTATAAGTGTAAAATTCTATAGAAATGAAGAAATAGAATGTGCTTGTGATTTTCTGATGGATAAAGACGCGCAGGGGTATATCGACCTGTCTGATTTGGATTTAACAAGTTGTCATTTTAAAGGTGACGTTATATCGAAGGTGTCTTTTTTATCATCTAATCTACAACATGTAACATTCGAATGTAAAGAAATTGGGGATTGCAATTTTACTACTGCAACAGTTGATAATGTCATATTTAAATGTCGACGTTTACACAATGTGATTTTTATCAAAGCGAGTGGTGAATGTGTCGATTTTAGCAAAAATATTCTTGATACAGTTGACTTCTCGCGGAGCCAGCTTACTCATAGTAATTTTCGCGAATGTCAGATTAGAAATTCAAACTTCGATAATTGTTATCTTTATGCTTCGCACTTCACCAGAGCAGAATTTCTTTCTGACAAAGAAATATCATTTATTAAATCGAATTTGACAGCTGTTATGTTTGATCATGTGCGAATATCGACAGGGAATTTTAAAGACAGCGTTACACAACTAATGGTATTATCTATTGATTACTCAGATATATTTGGAAATGAAGATCTCGATGATTATATCAATAACATTATAAAAATGATTGATACATTGCCAGATGAACCAGCGATATTGAAATCCGTTCTGGCAGTAAAACTGGTAATGCAATTAAAAATTCTTAATATTGTTAATAAAAACTTTATTGAGAATATGAAGAAAATATTTAGCCATTGTCCTTATATAAAAGATCCCATTATACGTAGTTATATCCATTCTGATGAAGATAACAAGTTCGATAATTTTATGCGTCAAAATCGATTCAGTAAGGTGAATTTCGATACCCAACAAATGATCGATTTTATTAACAGATTTAATATGAATAAATGGCTGATTGATAAAAATAACAATTTTTTTATCCAACTTATCGATCAGGCCTTACGATCAACGGATGATATGATCAAAGCAAATGCCTGGCATCTTTATAAAGAGTGGATTCGTAGTGATGATGTTTCACCTATATTTATAGAAACTGAAGATAATTTAAGAACCTTTAACACGAATGAATTAACACGAAACGATAATATCTTTATCCTGTTCTCCTCTGTCGATGATGGGCCAGTTATGGTGGTAAGCTCCCAGCGCTTACATGATATGTTGAATCCTACAAAAGATACCAATTGGAATTCCACGTGTATCTATAAATCCAGACATAAGATGTTGCCTATTAATCTTACTCAGGAAACACTTTTTAGCTCCAAATCTCATGGTATATATGCGCTTTTCCCAATTTTTACTGCGAGTTGGCGAGCTACTCGTATAAAGAATATAGGTATTTAAGTAAAGGAAAACATCACCGTTCCTGGCATCATGGGCGGTCATCCCCCTACGGTTGTCCTCGCCAGCACGGGCATCGGCAAAGCGTAAGGTTCAACAGCGGTTTACCACTTCATGCGATTGTTGCGTTTTTGTTGCGCATTAGATCACTTATATTTTTTGTTTGTAAAGCAAACATTGCTTGTATATCCTACATAAATTAAAACACAAAATCAATTTTTATTTTATTCATACCCAAAATTACACACTGTAACAAATAGTTTAATAATCCTTGACAAGAAAGTAAACTAAAAAGATAAGTAATAACTTTTTATGTCTCATTTCCTATTTAAATGGAAAATTAAAAAAACCACTAAAGCAAAGGTATCAAAAAAAGATCAGGTATCAACAATACCTGATCTCATCACAATATGCTTATTTTTTACTTGAAGTCCGTGTTTGATCTTGCGGCTTTAGAAAGGTAGGTCGTTTACTATAGCCCTTTGGAGATAGTCGCAATAGGGACTTACGTATATTGCCCTTTTCAAAATCGGCACTAAAGTTTACGTACGGCACTCCCAAGACTCTCATATTCGCAGTGTATAAAAGGATGAAAAACACGGATATAAAAAAACCAAATAAACCAAAAAATGCCGAAGCCATAATAATGATTAATCGAAAAATACTCATAGCCGTCACAAAGGATTGATTGACCAATGTAAATGCAGCGATACTAGAAATGGCAATCACAACAATCATTGAGGGGCTTGTAACACCTGCTTTAATCGCTGCATCCCCAATAATTAGTCCTCCTACCACACTAACGGAGCCACTGACGGCACTCGGAAGACGTAAGTTGGCTTCACGAAACAATTCAAACATAAATAGCATCATTAAAATTTCTAGAATGGTTGGGAAAGGCAATCCCGTTCTCGATTCGACAACCGTTGCCAGTAGTAAAAATGGAAGCTGTTCTTGATGATATGTCGTCAATGCAAGCCAAAAACCTGGCAGTAGCATACTTATTAATATCCCGACAATTCTGAGTAATCGTTCCATCGAGCTAACAATGAGTGGGTACTCATTATCCTCTGCTGATTTAAAGAGCAACATAATATTCGCAGGTGTAATTATGGCATAGGACACACCATCAATCATTAAGAGTATTCTTCCTCTAATTAAGGCCTGCATAGCAAAATCAGGTCTTCCTGTATAATCATGTCTTGGAAGAATTGTCGCTGTCTTTTCAATTTTTTCCATTAATAAGTCGCCATTGATAACAATATCCGTATCAATTTTTTGTAATTGAAGTCGAATTTGTTCCAGCATATTTAAATTCACAATGTCTTCCATATATAGTATGGCTACGGTTGTTTTAGAACGCTTACCAATTTCTAATGTCTCTATACTAAAAGAATTAGTCGGTAATCGCTTTCTTAATAAAGCAATATTAATAAAAACATCTTCAATAAAGTCATCTCTAGGTCCCTTTACTACTAGTTCTAATGTTGTTTCCCCAGGCTCTCGATTGGGTCTTTTTGAAATATCACTAGAATAAAGTAATTGATTTTCTTCAAAATACAGTAAAACATGGCCTTTATAGACCCTAGTTACCGCATCCTCTTTCGATAAAATCTTTTGTAAATAGGGAATGTGTAAATGCTGTTCAATTTCTTCTTCTAGCATGTCCTCAGTGACATTGCTTAACAAAGATTGAACACGTTGAACAACCACAGTTTGAAGTATTTGCTCATTGACCATTGCATCACAAGTTATCAAATGTACTGTATATTGCTGAAAATTATATTGTTGGAAAATCACATCAGCAGAGCGTTGAAATAGTGATTTCAACATTTTCAAATTAATTTGTTCCATTGATGAAATACTTCTCATCTCCTACTGAGCCAGCTCAAGATTAGTACATTTATGAAACAATCACCTTCAATAAATACACTTAAGCATATTTTTCCCATGGTTGTTCAAAATATTCAAAGAAACAAATGTTGTGACGACTATTCAAATTGTCCTGATCCAATCATTTTCTTTAGATTTGCCATCTCAATTGCAGACATTGCAGCATCATAGCCTTTATTACCAGATTTCGTTCCTGCACGTTCAATTGCCTGTTCAATATTTTCGGTAGTAACAATTCCAAAAATAACAGGTACATTCGTTGACAATGACACATTGGCAATGCCTTTTGCCGATTCATTACAAACATAGTCATAGTGTGTTGTAGAGCCACGAATAACAGTACCTAAACCAATAATAGCATCATATTTCTTGGTTTCTGCCAGTTGTTTCGCTATAAAAGGAACTTCAAAAGCTCCTGGCACCCATGCAACATCAATAGATGCAGAATTAACCCCATGACGAGTTAAACCATCCATTGCCCCATCCAATAATTTGCTAGTAATAAACTCATTAAAACGACCCACTACTACTGCAATTTTCAAATCCGTTCCAATTAATTGTGCTTCAAATGTTTGACCCATTGTTCCTTCTCCTTTTTACATAGAAATTTTAGTTTTATTAGTGGATAATTGTTGACGATAAGCAACCAATGCTTCTATCGAGATCATTTTTAAGCCATGATGTGCAGCGTAATTTGTTAGTTCTTCAAACCGAAGCATGTGCCCATCATCACCCATAATTTCGCAAATAACACCTGCAGGTACGCTATGACAAAGCTTCGCTAGATCAATAGTGGCCTCCGTGTGTCCTCTCCGTTCCAGCACGCCTTGCTCTTTCGCAATCAACGGAAAAATATGGCCTGGTCGACGAAAATCAGTCGGCTTAGCTTGCTTTTCTACCATCCTTTGTATCGTTAGCGCACGCTCAAAGGCGCTAATCCCTGTCGTTGTTTCTACATGATCGATACTTACCGTAAATGCGGTTTGATGGTTATCTGTATTGTGCTGAACCATTGGATATAAATCTAGCTTTTGTGCAAGCTGCTGTGAAATCGGCGTACAAATTAAACCTCTACCATTGGTTGCCATAAAGTTGATTGTTGCTGGTGTGATGAATTCAGCGAGTGCCAGAAGATCTCCTTCATTTTCTCGATCCTCATCATCAACCACCACAATCATATTGCCCTGCCTTAAATCCTCTATGGCTTCTTCAATTGAATGTAGCACGATGATCAACTCCTATTCTGTGATTTAAAAACCATGTTGTGCTAAATAATCTCTTGTAATAGCTGGCGTTGTTTGCCCCTTTTTTAATTGCCCTATAATGTATTTTCCAACTAAATCGGTTTCGATATTAACGATTGCTCCAACCCTCTTCATACCTAAAACGGTTTCTTTGTAAGTATGAGGAATAAGTGAAATTGTGACACTCTTGGCTTCAACATGAAAAAGGGTTAAGCTTGTGCCATCAATTGTTATGGAACCCTTTGGAATACAGAAGTTGGTTAGTTCCTCTGATATTTCGATATCAATATAAACGGCGTTTGCTACTGGACGTTTTCGCAAAATTTTGCCGACTCCATCAACATGACCAGCAACAAAATGGCCACCAAATCGCCCATTAGCAGGCATGGCACGCTCCAAATTAACAGAATCACCTATTGCCAGCTGCTGTAGATTTGTTGCTTTGACTGTTTCAGGCATAACATCCATCGTAAGCTGCTGTTGTGTGAAATTTGTCACCGTTAAACAAACTCCATTGACCGCTATACTGTCACCAAGCTTGACATCCTCTGTTATCTTGGCTGATTGCACCGTAATTTTCATACTGTCCCGATCGCTTTGCACGGCTTTTATGATACCAATATCCTCTACAAGTCCTGTAAACATTCCATCACCTACTCTACTTTATTAGCACTTCTATCCTTTACTTTTACAGTTTATCCATCTGTTTTTGTGCCTTATCCTTCTCCCTTCTCTCGTTAGCAATAAAAAATAAAAACCCCTTTACATCAAAGGGGTTTTGGGAGTATAAGACATCAACAAATAAGCCTATTTGAAAACAAATTTTTCATAGACTGTCATCTCATTCGTTCTTCTCCCATCCAGACTATCACTGTCGGTTTTGGATTTGCACCAAATCAGCTTGCGCTCACGGACTTTGAATTGCTTCATCACCGCCGATTGGGAATTTCACCCTACCCCGAAGAACATCTTCTATTCAATTGTGCTAAATAAAAAAACTTCCCACAAGATGATTGGGAAGATTTGTAGTAAATGCATAGTCAAATAAACCTTCTAAATTAGAATCAATTTAAAAAGTTCGCATTTTTACCCTTCTCCCATCCAGACTGTAACTGTCGGTTTTGGATTTGCACCAAATCAGCTTGCGCTCACGGACTTTGAATTGCTTCATCACCGCCGATCGGGAATTTCACCCTACCCCGAAGAATATTTTTATTTAGCTAGTCTTACGATAACACTATTTTATTATATTATCCATCCTTCTTTTTAAATTTTTTTCGAAGCATAAATTTTAAACAGCTCTGACGAGACTTGAAAAATGTAAAAGATGTTAATAAAATGATGTCATTTAACCTGTTTATGGAACTTCTTAATCAACAAAACGTTCCTTTACAAGTGACTATTCAGTCTAGGCCGTTTGGAGGTCATTAATTTGACATTTTTAAAAAATATACCTTTTAAACAAGCTGTTTTCTATGCCCTATTAGCACTCTGTTGTGGGGTTTCGATTGTTTTCGTAAGTCATAACGAACAATTTTATGATCGACCGATAGCAGAAATAACGCAAGTGGATGTAATAGAATCCGAACCGATGACAGATATGTATGAAAATGAGGATTTTTTGTTTACACAGGAGATGATGGCCATTATCAAAAATGGTCAGCATAAGGGGCAATCCATTCATTTGACGAATGACTATTCTTCGTCTGGTGCTTTTGATCAAGAATATCATGTAGGCAATGAAATCTTTGTCACGGTAGATGATCGCACAACACAATCAGTTTTAACAGGAACCATTCTCGATTTAAAACGAGATCAAACCATGGTAATGATTGCATGGATTTTTATTTTTGCCCTACTTATTGTAGGTAAAAGACAAGGCTTATTTTCTATCATTAGTTTGAGTGTCAATGCTGTGATTCTATCATTCGCATTAGATCTTTATGTGAAGCATGGGGGCGTAAGCCTGTTATTAGTCAGCGGCATTTGCGCCCTGCTATTTACGATTATTTCGCTACTACTTATTAGTGGATTGCATACAAAAACATATGTAGCCATCGTGTCCACACTTTTAGGCACTGTTATAGCGCTTATCATAAGCTCTATTGTAATGTGGTTGACAGGTGAAAATGGTCTTCGTTATGAAGAAATGCAATTTTTAACACGTCCCTATCGTACCGTCTTTATGGCAGGTTTATTTATTGGCTCACTCGGGGCAGTAATGGATGTTTCTATTACAATGGCTTCCTCAATTTTTACTTTGTACGAGCAAGATCCTACAATCTCTGTCAAGGCTCTGAAATCTTCGGGACATGAAATCGGTAAAGATATTATGGGTACCATTACAAGTATCTTATTCTTTGCCTACCTTTGCGGCTCCATACCTATGATTATTCTCTATTTAAAAAATTCTTCCACATTAGGGCTTACATTGTCCTTAAATCTTTCTTTAGAATTAGCCCGTGCCTTAGCAGGGGGTATTGGTGTTGTCCTTACGATTCCTATCAGTCAGTATACCGCTATATTTTTTATTAATCGAAAGAGGGTTCGAGGATGAATGTTGTCGTCTTATTAGCAGTTATATTATGCGTGTTAATGGTACTTGTCGGCGGTAGACAGGGGATACGCTCATTTCTTTCTTTATTCCTAAACTTTGGTGTGCTCTTTGTCACCATTTTTTTAATGACAAACCCTAAAAATAGCCCTATCATCTTGACGTTTATTGCCTGTACGGTCATTAGCTGTATTAGTCTTTTCTATATCAATAAAACAAACAGTAAAACCATTACAGCCTTTATCTCGACGATGATAACGATAGTTGTGTTACTACTCTTTATTACCTTTGTAACGGAAAAGTCGATGATCCAAGGGTTTGGCGAAGAATCAACTGAAGAAATCAGCATCTTTTCTCTCTACGTCGGTGTTAATTTTGTGCAGATAGGTGCATCAGTCATCATTATGAGTACGATAGGTGCCATTATGGATGTAGCCATTTCCATCGCTACCTCTATGCATGAGATTTTTTATCGCAATCCTTCGATGAGTAGAAAAAAACTATTTGCAGCTGGCTTAAGTATAGGAAGAGATATATTAGGAACCGATACTAATACGTTATTTTTTGCTTTCTTTGGTGGCTATTTAAGCTTATTAATCTGGTTCAAGGATCTCTCCTATTCGATTGGGGAAATTGTTAACTCCAAGGTTTTTAGTGCCGAAATGACAACCATTTTTTGTGCAGGAATCGGCATTGCATTGATTATTCCGATTGCCGCCTGCATCAATGCCTTTTATTTAATTCGAACACGCGAAAAAACAGAAAAACTTTTATAATAATTACCAGTACCTATCATAAAACACAATAAAGCCGAGGTGTCTCAATGGACTTTTAAGACACCTCCTTTTGTTGTACCATTTTCATTGCAATCGCCGTATTTTCTGATAATATTTACCATAAGATGTTTACGTACGCTCAAAATGGTTGTTATTTCAAGAATACTAGATTGCCCATTCCATGTAACATTTTTTAGCATAGAACGTCAATACAACGAGATGAAAAAGGAGAAAGTTTGCAATGAAGCATATTATCTTTGATTTTGATGGGACGCTTGCAGATTCTACTGCTGTGTTTGCATCAGCATGGAATACTTTAGCCCAAAAATATAAATTTAAAGGCATTGAATTGAAGGAAATTGATACATTAAAAAAATTATCAATTTCAGAACGCAGTAAATTATTCGACTTCCCAATGTATAAGTTACCTATGATTTTACCGCAATTTTATAAATTGTATCGTCAATCATTAAATGATGTGCATCTTTTCGATGGAATGAAGGAACTATTAATAGAGATTGATAAAAGAGGCTATAAAATCCTGATTATTTCCTCAAACTCTAAAGAGAATATTTTAGAATTTCTTAAAATGAACGGTATTCATTGTGTAGCAGATGTACTTTGCTCCAACCGCATTTTTAGTAAGGACAAAGTAATGAAAAAGTTTTTAAAGGAAGCGAATGTCGACTCGTCTGACGTCGTATACATTGGAGACGAGCAAAGGGATATTGTTGCTTGTAAGAAAGCCGGTATACCAATTATTTGGGTGGAATGGGGCTATGATGCCAAAGAAGTCGTGCAAAATGACGAACCTGAATACAGTGTCTCAACACCGCAGGAAATTTTAGAGATCATTTAATCATGAAAAAGGATAATAGCACTTGTCTATTATCCTTTTTATATGCCTATCCTTTGATGTCACTAATTTGCATTAGCTTTTCTGCTGTACTATTAACCCCTTTGTAGGCATCTGTTAATTCATGCATACTCGCAGCAAACTGCTGTGTAAACGCAGCAATTTGATTTGTTGATGCATTGACCTGATCGATGGATTGTTTAATATTTTCTAGTTGCACAGTTATGCTATCAGCACTTTCTGTGCTACTCTGGGACATTTTTTGTATTTCAGAAGCGACCACCGCAAAGCCACGCCCATGCTCACCTGAACGTGCTGCTTCTATCGATGCGTTTAGACCAAGAATTCTCGATTTCATAGCTAAATCTTTTACTAAATGGACAATCACATTAATTTGTTCAATATCGCCTGTCATCGATTCCGCGAAATTAGATAGCTCTTCCAAACGATTGGATACATCCTTACTGGCAGTGGCTAATCCATCATTTGTAGCTGTCATTTCTTCTACGGCACTCGAAAGCTCAGTTGCCAATAGACGCATACTATCCATTTTTTCGTTCGAAATAATGGCACTTACTACGCCAATAATACGTCCTCCTTCAAAAATAGGCTGGGCAGAGGCGATATAGGCCATACCAAAACCTTCTGCGCTACGCTCCTCTTTCACAAATTTTCCTGAACTTAACGCTATTTCTGTTGCTGTACCTCGATATTTATGTACTGGGTCACCAACCCCAACTTTTAAGTCAACCTTTTTTCCTGGTTTGTAGGCAAGCACTTTTTCCGTATCTGCCACGATGACACAAGCATCCTCTGGGTAAGTTGCTTGGTATAAATCAATCGAATCAATCGTTGCTTGTAGTTTAGGATGCATTGTCTTTTCCCCCTAAAATTTTCTGAATTGTATCAATTTAACTATATCATGCGATCCGAAAAAAGACACCAACGTCCAGTGGTGTCTCCTTACAACATTATGGTTTTTTCAATAATTCTACATATTTTTCTGCCGTTCGAATTTCAATTGTTAGAGAATTCTCTCCATAACTTGCCTTAATTAAAAATGGTACATCATTTGAGTTTTGAAACCTAAAATCTAACGTATCATAAGAAACCGTAGCATCTCTTCCTTTTGGGACATATCCTACATCTAACGAATGATGATGGCGCTCAACATATTTGACGGGAATTTGGTCTACTGCATTAAACAAGGTTGAAGAAGTTTGACAGATTCCACCACCAATTCCCATGACTACCTTCTTATTAATAATTTCAGGTGCGGGTTGATAGCCATTTGCCTCATCTCTTGGACCCACAATTGTATTAAAAGAAAAATAATCGCCACTGCCTACAATCACATTATGAATGGCTCTAGCAGAGAGCTCAATATTTTTATTTCTGCCTAAATCAGCACGATTGAAATAAGTTGTATAAGATGCAACAACCACTTCCTCTAATAAAGGAAGATCCTCAAAATAATAGCCACTTTCTGTTATATAGAGCGGCATTTCTACCTGACCGCCAGTCGCAGAAGCTTCGATAATACGCTCCACTAGCTCACTTTCCTTTAAAATGATTTGCGGCTTCCCCTTGATCACTTGCCCGTTTTCATCCAATCGATCAAGCATCATACGCTGATCATAGCCATTTGATATGTCCGTTCCTCTCGCCCATTCCCTTGCTAATTGTTCGATATGCTTTTGATAGGCTTGTGGGTCCGTATCGAAGCCAAATTCCTTTGGAGATATTGTTTTAAGTACCTTACTCGTAGTTGGATCAACAACCTCTACAATAGGATCAATCATTTGTTCTTGTTCATATGTAACAGGTTGCTGTATTTCCTCACGTTGTTGAATTTTTTGTTCTAGCTTGTTATCAGGGACTGCTGTTTTTTCACAACCTACGAGACCCGTCATACAGATAACGCAACATGTAGCTAACCACTTCTTTTTCAACCATAAACACCACCTCTATCTTCATACTACAGAGACATCTTATTCGTCTATTGCTCATAGTGTGTTGTTTTTTGGTTATTTTTATTTGTCAAGATAGCAAAAACAGGCTACATTATCCTTAGCCTGACATATCTAAAGATAGTTTGATGTGTATTCTTGTAGTTAATTAACCTTTTAATGATTTAGGAGGATTAATTCTAGAAGAAGTAATATACGCTTCCAATACGGTATACTTTAGAATTTAACGCGAAAAAGAGCATCTACTAGCTATCACAAAAGCCAATAGATACTCTTTCTTTTTTTATTTTTGAATAAACATTTGTGTCCAGTAATTACCTTCCTGTACAAAGCCTACACCAATATGTGTGTAGCTTTTATTAAGGATATTGGCACGGTGTCCTTCACTGTTCATCCAGGCCGTTACAACTTCCTGTGCGGAGCGTTGGCCCTTCGCGATATTTTCACCAGCAGATTTATACGTAATACCGAAGTTTTTCATCATGGTAAAAGGTGTACCATACGTTGGACTTGTGTGGTCAAAGTAATTTTTATCCTGCATATCTTGCGACTTATATTTAGCAACCCTTGATAGCTCCCAATCTTCTTGCAATGCTGGAAGACCTGCTTTTGCCCGTTCTGCATTGACAAGTTTCACAACCTCTTGTTCAACTGTTGCCTGTTCTTTTACAGGGACATTAATTTTTTGACCTGGAGAAATTTGATTTGGGTTAGCGAGTTGTGGGTTGGCATCAATTAATTCCTGTACACCCGTTTCTGTTTTTAATGCTATTTTCCATAGCGTATCACCAGATGTCACTGTATAGGATTCGGCGGCCATTGCCGCAACTGGCACTAATAATGAAGTTGCTACTACTGAAGCTAGTGCTACTTTTTTTATTTTTTTAAACATGTTAATCACCCTTCCTAATTGCTCTACCATTATCGTAAATAGTTTTTGAGCCATAATCATCACAAAATATTTGGAAGGATTTTTACAATTGTATGACAAGCTCGCCATATGTTTAGTTAAAGCCCTTTCTCTCGCTATTCTTTCCCATTGGAATTGTCATCAAGTTGCAATATCTTTGTAATTGGCATACATTACTAATAGATTCAGTGATCAATTGCTGCACAAAATCCTATTTTGCTAATTGCTTACGCTGTAATCGATAAATTAAGAGAATATAGAGCCAATCATAAAAGAGCGTTGCTACAGAAATAACGGTAATTAAAGGTGTGCGGAAGTATAGATAAAAGCCTACCGCTGCAAATAATGTACCCACCATCTTACAAACTGCTATCCCCATGGATTGACCAGCTAAATTCCCTCTTTGCAAGAGTAAAGCAATAAATAGACCTGACATCATAAGATTTTGAAAGAATGCTACGTACTTTCCTTCAAAATCTTGAAATTCATAGACTATACCTAAAATGATCAGCATGCTAAAGATTAACGTGATCAAAAAGGAGAAATACAATAGCTTTTTTGATAGCATCTTTCGATATTCATTTGGCGCATAACGTAAAAATTGCATCAAAATAAAGACATCCAATACAAACCAAATCAGCGTAATATAGCGTTGCAGGTCATTTTGTGGGTAGAAAAAAGCAAAGATAAATTCCCATGAAATATTGGCACAAATAGCAACCATAGGCATGCCATAGGTTTTATCTTGCCATCCTTTGTAAATAACAAGTATATATGTAAAAATCCAAAAAAGACCCATTCCTACTTGGCAAATGAATAATATGTCTTGTTCACTCAACATTCACGCTCTCCCCCTCTCTAGCATTCCTTCTACTATATGAGGAAATTGATTCTTTATGTCTAAAAGTTTGATAGACGGGTAAAGGAGTAGCTAAATAGTAAAAAACGGCAACCTATACATTCCACAAGCGATCCTATATAGTAAAACGAGGTGATTAAATGAAAATAAAAATGTATATAGAGAATGAGCAATTTATCGCAGGAACGACCTTAAAAGATGAGATGGAAGTAGAACACAATAATATGGCTTTGCATAGTTGCCATGATGTTCAAGCTATCATTAACAATCGTCAGCATTTAGCTGTGACATTGAACTGTGATTTACAAAATTTTATTTGTACAGAGCAAACACATAGTGCGAACTTTCATAAAGTCACATTAGCTGATCAAGGACGAGGAGCGGCACAAATGGATACAGCGGTGAAGAATACAGACGCGCTTTATACAGTTGAGCCTAACTTACTATTATGTAGTTTTACAGCAGATTGCGTGCCCGTTATTTTTTATAATGCTGTGAATGGACTTGTCGGTGTGATTCATTCGGGATGGCAAGGAACCGTCAAAGAAATAACACCCAAACTGTTTCAGCATCTTATGAATGAAGAACAATGTCGACCTGAGGACTTTCATGTTCAAATCGGTATGGCACTGAGTCAGCAGAAATTTGAGGTAGACGCAGATGTATATGAAAAATTTCACAGTCTTGGTTATGCCGAAGAATTTATGTATTACAATGCAGAAACGAAAAAATACCACATTGATAATCAGCAGACAGTCAAGAAGCAATGTGAGCTTGCGGGTATTCCAGTGAATCAAATACAAATTGATGAAACCTGTACATTCCTTAGTCCCGATGGCTTTTCTTATCGTCAAGATAAACAAGCTGGAAGACATTTAAGCTTTATTATGCGAAAAACACAATAACAGCAAAGACCCTTCTTATCGAATGGGTCTTTGCTGTTATTTTAAAGTACCTGTACTAATAATGGACGTTTCTACATGGACCTTCACGTCTAATTTTCTAATAAGCTCTCTTGTTTTTTTCGATGTCCATTTTCCATGATGATACATTCTAAATTCTTCACTTAAGCCAGCTGGATCTACCTCTGTTTTATTTAATCGTGCTAAAAATTCACTAATATCCTGTTCCAACTGTTTATTCACATCTTTTTCCAGATCACTAATGCTTTCAACTGTAAATAAATGTGATTCTCTTTCTCCCTTATATTCGCTTAAAGTACCCTTTATTTTTAAGAAAATCGTTAATTTGGGTGATTCCATATTTTTATTACTCTCTTTTTTCACACTGCTCTCGATTAAATCAATCATTACCTTTTCTTCTCCATGTCCTGCATTTAAATCAAGATGCAATGGAGCAAGATTTTTCTGTCCACTTAAAGCTTGAATAACTAGTGCTTCCTCAGGTTTAATTAATTCATGCATCTGATTCCCTTTAAATATGGCAACGCCTTTAATCTCTAATTTCTCCCCTCGTTTTTCAACATAGGGTAATACTACATCAACTACTGGATTGGTAATCGAATACATAAAATCATGAATATTTGTATTGGGATTAAAAGCAGTATTGATACTCGGCTCTAATAGATTGTTCAAATAAAAATTAATACTTGGCTTATCAGGGTAATCCCCTTTTAAAATCGCTTCCGCATTATCCTTCACAACAGCTATCAATACTTTATTACCTACTTCCGCATTGCGATATAAGTGCTGAACAATTTTTCGAACATTCCCTTTCCGCGCAAAATCTTCGTTTACTAAGACAACTCGCAATTGATTGAAGACTATTTTTTTATCGGATTGCTTTTCTATTTCCACGATGCCGCTTGATACTAAATCTGTTGTGATAGAAAAAGTTTGTGTGTCTTTTTCTGCGTCTGGAGAATATTGGGGGATCGCTACTGTGAGTCTCATCTGGTTCTCATCGATATAGTCAAAAGCCATCGAGTCTACCATCCCAACATCTTCTAGAGGAACTTTTAATTCTTTTTTAGAACAGCCTGTAAGTAAAACGAAAATCAAAAAAGAAATGATGCATAGATGTTTATTTTTCATACCTGCACCTGCTTTTTTCGAATAACATATATCAGGATTAAAAACACTGGCCAGCTTACAAGCACATAGCCTACATAGTTACTTGCCATAAATAATTTTTCTTGGAATTCACGCGAAAAGGGCATTTTTACAATAAAGAAAATGATCAAGGCGATGATATACAACTGATAACTTTGCTTTTTCTTTTTAAGGAAGGTATCCATCCCCCTTTTTGCACACCATACATAGGCTGTAATCGAGGATAAGATTAGAAAAACCCAAAGCGTAATGCCAATGATATCGATTCGCTCAATAAAGGTAAATTCTCCTGCCTTAAATAGGTTTAATACTGAAAACTCTACATTTTTTAACTGCCACTCTGAATAATACATGACGCTAATAGCTGTTGTGATAAAGCATAAAAATATACTAATCCAAATACCGATTAAGGAATGACGAAATGCCTTTTTTTGATCGATGATATATGGAAAATAAAATAGAATTAATTCGTAACCAAGGATAGAAAAATATCCTTGCTTTAACGCTTCATAAAATTCCTGAGGCGTAAAATTAAAGAGAGGCAAAAAATGACTTGGATCACCTTTTTCAATGGCCCAGCGCGTAAAATAGAATAATCCAATGGTAATAAAAAATGTCATTATACAAAATCGTGCAATAGATTTAATACCCCCACTTACAATATAAATAAGTAGCAGTAAAAAGCAAAGTACAGGCAAGGTGATGGTTTGTTCCTGCAATGCTGTACTTTGAATTAAGTGCATATAATTACTAATAATCCCTGCACTAAAAACAATAAATTGAATAATGACGAGTAGATTTATAAATTTTCCGAGCCATTTTCCCAATAATATTTCATTCATTCGAAATAAATCATCATTGGGAAACTTCGAACAAAGCCATACCATCGCAAATAGTGTCAGGCTAGCAATCACACCAAAGAGAAGAGGCATAAATGATTGTGTATAGCCCATAGGACTTATTTTCTGAGGGAGCGAAAGGATACCGGTACCAATCATAATACTTTGCGCTAAGAAGATGACATGATAACGATTTAAGACCTTTCCTTTTGTTGTATTCAAAGTTAACCACCTCATTCTCATTCTGACACTATTTTTTCTGTACTTTTGAAATACCAGTCTTACTTCTTATATATTTAGTTGGAAATCGGATGACACTATCCAATAAATCGCTTGGCTTTCTTGGAATGGCAGGTGTCATATAATGCGTCCCTAAGGATTTGAGACTTAATAGATGGTGGATTAACCACGCAAAGGCGAGCATCTGTCCAAACAAGCCAAATAAACCTGCTGATAAGATAAAAATATAACGGATAAATCGGCTAGTATTACTCATTAAGAAAATGGGCGGTAAGAAGGAAAGTAGTGCTGAGGTAGCAACCAATACAATGAGTATATTACTGAGTAATCCAGCTTCTACGGCAGCTGTACCAATTACAATACCTCCTACGATACCAATGGTTTGTCCAACTTTGGCAGGCATTCGGGAGCCTGCTTCTCGCAACACTTCAATAATAAGCTCGATAAATAATACCTCAATCAGTGGTGGAAAAGGTACCTTACTTCTTGATTCTTGAAGATTTAGTAATAATTCATATGGCAAAATTTCTGGGTGGAAGGTTAAGGCTGATATATACATTGGTGTAATCATGATCGTTAAGAAAAAACCAAAAAAGCGCAGCATCCTTAATAAAGATGCTGTTGTCCAACGGTTGTAGTAATCCTCAATTGACACGAACATTTCAAAAAAAGATGTGGGACAGACAATGGCTAGTTGACTATTATCCATAAAAACGACGATTCTACCATCCAGCAGATAACGGCAAATACTATCTGGACGGACTGTCATGTAATATTGAGGAAAGGGCGATAATGGATTATCCTCAATTAATTGCTTCAACACGGATATATCCGTAAATAACGGATAATCTACCTGGTCAATACGGTTTCTTAAATCATCTAAATTTTCATGGCTCACGATATTATCCATATACATAATCGATATTTTAATATTGGCTTCTGACCCAACAATTCGGTTTTCATTTTTTAGCATGGAGCTTTGAATCCGTCTTCTCACTAACGATATATTCGTTTCCAGTGATTCTGTAAATGCATCCTGTGGACCAATTACAGTCGACTCTGTTTCCGTATCCGTAATGGCTCTTGTAGGCGCGCTATACGTGTCGACGCTTAATAGGGCGTTGGTTTCGTGAAAAAAAAGAAGGGTTTGCCCAGCATTCAATTTTTTAACGACACCCTTCACATCCTTCGGGTCCACATATTGAGCCATTTGATGAATTTGTTTCAAATTATTAGCTAGTGGAATCGTCACCATGGTTTGTAAGGTCATTTTTTCGATGAGTGAGGAGAAATAAATGACCGTCACATCCCCTTCTTCTGTAGCGATCATTTTCAGTTTTACGTCATCGACTTCGTTAATCTCTTGCTTTAATTTAGCGACAATCTGCTCGGGTATCTCGTTCATTTTCGCTCCACCCCTTTTGTTCCGATAAATACCAGTCCATATCACTCAGTTTTTAGTAGTTTGTCTTTTTTTCATTTAATTATGTAAAAATTGTGCTAGCAAAAATAGCCATACAAAAAGGATGCATCCCAATTAGAGATACATCCTTAAAGGTTATTCTATAGAATCTTTGCTGTATCGGTTTTTACCAATACCAAATACGTAGTAGCTAATGGTTACGAGAATCAAGAAAATAATGCCCACTATTAATGACACGCGTGTATCATCATTGAACCACATGCCGACTAGTACCATGATTAAAAAGATGATTGTTACATAGTTTGTAATCGGTGCGAACGGCATTTTAAAAGGATGCTTTGCTAGCTGCGCTCCCTTTGCTTTTCTAAAACGAATTTGACTGATTAAAATGATAAACCATGGAATCATCCCTGGTAAAACACTTGCACTATACACATAAACAAATAAGTTTTCAGGGGCAATATAACTTAAAATAACCCCAACGACTAAGCCAACTAATACGCCCGCTGTTCCAAATAAAGGCACGCCATTACTAGAAAGCTTAGCGAAAAATTTTGGTGCTTGTCCATTCATAGCAAGTGTATATAACATACGTCCAGCACTATAGATTCCACTGTTACACCCTGACATTGCAGCTGTGATGACGACGAAATTAATAATACCTGCAGCAGCTGTGATACCTACCTTAGCAAATGTCGCAACGAAAGGACTACCAATTGTGCCAAGCTCATCCCAAGGATACACTGTAACAATGACAAAGATTGCACCGATATAGAAAATTAAAATACGCCAAATAATGCTTTGGATGGCATTCGTAATCGTTTGTTGAGGATTTTTTGCTTCTCCTGCTGTAATCCCAATGAGCTCCACCCCTTGATAGGCAGCAACGACTAAAGATAAGGCAAAGAAAAATCCTGTCCAGCCACCTGTAAAGAAGCCACCGTGACTCCAAAGATTGGATAAGCCAATTGCTATTCCATCATTGCCAAAGCCAAAGAAGATAAGTCCGACCCCAGCAATAATCATTAAAATAATCGTAACAATTTTAATCATCGCAAACCAGAATTCAAATTCTCCAAAAGATTTGACAGAAATGAAGTTTGCCACACCCAAAATCACCATTGCAATTAGACCAGGTATCCAAGCTGGTAATTCTGGATACCAATATTGCATATACGTTCCTACTGCTATAATTTCAGACATCCCAACAATAACCCATTGGAACCAGTTACTCCACGCTGTTAAATACCCTGCTAAAGGATGAATATATTTATAGCCAAATGTGGCAAAAGAGCCTGTACTTGGCTCCATATAAAGCATCTCACCCATTGCCCTCATAATGAAAAAAATAAAAATACCTGCAATACCATAGGCAAGGAGTACAGAAGGTCCTGTCCATTGAATAGCACTTGCTGAGCCCATAAATAGCCCAACACCAATCGTACCGCCAAGTGCAATCATTTGAATATGACGTGCTTCTAATCCTCTTTTCAATTCCTTATTGGCCACTCCATAACGCCTCTTTTCCTGTTGTTCTTTCTACGATGTTTTTACTTTAAAATAATAATCAATTTTTCTAAAAAAGACAAATGTATTTTTAGGAAAAACAAAAAATATTGCTATTTTAATAGAATAACAAAAAATAGGTAATAACGACGATTTAATTGATGTTTGTACGAAATATGGTGTTACTTCAACATAATTTAAATCAGAAAATTCAAAAAAACTCTATTCCATTCAAGTCGAAAGGAATAGAGTTTGCTTCGTTATTGTAATAAAGTTTGTTCGTGTAATTTAGCAGAGAAGTATTTACGTGCATCTGCTGTTAGAATTTGTAGCAAAGTCACTTCTTCTTGACGTGCAAATTCTACAAACATCCCACTTAAATTTTCGTAGACATATTTGATTTTAAAGCCACTATCTAAATAATGATCTACTTTTTGAATTTCCTCTGTGCTTTGTTGGAATTCAGACATGCCATCACCTCACCTTCTTTTGAAAATGTCTTGATGTTGTCTCACTTACTCGGCACCCTTCATCTCTAACAGAGGATCTGGTTGCTCCACCAGTTCATCTTCATCCGGAGTCGTCGTTGGAGCTGTTGGTTGGCCAAATATTTCGTCTAAATTATGTCCGACAGTAATACCTAAATATTTGGCATCACTTGGATCATCTAGCTCAGCTTGTGGATACTTTTTAAACCACCAATACTTCGCTAATACATAATATACAATCGCGCCTACAGCGAACCCTACTAAAGAAGAGTAAGTTGAAAATATATTGGCAACTGCACCACCGATTACCCAAGCGATTAATCCAGCCATATTAAAGCCCTTATAATATTTAAATTGCCCATCTAATTCATAAAGCTCTTTGACATGTACACGCCGTTTACGAATCAGGTAGTAATCAGCAAATAAAATACCTACAATTGCTGTTAAAATACCGCCAATGATTAATAGGACATTGACCATGACATCAAATAGACTCCAGGGCTGTGCAAGAATACCAATAATCCCTGCAATAACTACCCCTACCCAGAATGGCACTTTCGGTCCACCGATATTAGAGAAAATAGTAGCTGCTGGTACAACGTTGGCAGAGGTATTTGTCGACCATTGTGCTAATACAATCATCAGCAATAGAATTCCAAGAATAAAGCCGCTTGCACTTTGCTGTAAGGCATTAATTGGGTCTGCCGAGGCAACTGCCATATAGCAAACTGCACCAATCGTAACAATGAATGTGTTTGTAATGGGCATGACAATTAAAGAGCCTACAAGCTGTGTTTTATTACGCTTGAACCAATTACGCTCATTTTTGGGTGCTTTAAAGAAGCGGGACAAGGATGGCATATCTGCTGCTAAGGTTGCCCAAAAGCCCATATTTGCCATCACCACTACCATAAAGGCGGTAAAAGCAGCGAAGCCTGTTGTTGGGGTTTCCACCCACGTCCAAATATTTTTTCCCTGAGATGTTGCATTATCTGCCAATGTGTAATACATCCAACAAGAAATTAAAATAATGACAGGGGCTGCTAAATCAGCAAAACGCTCAATGGATTTAATACCAAGAGATGTATTAAAGAGTTGAAGCGCTGCAAACACAAGGAAGCAGATAAACCAATTATCAAAGCCAAACAATAAATTTAAAATTCCGTTTATCGCTAATGCACCAAAATACGTATTCAAACCAAACCAACAGGCAGCTGTAACACCACGTACAAGAGAAGGTATATGAGTACCGAATGTGCCAAATGGTGCACGCATATAAACAGGGAAAGATAATCCATGCTCTATTCCGATGTCACCAATTAACGTCATAAAGACGCCAATTAAACAAGAACCTACCAATGTTGCCACAATCACCATTGGTAAGGATAAATTCATAATAGCCGAACCACCAATGGCAAAAGCTGCTAATACAATTGCCATTCCTATCCAAATCACCGCAAAACCAAATGTTCCAATATTTCTTTGTTGATGTGTCACTGGAAGTAAATCTGGGGATTTTAAATAATTCCCTTCACGTTCCATAATGTTTCTCTCCTTTTTTTCTAATTTCCGTGACAACCTACTTGAAGTGCCTTCCTTCACCCAAAATGCTGAAGGAAGGTGGAATTTCGATTTTAATCTTTATTCAAAAATGAACAACGGTCCTTTATTTTGATAGACTGCTAAGAAGTGATTGGCGTTCATTCCATGTCATTGGCGGAATTGTAGATGGGCGTTCAACCATTGAAATGGCTCCATCGACAGGACAAACAATTGAGCATAAATTACAGCCTACGCAGTCTTCCTCACGAACCTTTAGCATTGGGCGACCATCCTCCGTATAAAGGTCAATACATTGATGGGATGTATCCTCGCAAGCAATATGACACTTATTGCAATTAATACAAACATCATTATTAATTTCTGCGACAATTTTATAATTTAAATCTAAATCACCCCAGTTTGAATACCTTTGTACAGAGCGACCAACTAAATCCATGACGGAAGCTAGACCTTTATCATCTAAGTAGTTATTCAGCCCATCAATCATATCCTCCACAATACTAAAGCCATGATGCATTGCTGCTGTACATACCTGTACGCCTGTCGCACCCATTAAAATAAATTCCGCTGCATCCTGCCAATTGGAGATCCCCCCAATGCCCGAAATCGGTACATTGACTAATGGATTACGAGCACATTCTGCAACCATGTTCAGTGCAATTGGTTTAACTGCTGGACCACAATAGCCCCCATGAGCTCCTTTTCCAGCCACATGTGGTACTGTATTCCAAGAATCTAAATCAACACCAGCTAAACTGTTAATCGTATTAATCATACTCACAGCATCTGCTCCACCTCGTGTTGCCGCTTCCGCCGTCACGGTAATATCCGTAATGTTGGGCGTTAGTTTAACAATAACAGGTGTACGCGCCGCTTCCTTTACCCAGTACGTTTGTTTTTCCACCAATTCAGGGACTTGACCAGAGGCAGAACCCATGCCTCGTTCTGCCATCCCATGTGGACAACCAAAGTTAAGCTCAAGACCATCAACCCCCACATCTTCTACTCGTTTGACAATTTCATGCCATTTTTCTTGCTTTGGTTCCACCATTAACGAGGCAATAATTGCGTGATTAGGAAATTTCTTTTTCGTCTCATAAATTTCTTGTAAATTCACTTCTAATGGTCGATCCGTAATTAATTCAATATTGTTAAAGCCTGCCACACGTTGGCCATTATAGCTAACTGCTGCAAAACGGGAAGACACATTTAAAATCGGTTCTCCTAACGTTTTCCAAACTGCGCCACCCCAGCCCGCTTCAAATGCACGTTGGACTTGATAGCCTGAATTCGTTGGTGGAGCAGATGCTAGCCAAAATGGATTCGGCGATTTGATGCCCGCTAAATTAATGCGTAAGTCTGCCATATAAGTTCCCCCTCTATCCGTACTAACAATCTTTTGTCAACTGAAAGCATAGTGCCAGATACAGGCTGTATGACCACCATTTCAAAACATAGGCTAATGTAATCATTCAGGTGGGGGATTAACAGCCTGTATAAACTCGATTGGTGAATCTAACAATCAGTGGAGAAAGAGCCTCCACTGATTGAAGGTTCACTTTATGCAATCTCACTTGGTTTTCTTAAACGTTCATGAATCTTATATGCTGCATCTTTTCCTTGCTGTACAGCGGTCACTACCATCGCTTCACCCTGTCCATTACCAAAGACAACATCTCCACATGCAAATACTTTGTCATTGGACGTTTGCATTGTTGTCTCATCAATGTCTACGACACCATTTGTATGAGCTAAACCAAAGGCTTCAATTAACGATACAAAACGAGTTTGCCCGATGGCTTTAATAACAGCATCCACTTCAATGATAAAATTGGAGCCCTTTACTTCTTCAGGGCGTTGTCGACCATCAGGACCTGCCTCACCAAGCTTCATTTTCACACATTCAATGCCTGTCACCTTTCCTGCTTCATTGCCAATAATTTTTTTAGGTGCAGTTAGCCATTTAAATGCCACACCATCCTGCTTGGCAAATTCATATTCAAATTTGTATGCTGTCATTTCTTTTTCTGTTCTACGATAGAGAATTTGTACATTATCTGCGCCTAAACGCACCGCACTTGTAGCACCGTCTATCGCCGTGTTTCCAGCACCGATTACGGCTACTCGTTTCCCTACAATATCATTTGTAAGCGGTCCCATTTTTGTTTTTCGAATAAACTCAATGGCATCATGTACCCCTTCTAATTCTTCCCCATCAATGCCCAAATTTGGGACAGCACCCATACCGACAGCTAAAATCACACTGTCATACTGAGCCAAAATTTCATCAGCAGAAATATCCACACCTACAGCTGTATTCGTTTGAATGTCCACACCGAGCTGTTCAATCTGCTCTACTTCCCAATCTACGACATCATTTGGTAATCGGAATGCTACAATCCCATAGCTTCCTAAGCCCCCTGCCTTCGCTTCAGCCTCATAAATAGTTACTTGATAGCCTAAACGACTGAGCTCACGAGCTGCCGACAAACCAGCAGGACCTGCCCCTACAATGGCTATTTTCTGTCCATTATGTGGACCTGCCTTAAATAGCTGAGCATTGGTTTCCATTGCCCAATCCGTTGCATAACGTTGTAACTCACCAATTTTAATTGGCTTTGTTGAAGAATTTAAGACACACGCCCCTTCACACAGTTCTTCCGTTGGACAAACTCTTGCACAGCTTGCACCAATTGGGTTTGCTTCTAATATAGTCGTAGCAGAACCCTTCATATTACCAGATGCAATTTTTTTTATGAAATTTGGTATTTGAATACTTGTTGGACATGCTTTAATACATGGTGCGTCATAGCAATACAAACAACGATTGGCTTCCTCAATAGCCTCATTCTTTGTCATCTTACCTTTTAATTCCACAAAATTACGTCTAAGCTGCACGGTCATTGCATTTTCTTGAATCGGAACCATTTCCACATCCCCCTCATGTGTTCATTTTTTCCGTACCCTAATTACGAAACCGATTGTTTTGCTCTCCAGTCAAAACAATCGGTCTATCCTGTAGGAAGCTAAATGTTTAGAGCTTCTGCAGTTACTGTTTTTAATGGACGTTTAATGTATCGTCCACTGCCAAGTACACCTACAAATTCTTTATTTTTAATGACATATTCCCCACGTACGAGTACACTAACAGGCTCACCTGTTACCTCCCAGCCTTCATATGGGTTATAGTCCACATTCATATGATGTGTTTTAGCTGAAATTTGACGCTGTGCCTCTGGGTCAAAAATGACGATATCCGCATCTGAACCAATTGCAATCGTTCCTTTTTGCGGGAATAAGCCAAATATTTTTGCGGCACTAGTAGAGATCATATCAACAAATTCATGGATGGAAATTCTGCCTTTTGCCACGCCCTCAGAGTATAAAATACTGAAGCGGTCTTCAATGAATGGTCCGCCATTTGGAATTTTCGAGAAATCATTTAAGCCTAATTGCTTTTTACCTTTAAAGCTAAAGGAGCATTGATCTGAGCCAATCGTCTGTAGCTGTTTTGCCTTTAAGGCATTCCATAAATGTTCTTGATGATATTTAGGACGAAGTGGCGGTGACCAAACATATTTGGCTCCTTCAAAGCCTGGTTGCGCTAATGCGGATTGATCGAGCGTTAAATACGGTGGACAAGTTTCACCATAAACATCATAGCCCTTTTCACGAGCGGCAATAATTTCATCTACCGCTTCTTTACAAGTCACATGCACCACATAGAGCTTCGCACCAGCTATATGCGCTAATTCGATAGCACGCTTTGTTGCCTCTCCTTCCAATTCCGCTGGACGAGTTAGTGCATGATAGATCGGTTCCTTATGTCCAGCACGTCTTGCCTCCTCTACTAGCTCATCTATAACAGAGCCATTTTCACAATGGACCATCACTATCGCACCAAGATCCTTAGCGATTTTAAAGGCTTTAAATAATGTACGATCTGTCGCTTGGAATTCTTTTGCATAAGCCATGAAGACCTTAACAGAAGTAATGCCCTCTTGCTCCAACAATTGTGGTAATTCAGCTTCGGTTTCAGGTGTTAGATCACCAATCATCAAGTGGAAGCCATAGTCAATAGCAGATTTTCCTTTTGCCTTGTCATGCCATTTCTCTACGGCTGTTGCTAATTTTTCTTCTCCTGCTGTTAAACAGAAATCTAAAATAGTAGTTGTCCCACCAAAAGCCGCTGCAATGGTGCCTGATTTCCAATCATCATCCGTCACCGTGTTATTGAATGGCATGTCTAAATGCGTATGGGGATCAATGCCTCCAGGCAATACGTACTTGCCTGTAGCATCAATAATTTCGGCGCCAGCATCCGTTAAATTTTGTCCAATTTGAACAATTTTCCCGTTCTCAATTAAAATATCTGCCTCAAATACATCAGCAGCAGTTGCTACTCGTCCACCTTTAATGATTTTTTTCACTATGCCTCTCACCCTTCATCACAAAATTAGAGAATGCTTGATAGTTAATGCAGTGTATATGTTTCGCCCATACTAAACTTCGTTTGTAGCGTTAACACCGTTTCCAATAAAATATCTGCGCCCTTTGCACAATCTTCAAAGGCTGTTTCCTCTTCTTCACAATGACTCTTCCCTTCAATACTTGGAACAAAAATCATCGCGGAAGGAACCATACTTGCCATATACTGTGCATCATGTCCAGCGCCACTAAACATACGATGAGATGAATAGCCAAAGCTTTGACAAGCTCTTTCTACTTCATTGCAAATCGCACTATCAAAATACACGGTATCTCTGCCCCATAACTTGACAGGCTGAATATGGCATCCGCCCGCTGTCTCAGGAAGCGCGTTGAGAATATCCTCAACCTGTTGCATGACCTCTGGCTTTTGATGACGTGAATCAATTGTAAATGTCACCTTATTTGGGATAACGGTATGAATATTCGGGGAAACATTCATACGACCAAAAGTAAAAACAAGTTGTTCGTCAATTTTTCCTAATTGTTCATATAGCTCTTTAATGATGGTTGATGCCACAATCATTGGGTCTTTACGCATTGGCATTGGGGTTGTACCTGCATGGTTTGATTGCCCACTAATTGTAATTTCATAGCAGACCATGCCTAGCACACCTTCAACAACACCAATTTCCTGCTGTTTTGCTTCTAATACTGGCCCTTGTTCAATATGCAATTCGATATAAGCAAGTGCCTCCTTCAGACGATTGGCTTGCTCTCCCTCATAGCCACTTGCTTGTAAAGCTTGTTGAAAACGAATGCCGTTTTTATCTGTAGATTGTAGCATTTTTTCTTTGTCAAATTTTGAGGTAATGACGCCTGAACTCATCATGGCTGGATCAAAACGTGCCCCTTCTTCATTCGTGAAATTGACAATCGTAAGAGGAATGTCCACTTCGATATCATTTTCCTTTATTGTTCGAATGGCCTCGATCGCTGTTAGTACACCTAACACACCATCAAATTTTCCACCTTTTTCTACTGAATCTAGATGGGAACCCATGACAATGGGTGGCACATTCTTTTTACCAGGAAGAGTGGCGTAAATGTTGCCCATATCGTCCACCTGAATATCCATTCCTAACGTTTTGCAACACTCACAAAAATAGTTTCTTGCTAATACATCCTCATTCGAAAGAGACAAACGTGTGACGCCACCATTTTCGGTGGCCCCAAATTGACTAAATTGTTCAATTAACTCTTGCAATCGTCTACTATTACATTTATACATATGCAAGTCCTCTCTTTCACAGTAGTTAATAAACATTCTAAAATAGATAAAATTTGTGAGATATGGATAGTAAACTAAAAAAATATGTGCAACTGCACATCATATATGGTAAGTTATGTTCATAATTAAGGGGGGAACGTATGGGGACGATTCGTAAAATTGTAGAGGGAGTTCATTTCCCAATGCTCACATTAGTCGCTGGACATAGTGGTACGTATCGCAGAGTTACTGGTATTAATGTTGTGGAAAGCAGTCATTTAATCATGTTTTGTAGACCCAATGAATTAGTCGTCACAACAGGTATTAATTTAGATGCACAGCAAGACTCCTTGGAACATCTTGTCAAACAGGCATACACGAAAAAAGTAGCTGGCTTTATCATTAATACAGGACCATTCATTCCTAGCATTCCAGAAGCCGTCATCTCTTTTGCCAATCAACATGATTTCCCAATTTTTCAAATGCCATGGAATTATCGCATTGCTGATCTATTAAAAACTACCTTTCAATTTATTGCCAATCACCATCAAGAGCTTTCTATCGAAGAAAAGGTTCTTTTCAATCTACTATTTCATTACAAACAAAACACTAACACAATGAAAGATCAACTAGCACAGCTAGGATTTCCTCAAGGAAGAGAATTAGCGATCATAACTTGTACAACCATTGGCTCCAAAGCAGCTATTGACCGTTATGAGGTCATGATCCAATTCGCTTTTCAAAATCGCTATCAACGCTTCTTAAAATTAAAGCATAAAAATCACCTCATCTTTTTAATTGATAAAGCACAAATCAATACACCTAATATACCCTTCTCAAAAGTTGTAGAAGAAATCTATGAAAAAATCACGCTAAAAAATGGTTACTTGGATATTATTATCGGCAAAGGTAACTTTCATAAAGAGCTAGAAAATGTTCGCCAAAGCTATGATGAGTCCTTAACCGTCATCCATTTAGCACAGCTTCATAACAATCGTTATTTGTATAAATACAAAGAAATCGGTGCCTATAAAATATTGATGGCTGTGAAAAATCAGCCCCTAATGAAATCGTTTAGTCAGGATATTTTAGGACAGCTTTATCACTATGATGAACTACATGGGACAGACTATGTACCTTTTTTACGTATTTTTGTTGAGGAAAATGGCAGTACAAGCAGGATTAGTGAACGTCAATTTATACATCGAAACACCGTCCTCTATAAAATTAAGAAAATTGAAATGCTATTAGATATGGACTTAAGCAATCCCTTTACGAAGACTAATTTGTATATTGCCTTTTTAATTGAGGATGTCTTGATGCATCAATAGCCTGTCACAACATTAAATTAACTGAATTATCTTTCTCATTAAATACTCCTTCTAAAATTCTTGAAGCATACATATAAAGTACAAATGGGGGCGACTGCGCATTTTTGTTGTCCACATCTGAGGAAAACATATGCATGCTAATCAACTACCTGTTTAGAAGGAGTGAAGCTTCGTGACAAATGTAACAAGTCCCAATTGGCAAGTAAAAGATGAACAATTCGTATGGCATTCTATGAAGCCCTACAATCCAAATGCAACAATGATCGTCCAATCCTCTAAAGGAGCATGGATTACTGACATTGAAGGCAAGCGCTATTTAGATGCAATGGCAGGTTTATGGTGTGTGAACGTTGGCTATGGACGTGAGGAGATTGCCAAAGCTGCCTATGAGCAATTGCTAGAAAATACGTATACCCCATTATCTGTTGGGCATATCCCTGCTATTCAATTAAGTGAAAAAATTAATGAGCTTTTAGGGGATGATTATGTCGTCTTCTTCTCCAATAGTGGCTCCGAGGCAAATGAGGCAGCCTTCAAAATAGCTAGACAATATCATCAACAAAAAGGTCACGTCAATCGAACGAAAATTATTTCTCGTTACCGGGCCTATCATGGTAGCTCGATGGGTGCTCTTGCAGCTACTGGACAAGCTCAACGAAAGTATAAATATGAGCCACTGGCACCAGGTTTTATACATGTCACTCCACCTGACGCTTATCGTGCCAATGAAGACCATATTCAAAGTAAGGACCCTTGTGCATTACCATCCGTCCAAGCAATCGATCATGTCATGACTTGGGAAATGTCAGATTCCATAGCAGCAGTCATTATGGAGCCTATTATTACTGGCGGTGGTGTAATTATGCCCCACGACAGCTACTTACAGGGAGTTAAAGCTGTTTGTGAGAAGCATGGCGCACTACTCATTGTCGATGAAGTCATTTGTGGTTTTGGTCGTACAGGCAAAGCTTTTGGATTCCAAAACTACGGCATCCAGCCTGATATTGTGACTATGGCAAAAGGCTTAACAAGCGCTTATATGCCACTGTCTGCTACAGCTGTTCGTCGTGAAATTTATGAGGCGTTTGCTGGAACTGAGGAATATGACTTTTTCCGTCATGTCAACACATTCGGTGGATCACCAGCAGCATGTGCCGTCGCATTAAAAAATATTGAAATAATGGAAAAGGAAAATTTATTTGCCCACTCGGCTGCACTAGGTGCTACATTACTCACTACATTACAGGAACAATTAAAGGAGCACCCGAATGTTGGGGATATTCGTGGGAAAGGCTTATTAATTGGCGTAGAGCTAGTACAAGATAAAGATAGCAAAACACCGCTCGACATGACACTTGTGAACAAAGTGATCACACAATGTAAGGAACAAGGGTTACTCATTGGGAAAAATGGGGTAACCGTGGCAGGTTTCAATAATGTGTTAACCTTATCTCCTCCTCTGATTATTTCCTCAGACGAGACGAATTTCATTGTTGAAAAATTTGTACAAGCCTTACATTCTATTAAACTGTAGGAGGAATAGCTAGATGGTAACAAATACAGACATACAGGATTTAGGTCATTTTATCAATGGACAAACAGTTCTAGGGAAAAGCGGTCAGTTTTCAGATGTTTACAATCCAAGCACAGGTACTGTCATTGCTCGTGTACCTTTGGCAACAAAACAAGAGGTACAGGAAGCGATTGCTGCTGCCCAAGCGGCTTTTCCTGCTTGGCGTGGCTTATCAGTTGGTAAACGAGCTGAAATTATCCTTAGATTCCGCCAACTCATAACAGAAAATATCGATGAACTAATTGATATGATTTGTACAGAGAGTGGCAAAACGATTGAGGATGCCAAGGGCGAAATTACTCGCGGTTTAGAATCTGTTGATTTAGCTATCAATGCCCCCCATTTACTTAAAGGAGAGTATTCAGTGAATGTTGGTGGTCATATCAATGCCTATTCTCTGAAAGAACCATTAGGCATAGTAGCGGCTATTTCCCCATTTAATTTCCCTGTCATGGTACCGCTCGCAATTACAAGCATGGCGGTGGCTGTAGGAAACTGTGTGATTCTGAAGCCGTCAGAGCGGGTTCCTTGCTCAGCATTATTTTTATCAGAGCTGTGGAAAGAGGCAGGCTTACCAGATGGGGTTTGGACTGTTATTAATGGAGATAAAGATGCTGTTAATGAGCTGTTATGCCATCCAGCCATTGAAGCGATTTCCTTTGTAGGCTCTACGCCAGTTGCAGAAGCCATTTATGCTACAGCCTCTAAACATGGGAAGCGTGTCACAGCACTTGGGGGAGGTAAAAATAATATGGTGGTTATGCCAGATGCTGACTTAGAGCATGTAGCAAATGCCTTTTTAGGGGCTGCCTATGGAGCTGCCTCCCAGCGTTGTATGGCACTGTCAACCATTATTCCTGTTGGGGAGGATACAGCCAATAAATTAGTGGGTATTCTTGCCGATAAAATTGCCAAATTAAAAGTGGGTCCCTATACAGATGCCGAAGTTGATTTTGGACCAGTCATTACTCAGCAATCAAAGGATGCCGTCATTGGCTATATCGATCGTAGCCTAGAAGAAGGCGCAACATTGGTCTGCGATGGGCGAAATCCGGAAATTTCCAAACAATCGAATGGTTTCTATCTTGGACCTACATTACTCGATCATGTAAAGCCTGGAATGGAAATTTATGAACAAGAGGTTTTTGGACCTGCACGTAATGTCGTCCGCGTGGCATCATTAGAGGAAGCTATAGCCCTTATTAATGCCCATGAATTAGGAAATGGTGTAACCATCTTTACGAACAATGGTGCAGCAGCTCGAAAGTTTACCACTGAAATTGAAGTAGGTATGGTAGGTGTCAATGTACCCATTCCTATTCCAGTAGGCTATCATAACTTTGGTGGCTGGAAACGATCAAGATTTGGTGAGGGGCATATGTTTGGACCTGACCAAGTTCGTTTCTTCACAAAAGCGAAAACCATTTCAGAAAAATGGGTAGAACAAGGAAATGACATTACCTCTTCCTTTGCATTTCCAAGTAATCAGGACTAATCCTAAAAAAATAAATATTCGCGTAGTCAATAGCTACGCGAATATTTTGAAAAACTGACGCGACAACATGGTCACTAGTTTTTACAGTTTAACTATTTGTTCTCTTTTTTCTCTTCCGTTTTTCTTACTTCTGAGAAATCTGTTTCTTCTCCAGCCTCCATGCCATAGCTAGGATTTCTATCCATACGAGTAAATGTATCTACATCATCCTCGTCTTCAAATCGCTTTACAAGAATTGGAATCGAAATTAGCCCAGCAAGACCAACGAGTGCATAAACCCAACGAGATAAGACCGCCGTTTGTCCACCAAATAAATAAGCCACTAAATCAAATCTAAAGAATCCAATGAGTCCCCAGTTGATTGCACCTATAATAACTAGTACTAAGGCGATTCTATAAAGCACGCTCATGTGTACACCTCCTTTATTTTCAATACTCCAAGCTATATTTCTTAGCAGGGAGGTGTCATAAGAAGCGATAAAATGACAAAGACTAGTCATTACAACCGCCATTTTGACGGTCTTATTTTTTGCAATAACCTCTTTTTTATACTGTGTACAAATAGCGAAATGACGTACTCTGATGAATGGGGTTACTTGGATAAATTTTTATGTGTCTGCTCATGCTGAAGCAGCCATTCTTTGCGCCACATCCCGCCTCCATAACCTGTCAGCGTTCCATTGGAGCCGATAATTCGATGACATGGCACAACAATGCTGATATTATTTTTACCATTCGCACTACCAACAGCCCTTACAGCTTTTTCATTGTTAATAGCAATGGCGATATCCTTGTATGAAGCCGTTTCACCAAATCCTACACTCGGTAAAACATGCCAAACAGCTTGTTGAAAATCTGTACCTCGAAAAACATAAGGAAATGAAAACTCCTGACGATCACCTAGAAAATACTCATGCAATTGCTTAACACATTCCAGTAAAACTTCAGGTGTGTCTTGCTGAGGAGCATTGACGATCTGCTCTCGCTCTGCAAAGTTAATGGCATCAATTGCTGTATCACTTCCCTCAACTTCTATAATCCCAATTGGTGATGAATAATCTAATTTATACCGTTTCATACAGTGACCTCCATAAATAAAAGGTGGCATAAGCTTGCCAGCCTTGCCAATGTTCCGCATAGTTCTTTAATTCTTCAATTGTTGGTTTTCGTTCTAATGCTAGTTGTATTTTTAAAGCATTATGTAGACCTACATCTGCTATAGGAAATGCTGTCGGTTGTTGCAGACATTTCATAAGCACATAATCTGCTGTCCATGCACCAATTCCTCGAATGTCCATTAATCGTTTTTTCATGGCTTCGTAGTCCTCTTGTTGCCACAGCAAATTTTTTGTCAATTGTCCGCTTACGATAGTTTTGGCAATATCAATAATGTATTCTGATTTCCTCCGTGTAAATTGGAGGTGGATCAAATCATCTACCTCAATAACGGCTATTCTCTCTGGCGTTGGAAACAGCCAGTAGCTTTGCCCCTCAAAGTAAACATATTCTCCAAAATGCTCGACAAATCTCTTTTTTAACATATAGGCAAAAGTTAAATTTATTTGTTGACCAATAATTGCCCAAACCAATGCTTCAAATAAATCAGGAATCCCGATTAACCGTAATCCGTTATATTTCTTCACAAGTGGCTTTAGGATTTGATCGTTTTCAGCCATCTGGTAATACCCCTGCAAATCCTTTGTTAAATCAAACCACTCTGCGATATATTGTGCGATGATCGCCTGTTCATGGCTAGCTGGCTGTTTCATTGGAAATATTACTATTATTTTATGTGCTTGTTCAGTTATTTCACATAAAATAAATTGTTCATCAATCTTCAATAATTTGTAGAGCACATCATCCTTTATATGGTGAAGTATTTCATGATGTGAGCGCTTTAAGAACTGCAAACACTCTCTATAATTAAATGCCTGTGGTAACTCGATAACTAAATAGCCAACATCGTTTGTCCATTTCATATCATGTCCCCCTGCAACGATAGGTTACGGTATTCTGTAGGCGAACAATTTTTCAGCCGTCGAAAAACTTTATAAAAATTAGATGGGCTTTGAAAGCCAGCTTCATAACATATTTCTAAATTTGTAAAGTCGGTATGTTTTAATAGATGGGCAGCCTTATCAATTCTGATTTTCTCTAAATACGTTCGAGGCGTCTCAGCAGTCTCTTGTTTAAATAGTCGTTCAAGGTGAAAGGGACTGAGGCCAACATGCTCCGCCATCTCCTGTAAAGTCACTTTTTGTTTATATTCCTTCATAATAAAAGTCGTGACATTTTTTATCAATTGCGTGTGTGGAGAATGTTCGATTTCAGGCTGACATCGTTTACATGCCCGATAGCCAGCCGCCTCTACCTTTTGGATATCTTCATAAAATTCAACATTCATCTTTTTCGGCTTTCTGGATTTACAGGAAGGACGGCAATAAATCTTAGTAGTTTTAACCGCTGTATAAAAAAGCCCATCATAGGTTTGATCACATGTTATAATCTTTTCCCACTTTTCCTCAAAAGATAAATTGATATTGATTGCATTGTCCACGATTATCTCACCTCATTCCCATCGACTATATATATAACGCAGAAGAATCTTGGTCTTTTAATAATTGTGTAGCATACTGTGTTAAATGCGCAATTATTTTATCTGAAAGTGCATTTCCAAAGCTAAAGCGTTTCACCCCTAATTCTTTTAGTAGCTTGACATTCGTTAAATTAGGTAAAGAAAGAAGATTAATGGGCGCATTTATATTACGAGTCATCGCGCTGATTTCATTGGCATCTGTTAAGCCTGGGATAAATATACCACTTGCTCCGCTCTCAATATAAGCTTTTGATCTTGTTATTGTTTCTTCAAATGGTTGCTCTAATTGAAAATACGTATCTGTTCGAGCATTAATAAAGAAATCTTTATAGCCATGATTATCTAATTCTTTCCTCATGTTTGTTAATAAATAACAGTGTTCAATTATGCTCCTTAAGCCTGTTTGATGTTTAAGGGAATCTTCAATGTTAATCCCTGCTACTCCCACATCTGCCGTTCTCAAAACATTGTCGATAATACTTTGTTCATCATGACCATACCCCGCTTCTATATCTGCTGATACGGGAATCTTGACTTGCTCTGTAATGGATTGAATAATTGTTAGATGTCGTTGAAAATCGATTTGTTCACCGTCTGCATAGCCAAGTGAGTTCGCGATTCCCCAGCTTGTTGTGCCGATTGCTTGAAAGCCTGCCTTTTCTAATGTTAATGCTGATAAAACATCCCAAGCATTCCCAATAAATAATAGCTCTTGTGAAAAATGTAAATCATAGAATTGCTTAATTTTTGACATAATATAAGCCTCCATATGGTTTGTTAGACCTTATATTATCAGGAACTATCCTTTTATTTCGTCCTCAATCTTGCTGTTATGGTCTATAATAATGTTTTAGCAAATATCTTGTAATAGGCTATTCGATTGTTTACATATAATCTAGTAACTATAGAATAGGAGCTATGACCCTTACATGGAAAATACAATAGTCAGAAGAATAAATTTATTCACACTTATTATCCTAGTTATGTTCGCTCTCATCCCCCCCTGTTAGCGCAATAGCCCAACAGATAAGCTGCTAGATCCTATTGTGTTAGGACAGCATTTAATTCCAAAATGGTCTCCATCGAAGATATATTGAGTGATGTCCATGATCATTCTTTTGTGGCTAGTAATCAATCGTATTATAATGAAAGAAGATAATTGAAATTGTTATGCTATAATAAGTTTAAATTAGCTACAATAAGGTAAATATATACATTTAATTAATGCCAAGGTATGTTTACAAACCTATTGAATAATCGCAAAAGTTATGATGCCAAACAAGCAACGGCAATCACTATGAACTATATTACAGAAATCGTTCGTAATGCTAATCTTTTTGATGAGCAAACTAAAAACAAGCAACGAGAATCATACTAGTAAGATAACATTGCTATTCTTTAATGGCTTCAACAATACGTAAAAACCCCTTCTAGCAATGCTAAAAGGGGTTTCTGCTATTTTTGCCAATGATTTAGTTCCTTTAACAATTCGGGTAGCTGCAATTTCTTTACATCGATAGGTGGTAATGCCTTAATAAACTCTTTCCCATATGACTTACTAGTAATTCGTCGGTCTAGGACAATAAAAGCTCCTTTATCCTGCGAAGAACGTATTAATCGACCAAAGCCTTGCTTAAACCTCATGATCGCTTCTGGTAAGGAAAGCTCCGTAAAGGAATTGCGGCCTAGAGTAGTTAGATGCTTTGCCCTCGCCTTAAAAACAGGCTCTTCTGGTGAAGAAAATGGTAATCGTACGACAATAACAGAGGCAAGTGCATCTCCTGGAACATCTACCCCCTCCCAAAAACTGTTTGTGCCAAATAGAACGGCATGACTAAATTTTTGGAAGGATTTTAGAATGCGCATACGGCTACCGCCTGTAACACCTTGTGCAAATAGCATGTAATCATCTAATAGTTCACTATCTTGGATAAGCTCAACTGTTTTTCGTAGCATATCCTGTGCTGTAAAGAGTACAAAGCAACGCCCTTCTGTCATTCGAACAGTCCGCGTAATTGCATGGGCAACAGCCTCAATGTATTCTTCTTGGCTGACATGCTGAATATCTGGCATATCGGTGACGATAAATGCCTTAGCCCCAGCATAGTAGGCTGGTGGAGCTTGTAGTTTCAAGACTTCAACATTATCAGAAATGCCTAGCTGGCGTGTAACAAAGCGCTCATTGCCTGGTACCGTTAATGTGCCTGATGTCCAAACAATACTCGCTTGCTGACGTAAAGGTGCTAATACTTTTTCAATTATCGGCGTCACATTGACAGGCTTCTTAAAAACATGGAGACTGCCAGGGACACTCCGTACATCAAATTCTAACCAAACAGAATTGCCTTCCTGTGGTGACAGAAAAATATCGTCCCATTCAGCAATTTTTATCTTCACTTCTCGAATCCAATATTGCCATTCAGATAATACATATTGATCGTTTTTATCTAGCTGCTCAATCGCATTTTCGAACGACTGTGTAATGCTAGTAGCGAGATCCAGCCATTGCTGGGTTAGTTTGCTTACTTGTGCAAACGTTTCTTTCGCAAATGAAACATCCTCTAAAAACAAGGTGCATTTACTACCTGCTTGTTTCCCTTTCATTTGCTGTTGCAATTTTTGAATAGTTCTCTGGATTGTTTCATCAAATGTCCGCTGCAAACGTATGAATTGTGCATCAAGATGCTGTAAATTTTGCATGGCTACTCGCTGTTTTCTCTTCGCTGCCTGGCAAAACTGTTGAAATAAAGCCGTGTCCTCCATCGTACCAATTTGTCCAAAAATATACTTCCATTGTGTATAGGAGAAGACTACTTCATCCTGCTGCATAGCTGCCTGAATAAATTGATGCGCCTCGTCAATAATCCAGCCATCTATTTCTGTAAAAAGTGGTGTTTGACGCACTAAATCACTTAAAACCATGGCATGATTCGTTACAATACAGTCAGCAACTGCACTGTTCTTTAAAGCTTGCTCATAGAAATCAAAGCCCTTTGAAGGCTTGTCATTCGGTATTTTTCGGATTTTCTCTAAAAACAGTTGTCCGCCACCAGAAACATTGAGCTCGCTCAACACACCAGTCTCTGTTTTGGTCAACCACACAAGTATTTGTAAAATAGTAAATGTATCATCATAGGATTCATCAGCATATGCCATACATTGCTCAAAGCGATCGAGATCAATATAATGCTGCATTCCCTTCAGCACACACAAATTCACCTTTGTCCCAAGGATTTTTTCGATCTTTGGTAGCTCTTCTTCTACAAGCTGTTCTTGTAAATAGGAAGTATACGTACTGATGGCAATCTTTTTATTAACAGCACGGGCAAATAAGATGGCTGGAAGTAAATAGCCAGCAGTTTTACCAATACCCGTAGAAGCTTCAATCACGCACTCCTGTTGTTCATGTAATGCCCGCCAAATCGTGTCCATCATGTCAAATTGTGCAGGACGTTCCTCAAAATTTGGCAGTGCCTTTGACATTAAAGTTATTTTCTCATCTACTGATTGAGGGTAGGCAATCGTTTCTGTCACATGCTCATGCTTATTTCGGCCATTGCCAATCGCAAAATTACGGTAATAGTGTACATTTTCGCGGCCCGTCGTATGCTGGCGCTTAATTTGCAACGCCTCAAAAAAAAGCTGAGAAATATTTGATTTTAAGCGAAAGGAACGCTTATGCATCTGTTCAAGTGTAAGCTGTGGTAAACTTAGTAGCTCCTTCCAGCAATGCTTGAATAGCTCCGCTGTCGCGCGAGCATCGTCATCCGCTCGATGAGCATTTGCTAACTCAATATTTAAATCGGCCGCTAAATCCCCTAGCTTAAAACCAAGGGACATAGGGAACAAAATTTTAGCTAGCTCCACCGTATCCATTTTTTTACCTTGCCATTTCGGTAGTCCAGCACGTTTAAACTCTGCTTGTAAAAAGGATAAGTCAAAATCTGCATTATGTGCAACAAATACACAGTCAGCAAGTAGCTCATATATGTAATCCGCATGCGCTTCAAATGGGAAGGCATCCTTTACATCCTCATTCGTTATATGCGTTAAATCTTGAATGAAAGTGGGAATAGCTTTCCCTGGATTTATGAACTTCGTATAGGTACGCTCAATTTCCCAATCCTTCATAATAACAATGGCAATTTGAATCATCCGGTCCCCATTGGCTGGTGAATGACCAGTTGTCTCCAAATCTACAATTGCATATTTTTGACTTTCCATCATACATCTCAACTCACAGTTCACATTAGATAAGTTGAATTTTATCATATTATTGGCTCTGCGGCATCCTTTCTCCTCTTTGTTGAATCACCGCATCCATACAAAAAACGCAACCTTGGAGAAATCCCCTAAGGTTGCGTTGTGGAATCATTATGGAGTGCTTACTCAAACAACGTTAAGCTTATTGTTTTTTTGCTACATCAACAATACGACCCTCTGTTGTTGTTTTCACTTCTTTAAGTGATAGTAATTGCTCTTGAAGGTTTTCCCAATCAGATAAGCCTAAATCTGTAACACGACCTTCTTCATATGCTTTAGCAAACATATCTAGGCCATCTCCACCTTTAGCAGTATAGGCATTTGTAGCTACTGTGTAAGTTTTACCATCTTCAATAGCAACATATTTACCTGTTGCTTTATCTAAATATTCGATAGATACAACACGTGAGCCTACTTCTTTTGACGAATCATATTGTAATTTCGCTCCAGCAATGTGTAAGAAGCCACCATTTTCTTTAGGTGCATTTTTCAAGGACACTTCAAATGCTGCTTTTAGCTCAGCACCTGTTGCATCCATTAATGCTAATGTATTACCGAATGGTAATACTGTAATTACTTGACCAACTGTAATATTCCCAGCTGGAATTGCTTCTCGAATACCACCGCCATTTTGTAATGCCATTACAACCGTTTTATCAGTATATTTTTGTGCCTTTGCTAGCATACCGTCTGTAATGATATTACCTAGGGCTGTTTCATTACTACGCACACTTTCAAGACTTGTTTCACTTGCACGTGGGTTAGCTAAAGCTTCTTTTAATGTTACACCAATTTCTTTGTTGTTCACTTCATCTACTTTTGCTTTATAAGGTGCTAGTAATTTCACTAATGTTTCGTCTTCAGCTACCTTACCAAGGTCGATTAATTCGCCACCATATTCAGTAACTACACCATCTCCATCAAATGTTACATCAAGCGTACCTAAGTATTTTACATACTCATTGGCCTGTACAATTAATGTAGCATCCTTTGCTTCACCTACTGTATTTGTATCAACAACGAATGGTTCGTCTAATTTTGTATGATCATGTGCGCCAACAATGACATCAATGCCTGGTACATTTTTAGCAAGTAAAATATCATTATCAACATTCGGATTATCATTGTAGCCAATATGTGTTAAAGCGATAATTTTGTTGACACCCATTCCTTCAAAGGCTGCCACTGCTTTTTTCGCTTCCTCTATATAATTTGTAAATGTTACTTTATCAGGAGAAGCAATATCAGCCGTTTCCTCAGTCGTTAAGCCGAAAATACCTACTTTTTCTCCATCAATTTCTTTTACAATACCAGAATAAATTTTACCATTCTCAGGTTCACTTGAAATTAAATCAGTAAATAAGCCTGTGAATTTAGCATCTGCTGAGAAATCAGTATTAGCATCTACAAATGGGAATTTAGCCCCTTTAACAAAATCCGCTAATGCTTGATGACCTTCAGGAGAGGCACCTAAATCAAATTCATGGTTACCAAATACCATTGCATCAAAGCCAATTTCATTTAATAGCGCTAGATCTGCTTGTCCATGGAATTCATTGAAATATAATGTACCATTGAATGCATCGCCAGCATGTAATGTTAAAACATTTTTCTTTGCTTCCCTTTGTTCTTTTACAGCTGTCGCCAATTTAGGTAATTCATTTGCACGAGCATGTGTATCATTCACATGTAAAATCGATAATGAGAATGCATCTTCTGGTGTTTCAGGAGTCTCTGGAGTTTCTGGGTTTGATTTTGTTAGAGCCTCCGCAATGAATGTTGCCAGTTGTCCACGTGTAACTTTTTCACTAGCCTCATGATTTTTTGCACTTTCTAGCTCTGGTAATGTTGGAATAGATGCTAAAATTTTTGCTAAATCACCATGAGTAATTGTTTGGTTTGGACGGAAAGTATTATCTCCATAGCCTGTAATGACATTTAATCCTACAAGGGCTGCAATTGAGCCATAATAAGGATTTGATGCACTAATATCCGTAAATTTTGGATCCTCTACTTCTTTTGTATCCAATTTTAATGCGCCTGCAATCATTTTTGCCGCTTGTCCACGTGTGACATTTGTATCTGGTTTGAATGTACCATCTGGGTAACCACTAATAATCCCTGCTGCATAAAGTGTAGAAATGCCTTCAAAATCTGCATGACTTTCCTTTACATCCGAAAAAGGACTTGCTGCTGATGCTGGTACTACCGCTACCGCTGTTACAGCCAATGCTGCTGCAGTTACTGTTAAAAATTTGTTACGTTTATTTTCCATGACAAATGATACCTCCACTAGTAAAATGATGTACTAACAACTAAATTCTACATAAATATGACGCAAAATACTAGAACATTTGTAAAATTATAATTATGTTAACTAGTTTAATAGTAATAAAAGCAAATTTTTGCCAGTAACTTTTGGTATAAACGTAATCGCAAAAAAGGAGGATAGGCTATACTTTGCCATCCTCCTCTCTAGTATTAATTGATACTATTACTGAATTCACATCACAGTTGCTTCTGGCTCGTGTGCGATCATTTCCTTAATTGTATTGCCCTCTCCCATGATGGCTACAGTTGGTTGATGATCTTTTGCCTCATGATTATCCACATACACATAGGAAATAATAATGACAATATCACCACGCTGCACAAGTCTTGCTGCTGCGCCATTAACACAAATGACACCTGATCCTCGTTCACCAGCTATAATATATGTTTCAAAACGAGCGCCATTATTGTTATTAACAACATGTACTTTTTCGTTTGCCAGCATACCTACTGCATCTAAAATATCTTCATCTATTGTTATGGAGCCTACATAGTTTAAATCTGCCTGTGTCACTGTTGCACGGTGGATTTTACTATTCATCATCATACGTAACATACTATAGTCCCTCTTTCACAGTAAAAATACAATTATCGATTAAACGTGTTTTACCTATATAAACAGCTGCTGCCAACAGAACTTGCTGAGTTGCAGTTGTCACTGGTGTTAAATCTGGATATGTTAATAATTCAATATAATCAATGCGGCCATGTGTTCTTGCATGAATATGAGCTTTTGCTTTTGCAAGTGCTTTATCAGCATCACCATTCGCCAAAAAGCTATCGCGAGCCAACTGTAATGCTTCATTGATCGCCGGAGCCTCTTGTCGCTCTGACTCACTTAAATAGACATTACGAGAAGATTTCGCTAAACCGTCCTCCTCGCGTACAATTGGGACAACACGCATTTCTAAAGGGAAATTAAAATCACGTACCATTGTCGCAATAATCGCAACCTGCTGTGCATCTTTTTGACCGAAATAAGCTCTTGTTGGCAGTGTTAAATGAAATAATTTAGAGACAACCTGTAAAACACCATCAAAATGACCAGGACGACTTGCACCACAAAGAATGGTAGCCTGCTCACCTGCATGTAGACGAATCCCTCCATCTTGAGGATACATTTCTTCCACACTTGGTGCGAACACAATATCAACGCCCACAGATTCAGCTAATGCAGTATCTCTAGGCAAATCACGAGGATAACTTTCAAAATCCTCATTTGGCCCAAATTGTGTTGGGTTGACAAATATACTCATCACAACGACATCATTTTCTACACGAGCTGTTTGTGCTAATGTTAAATGACCTTCATGTAAATAGCCCATTGTCGGAACAAGTCCAATCGTTTTTTGAGCATGCTTAGCTGCTTGAATTTCTGTGGCTAATGCCTGTATGGTCGTGATGACTTTCATCATTTAACGCCTCCATATAGCTGATCTAATGCTTCCTCTTTCATTGTGAAGAAATGCTTTGGAGCTGGGAAAGTACCCGCTTTCACTGCTTCTACGTAACCCATCATCCCCGCGCTTGCTTCTTTGCCCATATCAGCAAATTGTTGAACAAATTTCGGTACATGGTGCGAACCGTAGCTTAGCATGTCATGATACACCAGCACTTGTCCATCAGCCTCAATACCAGCGCCTATGCCAATGGTTGGAATAACAAGACTAGCTGAAACAATTTCTGTCAGCTGATGAGGGATACATTCCAACACGACTGCACATGCTCCAGCCGCTTCGCATTGTTTTGCTTCTTCAAGCAGTGTAGCAGCCTGTTCAGCTGTTTTTCCTTGTACCTTATAACCACCAAGCACTCCCGCTGATTGAGGCAACAACCCTAAGTGAGCTACTACTGGAATACCAGCTGACGTTAATTTACGAATGACAGGTATAACTTCACCAGCCCCCTCAACCTTTACAGCATCTGCTCCTGTTTGTTGCATCATCCCAATGGCTGTTTTGAGTGTCTCATTGACATCGCCATGATAAGAACCAAAGGGCATATCAACGACTATAAACGTATCCTTTGCCCCTCGTCTTACTGCTTTTGCATGATGAACCATATCCGCTACAGTTACAGGCATTGTAGAATCATAGCCAAGCACGACCATTCCAAGTGAATCCCCGACTAGTATCATCTCAACGCCAGCTTCTTCCGCGAATTTAGCAGCTGGATAATCATAGGCCGTCACCATCACGATTTTCTCGCCTGCTGCTTTCATCTTTAAAAAATCTGTTGTCGTTTTCATTTTGTAGTCCTCCTTTTTTAAAGGAAGAAAACAGAAAAACCCTTCTGGCCGAAAACAGACAGAAGGGTAGTGTGTCGTTCAATGATAAAAAGACCCCTGAAAGAGGCAATAGCTTACAAAATGAAAGCTATATTTGAACGTATCGTTTTCTTCCGTCCCTGTCTAAAAGATCAAGGCAGATATTTGATAGTATAGTCTATTGCGTTTTTGAAGGTGCCGTTCACAATGGATACTGCCCTTCGCACATACTATAACAGATTTTCCTATTAATCTTCAAATATTATTTTCTTACAATATCTTCGTCTAACAACATTGGAAAAAATTTTCTTTTAGAATTGACAATCAATGTTATACGTCATATACTATCCACATACTATATGCCATATAATATAAAATGAAGTATAGGTATTACATGTGAGGTGAAAAGATGACATTTCAGCTTGGTTCAGCTTTACTTGATGCTTGTGTACTGGCTATTGTTGAGAAAGAGGACGCCTACGGTTATTCTTTAACACAGCAGGTACAATCAGTCATGGAGATTTCAGAGTCTACACTGTATCCTGTATTACGCCGCTTACAAAAAGCGCATTACTTAACAACGTACGATCAGCCTTATCAAGGTAGAAATAGACGCTATTATCAAATTACAGAGCAAGGACGTATACGATTATTAGAGCTATTAAAAGAATGGAAAATGTATAAGGAAAAGGTTGATTGTGTACTTTTAGGAGGGAATTTAGATGGATAGAGCAAGCTATTTGAAACAGCTACGAGGAAAATTACGTCGGCTTCCTGCGCATGAGTTAGACGCTGCGCTTGCCTATTATGAAGAATACTTTGAGGAAGCTGGAGAGGAAAATGAGCATCAGGTCATTTCACAACTTGGCTCTCCTTCACATGTCGCTTCACAAATATTAGCTGATTTCGCATTAAAGGATTTAGAAACCTCCTCGGCAAAATCAACAAAAAAGAATATGTCTGCCATTTGGCTCATTATTCTAGCTATACTGTCTGCGCCCCTTTCATTGCCATTACTTGCAACAGCCATTGCACTCATTTTTTCATTTGGCGCAGTCATTATCAGCTTAATCTTTGCTATTGTCGCAACTGTTATTAGTATATTTGCTGGTGGCGTTGTGGCGATCATTTCAGGTTTCTTAATTTTAACAGAGCATTGGCCGACCGCACTGCTCTTTATGGGTGTCGGGTTAATCGTCACGGGTTTGGGAATCCTACTGTTCCCAGTTGTTGCTCGTGTTATCAAGAAAACCGTTGTTGTCTCTGTTGAAACACTCGGCCGACTATTTCACAAAATGACAAAGAAACGTAAAAAGGGGGACTTCTAAATGACGTCAAAAAATACCCTTATTGCCATGACAATGATTGCATTAGGCATTCTACTCGCATTGATTGGCTATTTTTCAGGGGGGCGCTGGCTGATTCTAAAAGATTCAGAGGGTCTCTATGTCCCAAGTAATACTAAATTAGTAAGTCAGTCTTATGCTTTAGATGCATTCACAAGTATTAATATCGTAAATGATTATGGAGATGTGGAGATTGTTGCAAGTGATAGTGACTATAAATTAGACACAATGGTCCTTGAGCAAGAAGATGTAACATATCATATTGATAACGGAACTTTAACCATTGAAACAATGGCAAAGAAAAAGGATGGTTTTCAATTTGGCTTTGGTAACCTCTCTTCCCCTTCAATCAAACTCTATGTCCCAAAAGATACAAAAATAGAGGCGATTGTGATAGAAAGTAATTTTGGCGATACAGCCATTCATGGGCTTCAGTATCAGCAGCTTAATCTCATCCAGGATTATGGGGATATTACTTTCAACAGCACGACGGGTGACAAAACAGAGATTAGGCAGTCCTTTGGTGATTTGACGCTTCAGCAACTTACTAGTAACGGCTTCACTATTGAGAGCGAGCATGGAGATATCGATATAGATGGCACATTAAATGGGCAAACAACCATTACCTCTAGTTTTGGCGATACAACGCTTCACTTACAAAACAAACAAAGTGATGTAGGCTATGCTCTCAAAACAGACTTCGGTGATGTGACCATTAATGATGAAGAACAAAGTGGCACCGTGACTCAGGTAACGAAGGATGAGCACCAACTGAATGTTTCCTTATCACATGGTGATATAGATGTGTCACTAAAATAAAGAATAGACAGTAAAAGAAGCTGCAAGTATAGGACATTACTTGCAGATTCTCATATTGTTGAAAAACAAAACCATTAATAGAATTTTTGTGAAAGGTGAAAATGGTTTCCGTTGCAGGCTACTTGCTTTCCTGTGGGCGAGCGCCGATCCCACGGGAGTCAAGTAGCCTTCCACTTCAACCTACAAAAGTGTTACCTTTTAGCAAAGGTTTTCAAATAAAGTGAAGGTGTTCACGACTCTTTATGAAGAGGTGCTGTTACGCATGACTTCCCCACATTGAAAATAAGAGTCTATCGATTCTCTAATAATACAAATAATGGATTATTTTGTTCGCTACGGCCAGTATGAAAGATAAAGCAAAGACACTTTTGCAGATTGGTTGATTGGAGTGGAGCCAGCGTCACTCCTAGGGGATTTAGCGTCACAGATGAGACCCTGGAGCGAACGTAAGTGAGTGAAGCGGCTCATCGGACGCCCCCTGGAAAGGATGCTGACGGAACGGAAATCAACCCCTCACCTTGCAAAGTTGCTTTTTCTACCGTTGACATCATCTTTTTGCAACAACATGAGAAGCTGCAAGTACAGGACATTACTTGCAGCTTCTTTTTTATAATATTTTGATATCTCCTGCATAGATCGTTCGAACCGTTCCATCGTCCTGTGTCAGTTGCAGAACACCATCGTCTGTAATGCCACTGGCAACCCCTTCAAAACGTTCGCGTATCGTCGTTACCTCTATACGTTGACCAATTGTACAAGACATTTGCTGCCATAGTGTCTTTAGACTCGCAAAACCTTCTTTAACGTATAGTTCTGTAAATTGTTCTAAATAGTGTAAGATAGAGGCCACAAGTGCTGCACGATTGATTTCTTCTCCAGCTTCTAATCGTAATGAAGTGGCAATATCCGCAATATCAGGTGAAAAGTCAGCTGCTGCTTGGTTCGCATTTATGCCAATTCCAACAAGTAAAGCTTGCACAAGATCCGCCTCTGCTTGCATCTCGGTTAAAATCCCCGTACATTTTTTGCCATTAATCAATAAATCATTGGGCCATTTAATCGCTGGCTCTACATCTTTATATAAGGTTTTAATGGCCATTGTGACAGCTACTGCCACCACAAGTGTATAGGATGAGGCCTGTTGGGGCGTAACATCTGGCCGAACGATAACGGTCATCCAAATACCTGTCCCATGTGCAGACTCCCAAGGACGAGCCATACGACCACGCCCCGCTGTTTGCTCCTCACCAATAATAATTGTACCGTGTGGAGCTCCTTCCTGTGCAAGCTTATGCGCAATTGTTTGTGTTGAATCAACTACATCGTAATAATGGATCTCACGTCCAAAATGCTCTGTCTTTAAAAAAAGCTTAATCTGTGTGGGGCTCAAGCTATTTGGTACACCTGTCAATACATACCCCTTTTTCTTAATTGTATCAAATGTATACCCTTCCTCTTGTAATGTTTGCATATGCTTCCAAACAGCGGTTCTTGAGACACCAAGAGAATCTGCTAATTCCTGACCTGAAACCGCTTCTCCATCAGCAGCCAATATTCTTTTTAAAATTTCGTCCTTCATGGAAATTGTCATCTTCACATCAATCCTTTAGTTAACTGTACTCTTGTTATGTAACTTATTTTGTCTTAATCATACTGTAAATTAACGTAAATGACCACCAACGATAGGAATTTAATGAAGCCGTCTCCCTTTTCGGGAGACGGCTTTCACCTATCATGTATTCGGCTTTAAGTAAGATCCTGCTGCTCCAGCCAGCTTTTAATCTGTTGTCGTTCATTTTGAAGTTCATGATGAAGAATGGCTGTCAGCAGATCCTCCAATGCGGCTTTTACCCACGGTCCACCCTTTTTGCCAGACCATTTCAGTAAATCAGCCCCATTCACCACTAATTCTTGCTTATGTTGAATCGGTAGCTTTGCCTGTAATTCTCGGATAGATTGTTGAGGTATCGAAGCGTCTAATTGGCGAAGTTGGGCAAAATATTGTGCAGCCTCTAGTTCTTGCTCTGTGTAGTAAAAATAATGGCGATTTGTCCAACCATCTTTTAAAGCGTCATAAGCGGTTAAAACGGAATTAATAAACGCCATTTCCTTATTCGATAATCGATAATCGCGCACTACCTCACGCCATGCTGCTCCTTGTAGTAAGGCAAAGTATGCCCAGCCAAGAAGGGCATCTTTTGTTTGGAAATTATGCCATTGAGCAGTTTGAAAATCACCTGTTAAATAGGCCGTTAATCCACTGTCCTCTAGTTTTTGTATACCCCCAAAAACTGTTTGTCCTACCCAAAGCTTATCAAGCTCTGCTTTAATGCGTTCTTTTGCAATAAAGCCCAAATCAGCAGCCCTTTGCTGGATGGCTGCGAATGTATTCGCCTCGATTGTAAAATCAAGCTGTGCAGAGAAGCGAATCGCTCGCAGCATCCTTAAAGCATCTTCTGCAAACCGTTTTTCTGCCTCTCCTACCGCTCGTATAACGCGCTTTTCAATATCTTGTTGTCCACCATAATAATCTACAAAAGAGCCATCACGACGCATGGCAATGGCGTTCATTGTAAAATCTCGGCGTTGTAAATCCTCTTTTAGAGATCGAACGAAATGGACATTTTGTGGTCTTCGATGATCTGTATATTCCCCATCTGTCCGATAAGTGGTCACTTCCACAGGTCCAGCGGGTACGATAACAAGTACCGTCCCATGCTGAATCCCAATATCTACAGTCTTCTGAAACACAGTTTTTACTTCTTCAGGCAAGGCATTTGTAGCCACATCTACATCATGGGCAGGACGATTGAGTAAAGCATCTCTTACAGCTCCACCAACAATAACTGCTTCAAATCCTGCCTGTTCTAATTGTTCAATGACTGAATAGGCTGCTTGCCATTCTTTATTGTTTTGCATGATTTCTTTCCGCAACCTTCTCGTACAGATTTTCATATTGTTCCACAATTTTGGATGAGTGGAATTTTTCACTTACTGCACGGATGGCCGCTTCTCGGAAGCGCAGTAATTGTTCTTCATCTTGCAGTAAATGGGTTGCATACGCCGCAACTGCCTCTGTATCCCCTAATTCCACGATATAGCCGTCTACACCATGCTCAATGACTTCTGGAATACCACCTACATTTGTTCCAATACAAGGTACACCACAAGCCATTGCCTCTAATAACACCAGTCCAAACGATTCTTGCTGTGATAATAATAGCTTAAGGTCACTAATCGCATACAGTTCAGCTAAGTTTTCTTGTTTCCCTAAAAATAAAACATCCTTCATATACGGACTTCCTTTTACTTGGTCCATGACACGATGCTTTTCTGGGCCATCACCTACTAATAATAGCTTTGCTTTCATGTTGGCACGGATTTTCATAAAGGCGTCTACAATGTGTGGAAGGTTCTTTATTTTACGGAAGTTTGATACATGAATGAGGACTTTTTCATCTTCTTGAATACCAAATTGCTCTTTTAAGTTTCCTGAATTTCGTGGGAAGTATTCGCGTTCGTCCACAAAGTTATAAATTGTTTCAATTGGTTTTACTGTATCAATCAGTTCATAGGTTTGTTCTTTTAATGCCTGTGACACGGTTGTCACAATGTCAGATTTATCAATCCCATACTTAATGGCCTGTGAGAGCGTGGAATCTTGCCCAAGCACCGATATATCTGTGCCATGAAGGGTTGTAACGATGCCAATATCTCGGCCGCTCATTTCACGTGCTAGCACCGCACATACTGCATGTGGGATGGCATAATGCACATGTAGCACATCCAACTCTTCATCCTTGATGACGTCTGCCATTTTACTCGCTAATGCAATATCGTATGGAGAATATTGAAATACTGAATAATTATTAACTTCGACTTCATGGAAAAAGACGGTTGGATAAATTTTATTCAATCGAAATGGTACGCTTGAGGTGATGAAATGAATTTCATGTCCTCTTTCTGCAAGCATTTTGCCTAATTCTGTTGCAATGACACCAGAGCCACCAACTGTAGGATAACAGGTAATGCCTATTTTTAGCTTTTTCATTCGATGCTCATCCTTTCTGAATCACGTCTTTTGTTAATTGCGTCTTTCTTGTATCAGTCTCCAATCCACAAAGCCTTCCTGTAGGCCTTTTAGTAATATTTCTGCTGTTCCCATATTTGTTGCCAGTGGCACTTGGTAAACATCACAAAGACGGATTAGTGCAGAAACATCTGGCTCATGTGGTTGTGCTGTTAAAGGATCACGGAAAAATATCACCATGTCCATATCATTATTGGCAATCATTGCGCCAATTTGTTGATCGCCACCAAGTGGCCCTGAACGAAAACGTGTAACTTCCAAACCAGTAGCTTCGATGACACGTTGTCCTGTTGTGCCTGTAGCATATAGTGTGTGTTCTTTTAAAATATTTTGGTAAGCAATAGCAAACTGTACTAAATTATCTTTTTTACGATCATGTGCAATCAATGCGATTTTCATATAGCTTCCATCCCAATCTTTAGATGATGTTTTCTAAACCATAAACAAGCTGATCCATTTTCATAACCTCTTCTATGCAAAATGCAACACCCGACATAAAAGAATTACGGTTTAATGAATCATGGCGAATCGTTAGTAGCTGCCCATCCCCTCCAAATAATACTTGCTGGTGTGCCACTAAACCAGGTAAACGTACGGAGTGAATGCGCATACCGTCAAAATCTCCACCTCTTGCACCTTTAATGGTTTCTTGCTCTTCTAGATGTCCTTGTGCCTTTGACGTACGGACCTCTTGTATTAACTGTGCCGTTTTCACCGCTGTCCCAGATGGTGCATCAAGCTTCTGATCATGGTGCATTTCTATAATCTCTACATCTGGTAAGTATTTGGCTGCTTCTTTTGCAAACTTCATCATTAGGATAGCACCAATCGCAAAGTTTGGTGCAATAATGCAACCTAACTCTTTTTCTTTGGCCATGGCTGATAATTCCTCTAGTTGTGCATCTGTAAATCCTGTTGTACCAATTACAGGTCGTACATTTAAATTCAGTGCTTCCTTTGTATGTTTGTAGACTGCATGTGGATTAGTTAAATCCACTAATACATCTGGTGCAGTTGCTTCTACAAGATCATGCATTTCTGTAAATATAGGCACTGTATAGCTTGCTGGAAACATATCTAAATCTGCTAAAGTTTTTCCTACTTCCTTATAATCTAGTACAGCTACTAATTCCATTTTGTCATGTTTCATGACCGTATGTACAGCCTCAGCTCCCATTTTTCCTCTTGCTCCCGCAATTGCTACACGAATCGACATCATTCTTCATCCTTTCTAGTCCAGCGATCCTTATCTCTAGTTTCAAATTTATGTATGACGCGTAAAAGTGCTTCATCTAGTTTAATACCTTGGGCATTTGCAAAACAGACTAGTACAAAGAAAAAGTCTCCTAATTCCTCTTCAATACTGTTTATATCCTCTGTACTCTTTTTCTTTTTCTGTCCATAGACATCCTGAACTTCGCGTGAAAGTTCGCCTAATTCTTCTGTTAGACGTGCAAGTAATTCAAATGGTGGAAAATAGCCTTCTTTAAATTGTCCTATATAATCATCGACACGCTGTTGTAAAGCTTGCATTGTTAGTTGATCTGCCATAAAAATCACACTCCTATTTACCATCGTATAAAATTTACACCATTGTTGTCAAAACCAATAAAATGTCAGATAATAGATAACACTACTTCATTTGTTTGGAACTACAGGAGGTCAAATGCTAAAACAGATTAAAATACGTAATATTATCGCGATTATGCTCGGAGCAGCAGTTTTTAGCTTCGGCTTTGTTCACTTCAACATCCAAAATCAACTGGGTGAAGGTGGACTAAGTGGGATTACACTCATACTATATTTTACATTAGGATGGGACCCCGCCTTAATGAACCTGTTATTAAATATTCCCATGTTTATCATAGGTTATCGATTACTTGGAAAAAAATCATTTGTCTATACGCTTGTCGGCACTTTATCCGTATCTCTTTTTCTAAAGATTTTCCAAAAATATCAATTTACCATCCATTTAGAGGATGACATGTTGCTTGTAGCACTTTTTGCTGGTGTCTTTGTTGGATTGGGACTTGGGATTGTCTTTCGTTTCGGTGGCACTACAGGTGGTGTCGATATTTTGGCACGACTAGGGCATAAATATTTTGGCTGGAGTATGGGGAAAACCATGTTTGTCTTCGATGCCATCGTCATCATTCTTTCTTGGCTGACGTTCTTGGATGCTCGTTCGATGATGTATACATTAGTAGCCGTATTTGTTGGAGCCCGTGTCATTGACTTTGTACAAGAAGGTGCTTATGCGGCTCGTGGTGCGCTTATCATATCAGAAAAGTCTGGAGCCATTGCTGAAACAATCGCTCTTCGAATGGAGCGTGGTATCACCATTTTAGAAGGACATGGTCATTTTACGAAACAACCTAAAGAGGTGATTTATTGTGTAATTGGCCGCAATGAAGTTGTACGGTTAAAATCTATTGTGCATGAAGTTGATCCGCACGCATTTGTTTCCATCATTGAAGTACGAGATGTGGCAGGAGAAGGCTTCACACTAGACGATCAAAAGCAACCCCTTCATTAAGCATACGAAGATAAAAAACTTGCTATAGTGGTGTACCACTATAACAAGTTTTTTTCTTAGTCGTCGCTACGCATATTGGTAAAAATTAAAATTAAACGCAATAACTCTAGTACAGCTACCGCTGCCGCTGCTACATATGTTAATGCTGCAGCACTTAATACTTTTCGTGCTGGGCGTTCTTCTTCATTTGTAATAATGCCAAGTGAATTCATTTGAACTAATGCTCGCTTTGAGGCATCAAACTCCACCGGAAGTGTCACTAATTGGAAAACAACACCTGCTGCTAATAATATGATACCTAATAGCAAGAAATTCGTACTACTCGCAAAAATACCAATCATGACAAAAATCCAAGACGCATTTGAAGAAATATTTGCCACTGGGACTAGCTTACTACGTAATGTAAGCATGGAATAAGCTTCTTTATGTTGGATGGCGTGACCTACCTCATGGGCAGCAACCGCAGCACCTGCAACACTTGCTTCATAAAAGTTACTTTCTGATAAAGCCACAGTTTTGGTTGCCGGATTATAATGATCAGACAACACACCTTGTGTTGGCACAACTCGTACATCATATAAGCCGTTTGCATCTAAAATCGCACGCGCTACCTCTGCACCAGTTTGCCCCTTCATTGTACGTTGCTTTGCAAATTTATTATACGTACCCTTTACCTTCATTTGAGCATAAAGTGGAAGCAGCATAATAATCACAAAATAAACAATATACATGCTCGTTGACAATTTTTCTAACCCCTTTCTACCTCGATACTATAATTCTATAATTTATACCCTAATTCGGCAAATATTTGCGCCACCTAATTGAGAAAATGGCAAGTAAAATACATGCAATTGATAACCAGAATGTAAAGTAACCAATATAGTTTGTGTAATTGGCTAAATCTCGATACATAGGCATTTGCCCAAATACATAGTCAATGACATCATTATGCAATGTCCAAACAGCAGCTATTACAACATGCCAATAAGTGAAGACATATTTCTTCATATATAGTACAGCTTGTACGGCCATGGCAAAATGTGAACCAACTAACATCCACCCCTGCCAGCCAATAGAACCTGTTTCAATTAATGTCCAAATATTCATCACATCTGCCCATAAGCCATATTTCACCAACGTAACAAGGGCAAGTACTTCCATCAGTGGCCAGCTTTTCCCCATAATCCAAGCTATTAACACAAAACAAAAGAATAAACTGGCTGTCGGGCTATCTGGAACAAAAATATAAAAAATAGGCTCTGTGATAGCAAGCTGCCACCCATACCAATAATAGCCATAAATTGTACCTAGTAGATTAACAATTAGTAGCGCAATCAAGAATGATTTATGGGTCAGAAGGTACCAAATATTTGCTCTTGTTAGTTGCATGATGTTAACTCCTTCCGATAAAAACAATCCATTATTTATGTATGGTCTGAAATTCTAGAGTTTTACTCTACCTTTCAATTGTATCTCACCATCAATATGTGTTATTTTATTGTTTTAATTCGCTTACTTGTTTCAGGAATACATGTTTTTTCGACATCTTTCGCTAAAAATCCTTTATACAAGGGAACCTTTTTGTATGGCTTCCAGTCCCAATAGTATAACAAGGTAGAAAAAAAAGAGCCAGTTTCCTGACTCTTTTACTACTACTCTGCTTTTAAGCTTTCGATGAATTCAGCAAGTTTTTGAAGATCTTCATCTGAACCTGTCCATAATCCTGGTGGCATGTTACCGCGACCATTATGAGCAATGTCCTTAATCTCATCAGCTGTTAAACCTGTGTTCATTAGAGACGGCGCACCTGCTCCACCTTCTAAGCCTTCACCGTGACATGTAATACATGCAGAACCAGCGTATAGTTTATAACCTTCCGATTCTTTATCGAATTCAACTGTTTCTACGATTGCACCCATAGCTTTTTGAGCTTCCCAGTCATGGTTAACAACTGACTCCCAAGTTAGGTAGAACATAGCAGCTAAAGTTAATAACATAAACGCTGTTGGCAATGGACGTTTAGATGGACGACGTTCTGGACCCTTGTCTAAAAATGGCATTAATAATAGCGCTCCAAATGCAAGACCTGGAATTACAATAGCTCCGATTACATTGTATGGACCAGAAGCAAATGAGTATTTTAAAAGTTGATACATAAATAAGAAGTACCAGTCCGGTAGTGGTGTATATGCTCTAGTTGGATCTGCCGGCCCTTCAAGTGGTGACGGGTGAGCGACAGTTAATAATAAGTATCCAATTAAAAATACAGCACCTACCATCCATTCCTTCAGTAAGAAGTTCGGCCAGAAAGCTTCCGTCTTACCTGGATATTCGGAATAATCCTTTGGAACATTCGGCATTCTGTGATTCGCTTTAATACGAGAATCGCCGACAAATTTCATTCCTTTTCCGCGATGCATAGTGTCCCCTCCTTTTAAAGATCATCGAACCGTCAAGACAATTACAACGGTCCTGAAATTCCTTGACGACGAATCATGATAAAGTGCGCTGCAAGTAACCCAAACAATACTGCAGGTAAGAAGAATACATGAATCGCAAAGAATCGAGTTAACGTTTGAGCACCAAGAATCGTTGTGTCACCCGCTAATAATACTTTAATCATCCCACCGATAAACGGTACAGATGCTGCAATTTCGATACCTACTTTAGTAGCGAATAATGCTTTCATATCCCATGGTAATAAGTATCCTGTAAATCCAAGACCCATCATTACACCAAAAATACCTACACCAACCATCCAGTTTAACTCACGAGGTTTTTTATAAGAACCTGTGAAGAATACACGAAGTGTATGTAAGAACATCATTACGATAACTAATGAAGCTCCCCAGTGGTGCATACCGCGTACGATTTCACCAAATGCTACTTCGTTTTGTAAATAATAAACTGATTTCCAGGCATTCACAACGTCTGGTACATAGTACATTGTTAAGAACATACCAGATAGAATTTGAATTACTGTGATGAAGAATGTTAATCCACCAAAGCAGTAAACGAATGCTGAAAAATGATGTGCAGGGTTAACGTGCTCTGGCACTTCGTGGTCGGCAATATCACGCCAAATCGGTGTAATATCTAGGCGTTCATCGACCCAATCATAAATTTTATTTAGCACTGTTGTCGTACCCCCTTACTTATTTAACTAGAGAATTTGCTTTAGCTGGACCAATCATTAAATAGCCATCTTGTTCTTGTACTTCAAATTCATCCAACGGACCTAGAGGCGGTGTACCTGCAATGTTTTTCCCGTTTTTCTCATAACGTCCTGCGTGGCATGGACAGAAGAATTGACCTGGGTGTGCAGAATCTCCATTCCAGTCAACCATACATCCTAAATGCTTACAAACAGGTGAAAGGGCAATGATTTGATCGCCACTTTTATAAACCCAAGCTACATCTGTAACCTGTGATTTATACCATGCATCCACTTGTTCATATGAAAAGTCCACTTTTACAGGCTCTTCAGTCAAGTCAGCGATTTTATGCTCTGTTTTTACAAAATCCCCACCCTCATGCTTTTGTAGCACAGGATCAATTGCAAAGCGAAGCATTGGCATTAGCATACCTGCCGCCATAAATCCACCTACACCAGTAAGAGTATAACTTAGAAATTGACGACGTGAAACTCGATTATTACTCATTATTTTCCCCCCTCTAACTTAAAGGTCAGTCCAACGGACATACTTTTACAAATAGTAATACTAGGACATATATATGATATATCAAGTCCATAGCTTGGTCAATATAGCATTCTGTGGAAAGCTGGAGAATGTGAACATTTATTGAAACTAATTGTTAAATCTGTGCCCATTTAGTCGAAAGCATTGGAATCACTTGTCGCAATTGATCTTCTAGAATGGATTTTTTCACACTGGCATCCATACTTTCTAAAGGAATCGCTGGTAACCAAATCATATTGACTATCTCTCCACTCTTTGTCCAATAATGGTCACAAGTAATGAAGAACACATGCTTAAATCCAGCATTATGTAATTGTGCTTCTAATTGCTGTGGTAAATCATCGTTTTTTAAAGTTGTCATATAAGAAAATGGTGGCATGACTAGTAGTCGACCTTTAAACTGCTGCTCTATAAAAGAAGTTAAAGACATGACAAAATCTACCTCGGCACCACTTTGTTTCATTTTTTCAGAAGAGAGATCAATGGATACAAGTGGAACAACCGCGGTATCAATAAAATCTTTTTGTGCCATAAACGATGTTACATCGTTTGCATTAAAATACATTCAACAAACCTCCTTTTATCGCAAAATAAAAATGTCCTTTTCCACTCTTCAATAGGATACCCAATTAAAAGTGAAAACAATCATTCACTAGTAATGTTACCATATTGAAATGGATAAAGGACATTCAATTTTTACCTATAATTAACGTAAATTAGCCGTTTCCTTCAATGCTTGTAACAAATTAGACAATTCATAAAATCGCACTTCATCTCCCTGGTCGAGGGCTTCATCAATTTGTGCAAGTAATTTCTCTTCTTGGAATACGAGTAAGCTATTGGAAAGCAGCTCTTCTGCCAGTACACGATCTTTTTCACTGACGAGCAGTGTTTCTGGCATATAAGGGTTTTCTTCAAGAACTGCTAAGTATTGTGCACTTGGTGGTATATTAGGAAAATTCAATTGTATATACATATCTTCTTGTTCATGTAAGCGTAAATCATGGAAAGACTTCTCAGCATCTGCCGTCATCACATTGCCTTTATAGAAACGAAAAGGCACACCTGTTGAGTCTACTGTTGACATCACCATTGCCCTAGGACAATAGTGAGCTTCTTCCACAAAACGGATTCTTTTTAACAAGTCATCATTACTTAATAGGTAATTTAAAATCCATACACACTCACGACGTTTCAATTGATAATTTTTTAAAAACCATCGAACAAATGCTTTTTTATCAACAACTGATACAGAAGCAGTCATACCCACTCCCTCCTTTACTCAAATTCTAAGGTTTCTAACTTCTCCTGCCACTCTGGTTCACCCGGTTGAATGTTGATTAATTGTCCAAGAACCTCTTTTGCCTCTGAACGCTTTCCTTCTTCTAATAAGAAGTAAACATATTTTTCTAAAAATGTTGCGTCTTCCTTAAAATCATTATATGCCAAACGGTAAAATTCGTATGCACGGTCGTACAATTCTAAATTTTCATATGCCTCTGCCGCAAAAGGATATAAAGTGCTCCATTCAAAATCATTTTGCTGTAATGTCTCAAATAACTCGATTACATCCTCATGGCGCTCCTGTTGTCCAAACACTGAAATAAGTGCTAGTACCGCTTCCATATATTCAGGATCGAGCGCTATAGCTTCTCTCAGATGTTGCTCAGCTTCTTCTGGCAAACCATTTTTCAATGCCATTTTACCAGCGAATAAATAAAGCGATTTATCATATTCATCACGCTTTAACCCCTCTTGAATGGCAGCATAGGCTTTTTGATTATCCTCTGTCATTGCATAGCTTTCCGCAAGCAATAAATAGGCTGAGAAGTAATCAGGATCTAATTCTTTCAATTCCTCTAGTTGTTTAATAGCCATCTCGTATTTTTGTGACTGGAAGGCTGAATAAGCAGCTCCAAATAAAATATCAGGCTTTACTTCATCTTCAAGGGCTTTGACATAATAATCGAATGCCGTCTCATAGGCTGCACCTGCACGATAAACCTCCGCTAGTCGTTCAACAAGTTGAATACCAGCAAATTCATTTTGCTGCTCATATAAGTCCTCATACAGTCTTGCTGCCTCTAAAAAACGACCTGTTTCAAATAAAAGTTCTGCTTTCGCAAAATGTAATAATGGCTCGTCTGGTAAAATCGCTAATGCTTCATTTATACGCTTTTCTGCAACCTCAAATAACCCTTGCATTTGATAATAATCAGCTAATACCAATAATGCCTGTGGATATTCTGGTGAGGTTTCTTCAATTTCTAATAATAAATCTAATGCTTCATCTTCATTACCAAGCTCCATTAGGACATTGGCACGATCTATTTTTAACTGTGCTTCTTCTGGGAATAAAAATTGTAAATGCTCCAGCACACGGTCAGCTTCCTTCATGTACCCATACTGCATAAAAATCTCAGCAAGTGCATAGATCTCCTCGGGTAGCTCCTTCATTAAAAATGATTCTAGTAGCTGATCTATTAATGCTAAATCCCCTTGTTCAAGTGCTTGCATCATTTCAGTCATCGCATTGTTCACAGTCATTCACCTATTCTTTCGTTGATACCTTTATGCTACAAAACATTTACCTCTGAAACAAGAAAAAACTCCCCAAAAGCTTGGAGAGCCTCTCTTTAATTGTTACTTCACTGCCTCAATATGCTCAAAGAACGATGGGTAGGATACAGCAATGCATTGTGCATCATCTAGTGTAACAGCTCCGTCTGTTAGTAAAGCTGCAACAGCTCCCATCATGCCGATACGATGATCGCCATAGGTTTGAAGGTTTGCTCCTTTTAAAGGCGTTGGTCCCTCAATAATCATACCATCTTCTGTTGCTTCAATCTGGGCACCAAGTTTCTTCAATTCAGTCACAACAGCCGTGATACGGTCAGTCTCCTTCACCTTTAGCTCCTCGGCATCTTTAATGATCGTTTGACCATGTGCTTGCGTAGCGAGTAATGCAAGAATTGGAATTTCGTCAATTAAACGAGGAATAATATCTCCTTCAATTATTGTACCAGTTAAAGAAGATGTGGCGATTTGGATTGTTGCTGTTGGTTCAGCTTGATTATCATCATTTGGTGTTAGTGTCATCGTGGCACCCATTTTTTGCAGCACCTCAATAATGCCATCACGTGTTGGATTAATACCCACATTATTTAGTGTTAGCTGACTATTTTTGCAAATGGCTCCTGCCACTAAGAAAAAGGCAGCCGATGATATATCTCCTGGCACAGAAACATGCGTCCCATTGAGAGCTTGTCCTCCTTCTATCGATACTACGCCATTATCTACTTCTACATGTGCACCAAATTGACGCAGCATTCGCTCTGTATGATCTCTCGAAACATCCATTTCTCTAACAATAGTTGTTCCTTCAGCACGCAAGCCCGCTAGTAAAATAGCAGATTTCACCTGTGCACTTGCTACAGGCATCTTGTAATCAATGGCTTGTAATTTTGTACCTTGAATGGCTAGCGGTGTATATTGCCCGTCTGCACGCCCTGTAATTTGTGCACCCATCTGACGCAGTGGATCTATAACACGTCGCATTGGTCGCTTTCCGATGGATGCATCACCAGTCATGACTGAATGAACATTAGAACCAGCTAAAATGCCTAGCATTAAGCGTGTTGTAGTACCAGAGTTACCCGTATACAACACTTCTGTCGGCTCCAGCCAACCATTGATTCCTGGACTATGAATGGTTACATTTGTTCCTTCCACCTCAATTTGAACGCCAAGTTTCTGGAAGCAATCGATTGTGCTTAAACAATCTTCACCTAATAAAAAGCCCTCTACTGTCGTTGTCCCACTAGCAATGGCCCCAAACATCACGGAGCGATGAGATACAGATTTATCGCCTGGAATGGTTAAAGCGCCCTGTAAAGAAGGTTTGTTGTATTGCAATACTTTTTCACTCATGAACTTTATTCCCTCCAATATGAAGATAGAAAGCGCCGAAATACCGACGCTTTCTTATGCTAAGAAATATACGTTTCGAAATTTGCTCGTTTTTGAATACATGCTGCAGCACGTTCGCGATCATTTTCACTTTGGAAGCTAATGACTAGAATACCGAAAACATCTTCTCGTGATTCGACGATGCGTAGATTCGTAATACTAATTGCTTCATCTGCTAAAAAGCCTGTCACTTCTGAAATAACACCTGGATAGTCAGGAACATCAACATATAAGTCGAAGGGTGTATACATAGCCCCTGCACTAATCGGTAATTCATCTCTCAGTTCTTTGGCAACAGCAAAATAGTTTTCAATATCCTGTGAGGAACCATCTGTCAGCAGTTCCTTAATGCGTGTCATTTCTTTTTCCCAGCCATCTAATTGCGTGAGTAGCTCCTCGCGATTTTGCAGCGTAATATCTCGCCATAAAATGGGATTCGAAGAGGCGATTCGTGTCACATCACGGAAACCTCCTGCTGCAAGAGAACGTGTCATTGGGTACTCGCCATTCTCTCCACCTAATTGATGGACAAGTGAGGCAGCAATAACATGTGGGAAATGACTCACCACAGCAGTCATGTGATCATGTTCACTGGCAGATACACTGACTACTTTTGCATGTGTAAATTTTAGCAAACTTTCAAGCTGTGCCATATGAATAATTTCTTCTCCAGCAAGCGGTGTAAGCATGTAATATGCATTTTCAAAAAGATGCGCCTTTGCAGCCAGCACACCACTTTTATGAGACCCCGCCATTGGATGTCCACCAATAAACGTTATGCCAAGTTCTCGTAATTCGCTGGCTTTTTGCATAATTAATTTTTTTGTACTCCCTGTATCTGTTACAATGACTTTATTTTTCAATGGCCATGATTTTAATTGCTCCATCCAATCCAGTGTTGCATTAACGGGCGTCCCGAAGATAATAACATCAACATCAGCCGCAACAGCCAGTGGATCTGCGACAATCTCATGCACAATATTTAATGTTTTCGCATGCTCGCGTGTTTGAGCGTCCATGTCATAGCCAATAATTTTTGTTTCCGGTGCTTTTTGCAAAGCAAGGGCAATAGAACCTCCGATCAATCCTAGCCCTATCACGAGTACTTTGCGTGTCATGCAAATACCCCTTGTTGTTTTAACACTTCATCAAGTTGGCTAAGCAATGCTGCATTTTGAGCCTCTGTTCCAATTGTCACACGGATAAATCCTGGTAAGCCTAATGCATTACCACTGCGCACGATAAAGCCTCTTTTCATCAGCTCTTGGAAAACAACATCACTATCAGCATGGGTATCAAAGAAAATAAAGTTTGTATCAGATGGGAAGTATTTTAAATTATGCTTGTCACAAAATTCTACATATTGTTTTTTGCCTTTTTCATTGGCTTCACGGCAGGCTTCAATATAATCTTGGTCACTAAGCGCAATGGCAGCAACAGCTTGACTTAAGATTGTATTATTGAATGGTGCACGCACAGGATCAAGCTTAGCAATAACATCAGGTTGACCAATAGCATAGCCAACGCGGAACGAAGCTAAGCCATATGCTTTAGAGAATGTACGCAATAAAAGAACATTCGCATATTCATCAATGATTGGTAACGTATCCTTGTGGTCTGGATGTGTAACATATTCAATGTATGCCTCATCGAGCACGACAAGGACATCGCTTGGAACCTTTGCAAGAAAGGCACGCAATGCAGCATCAGGAATGACAACTCCTGTAGGATTATTGGGACTACATACCCAAACAATAGAAGTTTGGTCATCAATTGCAGCCAACATTGCCTCTAGATTATGTGCTCCATCTTGACAAGGCACTTTACGTACTTCAGCACCTTCAATTTCAGCATTGTGCCAGTATTGAGAGAAGGAAGGGTCGGCCATAACCGTGTTTACCCCTGGATACAACAGAGCACGAGTAATAATAGCAATGATGTCATCAGAGCCGTTACCAAAAAGAAGCTGTGTCTCTTTCACACCTAGATGATTTGCCACAGCAGTACGTAGGTTTTGTGCATAGCCATCTGGATAAAGTGCATGATTCACTGCATTATTTTGTAAATAAGCTGTTACCTTAGGTGAGCACCCGAATGGATTTTCATTCGATGCCAATTTAATAACTTCCTTTAAGCCATATTCACGTTGCACTTCTTCAATTGGTTTACCTGGCTTATATGCTTGCATACCGTCCAATTGTTGTTTCCACTTCATCTAAAACATCTCCTCTACTTATTTAGCCTGAGCCAAATCTGGTCTTAATTTCACTGCATCATTGAGATACAAGTGCTTTACATCTTTTTGGGCTACCTCTACGTTTGCATGTATTAATACACGAATACATAATGGTAATGCTTCTGGCACATCCATTTCATGTGTACACATAACAGGGACATACTGCCAGCCATCCATCAAGCGTACTGCACGAGCAGGAAATGCTGAGGTAATATCTGGCGTTGTTGAAATGAGGATCGATGCGATATCATCAATGTCCACATTATTTGCTGCCACAACCTCACGCACTAATCTTGCTGTCTCATCCCATACAAGCTCTGGCTTGTCAGATTCAATTGTTATTGCTCCTCTAAGTCCACGAATCATACAAGCACCTCCGCTAATAACTGTCTATATTCAGCATCTATTTCTTGACATTCTTCTAAATCAATAGCTTTGACAAAAGGTTTTCCTATTTTTTCCAAAAGAACAAATTGCAAAATGCCATATTCCGCTTTTTTATCTTTCATTAGGTAGCTAGATAATTGTTCAAATGAATAATCACTCACAGCCTTAAAAGGATAGCCGTTTTTTATCGCAAACTGTAAAAAGGATTGGGTGAACGTTCGATCAATTTCTCCATATCGTTCACTCAATAGAAGACAATAGACGAGTCCAATCATAACCGCCTCACCATGAGCCACTTTGCCATAACCCGCAGCTGCCTCAATGGCATGTCCATATGTATGGCCTAGGTTTAAAAACTTTCGAACGGATTGCTCTGTTTCATCCTCAGCAACAATTTGTGCTTTCACTTCAATTCCTTTTTTTAGTTGCTTTGCTAGTTCATTTTGATTAAAATGGATCACCGAATCTCCTGTCATTAATTCCTCCAGCCAGTTCGGGTCAGAAATCATGGCATGCTTAATTAACTCTGCTGTTCCTGAACGTACCTCACGCTCTGATAAACTTTCTAAAAGAGCTGTATCATATATCACACCCTCTGGCTGATAAAATGCACCAATCATATTTTTTCCTAGTGGATGATTAATGGCCGTTTTTCCACCGACTGCCGAATCATGCGCTAGAATAGTTGTTGGAATTTGAATAAACGGAATCCCACGCATATAGGTTGCCGCAACAAAACCTGTTAAATCACCAACTGCTCCTCCTCCAAAAGCAAAAATGAAGGATTTTCGGGAGCATTTTTGCTCTAATAGAAATGTTTGAGCAGCGTTGTATTGATCAAAGGTTTTGCACGCTTCTCCACCTGGCAAAATAAAGACCTCAAAGTGGTACGGGAAATTTGCTTTGAAGTACTCTCCCTGTGCTGCCCAAACATTGACATCTGTAAACACAAAGAGCTTATCCGCTTTTTGAAGTTTATCAGCAAATGCCTCCACAGCTTCAGTTAGAAATTGATGCCCAAGAACAACTTCATATTGATGCGATTTTGTTGCTACTGGTACACGCATAACTTAGAACCCCTTTGTATATTGACGATGCTCGTCAATTTGAGCTTGTAATTGTGGTAGTTGATCACTATGGAATTGCTCTAAAATTGCATTCGCTATTTCCCAGGCAATAACATGTTCTGCAACTACAGACGCTGCTGGTATTGCACAGCTATCAGAGCGCTCAACACTCGCTTTAAACGGCTCTTTTGTTTCAATATCTACACTTTGTAATGGTTTATATAAAGTAGGAATTGGCTTCATCACACCACGTACAACAATTGGCATACCTGTTGACATACCGCCTTCTAAACCACCAAGTCGATTGGTTGCACGAGTATAACCTTCTTCTTCAGACCAGATGATTTCATCGTGTACTTCAGAACCTTTTCGACGTGCCATTTCAAAGCCAAGTCCAAACTCTACTCCTTTAAATGCATTAATAGATAGCATAGCAGCAGCAAGCTTTGCATCCAGCTTACGATCATAATGTACATAAGAACCTACACCTGCTGGCATGCCTTCTACAATGACTTCTACAACACCACCGATCGAATCGCCGGCCTTTTTCGCTTCATCAATTGCCTCAACCATTTTCGCAGAGGCGATTGGATCTACACAGTAGCAAGCATCCGCTTCGACAATTGCACGAATTTCTTCTGTTGTTTTTCCTTCTATTAAAGAAGTATCGGCTTTAATTCCCACTATCTCTGTAACATGCGCAACAATGGAAATGCCTAGTTCATTAAGTAACGCCTTTGCCACAGATCCAACTGCTACTCGTACAGTTGTTTCACGCGCAGAGGAGCGCTCTAATACATTCCTTAAATCACGGTGACCATATTTCATGCCTCCAACTAAATCTGCATGACCTGGACGAGGACGTGAGATTTGACGCTTGATATCTTCAGGATTGATATCATCAGCTAATGGCTCTGCTCCCATAATTTTAGTCCAGTGCTTCCAGTCATCATTTGTGACAACGAGTGCAACAGGAGATCCAAGTGTCTGACCATGACGAACACCAGCTACAATCTCCACTGTATCTGTTTCGATTTGCATGCGGCGCCCACGTCCATGACCTCCTTGGCGACGTTTTAAATCGTGATTAATTTTTTCTGCTGTAATGGGTAAGAGTGACGGTAAACCCTCAATAATTGTCGTTAATTGGGGTCCATGAGACTCACCTGCTGTTAAGTAACGCATAAACACTTTCTCCCTTCAACTCGCTAAAGTATGTATTTTTCACTATAACATATATTCTTTAAAAAAACAGTCCTTTTACGAATGTCTTTTAAGTAGTTACCATTTTCATAGGTCTAAATGTGAATATTCTGAATGAAAGTTATAAAAAACACCTAGCTAAATTTTATAAAAAATACGCCTTTGCTTATGATAAGCGAAAAGCGTATGAATTATCTATGTTTAATGCTTGGTCAACTTTATGTACAATTGTATCTTTTGTACAAAGCTTTTCATCCATATTATTAATTATTTTTACGATAGAAGAACGTGTCTTCTACATCAAATTCATAACGAGCTGGATTAAAAATTTGCTCTGTCGATCCAACAAATAAAACGCCATCCTTGCGCAATGCTTTACTAAAATTATTATAAATTTGATCTTTCGCTTCCTCTGTAAAATAAATCATGACATTGCGGCAAACAATTAAATCATAATTGCTGTCATAAGCATCATTCAATAAATTATGTTTCTTAAAGGTTACACAACGCTTAATCTCATCCTTCACGCGATAGAAGGAGCCTTCTTGTTCAAAATACTTTGCTTTAATATCACTTGGGACTTCGGCTAAAGAGCGTTCAGGGTAGACACCTAACTTCGCCTTTTGTATCACATTCTCATCTAAATCAGTGGCAATAATTTGAATTTGAGATAAAGGCACCAATTGAGATAATACCATTACTAAAGAATATGGTTCTTCTCCTGTCGAACAAGCCGCACTCCAAATTTTTAAACGCTTATTAGTTTGTAAAAGTTTCGGAAATATTTTCTTTTGTAATACTTCCCAGCGCTTTCCATTGCGATAAAATTCAGAAACATTGATCGTCATACGATCTAAGAATTCATTCATTAAATCACGATCTTGTTCGAGTGCCTTTAGAAAGTCTACAAAATTACGATAGCCCTTTTTCTCATAAAGAGAGGTTAATCGTCTTTTCATTTGCGCTTCTTTATATAACGCTAAATCTATTCCTGTTTTGCGCTTAATACCTTCTATAAACTGTTCATAATCAGACATATGGTCATCTTCCCCTCTAGCGTCGTATTACCATTATAGCGGAAAAGTCCCAATCCTGAAATAGTCTTTCTCATGTATGCAAATCTACTTTCTTACGTTTTGTTTTTCCTCTAAAAGTAATATTTTCGACTGTTCTAATTCAAGTCTCATTTTTTCTGTTTCAATCGTATAAGTTTCTAACCTAATCTTTTCTAATTCTACTTCTTTTTCAACAGCCTTCAGTTTTATTTTTTGTTGTCTAGTACGAGCGTCTGTAAAAATTCCAGCTAGAGAAATAATGACGCCCCCAATTATCGCTACAATGGCAATTGACAATCCGTTCACTTCCTTTCGTTATTTTGATTATACGGTAAAATGGAAAAAATAGTTTCATTTTTCAGGAATTTATTCCAATAAAAAATGAAGGTAGTTTTTCACCACCCTCATTCTATCCATTATCGTTAGACTTGTATGCGATACTCTTTTAAATCTTCTCGTAATTTAGCCTTCAAGAATTTACCTACAGACGTTTTTGGTACCTCGTCAATGAAGACAATATCATCAGGAACCCATGATTTATGGAATTGGTGCTGTAGACTCTCTAGTAACTCTTCTTTTGTAATCGTACCCTTAAACTCTGGCTTTGCTACGACACAAGCTAATGGTCGCTCCAACCACTTTTCATGTGGAATGGCAATAACAGCCGCCTCAAAGACCTTTGGATGGGACATTAATGCATTTTCAAGCTCTACTGAAGAAATCCATTCGCCACCACTCTTAATTAAATCCTTTGTACGGTCGGTAATTTTAATATAGCCATCTGTTGTCATCACAGCAATATCGCCTGTATAGAGCCAGCCGTCTTTAAAGGCCTCTTCCGTTCGTTCATCCTGATAATACTCATTAGCAATCCAAGGTCCTCTAATCGTAAGCTCTCCCATCGTTTTGCCATCCCAAGGCACTTCACCATTTTCATTGACAATCCTTGTATCAATAAGTGGCATCGTCATACCTTGTGTAATCCGAACATTCATTTTTTCATCAGCCGTGTAGTCCTGCATATGTGTTAAATACGTGGATAGGCTTACAAGAGGTGAGGTTTCCGTCATACCGTAACCTGTCATGTACGGGATATTAAGTTCTTGCTCAAAGCCTCGGACAAGACCAATTGGTGAAGCAGAACCTCCACAAACAATTAATCGCATAGACGATAGGTCACGAGGATTTTGACGCTGCTCCTGTAGAACGCCCAGCCATATAGTCGGTACACCTGCTGTCAATGTAACTTTATATACATCAAATAATTCTAGCAATAGCTGTGGTGTAAACATAGGTCCCGGTAAGACCTGTGTAGAACCAAATGCTACACTGGCAAATGGTAATCCCCATGCATTCGCATGGAACATTGGGACAACAGGTAACACCACATCCGACTCACAAATTGCAATACTGTCAGCGAGACCAGCTGTTAAACTATGAAGTACAATACTGCGATGTGTATAGACTACTCCCTTTGGCATGCCCGTCGTTGCACTTGTATAGCACATGCCTGCAGGTGTATTTTCATCTAAATCTTCTGGAAATGTGAAATGTTCATCTGCCTCCGCAAGTAGCGATTCATAGGAAAGAGCATTTGGAATCGGTAAAGTTTCTACTGCAACAGCATCACCCATAATGATATAATGCTTTACCGTTTTCAGCTGAGAGACGATAGGTGCAATTAGTGGCACCAGATTATCATCTATTAATAATATTTCATCCTCGGCATGATTGATGACATAGGCAATATGCTCAGGGGATAATCGAATATTAATCATATGCAATACTGCTCCTGCACATGGTACAGCAAAATAGGCTTCCAAATGGCGATGGTGATTCCAAGCAAATGTGCCCACCTTCATTCCTCGATCCATCCCTAGTTTCGTCAAAGCATCGGCTAATCGGCGAGTCCGTTTGACATATTCTTTATACGTAAATTCGTGAATAGTAGTGGCACTTGTTCGAGAATAGATTTTCTTTGAGTGAAAAAATCGTTCTGCACGATTCAAAAAACTTGTTAATAATAAAGGTGTATCCATCATATGCATGATACCGCTTCCCTTCATCTACGATTTTAGAAACAATCAAAACAAAAACTATTTGAACTAGATTTTGCCGTTACCTCGGTTGCATGCGAATGGCACCATCTAGTCGAATGACCTCTCCATTTAACAAGCCATTGTGGATAATACTTTCAACCAAAAGAGCATATTCCGAAGGTTTACCAAGTCGTTTAGGGAATGGTGTCATTTGAGCAAGAGCTGTTCGTGCAGGCTCAGGTAACGAAGCAAACATTGGTGTTTCAATTAATCCTGGCGCTATGGTCATCACTCGGACACCGATTTCCGCAAGCTCTCTTGCAATTGGCAACGTCATGGCTGCTACGCCACCTTTTGACGCGCTATAAGCAGCTTGTCCGATTTGCCCATCAAATGCAGCCACAGACGCGGTATTAATAATGACGCCACGCTGTCCATCCTCATTTGGCTCATTATGCTGCATTTTATCCGCAACTAGACGAATGACATTAAATGTACCAACTAAATTAACCGTAATCACCTTTTCAAATAGAGCAAGGGCATGTATACCGCGCTTTGAAATAACTTTACTCGCATCTGCTATGCCAGCACAGTTCACTGCAACATTGACCTTACCAAAAGCTGCAACAGCCTGCTCTAGGCCTGCCGCCACGTCCTCTTCCTTTGTGACATCCACTCGTGCATAAAGGACATTTTGACCTAATTCCTCCACTAGAGCTTGTCCACGCTCATCATTCAGATCAAAAATAATCGCTTTGCCACCCTGTCCTATTAATTTCCGAACGGTTGCCTCTCCTAAACCAGAGGCACCCCCTGTTACGACTGCCACCACTTCATGTTCCTTCATCAGACATATCCCCTTTTACATTTTTTCAATGATCGTGGCATTGGCCATTCCCATTCCCTCACAAATCGCCAACAAGCCGTAACGATAATTCTCTCGCTCCATTCGATAGAGCATGGTCGTTAACAATTTCGTACCTGTTGCCCCTAATGGATGTCCCAGTGCAATGGCTCCACCATCAGGATTGAGCTTCTGTGGGTCTCCTCCTATTTCATGCAGCCATACGAGCGGCACAGGTGCAAAGGCTTCATTTACCTCATAGGTGTCGATATCCTCAATGTTGAGCCCTGACCGTTCTAATGCTTTTCTAGTAGCCTCGATTGGCCCTGTTAGCATTAATGTCGGATCAGAGCCCACGACCACTCTTGTCACAATTTTAGCGAGTGGTTGAATGCCTAGTTCTCTCGCTTTATCCAATGCCATTACGACTATAGCTGAGGCCCCATCACTCATTTGGCTCGCATTGCCCGCAGTAATCACACCATTCTCCTGAAAAACGGTTTTTAATCCATTTAAAATGTCAACGGTAGTTTCTGCACGAGGACCCTCATCTACCGCAAATGTTGTCACTGAGCCATCCTCTTGTGGAACTTGAATGGGTAGTATTTCAGCTTGGAAATGACCCGCTCTAATGGCGGAAATCGCCCGTTGATGGCTTTGATAAGCATAGCTATTTAGCTGTTCTTTCGATAAAGACCATTGGGAAGCGATTTTCTCTGCTGATAATCCTTGATGGATAATATCATATCTTTCTTGTAAGCGGTTACTAGCATGGGCATGTTGCATGTTTGAGCCCATTGGTACTCTTGACATACTTTCTACCCCACCAGCAATGACAATGTCCATATCCCCCGCTAAAATTGCCTGTGCTGCGAAGTGCACGGCTTGTTGGCTTGAACCACACTGACGATCAATGGTTACTCCTGGCACACTCTCTGGGAAACCAGCCATTAATAAAGAGGTCCTCGCAATATTTGCCCCTTGTTCAGCTGTTTGCGTCACACACCCCAAAATGACATCGTCTACTTGTTCCTTACCAATGCCTGCACGCTTTACAACCTCCTGTAATATATCAGCTGCTAACTCATCTGCTCGAACTTGACTTAATGCGCCCTTACTTCTTCCTATAGCAGTTCTCACAGCTGCTACAATCACCACTTCTCTCATGTCCATAACCCCTTTTCCTCGTCATCCTCTTAGTTTATTGACGAGTCTACTCAACTATTCCTCACTTAATTATCAGAATATTACATTATTTATTGTACATGACTAAGAAGTTTTTAACAATTCTATATGTTTCTAGTAAGAGATTATTCGTCGGAATGATCCCTCCCCTTTTTTTGCGCAATAAAAAAGCAATCTCAAAAAATTGAGATTGCTTGATCTATTCGAAATTAAACTAACTCTTCACCGAAGAATAAGCCGATTTCGCGCTCTGCAGAAGCAAGAGAGTCAGAACCGTGGATGATGTTGTGAGATACTGTTGTAGCGTAGTCACCACGGATTGTACCTGGGTTAGATTCTTCAGGTTTCGTTGCACCCATCATTGTACGTGCAAGCTTGATTACGTTCTCGCCTTCCCATACCATAGCGAATACAGGACCAGAAGTGATGAAATCAACTAATTCACCAAAGAATGGACGCTCAGCATGCTCAGCATAGTGCTTTTCTGCTAATTCTTTAGGAATTACCATTAATTTAGCACCTTTCATTACAAAACCGCGACGTTCGAAACGATCAACGATATCTCCAATTACTTGACGTTCAACGCCGTCAGGCTTAACCATTAAAAAAGTTTGTTCAATTGCCATGTTTAAAACACTCCTTAAATTCGTCTAACAGGTTTTACACCTACCGATAAATATTAACAAAAAATGAGCTTTTGTACAACAAAAAGCTAGAATTTGCGCTTACCCATGAACAATGCTACATCACGTAATTTTTTCTTAACGGGATGTTTTGGTAAAGCATCAATTTCCTGTAAGGCTTTTTTCAAATATTTATCACTCATACGATTAGCTTGCTCAATTGCATGAGATTTACGCACATATTGCAACATATTTTGACGTTCCGATTCTGTTAATGTGCCTGCAAACACTTTAACTAAGTATGGTTGCATCTCCGGGTCATCTTTCAATAATAAAATCGGTAAAGTAATATTGCCCTGTAGTAAGTCACTACCTGCTGGCTTCCCTAGTTCTTTATCGGTTGCCATAATATCTAAAACATCATCAATAATTTGGAAGCTCATGCCTACAAAGTAGCCGAAGCGCTTTAAATGCCGAACTGTTTTAGCATCAACCCCCGCTGCCACAGCTCCTAGCTCACAGCTTGAGGAAATAAGTAATGCTGTTTTGCGTTTGATTCTTCTAAAATAATCTTTTAAACCTTGATCTAATCTAAATTTATCTTCAATTTGAATGACTTCACCGTTACAAATCTCCACCATCGTACGGGCTAAAATTTGATGAACAAGTGGGTCTTCTAACTTTGTTATATATTCCAGCGCACGTGCGAAAATAAAATCGCCTGTGTACATTGCTACCCTGTTATTCCACTGTGATTTGACAGTCGGGCGCCCTCTTCGCATATTGGAGTCGTCAATGACATCATCATGTACAAGCGATGCCATATGAATGAGTTCTAAAGGTACTGCTACATCCTTCATCTTCTCAATGTCATAATCACCAAATTTTGCGCCTAGTAACACAAAAATTGGTCTTATCCGTTTGCCACCAGCTTGTAATAAATGGAGAGAAGCATCGTTGATCAAATATGAAGACGAGTCCACCGCTTTTTCTAACTCTTGTTCAATGATTTCGATATCTGATTTCAAATCGGAATAGAGTAGTTTTAACTTCATCTTTTCCACGTGTGAAAACCTTCCCCCATTAACGTATCTTTTTAAAGCCCATATGCATTGCCGCAGCCCCGCCACTGTATGCTTTGTACGTTACTTTTTCTAATCCTGCCTGCTCAAACAATGCCGCTAACCTTTTCATACCTGGGAAATCATTCGCAGATTCCTGAAGCCAAGAATACTCCTTATAGCTTTTCGCAAATATTTTACCAAATATCGGCATTATATATTTAAAATAAAAACGGAACAGCTGACGATAACCAGGAATTTCAGATTGAGATGTTTCTAAACAAACCACCATTCCACCTGGTTTAACAACACGATGCATTTCCTTCAAAACTTGTAAATAATCAGGTACATTGCGAAGACCAAAGCCGATTGTCACATAATCAAACGTATCATCTGGAAAAGGCAACTCCATCGCATTTCCATGAACTAGTTCAATTTGTGGGTATGGCTCTACCTTTTTTTCGCCAACTTTCAGCATGTTTTGACTAAAGTCTAGCCCTTTTACTTCTCCACTTTCACCAACAGCCTCTGCCAATGCAATTGTCCAGTCTGCAGTGCCGCAGCATACATCAAGTGCTTTTGATCCAGGTTTTACAGCCATGTGCTTCATCGTATCGTTACGCCAGCCAACATGCATCTGGAAACTAATTACACCATTCATTTTATCGTAGTTTTCCGAAATACTTTCAAATACTTCGTGAACGTGCTCTTCTTTCGTTTTAGCCATTTTGAAAAACCTCTCTTATCCGTTAGTAGAAGCAATGGATGCCTCTACATGTGCATGTAAAGCTTGTTTGATATCACTTTGTAAAAAGGATGCCTGATTAATGAGCTGTGATAGCTCTGTTTTTAAATGCACAATTTTCCCTTGGATGACGCTATTAAAGGTTGCGCCATTACGTCTGACACTTTCTTCTAGTGCCTTACCCATTAAAGACATTTGCCCACGTTGATAAGCTGTCCATTCTTTTTCTAAACGTAAGATTAATAAGCTTTTTTCTATAAGTGGTATATATTCACCGAAAGAATAAAGATCAAAAAATTGAGCAATTAACCCGGATTCTATCGTACTCATGGACGTATACCACTGTTCCATTGTTCGTTGTTTCTTTTCATAAACCTTAATTTGGTTTTCACATCGTGCCACAATACCTTGTGACAAATTTCGAATCAATGCAACATTTCCTGACATTGCTAATATTTCATAATAACGACCACTATAAAAATCCCCAGCTAAAACGGTAAGCTGCTGTTCTTTTGATGTTGCGTCTAATTCTTTTATATGATCGTGAGCCGCTAATGCTGCGTATACTATGCCAACAGTAATTGCAGCCTCTTGTTGCTCTTGTTGCCATTCTTCACCATTCAAAAACGGGATTAACAAATAAAACAGTTGATTTTCATCTAGCACAGGTACACCTGTGTATTTTTGCAAAGTTCTATGACGAACATCCATGAAAATCTCTGTTTTTAACTGTGCAATTGAATTTTGAATGTATGTTGCATTCATAGACCTTACTCCATTTCACTTTCAGATACGTCAGCCTGTACAAGGCCAAACGCTTGCTTACTGAGTCATTATAGCATACGCAACGATGCGGAATAAAAAAAATTTGCTTTCTTCATAGCACAGGCAGTAAAGCTCTCCCATAATTGAATGTTGGAATGCTAACTGCCCATAGACCTTATACTAAGTTTTTCACATCTAGTGTTTTTATATGTGCTGTTGAACGCTAAACAGCATTAAAACCTAGAAACAAAATTTCTTATTTTTTCGCTTCGCTATTGATCACGCCATGTGCTGTATGAATTTGCGCTTTACCGCGTATTTTCATGGCAGATGTGTGTTCTGTAAATTGAGCAATCATTACTTCGCCGGCATCTAATTTCTCTGAATGATGGAATTTCGTATCAGTTCCACGTGTTAATCCAATGACATGTACACCATCTTCTTCTGCTTGAATAACAATATAATCTTGTGACATCTTTGTACACTCCTTAAATCCGACAAATTCTTAGTTCATCATAACATAATTAGACACGCAATTTAAGACATTTGAATAAATGATAGTACTTCTCTACGTTTCACTTCATCTTCCTCATAAATACCGCGTGCAACAGATGTCACCGTTTTAGAACCAGGTTTTTTTAATCCACGCATTGTCATACACATATGCTCAGCCTCGATCACAACATAGACACCTTTTGGCGAAAGCATCTCCATAATTGTGTCTGCTACTGAAGAGGTAATACGCTCTTGTAGTTGTGGTCTGCGGGCAATCGTCTCCACTGCACGGCCTAACTTACTCAGTCCAGCAACAACGCCGTCATTTGGTATGTATGCAACATGTGCTTTGCCATAGAAAGGTACTAGATGATGCTCACACATCGAATAAAAAGGTATATCTTTGACAAGCACTAGTTCCTCATGATCCTCATGAAATACCGTTTTAAAATAATCTTTAGCATCCTCATGCAAGCCGCTGAACATTTCGGCATACATTTTTGCTACACGCTTCGGCGTATCCAATAAACCTTCACGATTTACATCTTCACCTACTGCTTCTAAAATCATTTTTACCGCTTCTTCTATTTTTAATAAATCAATATTCGACATCAAAAAACCCTCCTGCATATCAAAACATTACACATTTCCCTATGCATCGTAGCACATCCAAAAGGTAAGCGCAAAATGACTTACCTGATTCATCAGAAATTCGCTTCTAGATAAGCAAATCACTGTATATTATTATGTAAAATTCAAATTTGAAGTTAAAAAGAGCAGCCTTCATGTTCGTTAACATGAAGACTGCTCTATGTAACTACTAGACGTGTATTATTTTACCGCGTCTTTAAGCGCTTTACCTGGTTTGAAAGCAGGCACCTTGCTAGCAGCGATTTCGATTTCTTTACCAGTTTGTGGGTTACGACCTTTACGAGCCGCACGTTCACGTACTTCAAAGTTACCAAAACCAATTAATTGTACTTTGTCACCCTTTGCAAGAGCATCTTGAATTGTATCAAATACAGCTTCAACTGCTTTAGAAGCGTCTTTTTTAGAAAGACCTGCAGCTTCAGCAACAGAGTTTACTAATTCTGTTTTATTCACACCATTCACCTCCTCTCAAAGGGTCATGAACCAATTCTGTAAAAAGAGTAACACATAGAAAACCGCTACGCAACTGTATTCATACATGATTATAACCAAAAAATCAGTTTTTCACCCAAAAAACAAAAATAAAAGGACTTTTCGCATAAAAACGAAAAGCCCTGCGTATATTTTTTGCATTTTTTCTGAATTTTATCACTATAAAATAAATGTTACTAAACCACGATCTCCTTCGTTAACCATACGTTCAATCGTCTGACGCATACGTTTTTTGGCAGTAGGTGGAACTGCATCCATTTTATAGCGAATACCCTCTTTTAATACTTCATGCAATGGTGTACCAAATAATTGTGTATTCCATAAGGCATCACGATCATGTAAATAAGCATGATTTAAATCTTTTAGAAGTTGCTGACTATGGAACTCTGAGCCAATTAACGGTGCAAATTCTGACTCCATATCCACTCTGATAATATGATAGGATGGCGCTTTTGCCTTCATTCGTACGCCGAAGAAATTATTCTGTTTAATGAGCTCTGGGGCTGTTGGCTCAAATTCCTGCATCATTGGCAATGTCACGCCATAGCCTGTCGTATCAGCATCGTGAATAGCACTTTTAAATCGCTTTTGGGCCTCTTTTGCCTCTGCCGCCTCTTTGATAAAGAGTAACCAATCTTTTTTCGTTTCAATTGGTTCTTCTAGCCATTCATTACAAACTGATTTATACAATTCACCCTGTAGGGATACCCGAATTACAGCTGTTCCTACACCTGCATCTACATGAACAACTTCACTTTGGTCAATAAAGTCAATGGCTTTAAAGGCATCTGACGCCTGTTGCACATCTCGAATTTTCATCACAGAAGAAAGGACTTCCTCCATCGAATCAATCAATGCAACATTTAATGGATGTGTAGCATCTAATACATCCAGCCAGTCTGGTTTTTCCACCTCAATGGTACGAATTGGGAATTCAAATAACGCCTCTTGTAAAATATATTGAATATCCGTTTCTCTCATTTGATCAATGGACATCGCAATAACAGGGACATTGTAACGTTCAAACAATTCATTGCGAAGCTGAACCGTTTCTTCTCTCGCAGGCATTTGGCAATTGAGTAAGATGACAAATGGTTTGCCGATGTCTTTTAATTGCTCTACAATTTCCTCTTCTGCCTTCTCTGCTGCTCGTCGACTGATTCCGTTCACTGTACCATCAGTCGTTACGACAATACCAATATTCGCATGATCGCGAATCACCTTATCTGTGCCAATTTTAGCGGCTTCCTGAAATGGAATTGGCTCCGTATGCCAAGGCGTATGAACAAATTTTGGTCCATTTTCATCCTCATAGCCTTTTGTCCCATCGATAATATAACCAACACAATCTGCTAATCGAATTTGGAATGGCATTTCATCTTCACCGACCACAATACGGGTTGCTTGGGCAGGCACAAACTTCGGCTCAGCAGTCATAATGACTGGCCCCGGAGAACTTTGTGGCAACTCATCTTGTGCTCGCATTCTTTCCGTTTCATCCACAATGTTTGGTAACACGACTGATTCCATTACCTTTTTTACAAATGTTGATTTACCTACACGTACTGGACCGACAACACCAATATAAACATCGCCATTTGTGCGCTCTGCAATTTCTCTAAATACTGCTTCACTCAAGGTTTCTGCCTCCTTTATCTACGCTTTTTCACTATATGCGAGCCTGTAGACAAATATGAAAAAGCCCCTCACAAATGTAAGGAGCTTGTTTGCTATTTCTCTTTTTTCTCGGCGGCTTCTGCCTCTTGTTTTTGTAATTCTTTCGCTTTTTTGACATCCGCATTATACGTTTTCATATCATAGATAGGCTCTCCATTCTCGTCCACTGTATAGGGAATAGAATAGGCAGGCACAACTGGAAATTTGTCGACAAGCAGTTGGCGAATATCATCACCTGGCTTTACATTCGGCTTATCCTCTTTTAAAAGCTGGCCTAAATCCACAGCATAGTCTACATGTAATTCACCATCACCAGTCATGAAAAGCGGTAACTCGACGCCAGAATAGGGACTTTTTACAGTTACCTCTGTTTTATACCCCAAATCTTTATAGTTGATCTGATAAACATTATCTGAAATTGACCCTTTTATTGGTAAATACTGTGTAGATAGTTTACGAATACCTATTTCACGTATACGCTCTGCCGCGTTTAAATCTACTAATTTGACCGATGCCTCATTTTCAGGGTCCCAAATGATATATTGATATATACCACCTTTTTCATAGGCATTTCCAGGAATTGTCGTCAAATACTTCGGCATAAGTTTTTCAAAATCGATTAAATATTTGATATAGATATCCGTATCTAGCTCGCTATTTTTAATTGGTACTAGTCCACCTGTTGCTTCACGGTATTCATCCACAGCACGTTGAACTGCCGCTAGTTGATCGACATCAGGCGTGACCTTAGCCCTTTTTTCTTCTTCTGGGTACGCACATCCTACTAACAGTATGGCGGTTGCAAATACCAACAGCAAAGCACTTAGTTTTTTCATGTTACTGACACCTCATTATTATTTATGCTGGCCAAGTGGCAACTACAAGTACCATTAAAAATGTGCCAAGTCCAAACAGTATGTATGCACATAAATTTACGACTGTTCGTAAAAATACATTTGAAATCTTATTTCGCGCTAAATAAATTAAGCCGACTGATATAATCATAAATGCGATGCAATAAAACGACACCCACATTACATCAAGCGCAGGCATATGAGCTAACGGGCCCATTTCAAAAAACCACCTTTCTTTGAATGTCAAGACACAATCAAAGTATATTATACTATGTGCTTTTGCTAAAAAGAAATAGTTGTCCCATAACTATCAAGAAATGGACAACTCTTTAAGCTTGTATTTCTATTCAACTAGTGGCACACAATAAGGCGTCTCAACAGATTGGTTGAGACACCTTATTTATGTCCATTTAATGACAAGTCTAATCAAAAAATTAATATTAATGCTTCATATCGTCTATTTCTCGTTTTTTCATACGCATCATTAAGGCATCTACTGCCACTTTCGGTTCAACATCATTAAATAGCACACTATAGAGCTCTGTGGAAATCGGCATGGCGACATCATATTTCTCTGCTAATTGATAGGCTGCCTTCGTGGTACGGACACCTTCTACGACCATGCCCATTTGATCCAGCACTTCTTGTAGCTTCATACCTTGCCCTAACATATTACCTGCCCGCCAGTTTCGCGAGTGGACACTTGTACAGGTTACAATTAAATCCCCCATACCTGTAAGCCCTGAGAATGTAAATGGATTACCACCCATTTTTACACCTAACCGTGAAATTTCTGCAAGACCTCGCGTAATAAGTGCCGCTTTCGCATTGTCTCCATAATTTAAGCCATCAGTAATACCTGCCGCTAAAGCGATAACGTTTTTCAACGCTCCTCCTATTTCCACACCAATGATATCCTCATTTGTATAGACGCGGAAGAACTGATTCATAAATAAATCCTGTACCTTTTCAGCAGCATCAATGTTGGCACAAGCTGCAGTAACCGTTGTAGGATGATGCAGCACCACTTCTTCTGCATGACTTGGCCCAGAAAGAACAACAATTTCTTCCACATACATAGCTGGTAAGCTCTCTGCTAAAATTTCAGATATTCGTTTTAATGAGTCAGGCTCAATTCCTTTTGAAACATGGACAAACAACACTTTTTTGGTTAATTCAGCCGTTAGTTTCTCGCATACTTCACGAATCGCTTTTGTTGGAACAGCCACAACAATGGTTTCTGCATGAGTAGCTACCTTCGCCATATCACTCGTCGCATGTAAATTTACAGGTAGAATGGTTTCTGGTAAATATTTTTTATTCGTATGCAGTTGATTGATTTCTTCTGCCTGCTCAGCTCTATGTGTCCATACAAGCGTATCATGTCCATTTTCCGCTAGTACCATTGCCAGTGCAGTACCCCATGAGCCTGCCCCTAACACACAAACTTTTTCCATAACAAAATCCTCCCTTTGTTGGGTTGTCTATAAATAAGTTCTTTCTTGTAAAAAGACGCCACCCTACAATAATGTCGGGTTGGCGTATTGTATGTCTATAGCTATTGCCTTAAGCACGCGCACGTGTAATTAAACGAATTGGCGTCCCTTCAAAGTCAAATGTTTCGCGAATGCGATTTTCTAAGAAGCGTTCGTATGAGAAATGCATAAGCTCAGGTTCATTCACAAAAATAACGAATGTTGGTGGCTTAATTGCTACCTGAGTAGCATAGTAAATACGTAAACGACGACCTTTATCTGTCGGTGCAGGATTACGAGCCACTGAGTCCTCAATCACTTCATTTAAAATAGAGGACTGAATACGCATCGCATGATTCTCGCTGACACGTTGGATAATCGGTAAAATTTGATGCACACGCTGTTTTGTATTCGCTGACACAAAAATAATTGGGGCATAATCCAAAAATAGGAAATGCTCTCGAATTTGCTGTGTAAAGACATTCATTGTTTTTTCATCTTTTTCAATGGCATCCCATTTATTCACAACAATGATCACAGCTTTTCCAGCCTCATGTGCATAGCCAGCGATTTTTTTATCTTGCTCCTGAATACCCTCTTCTGCATTCAGCACTACTAAAACAACGTCTGAGCGTTCAATAGCACGTAGCGCACGTAGCACAGAATATTTCTCGGTTGTTTCATAGATCTTTCCTTTTTTACGCATACCCGCCGTATCAATAATGACATATTCCTGTCCATCATATGCATAAGGCGTATCAATCGCATCACGTGTTGTCCCTGCAATATTACTAACAATAACACGTTCCTGCCCTAGGAAAGCATTCACTAAAGAGGATTTTCCAACATTCGGTCGACCAATTAAAGAGAATTTAATGACATCATCACCGTATTGTTCTTCATCTTCTTTCGGGAAATGTTTCGCACATTCGTCCAATAAATCCCCTAAACCTAAACCGTGGGAACCTGAAATAGGCCAAGGTTCACCGAAGCCAAGTGCATAAAAATCATAAATCATTTCACGCATATCAGGATTATCAATTTTATTGACCGCTAATACAACTGGTTTTTTTGTTTTGTATAGAATTTTAGCAACTTGCTCATCTGCTGCCGTTACTCCTTCACGACCATTTGTCATGAAAATAATTACGTCCGCTTCATCAATGGCAATTTCAGCTTGTTGACGAATTTGTTCTAAAAACGGCTCGTCTCCAATTTCAATGCCACCTGTATCAATAATATTAAAATCGTGTGTTAACCACTCTGCCGAACTATAAATACGGTCACGTGTTACGCCTGGGATATCCTCCACAATCGAAACGCGTTCTCCAACGATACGATTAAAAATCGTCGACTTACCTACGTTCGGACGACCTACGATGGCTACTACTGGTTTCGTCATCTGTACTTCATCCTTCCAACTTCTTGTCTTTCGCTATTATACACGAAAAATGCCATTATATCATATCATATCCATAATGTAGAACGCTATGTATGGCTATTAAAGGTGTTACCCCTTTTTTTGAGAGTTCTATTAGGTGTTTTGAAGGTTTTATCCGCTACTTTTAGAGGTACTATCCTTCAATTTAAGTGTTCTATCTTTTACTTTAATTTGTATCCTTCACTTTTAGAATTCTATCCGCTACTTTAAAGGTTCTACCCCCTACTTTTAGAGTTGTATCCTTCGATTCTAAGTTTTTATCCGCTTCTTATCTGCTATCCTTCACTTTTAGAATCCTATCCAACACTTTAAAGGTTCTATCCGCTACTTTAAAGGTTCTACCCCCTACTTTTAGAGTTGTATCCTTCAATTCAAAGCTTTTATCCACTTCTTTATTGCTATCCTTCACTTTTAGAATCCTATCCGCCACTTTAAAGGTTTTATCCGCTACTTTTAGAGTTGTATCCTTCGATTCTAAGTTTTTATCCGCTTCTTCATTGCTATCCTTCACTTTTAGAATCCTATCCAACACTTTAAAGGTTCTATCCCCTACTTTTAGAGTTGTATCCTTCAATTCTAAGTTTTTATCCGCTTCTTTATTGTTATCCTTCACTTTTAGAATCCTATCCCCTACTTTTAGAGTTGTATCCTCCAATTCAAAATTTCTATCCACTTCTTAATTACTACACCCTCACTTTTGAAGTTCTCTCCCCTTCAAACCTTCTATCCACCATTTCAACCATAAAAATAGCGAGGATACAATTATGCATCCTCGCTTTATACATTATTTAAAGTTTTTTAGTTTATCGCCAATCACATCACCAAATGAGAAGCCTGTATTCTCTTCAGGTAATTCATAGTCGATTACTTCTTCTGCTTCAGGATTTTCTAGTAATTCTTTAATACTAAGGGCTAGACGACCTTCGTCAGCATTGACATCAAGGACCTTCACCTGTACTTCTTGTCCCTCTTTTAATGCTTCATGAGGCGTGTTAATGTGCTTATGCGCAATTTGCGATATATGCACTAAACCTTCAACGCCTGGGAATACTTCCACAAATGCACCGAATGAAGTAAGTCGCTTCACTCTACCGTCTAAAATAGTGCCTTTCGCGGCACGTTCTTCAATATTAGACCATGGTCCAGGAATAGTTTCCTTAATAGATAAAGAAATACGTTCATTTTCTGGGTCCACTGATAGAACTTTTACTTTTACATCTTGTCCTTCAGCTAAAACCTCACTCACATCACTCACATGCTCATGTGATACTTGCGAGATGTGTACAAGACCATCAATACCACCTAGGTCGATAAATGCACCAAATGCCGCGAGACGCTGTACTTTACCATCCAATACATCGCCAGCTTTTATTTGATTAATCACATTTTTCTTTTGCGAAGCTTTCTCTGCTTCAACCACTGCTCGGTGAGATAAAATAAGGCGATTCTTATCCTTATCAAGCTCAACAATTTTAAAGCTTAATGTTTGCCCTTTATAGCCTTCAAAATCATCAACAAAATAGTCCTCTACAAGCGATGCTGGTACAAAGCCACGTACACCTAAATCTACGACAAGACCACCTTTAACAATATCCTTTACTTCCGCTTCAAAAATTTCCTCAGCGGCAAATTGTTGCTCTAGTGTATCCCATGCTTTTAGAGCATCCACTTTACGTTTTGATAGGACAAAGTTTTCTTCTTCAACCTTTGTAATCATCAATTCTAATTCATCTCCAACTGAGATGACATCAGACGCTTTCTCAATGTGTAAGCTTGATAATTCACTAATCGGTACAATACCATCAAACGGTGCACCTGGAATTGATACAGATACTGCCTTTTCATCAACTTGCGCGGCAATGCCTTTGACGATATCACCCTCGTTAAACGTTTGTTCTGCATAGTTCATTTCTTCAGACATATGTAACCCTCCTTCGCATCTTCCCTTACTATTTTATTCGATATTGAAGACAAAGACAAAAATAAATCCTTTAAATTCAAAAAATGTCTGAAATTTTAGGATTTATAGCATTTTTTCTTCTGCTAATTTTAAAATAGCTTGTGCTGCATCATCAATAGACAATGCTGTTGTATCTAAAAAGATCGCATCTTCAGCTTGAATCAGTGGCGATGCTTCACGCTCACTATCCTTTTTATCACGTAGTGCAATTTCTTCCTGAAGTTTTTCAAGAGATGAGTCAATGCCTCTTTTTTGATTATCAATCAAGCGTCGTCTAGCACGCTCCTCTACTGTTGCAGACATGAAAATCTTTAGTTCTGCATCCTTTAAGACATGTGTAGCAATATCGCGGCCATCCATGACAACACCGCCATTAGCTGCAAGTTTTTGCTGTTGGGCAACTAATAGCTCACGAACCTTCGCATGGGCAGCTACTTGTGAGACTGATGAAGTGACCTCATTAGAGCGTATTTCCGCAGACACATTGTGACCATCTAAAAAAACAAGCTGTCCCTGAGGTGATGGTTTTAATTCAATTGTGCTTACGTCAAGCATCTCTGCTAATTTTGCTTCATCATCTAAATGTATGTTTTGTTGCAACGCTTTATACGTAACTGCTCGATACATTGCGCCTGTGTCAATGTAAGTAAAGCCAAGTGCCTCAGCAACAATTTTCGCGATTGTGCTTTTGCCAGCACCAGCAGGCCCGTCTATCGCAATTTGAATGTTTTTCTTCATATTCTTCCCTACTTTCTGCACCTCTTATTGTATCATATAACCTCAAAAAAGCCCTCTCCTAGGAGAGGGCTTCATTAAAATATTCATTAAGAAATTAAACATGAAAAGGGTTCATTTCTTTACGACGATTGACTAATTGACGTTCAAAGCAAAAACGGACAATATGCTGTTGATCGACATCATCTGTATCTGTTAGTTGGATTGTTGCAATGCGTTTATCCTCTTTTTCGAAAATACGTACGATCAGCGCTTCTGTAACGACATACTTGACATCTCCATTGGCAAATGGCAATACAATGGTTAGTTTTACTTCATCACCCTCAGTGAAAGCTACTTGACCTTTCAACATGACTGCTAGGCCTCCTGCACTAATATCCACAGTCACAAGCTGATATTTATAATCCTTCAACTGAATAGCAACGTCTACTTGTGTCTCCACACGAACGTATTCTCGTCGCTGAATTTTTATAAACTCCTCTGGTGTTGGACAATGCAACATAATCATTGGTATATTACCTGCTTTACGGCCAACTACCTCTGTATTAAAGGCAAAGGATTGCTTATCCTCAGTACGAAAAGTTGCTCTAAATTCTGAGCCATCTATTAAAAATGCCGTTTTCTTTGTTGCCATATTAACCGGATAATCAATATATAGAATATTATCTTTTTGCTCTACAACTTTACAGCGGAATTTCTCCAAACGCTCTGTATAAGTTGGTTCAAGTTGTAATTGTGTACCAATTTTTATTTCCATGAGCATCTCCCCGTGCGAAAAATATAGTTTAATTATCTCATGAGAAGCTTATTTTGGCTATAAAAATTGGTAGTATTTTCATGTCAAGTTGATACAGAGCGGAAGCATCATTGATTAAGTTAGATATTCCACTTTTAATACATTATGGTTTTCCGCATCAATAACAATTCTAAATGTTTCCTGCGTATTACTATCACGCAATGCAATGACCTCATAGCAAAGACGTTGCTCAAATTGTCCATTATCTGTGTAGATATTTTTTACCTCTTGGACTTGAATATCGTCTTGGAAGAACGTTTTCCAATCAATCGGCTTAGCTGTTTGCTTTTTAATATTTTCTTCTTGAATATATTCCATTGCATTTGCACCTAACAGCTCACCTGTATCTTTCGCCACTTTCAATTGAACACCATCAGCGTAGATTAACGCATTATCTCCAGGATGGACACGAGCAAATGTCACATGCCAAGCTTGATGATTTTCGCGTGATTCCACATAGGCTACATCTTTCATGCCTAATTTCTTCACATATTCCTGCGCTTTTTTCATGATTTCCTCTTGTGATAACTTGGCTTCATCCACAGGACGTTCTACTAAATAGGATAATAAATGTCCACCCTTTTCTGTTAAATCAACATAGCCTAATCGAATCCCTTGGTGGAATTGGATATGATAAAAAGGATATGGTGCTGTATCACTACTTTTTGTAACTGTAAATGTGGCATCTTTAATGACAGGGAATAAGTATTTCACTTTTTCTAGTGCTTCTTTTTCGGTAATAACGGCATCCTGTAATGCCTTTAACTCAATTTTTTTCTGCCAATCAGATTCAGATAAAGTTAACGGGAAATCCTTTTCGCCGTAGCCCTTTAATGTATCTTTTACAGTATCAAATTGGCTATTTGGATTTTTATTATCTACTTGCTGTAGCCAAACATCCATTTTCCCATCATGCTTATAGAAATCGACGGTTGCTGCTGTCCATTCATCGGAAAGAGATTGTAAATTCGTTGAAACCTGGGGCATTTTTTCACGCCAAGCTTCATAATCCCCTGTTTTCGCTGTCCTTTTTGCTTCATCGCCAAGTCGCCCTAGATAGTTCATCCATTCACTTGATAGTTCTTGTCCTATTGGAATATTCGCAATTGAAGAACGAACTTCTGAGCTTAAACGCCAAACCGAATCTAGTTCATTGTGAATCGCCTGCTCATCTTGAAACAACAGGGATTGTGATACTGAGCGTTGAAGATGGGAAAGTTTTTCAGATGCATCCGTTAACTTATCTGTATATTGTGCTAGCACGGTACGTTGTAAATCTTCTTTATCTCCATGTAAATCAATGCTGTATGCCCCTAACCCAATAACGGCAATCGTTAAGACCACGAGCCAAGTTTTCATCTAGGTTCCTCCTTTCTATGAACAGAAAATATGCTCTCCAATTTGTTTAATTTGTGGACGTGACCAAATCCATTTGCTCGTTGCAGTTTTTGGATTGAAATAATACAATGCATTTTCAGAAGGGTCCCAGCCGTTCATGGCATCAATAACCGCTTCTTTCGCTCGCTCATTTGGCTCAAGCCAAATTTGCCCATCTGCAACAGCTGTAAATGCTAACGGTTGGAAAATGATACCTGAAATAGTATTCGGGAAATCTGGGCTTTCCAAACGATTTAAAATAACTGCAGCAACTGCTACTTGTCCTTCATATGGTTCTCCTCTTGCCTCTCCATATACCGCATTCGCCATTAGCTGCAAATCACGCTCTGTATATTTGGGAGGAACTTGTGTCTGTGTTCCATTATTATTACTACTTCCACTACTATTGCTACTGCCACCACTAGTATTCTTTTTCACTTGCTGATCAAGTGGCTTGCCACCATAATAAGTAAATTGATTTCCTGCATTTAATTGAGCTTTCACCCATTTTTCATCATAATCTGAATTGCCCGTTAACGCTTTCTTTGTCTTAGCGCCTGCAATCCCGTCTACTGGTAACCCATAATTTTCTTGGAAATTACGTAAAGCCCAGTATGTGTTATAGCCAAATTTACCATCAATTTTACTCTTATAAAAACCTAAGTATTGTAGCCTCGCTTGCAATTCAACGACATCATCTCCATAGGCACCCCGAGTAATTTGCTGATCGCTAAATGCATTCGCATCATTTTGAGGAATCGCAATTATACTAATTCCTAATATCAAAGCAAAAAGTATGCTTACTAAACGCACTTTTATCACTCCTTTTTTTTATAGCTTGAAACAAAAGGAGTAATTTATACATGATAAAAATGAAATAAAGCGTAGAAATCTTTGACGATTTCTACGCTTTATATTTTCTTTTGCATGTGAAGATGCTGCACCAGATGATAATGTGCAAGCTTCACTTTGCGCAAGCCAAACCACCATAAAAACAACATAAAAGGAATCATTAAATAAACCCAGTGACCTTTGAATGATAATATTGTATTGTATAGAATGTGAAGTACGACTGGTGCACAAAGTGCCATAGCAATCATCTCTTTTGTCTTAACAAGTTTCGAAAACTTAGCCCGTCCATAATAATAGCCCATTACGACACCGAACAAAGCATGACTCGATACTGGTAATAAGGCTCGCATAAATGCCGTGTCTAAGCCAAATGAAAGTAAATAAAGAACATTTTCAATCGTAGCAAAGCCAAGTGAAATGCTTGCCCCATACAATATACCATCGTAAGGGTCATCAAATTCTATATGATTATAGATGGCAATTAATAGTACAAACCATTTAAAAAATTCTTCAATGACACTTGAAAATAGTACGTCTTGAAGATAAAGATATCGAAAAACCCCTTCTTCTGTTAATACATACTGTAAAAACATGATTGGGAACGTTAAAAATGCGCCGTATAAAAACGTTTGTAGTAAAGTTCTTCTTGGCTCCGTAGCCATCTGATTGCGCAAATAGAAATAACTAAAAAGCGCTAGACCGGGAGCAATGGCAGCAGATAATAAAATGATCATGATGCCGGCTCCTTTCAACAATAGACTGCTATTATTATACCATGTAATGACAAAAAAACTTTTTAAAAGGAGATTTATTTTTTATGAAAAAAACAATTTTATTAATTCATACTGGCGGCACAATCTCCATGGCGATGAGTGCTGAAGGAGCGGTCATGCCTAATAAGGAAAATCCTCTAATGAAGGAAAGTAATAAACTGGCTTCATTAGCAAGCATTATCGAAATAGAAGCTTTTAACCTTCCTTCTCCACATATTACACCGAAAGAGATGCTTTTATTGCGTAACTTGATTTTGGAACAAATTGACGCACAGCCAATTGACGGTGTGGTCATCACACACGGTACGGATACATTGGAAGAAACCGCCTATTTCTTAGAGCTAACTACGAACTTAGCCATTCCGATTGTGCTAACAGGAGCAATGCGTTCATCTAACGAACTTGGAGCAGATGGGATTTATAATTTAGTAGAGGCAGTCCGAGTTGCTGTTGATGAAGAAGCACGTGATAAAGGTGTGCTTGTTGTGATGAATGATGAGGTTCATCTTGCTGTAAATACAACAAAAACAAGCACATTGAATGTTTTATTGTATTGTTCTTAATTACACAATATGTCCTTTATTTTCATATGTATTTTATTCCAACATACAGTATCTATTTTACAGTCTATCCCCTTAAAGAAAATTTACCATTACCTCTATTTCATCCCATTCGGTTCGCTTCCATATTATTTCTGATATAATATTTTTAATGTAAGAATTCTGCTTAGCTTTATCGTTTTCGTCACTACTTTTTTTCATGCGCCCAATAAATTCATCTAATCTTTTAATTCTGTCAGTGTTAGTCATGTTAGAAAATGACTCAAATTTTTCCCTTTTCTTCCTAACAATATTTTCTAACTCATATATTTTCTCTTCTCTTTCTTTGATTTTTGATTTAGCTTTATCCGAAGAATATCTACCTTCTTCAAACCATAACTCAATATTCTCAATCGCTTTATATTGAGTATCTAATTTAGCATCTAACTTTTCTATCTCTTTAAGTAATGCTGCTTTCTCTCTATTTTTTAATTGGTCATTTTTAATGTTCTCTAATGCCATTTTTATAGTATCGGCAGATTCATATATAGCGTCCATTACTAATTCAGCTCTACCACCTTTGCATTGTTTACATTTAGAACAATTCGATATTTCGTCTCTCCCATCATAACTTGATTTTCTTATTGGTAGAGTTGAATTACAATTGTAACATTTTACCACGCCTGATAATACATTAATATTATTCTTTCTTGTATGAGTATTATTTTCTTTTATTGTCTTTAAAATTCTTTCATGTTCTTCCTGAGTTTTTATTGCTTGATGGGCATTATATACAGTTTTCCATTCGTTTTTAGGCACATATTCAAATTTCTTTTTTATAGTAGAATTTGATTTCCTATTACCTTTAGTTTTGTTGTAAACGATGTGACCAAGGGTTACTTCTGCTTTTAATTGTTGTAATATTGTCGCTCCAGTCCACAATGTATTTTTAGGTGAAGGTATTTGTTGTTTGTTTAATGACCATGCAATATCATTACTAGACATATTTTCGTTTAAATACATATCGTAAATCATTCTTAAAACCTTAGCTTGTTCATCATTTATTTCTAACTTCTTAGTCTTTCTATCGTAATCATAGCCGTAAGGAGGCGATGAAAATACCCATCTCCCCATTTCTACCGCCATTTTTCTACCATGAGTTAGCTTTTTATTGATGTTCTTATAATCTCGTCTTGCCATGAATTGTTTAAAAGCTAACATCTCTTCGGAAGCTTCATCTTCCATATTATAAACAGTAAATGGAGTAGTCTCTATAATCAATGTGTTACTATTCAAAAATACATTTGTAATTATATCTTGATCTGTTCCACTCCCCCTACCAAGTCTATCATAATAGGTTACAACTACAGCATCATATAATCCTATACCAACATCGTCTAATAGCTCGCACATTATCGGTCTTGCCTCAATAGAGTCACCAGAACCTATTTCTTTGTAGATGGTATAGCTCCAACCATATTTTTCACACACTTGAATAGAACTACGTTCATGTTTTATTAAATCTTCTGATTCTTCACCTCTAGAACGTCTAAGATAAATTGCTACATTTTTTATATCTTTTAATTCTTTCAATCTTCATACACCTACTGTCCCTTATAAATAATTTTTACCGAAAAAACGCTATCGTTATTAATTTCTACGGCTTGTTGATTCCAAAATAAATCTTTTTGTGTTCTACAAATTTTATATTTATTGGCTTGTGAAATTATAGATTGTATACTTCTTTCTTTTTCTAATTTCTTTTGCACTCCTATTGCCCCTTCATGCGGATACACTTCTGATAATATCTTCAGTTCTTCATCTGACCATAAGTCTTGTCGTTGTATTATCTTATTTTGTTCACGAGATTCTTTTGCCACTAAAGGGTCTTTCTTTAATCCTAGTCGTTTAGCTCTTCTTAATATTTGAGTATTTGTATAATGGGGAAATATTTCAGCTAATTGATTTGCCGTCTTATACTTGTAAACTTTTTTCAACAGATCACTTTCTTCTTGAGACCATCTGATACGATTCAAACTCATCACTCCTAAATATCAATAACATATAAAGATATAATAGCAAAAAACACTGACGCAATACAACATCAGTGTTAATTACAATAATTAATCGCAAGACATATAGCTTTCTATTTCCAACAATCTTTCTTCTGATAAAGATGTAAAGTAATCATATAGTGCATTGCGTAAAGTTTCTGTCACTTCCTCGTTTTTAATAATAAAACTCGATTGCGATTGTTCTTTATAATTAGTCATTTACTTCATCCTTTCTCTCATAATTAATAAACTCAAACCTAAATCCATTCTCTTCATGTTCTTCCCTATGTACTTCCTTAAATTGTTGTTTTACTTGCTCATATGGAAAATGCCGATCTCCAACTTTGTCATCATGAATGTATGTAATATAAACTTTATCTGTATATGGTAACGCTTGTTTAAACAACCCCTCACCACCGCAAATCCATAAATCTTTGTCTTGACTTCCACTATGTAAATAATGATTTATTACTTTATTAAATGAGGATTCTACAATTACACCTTTCGGTACTGCTATCTTCTTGTCTGAAGTTAAGACTACATTGACTCGCTTAGACAATGGTTTGTTTAATTCTAAAAATGTGTTCTTACCCATTAGACAAATATTTGGATGACCATCATTACTCTGTGTCAATTGTTTAAAACGTTCTAAATCTTTCTTAATTCTGTACTGTAATTTACCTTTCACTCCTATAGAGTGCGTTTTATTTATTGCTACAACGATATTGATACTCATTGAATCCCCCTAATTAAGATTGACTATATATGTAAGTGAATTGTAAAATATAATTGTGGCTAAACCGCATCTTCCTTAAGATTGATAGTGCCACTTCCATAGTTCTTTTAAAGTGAGTGCTTAATTTGTATTCACTCTTTTTTATTTAAAAAGCCTGTGGTGCTTTAATAGTTGGATGTGGATTGTAATTTAACAATTCGATATCATCAAAATCAATCTCTCCAATATCTCTAAATTGTTTAACACGTTCACTCAATTTTAATGTAGGTAATTCTTTAGGATCACGCCCACATTGTTCTTTCAATGCATCTAAATGAGTAGAGTAAATATGAGTATCGCCCAATTGACCAATTAATTTTCCAACTTTTAAACTTGTCATTTCAGCGATAATATGAGTAATTAATGAGTAACTAGAAACATTAAAGCTCCAACCATGAAAAACATCTGAACTTCTCATTTGGAATAAACAATCAAGATGTCCATCTCTTACATAGAATTGGAATGCATCATGACATGGTGGTAATGTTTGAGTATGAGCAACAGAGGGATTAGCTGAATACACCTTTAATCTACGACTATCTGGATTAACTTTAATTTCGTTAATCACATTCATTAATTGATCAGTTCCATCATTATTAAAATCACGCCAAATACTACCGTAAATTTTCCCTAAATCATAACCGTTTACTTTTGCATCTTCACGAAATTCATCTAATGTAAAGGTAGGAGTGTGAGAATGCTCATTCATTTCTTTTAAATATTTCTTATACGCATCACGAGTCCAAATATCTACATTCTGATCAAGTAAAAATTTCAAATTTGTAATTCCTTTTAAGAACATAATTGTCTCAGCTACTACACCTTTCCAATATACTTGTTTAGTTGTTAGTAGTGGAAATCCGTCCTGTAAATCAATTTCAATTTGATTACCAAATAAACTAATTGTACCTGTACCAGTTCTATCTCCTTTTATTACACCCTCTTCTAACACTTTAAATACTAAATCCTTATATACTAAATCAACATGTTTACCCAATGACATTCTCCTTTATGTAAAGTAATGAGAGTAGACGCAAATCAACTCTCTTTATTAAATTATGTATTTTTATTTATTAATCCCTTCAATTTCAATTCCTAACTCTTGAAGTGTGAATAGCATACCAGCCAAAACACCGTCACTTTCTGGAGTATGTAATTTTAGATTTTCCTTGTAAGCTTCAAACAATACCTCTTCACTTGTTAATTCAACTTCATAACCAACATATAGTGCAATAGCAAGTTGTTCAATTGAAATGTTATTCAATGGTGACAAATCGTCTAACCAACAATCATTTCTATTTAATTGATTTTGAATATGTTCAAGTAAAAGTAATTCCTTACCAAACAGTTTACTCGCAGCTTCTATTGCTTGCGATTCTAACTTTGTTACCGTTAGCTTTTTAGATTTAGTTGCTTCAGATGCTCTTTCATTATTCTTCTTTTCTATCCTAAAATTCAATTCCTCTAAAACTCGTTTATATTTGTCTACGATATAGATAGATGGGTCTACTTTCTTATTTCTATATGATTGAACTTGCATATTTACCTCCATAACTATTTATTAAATAATTTCTTGAACTTTTTCTTAACCTTATCCTTTAAACTATTAGATACGTCTTTTACTAATTCAGTTTCAACAACTTCAATGTCCTGAGTATCTATAATTTCAACTTTTGTGATACTTTCTGTTTCTGACTTAACTTCTTCTTTGCTGATTAAAACACCATCTGATAATTCATGAGGTGCTTCTAAAGGCTTTAGAAACTGTACAAACTTATTGTTGAATCGTTCATTTCCTACACTATAATATTCTTCATATGAAAGTACACCATTACCATTATATTGTGGTACGAACGGAGTACCATTTTGTTTAGCTTCTAATTTACGTTGTTTTCGTGATTCCATAACATCATTCTCCTTTATATGTATTTATTAATTTACTAATTCAATTGCATGTAAATCTTGTTCAAAAATAATTCCACCCGAATGACTTCCATCTTTCCTAGTTTCTAAAATTACACTTATTGAACCTGCATTTACACTATATACCTCATACTTCTCTTTTAGTGGTGAATTAAGAAATAATAAAGATTTTGTTCCCAACGCCTTAAAATTCTTTACTTTAATAGAATTCCCTACCTCGATGTCTTGTAATTTCAACAAAATATCACTCCTATTTATAATATTTTAATTTTATGTAATTATTATATTAAATATCGTTATGTTCCTGAACAACATTAACTCCAACTTTTACCCATTTACCATCTTCAGAAATCTTCACATATCGTAATTCTGAATCTCTACTAAATCCTAAACGCTCTAAAAACAGCTCTTTATGCATCTGCGATTCTTTATTTTTAACATTTCTCATACGCAAAATTCTCCTTTTATTATTTATTAACCTTATGTATTTTATATATTAAACGTATTTCTACGTGTATTTTATTCTGCTATGTATTTCAAAGCATGTTGATTAGCTTTCTTTTGTACTTCCAATTGATCCTTGATAATTTGCTCTATATCCTTCATTGCAATATTTCTAGCTGCATTTACATCTGAGTTAGCTTTATGATTGCAGTTTTGACAATGAAATGTTTCTTGATTAGGTCTCCATTTATCCTTATTGTGCTTCATATGTATGTGACCGCATTTATTACAACGTGCAGATGTATGTGATGGATCGATTTCTACAACCTTAATCCCAACTTGTTCAGCTTTATATGTTATGTATTGCTTGAATTGATAGAATGTCCAAGTTTTTAAAAACGTATTTTCTTCTGAAATACCAGATAAATCTTCTAATTGAATAGTTCCACAACCCATTTTTACAGCTTCATCGATAATAAATTTTGACCAATTATGATTCTTAGTTTGTTTGAAATTTGCAATTTTACCACTAATTTTATCTAAAGCTTTAGTACGAGTTTTAATACCATGACCTACGCTTCCATCTCCTGCCCATTTCCGTGATTGTTGAATACGTCTCTTACGAGCAAATACTTGATTCTCAAAGTCTCTAATTTCTTTACCATCTCCTACAAATTGACGATAGTAATTATCGTGAGACACTGCCAATGTTGCAGGAACATTTATACCTACATCTATTCCCATAATTTTGTTTTCATCTAATATTTCTTTATCTGGTGTAAAAGTATAAGCTACAAGTAAATAAAACTTATTTTTAGTTTTTCCAATTTTACTATCTGACAACTTGTATTCACCACTAATTAATCTATCTAAAATTATATTTGAACCATTACCTGTACGTAACTCAACATCAATCTGACCATTCTTTAATTCTCTTTCTTTCGCACCTTCTCGTGATAATAGTGCTAGTTTACATGTATACTTTTTGCTATTTATTCTAGTTAGATATGTAATTTGTTTTGCTCTAATTGGAAAACTACCATCACGTTTATACCTAGCGATTGAAATTTCACCTTTCATGATTTGAGGCATGTCATTTTTAAACTTATCGCACGCTTCTTTTACTGCTGATTCTCTAGTCATAGAATATACGTTTTTGGCATAATCTTCTTTCAATATTGCATTAATGTCACCTGAAATCCATACTTGACCTGTTAATTCTTTTGAATTCGGGTATGTTCCAAATCTTTCATTATATGAATAAGAAAAGTTTTGCCAGTCATATGCTAATGTTGTTGCTTTGTTTTTAAGTCGATATACTTCATATTGGATATCACTTAATAGCTTATATAATTCTTTATCATACTTAATTTCGCATCTCATTGTTTTAGTCATCGTTTTTTGTTTAGTTGCTTTTTTAGTCATTTTAATTACCTACCTTTTAGTTTTTATTTGGTGCGAGTAACATAGAAATTTCATGTTAGCTTATGATTCGCACTTCTAAATTTTATAATTATTCAACCTCTTACATACTCATATGAATTGTTACAGGTTTTTCTTAATCCGAGCCTTTTTATCATGTCTCTCTATTTACATACTCATATGAATTGTTACACGTATTGATAAATTAGAGGATAGTTGGACATACACTCTCTATTTACATACTCATATGAATTGTTACTGCGAAAATTATGTATATCTAATCATTTTTTATGTATATGTAAATTTATCGAGTGTCAAAGGTATATTTAAAATTAGTTTTCTATGTATTTGTTGACCAAGACTTCTCGATATAGTGCAGGAGAGTCTGCACAGGTAGTTTTATTTATACTTTCTTGAATATGTGTGTAAGTTGTGACTATTCCTTCTCACACGTATAATGTAGATTGTGACGAAAAGTGAAAACTTTCTACAAAACAAGACGATTACTCTCTACTCACGTACACATGTAAGTTGTGACTTTAGCGAAATGTATAAACATGCGATTCAAGATGACTCTCTACTCACGTACACATGTAAGTTGTGACAGCGAAATTTATTCACTTGTGAGTATTTTATATTTACCGAGTGTTACTAGATTTATATGTTATCAATTCGATATATTATGTATTTAAAATTTTATCTAGCACTTCTACATTACATTAAATATGTAAACGGCATACTGACGGAGAGTCGCCAGAGGTATTTTTTGATTATAACTCTTGCTTATTAATTGATCCTTTAAGCATCACACCTTTCAAGTTATTTTGTTGTTCGTACTATGTAGGTTGTTACCGCCATATTGATTAGGATTCTTCTTTTTTACTTTTTCTTCCTTCTCACACGTACTATGTAGATTGTAACTGCGAATTTTTCGTATGAGATTACCGAGTGTATAATCGTTATTTTCGAACGCTTATATGTATTTTCTAATTTAATATGTATCCGATTCACTTCTCACCATTATTCGCTTAATGGATTGGTATTACGTAGGGAAGTCTACGTTATCAATAGAGTAAGTATTAATTTCTATTGACGTTAGTTAGGTATTTTCGGTAAGGAAGTGTTTTACATTAATCCCTTACCGAAAATTTATGTATTTATTAATTTAATAATAACACATGTATCTTTAATATCAAGCGATTTTATGTATTTATTTTTTTAAGTTAAAAACTTTTTAAAGATTAAATAATATCCATGTTTTATTGAAATTTAGTGATACAAATTTGACATTCATATCACTAAATAATTCAAATTATCATATAAGCAATACAGATTTTACTTAGTTAAACTATTGTTAATTTGACGTTGAATTTCTTCTTTGATTTTATCTTCTGGAGTCCAGAAATCAGGTGATTTAAGAATTTTTCCATCTTCACGATATTTAGCAAATTTAGTACCATCTTCTGCTGTAAATAATTTACTCATATTAGCTGCTTGTACAATATTAAATACAGGTTCTTCATCTACTCCAATTTCAACAAATGATCCTTTTACAAAATAATCTGTATCAGTTAAAGCATCTGCTTGTGCAACTACTCGTTCAACATCATCTTGAATAAATTCTACTTTTGAAGATTTCTTGTATGCTTTCTCTAACCCTTGAATAAATAGGCTAAAAGCTAAATCAAATTCATTTTCATCTTTCGAAGAAGCATGTAGGAATTCAACAATTTCTTCACCTGTCCAAACTGAACGGTTAATCGCTCGTTCTAAATCCATTGGATTCGGGGTTTCTGCAATTGGATGATTAAATGCTAAATGGAAATCTTTTACTTGTTTTTGTAGCTTGTTAGTGAATTGTGTCATGAAATATAAAATCCCCTTTTACTATAAGTTTGAAAAGTCAAATGTGTCGTCATTAATTGGTACTACTTTAGCTTTAGCATATGTAGCTCCCTTTTGTGAAAAGAAGTCATAAGTACTTCCTTCATTACGAATACCATTCATCACAATTGGATTGACTTCCTCTTCTGGGAACATAGTATCTAATCCAAGATTCATTAAGGCTTTGTTAGCATTGTATCTTACATAGGCTTTTACATCTGGACTTAATCCTGTTTCAGCATAAATATCATCAGTGTATTTCATTTCGTTTTGATATAAGTCTAGTAGTAATTCATACCCCCATACTTTTAATTCGTTTTGCTTTTCAGCGTCAAACTTGCTGAAAATACCTTGTGCAAAAAACCCAACAGCTACACCGTGTATAGACTCATCTCTTAATATAAGCGAAATTACCTCTGCACTATTACGCAATACTCCTTGTCCACCTAAATATAATGGATAGAAGAATCCTGAATAAAATAAGAAGCTCTCCAACATTACCGAAGCAAACATAGCCTTCCATAATGATTCATCATCATTTTCCTTAATAGATGTATATATGTTTGCAATTTTATTCGCCTTATATTGTAGAAATTCATTCTTTTTGATCCATTCAAAGATTTCATCTATTTCTTTGTTTGTACAAAGCGTTGTGAAAATATAAGAATAGGACTTGGCATGTATCGCCTCGAATGCATCAAAAACGGTTAGGACAGCCTTTTCCTGTAAATCGTCTGTATAAGCAGCAACACGATTCATCCCGATATTTGTTTGTACTCCACCAGCGCCACCAGCTTGTAGCCGAGGCTTAAGCTGATGGGCTCGATCAGCGGAATGGTTTCCCAACTGACCTGTTGCTCGCTGGTTTCGGTGATGGTGCGGGTCAGCGTTTCGAGACTTTTCTCTTCCGCTTCCGCCGCCTGCGGGCGTTTGCTCATCCGCCAGCCGGTAAAGCCAAGCAGGGCGCTGAACAGCAAAAACGGCAGATGTGGCATTCCCGGCACTACCGCCAGTACGAACATAATTCCGGTAGCGGTGTAGAGCACCGACGGGCTTGCCAGCAACTGGTTACGCACGTCATGGGCGATATCGCCGTTGTCGCTGACGCGGGTGACGATAATCGCCGCCGCGGTGGAGAGTAGCAGGGAAGGGATTTGCGCCACCAGCCCGTCGCCGATGGTCATCAGCACATACTGCTGGAAGGCGGCGTCGGCGCTCAGGTTGTATTTGAAGATCCCGATACAGACGCCGCCGATCAGGTTGATCGCCAGAATCATCATCCCGGCGATAGCATCCCCGCGCACAAATTTCGATGCCCCGTCCATCGCGCCGTAGAAATCGGCCTCGCTGGCAACATCTTTACGTCGGGTTTGTGCCTGCGCCTGATTGATCAACCCGGCATTAAGATCGGCGTCAATCGCCATCTGCTTACCGGGCATCGCATCCAGGGTAAAGCGGGCTGAAACCTCGGAAATACGCTCGGCCCCTTTGGTGACGACAATAAAGTTGATGATCATCAGGATGATAAACACCACAAAGCCGACAACAAAGTTGCCGCCGATCACCACCTGACCAAACGACTCAATCACCTTACCCGCCGCGTCCGCGCCGAGATGCCCGTGCAGCAGCACCACGCGCGTAGAGGCGACGTTGAGCGTCAGGCGCATTAAGGTGGTGATCAGCAAAATGGTCGGGAACAGGCTGAATTCCAGCGGTCGTTTCGCCGACACCGCCACCAGCAGCACCATCACCGCCAGCACAATGTTGAAGGTGAACAGAATATCCAGCAGCGCAGGCGGCAGCGGCAAAATAACCATCGCCAGAATACACAGGATCACCAGCGGCACGCCAAGATTGCCGCCGCGCAGCAGCGCGAGGAACGATTTAGTTGTTTTCGCCATCCAGTTTAAGCACCTCTTTGGGAATGGAAATATGTCTGTTCAGGGCCGGGCGCGGCTGTGCACCCTCGCGCCAGTGTTTCATTTGCAGGACGTAGGTCAGAACGTGGGCGATGGCCCGGTAAAGCTGAAACGGAATTTGCTGGTTCACCTGGGTGGTGTAGTAAACCGAGCGCGCCAGTCGCGGGAACTCGACCACTTCCACCTGATTCTCAGCGGCGACCTGGCGAATATAGAGGGCGATTTCATCGGTGCCTTTTGCCACCACAAACGGCGCGGCGGCGCGCGACGAGTCATACTGCAACGCCACGGCGTAGTGGGTCGGGTTGGTGATCACCACGTTGGCTTTCGGCACCACTTTGCGAATTTGCCCCATCGCCAACTGCCGTTGCAGACGCCGCACGCGCGCCTTCACTTCCGGCTTGCCTTCCTGGTTTTTATACTCTTCTTTCAGCTCCTGTTTGGTCATCTTCAGCCCTTTGGTAAACAGGGCTTTCGCCAGCGGCACGTCGATTAACGCAAAGAAGATAAACAGGATGACAAAGTTGCGCATCACGCAGGCGTAGAGCGATAAACCCTCATTCATCGCCAGTTTGAACGGTAGCGCCTGCAGGCCGAGAAAGGAGGCAAAGTTATTGCGCAGGCTTACCCACAGCATCACCAGCACCACCACCGACTTCACCGTCATCTTTCCCGTTTCCGCCAGATGTTCACTGGAAAACAGCCGCCCAATGCCTTTTAACGGGCTGATTTTGCTGAAATCCGGGAGGATTTTTTTAGGCAGAAACAGCCAGCCGCCGGGCACTAGTGAGGAGAGTAGCGCGGCGGCGGGCATCGGCAGCAAGGTGAGAATAAACTTGCCGAGAATTAACAGGTGATGGCGCAGAAACTGGCCGATCACCTCTGGGTTATTAATCTCCTGTGCATACTGGTGCACGCTGATAAAACTCTCGCGCACAAAATCGGCATACCACGGGAAGCTGCTGGAGATCACCACAAATGCCGCAAACAGGCTCGCCGCCAGCCCCATATCCTTCGAGCGCGGCAGTTGCCCCTCTTCGCGCGCTTTACGCAGCTTTTGCGCCGAGGGTTTCTCTGTTTTTTCTTCGCTGCTGCTATCCGCCATAGTGACCTTTCAGCGCGTCGAGTTGCTGCAACACAAAATTCGCCAGATGCAGATAGTGATCCGGCAGGTTGTAGAGCAGGGTGGCAAAGCAGACCAGCCCCGCCAGCATGTTGATGGGAAAACCGAGTGAAAAAAGGTTCAGCGGCGGCGCAATGCGGTTGAGCAGGCCAAAGCAGCCCTGCACAATCAGCATGATAAAAGTGGTTGGCAGCGCCAGCAGCGATGCGGACGCCAGCACCCAGCTAAAGGCCAGCGCGATGGTGCGCAGGGTTTGCGGATGCAGCGCGTTGCCAATCGGCCAGTAGGTAAAGCCCTTATACAGCACACTCACCAGCAGCAGATGCCCGTCCATGGCAAAAAACAGCAGGATCGCGTAGACGTTGATGAGCTCCGCCAGCACGGTGGTCGATGCGCCACTGCTCGGGTCGTTCATCACCGCCATGCTCATCCCCATATTGAACGAGAGAATTTGCCCGGCCAGCTGTAGCGCCAGAAACAAAAACTGAAACATCAGCCCGAATAACATGCCCCATAAAATTTGCTCCACCGTCAGGATCAGGCTGTTGAGCGATATCAGGTCGTGGGGAACAGGATGGGGGATCAACGGCGTGATGATGATTGCCAGCGCCAGCGACAAAATAATCCGCACGCGCACGGTCAGGGCGCTGTTATCCAGCACAGGCACATAGCGCAGAAACGCCATAATGCGCACAAAGGGAAACCACAGCCCCAGCGCCAGCTCCATCAGTTGCGTAACGTCGCTTGTGCGCATCTCAATGAACCAGCAACGCGGCCTGGGTAAACAGGTGAATGCAGAGATCATGCAACTGGATAATCATCCATTTACCGCACACGCCCAGCACCACCAGCGTGACAATCAGCCTCGGCAAAAAGCTTAGGGTCTGTTCGTTAATCTGCGTTACCGCCTGGAACACGCTCACCAGCAGGCCGACCAGCAGGCTCGGCACTACCAGCACCGAAACCAGCAAAATCACCACTTTTATGCCGCTGGCGACAATGTCGGCGGCTACGTCTATGGTCAGCATCATCAGCCCAGCCCCAGCCCGCGAATGCTGGTGGTGAGTGTACCGATGGTCAGCGACCAGCCGTCGATCAGCACAAACAGCATCAGCTTAAAGGGTAGCGAAACGATCAGCGGCGACAGCATCATCATCCCCATCGCCATCAGTACGCTGGCGACAATCAGGTCGATAACCAGAAACGGGATGTAAATCATAAAGCCAATCTGGAAGGCGGTTTTCAGCTCGCTCAACACATAGGCGGGCACCACAATCGAGAGATCCTGGTCGGCGGCATGGCCCTTCGCGCCGCCGATAGTCATGATTTGCGCCATCGCTTTTTTGTCAGTCTGCGCCAGCATAAAGCGTTTGAGTGGCGTCGCGGCGGTGCTTAACGCATCGGTCAGGGTAATCTGATCATTTTCAAACGGCACTACTGCGTGGTCGTAAATATTGAGCCAGATGGGGCGCATCACCAGCATGGTGAGGGAGAGCGCAATGCCAATCAGAATGCGGTTTGGCGGCGTTTGTTGTAGCCCTAGCGCCTGGCGCAGCAGCGACAGCACGATAATAAAGCGCGTAAAGCAGGTCATCATCAGCACCATCGTAGGCAGCAAACCGACGAGGGTCATCAGAATCAGCACCTGGATTTTGACGCTGTACTCCTGAGTGTTGCCGTGGGTGACCACGTTAAGCAGCGCAATATCGCCGCCCTGGGCCAACGCCAGCGGCGCAAGCGCCAGCAGCCCAAGGCCCAGCGTCAGTTGAGTGCGGCGTTTCATGGTGCCAGGTCGTTGATATCGCGGGTGTTAAATTCCAGCACGCGCAGGCCGTACTTCTCGTTGACCACCACCACTTCCGCTTTGCCCAGCAGGATATTGTTCACTTTGATATCCAGCGGCTCCCCGGCGAGTTTATCCAGCTCAATCACCGTGTCGTCGTCGATGTTAAGGAGGTCGGCTAACATTATTTCTACTGATGACACTTCCAGCGTTAAGGTCACCGGAATGCGTTTTAGCAGCGTCATCGAGTCGGAAAAACGGTCTTCCAGGCGGGTGACCAGCGTTTCAGCGTCGGCGGATTTTGCGACAGGCGCAACTTCATCGGTGAGGCCAAAATCCCCGGCTAAAATATCTTCTTGCTTACTCATGGCTATTCTCATTTTTGCCCGCCAGCTCCGACAAAAACAGTTTGTCTTTGTCTTCCACAATCAGGGCGCTAAATAATTCAGATTGCCCAATCGCCACCGGGAACGTTTCTCCCAGCGAGATGGGTAAAATATCCCCGGCTTTTATCTGCGTGAGATCCGCGACATTCATCGATAGCTCGGCGATTTTGACGTTCAGGGTCAGCGGCAGGGAGCGGATGATTTCTTTAATCAGGGCCGGTTTATTAACGGATTTCGCCACCTGCTGCGGTTTACTGTGCTCGCTGTGGCGGATCAGATTCAAAATAAAATCGGTGTGGGCGTCGTCGAGCAAAATACGAAAACGGCTCTCTTCATCGCCCGCAAGGGTAAAGGTTAATTGATACGCCCAGTGGGTAATTACCGTGCTGCTGTCCAGCTTTAATTTCAGCGCAATACCGGAGGTTTGCAGATTAAAAATCAGCGTGCAGATATCCAGCGCCAGACGGTTTTTTAACCGCGTTTCGGTTTTGGTCGGCAGCCCGTTATGCGCTTTCGCCTCTTCAAGAGAGGACTCCAGACCATAAAAATTGCCCAGCAGCATTAACAGCAAAGAGCGATCAATATCAAACGCCAGATGCCCGACCTGGGAAACCATCAGTTCAGCGTTTTTATTAATAATATCCATTTCGCAGCCAATCTTTTTTAGGGTGATATTGCTGCGATGCTTTTTGAGAAAGTAGCTGCCCAGATGCGAATCAATCACGTCAAAATTCCCCGTAAACAGGGTCGGCAGGCGATGGTAGGGGCGTCCGAGCCGATTACCTTCTAATTTAAAGATGCCTGGCGTTTTACTGTACTTCAGCATGGCTTACTTTCTCTGCTGTAATGGTATGGGCGATTTTGTGCACGCAAATCCGGCAGTGACACAAGGTGAGGTATTAAATAGAGGGGGAGTGAAAGGGGCAAATTATTAATAGGATGAAAAAATAATTAAATTATTAAAGGGTGAGATGTCGGGCATCGTCATAAAACATTGCACGAACTGTAGGCCTGATAAGACGCGCCGCATCGCATCAGGCACCGGTGCACAATTGCCGGATGCGGCGTAAACGCCTTATCCGGCCTACATGGATAAATCATTGTTTATAAACAAATAATATTTTTATTATCGTTTAATTCGAACTTGTTAATCCCGCCGGTGATACGCTTCAGAACATCCTGATTATTGTCGCTACTTATATCGTTCACCCTATGTCTGAACTTATTGCAACTGCCGCTTCCAGCATTAACGCTTTTAATCTGGCAAAGCGTGTCGCCGCATTTAACGTGCCGGTGCTCATTCAGGGCGAAACCGGCGCGGGCAAAGAGTGCGTGGCGAAATATATTCACACAGTCGCCTTTGGTGAAAATGAAAACGCGCCCTATATCGGCGTGAACTGCGCTGCGATCCCGGAAAACATGCTGGAAGCAACCTTATTTGGCTACGACAAAGGCGCATTTACCGGCGCAATTGCCAGTGTGCCAGGAAAAATGGAACTGGCGAATAACGGCACCTTATTACTCGATGAAATTGGCGATATGCCGCTGGCGTTACAGGCCAAAATATTACGCGTATTGCAGGAACAACAGGTTGAGCGATTAGGCAGCAACCGACAAATTAAACTCAATTTTCGCCTGATTGCCTGCACCAATAAAAACCTTGAGCAGGAAGTCGCCGCCGGGCGTTTTCGTGAAGATCTCTATTATCGTCTGGCGGTTATTCCTATTACCATGCCGCCGCTGCGTGAACGTCTGAACGATATTATTCCGCTGGCAGAGTCATTTATAAAAAAATACTCCACGGTGCTGGTGAAAAATATAACCCTTTCAGAATCTACCCGCCGTGCGATGCTGAATTACCGCTGGCCCGGCAATGTGCGCCAGCTGGAGAACGCCATTCAGCGGGGAATGATTTTAAATCGCGACGGTGTAATTTACCCGGACGCCTTAGGCCTGCCGGAAAATGACATTGCCGACCACAGCGAACTGCAATGGCCTGCTCAGCCCGCCGTACACATTGCCGAAACCAGCGATTTAGGCCAGCACGGACGAAGCGCCCAGTATCAATATATCGCTGACCTGATGCGTAAATATCAGGGCAACCGCAGCAAAATCGCCGACCTGTTAGGTATTACCCCGCGCGCACTGCGCTATCGACTGGCCTCCATGCGCAAGCACGGTATCGAAGTTTTCTCCTGACCCGGAAGTTAAAAATGAGCATTACCACAATCAACAGCACCATGCAGGCGCAGATCATGCAGGACGTGCAGCGGATGCAGGCCAACGCCCAGGCGCCGGTGCTGCCCGCCATGACCTTCAGTTCCACCGACCCGGACGTTTCGTTTCACCGCATTATGCAGGGCGCGCTCGGTCACGTTGACCAGTTCCAGCAGGTGGCGGAGCAGCAGCAAACGGCTATCGACATGGGCAAAAGCGATGATCTGGCAGGTGCGATGATCGCCAGCCAGCAGGCGTCGCTCTCTTTCTCCGCGCTGGTGCAGGTGCGCAACAAAATCGCCACCGGATTTAACGATCTGATGAGTATGTCGATCTAACCCTATGAATGCACAAATAAAGAAGTTAACCCAGGCGTTTCCGGCGTTTCGACTGCGTCTCGCAGATAACAAACGCTGGGCGCTGATGGCGGGTGTGGGGCTTGCCGTGGCGGCGACGGCGATTATCGTTAGCGTGCTGTGGACCGGCAATCGCGGCTACGTCTCGCTCTACGGACGCCAGGAAAATCTGCCCGTGTCGCAGATTGTCACCGTGCTGGACGGCGAAAAGCTCACCTACCGCATTGACCCGCAAAGCGGGCAGATACTGGTGCCGGAAGAGGCGCTGTCGAAAACGCGCATGACCCTTGCCGCCAAAGGCGTGCAGGCGATTTTGCCCAGCGGCTACGAGCTGATGGACAAAGACGAAGTGCTTGGCAGCAGCCAGTTCGTGCAGAACGTGCGCTATAAACGCAGCCTCGAAGGGGAGCTGGCGCAGAGCATTATGTCGCTGGACGCGGTGGAGAGCGCGCGGGTGCATCTGGCGCTCAACGAAGAAAGCTCGTTTGTGGTCAGCGATGAGCCGCAAAACAGCGCCTCGGTGGTGGTGCGTCTGCACTACGGCGCGAAGCTGAATATGGACCAGGTGAACGCCATTGTGCATCTGGTTTCCGGCAGCATTCCGGGGCTGCACGCCAGCAAAGTTAGCGTGGTTGATCAGGCGGGAAATCTGCTGACCGACGGCATCGGCGCGGGCGAGGCGGTCTCTGCCGCTACCCGTAAACGCGATCAGATCCTCAAAGACATTCAGGACAAAACCCACGCCAGCGTGGCGAACGTGCTGGATTCGCTGGTCGGCAGCGGGAATTACCGTGTCAGCGTGATGCCGGATCTCGACCTCAGCACCATCGACGAAACTCAGGAACACTACGGCGACGCGCCGAAAATAAACCGCGAAGAGAGCGTGCTGGACAGCGACACCAATCAGGTGGCGATGGGTGTGCCCGGCTCTCTCAGCAACCGTCCGCCGGTTGCGGCGAATCAAATGACTAACGGTACGGAAGAAAATCGCTCGCCGGAAGCGTTATCCAAACACAGCGAAAGCAAGCGCGATTACTCTTACGACCGTAGCGTCCAGCATATTCAGCATCCCGGCTTTGCGGTGAAACGCCTCAATGTGGCGGTGGTGCTCAATCAAAACGCTCCGGCGCTGAAAAACTGGAAGCCGGAGCAGACCGCGCAGCTTACCGCGTTGCTGAACAATGCCGCCGGTATTGACGCGCAACGTGGGGATAACCTGACGCTTTCACTGCTTAACTTTGTGCCGCAGGCGGTGCCGGTCGAACCAATTATTCCGCTGTGGAAAGATGACAGCGTGCTGGCCTGGGTGCGCCTGATTGGCTGCGGCCTGCTGGCGCTGTTGTTGCTGTTCTTCGTGGTGCGCCCGGTAATGAAACGGCTGACGGCGGTACGTGCACCGATTATCACACCAGAATCGGAAGCCGTCAGCGAACCGTGGATTGCCATGCCGGAAGAGGAGCGCAAAAACGTCGATCTGCCGTCGCTGCCCGGCGATGACAGCCTGCCGTCTCAGAGTTCCGGCCTGGAAGTAAAACTCGAGTTCCTGCAAAAACTGGCCATGAGCGACACCGATCGCGTAGCCGAAGTTCTCAGACAATGGATCACCAGCAATGAGCGAATTGACAACAAATAAGAGCAACAGCTACCTGGAACAGGCGGCGATCCTGCTGCTGTGTCTGGGCGAAGAGGCGGCGGCGACGGTGATGCAAAAACTCAGCCGCGAAGAAGTGGTGCGCCTGAGCGAAAACATGGCACGGCTTTCCGGCGTGAAAACCAGCATGGCGCGCAAAGTGATCAATAACTTCTTTGATGAGTTCCGCGAACAGAGCGGGATCAACGGCGCATCGCGATCCATGTTGCAGGGTATTCTCAACAAAGCCCTCGGCACCGAGATCGCCAGCAGTGTGATCAACGGCATCTACGGCGATGAGATCCGCTCGCGGATGGCGCGCCTGCAATGGGTGGAACCACGCCAGCTGGCGATGCTGATCTCCGAAGAACATCTGCAATTACAGGCGGTGTTCCTCGCGTTTCTGACGCCGGAAATCTCGGCAGCGGTGCTCTCGTATCTCAACGAATCGGTGCAAAACGAAATTCTCTACCGGGTGGCGAAACTCAACGACGTCAACCGCGACGTGGTGGATGAACTGGACAGGCTGATCGAACGCGGCCTGTCGGTGCTTTCGGAACACGGCTCAAAAGTGAAAGGCATCAAACAGGCGGCGGATATCGTCAACCGCTTCCAGGGCAACCAGCAGGTGATCCTCGACCAGATGCGCGAGCGCGACGAAGAGGTGCTGGAGCAGCTTCAGGATGAGATGTACGACTTCTTTATCCTCAGCCGCCAGAACGAAGAGGTGCGTCGACGTCTGCTTGACGAAGTGCCGATGGAAGACTGGGCGGTGGCGCTGAAAGGCACCGAAGCCCTGCTGCGCCGTTCGATTTACGCGGTAATGCCAAAACGGCAGGCGCAACAACTGGAAGCGATCACCGCGCGCCTGGGGCCGGTGCCGGTCAGCCGTATCGAACAGATCCGCCGCGAAATCATGGGCATCGCCCGTGAACTGGAAGAGGCGGGCGAAATTCAGCTACAGCTCTTTGCGGAACAGACGGCGGAGTAACCCATGACCATTGAAACACTGCGCGGGCGCTATCGCCTGCACCGCTTCCCGCCGCGCCAGCGTGCGGTGACCGGAGAACCGCTCACCGCCAGCATTAGCGCCGCCGATTACCAGCGCCAGTTGATGGACGGTTTTCAGGAAGGGCTGCAAAAAGGTTTTGCTCAGGGAATGACCGAAGGTCAGGAGCAGGGCTTTAGCGAAGGTCATCAGCAAGGTTTTGCCGAGGGGCGACGCCAGGGCTACACCGAAGGCAGTCTCGCCGGGCAGCAGGAAGGGCGCAAACAGTTTGTTGAGGCGGCGCAGCCGCTGGAAGCCATCACCGGTAAAGTGAACGACTTTCTCGCCCATATCGAACGTAAACAGCGGGAAGATTTGCTGCAACTGGTGGAAAAGGTGACGCGGCAGGTGATCCGCTGCGAACTGGCGCTGCAACCGACGCAGTTGCTGGCGCTGGTGGAAGAGGCGCTGGCGGCCTTCCCGGCGATGCCGGAAACCCTGCAAGTGATGCTGAGTACGGAAGAGTTTAACCGCCTGCGCGACGCGGTGCCGGAAAAGGTCAGCGAATGGGGGCTGACGCCTTCGCCGGATCTGCCACCGGGCGAATGCCGGGTGATCACCGACAAATCCGAACTGGATATCGGCTGCGAGCATCGCCTTGAACAATGCATGACCGCGCTGAAAGAAACACTCACGCCGGAGTCGCAGGGTGAGTGATTTTTCTGCGTTCGATAACGCCCTGCGCTCGCTGGAGTCGATCCCGCTGGCCCGCGTCGCCGGGCGGCTGGTGCGCCTTAACGGCATCCTGCTGGAGAGTGTCGGCTGCCCGCTAATGACCGGGCAGCTGTGCCGCATCGAAAGTGCCAATCACACGCTGATCGACGCGCAGGCCGTGGGCTTTAATCGCGACATCACCTATTTAATGCCGTTTAAACAGCCGGTCGGCCTGATGGCAGGCGCACGCGTCTTCCCGGAAGAAAAAGCCCACGACATCCTGATAGGCGAAAGCTGGTTAGGCCGCGTGGTGAATGGCCTCGGCGAACCGCTGGATGGCAAAGGCCGCCTGAACGGCAACGACCTTCTGCCGCCGTTGCCGCCCTCGGTTAATCCCTTAACTCGTCGTTCGGTAGACGAACCGCTGGACGTGGGCGTGAAAGCGATCAACGGCCTGCTGACCATCGGCAAAGGCCAGCGCGTCGGACTAATGGCAGGCAGCGGCGTCGGGAAAAGCGTGCTGCTGGGGATGATCACCCGCCAGACCAAAGCCGATATCGTGGTGGTTGGGCTGATTGGGGAACGCGGGCGCGAAGTGAAAGAGTTTATCGACCACTCGCTGGGCGCGGACGGGCTGGCAAAGTCTATCGTCGTCGTCGCGCCTGCCGATGAATCGCCGCTGATGCGTCTGAAAGCCACCGAACTGTGCCACTCCATCGCCGCCTGGTTTCGCGACCGCGGGCATCACGTCTTACTGCTGGTGGATTCCCTGACCCGCTACGCGATGGCGCAGCGGGAAATCGCCCTCTCGCTCGGCGAACCGCCCGCCACCAAAGGTTATCCGCCATCGGCATTCGGCATGATCCCCAAACTGGTCGAAAGCGCAGGCAACAGCGAAAGCGCGGGATCGATGACCGCCATCTACACCGTGCTGGCGGAAGGTGACGACCAGCAAGATCCGATTGTCGACTGCGCGCGCGCGGTGCTGGACGGGCATATCGTATTAACCCGCAAACTGGCGGAAGCGGGGCACTATCCGGCCATTGATATCGGCCAGTCGATCAGCCGCTGCATGAACCAGGTCACCAGCCTGGAACATCAGCAATCCGCCCGCGCGTTAAAGCAAAACTATGCCGCCTATATGGAGATCAAACCTCTGATCCCGCTCGGCGGCTATGTGGCAGGTGCCGACGCCAGCGTCGACAAAGCGGTGAAAATGTTTCCGGCCATTGAGCGATTTTTGCGCCAGGAGATGCGCGAACCCGCCTCCCTCGAACTGGTGCAAAGCCGCCTGCAAATCCTCTTTCCTTGTGCCAAAAAGGCAGAACAGTAACTATGCGACAAATCATCGACACCCTGGCGCAGTTGCAGCGCCTGCGGGATAAATCGGTCAAAGACAAAACCGTCGAGCTGGCAAAGCAAAAACAGATTTGCGCGGGTTATGACAACAATATCAAGGCGTTAGGCTACCTTGTCGAGAAAACATCTGCGGGTGCGGCGGTGTCGGTGGAATCGCTGAAAAACGTCAGCGGCTACAAAGGCACCCTGCGCAAGGTAATCGCCTGGCAGGAGCAGGAAAAAACGCTGGCCAATATCAAAGCCACGCGAATGCAGAAAAACCTCACGGCGGCGGCGTGCGAAGAGAAAGTAGTCGCCCTGACGCTGGACGACAAACGCCGCGAGCAACAAGAAAGCGCCACGGCGAAAGCGCAAAAAGCGGTGGACGACATCGCCGTGCAGTGCTGGCTGCGGCACAAATTAGTGGAGTAGCCATGAAAACGGTCATCACCTTCGGCACCTTCGATGTGTTTCATGTCGGTCATCTGCGCCTTTTACAACGCGCCCGCGCATTGGGCGAGCGGCTGCTGGTCGGCGTATCGTCCGACGCCCTGAACATCGCCAAAAAGGGCAGGGCACCGGTTTACCATCAGGATGACCGCATGGCGATCATCGCCGGGCTGGCGTGCGTGGATGGCGTATTTCTGGAAGAGTCGCTGGAGCAAAAAGCGGAGTATTTGCGCGGGTACAGTGCGGATATTTTAGTGATGGGGGATGACTGGGCAGGGAAGTTTGACAGCTTTGCGTATATTTGTGAGGTGGTCTATTTCCCCCGCACGCCGTCGGTGTCGACGACGGGGATTATTGAGGTGATTAGAGGGCTTTTATAAAGTACTAAAACAGAGATGTATTTTCTTGCCGGATGCGGCGTAAACGCCTTATCCGGCCTACAGGACGTGATCGATCCGTAGATACTGTTATGGCCTGCAAGTTTTTTCCTGGTCCGGTTTCCCGGATTGCAGGCATGCCAGACACAGCGCCGTCAGGCGCTGTTTTTTTCATCCCTTCCGCGATTTTTACGCCGCTACCGGATTATGCCGTGACGCAGCCGGAAAAAGAGGCCATCGTGGATAACGGGGCGCACTTTGACGGCGAACAGAGTGGCACGGTGAATAGTGTCACGCCGCCAGCGGTGCAGCACCTGACCGCAGAAGTCACTGCAGACAGCGGGGAATATCAGGTGCTGGCGCGATGGGACACACCGAAGGTGGTGAAGGGCGTGAGCTTCCTGCTCCGTCTGACCGTGACAGCGGATGACGGCAGTGAGCGGCTGGTCAGCACAGCCAGGACGACGGAAACCACATACCGCTTCACGCAGCTGGCGTTGGGGAACTACAGGCTGACAGTCCGGGCGGTAAATGCGTGGGGGCAGCAGGGCTATCCGGCATCGGTATCGTTCCGGATTGCCGCACCGGCAGCGCCTGTCACTATTGAACTGATACCAGGGTATTTTCAGATAACAGCGGTCCCGAAACTGGCTGTATATGACCCGACGGTGCAGTTTGAGTTCTGGTTCTCGGAAAAGCGGATTGCGGATATCAGGCAGGTTGAAACCACAGCCCGCTATCTTGGCACGGCGCTGTGCTGGATAGCTGCCAGTATCAATATCAGGCCGGGCCATGATTATTACTTTTATATCCGCAGCGTGAATACCGTTGGCAAATCGGCATTCGTGGAGGCTGTTGGTCAGCCGAGTGATGATGCAGCCGGTTATCTGGATTTTTTCAAAGGCGAGATAGGGAAAGCCCATCTGGCTCAGGAGCTGTGGACGCAGATTGATAACGGTCAGCTTGCGCCTGACCTGGCTGAAATCAGGACGTCCATTACGGATGTCAGCAATGAAATCACACAGACCGTCAATAAGAAACTGGAAGACCAGAGTGCAGCAATTCAGCAGATACAGCAGGTTCAGGTTGATACAAATAATAACCTGAACAGCATGTGGGCTGTGAAGCTGCAGCAGATGCAGGACGGACGCCTTTATATTGCGGGTATCGGTGCCGGTATTGAGAACACCCCCGACGGCATGCAGAGTCAGGTGCTGCTGGCGGCAGACAGGATTGCGATGATTAATCCTGCCAATGGCAACACAAAGCCGATGTTTGTTGGTCAGGGTGATCAGATATTCATGAATGAAGTGTTCCTGAAATATCTGACGGCTCCCACCATTACCAGCGGTGGATATCCACCGGCATTTTCCCTGACACCTGACGGTCGGCTGACGGCGAGAAATGCGGATATCAGCGGTAACGTGAACGCGAACGCCGGAACGCTCAACAACGTCACGGTAAATGAGAACTGTACGATTAAGGGCATGCTGGAGGCGAACCAGGTCAGGGGTGACTTCGTTAAAGCGGTATCCAGACCATTCCCGAAAAGGGCTGGTACGTGGGGGAACACGGAAACACCCGACGGGACGGTTACCGTCACCATCAGCGATGATCATAACTTTGACCGTCAAATCATTATTCCGCCCATTATTTTTAACGGTGTGGCGTATGACAATCCGGGGAGCGGTAATAACCCGGGAGGTACAAGGTACACGGGTTATGGTTTTGAAGTTCGCAAAAACGGTGTCTTAATCGCATCCAGAGAAACCAGAGGGGCAGTTCCCGGGAGTTACAGCGCGGTTATTGATATGCCGAGTGGTGGTGGGAACGTCACCCTGGAGTTCAGGATTTTCCAGAAAGGCAATCAGGGTGCAGGTAACATCACAGACTGTACGGTGATAGTGACCAAAAAAGCGGCTTCCGGTATCAGTATCCGTTGAAATATTTATAACCCCAATACGGGCACCAGAAATGGTGCCTTTTTTATTGCAGAAAAGCGAGAGGTAATTATGCGTAAACTTTATGCCGCCATTTTGTCCGCAGCCATTTGTCTGGCCGCATCCTGTGCGCCTGCATGGGCGTCTGAACATCAGTCCACGCTGAGCGCGGGCTATCTTCATACCTCGACGAACGTTCCCGGCAGCGATGATCTGAACGGGATTAACGTGAAATACCGTTATGAGTTTACGGACACACTGGGTCTGGTGACGTCATTCAGCTATGCAGGAGACAAGAATCGCCAGCTGACCCGTTACAGCGATACCCGCTGGCATGAAGATTCCGTGCGTAACCGCTGGTTCAGCGTGATGGCGGGGCCGTCTGTGCGCGTGAATGAATGGTTCAGCGCGTATGCGATGGCGGGTGTGGCTTACAGCCGTGTGTCGACTTTTTCCGGGGATTATATCCGCGTAACTGACAATAAGGGGAAAACGCACGATGTGCTGACCGGAAGTGATGACGGTCGCCACAGCAACACGTCTCTGGCGTGGGGGGCTGGCGTGCAGTTTAACCCGACCGAGTCCGTGGCCATTGATGTCGCTTATGAAGGTTCCGGCAGTGGCGACTGGCGCACTGACGGTTTCATCGTGGGTGTCGGTTATAAATTCTGATTAGCCAGGTAACACAGTGTTATGACAGCCCGCCGGTTCAGGCGGGCTTTTTTGTGGGGTGAATATGGCAGTAAAGATTTCAGGTGTACTGAACAGTGGCGATGTATACAACTCCGGCTACGGGTTATTCCCGTCTGAACAGGCGCGTAAGGACTGGCAAAACGCCCGCAAAAAACTCTCGAGGGCAAAGGTGAAGAAACCTGCTGTGGTTGATCCGGACCTTATCTGGTCATTACCTGACGGAGAAATACGCCGCTACGACAGTCGCCTAAACATAATCTGTCGCGAGTGCCGGAAGACTGAAGTTATGCAGCGCATACTCGCATTCTATCAGGGAAATGCTCGATATCTATTGAAGCGACGAGATTAAAGAGCATTAGTTCAGATGTGAATTGACATTTTCGTGGCACAAGATTAGCGCTAGCGTGGTCGTTTGGTTTGTGCCAAGAGCGGATAATGCTGACATTCCTATGCACTAATTAACGCAGAGCAAGCCAGTTAGTTGGTTATGAAAGTAAGTTGTAGCCAGCAACTATCACCATCGGAGATATTTAGGGGGATGCACTCTAAGTTGTAGTTACTTTATAATGTCACTTTCAAAGCGGAAGCTTGTACAAAAGATGGATAAGCTTTTGTATAGTATGGGATTCAAGAATCACTAAAAGATGACAACAGTACTTACAGGATGTGGCTATGATCCGAATTATGATTAGAATATTTTCTTTGACATTCGTTGCTTGCGCTGGCTTTGCTGCATATCACTTCAATAGTGTGCCATTGATGTTCACTTCTGGTAGCTTTCTTGTAACATTTTTAGGTACATTTATTGTTAATAAAAAAAGTTCAGGGCATACAATAATTCAAAAAAGCGGTAGCCATTCAAAAAATAATCAGACGGTCGTTTTTGGAAATAATGAAAACAAGCGAGGCTGATCATGGTTGGTGTTACTCAAAGGTCAGGGAATTACTCACGTAATGTGCAGGTGGTTGTCGATTCTAACTCTGTTGATATTATAAAGTCTCCATCGATTTTTATGGATCTTGTTGGTATTTTAGTTGATTCGAATGTTATTGATCCTCGTACAAACAATGACTACGAGCCATATGATATTGAGAATAAAATAGACTTCAATGATGTTATAAAACATAGAGAACGTATTGAAGGGTTCTATCTATATTCTTCGATGATAGATAAAGCGTATGAAACATTAAATGAAAGTATGCCTACTGCTAAGGAAACGGCACTGAAAAGCATCAATTCACGATATCTTGATTGTCAAGGAGATTTATTACTTAAACATAGAGAAGCGTATAAGAGCTGCAAGGATGCTCAGGAACGGAATAATTTAAAGATTCAATTGGTAAGAGAGTTTGCAGATTGGATAATAGACAGTGTAATAGAGCACATCATTAAGAAATGCTTAAATTCTCTTATGGCAATGAATTACACAAGCGAAGAAATCGAATGCCATGCTTCTTTTATCGTTTATCATGCATTCGTAGAGTGTAAGATTCTGGAAAAACCAATATGATTATCTCTGATGTAACAAAACCAAGCCAAACCTTGTATTACCTGGGGGCTCGGTTATTAGAATGCATGAGTTCAAATGCTTATTCGTATGTTGATATTATAGACTTGTATAATGAATTCAAATCTAAAAATAACAACTCTTCATTCACGCAATATATTTACACTTTAAATTGGCTATATTTATTAGGCCTGGTTGATGCTAACGAAAATGGAGATTTGATATTATGTTTTTGAAACGGCTAATAGTCAGTTCTTTCAGGCTTGGAGTGATTCGTGATATCGAATTTCACATTGGCGTTAATTTGATTATTGACCGAAACACCTCCAGCAAAGAGCAAACTGGAAATGGTGTGGGAAAAACTACTGTATTAAGAGCTTTAGATTTTTGTTTTGGAGCAGAACAACTGAATTTTTATACCGATCCTGAATTCAAGAAAGAAAATTCGGTTATAAAAAATTATTTGATAGAGAACGAGATTGAGTTTTGTTTAATTCTCACAAAAGATTTGAATAATAAAACTGCACCAGTAATAAAAATTAAGCGTAAAATTACATCTGAGACTAATAAAACGAAGGTTATAGCCTCAATAAATGAAGAGTCCTATACGAAGGCTAAAGATTTCAACGAGGCTTTAAAAAGAACATTATATCTTGATTCCGCGATAAAACCGACCATACGAGAGATTATGGGACGTGTTATTCGAAATACGCATGACAAGATGTCGAACGCATTAAAAACGATAAAAATGGGTTCTAATACACAATATGAAACGTTAAATCTGTTTATGTTTGGGTTCGGTAACTCACAGATTCTGGATGAAAAACAGTCAGTGACTAAAGCCTATAAACTGGCGAAATCCGATTATGAAGTAATTACTCGCCATCGCTCAAAGAATGCTTTGGAACAAGCTATTGCAATTATAAATAGAGATATTATAGCACAAGAAGAGTTAATTTCTAATTTTCAAGTGGCAGACTCTTATAATGATATGCTTGCTGAGTTAAATGAGTTAAAAATTAAAATTAGTGAAGTTTCTATCATACTATCATCTTTGGAGTTTAAGCAAAAATTAAACGATAAGGCTATACTAGATCTGGAAAAAAGTCATGAAAATATAAATACACTAGATCTACAGAAGTTGTACTTAGAAGCAACTGATCGGTTAGGTAACTTAAACAAAGAGTTTACTGAGCTACTTTCGTTTCATAATAAAATGCTTGTAAAAAAAGCTGAGTTTATTAGAAAACAAATGCAGCCAGTGCTGCAAGAAATTTCCAAATATAAAGATGAACTAAATAACTTATTGACTCAAGAATCAGAGCTTTTAAAGAGTTTGTCTTCGCATGGGACATTGGCAGACCTGCAAATAATGCAAAAAAAATTAAATTCATTATTTGAAGAAAAAGGTGGGCTTGAAGCTGGACTACTTCAAATCCAAGAGATGGAGAACAACTTTAATATACTGAAAGCAAAGTTTAATGATGTGTCAGATAGATTAAAATCTAAACTTGACGATTTTAACAAACGTCTTGCGCTATTCAATTCCTATTTTTCTTTATATACTAAAAAATTATATCAGGATGAATATATTCTTTCCTATAAAGATTCCTCCGGTTCTTTCGTTTTTACCATTGAACCTTTAGGAACTTTGCTCACATCAGGTAATCAGGGAGAAGGAAAAAAGAAAGCCCAGGTTGCCTCTTTAGATTTTGCCTATTTATCTGTCCAGGAGTCTTTAGAAGCCAGAACACCACGTTTTATAGCTCATGATGGAATTGAGGCAATTCATGTAAATCAAATAAATAAGTTATTCGAGATAGCTTCGGGGATTAATGGTCAATATATATTGGCTATTCTTAAAGACAAGTTGGAGAATATTGATCAAGACTTCATAAATAATAGTGTTGTGCTTGAGCTTGGGGAGGACGATAAGTTTTTTAGGCTTTAAGATTTGTAATTTGATAGATATGTAGATATCATTTTTCTCGCTCAAAACTGACAGTCAGATTTGAGCGAATTGCTTATGTAAGTATTTCGCAGAATCATGCCATTTATATTTATTAGAACATACGTACTTTAAATGTGGGAGGCTGTCATGTTGGTTCTTAAATGTTCGCTGACTATTGCGGTGGTGCGGGTAATTTATTGTTCTGTTATTCTTATGGATCGCCTTTCTGACTGATTTCATATTGGCGAGATAACGGGAGTTAAGTAGAATGCCTGCGGGTGCTTGAGGCTATCTGCCTCGGGCATGAATACCAACGGCAGATAGAGAAAAGCCCCAGTTAACATTACGCGTCCTGCAAGACGCTTAACATTAATCTGAGGCCAATTTCATGCTAGACACATGTAGGTTAGCCTCTTACGTGCCGAAAGGCAAGGAGAAGCAGGCTATGAAGCAGCAAAAGGCGATGTTAATCGCCCTGATCGTCATCTGTTTAACCGTCATAGTGACGGCACTGGTAACGAGGAAAGACCTCTGCGAGGTACGAATCCGAACCGGCCAGACGGAGGGGTTGCCCACGTGTTACTCACCCGTCCGCCGCTAACGTCAAAGGAGCAAGCTCCTTTTCTGTTCGCTCGACTTGCATGTATTAGGCACGCCGCCAGCGTTCGTCCTGAGCCAGGATCAAACTCTCCATAAAAGAAATTTGAATAGCTCAAATTGTTTTGCTGGCATCATGTTTGATGTCCAAAATTGTGTTTCGTTCACTAGCAAAACTAGCTACTTAAAACTTTATTGATTACGTTTTGCTTGTTCAGTTTTCAAGGTTCATTTACTAGTTACACTAAGTAACTTTTTATAATTTAACATAATGTTAACTCACTGTCAACTGTTTATGTTAATATTTTTTAAGTTGTCCGTTTGTTTCGTAACAACGTGTTTAAATATATCATCTTAAATTTAAGTTTGCAAGTGTTTCATTAAAGTAAAACTATTCACATTATTTAAAACCGAGTTCCTTCTATATAACTGTTAAAATAATAACTTCTTTTATTTTGAATCAACTCAATAAAAAACACCTCTAATTGTTAGCAACTTACTAACAATTAAAGGTGTCTGTTTAACTAACGTACCCAAATGAAGTATGCAAGGAAAACAAAGAATAGACCGTACATCATTGGGTGAATTTCTTTTTTACGACCGGCTAATAACATTGTAATTGGATAGAATACAAAGCCGATTGCAATACCAGTAGCAATTGAATAACCAAGTGGCATCATTAACACTGTAAAGAATGCAGGTACTGCTATTTCGAATTTGTCCCAATCAATTAAACGTAAGGACGATACCATTAGTACCCCTACGATTACTAAAGCTGGGGCAGTAACTGCTGGTGTTACCACTGCTAGTAATGGTGAGAAGAATAATGCAACTAAGAACAGTACTGCTGTTACGACTGCTGAAAATCCTGAACGAGCGCCTGCAGCAACTCCAGAAGTTGACTCTACATACGCTGTTGTTGTTGACGTACCAAATAAAGAACCGATAGTTGTTGCTAGTGCATCTGCCATTAAGGCACGTCCTGCACGCGGTAATTTATTATCTTTTACTAAGCCTGCTTGTGTCGCAACAGCCATTAAAGTACCAGCTGTATCAAAGAAATCAACAAACAAGAATGTTAACACTACTACTAAAAACTTCACGTTAAATAATGTACCGAAGTCACCAAGTGGTTCTAGTGCTACCATGAATGTAGAATCTACACTTGGAATAGCTGATACAACTGCTGTTGGAGGATCAATGATACCTGTGATCATCCCAATAATTGCAGTAATCACCATTCCTAAGAAAATACCGATACTGCGCAATTTAATAATAAGAATAACTGAAAGAATAATTCCGAATACCGCTAATAAAGTAGCGCCTGTGAAACTTCCTAAAGTGACTAAAGTCGCTGGGCTATCGACAATGATCCCTGCTCCTTGTAAACCAACAAAAGTAATAAATAAACCAATACCTGCAGAAACTGCATACTTAAGTTGTACTGGAATAGCATTAATAACAGTTTCGCGGATACCAGTTAAAGATAAAATAATAAAGATAATCCCTGAGAAAAACACGCCTGTTAAACCAGTTTGCCACGGAATACCGTATGCTCCGACTACAGTAAATGCAAAGAATGCATTTAACCCCATCCCAGGAGCAAGTGAAATCGGAAACTTAGCGAAAATCCCCATAATCAAAGAACCGACTGCTGCTGCTAATGCTGTTGCTACGAAAACAGCACCTTTATCCATCCCTGCATTTTCTAGAATACCTGGGTTAACAGCTAGAATATATGCCATTGCAAGGAAGGTTGTAATACCGCCTATTATTTCGCGGCGATAATTAGTTCCTAATTCATCGAACATGAAATATTTTTTCATTATCAAAAAATCCTCCGTGTGGTCGTCTTCAATATCGAAAACAAAAAAGACACGCTGACTACTCTACTAGTCGCATGTCTACGATATATTTCATCACAATTAGTGTGTGAAACAAATTAGTGTTTATACGTTTATGTATAAACCTAAATCGTAGTCAAGTTATTTACGGTAACTTGGTAGAAACTCACGGGCCTTATCCCCGACATTATACGACGACGTATTTAATTTACATTCGTAATATATCATTTCGTTTTTTAGATTTCAACCCTATTTCCGAACATTTTTCTAAAAAGAAATACGAAAGTTCGTGTAAAATTCTTATTTAATGTTCAGGTTCTATTAAATACATTACTAAAGAGGCTTTGTACTGAACATTCCACCAATCAGTTTAAAGAAAAAATCCCCTAGAAATTCTAGAGGATCCTTCTTTTGAGCTTATGTTTTAACTCATCACTTTACTTTGCAAGATTTGAATTCTTTTTTCTAATTTTTCTTTCCAATCTTCTGCTAATGCATCTACTGCTTGTATTTGTTTCATAGCGATTGCATCATTGTTTTTGAAGTACACTTCATTGCAATACAAAACAGAGATACGTGCAGGATGCTTTTCTACAAGCTCAATTGTTGAATCTGCACAGATTGTCCCTTCTTCAAGTACACGCGCAAGGAAACCTGTATAGCCTGTTTCGATTAAACGTTTGAGTAATGTGTTTGCCTCGGTATATCTATCAATCGTACTACATGGAATACGTCCCTGTGTAATTTGAATGACAGCATCTCCAATTTTATAAATATCACCAATACACACATCTGCTTCTAACATATTTGTTACGGTTAAATTTTCGCCAAATGCAGCAATAGGTAACGTTTTTCCAAGTTCCTGTTCCCATTGTATGTAATGCTCCGCAGGATATAAACAAACTGCTCGATCAGGGCCACCGTGATGTTTTTTATCTGCCACATCATCCCCTTCAAAGCCTTGAGAGGACAAATAAACTTCTTGCACTCGTTGCTTTTCAATCCCTGTAATCATTGAACGTCCTTTACTATCAACCAATTCTTTTGGCATCCCAACCGTTAATGTATGAATCATTGGTTTATTTTTCTCCATTTAAATCCCCCCCTAATCTGAATAGTATAATTTCTTGTGCATTCATTTAGTTTACTACATACAACACTTTACCAGCAATTTTTGCAGTTGAGATACTTCATTAAGCCATAAATTCAGAAGGAATTAAATCAAAAAGGCCCTAAAAACCTCTCAGGGCTTTTAGGGCTTTTGCTATTATTCCCACTCAATCGTTGCTGGTGGCTTAGATGTAATATCATACAGTACGCGGTTCACGTGTTTTACTTCGTTTACAAGGCGGACAGAGATTTTCTCTAGTACATCCCAAGGAATACGTGCCCAGTCAGAAGTCATACCGTCGATAGATGTTACGGCACGGATACCTATTGCATAGTCATACGTACGAGCATCGCCCATTACACCAACTGAACGGATATCAGGTAATACCGTAAAGTACTGCCAAATGTCACGCTCAAGACCAGCTTTTGCGATTTCTTCACGTAGAATGAAATCAGATTCACGAACGATTTCTAATTTTTCTTCTGTTACTTCACCAAGCACACGGATACCTAATCCAGGACCTGGGAATGGTTGACGCCAAACGATTTTTTCGTCAAGTCCAAGCTCTAAGCCTAGCGCACGTACTTCATCTTTAAATAAAGTTTTCAGTGGCTCGATTAGTTGGAATTGCATATCTTCAGGAAGACCACCAACGTTATGGTGTGATTTGATTGTTTGTGCAGTTGAAGTACCAGATTCAATAATATCTGTGTAAAGAGTTCCTTGTGCTAAGAAATCCATACCCTCAAGCTTAGATGCCTCTTCATCAAATACATAAATGAATTCATTACCGATAATTTTACGTTTTTTCTCTGGATCAGAAACGCCAGCGAGTTTGTCCATGAATCGTTTACGTGCATCGATTTTAATAAGATTCATGTCAAAGTCTTCTGTGAATGTTTTCATTACTTGTTCAACTTCACCTTTACGGTTTAAGTTGTGGTCTACGAACATACAAGTTAATTGATCGCCAATTGCTTTATGGATTAACACCGCTACAACTGATGAGTCTACACCACCAGAAAGTGCACATAATACTTTTTTATCGCCAACGATTTCACGAATTTTTGCAATTTCAAGCTCAATGAAGTTTGCCATTGACCAATCGCCCTTCGCTTCACAGATGTCGAATACGAATTGACGTAATAGATCATTACCATATACAGAGTGACGTACTTCTGGATGGAATTGTACAGCATATAGTTTACGTTCAACGTTTGCCATTGCAGCAATCGGACAAGATGCGCTAGTTGCGATGACTTCAAATCCAGCTGGAACTTCTGTTACATGGTCACCATGGCTCATCCAAACGATTTGTTCTGTAGGTAACTCACCAAATAATTTGTTTGGTGTTGTTACTTGAATTTCGGCTTTACCATACTCACGTGTTTCAGCACCTTCAACTTTACCGCCGTTTGTATGTGCCATTAATTGCATACCATAACAAATACCTAAAATCGGTAAACCTAATTCGAAAATAGCTGGATCCACATGAAAGGCATTTTCATCATAAACAGAGTTTGGACCACCTGAGAAAATAATACCTGTTGCGTTCATATCTTTAATTTCTTCTGCAGTTACCGTATGTGGATGTAGTTCACTAAAAACACCAAATTCACGAATACGACGTGTAATTAATTGGTTAAATTGGCTACCGAAGTCTAATACAACGATTTTTTCTTGCTCTTTTAATAAAGGGCTAGCTGTCAAAATTTCCACCTCTTCTATTATTTTTAAAGGATATTTTTCATGTGTTCAAAGAAAAACGCGAAGAAAGTAAAAAAACTTTCTACGCGTCCATAAGCTCTAGAATATTGATAAAGGCGAATGCGTAGCAAAGTAAAGTGATTTACTATACTTTTCACCTAACGAAAACATCCGCCTTCATAGAGAAATCATTTAAGGTGATTTCGTAGAAACATCCGAACCCTATTATCGAACTTATATGAAAGCAATCCTTGCATTTAATTTTTTTCATTTTACTCTTTGTCTACGTTAAAATCAACTGATAGTGCGATTGATTAAATATTCCCAACTTTCTTTCAGCTTCATGAAATCAACATCTTCTTTGTCTTTTCCATAAATATGTTGCTCGTAGACTACCGTCAGCTTTTGCATTTCATCTGTTTCTAATGCTGCATCTACACGCTCTGCGAATGCACTTAACGTTTCTCCATCTTTTCTGCGCAAACCAATGCGAGATAATTGCTTCAGTAAAACATGGTAAGAAGAATCGAAATTTGACCAATCCGCTACTTTTTTACGGTATGCTCGAACATGCATCTTAGGAATCCACGTTTTACGCTGTAAGAATAAAGAAATACCCGTGATTATGAATAATACAACAATTATTACCCAAACATAGGCAAACTTTTTCATCCATAACCACATTGCATCAAAGCTAAATGTTGATTTCATCTGTTCCTTCTCGGTTACCTGTTCTTGCGGTTGTGGCTGCTCGGGTTTTGATTCTGGCTGCACCACTTCCTCCTCATCAGACGTATCTAATGGGATATCATAATCGATATTGACATTTCCAGAAAAGCCGATTGTCGGTTCAAACTCCATCCATCCCGTTCCAGGTATAAATGCTTCTACCCATGAGTGCGCATTGTCATTCGTGATGCGATATTCACGTAACCCATCTGACACAGGGCCTGCAGTTCCAGGCGCAAAACCTTTCACCCATCGAGCTGGGATCCCTACTGAGCGTAAAAGTACCACCATTGAAGTGGAGAAATTATCACAATACCCTACTTTTGTATCGAACAAAAATTGATCGACATAGTCTTGATTTTCACCAGGAATAGCAGCTTGCGTTTTATCGTATTTAAAACCATTTGTTCTAAAATAACTTTCTACAGCCTTAATTTGTTCATAAACCGTATCTTTCTTTTGCGTTATTTCAGACGCTAAGTCCCTTACACGTTGAGGAAGTTGGTTTGGTAACTGTAAAAATCGATCAAAGGAAGAATCCATTGTTTCAAGTGTTGCTGGATATGACAATTGGAGCTGCTCCATACTATAAACAGGCTCACTATAAGACAATGAATAGTTTGATAATGATTTCGATTCCCCCACCTGTTGTTCTATATTCATTCTTTCAGTCTGCTCATCTTGAATAAATAAAGTGGAATCTTGAGCCGAAACAGAAAGCATACCATATGTTTGAATTAAAAATGGCATTGGAACAGCAATGTCTAATTGAATCTGACGTTCATTTTCAGGTGGCCCGACTTGTAAAGAAGTCAGAATGGGTGTATTTGACTCATAAACATTTTTCCCAAAGTTCCCCTCTGAAACAATCCAACCTTTCGACGTATACGTATCTTTTGTTTCAATGCGCCAGTAATGGCGATCACGAGAAGAGGCAGTGAAAATTAACGTATTATCTCCTTGGAAAGGACCACCTAACTGACTATCATCTTGGCTATAACCAACTGATTTTTGACCATTTCCATTTCCATCTTGTCCAGTAACACCTTGGATAAAGGGCACAGGATCTGCCCATGTTGGTCCAGTCTTTGGTAAAAAGAATGCTACAGAACTAATGAGCAATACAGCTACTAGCATGGGAATCACAATTTTCCATTTTTCCATTGCCGTACTTGTAGTTTCCACTTGAAGCCATAGACGCTTGACAAAAAGAACACCTGTCATGATTAATCCTAAAACAACAACTTTTACAATTGCCGCTTTACCATCATAGTCACTAAATGTATCCAAAGTAGCAATAAAAAATACGGTCATGGCAAAGAAGTAGAATATATTTTTTCGCACCGAAACCCAATGGTGAATTAAATAAACTAGCATCCAAATTAACACAAGAAATAATACTGTTCTGAAAACATCTGAAACCCGTCCAAAGTCACCTGTTAGAATCGTGGTTATGTTCCCTTTCCCTTCAGCCAATAAAAAAGGCAATGTATTACCAGATAATACAGGACTAGGGCTATAGATAAAAACGATAAACCAGGTAATATAACCAAACTTCACTAACCCTGATAGCAAAGGATGTACGCGGAAAAGACTTAGCGCTAAAGACATACCGATAAAGACTAAGAAAAGATGCATCCCACCTGTATTCGTTAATTGCATAATGGGAATAAGCCATTCACGCAAAATGAAAAATACAATAACATAAGCTATGGCTAATTCTAAAAATTCTCCTAATGTTTGCTTCACGGTCTCATCACCTCCGTGAATAAATGATAGAAATCTGCTGGATTTACATAAATAACTTGAATATGTTTATACCGCATCGCCAGCTCAGATTGCACTGGTGGCTGCTTGGCCACTACAAAACAAATACAGCTTTTCACAATATTTGCAAGAGTATGTAGTAATTCATCTGAAACATCACTTGTCACATAAAGCAGTGTTGCAACTTGCTTAAAGGCTTGTTGGTCATGAAATCGAAACTTGACATTCTCCGTAGGTTTTATCGCAGCTAAATAATACATGACCTGATCTAAATGCTTGTCCCCCTGTATAGCAGGGAATACTTTCGTCATTTCTCCAGCAGAAATAAAGGATAAATCTCCTCGTTCCTGAACGATCATCTGTAGCATTGAAGCCACTAACTCCACTTTTTCTTCAAACATTGTGGATTTTGTTGCGTCTAGCACTAACATTAGTTCTGATGATTGTCGATCCTCAAATTCCTTAGACTGCAACTTTTGTGTACGTGCAAATGATTTCCAATGAATCCATGAAAAACGATCTCCAGGAACGTACTCTCTTAATCCAACAGCCATCGATGTGTCCTTCACAATAGAGTATGGTGACATCATCGGGCCAACATCATATTTTGTTTGAAGCGCAGCATATTTCATCTCTTGTATTCTTGGGTAAACTAAAATAGTTTGGTCCTTTTCTGCTACGACAACCTTTTTAGCCCAGCCAAAAAAATCGTAGAAAATAATTGTAACACCTAGGTAGCGATGTTCACCACGTGGCATATTCTCCAATTCATATTGCCAGCTAAAGTCTTTTTTAAATCCAACGAACTTAATGGCATTCGCATTTTGTATTTTAGCTTGCACTAATCCCTCACTATCCACAAGTTCCTCCATTACGATATAGGCAAACGGAAAACGTGTTTTACGTTCTATCGTAATAAGCACCTTCGCTGATTGACCGCGTTCTATATGAATCGGGTCAATCTTACGTTCGATTAGTAAAATATCCTCTCTAACGATAAAGAACATACATGCATACACTAAAAACGGACTAACCGTAAAAAATACAAACCAGCTCACAAATCCACCTTGGAACATTGCATAACAAAATGTTACGATCATCAAGAAAGCGATTAATAGGAAATGTTTACTTTTTTCTACAAAAGCTTTCCATCGCCTCATTGTTCTGCAAACCTCTTTGTCGGAACTGGTGTTTTAGCAATGATACGCTGGATAATTTCGTCTGCCGTCACATTATCATAGCGTGCATCTGGTTTTAAAACTAAACGATGACTAAAAACAAATGGCACTAAATATTGAACATCATCAGGGGTAACATAGCTTCGCCCTTTCAAAAATGCGTAAGCTTGAGAAGCTTTCATTAGTGCTATTGTGGCACGAGGACTCACACCTAAATAGACATAATTATTTTCCCTTGTTAGGGTAGCAAGCTCCACCATATAATTTTTAACAGAATCTTCTACATACACACCTTGAACAAGTTCCTGTAATTCGATTAATTGCGCTACCGATAATACCGCTTCGATTTTTTCAATGGCTTTACCATTCTCAGCTCTTCGTAAAATTTCAACTTCCTGCCCCCTAGATGGATAGCCCATTTTTATCTTTAAGAGAAATCGATCTAGTTGTGCTTCAGGTAAAGGATAGGTACCTTCATGCTCAATGGGATTTTGTGTAGCCATAACAAAAAATGGCTGATTGATTATCAACGTTTTCCCATCAATAGTAACAGAAGCCTCTTCCATTCCCTCTAACAAGGCTGATTGAGTTTTCGGAGACGTTCGGTTAATTTCATCGGCTAGTACAACATCCCCCATGATTGGACCAGGACGAAATTCAAACTCCATTGTCTTTGGATTATAAATAGAAATACCGACTACATCTGATGGCAATAGATCTGGCGTAAATTGAATACGCTTAAATTGTGCATCAAAAGATTTTGCAAGTGCTCGCACCATCATTGTCTTTCCTACTCCAGGTACATCCTCCAACAAAACATGCCCTCTTGCCAATAATGCGACAATACTGAGCTCGGCAATTTCTCTTTTACCAATCATTACTTTTTCTATATTTTCTAAAACATTCTGTATTTGAGCATTCATTAATCGAAAAGCCTCCCATTCCATCAAGCAATTGTGTGAATTGCAAGCAAACTTAATCTAAGCATAGCGAAATCTGTCCTGTAAAACAATTATCTGAAACTTCTACTTCCTATGAACATTCATAAAAAAGGCTTGTTTGATAATACCCAAACAAGCCTAACCCTTATTATATAACGTCATTAATCATTAGAATGTTACAAATTCAATCTTTTTAACCATATTTCTTCTAAAGATATAGAATTTTCTTGTAAGAAAATTTCAGTTATCGCCCCAGAAATGATAATTTCCCCTTCATGTAAAACTAATAGATCATCCGCTATTTCTTCCGCAAAAGACAGCAAATGAGTAGAGAAGATAACGGTATTGCCTTTTTCCTTCTCCTCCAACATCATGTTTTTCAACTGTGCTATCCAAAAGGGATCTAGACCATTCGTTGGCTCATCTAAAATTAGCAATGACCCGTTACCAAGTAGGCTTTGAGCTAGGTTTAGGCGCTGGAGCATCCCTTTAGAAAAGTGTTTAGCTCTTTGCTTCCGAACATCCCACAAGGAAACACGCTTCAGAACATTCTCTTGCTCATAACTATCTACTTCTTTTAAAGATGCCAACAGCTCTAATACTTCAGATGCAGTTAGCATAGTTGGAAAGTTTACATCATCAGGCATAAAACGTATTGTTTGTGGTTGATGCCATATTATTTCACCAGATTGCGCTTTCTCTTGACCCGTTAACAAACGAATCAAAGTACTCTTTCCTGCCCCGTTTCCTCCAACCAACGCTAGAATTCGACCAGCTTGCAGCAGAAAGGAGGCTTCATTTAATCCCCTATCATTTTCATAAACCTTGACTACATTTTTTCCCTCTAACAGAATCATCGCCGCTCCCCCTCCTTTAACAGCTTCGTAGCAAGCATTAACGGTAGTACAATCCAGAGTATTGTTATTATTCCATACACCACCTGACCAAGCGGTGATAAGTAAAACCTCGTAACATCATAAAAGGCTGGACCAAGCACACTAGCTTGATTACTAAATATAAAATAGCCGAAGCGCAGCCATTCAACTGGATTAATATGTATCGTTATGATGATAAACTTTTGTAAAAGATGCCCAGGAACAACTGCGCCTATAGCCATTAATGCATACGATATGAGCAATAAAAGTAAGGACCATACTACAAGTGATAACGCAAGTGCAAATAATCTTGTTTTTGCAAATACCCCTAGCAAGATTCCTAAAGACACAAAGATAATAATACATAATAGTGTAAGCATAACTAAAACAATTGGTAACCGTACCCCACCTAGTAACCCACCTACGGCTAATACAAAACCAAATGCCACTACTATTACTAATAAAAACGCAAGTGCTGTCGCTACATATTTGCCTGTAATATATTGCATCCGTTTCATAGGATATGTTTTTAATAACGATAACCAACCTGACTCTATGTCACCAGCTACACTCATACTACCAATGGTGAGGATAAATAGCGGCAGCAGAAATAACAACACACTTAAAAACGATGCAGTTTGCCGTGTAAAGCCTTCAATATCTGGCAAAGCCATCTGTTGAATGACGATAATGGCAACGAAAACAAACGTAAAAAGAAAGGCTACAAGTTGCATCCATCGACTTCTTAAAATCTGCTTCAGCTCTATTTTTACAAACATCACTCATGAATCCCCCAATTCAATGTCAACAAATCACGATAGACTAATAGTTGACCTTCTCCTTCATCATTCATCCATTCTCGCGCTTCGTCTTTTGTAGCAAATGCAATAACGCCATAGTTCATAGGCGTCCAATAATTTTTGTTGTATACATAAATCGCTTTATAAACATCAATCCATTCATTCGTTGCTTTATTTTTAATATAGGCTGCCCCAACTTCATCATCGCCATTTAGCTCAAGGTAATCCATCAAGCATCCAATATCATCAAAAATCTCATCGTCTCCATTTTTCAAAACAATCTGCCCTGCGTATTCATTATGAACAATACTCATATTACAAACTTTACAAACATCTGTTTCACTATTAATTTCACGTGGATGGTATGCTTTTTCACCACAGCCTACTAAAATAACGCCACATATAATTAGTATCATTATCCATCTAGTCATACTCGTCCCCCCCTTTTCCAAAGCCACAAACTTCCCATAAACACGATAAAACCAATCATTATTTGTAGGATATTTAATGAAAACTCTATCTCTTTCCTATTGCTCAGTAATTTTGGCTCATTATCTACCAGTAGATTTCGTTCTGTTTTATTAATCTGTTGATCTAGTGACGTCAGGATAACAACGCTGGGTGATGCCACAAAAAATTGATAAACTGGTTGTCTCACCATCCATTGTCCAAAACTCGACACAGCCACATATGGAACATCTCCAAAACCATCACCTGTAACATCTAGCCCTGTATAATCATCATAAAAATTATGAATTAAACGTAATCCCTGATTGTCTGACCTTGCTGTTAATATATTGCCTGTAAACTGATTATCCATAATGGTTGAACGCGCATCGACTTTTGTACCTTCTAATGCAGTTTGATTCATCTGAAAGCGATTTTCATGTATTTGAATCACTGAACTCTTCTGCAACGCTACCCCTACACGATTATGTAGAAAGCTATTTTCTCTTATCATTGCCTCCTGTGTGTCATACATCATAAGTCCATAACTATTGAAGCCATTATGAGTACTGATTGTATTACTACTTATTTCTAAATTAGTAGTCATCATCACCATAAGACCTGTAACATTGTGTGAATACGTATTGAACAACACCTTCACACCACTTGAATACATAAAATGTGTTCCATATCGACTATTTGTTACTTTATTTCGCTTTACATCCATTCGCGTCACTTCTTCAACGTATATACCATCTTGGACATGTTCGATCGTATTTTGATCGATCACAACATCCTCACTTTTAAAAACTGCAATTCCATTTCCTTTTTCAGCAAAGTGTGTTTCATTTCCAATGATCTTATTTTCCAAAACTCGAATATGCCTTGAATGTTGAAGATGTATACCAACGCGGATATCTTTTAATTCAATAGCTCTTAGCTCTAAATTCTCCACCTCATTAGCAACAATTCCTTGATTTTTTGCTGTTATTCTTATATTTTCTATCAAAACATTCGATGCAGATTCAATTTTTAATGCAGGTTCATCATTTTGAGCATAAAGCTCAGCTCCTTTTTGTCCGTACAGTTTGATCGGTTTTTTCACAATGAAATTCCCTTGGTAACGACCAGCAGGAATATGAATACTATCTCCAGCTTTTGCTTGATCGATAGCATATTGAATATCAAATTCTGCATACGCCGTTTGACTTGTAAATAGAAAAAACAAAAAGAACAACATCATTTGCTTCATCACTTTCCACCTCCTTACTCAGCAAGAAAAGACTAGAGGATTTCCCCTAGTCTATGATTTAATGACTGTGCCCTTCTTGATTCATCTCATTCGAATGCACAGAACCAGATGCATCGTTTTCATCCTCAGCCTTTTTTTGCATCATTTTCTTACGTCTCTCCAATGCATCATCTTTAATTTTTTGTAGTTCCTCCACATAAGCTTTCGAATTTTCTTGCATATATTTATCTGCTTCAGCCTTGTCCACGAAATAAATATAGCCCCAGTTCATCGGCGATTTCAGCTCCGTTTTTATAATTGTTACATCTTCAATCTTTGCCCAATCTTTCGTCACAAAATCACGTACAAATTTTTCGTTTTTTTCTTCATTAGCAACCTCTGCATTTAATAAACAGCCAATATCGTCATAAAAAGCGATTGTTCCATCTTCTTTTATTGCCTGCGCTGAAAATACACCCATCTCATGGTCTTTCATATAAACTTTCATATTACACATTTCACAAATTGTATCTTCTTCTGGCTCTTGTAACCGTGTATCTACTAGTGAAGCAACTTGCACGGTTTCTGATTCGTTTTTCGTAGTTTCTTGTTCAATTCCCTTTTCTTCTACCTGTTTTTTTTCGCTACCACAAGCTGCAAGTACAAATAATAATATTAGTGCAGGTAACCATAATTTTTTCACAACTTTATCCTCCAAGTTTAGTTTTCTGTTGCCATATCCTACATTACAGATTAGTTGTGAAATTAGTTAAAAATCGCTGTGAAGAAATGGAAAAATTACCTTGAACATTCCATGAACATCTTCACTTCAAATATTTTGAATTTAGTGCTTTTATTTACTTCTCCTCAAAAATAAAAACTCCCCACACTGATGTGGAGAGTTTGGCTTATATGGAAGAACGATAACTATTGAGTCGCTTCTTTTGTTTGTTTAAACGACTGAGCTTTAATGCCGTTTCATTTAATTCACGGCGAATCTCCAAATCACTAGCGCTATCTACATGGATAGGTGTAATCGGTTGCTGCTGTTGTGAATTTACAGAAACAGTTGTTGAATTGTACGTTTTCTCTTTATTTTTTTGTAATCTATTCCGAAATTGCTTTTGTGGATTTTGCCCAAAGTTATGGCTGAGATCACCAGCATGTAAATACTGCTGTTCCTGCCGAAAAACACTACTTGTCGTTGCACTCACTCTAGAAGTCCTCATAAAAAGTTACCCTCCCCTACATTTTATTATCCTTATAGGTAATTATATCGACATTATATGCTGACAATTAACAACATAGAACCATAATACATAAAAAAAGAGCGAAAAGAGCTATTTTTAAAAGTGAAACCACTTTCTTTATAACCCTTTTCGCTCATCTTACTTCCAAAAATCATCAAATATTGTAATTGGCATATGACGTTTATGTTGGGAACGCAAATAATACTCTTCTAATCTTTGGCGAGGTTCTTCTGGAATTTCTTTCCCCTCTAAATAATCATCTATTTGATCATACGACACACCTAGCGCCACTTCGTCTGGCAATGAGGGACGATCTTCTTCTAAGTCTGCTGTAGGCACCTTTTTATAAAGATGCTCAGGGCATTGAAGTTCTGCTAACAATTGCTTTCCTTGTCGTTTATTTAAACGAAAGATTGGCATTAAGTCTGCTCCACCATCCCCGAACTTTGTATAGAAGCCTGTAATAGCTTCCGCAGCATGATCTGTTCCTAATACAACCGCTCCATTCATTGCAGCAATTGAATATTGGACCTTCATACGCTCACGAGCCTTTTCATTCCCTTTCACAAAGTCATTCAGCTCAACCCCCGCATTTGTTAGAGCTCTCACACTAGCATCCACTGCGTCTTTTATATTTACTGTATAAACCTTCGTTGGCTTTATATAATCAATGGCATCTTGGCAATCCTGTTCATCAGCTTGTACGCCATATGGTAATCGTACAGCGAAAAACGAATACTTCATTTCTCCCTCTTCTGCATTTAATTCATCAATAGCCAACTGCGCTAGTTTTCCTGTTAATGTTGAATCTTGACCACCAGAAATACCAAGAACAAAACCTTTTACAAAACTATAGCGTTTTGCATATTCCTTTAAAAAATCAATTGATTTACGTATTTCCCTCTGTACATCAATGTTAGGCAGTACGCGTAATTCCTCAATAATTTGTTGCTGTAAAGTCATTGCACCCGTCACTCCTTTTTACATTCGTTTAACCATCGCATGCACTTCTTCAATATTACGCATCTTATTATCCCAGCATTTTTGACTGAGATCGACCGGATATTCTTCAGGATTCATCGCACGCTTATATTCATCCCACAACAGCTCTAAATTCTCCGCCGCGTAATCACGCATTTCCTCTAATGTAGGGTTTTGATAATTGATCGCTCCATTTTTAATAACATGCTGATGTAAATTTTTTGCTTCAAAATTTGTGACAAACTTTGAGACAAACGTATGAATCGGATGGAACATTTTGATACGTTCCTCAGCTTGAGGATTTTCATCGTGCATTGTGATGTAGTCTCCTTCTGCCTTCCCATTCTTTTTATCGATAATACGATAGACATTTTTCAAGCCTGGCGTTGATACCTTTTCCGCATTAGCTGAGATTTTTATTGTATCTTCAAGTTGCCCTTCGCTATTCTCGATAGCCACCATTTTATATACTGCACCTAACGCAGGCTGGTCGTAAGCTGTAATAAGCTTTGTACCAATTCCCCAAACATCCACTTTTGCTCCTTGAGCTTTTAAATTTAAGATGGTGTATTCATCTAAATCGTTTGAGACAATGATTTTGGCATCATGGAAGCCTGCAGCATCCAACATACGACGAGCTTCTTTTGATAAGAAAGCAATATCGCCGCTATCTAAGCGTATGCCAATAAAGTTAATTTTGTCTCCTAGCTCTTTAGCTACTTTAATTGCAGTTGGCACCCCTGATTTCAATGTATTATAAGTATCTACCAAAAACACACAATCGCGATGACGTTTTGCATAAGCATGGAATGCATCATAATCATTTTTATAAGCTTGTACTAATGCATGGGCATGTGTACCAGAGACAGGAATTTTAAAAAGTTTACCTGCTCGAACATTACTTGTGGAAGCAAAACCACCGATAAACGCGGCACGTGTTCCCCAAATAGCAGCATCCATCTCTTGTGCACGCCTTGTACCAAATTCCATTGCCACTTCATTTTTAATAATTTGCTTGATACGGCTAGCCTTTGTAGCAATTAATGTTTGATAGTTAACAATATTAAGTAAGGCTGTTTCAATTAGCTGCGCCTCTACTAATGGAGCTTCAATTCGGACGATTGGTTCATTAGCGAAAACCAGTTCCCCTTCTACCATGGAATACATTTCTCCAGTAAATCGGATGTTCTTTAAATACTGTATAAAGTCATCTTTATAACCTACTTCATCACGTAAATACGCAATATCCGATTCACTAAAATGAAAATCACGTAGATAATCAAGCATTCGCTCTAACCCAGCAAATATGGCATAGCCATTACCAAAAGGTAATTTTCTAAAATACAATTCAAAAACCGCTTTTTTATTATGTATGCCATCCGCCCAGTAGGATTCTGCCATATTGATTTGATATAAGTCTGTGTGTAGCGCTAAGCTATCATCTGCATAGTTCGATCTCAAAAGAAACCCCTTCTTCCGCTTTGATAATTAGTCCTAGTATACACTATATACCCAAATTCTTGCGTATTACATTCCCTCTTGTAGATGTTAGGTTTTCTAACATTAATAGTCAGAAAATTTAGAACTATTCACATTTTAGACACAAATTTTAGTACCGCTTTCATTCCCTTTATAAAAACCTTTTTTCTAAAATACTTCGGGACTAGAAACATTTTATGTAAATTAACCTTACACAGAATTCAAAAAAACAATTGCACTGTTTTCAATACCGTTTTAACATGTAAATTAAATTTACGCAAGGAGCTGGTACACATGAAAAAAATTGAAGCAATCATTCGTCCTGAAGTTTTTGGAGCTGTTCGGGATGGTCTTGCACAGGAAGGAATTGCAGGGTTAAGCGTTTCTGAAATCGCTGGTTGTGGTCGTCAGCTAGGTCGAACAGGACTCTTCCGCGGCAATACGTATGAAATTGAATTTTTACCTAAATTAAAATTAGAAATGATTGTAGACGATGGCAAAGTTGATGCCATTGTAGAGATTTTATTGCGTGAAGCAGCAACCGGTAAAGTTGGGGACGGGAAGATTTTTATTTATCCAGTAGAACAAGCAATTCGTATCCGAACAAAAGAAGTCGGATCGATTGCAGTAGAATAAAGGGGGCGATATAGATGGATGAAGTACTATTATCTGTTAATTTAATTTGGGTGATGCTTGGCACTATTTTAGTATTCTTTATGCATGCAGGTTTTGCTATGGTTGAGGCTGGATTTACCCGCTCAAAAAATGCAGTCAATATCATCATGAAGAATTTTCTTACCATTTCTCTTGGTGGGATCGTCTATTTTTTATGTGGCTATGCCATTATGTTCGGAGACTCAGTAGGTGGCATTTTCGGCACAAGTGGCTTTGCTTTAAAAGGAGTAGATGATCTTTCTTTCTTTATCTTCCAAACGATGTTTGCTGCAACTGGAGCAACTATTTTATCGGGGGCTGTTGCAGAACGTACTAATATTTTTGCTTATGTTGGCGTTATTATACTTATGTCTTTAGTTGTTTATCCTGTAGTAGGCCACTGGGTTTGGAGTGGTCAAGGTTGGTTAACAGATTTAGGTTTTGTTGATTTTGCTGGCTCGACAGTTGTCCACTTAACAGGTGCTGTTGCAGCATTTGTCGCAGCAGTTATGGTTGGACCTCGACTAGGCAAATATGAAAATGGTCGAGTAAATGTTATTACAGGACACAGCATTCCTTTAGGTGCATTAGGCGTATTTTTACTTTGGTTTGGTTGGTTCGGCTTCAATGGCGCTTCTACATTAGCTGCTGATCCAGAGCTAGTTCCTAGTGTTATTGCTAATACGTTTTTTGCAGCTGCAGCTGGTGTCGTTGCCACTGCTTTCTATACAAAATTTCGATACGGACATATCGATGGCTCTCTTACATTAAATGGTGCATTAGCTGGGCTTGTAGGGATTACTGCTGGTGCAGCGAATGTCAGCATATTTGGCTCACTTATCATCGGCTTAATTGCTGCACCTTTACTTGTGGAAGGTGTTCGCTTCCTAGAGTGGAAGCTAAAAGTTGACGATCCTGTTGGAGCAATTGCTGTTCATGGTATTTGTGGTATTTGGGGTACACTGGCAGTTGGCCTATTTGATATTGGTGGGCAAGGCTTATTTTATGGTGGGGGTTTTGGTCTATTAGGCATTCAAGCAATCGGCGTTATTGCTACTATTGCTTGGGTTAGTGTATCTGTAGCAGCAGGTTTATTGATCATCAAAGCATTTGTCCCATTACGAGTAACGGCTGAAGAAGAAATAGCTGGATTAGATGTAATGGAACACGGAACGCCTGCCTACGAATACCAAGATATTTTCAAAAGCTCCGCTGTACGAGGCGAAACCTTCGCTCATCGTTTAACACATTTCGGTAAAGCTCAGAACAATGTTCAAGAAGAACAACATGTATAGCTAGTAGAAACATCTGCTCCTTTATCTCTGGATAATGGGGGCAGATTTCTTTTGGCGCACTCCTACATCGGAAACCTTCATTTACAGAGGAGGTAGGATACTTTGTTTGGAGTGATCAAATCTATAGAAAAAGCGCTCTTTCCACGATTTAAGAAGATACTAACATTTACAAGAAATTATTTCGCTTCAATCCATTGATTCTTTCTCTAACTCAAGTAAAAATTGTTTCATAGCTAAGCCGCTTCTGAAGCCTGTTAATTGACCATTTTTACCAATGACCCGATGACATGGAATAATCGCCAGGATTGGATTTGCTCCAATAGCAGACCCTACAGCTCGAACCGCTTTGGGATTACCAATGCGTTGAGCAATATTTCCATAAGTTGTTGTTGTACCATAGGGTAATTCTTTTAATGCATCCCACACCGCTAATTGAAATGCCGTCCCTTTCACATGGATTGGAAGATTAAATTCAATAAGCTCCTTCTTAAAATAGGCTGTTAATTGCTCTTTATATGGGAGCAACGTTTCTGAATTCTCTTCAAAACAATATCCTTTAAATGGTTTTTTAGCCCACTCCTTTACTTCATCGAATGATGCATTTGGTGTACCTATATAAACTAGTCCTTTATCTGAAGCAACAACATACATATCCCCTTGCGCATATGTTAATGTATCGAAATACAATATTTCCATTCCCAAATCCCCTTCTTTCTTTTATTTCAACACCATCTTCCAGTCATTTCATGCTACAGTTATTTTACTGACTAAAGTAAAGGAGTTTCAATAGATGAATATGTTATATGAACCTGCCATTCACTTCCAACAAGTTCATTTTTCAGTAAATGACAAAATGATATTAAAGTCAATTACTGGGTCATTTCCAAAAGGGCAAATCACCACGCTCGTTGGCCCCTCTGGCGCTGGAAAAACAACATTACTTAAGTTATGTAATGGCCTTCTCTCACCATCAAATGGGCATATACTCGTTGATAATCAACCTATCTCTACATATGATCCAACAGCTTTAAGAAGGCATGTTGGTATTGCTTTACAGGCAGCTCCTATGATAGCAGGTACAGTGTTAGAGAATCTTGCACTTCCCCGCACACTGCAAGGACAGAAACTTTTGCAGCAGGAGGCTATTCAATATTTAGAGGACGTTGGGTTAAACGAAAGCTTCCTGCATCAATCTACAAATGATCTATCAGGCGGACAACGTCAAAAGGTATCCATCGCTCGAACACTTATCAATCAATCCTCTATTTTATTATTAGACGAAATAACGTCTGCCTTGGATCGTCAATCCGTTCAGGATATTGAAAAATTGATTGTCACCATTAACAAAAAATACAATGTCACCATGATTTGGATTACCCATAATTTGCAACAAGCGCTAACGATTGGTCACTATACATGGGTGATGATGAATGGGGAGCTCGTTGAAACTGGTAAAAGTTCATTACTCAATGCACCAACAAATCCACGTGTTGCCGAGTTTGTACAGGGGGTTAACAAATGACATATACAGCCTTATCACTGACATTAATTTTTGTTTGTATCCCTTTACTATTATCCAAAATATTAAAATTAGACCTTGAAAAAGATACGCTTATTGCAACATTACGCTCCATCATTCAATTGCTTGCTGTTGGCTATATATTAAAATTTGTGTTTGATGCAAATAGTTATAGTTATATTTTCCTGATGGTAGCACTAATGATTATCGTGGCCACGTTAAATGCACGAAAAAAAGGAGCAGGTATTAAAGGAATCACCTGGAAGATAGCACTGACCCTTGTCATGATAGAAATAATTACACAAGGTGTTTTGCTAGGCTTTCATATTGTTCCAGCAACTGCTCAGTATATCATTCCCATTAGCGGGATGCTAATTGGTAATTCCATGGTGCTATCCATTTTATTCTTAAATCGTTTTACAGCTGAAATTATTAACCATAAGGATCAAATGGAACTAATACTATCCCTAGGTGGCACACCAAAACAGGCTATTCATCGCCAATTAATTCATGCCATAAAAGCTAGTATGATTCCTACCATTGAGAGTCAAAAAACAATCGGGCTAGTACAGCTACCAGGTATGATGAGTGGTCAAATTATCGGGGGAGCCGACCCTCTTCAGGCAGTCCAATTTCAACTATTAATTATCTTTGCTCTCTTAACAACTGCAACATTATCCAGCGTTATGATTGGCTTTTTAAGTTATCCTGCACTATTTAATGAACGTATGCAAATACTTGAAATGAAATAATTGTTAGGCTGAATGTAATATAGTTTAAAAAATTTATGTTATACTAAAAAGAAAATGCAGTTAGGAGAATGACCATGTTATTACGCGATTTTTTCATCCACTTATCTGAGAACCAACTATTAAATAGTGCTGCAAAGAAATATGGCCTAAAATTAGGAGCACAAAGTGTAGTAGCTGGTACAAATATCGAAGAAACAATTGCAAGCATCAAAGAACTAAATGCACATAATATTTCTTGTACAGTAGATAATCTAGGTGAATTTGTTTCAAGTAAAGAAGAAGCGACTGCTGCTAAAGAAAAAATCCTTACTGTGATCGAAGCTATTCACGAAAACGGTGTAGCTGCACATATTTCATTAAAGCCATCTCAATTAGGCTTAGATATTGATGTTGATTTTTGTTATGACAATCTGTATGAGATTGTAGAGAAAGCCGCTTCATACGATATCTTTGTTAACTTTGATATGGAAGACTATGGACGTCTACAAACTTCCTTCGATATGGTGGAAGAATTATCGAAAACATTTAATAATGTTGGTACAGTCATCCAATCATACTTTTACCGTGCAAAAGATGATATTGAAAAATTTAAGGACTACCGTTTACGTATCGTAAAAGGTGCTTATAAAGAGCCAGTTGAAGTAGCTTATCAAGACAAATTAGATATTGATTTAAACTTTATTGAGTTGATTGAATATCACCTACTAAACGGTAAATTTACATCAATCGCAACTCATGATCACAATATCATTGCGCACGTAAAACGCTTTGTAGCTGATCATAATATTCCGCTTGATAAATTTGAATTCCAAATGCTATATGGTTTCCGTACTGATATGCAAAAAGAGCTTGCAAAAGAAGGCTATAACTTCTGTGTGTACGTTCCATTCGGTGAAGATTGGTACGGCTATTTCATGCGCCGTTTAGCTGAGCGTCCTCAAAACCTTAATCTTGTCACAAAACAAGTATTTACGAAAAAAACGAATACTGTTCTTGCAGTAGCAGCAGGTGCATTCGTTCTTGGCCGTTTAACTAAACGCAATAAGTAAAAAAAATGAGAACCTTTTCGCTTATGATGCGATAAGGTTCTCATTTTATTTATTCCATCCTTTTTCTTTAAAGCGTGCAATGGCCTCAATTCGATTGCCAACGTTTAGTTTTTCTAAAATCGTCGAAATATAGTTACGAACTGTGCCAGCAGACAAAAACAGCTCAGCAGCAATTTCCTTTGTCGTTTTGCCCTCTGCTACAAGTGTCAGTACTTGACTCTCTCGCTCCGTTAAAGGATTTTCACTATCATCTTCATAGACAAAATCAACGAGCTCTGGTGCATAAATACGTTTACCGTCCATGATTGTACGGATTGCGCTCACTAACTCCTCTATAGGGCTATCCTTTAATAAATAGCCTCTGACACTCGCTTTTCTAGCACGTTCGAAATATCCAGGTCTAGCAAATGTAGTTAAAATAATGACTTTACAACCTGAGCCAGTGCTATGCATTTCTTCTGCTGCATCTAGTCCCGTTTTCACTGGCATTTCAATATCCATAATACAAATATCAGGCTGATGCTCTTCCACAAGCATCAATGCTTCCTCACCATTTTTTGCTAAGCCAACAACCTCCATATCCTCCTCCATACTAAGTAAAGAGCGAAGCGCGCCTAATAGCATCCCCTGATCTTCAGCAATCACAATTCGTATCATGTCACAATCCTCTTTTCTATATGTTCTTCAGATTGTCTTTGACATTCTGATGCGTAATAGCTACTGGGATAGTTACCGTTAATGTGGTCCCCTCAACACTTTCAATTTTGAAGGACCCATTAATAAACTCTAAACGTTCCCGCATTCCTTTCAATCCATTACCAGTTCTCCAGGCTTGTTTTTTCGTAATGCCCTGTCCGTTATCTCGCACTACTAAGTAAACTTCTTTAAAATTTTGATGGAAGGCAATTTCGCATTTTGTTGCTCCACTATGTTTGACAACATTATTAACCGCCTCTTTTAAGCACATAGATAAAACATTCTCTACAAGTGGTGGAACTTGCAGTGCGTTTTTATCCCCTTCAAAGACAAACTCCATTTCAGCTGCCTTTAGCATTTGTGAAATACGCATGATCTCATCTTCAAATTTTGCTGTGCGCATATCTGAAACTAATTCCCGAACCTCTTTTAAAGCAATACTAGCCGTCTGGCGTATATCCTTAATCTCAATCAAGGCCTGCTGGGGATCTCGTTCAATCAGCCTAGAAGCTAGATCACTCTTCAAACCAATCATGGACAATTTTTGTCCTAATGTATCATGCAAATCTCGAGCTATTCTTTGTCGTTCTTCAAAAACAATTAACTCAGCAATACGTTCATTGGCTGTTTCTAACTGTCCCTCTAAATTTTCACGTTTATTTTTGGAATAAAGCGTTAGCGGTAAAAGGACAACAGCTAAAATAGTTAATACAACGAAAGGCAACTGCGATAAAAATAGGTTGAGCTCTACAAAAAATCCAGCACCCGTTGAAATAACTGTAAATCCAATATGTAGACCATACATAATATAAAAGCCGACGGGTCTTCGGATATTGCCAATAAAAAATGCTGTGAAAATGGACAAATAGACATAGCCATACAAGATGGTCATAATAATGTTTATGACCATTTCAAAGCTAATCCACATATAAACTAAACCGCTTTTCGAATTCATGGCAAATCGATAGAAGATAAAATAGAGCATTAAAAATGTAATGCCTATCGATATTTCGATATAAGATGATTTCCTAAAAATGAAGAAAAACGGTAGGAAACAAAAAATTATCCACAAATATACACTGAGCATCGGACTATTCGGAATAATACTATGCCATTTCCTCAACATAATCTCACGCTCTTTCCTACTTTTCCCTTATTATAACAAGAAAATTAAATTTATGCCTGTACATGCTTTGACCCATATTCCTCTCTTTATATAAAACAGCCATCTCCCTTGCAGAGATGGCTGTTTTCAACTAAGCGGCAATACTGCCTCTTGCTTTACGTTTTATAATTTCATTTACTTCTTTAAACGTCACAAATTTACCTTGATCTTCATCATATAACTTGTAACGTAGTGATTCTAAACTCGTACGTAAAGTAATCGTTGTTGCCATGTGTAATGGCGGTGTCTCATTGTGTGCCTTTTCAAGATTATAATTAGGTACACGAGGAGCTAAGTGATGAACATGATGGAAACCAATATTCCCTGTTACCCATTGTAAAAGTTTTGGCAATTTATAATAGGAGCTTCCTTCAACTGCGGCTTTCACATAATCCCACTCTGAATCATGTTCAAAATAAGAATCTTCATACGTGTGCTGGATGTAAAATAACCAAATTCCTAAAGAACCTGCAATAAATAAAGTAACGCCTTGCACTAATAAAAACGCTTGCCAGCCCATGAAGAAAATTAAAGCGGCACAAATTCCCACAATGACAATATTCGTTAAAATTGTATTGAGACGTTCCTTCTTCTTCGCATCCTTACGATTAAAACGATTTAAGACAAGAACCATATAAAGTGGGCCTAATCCAAACATCACAAATGGATTGCGATAGAAGCGGTACCATAGACGTTGCCCTTTTGAGGCTTGCATATATTCTTCAACTGTCATCATATCAATATCACCGATACCACGCTTGTCTAAGTTTGAGCTTGTTGCATGGTGAATTGTATGTTCACGTTTCCATTTTTCATAAGGGAATGATGTTAGCACCCCAGTAAAAAATCCAACCCAGTCGTTTGCCTTTTTACTTTTGAAAAATGAGCCGTGTGTACAATCATGAAAAATAATAAAAGTTCGTACGACAAAACCTGCTGAAATAGCACTTAAGCCGACTGTTAGCCAAGGTGATACATCCACTAACAAGTAACCAGCCACCCATAATGCAATTAACGGTACAATTGTATTTATAATCTGAAAAACACTTTTACGCGTATCTGATTTGGCAAATGGCGCTACATCTTGGCGTAACTTTTTTGTTTTTTCTTTAATAGTTGCCATCTTTTACTCCCTCGTTTCTTTTTTTCTTATGACCTCATCATAAAACAAGAGTACAAGTCAGTAACAGACGCAAACATCACAAAAAGGATATGACATTTGTCATATCCTTTTATGATTTCGGTCCAGTCAAATGAAGTTGATAGAACACAAGGTCTAGCCATTGTTCAAATTTATAGCCTGCATTTTTAATGGTTCCTGCATATTCAAAGCCTAATTTTTCATGTGCTTTAATACTACCAATGTTTTCTCCATCAATACCAGCAACAAGCGTTTTGACACCATTTTCTTCAGCGATCTCTATCAGCTTGTTCATGAGCTTTGTCGCAATCCCTTTTTGATAATGTTCTTTGTGCACATAGACAGAGTGCTCCATTGTATATTTATAACCTGGGTAAGGACGGAATTGACTATAGGTAGCAAAGCCAGCGACAAGCCCATTATCCACAAATACAAGTAAAGGATTATCTAATGCTTGTTGCTCCCTAAACCACTGTACTTTTTCATCTAAAGTTTGTATTTCGTATCGATAGACAGCCTTGCTTGTTAAAATAATATCATTATAGATAACCAAAACCTCGGGAATATCTCTTTCTTCCATGAATCGTATCATTCTGCTCACTTCCCTTAACCAAATTGTTTTCTTCTATAAAGAAACAGAGATAGACAGTCATTGAATAGACTATCTACCTCCTCTTATTTATGCCTTAAACATTGAAGTAGCGAGCATCAGGATGAGCAAAAACGATTGCAGATACAGATGCTTCAGGCTCCATCATAAAGCCTTCTGTAAGATGGACACCAATATCCTCAGGTTTTAATAGGCCGAATAGTTTCTCTTGATCCTCCAAGTTAGGACATGCAGGATATCCGAATGAAAAGCGTTGACCCTGATATTTTGCAGCAAAACGATCTCTCATAGTGAAATCTGTTGCATCAGGGAAGCCCCATTGGTCACGAATTTCCTGATGCATACGTTCAGCAAAGCCCTCTGCTAATTCTAAAGCAGTCGATTGCAAGGCATGACTTTCAAGAAATTTCCCAGCCTCTTTTAAATGGCGTGCTTTAGCCATAACTCCTTGACCTGCTGTTACAACCATGAGTGCAATATAGTCCATTTCACCGCTCTCTACCGTTTTTAAGAAATCTGCAAGACATAAAAATGGTTCAACTTGCTGACGAGGGAAGGTAAAACGTTCAATTTCTGTCTTACTATCAGCAGGATCATACACAACGACATCATCACCATCTGCTTGAGCAGGGAAAAATTGATACAAACCAGATGGCTTTAATAGATCACTTTTTAAATAATCATCTACTAAATCCTTGAGCTCTGTTGCTCTTGAATCACCCGCATCAAGCAATTGCTGAACTTGCCCTTTCAAGCCTAAATGGTGTCCCAATAATGTACGCATATTAACATAAGGATATAAATGAGATACAGAATAGTCTTTTTTCACATGACGTCGTAAATCAGCTGGTAAAAATACTGGCGCTCCTTTTACTGTTCGTGCAGGCTTTATTGTTACCTCTTTTGCTGGACGAGCAGCTCGTTTTTCATCGGCCGCTAAACGTTTTTGACGGGATTCTTCAATTTCTGCTAAGAAATTTTCACGTGTCCCTTCACCCATTAATAGATTCGCTTGCTCTAAGCCTTGCATAGCATCCTTTGCATAAATAACAGGACCACCATATTCATCTGCAATTTTTGTTTCAGTAAAACGACGTGAAAGTGCAGCACCACCAACTAAAATAGGAACATCAATTCCCGCCTCTTTAAAATCTTGAGCAGTAATAACCATCTGTTGCGCTGATTTCACGAGTAAACCTGACAGCCCAATAAAATCAGGTTTTTCCTTACGAATCGCTTCAATCAATTGGGCAGGGGTTACTTTAATGCCCAAATCGACTACCTTATAGCCATTATTACTTAATATAATATCAACAAGGTTTTTCCCAATATCGTGAACATCGCCTTTTACCGTAGCAAGTACCATTTTTCCTTTTCCGGCACTCTCTTCATCCTTCTCCATGAATTGCTCTAAATGAGCAACTGCGGCCTTCATCACACCTGCTGATTGTAAAACCTCTGCTACAATGAGTTGATTATCATTAAATAATCGACCTACCTCAGCCATACCCTCCATTAAAGGACCATTAATTATATCAAGTGGCGCCTCGAAGATTTCCCTTGCAGCGTCTAAATCCTCAATTAGCCCTTCTTTGGTACCTTCTAATATATAGTAAGCTAAACGACCTTCAACCGTTTTCGGAATATCCGCTTCCGTTTTTTCCTTCTTTTTATCTCGATAAAAATCTGTAAACACTGCTAATGTTTCATCATTTGTATTAAAGAGCAGGTCATTTGCGAGTTTGATTTCCTCTTCAGGGATGGATGCATAACGCTCCAATTTCTCTGTATTAACAATGGCATAATCTAAGCCCGCCTGTGTACAATGATAGAGATAAACAGCATTCAGTACTTCACGGCCAACTGGTGGTAAGCCAAATGAGATATTACTTACGCCAAGTACTGTCAATGTCTGCGGCAATTTTTCTTTGATGAGACGGATGCCTTCAATCGTTTCTAACGCTGAACCAATATACTGCTCATCTCCAGTTCCTACAGGGAACATTAATGGGTCGAAAATGATATCCTCTGGTGCAATCCCCCATTTCTCTGTTAAAAGTTGATAGGAACGCTCGGCAATTTCAAGCTTTCGATGACGGTCAACCGCCATTCCCTTTTCATCTATCGTTCCAACAACTAACGATGCACCATATTTTTTCACAAGTGGTAATACTGCATCAAATCGTTCTTCACCATCCTCTAGATTAATAGAGTTAATGATGGCTTTCCCTTGTGAAAACTTTAATGCTTCCTCTATTACTTTTTCATCAGTTGAGTCAATCACAAGAGGCACCTTAACCTTTTTTACAACCTCCTGCATAAACCCACGCATATCGGCTAATTCATCGCGATCAGGATTGGCTAAACAAATATCGATAACATGTGCACCATTTTTGACTTGAGCACGTGCAATCTCTGCGGCCTCCTCAAATTTCCCATCAATGATTAAATTCTTAAATTTACGAGAGCCGATTACATTTGTTCTCTCCCCAATAAATAACGGACGCATAGAATCGTCATATAATAATGGTTCAATTCCTGATACCGCATGACCATGTGTTTTTTCTGGTAATTGACGAGGTTTTTCATCTTTTAAGACCTCACGAATGGCTGCAATATGAGCAGGTGTCGTCCCACAACATCCACCTACAATATTAAGCCAGCCCTTTTCTGCAAAACCTTTTAATTTTTGCGATAGCGATTCTGGTGATTCATGATAACACCCTTCTTCATCTGGTAAGCCAGCATTTGGGTAACAGCTAATATAGCCTGTTGAAAGCTCTGCTAATGAACGAATGTGATCCGTCATAAACTCAGGTCCTGTCGCACAGTTTAGGCCAACTGATATTGGTTTAATATGCTCAATTGAAATATAAAAGGCATCGATTGTTTGCCCTGCAAGCGTTGTACCCATCGGTTCTATTGTTCCTGAAATCATGACAGGTAGCTCTTTGCCAGTTGATGCAAAAGCGCGCTTTACGCCAAGTGTGCCTGCTTTGACATTGAGCATATCCTGACTTGTTTCTAATAACAAAACGTCAGCTCCTGCCTCAATTAATGCCTTTGCCTGTACATAAAAATTTTCCTCTAGCTCATCAAATGTAATACCACCAGTTACTGATAACGTTTTTGTTGTTGGTCCCATAGCACCTGCGACAAAACGTGGCCAATCCGATGTCGAATAACGATCCACTGCTTGGCGAGCAATTTCCACTGCACGCTTATTAATTTCTTCTGCTTTTGTGCCAAGATCATATTCATTTAACACAAGAGGCGTCCCACCAAATGTATTTGTACAAATAATATCTGCGCCTGCCTCTAAGTATTTATGGTGAATTTTTTCAATAACATCTGGTCTAGTAAGCACAAGATTTTCGTTACAGCCATCAAGTTCCTCGCCACCAAAATCCTCTGCTGATAAATTTTCATTTTGTAGCATTGTTCCCATTGCGCCATCAAGAATTAAAATACGTTTCTCTAGTTGCTCTTCAATCGAGTGCTTAGCCATGTATACTTACTCCTTTTTTCTGTTCATCCAATTGCTCTATATATTTCATCAACTCTAGTGTCACATCGTAACGTAAAAATGGTGTAATAAGGTAAATGCCATTGAAATATTGTGTAGCCACTTCTACTAATTCTTTAGCAATGGCAATCCCCTCCAATGTCGCTCTTTCCTTATCTTCTCCACATGCTTTCATTCTTGTTAAGGCATCTTCAGATAATTTGATACCTGGTACTTCATGATGTAAAAATTCAGCACTTTTATAACTCGTAACAGGCATAATACCGATGTAAATTGGAGCTTGTAAATGCTTTGTTGCCTCATAAATCTCTACAATTTTTTCTTTCGTATATACTGGTTGAGAAATGAAGTAGTCTGCCCCATGCTCAATTTTCTTCTCTAAGCGTGTCACAGCACGATCTAACACACGGACGTTTGGATTAAATGCAGCAGCAACTGAAAAATTTGCTTTTTTTCGAAGTGGCTTACCTGAGAAAGAGACCCCTCCATTTAATTGCTTAATTAATTGGATTAGCTCCATTGAAGATACATCATAAACACTTGTCGCACCTGGGAAATCTCCTACTTTCGTTGGATCACCCGTAACAGCCAACACATCATGAATACCTAAAGCATTTAACCCCATTAAATGAGATTGTAGACCAATTAAATTACGGTCGCGACATGTAATATGAGTTAGTGGACGTACACCATGTGTGCTCTTCAACAATGCTCCCATTGCAATATTGCTAATACGTGGAGAGGCCAATGAATTGTCTGCCATCATAACTACATCTGCACCTGCATCATATAATTGCTTTGCTCCTTCAAGGAACCCGTCAATCTCTAAATGTCTAGGTGTATCCAACTCTACTATGACAGAACGTTCACGTTTAACCTTTTCATGAAGAGGCTCATACTTTGTTGGCTCCGCTTCCCGAACAATCTCAATCTTTTCAGGTTTCGCATGCTTCTCCTGAACCGGTGATAACTCTTCTAAATACTTCTTTGCTGCTGCAATATGTTTGGGTGTTGTACCACAGCAGCCCCCTATTAAACGTACACCTTGATCACGCAATTCAACAGCCGCTCGACCAAAATAATCAGCTTCTGATTCATAAACGACACGCCCATCCTCTAAGTCCAGAAGTGATGCATTTGGATAGGCCGACATAAATGCCTTATTAGGAAGTTCTACACCTTCAAATGCTAGAATAGTATGGTGTGGACCTAGTCGACAATTGACACCAACAATATCAGCACCTAGGGCTTCAAGCTCATGGAGAGCATTATTTAAAGACATCCCATTTTGTAGAACACCGGGCTCATGCATAGAAACTTGTGCAATAATCGGCAATTTTGTTTTTTCTCGTAGCATCTTTAAGGTTGCTGTTAATTCTTCAAAATCATAATAAGTTTCAAGTAAAAGGCCATCTGGATTCCCTGCAAGTAAGACGCTTGCTTGTTCTTCAATAGTCGCTAATATTTCATCCAAGGTTGCATCACTTTTACGAATTCCCCGAATACCACCAATTGTTCCTAAAACAAATTGACCGCCATCAGCCGCTGCTCGTTTTGCGATGGTGATAGCAGCTTCATTAAATTGTTGGACTTTTGATTCTAATCCATAGCGAGCTAATTTAATGGCATTTGCACCGTACGTATTCGTTTGAATGATGTCAGCACCAGCTGCAATATATTCTCTATGAATCTTTTCAATTAACTCGGGTCTCTGAACATTCATTTCCTCATGGCAATACTCCAATCCATAGCCATATAGCACTGTGCCTATTGCACCGTCTGCCGTCAATACATGCGTTTTTAACCTTTCAAGCAATCCCATAAAATTAGCCTCTCTTCCTATGTCTCTATATAATAAAAAGCCTTCTTTCATAAAAAAAGAAGGCTTTAACGATTCATCATTGTTGTTCCTTCTCATCTTCGACTCAACGGTCTTCTGGATTTAGCACCTGACAATAAAGTTGGTTGCTGAAGCTTCAATGGGCCAGTCCCTCTGCTTCTCTTGATAAGAATTAAGTATGAATTTTTTAAATAATTAAAAGAATCATATCGTTTACTGACGAATGAGTCAAGACTATTTCACATAACAAAGTTTTTTTTCACTTAAAATCTTAGAAATTGGCAAGTTCATTTGCAAGCTCTTCGCCAATTTTTTTCCCGTTTTGAATACAAGCACCAATACCTACGCCAAAATATGAGCACCCTGCAATCGATAAATTAGGATAGTTCTCATGTAATTCTTGTAGTAGTCCTTGTAATGCTTCACGATGCGCTAAATCATATTTAGGCATTTGATCAATCCACTTTGTTACATTCACAACAGTTGGCTGCTCCTCTATTCCTAGGCTCTTTCTCACATCTTCTAAAGCAACTGCTGCCAATTCTTCATCAGTCATGGCACGTAGTTGCTCATAGGCTGGATTGATGCTCTTATAAAAGAGTCGCACAAGTAATTTATTTTCTTTCGATGTATGCTTCCATTTACGACTAGTCCAAGTTGCTGCATTACAAGTAACGTCTGAATTATGGGAAACAATATAGCCCGTTCCATCTGCTGGCAATTTAGCGTCTGGCACATCAAAACCTAAATAGATAGTAATTGCTGACGCTGTCGTAAATTGGTTAAAATAGCGGTTTAAAGATTCATCCTGTAGCAGATTTTGGACAGAATCATTCGGTAATGCTAAAACGACATAATCTGACTCAATAATTTCACCATTAGCTAAAGAAATTGTGTAGTTCTTATCTTGTTTTTGAACATTTAGTGTAGTAACACCCTTGATAATTTCTACATCGGATAAGGTTTGTTCAAGTCGATTAATTAAAGAAGATAAACCATTTTTAAAGGATATAAATTTTTTGTTCGCTGCTTTAACAAATTGCTCACGATTCGCATCAAAGCCTTTAATAATACTTCCAAAATCATTCTTATAATCAATTAAATACGGTAAAGTAGAGCCAATAGAAAGCTGATGTAAATCTCCCGAATAAACACCTGCAAGGACTGGTGCAATTTGGTTTTTCACCAGTTCCTCTCCTAAATAGTAAGTTAAAAATTCACCGATAGAACTTTCCTTTGTGAAGCCATTGTTTGGCAATGTTAAATCCTTCAACGCTTCTTTTTTTCCCTGCTCGGAAATAAGTGTACTTTCCTCTAAGGATGCTACACTCATCGGTATTCCGAAAGTTGAATCTGCCGGAATAGCATGTAACTCATTATTCGTATAAATATAAGAAATACCTGTTTCGTTGTAAACTAATTCCGCCTCAAAATCAAGCTCCTGCACGAGTTCCATAACGCCTTGATGACGGGCTACAATAGAATCAGCACCCGTTTCCATGATGAAACCTTGTTCATGTGCTGAATATAATTTGCCTCCTAAATATGTATTTTTTTCTATAAGCACTAGACGAACATCTAAATTATGTTCCTTCACTTGACGTTGCAAATAATGCATTGTACATAGTCCTGTAATACCGCCGCCTAAAACAACAACTGTTTTCATCATAACCGCCCCTAATATTCATTCTTTCTACAGTATAATCTTTTTTTCATTGAAAATTACGTTAAACCCTTTACAAATTTAGCAAAAATAGAGCTATTTCATCAGTGAAATAGCTCTTACTTTCTGAATCTCTATAAAATTGATCCTCTATAGCGATAACTTCACAACAAACATTTAAATAGGTACTATAGTGTTTATTACGTCTAAAAATATGAAAAATAGAATGTAAATGTTAGTAGTCTATCCTTTTAAATTTTGCGCAAAGCTCGCTAATTTTTCAGCTGAATTTGTTACCTCAGTAAATGAAGTGCCTAATTCACTTAATATGCCTACAATTGCTTGTATTTTTGTTGCAGTACACTCATTTTGATCTTTTGCTTCTGTCATGGCTCCCAATATACTCGTAAATTGGCCTTCAGTTTGTAACATATTTTCTTCACCTGCTGCAACTTCATCTTGAATGTTGGTCAAAGAATACTCTAATTTCTCTGTTCGTTCACCTGTCTTTTTCAATAACAAAGCCACCGCTGTAACAGATTCTTTTGTCTGAATTGATAATTTACGTACTTCATCGGCCACTACGCTAAAGCCCTTTCCCGCTTCCCCAGCACGTGCTGCTTCAATTGCAGCATTTAAAGCCAATAGATTCGTTTGATTCGCAATATTGGTCACAACACTCATAATTGTTTCCATTTCCTTAGACATACCTGATAATTGTTCAATATTTTCTTCTATATCATGAAGAGAATGACTAATATTGAGCATATTTTGTGATTGATTTTTTAAACGCTCGCGACCCTCAAGTGCTTGGTTTTCAGCCAGTGTAGACACATCGAGTGATTTTTTTGCCAAATGTTTAATTTCGTCAGATTGCTTACTTAAGCAGCAAAAAGAATTATTGGTTTCCTGCGAGATAGCTGCAAGTGCTTCCGAAGAATCTACAATCTGTCGTTCAATCGCTTCTTTTTCATGAACCATTTTTTCTTTCAGTTGTTCTACAGTGTTTTCAAAAGCTTCTAAAACGAGTTGTTGCTCAAAATTACAAATTTTCGATATAGCTCTGATCGTATTAAATTGATCTTGTGGAAATTCTATATTTTTTTCGACTAAATCTATAAATGATATCGATAAATCTTGGAATGCACAGATATACCACTGTGTTCTAAGCCCAATGTGGACATGCACCTTTGCAATCTTTACACGCCTTTGGTAATACATCTCATCAATGGTTCCGTTAAACATTTCAATAATATGCTGCCGTAATGTTACTTTAAGCTTTTCTACAGAACTATGATGGCTGATGATATCTACCAAATGATGCTCTGTTCCAATCATGTTGTAAAAACGGTTTACGATGTGATCTACATTATCCATAACTATTGGCTGGAAAGCTTTTAAATATTGTAAGTCGTTCTTCGTTAAGTTCAGCATTTCAATTTGCTTCGCCATCGATTGACGAGAGGACAAATCCATTTTCACTGTGTATTGCTGTAAATCCAATACCTTCGTCTTTCTCTGTCTTTGAAAAATCACACATCTTCCCTCTTTCATTCCGTTTACTTTCATCAGGCTGAGAAACATCAAATCCTTTTAACATATTGATGGATACACGAAAAAATACCGGTAAAATCAGATTAGTCAGATTTAATGGTTACATTCGATAGCGCAATTCCGTATGACAGACTTCCTCCAAAAGTATGTCGGGTACCCCTTTGCTAATTTAGCCTAAGGTCATATGCTCTCAGCAAACAGATATAGTCCTACATGACTAACAGTAAATTATTTACGTATGCTTCTTTTCAAAATCACTCATTTACATTAATCATTTTATAAATGACTGTCAATCTTATTAATACCATTATTTTACACAAAATGTATAAAAAGTCCTTGTTGTTAAATAAAGCGTAATAAACTATAAAAAAGCTACCACAATATTATTGGGTAGCTTTTTTAACCATTTTTTTGTTTATTATGCTTACTTGCTTTATATTTATTCTACTTTTTTATCGAACATCTTCAAATTTCACTATATTAATATTTTTTACCCTGAATTACCATCTATCTACATACCCATATACAGTAGTTTATTTCAGACTAAAATACCCATACTCCATAGCTTTATAAATCATTCTAAAAGCCTATGTTTTTTTAACACTAAATTTACAATCCTTTAAGTTCCTGTAATATTTTAGCCGCTTCTTCGGATCCTGCATCTGCCGCGAGTCCATACCATTTAATAGCTTCTTTTAGATTTCTATCTAACCCTGTATCTTTATTAAAAATATGCCCTAATTGTAGCTTGGCTTCTACATCTCCTTGAAGTGCAGCCTGCTTAAACCAATGAATACCTTTTTCAAGATTGCGTATTCCAGCCAGACCATTACTCCATATATAACCTAAATCATAAAAGGCATCTACATGATATTGTTCCGCAGCTCTTTCATACCAAAACAGACCACGATTGACATCTTTCGCTTGGCCTAAGCGCCCCTCTAAATAAATTCCACCAAGTCGATATTGTGCTTCCACATACCCTGCCTCAGCTGATTTTTTATAGGCGTTAAAAGCTTCTTTCTCATCTACCTCAACGCCTAACCCCTGCTCATAAATTATTCCTAACGTAAACATTGCCTCTGCCACATTCTTTTGTGCAGCATAATCAAACCATTTTTTTGCCAATGTATAATTCGTTGATACGCCCTCGCCATTAAAGTACATATCTGCTAAATTATTGGCAGCATCCGCATGTCCCTGCAAAGCTGCCTTTTCATAGTATGAAAAGGCAAGGGAATAATTCTCCTCCATACCTATGCCCCCAAAGCAGAAATTCCCAAGCATATATTGAGCATCAGCATTTCCCTGGACAGCAGCTAGCTCAAACCATTTCAATGATTTTTCAGGTTGAAAATGTTTACCCTCTCTAGAATTATAGTATTCGCCCAGTTGATATTGGGCATCTCCATCCTGCTCTTCAACCGCTTCTTTATACAAATCAATAATCAGCTCATGATCTAAGTCCTCTTCATCTAGAGCAGCAACTTGTTCATCTTGATGGCAAAAAAACCACTCTACAATATCAAGCACATCATCTACTACTTCTATACTGTTTTTTAACTTTTCTAGCGAAGAAATTTGCCAAATGAGTATATAGATAGGCTGTGGAATGGCATCGCGCAAGACATCATCATATTCTGCCAACAGCGTTAATACATTCTCCTGTATCGATTGAGATTGCACTGTATGGACAATCTGCAAATGACGTTGTTGCTGTTCTTTTAATAACCCTCGTACTACTTGATACAGTATTTTCTGCAAGGCTGTTAGGTTAACTTCAGCGAATGTAAGTAATTTTATATTTTGAGCAAACCACTGATCTTGAGTTTGTGTAAGATTTTGTAGGGAAATTATTCGTTCTTTATTTCGCTTGGCTAAAATTTGCTCGTACATTATTTTCCTCCCTTGCACACTATGTAAAAAACTGCCTTACCACTATTATATGGAAGACAGTTGAAGTTTGGTTACACATATGCTCTTAATAGTAAGCCTACGAATAGCGTAATAATTAAAAATACTGTGACATGGGTCCATTTATACATGGCTAATAAACCTATAAATTCTCGTGTGAATGCATTCGGAACATAGTAAAAAGCAGTTTTTGAGCCAATTCCCTCGGCATCTAATGCTGCTTTTCGAGCATAAATACTTGCGCGAAACACATGGAAATTATTCGTAACAAAAATGGAACGATAGTTAACTCCATGAGAATGGTGGTCCATTATTTGCTTTGAAAAGATCATATTTTGTTCTGTATTGGCTGAACAATCCTCCATTATTATCTTGTCAGTCGGAATATGATGTACTTCTATTAGGTATTGTTTCATTGCATATGCTTCTGATACCTTTTCATCATTTCCTTGACCACCAGAGACAATGATATAAGGCTTCATCTCATACTTTATATATTGCTTTACTGCTTCATCTAATCGGCTTGCTAAAAGTGGAGGTACTCTATCGCCAATTAATCCTGAACCTAATGCAATAATGTAATTTGGTTTATAACGTATTGGTGTAAGAAGATACAATATTGAATAAGCAAGGACACTAGTGTATAAGAACATTGTATAACCAAAAATCAAAAACGCATAGAAGAAAAGAATATGCCAAAATACATTTTCAATTTCAATAAAAATGACGAATACATACCATAACATCATAATAACAAAACTTAGCCCTAATATGGCTAACATTAAGTTACGGAATTTGCGTCCTTCCTTTTCCAATAATACTTTACTATTAAAAAACATGGCTATTGATAAAATAAACATAATACTTGGAAAGCTTCCTAATATAATGAATATCCCCATTTCAGAAATAATCCCCTGATCATTTGGTAGCAATAAAGGATAATGAATAATAAACGCTCTGACAATATATATCCCTATCAGGCCAAGGGCTACAACGTTGAGAAAGCGCCTTTTTTCTGTTAGGTACAAAATGATAAAAATGGTAAGGAAGATTGATAAAGTTAGTAGCATTTTTTCACTCCTTCCTATTGCATAATTTCTACAATCATTACATCTGCCACTATTTGTCCATATTTTTTGATATAGCTTAATTTTTGAAAGCGTTTGTTTTATTTTTTAATATAGTTCATGTAATATTACTATATAAGAACTAGTTTATGATTAGATTAAAAATTATATTGGAGGAATGTATGTAATGAAAAAAATTCTTGCCGCTCTTTTTGCAGCGACACTGATATTTTCGACTGTTGGTGCAACATTATTTATTTCTGATACACCAACGGCAGAAGCTAAATCCTATAAATCGGGTAAAAAGGGCTTCTCTAACAATAATAATAGCTCGAATATCCAAAAATCGGATACTACTAAAGATCAAAACAATGCAACAACAAATAAAAACAACTCAACATCTACTAATAAAGCAGATACTACTAAAAAAGGTGGCTTTTTCTCAGGTGGTCTGATGAAAGGATTAATGCTTGGGGGACTTGCTGGATTATTATTCGGTAGTCTATTTAGTGGTATGGGTATACTGGGGAATATTTTAGGTTTACTCATTAATGTGGCAGCAATTGTTGTTATTGTGATGCTTGTTGTGAAGATAATGAATATATTTAAAGATAAAAAGCGCAAAGAGGAAGCACAATGGCACAAATAATCAGTGAACAAGATATTATTAATGCTATTTGTTTATCTCAAGCCTACTATCAAAGCATTCGCCCTGAGGATGTTCTTGTTGAATTGACTTACGAGGATGATGCAGGTTTTGGTGCAGAGGTCGAAGTCAACGGTCAAATCGAGGTGCTTAATACAGCAGCCATGATTGGTGCCTTACGTGTTTGGATCAAGGATGTTCTACATGGTGATCCATTCTCGACAGGGATTGAACTTGTTTTAGATGACGAAGAAGGCATTATTGCCAAACTATCATAAAAAATAGCAGTACAATGAATCGTCCAAAAGAATTCATTGTACTGCTATTTTACTTTTTCAAACGTTTTTTAACCTCTTCTTTTTCTTCTTCATTAAGAGAAAAATCTACGATAGAGCGTCCCAACATTAATAACATGATAAACATTACTCCTGTACCAACAATTAAATAAATCATTGTAAATACTTTAGAATAAGCCGTTGTTGGATATAGTCCTGTTTCGACTCCAGTTGGAATTAAGCTCACTACAGCAAAATACATGGCATCCAACCAATACCACCCTTCTGTCCCCTTATAGAATAGAGTTCCTGATAGAATGATTAAAAATAGTGTAGTAAATAATGAAAGGAACTGTGGACGTTTAAAGGACCTCCACAAACCTTTTCCTAATCTTTTAGCAGATAATATAAATGACAACATCCCATTCTCCTTTATCTAGTTAAACTTTAACTTCGTTTTTTACGAAAACGTCAAAAGGTAGAGGAGACAATCCCCCTACCTTTTAATGATTATTGAATGAGTAGCTGACTAAGATTGGTAAATATTTTAGCTGCTTGACCTCTTGTTGTGACAGCCTCAGGTGAAAATTTGCCTCCATCCCCTGTCACGATTCCTAATTCATACAGCATTGTGATGGCTCGTTTGGTTTCTGCATTATATGAAGCAACATCTACAAATGGCACATTGCCTTTTGCAATATACGGCTGATTAGATTGCTGTTCATAGGCGCGATGAATCATTAAAGCTAATTGAGCCCGTGTCACAGGGTGTCCGGGCTTAAATTTCCCATCTGTTCCTTTAATAAGACCATGTACATATGCTGCCGCAATTTCTGATTGGGTTGCTGCATCATAATTTGTGATATCAGTAAATGGTGCTTTTTCTTCTGTAGTTAAGCCAAGACTTCTTACAAGAATTGCTGCAGCTTGGGCACGTGTTACACTACTCTCAGGCCTAAATGTTCCATCTGTATAGCCATTCATTAAACCTGTATTTGCGGCTTTTTGAATATAATCTTTTGCCCAATGATTCTGTGTATCTGTAAAGCTAACTGTTCCTTTCGTAGTGAACGTTACTGTAGGATTTTGAACACTTTCATTACCAGCAGCATCAATTGCTTTGATAGATACATTGTAGCTTGTATTTTCTATTAAATCTGTGAGCGTAATCGTAGTAGTGTCTGCATTTAATGTTGAAGTTAATTTTCCATTCACATAGACAAGGTAATTTGCTATGCCTACATTATCTGTCGCTTCTTGCCAGTTAACCTTAACAGTTGTACGATTTTTTACATCTACTCCAATAGCCTGCGTGACATCCCATAAAGAGCTTGTTTTAATGATTGGTAAAAATGCTTCATTTGCTACCGCTAAATAACCAGCTTCACTTAAATGAATATTTTCAGGGTTTGGTAGATAGTTGGCAACATCTTTTGCAACAACATCATATGTAGGAACAAAAATAGCGCCCGCTTTTTCAGTAGTTGTTTTGATTGTTGAATTCAATGTAGCTAATAACAGATTAAATTGTTTTTGTAAGTTCTCACTATAGTATGGGAAGGAATTATAATAGCCCATTACATATACTTCAGCTTGTGGATTAATCTTTTTGATTTCAGATAGAATAGTAGCAATGTTCGATACAGCTTCTTTAGTAGCTTTTATGATAGCCACCGTGTCAATTCCCGTTGCTTGGGATTCTTTTAATATTGGCAATAGATCATTTGCCCCAGCTGTTAATGTGATGATTTCAGCTTCTTTAATAGAAGCTCGTAACTTTGCCTGTTCCTCTGTATAGCCAAAACCAGTCACTGTTTTTGCCACATCATTTTGTAGATCAGCTAAAATATTTTTAGTTGTGTAGCCTGACATAGCAAAGCCCTTATTAAAGGAAGTAAGGAAGCCGTCTTGTTGTAATGCCTGTGCAATAAAATCGGTATAGCCTAATCCAATTCCACCAACTTCATTCATCCCATGTGCTAATGAATCACCAAGTGCCACATAATCAGTTTGTACAACCCAACTTGGTGCTATATGGTCACCCTGCCCTTCCTCTGCACTAGCTGCTACAGGTATAGCTAATTGCAAAGCCAATACACTTGAAGCTAAAAAACGAAATTTCTTTGATAATCGCATTTACTCTCTCCTCTACTTATAAAATAGTCGTTGTTTTCACTATTTTACTAGAGGAATGATAAAAATAGGTTAAATTACAACAATCTTTTTGAAATATTTCATTTTTTATCTAATCAACCTGTATCTTTCCATAAATCCCACCTCCACCAACTTCAATGGCTAATTGACCCGTTCTCGCTAAATCGATTAATTGGGCTAGTTTATGTGGTACAGTTTGTTCAAGCTGGTCGATTGTTACACGATGCAAAATATTCATTTCTGTACCAAATGCCTCGATTAAACGTTCCATCATTTTAGGACCAATACCTGGAATAAAATCAAGTGGTATCTGATGAATGTAAGGTGGTCTATTTCGTTTATTGGGAAAGTCTTCAGATAGCTCCTGTATACGGGTAGCTACTCCCTTTATAATTTGAGTACTCCCACATTCTGTACAAATGGTAGCCTCTTTACTTAGCTGTTGACTACATTTTGCACAAACTGTTTGATGATATTTACCAAGCAAAGGATTTAGGCCATAATTGGCTATTACTGCTCGTCCCTCTTGCTCATGCAGGGCCATTTTTAATTCTGTAAAATTTGCTTCTGCTAATCGTAACTTTTGATATTCTCGTGCCAATTTTCCAAGCGAATGTGCATCAGAATTGCTAACGAATGTATATGCTTGTAATTCTTTAATATGACTTACCATATTTGTATCAGAGCTTAAACCTAATTCAATGCCATCAATAAGCTCCGGATCAAAGACTTCAGTTAAACTTCGACGAACCCCTTTGCCAAACAAGCTTTTAAATGGTGTAAATACATGTGCAGGAATAAAAATACCTCCTAATTCATGCACCTTTTGCTGCAAGGTCTTGCCATCACAATAAATACGCTGTGAACTTAAATGGATATTCTTCATATGTTGTGACATCCATTCTGAGAACAGCTTCATGAGCTCTAGTGTAGGAAAGTAAGCAAGCACATGAATAGGACCCTGACAATGTTGATCATAAATTTCGATCTCTGATCCGGGAATTAAAGTCGTTTCCTGAAATCGCAGACCACCTTCTTTAAGTTCTTGCAGTTCTCCTTGTTCAATCATCCTCACCATTTCTTCGATTACTTCAGGTGAGTGACAGTCAATGATCCCAATGATGTCTAATCCCTTTCTTGCACTAGCCGTCTCTAAAATTCGTGCTAATGTTAACGTTTTACTGCCAGTAATTTTCACTGCCCTTCCACTAGAAGTACGTCCAATATGAATATGTAAATCAGCATAGAATTCATTCAATTCAAACACTCCTTTAAATACATTCTATAAAACGAAAATACCTTACATTACTGCAAGGCATTTCTCACTTCATTATGATGGATGATTTGTAGTAGTGCTATTATTTGACTCAAAAGCGCCAGAACCGTGTGATGGTGTGGAGGAAGCATCATAGGCAACTAATGTTACACCAATCTTTTCTTCAAGCTCATTAATTTTTTCTAGTTGCTGCGGGTCTAATTGTGCAAACTTAATTTCTTTCATGGTTATCAATCCTTTCAATTATACAATTCCCCGAAATATAGAAAATATACTCTTACGCATAATTGTGGAATGACAAACGAACATTGGATAATAAAAATGACTGATAATCAGTCATTTTTATTGACATTATTTTTCTTATTCTATAACATAATAATTAAGTAAGGCAAAAGTGAGGGATTGCATGTCAAAAGAAGAAAAAATTATTCAAGCTGCCATTGAGGTTTTTCGAGAAAAAGGTATAGAAAAAACAAAGGTTTCAGATATCGTTAAAGCTGCTGGGATCGCTCAAGGAACATTTTATCTTTATTTCCCATCACGCCTTTCTGTTATGCCTGCTATTGCAAAAAATATGGTAGAAAGAATTATTGCTACCTTAGATGAAGGTATTTCAAGTCATAAGCCCTTTGAACAGCAACTTGAAGAGGTTGTGGAAATGATTTTCTTAATCACGAAAGATTATGGAGACATCGTTGCACTTATTTATGCAGGTATTGCGCAAACTGAGCATTTAAAAGAATGGGAAAATATATATGCACCCTATTATGACTGGATGAGTCATTTCTTACTATCTGGCCAGCAACAGGGAATGATACGTGATTCAATTGACCCAACACGTTCTGCTAAACTGATGATTGGTCTAATTGAATCTGCTGCTGAACAAATTTATTTATTTGATGATAGCAAGGACGAAACAATGAAATTGCTCAAGCTTGAGCTTATAGACTTCCTATCTCACGCACTTGGCCTACGTCACCCATAAAAGTGACGTTCTCTTTTACCTCAAAAATGACTGAATGTCAGTCATTACATTGCCTAATAGAAAGGATTTTATTGATGAAAAAAGAATGGATGTACGTCGTTTTAACAAGTTTATTTGAATTGCTTTGGGTATTTGGCTTTAACGTAGCAAGCTCATGGTGGCATTGGATAATTATTGTGACAATCATTGCTATAGATTTTCATTTCTTATCGAAGGCTTGTGAGAGCTTACCTACTGGTACAGTCTACGCTATTTTCGCCGGAGCAGGTGCAATCGGTACCACATTAATGGATATTTTCATTTTCGAAGGAGAATTTAATGCCGTTAAAGGACTGTTCATGATTATTTTATTATTAGGTGTGATTGGTCTAAAATTAGCGGATAATTCCTCTAAAGAGCAGGTGCAAACGAAAGGAGAGAATGTATAATGGGTTGGGTACTTATTATCTTAGCTGCATTGTCTGAAATTATAGGTGTGGTTGGCTTACGCTTCTATAGTCAGTATAAAACATTACGAAACTTAATGTTATATATTGGTGGTTTTGGTGTGTCCTTTGCCCTTTTATATACATCCTTCAACTATTTGCAGTTAAGTATTGCCTATGTTGTTTGGGTAGGAATTGGTACTGTTGGAGCTGTACTCGTAAATATCATTTTCTTTGGCGAATCCAAAAATCTATCACGTATTATCAGTATCATAGCAATTATCATAGGTGTAGCAGGCTTAAAAGCAGTATCTTAATGGCTTTACAATATAGGACGCCACCCTTAAATCGGAGGCGTCCTGTATTCATTTATTTAAAATGGCATGACGAAGAAGGATGGGAGTAATTAAGATAAAAATTCATAAATACCATCTGCAATAAATGCTGCAGGACCACGCATCCAGATATGGTCATTGTCAGCCCATCGTATGGCTAAGTCACCACCACTAAGTTGGACTACTATTTCTTCCCCCTTCTGACAAAAACCATTTAATATAGCAGCCACTACCGCTGCACAAGCACCTGTCCCACATGCCTCTGTTATACCCGAACCTCGTTCCCAAACGCAGCATTTTAATGCCTTCTCATGAACAACCTCTACAAACTCAACATTGCAGCGATAAGGAAATCTCATATCGTTTGCTATAATACCGCCTAATGTTCTTAATGGTGCTTGCTCGATCGCATTCACAAAAACTACAGTATTCGGATTGCCCAAAAACAAAGCAGTTACCATAAGAGACTGTTGGGGTAAAGGAAATATCTCATTGATGACAAGCTCATTTGGGTTTCCTAACATCGGAATGTCTTTGCGCAATAAGAGAGGTTTGCCCATATCGACAATCACTTCTATTACACGATTGTCTTGCACCACTACCTGTGCCAGCATAATCCCGGATTTCGTTTCAATCGTAATTAGCTCTTGTCGTACAATATGACGTTCAAAAATATACTTAGCAACACAGCGAAGACCGTTACCACAATTTGTCCCCTCAGATCCATCTTTATTAAATACACGCATACCACAGTCAGCAATTTTAGAGGGTTGGATAATAATCAATCCATCTGAGCCAATACCAGTATGGACATTGGCCATTTTTTGAGCCAATACACAAAAGATATCTTCCTTGTAATCATGTTGGAAAAGATCAAGATAGATATAGCTGTTGCCAATACCATGCATTTTCGTAAAGGCTATTTGCATACAGTCACTCCTTAAAGGATGTTTTATGTATCTAATAGAAGATGACACTTTTCTATATTTGGCTAAACCCCTTCGTGAACTGTTCAGGAACATATGTAAGATACGGCTTCCCTGTCATTGGATGGATTTGAATATCCGCAAAAACACCAAATACATCTTGCAGCACTGTTGGCGTAAGTACTTCCTCTGGTGTACCATGACAAACTATTCGCCCTTGCTGTAAAACGTAAATTTGATCGCAATACATAGCAGCAATATTCAAATCATGTAAAGCTGCTACTACGGTTAAATGCAAAGTCTGAATTAAATCCATAAGTTGAAGTTGATGTTGAATATCTAAATGATTCGTCGGCTCATCTAATATTAATATCTGTGCTTGTTGAGCGAGTGCCCTTGCAACCATGACACGCTTTTTCTCGCCACCAGAAAGCGAACTAAAGCTTCGTTTCTCTAAATGCGATATGCCCGTTTGCCTAAGAGCCTCTTTAACAATTTGAAAATCTTTCTCTTGATCAAGCTCTAACAGCTTTTTATGTGGGGTTCTTCCCATACTGACTAAATCATGCACAGTGAAATCAAATAATACGGGTGTCTCTTGGCTTACAACAGCCAAATTTTTCGCAATTGCTTTACTTGATTGCTTTAATATATCTTGCTCATTTAATACTACCGATCCACTTTCAGGTTTTAGGAGACGATACATATTTTTTAACAATGTTGATTTTCCGCTCCCATTAGGACCAATTAATCCAACAAATTGCTTTTCTTTTATTTGAATGCTTACATCATGCAGTATACGCTGATCGTAAATGGAGAATGATATTTGTTTCGCTTCTAATGTCATGGAAGTTAATCTCCTTCACCGAAAGAATAGTTGTTACGACGGAGAAGCCAAATGAAAAATGGTCCTCCACAAAAAGCTGTAATAATACCAATTGGCATTTCCTGAGGAGCAATAATAATTCGAGCAAAGGCATCTGCCCACACTAAGAATATTCCACCTATTAAAGCACTGATAGGTATTACGTATTTATAGTTTGAGCCCACAATTAAACGCACAATATGGGGAATAATTAATCCCACAAATCCTATAGAACCACTAACTGCGACAAGCACACCTGTTAATAGAGATACTAGTAGTATTAACTGAATACGGAATTGCTGAAGATTAACGCCTAATGTCACTGCCGCCTCTTCTCCTAGTAATAATAAATTTAAATTGCGATAGTGTAGCCACAGTAGCCCAAATACAATAAAGAATACGAAAGCTGGAATCACAATATTATTCCATTTGGCTCCAGCTAAACTACCTAGCATCCAAAACATAACAGCCTTTAAGGCCCCTTCTTGCTTTGACATCATTAAAATAAAGTTAGAGATAGCCGTTAAGATAAAGGACACAGCCATGCCTGCCAATAGCAAGCGGAAAATAGAGACACGTCCCCCAACACGTGATAAGAAAAAGACAAGTGCAATGGCAAGTAATGAACCAAGGAATGCGGATACTGAAAGAGCGTAAATACCTAAAAATGAAAAGGCTCCTAAAATAATCACAGAAGTAGCGCCGACAGCTGCCCCTGAAGAAATCCCTAGAATATACGGGTCTGCAATAGAATTACGTACTAGTGCCTGAATGGCTGCCCCTGCAATAGCTAACCCCGCTCCTACTATCGCTGCTAGCAAAACACGAGGTGCTCTTATTTGCCAGATGATGATTTCCTGAGAGCGACTCCAATCTTGCTCGATCGAATTTTGTATAAAAGGAATTTTAGAAAGAATAACTTTCCATACATATAGCGGTGTAACTGAAACTGAGCCAACCATTACAGCAAAGGTCATTGAAACAATTAATACCATGAAAAGTACGAAGGAAAATAACATAAATTTTTTATTCATCTGTTTTAAACTCCTACTGAATATATTGATGAATGAAGCAATAAAAAAAGGTATCCCATGCGAAAATGCGCATAGAAATACCCTAGATTAAACAAAGTCAGAAAAATATCCAGCTATTGTCCGTATTGCTTGCATCCTCGTGGGCATTACAGGTATTACTAAATGGCAGGTCTCCTGGCTTCGATTCACTATCCTATAATTGCCTTCCCATTCTTAAACAGTGGCAAATCATATTATAGGATTCCTCGTTACAGTTGCGGGACAGCGTCGGACTTCCACCGACTTCCCTTTTAAGTGACATTTAAAAATGTCACACCAATAGTATTTGAAGTTATAAAATGGTGACGGTTCTATCATACATTTTTATAGATAGATAGTCTACTTCAATTTAATTCAGCAATTGAGTTAACTTAAATAAACAATAAGGTTGACACAAATACATTCGTTTTTTACACTAGCAGTAATAACTTATAAAGCGAGGTGAAATTCATGGCAACTGTTACACAACATAGTCACCATAAGTTAAGAACTGTTGACATTACCTACATTGGGTTATTTTCAACGCTAATGATGGTGGGTGCTAATATCACTTCCTTTGCACCTTTTATGGTAGTTGGTGGTGTACCCATTACGCTTCAAACCTTCTTTGCAATTTTAGCAGGGCTTATTCTTGGTAGTAGAAAAGGTGCGCTCGCCTGCACAATTTATATGTGCGTAGGATTGGCAGGAGCCCCTGTCTTTGCTCGTTTCGGTGGTGGAATTGGCCAAATTTTAAGCCCTACCTTTGGGTTTATTATTACATTTATATTAGCTGCATTTGTTGCAGGATTGATCGTAGAACGAAGCGGGACAAAGAAAAGTTTTATCGTAGCTGCTTTGGTAGCAACGGCTATAAATTATTTGATAGGAACAAATTGGATGTTTTTTGCCTATAAGCTTTGGGCAAGTGCGCCAGAGAATTTTTCATATAAGCTCGCTTGGCTTTGGATGATTCCTCCACTACCAAAAGATATTATTTTAGCTATTTTTGCTGGTATCTTCGCCTATAGATTACAAAAAACATTGAAGATTATGCCCATTCAATAGTATATCTCCCCCTACTTGTGCTAGATATTTTTCATAGGTCATATCCATCGTTTCTGCACATTTATTTGCTACCTTAAGAGCAAATAATGAGGAGGATATCATATGAAATTCAATAAAAGATGGTCAGTCGGACTATTATCAGTGGTCACTCTAATTAGTTTAACGGCTTGTACAGAGGAGCAAACAAAACCTGCGTCCACTTCTAATGAAACTGCTGAAAAAATGGATCATTCTACAATGAACCATTCAAGTTCTGGCCATGTACCAGTAACGTTAAAAAATGCTGAAAACCCGAAATTTCCTGTAGGGGGCACAGCCATTATTACAGATGGACATATGGAAGGTATGAAAGGAGCCGAAGCAACAATAGTAGGAGCCTATCGTACAACTGCCTATGTTATTTCCTATGAGCCTACATCTGGTGGAAAGCGAATAGAAAAGCATAAGTGGATAATTCATGAAGAATTAATTGACCCACAAGAAGCACCACTGGCACCTGGAACAGAAGTAAAAACGGACGCAACACATATGGAAGGTATGGAAAATGCGACTGTCCTTATTGACGAGGCTGTGCAAACAACTGTATATATGGTTGATTATACTTCCACTACAAGTGGTGAAGCTGTAACAAATCATAAATGGGTAACAGAAGAAGAGCTTAGTTCAAAATAATAGAAATAACCTCTACCTTCAATTCTGGTAGAGGTTAATTTCTAGCTTTTATGTTCCATTTGCTTTCTCTTTGCAGACTTATGCCATTTATAGCCGATGCCCCAAACGGTTTGCAAGTAATCATCCGCCGGAAAACCACTTTTTCTTAATTTTTCTCGTAAATTACGTACATGTGAATCGATGGTACGATCTTCAATCGTTACATCAAATCCCCAAACGGCATGGATAAGGTGTTCTCTAGAAAATGCTCTATTTTGATAATCTAAAAATAGGGCGAGCATGGCAAATTCCTTTGGTGTTAATGGAATTGCCTTATGTTGAAAATATACTTCAAAGGACTCTCTATCTAAACAAAGCCCTTCAAAGTTAATCACTTTGTCTTCAGATATCGTTCTTCTTAATACAGCATGTATGCGTGCTAACAACTCTTCCTCATCAAAAGGCTTTAAAATGTAGTCATCTGCACCAAGGTTTAAACCTTTTACAATATCAGCGTGTTCTCCTTTTGCAGTAAGCATAATGATAGGAACATCCCAAAACTTCCTAATTTCCTGGCAAACCTGCCACCCATCCATCTCTGGCATCATAATATCCAAAAGAACTAAATCCACATGCTCTTCTTCTAAAAAATCCAATGCCTCTTGTATAGAAGACATTGCTTTACAAATAAATAGTGGTTCCAAATAAAGGGTTAATAAATCTAACATTCTTGGTTCATCATCAATGCATAAAATCGTTTTCATTCGTTTCTACTCCTTTAAATGACAATTCAAAAGTAGTCCCTTTATTTATTTCACTTCTAACCTTTATTTCTCCCCCATGTGCTTGTACAAGCTCCTTGACAATAGCAAGCCCAAGTCCAGATCCACCTAATGCACGACTACGTGATTTTTCCACTCGATAAAACCGATCAAAAATATACGGTAAATCCTTCTTTGGAATTCCTTTCCCTGTGTCTTCAACGACGATGCTTAAAATTCCACTGTCTTGTTTTACAGTAACTGTAGTCATATCTCCTGACGCACAATAGATGAATGCATTATTTAATAGATTAATCACGATTTGCTCAAGTCTTGCTTCATCTGCACATAGTGTTAAGCCATTATCACAACGTACAACCAAATAGATACCTTTATCTTGAAACGCGGGACTTAATTTTTCTTCAATGTTTGTAAAAAACGGCTCTAAATATAAGCAATGTTTTTCAATTACAAATGAATTTTCATCCATTTTCGCTAAATCAAATAAATCTTTAATTAATCTTGAAAGTCTATTTGTTTCTTCTATTATAATAGCTAAATACTTTTGACGATCTTGCCCTGTTAAATCCCGTTTAGCAAGAATGTCTGTATAGCCTTTAATAAAAGTTAGTGGTGTACGAAGCTCATGTGCAATACTCGATAAAAACTCCTTACGCTCTTGCCTTAGATGATTTAAATCATTGGATAAAAGCTGGATAGCATTTGATAAATCCCCAAGCTCATCTTTTCCATTCATAGAAAGAGCGACTGTAAAATCACCCTTACTCATTTTCAATGTAGCCTCTTTCATTTGAATAAGTGGTTTAGCCAGCTTGCGAGATAGAACAACAATGACTGCAATACTGACAAGACCAGATACAATACCTACGATGAGAAAATGCTTATTGAGCCGTTTCATTAATGCATGGATGGAATCGGTATTTTGAAACATAAATACATAGCCAATCGTTCCTTGCTGGTTTTGAATAGGGCTTATAGTCGCAATAGCTTTAACTTCTTGCCAATTGTCTTGTAAAACCCTTCCTTCATAAGGTATTTCCCCCTCCCCCTCTATCTCACGAATCAGATCACTGATTTCTTGATGTGGTTGTGAGGATGCAAGGATTGTCCCGAAAAAGTCAGTCACCACGACATCTGTACTTGCTTCTGATTCCATAAGAACGACATGTGCTAATGTTTCATTATTGAAGTTCTGTTCTAATATCGTACGATGTGAATTTCCTCTCGCTTGTAAACGCTCTAGTTCCTCTTCCACTCTAGAATTCGTCAGGGAAACATGCAAAAAAAACATCATAAAGGTCTCAATACAAAACAATGTAATGAAAAAGATAATACCAAGCTTTAATGATAATTTTCTCATCCGTAACCACCATTTTAGAATTTCTTAAAAGTATATCGTGAAAGTGTGAAGATTTCATGCAGAAGTAGCATCTTTCTAAACAAAAATGCCCATAAGTATATTGTATACTTATGGGTTAGAATTTAATTAAACGTATTTTTTTGCCCAACTTAAGAAATTATCAATGACTACGTCAAGGAATTTCACTGTTCCTTCATCAGTTAAATTGCCTTCTTCATCAAATTTAGTGTGAACAGCACCAATATAAACGTCATTGCCGCTAAGTAATGGTGAGTTAATGCCTGGAGAGAATAAGATATCACGTAAATGTAATTGTGCTTTTACAGTACCTAAGTTCCCCATTGATGCACCCATAATGATGGATGGTTTGCCAATCATTACTTTATCTACACGAGATAGCCAATCAATAGCATTTACCATAACCCCAGGCACTGTACCATTATATTCTGGTGTAACCCAAAGTACAGCATCTGCAGCTTTTACTTTTGCTTTAAAATCAAGAACTGCTTGTGGAGCCTCATTTTCAATATCTTGATTATACATTGGTAGGTCCTTTAGGCTTAATACTTCAAGATCTAACTTTTCTGTATAACGTTTTTGAATAAATTGAGCTAATTGCATATTATAAGATTCTTTACGGATACTACCTATGATTGCTACTACCTTCATGATGTTTCCTCCTAAATGTACATTATTCATAGTATTTGTATAGCTATTGTATTTTATACCATTTCAATAATAAATGGCAAATTCTTCAACTGGCTTGCGATACCCACGTAATCGACGACTGCTTTCTTTTTCTTTCCCAATAGTAATCATTAAGGCTATTTCATGTGTTTCTGGCACATTGAAAAGCTCACGCATTTTCTGATTATCAAAGCCAATCATTGGGCAAGTGTCCCAACCACGATTTTTCGCAGCTAGCATGAATAACATTGCAGACAGAGAAGCATTACGAATGGCTTCATCTTTCATGAATCCTTCACCACGATCCTCATAAAATCTTGTATTCTCTGCTACAATATCCTCTAGTTCGCCCGCTGTAATTATGCCTAAATCCACCATGCCCTGGCTTAGCTCAGCAGTATTTTTATATGCTTCCTTGTCACCTAGTACAAGAATTACACCTGAAGCTGAATGTACTTTATATTGACCATATGCTGCCTCTCTCACCTTTTCTTTCATATCCTCATCCAGCACAACAATATAATTAGCATGCTGTAGGTTAAATGCTGAAGGGGCAAGCTTAACATCCTCCAAAATAGAGCGTATATCTTCTTCAGTCATCTTAACGTCCTTGATAAAATTATTAGCAGAGCGACGCTTATCAATCAGCTTGGAAAATTCCATTTTTTATCCCCCAATACAGTTATGTATACATCCAGTAGGGCTTTTCTTTCCCAACTGGATGAAATGGTATTACTCATATTCTTTATCGAACATAATGGAACTTCTTACAGTGTCAATCGGACGAACAAGACTTTCAATCTGTTCTCGTTTTGGTTCTAAAAACGGTGGTAATGACAGTTTTTCTCCTAATGTTTCATATGGCTCATCGCCCATAAATCCTGGACCATCTGTAGCCAATTCAAATAAAATCTGCGGAGCTACTCGTGCATACAATGATTCAAAGAAATGACGATTTACATAGCCAGAAGTGTGGAAACCAAAACTTTCAAAGCGTGCAGTCCATTCATCTAATACCGCACGATCCTCTACACGAAAGGCAGCATGGTGTACAGTACCAAAACCTTGACGAGCAACGGGTAAGACTGTATTGTGCTCGACAATAATCTGGGCGCCATTTCCTCCATCACCTACTTCAAATAAATGGAAGTCTCCTTCTTCTGCAATCTCTCTAAAGAGCATTACCTTTTCTAATACATCTTTAAAGTATTTAAAATTAGCGACACGTACAAAAACTGGCCCTAAACCTGTAATGGCATACTCAAGTGGGATGGGGCCATCCTGCCAAGGTGTACCTGCTGCCACACCAGTATTGTACTCATCAGAAATTAACTGATAGTGCTGCTCATCAAAATCTACGAAAGATAGTGTTTTCTTACCAAATTGTTCTTTCATACCTGTATGCTTCACATTTAAACGATCAAAGCGCTTTATCCAATAATCTAAAGCAGCATCCGTTGGTACACGGAAAGAGGTCTTTGAAATTTCATTAGTACCATGTACACCTTTTGGGATATTAGGGAAATCAAAGAACGTCATATCTGTACCCGCACTACCCTTATCATCTGCAAAGAATAAATGGTATGTTTGAATATCATCCTGATTCACTGTTTTCTTTATTAAGCGCATTCCTAAAACATAGGTAAAGAATTTATAATTTTCTTCAGCACTACTTGTGATAGCCGTTACATGGTGTACACCTTTTAAATGATTCATAATATGCTCCTCCTATATATCTCGATATCGAGATATATATTTAAAATTTTTTATTGGTTAGTGGCGTTCTTGCCAACTTTTTTAAGTGATAAAATCATGTTGTCCAGCTCCTGAGCTTCCAATACTTCAAATATCTCATTTATTTTCTGTTCATGCTTAGGGAATATTTCCTCCATCAAAACCTGTCCCTCAAGCGTTAGTAATACATACGTAACACGACGATCTTTTGGACATGCCTTACGGTACACATAGCCCTTTTGCTCGAGCTTATCAATCACATAGGTAATACTACTGCTTGCAATTAATATTTTTTTACCAATCATTTGAACTGGTTGTTCTCCATGATGATACAAAAATTCAAGAACCGAAAATTCAGTTGGATTTAAATCGAATTGAAGTAAATCTCTTTTAGTTGCATCTTGAATCGTTTGATATGCTCGGAACAAGACCGTAAATGCTTTTAAGTTACGATTGTTTTGCTTCATACGACTCCCTCTTTTTACTTCGAATTTAATTATCTTTAATTCGAGATAATAATAACATATACATTTTTAAACAGCAAACAATTTGTTTCTTCATGTTTGCCATCTTTTCGTTCGGGTAGAAGGTAGTTGTAACTTATAAAGGAGGATTCTAAATGAAAAAAGATGTCAATCAAAAACAACAACAGCTAGAAGCATTCCGAGTAAGTGATAAAGATCAACCTCTCACAACCAATCAAGGATTAAAAATATCGGAAGATGAGCATTCACTAAAAGCAGGTGAGCGAGGACCCACTTTACTAGAGGATTTTCATTTCCGTGAAAAAATGACTCACTTTGACCATGAACGAATTCCTGAACGAGTAGTACACGCACGTGGCTCAGCCGCTCATGGAATTTTTGAAACATATGAATGCGCAAGTGATATTACAAAGGCACAATTTTTAAATGGAAAAGGAACTAAAACCCCTGTTTTTGTCCGCTTCTCTACCGTTGCTGGATCTAAAGGCTCTGCAGATACTGTTCGTGATGCACGCGGCTTTGCTACTAAGTTTTATACGCAAGAGGGCAATTATGATTTAGTTGGAAATAACATTCCAGTGTTTTTTATTCAAGATGCTATTAAATTCCCCGATTTTGTACACGCTGTAAAGCCCGAACCAAATAACGAAATTCCACAAGCACAAAGTGCCCATGATACATTTTGGGATTTCATTGCAAATAATCAGGAGTCTGCTCATATGGTTATGTGGCATATGTCAGATAGATCGATTCCACGAAGCTATCGAATGATGGAGGGCTTTGGTGTTAATACTTATCGCTTTATCAATGCCGAAGGAAAAGCCCATTTTGTTAAATTTCATTGGAAACCTGTACTTGGGGTAAAATCATTAGTATGGGATGAAGCACAAATCATTGCTGGGAAAGATCCCGATTTTCACCGCAGAGATTTATGGGAATCGATTGAACGTGGGTATTTCCCAGAGTGGGAGCTTGGTGTGCAACTTATTCCCGTTGAAGATGAATTCAAATTTAGCTTCGATATTCTTGATGCCACGAAAATATGGCCTGAAGAAGAAATTCCAGTACACATTCTTGGGAAAATGACCTTGAATAAAAATGTGGATAATTTTTTTGCAGAAACGGAACAAGCCGCATTCCATGTCGGGCATGTTGTGCCAGGCATTGATTTTTCAAATGATCCTTTATTACAAGGTCGTTTATTCTCCTACACCGATACACAGTTAATACGACTGGGAGGACCTAATTTCCATGAGCTTCCTATTAATAAACCAATTTGTCCATTTCATAATAACCAACGAGATGGCTATGGCCGACAAACCATTAATGTGGGACAAGTTAGCTACCATAAAAATTCCTTAGCCAATAATACACCACATCCTGTTTCTGAAGAAGATGGTGGATATAAGCATTATGAAGAAAAAGTTGAAGGGCATAAAGTACGTGCACGTAGTGAGAGCTTTAAAGACCATTTTTCTCAAGCAAGATTATTCTGGCTTAGTATGACAGATATTGAGAAAAAGCATATTATCGATGCCTTTAGCTTTGAACTTGGCAAAGTAAAAAATAAAGCGATTCGAAAACAAGTTGTAGACATGTATGCTCATGTCAGTTACTCACTTGCTTCAGCTATCGCTGAACGAATTGGTATAGTTCCACCTGTAGAAGTGGAAGTACCACATATTCAACAAACTTCTCCTGCTGTTAGCCAAGTAATCAATGCAAAGGAAAGTGTCAAATCTAATAAAGTAGCTGTAATTGTTACAGAAAATAGTGGTGAAAAATTAAATGAACTTATTGCTACATTTTTAAGTGAAGATATTGTAGTTGAACTAGTAAGTAATAAACAAGGCATAGTAAGCGGCTATGAAATTCACGAAACATTTGCTACTACCTCCTCAGTTCTTTATGATGGGGTTTATGTTACAGGAGCCTTTCAGAATTCCTACGAACAAGCAAAAGCAGAACAGTTTATTGAACAAGCCTATCAGCACTGTAAAACAATAGGTTATACGGAAAATGTTTTATTTTTACAGCATATAGCCAATAAACATGGGGTTGCAACCGATCCAAAATCTTTTGTTCATGCCCTTGCTAAACATCGACATTGGGTTCGAGAATGTAAATGAAAGAAAAGCCAGCTAACTGATTAAATCAGCTAGCTGGCTTATTTATTTTTATTATTTAATTCGTTTAAATTCCTTTTCATTGCCGTCTACAAATTCGACATCTACTTCAATGGATTGATAGTTATCTTCAATATTGAATACTTTGATTACTTGATCAATCACTTCATCATTAGATGTTGTAGAATCAAAATTCAACTGCTTAAATAACGGCTCTAATTTAGTATAAGCTTCATCGCCTTGCAGTTTTTCTTGTTTTCGATCATCTTCTAATTTTGCTTCTATTCCTGTTTTTTTATCCTCATATTCTACCTCATAAGACTCCGTTGCAGAGTAATCAACATCTAAAGAAAACTCTAAAAAATTAAATGTCACTTGGTCAGTTGGCGTCTCACCAGTCTGTTGAGTAGCATTCTGATCTGCTGGAGCGTTTGCAGGCACATCTTTTACCTCATCCTTATTACAGCCGTAAAGAATAACAGTCATTAAAGAAATCACTAAAATAAATTTCAATTTCAATTTATTCACTCCTTTCTTTACTTATTATTTCCCCATTCTTCTACAAACTAACCTAAAAAGGGCATCTCCTACAATTAAGGAGATACCCTCTTCATGGAATGCGACTTAATAATAGAAGTTACGATCCACTTTATTTTCTTGAATAGCTTTGGCTAAACGAACTGTTGAAACAGCCAAATCGGCATATGACACACTCTTGGTAGCATTAAAGTTATTTTGCTGTGTATCTATCAGACCCATCCCATTTGCTATTGCTATATAGCCTGTATATGCTGGATCAATGGACGCTGCATCCGCAAAGTTTAATTTGTAAATATCCTTATACTTTGCAACATTCTCCAATTGCATTGCTTTAACAGCCCATACCGCTAGCTCTTGACGAGTCAATGATTCATCTAAAGCGAATTGGTTTGCTGGCTGTAAAATTCCCATTCTTACAGCTTGTTCAACCACTACATATAATGGATGATTTTTATCGATATTGCTGAAGGTTTGCTTTTCACCATCGCCACTACCAAAATAGCCATATGTTAGAGATTTTAGTAGAATCTTTAATGCTTCTCCCTTTGTCACAGCAGCATCAGCATTAAAGTTTGCTATATCTTTTACCTCTAATACATTTTGATGTAAAAGATAATTTAATTCATTGGCTGCTGTTGGGTGTGAAATAGACGGTTTTTCTTTTGAGTCATCTACCTCATACAACCATTCACCAGTAATTGCATCAATCTGATTAACTAAGCTACCGTTGTAAGTTGGAGCATAGACTAGATCATAATGTTGTTTACCTTCAGTAGCTTGTTTTATATATTGTAGTTGTAATGTAAGGGCCTTACTATATGCTTCTTTTGCTTTATCAGCAGAGATTACCTGATTAAGAGAAGGCCAATTATTAATCTTTTGTTTATTAACATTCAGTGAACGTAATGACCCATCAGAGCCAATACCTACGTTTATTTCATCTCCAACAACCGCAATCCCGTTTACGATGCGTGGGAAGGAGAAGTAATAATCTTTACTATAATCATCATGGACAGGATCATCAATTGGCATCGAATACTCATGTAAATAGGATGGAGCCCATTGCTTTAAGTATTCAACAGCCTTTGCCAATGCAGCATCCTTAGAAATAGTATTTGTTTTGTCAGTGTTTGTAAAATCTCTCTTTAAATCGTGGTACTGCACGATTTCGCCTGTTGCCTTATTCATTTCGAAAGAGGTACCAGAACCACCATTATTGTACATATACGTATAATTTACTGTATAAACTGTTTCGCCATTGTCATTTTCTCTTTCATCAACCATATCAATCGTGAGCTTCGCCTTATCTTCATCCACCTTTAAGAAGTTTTTAGCAAATTCCTCCACTTCTGCTACTGTCATACCACTTTTTCTTGGTGGTAATTGCTGTGAGGATATTTTCTCAGCGCTTTTCGTCTTTGGAACTTGGGTAGAGAAGCCATTCGTTGTTTGCCATTGGCCCGTTAAAGCATGTACACCATTAAATCCTGTTGCTGGCATATAGACAAGCTTCACATTACGTTGATCGCTAAAATAGTCAACGTAATAACGAAGTTCAACCGCTAAGTTATCACTTACTTGTGCAACAATTTCTTCCTCATTTTTTTTCTGGCTTGAGTTATCAAATGTTGCTTTACCAATTGATTCTGTATTTCGATACATTCCTGTTATTTGACCATTAGCAAGAACATCTATAGTGATACTTTGATCGCCAATAAGCACTCCATTATAGGTTGGTGAATAAACAAATGAGTAAGTAATTGGTTGTGATAATGGACGATTGATGTCATTGTAATAACCGAAGCCATCTTCACGGAGTTTATAGTTTTCTATTTTCGCAAATTTTCCCAGGAAGTCTTCTGCAATTTTTTTGGCTTCATTCTCTGAATATTTTGCAGGATATACTGCTTCAGCGATATTAGCTGGCTGATAATAGAAATGTTCTAACTCTAAATCTTCACCTTTAAATGTAAAACCACCATAGACATCTTTACCATTTACAGTTTTATGGAAGTTTAAATCATAACGGACCGTTGTATCTTCTCTAAAGAAATGACCGCCACCAGAACTAAATTCATTATCAGCTACAAATTTGAACTCTTCAGGGAATAGTGCCCGTAACTTGTTAATTAGCATACCTTTTGTCACTTTTGTCTCTGTAGCAGCTAACTGTATTGCAATACGCTCCGAAGGTTCTTTCACATTTGCAGAAGCTTGTGAAACGGGTGCTAGCACTCCAACAGAAAATGCGGTAGTTGTTAAAATAATACCTAACTTTTTTAATTTACCCAAAATATCCCCCCTAAAATACTATTTAATATAATTATAGTATATTTATCCATAATTAGAAATGAAATTTACAGATTATTTCCTCTTTGAAGAAAATACATTGGGTAATCTGTCCCTTATACTTCATTATCTTATTTCTTTACCACATCAAAATTCGCACCAATTAACACCCAATTCTGAGGGAATGGTAGTCCTAATTTCCAATACCCAATACCACGAAGATTATATTGTTTTATAAGATTGAATTTAGCTTGAATAGATCTAGCATCTTCAAACCACACCATATGTGCCCTACCTTGCTCATCATAGTATTCAAAAAATGGCGCTTGGGCTCTCCAATCATACTGAATCGCTGCATTATAACGTTTAGCAATCTCAATGGCTCGCTGAGGACTAAGTGCTTCTGCAAAAGGTCCCCCCTGGACAAAAGGTAACGTCCAATCATATCCATATAAATTTTGCCCCAACAGAATTTTGCTTGCCGGTATTTCACTAATCGCATATTTTACAACAGCCTCTACCTCTGGGAGAGGTGAAACAGCCATTGGTGGGCCTGCTGAATATCCCCATTCATAGGTCATGAGTAAAACAAAGTCCACGATTTCTCCATGTGCCTTATAATCATGTGCCGCTGTCCATGGCCCTCGCTCACTATCACTGGTTTTTGGCGCTAATGCCGTAGACACTGTGTATCCTTGAGCATGGAATTTTTCAACAGCTCTTCTTAAAAAATTGTTATAGGCTTGTCGTTGATCTGCTGGCAAATTTTCGAAGTCAAAGTGGATATCTTTAACATCCCCAAGTCGCTTTGCTTCTGCAAGAATATTATCAAATAGTAAATCTTGAACAGCTGTACTTTGAAAAATATCTCTCGCTAATTCACCACTAAAACTAAAATTCTCCAAATTAGAAATAACCATTGCCATTGATGCTCCCGTATCATTTGCAATTTGTGTCACACCTTGGCTTGGTGGCCTCTGTAAAGTACCATCACGCCTAGCCTCATAGCTAAATAAAGCTAAATATGTTAAATTAGGACCCGCTTCCCTCGCTTGATTCAAGAGTGCCTCACTAACTGATGTTCCTCTCGGCTCTAAATAGGCTAATGTTTCTGCCCTTGTTCTTGGTGGCTGTGGGATGTATAATCTCGTTCCAACTGCTAATGGTTGATTGGGATTAATACCATTTACTTGTGCAAGTGTTACATAATTAATACCGAAACGTTGGCCAATTGACCATAAGCTATCACCTGGCTGTACATAATAAAAACTTCCGACAATCGGGATTACAAGAGCTTGCCCCACAACTAAACGATTTGGCTCTGGAATTTGATTGGCATCTATAATGCTCTGAACCGTAGCCCCATACGCCTGTGCAATTCCCCATAAAGACTCGCCAGCCCGTACAACGTGTATTTGAATGATTTTGCCTCCTTCTAGCTTGATAAAATCATACCTATAAAGCTTATGAAATCAGAGATAAAAAGATGTCTTTCAACAACTACACAAAAGTAGACCACTATATATAGCGGATGAATAGTATGCTGTATTATGTCACCTATTTAATACTAATGAGAATAATCTTCGTTTACGAGATTTCATGAAAGAATTTTCTTTTAAATACGTATGTCTAAAAAGTTACCTGAGTAATATATTCTGCTTCTTCACCGTTATTAGAATAAAAAAACGCAAAATGATACTTATCTTGACAACAATAATCGTACAAATGTTCTATTTTCCGCATAATCTTCAGTAAATTTTCACCCACTTTCTACCCTACCAATCAAGTGTAGCAGGCTACTTTTTGTTACACTTTTCCCAAACTTTTTTACACAACTAGCGTCATATGCCTTATTCTTTTCACTGTTCTCACTCTTGTATAATGAAATTATTGTAAGGAGGTGTTAGATTGCGTTTATTTTACCAGCAAAAAGTAATCGGTAAGAAGTCTCGTAAACTTGAAAAATTTCCATTTTCAATTGAAGAGCCTGTCATCACGTTACAAGATTTACTTGTTCAGCTTGTTACACAGCAGGTACAACAATTTAATGAAAAAATGGTAGATACACCACTTCATCTATATTTAACGGATCAGCAATTAGTAGACGCGGCCCAATATGGCAAAGTACAGTTTGGAGAAAAGAAAAGGGATACTGTACAGTCAGTGGATCATGCTATTTCCACAATGCTTCAAGCCTTTCAGGACGAACTGTTCTTAGTCCTGCATAATGAAGAGCCTTTAGATTCTCTTTCTACACCATTAAACATACAGGAAGATGATGTTTTTACATTTATTAAACTTACTATGCTTGCAGGACGAATTTGGTAGGAGGGATTTTTGATGACACTTTCACATGAACAAAAGACACATTTTCAAACTTTAGCTGATTCTGCACCTATAGCGATACAGCCTTTAGCAGCCGCACTGTTAAAATACATGGACAATAGAGATTATGACATTGAACCACTTATAGCTGCTCAGCAATATTCCTCACTTGGAGAGCTATTTAGTGGACCACTATTTGAAGTGCTTACCTTGTTTTCTTCACAAGAACGTGCACTCAAGATCAAGAAACTAGCATTACATTTTGATGCTACAATGTTTCAAACAGATGCTTTACGTCGATCCTTTCGTTCATCTCAACCAGTACAAGACCATCTTTTTCAATGTTTACAGTTAATAGAAGAGATGCTGACATTTGAGGAAATTACTTTGCAGGAGTTATTAACGAATCATCGCCAATATGAGCATGGCACTTATCCAAACTATAGCTCCTATGTCTTGAAGAATGAAAATGTGAAAGTCATGGGTTTTAATGTTTTTGAACAGTTGCTCGCTGAAGAACTATCATTAGAAAACCCTTCCATCGAAGAAGCAGTAGAGAGTATTTTATTTGATGAGCATCAAAGTAGCTTTTTCGGTCATCCATTCATTCGAGGTATTTTCAAGTCAAGTAATCGTCGTATGCATGATGCACTTGGTAAACTCTTAATAGCAGCTGCACGACAAGAAGGTTTACGACAGGCAATAGTAGAAAATATTGACCATGGCAATCTAGATGCACAGCTCAACATGATGAAGCTTATTCAGGAACATCGCCTAACACGCTTCTCCTCTGTAATTCGAGCAGTCGATACTTGGATGGGACTTGGCTATAATAGCTTCGAAAATCAAAAAATAACAGAGGAAGTTCTTACATTAGCCATCCACGCAATTGAAGAGGACAGCTTTGTTGAGCAATTGTTAAAAAGTGAACGTACAATTGATATTTATGTTGCATTATGGGCTACTGCTACAAAGGACTATACGAAGTTAAATGACCTTGTAACAAAACTCTTAAAGCGTGACAAGCATATCCAACTTACAACGCTTGCCTTTTTGAAAAACTTATCGAAAATCTCCTTTACAGCGCCATTTGTGAAGGATTTAATCTTATCAACAAAAGATATTGAGCTGTTTGCCTTTGCATGGGGCAATTTTCTTTATGCTAATCACCATATTAATAGTGAGTATGCAAGAGACAATGAATGGGCGCAAATCCTTCAAACCTTCATGCAAGAAAACACACAGCTACAAGGGATTGAATACCTCTTATTTGAACAGCTTGAGTGGGCAAAGAATGAAATTACGAAAGATGGACTTATCATTACAGGCAAACCTCTATCCTTTGTCCATGTCCATTTGTCATTAGAAGATTTAATTTCAACACAAATTATTTTAGCGCACCATATACAAGACGAGGCATTATTCCAACGGATTATTGAGCATGCTGATTCTTACTCACCATCAAGTAGAATCGGACTACTGAATATTTATTGTCTTGACCCTGTCACAGAAGGTCAACGTGAATTTTTATTTAATTCTTTACGGGATCGCAGTTCCATCAATCGTTCTCTTGCGTTAAAGAAAATACATGCTCTAACACCAACAGAAGAAGAAATAGCAAAAATTGAAGATCTTTTAGCTAATAAATCAGGTGCACTTCGTAAAGAGGCTATTTCACTCTTAAAAGTTCAACCACAGAACCATCTATTACAAAGTGCTGAAAGGCTGATAAAAGATAGTAAGCAGTTAAAGAGACTTGGAGGGCTTGAGTTACTATTAGAAGCCTCTAAGGAATACAGCTTAGCAAGCGAGCAAATTACAGCTTTATGCTCCTTATTACCAAAAGTAACTAAAAACGAGCAAGTGTTGTTAGAGCAATTAATTACAAGGGATGTCCCTGAGTATAACGAGAGTAATGGCTTTGGCTTGTATACGCCACATCCCCCTATTCAATACGGCTGTATTTCGGATGGAGCCATTCAAATGAATGATGTAGAGCCTTGGCAACAGCTTGCTCCACTTTATGTACAGGCACCTACACCTTTTGAAAAATTCTTTCAATATGATGTTGATAAGTTATTATCTAAGCTAGAGCAGCTTATTCAACTTTTAGATAAACATGCTGAACTAGAATATGAAACATACCAATGGAATGACACACCCATTAGCACTACATTAGGACAAAGATATAGTGTAATGGCAACTAAATCGGATAATCAACGACATGCTAGTCTTGATGCTTATCCTATCCCCGAAGAAATTATTCAATGGATGAAGACAGCATTATTTAGTAATGAGGACTTAGCCTATTTTAATTTTTATCATAGTCTATCAGAATACCCCTCTGCTCATGATCTTTCCGAAGCAGCTCATACACTAATTAAACCGTTCTTCCAATACAAAGATTTAAAGGTACGTGTTGCGCAATTTAATTCCTTGAAATATGACGATACAATTCAACAGATTTTCTCAGTGCTATCCCAAGACATCGACAAAATCTCAGGTGATACAGTGCTACATCAGGAAGCACTTTCATTACTACAAAAGCATGCACCCGAATTTAATCGCTTCGAACAGGCAGTGGGCATAATATTACAGCTATTCAAACAAATCCCTGCTGATCAGTGGCAACTTGATGTTCGAGAGAAGGGTTATTATTACTATCGTTCCACTTCTACCATTATCGATTTAGATGTCATTGAGACATTTGTTGATCGATGCTGGTCTGATTACGCAACCTATGGTGAATATGTAAAAATGCTAGCTATCAATGAAGAGCTAACAAAGCGTATGAAAAATGAAAGCTATAAGCCAAACGTCTACAATTTATCTTTATTCCAATATTTAGACGCAATGAAGGTTGGTTTATTTACGCAAGATCACTTATTTGAGGCCATCTTTACCAATACGCTCGCTTCAGAAATATTTAACGAGCCAACTAAATTACAAGAACGCTATCAACAGTCATTTGAAGATTTAACCGATTTCTTTACTATTCGTGAACAAGCAATTGAACGAATTTTAGCCATAGAGCTAAAACGTGGTGATACGCCTACTGCTGTTACAAAGCTTGCTAGTAGCATTTCTTATTTTGAGGGTATTGATTATTTCTTACAGATTCTACAGGCACTTGACGGAGAAAAGCTTGCGCGAGGATATATTTGGCAGGCAGAAACGAAAAAGGATGTATTCTCCCGATTGCTAACTAACTGTTACCCCAAAAAAGAAGAAACAGCGCAGCAATTAAAAGAAGCATGGCAGAAAACAGACATTTCTAAAGAACGTTTAATTGAAGCTATGATGTATAACCAGCATTGGATAGACCTTGTCAGTGAAGTAATTGGCTGGAATGGATTAAAAGAATCAGCCTGGTATTTTATTGCTCACACAACAGATTCATTGTCCGACTATGCCAAAGATCAAATTGCCCTTTTCTCTAGCATCACTGCTGAGGATTTCCGTGATGGTGCATTCGATTTAGCTTGGTTCCAAAGCGCCTATCAAACACTTGGGGCTAAAAATTTCAAAATTGTCTATGATGCTGCAAAGTATGCCTCAGAAGGAGCGAACCATCGTCGGGCACAGCTTTATGCCGATACAGCTATCGGTAAGCTCAGTCCAAAACCGTTAATGCAAGAAATTAAAGATAAACGCAATAAAGATAAACTGCGCGCACTTGGTCTTATCCCTTTAATAAAATCAGATGACAAAGACGCCCTGACACGCTATCAATTTATTCAACAGTTTTTGAAGGAAAGTAAGCAATTTGGTGCTCAACGCCGCGCAAGTGAGGCTCGAGCAGCAAGTATCGCTCTAGAAAATTTAGCGCGCAATGCAGGGGATGGAGAAGCCACTCGCTTCACATGGCGTATGGAGTTATCTGCCTTTAACGATATGAAGCATTTATTTAAAGCACAACAAATCGAACAAATTACAGCCCATCTACAAATAGAGGATGATGCCTCTGTAGCTATTATTGTTGAAAAAGATGGTAAACGCCTAAAGAACGTTCCTGCTGCATTAAAAAAGCATGCTGATATTGTAATCTTGCAGGAAGCCCGAAAAGACTTACAAGAACAATATAAACGAGCACGCCCAGCTCTTGAGCAAGCAATGGAATTAGAAACTGTATTTTCGATCGAGGAGCTCATTCATTTATTGGCCCATCCGATCCTAGCTCCACTTTTACAAAAACTAATATTTATCAGCGATGATTACGTTGGAATGCTTACACCACAAGGCTTACAGCTTCTATCGGCTGACATTGTGGACCTTGCTCCTTCGTCCTCTATAAAGATTGCTCATCCTTACCATCTTCTAGAAAGTGGTCAATGGAGACAGTGGCAATCCTATATGTTCGAGCACAAAATACAACAGCCATTTAAGCAAGTGTTCCGTGAGTTATATCTCATCAATGCTGATGAAAAAGCACAGAAACAATCATTGCGCTATGCAGGACATCAAGTAAATCCTTCACAAACAGTAGCCTTGTTGAAAACACGTGGCTGGCAAATCAGCTATGAAACAGGACCACGTAAAGTATATTATAAGCAAAATATTGTGGCATCCTTGTATGCACAGGCAGATTGGTTTACGCCAGCAGAAATTGAAGCACCTGCAATCGAAGGTGTTTACTTCTATGATCGACTCACAGGCAAAAATATCGTTTTAGATAATATTCCAGCTGCGATATTCTCTGAGGTTATGCGAGATATTGATCTTGTTGTCAGTGTAGCTCATGTTGGTGGTGTAGACCCTGAGGCAAGTCATTCTACTGTTGAAATGCGCAGTATTATCGTAGAAGAATTGGCTAAATTATTGAAGCTAAACAATGTGGAAGTGAAAAAGCACCATGCTCTCATAGAAGGTAAGCTAGCAAGTTACTCCTTACATTTAGGAAGTGGTGTGGTGCATCAAATAGGCGGTTCCATGATCCCGATTCTTGCTGTACCTTCTCAGCATCGTGGACGAATTTTCTTGCCGATGGTGGATGATGATCCGCGTACTGCTGAGATCATGTCCAAGCTTTTATTATTAAGTGAAGATACAAAAATTAAAGACCCTGCCATATTAACTCATATTCGAAGCTATGAGCAAATGCGCTAATTTAACACTAGATAAAAACAGGTGACGTATTTCGTCGCCTGTTTTTTACTGTACATCTGTTTTAATCATTTCAAATAATAGCGGTACATTCGTGCCTCGTTGCAATGAATGACAATCCTCCATTAAAAATGACCAACTTTTCTTTATCTTTTCCCTATAAGGCAACTCTGAACTGACCGGTAGGTATGCGCTTAGGTATTCCTCAATCGTGCCTGACAGATTGTCCATAAATTCATCTGCTTTTTGCATTTTTTCTGTAGGGATTTCATTGCGCTCATTCCATAAGACATGCTCTAAATTCGTAGAAAAATAAAATAATTGATAAGGTACTTTCATACGGTTAATGCTAAAGTGGTCGTTGGCAATCAAAATTCTAGCATTCTTAGCCTTCATATCATTACGTTGTTCTATTTGTTGTTTACGTTTATCTGACTTCACTAAAATAGCATCCTCTGTATAAAATAAGTTTTGCTCGATAGTCTCATCTATCTTGACGCATTCTGGTGCGATAAAGCATCCATCTGCATCTGTAATATGAACAACAGCAGTTAAATCATTGGCTAAAAATTTATATTTTTGAAGATAGCTTTGAATCACTCGTACAACACTGTTTTTAATATTGGGGATCCGTTTGTGTGCATCCCACTTTGTTAAAATATCTTCACGTTGCACATCAAAGCGTATCGTCGAATTCGCAAAATGAGCATCTAAATAATCCTCTAAAATAATTTGCTCTGTCTGCCCTTCCACAATAATTAAAAGTACTTTTTTAGTCATGTTGAACACCCGCTTTACGAAAAGCACGCTTTATTTTAAATGTTTTGGTTTCCTTATATATCTCTTCGTCCTGTCCACCAAGTTGGATAGCACGTAAATAGACATCTCTAGCGTTATTCACTTCTTTAATACCTTTTAGCTGCATATAACGGTGATGTTCGTTTGTTGTCGTAAACCATAAATTTTTAATAGCTAGCACCTCTAACACACGTAGATTATGGGATGTAAAAATAAGTTGCCCTTTTCCATCCTCATCTATCACTGTTAACAACTCGCCCAACAAATATTCAAATACACCTGAGTCTAATTCATCAATCACTACACATGCATTCGGATTATTGTATACAGCAATTAATACACTAAGAATCGAAATGATCTTTAAAATTCCCTCTGACTCTGTTCGTAGCGGTAATTCCCGCTCCCCACGCTGAGACAAAAATTCAAAACGAATTCCCTGCTCACCATTGTCCATCATTTGCTTTGTAATGATATTAATTTTAATCGTCAAACCAGGAATAATTGCTGAGAGCACTTGATTACTTTGTTCAATAACTTCACATAGAGCATAGAATGCATCCTCTGGTAATAAAGCTGGTCCATTTAAATCATAGGGAATAAGGCCTCTTGTTTTCTCTAAATGAATACTGAATGGCATCATTCGTTCTTCAAATAGTGGGGCAATATTTTGATTATTAACAACATGTAAGTCCCGACTAAAATCGACGGCAATATTTTGTAGCAACTGCATTTCTAACTCAGAAAGTCGTTCCTTTAATAATGGCTTTATATCTTTATGGAATAGAAATGACATATTTTGTTTTCTTGCTAGCTGTTGAATAACCAGTAATTGAATTCGCGCTTGTTCACTCAAATCATCCAGTTTCGATTGACGGATTTGTACATCCCTCTCCGTCACAGCCACTAAAACCTTTGATCGCTTCCCTTTCGTGTTTTCTCGATAGGTAAGGCGCTCCAACGTAGTATATAGTCGATACTGATCCTCCTGTAGTTCCACATAGTAATTCACAAAAAATGTACCGAATTGATTCTGAACTAGAAATTCTACATCCATGCTAGCTGTTTGCTCGCCTGCTAATATAAGTCGCTTCTTTTGAGAGGGCAACTTCACTTCAGCAAGCCATCCTGATAGAAGTGTCTTCAATAAACTAAATGCATCTACAATGGTTGTCTTTCCAGAGCCATTTTGTCCATATAGGCCAACAACATTCGCTTGTAGAAATGTCTCAAAATTTACTGCGAGTACAATTTCACCCTGTCGTACATTTCGTAAATTTTGTATGTTTATTTTTTTTATCTTAATAATTGCCATGTGCTAAACATCCTTTTAGCTTTTTCCCTTATTATAATGAAATTTGTTTTATTTTATAACAAATTAGAACTTAAGCATCCATAGCCTATAGCCTATGACAAAAATCGCAATAGGCATATGTTAGAAAAAATGAAGAAAGGTGTGTTTCATTGGTTTATCCTAGATTAGCCCCTGAAGATTTTAACAGTCAATTTCGCCCAGGTATGAAAATATGGGTAACACTCCCTACTGGTACTTATTCAGGTACATTAATTCGGACATTTGGAACTGGAGGAAGAACTGCTGAAATTCAGTTAGATAATGGTCAAATTGTGACTGTGGATGTTAGTCAAATCACTGCTGCAGGTACAGGAACACCTCCTGGTAGTTCCTATCCGCCGCCATACCCACCACCATATCCACCATATCCACCATATCCGCCTCAACCTTATCCACCGCGTCCATACCCACCACAGCCTTATCCACCGCAACCTTATCCGCCGCGTCCATACCCACCACAGCCCTATCCGCCCCAACCTTATCCGCCACGTCCAGGGGGGCAATATCCTGGTTTCCCACCACCATTAATACCAGGACTCCCTAATATTTTACCGGGTATATTTGGTAATCCACGGCCATAGCAACAACTAGAAAAGGTTATTTCTTTATTTAAGAATAAAGAAATAACCTCTTTTCATTTTATTCCCATAACAAAAATAACCAAATTTCTTTACACATAAGACATGACAAAATAAGTAAAAAGCCCTAACAAGGAATTGAAAATTGGTATTTCAGCCAAATTTTTAATCAACTGAAAATAAGTTAGATATGAGCATACTTCTTTTTTATACTAGGAAATGTATAGCTTTTTGTAAAAATTTAACCTAACAATAAAAATACATAGACTAAAAAACTATATATTAACTATTATTCATAGAGATCATGACTTGAAATAGTAAGTTTTCTGGGTTGTGAATCAATTTTTTTGGCAGTATAGTAGTTAAATGATAGGGGATAAATAGATTATTTTGCATTTATAAATAGTTTACACGCATCTGGACTTCTACGAATAACATCAACATCTTCAATGTGTAGTACATTGACTGAATTATCCATTTATAGTCCTTAGCTTGAAATATTCGCTATATCATATTAGGAGGAAAAGCATGAAAACACGCAAGAAGCAGCAAATGTCTATTAGTAAGAAATTAACTGCAATAGTAGTGAGTATTTTATTATTATTTGGATTAGTTACTTTAGGTCTTTCTTATTATATAGTAAGAAATAGTAATTTAACAGACATGAATCAATCTCTTTCTGACAAAGGCATGATCCTAGCCAAAACCATTGATATTACTACACTAAAATCGATATTAGAGAATCCTACAAATAGTAATCCCGATGCTCTACGATTAACTAGTGAAATGGATGCAATCAATGATAATTCAGATAGCATTACCAATCTATTTTTAATTACAGTTAACGGTGAAAATATTAATGCACCTGTTCTATCATCTAGTATACTTGAACTAGGGGCAGAGTATAACCAAGATATGATTGCAATGGGTTTATCTCCAGATTTCCTAGCAAGAATTAAAGAAGTTTTTGATACAAAAAAAGCAACAGCAACAGATATTTATAGCGATGAATATGGTAGCTATAAAACAGGCCTTACACCAATCTTGGATGAGAATGGGGACATGCTGGCTGCTTATGCCATTGACTATGACGTATCAATGGTAACAGGAAAAGCGATGTCTGAAGCCCTATGGACGTTATTAGTAACGGTTATATTCTTAATTGGTTCATCCATTGCTGTTTACACTCTTTTAAGAAAAAAATTAACACCGATTCAACAACTTTCTTTACAATCTAAAAAAGTCGCAGAAGGTAATTTAGAGCTTGAACCATTACCAGTTACTTCAACAGACGAAGTAGGAACGCTCACACAAAATTTTAATTCTATGATTGATAACTTAAAAAATGTTATTAAAAGTACAACGAATGTTTCTGAGCGTGTTTCAAACACAGCCAATGTTTTATCTGTAAATATGCAAGAAGCTTCCGATTCATATAATAATGTAGCATCTTCTATGCAGGAGATTGCAAGTGGCGCTGATCTTCAAGTACAAAAGGCAAAAGAAAGTACAATTACCATTGAAGAAATGAATATTGGTATTCAACGTATTGCTATGACGTCCAATCAAATTTCAGAATCCTCGATTTTAGCATCAGAGGAAGCTGAAAGAGGGAATGAATCGACAAATAAATCTGTTGCACAAATGAATGCTATTAGCAAAGCTGTTAATCAATCTGCAGCTTCTGTTAAATTACTTGGCGATCATTCCAATAAAATAGAAGAAATCGTAGGAATCATCACAGGGATTGCTTCACAAACCAATTTACTTGCATTAAATGCAGCTATCGAAGCTGCACGTGCTGGGGAGGCTGGTAGTGGCTTTGCAGTGGTTGCTGACGAGGTACGTAAACTTGCAGAGCAATCTGAGGCATCTGCAAGAGAAATTTCTACACTTATTTCGCATATCCAGCACGATACAAACGAATCTGTAAATATCATGGTTCACGCTGTAGAAGAAGTAGATCATGGTATTGTCATGATCAATGATTCAGAAAAATCATTTAGCCAGGTTTTAACTTCCATTCACCATGTGACAGGGCAAATTCAAGAGCTTTCTGCAACAATTGAAGAAATGGCAGCTGGTATGGAAGAAGTAACATCTGCCGTAAAAGATATGGAAGACTTTTCAGTCAATTCAAAGGACAATACAAGAGCAGTAGCAGCAACTTCTGCCTCTCAATTGAATACAGTACAACGAGTTTCTGAAGAAGCTCAAGTATTATCCGAGCTATCTGATGAATTAATGAATGTTGTTAATACCTTTGTAGTGAAATAAAAAATGAAAGGGCTGCCCTTATTAAGGAGAGTTATGTCCGTTAGTTTCTCACAGATCGATTCATTACTGTGGACCTAATGACGATAATCGCTCCTTCATAGGTGTCGGCCCTTTTCTAAAATAGGAGTTGTCATAATTGAATCATAAAAAAGAATTTGATGTACACCCATCACAGAATAATACGCTTTCTTTTGACCAACAAACACTTCAATCCAATAGTACACAATTATTAAACAGAGAAGACTTACTCGCATATCAAACGTTAAACCGTACAATAGCTGACTACGATCAAAACACCACAATACCTGACGTATTTTATCAGGCAGCACAAAAATTTGCGGAACGAATCGCATTATCCTATGGAGGTGGAAAACTTACCTACCGTCAGCTAAATGAACAATCCAACCAAGTTGCTCATATGTTAGTTGCCAACGGTCTACAAAAAGGAAACTATGTAGCGATAGTTATGGAACGCAGTAAAGAAACCGTCATTAGTTTGTTAGGTATCCTGAAAGCTGGTGGAGTTTATGTTCCCATTGATCCGAGCTATCCAAAAGAACGTTGTCAGTACCTATTAAACGATACAGGTGCTCCATTTATCATAACGAAAAACGAACATACAGCTCTACTGAATGATTTTATACATAATGATTCCCAAACACGCACAGTGTTCACAATCAACCAAATGGAGCAAGGATATTCACAGGAAAATATCCAATGTGAACTTCTTCCATCCGATTTAGCCTATATTATTTATACATCTGGTTCAACAGGTAAGCCAAAAGGCGTCATGCTTAAGCATGAGGCTGTCATTAATTTAATAACAGATAATCAACGAATCTACCATTCAACTAAAGAAGATGTTTATTCCCAGTTTATTTCTTTTAGTTTTGACCCTTCTATAACAGAAACCTTTACTGCTTTATTTTCAGGTGCAAGACTTCATATGCTTACAAGTATAGAGCGTTTGTCCATTGAGGCATTTGCTGATATGATCGACCGTGAGCAAGTAACTACCGCTACTGTTCCAAATGCTTTCTTTACACAGCTAGCTACACATTTACCAGTAAGCTATAGAAAAAAGCTTTCGACATTAAATTATTTATCTGTAGGTGGTGAAGCCCTATTGCCTGCCATTGTTCAAAAATGGCAAGACAAATTTGGACTCTCTACAGAAATTATTAATGTGTATGGACCAACTGAATGTACAGTATTGTCCTCCTATTTTAAGGTGAAAAGTCAGATAACAGACATGCAATCTAGTATCCCTATTGGTAGACCAATCGCCAATTATGAAATGTACGTTATTAACACGGACGATCAGCTATGTCCCGTTAATGTAATCGGAGAATTATGTATTGCTGGTGCTGGTTTAGCAGCAGGTTATTTACATCAGCCTGAAAAAACAGCTGAAGTATTTGTACCTCATCTCTTAAAGCCAGATCAAAAAATGTATCGAACAGGTGATTTAGTTCGACTATTGCCAACTGGTGTCATTGAATTTGTTGGGCGTAAAGACTCTCAAATTAAAGTAAGAGGCTTCCGTATTGAACTTGGAGAAATCGAAACCGTATTGAGCAATCATACGAGCATTCAGGAAGCTGTGATCATTGCAAAAAAAATGGCTGATGGGAATAATCATTTATTTGCCTACTATACGGTGGCAAGTGGGATGCAGCTTGAGGAGAATCTTTTAAGGGACTACTTAGCAAATCTTTTACCAGATTATATGGTGCCAGAGCAATTTATTGAATTGCAAGAAATGCCATTATCCCCTACAGGAAAAATTGATCGAAAACACTTAGCTTCATTGGAATTAACTTTATCACGCAGTATTACGTATATTGCCCCAGAAAATGATACACAGCGTATGCTTGCTACTGCATGGGAATTTGTACTCGGTATTGAGCCAATTGGCATTCACGATAACTTCTTTCATATCGGAGGGCATTCGCTAAAAGTGCTCGAGATTCTTGTACAAGTGAAAAAACATATACCATTCTTAAAGATTCAGGATTTCTTCCAATATCAAACGATTGCTGAACTAGATCATTATATTCGTCATTATCAACCAGAAGCGATTGAAGATCAAGACGAGCCAGCTAAAAGCATTGTATTCAAAGACTTAATGGAGCCTAGTCCTCTAAAAGTCTCCCAAAATGTGAAGCCCTTGCCAATGACATCGGTATTACTAACAGGTGCTACAGGTTATTTAGGTAGTCATGTATTATATGAGCTATTAGCAACAACAACTGCGCACATATATTGCCTTATTCGACCAAGCACCCAAACTACGATTGAAGATAAACTAAGAGAGAGTATGCAATTTTATTTTGGCAATACTATTGCTCAGCAGATGAAAGATCGTATTACTGTTATCCAAGGTGACTTAGGGAAGCAACGACTACACTTATCTGATAAAGATGAAAAAATCATTATGAAAGAAATTAATGCTATCATTCATTGTGGTGCAGATGTACGTCATTTTGGTGCAGCTGATCATTTTAATAATGTCAATGTGAATGGAACTCGCTACTTGCTTGAAATAGCCAAACAGAAACCAGGTGTGCATTTCCATTATGTATCGACAATTGGCATTCCAGAGGAGCTAGCCGCCATACAATGGGGACCAAATGAAGCAAAAGGTAACTTCAATTACAATGTTAAGCTTGATAATGTTTATACTCAAAGTAAGCTAGAAGCAGAAAACCTTGTTCGAAACGCTGTACAGGATGGAATCCCTGTCTCCATTTATCGTGTAGGAAATTTAAGCTGTCACTCTGAAACAGGTAAATTCCAACGTAATATCGATGACAATGCCTTTTACCGTATGATTAAATCAATGCTTTATTTAGGTAAAACACCTACCGCACAATGGCATGTTGACTTCACACCAATCAATTATGCTAGTCAGGCACTTGTTTCTTTGGCAAGCCAGCCAGCAACCAGCGGCCATGTCTTCCATTTATGTAACCCTGTATCACTTACTTATTTAGAATTAATCGATATGCTTAAGGAAATTGGTTACGACTTAACAATTGTTTCAAAACAAGAGTATACTGATTGGCTATTAAATGGCGATCATTCAAGAGGTGTACAGGGATATTTATCGTTAGCCATTGCGCAGCTTGAAGGTGATGGAGCAAGTGACTCCCCATTTATCTTCAATTGCAAAAAAACGATAGAATTTTTAGCTCCTACCAAGATTGAATGTGCGGCACCAAATAAAGCCTTTATTTATAGAATGATTCAATATGGCATTGATACAGGCTACTTTCCTGAGCCAAAACAAGTCAATATAAGATGATAAAACAAACTATACAGTTATTTGCACTTCCTCTAGGAGTACAGTTAGCACCACCAGAACGGGATGCTTTCCTTAAAGCACTCCCTTTTGAGGTGCAAAGAAAAGTTCAGCAATACAAGCGCTGGCAGGATCAGCAAAGAGCGTTGCTAGGTAGCACTCTTATTAGATGGGCACTCCTTCCCTATATAGATGACGTTCTGTTACATCTAGCTCATAATGAATGTGGGCGCCCATATATTGCTGGACACCCACATTGGCAGGGGGATTTTAATCTCTCTCATTCTGGGGATTGGATAGTGTTAGCAGTCACCACTATCGGACGAGTGGGCATTGATGTTGAAGAAATAAAGCCAGTAAGTGAAGATATGATGATATATGCGCTTTCTGAGATAGAGCGTCAATTGGTCTCTCATCAGCCTTTACATGTTTTTTATGAGTTTTGGACTTTAAAAGAGGCTCTTTTTAAAACAGGCTTATTGCCAATCCTATCGCCCTATTTGCTTGATACAACTACCATAAAAAAAACAAGACAAGACCTTTTTACTCAATTATTCTATCTCGATCCGCAGCATCCTGTATCCGTCTGCTGGAACACTGAAAATTCTAAGTTAATAACCACAATAGTAAATAAAGAGCAGCTTCTACAGTCATAACAATAATTATTCCTCCGTATTTAGAAAACGCTGCCCTAACGTGTCATTTATTCGACCCGCTAGGACAGCGCTTTTTGTTTTATTTAAATAAGTCTGGATACATTTCTTTTGCTAATGCTTCCATTCCATCAATTGTATTATAGCCATAGCCAAACATATAATTGTAATCTACAATATACATTTGTTTATTTTTAATAGCCTTCATGCTGGAAAGTTTAGGATTCGCATAAATTTCTTCACGTACTTTTGTCAAATCAGAACCATCCCAGTTAGGAAGAATTAATACATCTGGATCTGCTGCAATTAATGTTTCAACACTGACATCGCCTGTCTCATCCTTAAAAATATTATCTAATTTAACCATTTTGAATGCATCATTAAAGAATGTTTCATCGTGTGCTGGATAAACAAAAAGCTCTTTTGGATCATTTGTATGCAAATAGGCAAATGTTTTTTCTTCTTTTATACTTTCTAATTTTGAGGAAATATCTTGTTGTCGACCTTTTAATTCTTTAATAAAGCTATCTGCTTTGTCTTGAACATTAAAAATTTCACCAATATTCTTTATATCTTTATAAATAGAATCATATGTGCCGCCTGTTACGGATGACTCTAAAACATATGTTTTTACACCCATTTCATTAAGCGAATCTACTGTCCCTACTCCCCATTCAGCATTATCAAATAAGCCACCACGACCAAATACTAAATCAGGATCAGTACCTAATGTAACCTCTTTCCCAACATATTCATCACTTAAAATATTTAGCTTAGCATACTCTTCTTCAACAGCTTTATCAACTGCACCAAAGTTTGCACCAACACCAACGATTTTATCGCCTAATCCTAAATGTAATAATAATTCTGCAGCTGGGCGTGTATTTGCCATAATTCTTTCAGGTGCTTTATCAAATACTTGATCTTTCTTTTCCCATGTTGATCCACCTTCAGCCTTTGTAAAGTTCTCAATTGTCAGTGGATAATGCTCTTTTGTTTGTGCTTCCTTAGATGCATCTTTTGATGTGTTACCGCAGGCTGTTAATGTTAATAAAGCCGCTAAACCAATTCCTAATAATAATTTTTTCTTCATGTTTTTCCTCCTACAGTCCATATGCAAAGCCTAATCCATTCGTCACTGGATTAGTAAATGTTTGACATTTGATATGATATAAAGCTTCTATTGTTTCTGGTGTTAAAACTTCTTGGGGTGTACCATGTGCATAGATTTCACCATCTTTTACTGCATAAAGATAATCACAGTAATGTGCTGCCATTTCTAGATCATGAAGAGCTGCTAAAACACCGATGTTTAAACTTTTTACACAGGATAGTATTTCAATTTGATAACGAATATCTAAATGATTTGTTGGCTCATCTAAAATCATAAATTTAGGCTGCTGGGCAATCGTTCTAGCTAAAATAACCCTTTGCTTTTCGCCACCAGATAGTGAAAGAAAACTGCGCTCTCTATAAGATTGTAAGTTTGTTCTTGTCAATGCCTCTTCTACGATGTCAAAATCCTTTTGGTTATCTGACTCTAGCATTTTTTTGTGAGGTGTTCTACCTAACATCACCATTTGTTGTACCGTTAAATCAAAGTGCATTTCATTGAATTGTCCAACTACACCTAAGTGTTGAGAAATCTTTTTTTCGGCGCTTTTTAAAACATCCAAATCATCTAAGAAGACCATCCCTTTTTGAGGTACTAGGCTTTTATAAATGCTTTTCAGTAAAGTTGATTTTCCGCATCCGTTTGGTCCGATTAAGCCCACAAATTGTTGCTTATTCACATGAATGGATACGTTTTTTACGATTTCCTTTTTGCCGATTTTTACTTCTATTTCCTTTGCTACTAATTCCATTGTTCTACCCTCCGAAGTTGTAACCTTTTTTTACAATCATATAGATAAATAATGGTGACCCAATGACAGAAGTAATAATACCAATCGGTAATTCCACATTTTGGATTAATGTTCTAGACAGAATATCAGCCCAAATCATGAAAAGGCCTCCTAAGAGCAATGTTCCTAACATTAATCGTTTGTGATCTGCCCCGAAAATACCTCTTGTGATATGAGGAATAATTAAACCAACAAAACCGATCATACCTGCATAAGCGACCATCGTTCCTGTAATAAGCGAGGTAAGAATCATATATAATTTACGATAAGCACTTAAATTGATCCCTAAGGTGATAGCTGATTCATCCCCAAGTAGCATTGTGTTTAGCACACGATGTTGGAAAAGGAATAATGCAGCTCCTAGTACAATCACGATTGTTAAAATTGGTGTTTTGTCCCAGCTGGCAGATGCTAAACTCCCCATAGACCAGAACGTAACCGTTTTGATGCCCTCTGCATTATTGGCAAAAAAGATGATAAGGCTTGAAAACGAACTACATAATGCACCGATAACAACCCCTGATAAAACCAATTTTACTGAGGTTGCTTTACCTCCAATGCTGGATAAGATAAGCACTGCCATAGAGGTAATCATCGCCCCTGCAAATGCACCAAAGGCTACTCCAAATTGTGCTAACAATGCACTACTCCCAAAACCAACTAGAATAGCAAAGGTTGCACCTAATGACGCTCCTGAAGAAATACCAAGTATGTATGGATCAGCAAGCGGGTTTTGGACAACTGCCTGCATGACAGCCCCACACAATGCAAGACCGACACCAATCAATAAGGCAAAAACCACACGCGGCATTCTGACCTGTAGAATAATATTCAAATAGGATTCACTTTCCACACTATCAAGTGTTCCAAGTTTTCCATTGGATATAGTATGTAGCAAAATATCCATCGATTGCTTGAAAGGAATGCTGACTTGTCCTATTGATACAGAAAAAACGGCAGATATTAAAATAGAGACTATTAAAAGCAAGATAATAACATAATAAATATTGCCCATTCCTATTCTGTTAGCTTCCTGTCTATCCAAAATTTCACCTCTATCTATTAAACTTTTAGTTAATGATAACGATTATCATTTTCATTTTGTATTGTAAGTGATAATCCATTGAAAAACAACAGGAAAATTTTTAATTATAAATTATGCATACATTCAGTAGATAAATATTCCACTACTGGCGGGTTTTAATTCGCTAAAATTATTGTTCCGATAGAAATTAAAACAGCTCATTGTAAATTCCGGATATTATATAGCGAAGAAAATTTAGGGATTTTTATTTAAACTCAGTTCTAATAAAAAATCAAAATAAAAAACCACTTTCCATAAAACTATGGAAAGTGGTCATATTACTTAAAAGATTGTGCTTATAGGCTAACTAAATCTTACATCATTCCTGGCATACCGCCCATGCCGCTCATATCTGGCATTGCTGGTGCTGCTTCAGGGATATCTGCTACAACCGCTTCTGTTGTTAAGAATAGGGCTGCAACTGATGCTGCGTTTTGTAAAGCTGAGCGAGTTACTTTTGCTGGGTCTACTACGCCTGCTTCCATCATGTTTACCCATTCGCCAGTTGCTGCATTGAAACCAATGCCAACTTCTTCACGTTTTAGACGATCTACGATAATTGATCCTTCAAGACCAGCATTATTAGCAATTTGACGAACTGGTTCTTCTAAAGCACGTAGAACGATTTTCACACCTGTTGATACGTCGCCTTCTACTGCTTCAGCTGCTTTTTCTACTGCTGCATAGACGTTTAGAAGAGCAGTACCACCACCTGATACGATACCTTCTTCAACAGCCGCACGAGTTGAGTTTAAAGCATCCTCAATACGAAGTTTACGCTCTTTCAGCTCTGTTTCTGTTGCAGCACCAACTTTGATAACTGCTACACCGCCTGCTAATTTTGCAAGACGTTCTTGTAATTTTTCTTTATCGAACTCTGAAGTAGTTTCAGCAAGTTGTGCACGAATTTGACCAATGCGTGATTCAATTGCGTCTGCTCCGCCTACACCTTCAACGATTGTTGTGTTGTCTTTTGTTACAACAACTTTTGCTGCACGACCAAGTGCAGAAATATCAGCTGATTTTAGGTCTAAGCCTAATTCTTCTGTAATCACTTGTCCACCTGTCAGGATAGCAATATCTTCAAGCATTGCTTTACGTCGATCACCGAAACCTGGTGCTTTTACTGCTACAGCATTAAATGTACCACGAAGTTTGTTCACAACAAGTGTTGCAAGAGCTTCACCTTCTACATCTTCAGCAATCATTAAAAGTGGACGACCTTGTTGCACCACTTGCTCTAATAATGGTAATACTTCTTGAATGTTTGTAATTTTTTTATCAGTAATTAAAATGTATGGGTTATCAAGAACCGCTTCCATTTTATCTGTGTCAGTTACCATGTAGTGAGAAGCATAACCACGATCAAACTGCATACCCTCAACTACATCTAACTCTGTTGTGAAGCCTTTTGATTCTTCAATTGTAATAACTCCATCGTTACCAACGCGTTCCATTGCTTCAGCGATTAGTTGTCCAACTTCATCATCTGCAGCAGAAATAGCAGCAACTTGTGCAATTTCTTCCTTATTGCTTACTGGGCGAGAAATAGCGTGTAATTCAGTAAGTGCTGCAGCAACTGCTTTATCGATACCTTTACGGATACCTACTGGATTTGCGCCAGCTGTAACGTTTTTCAAGCCTTCACGAATAATTGCTTGAGCTAATACTGTTGCTGTAGTTGTACCATCACCAGCGATTTCGTTTGTCTTAGAAGCAACTTCTGCTACTAATTTTGCTCCCATGTTTTCGTATGGGTTTTCTAGTTCGATTTCTTTAGCGATTGTCACACCATCATTTGTAATAAGTGGTGAACCGAATTTTTTTTCTAAAACAACATTACGTCCTTTTGGTCCTAATGTTACTTTTACTGCATTTGCTAATTTATCTACACCTTGTAACATTAATGAACGAGCGTCTTCTGAGAATTTAATATCTTTTGCCATGAGAATTTACCCTCCTGAAATGGAATATTCGTTAAGCTTCTTCAATATATTTATATCAATTTCACCTTATTGTCACATTTGTTATGCAAACAATAAGTATTCACCTTACGTAAGGTGCCTTTAAAGTTCTTATTCAATAATTGCAAGAATATCGCTTTCGCGTAAAATTAGGTATTCATTACCTTCAAATTTAACTTCTGTGCCAGCGTATTTAGAGAAAATAATGCGGTCGTCAACTTTAACGTCAAGCTCTACACGTTGCCCGTTCTCTAATACACGACCTGTCCCAACTGCTACTACTTTACCTTCTTGTGGTTTTTCTTTTGCAGAGTCAGGTAGTACAATACCGAATGCAGATTTTTCTTCTACCTCGATTAGTTCAATTACAATACGATCTCCTAGTGGTCTTAACAAGTGAAACAACCTCCTAATAATTAAATAATTGTTGATATTTATTAGCACTCTATATCAATGAGTGCTAACACAATTATTATGATAATCAATCACTCTTTTTTTTGCAAGTCAGAACTTCAAAAAATTTTGTTTTCTTTCCATATTCCTCTACAATAGAAAGGAAGCATATGAATGGAAAGGATTTTGACTGTGACTAATTCTCAAAAAGTAACGAAACATAAAAAAACAGCCCTGTATGTTTTGCTGATTTATATCTTGATGCAAATCTCTAGCAGATGGTTGCTCTTACCGTTCCATAGGCTCATCATGAAGGTAACTGGTTTAGCTTCTGAACAAGCGGCTCCTATTACTCAAGGTTGGTATATCGCACTAAGTTTTGCGGTAGCGCTCATTTTAAGCTTAATCCTTACATCTCGAGATAAAGCATTTTGGAACATTTACCAAGGAAAAAAAGAAACGATACCTCTTACAATTGTGTGGGGAATCATCGGCTTCTTCCTAGTGTTCTTTGGACAAATGATTGGTGCAGCTATTGAGATGGCTGTTTTCGGTATTGAAGGAGGCTCACAAAATACTGCAGATATTGTCGCGATAGCTAAAGGTGCTCCCATCGCTATATTAGCAATTGTTGTATTCGGGCCAATCTTAGAAGAATTCGTCTTCCGTAGAGTGATCTTTGGCTCGCTTGTCCAAACAACAAATTTCTGGGTGGCAGCAATTGTGAGTGCCATTTTCTTTGCGATTATCCACTTCGACTTCTCACATATCTTGCTTTATACCATTTGTGGTTTAATTTTCGCCTTTTTATATCACAAAACAAAGCGCATTTGGACGTCTATTATTGCACACGTCATGCTTAATGGATTTGTGACACTTGTACAATTCTATGCGGAACCATTGCAAAAGTTTCTTCAAGAACTCGAAAAAATGCAATAAATTTTTGTAAAGCGATTGTAAGATGCAAAAATAACACAAAAGCTCGGTGTCCCATTTAGGGCACCGAGCTTTATTTATTACTGTTGATTCAATTCTTCTATTTGTCGTCGTTGCTGCTCAAGTGCCTCTTCAATCTGGCGCTTTTGTTCCGCTTCCTGCTCTTCTTTTAATCGAATCTCTTCGGATTTAAGATATTTCTTATAGCCGATTCGTGAAATCATAATACTAATTTCATACAAAATAAACAGTGGAACTGAAACCATTAAATGCGAAGCCAATTCAGGCGGTGCAATAATCGCAGCACATACAAATAAACCAAAGTACGAGTATTTACGAATACGAATTAGTAATTCTGGACTTAATATGCCAATTCGTGAAAAGAATAAAACAACAATTGGCAATTGGAAAAGGAAACCAAAGGGTATTGTAAGCTTAAACAAGAATGTAAAATACTGATGTATGCCAATGGTTTGCTTTATCTCCAAATCATTCGATAAATTCATCATGAATTTGATGACATATGGGAATAGTAAAAAGTATGAAAAAGATAACCCTGCAAGAAACAATAAAAATGAATACGGAATATAGCTTAGAGTTGCTTTACGCTCTACTTCCCTTAATCCAGGGCTAATAAACGACCATAATTGATACATCAACACTGGTGATGAAAGAATAAATGCAATTATAAAAACAACTTGTATATAAATTGCAAGTGGTGTGACTACATCAAATGCATGGAGTTCTATATTATATTTGGCTCCAGTCATTTGAAGGTATTTTACAAGTGGCTTTGCGACAAAAAAGGCGCCGGCCATAGCTAGAACAAAGAAAACGGCAACAATGAACAGCCGTTTTCTTAATTCTTCTATATGCTCAATGACAGTTAGATCTTTTGGATTCATTCCTCAACATCCTAACTTACTTATCTAGTTCTTTCTTTTTCTTATCATCATCATCTTCGTCGGCTAAACCTTTAGTAGCATTTTTGAATTCACGTAGTGTTGAACCAAATGCCTTACCAAGCTCTGGTAACTTTTTAGGACCAAAAATTAGTAACGCGACAACTCCGATAATAATGAGGCTCATAGGACCAATACCACCCATTACAGCCACCTCCTCTTTATATCCATCATTTTAACGCATATTTCGCCATTTTGCTAACTAATTATATGTGAAAGTTTTTCGTCACACTCACTGATTTGACCTCATTTTATTTAAATTATCTATTTGACAGAAACGGGGAATTACACTAAAAAATATGTATGGTTTTCACTCTTCCTGATTACGTATTAAATAAATAAGCGCTTGCAACTCTACCGATAAATCGATTGTTAAAAGCTGCATTCTATCAGGTACTGTTAATCGCTCTGGCGTAAAGTTTAAAATTCCCTTTGCATTCATGGCTGCTAAGCGATCCGCCATTTTTTGAGCGGAGCGTGGTGAAACGGTTAAAATAGCAAGCTCTGCACCGTATTCTGCATATTTTTCTTCCAATAAATCTGGATGAAAGACCGGAATGTTACTGATCATTTTGCCATCCTTCGGTGCTTTTGAATCGAATGCTACCACAATATGTGTATTATGGTTTTTTTGAAAATTATATTTTAATAATGCACTGCCTAAATTCCCCACACCAATTAACGCTACTTTTGTCGTTTCATGTTGATCAAGCGTCTGGCTAAAAAATTGTAATAGATGTTGCACATCGTAGCCATAACCTTTTTTCCCAAGTGCACCAAAATAAGAAAAATCACGGCGAATAGTTGCAGAATCTATTTTCATCGCTTCACTCAATTCCTTCGACGAAATACGTTCCATACCTTCTTGTGCAAAGTTTTGAATAAATCGATAGTAAAGAGGAAGTCTTTTTGTAGTGGCTTGTGGAATTTTTAATTCTTGTTTCAAACTTTTTCCTCCTTATGATGTACCTCCATCAATTTTACTGTCTTTAACTACTAATTTTAATACATTCATCCTTAACAATATACAACATTTTTGCAATCCCCTGCTGTATTTCTCTTTAGTTAATGGCGCCTTATACGCAGCTAACTAAAAAGAAATCGTTTCAATCTTACATGACTGCTAGGAATAAGTAAAGCACGGACATTGCATGCAAATCGTTCATCCTTTACACTAAGGTAGAATTGAGGTGTCAAGAATGATTGTTTTACAGGTCAATCAACTAACTAAATCCTTTCTTGCAGATGAAATTTTAAGTGGTGTTAAATTAGAAGTTCAACACCGTGACCGTGTTGCCTTAGTAGGACGAAACGGTGCAGGTAAATCTACTTTATTAAAAATAATTGCTGGTCAAATGTCTTATGATTCAGGTGATATCATTATCCCAAAGGATATTCAAATAGGCTATTTAGAGCAACATGCAGGATTAAACTCTACGCTAACAATTTGGAATGAAATGATGACTATATTTGAATCTCTTTTAGCCCAAGAACAGCTGCTACGCTCACTTGAACAACAAATGGCTGATCCTACTGTCTATGAAAACCCTACTATGTATGCGAAAGTTATGTCGGAATACGATCAATTACAGCATACGTTTAAAGATGCAGGTGGCTATCAATATGAATCAGACATACGGTCAGTCCTTCATGGTATGCAATTTTATTCCGAAGACTATGATAAACCCATCAGTTCCTTATCTGGTGGACAGCGCACACGTTTAGCACTTGCTAAGCTCTTACTTAGTAAACCAGATCTTTTAATTCTCGATGAGCCAACGAACCATTTAGATATCGAAACACTATCTTGGTTGGAATCCTATTTAAAGGGCTATGAAGGCGCTATTTTAATTGTTTCCCATGACCGCTACTTCTTAGACCAAGTCGTTTCTATTGTCTACGAAGTATCTCGTCATCGCGTTACCAAATATCCGGGTAATTATAGTGCATATCTAGATGAAAAAGCTAAAAATTATGAGCGTGATGTCAAACTCTTTGAACGTCAGCAAGATGAAAAGGCCAAGCTAGAGGATTTTATCCAAAAAAATATTGCACGTGCTTCTACAACAAAAATGGCACAAAGTCGACGTAAAATGCTTGAACGTACCGAGTGGATGGAATCGCCGGATGGTGATGAGAAATCCGCTAGTTTCGGTTTCACGATTGAACGTCAAAGTGGAAATGATGTTTTATCTGTTGATGAATTAACGATTGGTTATAACGAACGTACCATTTCTAGTGGGATAAACCTCCGCACTTTTCGTGAGGATCGTATTGCCCTTGTTGGACCAAACGGAGTTGGTAAATCGACATTATTAAAAACAATTGTAAAAGATTTATCCCCTCTTGGAGGTAGTATTCGATATGGTACGAATGTACAAATCGGCTACTATGATCAAGAGCAAGCAAAGCTATCGAGCAATAAGAGTGTCCTAAAAGAATTATGGGATGAATGGCCACTCATGAACGAAAAAGATATTCGAACTGTATTAGGGCGTTTTCTTTTTAGTGGTGAAGATGTGGATAAAGCTGTATCCTCTTTATCGGGCGGTGAAAAAGCACGCCTTGCACTCGCAAAGCTAATGATGCAAAAGGCTAATTTCTTAATTCTAGATGAGCCTACCAACCATTTAGACTTAGATAGCAAAGAGGTATTAGAAAATGCCTTGATCGATTATCCAGGTACGCTTCTATTTGTCTCACACGACCGCTACTTCATTAATCGTATCGCAACAAAAGTGGTGGAGTTATCTGGAACGGGTTCATTTGAATATTTAGGTGATTACGATTATTACGTTGAGAAAAAGCAGGAACTATTAGAGCTAGCACAAATGAAGGCTGCCTCCCAACCACAAGTACAGCAAGACCTCCCTGATAAAACGTCTACATCAAAAATTGATAAAGAAGCAAAAAAGCGTGAACGTCAAATTAGACGTACGATTGAAGATTTAGAAAGCAAGATGCAAGAAACATCTGCTATGGTTGCAAGACTAGAAGAAGCTCTTTGTGACTCTGCCATTTTTACCGACCATGAAAAAATTTCAATGCTTCAAGCAGAATTAGCAACTGCTAAAGAACAGCATGAGCTATTAGAATTAGAATGGCTTGAGCTAAATGAAGAACTAGAAAATATTAGCATGTAAATGATGTAAGCCGTGTGACCTTTCACATGGCTTTTTCTTTACTTGTCTTCATTTTTCATATATATTGGTCAAGTGCTATTTTTCGACAAAAAATGCCCACAGTTTTATTCACACTATAAATCTAGTAATACCAACATATCAACAGAGTTTTCCACATTGTCCACAACAAAAATTTATTTTATCCACATTCTATCGTATAAAACCAGCTACTATATATTGAATAATCACAAGTTATACACAAGTTATCAACAATTTGTGCATAAGTACGCGTGTTCGCCATTTAATTCGCTCCTTTACCTGTGGATAATTTTCTGAAAAATTTGTCAATTGTAATGCTTCTACTGACTATTCCCTTCGCACGGTTCTTTTTTATCAACAATTATTCGACAATTAATAAAAGAGGTATCTAAAAATATAGATACCTCTTTCCTATACTATACCCAGGATTTTAACTCCATTCCTGGACGTCCATTCATCATTAAGTTTCCTCGAATACCAGCCTCAAACATCGGCATAGCTGCTGCGCCAATCATTGCCGCATTATCCGTACACAATTTAAGCGGGGGAACAAAAAACGGGATGCCTTCTTCTTCAAAAACAGTCTCCAAAGAAATTCGCAACCCCTTATTTGCTGCTACACCTCCAGCTGCAATAACCTGTTTCACCTGATATTCGCGAGCAGCACGTAATGTTTTAGCAGTCAGTACTTCAACAACACTTTCCTGAAAGCCCTTGGCAACAGCTGCTGGTGAAATAGCTTCACCTCGTTGATCCATATTATGTTTATAATTGATGACAGCTGATTTTAAACCGCTAAAGCTAAAATCATACGAATCCTCTTCCAACCATACTCTTGGAAAAGGAACAGCCTCTCCTTCCTCATGAGCAAGACGATCAATATGTGGCCCACCAGGATAAGGTAAATTTAAAACACGCGCCACTTTATCATAAGCTTCACCCGCTGCATCATCTCGTGTTTCACCAATGACCTCAAAAGAGCCATGTTCCTTCATATAGACAAGCTCTGTATGACCGCCTGAAACTACAAGTGCTAATAAAGGGAACTCCATCGGTTGAACAAGCGCATTGGCATAAATATGCCCTGCAATATGATGCACACCTACAATTGGTAGGTTATTCGCAAAGGCAAAAGCCTTCGCTGCATTAATACCAATCAACAATGCCCCTACAAGACCCGGACCCTCTGTAACAGCAACCGCATCCAAATCTACCGGCTTTAAATTTGCTTGAGCTAATGCTTCTTCAATTACCATCGTAATTTGTTCAACGTGATGGCGTGATGCAATTTCAGGAACAACGCCACCAAATCGCTTATGACTCTCTATTTGAGAAGCAACAACATTCGACACGATTTCATGACCATTTCGTATAATCGCTGCAGCTGTTTCATCACAGCTTGATTCTATTGCTAATATCAATCCATTATTCATTATAAATTCACCCACATGACAAGGGCATCCTCCCCGTTATCCGTATAATAGCCTTTCCGTATACCACCATCTTGGAATTGGAGCTTACGATAAAGATTTTGTGCAACTGTGTTCGTTACTCGTACCTCCAATGTCATAACCTCCATTCCATGTAAACGAGCTATTTGCATTGCCTCACGCATTAATCCCTCGCCTATACCTCGTCCACGAGCTGCCTCAATAACAGCTACATTCGTAATTTGGGCTGCATCTATAACCATCCACATCCCGCAAAAACCAATAATACTTCCACTTGCATCAACAGCCAGCACATAATGGGCATACTGATTTTCATGTACTTCATAGTAAAAGGAATCCAACGTCCAAGGTACAGGAAATGAAGCTACTTCAATTTCATAAACTGCTGGTACATCATCAGAAACCATTTTACGATAAGTTACATCACTACTCATGTTCTTTCTCCTTCTGTTCTTTCAGCCAATTTGCTTCAGCCTCTGCAATTCGTTTATATTGTGGGACAAAGTGATGAGTAGCTTCAACACTCGGTAACTCCACTTTAGTTCCTACACGAATAACTTCCGTTGCACGTGGCAAGTCAAGACTAAAAGGTGCACGTAAAGCGTTATCACCAAGCTCCTCTACAATGTTATCCCAAAATATGCCCACATCTGTTCCTACAAATAAAATAGGTGCATCTAATGCCCTTAAACGCTCTAACAAATCCGCGATATGTGCATGATGATCCTCCACAAGAGCCTCTAGTGTCTCTCCTTGATAAACAGCTGTATAAACGTTATCTCTTCTTGCATCAAAAATTGGACAAATTAACCCCTTATAAAGGGAAGCATTTGCAGCTAATGCTTTTAAGCTAGAGACACCAACTAAAGGTATCTGTAATGTCCATGCTAGGGTTTTCGCTAATGTTACACCTATACGGACCCCTGTATACGAACCAGGCCCTTCAGACACTGCAATCACATCCAAGTCGCCTGCCTTCAAACCTGCTCTTGCTAATACCTCTTCAATAGCGGGCATTGCGCCTGCTGAATGTGTTAATTTTATATTTTGTACCAGCTCAGCTACCACTTTTCCATCCCTTACAATAGCAACGGAAAGTGGTGTATTCGCTGTTTCTATTCCTAACCAAATCATTTCATTAGCTCCTCACATAGTGCCTCATAGCGTTCCCCACTAGGTATTAACACAAATCGTCGTTCATTGTCTCCGATTCGATAAATCTCTATCGCTAATCGATTCTGTGGCAAATCCTGTTCAATTAAATGCGCCCACTCTACCACTGATACTGCATCTCCATAAAATAATTCATCCCAACCAAGGTCCTCGTCACTTTCAGCCAAACGATAAACATCTAAATGATTGAAGGGTAAACGTCCTTCATACTGTTTAATGATTGTAAATGTTGGACTGTTGACCGTTCTTTTCACACCAAGCCCTTTTGCTAATGCCTTCGTAAACGTTGTCTTGCCTGCACCTAAATCTCCTTCTAATGTAATCGTATCTTGAGCTTCTAGTAAATTGGCAAGTGTCATCGCAAAACGCTCTGTATCATCAACTGAATTCATGATTATTTCATACATTCTCATTTTTCCTCTCATCACTACATTACCTCTAGTTTACCTAAACTAGCGAAAATGTTCAAAGCATCCAATATCATTATATCCTACTTAGATTGTCTTCGTTAAAAAGCCTAATTTTATGACATAGGTAACTCATTTAAATAAAAAAACACGCCTTCTTTTACAAAGACGTGACAACTATTTATCTGTTTGAATGACCTTTCACTGCTATGATTTCTTTGCCAATTAGTTTATCATCCTTAAATTTCACTATATAGGCCTGTGTCATCAAGATTTCATCATTCCAACGATATTCATTATTTTTGATTTTTTTACCTGCTCCGCCTGCTGCTTCTACTACCTCAATATATGACATATCATTTTTTAATTTCTCAAATTCTACTTCATTCATATTTTTTTGCCAGTGATACGCATTTGATTCTTCAATCTCCATAATAGGATCTCCACAGCCTACCATCATTATCATGGAACCAATAAGCAAAGGGAAATAAATACTTTTAAAAGAATAATCTTTGCTCATCTAAACACCTCCGTAGCCAATCCGATTACTTCTACATTTTTACCCCTAATCTTTACATTAGAAACACTCTAATTTTACCTTATAAAAACGCAATCATTTATCGGTAATTTTTACTATTTTTAGATAATGTTAAATATATGAAATTCGCTATGTTTATGGGCATATTTTCGATTATTTCACAGCGATTTAAGCCATTTTTTAGACACCCTTGATATGTTTTAGGGAAATAGATGTTGTTTATGAAATAATAAAGGGAAGTTGGTCTCAAATACTTCACAGAATGTTATGCTTTTAGCCTCTGTGTTTCTATAAGGCGGTGTTAATCCTTTCGACGTTATTCATTGGTCATGTAATTTCTACTTAATTTTACTGATAAGCTCCTGAAAGATGTATTGGATCCATACTCCAAACACATACAAAAAAGTCCCTATGATGTAAAATCATAAGGACTGTAATATTAATTTAAATGGCGGTCCCGACCGGGATCGAACCGGCGATCTCCTGCGTGACAGGCAGGCATGTTAACCGCTACACCACGGGACCTCTTTAAGACATTTATAAATATATCATAGAAAATATAGATATACAATAGCTTTTTTCATATTTTAATAATATATTTTCCAACAATCTCTAATCTAGGATAGAATTTATCCTGCAATGCATTTTCCACATAATCATATAAGCTCTAAACATGATGCAAATTTTGCAGTATATTTAACTTTAAAGGAGGAAACAAAACATGTCAAAATTAGAACAATTACAAGCAGCCTTACAGCTCCACGATACCGATGCAATTATTATTACAAATGCTCAAAATCGTCGCTATCTAACAGGTTTTACAGGTAGTGCAGGTACAGTCATTGTAACAAAGACACGCGCACTTTTATTAGTAGACTTCCGCTATACACAGCAAGCAACAAATCAGTGTGACACCTTTGAAGTACTAGAGATTGATCGCAACCATTTATATGAAACCATTCAGGAAATTCTTGAACAGGAATTAATTCAAACTGTTGGTTTTGAGCAACATCATGTAACTTATTTTACCTATCAATTAATGAAGAGCAAATTGACAGCTATATTAAAACCAATGCCTACTATTGTAGAAGATTTACGGATGATTAAAACACCAGAAGAAATTGAAATAATTAAGAAAGCAGCATGGATTTCCGATGAGGCGTTTAATCATATTCTGACATTCATCAAACCAGGTATTTCAGAACTTGATATTGCCTATGAATTAGAGTCTCATATGCGAAAAAATGGTGCAACAGGTGCAGCCTTCGATATGATTATTGCTTCTGGCCATCGTTCAGCACTCCCACATGGCGTAGCATCCTCTAAAATAGTGGAGCAAGGTGACATGTTGACAATGGATTTTGGTGCTTACTACCGAGGTTATCGTTCTGATATGACAAGAACGATTGCTGTTGGAGAACCATTAGAGCAATTAAAAGAAGTATATCATATAGTTCATGGTGCCTTACAACATGCCCTTTCCAATATGAAGGCTGGTATTACTGGACAAGAGGCAGATCGTTATTCACGAGACTACATTACTGCAAAGGGATATGGACAAAATTACGGACACGGTGCAGGACATGGCATAGGCTTAGATATCCATGAAAATATATTTATGTCTACCATATGTAAAGACATGTTAGAAGAAAATATGGTACTAACTGTCGAACCGGGTATTTATATACCTAATGTAGGTGGTGTTCGTATCGAGGATGATGTTATCGTTACAAAAGAAGGTGTGGAAGTCATCACTCACTCTCCTAAGGAACTGATTATTTTATAGCCCATTAAAGTGATGTTTTTAATATGGAGATATCATTAAAGAAGTTTCGCTGCTTTCTTTGATATAAAATAAATGTTTTAAAGAGTAAGTACAATTATTTCATTGTACTTACTCTTTTTATAAAAGGAAAAACAGCCAGCACACAGCTGACTGTTTTGTTTGCCTAGCGACGTCCTACTCTCACAGGGGGAAGCCCCCAACTACCATCGGCGCTAAAGAGCTTAACTTCCGTGTTCGGTATGGGAACGGGTGTGACCTCTTTGCCATCAGCGGGTCTTGGGATGCATATGTTGCCTGCCACTAAGGCGATTCCCAAAGAGATGCTACCGATCGTCGACAAGCCAATGATTCAGTACATTGTTGACGAGATTGTGGCTGCAGGGATCAAAGAAATCCTCCTGGTAACTCACGCGTCCAAGAACGCGGTCGAAAACCACTTCGACACCTCATATGAATTAGAATCTCTCCTTGAGCAGCGCGTGAAGCGTCAACTGCTTGCGGAAGTGCAGTCCATCTGTCCACCGGGCGTGACCATTATGAACGTGCGTCAGGGCGAACCTTTAGGTTTAGGCCACTCCATTTTGTGTGCGCGACCTGCCATTGGTGACAACCCATTTGTCGTGGTACTGCCAGACGTTGTTATCGACGACGCCAGCGCCGACCCGCTGCGTTACAACCTTGCAGCCATGATTGCGCGCTTCAACGAAACAGGCCGCAGCCAGGTGCTGGCAAAACGTATGCCGGGCGATCTCTCTGAATACTCCGTTATTCAGACCAAAGAGCCGCTGGACCGCGAAGGTAAAGTCAGCCGCATCGTCGAATTTATCGAAAAACCGGATCAGCCGCAGACGCTGGACTCAGACATCATGGCCGTTGGCCGTTATGTGCTTTCTGCCGATATTTGGCCGGAACTTGAACGCACTCAGCCTGGTGCATGGGGACGTATTCAGCTGACTGATGCCATTGCCGAGCTGGCGAAAAAACAGTCAGTTGACGCCATGCTGATGACTGGAGACAGCTACGACTGCGGTAAAAAAATGGGTTATATGCAAGCGTTCGTGAAGTATGGACTACGCAACCTGAAAGAAGGGGCGAAGTTCCGTAAAGGTATTAAGAAGCTGTTAAGCGAATAATGAAAATCTGACCGAATGTAACGGTTGATAAGAAAATTATAACGGCAGTGAAGATTCGTGGCGAAAGTAATTTGCTGCGAATATTCCTGCCGTTGTTTTATATAAACAATCAGAATAACAACGAGTTAGCAATAGGATTTTAGTCAAAGTTTTCCAGGATTTTCCTTGTTTCCAGAGCGGATTGGTAAGACAATTAGCGTTTGAATTTTTCGGTTTTAGCGCGAGTGGGTAACGCTCGTCACATCGTAGACATGCATGCAGTGCTCTGGTAGCTGTAAAGCCAGGGGCGGTAGCGTGTTCCCTGTACCTAAAAATTAACTTGTATTTACCGTTTATGGCGAATTATTATTTAAAAAATTCTATTTGGTTATTGTCAGAAAAAATAGTAAGGCTAATAGTTAATTTTATCTCAGTTGTTTATCTGGCTAACTTGTTGGGCCCGACAATTTATGGTGAATATAGTTATTTATATTCGATTGGAATGATTATTTATACAATATCAAGTTTAGGGCTCGACAATGTAACAACACGAGAATGTATAAATAATCCTATTGAAAAGGATAGAATGCTTTTTCTAAGTTTACTACTTAGAGGGACGACATTCGTTGTAACTGCTGTCATTTATTCTCTTTTCCTAACATCATCAAATTTTAATGTAAGCATCTTAATTCTAAGTGCATATGCATATACCATTATTACACCTTATGAGTTGTATTATGCTGGAATAGCAAATTCAAAATTTTTCTCTTCCATGCGAACGTTAGCATTTTTACTGTCAACAATTGCAAAAATAATATTTGCTTATTGGCGCTATTACGAGTTGGTAGCATTGGCATTTGCACTTGAAGGAGTGATATACATCTTATTTTCATATTTAAAAATAAAAGTACATTTTACCTTAGGTCGTCATATTATTAACTATTGTGAAATTAAGAAAATAATCATAATGTCATTGCCTTTATTTTATGTGTCAATGGTTTTGATTTTTTCCTCAAAAATTGACCAGATACTAATTTTACATTTTTTAAATTTTAATGAATTAGGCGTTTTTTCTGTAGCAATAAGTATATCTTCTGCTTTATGTATCCTTCCCAATACATTTACTAGTGCATTTTATGGGAAGATTTTAAATAGTAATGACAATGAATTAATCTGTATGATCTATAGGATTAATATTATTTTGGGTGTAGTTATTATTGCACTGTCAATATTATTTATCCCATTTATAATAGAGAGTTTTTTTTCGCCAGCATATTTTAATGCTGCTGATGTGATCACTTTACTTTTATTTAGCAATGTATTTAAATCATTAGGTTTTGCGATGAATTTTGTCATAATAAAAAAACAGAAACAGAAGTATAGTGTTATATATTTTTCTTTAGGGTTGATTGTAATTATATTATTGAATTATTTCTGTATTCCTTATTTTGGAATAAAAGGTGCTGGATTGGTTTCAATTATTGGACAAGTATTGACAAATTTAGTCTTCCCTTTACTGTTTCTAGACAAGGACATTAATTTGGAAATTAAAAATATTATGATTTCTTTTGTAAAAGCACCATTATTTATTGTTAAAGACATAAAGGCTGTAATCAAGCTATGAAAAATGTATTGTTAGTAAACTTTCCTAAAAATGGTGGCGTTAAACAATTTTCTGTGTGGTTAGATAAACAATCGAAGCATGAGTTCGAATATTATCAGTTCACGTCTTATAAAGAGCTGAAAAATAAAATCATTAAAAATAAATATAAGAGAGTTATCTTTTGCAATAATAATATTAATATTTACAAATTAATATTAACCGGTTCACTTCATGAGACAGAGGTAATATTGATTTTACATGATCACAAACTAAGGGCTGGAGCTAGTTTAAAGGAAAGAATATTAATTTTTTTATATAGGTATCACATTAGATTTTTCACAAAGATTATAATTCATAGCAATGTCAATGAGGAGAAAAATGATAAGATAGTATATCTTAAAATGCCATTTCATTATGAGGAGAGGCATGTTGCTAAAGAAAAGATAAAACTTTTGCAGTTCGGAAGAATTGATGATTATAAAAACATAAAAGGATTAGTCAATATAATAAAAAACAACGAGAATTTTGAGTTGATAATTGCCGGTAGCGGACATCTTAGTAAAAAAGAAAAATTGGATATTGCTAACAGCAAAAATATAACTTTGATTAATCAATATATTAATGCTGATATATCTGAACTATTATTTAGCTGGTGTGATTATTTATGTTTGTACTATAGCGATGTTACGCAAACTGGGCTAATTGATTATGCTTCCAAATATAAGAAAGGCGTAATAGTTTCTGATATTGATGAATTTAAAAATGTCAGCAAAAAATATACAAACTTAGTTTCAGTTATACCGTTAGAAGAAAATGAAGCTAGGATAGCATTAAATAATCTATCTGAATTATATAGTTATGAGTTGAAACAACAGATTGAGAAAGAAGCAAAATTGAACTACTACAATTCAGTTAATGCATGGGATAAATATATTAATGAATTATCAAAATAAAACCATTGCTATTTCAGCTGATTCACTTGCAAATGGCGGTGCTGAAAAAATTGCATGTAATCTTGCAAATATATTAAGCGATGAAAATAATGTGAAATTTATTTCATTTGAGAATAAAATTGAGTACGAATTAAATACAAGAGTTAAATTAGTCATCAATAAAATTAAGTTGAAAAATAAATATATTAGATTATTGCTTTATCTTTTTTTTGCACGAAAAGCCAGTTCTGATTGTGATATAGTAGTAAGCCATATGATACGTCCTAATTTAGTATATTGTTTTTTAAAGATTTTCTTCGATTTTAAGTTAATATGTGTTCATCACTCTAGTTTTAGGCGTATTAATAATGCCTTTATAAAAAAGATAGTAAAATACCTTTACAGTAAAGCTGATGCTGTTATATGTATATCATCCGATATGTTAAATGACTATATCACGCAACATAAAAATAAAAATGGTGTGCTTGTTTATAATCCGCATGATCTCGCTAGAATAAAATATTTGTCTAATGATATAAATGTAATAGATAAAATAAATAGTCAGTTTGATTGTAATTTAAATGAAATAAGTTACTATACTGTAGTTGGTCGCATTATTCCTTTGAAAAGAATTGAAACTATAGTGGAATCCTTTCAGAATATTACTTCAGATAATATAAAAATTTTAATAGTCGGGGATGGGGATCCGAAATATATCACAGCAATTCAGGGTTTAATAAAATCAAGAAATCTCAAGGATAAATTTGTCTTCGTCGGGCATTTAAGTAATCCGTATGCAGTAATAAAAAAAAGCAAAGGGGTAATTTTATGCTCTGAAAGTGAGGGGTTCCCTAATATTCTTGTTGAAGCATTATGTCTGGGTAAACCAATAATAGCATCAGATTGTATATCTGGGCCGAGGGAAATATTATGTATTAATGGCAAATTGGGAAGAAATGAAATAATTAAAAATGAATTTGGAATTTTATATCCTGTAGGTGATGCTCTTGCCTTGGCAAAGGCAATTAATTATATGAACGAAAATCACACAACTTTCATAGGCAGTAAAATTAAAAGTCGTGTGGAGGAGTTTAATATTATGCATATCAAGAAAAAATACTTATCATTGATTAATTGTTTAACTAAGCCATGAAGAATATAAAAAGTATTATTATAATAGGATATTGTTTAATTAACGTTATTTCTTACTTTACCTTAATTGAAACAAACAACTATGGGAATACGTTAAATAATATCAGTATTTCTTTGACACATTCAGAATTATTCTTGTTTCTAATAATGTCTGTGTTATCCTATTCTGTGTTTTTCATCTATAGAGATATTAAATATTATGAATGTGTTCAGGTATCGACTAGTAGAATAATTGATGTCTTTTTTGCTTTTGTTCTTTCTTATAATATTTTTGTGTTTTATATATTGGGTATTGGGAGAGCTGGCACCAGCACATCGGATATAGGTTTTTTACAAAATATTCTCCCTGTATTTCAAAGTACTTTAATATATTATGCAGTTGTACGCAAGAATATCAGGAAAATGCAGGTTGCACTATTGATAAGTGCTTCTATTTTTATTTTACTAAAAGGATGGAGTAGCCATCTATTCATTATTACTGTAGCTGAATTATTATATCGATATAGAAATCAGAGGATAAACTTTACTAAAAAATTGCTTTTGGTAATATTACTACCTATATTTATTGTTCTATTTTTCTATGTTTATAAATTGAAATATTACTTTCGTTCGGGGGTAATGTTTGATATTCCATTTTTTATTTATTTCGAATATGTGATATCTAGACTATCTCAGATATCAAATATTGCTTATTTATATGAAATTAGAGATGCTTTTCATAAAATAATAATTGAGAATGGAGAGGGAGGGGAATTTTTTATCAAAGAATTCCTTCTTGCTCTTATACCTAAAAGTTTTTTAGGAATAAATGATTATAGACCACTGGATAATTTATTTGGTATCAACTTTATCAATTCAGAACTTGATAATGCAGGCTTCGCCATAACCGTGCCAGGTTTGTTTGTTATATCATCAACTTTTGGTTTACTGAGTGTACTATGTTGTTTCTTTTTTATTCTGTTAATAACTAAATTCCTTTATCATGTGTTTTCAAAAAATTATGGTAGCGCTGGTGCTGCGATGGCAATATCTATATTACTTTATTTTAATTACAGTGGTTCATTAAAAGAAATAGCACTAAGTTTATTTGCATTTTTTCTATTTAAATTATTAAGTATTTTTCAATATAACTTCAGGAAGATAATGAAAATATCATGAAAACTATTGCCATTAGTGCCAATACGGCATGGTATGTTTACAATTTTAGGAAGAGCACTATAGAAGCTCTCATAAAAAAAGGGTATCATGTTGTAGTGATTACAGCCTTAGATCAAAAATATAGCAAATTACTTGAAACATTAGGTTGTCAAGTTTATGGGATACCATTGCGGCGAAGAAGTATTAACCCTTTGGCTGAATTAAAGGTTATGTTTTACTTGTACCAGATCTTACGGGAAAAAAAAATCAATGTTTTGCTTAATTTCACACCGAAGAATAACATATATGGAAGTATTGTTGCTCCCAAAAAAATCTCAGTAATTAATAATATTTCTGGATTAGGTGATGCTTTTGTAAGAAAAGGTGCGAAAAGAATATTTTTTTTATGGCTTTATCAATTATCTCAACAGAAAGCAAAGCACATATTTTTTCAAAATCGGGATGACTTAGAATTATTTTTACGACACAAGGTTGTGTCTACTGGTAAAGCGAGTTTAATCGCAGGATCTGGCGTGGATTTGAACCGCTTTAGTTACTCCCCTTCTGAATTAGATTACCCTAGACGTTTTATATTAGTTGGGCGGTTACTAGAGGAAAAAGGAGTGAGAATATATGCTGATGCAGCTCGTATACTGAAAGATAAGTATAAAGAAAAGGTTGATTTTAATTTATTAGGTTTTATTGATAATGAGAATGTTAGGGCAATTTCTTATTCCGAGATAAATTCTTGGATTAATGACGGTGTCGTTAATTATCTCGGTTCAACTGATAATGTTGAAACAATAGTTAAAAAGATGGACTGCGTCGTTCTACCTTCCTTTTATCGAGAAGGAATCCCTAAAAGTTTAATCGAAGCTGCAGCACTAGGGAAAATAATTGTAACTACCGATAATGTTGGTTGTAGAGATACTGTTAAAGATAAAGTGTCAGGTTTTTTGTGCAAACCAAAATCAGTAGAAAGCTTGGTTAACGCTTTAGAAAAAGTCATTTTAATCGATAAAGTCAATGCTGTTGAGATGGGAAAAGAAAGTCGTAAATTAGCTGTCGAAAAGTTTGATGAAAATCTAATTATTGCCGAATATATTAAAAAAATAGAATCATGAAGATTATATCTGTATTTCTTGCTGCGTTACGGAATACGGACTATGGTCACTATCTCATATTTTATATCCGAAATAACACCTGTTTTGCTTAAGTGAAAAATAGCTACTGCAGGTGATTGTACTGCGTTATGAAAATCTAAAATTTAAGGCCGGATAATTATTTGTATTGAAGAAAGTGGCTTCTCTGTAAAAGAGTAGTTCGAAAAATAAATATCAAATCTTTGACGTTTATTTTTGAATTAAGTGTTGAAAATACTGTGGCATAAACAATATTGTGAGCGAGCCATAGACAAATTTCTCCAAGGAGAATGAGTTTGTGGTAAATTATCTTCATGGCTTTAGCATCTATATTGTGTAATGGGGATTTAATTTACGTACCTCTAATACAGAATCATTGCTAAGATTAGATGTTGAGTTTAGAAATCAAATTGAACAACGTGATATAAAACAGAGTTCTTAGTTTAATTGATGAGAAGGGAAAAATGCGTATACTTATTACAGGCGGTGCTGGTTACATTGGTAGCCATACAATAGTCGAATTATCTAAAGCGGGACATGAGATAGTAGTAATTGATAATTTTTCTAATTCAAATAGAAATGTTATTAAACGTATTGAGCACCTAATAAATAAAAAAATAACAGTGTACGATATTGACTTAAGAGAAAAAGAAAAAGTAATTAGTGTTTTCCAGAAGTCATCATTTGATGCTATTATTCATTTCGCTAGTTTAAAATCAGTTTCTGAATCCGTCAAAAATCCATTGGAATATTATGATAATAATATATCTGGAACGCTTAATTTGCTTGCGGTGATGAAAGAGTTTAATGTTTGGAATTTTATATTCAGCTCGTCAGCAACAGTTTATGGCAATTCCTTGATTATGCCCGTAGATGAGTCTTTTAATATTGGTGGAGTTACAAATCCCTATGGATCAACAAAATTATTTATTGAAAATATACTAAGTGATTTGGCGAAATCTGATGAAAGGTGGAGAATTGCATCACTTCGCTACTTTAATCCAGTAGGGGCTCACAGATCAGGAATTATTGGCGAAGATCCAGTTGGAATACCAAATAATCTAATACCATATTTAATGAAGGTTGCTATGGGGGAACTTGAGTGTTTGTATATATATGGCGATGATTATGATACAGACGATGGAACAGGTGTACGCGATTATATTCATGTCACGGATTTAGCACTTGGTCACATATCCGCTTTAAATTATATCTATAATTCAAATGGTTATAATGTATTTAATTTGGGGACTGGGGTACCATATAGTGTAATGGAGGTAATCACTACATTTGAAAAGATTACAGGGGAAAAAGTTAAATATAAAATTACTAACCGACGTCCCGGAGATGTTGCACAATGTTGGTCATCTCCACAATTGGCAGCGGATAAACTAGGATGGAAAGCCACTCTTAATTTAGAGGATATGCTGCGCGATTCATGGAACTGGCAGAAAAATAATCCTGACGGATATGAAAGATAAGTTATTATAGATTACAGCATTTCTGTTTCTGATGCACATAGCTCAAAGTATACTTTTCATTATTGTCCGTTTTTAACCATCGCCCCCTGACAGGAGTAAACAATGTCAAAGCAACAGATCGGCGTAGTCGGTATGGCAGTGATGGGGCGCAACCTTGCGCTCAACATCGAAAGCCGTGGTTATACCGTCTCTATTTTCAACCGTTCCCGTGAAAAGACCGAAGAAGTGATTGCCGAAAATCCAGGCAAGAAACTGGTTCCTTACTATACGGTGAAAGAGTTTGTTGAATCTCTGGAAACACCTCGTCGCATCCTGTTAATGGTGAAAGCAGGTGCAGGCACGGATGCTGCTATTGATTCCCTCAAACCATATCTCGATAAAGGTGACATCATCATTGATGGCGGTAACACCTTCTTCCAGGATACCATCCGTCGTAACCGTGAGCTTTCTGCCGAAGGCTTTAACTTCATTGGTACCGGTGTCTCCGGTGGTGAAGAAGGCGCGCTGAAAGGTCCTTCCATTATGCCTGGTGGGCAGAAAGAAGCCTATGAACTGGTTGCACCGATCCTGACCAAAATCGCCGCAGTGGCTGAAGACGGTGAGCCATGCGTTACCTATATTGGTGCCGATGGTGCAGGTCACTATGTGAAGATGGTTCACAACGGTATTGAATACGGCGATATGCAGCTGATTGCTGAAGCCTATTCTCTGCTTAAAGGTGGCTTGAACCTCTCCAACGAAGAACTGGCGCAGACCTTTACCGAGTGGAATAACGGTGAACTGAGCAGCTACCTGATTGACATCACTAAAGACATCTTCACTAAAAAAGATGAAGACGGTAACTACCTGGTTGATGTGATTCTGGATGAAGCGGCTAACAAAGGTACCGGTAAATGGACCAGCCAGAGCGCGTTGGATCTCGGTGAACCGCTGTCGCTGATTACCGAGTCTGTGTTTGCACGTTATATCTCTTCTCTGAAAGATCAGCGCGTTGCCGCATCTAAAGTTCTCTCTGGCCCTCAAGCGCAGCCAGCTGGCGACAAGGCTGAGTTCATCGAAAAAGTTCGTCGTGCGCTGTATCTGGGCAAAATCGTTTCTTACGCCCAGGGCTTCTCTCAGCTGCGTGCAGCGTCTGAAGAGTACAACTGGGATCTGAACTACGGCGAAATCGCGAAGATTTTCCGTGCTGGCTGCATCATCCGTGCGCAGTTCCTGCAGAAAATCACTGATGCATATGCCGAAAAACCGCAGATCGCTAACCTGCTGCTGGCTCCGTACTTTAAACAAATTGCCGATGATTACCAGCAGGCGCTGCGTGATGTCGTTGCTTATGCAGTACAGAACGGTATCCCGGTTCCGACCTTCGCCGCTGCGGTTGCCTATTATGACAGCTACCGTGCCGCTGTTCTGCCTGCGAACCTGATCCAGGCACAGCGTGACTATTTCGGTGCGCATACTTATAAGCGCATTGATAAAGAAGGTGTGTTCCATACTGAATGGCTGGATTAATCTGATTTAAATCAATTAACCAACACAAGGCCCGGAGAAACCCTCCGGGCTTTTTTATTATACAAAGCGGCAGGTTATGGCCTTTTTTTATAATTTATGATTAAAAAAGCGATATAATACAGAGCCGCACAGCAGGATCGCTGTCTTGACAGTTCATCTACATCAGCGTTAAAAATCCCGCAGTAGATGAAGTTGTGGTGGTGGATTAATGACCACTCTAAATGTTTAACCGGAAGAAGTCAGAGCTAATGAAAATAACAATTTCAGGAACAGGTTATGTTGGTCTTTCAAATGGTATTCTGATTGCGCAAAATCACGAAGTGGTTGCACTGGATATCGTTCAGGCCAAAGTAGACATGCTTAACAAGAAGCAGTCACCGATTGTTGATAAGGAGATTGAAGAGTATCTGGCGACTAAAGATCTCAATTTCCGCGCTACGACAGATAAGTATGACGCGTATAAAAATGCCGATTATGTTATTATTGCCACACCTACCGATTATGATCCGAAAACGAATTATTTTAATACCTCAAGCGTGGAAGCGGTCATTCGCGATGTGACAGAAATTAATCCTAATGCTGTCATGGTGATTAAATCTACAATTCCGGTAGGTTTCACCAAATCAATTAAAGAACGTCTGGGTATCGATAACCTTATTTTCTCCCCCGAATTCCTCCGTGAAGGTAAAGCCCTTTACGATAATCTCCATCCGTCACGTATTGTCATCGGTGAGCGTTCAGAACGCGCAGAACGTTTTGCGGCGTTATTACAGGAAGGCGCGATTAAGCAAAATATCCCGACCCTGTTCACCGATTCGACTGAAGCAGAAGCGATTAAACTTTTTGCAAACACCTACCTGGCGATGCGCGTGGCATACTTTAACGAACTGGATAGCTACGCAGAAAGTTTAGGTCTGAATACTCGCCAGATTATCGAAGGCGTTTGTCTCGATCCGCGTATTGGCAACCATTACAACAACCCGTCGTTTGGTTATGGTGGTTATTGTTTGCCGAAAGATACCAAGCAGTTACTGGCGAACTATCAGTCTGTGCCGAATAACCTGATCTCGGCAATTGTCGATGCTAACCGCACGCGTAAAGATTTTATTGCCGATGCCATTTTGTCACGCAAGCCGCAAGTGGTGGGTATTTATCGTCTGATTATGAAGAGCGGTTCAGATAACTTCCGCGCGTCTTCCATTCAGGGGATTATGAAACGTATCAAAGCGAAAGGCGTTGAAGTAATCATTTACGAACCGGTGATGAAAGAAGACTCATTCTTCAACTCTCGCCTGGAACGTGATCTCGCCACCTTCAAACAACAAGCCGACGTCATTATCTCCAACCGTATGGCAGAAGAGCTTAAGGATGTGGCAGACAAAGTCTACACCCGCGATCTCTTTGGCAGTGACTAACATCCTGTTATCAGGGCGATTTTCGCCCTGATTCTCTTATGTTCCCTTTGTAATAATTCATTCTTTTTATCATTTATCCTATAGCATTCATGGCGATTATCGCTAAACTATGGCGACTTAAAATTATTTCGTCCGTTAGGGTAATGATGAGAGTAGAAAATAATAATGTTTCTGGGCAAAACCATGACCTGGAACAGATTGATTTGATTGATTTACTGGTGCAGTTGTGGCGCGGCAAGATGACTATCATCATTTCTGTCATTGTGGCTATTGCCTTGGCTATAGGGTATCTGGCCGTTGCCAAAGAAAAGTGGACTTCCACAGCTATCGTTACTCAACCTGATGTGGGGCAAATCGCTGGTTATACCAACGCGATGAATGTAATCTACGGATCGGCTGTACCGAAAGTCTCCGACATTCAGGCTTCACTTATCGGACGTTACAGCACTGCATTCTCAGCATTAGCGGAAACGCTGGATAACCAGGAAGAAGCAGAGAAGCTGACCATTGAGCCTACCGTTAAAAACCAGCCGTTACCACTGGCGGTGTCTTATGTGGGTGAAACACCTGAAGGTGCGCAGAAACAGTTGGCGAAGTATATCCAGCAAGTTGACGACCAGGTTAATGAAGAACTGGAAAAAGACCTGAAAGACAACATCGCGCTGCGTATGAAAAACTTGCAGGATTCTCTGAAAACTCAGGAAGTAGTCGCGCAGGAGCAGAAAGATCTGCGTATCCGTCAGATTCAGGAAGCGTTGCAGTATGCGAATCAGGCGCAGGTGACAAAGCCACAGGTTCAGCAGACTGAAGATGTGACACAAGATACGTTGTTCCTTTTGGGGAGCGAAGCGCTGGAGTCGATGATTAAGCATGAAGCGACTCGTCCGTTGGTGTTCTCACCAAACTACTATCAGACTCGTCAAAACCTGCTGGATATCGAAAACTTAAAGGTTGACGATCTTGATATTCATGCTTACCGTTATGTGATGAAACCGACGTTACCTATTCGTCGCGATAGCCCGAAAAAGGCAATTACCTTGATTCTGGCGGTGCTGCTGGGCGGCATGGTTGGCGCGGGGATTGTGTTGGGGCGTAATGCTCTGCGTAATTACAACTCGAAGTAATCTTTTCGGTTTTAAAGAAAATGGGCAGGGTGGTGACACCTTGCCCGTTTTTTTTGCCGGATGCGACAACAACATTGCATCCGCTTACCGCGCAACTCACTGATGCCGTTTACGCAGGTTCTCAATTACCGTCGTTAAATCCAGCCCCTGATCCTGCAACAGCACCAGCAGGTGATACATCAAATCAGACGCCTCGTTGGTGAGCTCAAAGCGGTCATGTACTGTCGCTGCAGAGCAGAAGATTAGCCAGTCTACCCTGGACGCCCTTGAATCCGAGCTTTACCGCAATCTGCGCCCCCTGTATCCCAAAACGGTAATTCGCATTCGCAAAGGTAGCTCTAACGGTGTGGAACTAACCGGACTGCAACTGGATGAAGAAAGAAAACAAGTGATGAAAATTATGCAGAAGGTGTGGGAGGACGACAGCTGGCTGCATTAAGAAACGTTGCCCCCAGGAGGATTCATTCTGATGGGGGCTAGTTTGGGCAATGAGTGAAATAAGGCGTAAGGTGGGCGGTTATTTTGATAAGTGATCGTCCGCTTTGTGTCAGAAGCAGAAGTGGGAGTGTCTGAGACTCTCTAAAAGTTGATGATTCACTTACAAAACCATTTTCCTGATGGATGCTTACACTTACGAATGATCATTCTGTTTAGTCTTCATGAGAAAATCCCGAATCTTTGCCAAGTTTGAATTTTCGGGGATTGAATCCATGTACGGATCACGCTCAAACACTAATTGCTCAGATTCAACGAAAGCCTGCCACTCTACTGGGTCTAGCTCAAATCCCATTGCTGTCATATCACTTTCATCTTCCCCCTCGATCCAGTGGACTAAATAAAACAATTCATCATCAGGAGAATCATCCTCACCATCAACAATATCAACATCGGTTACAGTGATACGTAGGGTGGGATCGATTTTTGAGACATAAATTCCTAACTGTGGTATAGGGGGAATATTGTTCATGGAAACTCCTTTTATTGGTGTTTGCTATTTGAATAAAAATACGCCAAACAGAGTGTTAACTGTGAATATGGAAAGAATAGTTGTAAGTACCCCGCTTAGGTGTCCCATTCTATTTTAGAGGTTCTCGTGCATATGGATTATGTTATCTGAAAGTTAACTTCCGCTTCCCGTTCACAGCGAACATTCATCTTTGTAAACCCGTATGATCCGTTTTTCAAGTGGCCATTCAGATACGGATTTTCACTTCCTTGACAGTGCATGACTATGCTGCATGAAATCGCATGATCGATTGAGGATCGTCTTTGCTCAGATTCGCCAGAACTGGCGGGCTTTTGCTCATGTCATGCATGTGCATGAAAACCACTGCATAAAGCGGGCAGGCGTGGCGGGGATACGAGCGCGCGCAAACATGTTTACTTGCAATTAATGTAGATATATTCTGAAATTGATAACTTACACATGAAAGGAGACGTGAGAGTGGCAAAATATACACCGGGCCAGAAAGTAAAACATGCAACAGGACATGGCCCAATCATGGTAATTGATCACTACCAATCGGCTACAATGGCAGTTTGTACGTGGTTTATTGGTGCTAAGAACCAGCGCGGAGTTTTTCACGAAGATACTCTAGTTTTATTTGTTCCAAAAGCTGAGAGTGATGATGAATGATTCTCTGATAAAAATAGTTGACTGGATGGTTAATACCACTCGTTCTAATGGTGTGTTGTATCAGTCCGAGGTTGTTGAATTTCTAATCAATGACTTTGGGGACGAGTTCATCAAAACTAATGAGAATGGTAATTACGCTATAAGCAGTACTGTGCTAGCAAATTTTAGAAAGGCTAGCAAAGACGATATAGTTTGGGATCGTGAACAGTTAGCTTGGCGTTTACGCAATGAAAGCGATTTACCCGGACGGATGCAGTAGAGATAATACAGATAATAGTGAACAAGCTGATAATTTCAACTTGTTCACTTCTTTTTTATGACTGCTTATTTTCTAAGCCATAATATTCAAATTTAACTACCTCTTCATCTAACCATTCATTAATTTCGGCAATGCGTTTTTGTAAAGGCATCAGTTCATTCCGAACAAATACCCGGCTGGCTTTCTCCACATCCCCAAACCCCCCAACATTATTTGGCATTATCCCCATCATCTGTGGCGGCACGCGGTGTGCCGCCATCATGTCATCGCGACTAACATTTTTGATATTCAGAAATTCATCCTTCGCTGCGACTTCTGACAACGGGATAATCTGAAGTCCGTCTTTTTTACCATTAGGTGAGTACATAAACAGATTGCGGAAGTTACCCGGACCTTTGGCGCTTTTCATTGCGTTGCGGAGGTTGTTCACATCCTCCTGGTTCTGCGCGGCATCGGTCATGTACATGATGAAGCCTGCATGACTGCCGTTAATGTAATACTTGCGGCGGAACAGCGTGGCGGACTCGTTGAGCAAAGCGGATGGGATGGCAGAAAGATAACCGGGCAGGCCGTAGATCTCTTGGTTGATGTCCGGTTCCATCAGATGAAAGATGCTGCCTTTCGTGAACTGATACGGCTGGGTTGTCATACCGTATTGCACAAACCAGTAGGTATCCAGGTCTAACCCGCGTCGGGTGTATTTTGCCAGAGCAGGCTCAAGGGCGATAACTTCACCGAAGCGGTTCGTGCGTGAGATTTCCCATTACGCAAGTAAGTAAGATCCCTCAAAGACGATGAGGTAGATAGGTTCGAGGTGGAAGTGTGGTGACACATGGAGCTGACGAATACTAATCGATCGAGGACTTAACCAAAAACGTTTGAAACATTCAATGCACCGTTTATCCAGTTTTGAAAGAATAAAATATTAGAATATACTTGTAATTTTTATAAGATATGTTATAATAAGTATTGTCTTTCAAATAGTCTAGTGATGATGGCAAAGAGGTCACACCCGTTCCCATACCGAACACGGAAGTTAAGCTCTTTAGCGCCGATGGTAGTTGGGGGCTTCCCCCTGTGAGAGTAGGACGTCGCTAGGCTATATACTAAAATTATTCCGAAGTAGCTCAGTTGGTAGTAGCACCTGACTGTTAATCAGGTTGTCGCAGGTTCGAGTCCTGCCTTCGGAGCCATTCTTGGAGAGTTGTCCGAGTGGCCGAAGGAGCACGATTGGAAATCGTGTAGGCGGTTAACACTGTCTCAAGGGTTCAAATCCCTTACTCTCCGCCAGCACTTTGATGTGTTCCAAACGATGGCCCCTTGGTCAAGTGGTTAAGACACCGCCCTTTCACGGCGGTAACACGGGTTCGAATCCCGTAGGGGTCACCATTTCAATACCCAGATGGAGGATTAGCTCAGCTGGGAGAGCATCTGCCTTACAAGCAGAGGGTCGGCGGTTCGAGCCCGTCATCCTCCACCATTATTTTTACAACATTATAGTATTATCGCGGGGTGGAGCAGTGGTAGCTCGTCGGGCTCATAACCCGAAGGTCGTTGGTTCAAATCCAGCCCCCGCAACCAAATGGTCCCGTGGTGTAGCGGTTAACATGCCTGCCTGTCACGCAGGAGATCGCCGGTTCGATCCCGGTCGGGACCGCCATTTATTTTAAAATATGGGTCAGTAGCTCAGTTGGTAGAGCATTAGATTGAAGCTCTAAGTGTCGGCGGTTCGATTCCGTCCTGACCCATCTTGTTTTTTTGCCGGTTTAGCTCAGCAGGTAGAGCAACTGACTTGTAATCAGTAGGTCGTGGGTTCGATTCCTATAGCCGGCACCAGATTTTCCCGGAGGGGTAGCGAAGTGGCTAAACGCGGCGGACTGTAAATCCGCTCCTTAGGGTTCGGCGGTTCGAATCCGTCCCCCTCCACCAGTTTTATTTTTTTAGGGGCATAGTTCAACGGTAGAATAGAGGTCTCCAAAACCTTTGGTGTGGGTTCGATTCCTACTGCCCCTGCCAATTAATTTTATGGCGATTGTGGCGAAGTGGTTAACGCACCGGATTGTGGTTCCGGCATTCGTGGGTTCGATTCCCATCAGTCGCCCCATCTCATATAAAATTAATAAACATCATAATACAATGGCGATTGTGGCGAAGTGGTTAACGCACCGGATTGTGGTTCCGGCATTCGTGGGTTCGATTCCCATCAGTCGCCCCATTGTTGGGGTATAGCCAAGCGGTAAGGCAACGGATTTTGATTCCGTCATGCCTAGGTTCGAATCCTAGTACCCCAGCCATTTTTGCGGAAGTAGTTCAGTGGTAGAACACCACCTTGCCAAGGTGGGGGTCGCGAGTTCGAACCTCGTCTTCCGCTCCAAGTATGACGGCGGCATAGCCAAGTGGTAAGGCACGGGTCTGCAACACCCTTATCACCGGTTCAAATCCGGTTGCCGCCTCCATATTTCAACTGTTAATCGGTTTATCCGATTTTTTTTATCTCCATTATGCCGGTGTGGCGGAATTGGCAGACGCGCACGACTCAAAATCGTGTTCCTTTGGAGTGTCGGTTCGACCCCGACCACCGGTATCTTTAGTTTAATATACGTTACGATTAAAAAATTAAGAGAGCTCATAAACCTTGATATGACAGGTTTATGAGCTTTTTACATTTCCTGAGAATACGATATAAAACGATAAGAAATGATTTTGTTTTACACAAATTTTACACATAATCAGATTTATTTTACACAAGTTTTTACACAAGCTATTATCCAATAAGGGAGGTTGTAGAATTCTTTTAAATATATGTTCTAAAGGGAGATGGAGATGGAGTTTAATGATTATTTGATAATATTTAACGAAAGTTCTGGCAAAGGACTATGTAGGGTCTTTTAACGGTATTATCAATAGAGAGTTCTATAATGGAGAAGATAAAATGACTAATACTCTAAAAGACCAGCTATTGAAAAAGAATGAATTTCCATATTCATAAACAATTATTTTCTTACATTTGAAAGATATATTAAATATAAAGAAGAGAATAAACTAAAATATTACTGTGAGTATGTCTTAGACCGTACATAGTAATCAATGGATGAATATTTAATTCGAGTAAAACTTCCCTTAAAATATCATTTGCTCTTTCATTAGCAATTACTTTATACTTTGATTTTTCATTATAAAATACTAAATTATTTTCATTAGTTATATTCTCTAATTTAACTTTCCTTTTAGATGTTTTATTTTTTAATGGTCCAAATCCTATAGGCATTCTGTTATTATATCCCCATGTTTTATCTACAGTTATTTCCTTATTATCGAAATTATAATCACTAAATATAAGTCCGACCAATGCTTCAAATCGTAGTCCCGATATTAAACCTAGTAACAGCAAATAATATTCTAACCAACGCAAAGACTCAGGCAGTAGTTATTCAAAGTGATGAAATATCCATTGGAATATCTGTTGCTTGGGTTTTTCCCTTGTTAACATATTCGATTATATTTAGTGAATTAACCGGATAATTCTGAAATATAGTAATTTCGATATTCTCTCATCCTAATTAGAATATACTATACTTTCTATTTATATTTTCGAAGACTTTTTCTAAAACATAATTAACTTTTTTAAGTGATTCTCCACCCGCCTTCAATTATAAGTATCATACTTTCAAAATATTAATATTTTTATAGGTCAAAAGGTTTGTTTTTAATTCTATTGCTTTTGCTTTTTTATGTAATACCTGCCCATAATTCTTTTTCCATAGCTACATAGAATTGATCGTTTAATAGGGAATTTTTGCGACTTGAACCAAAAATGCAATGGATGTTGGGATAACTTTTGACATCGGAATATTATATATCCATATATAGCATAATTTGACAATGTTTTAAAAAAGATATATTATACGTTTAAGACAATTGACTTAAATGAAAAAGGGGTGAGTGAATATGAAAAAATTGCCTGAAGCAGAATTTGAGATTATGAAGATAGTTTGGGAAAGTAATCCTCCAATTACTACAGGTATAATAATGCACGAAATAGGAAATGAGAAAGGTTGGAAAATCCAAACCGTAGTATCCCTTATGCAAAGATTAACTGAACGTGGATTTCTTCATAGTGAGAAAAAAGGTAAGGAGAGATTTTATTACCCTATAGTAGAAAAAGGTGCATATCTAAGTTTTGAAACAGAGCATTTTATGAAGCTCTATCATAAAAACTCCTTTATGAATTTAGTGGGTACACTCTATAAATCCGATACTATTTCTAATGAAGATTTAGCCTCATTAATTAAATGGGTGGAAGAAAAGAGGGATTAATATGCACAGTATCATGGTAGGTTTATTCTTTAAATCAGTAGTTATGTCCTTTATTGGACTACTTTTTATAGCTGTAACGCCTTTCCTTTTAAAACGATACAGTGCTAGATGGCTTTATTATGGCTGGCTTGCTATCCTTGTAGGCTTTATTTTACCATTTACAATCAATATATCGACCCCAGTTGTCAATCTATCAGAATCGGTGCAAATACCATCTAAAGAACCTGTTCCAAGTAACAGTAGTCAGATAACGCTTGTGTCCTCATCCGTAGATACAGTGACAGCACTTTCTGTTTGGCAGATGGTGATGATAATTTGGATTTTAGGAATCGTTGTATTTTTGGCAGTTCATCTTGTAAAACATTATCGATTTATGTACATGGTGAAAAGATGGGGGCAAACGATAACTGAACCGAAAACCCTTTATTTGCTTGAAAAAGTTAAAGGCGAAATGAATATCACTAAGGAAATCGCATTGAAAGAATGTAGCTTTATCCATTCCCCCATGTTAGTGGGATTTACTAAAAATACTATCTGGCTACCTAATAATTCTTATCGAGAAGAAGAACTAAACTTGATATTGAAGCATGAGTTAGTTCATTTAAAACGAAAGGATTTATGGTATAAAGCTTTTGTATTGCTGATTAGTAGTATTCATTGGTTCAATCCATTGTTCTATCTCTTCGCTAAAGAACTGGACAATCTTTGTGAACACGCTTGTGATGATGAAGTAGTTAAAAATACTGACATCCAACTTAGAAAAACGTATAGTCAGACGATACTACATGCTGAGAAATTAAAAAGAGGAGAAGGTGTTTTTACTACAAATTTTCTAGGAAGTACACAAATTTTAAAAAAGAGAATACTCTCCATTATGGATATGAGTAAGAAGAAATCAGGAATCGTTGTGATGGCACTATTAATTTTACTTACAACAGGTGGAATGGTTGTCAGTTCAGCATTTGCTATTTCCAGTAAGCAGTTGAGCTATTTAGACGAAACATTTATGAAAGAATCCATTTTAAATGGTGCATCAAGAGGCTACTTTGCAACAGACAAATTTATTATTTACCCAAAGAATATGAGTGATAGAAAAACTGTGCCACCTGAGCCTACTATAAACAAAGAGCTCTATCGTGATGTGTTTTCAGCGGGGGTCATTGGAACTGAAGCAAGATACCAATACCCGATTGAAATTGTGCATAGACAAAATGGACAAAAATATACAACAGTAATTCATATTGAATATGACTATGAGCTACTTGCACCTGTTGAATATGATGAGCTCAATACCCTTATCGAAGCCTATTTGTTGCCTTTTCATGAGTTAAAGTCTATACCATATACAGATTTTATCACACCGAATTACCTAGAAAATAGATTGAAAGACTATATGCGAGATATTGATACACAGAATACAGACGCACGAGTGGAATTCACATTTCGTTTTGGTGGTTGGGTAACGAACAATGATCATCTGCCTTTCCCAAGTCAGAATTCTATAGGTACTACACCAAGATATATGGAGTCTACACCATAGAAATCGTGTTGTATAACTGAGTGATGTAGGCTTCTCTTATATTATTAAGAAACTTAGCATTTCTGAACTATCACATATAGAAAAATTTCTTTAAGGGATGTGATGCCACCTTCGAATCTCAGTAGTTATACAAGAAAATATGAAAAAAGAGAGGGATTTAACAATGAAAAAATGGATGATGAGTATGTTGACAATGATTAACACCAGTAGCTGCTTTTGCACAAGAAGCAGAAACTGAAGAACCCACAGAAAAAGGTTTTCTTCTCGAAATTGATGCTTCGGACAATTCTGAGCAAGTTTACGAAATCGACGGGATTGAATTTAGAGTTCTTCCTACATTAACACAAGCGGGGATAAATGCAACCAAGACAGTTGTAATGACTGACCTTTATAATAACGCTAACCTTGGTTCTGTAGTCATTAATGCAACATGTATATCTGATGGGAAAATAGTGGGGGCTACAAGCCATTCAGCCAAGATAATCAATAAACCATCTTCTTCTAACTTGAAAGCAACAGGTACTTCTGTTGATAAGAATAACACTTCTATGCTAATCGTTAATGCAACAGTATCTTATACTGGTTCAACAGGAACAAACAGTGGTGGAACAATCTCGATGTATGTATATGCTAATGGTGTTTATAACTGATAAAGCAAATTAAAAAGATGGCTTCACGCCACTTGATTATCGATTGTTTAGTAAAAATATAAGCTTATTCTACTACATATTACAATAGCCTTTTATTTTAATACGGTTAAAAACAACCTCTAGTATGAACTGCTCCCCAATTGTTAGACACACAATCTAACAATTGGAGGTGCAGTTTTTTTGTCGAAAATTACTGCTGAAGAAAAATTACAAGCTGTTCAACGCTATTTGAATGGTAATGAAAGTTATAAAGAAATTGGGCAAACCATTGGTGTAAACAAGAAGTCAAACTTTATATGGGTGATACAATATGAACATAATGGCCTTGATGCCTTTATTAAACGATGTACAAATTACAAACAACGGTTTAAACTGGACGTACTAAATTTTACAATTGAAAATGGTACATCCTTAAAAATTTATTTTGACGCTCTTTAAGAGCATGCTCTTCCTCAAAGAATCCAATATCTTGAAAATGATCTCTTAAAGGAAAACGTTGTAACGATGACTACTATTAATAGATTTAAAGGGTTAGAATCTGAGATTATGGGGAATGGATTATTTAGAATTTAATGAAAAAATGGAACTAATATATGTAGGCTTAAGCAGAGCAAAATCAATACTATTTATAGTTGGAAATGAACAGACATGTTTAAACTTTCTATTAATTGATTTAATATAAATACTCAAATGCTTTACAAAATAATTGAGCTCATCGACTAAAATCCCAAGTAGGACAAGGGATTTTTAGTCGATGAATCTGATATTTAGAGCATCCACCCCACCACGACTTCTCAATATTCAAGTTCTAATGTATTTATAATGTAAGTTTAATTTAATGGTCACAAACTTGGTAACGCTTTCTTTCTTTGTATGCCGCTGAGTACTAGACAGTAGCAATATAAATTTAAAAAAGGCATGTTTCAAAAGGCTTTCCTTAGTTAGTCTCCTACCGTACAAAATCTCATCTCCCCCCTAACCGCGATGAGGTCAGGGTTCGATCCACCTTAGGATCCACCAAAAAACTTATGCTTGAGGCATGTCAATTTAAAAGAAAGTGAAGTATGTACTTTTGAGATTTATATTGCCAAATCATTTTACACAATTTTTACACACACCAAGTAGAAAAACTTGATATATAAGGCATTTTACTACATTGCCTGTCCTGACCACCGGTATCAATTACAACGAAGAATCCTTGATTTATTAGGAATTCTTTTTTTATTGTAAAAAATTATAGGATGTATATAAACATAGATAAAAAAGAGGTAGACTGAATGGGTCTTATTGTTGTCTATACAACAGCTATATTATATGTAATCACGATGATCGTGGTAACGTTATCTAATAGATAAATGTGTACTTGTCTTCTATTATAGGTACTATATTCATACAACAATTGAAGTTCACAGTTCGTATAAAATAGTAAGACCGTGACTAGAAATCAAAAAAAAGCAATTCATTCAAGGCGAGGTTCTATAACAAAATAAGATTTTAGCAAGTAAAGATAAATAAGATTCAAAAAAGAAGCCACTCTATGGGATAAAAATGCCTTTATAGAGCGGCTTTTTATAAGATCTCTACATTTTAACGATTAGTTCATGCTCTGTTCATTTAACAATTTTAAGCTAGGAGTAATCAAAGAAATGGAGGGGTTAGTGATGAATCTTGCCTGGAAAGAAATGAAGAAGAATAAAGTACGGTTTTTAATTTTGGGCTCCATTATCTTCCTAGTTAGTTTTTTAACGTTTATTATCTCGGGTTTAGCAAATGGTCTGTCACAGGATAATGCAGCTATAATTAAGGATTTACCGAAGGGGCAATTTTATATGGCTGAGGATGCGGATGGCACGTTTAATCTTTCAAGAATCGATAGCGATCTGCAGCAGAAAGTCATAAGTAAAGAAAAAGAGGCAGTAGCTTTTTCTATCCAGATGGGCTTTTTAAATGATCAGGATGATAAACAACAAAGTGTAGCCTTTGTGACATCAACGGAATCTACACTTTTTAGCAATGTGCATCAAGACGAGGTGCTTTTAGATAGCTCACTACAAGATAAAGGAATACAAGTAGGAGATATATTAACGAATAATCAGTACAGTGGAAAGTTCATTGTAAAAGGTTTTGTAAAACAAAAAAAATATAGCCATGCTCCCGTTGCTTATATTAGTGAGGAGGCTTACCAGGAGATGTATCGAGTAGCTGATAAACAGTTAATTTTCGTACCAAATAGTGAGCCAAAAGATATTAAGGGATTGCAAGCATATAGCAATAAAGAGTTTCTCAATACTATCCCCAGTTATAATGCGGAACAATTATCTTTAAATATGATTATATGGTTCTTAGTTGTGATTAGTGGGATGTTGTTTGCTATTTTCTTCTACATGATGAATGTGCAAAAAATTGGCTTGTATGGCATTTTAAAAGCGATTGGATTAAAAACAAGTAAGCTATTTAAAATGATCTGGACACAGATGGCTATTATTACAATCTTTTCACTTGTAGTATCTGTCAGCCTTAGCCAGCTATTTAATATAATTGCTCCTAAGGGGATGCCATTCACTTTAACAATAGGCACTACAACACAGTTATCCGTTGTATTCCTCCTCATAGGCTTTATTGGTGCGACCTTGTCAGGAATGCAAATTAAAAAAATTGAACCGTTACAAGCAATACAGCAAGGGGAGGCTTAATCATGACGTTATTTACAATTGATGAAGTACGAAAAACGTTCAAGAATGGTGAAGTTGAGGAAGAGATCTTAAAGGGCATCAATCTTTCTTTAAATGAAGGAGAGATTACAGCATTGGTAGGTGCTTCTGGCTCTGGGAAAAGTACATTATTAACGATCGCTGCAGGACTACAACCAGCAACAGATGGGCAAGTGTTATTTGAAGAGCAAGATCTTACGAAGATGAAATCCGACCAGGTACGAAAATTACGTGCAAGTAAATTCGGCTTTGTTTTTCAATTTGCACATCTCGTCCCCTTTTTGACAGTGGAGGAACAATTGCTATTAATGCTAGATGTGGCTGAATCTCCTTTAAAAAAGAATGAACAGAAATATGAAGTCAATCGGCTATTGAAGTTAGTTGGAATGGAACACCGTAAAACTGCCTATCCTTCCTCCTTGTCAGGGGGAGAGAAGCAGCGTGTAGCAATTGCACGTGCTATTATTCATCAACCGAAAGTATTGTTTGCTGATGAACCAACGGCTAGTTTAGATTCACAGCGTTCTAAAGAGATTATGTTGTTATTAAGAACATTAACAAAAACTTTAAATATAACAACATTAATAGTGACGCATGACGAAGAAATGTTGGCATATACAGATCGTATTATTAAAATGAGCGATGGTGTCGTATTATAAAATAAGCAAGGCTCCCATTAGAAGGGAGCCTTGTGAAACATTAGGTTAAACGTGCATTACGACTCACTTTACAAACCATTCTCATTAACGCTTTGTGTAAAAAAGGAAAAATAGTAAAAACAACATCCAGTGTTTTGCACATTGGCATTGGACAAATGATAGGCTTATTTTGATGAACACCCTCTATAGCCATTTTTGCAATTCGCTGAGGTGAGATCATTTTTTGCTGCTTTAATTGTTTGGTGATAATGGATTTATCCATATGAATCGCCTTTGCATTATCGAAAATGGGTGTATCCACAAACGTTGGACATAAAGTACTCACCTTAATCCCGAATTCCTCAGCCTCATAGTGTAGAGAGGTTGTTAGTCCTATAACAGCATGTTTGGTAGTAGCGTATGCAGTAGAAAAAGGAGAAGGTCCTAACCCTGCAGCAGAGGAGGTATTGACGATATGACCAAAACCTTGTTTTTTCATAAGTGGGTAGCCTATTTGAGTCCCATAAATGACACCCCATAAATTAATGGCCATAATTTCCTTCCAATCCTCAATAGTCATTTCACCTATCTCCCCATACATAGCGATACCAGCATTATTAAACAGGTAATCTATACGGTGAAATTCTTCAAATACATCATGAATGACAGAAGCTACATCTTTGTAATCGGTTACATTTAAATGTACAAATTTTACATGGGCGATATCCTTATTTAACTCTGCTTCTAACACACGACCCTCATGATCTTGAATATCAGCAATAATGACAAATATATGTCGAGCGATTAATTCTTGGCAAATAGCCTTTCCTATCCCTGAAACACCGCCAGTAACAACAGCAATCTTTCTCATCTTTAGGACCTCCCGATTTTGTCTCCTTCGACTTTATAAAGTTCAATGATAGAGCTATATTGCTGTGCCACTAAATCAGCACCTTTACTATTCAAATGAACACCATCTAAAGTTACATGTAGCCCTCTTTTTTGAGATAATTTATCGATACGTAAAGGACTTTTGTAAAATAAAACATCCAGTAGGACTCTTATTACATTCGTATTAATAAAGCCTGAGCACTCCAAATGTTCTAAATGCTCTTTAAAGAGATTTTGCATATTTACAAAATAAACATTGCCAGATTTCATTGAAATAGACTCCATAACAGACGTTAATTGTGTTATTTCTTTGTTAGAGGGATTTTGAAGATCTTCTCCTACTAATGCTGGAGATACTAATACAACATTTTTGGAAGCGTCTTGTGCTTTCTCTAATACCTTGAGGCAGTACTCTTCGAATTCAATGTGATCCTTCGCCACAGGCTGTGCTTGCACCTTTAATAATTTTGAATAGACGTCATTGACGCCTATCCAAAGAATAAGAAGATCATAGGAAGATTGGAGCGGCATTTTTTCCAAGCGAGTAAATAAACTTTTAATCGTCTCGCCTGGATTTCCAAGATTATCGAATGAAATATGGGGATATTGATGTTTCAAGAGATCATAAAATGAAACGCCTGGACGACCTTCTGTTAAGCTATCACCTATTAAACCTACTTTCATTTAAACCCCACCTTTTTTAATTTCTTTTAAGAAAATCGTTATTGCCTGTTGAAAGAGTGGTTCTAATGATTTCAAGTTATGAGTATTGGTCAGCTGACATAATCCACCTAGCCATGTGCCAAGTAAGACGGTCCATGTATCTACATTTCCATGAACAAATTCGTTTTGGTCGATGCCCTCTTGAAGAATTGCTCGATAAGCATTCATTGGCGTAATAGCTAAATTGTATAACTGTTGTATTGAATCAGGACTTGATTTGGGATTAGATGCCAGTTCCTGACCTGACTTTAGTAAGGGTGTTTGATACTCATAGAGGACATGCATGGCCATACCATACAATTTATCTGTGGATGTGGTGTATGAAGATTCTTGTTGCAACCATTTGTTATGCCAATTTTTCATCGATTGCTGCGCCAAAAGCACAAATAACTTTTCTTTATTTTCGAAATGATAATAAATATGTCCTTTACTATAACCAGAGGCTTTCGAAATATCACCAACAGATGTCTGATTATAGCCATGTTGAGAAAATAATTGGATGGCATGTTTGATAATCTCAATCTTTGCCTTGTCACTGTCATAGCGTCTTTTACTCAATGTTGTACTCCTTTAATGATTTGAACAATCGTTCTAATTTAATTATACATAATTTTCTAACTAATTAAATACATAATTTTTTATTTAGAATATTGTCAAATTTCTAAAGTCTTCAGGAAGGGAATTCCAATTTATTGTTGAATTATTTGTTATGCTAAAAATGAGGGGGTATATGTATGGGAAAAGTGATTGGCTTTGAATTAAATAGTCAGGAACCGGAGAAAGCGGCAGCTTTTTATAGTAAAGTGTTTGGCTGGGAGGTAGCAACTCCAAAGTGGGATTATTGGGCAGTTATGACTGGGAATAAAGACAAAGCTGGAATTAATGGTGGCATTGGTAAAGGACCAAGCGATTTTCCGCATGGTACAAGAATTCAAATTGAAGTGAATGCAATTGACGAAGTCATTGCACAGGCAAAACACAACGGTGCTACTATTTTGCGTGACAAAATGGCGTTCGATGATTTCTATCTAGCTTATTTGGTCGATCCGACTGGAATAGGGATTGGATTAATTCAATATAAAAATAACGAATAAAGTCTCTTTTAATAGAGGCTTTTCTCATTTTAAGCATATGGATACGTCTTTATGGGTATAGAATCGAAGGAGGAGGGATAATGTGAAGAACATATTGAAGCTAGTATGTTTGATCCTGATAACGATTGGTATATTACCGAAGGAAGTGCAGGCAGCCAGCTTTATCGATCTAACGGATGATACATTAACGACGGAAATTCATTATTTAGTAGAACAGGATATTGCGAAAGGGTATTCGAATAACTTGTTCAAGCCGAATGATTATATTACGAAAGCACAGGTAGCTGTAATGCTAACACGTGCTTTAGGACTAAACACGATCCATGTGCAAAATCCAAACTATCAAGATGTAACAACCACTCATAAATTTTATAAAGAAATTGCGGCTGTGCAAAATAAAGGTATATTTGATACTGCCCATAAATTTCATCCAGATGCACCGCTAGCTAGGGGGGAAATGGCGATTGTGCTAAATAGGGCCTTTCAATTAAAAGGTTCAGATCCTTATTATTTTACAGATGTGAGTAAGCAGACGCCAGGTTATGAAGAAATTTTAACACTGGCCCATAATCATTTGGTAAGGGGCTATGAGAATGGTTCGTTTAAACCTAATGATCCTGTTACACGCGCCCATTTCTCAGCGTTTTTAGCGAGAGCAATGACTCTTTCTAAACCTAACTTGCTAAGGGACCCCGCATTTGAATATACGTATGCCTATTATTCTTTAAGTGACAATAAGCGTTATACTTTAAACTATCAATATCAGCAACACGACGGTAAAAATGATGTATGGACAGTCAAAAATGTAAGTACAGGACAAACTATCTCTGATGAGCTTTTATATGGTCATGATCGTGCATACGGACAAGCCATTGCTAGTGAAGCTAACACACATTATGATTTATATATAGAACTCCCACTTAGAATAGGTGTTGTTTTACATGAAGATGATCCAGGGGTTTCTGCAGGGGAACGAGTAACTGTAAAATCTACAGATGGTACGGTACAAGCAGGTGATGTGCAATATACGGGCGTGGTTATAGTCGAGAAAAGGTCAGAATTTAGTGATGTAGTGAAAACTTATTACTTTGTAGATGATATAGGTTTAGTTAAAGAGCTACACAATGACATAGTTGTGTTTGAATTGCTCAATAGGACAATGAAATAATGTGAAAGGAAAGCAAGCCACCGATGGACTTGCTTTCCTTTATAGTTGTACAGAGATATGAAAAAAACGCTGTAGAGCTTGCAGCCATTCCTTCTCAGTGTTTGTTGTATAGGTAGTTAAGGATTGTCCTTCATAAATTCTAAATTCGTTGTTCATCATGGTATGACGGCCACCAATGGTTCGAATCATAGCAATTTTATTTTTTTGCTTGGAAAGTCGTGGTGCAAATTTTGCATCATTGGCATCGTCGTGAAAACTATAAAGCAAACGCCAACTATGTTTAGCTTGTTCCAACAGCATCCAACCATTCGCTTCATCATAATCTATTTTATATAACTCTTTACCTTCACGGTGTTGATAGCCAGCAATTAGTGGCACTGGTTTACAGGGGGCTAATGCACCGACACCTACATCCGAGATATAGTATTGTCCCCTCACATTCACTAGCAATAATTGATGCATGGGAATTTCCTCAGGAGGGGTATTTTCTGCTATGTTGCGCCAAAACTGGGCATAACGATTGGTAACAGAAAAGCCAAGCTCTCGTAAGAGCCAACTGAATAAGATATTTAATTCAAAACAATTGCCACCACGTTTATCAATAATTATTTTTTGAAATAAATCAGGAATAGCGAAGGAGATACCCCGGTTCAAGGCAACATCTAAATTTTCATAGGGAATGGTTAATAGATGTTTAGTTTGAAGTTGTCCAAGTAGCTGAATAGATGGCTCTAACGTTCCTTGAAATTGAATATACTGTAAATAGTGCTGAATCTGCTCATTCATAAAATCGCCTCACTTCCTTATTAATAACATAACCGAAATAGTCTTAGATTACACGCATAAACTGAAGTAGGAAATGATAGAAAAATAGCTAAATAACTAGTAAGATTAATATATTAGCTACTATAAAGTGAAATGTTTTACATATTAGTTAATAATATAAATGGTAAGGTAGGTATCGTATATAGCATGAAATGGATAGAAGTGAATACATATGAGGAAATGAGCGAAGTGGCAGCTACTATTTTCTCAAAACGAATACAAGAGAAACCTGATAGTGTTTTAGGTTTAGCAACTGGTGGATCACCTGTAGGCATGTATAAAGAATTAGTGGCACGACACCAAGCTGGCCATTTATCTTTTAAGGAAGTACAAACTTTTAATTTGGATGAGTATGTAGGCATTGAGCAATCAAGTCCAGCAAGCTACTTTACATTTATGCATGAGAATTTATTTAATTTTGTGGATATACAGCCGAAAAATGTCCATTTGCCAAATGGACAGGCAGCCAATTTAGCTGAAGAATGTGCTGCATATGATAAGCGCATTGAAGAAGCAGGAGGCATTGATTTACAGCTTCTAGGTATTGGTGTAAATGGACACATTGCTTTTAATGAACCAGGCGCATCGTTTGATGCCAAGACGAATATTGTGGAGCTAACAGAGTCAACAAGAACAGAAAATGCTATTTATTTTAATGATCCGTCTGAAGTACCAACACATGCCATTACAATGGGCATTCACTCCATCATGAAGGCAAAGGAAATCGTTCTCATTGCCTTTGGTGAAAAAAAGCTCGCGGCGATTGAAAAATTGAAAAGTGGTCATATTACAGAAGAATTCCCAGCAAGCCAATTATTAAACCATCCTAATGTTACAATAATTTATGGTGGTACGAATTAGCAAAAATAAGCAAAGGCTTCTTAGGATTGAAGTCTTTGCTTATTTATTTTTCCTGATAAAATAACCCCTGCTACAACGGCTAGTCCACCTATAAGCTGAAAAGAATGCAATCTTTCATGTAGAAAAAGAACAGCAAAAATGGAGGCAAAAACAGGAATGAAATTTAAATAAATACTTGCCTTGTTCGCTCCAAGCTGTATAACACCACTGTTCCAGCAGAGAAAAGCAATGATAGAGGCAAAAATACCAACATATAAAATAGCACCAATGGTTGACCATTCCCAATGAATTGCTGTTGTACTAGACAATGTTTCATAGAGAGAAAACGGAAATAACACAATAGCCCCAAGTCCAATCGTCACTAGAAAGGTAGACTGCCCTGGTAAGCGAGTTGCATATTGTTTAATGAGCAATGAATATATGCTCCAACAAAATACTGCTGCGATTACAATTAAATCCCCTTTATTGAAAGTAAAATCGACAATCCTTGTAAAAGAGCCTCCCATTATAATAAAGGCAACTCCACTCAGTGATAAAACGGTCCCTATTAACTGAAATTTTGATAGTTTTTCCTTCAAAAAAATAAAGGAAAGTATGTAAATCATTATGGGCGTAGAAGAGTTCATTAAAGATGCATTAATAGACGTTGTGTAATGTAATCCAATGTAAACAAGTGTGTTAAATGCTGTAACCCCTGTTAATGAAAGAATGATGACAATCAACCAATGTCTTTTCAGTATCCGCCATTCACGTTTTAGTTGGTGAAATGCAATGGGAAAAAAGATGATAAATGCGACGCACCAGCGTAATAAGGCAAGTGTTAGGGGAGGGATATCTTCACTAACGGCACGTCCAATAACAAAATTACCACCCCATAAAAGAGTTGCGAGTACTAATAATAGATATGGTGGAATTTTCAAGATGCTTTAACCCCTTTATTAATTGAATAGTAAAGTTAATTATAGGCAGTCAGTATAGCAATAATCAATGCCCCTGAAGTTTTGCTATGCTAAAATAAGGAAAACAAGAGGAGGAATAACTGTGAAAAGTACCGTACCATGTTTACAAAAGGGAGATTTAGTCGGTGTTGTTGCACTTTCAAGTCTTGTAGAGCCTGAAAAACTAGGAGAAGCAGTAGCTTTTTTGGACGAGTTGGGTCTTCGCTATATTGTGGGTGATACGATTCATGCAAAACATGAATATTTGGCAGGAAGTGATGAAATCAGACTAGCTGATTTTCATGAGATGGTAAAAAACCCAGAAGTGAAAGCAATCTTTTGTATAAAGGGTGGCTATGGCTCTGCCAGAATTGCTGATAAAATTGATTATGCTTTAATAGAAGAAAATCCTAAAATTTTCTGGGGCTTTTCTGATGTTACATATTTACATTGTGCGATTAATGAATATGCCAATATGGTGACATTTCATGGGCCAATGCTGATGTCAGCTAATAAGATGGATGATTTATCAAAGAAAATGTTTTTACAGCTATTCTCCCCGATGGAAATTCAATATACAGAGGCAATTTCTCCGTTAACAACGATTGCTGGGGGCATCACACGTGGTGAAATGATTGGAGGAAATCTCTATCGTCTTGTCAGCACACTAGGTACCAAATTTGAAGTGAGGACTGAAGGCAGGATTTTATTAATAGAGGATGTAAATGAAACAATTCCAGTTATTGATTCAATGCTTCAGCATTTAAAACAAGCAAGGAAGTTTGAGCAATTAGCAGGAGTCGTCATTGGTTCGTTTACACAGACAGGATCTGAGGAAGCGGCTCTTCATTCGTTAATGAAGGAGTATTTTGCAGATTTAGGAATACCAGTTGTGGCAGGTTTTAAGTTCGGACATGAAACAACGAATATAGCGATTCCATTAGGAACAGAAGCAATTTTAGACGCACAGGAAAAGGTATTGAAAATATTACCAGGTGTGCATGTATGATAGGAAGAGGAAATATGGCTATTGAAAAAATACTGTATGAAGCTGCCGTTGCACTAGCAGAAAAAAGATATCCCTCTGGATGGGGAGGAGCTGCAGCCTTATATACCGCGGATGGACAAATTTTAACAAGTGTCGCACCCGAGGTCATGAATGCTGCTACTGAATTATGTATGGAAACAGGTGCTATTTTAGAGGCACATAAATTGAATACAAAAGTTACACATTCGATTTGTGTTGCTAGGGAAGATGAAACATCTAAATTTGTAGTGCTGACACCCTGTGGAGTCTGTCAGGAAAGACTTTTCTATTGGGGAGAAAATGTAAAGGCAGCGATTACGAATGCAGATGGAGAATTGGTATTTAAATCATTAAAGGAAATTCAACCTTATCATTGGTATAAAGCATATGAACAATAAAGTAAAAGACATTACAAAAAATGTAATGTCTTTTTTAGCTTCGTTAATAAGGCTCAGCATCGTGTCCTTTATTCATGGCATCTTGAGGTGCTTGGTCACCCTTGATATTGCCAAGTGGTTTTGATGCAGAGGAATCTTTTTTAGCGTTGTGCAAACCTTCCTTGAGTAAGCGACCATATTCTTCGTCGGCTTCTTGTGCCAAAGCAATCATGGCATTTTGAATATCCTCATGACAGACCGATAGATCACGGATTAAATTTTCAAGAAGTTCATCGCGTTCCCACTGTTCAAAGTTACGATAAGTTTCACCAGCCTGTTTCGTATTACTTTGACGATCAATCGATTCACGAACAAGGTTTCCTTCAATGTATGGTGTATATTCTTTACCAGCTTGTGTTGCTTCCTTTAACCCATTCAGCATGGATGGCTCATAGTTAATATGTGGATTTTGTCCAGGTGCCAAATCACGCTTATACATCATTTGCCCACCATGTTGATTGGTCGCTACACGTTTTTTTGGTGCATTAATTGGAAGCTGTAAGTAGTTGGCTCCTACACGATGGCGTTGTGTATCAGAATAAGAGAAGGTACGACCTTGCAACATTTTATCATCAGAGAAGTCTAAGCCATCAACAAGCACCCCTGTCCCGAAAGTAGCCTGTTCCACCTCAGCAAAATAGTCTTCAGGGTTTTTGTTTAGCACCATTTTGCCAACTGGATACCACGGAAATTGATCGTTTGGCCAAAGCTTTGTATCATCCAATGGATCAAAATCAAGCTCAGGGTGTGAACCATCCTCCATAATTTGAACATGTAGCTCCCATTCGGGGAAGTCTCCACGTTCGATAGCATCATATAAATCTTGTGTAGCATGATTGAAATTTTTCTGTTGGATTTCTTCTGCTTCTTTTTGTGTTAAATTTTTAATACCTTGTAGCGGTTCCCAATGATATTTGACAAGGACTGCCTTGCCTTCACTATTCACCCACTTGTACGTATTAACCCCAGAGCCCTGCATCATACGATAATTTGCTGGAATCCCCCAAGGAGAGTAAACGAATGTTACCATATGGAAGGTTTCTGGTGAGCTAGCACAAAAATCAAAAAAACGTTCAACGTTTTGAATATTAGTAATGGGATCAGGCTTAAAAGCATGAATCATGTCTGGAAATTTGAGCGCATCACGAATAAAGAAGATCTTTAAATTATTGCCCACTAAATCCCAATTGCCATCCTCTGTATAAAACTTTACTGCAAAACCGCGGGGATCACGTAATGTTTCTGGGGAGTGACCACCATGTATAACAGTTGAAAAACGCACAAATACAGGTGTTTTTTTCCCTTTATCCTGAAAGACTTTTGCACGTGTATACTTAGAAATAGGTTCATTGCCAACAACACCATAGGTCTCAAAATACCCATGTGCTCCAGCTCCACGAGCATGCACAACTCGTTCTGGAACTCTCTCTCTGTCAAAATGACTCATCTTCTCTAGGAAATCATAATTTTCCAATGTTGCAGGACCTCGATTACCGACTGTTCGCAAATTTTGATTGTTGGTAATTGGATGTCCCTGTCTGTTGGTCATTGTCATATCTTGCTCATGTGTTGCATCATTTTGCTGTGTCATAGTATGACCCCTTTCCTATAGATACTTCCATTTTGTCCTTGAAAGGGGCAAACTAGTCATCCAAATTATCCCTTTGAACTACTAAAAAAGCTCTCCATACATAAATGTAGGAGAGCCTTGGATGGCGTTTTCAAATGGAATCAAGTTGTTTTGAGTATGGCCATTGCTTATAGTTGGTCATTAGTCATCGGTCATACAGTAACAGGTAACTTGTTATTGGTTTTTAACTAATTAGCTGAAAAGCTAGATTTGAAAACAGCACATCCAACTCGGGTTGGAGTCTCACCGTCCCGAGTTTAGAAATAACGGGAATCGTCAAAGTTAATTTGAATACTGTAATTTTTTGAATTAATAAGATTAGATAGTTTATGTGCATCTTTTTCTAGCTTTGTAGCCCGTTCTCGATATTCATCTGGCTCATACAAAGCGATTTCATATAACATTGTATTTTCGCCATAGCCAAATCTTACACTCTCTTTTTCTCGCATACTGAAATCTTTACACAAATCAGCCTCGGCACGGAGTTGTGTTGCTAGTTCGATGGCTTCTACTAGTGCTAGCTTTTGCCCTTTAAAGTCTACGGTGTTTTGGATGTTTGCTTCGTAAACGAGGCGGTCTAATGTACGAGTATCTAGACGAACTTGGGCTAAGTCAGCTTCAATAAGGGGGAGTGCTCGATTACTTGTTTTAGGGGCTTGTCCCTTTTCAACTGTTACAAAGGCACTGCGATGTAGTTCGTTTACTAGCTCTTGAGTTTTCTTTCCTAAAATACTTTTTAGTTTAACAGCTTCTGCAAGATTAATCACGAAAACACGTCCTTTTTATAGTGTTATAGATGGTACATTATTTGATATAATTGCGATTTGATAATGTCCGCCATGAATTTGATTAAACATTTTCCCAGCTGACGCTAGCAGTTCATTCGCTGCGTCATTTGTTAAGGAAGGGCGGAAATAAAAAATATGTAACGCATCAGTTGTTTCCTCTGTGACAGCTGTGCGTTTAGAATCAACAAAAGGTGAGCCAAATGCTCCTACCTCATCACGACTATACAGAATATTTTCTAATGTGTTAAAGCGCCCATTCAAACCTTCATAACCAATCTCGTCATGACCAAGCTCAATTGCTACAAACCCTTTGATTTGAGCAACATCATATAGCCCAATTGGCATTTCATATTGAAGTGAAAAGAAATTATTTAAATCAACACCTGAATGAATTGGCGTTAAATAGTTTTGCTTACTAATTCGACGCATAAGGCTTTCTGCTGAGTGACGATAACGGTTTGGATCAGCACCAAGATTTTTCCAGATTTGTCGCCATTCTGCAATACCCTCACGCTGTGTTACAGGAAGTTCCTGCATTTCAAGAAAAAGATTTTCCTGATACAATTGCATACGCCCTTTAATCATTTGAGGGGATTCCGCTACAACAATTTTGGTATAATGAATAATGCCGATTTTTAGCTCGGGATGTTGTGTTAATAGAGTTGGGTTAATGGAAATTTCCAATGAACATCACCTACTTTATCTATTTCTAATATTGTACCATGTAAGGAGTTGGAAATAAAATGAACATACACGACCTACAACGTGATTTTGTGGCATATGCGATGTCCATTGGTGTTGATAAAATAGGTTTTACAACAGCAGCTCCCTTTACAGAATTAAAAAACAGATTGCGTCGCCAGCAGGAGCTTGGCTATCAGTCTGGATTTGAAGAAAGTGATATTCAAAAACGTACAGAACCCCTTCAATTACTAGATGAAGCAGAGAGTATTGTAGCAATAGCTGTGGCTTACCCTTCACGTATGCAAAATGCTCCAGTTGGTAAAAAGGGTGCGCGACGTGGAATTTTCTGCCGTGCTTCATGGGGTGTCGATTATCATACAGCATTACGTGAGCGTTTAAAGCTATTATCCACTTGGCTTGAGGAACATGTCAAAGGTGTACGTATTGAATCAATGGTTGATACAGGAGCTCTTGTAGATCGGGCGGTAGCTGAACGTGCAGGCATTGGGTGGAGCGGAAAAAATTGCTCGATTATCACGCCTGAATTTGGTTCCTATGTGTATTTAGGAGAGCTCATTACAAATATTCCATTTGCGCCAGATAAGCCAATGGAGGATGAATGCGGAGATTGTCGCCTGTGCTTGGATGTTTGTCCAACGGGAGCCTTAATACAAGGTGGACAATTGGATGCACAGCGCTGTATTGCTTTTTTGACTCAAACGAAGGGAACATTACCAGATGAGTTTCGTAGTCATATCGGTAATCGACTCTATGGCTGTGATACATGCCAGACAGTATGTCCTAAAAATAAAGGGAAAATTAATTGGATACATGAAGAATTTATGCCAGATCCAGAGCTAGCCAAACCATTATTGACACCGCTTTTAACGATTTCCAATCGAGAATTTAAGGGGAAATTTGGTCATGTTTCAGGCTCATGGCGTGGAAAAAAGCCTATTCAGCGAAATGCCATCTTGGCACTTGCTCATTTTAAAGAGGAAGCCGCCATACCAGATTTGATTGCTCTACTTCATAAAGATGACCGTCCTGTCATTCGAGGCACAGCCGCATGGGCATTGGGTAAGATTGGCGGGGATACAGCACAAACTGCCTTACATGAAGCAGAAGCTACGGAGCAGGACGAAGAAGTGCGAAGTGAAATTTATAAAGGGTTGCAGTTTTTTAAGTAGTATTGGATGTAGAAGCATTGACTAACTACAGTTTAATGTAGGGATGAAATCAATTGCTTGGAGTTCCTATGATTGAGAGCGGATCCGCTCTAATTGTGAGAAGAGTCGCTCCAAAAGAGTAAGACTTCGTTTAACTTTTTAAAGAGCTATCTTAAAGAATTTTTTAATAAGGAAGTGTGTCGTTATGCCATTGCATATCGTTTTATATCAACCAGAAATACCAGCCAATACGGGGAATATTGCACGTACCTGTGCGGGTACTAATACATCACTCCATTTAATTCGTCCGCTAGGTTTTTCAACGGATGATAAAATGCTGAAACGGGCGGGCTTAGATTATTGGCATAGTGTAAATATTGTCTATCATGATTCACTTGAGGATTTTATAGAGTACTCTAAAAATGGAGATGTTTATTTAATCGAAACATACAGTGATGAGCCGTTTACGAAAAATGATTTTAGTGATCAAGACCGAGATATTTATTTTATGTTCGGAAAAGAAACTACAGGTTTGCCGAAGGACTTTGCTTATGAACGCCGAGATATGTGTTTACGTATTCCACAAAGTGATCATGTGCGATCACTTAATTTGTCCAATACGGCTGCAATTGTTATTTATGAGGCATTACGTCAACAAGGATATCCAGGGTTACATTAAAAAGCAGTTCTCCGCTTGTGAGAACTGCTTTTTAATATTAAAACTTTAATAACACAACATTCCCCGCAGGATCCTCTGTTTGGAACCCTCCGACGATTTCCGTAACGGGTGCACCTATACCATGAAGATTATCTTTCATAGTTGCCGCTTGTTCTTCGTTATCTAAACGCAATGAGAACGTTTTTAAGCCAACTTGATTTTTTCCAAGCTTTGGTGCATTCTCTGAGTGCCACGTATTTAAGCCGATATGATGATGGTAACGGCCTGTAGAAATAAATAATGCTTGGGACCCGTAGCGTGTGACAATATCATAACCTAATCCCTTTGTATAAAATTGCTCGGCTTCAGCCAAGTTAGAGACCGATAAATGAATATGGCCCATTACTGTGCCAGCAGGCAGACCAAGCCAGTTGCCATCGCCCTCTTCTAAAATAGAACGAATATTGAGTGGTTCTGTCACCATATGCACCTGATTGTTATGCCATGTCCATTCACTTTCAGGACGATCTGCATAAATCTCGATTCCATTATGATCAGGATCATTTAAATAGAGTGCTTCACTTACAGCATGATCAGAAGCCCCAAGGTACACACCTTTTTCGTGAAAATGAGAAATAACATTAGCTAAGTCACGTCGACTAGGTAATAATAGGGCGAAGTGATAAAGTCCTGTCGTCATGCTAAGCTTATCTTCTACAGTTTTAGGCTGAACAAGAGTTAATAGAGCTGTTTCTCCATCGGCAGTTAACATAGCTTTATGTGAATCTTGTTGTAACACTTTAAAGCCAATAATTTCTTGATAAAAGGTTAAAGAGCGATGTAAATCACTCACTTTTATTTCAACATTTGTTACATATGTGTTAGGTTTTTCATGAAAATGCATTTAGAATACCTCCGAATAGTTATCTTTTTTCATTAAGTTACTTTATGTAAGTTAGTTTATTTTAAAAATAAAGGAAAGTCAAGTATTTCTATTGTTCCACAAAAAAAGAAAATCACTAAGCTTTTCTAAAAGCTTAGTGATTTTCTTGAGATATTATTTGTCAGCTTTGTAGTCGCCTTCATATCCAGCAGTGAAAATAGCTGTTAAGAAAGCAACTGTTACACCAATGATTAATAATAATTTCATGGAAGTAACCCTCCTCATGTTATAAAGAAATCTCTTTTTAGTATAGCCTATCTACTTTAAAAATGAAACGACATAGCAGAATAAAATATGTCAGAAATGGTTCAAACAGCTTGATATCGGGAAAACTAAAAGTGAGGTGATCAATATGGAAAAAAAGGTGCCAAATATTGAAAATGGGACAATGGTGAGAGATATGAAAGAATTAAAAGATTTAGGCAAGCAGATGGAGCATTTACGTGATGGTCTAGAGCTTGCGGAGGATGAGCGAATCGCTGATCCAATTCAATTGGAAGATGTTGAACAAAAGAAAAAGTAGTGTATTATAAAAAAGCCGCTTTATTTTTCTTAAATCCAATTTTTTGTATAATGGTACTAGGATAAGAAAGGGGTTGTGCTTTTTGAATTTACAATCAACGAAAACATTAACAAATGGTGTAGAAATGCCTCGTTTTGGCTTAGGTGTTTACAAAATGACAGAACGCGAGGAAACATTACAGGCTATTGATAAAGCACTTCAATACGGTTATCGAGCTATTGATACAGCATCCCTATATGGGAATGAGGTAGAAGTAGGAGAAGCAATTCGTCATTCAGGCATTCGTCGTGAAGATATTTTTGTTACAACAAAAGTATGGAATAATGACCAAGGATACGATGCAACATTACGTGCTTTTGAGGTTTCGCTAAAGAATTTAAATATGGATTACCTAGATTTATATTTAACACATTGGGCTGTCCCTGAAACATTTGAAGAAACATATCGAGCTATTGAGCGTCTTTACGATGAAAAATTAATTCGCGCAACAGGTGTATCAAATCATCATGAGCATCATTTAGAAAAAATATTGGCTAAGGCAAATACTGCACCAATGGTGAATCAAGTGGAGGTACATCCATATTTACAACAGCAGCCATTAAGCGCATTTTGTAATAAACACCAAATTGCTGTTACTGCATGGTCTCCACTAGGACGTGGTGGTGTACTTGCTGATCCTACCATTATTGAGATTGGGAAAGAGATCGACAAAACCCCTGCTCAGGTAGTACTACGTTGGCATTTACAAAATGATACACTCGTTATACCCAAATCCGTAACACCGAGCCGAATTGAGGAAAACGCACAGATTTTTGATTTTGAATTAACCCAAGATCAAATGGAGAAAATGGCAACATTAAATCGTAACCAACGATTTGGACAAGATCCTGATCATTTTAAATTTGATTTTTAAAAAAGAATAAATCCCGCACTCCTATAGAGGCGGGATTTTTCTTATTGCTCGTCCTTGACAATAATACGTTGATTTAAAAAAGGATGGTCAAATTCTAATTGAATGGCATGTAGTTCGTAATCATCACTTACTGTTTCTCGTGCACCATACATTGTATCCCCAATAATTGGATGGCCAATATAGGCTAAATGCACACGGATCTGATGTGTGCGTCCAGTCTCAAGTATGAGATGAACGACACAGGAATTTTTGTAACGCGCCACCACTTCATAATGAGTTACCGCATGCTGTCCAGTTTTAGACACAACACGTCTTGTGGCATGGTGTCGGTCTTTGCCAATTGGTTCTGCAATCGTTCCAGAAGATGTTCGTAAATTACCTTGCACCTCTGCTGCATACGTACGAATAATGGTTTTTTCCTCAATCATTCGATCGAAAATGGACTTTGCTAAAGGGTGCTTTGCTACTAGTAATAAGCCCTGTGTCCCTTTATCAAGACGATGAACATGTTCAGCATAAATGCCACCCTGTTCTTTGATATGTGCCATGACATGGTTCATACATGTATGTGTATCACGAGCATCATTAGGATGTGTTGCCATCCCTTTTGGCTTTGATACGATTAAACAATGGTCATCCTCATAGACTACATCAATAGCACATACAGGTGTTGGTTTGTAGCTAGAAGTTGGAACAGGAAACGTAAATTTGATTATTGTTCCAGTTTGTAAAGGTGTATTCCATTGAATCAGCTCATCATTTGCCAATGTGATGGCTTTGGCCATACGCAATTCATGAACGAGTTTTTTACCGAGTCGCCAATGATTACGTAGCAGTTCTTCCACACTTAAGTTATCTTCAGCAATTTCATAATGAAACATAGATCTTCCTCCGTAGAAAAAACCGTATTCCAAAGGTAGAACACGGTCTTCCGATTATTTTGCAGCTTTAGAAGCTTTTATTAAATAAAAGCTTGCCCCTGCGATTAAAATAAATGCAGTTAATGCTAAAAACGGAATAGTAATAAAGCCTAACCAATTAATATATTGTCCTGTACAAGAAACTGCGCCACAGGAAGGAGCATTTTCAGCTAAATAGCTAAGCTTTTGAATTCCATAATGGTAAAGTGAAATACAGCCGCCAATCAAAGAAAATACAGCTGTTGTGACAGCAATACGCGCATTTTTTTGTATAAAGGCTACTGTCGTCATAATAACAATTGGGTACATAAAAATACGTTGAATCCAACATAATTTACAAGGTTCATAATGACGAATCTCAGAAAAATATAACGAACCTAGCGTTGCTATAGCAGAAACAATCCAAATAAATAATAAGCCATTTTCTTCTTTTTTAGACATATTCAATCTTCCCTTCATAAAACCATGTCCTTGTTCGATTATAGTGGTTCTAGTTTTATATGTAAATCAACTTACACAAAATAAGGTATGTGATGAATTTCAGTCTAAAGTATGAACGGTGGAAGCAGACGCTTTCAATAGCTTAATGGTATCATTAACAATAGTAATGCTAAAGAAGGGGTGTTTTCGTGAGAGAGAATGAGCATTCCAATATCAGTATTTTAAAAGAAATTGCTGAACTATTAAATGAAGAAACTGAAATTGTCACAATGCTAAAAGGTGCGCTCATCAAATTTTTAAATGGCACCAATTTTGAAACAGGCTGGATTTTTTTTATTGATGCAAAGGGGCGTTCAGAACTTGTTGTCCATGAAAATCTACCAGAGGCATTGGAATATAACAATTGCCATTATTTAAAAAAGGGCGGTTGTTGGTGTGTATCCCGTTATCGTAATGAAGAGCTAAAAAAAGCCTCCAATATTATTGAGTGTCAGCGTATTGAAAGTGCCATTGCCGCAAATGTTGGGGATCATGAAGGAATCACGCATCATGCGACAGTACCCCTTCAATCTGGACAAGAACGTTTTGGCGTATTAAATGTCGCATCTAAGGATACAGTGCGCTTTTCAGAGGAGGAGCTTGCTTTATTAGAATCAGTTGCCTTTCAGATGGGTTCAGCTATTAAGCGAATTTTACTGACAAAACAGGAGCAGGAAATGGCACTTGTGAAGGAACGTAATCGTCTAGCCCGCGATTTACACGATTCAGTCAATCAACTACTATTCTCGGTCACGTTAACAGCTAGAGCTGGTATTGAAATGACGGATGATTGCGAAGTGAAAGAAACATTTAAAGAGATTCAGCATTTAACACAAGACGCACTTACAGAGATGCGTGCGTTAATTTGGCAATTGCGACCTAAAGGATTGGAAAATGGTTTACTTGAGGCCATGAAAGTATACGCTGAAATGCTTGGCTTAAAACTACATGTTACAGTTTCAGGCGTATTGCAATTTCCCTCACGTATTGAAGAAACATTATTTCGCGTAGCCCAAGAGGCGTTAAATAATGTACGTCGCCATGCAGGTGTATTAGAGGCAGCATTGTATATTACTGTTACATCAACAGATATTTTGTTGGTTATTCGTGATGAGGGACGAGGCTTTGTCATTGACAACAATACAAAGTTGCTTTCGATGGGCTTACAATCTATCAAGGATCGTGCAAAATCAGTAGGTGGAACTGCCGACTGGGTAAGTGAAATTGGCAAAGGTACGGAGCTGCTAATCCGCTTGCCATATTAAGGGGGAGAGGACATGATACGTGTATTAATTGCAGACGATCATCACGTGGTGCGTAGAGGACTACTGTTTTTCTTAAAGACACAAAAGGATATTGAGGTTGTTGGAGAGGCAAAAAATGGGCACGAAGCGGTTGCATTAGCAGAAAGCATTCAACCAGATATTATCTTAATGGATTTAGTCATGCCTGAAATGGATGGCATTCAGGCGACTAAACGCATCAAAGCGAAATTTCCACAAATAGAAATTTTAATGCTTACTAGCTTTTCTGATCGAGACCATGTGGTGCCAGCAATGGAGGCTGGAGCGGCAGGCTATCAGTTAAAAGATATTGAGCCAGATGAATTGGTCTTATCCATTCGTCGTATTATGCGTGGTGAAAACACTTTACATCCTGAAGCAACGACAACGCTTGAAATGGATCGCCAGGAATCACAGAATGCACCCCATTTATTAAATCCGCTGACACCTCGTGAGCAGGATGTGCTAGCAGAGCTTACAAAAGGAAAGAGTAATCGGGAAATTGCATCTTCACTCTTTGTCACAGAAAAAACAGTGAAAACCCATATTTCAAATATTTTTACAAAGCTACAAGTACAAGACCGTACACAGGCAGCGCTGTATGCTGTTAAGCACGGGCTAACTGAAGGTAGTGGGATGTAAATAAACGGCGAGCTTCTACTCACATAGAAGCACTCGCCGTTTTTTACATTATTTATGTTGAACAAATAATTTTTTGGATATCTCTAATAATGTAGAGCTTGGTGTTAGTGCTAAATCTTCCACTAGTTTTTGCGTATATGTTTGGAAAATTTTGAGTGCCTGATCATGAAGCCCTGCCTGTATTAACGTATATAAATAGTGCTCAATTTTTTGTTCATTATAGGGATCATACTCTATTAATGCATGTAAAAATTCCATAGCTCTTTCAGTGTCTGAAAAGACTGTTGTTTGAAACCCTTTTTCTAATAGCTCTATGTATGATTTCATTAATTTATCTTTATAGGCAGTTGACCATTCATAATCATCAAAAACAAATAAGCCATTCTTATAAATAGAAAGACATTGATCAATCAAAGAAATAGAAGGAAATTCAAGTTTTGCAAAATCTTCATGAAGTTTTTGAAAATCGTATAAATCACATACGATATTTGGCTTTTCGAAGATATAGTATTTATTTGAAAAGACAATACAGTTTTCATAGCCAATTGTATTTAGAGTTTTCCTTAAATAAGATAGAGCTGTATGAAGATTTGATTTGGCTCTTACATAATCTAAATCTGGCCATAGAATTTCAATTAGATAATCTCGATGAATCGGTATATTTGGATGCAAAATAAAATAAGCAAACATTTCTTTTGTCTTTTCTGTTTTAAATGCCACTAAACTATTGTTACTATAGACGGCAAATTGATCGAAGCATTGTACATTTAATACAGTTTGTGTAGCTTGTTGAAGCATTTGCTGAATTGAGAATTCATGCTCAATACGGGCTACAGTTTTTTCTAAACGGGCATGACTGATAGGCTTTAATACATAGTCGAGACTGCCAATTTCATAGGCTTGTAATGCAAATTCATGATAGGAGGTAATGAAAATTACACTGACTTGTGGACGTTCCGTTTTGATAATATCAGCAACTTCAAGTCCTGATAATTCTTGAAGTTTTACTTCTAAAAAGATAGCTTCAAATTCCATAGTGGGTAGTTCATTCAGAAATACTTCTACGCTAGTAAAGGTTTGAATCACCTGTATTTGTTGAAAGGCATGTAGTTTATTTTGAAAATAGTGTAAAGCTAAAGGTTCATTGTCTATTAAAACGGCTCGAATCACATCAAACTCTCCTTTATACAATTAAATTAAAAACATTAAACTCTAGTTCATTTTGGGTGAAAAGGCTTCCTACTATATAGTGAAGGGCAAGAAAAGTGAAACTCACTCAACTTTTCTATTAAAAATTTGATGCTAGAAAAAGCAATTTATGTTGTAGTTCTTTCACGGGTGAGAGTCAATGAATCCCGATGTGTTTGTCACATCGCGTCAAATCCATTCAAAGAAAATATCGCCGTTCATTATATAGAAGATAGAAGTTTTTTATGTTGTGTTAAGAGAATTGAAATAATTGTTTAGGCGTTAAAATCAAACTATTCTTATACAAAAATGAAACAACATAGTATTGTTAATGAAAGTTGCATATGGGCATTAGCCTTGTTTTTTCTTTTATTGTTAAAATAGTATAATTGTTATAACAATAATTAGGCGTTATTATAGTACATTTGCCTTAAAAAATACTCAAAAAGTACTTAAAAAATACTTAAAAAGATAGTTTGTTAATTAAAATAGAAGTATATATAGGAATAATGGGATGGCAAGAAAGGAGATTTTACCATGAAATTAGAAAGACTTCTAACCATGACGATGATATTAATCAACCGTAAAAAGGTTAAGGCACAGGAATTAGCAGAGTTATTTAATGTTTCGATTCGTACCATCTATCGAGATATTGAAACACTGAGCTGTGCTGGTGTACCTGTTATTAGTCAGCAAGGTGTAAATGGTGGTATTAGTTTAATCGATGGGTATCGTGTTGATAAGCAAGTGTTGACGAAGGATGAGCTCACGTCACTTTCTATTGCGATTAAAAGTGCGTTGACTACCTATGAAGATTCCCACGCTGAAGCCGTGCTCGAGAAAATAACGAGTATTGCTGATGATCATGTAAAACAATCGATGGACCATCTGTTTGTTGATCTTAGTCCATGGGGACCAAACGCTCTCTTTAAAGAGCATATTACGACGCTCAAGACAGCTATAGAGAATAATCGTTGCATAAGCTTTCATTATTCTACTACTTATGGTGAACAAACAAGCCGAATAGTCGAACCACATACAATTGTTCAAAAAGGGAAGATATGGTATTTGTATGGCTATTGTACATTAAGAAAGGACTTTCGTTTATTTAAGCTTGCGAGAATGAAACATTTGCTTCAAGCTAATTCTACCTTTGATCGTAAGGAAGTGAATTTAAGTGAACTCCCTTGGGGTAAAGAATGGCATCGACCGCAAAACGTAGTCGATTTGGTCATTTCTTTTGATAAAGACATTACAACATTGGTGGAAGAATCCTTTGGTGCAGAACATATAGACCATGAACAATCTATGATTCATATATCTATACCTGAAGATGAATGGCTTTATGGTTTCTTGCTAAGCTTTGGCCATCGCATTAAAATTATGGAACCACCTTATATAAGAGATATCATTCAAAAACGAGCTTTAGAAATTGTTCAATTATATAAAAATCTAGATAATTGATGACAGACAGTTGTCAGGTTTCCTTTGCTATAGTAAGTACAAATAAAGCGAAAGGTGGAATGACGATGCAAAGCTATTGTCAAAGCTGCGGTATGCCTTTAGTAGAAGAGGCATTATTGGGTACTGAAAAAGAAGGGGGAAAAAGTCAGGATTATTGTACATATTGTTACGAGGGGGGCGAGTTTAAACAACCCCAGTTAACAGTAGACGAAATGATTGAAATTTGTGTACCGCATCTTATGGAAGGTGGTATGCCAGAAAATGAAGCACGTAATATGCTGACTTCCTTTTTGCCAAATTTAAAGCGATGGAGAAAAAGTGAGTGGCGAGAACCAAAAGTAGTTGAATTAAATGCATTTAACATCGTGGGTATTTCAACTCAAACAAGTAATGCCAATGAAATAACAGAGCAAGCTAAAATTCCGCAATTATGGGATCACTTTTATCAGCAAAATATTACGGATCAAATAGCCGAGCGAAAAAATGGTCATGTCTATGGTTTGTATTCAGACTATGAGACGGATGTGAATGGTAATTATACTCTTACACTAGGAGTAGAGGTAGATAATGATGACATTCAAACTGATTTAGTAGTAAAAACGATTCCAGCAGCTAAGTATCTAGTTTTTACATCAGATAAAGGCGTGATGCCTGAAGTTGTCATTCAAACTTGGCAAGAGATTTGGACATGGTTTGCAAATTCTAAAGTTGAACGAACATATACAGGCGACTTTGAACTGTATGATGAACGATGTGCTAATCCACATGATTCACAAGTGGCTATTTATATAGCTATTAAATAAAAAAAGTCTCCTACCAATCAATTGGTAGGAGACTTTTCTTCGTTTTGTGGAGGAATGATATGTGGCTCAATATGCACAAGAACCTGACAAAAGCGATTTTCACGCATAATGGTATGTTCGATTTCTTCGGTTATACGATGACTTTCAAAGACATTTAAATAAGGGTCTACTGTGACAGTTACGTCGATAAAGTACATATTCCCATGGGCACGTCCTTTAAAGTCTAAAAGCTCCATTACCCCATCCACGTTATGGATTAAGACCGATAACGTTTCAACTTCATCAATATCAAAGGCATCTGTAAGACTTTGAACAGCTTCCCAAAAAATTTCTACTGCTGTTTTAATAATTAAAAGGGCAACAATGAGAGCTGTAAGTGAATCAATGATCGGAAAGCCGAAAATGGCTCCGAAAATACCAATGGCTGTACCGATGCTGACAAGTGCATCGGAGCGATTGTCAAAGGCAGCTGCTTTAACAGCGGCGCTTTTAATTTTTTTAGATAGTGCCAAATTATAGCGGTAAACCACATACATGACAACTGCACTACCTATTGCGACATAGGCAGTTAACAGTGAAGGTGTTGTTCCAGTGGGCTCCCACAAGCTTTTTAGGGAACTAACTAATACTTGGAGACCGACAACAAGCATAATGAACGATGCGACTAAAGAGGCAACCGTCTCAGCTCGTAAATGTCCGTATTGATGGTTGGAATCAGGTGGTCTTTGGGCAATGCGTAAACCAACCAGTACCGCGATGGAAGCAATGATATCAGTGGTGTTGTTTAAACCATCAGCTTTTAGAGCCTCAGATGTACCAATGTAGCCTATTGTAAGCTTAGCAGAGCTTAGGATAAGATATGTACCAATGGATAGCCATGCACCTTTTTCCCCTTGACGTAAATTTGTATAGAGCTCCATTTTGTTTCCTCCTCGCAAAACTTTCGAACATTAGAAAACGACCCCCTTTTAAAAAGGGAGTCGTTTCATCTATTTATTACAGTCGTTGCTCCCACCTATATAAGGTGTGAAGAAAAGACCATATTTATAGCCTAGATTATACAAGCGTGCTTCTAATAGTACCACGACAAGTATGGCAAATCAATTCAATTTTAGTCAATGACTGCGTCATATTCATTTGATAAATCACTGTTAGGTAATTTCAGAACTTCTAAGTATAAAATATGGTGACCATCTAATTCTTTTGCGATAAATTCAAAACCTTGCTCTTCAATACTGTCACCTTCGACCGCATCAAAACGCTTCGTCATGAACCAACCACCGATAGTATCAATATCATCATCTTCTATGTCAGTACCAAGCATATCATTTACATTTTCAAGAAGCATCTTAGCATCTAAAATAAAATGATTTTCTGCAATTTCTTGTACTTCCGGGATTTCGTCTTCATCAAATTCATCTTGAATATCGCCGACAATTTCCTCAATAATATCTTCAATCGTCACTAAACCAGATGTTCCGCCATATTCATCCATTAAAATGGCCATATGAATACGTTCACGTTGAATTTTTAGTAATAGATCATTAATTTGCGTTGTTTCCATCACTCGAATAATAGGTTGCATATAATCAATGACTGGCTTATCACCATTTTTAGGATCTTTAATGTAAGCGGTTAATAAATGCTTCATGTTAACTAATCCAATAATATGATCTTTATCTCCATCCAGAATTGGATAACGAGTATATTGCTCAACACCCATTAAATCAAACACTTCTTTAATTGTTAGCTCTTTTTCTATGCCGACAATTTCAGTTCGAGGAACCATAATTTCTTTTGCAAGACGATCAGAGAACTCGAAAATACTGTTAACATATTCATATTCTGAGTTATTAATTTCTCCACCTTTTAAACTATCCGACAAAATCATACGCAGCTCTTCCTCTGTATGAGCCACTTCTGATTCTGACATCATTTTTAAGCCGAAAAGACCTGTTAAACCACGAGCAGAGCCATTTAATAGCTTAATGATGGGATACGTAATATTGTGGAAGATGATTAATGGACCAGAAAAATTTAATGTGACAAATTCTGCTTTTTGGATGGCTAATGTTTTTGGCGCCAATTCCCCAATAACAACATGCATAAACGTAACGATTGAGAATGCAAGTATGAATGAAAGGATAGATGTAATACTACCATTCAAATTTAGAAATTCAAACACTGGGTGTAAAATGATTTCAAATGTAGGTTCACCTAACCAACCTAAACCAAGTGCAGTGATGGTAATACCTAGCTGGCATGCAGATAAGTACTCATCTAAATCTGAAACAACACGTTTTGCATTTTTCGCTTTTTTATGCCCTTCCGCGAGCAATTGATCAATGCGGGTAGATCTCACTTTTACGATTGCAAATTCAGTTGCAACGAAAAATCCAGTCATTATAATTAGTAGGGCGAATGCCGCCAACCTAATGGTTATCTCCAATATGTCTCCGTCCAAATAATTCCTTTGTTCCCGCCCGAATGAGGGAAGTAAACAAAGTGTACACCTCCTATGATTTAAAAAATTGTTGGATGTTTCAATCATAAATTATTTAAAAGAAAAACACAAATATTGACAACAACTTTTTCACTTGTTTTTCATGGATCTTTTGTAAAAATGCAACTAGATTCAAATACCAAAAGATTGTAATTACCATGGCTATATGCTAACTTTAGAAAGATCAAAGATAGTTTGTTTAGGGAAAGAAGCATTTTGCATCTCATATAATACGACACGTCAAAAATCTCAAGAGTGCTTTAGCTTGCGGATTTTTTTAAATGAATTATTTTTTATAGAAAGGGGGGAGTCTCAATCATCATTTGAGACTCCCCCTTTCTAAATGTTTGACCTATTTATTCTTGCTGGAAGCGTAATTTTAAACACGCTTTTTCAACGTCATGAACCGTTTCCTTTAAAGGTATTTCACCTGTAAGCGGAGCGATAGATACAGGTGCTTTTTCCGTTATGCCTTGCTGTGTTAAAACATAGTTCTTATTATTATACGTTAAATAGAACGTTTTAATCGATTTCTTGCCGAAAGAGCTAGTAGAAGAATCAAAGAAGCCCTTTAGTTGACTGCAATACTCATTGTAAAAGTCGCTTTTATAGCCAGAAAGTTCCTCGAATTTCTTACTATTAACAGCACCCGCTTCATCCACTAATTCGAATATTTTGGCGGAAAATTCCGAAAAAAATTCTTTTACTTTTACACGAATTAACGCTTTTGAATTATAGCTATTTAAGTCATCCGAAAGTGTGACTTTACTCATTGAAATGGCCCCCTGCATAAAAAACATTTACTATTAAGCTGATATCATAAATGTATAAGAAAAATATACAAATTTCAACAGGATTCAACATAATTAGCTTAAATGGCGTGCTATTAATAGTAAATATAGGTATTTTTATACGGGATCACAACGAAAAATTGACTATCAAATTCAATCGTATACATGAAACAGCATAAGTTCATGTATCATTTTTTTAACAACCTCCTCGTCTGATGGAATGGCTCCTATCCACTCAATCGTACCATCCTTTAAATATTCCGCTTGGTATCGTTCTCGTTGATAAAAAAATGAAATAGACCACCCAGGTAGTTGCGTGTTTTCAAATAGTGGTTTAAAACTGAAATGTTGAATCATCATCAAACCTCGCTTCTTATAGTATGTAGTCATATTATTCAAGTATAAAGGTATTTTTGCAACTATTCACTTTTCATAGAAGTAAATAGGATGAGATTGAAATTCTAAAGGGGTATTTCTTTCGTTGAAAATCATTGCTCTGCTATAATGAGTGCAGAAGGCGACAAAATACGCCAATCTTGAATACAATTGAAATGAGAGGATACTAATGGATAATTTTATAGTGACATTACTTTTTATGGCTATCATTGGGGCTGCAATTGGGGGCGTTACAAATCACTTAGCCATTAAAATGCTTTTTCGTCCATATAAAGCGATATATATTAAAAATTGGCGTGTACCGTTTACACCAGGCCTTATACCCAAACGACGTGATGAATTAGCTAAACAGCTGGGTCTTACAGTAGTTAATTATTTACTAACACCTGAAACATTTAGAAAAAAGTTTTTCTCTAAGGATATTCAAGACAAAGTAGAACACTTTGTGCAAACAAAAGTTGAAGAAACAATCTTTACAAACGACAAAACAATTCAGGATTGGCTAAACTTAGCTGGGTTTGCTCATCTACCTACTACCATTGAACAGAAGGTTGAAGCAATTGTTGAGGGACAATTTTCGTCAGTAAAGAATACACTATCAACAAAATCAATTCGTACGCTGCTATCAGATGATATCCAAAATACAATTGATGCTAAAATTCCAGTAGCAGTTCAGCACATTTTAGAAAAAGGCGAGGATTATTTTTTATCACCAGAAGGTGAAATGACGATTAAGGCAATGATTGATGACTTTTTATCATCAAAAGGGTCTCTAGGCGGCATGATCAATATGTTCTTAGGTGATTCCTCTTCATTAGTTGGGAAAGTTCAACGTGAGCTTGTGAAGTTTTTACAAGCACCAGGAACAACAACCTTACTAACAAAAATATTTTCGCAGGAATGGGAAAAACTTAAAGATCGACCAGCTATGGACTTTTTGCAAGATGTTCAATTTGACCCCATTTTATCGAAATTACAAGTGTACGTGAAAGAACAATTAGCAATCTCTGAACGTTTAAATCAACCGATTTCTTATTATTGGCCACAAGGAAATGACTGGGCGAAGTATACCGTGATTCCACAAGCTATAGAAAAAGCTTTTGTGAAGGCAGAGGAAAAACTTGAGGATGTACTAAAACGTTTAAACTTACAAGAGGTCGTGCGAGAGCAGGTTGACTCATTCCCAGTAGAGAAATTAGAGGAGCTTGTATTAGGTATTTCAAAACGTGAGTTTAAAATGATTACTGTATTAGGTGCAGTGCTTGGTGGATTGATTGGGATTGTGCAAGGCTTGATTGTTTACTTTATTTAAAAGGAGATTGTATGAATGATTAATATTTATAATGACATTAATGCGCTAGAAGCAACTTTCCGTAAGATTCCAGAATTTGAAGCGTTAAAAGCTGCTGTTGAAGTTGTTAAAAATGATGAAGAGGCATTAAATGTCTTTAAAAACTTCCGTAAAATCCAAATCGAATTACAGAAAAAGCAATTAGCTGGTGAGGATATTTTGGAAGATGAGCTTGTCTATGCACAAAAAGCGGCACAGCTTGCACAGCAAAATGAAAAAATTTCAACGATGCTTGAGGCAGAAATGAAGGTAAGTAAAGTAATCGAAGAAGTAAATCGCATTTTAATAAAACCTATCCAAGGTTTATATGAAGGAATTCAATAATAGGTGATAAGCGCAATTTAAAAAGGAATAATTTTTCTAGGAATTGCACATATAACAAGTGAGAGGAAAACGTGTATCCGCTATTGGTCGGTACACGTTTTTGCTTTATGTACCAGTTAAAGAGTATGGGAGGTTATGAATATGCATGTCATCATTGAATGGACCTATAAAACACCAAAAGGAGCAACAACAGTTTTACGTTCAGCTGAAATGCCTGCAGCTCAAGCATTTTTACTTGCAGAGGATATGGAAAGAACGGGAAGGGTAAAATCGCTACATTGTGTTGATCGGCAAGATACAAATTGGTCACTTAAAGAGCTAAAAGCATATTTAAAGGAAATTGATACAGAGCCTCATAATATTACGCTCTATTTTGATGGAGGTTTTGATCGTGGGACAAGGCAAGCAGGACTAGGCTGCGCCATTTATTACGAACAAAATGGTAAACCTTTACGATTGAGAAGGAATGCCTTTTCGTCTGAATTGAAATCAAATAACGAGGCAGAGTATGCAGCGCTTTATTTAGCCTTAGTAGAGCTAGAACTTTTAAATGTCCACCATTTGCCTGTACGTATTATAGGAGATTCACAAGTGGTCATCAATCAGCTGAATGGGGAATGGCCAGCATTGGAAAAAGAACTAGCAAGCTGGGCAGATAAAATTGATGCTAAGCTGGAGCAACTTCACATTCAAGCCGAATACCAGCTTGTTTCACGTAAGGATAATTCGGAAGCGGATCGCCTTGCTACTCAAGCTTTAAATGGCATCGATATTACTGGTTTGAGCGAGATTGTTAAAGAATAGGAATAAGAGGTGGCAGTAGATACTGCCACCTCTTTCTCATAAAATCCTCGGTTTGCACTGAAACTTTTTCCATTTTAAAACTACTACTACTATGAATCCAAACAATAAGGAGAGATTTTATGAACATGAAAAAAATAGCACCTGCAGCTATGTCTGCATTATTATTTGGAAGTGCCCTTGTACCAGTAGCTTCAGCAAATGAGCAGCAATCTACAGAAGCGGAGGTACCACAAATACAAATTGATCCCGTACACATTTTTAATGATACTCGTGGTACTGTGGAAGATGTTCGTGTTGGGGAAAATATTACATATTACACAGTAAAAGAAGGCGAGCAAACAAATGTATTAGAAATTACTAAAGATACTCTCGTGTTCGACAATACTGGGAAGAAAGTGGAGCTACAAAAGGGTGATAAAGTATTAGCTTATACCTTTGCTAACAAACCGCAAAAATATATTTATCCACCACAATTCAATCCAGAGGTTGTCATCGTTGAAACAGAAGAAGTTGGTTTTGTAGAAGTGGATTATTTCTTTGAAGATTTAACTAATACGTATGATATTTTAAAATTAAATATTGGGAAAGAAACAGAGCTATTCAATGAAAAAGGTGAAAAGGTGGACGCTAAAGATTTAGCAGAGAAGCATCTGATTGTTTTCTATACGGCCTCTACTAAAAGTATCCCAGCTCAAACAACACCATCTAAAGTAATTGTACTGAACGATGATTCCTCAACTACTAAGAATCCAATACATGAAGAAATTGATAATATTATCGCATCAGATTCTTATGAAGTAGCTGGTACAAAAATGGTGCCATTACGTGTGATCGCTGAAAAGCTTGGCTTCAAAGTGGATTCTACAGGCAAGGGGGCAATCCTTTCAAAAGGGAATATATCTTACACAATTACTCGCGGTGAAAAAACATTTGGCTATAATAAGGCATTACGTACACTAACAGTCGCACCGACCTTAAAAGATACAAAGACATATGTACCTGTTGAATTTGTGGATGAATATTTAAAATAATTAAGAAAATAGTATGCCAACAATGCTTGGCATACTATTTTTATTTGTGGTTACTCAGCCATTGCTAGAGCGTAATGGTTCTTTGAGGAAATAAAGGCTGGATACTTTTTCGCAAATTGTTGGAGACATTGTTTAAAGGATATTGTACTCATGAAGTTTTTAGCTAATACCATTTCATCTGAATACAATAAAAATTGCTGAAAATGCTGTTGAATAAATACCCTTGTCTTTTCATAATGCTTGTTAATTGAAATAGCGCCATAGATTTCTTGTTGATCAATAATATAAATAAAATCACAAAGTACTTTATGTGTGCCGTAATTAAGTTTTACCGTGACATATAATGTTTTTTCGTCACAGCGCTCTAAATCAAAATGGTGGAATGCTACTTCTACTTGATGAATAAAGCTCGAAACAGATGTATAATTGTCATTTTTTAAAATAAACATTCTCGACACCACCTTTTCTGAAAATTATAATGACAAAAAAATAGTTTGTCTATATTTAAACTGAATATTCTGTTATTTTATAGATTCTAATTGTTATTTTGCTTATAGTCATAGAAATTTGTTAAACTTAAATCTGCAATATATAAAAGAAGAGAGCGAAACGAAATGAAAATTATTCATATAGATCAAAAATATCCTGAAGATTGGATTCGCGTATTAAATCATATTGCGAATTTATTTTTTGAGGATTCCAAGCTGAAGGTTGAACCAATGGGAGCAGATATGTCTGCTTCATTTGACTATCAGACTGGAGACGATTTTTCCATTTCTACAAAAGCAAACTTGATTGTAGATGGTAAGCAATACACGAATGAGTACAGTATTCAATATGATTCCCCAGCAACAGATCGTGAGCTAAATATTCGCATAAAACGTGCATTGTCACATGTATTTTTAGATGTTCTTGAACAGCATACTGGAGTGCATCAGCAATGGGGGATTTTAACGGGTGTACGCCCAACAAAGCTGTATCATAAATTTAGAAAAGAAGGTAAAAGTGAGCAAGAAATTGCTGATCTATTAATTCGAGATTTCCGCTTATCAAAGGAAAAAGTTGGACTATTAAAGGAAATTGTGGACCGACAACTAGTGACCATTCCTGATCTTGATGCCATTGGAGAAGAAATCAGTGTTTATATTGGTATTCCATTCTGCCCTACCAAATGTGCATATTGCACTTTCCCAGCCTATGCGATTGGTAGCAATCGTAAGCAGGGGCGTGTTACGACTTTTTTAGATGGCTTGCATATTGAATTGCGCGAAATGGGCAAATGGCTGAAGGACAATGATATGAAAATCACCTCCATTTATTGGGGTGGTGGTACACCGACTTCAATTGAGGCCGATGAAATGGATGCCTTATATCAAACGATGTTTGAATCATTCCCTAACCCTGAAACAATTCGAGAGGTGACAGTTGAAGCAGGAAGACCTGATACCATCACACCAGAAAAATTAGAAGTACTAAAAAAATGGGGTATTGATCGTATTAGTGTAAATCCACAATCTTATACTGATGAAACATTAAAAGCAATTGGTCGTCATCACACGGTTCAGGAAACCATTGATAAGTTTTGGCTTGCAAGAGCATCAGGTATGAATAATATTAATATGGATCTTATAATTGGGCTACCGAATGAAGGGATTGAAGAATTCCAACATTCATTAGAGGAATCTGCAAAGATGCAGCCAGAGTCTTTAACTGTTCATACGCTATCATTTAAACGTGCATCAGAGATGACGCGTAATAAGGATAAATACAAAGTAGCCGACCGTGATACGGTAGCTGAAATGATGGAAATGGCCCAAATTTGGACAAAAGAAAATGATTATGTTCCATACTATTTATATCGTCAGAAAAATATTTTAGGTAATTTAGAAAATGTCGGCTATAGTAAAGCGGGAGAAGAAAGTATTTATAATATCGTTATTATGGAAGAAGTGCAGACAATCTTAGGAATTGGCTGTGGGGCATCCTCAAAATTTGTTCATCCCGAAACAGGGAGAATTACACAATTCCATAATCCGAAAGATCCTGCTGCCTATATCATGACCTTTGAAGAGGCTATTGGGAAGAAAATTGAATTTTTAAATGAATTATATAAGGCTTAATGATAAAGGCAATCTGATCTGTTCAGATTGCCTTCATTGTTTGTAGTGTTCGCAAGGTACAGGCCATTTTTAGCAGAACAGCATCCTCAAAGTATTGCGGATCATAGCCTGTTAATTCCCTTATTTTATTTAAACGATAAGTAAGTGTATGTCGATGAATATTCAATTGCTGAGCACAATGCTTTAGCTGTAAATTACAGTCAAAAAACGATTGTAATGTTTCCAATTGTTTAGCGTCTAAATTTTTGAGTATACGATGGTAAAATGCTTGAACCTCCTCCGATTCACGAGGTTTAAAAAGGGAAAATAACTCGACATCTTCAAAAAAAGTCAATTCATTATGGATTGTAGCAAATTTTAGAGCTGTTCTGGCACCTTGGTAGCTATAGGGAAGCTGAGATAAATGCTGAACCACAGGCCCTACACCAATTTGAAGGGAGGGAAGTTTCTGCTTCTGCTTACGCAGTGCTTTTATAATAGGACGGCAATTTTGCTCCCCGCAATTTGTTAGTAGGATATAGTATTCCTGTAATTGGCTATGACCAGCAAGAACAGGCTGTTTGTAAAATAGATCCTCAAAAAAGAAGGGTATTGTATTTTCTGCGTAGGATGCTTCATTTAAGCTCACTAAAATCACCTGAAAAGGGCCCGAAAGAGCAAATGGTAATTTCTGAATCCGTTCATTTAAGGCTCCGTCTAGCTTACTTCCATGAACGAGTGCTTCAAATATGTAATCGTTATTCTTTCGTTGTCATTCGCTTTTAGATTCAACAATCGCTTGATGGGCCATAATCTCTGTTGTGAGTTGAACGAGATTAGCAATTTCAAGCATATCGTCTGAATCTCCTGTAATACCTATAACACCTACAACCTCATCTTGATACATAATTGGCATATTGATGCCTGGTTTTGTGTTTGGATAAAGTGCTATATTTTCCTCATTTATAATTAGAGTCTCTTTTGTCTGTGCTACATATAGTGCACCTTCATGAATATTTTCCACCCTCATTTTATCTCCAGAAGCTAAAATGACCCCACTTGGGCTGATAACATTAATATTGTGACGCAAGCGCAGCATCGTTTGATGGACGATGTCTTCTGCTAACTTTTTTGTCAACATGTTTATACACCTCGCATAAAAAACAGCCTGTTATATGACAGATAAATTGTACACTTATTATAATGTTTTCTGAATTTATTGTCATTATAATAAATTGTAAGCGCTTAACTTAGGGATATGAAAATTTACGTAAATGTCAATGGACGACATAAGTGGAGGTATAACATGAAAGTTATCATTAGTCCAGATTCCTACAAGGGTACTCTGTCAGCAGTTGAAGTAGCAAAGGCAATGCAAAAAGGAATCCTAGATGTGGATCATTCAATTGAAACAATTATACTACCAGTGGCAGATGGTGGTGAAGGTACACTGCACTCACTTATTGCCTCTACAGATGGTCGATATTGCTCAGCAACTGTGCTTGATCCATTGGGAAGAGCTATCCAGGCTCAATATGGTGTACTGGGCGATCAAGTAACCTGTGTAATAGAGATGGCTCAAGCATCTGGTATTATGCTGTTACAAGAAAATGAGAAAAATCCTGAACTTGCTACATCTTATGGCACAGGACAATTAATTAAAGCCGCACTTGATCAAGGTTTTAGAAAATTTATTATTGGCATTGGTGGGAGTGCTACAAATGATGCGGGTACTGGTATGTTACAAGCATTAGGAGTGCGGTTATTATCAGCAGAAGGGGTGGAACTTAAGGCTGGTGTTTCTAACCTTATGCAATTAGATGTCATAGATATGAGTCTACTAGATACTAGATTAGCAGAAGCAACATTTACGATTGCCTGTGATGTGGATAATCCGCTTATTGGTGAACGAGGAGCCACTGCCATCTTTGGTCCACAAAAGGGTGTTCAAAAACACCAGGTCGCTGAATTTGATCGTTGTTTAAAGCATTTTGCAGATATTGTTGAAGCTAAATTTGCTATACGATTACATGACTATAAAGGTGCTGGAGCCGCTGGGGGAATGGGGGGCGCATTAATCGCCTTTTTAAAAGGAACCTTCCATGCAGGAATTGACCTTGTGCTGGACGCTGTACAGCTTCAGGCTCATTTAGCAGAAGCACAGTTAGTGATAACGGGTGAAGGAAAATCAGATTTTCAAACATTACATGGTAAGGCACCATTAGGTGTAGCAAAGGCTGCAAAGCAAGCGAATGTAGAGGCGATGCTGCTGTCAGGAGGAATTGATACCAAGGCAAATGCAGCATTACAAGCGTATTTTACAGTTGTTGAGTCATTGGTAGATGAGGAGATTGATGTGCAGCAGGCAATGCAAGAACCTGCACACTTTATTCGGTTAAAAACTAAAAGAATGATAGAGCGTTACTTACAAAAGGGGGATGTCTAGATGTTGTTCATTATTATATTAATAGGGGTATTATTTGTTGTCTTAGGAACAGCTAAGTTAAAGCTTCATCCGTTTTTAGCTTTATTAATCAGTGCTTTCTTCGTTGGAATTGCTTCAGGTATGCCATTGTTGACAGTAGTGGAAAGCATTAATACTGGATTTGGAGGCTTAATGACAAGTATTGGTTTAGTCATTATTGCTGGTACTATTATAGGCTTAATATTAGAAAAATCAGGTGCTGCTTATCGAATGGCAGAAGTAGTGTTAAGAATTGTAGGACCTAAACGTCCACAATTAGCGATGTCTTTAATTGGCTATATCGTATCCATACCAGTATTTTGTGATTCTGGCTTTATTATTTTATCCAGCTTGCAAAAATCATTAGCAAAGCGAGCCAATGTTACGATTGCATCTATGGCAGTAGCTTTAGCAACTGGCTTATTTGCGACGCATGTATTAGTACCACCAACTCCAGGACCTATTGCAGCAGCAGGAAATATTGGCGCAGCAGATTATTTAGGAACAGTCATTGTCATTGGTTTATTAGTCGCGATACCAGCGACATTCGTAGGTTATCTATGGTCAGTAAAAGTTGCGACAAAAATTCGCGTTCCTGAAGATGAGGTAGAGGCATTAGATTATGAGGAAGTCATTAAATCCTTTGGTAAAATGCCCTCAACATTTAAAGCATTTTTACCAATCGTTCTGCCGATTGTGTTAATTGGTTTGGGTTCTATAGCAGCATTAGTTGGTGATACGGAAGCGACTTTCAATACCATCTTTAAATTCTTAGGTTCTCCAACTGTGGCACTATTTTTAGGTGTAGCAGCAGCCTTTTTATTATTACCTGAAATCAATGAAACGACATTAACAGGTTGGATTGGCGAAAGTCTAAAAGAAGCAGCACCAATTTTACTTATAACAGGGGCTGGTGGTTCGTTTGGAACTGTTATAAAAAATGCTGGTGTTGGAGAAATGCTTCAAGAAATGGATTTAGGTATGTTTGCCTCAGGTACATTATTCCTTCTTGTGCCGTTTATAGTAGCAGCAGCGTTGAAAACGGCTCAAGGTTCTTCTACAACAGCTCTTGTGATTACATCTACTTTAGTAGCCCCAATGCTTGTGACATTGGGAATTGATGGAGCGGTACCATTAGCATTAGTGGTGATGGCAATAGGTGCAGGAGCAATGACTGTTAGCCATGTGAATGATAGCTTCTTTTGGGTGATTACGCAGTATAGTGGTATGGAAGTAACACAAGCCTATAAAGCCCAAACGGTGGCCACGTTGTTACAGGGTCTTGTGACGATTATTATTACGATGATTTTATGGTGGATATTTGTTTAAAGTAAAAGGAGAGCAGCCCATGGCTAGCTCTCTTTTTGTATAATAGGAAAATAGAAAGGAAGTTAGTAGATGAAAAAAATAATAAAGGTATTACTCCTTTGTCTTTTTTTATTAGCCGGCTGTACCGAGGCAGTCAAGACAGAGAAAATTCCTGTAACAGCTGGTCATGAAATGCAGGTTCATTTTATTGATGTAGGACAAGGGGATTCTATACTGATCGAATCACCAAGTGGTAAAACGATGCTTATAGATGGGGGAGTGAAGGGCGCAGGGCAACAGATTGTCTCTTATTTAAAAGAACTTGGGATAAATAAGCTTGATATTGTAGTAGCAACACACCCAGATGCTGATCATATTGGAGGGCTTATTCCTGTATTAGATAACATGACGATTGAGCAATTTTATGATTCGGGAAAAGTACATACATCGCAAACCTTTGAAGAGATGCTGACACGTATCGATGAAAAAAATATTCCTTATCATGTGCCAAAAATCGGCGATGATATCGAATTTGATAAGGATGTAAATGTGAAAGTTTTAAATGCCAATGATCAGGCTACAGACAATAACGATGCCTCGATTGTCTTAAAAATGACTTATGGGAATGTCTCTTTTTTATTGACAGGAGATGCGGGAGTGGCATTAGAAAAGGAAATGTTGCAGTATGATGTGAAAGCAACAGTTTTAAAAGCTGGACATCATGGCTCTAACACAAGTAGCTCAGAGGAGTTCATTCAGGCTGTAAAACCAGAGGTCACGATATTAAGTTATGGAGAGGATAATAAGTATGGACATCCACATGCAGAAATTGTGGACCGTTTGCAGGCTATTGGTAGTAAAATATATGCCACCGCGGATTTAGGAACGATTACGGTGTCTACAGATGGGGTAAACTATACGGTGAACGGTAAGGAAACTTCTAGTGAAGAAACTGGTAATATACCATCTAAAGGAGAAGAACCGACAACAGCTATTGAAATCGTTAGCAAGGATCTTGTTACTGAAATTGTAGGAATTAAAAATAGTGGACAACACGCAGTATCTTTAAAAGATTGGCAGCTTATTTCAATTGAAGGGCATCAAGTTTATAACTTCCCTAATCTTTCTTTACAGCCAGGGAAAACGATTTATATTACTAGTGGAACCAATGCACGGGAAGGGCAAAATTATTTGAAATGGACAACTAAACAAATTTGGTTAAATGCTGGAGATGCTGCGCAATTACGGAATGAGAAAGGGGAACTTGTAAGTGAGCTTGAGTAAATACACATTGGACCGTATTGAAAATGGCTATGCGGTTTTCTTAAAGTTTCCAGCAGAAGAGGAACAACTCATTATTTCTCAGTCAGCTATGAACAAGCCTGTGCAAGTAGGTGATCGTGTTCAGATAGAAGAAAAAGATGGCATTTACTATATTGAAATTTTACAAGAAGAAACACAGCAAAAAAGAGCTGACATTCAAAGTTTAATGAACCGTTTGCGTAATAAACATAATTAATGTATGACAAGCTGTGAAGATTTGACGCACAGCTTGTTTTTAGATAAAGGAATTGTACATAATTTGTTATCCTAACTATTTTGAAAATATGCTAAAATAGTAGTATTAATCGGGAGCTAGGAGCGGACAAAAATGTCGATAAATACAATTATTTTTGATTTAGATGATACACTGCTATGGGATAAGAAATCAGTCAAAACTGCATTTGAAAAAACATGTGACTATGCAGCAACAGTACATAATGTGAATCCTACTGAGCTAGAGGAAGCTGTTCGCCGAGAGGCACGTGCTTTATATGAGAGTTATGAAATATATGATTATACGGTATTAATTGGTATCAATCCCTTTGAAGGACTTTGGGGAACGTTTGACGACTCGACGGATTCCTTCCAGAAAATGAAGGGAATTGTGCCTAGCTATCGTGCAGCGGCTTGGACAAAAGGGTTAGCTGCTCTTGGTATTGAAGATACAGCATTTGGAGCGGAGCTAGGAGAGCGCTTTGTAGCCGAGCGTAAAGTAGCGCCATTTTTATACGAAGATACTTTTGCAGTGTTAGATGAATTAAAAGGAAAATATCAGCTTGTATTGCTTACAAATGGCGCACCAAGTTTGCAAAATTTAAAGCTAGAAATCACACCAGAAATTGCCCCATATTTTGATCATATTATTATTTCAGGTGACTTTGGTAAAGGGAAGCCCGACGCATCTATTTTTGAGTATGTGATGGAAAAAGCAGGTATTATAGCCGACGAGGCAATTATGGTTGGCGACAATCTTAATACTGATATTTTAGGATCATCTCGTGTGGGAATGCGTAATGTATGGATTAATCGTGAAAGCAATATCGCCAACGGGGCTGTGACACCTACCTATGAGGTGGACTCTTTGACAGCGTTGTTGGAGCTTGTAAATAAGCTATAGTATAAAAAATGTACTGATCCTTCGTGGAGACAGTACATTTTTTTATTAAAAATAGACATTCAGTCCAAGGTATAAACATGTAAAAGCTATCCCTATACAAAGCTGAACAAGAGCGCTAGCAATTAAGTAACCCTGTGGTTCGCCAGCCTTTTTACGATAATAGATTTGCATAAAGGAGTAGAGTGAGAAAAGGCCATAAATAATTGTTGCATGAATAGTATGGTGGACAAGATAGATACCAAATGAAATACCTCCAAACAACACGAGCATAATGGCATTGGCAATAGCATGCTCTACTGTCGCAGCGAAAAAGCGACGTTCTGTATAAGGCATTCTTTTTTTAGCAATCCATAGGATGAAATGCATAAGTAGGATGAAAAAGTTCCCTAAAATCAGTTTCGTCGACCGCTTCTCATCATAAAAATAGCGTAAAGAGTCAATTGATTCTTCAATCAGAAAGGCTTGCTGGGTTTCAACATTGAAGAAAATCTTGTTATTGAGTACCTTCCATTTCTCTTGTGTACGGTCATTATAGAGAATCAAAATATCATAGCTAGTACCACTTTTCCATTGACTAGCGGATATTGTTATAGGAGAAGCGTTGTCCCAATTCTGTTGTAGCTGTGTGATAGCCTTTGTATGAGCATAGCATTGCTGAGGAACATAAAGGCAAGAGTCCTTTGCTATAAAGGTTTCCTTGTTCAGATTCTCCTTTAAGTAGACTCGTTGGATTGCTTTGGAGGAATCCATTGTCGTAGGAGAATCAATCGGACGTTGAACAAAAGATAAAATTAATAAAGAAAGAACTACTATAAATAGTAATGTTACAGATGGGATTTTCCATTTATTTTTTGATTGTTGTTTATTAATTACTGAAGGCTCTGTCATATTGCGTAATATTTTTTTCTCCTGCTGATTAGATAATGTTAAATCATCTAAGTGTTGCCATGTCTTCTTATCATTCTTCATCCATTTCACCTCCTAGCTGTTTTTTTAATGCGACGAGTGCTCGTTTTAATGTGTTTTTTACTTTCCCCTCATTCCAACCAAGGATATTGGAGGTTTCTTCGATGGACAGTCCCTCTATTTTGCGCAGAATAATCACATCGCGATAGGTAATTTTTAGTTTCCGAATGGCAAGATATAGTATCTTGGCATCTTCTTGTTGCATCAGCCATTGATGAGGAGAAGGTGATACTTGTTCTTCATGCTGTTGTAAAAAAGGAACAAACTGAATGATCCTTTTTCGACGATAATGATCATAGGCAAGGTTACGCGCAGTACACCGTAACCAAGCAAGATCAGCTCCTTCTTTTATTGTTTGATGATGGTTCAAATAGCGGACAAAGGTTTCCTGTGTAAAATCCTCTGCTAATTTTTCGTCATTTAGTAAGTAATATAAGTATTTAAAAATGGTGTGATTATGTAAGTAAAATATTTCTTCAATGTTCAAGCTGTGCACCTCCTTTTCTATAAGGACGAAGAACTCATAGAAAAGTATCATTTTCCCAAAATAAAAAGCAGAGAGTAGAGACTCCCTGCTTCTTGCTATTATTAATTATAGGTTAATGGCTTTTACCTCATCAATGTTTTCAAGCTGTGCCACAAAAACTAAATCTTCTTCTGTTACAACATTATCAACCGTTAACATCATAACCGCTGTACCACCAACCTGTGCACGACCAACCTGCATTGTTGCAATATTGATTTCTTTTTCTGCAAGCTTTGTTGCTACACGGCCAATTGCACCTGGTTTGTCAGTGTTTTTAATGTAAAGAAGGTGGCCTTGTGGAATGACATCTACAACATAGTCCTCTACTTTTACAATACGTGCACCTAAACCGTTTAATAGTGTACCCGCTACAGTATGTGTTTCGTTAGCAGTAATAATTTCAATCGTAATTAAGCTAGTAAAGCCTTTTGCTGTTGTTGTTTTGTGCTCATTAATTTTCATACCAATACGTTCAGATAAGTAACGAGCATTCACATCATTGACATGATTACCATGATTTTTAGACAGTAAACCTTTTAACGCATTTGAAGTTAATGGACGAACATCATAGTTTGCTACTTCTCCAGCATAAGATAGGTTGATTTCTTTGACTGGCTCTGTTGTCACTTGTGATAGGAATGAACCAAGTTTTTCAGCTAATTCAAAGAAAGGCTCAACTTGTGCAAGAAGCTCTTTAGGTATAGATGGCATGTTTACTGGATTTGTTACAGTCCCTGTTTTGTAAAATTTAATGATGTCATTTGACACGTCAACCGCTACAGATTCTTGTGCCTCGATTGTAGATGCTCCTAAGTGAGGCGTTGCGATAACTTGTGGTAAAGTCAGCAGCTTATGATCTGTTGCTGGTTCCGAAACAAATACGTCAAGAGCAGCTCCAGCCACTTTTCCTGCTACGATTGCATCATATAAATCGTCTTCATTGATGATACCGCCACGTGCACAGTTTATAATACGTACGCCATCTTTCATCATCGCAAATTTATCTTTATTAATTAGGTTGCGAGTTTCAGGTAGAAGTGGTGTATGAACTGTAATGAAATCAGCAGCTACACAAATTTCTTCAACCGTTGCTTTTGTTACACCTAATTCTTTGGCACGTTCATCTGTTAGGAAAGGATCATATGCCATAACACTCATACGTTGACCCTTAGCACGATAAGCTACTTCAACACCAATTCGACCAAAACCTACAACACCTAAAGTTTTATTTTTTAGCTCCACGCCAACATAAGATTTGCGATCCCATTTGCCATTTTTTAATGTATTAAAAGCTTGTGGAATATGACGGGCAAGTGAAGTCATCATCGCAATTGTATGTTCGGCAGCTGAGTTAGTATTACCATCTGGTGCGTTTACCACGATAATGCCGTGTTCTGTAGCAGCAGCAAGGTCAATATTATCGACACCAACACCAGCACGACCAATTAATTTTAGGCTTTTAGCTGCTTCAATTACTTCACGTGTTACCGTTGTTTGAGAACGAACAAGTAATACATCTACATCAGCAATTTTAGCGATTAATTCTTCTGGTGCTAAACCTGTGTCTACAATAATGTTTAAATCTAAATCTTGTTCCTGGCGTAATGGGAAAATACCATCCTCACTTAGTGGATCAGCGATAAATACGTTAATAGTTCTTGTTTTTGTTGCAGTAGTCATTATAATTAGCTCCTTTTTTATCATTATTGGCTATGGCTTTATTTACGATAGTCTGAAATTTGTAAAATTCGAACATCTTACAGCATACAAACAATCTCCTTTCTAAATCGAAGACAATATAAAAAGCCTTCCACGCCTTACAAACACAGTTAGTGTGTTGTAAGGGGCGAAAGGCTGTATAAACTTTGGTTCGCGGTACCACCCTTAATCACTGCTGGAAAATTTATTCTGGCAGTCTTAGCTATATGCGTAACGTGCATGAGACGGATAAGCTTACTTTTAAGTTGTTCAGCCTATCTATTCAGGAGTGGAACTATTATCGTAGAAATCACTGATTTGCACCAACCATCAGCTCTCTTTGGATTTTCTTGCGACTAGTGTGTCTCCGTCGTTATATTTTTTGTGATTAAATTTGTTAACATCATAATCCCTATTGTTCACCTTTGTCAACGATATTTCTTAAAAACTTTAAAAACGTTGACTTCAAAACTCTGAAAATTAACTAAAAACGAATATTTTGTATATATTCTCGTTATATAGTTCGTTTTTTTGGGGAGTACAATGAAAGCGCTAACGATATTTGAAAAGTCCGATAGTATCAGGTTTCTGTGTAGTTTTAGCATGAAAAATTATATGGGAATTAAATGGAATAAAATAGAGGGTTTATGCTAATTATCCACGGATTTGTTCTAAGAAAGCGAACGTTTTTGTTTGTCACATTTTAGACAAAAATATAAAAAGTAGAAGGTAAACAGACTGTGAGAGAAGAATGTTAGTTAAGGATGATTGATTTGGGGGTGTAAGAATGAAGTACGATGTTGCAATAGTCGGTGCTGGTCTTGCAGGATTAGTCGCAGCTTGTGAATTAATAGATGCAAAGAAAAAAGTGCTTTTAGTAGATCAAGAGCCTGAAAATTCAATCGGAGGACAGGCTTATTGGTCTTTTGGAGGAATATTTTTAGTAAATTCTCCAGAGCAACGAAGGCTTGGAATTAAAGATAGTAAGGAGCTTGCTTGGCAGGATTGGCAAGGAACTGCAGGCTTTGATCGTTTAGAAGATGAGGATTCTTGGGCATATAAATGGGCAAGAGCATATGTCGATTTTGCTGCAGGTGAAAAATACGACTGGTTAAAGTCAAAAGGTATAAAGTTTTTCCCTGTTGTTGGATGGGCAGAGCGGGGAGGTTCGTTGGCAGGAGGGCATGGCAATTCAGTACCTAGATTTCATATTGTCTGGGGAACAGGCCCTGGCATTGTAAAACCATTTGTAGATAAAGTAAAACAGGCTATGAGAGAAGGATTCATTGACTTCAAGCCAAGGCATCGTGTGGATGAATTTGTGCAGCAAGAAGGGAAGATTATAGGAGTTAGCGGAACGGTGCTAGCTGAAACCTTTATTAATCGAGGTGAAAAAAGTTCGAGATTAGGAATCGGTGAATTTTCCTACGAAGCGAAAGCTGTGATTGTGGCAAGTGGTGGTATTGGGGCAAATTTTGATTTAGTGAGAAAAAATTGGCCTGCTCGATTAGGAATCCCTCCAAAAAATATGGTATGTGGTGTACCAGCTTACGTTGACGGAAGAATGCTAGAGATTACGGAACATGCTGGGGGTCGCATTGTAAACCGTGATCGCATGTGGCATTACACTGAGGGTTTAAGAAATTGGGATCCAATATGGCCCAACCATGGAATTCGGATATTGCCTGGTCCCTCCTCCCTGTGGTTTGACGCAGAGGGGAATCGTTTTCATGCACCCAACTTTCCAGGGTTTGATACACTTAGTACGCTAGAGGCGATTCAAAAAACAGGTTATGACTATTCCTGGTTTATTTTAACGGAGAAAATTATTGAGAAAGAATTTGCTTTATCTGGCTCGGAGCAAAACCCAGATTTAACAAACAAAAGCATTGGCGATGTTCTAAAACGCATTTTACCAGGCCCACCTGCTCCTATCCAAGCTTTTAAAAATCACGGAGAGGATTTTGTGATTGCACATGATCTAAAGGAACTTGTAGATGGAATGAATAAACTTGCTGGGAATGAGCTACTTGATTTCATGAAGATTAAAGAGCAAATCTTGGCAAGAGATCGGGAAATGGACAATAAGTTTACCAAGGATTTGCAAGTAAACGCTATTCATGGAGCAAGAAATTATATTGGGGATAAATGGGTGCGTGTTGCCAAGCCACATAAAATTTTAGATACCAAAAATTGGCCTTTAATTGCTGTTCGCTTAAACATTCTAACAAGGAAAACTTTAGGTGGCTTACAAACAAATTTAAATGGCGCTGTTTTGGGCATGGACGGTCAGCCAATTCCTGGGTTATATGCAGCGGGTGAAGTAAGTGGTTTCGGTGGCGGTGGCGTCCATGGTTACCGCGCTTTAGAAGGGACATTTGTTGGTGGTTGTTTATTTAGTGGACGTCAGGTAGGACGCTATTTAGGACAAGGATAAGGTGCATAATGAAGAGCATCGTCTTGATGAACGATGCTCTTTTTAAATGGATTGATAATGCTGAAGTGGATCACTATGCTGAAGTTTTGAGCAGAAATCCAACAGCGATGCTCACCTTGATTAAATTATGGAATAGATTAGCAATTTGATTGTTGGACCTCTGCAATCTTAGCAATTTGTTCTTCAACCTGTTCCTTTGTCCAATTGTTTTCCTCCACGAAAAAGTTGCGTTCGGCACGGCGACAATCATCTGAACAGCTTCGCATGTAAAAAGCCTCATGTTTTTCTTCACAAAGCATTAATTTATGACACGCTGGATTTGCACAATTTGTATATCGTTCAGAAGGCTCACCAGTGAAATAATCCTTCCCAACAATGACATGTTCCACCTGATTAATCGGTACACTTCGACGACGGTCAAAAACAAACATTTGACCATCCCATAATTGACCTTTCACTTCAGGATCTTTCGCATATGTAGCAATACCGCCGTGTAATTGACCTACGCTCTTACCAAAGCCCTCGCGTTTTAGCCAACCAGAGAATTTTTCACAGCGAATACCACCTGTACAATAAGTTAAGATTTTTTTATCTGCAAAATCTCCTTTATGTGCCTCCATCCAAGCAGGTAGGTCGCGGAAGTTTTCGATATCTGGTCGAACAGCACCTCGGAAATGACCGAGATCATATTCATAGTCATTACGGGCATCGATGATTACTGTGTTGTCATCTTGCATCTGTTCCATAAATTCTTTAGGTGTTAAATAATCACCTGTGATTTCTAACGGATTGATATCTTGTTCTAAACCGAGGTGAACAATTTCTCGACGAGGACGTACATGCATTTTTCTAAAGGTATGCCCTTCAGCCTCATCAATTTTCCACATCATATCGCTAAAACGAGCATCTGCCTTCATATGGTTCATGTAAGCATCTGTTTGCTCAATAGTACCTGATACAGTTCCGTTAATACCTTCGTAACCTACTAAAATACGTCCAAGAAGCCCTATCTCTTTACACAATGCTAAATGTTCTTCTGCGAACGCTTCAGGATCTTCAATCGTAATATATTTATAATAAAGTAATACACGATAGTCTTTTTTTGTCAAAATACATTACCACCTTATCTCGATATTCGTCCTTTAATATAGCATAACAGGAGCAATTTTGCTCAGAGAGAAGGAGTTTTCTAAAAAAACACGAATTATACATAGTGAATGACTATTCATATTTGGGGGTTATAGAAATGGAATTTTCAACGATTACTTTAGAAAAATTAGAGCGTCGTGCAACGTTAACGTTGAATCGTCCACAGGCGATGAATGCAATGGATGATGTCATGATGCGTGAACTTGCAGAATGCTTCGAGGCACTACAACAGGAAAAAGATATTCAGGTGCTTGTTATTCGTGGGGAAGGAAAGGTCTTTTCTGCGGGTGGTGATATAAAAGCAATGCTAGATGAAAGCAAACCACTGAATATTGATGAGGCAATGGTTTATCTGACACGTATCGTGAAGGCATATTATCAGCTACCAATGATTGTGATTGCAGCGGTTCATGGTGCATCAGCAGGTTTAGGATTTAGTCTAACACTAGGGGCAGATATTATTGTAGCCTGTGAAAATAGTAAACTTGCTATGAATTTCATTGGAATTGGACTGATTCCAGATGGGGGCGGTCATTTCTTCATGAAGGAGCGTGTAGGTACTGTTAAAGCGAAACAAATGATATGGGAGGGAAAGGTATTAACAGCAAAAGAAGCATTAGATGCAGGGTTAATTGATTATATTGCACCAGAGGGCACTGTATTTGCAATGGCAGATCAGGTGGTGGGGAAAATGCTTGCATCCCCGATTTCTTCCATGATTACAACGAAAAAAATTTTACATGCACAAAATATACCACAGCTAGAAAATATCTTAGCATTAGAGGCTGAGGGCCAGTCTGCAATGCGTAAAACAACAGATCATGTCGAGGGCATTCATGCATTTGTAGAGAAAAGAACGCCTGTCTTTGTAGGCAAATAAAAATAATAAAAGGCGCGTAGCAAACCATTGACTACGTGCCTTTTATTAGCCACTAAACATGGAATAAAATTAATTTACCAGAAGCGTTTACAAGACGATGAGTTTTATCGGCAACACCTTTTTCCTCAATTTGTTGTTGTCCATTTAGTTTAGCAGCCTCATCATTTTCAAAAGTCCAAGTTTCATCAAACAATGTTTCCCCTGTTTTTTCAAAAGCTGTAAAACGATAATTCTCCATACAGACCCCACCCTTTTACTTGAATATATTTCTATTATACATAGAAGATTTATAAACTTCACGGTAAAACTAGTGAATTTATTGATAAATTACGAAAATTGTGGAAAAAGTAAGGCAATGTTGTTTTTTTGCGTAATAGCATTTTTCATCATACATGAATTATGATAAAATAGAACAAATATTCGGTTTTGATTAATCAGCATATTATTACTTTGGTTTTGCACTAAAGAGAGAATTATCTACTATTTGAGGTGATTGGATGTCAGCAATTCGTTTTTTCCATATGGCAGATTTACATTTAGATAGTCCATTTAAGGGCTTATTTGGTCTCCCCGAACCCATTTTAAAGAAAATACGGTCAAGCACTTTTGAAGCGTTTGATAAAATTATCCTTAAAGCGATTCAGGAAAAACCTGATTTTTTACTAATTGTTGGGGATATTTATGATGGTGAAAATCGTAGCTTGCAAGCACAACGAAGATTTCAAGATGCAATGGAGAAGCTTTTTCAACACAATATTCCTGTCATTGTAAGCTACGGAAATCATGATCATTTAAATGGCACATGGACACGCTTTTCTTTACCAAGTAATGTCTATGAATTACCCGCTGAAACGAGTGTAGTTCAATTAAAAATACGGGGTCAACAAGTGAATATTTATGGTTTTAGCTATCCTGAACGTCATTTAAAGGAATCCGTTATTGAAAGCTATCCAATTGCACATGATCAGCATGCCATTCATATTGGTATGCTTCATGGCAGTGAGGCAGGCAATACAACACATGATGTGTATGCCCCTTTTACAAAACAACAGCTACTTGAAAAGAACTATCATTATTGGGCGCTTGGCCATATTCATAAACGACAGCTTTTACATCAAAACCCTCCAATTGTTTATCCAGGCAATATTCAAAGTCGACATCGTAAAGAACAAGGAATGAAAGGCTTTTATGATGTGACGCTATCCAAAACATCGACTGAGCTTGATTTTATCTCTACCTCTGCTGTTGTTTATAGCACCATTGAGGTGGATTGTACGAATGTGGTACACGCCAATGAATTATTGAAGAGATGTGCAGAAGCTATTACAGCCAATAGGAAGAAATATGGCGCATCGGTAGTAGAGCTTCATTTGCAACATATTGACGAACAAACGGAAGCTTTATTTGAGCATGCAACAGTAGATGCTTGGTTAGAGACTATTCGAGAGGCAGAGGAAGGTATTGAGCCAATGTGTTGGGTACAAAAAATGGTGTTGCAAAAGACATCGAGATTTTTTGAGCATACAGCAACAACTCAATCCGTTGTGAGCTTGATGGAGCAATGGGACAGCAATGAATGGAAGGATATTCTAAAGGATTTGTACCAGTATGCTGGTGGTGCGAGGTTAATAGAGCCACTTAGTGAAAAGGAAATTGAGAACTTAACCAATCGTGCACAGACATTATTAGCTGAAGAAATTCAAAGGGCGTGATTACATGCTGACAATACAGAAAATCCAAATATATGGCTTTGGTAAGCATGAAAATATCTCCATTTCGTTAAATGATGGTGTCACTATTTTTTATGGATTAAATGAAGCAGGAAAAACGACGATTCAGCAGTTTATACTACAAATGCTTTTTGGTTTCCCAACAAGGCAGCAGATACAGCGCAAATATGAGCCGAAAATTTCAACGAAATATGGAGGTCAGCTGACACTTTTGCACCCAGTTTATGGGCAATGTACAGTTGAACGTGTGAAAGGAAAGGCTGCTGGTGATGTTACTGTCTACCTAGAGGATGGAACAACGGGGCATGAGGCGTTGTTAGTAAAGCTTTTATATGGTTATTCTAGGGCATCCTTTGAAGCCATTTTTTCTTTTTCATTGCATGAACTACAAGGTATTGAAAAAATGTCTGAAGAGGAGCTAACCCATTTGCTACTTGCCTCTGGTACAACAGGTATTCAGTATCTATCCACCCTTGAAAAGAAAATGGATAAAGAGGCTAGTGAGCTGTTTAAAAAGACAGGTAAAGTGCCATTGATTAATCAAAAAATTGAACAATTAAAGCAACTTGAGCGGACGATTAAACAGGAACAGGGGAAGATTCAAACCTTTGAGGATAAATTACAGCAATTACAATTACTTGAGCAAAAGTTGGAACAGCTATTTGGTACGCAAAAACGGCAACAGCAACAATGGCAGCAATTAACTGTTCAAAAGCAAGCACTCCCTCTTCTCAAGCAGCAACAGACGTTGCAACAGACAATGACCAATTTTCAACATGTTCAGTTTCCTTCAGAGGGTATCAGACGATATGAGCAAGTAAAGGATCGTCTGTTACATGAAAGCCAACAACTGATGCAATTAAAGGAGCAGCATCAAACATTGCAGGAGAAAATACTTGCTACAGTGGATGAGCAAAAGGTTAATGAAATGGCTTACCTTATGCAAAAGGAAGCAACATGGCATCAGCTAATAGTGAAAGAGCAAAATCTTCAGGATGATCTATTTTTGCTCGAACAAGAAATTGAAGCACAGTTTCGTTTACTAGGTGTAACAGAGAAAGAAGCACAAGAAAATCTTTTGAACGAAACAGTTTCACTCCAACAGGAGCAACAATTTCAGCTTCAATTAAGTAAATTAGAGGAGGCGGAGGAAGAGCTAAAATTTCATCTACGTTCACTAGAGCAAGTACACCTAGAATTAGATGCAATAGCCAAACAGAAACAACAGCTAATGGATGAGTCATTAACAAGTGAGGAAGAACATATTTTAGCACAATGGCCTCAACAAAAGCGAAGGCTTGAGCAATTACGTGCTGCCAAATCGCAACGAAGTAAGCAGAAGAAGCCTCATGACTTTATCTGGCTTGTACTACTGATTGGCTTCATGTCATTTGCTTATGGTGTATTTGAAAAAAACATAATTGTAATCCTAATTGGAGCAGTTTTATCATTGCTAACCTTTTTGTTTATTCGATATGTTAAGCAAGCAGATGAACCTACTAATAAAGAGCACAGCATCCTCCTACGGGAGTTAGAGCAAGAGGAATTGACAGTACAAGCAGTTCTTATAAAGAAGCAAAGATATGAAGATCGCTTGTTACACATCAAGGAACAGCAGAAAGAGAAGGAGCAGCAATATACTTCTCTTGAATATAAAATTCAACTAACGGAGGTGGAGAGTGAAGAAGCCACTCAAACACTCCAGCATTTTTTAAAGCGTTATCGCTTACAAGGAACGATAGCCAGATCGCTAATGCCCGAATTATTTATGCGTATTCGTGGTGTACAAGAATTAGCAGCTAAAAGAAACAGTACCTCAAGTCTGTTGCAAGAAACGCAGGTAGAAAAGAACAGCATTTATGAGCAGCTTCAGCGGGTTTTAGATGGAGCCTATGATGAACATGAAATTTATATGTATTTACGAACAGCCTACCTTGAAGCACAACAGCAACAGCAGCAAGCACAGCATGCAAAAGATCAGCTAGCCAGCGTCCAAATAAAAATAGAAGGTGGACAATCAAGAATGGATCGTTATACTGCTGAAATGTACGAGCTATTCAAAGAAGCAAAGATCCAAAATGAACAGGCTTATTATGAAATGCATGAGCAATTTGAACAGAGAAGAAAAATTGAGACAGAATTGCAAACCGTCCAGGCTCAATTATCTTCACTAGATCTTCAACAGAAGGAAAATCTGATTGAGGACTCTGTTAGCGAACGCATATTTGCTTTGGAACAAGAGCAGCAATCATTGCAACTAGAAATTGATCAATGTTTGGAACAACGTGCTGCTTTGCTTATGGAAAAAGAACAGCTATTAAATGATGAAAAGTATGGTCAATTACTTCAACAGTTTGAGCAGGAGAAAACAGAATTGCAGCAGTTAATTGAGCAGTGGGCAACTAGAAAAGCGGTGGCGACAGCTATTCATGAAACCCTATTCCGTCTTCGTGAAGAAAAATTACCTCATGTCCTTGAAGAGGTAAATGCTGTATTCCGTTTACTAACAGGAGGAAACTATGACAAACTTTCGATTCATGAGGATGGTTACTTTGTAGCACAGGATGCTGCAGGAATACGTTATCAAATGGTGGAGTTGTCACAGGCTACCAAAGAGCAAGCTTATATTGCATTGCGAATGGCTCTAGCAAAAACCCTAGTGAGTGCTGCTCCATTTCCAATGATTATGGACGATCCTTTTGTCCATTTTGATCGAAACCGCACAGACAAAATGGTACAATTAATGAAAGAAGTAGGATATGAACGTCAAATTTTGTATTTTACTTGTCATGACACAATGCTCAACTATTGGAAGAAAGAGCAGATTGTCGATATAGGAGCATTAGCAAATGAAAGGGGAGTGGCGTCAACATGAAAGGGATTACGACGCTCCAAGTTGGAGAAGTAGTTGATCAATTTTTATTAATAAAACAAGCGACAAAAGGGGTTACAACCGTTGGAAAGCCATTTATGTCGCTAATATTACAAGATAAGAGTGGGGATATAGAGGCAAAGCTATGGGACACGAATGAGGATCATGAAAAGATGTACCATGCGGAAGCCATTGTACGTGTTGGCGGAGAGATTCATGACTATAGAGGAAAGAATCAATTGCGTATTAAATCTATCCGTGTTGCTAAGCCAGAGGAAGGAATTGCTATTCATGATTTAGTGCCTTCCTCTGCAACACCAAAAGAACAACTATATGAAGAATTAACGCAATTTTTCTTTGACATTAAAAACCCTAATATCTCACGAATTACAAGAGCAGCAATTAAAAAACATCAAGAGGCTATTTTAGTTTTTCCAGCAGCGACTAAAAATCATCATGACTATGCGTCAGGTTTATTAGATCATATGGTCTCCATGCTCAAACTAGGTAAAGCCATTGCTGATCTATATCCAACATTAAATCGTGACTTATTATATGCTGGGATTATTTTACATGATGTAGGCAAGGTTGTAGAGTTATCAGGCCCAGTTGCCACAATGTATACAGTGGAGGGCAATTTATTAGGTCATATTACGATTATGGTAAATGAAATTGCTAAGATTGCTAGTGAGCTTGAAATTGAAGGTGAGGAAGTCATGCTGTTACAACATATGGTATTGTCTCACCATGGGAAAGAAGAGTGGGGTAGCCCAAAAAAACCTATGATTCAGGAAGCGGAAATTTTGCATTATATCGATAACATTGATGCAAAGATGAATATGTTAACAAGGGCGTTAGGTAAAACGACACCAGGGGAATTTACAGAGAGACTCTTCCCTCTTGATAATCGTTCATTCTATAAGCCTACTATTTAAACAGCAGTATCAATCAGCCCTTAAACTGACGTTACTGTCTAGCTATTCGTTATTAATTTCTCTGAGTCTAAATATTCATAAATTCAATTGTAGTGCCTAACTATTGTACCAATGGGAATATTTAATTTAGAATAGAGAGAGAAATTATAGGAATGGGGAAAAGTAATGGATACAGAGGGACTTTTTTCACGAAAAATTAAGTTTTGGAAAAGTTTAATTTTCAAAATGATACTAGCTATCGGCATAAGTTTATTTATTAGCTCCCATATTTCAGAATTTGTTAGTCGTCAATTCGAGAAGGTAGTGCATTTGAATGGAAGTGCTGGGGTTGCCATTAATACATTTATTTCGTTATTTATTGGCACGGTAATTATTTCGTTATGTACAAGGTATATTGTCTTAAGGCGTGTAAAGCGTGTGTTAAATGCTATGACCCAGGCTGCTGATGGCGATTTAACTGTTCGCATTGACGATCGATTAAAAGATGAAATTGGTCAATTATCAACTGAATTTAATCATATGCTAGAACAAATTGGGACGGTCATTGAAAAGGCGAATAAAGCATCGACAGATGTATCAACCTTTACAAAGGAATTTACAACGATTACCGAGCAAAGTAGTCAAACAGTTGAAACTATTTCTAGTGCCATTGGGGAAATTGCCTCCAGTGCAGAAGGACAACTAAGGCAAATGGATTTATTATCTGAATCACAACATTTAATTACTAAAGATATGGATCATGCATCCTCTGCTGTACAGGAAATGGCCTCAATAGCAAATGAAACAAACCAAAAGGCTGATTTAGGATTACAGTTAATTGAACAAACGATTGAAAAAATGAATACCATAAATGAATCTGTTCATCAGTCAACCGCAGTTGTGAATGCTTTAGGTGAAAAATCAAAGGAAATCAGTACGATTGTAGCGTTGATTACAAGTATTACAGATCAAACAAACTTGCTTGCATTAAATGCATCTATTGAAGCAGCTCGTGCAGGAGAGGCTGGAAAAGGCTTTGCAGTAGTAGCAGATGAAGTAAGAAAGCTAGCAGAGGAATCTGGGAAGGCTGCACATAATATTCGATCATTGGTGGATGATATCTTAAACCAAACCTCCAGTGCTGTTTATGCTATTAATAGTGGGACGCAATTTGTGGAGGAAGGTCGTGAATCAGTTGAACAGACAGGCGATACCTTTAAAAATATAGTCGTATATTTGCAACAGATAAGTCATCGTACAATGGAAGTAAAGGATATTGTCTTGCGTGTCAATGAGAAAGCAAGTCAAACAGATGAGGCTGTAAAAGAAGTCGTTGGCATAGCGAATGGCACATCTTCGGGCATACAGCATATTGCTTTATCTATCGAGCAACAAAGTGCTTCTAATGAGGAAATAGCAAGTGCTGCAAATGTTCTTCAAACAATGTCAAATGACCTGCAAACTGAAATTAGCCAATTTAAAGTAAAATAGAGTAAAAAAGAGAAGCATCTGATGTATCAGGTGCTTCTCTTTTTGTTACACTAGACTCTAATTATTTAGATTCCTTGTCAGTATCTTCTGCTTTATCTTCAGAATCCTCTTTTGGCGCATTTTCTTCAGCTTTTTTAGCTGCTTCTTCAGCTGCTTTTGCTTGTTCTTCACTTGTTGTTGTAAAGAATTTAAGCGGTTCTTTTAAATCTTTATCAGATGTTTTCACATCGGCATCTTTAGCCATTTTAGCAACGATATCTTTAAGAATCGTTTGAGCTTCACCAGTTTGGTTCAGTTTACTTAACATAGTTGAACGAATGTTTTCTTCTTCGTCTTTAAATGAACCAACACCTTTTACATCACGCTTGTCCGTAATTTCAATTACATGGTAACCAAAGCTAGATTTTACTGGCTCACTTAATGTATTTACTTCAAGAGCATAAGCAGCATCGTTAAATTCGTCTACCATTGAACCTACAGAGAACCATCCAAGCTCTCCACCTTTTTGAGCAGAGCCAGTATCTGTTGAGTACTCTTTTGCAACGTCCTCAAACTTAGCGCCACCCTTAATTTTTTCAATTACTTCTTTTGCTGTTTTTTCATCTGCTACTAAAATATGACGACCATTTAATTCTGTTTTCATTTGCTCGTAGTATTTTTTCACATCTTCTTCTTTAATGGCTTGATCTTTCAAAGCTTTCTCTTGAAGAAGTTGAACACGTAAAGAATCTTTAAAGCCCTGTTCTGTTAAGCCACTTTCAGCAAGCGCTTGTGTAAAGCCATCACCAAATTGTGATGCAGTTGTGTCATACGCTTCTTTGATTTCTTTATCTGTTACTTCATATTTGTCAGCTAAAACTTTTTCAGTCACCATTTGCTGCATTACATATGAGCCTGTTAAAGCTTTTGCCTTTTCATTAAAATCAGCTACTGAAATATCGCCCACTTTAGAAGTAACGATTGCTTTGCTATCTCCGCCGCTACAAGCACCAAGCGCTAATACAGACGCAGCTAAAGTTAAAGATAAAACTGTCTTTTTCATAGTGGATATTCTCTCCTAACATGGTTTCGTCCATTTTTTACTATAACATAAACGTTTTAAAAACAAAATGGTTCCCCCTTGAGTATTGCCTATATTTCAAATTTTGAAGCGCATAGGATATAGAAAGAAAGGGGGTGAAGTTATGGGCAACGGAGGATACGGTGGCGGTGGCTACGGCTCAGGCTTTGCTTTATTAGTTGTGTTATTTATTTTATTAATTATCGTTGGTGCAGCGTTCCTATACTAATTAATAAAACAGCGAAAAGCTAAGAGCATCAACTCTTAGCTTTTCTTAACAATGTTAGACATTCGCGCCGCATGCCTTAGGTTCTAAACAATTTATTTGATTAGTAAAAGTTGTTGCATGGGGGGCTCGACTTATCTTCGAGCGTGCGGACGGGCGCGGATGGTGCACTTTTTTAAAAAAGGGCCTTTTCAAAAAAAGCCCCAAAAAATTAGATTCCATTACGCCGAGGCGTAATGGATTTTTCTGTTAAACTGCATATAAAATTTCAATGTAGAATGAGACAAGTAGGATAGTAATAAGTATATTTATAGTTCGGAATATTTTTGGTTGGTTTTCTTCGGGAATTTCACGTCGCATGCATAGAGCATATGTCATGCGGTTAATTTGAAATAAATAGAATACCGAGAATAGAACTACAATCATTAATAGCAAGTCTATTCCTCCCCTCTTTCAATAGTAATAGCATAACAAAGAACGTCAATAAAAAACAAGTACAAGCCATTTAGTGAACGGTCGGTGGAACTAAAATTTCATAGCCTTTAGGTGTTTCCTCTATTTGTGAATTTTTAGGTGAATTCAAGAGATACTTTACGTAAAGGATATCAATCAGGCACAGACTACAGTGATAGGCTAACAGCAATGTCCCATAATGGGTATAGGCTGGTAAAAGCCATGTTCCAACTATAATACTAGTATTTAGAACGATAAAAGGCGTAAGTAATGCTAAGATGTATCGATTTTTAGATAATGGCTCTCGAATTCGCATGTGTAAAACAGGAATTATATAAAACTGACTACGTACACGTAATTTTAAATGTTGGCGTAAATCAAATAGGGCCACAAAGTGCAAAAATTTGTGAATGGGATAAAGTGTTAGCACAGCTATCACAAAGAGCCAGAATAGTCGATCTGTATAATGCTCTTCATTAAATAAATTAAACGTTACATACGAAACAGAAAAGACCAATAAAAAAGTAATGACACCCATTATAATAATACGCGTAGTACCGTAATGATGTTCTAAATTTAAAATTTTCCAGCAATGCATGGTTTTTTATCAACTCCGAATAGGAAGTGTCCTATTTAATGTAAATTGAATTATGTTAGAATGCAAGAAAAAGGAGGTACTTCAGAAATATTTCTGAAATACCTCCTTTCACATGACTCATTCCTGAATGAACAGTAGTATAACTCATTTTTGTTCAACTTATAAATAATTGCAGGAAAAATTATGTGCAGTTTGAAGCTTCGTCTTATCCTTTTACAGGTGTGCGTTCTTCTAGTGTGTCAAAGGAATCACGGAAATGTTGGAAAGAGCGTTCGAAAATATCGATGAAATCTTCACCATAGATATTACGAATAACAGCCATTACATCTAAAAAATCAGGGAAACGGCCATATAAATCTTTTAATGCTAATGATCCTTCCAGTACGGAATGATACGTATTATGGTAGTTTTTATTCATCTCTATAATGAGCTCTGTGCCAGCTTCTGTAAGTTCAACATACGTATTACGTTTATCGTCATCACGCTTGGAAAACTTGAGAAAGCCACGCTCTTCTAATTTTTTGGAGAAATTAAATGCTGTAGAAACATGCATCACGCCAAATTTCGCAACATCAGAAATGGAAGCGCCTTTTAAATGGTATGAAATCCATAAAATATGGTGTTCATTAATATTTAAATCATAAGGTTTAATCCATTGTTGCCAATCCTTTTCAACCGCTTTCCACAGCGCTTTTGATAACTGTGCGATTCTTTGACTATAAAGCATCGCTTCTTTTTGTGTATATAATTCCTCTGACAAAGCCATCACCTACTGCTTTCTTTCACATTTTTAAAAATATTATAGCAGTAAAGGAAAAAAGTTTAAAGTTAGAAAAATTAAAAAATTGAAAAGTGGCTAAAAAATAATATTATAGCAATAGTTTTTGATAAAAATACAGATTATCTAACTATCGATAAGGACTTTAGTCGCTAACTTTTTCTTGAGGTTTTTTCTTATTTTCTGTAATTTGTGCAATGTTTTTCTCGATTTCGCTTATCGAATTCTGTAAAGCATCTAATTCTTGTTGTAAATTATTTTTCGTTGGTTCGATTTCTTCACTAAAAGTCGTAATTGTTTGCTTTAAATCATTTATTATTTGTGGGATATTATTTTTTACTTCAATTGTTAATGTATTAACAGATTGTTTAACAGTTCCTACTTGTTGTTTTACATCAAGGAGCATACCCTTTGTTTGGTCAACATTTTGTTTAACAGAAGCACGTAGCTGTTGCCCAGATTGTGGCGTGGAGAAAAGCACAGCGATTGTCCCCCCGATAATTCCTGTAGTTAGTCCAAGTAAAAATGGTTTTGCTTTCATATTAGATACCTCATTTCTAGTCATGTTTATTTACTATTAAACCATGAAATGCACCAATACAAAAAGAAAAAAGAAACTAAACGAATGATTTGACCTTCACAGTTTAGTTTCTTTTGATTATTTAAAATGTTTACTTATGAAATTTGAGAAATAGCTGTATTGAATTTAGAGCGCTTCACTAATTTTGAAACAATTGGGTAAATAACGGCAAACGCAACAACGTTAAATACGACAGCTGGAAGGACAACGCCAATAAATAGCATCGCAAACGTCGCGCCAACATTTGCATTAAATACAAAAAGCGCTACTGCTAAGAAAACAGTTCCTGAAAGAATTGTTCCCAAGCCAACTAATACAGCAGATACGGCGAAATGACCTGCCAGTTTTTTGAGAATGATTAAAGCAGCTAAAAATACAAAACCAGTAACAGCTTTATCAATAATATTTGGAACTAGACCTGCTGGGAATGTTGTAAATAAACCTGAAAGCACCCCTGTTGAAAGAGAAAGTAGGAACGTTTCTTTCACTGTTGGGAATAACAGAATACCAATAAACATCATGGTTAACATAAAATCAGGCTTCATCCCATTCACCATTCCTGGTGTAACCACATAAAGTGCAGCACCGACACCAACTAATAGTGCCATTAATACTAAATTCTTTGTATTCATTTGAATCTCTCCTCGACTATGCTAATCTATTTGTCTCCTAACGTGTCCTCTTGACCGCTAGCGAAACTTATTTGTGATTGTACGCTAAATTTTTAAAATTTGCAATACAGTATTCTGAACATTCAGATGTTAAAATATTACAAATGGCTTATAGATTGGCTTTAATACTTTCTGCTACTTCTGTCAACTGCTCTGGTGAGTACTTTTGTGTTTGCCAAATTAAGCCTAGCCCTTCTTTTTCATCGTAACGCGGAATAAAATGTAAGTGGTAGTGGAAAACAGTTTGTCCAGCAGCAGCACCGTTGTTATTAATGGTATTCAAACCAATGGGCTGAAATGCTGCTTTAATAGCATTTGCAATTTTTGGCGCTACAGCATATAGATTACGCGCCACTTCCTCTGGCATTTCAAATAGATCTTGGCAGTGATGTTTTGGAATTAATAGTGTATGGCCCTTTGCAACAGGTGAAATGTCTGTGAATACATAGACATGATCGTCTTCGTAAATTTTTGTACTTGGAATAGAACCATCGATAATTTTGCAAAATAGGCAATCGCTCATAAGAATTTCCCCCTTAACGTATATGTAAGTACATTCTATCATACTCAAACCTGTATCATTTGCTAATTTTTGATAATATATAATACAAGAAGAGGAGTGAGAATATGTCAGTATTAGAGGTACAGCGTGTGACAGGTGGTTATACAAGAAAACCTGTTATTAAAGATCTATCTTTTACGATTGGAAAAGGTGAACTAGTTGGCTTAATTGGCTTAAATGGAGCTGGTAAAAGTACAACGATTAAACATATTATAGGAACAATGTTGCCAAAGGAAGGTGACATTCGTCTAAATGGTGTAACCTTAAAGGAAGATACGGACAAGTATCGTACAGCTTTTTCTTATATTCCTGAAACCCCTGTATTGTACGATGAGCTAACATTAAGAGAGCATTTAGAATTAACAGCAATGGCTTACGGTATTGACAAAGCAACACTGGATGCTCGTTCTGAGGTACTATTAAAAGAGTTTCGAATGGAGAAAAGATTAAATTGGTTCCCTTCACATTTTTCGAAGGGAATGCGTCAAAAAGTTATGATTATGTGTGCCTTTTTAGTGAATCCAAGTCTATATATTATTGATGAACCTTTTGTGGGATTGGATCCACTAGGTATTCAATCGTTATTAGACCAAATGGATGAAAAGAAAAAAGAAGGCGCTTCTATATTAATGTCTACACATATTCTATCGACAGCTGAAAAGTATTGTGATCGCATTATCTTATTGCATGAAGGAAAAGTTCGAGCACAAGGAACAATGGCTGATTTACGTCAATCATTTGCTATGCCGAATGCGACATTAGATGACCTCTATATTGCTATGACAAAGGAGCGGGACCATGAAGAACTTGCGTGATGTATGGTCCTCTCGCTTCATGCATTATATAGGAGAAGTACAAAAATATATGCAATTTATTTTTACAGGGCATATAGCCATCGTACTTGTATTTCTAATAGGAGCAGGGGGCTATCAATATAGCGAATGGCTGAAAGTTGTTCAAACAGACTTTCCAGCAGAAGTCCTGATAGCTGTTATCATAGGGATTTTATTGGCCTTTAGCCGTCCGACTACATTGTTGAGAGAGCCAGATCAAGTATACTTATTACCTTTAGAATCAAAGATGTCCTTGTACTTCAGCAAGGCGTTGGCTTGGACGTTTTGGTCTCAAGTGTGGATTGTAGCGATTGTCTATATTGTTAGTATCCCTTTATTAAAAGCCGTGACTGAATTAACAACGGTCGAAATATGGACAATATTTTTACTTACTATTGTGTTGAAATATCTAAGTGTTCGAGGAGAATTCAGCTATCGTTATAGTGAACGAGGGCAGATGGTTTGGGTAGATAGGTTTATCCGAGCTGTCATTTTTGCGGCTGCTGTTTATATGGGGCTTCATGCGCAGTTGTTATTAGCAGTAATCGCGACAGTTATTAGTGTTGTTTATTTGATGGTCTTTAGTAAAAAATCAGTTGGCGAACCAGTGCCGTATGAGCATTTTGTCAAGCTTGAACAGAATCGTATGATGAGCTTCTATCGTTTTGCAAATTATTTTACAGACGTACCTCATTTACACGGTAGCATTCGACGTCGAAGCTGGATGGACTGGCTCTATAAATTTGTACCATACGGTCAGGGAAATGCTCAAAAGTACCTGGTATTTCGTACCTTTATTCGGACAGATGACCATTTCTATTTATGGGTACGCCTTACTGCTATATCAGCAATCATTGCGGCATTTGTAGATATTCCTGTCGTTACATGGATTGTAGCGGGTGCACTCAGCTTTGCGACAACTATTCAGTTAAAACAAGCTCTGTTAGCCAGTGGCGAATTTCGAATGGACATGCTCTATCCGTTACCAGATCATGCTCGTCAACTAGCTGTGAAGCAAATTGTGCGTTTAGCCATGATTACACAAGCTATTGTTGTGGGCTTATGTGCTATGACACAACCAATGTTTTATATTGCCTTCATCATTGTTATGATGATTAGTGAATTAACGTCGAAGGTTTCAAAGTAGAATAAAATACTAAAAAGCTCATTTACCAATGATATTGTTGGATAAATGAGCTTTTAATTATTTAAATTTATTATGAATCTTCTTCTTTCGGTATAGCACTATAGGTAGTTACATAAGAAGCTGATGAGAAGATATTTTGCTGGCGTATCCCAGTTGAATCATCTCTTCTAGCATGGGCAGTTTCATAGGCTTTAGAACTCTTCCATGCCTCAAATGAATGGGGTCCATGCCATTGAGTCATGACAATGTAAGTATCACTCTTGATAGGCCTTAATAAACGGAAGGCAACAAAGCCAGGCTCGTTTTCAATAGCGCGTGAACGTTCTAAAAAGCGATGCTCGAAAACTGGTCTTCCTTCATCTGTTACAGGAATATTATTGAAAACAAAGAAACCATGTTCCTCTAAATCATTTACTGAATCTAGCACTTCAAATTTACGGGGTGTCGCAAATACTGTTTTTCCTTCTGTTTCATGTATCAGTACAGAGTTACCTTCGCCATGAATTAAAATCATATGTTCATTAGGATACTTATTTTTTACCTGTTCCAAAAAATCGCCAGTACCAGAAGTTAAATAAATATACATGAATTTATCCTCCTTATGAATCTTACTAATATAGCGTGATTATACCCTTTCTGGCGTAAGTCTAACGCTCCGTTCAAAAAGAATATGCCTAGAAAGAACAATTTTATGACATTTCACTAGGAAAACTATACAATAACAGAGGAAGCGTTTACTATTGGAAACGGATATCAATAATAAAGGAATAAACATGCGATTTTTTATAGTAAGAATTTATTGAGGGGAAGGAACTATTCATGACAACTTTTAATGATACACTTCTACGTGCTGCACGTGGAGAAAGGACCGCTCATACACCAGTTTGGTATATGCGTCAGGCAGGACGTTCTCAGCCAGAATACCGTGCCATTAAAGAAAAGTATTCCTTAGAGGAAATTACACATCAACCTGAGCTATGTGCGTATGTCACTCGTCTACCTGTAGAAAATTACAATGTAGATGCTGCTATTTTATATAAAGATATTGTCACACCTCTCCCTGGAATTGGGATAGATGTGAAAATCAAGGCAGGTGTTGGTCCTGTTATTTCAAATCCTATTCGTTCAGTAGCGGATGTAGAAAAACTAGGTGAATTCAATGCTAAAGAGCATACACCATTTGTATTAGAGACAATCAAATTACTTGCAGAAGAGCAATTAAATGTACCTCTAATCGGTTTTGCTGGAGCCCCATTCACACTTGCAAGCTACATGATTGAAGGTGGACCTTCAAGAAACTATAATAAAACAAAATCATTTATGGTATCAGAACCTCAAGCTTGGTTTGCTTTAATGGATAAACTTGCTGACATGATTATTGCAGATGTAACGGCTCAAATTAAAGCTGGTGCAAAAGCTATCCAAGTATTCGATTCATGGGTTGGAGCCCTAAATGTAGAGGATTACCGTGTATTTATTAAACCGATTATGACTCGTATTTTTGCAGAGTTGCAAAAAGAAAATGTACCATTAATTCAATTTGGAGTGGGTGCTAGCCATTTAGCAAGGGAATGGAATGATTTACCGATAGATGTTGTGGGCTTAGATTGGCGTTTACCGATTAAAGACGCACGTGCCAATGGTATTACCAAGCCTGTACAAGGAAACTTAGATCCATCTCTATTACTTGCAGATTGGTCAGTGATTGAGAAACGAACGAAAGATATTATTGATCAAGGTCTAGAAATGCCAGGTCATATCTTTAATCTTGGTCATGGTGTTTTCCCAGAGGTTGACCCAGATGTCTTAAAACGTCTTACAACGCTTATTCATGAATATAGTGCTCAACAAATTCAAGCTCGTTCTTAATAGAAGACAATCAGGCGTGAATCATATGACCTTTTCTATATAGGAAATTTTTATTTCAATGTAGAAAAGGGGCTGTCCAACAAGCCAGATTGGGCAGCTTCTTTTTATCACATAATGTATGAAAACATAAAACAATTTTAGAGGTGAAAAGGGTAATGAAAGAAGTTAAAGGCTTATTAGTAATGGCATACGGCACACCTTATAAAGAAGAAGATATTGAACCTTACTATACGCATATTCGTCATGGACGTAAACCTTCTGCAGAGCATTTAGAAGATTTACGTAGCCGCTATGAAGCAATCGGTGGTTTATCCCCATTAGCTGCGGCAACACAAGCACAAGCTGAAGCATTATGTACACGTTTGAACGAAGTACAGGATGCTGTAGAATATAAATTGTTTATTGGTTTAAAACATATTCATCCATTTATAGAAGATGCAGTAGAGCAAATGGTGGAGGAGGGCATAAAAGAAGCGGTTTCTATTGTTTTAGCTCCTCATTTCTCTACTTTCTCAATTAAGTCTTATAATGGTCGTGCTGAAGAGGCTGCAGGAGGTCGCTTAAAGATAACTTCTGTGGAATCTTGGTATGACGAGCCAAAATTCATAGAATACTGGAAACAACAAGTGAATGAGACATTCAATGCAATGTCAGAAGAAGAACGTGAGACAGCTTGTCTAGTTGTATCAGCACATTCATTGCCTGAAAAAATTAAAAACTTAGGTGATCCATATGAAGATCAACTAATTGAAACAGCTCGTCTTATTCAAGCTGCGACTGGTTTAAAAAATGTAGAGGTTGGCTGGCAATCAGCAGGCCAAACCCCAGAGCCTTGGATTGGTCCAGATGTTCAAGACTTAACACGTGAGCTATTCGAAGAAAAAGGCTTCCGTTCATTTGTTTATACACCAGTAGGTTTCGTAACAGAGCATTTAGAAGTGTTGTATGACAACGATTACGAATGTAAAGTTGTTTGTGATGAACTTGGTGCAAAATACTATCGTCCAGCGATGCCAAATACACATCCTTTATTTATTGATGCGATGGTAGAGGCGATTCATAAAAAATTAAGCTAAGCGAAAAGAAAGTGATGATGTTGGTGACTCAGAAAAGACGAAAGGTAGTTGTCATAGGCGGTGGCATTACAGGCCTTACAGCTGCGTTCTATATGCAAAAAGAAGCAAGCGCAAAAGAATTGCCATTAGATATCGTACTTGTCGAGTCGTCATTACGTCTTGGCGGAAAAATTCAAACTCTAAGAAAAGATGGATTCATTATTGAGCGTGGGCCAGAATCTTTTTTTGATCGTGAAAACTATGTCAATGCTTTAGCGAAGGATCTCGGGATCGAACAGAAACTATTAACAAGTAATGCGGGTCCAAACTATGTTGCTGTTGGTAGTCAGTTATATCCAATACCTAGTCATCTCCTATCTGGAGAGACACCACATATCTCTTCATTCATAACTTCTGGCCTGTTCTCACTTAGTGGTAAAGTTCGTGCGGCGGGGGACTTTTTCATTCCTCGTTCTACACAGGATGACGATCAACCATTAGGCGCTTTTTTTAGAAGAAGATTTGGTGCAGAGATTGTGGAAAATCTAGTAGAGCCCCTACTAGCGGGTACATTTGCAGGGGATATTGAGCAATTAAGTATGAGTTCAACCTTCCCGCAGCTTTATAGTTTAGAACAACAATATCGTAGTTTGCTGATTGGTATGAAGAAGTCAGGCACGAATTTCTTAAGCAATCATCACATAGCTGAAAATAAAGGTATCTTTCAAACCTTTAGCAATGGCCTTGAAACACTTATCGAAAGTATTGAAGAATCCCTACTTCCGGGGACAGTGATGAAGGGTGTCAAAGTAGAGGAAATTGAGCATGGTAAGGATGGTTCAGTTCAGGTGATGCTCAATAATTTTTCGCATATTAAAGCAGATGCTGTTATTATTGCTACCCCCTTTAATATGGCTGAAAAAATGTTTAGTAAGTTAAGTCTATTACATGAATTGGGCACTATGAAGGCTGCAACTATTGCAACCGTTACAATGGCCTTTAAAAAGGAACAACTCGGTGATTTAGATGCACTTTCTTTTTATGTCTCTCGAAATAGTGATTTTTCAATTACTTCCTGCACTTGGATGAATCGAAAATGGCCAGGTACTTCACCAGAGGATTATGTATTATTACGTAGTTATATTGGTCGAGTGGGTGACGAAGCAATTGTGGCGTTATCGGATACGGAGATCGAAAAAACCGTGCTACAGGATTTAAAGAAAACGATTGGTATCGATGGAGCACCGATCACAACTGTTGTAACACGTTGGAAAAATGCGATGCCACAATATACAGTTGGGCACGAGGCGAAAGTCCTTCGTATCAAGCAAGAATTACAAGAACATTTTCCAACTGTAAAGCTTGCAGGAAGCTCGTTTGAAGGAATATCAATTCCAGAATGTGTACAACAAGGTAAACAGGTTGCGAATGAAGTATTAATGGAAATGTTCAAGTAATGCAAATCAGATAGTACAAACATTTATTATCAATGTTTGTACTATTTTTTTATATTGTTACATGAAAAAGAAATAGCAAACCACAAAATAGTGGTTTGCTATTTCTACTAAGAGCTGTATTGCTGATTAATGTCCTAACGCTAAGAAATTCGATGACATGACCAAACAATACCACCAGAGTTAGCGCCGCCTAGTGTAAGAGAGATAGTCAATCCATTTGCTTCATAGAACAAATCAATCGTATCTCCAGCATTTAAATTCACTTCTCCTGCTAAAGTGATAGTGCCATTTCCAAGAACTGCGCGTAAAGTTAATACAAGCGCCACATTGACGTTTAGTACAGGGAACAAGCCACTAATTAAATTTGTAGTAGCATTTTGTCTAATTGCAAATGAAGGGTTTATTCCTGCTCCTAAAGTAACGGTAATAGCCGCAGCAGTGGAGTAGTTAATGGTTGCTTCAAAGGAATACCTACCTGTAGTTGGTACAGTGAATATCCCAGTTGTTGGATTGAAAGCAGGTGTTGTAAAGTATGGTGAAGCAACACTCCAGTTAGTGATTGAAGTAGATCCACTAACAGCCAACGTGTTTTTAAAGGCAGAGAATCCTTCAGTAAACGCAGCCCCAGTAGCACCGGTAGCGCCAGTAACGCCGATAGCCCCAGTTACCCCGGTAGCGCCAGTTACCCCAGTAGCGCCAGTAGGTCCGATTGCACCGGTAATGCCAGTAGCCCCGGTTACTCCAGTAACGCCGGTAGCGCCAGTTACCCCAGTAGGTCCGATTGCACCGGTAACGCCAGTAGCCCCGGTTACTCCAGTAACGCCGGTAGCCCCAGTTACCCCAGTAGCGCCGGTCTCACCCGTAGCCCCAGCAACGCCGGTAGCGCCAGTAGGTCCGATTGCCCCAGTAGCGCCGGTAGCCCCAGTTACCCCAGTAGCCCCAGTAACGCCCGTAGAACCAGCAACACCGGTAGCGCCAGTTACCCCAGTCGCGCCGGTAGCGCCAGTAGCGCCAGTTACCCCAGTAGGTCCGATTGCGCCAGCAACGCCGGTAACGCCAATAGCGCCGGTTACACCAGTAACGCCGGTAGCGCCAGTTACCCCAGTAGCCCCGGTTACACCCGTAGAACCAGTCACGCCAGTAGCGCCGGTCTCACCCGTAGCCCCAGCAACGCCGGTCTCACCCGTAGCCCCAGCAACGCCGGTAGCGCCAGTAGGTCCGATTGCGCCAGCAACGCCGGTAGCGCCAGTAGGTCCGATTGCGCCAGTAACACCTGTAGCGCCAGTAGGTCCGATTGCGCCAGTAACACCTGTAGCGCCAGTAGGTCCGATTGCACCGGTTACTCCAGTAACGCCAGTAGCCCCAGCAACCCCGGTAGCCCCAGTAGCGCCGGTAGGTCCGATTGCACCGGTAACGCCAGTAGGTCCGATTGCCCCAGTAACGCCGGTAGCGCCAGTTACCCCAGTAGGTCCGATTGCGCCAGTAGCGCCAGTAACGCCAGTAACGCCGGTTACACCAGTAACGCCGGTAGCCCCAGTTACCCCAGTAACGCCAGTAACGCCGGTCTCACCAGTAGCCCCAGTAACGCCAGTAGCGCCGGTAGCGCCAGTTACCCCAGTACCGCCAGTCAAGCCAGTAGCGCCAGTAGCCCCGGTTACTCCAGTAGCGCCAGTAGCGCCAGTAGCGCCAGTAACGCCGGTTACCCCAGTAACGCCGGTAGCCCCAGTTACCCCAGTAACGCCAGTAACGCCGGTCTCACCAGTAGCCCCAGTACCGCCAGTAGCGCCGGTAGCGCCAGTTACCCCAGTAACGCCAGTAGCGCCGGTAGCGCCAGTTACCCCAGTAACGCCAGTAGCGCCGGTAGCCCCAGTAGCCCCAGTAACGCCGGTAGCCCCAGTAACGCCAGTAGCGCCGGTTACCCCTGTAGCCCCAGTACCGCCAGTAGCGCCGGTAGCGCCAGTTACCCCAGTAACGCCAGTAGCGCCGGTAGCCCCAGTACCGCCAGTAGCCCCGGTAACGCCAGTCACACCTGTACTACCTGTAGGTCCAGTTATCCCCCCGGTCGGTCCTGTAGGTTTCACTGGCCAAATTGGACAACTTGGAATAGGACCAGTTTTACAACAACAGGGAAATGAATGACACTTACTGCAAACTCTATCTATAAAATTTCCAAAATGCATAATCTCACCTCCTCTCTCAAATATCGTATTCTGAGGAAGGAGAGGAGAGGTAGACACATAACTATTAATTACTTGTAAATAGAGAGTTATTTATAGATTCGTTGCAATTGTATTTAAGATAATTGGATGTTTATCCTGTGAATAGAAGACGAAACTTTTTAGATGGTGATTGATATTTTTTAAGAGTCATTTTGATTGATTGTTAAAATACGCTTGAAATACTCTTTATTGTGTAGAATTTTTGGGTCATTCGGAATAAACGAGCCCGCTAATTCATTATGGGCATTGGCTAGTTCATATTGTTGTAAGCGATCGTAAAGAACACAGAGCTGTAAGTGGGGTAGCCATGTAGAAAAGCTTTTGTTTTGAAAGGGCGCATTTGGCTTCTGTTTAATCACTAGAGCTTGCTCATACCAAAATATAGCTTCGTAATTTCTAGATTGTTCCATAAAGTGATAACCTAGGCGACAGCAGGCTTCTGGTCGGGGGATATCGTATTCAAAGCTTCGTAGTATAGCGCTGAAATTGTTTTCTTTATCGTTTAAATGGGAATAGCAATCAGCTAATTTTAAGCAGGCACGTATGTTATCTTCAATCCACCCTAATTTGGACGTTAAAAATAATTCATAATAATAAATAGCTTCCTCAAACAGGCCATGATCTACTAATTCATTAGCAAAATAAAATGTATCACGTGGTGATAGTGTTTCTCCCGTTTCAATCAGTTGTCTATAAATCGTAATATTGCGGGAGTGATCATGGGTTAACGGTAAATGGCTGACAGCAACATCACTATCAAACAACATACCACAAACTTCTAAATATTCATGAACTGCACCAATCCATTGAAATTGCTTTTCCCTCTTGACAAGGCGATATCTTCTTATTAAGGTATCTGCATTTCCCTCATGATCGAAACTTAAATGATAATTCATAGAAACAGCATCAATATCGGAAGTAAGAGATGCTTTGAGTGCCTTTAATTTTTGGCGGTCTTCGTCTAAAAAAACATCGTCAGCATCAAGCCAGAGGATGTATTCTTTTGTTGCTTGTTGAAAGGAAAAGTTTCGTGCTGCTGCAAAGTGATGTATCCATTTAAAATCAAAAATTCGGTCTGTATATTGTGCAACCACTTGCTTTGTACTATCTGTTGATCCCGTATCAACAATATTAATTTCGTCTACTATATCTTTGACAGAGTCAAGACATCGACCAATAACATCTTCTTCATTTTTTACAATCATACATAAGCTAATGGATATCATACTCTATTCCTCCTTACCATTATCTTTGTAATATATGTAAGGACGGAAATATTGGTTGGATGATTGAACTGTTAGAAGAATTGCGCGCCTGATATGTGAAATGTATTTTCATGGTTTGTCATAAATTTACCTTCCAAGTTTCACCCGAATTTCACAATTGTGAAGTATAGTAAAGGGGCAGAGGTGATAAAGTTGAAAAAATGGGCATTCTTCATTTTTTCGTTACTACAAATTATATGGTTAGCGGGTTGCGCTGAAAAGTCATATGAACCCATTGAAAAGGAACGAAGTTTTATAGCTTCATTAAATATACAAGAGCCATCATTAGATTTTATTGATGAGGATGGGAATATACTTGCGACATGGTTATTTGATAAGGCTTATTCAGGGGCCATCCTATTAGGAAATGACCAAGTTTTATTATATGGACACCAATTAAATAACATCGACGTCTATACAATATCCACTGGAGAAAAGCTCTATTCAAAAAAAGTAGAGATTGGTACGACCAATGTATACTACGATGACAACATCAAGCAATTTTTTATCACGAATAGTAAAACCAATACAGTGACAAGCTTTGATCAAGAAGGCAATCAGCTAGCTTCACAACAACTTGGCAATTATCCCATGTCAATGACATCGTATAGGGATAAACTATATGTTATTAATTTTAAAGATACAAAGTTATCTGTGTTAAATATGAAGGATTTAAAAATTGAGCAAGAGTGGCCGATTCAAAAATCTGCACATGGAATAGCTGTTCTAGAAGAAACACATGAGCTATGGGTAGGCGGTCATGGGGAAGGAAGTAAGCCAAATAGTTCTGTTAAAAAATATGATTTGACTACAGGTCAACTGCATGGAGAGATTGACATGCCTTTGATGCCAGTAGGATTAAAAAAGACCAAAGATGCTGTTCTTGTTGTAAGTCATGGTCACAACGAGTTATATGTGGCTGACTTTGATGGCCATATCAAATGGCAACAAGAGGTTGGGGCAAATCCATTTGTAGTGGATCAATTTAAAGATTATATTGTTGTCGCTGGCTATGATGATCATACATTGTATTTTATAAAAGATGGCCAGAAGGAAAAAACAGTTGATGTAGGGAAAGGTGCTTTTCAGCTGTTAGTAAGGGAGGAACAATGATGACAACTGTATTAATAGTTGATGATGAGCAGGATATGCGTAATTTAATTGAAATGATGCTCAATAACTCTGATATAGAGACATATACTGCCGCTAGTGGAACTGAGGCTTACGATGTAATAGTGCGTGAAAATATAGATTTAGTCTTACTTGATGTTATGATGCCACATGAGGATGGTTTTGTTGTTTGTCAAAGTATTCGGGCTATGTCCAATGTGCCGATTATTTTTTTAACTGCACGTGATGCGAATGAGGATAAAGTGAAAGGTCTTACACTTGGCGGAGATGATTATATTGTTAAGCCATTTACACATGATGAACTCGTAGCCAGAATTTATGCTGTATTAAGACGAAGTGGTGCAAATATTACAGAACTACAGCAAAAGTATGTAATTTTTGGCTCTATTAAAATAGATGAAATAGCACGAAAAGTATCTGTTGATGGAAAGAGTATTCCACTTACTTTAAAGGAATTTGAACTCTTACACTTATTTATGAAAAATCCAGGAAATGCCTATTCGAGAGAGCAATTATTAGAACGCATTTGGGATATTGATTATGTAGGTGGAACACGCACGGTAGATACACATATTAAAACTTTACGAATAAAGCTTGGAAAGGATGCGGCTTCACATATCCAAACCGTTTGGGGTGTGGGCTACCGCTTTGATCCTGGCGAATGAAAAAAATTGCCACGCGCATTTGGTTGTTAATTTTCGCCTTTTTAATTATTACCGTCGTCTTTATGTATGTTCTCACAAATTTTTTATATCAACGTTTATATGTACAAGATACAGAAGATACAATGGTCGAAGTTGGATTGAAGCTACAGACAATGTATGACAATGGCAAGGTAACGGATGAATTTATTGCAGATATTGAAGAATTTAATGATTATTCCAACTTGAATATATTTGCGGTAAGGAATCCTCGTGAATTAAGTGCCTGTGTTCCATTTGATATCGATTATGAGACATTGATTGGTCCTGAGGAAAGACAAAAATTATTGGCAGGAAAGTATGTGCAAAAAATTGGGTACGAGCCTCGTTTTGATCGACAACTTATTTCGGTGGTTGTACCACTTGTTGATCAAAATCGATTAGAAGGTATTATTTATATTTATTTCCCACTGGCCAAAATTAGTGAATTGGCAAATAGTGGCGTTATTTTATTGTTTATTAGTGCCTTCATATTTTTAGTAGTTGTTAGCTATTTAATTTATAAAGGGATTCGACATATTATGCGACCATTAAACGATTTACAGCTTGCAGTGGAGCAGATGTCCTATGGGAATTATGAGACTCGTGTACCTGTCAATTCACGGGATGAAATCGGTAAATTATCTAGTACCTTTAATAAAATGGCAGAGGCCATTCAGCAAGAGGATGAAGCCCAAAAAACATTCTTGGCAACAGTCTCGCATGAATTACGAACACCGATTAGCTATGTAAAGGGCTATAGCGAAGCCATGCAAAATGGCATCATCACAGAAGGCCAAAAAGAAGAAACTATTCAGCTAATCGTACGTGAGGCCAATCGCATGGAACGCTTAACAAACGAATTACTTCAGCTGGCAAGAACAGAAAATGAACAAACCGAAATTGATTTATATCCAATTCCGTTAGGTGAAACATTACGAGAGGTTCAAAAAATCTTAACGCATCAAGCAAATAAAAAGAACATAACTTTATATTTAGATGTAGATGATGCCCTAATTATTGAAGCGGATGAAGTAAAACTAAAACAAATTTTTATTAACATTATTGAAAATGCGATTAATTACTCGCATGAAAATTCTAAGGTGGAAATTGTTGCTGCTGAAAAGGCTGGTAGTGCACAAATTACCATTAGGGATTATGGAATTGGTATTCCTGCCGAGGATTTAACCCATGTCACTGAACGATTTTATCGTGTTAACAAAGCTCGAAGTCGTGCAGACGGTGGTAGTGGACTCGGTTTATCGATTGTTGAACAGTTATTAAAACAGTTACAGGGAACGTTAGAAATTGAAAGTGTTTTTGAAAAAGGCACATCCGTGAAGATACGGTTGCCATTAATGGAGGATTAAAAGATGAAAAAGTGGTTATTTGCGCTAATTGCAGTCCCTACATTATTAGTAGGATGTGGAGAAAAAAAAGAGGCATTGCCAGAACCAGAAGTACCACAGATCCCAGAAGTGGAAATTTTAACACCAAAAGAAGTAGCACTCAATGAAACGATTGAGCTGGCAGCACATGTTGAACAAGGTGGAAAAAATGTCGATGATGCTGTAGTAGAATTCGAAGTTTGGGAATCAGGAAAACGCGATGAAGGACAAATGATTGATGGGAAATTAGAGCAAGACGGTGTATATAAAGCAACGACTACTTTTGATCATGATGGTGTGTATTATATGTATGCACATACAACAGCTAACGGTGTTCATAATATGCCAAAGCAACAAATTATTGCTGGAAGCCCTGATATGACAAAGGTTGCCCCAGAGGATGAAAAAGCCAATAACAGCATGGATAATAACATGATGGACCATAAAAATGACACTTCAAATGATATGGATCATGAGGAAGAGAAAAAAGATGAAAAAAATCATCATTAAAGGCTTGCAATTTTTTTGAAATAGGAATATGATAATGACCAGATGACCGAAATGGTTTTCTGGTCATTTTTATTAAAGTGTACGAGAGATGTACATAACCTAACTAGAAAGGATGTTACTAATGGATCGTAGGCAGGAAATTCTTGAAGCAGCTGCAAAATCTTTTACATTGTTTGGCTACAAGGCAACAACAATGGAGCAAGTGGCGAAAATTGCCAATGTAGGTAAAGGTACGATTTATACATTCTTTGCAAATAAAGAAATTTTATTTCAAGAGATCGCAATGTCACTTGTACGAGAGATGAAAGCGGAAGCAGATGCAGTGTTGGATGCATCAGCAAGCTTTATGGATAATGCGCATAATGCTTTAATGAAAATGCTACAGTTCCGAGAAAAACATCTTTTATTTGCAAAGCTAATCGAGGAAGAAAAAGAATTACGAACACCAGCAGTTAAACAGGTGCTACTACGTATCGAGACTGAAATCTTATCGTATGTCGCAGAGTTAATACAACGACGTATTAATAAAGGTGAAATTAGAGAGTGTGATGCGGAGCTAGTTAGTTACTTATTGCTGAAGGCATATCTTGCTTTTGTTGTCGATTGGCATGAGTTACATGGTGATGTAATCCCTGAAGAAAAGATTCTTAATCTTTTTAAGGAAACTATCTTTCGAGGTTTGATTCTAACTTGATTCGAAAAAATACAGCAGTATAAGTATCGAATCAAGTACTCTTTTTGCAATATTGTCGAGGTTGATTATTTTTTTTGAATGAAAATGACCAAATGACGTTTTCGGTCAAATAGTTTAGGAGTGAGGATATTATATGATTAAAGCTGAGTGGCTAAAGATCTTTAAAACAAGAAAAATGCTTGTTTCAATCATTGCTGTATTATTTATTCCAGTAATGTATGCGGGTATGTTTTTATGGGCGTTTTGGGATCCGTATGCGGGGCTTCCTAATCTTCCAGTAGCAGTTGTTAATGAGGATACTGGTGCTGAGATGGATGGCGTTAAATTAGACTTAGGGGATACCTTGGTCGATAAATTGATAGATAGCGAGCAATTTAACTTTATAGAAGTTTCAAAAGATGAAGCTGAAAAAGGCTTAAATAGTCGTGATTATTATATGATTTTGGAAATTCCAACAAATTTCTCTGAACATGCAACAACACTATTAGATGACAAACCATCAAAATTAGTAATGAACTACATTCCAAACGAGGGATTGAACTTCCTTGGTGCTCAGATTGGTGAGACAGCAATGGATCGTGTACGCGCTGAAGTAAATTCTCAAGTATCAGCGACGTATGCAGAAAAATTATTTGATTCCATTGCAACACTTGGAGATGGCTTTACAGAAGCAGCAGATGGCTCAAATAAGCTAGATGAGGGTGCACAAAAAGTAGCGAATGGTGCAAAAGATTTAAAAGGATATCTGGAGCAACTAGCATCGAGCACAGTTGAACTATCAAATGGTACTGATAAATTAACAAAAGGTGCGGGAGATGCGGCAAAAGGCGCGAATGACTTATCTAGTGGTTTAGTCAAACTACAAGATGGTACAGTTCAATTACAACAGGGTGCACAGCAAGCTGCAAATGGAGCAACGAGCCTTGAACAGGGGTTATCACAATATACACAGGGTGTTGCAAAAGTTGGAGCTGGTTTAACCACTTTAAACGACAAACAACAGCAAATTAGTACAGGTGCAGCATCTATTGCTGAGAACGCCGGTGCATTGAATGGTGCAGCAACCCAATTAACAGCGGGATCTGCAAAAGTAGAGGCAGGTATTACAGCCCTATCAAATCAATTACAAACGATGATGGCTTCAATGCCTGAAGAACAAGCAGCAGCGTTGACACAAACATTAGCGGAACTACAGGCAGGTAGTGCTAGTGTGCATAACGGTTTAACATCTTTATCAGCTGGTACAGAAAAATTACAAGCTGGTGCCAATCAAGTAAGCTCTGGTGCAACTCAAATTGCAGCAGGTCAAGCAGAAGTGCTAGCTGGTGCGAATGCATTAACAGCTAAAAGTAATGCTTTATTGGAAGGTGCAAAAGGTCTACAAGCAGGTAATGCTACATTAGCTGCAAAATTAGGGGAACTAAATGCAGGTGTGAATACAGCTGTAACAGGCTCTAAAACATTGGCATCTGGTTTAAATGAATTAGCGAATGGTACAACGACATTAAATCAAGGGACATCTACCCTTGCTTCAAAATCTGGTGAGCTAGCACAAGGTTCAGCAACACTTGCAGATGGTTCTACAGAACTTGCTGACGGTACGTCTACATTATCAGGCAAATTAGGTGAGGCAAGTGAAAAAGCAAATGAAGTCAAAGCAAATCAAGACACTTACGATATGGTAGGTAGTCCAGTTGAAGTTGAAAAAGAGTCTGTAAACCATGTTCCTAACTATGGTACAGGTTTTGCACCATACTTTATTTCTCTAGGTTTATTCGTAGGAGCATTATTAATTTCAATTGTGTTCCCACTTGTTGAACCTGCTATTCGTCCTAAAAACGGGGCATCTTGGTTTACAAGTAAAGTGACTGTACTAGCAGTCGTAGGTTTAGTGCAAACATTACTAACAGTAGTTATTGTCAAATGGGGTCTAGGACTCGAAGTGAATAACATGAGCTACTTTATTTTAACAGCCTTATTAACAAGCTATGTATTTTTAGCCTTAATTCAAATGCTTGTTTCGATCTTTGGTGACCCTGGTCGTTTCATGGCAATAGTTGTACTAATTTTACAATTAACAACAAGTGCAGGTACATTCCCATTAGAATTAATACCTTCACCATTACAAGTATTTAACAAGCTATTACCGATGACATATACAGTTCAAGCATTTAAATCAAGTATTTCTACTGGTGATACGACATTCTTAATGCAAAACTATGGTGTTCTAGCTGGTTTCTTAGTAGCATTCTTAGCAATCACATTTGGCTACTTCATGCTACTGCACAATAAACGTTACTCTAAAGTAGCTGAAGAGAACTAATCATGAAGCACTCACCGAATGTACGGTGAGTGCTTTGTTGTTCATTGGGGTTATGTAATAATTCTTCAGCCTCAAATGACATAAATAAAAACAAAGCAATCTATAGAAATTTTATGAAAAAGAGTATGATTCCATTGCGGCCATTTGTTTTTAAGTAGGCGAGCTGCTCCCTCTGGACGCTGGCAGAACGGAAATCCCCCTTTCCTTGCCAAAAGGTCTTTCTCTGCTAGTGATTGTCTTTTTCAAAAACATAAAAACAACAGCTGATATGAGCGTATCAGCTGTTGTTTTTTGTAAGTGTAAGAGATTTAATTAAGGGTTCATCAAAATATGATGAAAGGTGTCATGATTGCTACGTGTGGGGCACGTATATGACTATATCAGAATAGGCAAATGCTTATAGGTGGTTACATTTTTCACAAGTGTTGCTGTAGCATTCGCTTTGTTCTTCCATTTTTTCACCGCACTCAGTACATTGCTTAGCAGGTAAATTCTTGAAAAATTCAACTACGTTTTCTAACATTGTGGACTCCTCCTTTAAGTTCATCTGTACTATTACTGTTTTGATATTTTCTAGTGTATTATAACAGATGCTTTTCGTCAACACAAAATGCCTAATTTACGGTAAAATAAATATGGATATTTTGTGAAGGAGGAAACGTGAACTATGATTTTCGTTGATAATAAAGGGATCCATGATCCACGCATTAATCTTGCTATTGAGGAGTATTTGTTAAAAACAATGGACGTTGAGAAAGAGCCAGTGCTCCTTTTCTACATTAATCAACCGTCTATTATCATCGGTAAAAACCAAAATACGATTGAAGAAATCAATACAGACTATGTAGAGGACAATGGCATTATTGTTGTGCGCCGTCTTTCAGGTGGTGGTGCTGTTTATCATGATTTAGGCAATCTTAACTTCAGCTTTATTACAAATGATGATGGCGATAGCTTTATGAATTATAAAAAATTCACGCAACCAGTCGTTGACGCTCTAGCAAAAATGGGTGTGAATGCAGAGCTCTCAGGACGCAATGATATACTAGCAGAGGGACGTAAAGTTTCAGGAAATGCTCAGTTCTCTACAAAAGGACGTATGTTCAGCCATGGTACATTGATGTTTGATACAGAAATTGATGCGGTTGTCTCTGCCTTAAAGGTCAAAAAGGATAAAATCGAATCAAAAGGTATTAAATCGATTCGCTCACGAGTAGCAAACATTTCAGAGTTTTTAAAAGAGCAAATGACAGTTGAGGAATTCCGTCTTGAAATTTTGAAATCCATTTTTGGCGGGGAAGAAAATATTCGTTATTATGAGCTAACTGAAGATGATTGGGCAAATATCCACAAGCTATCAGAGGAACGCTATCAAACATGGGAGTGGAATTTTGGAAAATCACCACGCTTTAATATTCAAAAAACACATCGATTTCCAACAGGAGGCATTGATATTCGCCTAGAAGTAAATCATGGTGTGATGGAAGAAGCGCATATTTTTGGAGATTTCTTTGGCGTCGGTGATATGGCTGATATAGAACAGCGCTTAGTTGGGACAAACTATGACAGAGCGGCTATTGCTAAGGCATTAGCAGACATTGATATCCCTACATATTTTGGTGGCATTTCAACTGAGGACTTTTTACAATTAATTTATTAAGGAAAATACGGTTTCATGTAATGTTTTAGCCTAAAGGTTCGCTGACAATTATGTCGTCGAACCTTTTTTTGATACAATATAGAAAGAAAGGAGTGTTGATATGGAAAAGCATCGAATATTCATAGTTGAAGATGATGTCAAGATTGCATCATTACTAGCGGAAACGCTTAGAAAATATCAATACGAAGTTGCAACAATTCAAGAATTTGATCATCTTATAGAAGAATTTACAGCATTTAATCCACATATGGTGCTGCTTGATATAAATTTACCCGCTTACGATGGCTATTATTGGTGTCGCCAGCTACGTCAGCATACAACATGTCCGATAATTTTCATTTCTGCACGCTCAGGAGAAATGGACCAAATCTTTGCACTTGAAAATGGGGGCGACGATTTTATTACCAAGCCTTTTAACTACGAAATTGTGTTGGCTAAAATCCGTAGTCATCTACGCCGTACATATGGTGAATATGCAGCAAGGCAAGAAGAACGGACAATCAAGCAAGGACAGCTTGTACTTCATTTAGAAAGAATGGAGCTACATAAAAATGATTTAGAAATTCCACTTCAGAAAAAAGAATGTATCATCTTAGAGCTACTGATGGGCAATGCACCAAAAGTAGTTTCACGTGAGCAGTTGTTAGAGGAACTTTGGGACGATCAAGCATTTGTCGATGAAAACACTTTGAATGTGAATATGACCAGAGTTCGAAAAAAGTTAGCGGATTATCATATATCGTCAACAATCGAAACGGTACGTGGTGCAGGCTATCGATTCATTTTAAGTGCAGGTGAGCTATAGTGGGCTGGAAGCTTTTTTTACGTGATTATGCATCATTTATTGTGTTCCAGCTTTTATTAGTTGGCTTCATCATGGTTATCTATGGACTAGACGGTTTTCGAAATATTGATACGGCTATTTATTCCTTTTGTATTAGCCTTGTGCTATTAGCATCCTTTTTACTTGTTCGCTATTTAATGCGGCAACGCTACTTATTGAAGATAACTCAGCTTCCAACAGCAATGGAGGATGTGCTACAAAAAAACGCAAAAACGCCAGAAGCTATGCAAACCGAGAAGTATATGCATGAATTGTATCGACTTTATCAACATGAGCTGCATGCTTTATATGCAAGTCAAAAAAGGCATGATCAATTTATGAACCAGTGGGTCCATCAAATGAAAACACCTATTTCAGTGATTGAATTATTATTACAAGATGACCGACCTCTTGATAAAAAGAATGTTCAGGAGGAAATCGATCGCTTGCGAAGAGGATTGGACATGGTACTTGTTAATGCACGCCTAGAAAATTTTGAGGATGATATGCAAGTAGAGCGAGTTGCACTAAAAGGTATTGTAACTGCAACTGTTAATGAAAATAAACGTTTATTTATTACGAAAAGAGTTTTTCCGGAAATTCATATTGAGGACGATCTAATTGTTGCCAGTGATTCAAAATGGCTTCGTTTCATTCTTGGACAATTTATCACCAATGCAGTGAAATACACGTTTGAAGCCAATAAAAAAATTGTTATTTCTGCCATTGAAAAGGATGACTATGTACAACTTGCGATTTGTGATGAGGGTATTGGGATTCCAGCTTCCGATCTTTCACGTGTTACGAAAGCCTTTTTTACTGGTGAAAATGGGCGGAAAACAGGGGAATCAACTGGAATGGGCCTTTATTTAGCCAAAGAAATCTGTGAAAAGCTAGGCCATGAGCTGGCTATTACATCAGAGGTAGGAAAAGGGACGATTGTGACAGTAACATTTACAAATTAGGGGGCATTAGGATGGTAGAGGTACGTATAGAAAATTGGAAACTAACGATTGATAAGGAGAAAACAAATGCGCTTTATATGACACATCTGCAAGCGGGAGATCCATTAGCCTATCAAAATTTTATCCTGGCACATGAAAAGTTAGATGAAGAACTACTGCATTTTTCAAAGAGCCTTGGGTTAAACTTACAGCAACCAACATTATTGAATGCTTTTCCTGTAGACGGTCAACAGATTATGTATAGTGGATATTATACTGTATGTGGGGAAATTGTAGAGGGAGAAATGGATGCTTGGGATGTGATTATTGGGGAGCATTGCTTTAGTTTAGTAGAGGAAGAGTCAATACTGGCTTTAACAGAGCCTCATTTTCATATTGGTTTTGAGGTCGTTTTACAGTGGCTTTTACCTCAATCCTTAGAATTAATGAAGAAATAAGGTGAATGAAGTATGCCTATTTTACAAATTAAAGATGTGACTAAAGTGTACGAAGGTAAAGTAACACATCGTGCATTAAATCAATTGAGCTTTGACGTGGAAGAAGGCGAGTTTTTAGCTGTTATGGGCCCCTCAGGAAGCGGTAAAACGACATTACTGAATATTATTTCGACCATCGATGAACCAACTAGTGGGGAAATTATTTTAGATGGAATGAATCCACATAAATTGAATGCAACAGAGCTTGCCTATTTTAGAAGAAGACAGCTTGGCTTTGTGTTTCAGGATTTCAATCTTTTGCATATGCTGACCGTCGAGGAAAATATTGTGTTGCCCTTAACGTTAGATCAACAGCCGCTAGAGGTAATGGAGGAGCGTCTGGCAAGCATTGTAGAAAAGCTAGATTTAACTTCCTTCCTTCATAAACGTCCAAATGAAATATCTGGGGGACAGGCACAAAGAACAGCAATTGGTCGTGCGCTTATTCATAATCCTAGTCTCATTTTAGCGGACGAACCTACAGGTAATTTAGATTCAAATTCTTCACGTGATGTGCTTGAACTATTGACAAAGGTGAATCAGGATAAACAAACGACAATCGTGATGGTCACGCATGATCCAATTGCAGCAAGCTATTGTGATCGAGTGTTATTCATTAAAGATGGTGAATTTTTTAATGAAATTTATCGAGATGACCGCCGTCAGATGTTTTTCCAACGTATTTTAAATGTTTTAAGCTTACTAGGAGGAGGGCAAGTAGGTGACCTTTCGACAATTCGCTTACCGTAATGTCGTGCGGAACAGCCGGATATATGGCGCCTTCTTCATGGCAAGCTTTTTTTCTGTGGCTGTATTTTTTATCTATTCCATGCTGATGTTTCACCCTGATATTGAACGTGGGATATTAGGGGAGATGTCTCTCATTGGGATGGTGGGGGCTGAAATTGTTCTCGTCCTGTTTACATTATTCTTTTTATATTATTCCATGAGTGCCTTTTTAGAGGCCAGATCACATGAATTTGCTATTTTATTGCACTTGGGAATGGAAAAACGTCAGATGAATAAACTTGTCTTTTTAGAGACAATGATTATTGGAACAGGCTCCATTATTGTAGGGATTGTCTTTGGTTTCTCCTTTTCAAAATTCTTTTTTATGATTGTTCGGGAAATTTTACATTTAGAAGATTTACCACTCTATATTTCATGGGAGCCATTTTTATTAACGATTGGTGTTTTCACAAGTGCATTTTTCGTCATTTCCTTTATTAGTGTGTATTTTACACGAGAGAGAAAATTACGAGATCTTATAAAAGGCAGTGATTATTTAAATAGCTTAACAACGTATTCCAAAATACGAGCTTTCTATGGTATTGCTTTAATTGTAACGACGTATATTCTCGCGTTTGTTGTCGGACATACATCACTAATCGGGCTAACGCTGTTAATACCATTTTCCGCAACATTTGGCACCTATTATTTTTTCAGTGATTCTGTGCCTTGTTTTTTAGATTTAGCACGTGGGAAACGCAAATATCATTGGCAACGCTACCGTCTACTATCGCTAGCAGAACAAACGCATATAATGATGGATAACGTGAAAATGTTTTTCGTTGTGACGATGGTATCGACGCTTGCATTTTTATCTGTTGGTGTTTTAGCAACGATGTCCTCCTATACAACGCAATATGATCGATTAAATCCACTAGGGCTGGTTTATAAAGGGGATGTCGATAATCCATATGAACGGGAGCATATCAATTCTTTAAGGTTGCAATTAGAGGAGAAAGGTTTATCTTATCAGCTATCCCGTTTTATTGTTGTGAAGCAAACCTCCTCTTTCACTCGAAATGAAGTGGAGGTTTTTCGAGAGTCCGATATGAATGTTCTGCTTTCTTCCTACAGTTATCCATTACTGAATCTGGAAGCAGGTGAGGCAGTATTTATTCCTTATTCGGAGGATTCCCTAAAAAAATTAAAAGATCGAGTTGTGCATACTGTTTTAGAAGAAAATAATATACCGCTCACTATTGATAGTGTCTATCCAAAAATAGTGTTTCCAGGCTCTATTGTCAGTGTCAATTCGATTGTCATTAGTGATGAAGATTTCGCAAAGCTTATTCATCCAATTTCCGAGCAAGACATTATTCAACCAAGCTATCATCTGTTCACATTTGTTATTCCCCAATGGATGGAAACGAAGGAAATCGGTAAGGATATCGATTATCTAGAATCCAATTTATATTTTATTAAAAAGGATAAGTTTAGCCCTTTTTACTTTGAAAATGCAGGATTAAATTATTCTTATATACTAGCTACCTACTCATTATTTACATTAGTGGGTGTTTTAGTAGCCACTGTATTTTTACTTGCGGCTGGAAGCTTTATCTATTTTAAATTGCATACATCCCTCGAACGTGAAAAGCGTAAATTTGATGTATTAAAACGTATGGGTTTAACAGATACGGAGTTAAAAAAGCTAGTTAATCGCCATTTGTTTCCCCAATTCTTCTTACCTTGGGGTGTTGCGATGATGCATAGTGCCTTTGCTTTTCTAATGGTTCAAGGTATTTTAAGGGACATTGCGAATATATCGATTGTAAAAGAAGTATTCTTTGCTTTTGGCTTTTTTGTATTAATACAAGTGGTTTATTTTTATTTAATTCGATGGCGCTATATCTCCCATATTCGCTCATGAGGTAATGGTTTAAAGGAGAAAAAAATGAATTATTTAACGTAATTTATGACATGAGATAAAAAGTTTCATTGTTTTTTAGATATATTTCTTATATAATATTACTGAATAACGATTCATTTTATACGATAAGGGGATGGTGTAATTGAATTTAGTTTCACGTGTTCGTCAACAGGCAGCAGAACAACCTGAAAAAGTGGCGTATCATTTTATGGGGAAAGATACGACTTACGGGGAATTTGAGCATACAGTTGGCCGCTTTGCAAAGGGATTACAAGATTTAGGCGTTGAAAAAGGGGATCATGTGGCGTTTTTACTCGGCAACACGCCACACTACTTAATCGCTCTCTATGCAACAATGCGCTTAGGGGCAACAGCAATACCTGTTAATCCAATCTATACACCGGATGAAATTTCTTACATTTTGCATAATGGAGATGTAAAAGCAGTCATTGCTCTAGATATGTTGCTACCATTGGTTGAAAAAGGTGTACAAGCATTTCCACAGGTAAAAACATTTATAGTTTGTGAAACCACACCAGATATAGCAGAAAAAGTGGCAACTTTATCACCACAAGCACAAGAAAAAACACATTTATTTACACATGTAATCGCCAAAACCACTCAATCTTTACAACCTGTTGAAGTTGCAGAGGATGACAATGCTATTATTTTATATACTTCAGGAACTACAGGTAGTCCAAAGGGAGCTATGCTGACACATGGCAATGTGTACTCAAATGCACGTGATGTTGCGCATTATTTAGGCATTAATGCAGAGGACCGTGTTATTGCGACACTACCTGTTTTCCATGTATTTGCCTTAACGGTAGTGGTGAATGCGCCTTTATTAAGTGGAGCAACAGTTTTACTTGCCCCACGCTTTAGCCCTAGCGAAATTTTCGCTTTAGCACGAGAGCAAAAAGCAACGGTATTTGCTGGTGTTCCTACTATGTATAATTTCTTGTACCAATTACCTGAAGGCAATCCAGAGGATTTCTCAACAATTCGCTTAGCTATTTCAGGTGGTGCCTCCTTGCCTGTTGCGCTATTACATAATTTCGAACAGAAATTTAATGTGCGTGTGTCAGAGGGCTATGGCTTATCCGAAGCTTCACCAGTTACATGTTTTAACCCATTAGATCGTGATCGTAAAGCTGGTTCTATTGGAACATCCATTAGTAATGTCGAGAATAGAGTTGTCGATGTTAATGGTCAGGAAGTACCTGTGGGCGAAGTTGGAGAGCTAATTGTACGTGGTCCAAACGTGATGAAGGGATACTATAAAATGCCTGAAGAAACGGCGATGGCGATTCGTGACGGCTGGCTCTATACAGGAGATTTAGCAAAGGTAGATGAAGAAGGGTATTTTTACATTGTCGATCGTAAAAAGGATATGATTATTGTAGGGGGCTTTAATGTTTATCCTCGTGAAGTGGAGGAAGTGCTGTTTGCCCATAATAATATTGTAGAAGCAGCAGTGGTAGGCTTCCCAGACCCTAACTTAGGGGAAGCAGTACATGCCTATGTTGTGCTGAAAGAAGTAGCTGCTACTACAACAGATGATCTACTATCCTATTGTGCTAAACATATGGTGAAGTATAAGGTTCCGAAAGTAATTGAAATACTGGATGAACTACCAAAAAACACAACAGGAAAAATATTAAGACGTTCATTAAAAGAAAAAGTTTAAACGAGAAAAGCTACTATTGAAAAATGGTAGCTCTTTTTTTGTACATTATTCGTATAATAGTAAAATCAGTTGAGAGTAGATGACTGTAAGTGATAAAATCAAACTTGTGAAATCTTCTACATACTTTTCAAGAGCTTGTCATATAGTGAGGAAGTAATGTAAAAAGACGTACAAAACTGGAACCCTTTGAGGTGAAGCCACGTCAAAGCTTTTAGGTAAAAATACTATTGAAAGAGAGCATACAAAAACATGTTAGAACTCATTAAGGAGTTAATAAGTTTTATTGTGCATATCGATGTGCATTTAGAAGAAATTATTCGTGATTTTGGCAATTGGAGCTATCTTATTTTATTTGCGATTGTTTTTGTAGAAACAGGAGTTGTTATTTTCCCATTCTTACCTGGTGATTCCTTGTTATTTGCAAGTGGAACATTAGCTGCGGCAATGGGCGCATTCGATATGTGGATTTTAATCCCTGTATTTTTAGCTGCAGCTATTTTGGGAGATACGATGAACTATCATATTGGACATAAGGTAGGGACATCTATTCCGCCAAAGAGCCTCCTCGGTAGAGTTGTTAAAAAAGAGCGTATGGAAGCAGCTGAAAAATTCTTTAATACACATGGTGGGAAAACGATCGTAATCGCACGTTTCATGCCATTTATTCGTACATTTATCCCGTTTGTGGCGGGTGCAAGTAAAATGAAATATAGTTATTTCTTATTTTATAATATTTTTGGTGCAATTTTATGGGTATTCAGTTGTACATTATTAGGTTACTTCTTTGGGAATATTCCAATTATTAAAGATAACTTCTCAGTTGTACTAATTTTGATTATCATTATATCTGTTGTGCCTGCAGTGATTGGTGCAATAAAATCCAAAGTAGGTAAATAATATGGACAGTCCTTAAGTGATTATTATCACGGGGACTGTCCTTTCTTTTTTATTGGCTGAAAAAGCCAAGTTGGCCTGTTAAGTTAGCTTGAAGTATAAGCATCAGGTCGTAAAAAATGTTATACTATAAATTACTAGAAAATGGAGAAATGGGGGGCAATGGAATGGAAGTATTCATTGGCAGACAGCCTATATTTAATCTTCATGAGCAAGTCATTGCATATGAATTGTTATACCGTAGCAAAAATGTAAATGCCTTTCCACTGGTCGATTCAGATGCAGCAACGATTGATGTACTTGTGAACTCATTTCTTTCAATTGGTTTTGAAGAGGTAACGAAAGGTAAACCTGGTTTTGTTAATTTTACTGAAAACTTATTGATGAGCTCTATCCATGAATTTTTAAATCCCTCACAGGTAGTGATTGAGATATTAGAGGATGTTCCACTTACCGCTCAATTAGTGGAGCGTGTAATTGAGCTAAAAAAACATGGGTTTCAAATTGCCTTGGATGATTTTATGATGGATGATCAAGTAGAAGTTTATGATGAATTATTTGAACAAATTGATTATATTAAGGTGGATTTTTTAGCATCTTCCATTGTAAAAAGAATGGAAATCGAAAATAAAGTTAAGGAGAAATTTCCACATATTCAATTGCTCGCTGAAAAAGTAGAGACGCGTCATCAATTTGAAGTCGCTAAATCCTCAGGCTATGTGTTATTTCAGGGTTATTTTTTTGAACAACCGCAAATAATACGAGCAACAGACATTCCAGCAAATGCGATTCAATATATTCACATTATCTCTTTACTAAAAGAGGAAGAACCAAATATTCATTTGTTAGCGGAAAATATTGAACGTGATATTTCATTGACATACAAATTATTGCAAATGATTAATAACTCATCTAAACGTTCTAAATCTAAAGTGCGCTCCATCAAGCAAGCGATTGTGTTATTGGGCGTATCCAATTTACGAAAATGGATTTATTTATTGGCCATGCGTGAAATTGATATTGATGCTGATTCTGATCTTTTTAAAGAAGTGATGTGCACGTCTTTATTCCGAGCTAAGGTTTGTGAAAAACTAGCTAAGCTTGCTTATAAAAAGAATTTCTCAGAATATTTTTTAGTCGGCATGTTTTCTCTAATTGATACATTACTTCAAAGACCGATGAATGTTATTTTACAGCAGCTACCATTCTCAGAGGCTATTACGAATACCATTTTAGGCTTTGAAACGGAAATGACCCCATATTTGGAGTTTAGTATTGCGTTAAGTAAACTTGATTGGCTACGATTAGAAGAGCTAGCTGTACAGTTGAATATTCAGTTAGTTGACATTGATCTTTTATATTATGAAGCCATCGAATGGGCAGAAAAATCATTTTAAACCAAATCAACAAAAGCTATCTTATTGAATACTGTAAGATAGCTTATTTTATACCTTCCTCAATCTAGTATCCCTTCATCATGATGAAGTTCTCAATGCTAAAAGTATTTGCTATAATCATCTCGTCTTTAAAAAATTCTGATAGTTGAAGTGGGCGTGGGGAAATGAAACATGATGTGAGAGATAGCATTGTGGAGTATGTGTATGTCATTGTAGGAGCGGCAATAATTGCTATTGGTTTTAATGTCTTTTTATTACCAAATCAAGTCGCTTCAGGTGGGGTAAGTGGAATAAGTACGATTTTGCATGGTTTATTTGGTTGGAATCCGGGAATTGTTCAGTATGCATTTAACATTCCGCTTTTTATTGCTGGTGTTTTATTGTTGGGCAAAAAATTTGGAATAAAATCCTTTATTGGGACAATTACATTACCTTTTATCGTCTTATTAACGAATAGCTGGGAGCCCTGGACTGATAATCCTTTATTGGGTGCTCTTTTTGGTGGAATTGTTGTTGGCCTAGGAATAGGACTGGTCTTTAAGGGGAATGCTTCAACTGGTGGCACTGATTTACTGGCGCAAATCATTACGAAGTTTACAGGATTGTCGCTTGGAACAAGTGTGCTGTTAATAGATGGCGTTATCGCAATTAGTGCAGCAATTGTTTTTGACTTAGAAAAAGGTTTGTATGCTCTGATTGGACTTTATGTTACCACAAAAACGATTGATATTATTCAGCTAGGTTTTAGTCAGTCTAAAATGGTCTATATCATTACATTGAAACAAGATGAGGTAAGGGAAGCCATTTATGCTGAAATTAATCGTGGTGTAACGAAGTTACCAGCAATTGGAGGGTATACAGGAGAAGCACGACCAGTTCTGATGGTTGTTGTTTATCAAACAGAATTCACAAAGCTGAAACAACTCATTAAAAGCGTTGACCCATCAGCGTTTGTTATCGTTTCTGATGCATATGAGGTATTAGGAGAAGGTTTCAAACGTGCATAATTTTGGTATAATGGCGGCGTAAGGTATTTATTATGAGGAGGGGTACTAATGAAAAAAGCAATGTTAACATTAGTGTTCGGATCAGCAATCTTCTTAGCTGCATGTGGCGGCGGAGATAAAACTGCATCAAATAATGGTAATGAGACTGCTACAGAGCCAGATGGCGAAGCAATAGCGATGAAATCTTGTGTTACTTGTCATGGTGGCGAGCTACAAGGTGCAAATGGTCCAGCATTAAATGATGTAGGTTCACGTTTGTCTGAATCAGAAATTTTAGATATTATAAATAATGGTAAAAACGGCATGCCTGCAGGATTAGTAAAAGGTGCAGATGCTGAAGCTGTTGCTAAATGGTTAGCAACTCAAAAATAATTGCTTTTTAAAAACTAGCGGGCTGGAGAGCCGCTAGTTTTTTTAGTGCAAGTAAACGCTGTATTGAGAGTAAATACATTTCTTTTACACATAGACATGCTAAAATAAGATGAACCTTATCCATTGATTGGAGGCTTTTTCATTGGTCGTAGTATTAACAAGAGATGTTATGGAGAAATTTAAATTAGAGTTATTAGCTGGTGAAGAAGGAATAGGCAGGACAATTGTGACAAGTGATATCTCAAGACCAGGGCTTGAGATGGCAGGATACTTTACTCATTATCCAGCAAATCGAGTACAATTGCTTGGCAAGACTGAACTTTCCTTTTTTGAAATGCTCCCAGCGGATGTTAAGCTTGAGCGTATGCGTTTACTTTGTTCACAGGATACACCTGCTATTATTATTTCTAGAGATTTAGAAGTACCAGAGGAGCTTATTCAGGCCTCAAACGAAAAGCATGTACCTGTGTTTAAAACACATATGACAACAACCAAATTTTCGAGTAGATTGACGAACTACTTAGAGGGGCGCTTAGCTCCAATGACAGCAGCACATGGTGTACTTGTCGATGTGTATGGCATTGGTGTGCTTATAATCGGCAAAAGCGGCGTAGGTAAAAGTGAAACAGCACTTGAGCTTGTAAAAAAGGGCCATCGTTTAGTTGCTGATGATTGTGTTGAAATTCGTCAAGAATCAGAAAACCTATTAATTGGAAGCCCTCCACCTTTGTTAGAGCACTTATTGGAAATACGAGGCATCGGCATTATTGACATTATGACACTCTTTGGTGCAAGTGCAGTACGCCCCTATAAACGTATTACCCTCATCATTGAGCTCGAAATATGGGATCCACAAAAAGTTTATGATCGATTGGGCTTAGAAGAAGAAAAAATGAAAATAATTGATACGGAACTAACAAAACTAACAATTCCAGTAAGACCAGGACGCAATGTCTCCGTTATTATTGAAGTGGCAGCGATGAACTATCGTTTAAAGAAAATGGGCGTCAATGCGGCAGAGGAATTTTCAAGACGTTTAGATGAAGTGATTACATCAAATGATGTGTTAGACGATTAAAAAGCGAACAACATTGTTTATGACATATTGAGAGGAGTAGAAGATGGATTTATTACTATTGCAAATTGACCCGATTGCCTTTCATTTAGGACCAATTCCAGTTCGTTGGTATGGATTGCTAATTGTGTCGGGAATCATTTTAGCCTATATTGTTGGGCAAAGAGAGGCCGTTAAACGAGGTTTGCCTGATGATTTTCTTGCAGATTTATTATTATGGGCAGTTCCTATATCCATTATCTGTGCACGTATTTACTATGTGTCAATGCGATGGGATTACTATAGCGAAAATCCAGGCAAAATCATAGAGATATGGAATGGTGGTATTGCCATCCATGGTGCACTCATCGGGGCATTTGTCACAGCTTACATATATACTCGTATAAAAAATGTAAGCTTTTTACGAGTAGCAGATATTGCAGCACCTAGTATTTTAATCGGGCAGATTATTGGTCGATGGGGCAACTTTATGAACCAAGAGGCTTATGGTGGCGAGGTATCGAAAGCATTTTTAGAAAACCTAATGCTACCAGATTGGATTATTAATCAAATGTATATTGAAGAATTAGGTTCATATGTTCATCCCACTTTTTTATATGAATCGATTTGGAACCTGATTGGGCTTGTTATTTTATTAGCTTTGCGTAAAGTGAACTTACATCGTGGAGAAATATTCTTTAGCTATTTAATTTGGTATTCAATTGGTCGTTTCTATATCGAAGGAATGCGTACAGATAGCCTTTACTTAGTGGGAGATTTACGTTCAGCACAGGTTGTTTCCATTATTGGTATTGTAGTTGGTCTAGGTGCAATTATTTATCGTAGAATAAAGGTGAAACCAGCCGTAAAATACTTGGAAAATAAATAAGGGGTTGTAAAAGATGGCTGTAAAGGCACTACTATTTGATTTCGATGGGACTTTACTAAATACAAATGATTTAATCATTCAAACATTTATGCATGTATTAAATGAGCGATTTCCCGGGCAATATTCGCCAAAAGATTGCCTGAAATTCATTGGTCCATCATTGAAACAGACATTTAATGACATTGCACCAGGTGAAGAAGACGATTTGATAGAGATGTATCGCGCTTGGAATATCGCACACCATGATGACCTAGTCAGCCAATATCCTGATGTTGTGTCAACTCTAGAGCAGTTAAAAGCTCAAGGTATAAAATTGGCTATTGTTTCGACGAAACGTAATGAGACCATCGATCGTGGACTTGCTATTCTTGGTGCAACGCAGCTATTTGATGTGCGTATTGGTACAGATGATGTGAACAATGTGAAGCCTGATCCAGAGCCAGTATTGCTTGCGTTGGAACGATTAGGGATAGAAAAAGACTATGCGATTATGATTGGTGATAATTCGCACGATATTGAAGCTGGACATCGTGCTGGTGTAAGAGCAGCGGGTGTTGCTTGGGCAATTAAGGGAGAGGCTTACTTACAGCAGTATCAACCAGAATATATGTTGCAGCATATGTCAGATTTATTTGATATTGTGAAAGAGGGGTAAGGTAGATGGCGCGTAAAACCGAACGTTATCGTGTCGAAGGAGCCAATTCACTTTGGAACATCTATGACACGGTGTCCTTTTGGAAGGTGATGAAGTGTTTCATTGTCATTCAAATTGGACGCTTCACACCATTTTTACGTGTGAAAAACTGGCTATATCGTACTTTTTTAAACATGACTATTGGTAAGCAAACGTCATTAGCCTTAATGGTCATGCCAGATACCATGTTTCCTGAACGTATTTTCATTGGAGACAATACTGTGATTGGTTTTAATACAACCATTTTAGCGCATGAATATTTAATAGAGGAATATCGCTTGGGTGATGTTCATATCGGAAAAGAAGTAATGATAGGGGCAAATACAACTATTTTACCAGGTGTAACAATTGGTGATGGTGCCATTGTTTCAGCTGCCACTCTTGTACATAAGGATGTGCCAGCAGGCTGTTTAGCAGGGGGTAATCCAATGCGAATAATATATACTGCTGAACAAATGGCTGAGCGCAAACGTAATGAGGCTGTAGAGTGGTGTACACCAAAGAAATAATAAAAACTCACGTAGTATAGTGATATACTTCGTGAGTTTTTTGCATAAAAAGCTACTCCCAAAAACACTAGTTTTTGGAGTAGCTTTTACTGTTTAAGCAAGAGCTGCGTCATAATCTGATTTGAATTCACAAGTGTCATGATCACCTAAGCAAGTTGTTTCAACAAAAGTTGATTTAATTGCAGTCCCATCAATGTCTTCAATTGTGTGAAGTGTTACCTTGTCCCAGGATAAAACTCGCCTTTACAAATACTAACGATCATTTGCTCACTAATTTGTACGAATGGACATGCCATAATAAATCCCTCCAATGTGTAATGTATATGGTTCTTTTTGTTATTAATGCTATTCTATATTGAGTTTTTTGAAATGTAAAAAGTAAAATAGAATGAGAGTAATAATCAATAAATGTATTGATATAAAAGTATTGTTGATGATAATGAGATTGAGAATCATTTTAAGCGATTGGTTAAAAATAATTATATAGATATAATTATCGGGTTTCGATATTGAGAATACTCTATTGAAAACTCTTTATTTTTATCAATGATTTGTTAAGAGAGAATCATTATCAATTTTTAGCGAATACTTAAAGTGATTAAAAATTGGTTAGTCACAATTTGGACATATTCTCATAGTGATGCTTTTTTGGAAGTCTTTGCAATTCAATGTGTATAATTAACAGAATAATAAGTATTTAAAGATTTCGATAATTAATAAGGATATCGTTGACTGTCTTAATGAAATAAGTTAAAATTCTTTCATAATCTAATTCTCTAATACTCTAGTGAAATAAAGTAAAATGTGAGGAAGTGTCCATATGTCGTCGATAAAAATGTTTGAAAAGCCACTTGGAATGCGCGATACATTCCCGCAAATCTATGAGAAAGTTGAAGCAGTTAGACATGCGGGCAGAGACTTTTTATATAAAAGGGGTTATGAGTTTATTAAAACGCCTGCGGTGGAGTATTTCGATACAGTAGGGAAGGCTTCAGCGATTGCTGATGCTCATTTATTTAAGCTAGTGGATAGCCAAGGAAATACGTTAGTGCTGCGACCTGACATGACTACACCGATTGCTCGAGTAGCTACATCGAAACTATTAAAGGAAATGATCCCACTACGTCTTGCCTATTTTGCAAGCGTTTTTCGGGCTCAGGAAGCAGAGGGAGGCAGGCCTGCTGAGTTTGATCAAATGGGAATTGAGTTAATAGGTGATCAATCCGTTTTTGCCGATGCAGAAGTTATTGTAACGGCAATGGAGCTATTAAAGCATTTTAAATTGGAAGAGTTTAAAATCACAATTGGACATGCTGGTATATTAAATTGCATTTTACAAGATTACACAGAGAGTATCGAACAGCAAACAACGCTTAGAACATTGCTTGTCCAACGAAATTACGTAGGGTTTGAAGAAGCAGTAGAGTCATTTGATCTGCCTAAAGCTAAATCCGATGCCCTCTTACAATTTATTGAAGAAGCCATGAATGTCAGAGATATACGAGATATTGAAAAATATGTCCGCAAAAATGATGCATTAGAATATATGCAACAACTTGCTCAACTACTTGAAATGGCTGATTTAGCTGATTATGTAGCTTTCGATTTCACACTCTCGAGTCATATGAGTTATTACACGGGTATGCTATTTGAAGTATTTGCTGTGGGAAGTGGCTTTTTATTAGGAAATGGTGGTCGTTATGATGGCTTGTTAGAAGTTTTTGGTTCAAAGGTTGGTGCTACAGGATTTAGTATTCGTGTGGATCGTTTATTAGAAACATTAGATGGGCAGTCAGTGAAACGACAGGAAGCAACAGTTGTTCTTTTTGAAGAAGAACAATTTGAGGAAGCTTTACTAAAGGTTAAAAATTTACGAGCAGCAGGAAAATTAGCTACTTTGCAGTTACGTAGTAGTCTAGTCGATGAGGCGGCCTTTTTAGCGTACTTTACAGAAGTGGTGGTAGTTGGACAGGAGGAAGTTGGCGGTGAATGAATTAACGATTGCAATGCCCAAAGGAAGAATCTTTGAAGAGGCATATCAAATGTTGTTAGAGGCAGGTTTTAATTTACCAGAAGAAGTAGAAATGTCACGTAAATTAATGATTGAAATACCAGAGGAAAAAATTCGCTTTATTTTATCGAAGCCAATGGATGTTCCTGTCTATGTTGAACATGGTGTTGCTGATATTGGTATTGCTGGAAAGGATGTTCTGTTAGAGCAACAGCGAGAGGTGCACGAATTACTTGATTTGAAAATTAGTAATTGCTATATCGCTTCTGCAGGCCTACCAAACACCTCCATGAATGAGATTGCACCTAGAATTGCTACGAAATATCCGAATATTGCCATGAAGTACTACAAAGGCATTGGAGAGCAAGTGGAAATCATCGAGCTCAACGGCTCTATTGAATTAGCACCAATGATTGGCTTAGCTGATCGAATTGTCGATATTGTTTCTACAGGTCGTACATTAAAAGAGAACGGCTTAGTAGAATATGAATTTATTACTGCTGTCTCTTCGCGATTAATTGCAAACCCGGTAAGTTATCGTATGAAAGGTGAGCGTATTATTGATCTTGTGAGGCGATTAAAGAAATGTGTGAATGAGCAGAAAAAGTAATCATTTGTAGCTACATATGAAGGACTAAAGGGGATTAATCCTATGAAAATAACAAAGCTTGAAAAAGGCATTTCCTTAAAGAGACCACTTGAAGGAGGAAATGAGGAACAAATAAAAGTTGTACGACAAGTGCTTTCGGATGTTAAGACACAGGGAGATGTGGCGTTACGCACCTATACTGAGCGATGGGATGGCTATGTCCCTAACAGTTTACGTGTCTCTGAAGAAGAGATACAAGAAGCTGTAAGTGAACTCGACCCTCAACTATATAAGGACTTAGCGGAAGCAGCAGAAAATATTCGTTTTTATCATGAACAACAGATACGTTCAGGGTATCGCCTAGAACTGGGAGATGGTTCTTGGTTAGGCCAACGGGTAACGGCTTTAGATGCAGTAGGACTATATGTTCCAGGTGGTACAGCGGCCTACCCTTCATCGGTATTGATGAATGTGATACCAGCGCAGGTTGCAGGGGTGAAACGTATTGTTATTACCTCACCTGCAGGGCCGAATGGGAAACTACCAGCAGGTGTACTTGTGGCGGCTCACCTTTTAGGTATTGATGAGATTTATAAAGTTGGTGGGGCACAAGCAATAGCTGCACTTGCCTATGGCACGGAAACAATTTCCTCAGTCGATAAAATAACAGGTCCAGGAAATATTTATGTGGCACTTGCCAAACGTGAGGTATTTGGAGAAGTGGCCATTGATATGATTGCGGGACCGAGTGAAATTGCTGTGCTGGCTGATGACACAGCCTATCCTGATGAAATTGCTGCAGACCTTTTATCACAAGCAGAGCATGATCCACTAGCTTGTGCAATTCTTGTCACAACCTCAGAGCAATTAGCCAAAAAAGTAGGTGAGGAAGTAGAGAAGCAGCTGCTGAACTTACCGCGTCAAGAAGTAGCTCGTGCTTCCATAGAGAAATTTGGGGTAATTTATGTAGCTGAAACATTGGCAGATGCAGTGGAAGCCATTAATTCATTAGCACCGGAGCATTTAGAAATTGTGATGGAAAATGCGGAGGCGTTAGCTGAGCAAATAAGACATGCTGGTGGTATTTTTATAGGTCGGTATAGTTCTGAGCCAGTTGGTGATTATTTTGCAGGGACCAATCATGTACTACCAACCAATAGTACGGCTCGTTTTGCAAGTGGCTTAAATGTTGATGATTTTGTGAAAAAATCAAGTATTGTTTACTATAGTGAAAAAACCTGGAGAGACAATGCACCAAAAATTGCACGTTTAGCGCGTATGGAAGGCTTAGAGGGCCATGCTCGTGCAGTGGAATCACGTGGATGGGAGAAGGAATAGGACGATGACAGAAAAGAAACGATATGCAAAGATAGAGCGTACAACGAATGAAACGCAAATTTCTGTAGCAATTGATTTAGATGGTGAAGGCAAGGCAGATATCCAAACAGGCGTGGGGTTTATGGACCATATGCTTGACTTATTTATTAAGCATGGACTATTTAACGGCACAATACATGCAAATGGCGATACTTATATTGATGATCACCATACAACAGAGGACCTTGGTATTGTATTAGGACAGGCTGTTCGAGAAGCACTTGGTGATAAGAAAGGCATAAAACGCTATGGTAACGCCTTTGTACCGATGGATGACGCACTAGCTCAGGTAGTGGTCGATTGCTCGAATCGACCTCATCTAGAGTACCGTGTGCCAGCATTAAAAGAAAAAGTAGGAACGTTTGATACAGAATTAGTGCATGAATTTTTATGGAAATTTGCCCTTGAGGCAAGGATGAATGTTCATGTAATAGTACCTTATGGACAGAATACACATCACATTATTGAGGCAATTTTCAAAGCATTAGCACGTGCGATTGATGCCGCAGTGGAAATTGACCCGCGTGTTAAAGGCGTACCATCGACTAAGGGGCTGTTGACGTGAAAATAGGTGTCATTGATTATGGAATGGGTAATTTATTTAGTGTGGAGCAGGCATTAAAAAGGCTAGGCTGTGAAGTTATTATAACTGCTGATGAGAAGGCGTTAGATGCAGCTGACGCACTTTTATTACCTGGGGTGGGTGCATTCCCTGATGCCAGAAAACGTTTAGCTGAAACAAGCTTAGACCAATATTTACAGAAGGCACAAAGAGAAAACCGTCCTCTTTTAGGAATTTGTCTAGGTATGCAATTATTATTCGAGCAAAGTGATGAAGTAACCCCCACAAAAGGGCTAGGTTTTTTCAAGGGGTGTATTAAACGCTTTAGTGGTAGCCAAGAAGGCCAAGCATACAGAGTACCACATATGGGGTGGAATGAACTGATTGTGACAAATCGTCCTGCATGGTTACACAATGAAGTATCAGCGAAGCATGTCTATTTTGTTCACTCCTTTTATGCAACAGATATCGTAGAATCAGAGCTTGTTGCCTATGCTGATTACTTTGGCATTCAAGTACCTGGTATTATGACGAATGGTTCTGTGACTGGCATGCAATTTCACCCTGAAAAATCAGGGGAATTAGGTGTTTATTTATTAGAGCAATGGTTGAAAGGTGTGAAGGCATGCTAACAAAACGTATTATCCCATGTCTTGATGTGAAGGAAGGTCGTGTTGTAAAAGGTATACAATTTGTCTCTATCCGAGATGCAGGGGATCCCGTGGAGCTTGCGAAGTTTTATGATGAACAAGGAGCAGATGAGCTTGTATTTTTAGATATCTCTGCTTCGCATGAAGGTCGAGAAACGATGGTAGATGTCGTTCGTCAAACAGCGGCTACGCTTGCCATACCCTTTACTGTTGGCGGAGGCATTCGTACGTTGGATGATATGAAGCGTATTTTACGAGCAGGTGCTGATAAAGTTTCAGTGAATACATCCGCGTTGGAAAGACCTGCCCTTATTCAGGAAGGCTCTGATTACTTTGGCGCACAATGCATTGTTGTAGCAATCGATGCTCGCTATAGTGAGGAAGATAGCACATGGATGGTTTATACACATGGTGGACGCAACAAAACATCTTGGTCAGCCATTGAGTGGGCCAAAGAGGCTGTACGCTTAGGAGCTGGTGAGATTTTATTAACAAGTATGAATCAAGATGGAGAAAAATCAGGCTTTGATTTAGCCTTAACCAAAGCTGTGCGTGAAGCTGTGACAGTCCCTGTGATTGCTAGTGGTGGAGCGGGAAATGCCGAACATTTTTACGAAGTATTAGCAAAAGAGGTTGATGCAGATGCTGCACTAGCAGCCTCCATCTTCCATTATAAAGAAACAAGTGTAGCCCAAGTAAAGGAATACTTACGTGAAAAAGGAGTGGCAGTAAGATGATAGAGAACATTCAATTTGATGAGAGAGGTCTTGTTACAGCTGTGGTACAAGATGCCAATACAAAAGAGGTATTAACGGTAGCTTATATGAATAAGGAGTCGTTAGCTAAAACAATTGAATCAGGGGAAACTTGGTTTTATTCTCGTTCCCGTCAAGAGCTTTGGCATAAGGGAGCAACAAGTGGCCATACACAACAAGTGATTTCAATCAAAGCTGATTGTGATCAAGATGCGTTAATAGTGGAGGTTCTTCCGACAGGACCAGCATGTCATAATGGTACAATTTCTTGCTTCACTGAGGTTATTCAGCAAAAAGAGAAGGTAGGCTCTGTGGACATCGTTTCTAAACTTGCCCGTGTCATCGAAAAGCGAGAGCAGGAAATGCCAGAAGGAGCATACACTACATATTTATTTGATAAGGGTATTGATAAAATCTGTAAAAAGGTTGGAGAAGAAGCAACAGAGGTGGTCATTGGTGCCAAAAACCGAGATGCTGAGGAAGTAAAATGGGAGGCAGCTGATTTAATTTATCACCTACTCGTATTATTGCAAGAACAAAAAGTAAGCATTTATGATGTTCTACATGTGTTGGAAAAACGTCACGAGGAGAAATAACAGCATATTATTGATTGTGTGGTATAATAGGAGTTACTGTGTAAAGGAACGTAGAATACGTTCCTTATTTCTTGTTTCGGAGGAAATATATTGGAAAAGAAACGTCAAAATGAGACTCAATCGAATATAGTGTCGTTCATTCCAACAGGCGACTATTATTATAAGAAATCAATTCAAGCAATGAACAGTGGACAAATGAATAAAGCCTATAAATATTTACAGCGTGCGGTAGATTTAAGTCCCGACGATCCAATGATTATCTTGCAGTTAGCCATAGTAGAGTTAGAAGGTCAACGTTTTGAGGAAGCGTATGACCTACTTCGTCGCGCCTATCAAATTGATCCAGATAATCCAGAAATCATATTTTACATGGCAGAAGTATCAGGGTGTGTGGGCATCATGCATGATGCAAAACGCTTTGCAGAAGAATATTTAAAGCTAGAACCTGAGGGTGCTTATGCGGATGAAGCAGCAGAAATATTAGAGTTTGTTGCTTTTGAGCAAGATGATTTTGAAGAACTTGAAGGCTCTGGTGAGGATTTATATCGTCAGGAGCAAGCCCGTCGTTGTATGGAAAAGGGAGATTTTCCTGAAGCTATTACTATTTTAGAAGATTTAATTGAAGATCGACCAGCATTTTGGTCAGCTTATAATAATCTAGCACTCGCTTATTTTTATGTTGGAGAAGAAGAGCAAGCAAAGGCTCTCTTGCATACAGTGCTACGTGAAAATAAGGGCAATCTACACGCATTATGCAATTTAACGGTGATTGCGTATTATGAAAAAAATGAAGATGATTTACAAGAACTGTTAAATATTCTTGTTAAAATTCAACCCTATACTTGGGAGCATCGTTATAAACTTGGTGCTACCTTAGCCTTAATCGGCCAATATGAATTAGCCTATAAATGGTTGCGCAGTATGCAAAAGAGAGGCTATGTAGGAGATGCAGGATTTTACTTTTGGCTGTCACATGCTGCCTATTTCTCCGGACATGAGGAGATTTCGAAAAGTGCGTGGGATCAGCTACTAGAGCTAGACCCAGACAAAGAAGGCTTCGAACCTTGGCGCCAACAAGAAAATGAATTTGGACTCGATGCATTGGAGCATGATCGTGATTTTATTGTTGAAAAATTAGAGAGTACTTATACAAGTGAGCGCATTTTTGGTTTATTTTTACTGAAAGGTACAGCGCATAAGCAAGAAATTATCGCCCATCCAAAATGGATAAATATTGAACAATTCGGCTCTTTTGAAAAATTGTTTTTGGCTTATGCACTTGGACATGAATTTGATAAGAAAAATAAAGTAGAAGCAAGCTTTTTACGATCAGTACAGGTCTCAGAAATTTTATTAGAACAGTATGGAAAGCTATCATCATTAATTGTACCGATGTTTCAAATGTGGTTTGTGCTATGTGAACAAGCTTTAATAGAAAATTATCGTTTTACAAATCCAACAGCAATTGCAGGAGCAAACGATTATTTATTCAGATCTTCACAAATGCTTAAAGTGACAAAAAAGGAAATTGCGCAGCAATATGGAGTATCTGTATCTACTTTATCGAAGTATATTGACGAAATCTTAACGTTTTTGCCAAACAGTCATAATTAATGTGTGAGCAACATAGTTGAATAACTTTATACTTTCACATACGATGAACATACTAACGCTATCACCAATTTTTCCTTAGCGTCATTGATCTTCTTCTATAGATGGCGTTACATGTATTGGTTGAATGAAGATAAAAAGTATTCTGTTTAGGGGGAAGTATTTATGTCGGAAGAAAAAATTTATGATGTAGTAATTATTGGTGCAGGTCCTGCTGGGATGACTGCCGCTGTTTATACATCTCGTGCAAATTTGTCAACTCTAATGATTGAACGTGGCATTCCTGGTGGACAAATGGCAAACACAGAAGAAGTAGAAAACTACCCAGGTTTTGAGACAATTTTAGGACCAGAGCTTTCTACAAAAATGTTTGAGCACGCTAAAAAATTTGGTGCTGAATATGCCTATGGTGATGTCACAGAAATCATCGATGGAGAAGAATATAAAACAATTAAATCAGGTGCAAAAGAATATAAAACACGTGCCATTATTATTACCACTGGTGCTGAGTATAAAAAAATGGGTGTGCCTGGTGAAAAAGAACTTGGTGGCCGTGGTGTCAGCTACTGTGCAGTATGTGATGGTGCATTCTTTAAACAAAAAAATCTAGTTGTCGTAGGTGGCGGAGATTCAGCTGTTGAAGAGGGTGTTTATTTAACTCGCTTTGCTGACAAAGTGACAATTGTCCACCGTCGCGATAAATTACGTGCACAAAAAATTCTACAAGATCGTGCCTTTGCCAACGAAAAAATTGATTTCATTTGGAATGCAACTGTAAAAGAAATCAATGAAGCGAATGGTAAAGTTGGCAGTGTAACACTACAATCAACTGTTGATGGTACAGAATCTGAATTTGCTACAGATGGTGTATTCGTCTATATAGGTATGCTACCTTTAACTAAACCATTTGAGTCATTAGGTATTTTAAATGAGGCTGGCTATATTTTGACAAATGAAACAATGGAAACAAAAATTCCAGGTATCTTTGCAGCTGGAGATGTTCGTGAAAAATCACTTCGTCAAATTGTAACAGCAACTGGTGACGGTAGTATTGCCGCGCAAGCTGTTCAACATTATGTAGAAGAGCTATTAGAGAAAATTAATGCCTAATATGGCTATTTTAAGGAAAAAAATACAATTTTAATGTGGTTTTAATATTGCTGTAACTTGAATGACATATAAAAGGTGTATGATTAAAAATGTAATTAGCAATCCCCCTTTTATTTTGTTTAGTAGGTTGTTTCCGCCTCCATAGGTGGGAGCAACCTACTTTTTTTATGCGTAAAAAATCAAATAATAATATCACGAAAATGTAAATTTCGCCCAAGATGAAATGGTTATCTTTGAATAGAACTAAATTGTTAATTGTCTACGTACAAGAGTTGTAAATGAGGACAAAACTTACAAGGTCTTGTTATAATGAAGAGTAGAATGCAAAAGTGATTAGAGGTGTGCCTATGCAAAGAATTGCAAATTTAATAGCCGTAAAAGACGGTAAAGTATTATTACTTCAGAAACCAAGACGAGGCTGGTATGTAGCTCCTGGAGGGAAAATGGAGAGTGGCGAGTCAATCTTTGAGGCTGCTATTCGAGAGTTTCAAGAAGAGACAAACGTCATACCTTTACATGTTCATTTAAAGGGTGTTTATACGATGATCATTAAAGAAAACAATGACGTAGTGGATGAATGGATGCTCTATACATTTGTTGCAAAGGATGTAGATGGAGTACCGTTCGAAGAAACAAGAGAAGGCAAACTTGCATGGCACCCAGTAGAGGATTTAGCACATTTGCCAATGGCTGAAGGAGATCGAACTAATTTACAATTTGCTGTTTCGCAATCAGGCATTCAGTATGGCACGTTTGACTATACAACAGATTTTGAATTACTTCATCAGAAAATACAAATTTCAAAAGAACAATAAAGGAGTTGCATGACAGTGGTGGTTGAAGGCCAACAAAGTACACATGAATTGGTTATTATTACAGGAATGTCTGGGGCTGGGAAAACAGTAGCTATTCAAAGCTTTGAGGATTTAGGGTATTACTGTATTGATAATTTACCACCTGCGTTACTTACAACTTTTTTAACCTTATTAAGAGATTCTGGTAAAAACAGTACCCGAATTGCAGCAGTAATGGATATGCGCGGAGGTGACTTTTTTGATGCTCTAATTGGCGCATTAGACCATATACTAAAAGAAGGCGATATTGTTGCTCGTATTTTATTTTTAGATGCAGATGATGCCACATTAGTCAGACGTTATAAAGAAACAAGACGTGCACATCCATTAGCAGTGAATGGTTTACCTCTAGATGGAATTAAACAGGAACGAGTACTTTTATCTGAAGTAAAGGGTCGTGCCAATTTTGTTTATAACACATCTAACATGAAACCAAAGCAATTACGTGAAAAAATCGTCAAAGAATTTGCAAGTGAGGCAGACACTATTTTTACCGTTAACATTATGTCCTTTGGCTTTAAACATGGTATGCCGATTGATGCGGACTTAGTGTTTGATGTTCGTTTTCTTAAAAACCCGTATTATGTGGAGGAGCTACGTCCAAAAACGGGTCTACAAACAGAGGTATCTTCTTATGTGTTAGCGTTGGAAGATACGCAGATCCTTATACAAAAACTGACGGATTTATTAGACTTTATGATTCCTCTCTATCGACAAGAAGGTAAATCACAGCTTGTTATTGCTTTTGGTTGTACTGGGGGCCAGCATCGCTCCGTGACATTAGCAGAATTTTTTGGTGCATACTTTGCGGGCAAGGAAAATACGGTTATTACGCATCGTGATATTAATCGTAGAAAGGAATGAGTGAATGGGGAAAAAGCAAACAAAGCTTGTGGTAATTGGTGGTGGCACAGGGCTCTCCACGTTACTTCGCGGGCTGAAGCATCACCCATTTGATATTACTGCTATTGTAACGGTAGCAGATGATGGTGGATCTTCAGGTCGTTTACGTGATGATTACGATATCCCACCGCCTGGTGATGTACGCAATGTGATTGCAGCATTATCAGATATTGAGCCCCTTGTAGAGCAAATGTTTCAATACCGTTTTTCGGCATCTGAAGACTTACGAGGTCACTCCTTAGGGAATTTAATGCTTACAGCTCTTACTGATATTACCGGTGATTTCAATCATGCTATCAGTGAGATGGGAAAGGTTTTAAAAGTTCATGGTCGAGTTATTCCAGCTGCTAATAAAAAAATCACCTTACATGCTGTGCTTGAGGACGGTTCAATTATCGAGGGAGAATCAAAAATTCCGACAGCGACAAAACGCATTAATCGCGTTTTTTTAGTACCTGAAAATGTGCAACCGTTGCCAGAAGCTATTCGTGCAATACTTCGTGCAGACTATATTTTAATAGGACCAGGAAGCTTATATACAAGTATTATTCCGAATTTGCTTGTTAAGGAAATCGGTGAAGCAGTTGTTAAGGCTAAGGGAAGAAAAATATATGTTTGTAATTTAATGACACAAAAGGGTGAAACCATTTCTTATACAGCAGGCGATCATGTAACAGCTATACATAAGCATGTTGGCCATGATTTTATCGATTCCATTTTAGTAAATGATGAAGAACTCCCTAACCCTGTAAAAGAACTGTATAAAGAAGAAAGAGCGGAACCAGTAACATTTGACGTAGCAAAGCTTGAAAGTATGGGATTAGAAGTTATCAAACGAGACATTGCTACAATTCGTCCAGATGGAACGGTTCGACATAATGCTACAAATGTTGCAGAATGGCTGGTAGATTATGCTGATATTTACCATCAAAAAGTAAGAGGACCAATAATAGAAACATAATGGCTTTATTGTATATGGTAAGATGAACATATACATAGAAATCATGAATGAAAGGGGGGGCGTGATATGTCTTTTGCTTCTGAAACAAAAAAAGAATTGACACAAATAGAAGCGGACAATCATTGTATGAAAGCAGAAGTTTCTGCCCTAATTCGTATGAATGGTTCATTATCCTTTGCAAATAAACAACTAAGCTTAGACGTGCAAACCGAAAACGCTGCAATTGCTAGAAGACTATATACGATTATGAAAAAATTGTATCCGTACAATGTTGAATTACTTGTTCGTAAGAAAATGCGATTGAAAAAAAATAATGTGTATATATGCCGTGTTAGAGAAGGAGCGCGTGAGCTATTAATTGATTTAGAAATCATCTCAGACGACTTTCAATTTAACCATACTATCTCAAGAAAGCTCATTCAAAAGAGTGGCCAAAAAAGAGCTTATTTAAGAGGAGCCTTTTTAGCAGGAGGTTCCGTCAATAATCCAGAAACATCGGCTTATCATTTAGAGGTTTATTCTTTATATAAAGAACATGGTGAGGCATTAATGGATTTGATGAATGAATTTGAACTCAATGCCAAAACAATTGAACGTAAAAAAGGCTTTGTAACTTACTTAAAGGAAGCGGAAAAAATTTCAGATTTCCTTAATATTGTTGGAGCGCATCAGGCTATGATGAAATTTGAAGATGTTCGGATTTTGCGAGATATGCGTAATAGTGTCAACCGTATTGTGAACTGTGAAACTGCCAATTTAAATAAAACCATTGGAGCAGCATTACGGCAGGTTGAGAATATTCGATTTATTGAAAATTCAATTGGTCTTGATCAACTACCAGAGAAGCTTCGTGAAATAGCACGTCTCCGTGTTGAATACCAAGATGTGACATTAAAAGAGCTTGGTGAAATGGTATCTAGTGGAACGGTTAGTAAATCTGGTGTTAACCATCGATTGAGAAAAATTGATGAGATTGCGGATGCATTAAGGCGTGGTGAAAAAATAGGTGGTTAAGTTATCATACTTTTCAGGTATGAATGTCATGCTAATCGCTTATTGTTCTTTTGCCAGTAAGTAAGGTAAGATAAAACTAATAGACGAACGGTAGTGAAGGGGAGTTTTGAGAATGATTGAGAGAAGAGTCCAGGTTAAATTAAAATTAGGACTACAAGCTAGACAAGCAGCACTATTTGTGCAAGAAGCAAATCGTTTTAGTGCTGATATCTTTCTAGAAAAAGATGAGAAAAAAGTAAATGCCAAATCCATTATGGGTGTTATGAGCTTAGCAGTTGCTAAAGGTACCGAAGTGACTTTAAGCAGTGAAGGTAACGATGCTGAGCAAGCGGTTACAGCATTGGCAACAATTATTGAAAATGAAGATTAACATTCATTAAATATAAAAGGCATCACAGAGTAATTCTGTGATGCCTTCTATTTTTTATTTATTATCGCTACGGTGCATAATATGATCGATTAAACCGTATTCTTTTGCACGTTCAGCAGTCATGAAGTTATCACGATCTGTGTCTCTTGCAATGACTTCAAGTGGTTGACCAGTGCGTTCAGATAAAATGCCATTTAATTTTTCACGTAAGAATAGAATACGTTTAGCAGCAATTTCAATTTCTGTCGCTTGACCTTGTGCACCACCTAGTGGTTGGTGAATCATGACTTCAGCATTTGGTAAGGCAAAACGTTTACCAGGTTCTCCAGCTGCAAGTAGGAAAGCTCCCATTGATGCAGCCATACCAATACAAATTGTTTGTACCTGTGGTTTAATGATTTGCATTGTGTCATAGATAGCCATACCAGCCGTAATGGATCCGCCAGGTGAGTTAATATAAAGAGAGATATCTTTATCTGGATCTTCTGCTTGTAGGAAAAGAAGCTGTGCGACAATGGAGTTAGCAACATTGTCATCAATAGCACTTCCTAAAAGGATAATACGGTCTTTAAGTAGACGTGAATAAATGTCATATGCACGCTCACCACGACTAGTTTGTTCAATAACTGTAGGAATTAAATTCATGTTAAATCCTCCTTAAAAAGCTAAATTCGAATACCTTTGCTGAAAAATTTCCTTTGTATTTCAGCTGTATCCTTATCATACACATTATAGTCAGGGAAGGTCAAATATTAACCCTGCTAAAGTGAAATTAAAAAAAATAAATTGTTTTTGCATTCTATGGTTGAATTATATAGGATAGGCTTGTATAATGATTAAGGTTATAAGGTTTAAAGTACAGGACACTATTTTGCAGGTATGCTTCAAAAATGAGGGTTATCTACATCATGCTTTTCGTAAGCCTAGAGTGAGTACTTTTTTTTTGTGTCTTTTGCCCTCGTGGTGTAATGGATAACACGTAAGATTCCGGTTCTTGCACTGGGGGTTCGATTCCCTCCGAGGGCGCCATTTTACTGATTAATTGATATACTGTTATAGCTCATCTCCTAATAAGTAGTTTAGCAGCCTGCTTACTGGAGATCGAGAGGAAGAATAAAGGGAATACTGTCCTAGTTGGCATTATTCCCCTATTTATTCCTTTCAAACCTTCAAAAAAGCAACAACTCCAAATTATTTTTTAGTGAACATACTGTACGTGAGACTAGTAATAGTCGAAAAAAAAGAATCCTATCTGAGGGGATTCTTTTTTTTGCCTAAATTTATCGAAATTTGGCATGGTTCATATTGTATATATATTAGTTTTAGGTTAATTTTCTTGTTATTTATACATGTTTTCTCAAATTATATGAATTTCTTATAAATTTATATGAAAAAATATTTTATTTTATGCGAAAAGTTGTTGTCTAAATACTATAATGTTAATATAATTGACCTAATAGTCTAACATTTCCGAATTGCGAAAAATAATACGTAATTCGGAAAATTATCGAACTAGGGGGAAATACAATGAAAAAAACAGGTTGGATGTTATTGATGATAATTGCAGCATTAACATTAGCACTTGCAGGATGTGGTACAAAAGATAATGCATCTTCAGGTAGCTCTTCTTCAGAAGATGGTGGAGATGGCAAAAAAGTTTATAAAGTAGGTACTGAGGCCACTTTTGCACCATTTGAATCTGTTGACGATTCAGGGAAAATTGTGGGGATTGATGTCGATATTCTACAAGCTATTGCAGATGAGATGGACTTTGAGGTTGAGTGGAATAATATTGGATGGGAGCCAGTGTTCCAAACAATTAAAAACGGTGAAACAGATATCGGTGCTTCTGGAATCACAATTACGGAAGAGCGTAAAGAATCATTTGATTTTACAGAACCGTATTATGAGTCTCAGTTATTAATTGTTGTGAAAGAAGATTCAAAGATTAAATCTCTTGATGAATTAAAAGATAAAAAAGTATCTGTACAAATCAATGCTACTGGTCATATGGCGGCGAAAAAGCTACAAGGGGAAGCAAGTACAAATATTATGGCTTTTGAAAGTCAGCCAATCGCTATTCAAGAAATGTTAAATGGGAATGTTGATGCAGCTATCGGAGATAACGCAGTAGTTTATGAATATATCAAAGCTCACCCAGATCAAAAACTAAAAGTAATTGAAGATGATGCATTCGAAAAAGAATACTATGGCTTCATGGTTCAAAAAGGGAATAAAGAATTGCTAGATAAATTAAACGAAGGTCTTAAAAAGATTAAAGAAAACGGTAAATTAAAAGAAATTACAGGCATTGATTTTGAATAAAAATGAATGAAATGATGCTATTAACATAGTGATTGTGCTAACGGCTCATTTATTAATCGTAATTTAAAGGGGAATGGGGTTTTCGGATGGACATCTTTGACTTACGCTGGGACATTGTCTGGAACTACCGAGATATGTTTATACGAGGTATTGGCGTAACACTTATTTTGACACTTAGTGGTTATTTTGGCGGTATTCTATTAGGGCTATTTTTAGGCCTTGGAAAATTATCGAGTAAAAAATGGATTTATTGGCCATCTAAACTATATATCGATTTATTCCGTGGAACACCAATGCTTGTACAAATCTTGTTAATTCACTTAGCAGTTATTCCGACAATTTTTGGTCATTCTTTAGGTTATATGGTATCGGGGATTACAGCACTTATTTTAAACTGTGCTGCTTATAATGCTGAAATTTTCCGTGCAGGGATTCAAAGTATTGCAAAAGGGCAAATGGAGGCTGCTCGCTCTCTTGGATTAACGCATAACCAAGCGATGCGTAAGGTCATTTTGCCGCAAGCATTTAGACGTATGATTCCACCATTGGGGAATGAATTTATTGCATTATTAAAAGATTCTTCACTTGTAACTGTAATTGCAGCACCAGATATTTTATACGCTAGTAAGGTCGTAGCTGGTGCGAGCTTCCGCTTCTGGGAACCGTATATCGTTGCAGCATTATTATATTTAGTTTTGACATATGGTGTAACGAAGATTGTAGCATTTATCGAGAAACGATTTAGCAATAGTTATGTCCCTCGTAAAGCTAAGGTAGAAGGGCGGGAAGCAAGATGATAAAAATTGAAAACCTACACAAATACTTTGGCAAGCTTGAAGTATTAAAAGGAATCGATTATGAAATTCAAGAAAAACAAGTTGTCTGTGTTATTGGGCCGTCTGGTTCAGGAAAAAGTACATTTCTCCGTTGTATCAATATGTTAGAAGAAGTAACGGATGGTGCTATTTATATTGAAAATGTAAAAATTAATGATCCTAAAACGAATATCAATGAAATTCGCGCTGAAGTGGGTATGGTGTTCCAACAATTTAACTTATTCCCGCATATGACTGTTATCGATAATGTCACGATGGCACCTATGCAAATTCGTAAAATGAATCGTACAGACGCAGAAGCTCTAGGACATGAGCTATTAAACAAGGTTGGACTCGACAGCAAGGCCTATAATTATCCTGAGCAGCTATCAGGTGGTCAGCAACAGCGTGTGGCGATTGCTCGTGCCTTAGCAATGAAGCCAAAAGCTATTTTATTTGACGAGCCAACTTCAGCACTTGACCCTGAAATGGTAAAAGAGGTACTAGATGTTATGAAAAATCTAGCAGCTGAAGGGATGACAATGGTTGTTGTGACACATGAAATGGGCTTTGCTCGTGAAGTAGGCGATCGAGTAGTCTTCATGGATGGGGGCTATATTGTAGAAGAAGGGTCTCCAGAGGAACTATTCGGCAATCCACAAAGTGACCGTACGAAAGCGTTTTTAGGAAAAGTATTATAAAGCTGAAAAAGCGAACGATATGCTCGTTCGCTTTTTTATGTTAAAAACTGCAGTGCATGGTGAATATTCACCATGCACTGTTCTTATTTAATGAAGGGGATTAGATGTTGTGTCGAATGCATTCAGCATCGTTTGCATATCCTGTTGGGAATACTGAGGCACCTGATAATAGCCGTGTTTATTTTGATAAATAGATAATTCGTATCCCATTTCAATACAGTTAGGAATACTATCCGCAACAACGCGACGAACTACAGGGTTTGTTGTTTCCAACGCAGCAGTTGTCATACATTTTGCTGCTCCTTTTTGAGCTCCAAGTAAAAATCCAGAAATAGCCTCATCATTAATTTCATTAGCGTTTTGCATTGGTTTTTTTGGTTGACCTGGATTTAGGCCATATTTGAAATCATTTCCTGTTTCCATTTGGTAGCGTCCTGTTGGAACAGATGGATCGTGTCCTGTTTTAAAGGACTCTACGATCGTATTGTACATACCAAGAGTGAAATTATATTGGCGATCCAAAATGTTGAGTAATTCAGGATCTTTTACATGGGGACGCAAAATAATCGCTTGGTTCATACCTGCAATAATTTCGCCAATTGTTTCATGCATGTCCATCATTTCATGTCCACCATGATTTAGGCTATGTTGTTGATTTAAATTTGTTTGGTTTGATGATTCATTGTAAAACGATTGTGACAAAAAAAACGCCTCCTCAATAATTTTTTGTTGCAGTATTTAGTATGTCGTGTCAATTCAATTTCATACGGTATAAATGTAAAGGTAAAAATGTAGACTAAAGATAGAAGGAAAAGCAAGTCAAGGAGGATTAAAATTGAAAAAGTTACTTGGACCAATTGGAATAATTGTCATCATTTTTATTGTAATCGCCTTATTATTTATACCTAAATACAATAGTTTGGTGACAGCCGAGGAAAATGTTGATTCTAAATGGGCACAAGTTGAAAATCAGCTCCAACGTCGCTATGATTTGATTCCCAATCTAGTGGAATCTGTGAAAGGCTATGCGAATCATGAGCAAGAGGTGATAGCGAATATTACGGAGGCACGTGCACAAATGGGAAGTGCAAGCTCACCAGAGGAGCAAGCTGTTGCCAATGATGCTTTAACGGGCGCTCTTAGTCGTTTACTAGTAGTTGTAGAAAATTACCCAAACTTAAAGGCAGATGCAAATTTCCGCCAGTTAATGGATGAGCTAGCAGGTACCGAAAATCGTCTGGCAGTAGCACGTGAGGATTACAATAATGAGGTACAGCAATTCAATAAACATGTTAAACGTTTCCCGGGGAATTTAATGGCAGGGATGTTTGGCTTTGAACAAAAAGAATACTTTAAAGCCACAGCAGGAGCTGACAAAGCACCATCTATCGATTTTAGTCAATCAGGTACACATTAATGAAACGTTGCATTATACAGATGATCATCGTTTGTTCGGTGCTTCTTTTTTTCTCGAATCTAGCAGAAGCAACGATGCCATCACCGATGAAAAATACGTATATACATGACTTTGCCAATGTAATTTCTGCGAATGTCAAAGAAGAGATAAATCAATATTCTGAGCAGTTGGATCAAGGCACGGGTGCTGAAATCATGGTAGTCACAGTTGATAGTCTTCATGGACAAGAGCCGAAAATGTATGCGACAAAATTGATTCGGTCATGGGGCATTGGTGACAAGGAAAAAAATAACGGTGTCCTGATTTTAGCTACCTTAGGTCAAGGGGAAGGAAATAACGACGTTGTAATTGCCGTGGGTCAGGGATTAGAGGGAGCATTACCAGATGGTAAATTAGGACGCATTTTAGATAATGCATTTTATCCCTCAGCAAGTACTGGTAATTTAGATCAAGCTTTTCAAGCAACCTATTCTGAAGTTTTTCGCGCTGTTGCCCAAGAGTATAATTGGAGCGGTGATTTGCCAGCGCAAACAAAAGAAGAGGATGACATACCCACTTGGTTAATTATCCTAATCATTATCGTTGTTATTATTATCTATTCATTCTTTTCGAAGGGTGGCGGAGGTCCTCGCTCTGGAGGCTATGGCGGTTATCCAGGTAGTTTTGGTGGAGGACATTCGAGTAGAGGGGGCTTTGGCGGATTTGGTGGCGGATCTTCTGCTGGTGGGGGAGCAAGCAGGAAATTTTAATAGAGGTAATGGCGAACTATTCTATTTAGTTCGCTTTCATTTTGGCTGAATAAAAAAACTCTCAATTATTGACAATAATGCTAGAATTGCTATAATTTAAATATATCGACAATCGATATAACGTAAACTGATATAGGGAGGAATCATTTTGAAAAAAAGATTTTTATCTGCATCGTTAGCAATCATTTTAACAACCTCTGTGGTTATTCCTGCAACCATGCAAGATGTTCGTGCTGCCAATGAAACAAATAGCGGCGTAATAGCACAAGAAGAACGTGTATCAGCGCAGGAATTTTTGAATTTAGCTGTAACAACTTTAACATTCCAGCACGGCTCAGATTCAATGCGTCAACAAATTATTGATAAATGGGTAAAGGCTGGAGAATTCACAGATTTAAGTTTGACTATTAAACGTGAAGAAGTGGCTCGTATTTTAGTTAGAGCTTTAAATAAAGAAGAAAAAGAGACTTCACTTGCTGAGTATTTAGAGAAGGCCAATAAGATTGGTGTATTTAATGGTTTATCATTAAATTCAGAAGCAATTTCAAAACCAGATGCAGTAAAAATTTTAAACAATGCAAAACAAATAAAAAATGGTTCTAATCATGAAGGTGTAAAGGAAATTTCAGTTGAAGACTTTATGAAAAATCCTGGAAATTTCGGTTATGAACTTTCGCCAGATGGCAATTACATTACTTTTTCTTCTGCTTGGGAGAATAGATCCAATGTTTTCGTGAAAAAGATGAATGATGATAGTGAGCCTGTTCGTGTTTCGAATTCAAAAGATCGGGACGTTGCAGGATTTTTCTGGAAGGATAATGCTTTACTCTACGTAAAGGATAAAGGTGGAGATGAAAACTTCCATATTTATTCTACAACATTTAATGGCTCTGAGGAAAAAGATCTAACGCCATATCCAAACGTCACAGTTGGGATATTAAGTGGCCTACAAGGTGTTAAAGATGAAATACTTATCATGATGAATAAGGAAGATGCAACAGTTTTTGATGTCTACAAGTTGAATGTAAAGACTGGGGAAACAACTCACGTTGCAAAAAATCCGGGTAATATTACGAGCTGGCTAGCAGATCGCAATGGAAATGTACGAATTGCTGTAGCCTCAGATGGTGTGGAAGGAACGATTCTTTATCGAGATTCTGAAAAGGATGAATTCAAGCCATTTATTGAAATGGAAGCTGGAGATGAAGTAATGCCACTAGCTTTCTCAAAAGACAATCAATACATTTACGCTACATCTAACAAAGGTAGAGACAAAGTAGAAGTTGTGAAATACGACTTAAAAGGTAATGAAGAAGTAATTATGTCTAATGATCAGGTAGATGTTTCGGGTGTCTTATATAGTGCCGAACACGATAAATTGCTATATGGTGCATATATAACAGATAAAACACATTACCAATTCTTTGACGAGAACTTTGAAAAGCTTTTCCGTAAAATTCAAAGTAAGCTGAATGTGCATGAAAGTGAGCTTGGTATCAATGATTACAATAAAGAAATGACAAAATTTATTGTGAGTGTTTCAAGTGATACTGTCTATGGAAAATATTATTATTACGATTCTACGACAGATGAATTAACCGAGTTGGCCACTTTAAGCCCTTGGTTAAATCCGAATGAACTTGCCGAAATGCATCCAATTTCATATAAGAGCCGAGATGGCTTAACGATTAATGGCTATTTAACTTTACCGAAAAATAAAGAAGCAAAAGATCTCCCTCTTATTGTCAATCCTCATGGTGGGCCTTGGGCACGTGATATGTGGGGCTTCAACCCAGAAGTACAATTATTAGCTAATCGTGGCTATGCAGTGCTACAGGTGAATTTCCGTTCATCAACTGGATATGGTAAAGAATTCCTTCAGGCTGGTAATAAGCAATGGGGTCTGAAGATTCAAGATGACATCACTGATGGTGTCCAATGGGCAATTGACCAAGGCATTGCAGACCCTGATCGCATCGGTATTTATGGGGCATCATTTGGTGGTTATGCAACATTAGCGGGTATTACGTATACACCTGATTTATATGCTGCTGCAGTTGATTATGTCGGGGTATCTAACATATTTACATTATTAAATACCATCCCTCCTTACTGGGAAACTATGCGTAACATGTTTTATGAGCGCGTAGGTCATCCAGAGAAAGACAAAGAATTGTTAACTGCTGTTTCACCAGTTTTCCATGCAGATAAAATCAAAACACCATTATTTGTCGCACAAGGAGCAAATGACCCACGTGTAAACAAAGCAGAATCCGATCAAATTGTGGAAGCCTTACGCGCTAGAGGTGTGGATGTAGAGTACATGCTAAAAGATAATGAAGGACATGGCTTTGCCAATGAAGAAAATAGAATTGAATTCTATAATGCCATGGTAAAATTCTTCGATAGTCATTTAAAATAATTTAAAACGAAAGGCATTGATGTGTAGCTTGCTCACAATCAATGCCTTTTTTTATTACAATAGGTGAATGGGCTTTGGATAGCGCATTTTACGTTCAAATGATGAAATGCACAGTGCTAGTTGCTCGATACCAGTATAAATTAATGGTTCATCTACCTGAGAAATACTTAAACGAATAAGATTATCCTTTTTAAATTCTGGTAGATACATTCTAGCAGCGTCATCCATCAATATATTTTTTTCCTTTAATAAATGAACCACCTGCCTAGCACTTACATTATCAGGAAGAACAATGGAAAGATAAAAGCCTGATACTGGTTTCGTATAGTTAGTAGAGGTGGGAAGTAATGATTCGCAAGCCTCCTGTAAAACGCTCATTTTTCTTACATAAAGCTCTTTAATCTTTTTAATATGACTATTAAACATACCGCTTTTTAAATAAATGTCTAAGGCACCCTGCGAGAGCACAGAGCTATTGAAATCAGCACTAAATTTATAACGTAGAAAATGATTTGTCATTATAGTGGGAAGGACGACTGTCGCTACTCTTAAACCCGGTAGAAATACCTTTGAAAAGCTTTTAATATAAATAACCCTGCCAGTGGGATTAAAAGAAAAAAACGGATCCGCTTTTTTATTAGGATCTAAATCTCCTAAAAAATCATCCTCCACAATATAAACATCATATTTTTCTGCTAATTCCACAATCTTTCTTTTTTCGTCATTTGTATAGCTATGACCAAGAGGATTATGGAATCTCGGCACAGTATAAAAAAACTTAATGTCATTATTGCGAAAAATATAGTCAAGACGATCTAAATCAATGCCCTCCATTGTTAAATCAATCCCAAAAGTTGTAGCTTGTTGCAGATGGACAGATTCTATAAAACCAAAATAGGTAGGCTGTTCTATTAATATATTATTTTTACCATTCGGAAAAGGCATTGCCGCTAGTAAATGTAATGCTTGCTGTGAGCCCGAGACAACAAATAATCGATCAGGTTCAGTAAAGACCTGTAAGTCCTGTAGATACTTAGCCAATTGTACACGCAGCGAGTAAAGCCCTTGCTGATCACTATAACTAAATAATTCTTCTTTATATGTGTCAATAGCTTGATTGATGCAATGCTGAAATTCAATATAGGGCATAATGCTTTTGTCTGGGCCAGCTGATAAAAAATCAATAACTTGTTGGTTTGTAGTTGGTTGCTCTATGTTATTCACAACATAATAGCCACTTTTGGGTTTGGAAAAAATAAGATGCTCCTTTTCTAATTCATTATACGCTCTTATCACTGTATTTTTACTGCAGGAAAATTGCTCAGACAGTTGTCGAACGGAAGGTAGTTTACTGCCTGCAAGGAGCACACCATTAGCAAGCTGCTCTTTAATGTCCTCTACAACCTCTAAATATTTTGCAATCATCATCTTTCCTCCTTTATCTGTACCAGGACAGTTGGTAGAAAATTCTGTTTATTTTTGAGGTAGTGCCACTTACTATGGATTATACCAGGGACAGATGGAGAGGAAAATGGAAGGATGAGAACATGCAGGATAAAAGAAAAGAAAAAATAGGTTTGCTGTTAGGATTTGTGGGCGTAATTTGCTTTAGTCTAACGTTACCCGCAACAAGTACAGCTGTACCATATTTTGGAGCGACAATTGTAGGATTGGGGAGAGCTGTCATTGCGGCGTTCATCGTCGCCATTGTTTTACTTGTAAGAAAAGAAAGACTACCGACTGCTAGACAATTTAAAAGCTTGATAATAGTATCTTTTGGGGCTGTATTAGGGTTTCCTTTACTTACATCTTGGGCAATGACAAGGTTACCAGTTTCTCACGGAGCGGTAGAATTAGCACTTTTACCTTTAGCGACTGCGGGCTTTGCTCTATTCAGAGCAGGTGAACGTCCCTCATTTAAGTTTTGGTTATCGAGTGTTATTGGGGCTATAGCCGTTATTATATATGCTAGCTTTTTAGGCTTAGGCCAATTACATATGGCAGATCTAGCATTATTAGCAGCAGTTGTAATATTAGGTCTTAGCTATGCAGAAGGAGGACAGTTAGCGAAGGAATTAGGGAGCTGGCAGGTGATTGCTTGGGCTATTTTGATGGCGGCTCCCTTTTTTATTGTCCCCGTCATTTCTAATTTTTCCTTGGAAATGCTACATGCCCCTCTTACAGCGTGGGTTAGCCTGTTATATTTAGCTGTTGTCAGTCAGTTTTTAGCATATGTTGCTTGGTATGGGGGAATGGCTTTAGGAGGTATTGCAAGAGTTAGTCAGATCCAATATTTACAGCCATTTTTAATGATTCTTTTTGCTACGCTATTTTTAAATGAATCCATCTCTTGGTTTACGATCGTCGTGGCAATGATTGTTGTGATTTCCGTCATTGTTGGCAAAAATACAACCATTACAAAGAAGGATGCTAAGACAGCTCAAATAAACATCATCAAAGAATAGTAGCCATTTCTTCATTGCCACATCGTTTATAATAAAGGAGGAGGTGCTATCTATGAAAATTAAATTTTTTAGTCGGGCGAATTGTCCTTTATGTGTAGAAGGGCTACAGACATTAAAGCTTGTTCAGGAAGATGTTCTATTTGATATTGAAATAATTGATATAGAGCAGGATGATCGTATACATGAAAAATATATGCTAATGATTCCGGTTGTTGAAAAAGAGGGTGTCGTCATTCAGTATGGTCATTTAGATTATGCCACGTTAATGGAGCGATTAGGCAGTTAATCTACTGAAAGTATAAAGAGTTATTAACGGTATAAATGACTTTATTATTAGCTGTCATTCTCACAATTCACAAATTGTTCAATGAAAGCGGTTTGAATTTGAACAGTTTGTGAAGACCTTCACATTAGACTTTCTTTTCCTAAAAATCGGAGTAGAATAGGTATCAAGTAAGAAGTTGTTATAAAACAGTTTAGCGAATGTATCACAAATTTTAGTGGTTGTTATATTACAAAAATGAATGATGTGAAGGGAGATTTTACAATGTGGGTTATTACAGTATTTGAGAAAAAGGACGTTCGTATTTTTGAATTTACAAATAAAACTGAAGCAACAAAAGCTTTAGAAGGTTTTAAAAAGAACGCAATTTTATCTTTCACTAAATAAGTTCAACAAAGTCTTGTAGCTGTTTTTAGAGCTATGAGGCTTTTTTTTATCCAGAACAATACAACTACTTGCACTTTAAAACAATGCATATTATAATAAAAGCATAAGTGGGACACAAAATAATTAAGTGGGTTAAAAATGAACCCACCACTATTAATTAGGGGAGTAGATAGATATGTTAACTGTTCCAGAGGCACAGCAAAGGCTACTTCCTGAAATGTATCCGCTTCTGCAAGCAAGATATCGAATATTGCAAGCCGTTCAACTCATGCAACCAATCGGACGACGTACACTAGCTGATTCACTGAAAATGACAGAAAGAGAAATACGCAAAGAAACTGATATTTTACGTGAACAAGGGTTATTAGATGCGCAAAAGTCGGGTATGGTATGTACAGATGATGGTGAAATAGTCATTGAAAAATTAAGAACCATCGTTTATGAATGGTCTGGTTTAACCCAGCTTGCAAAAGTGCTTGAAAGCCACTTTGGCATCCAACGTGTAGTCGTAGTTCCTGGTGATTACAATGAGGATCATACAATCCTAAGCATGCTAGGCAAAGAAGCAGCCTTGCAATTTATGTCGGCTGCTTTTGATGAGCAAGTTGTAGCTGTCACTGGTGGAAAATCTGTTGCCTCACTTGCGCAGTTTTTACATCCTTTAGACGGACAAAAGGATATCACTTTTGTAGCTGCACGCGGGGGGATTGGACATGAAATGCAAATGCAGGCCAATACACTTGTTGCAACATTTGCCATGCAAATGGAAACACAATACCGTACTTTATTTTTACCAGAGCATTTAAGTGAGCAAGCTTATCAAGCGATGCTAACAGAGCCTATGGTAACAGAAATGATGGCCTTCTATGATCAAGCAGATTGCGTCATTCATGGGATTGGCTCTGCAGAGGAAATGGCGATTCGTCGTAACTCATCTCCTGAGGATTTGCGAATTCTTGAGGAAAAAGGCGCTGTGAGTGAGGCTTTCGGCTATTATTTCAATGCAGACGGAGAAATAGTACATCGTATACGCACAATTGGTATCCAGCTTGAGCAGGTACAAAACAGTGAGCAGGTCATTGCAGTTGCAGCAGGAAAACAGAAGGTCAATGCAATGCTTTCTTATTTCAAAGTAGCACCTAAGCAAACCATATTTGTAACAGATGAAGCAGCGGCCAAAGCAATTGCTGCTAAAATATCTTCTATAGAAAATAAGCATCTTGAATGATGGCAAAGTTGTAAACATGTCACTCGATCTCAGAAAGTGCTTAAGCATTTTTTGAATGAGCATAAAGTAAATTTTGATGTCTCTATTCATAGAGACAGACATCACACATTATTGGAGGAATTAACAATGGCATTAAAATTAGCGATTAATGGATTTGGACGTATTGGACGTTTAGTATTTCGTGAGGCAATGAAGCATGATGAATTTGAAGTAGTAGCCGTAAACGACTTAACAGATGCTGGTCAGCTTGCGCACTTATTGAAATATGATTCAGTACACGGTATCTATGATGCTGAAGTCAATGCAGATGAAGATTCTTTCGTAGTAAATGGTCAACGTGTAAAAGTATATGCTGAAAAAGATCCTGCACAATTACCATGGGGTGAATTAGGCGTAGATGTAGTGCTTGAATGTACTGGTCGATTCCGTTCAATGGAAGAAGTAGGCAAGCATATTGAAGCAGGGGCGAAAAAAGCGATTCTATCGGCACCAGCAAAAGGCGCAATGCCTACATTTGTTATGGGTGTAAACCATGAGGATTATAACCCAGCAACTGATGATGTGATCTCCAATGCTTCTTGTACAACTAACTGTCTAGCACCAGTAGCTAAAGTGCTTGATGAGAAATTTGGCATTGAACGTGGTATGATGACAACAATTCACTCTTATACAAATGACCAACGAATTCTAGACTTCCCACACTCTGACCCTCGTCGTGCACGAGCTGGAGCGGTATCTATGATTCCAACAACAACAGGTGCAGCAGTAGCTGTATCAAAAGTATTGCCACAATTAAAAGGTAAGCTAGATGGTTTCTCTATGCGTGTGCCAACACCTAACGTATCATGTGTTGACTTAGTTGTAGAGCTAAAAGCAGATGTATCGAAAGAAACGATTAATGCAGCATTAAAAGAAGCTTCTGAAAATGAATTAAAAGGCATTTTAGATTACAATGAGCTACCATTAGTATCAATTGATTATAACGGTAACCATTATTCTTCTACGGTAGATGGCCTTTCAACAATGGTGTTAGAAAACAAAATGGTGAAGGTTTTAGCTTGGTATGATAACGAAATTGGTTACTCTACTCGCTTAATGGACCTAGCTTTATACATTGCTGAACAAGGCTTAAACCATAAATAAGTATCATATTTCGACATTTTGAGTAAAAAGTGTGACATATTACTGCTTTTTATGCACAAAAAGTATAGCCTTTATAATATCGAATAGATATAATATACAAGGGTATTGGGAGTAAGGGATAACCCTTACTCCTTTTTTTCTAGATTCAGCAGAAAACGCCCACCTCTATAGGTGGTGAGATGAACACACAAATTACTCTCTTGATTCATTAGTGTCCAATCACCGACTGAAACAAGAAGATAAAAGCCTCAGCGAATGTCACAGATTTTGAAGAGGAGCAAGTTCGAAAAAAATCTGGAGGCAATTACGCAGTGGCGTAATTGATACATGTTGATGCAAGACATCGCAGTTAACTTTTGCTACTATAAAAACAAGTATTAGGGTTCATTATCAAAAGTTGGAGAATCCTACTTACACGAGATAGTGATGCTGAAAAAGTACCAAAATGACTTTTCAATTTAGTAAGCATGGTGTAGAGCCAAGATGGGTAAAACACAAGAGTGTAAGACTAAAACGAACTTTGAAGGGAGTTTCTTCATGTTAAATAAGAAAACAATGAAAGATATTGATGTTAAGAGTCAACGCGTTTTTGTACGTGTAGATTTTAATGTACCAATGGCAGACGGTGCTATTACAGATGAGACGCGTATTCGTGCAGCTATTCCTACAATTGAGTATTTAGTAGAACAGGGTGCTAAAGTTATTCTAGCTTCTCACTTAGGTCGTCCAAAAGGTGAAGTAAAAGAAGATATGCGTTTAACAGCTGTTGGCATTCGCTTAGCAGAATTAATGGGCAAGCCTGTTACGAAGCTTGATGAATCCATTGGGCAAGCAGTGGAAGAAGCCGTTGCAAACATGCAAGATGGAGACATTCTACTGCTTGAAAACGTACGCTTCCATGCTGGCGAAGAGAAAAATGATCCAACATTAGCACAGCAATTTGCTCAGCTAGCAGATATTTATGTTAATGATGCTTTTGGTGCAGCCCACAGAGCCCATGCTTCTACAGAAGGAATTGCTAAGCATATTCCAGCTGTATCTGGATTCTTAATGCAAAAGGAATTAGATGTACTTGGTAAGGCATTGTCTAACCCTGAGCATCCGTTTACAGCCATTATTGGTGGTGCCAAAGTAAAAGATAAAATTGGTGTTATTGAAAGCCTCTTAGAAAAAGTAGATCACTTAATTATCGGTGGTGGTTTATCCTTTACCTTTATTAAGGCACAAGGCCACGATATCGGTAAATCATTGCTAGAGGAAGATAAAATTGAGCTAGCAAAGTCCTTTATTGAGAAGGCAAAAGCAAAAGGTGTGCAATTACATATGCCAGTCGACGCTGTTGTGGCAAATGAATTTTCACAGGATGCTGAAACACAAATCGTTGATGTAGATGCTATTCCAGCTGATTGGATGGGTCTAGATATTGGACCTAAAACGGCTGCAAACTATGCAGAAGTTATCAAAAACTCTAAATTAATCATTTGGAATGGACCAATGGGTGTCTTTGAAATGGACAAATTTGCAAACGGCACAAAAACAGTTGCTGATGCAATGGCAACAACAGCTGGCTACACAGTAATCGGTGGCGGTGATTCAGCTGCAGCAGTTGAAAAATTTGAGGTAGCAGATAAGATGGATCACATTTCTACAGGTGGTGGTGCTTCCTTAGAATTAATGGAAGGCAAAGAGCTTCCAGGGATTGTAGCACTAAACGATAAATAAGCTAATCGGAGGCAAAATAATGCGTAAACCAATTATTGCAGGTAACTGGAAAATGTTTAAAACATTTGAAGAGGCTATTCAGTTTGTAGATGCTGTACAAGAAAAACTTCCTTCCAATGACAAAGTAGATGCTGTTATTTGCGCACCAGCTCTTTACCTACCTACACTTGTACAAGTTGCTAGTGAGTCAGAGCTGGCAATTGGTGCACAAACTATGCACTATGAAAATGAAGGTGCTTTTACGGGTGAAATTAGTCCAGCGCAGCTAGCAAGTGTGGATGTTGACTATGTCATTTTAGGACACTCTGAACGTCGCGAATACTACAATGAAACAGATGAAGCGATTAATAAGAAGGTAGCTGCAGCACTTGCACATACTATCGTACCTATTATTTGCTGTGGCGAAACACTCGAAGAACGTGAAGCAGGCACAACAGAGCAAAAAGTGGCAGGCCAAATTAAAGCGGCACTTGCTGGGTTTGAAGCACAGCAAGTAGAGCATATGGTCATTGCGTATGAACCGATTTGGGCGATTGGTACTGGTAAAACGGCTACGGCAGACGATGCAAATCAAGTATGCGGAGCGATTCGAGCAGTAGTAGAAGAGCTATATAATGCTGAAACTGCGAATGCTGTGCGTATTCAATATGGTGGCAGTGTTAAGCCTGATAACATTCAGGAGCTTTTATCGAAAGAACATATTGATGGTGCTTTAGTTGGTGGAGCAAGCTTACAACCAGAATCTTATTTAACATTATTGGAGGCGGCAGCAAATGCCTAAAAAGCCAGTAGCATTAATTATTTTAGATGGCTTTGCATTTCGAGATGAAACATTCGGGAATGCAGTAGCACAGGCCAATAAGCCTAATTTTGATCGATATTGGCATCAATTTCCTCATGCGACATTAACAGCAGCGGGAGAAGCCGTTGGATTACCTGAAGGACAGATGGGGAATTCTGAGGTGGGGCACTTAAATATCGGTGCAGGACGTATCGTCTATCAAAGCTTAACACGCTTAAATAAATCTATTCGTGATGGAGATTTCTTCACGAATCAAGCCTTTTTAGATGCAGTAGCACATGTGAAAGCTCATCAGTCAAAGCTACATGTTATGGGCTTATTATCAGACGGTGGTGTTCATAGTCATTATGAGCATATGTTTGCACTATTAAAGCTAGCTAAACAGCAGGGATTAGAGGAAGTTTATGTACATGGCTTCTTAGATGGTCGTGATGTTGGTCCAACAACAGCATTAGACTATATCGAAGAAACGGAAAAGCAAATGGCTGAAATAGGCATAGGGCAATTTGCTTCCATACATGGACGTTACTACGCTATGGATCGTGACAAGCGTTGGGATCGTGTTGCACTTACGTATAATGTATTGGTAGATGGTGTTGGCCAAGCAGCAGAGAGTGCTAAAAGTGGTGTAGCAGCATCCTATGAGCGTGAAGTAACCGATGAATTTGTCATCCCATTTAGCATTCAAGAGCATGGTGAGCCAGTAGCAACAATTGGCGATCATGATGCAGTGATTTTCTTTAACTTCCGTCCCGATCGTGCCATTCAGCTGTCAACAGTTTTTACAAATGAAGCATTCGATGGCTTTGCTATATCTGCAAATCATCCAAAGAATTTAAAATTTGTGTCCTTCACCCACTATAGTGATGAAGTCAACGCACAGGTTGCTTATGAAAATGACAACTTGAAAAATACAATTGGTGAAGTATTAGCGACGAATGGGAAAACACAGTTGCGGATTGCGGAAACTGAAAAATATCCACATGTTACATTCTTTATGAGTGGTGGACGTGAGGAAAAATTCCCTGGTGAGGAACGTATTTTAATTGCTTCTCCAAAGGTGGCGACATACGATTTAAAACCTGAAATGTCTGCCTATGAGGTGACAGAAGCCTTACTTGCAGAAATTGCGGCTGAAAAATTTGATGGCATTATTCTTAACTTTGCCAACCCTGATATGGTTGGTCATAGTGGAATGCTGGAGCCAACAATTAAAGCCATTGAAGCAGTAGATGAATGCTTAGGGAAAGTAGTAGACGCACTCCTTGCAAAAGGTGGCGCAGCTATTATTACAGCTGACCATGGCAACTCTGATGAAGTGTTAACTTTAGCAGGTGAGCCAATGACAGCTCATACAACAAATCCTGTTCCAGTAATTGTGACAAAATCAAATATAATGTTAAGAAATGGTGGTATTTTAGCCGATTTAGCGCCAACCATGTTAGAATTATTAGAGGTGTCACAGCCTACTGAAATGACAGGACAATCATTAATTGAAAAAGAGGAGAATTAATTATGCCATTTATTACACAAGTTTATGCGCGCGAAGTTTTAGACTCACGTGGGAACCCAACAGTAGAGGTTGAAGTATTTACAGAATCAGGCGCATTTGGCCGCGCAATCGTACCATCAGGTGCATCAACAGGTGAATACGAAGCGGTAGAATTACGCGATGGTGACAAATCTCGTTACCTAGGCAAAGGTGTATTAAAAGCAGTTGAAAATGTAAACACAATTATTGCGGAAGAATTAGAAGGTAACTATTCTGTTCTTGATCAAGTAGTCATCGACAAAGCTTTAATCGAGCTAGATGGCACAGAAAACAAAGGCAAGCTTGGTGCCAACGCAATTCTAGGTGTATCCATGGCAGTTGCACATGCTGCGGCAGATTATTTAGATGTACCTCTTTATCAATATCTTGGTGGGTTCAATTCTAAGCAATTACCAGTACCAATGATGAACATCCTAAACGGTGGTGCTCACGCAGATAACAATGTTGACATTCAGGAATTCATGGTTATGCCTGTTGGTGCAGAATCATTCCGTCATGCATTACGTATTGGCGCGGAGATTTTCCATAGCCTAAAAGCTGTTCTAAAAGCAAAAGGCTACAACACAGCAGTAGGTGATGAAGGTGGTTTCGCACCAAACCTTGGCTCTAACGAAGAAGCAATTACAGTGATCTTAGAAGCGATTGAAAAAGCAGGCTACAAACCAGGTGACGAAGTGAAACTTGCAATGGACGTAGCATCCTCTGAACTATTCAATAAAGAAGATGGCAAATACCACTTAGATGGTGAAGGTGTTGTCAAAACTTCTGAAGAAATGGTGGATTGGTACGAAGAGTTAACAAATAAATACCCAATCATTTCAATTGAAGATGGCTTAGATGAAAACGACTGGGCTGGACACAAGCTATTAACAGACCGTATCGGCAAACGCGTACAATTAGTAGGTGATGACCTATTTGTAACAAATACGAAAAAGTTATCAGCAGGTATTGAGCAAGGTGTAGGCAATGCAATCCTGATCAAAGTAAACCAAATCGGTACGTTAACTGAAACATTTGAAGCAATCGAAATGGCCAAACGTGCAGGCTACACAGCGGTTATTTCTCACCGTTCTGGTGAATCAGAAGATGCGACAATTGCTGATATCGCTGTTGCAACAAATGCTGGTCAAATTAAAACAGGTGCTCCATCACGTACAGACCGTGTAGCTAAATACAACCAACTTCTTCGCATCGAAGATCAACTTGGTTCAACTGCAGAGTATCTTGGTTTAAATTCATTCTATAACTTAAAATAAGTATTTGATTGAAGAGAAAATGGTTTGAACTTAGTAAAATACAGCTGTTATCTTTGAACCATGTTGTACATTTAACAACCTCTGATTTATAAGTGTAATAAAACACTTGTAGATTGGAGGTTTTTTCGTGCTTATTAAAGATTTATTGAAGGAATTTACATTCGAATTACAGATTAAAAATTAGTCAATCAGAACAACAGAAACTTATAACTACAATACAACTCACTTCATTCAATATCTGGACGAGTTTCATAAGATGAATGAAATGGAAGACATTTCTACAGTTCATGTAAAAAAATATATGCAACATCAATTAAATCTTGGTAAAAATGCGACTTACATTAATACTGTAATTAAATCGTTGAGGTCGTTTTACACGTATTTGGTGGCGGAAGAATATGTCACATTAAACATCATGGCACGCGCCGAATCGTTGTGTGATGAAAGGTAGGCACATTATCGTAACATTATTCAGACCCTTGGAGGGAGTCGCAAAACAAAAACGTTATGTACCTTGCAAAATGCTAGATATCTCAGCAGAGGTACTCTCCTCTATAGAGAGCACCTGTGACGGATTAACGCATACAAAATTGTATTAGTTGTATTTAAATATAGAACGCAATTTTGCATTGGTTAACATGCTGTATACAAAGTATATACCATTATCTACGAACAGTGTTCGTACTATAGTCATTGAACACTCTGTTATTATTATCCTAATTACATAATATAAACCAATACATAATTACATAATGATATAATGATATAAATTACAATGAGGAGTTAATAACATGAAGAGAAAAACAAAATCTGCAATTGTTATCATTGCAATATTGATAATTTTTGGAGGGATTTTTGGTTACATTAAATCCACCGAACAAATGGAAAAAACTGTTGCCAAAAAAGAAAGAGCCACTATTGTTGTTGACGGAGTAGCGCTTGAAGATAAAAAAGTTACAAAAGAAGAATTGCTTTATCCTGACAATTTAATAGAAAGCAAAGTAAATGAAACCATCCATAGCATGTCTCACCAAAAAGTGAAAGCTGCTTCTCAATGGGGTCGTGAGCGAATAACACAAGAAAAAGTTGACCGATTGTTAACTGTAGTTAAAATGAACGATTATAAATATAAAGATCTTTACATTTCAATATTAGAAAGATGGTCGAAAGGTGACTTTTCAAACGCCGTTGACGACCATAACAAAATTTGGGAATTGCAAGGTGGCGATGACACAACAAATTCAGGAAGAGCAACTCGTTTATTATCGCCCGAGGAAGAAGAGCAGTATATTGAACAATTTTACACAGATGAAAAATAGGTGAATTTTTAAATTGTATGCAAATTTTTCTGTTTGTTACCATTAATATTTATTACACAAAATCCACCAATTACTAGGATACAAAAACATTATCGGTGGAGGGTTTTATTTATGAACGAAGAAAGAAGCGGCACGAGCAGGCCAATACGGTGCAGGTTTCAACATCGTAGCACAAGAGGTAAGAATGCTTTTTAGTGTGACAGCTATAGCAAGATAAGTGAACAAATGGCGCTTTACATAAAAGGCGTCTTACGATAATAAGAAAGGACAGTCTACTATATTAGACTGTCCTGACTATTATTATGGCTGAGCCCAATGCTGATCTAGTTCATGATCGAGATAGACCCAGCCCTTCCAGGCAAGATGAATTGTATCCATTATAAAATAAGGATCATATTCATGATCTGAAAAATCAACATAAGCAACCCTTGAATCCTGTAATACTTGCTCCATTTTATCGTAATACTTTTGACGACGATCCTCAGGATAGCCATTATAATCATACCAATAGCCATTAACTGGAATGGAGACGAATAGTGGCTTCGCACCTGCATCCTTTAAAACATCTATCACGAGTTGGAAATCCTCATATTCAGGAGAGTTTGTATAATCCTCTTTTTTTCGTATATCTTTAAACGTTGAAAATTTAGCATTTACAAGTCGTTGATAGGCGCGATCTTCAATCATATAGTCATTGGATACACGCTTCTCCCCATATGCCTCTGCATGCTGCAATTGTTGCTCAAAGCTTTGATTGGCAATGAGCTTGTCATTACTTTTTAATGCATGACCTTTACGTGGGAAAAGGGAATAATATAAGTCCTTCTTTTCTAGTAACTCCTTGTGGAAACGCCCCGCGACCATAGCCATACGTCCAGTAATTGGTTTTTCCTTGCCGTTAGACATTTGATATTGATACATGGTCTTTAAGAGGCGATCTCGTTTGACAGTATCAAATTCTAGTAGGCGCTCCATTGCTCTTTTACGAAGGTTGGCATCCATTTCCTGATTAAAGGCTAAATCATAAGCATGTAACATGGAATAATTCGGTGAAAAGTGAAATTCACCCATGCCCTTCTCTGTAAACCACTGCGGGGAGATGATAAAGACCACTTTTTTATCCTTTAAATTCTTTTCTTGTGCTGCAAAATTCAAGAAGTGGGTAATGGACTGCATGCCTCCACGCCCAATCATAAATGTCGAATACGGAGCATCAGTTGCTCGCGTATAATTGTATGGATGGAACGGATCAAAACGGTTTAATTCCGAGGAGCCATAAAGTGGCATGGAATTAGGCTCCTGCAACATGCGCTCCTGTAAATAGGTGCCCTGAAATACAAGTGGAGACATGTTCGTTTTGGCTTGCTCCACATCCTCATTGGATATCCATGCATTAATCCAAGCATTAGGAAAAAAGACAAAGCCAGTAAAAAGAGCACATGCAATAAATAAAGAAAGAAAGCCTTTTTTGATCATTGTCTTTCAGCTAATTTCCCTGCAATTCGATTAGGCGTATTCCATTCTTCACGATTGAAATCAGTAATAGGGACAGAAATATTAAAACGATTTTCAATTTCGACTAGTAAATTAATTGTTCCAAACGAATCTAGTAAACCTTCTTCAAATAAATCAATATCTGGGTTTTCTACAATAATTTCATCTTCACATAACTCGACTAGCATTTCTAAAACTTGTTGTTGATCCATTAATAATTCTCCTTTAGTGAACAGGCTCTTACAGCCCTTTGTTTAAAATAATGTGCCAGAAAAAATATAGAAGCCGAAGCATACAGCATGAAACGTAATAATTACGCCAATAGCATGCGTCCATTTATTTTTTGGCCAACGCTTATGCTTTTTATTCCAGCGTTCAAATTTATCAAAGCTGATAATCAATAGGGCATGATAGAGTCCATAGACCACAAAGTGCCATTCCAGACCATGCCAAATACCCATTAAAAAGAATAGTAAAAAGAAGCCTATATACGAAATAGCAAATTTATTTTTTAGCCATTTTTTCTTTGTCATCCAAAGGACAAAGCGCATATAGACATAATCCCTAAACCAGAAGGAAAGGCTCATATGCCAACGATTCCAAAAATCTTTAATATTACGGCTGGCGAATGGGCGATTAAAGTTAATTGGTGTTTGGATACCCATTAGTCTGCTCACACCAACAGCAAATGCACTATAGCCAGCAAAATCAAAGAATAAGTAAAAGCTATACATATACATATACGCTAGCTGCCCCTGAAAAGGTGTCAAATAGTTATACGTATGGTTAGGCAAATAAATAAGCGTGTAGTTGTAAATTAAATAAGCCAAAATAAACTTATATAAAAAGCCGACAAAAATATAATTAATGCCACTCAATAGCAGCTTTTGGTAATCTCCCGAGGAAGGTACGGTATGAAAATCCTTTGTAAAACGACGCCAACGATCAATAGGTCCCGATGATACGGTAGGAAAGAATAATAAGAAATAGACTAGCTCTACTACAGAAATTTTCTCTTTCATCAAGCCATCACGGGTTTCTAAAATCATTTGTACCGCTTTAAACGTAATGTAGGACACACCAAGGAAGCCAAATACATGATGTAACCCGAGAATTGGCAAAACCTTCACAAGAATCAGGGGTAATATGGATAAAAGCACTGCTATTATAAAAATGGTACCGCTATTTTGCTGAAGTCGGTAACGCTGATAAGCCACAATAAGTACAACCTGAAAGACAGTAAATAGTACGAGCGAGATCGTCCCGTTTAATGAATGTCCGAAGATTAATGCTAAGACAATGACCGATACAAAAAGATTATAACGTTTCGAAGATTTGCCTCGTAACCCTAAGAGGATGGTAGGTAATAATAAAAGTCCGATGATCACAAAAAATGCTATATTTCCATAAGGCGTCATACTGTCTCCATAACCGCCAATCCTTTACGATCTACCTTACCATTTGGATTTAGTGGTAAAGCGTCCATATATTTAAATGTTTTCGGTATCATATAGGCAGGTAAGTACGCCGATAAAAGAGCCTTCAATTGCTTTGTTGTTTTAAAAGCAGCGTCTGTTAATGGCTCACGTAAAACAATATGGGCACTAAGAGAAATGATTTCCTTCTCTTTATAAACAGGTACAACAACACAGCTTGAAACAGGTGGCAGGTTACTGATTTGTTTTTCAATCTCTTCAATCTCAAGACGGTAGCCATGTAATTTCACTTGGAAATCCTTACGACCTGAAAAGAACAAATAACCATCCTGCTCATAGCCTATATCACCCGTTTGATAGATGCGATCGCCATTAACGATCGGAAAAGCTTTAGCTGTTAATTTAGGCGCTCCCAAATACCCGGCACTAACGGTTGGCCCTGAAATAATAATTTCTCCATCCTCGGCTACAGATACGTTTGGCTCCGTTATAGGGGCAATCGGTAATTGTTCGAAGCGTGCTACTAGCTCTTTCGACACCTTTACATAGGATACAGCGACGGTTGTTTCCGTAGGACCATATAAATTATAAATTGTTGCCTGTGGAAAACGGAACATCAACTCGTTACATACCGCTATCGGTAAAACCTCTCCGCAAAATAAAAAAGTATCCAACCTAGGCATGAGTTTTTGATCCCATTCTTTGTTCATCAAACACATCTTGGCAAAAGAAGGTGTAGAAGTCCATACACGAGTATTTGACGTCGCTAAAGAATCAAACAAGGCTTTTGGATTAGCAATTTCTTGCTGTGTAATCGCATAAAGTGTGTGTCCACCTACAAGAGCTGGGTAGAGATCCATAACAGATAAATCAAAGGAATAAGGTGCTTGATTTAAAAATACGCCGTCTTGCTGTAAAGGGAAGTGTTCCTGCATCCACCTAACAAAGTGTGTTAGATTACTAGCTGTTATTTGTACCCCTTTTGGTTGACCTGTTGAACCAGAAGTGTAAATAATATAATGGATATCCTCATCTCGAACCCATGTTGCGGATGATAGGATCACGTCCTTTGAGGAGGCATCCAGAATATCATGCACTGCCATAACTGGCAGGTTCAACGGCATCTGTAATAGCTCTGTTGTCAATACTAAACCTGCTCCAGAAGCTTCTGTAATGACCTGTAATCTTTCGGATGGTGTTGACGAATCAACAGGTACATATGGATGGCCAGCCTTTACAGCTCCGATAAACGCAACAATTTGTAGGGGGGACATATGTCCATAAATGACTATAGGTTGTTGTCTCCGCAACTTAAGCTTCATTAAATAATCGGCAAGACGATCTGATAAATGCCAAAGCTCACTATAAGTTAAGGAGGCATTGTGTGTCTGATAAGCAGTTTTTTGTGGCTGCTGGAGGGCCACACGTTCAATAGCTGCCAAAATACTTAACATATTTTAATCTCCTTTATTTAAAATTCCGTATATATAAATGGTCCAGCGTTCATATCATGGAAGCCATGTATAAGAAACAGCAGTACCAAAACAATCAAATAAAACAGCGTGAAGCCAATGAAGCGTAAATACTCATTATTCTTGATGGATTGCATTTGTCCACCTCCAATGAAAAAAAGTATAGGATTAAACTTTCAAAAAAATAGTAATTTACTAGTTAAAAATCCTTACCTTATGTTTTTAACACTGATTTGACGGAATGTGGAGAAAAATGTTGCTGAATTAAGATGAATTCAGTAAATCATAAGATTAATTTAAGGTAAATTTAAGGTTTTGGGGGGATATGTAGAGTTTACAAATTATTGGCTGGTTTACTTATGTAAAAAAAGCACGAACATAAGGGAATAATCTCAACTTATGTTCGTGCTATTATTTTTATTTCACTTCATTAATAACTTTTTTAGATACATAAAATTCAGAGCCATTGTAGACATTGATTGTATCAAATGTATGAGTCTTTGCCGTGTTTGAGGAAGTTTGTTCATACGTCATCGTGTTTTTGTTGACTGGAATTTTCACTGTGATATCTGCTTTTTGTGCAATAAATGTTGGGTTTTCTTTATCCGATAAGTCAATTTTTGTTGTAAATCCTTTTTCCGTAAATGCCTTCGTTGCAGGCACATATAAATCATTTGTTAATGTGTTTAAGTCAAAGCCCATAAAGCGTGCCATTGTATGGGCTAAATCAGTGTTTTCTACTAATCCTGTCAATTTAGAAGGACCAAATGAATATAAGAATACATCTTCCCCCGTATGACCACCTGTTGTATAACCAATGTTTGCACGATTGGCTAGCATTTTTACCATTTCATTGCCTAAGTCTTTAGCAGACTGTAATGTTTTAAGCTCGTCCTCCGTTAATGAATCTAAGCCATAAAGAGCAGCGACCTCAACTAAATTAGAGCGATCTTCTTTTAGTTGGCTTAAAGCTCCTTCAATGGTCATTGTAGCTTTTTTTAACGGGTCGATGTAGGCAGAAACTGGAATGCTGGAATAGGTACTAGTAGTGTTAGCGTTCCCCATCGTAATGCCACTATTTCCATGATCAGTTACTGCGATGACTAAAGTATTACCATCTTCCTTCGCAAAATCAACCGCTTCTTTCACTGCATCATCGAATGATAAAATATCGCTAATGATACCAATAGTATCATTGGCATGTGCAGCCCAGTCAACCTTACTACCTTCTACAAAGAGGAAGAAGCCATCCTCATCCTTTTTCAGCGTATTGATTGCTTTATTTGTCATTTCAGCAAGTGTAGGCTCAGATGCTCTTGTTTTAGCACGATCTAAATCATAAGCAAGTGCACTTGGCGCAAAGCTTCCCCAAATTTTTGAGGATTGACTGTTAAATAGCTCATCGCGCGTTTTAACGAGATCATAATTTTTTTCATTCAAAACCTTGATTAAATCCTCGCCATCTTGACGAGCATTTTTCGATGTGCCTGGTGATAGTGATTCCAGACCACCGCCTAAGACAACATCAATATTTTGATAAACCTGCTGCTCTGCTATATCCCCATATTGACTTCTATTGTTGACATGGGCAGAAAAACCAGCAGGTGTAGCATGTTGAATTTCGGAAGTAGAAATTAATCCAGTGGCCATACCTTGCTGCTTAGCTCCTTCTAGCACATTGGCTACAGGTCGGAAGGCATCTTCCTTAGCGATTTGGGCTAATCCAGGGGAGTTGATCACAGAGGGCAGCACACCTATATATTTATCGTTCGATTTATGCCCAGTTGCTAATGCTGTCGCAGCTGGTGCAGAATCAGTAATGGCAGATTCAGCAGAATATGTGCGCATAGCACCCGATAAAATTTCATCCATTGCTAGGCTTTCACCTTTATACCAGCGAGAAAGAGTGACAGCATTATTACTGCTACCATCCATCACAAGCATAATGACATTCGTCGGTTTCTTTACTTCGGCTGCATGTACCTCTTGCTGTGGGATACTAACTGCGGATAAAGTCACTGCACTTGCTAAGAACAATGAAGTCCATTTTTTTGCGTATTTCATGATTTTCCTCCTTTAGGTGAATTCAATTGTAAGTGTAAAGGAATGGTGTAAAGCTAGCGTTAAAGGTTTGTTAATGGAATATGGTAATTATGTAAATATTGGGGAAGGAAAGAATCTGTGTAAAAGTCACACAGATTCTTTTGGGGCATTATAAATTTTCCTGATGTTGTGCGCCATCAATTGTTTCATAATATAAAATGTCTTCTTCAATGTACAAGTTGAGGACTTCATCTTCAAGCAAGACTTCTTCCGAACCGTCCTGGACATTTATTTTTGTTAAATAACCAGCATTGTCATAGTCACTGCAATAAATGGAATCATCATAAGTAGCTAAATAATAGCATGCCGTTTCTGTAATTTGATTGTTTTCATTTGTGTCTAAATTATAAGAATAGACCATATTATCATTGATACTATTATAATAAATCACATCGTCCACAGTATTGGCATACCACATATCATGCATAAAATCATAATTGTTATTTGTAGCAGTAAAATAATTTTCATTTACCCATAAATGATCTTGTCTTAGTTTTTCATCACTGACTAAAAAGTATTCATAGGAAATCGCATAAGGCTCCGCTGAATCCACGTCATTCCACGTTGTATCAAGATGATACCAATTGCCATCGATACTGACTAAATTCCAAGCATGCAGCTGATCCTCACTATAGCCATATACGTATTTCGCTTCTACATCTGAAGCTAATAGTAGGCGATAAGCTAGTAGAGCATAGGCTTGACATACCGCAGTTTCCTCGTCTATCAGCTCAAAAACCGTCTGTCCCTCAGTAGAGCCTTGTTCTGTATAAGTGGCTAACTGTACGACCGTATCATTAATGATTTTAGCACGTTCAAAATCTGTCATATCTGTCGTAATATACTGGTCAGCAAAAGCCTCTACATATTGATCGACCTTTTGCTCCTTTTTGGCATCTGTTAAGTAATCAATCGACAACTCTACCAAATAGCCATTATCTATTTCCCAAGCCGTCCATTCATAAGTAAGAAAATAACCAGCTGTATAGGGATCGACGAAGGAAAGCAGGCTATTTAAGTCATTCAGCTGCACCTCAAAATCTTCGAAGTTTAGCTTCCCAGTATAAGGGACTTCAAAGTGCTGTTCAAACTTTGCTACTTGTTTTTCAACTTTTTTAGTGAATTGTAGTAAGGCAGGATCATCCTTAAATAATGAGGTTGAGAAAAGATCATTAGGTGAAAAAGAGGCAGATAGCGCTTTACTTTCTGGTTTCTTCATATCATTCTCTGTATCTTCTGCTAAGGTTGTAGTTGTTACATCCTCTTCCTCAAGAAGTAGGTCAATGGCCTTTGAGCATGCCGTAAGAAAGGGAATCATGCAGCATAGTACTAGCAGCGCTGTTATTTTTTTATTCATTTTCCCACCCTCCAAAAAAAGTTCATTTTTGCCATTATAATTTAATTTATTGGGAGTGACATCCACAAATAGTAGCATAAGTCGACAAGGGTGGAAGTATGAGGCGGAGAATTTCCAGCAAAACATAAAGCGAAGTTTGTCATCACAACCTTTTTTTGTTATAATGTAGTCTGTTGTGATGTTTCAAAGTTCGGGAGGTGCAGTGAATGCATACAGTAGTATTAGTTTCATTAGTTATCGTATCATTGGCGTTAATCGTTGTGGTATTACTTCAATCTAGTAAAAGTGCAGGCTTATCAGGTGCCATCTCGGGTGGAGCTGAGCAACTATTTGGAAAGCAAAAAGCACGTGGTATGGATTTAATCCTTCACCGTGCAACAATTGTGTTAGCTATAGTGTTCTTTTTATTAGCAATCGCTATTACAAAAATCTAATAGTTGAAGATATATCGCCTAACCGAATTGGTTGGGCGTTTTCTTTTATCATAGTTAAATGGTAATTTCCCTCTCAGTAGTAAAAAATGAATTGTAACATAATAACCAATGTCATCTGCTAGGCATCATCGAGATGACGAGAATGGGTATAGTATGTATAAGTGTTTTAGAATGAAGGAGTGCTTACAGTGAACAAATCATTATCACAGCCATTTTTCTTTCAGGCAGGACCTCGTGCTGTTTTATTATTACACGGCTTCACAGGAAGCTCTGCAGACGTACGAATGCTTGGTAGATTTTTAGAGAAAAAAGGGTATACTACATTAGCACCTCACTATAAAGGTCACGGTGTGGAACCAGAAGAACTAATCACAACAGGTCCAGCAGACTGGTGGCAGGATGTTATTGCCGCCTACAAACAGTTACAGGATGCTGACTATCAGGAAATAGCCGTTGCTGGCCTTTCATTAGGCGGTGTTATGGCATTAAACGTTGCATTAAATAATCCTGTTAAAGGCATTGTGACAATGTGTGCCCCTATGACAATGCGTACAACCGACGTTATGTTTGAGGGTGTTTTGAAATATGCAAGGGACTATAAAAAGTTCCAAGGGAAACAGGAAGAACAAATTGAAGCTGAAGTTGCAAGCATTGCTGACAAAGGCATGCCATCTCTCCAGCAGCTACGAGAATTTATAGCTCGCACTCGTCAAGAAATTGACATGATTTACGCGCCTATTTTCGTCGTACAAGCTACAAATGATGAAGTAATAGAGACAGAATCTGCCAACATTATATATAATCAAACTGAGTCACTTGAAAAGCACATCAAGTGGTATGAAAACTCAAAACATGTTATTACATTAGATCAAGAAAAAGATCAATTACATGAGGACATTTATCGCTTTTTAGAAAGCCTAAATTGGGCACAATAAATAATAAATAGGATTTTCTCATGAAGGAGGGAATATGTATGAAAGACCAAAAAGATACACTACAAAGTCGTTTACTCGATTTTTTCAGCAAAGATGATTATAAACCACTAACCGTCGGTGAAATCGAGGATGAATTCGGCTTTGAGGATGCGGAGGAGTTCAAGGAGCTTGTGAAAACACTTGTCCGCATGGAGGGGCAAGGCTTAGTTGTACGCTCTCGCTCCAATCGCTATGGCCTACCAGAGCGTATGAATTTACTAAGAGGTAAATTTATCGGACATGCGAAGGGCTTTGGCTTCGTGACACCTGATGTCGAGGGCATGGATGATGTGTTCATTCCGCCGCATGAAATTAACGGTGCCATTAATGGAGACATCGTTCTGATTCGTGTTTTAAAGGAATCATTTGGTGATCGACGTGAGGGTACGGTAACAAAGGTTGTCGAGCGTGGTCAAACAAGCTTTGTCGGCACATTCCAAGCTAACCGTGGCTTCGGCTTTGTTGTTCTAGACGATAAAAAGCTACCAATGGATATCTTTATTGCCAAAGGAGATACATTAGGAGCTGTCGATGGACATAAAGTTGTTGTTGAGGTAGCAACATGGCCAGAGGATTTAAAATCTGCTACAGGCTATATTACAAAAATTTTAGGGCATAAAAATGATCCAGGTGTGGATATTTTATCCATTTTGTATAAGCATGACATTCCACCTGAATTCCCAGATGAAGTCATTGCTGCGGCACAGCGTGTGCCAGATGAAATTACCGAGGCCGATTTAGTAGGGCGTCGTGATTTACGTCATGAAACGATTGTGACAATTGATGGTGCAGATGCAAAGGATTTAGATGATGCCGTAACCGTAACGAAAAATGTAGATGGAACGTATAAACTTGGCGTACATATTGCAGACGTAAGTTATTATGTAACGCAAGGCTCGGTCATTGACATTGAAGCTTATGATCGTGCGACAAGTGTTTATTTAACAGACCGTGTCATTCCAATGATTCCACATCGTTTATCAAACGGCATTTGTTCATTAAATCCACAGGTTGACCGTTTAACACTCTCCTGTGAAATGATTATTGATGCGAATGGTAATGTGGTTGCACATGAAATTTTCCAAAGCGTCATTAAAACGACTGAACGTATGACATATAAGGACGTTTACAAGATTTTAGAGGAGCAGGATGAGGCATTAATTGAACGCTATGAGCCACTTGTTCCAATGTTTAAAAACATGGCTGAGCTGTCTGGTATTTTACGCCGTAAACGCGAAATGCGAGGAGCTATTGACTTTGACTTCAAAGAATCTAAGGTGATCGTAAACGAAGAAGGATGGCCAGTGGATATTGAATTACGTGAACGAACAGTAGCGGAGAAATTAATTGAAGATTTCATGCTAGCTGCCAATGAAACAGTGGCAGAGCACTTCCACTGGATGAATGTACCGTTTCTATACCGTATTCACGAAGATCCAAAGCCTGAAAAGCTTCAACGCTTCTTTGAATTTGTCACGAACTTCGGTATTTTAATTAAAGGTACTGGTAATACCGTTCATCCTAAGGCATTACAGGATGTTTTGAAGGCTATTGAAGGGATGCCAGAGGAGCCTGTTATCTCTACGATGCTCCTACGTTCAATGCAGCAGGCGAAGTACTACCCTGAAAGTCTTGGACACTTTGGCTTATCAACGGATTTCTATACACACTTCACATCACCAATTCGTCGTTATCCTGACTTAGTTGTACACCGTTTAATTCGTACGTATTTAATTAACAAGGATACATCGAGAGAAACCATTGCACAGTGGAGTATGGCGATGGATGAAATTGCTGACCACACGTCTGAGCGTGAACGTCGTGCTGTTGATGCAGAACGTGATACAGACGCACTGAAAAAAGCACAATATATGTCCGACAAAATTGGCGAAGAATTCGAAGGGATTGTTTCATCCATTACAAACTTCGGTATTTTCGTGGAGCTACCAAACACCATCGAAGGACTTGTCCATATTAGCAATATGACTGATGATTACTACCGCTTCGATGATCGTCAAATGATTATGATCGGGGAACGAACGAATCGCCAATTCCGTATTGGGGATGAAGTGACAGTTCGTGTAGCAAATGTCATTATTGAGGAGTCATCCATTGACTTTGAAATCGTTGGAATGGTAACTTCATATGGACGAACACGCAAAGCAGCACCAACTGTTATTCATGCACGTAAAAATTACAGCGATAACAAAGGTGGACGCAGTCGCCGAAGCACACGCAGTGATGAGGAAAAAGGCGGACGTGGTGGCAATCGTAGAGGCGGTCGTCAAGAGGATGACCGTGGAACTCGTAGCTCATCAAAGCAAGGTGAACGACGCGAAAGTGACCGTGATCCACGTGGACGCCGCAAAGATGACTCAAGCCCAGGTCCTAAAAAACGCGTGAAGCAAAAGCAAAAGTTCTATGAGGGCATTGCCAAAAAAGGCAAAAAGAAAAAAACAAAACGTAAATAAGCCTAAGTGAAAGTATTCATTGAAAGGGTGCTTTCGCTTAAGCTCAACCTTTTAAGTAGAGGGTGAAAGATATGGCAAAAGGTTCTGGTAAAGTATTAGCACAAAACAAAAAAGCAGGCCACGACTACTTCATCGAAGAAACAATCGAAGCAGGCATGGTCCTAACAGGTACAGAAATCAAATCCATCCGTGCAGGTAAAGTCCAACTGAAAGACTCCTTTGTCCGCGTCCGCAATGGTGAGGCATGGATCAACAATATGCACGTTAGCGCCTTTGAACAAGGCAACCGTTTCAATCACGATCCACTACGCACCCGAAAGCTGCTGCTCCACAAAAAGCAAATCGGCGAGCTAGTCGGTGCCGTAAAACGTGACGGCTACACAATCGTTCCATTGAAAATGTACATCAAGGATGGCTATGCCAAGCTCCTTATCGGCATTGGTAAAGGGAAAAAAGATTACGATAAGCGTAGCGACATGCGCAAAAAAGAAGCCAAACGCGAGATGGAACGTGCCTTCAAGGAACGCCAGCGTTAAAAAGGCTGATGAGAAAGCAGGCAAGTGCCACTTTCTCATCAGCCTTTTATATTTTATGGAAGAATAGTATAAATTTTGAAGTTGATTGGAATTTGTCCGATAACTTCTATTTTTTTGGTCTTATAACACAAAAAAATTAAAATTTATTACACTTTTTTATCTTACAAGACATATGTTTAGAAAATTCTAACAATTAAAATTGTAGTAATAAATATCTCATTTCGAGGTGAGTCTTATGAATAAAACAGTTATCGAAAAAATTACGCATATTGTTGGTGAAAAATACATTAAAAACTCAACTGCACAGCTTTTAGCATATTCCTATGATGCAACGGCAAATTTTCAGCGCTTACCTGATCTTGTCATTTCACCAGGGAATGCAGAGGAAATTGCTGAGGTAATTAAAGTATGTAATGAATATAGAATTTCAATTATTCCGCGAGGCTCTGGAACAAATCTTGCAGCAGGAACGGTGCCTTACGATGGGGGCGTAGTGATTTTATTTAATAGAATGGATCAAATTTTAAATTTCGATAAGGAAAATTTAACGATTACAGTCCAGCCTGGCATTATATCTGAGAATCTTTGTACATTCGTCGAAGCACATGGTTTATTTTACCCTCCTGATCCAAGCTCCATGAGAATTTCTACGATTGGTGGCAATGTTAGTGAAAACTCAGGTGGCTTGCGTGGCTTAAAATATGGTGTAACAAAGGATTATGTCAAAGGTCTACAAGTTGTTTTACCAAACGGGGATATTTTAGAAACAGGTGGCAAACTAGCAAAGGACGTAGCGGGCTATGACCTCACATCATTATTTGTTGGAGCAGAGGGAACATTGGGTGTCGTAACAGCGATTACTTTAAAGCTTATTCCGTTGCCCCAATATAAAATGACGAGCATCGCATACTTTGAATCCTTAGAGGATGCAGCAAGAACAGTCTCTAGTATTATTGCCAATAAAATCATTCCCGTAACGCTAGAATTTCTTGATAAAAAAACAATTAGCGCCGTCGAGCAATATATGAAAATTGGACTCTCAACAGATGTAGAAGCAATGCTATTACTTGAGCAGGATGGTGAAATGCATCAAGTAGAACAAGATGTCAAAGAAATGGTACGAATCGCTGAAGAAAATGGAGCTCTCTTTACGCAAATTGCAAAAGATGCACAGGAAGCGGAGCAAATTAAAACAGCAAGACGTGTCGCTTTATCAGCATTAGCAAAATTAAAACCGACAGTTATTTTAGAGGATGCCACAGTACCACGATCAGAGCTGGCCAAAATGGTGATGAGAATTAATGATATATCCGAAAAGTACAATGTCAATATTGCCACATTTGGTCATGCAGGGGATGGAAATTTGCATCCTACATGTTTAACAGACTTGCGAGATGAAGTGGAGATGCACCGTGTGGAAGCGGCATTTTCGGAAATTTTTGAGGCAGCACTGTCGCTAGGTGGCACGATTACAGGGGAGCACGGTGTAGGTGAAATGAAAGCACCTTATTTAGAATGGAAAATTGGTCCTATTGGTATCAATGTAATGAAAAACATTAAGCAAACTTTCGATCCTAACCATATTATGAATCCTGGCAAAGTCTTTGCTAAAGAAACGAAGAAAAGAGTGGTGGTACATGGTGGTAACTAACGTACAACAGCAAATGCAGCAATCCTTCCAGACACATGTCGATGAAAATCTATTGCTCGACTGTATGAGATGTGGCTTCTGTTTGCCAAGCTGTCCGACCTATCTTCACATGGAGCAGGATGAGGCACAATCACCACGTGGACGCATTGCCTTAATGAAGGCAGTACGTGACGGGATTGTACCTTTCGATGCATCTGTAGAACAATCATTCGATTTATGTTTAGGATGTCGCGCATGTGAGCCGGCATGTCCAGCTGGTGTACAGTATGGTGCTTTAATCGAGCAAACCCGTGAAGCCGTACAAGAAGTGAAGCAATCTTCCTTCGTAGAAAAAACAACAAGAAAAATTGTTTTCAATCATCTTTTCGTCAAGCAAAAAAATATGGAGCATGCAGTTAGTCTAGTGCATCTTTATCAAAAAACAGGTCTACAAAAAGCTGTACGGAAAATTGGCTTTTTAAATTTATTCCCAAAGCATTTAAAAACAATGGAGGCATCTTTACCACCCGTAGCTAAAAAGGTACAGCCATTAAAGAAGGTAAAAACAGCTTCGATGAAGGTGGCCTTTTTTACAGGCTGTTTAATGAATACACTTTATAAGGAAACAAACGATAAAACAGTATTCTTGCTACAAATGCTTGGTGTTGATGTCGTTATTCCAGATAATCAAAGTTGCTGCGGGGCTCTCCATGGGCATAGTGGGGAGCTAAAACGTGGTAAGCAAAACTTAATTCGTAATGTAGAGCTATTTGATTCAGATGATTATACCTATATTGTTAATAACGCAGGTGGTTGTGGTGCTTTCTTAAAGGAATATGAAAAGCACTTACATAGTGATGAACGCTATCGTGAAAAAGCAGTTCGATTTTCAACGAAGACAATTGATATTTCAAGTCTGCTTGTCAAAGCTGGGCTACTGGATTATTTAGCAACCTTGCCACAACAAGTAAACAAGACTCTTGTAACCTATCAGGACTCCTGCCATTTACGCAATGTTAATAAAATCTTCAATGAGCCAAGAATGATTTTACAGGCCCTACCGAATGTGCACTTTAAAGAGCTGCCAAATGCCAATACATGTTGTGGATCAGCAGGAATATATAATTTATTGCAGCCTGCATCAGCAGATAATATTTTAACTACAAAAATGGCTACGATTAAGGCGCTACAGCCTACAGTGATTGTCACAGCCAATCCTGGTTGCTTGCTGCAAATTCAATCTGGTATCCATAAAGAAAATCTAGAAGCAAGCATGCAAGCCGCACATATTGTTGATTTTATCTACAAGAGCATAGAAAACTGTAGTAAAATAGCTAAAATATACTAAATTTTCGGCATAATCAGTATATTAATCTTTATGGGGGGTGGCACAATGTTTGATTTGCAAATAATTGGCACAAAAATTGTAAGAGAGCTTGGTGAGTTGATTGATCAAAATGTTGTTGTAATCGATCATAATGGATTTATTATTGCCAGCACAGACATGTCGAGGATGAATCAATTTCATGAGGGTGCTTTAATAGCCATGAAAAACAAAGAAGTCATGCATATGACGAAGGAACTGTCGGTTCAATTGAAGGGTGTGCGGGAGGGTCTTGTCATGCCATTAGTTATTGAAGATACATCAATCGGAGTAATTGGTGTTACTGGACAACCTGTGGAAATAGAAAAATACGGGAAGCTTGTTCAGAAAATTACACAGTTTTTTGTGGAAGATTTTTTAATGCACCGTAAAAAAGAACGAGAGACTAAAATGTTTGAGCTCTTCCTGCTAGATTTATTAAATGGTCAGGTAAATCAATTGTTGCTAGAGCAACGAGCAGAAATGTTAAATATTGATACAGAGCTCTACAATCGAATTATTATAATTCAATTGAATAGGAGAATCGATGAGAAGGGGGTGGATTATTTGCGTGCAATTCAAATAATCCATCCTCAATTACATATTTTTCAATGGAGCTTTGATAAGCTAGTGCTGCTTGTCCCAAACATAACGCGTATTCATTTAGAGCAAACACTTCATTCATTTAACCGCAAACTTATCAAGCTTTATGATGAAGATATATTTATAGGTGTCGGCAACTCACACTCCTTCTTTGAGCTAAATGAATCCTATAATGAAGCAAATATAGCGTTAACGGTTGCTATAGAAAATAGACAAATAGTATTTGAAGAGGATTTGAAATTAGAGTTACTATTGTCCGACCTTGATGAACAAAAGGTTGGCCATTTCATCGGCAGAACAATTGGCTCTTTAATAGAGGAAGAAGAACTAATATACAATCTAGAAATGTGGCTAAAAAGTAAAGGGGGCTTACAGGAAATTGCTGATGCCCTTCATATTCATAAAAATACATTAAAATATCGCTTGAAAAAAATAGAAAAGCTTTTAAAGATCGATATTAATAATAATGAAAATAAATTGGAATTAATGATTGCTATTTTGCTGTTTCGAAAAAGAAAAAGCGTTTAATGAAATACTTAAAATGCTGTTATTTGTATGTTTTTTATTTATTAGAGACAAAAATCACTCAATTATCATGTAACTTTTTATCCCCTAGGAATATATATTTAGATTTTTCGGAATTATAAAATAATTATAGAATCTAATATAAAAAGAGTAGGGGGATATATTTTATGAGGAAATTTTTAAAAGGGAGAAATCTTCTCTTGGCTATGCTCTTGATTGTATCAGCAATACTAGCTGCCTGTGGTGGTAGCAGTAGCGGGAATGCTGATGATAAAGAAAAGTCATATAAATTAAAAATGTCTGTCACAGTATCAGATTCATCAACATGGTATGAGGCAGCAAAAAAACTGGCAGATGATATGGATAAAGAAACAGATGGTCGCATTAAAATTGAAGTATTTACGAATGAACAATTATCTGGGGGAGATTCGGGTAAGGCTGTTGAAGGCTTAGCAAAGGGTTCAATCGATTTAACATTTAACTCTACGATTATTTATTCGATTTTAGATCAACGTTTTGGTGTGACAAGTGCACCTTTTTTACTTAAGGATCATTCAGAGGTAGATAAAGTGTTTAATGGAGAAGGGGGAGAAAAGCTTAAAGAACTTTTAGCTGAAAAGGGTGTACAAGCTTTAGGCTATGGAGAAAATGGTTTCCGTCAAATAACGAATAGTAAGCGTGAAATTAAGCTACCAGAAGATTTAAATGGATTAAAGATTCGTATACCTGGTATTACCATGTACACAGATTTATACCGTTCATTAGGAACAGATCCTGCAACAATGACATTCTCAGAAGTGTTTACAGCATTGCAGCAAGGAACGATTGATGGGCAAGAAAATCCTATTGATGTTATTGCTTCGTCAAAGCTTGACGAAGTTCAGGATTACTTAACATTGTGGAACTATTCATATGATCCATTAGTGTTAGGTATGAATAAAAAGCTCTATGATTCTTTAAGTGATGCAGACCGTGAATTATTTGATCGCCTGGGTAAAGAGGCAGCTGCATATCAAGTGAAAATTGCACGTGAAAAAGAAGCGTCACAAATTGAAGATTTGAAAGCTAAAGGAATGAATGTTTATACCCCAACAGATGCAGAATTGGAAGCGTTTAAAAAAGCTGTTCAGCCTATTTATGATAAATACACAGATATTTGGGGAGAAGATTTACTGAAAGCGTTTACGCCATAAGGGGGAAACATATGAAATTCTTAGACTACTTTGAAGAGATTATATTAAGCGTTACATTTGCAGCGATTACATTTATAACATTTGTAAACATTGTTTCTCGTAATTTAGTCAACTTATCCCTTTCTTTTACAGAAGAAATCACAGTTAATTTGTTAGTATTGCTTACATTTGTTGGTACAGCATTAGGTGTGCGGAGATACGCACACCTTGGTTTTACCTTATTGTTCGATAAAGGGAACAAGCTGACAAAAAAGGCGATTGTTATTATTTCATCAGTAGCGAGTGGTGTATTGTTTGCAGTATTACTTTATTACGGCATTGATATGGTATTGTTCCAAATGCAGATTAATCAAACAACACCAGCCTTAGGGATGCCGCAGTGGATTTTATCTTCGGCATTACCACTAGGTGCATTACTGTGCTTAATTCGTACAGTTCAAGCAATGGTTGAAGAGTATAAAGCAGTGAGTAATGAAGGGAATGGAGCGAAAGGGGATGAGCTCGTATGATAGCATTATTACTTTTTGGCTCCTTTATATTGCTCGTATTTTTAAGGGTACCAATCGCTGCTTCCTTAGCGGTAGCCTCAATGGTAGTCCTATTTACATCACAAGGACTATCTGGTTTTGAGGCACTAACAGATATTATGTATACGAGCGTGGCAAAGTTTACGCTATTAGCGATTCCATTCTTTATTTTAGCTGGTGTCATTATGGACCATATCGGAATTTCTAAGCGTTTAATCGACTTTGCACAAACATTAGTAGGACATCGTAAAGGTGGGATTGTACTTGTAACGGTATTAGTAGCGATTTTCTTCGCTGCTATTTCAGGGTCTGGTCCAGCCACAGTTGCTGCAATTGGAGGTATTCTCATTCCAGCAATGGTGAAAAACGGCTACCGTAAAGAAACTGCTGGTGGATTAGTGGCGAGTGCGGGTGCGATAGGTATTATTATTCCCCCATCGATTGCCTTCATTATTTTTGCAGTAGTAGCAGGAGATCAAATCCCAATTACAATTAACCGTCTTTTTATGGCAGGGGTTATACCAGGTATTTTAGTAGGTATCGGTTTATTTATTGCTGGGATGTATGTCCGCAAACGTGATATTCAAAAGGGTATTTTTAATGACTCTGTGGAAGCAACTAAGCAAAAAAGTACAGGAAAAGAACGTTGGGATGCATTTATAAAGGCACTACCAGGATTAATGATTCCTGTCATTATCTTAGGTGGTATCTATGGAGGGTTTTTCACACCAACAGAAGCGGCAGTTATTGCGGTTGTATATGGACTAATTGTCGGACTGTTCATTCATCGAAAAGGCTACATAAAAATGATGTATCGTATTTTTATTGAGTCGGCGTTACAAACAGCTGTTGTAATGATTATCGTAAGTGCCGCCTCTGTCTTTGCCTATATTGTCACAACAGAGCAAATCGCCTCTACTATTTCAAATACGGTTTTAGGTTTAACAGATAATAAAATCATTATTTTACTACTCGTAAATATTATTTTATTAATTGCGGGTGCATTTATTGATGCCATTTCTGCGTTTTATATATTCGTCCCGATATTACTTCCAATTATGTTAATGCTCGATGTAGACCCAGCTGTATTTGGCGTGTTTATGACAATTAACTTAGCAATCGGCTTATTTACACCACCTGTTGGCTTGAATTTATATGTTGCAGCAAGTATGTCAAAGGCTAATATCATTCAAATTTCCAAAGGGGTGGTCCCGTTTATTGTTGCTTCGGTTATCGTTTTATTACTTGTAACCTATATACCTTCTCTATCAACATTTTTACCAGATTTATTAAATATTAAATAGCAAAGGGGAAAACTATTATGACATTAAAAGATGATGTAGCGATTGTTACAGGAGCAGCAAGTGGGATTGGACAAGCAGTTGCGGTCCAGCTTTCAAAGCAAGGGGTACATGTTGTTTTAGTTGACTTAAATTCATGTGAGAAGACAATTGAAAAACTAGCACATGATAGCTATTTAGAATGCTTAGGAGATATTCGTGATGCAGAGTTTGTGAAAGCAACAGTCAATCGCACAGTTGAAAAGTATGGAGAGATTCATATTTTGGTGAACAATGCTGGGACATGTAGTCGCAAAAATATTGAAACAATGACTTTTGAGGAATGGTCGCGTGATCTTGATACGAACTTAAAAGCAACATTTATGTTTACCCAGGCATGTGTGTACCCACATATGAAGGATGCTCAATATGGTCGGATTATTAATATTAGCTCAGTTTCAGGTTTAAACGGTGGTGTTACATCTGGTGAAGATGGTACAGGTCGATCAGGTCCAGCTTATGCTGCCTCAAAAGGAGGGGTAATTGCCCTTACGAAATGGGTAGCAAAAGAGCTTGGCCCACTTAATATTACTTGTAACTCCGTGGCACCAGGCGCAACCTTAACAGGTATTACAACAGGGGTTCCATACAATTTAGATCAGCAGGTTATTAAGCGTATCGGCACACCTGATGATATTGCAAGTGCTGTCTTATACTTTGCATCGAGGGAGGCTAGCTATGCAACTGCTCAGGTGTTAAAGGTAGATGGAGGGATTAGTATTGGATAATTCTCGTTGGCAAGCTTTGTATGACCGACCTACGGATAGAATTATCGGAAGATTGAAAGCAGGAACGGATTTATTTACTGGGATGAAAGAGGTTTGCAATCACTTTGGGGTAAAGGGAGGGCAATTTCAATGCATGGGATCCCTAAAGCAGGCTACCTATGTCCAAGTTCAAAGAGGTGAAAAGCAAGGGACCATTGTTTATTCACCAAAACGGCAAACTACCTCTCCGGTCGAACTTATTTCTGGTTTAGGGTTTATTGGGATAGATATGGAGACGAATGATTTAGATATTCATTTCCATGGATCTTTTGTCGATTGTGATCAACATTTTACTGGTGGACATTTTCTTGAAGGAGAAAATGAAATCGCTATCACAGTCGAATTCATCCTCTATCCATTAAGAGAGGCGATACCGAAAAGACGGAAGGATCAACAATTTGGGGTTCTAATTTTTCATTTTGATGAATAGGGGGAAGATAAATGAGTACAATTGGCCAATTAGCACTGAAATCGGCTCGAGCGTATCCAGATAAAATAGCAGTTAAATTCAAAGATCGTGCGATTTCCTATGCCGATTTGATGGAACGTGCCTATGCACTAACAGCTTATTTTAAAAGCCTTAACTTACAAAAAGGAGAGCGCGTAGGTATTTTAATGTCAAATCGATTAGAGCATATAGAGCTTGATGTAGCTGTTTCTTTATATGGTCTTATTAAAGTCCCACTTAATTACCGCTTGCATCCGAAAGAACATGAGTATCAGGTGAAGGATTCAGGTATCAGTCTGATGATTGGTGAAAAATCATTAATTGATCCGCTACAAATTGACTTTCCAATTCTTTATTGTGGAGAACCGTATGAGCTAGTAGTGAAACAGTTTAAAGGACAGTCCCATGAAAATGAAGTGGAAGAAAATGATACGATGGCCATTATGTATACTTCAGGAACGACAGGTAATCCGAAGGGCGTTATGCTATCACATCGCAATATGGTTAGTGGAGCCCTATCCTTAGCAATAGCGTGTGAAGTTGACTATACGGATATGCTCGGTCACGTCGCACCACTGACACACGGGGCAAACTTTTTAAGTCATGTGGCATGGCTCTATGGCTTAACACAAGTTATTTACGATAAATTTGAGCCAGAGCAATTTGTTCATTTATTAGAGCAGGACCGTATTTCAATCATTTTCCTAGTCCCAACGATGGTCAACCTTATGATTCAGCACGATCAGTTCAACCCGCAGAAGCTTCGTACCATTAAGTCGATTAATATGGCAGGCTCACCGATCGCTGCCGCTAAGTTGCAAGAGGCACTAGACAAAGTAGGAACAAAATTTGTAGAAACCTATGGTCAAGTAGAGGGACCGATGTGCATTTCTATGATGCCACGCGAGGATTTACCATCTCGCCTTGATTCATGTGGTAGAATTGGACCATTTGTTGATGTGAAAATCGTGGATGCTGAGGGCAATGAATGTCCAGTAGGAGAAATAGGCGAAATTACGGCAAAGGGCCCGCTTATTATGCAAGGCTATTGGAATAACGAAAAGGCGACTGCCGAAACATTGCGTGATGGCTGGCTTCATACAGGCGATTTAGGCAAGCTAGATGAGCATGGCTACCTATCGATCGTGGACCGCAAAAAGGAGGTCATTATTTCAGGTGGTGTAAATATCTATCCGCGAGAAGTAGAGGAAGTGTTGAACAAGCATGAATTCGTCAAGGAAACATGTGTAATTGGTATTCCAGATGACAAATGGGGTGAATCCATTGTCGCCTATGTCGTGCCAAACGGCCGTGGAGAAATTGAGAAGGATGCTTTAATCGAGCTTTGTCAGCAACATTTAGCGAGCTTTAAAAAGCCAAAAGAAATTTTCGTAGTAGAAGCCCTACCAAAAAGCTCCTATGGGAAGATTTTAAAACGTGAGCTAGTAAAACAGCATATGGAGGTGACACAATGACGGTATATGTTCATAGTGTAAGCATGACGAAGTTCGGTAACAATGAAAATGCTTCATTGAAGGATTTAATGCTCACTGCTAGTCGAGAGGCGCTAGATGAGGCAAGAGACTTAAAAATCGATGCGGTTTTTGTTGGTAACTATATGGGAGGTAGCTTAGCCAATCAAGAAATTCTAGGTGCAATCGTAGCAAATGACCTAGGGCTCGGCCCCATCCCCACAGCCAAATTAGAGGGTGCCTGTGCATCAGGTGGTATTGCATTACGACAAGGTATTTTAGGTATATTAAGTGGCGAATATGAAAGCGTTTTAGTTGTCGGTGTAGAAAAAATGAAGCATGCCCCAACCGCCACTGTCACGCAATTTATTAACTCTGCAATGGATCAGACGACTAACGAACGTTATGCGGGTCTAACCTTCCCAGGATTTTTTGGTGTAGTCGCAAACCGCTATTTCCATGAGACAGGTGCAAATAAATCCCATTTAGCAAAATTAGCGTTGAAAAACCGTGAAAATGCATTGCAAAATCCATTAGCCCAATTCCAAAAACCAGCAACACTCGAAGAAATAATGAACGCACGCATGATTACCGATCCACTTGGCTTATTCGATTGTTCACCGATTACAGATGGCGCAGCAGCAGTTGTGTTATCTCGTAAGCCATCGGATATTAAAATAGTAGCATCTGCACAGGCGTCAGGACCGACAATGATGCAGGATGCCATTGATTTACTATCATTACCAGCGATTCGCATTTCAGGTCAGCAAGCCTATGAAAAAGCAGGGGTTGGTCCTGAGGATATTGATGTTGTGGAAATTCACGATTGCTTCTCCATGACAGAAATGTTGGCCATTGAAGAGCTTGGTTTTTTCCCGAAATTAGAAGGCTGGCTAGCTATTGAGCAAGGAAAAACGCGCGTGAACGGAGAAAAGCCTGTCAATACAAGCGGAGGGCTTTTATCAAGAGGACATCCTATTGGCGCAACAGGTGTGGCGCAGTTTTACCAATTAGTACTACAATTACGCGGACACGCACCAAACCAGCTAGAAAAACGACCGCGATTAGCACTTGCACAAAATTTAGGTGGCACTGGTTCTTATTCGGTAGTCCACATATTAGAAAGGGTGTAGCAGATGAAGGTTTATGAATGCTGTGGTGTAGAGTCAGTAACGAAAAAAGTGTATTGCAGCACCTGCCGCCAAGAAATTAAAAACGAACGAGAAGTCCCAGATGAGGGAACCGTGTACAGCTTTACGGTCATTCATATTGCACCAGCAGAATATGCCCATTTGGCACCGTATACTGTGGCACTAGTACAGCTAAATGATTCAACAGCCAAGCTAACAGTGCGTATTCAAGAAAGTGTCCAAATCGGTGACCTCGTACAGCTAGATGAAATGAAAGATGGAACATACATGTATCAAAAGGTGAGAACTGCTTAAGGATGGGGATGAAGTATGGTAGGCTGTTTGGAAGGCGATGTCTTTCCTGGCAGCCTACTTTCTTATGAATAGTCTACTAGACTTATTATAAATGCTCCTTTATTGAGGGGAATTTCAATTTGGGTCCTGCTGCAGGTGTTAGCCTGATGTCCCATTGAACATAGAGAGGCTACTTATCTTGCGATCGAATAAAACAGGAGGTGATGACTTGGCAAATGCAAAGGTTTATTCCATTTTAGTTTTCGTTATGTTTCTTTGGGGCATGAATGTTACATGGCTAAAAGTAATTGTTTCCAATGGCGATCCATTAACGATACAAACGGCGCGTATTTTTCTTGCAGCTATTACGATTTTTATTATTTTAAAGCTAACGAAGCAGCCGCTTTATGTAAAAGGAATGCCATTTAAGTACATATTCATTGGTTGTTTTTTCGGCGTCATTTGTCACCATGTCTTTTTAGCATATGGCATCGTTCAAACAACAGCCATGAAAACAGCCATTATTAGTGGCTTAAGTCCACTTTTCACGGCACTTATTGCCGTATTATTTAAAGACACGGTTATGACAAAATCTAAATTAATTGGCTTTGCACTTGGTGGAGTTGGCGTGCTATTCGCAGTGGTGGACGACATTACCGAACTAACGAATTTACAGCTAGGTGATTTTCTCGTCTTTATGTCATTCTTTTTGCAGGCCTTTAGCTTTATTGCAATTCGCCGTGCCACGGAAGTCATCTCTCCCATGCTGATGACAGGCTGGATGCTTCTCATAGGCTCATCACTCTTATTAATTTTCACATTCGCTACAAGCCTTCGAAGCTACGGGGCTTTTGTATCCTTCAGCCCTTTCATATGGCTCGTATTTTTTATGTCTGCTATTTTAGCTACTTCGATCGGACATACACTATATAATTTATGTATAAAACACATTGGTGCAGCGGAATCCGCTATTTTTGTGAATTTCAATACCATATTCGCACTCATTGGAGCGGCCTTATTTTTACATGAAATCATTACACTGCAGCAATTTATCGGCAGTTTAATTATTATTTCAGGCGTTATAATCGGCACAAGCAATTTAGAGGAAAGACTTCTTCAAAGGAAAAAAAATCGCGATAAACTAGAGTGTTAGAAAAGTAGAGATGCTCAACTTTTCCAAGGCTTCTATAAGAACGCTGATCCAACTTATAAAGTGTCTCTACTTGATGTTTTAAGCTATTTATTTTATAATAGTAACACATGCCAGTGAGCATCTACTCATACGATGTTCATTTACAACCTGCCTTATGCAGCGTTGTCCGAACGGTTTATAACCGGATTATATCCGGGGACGTTACGGATTCGACAGGGATGGTTCAAGCTTTGGTCGCGCGTCGGAGGGCTCGGCTCCGTCATCAACGACAGTTATATAATAACTGGCAAACAACAAAACTTAGCTTTCGCAGCGTAAGCTCGTAAGCGCTCTGCCTCTCTATCGCCCATGTAGAGAACGTGGGGCCCAACTTTAGTGGGATACGGTCGATGGTGCCACCTGAGTCATCGGCAAGAGATTTCCAGGTTAGCGTACAGGACGCCTGTTTGTCGGCATAATGTTACGTGAATCGTAAATAGGCAAACTACACGCGTAGAAGCTGAAGTATTGGAGTTTCTGGACGCGGGTTCGACTCCCGCCGTCTCCATACATATATTTTCTAGAGTTGTCTAGAGTGGTCAAAACCCTTGTATATCAAGGGTTTTTTCTTTTTAGTTGTACTGAGTTTTCTGGGCTTTTTATCGAAAACTGGTCAAAAATCTGGTCACTTTTGGGTCAAATTTATGAGTTCAAGTACGTAACAAATTTATTAATTGTTTCGTTTTTTGCACGCTTTGATAGGTGCGTATAAATGTTGAGCGTTGTTTGCACATCTGTGTGACCTAATCGTTCTTGTACTTCTTTGACACTTGCACCCGCTTCGAAAAGCAAAGAGCAGTGCACATGTCGAAAAGAATGGACATGTGTGTAAGGTAAGTTGTATTTATCGATAATTTTCATAAGCCATCTTCTAGGAATTGTTTGCTGCAAGAACTTATTTTGTTCGTTAGCAAACATTAACTGATTTTTGTCACTAACTTTTGGAAACTTTTGTAGTTGAAGTTGCTTCCATTCAGATAAGATGTGACATGTTTCATCATCGATTAAAAGCTGGCGTATCGTATCGGTTTTCGTTGATTTGATATAAAGCTTGTTTTTTTTACCTCTTGAAAGAGCTTTTGTAATGAGCAGTTCCTTTGTATCGAAATTTATATCTGCCCAGGTTAATGCAAGAGCCTCTCCTTTACGAATACCTGAAAAAGCAAGCAGGTAGTAAAATGCGGTTATTTGAGCGTTACCATATTGCTTTAAGCATTGAAGAAAGTTAATTAGCTGCTCTTTTGAATAATAGTTGACCTCGGTATCTAATACAGCAGAGGTTTTGATTTTTGGAAGATCCACTAGCTTGAATGGATTAGAACTGATGTACTCACGCTTAATAGCAAAATCAATTACTTTAGAAGCGTAAGTTTTAACCATTCGAAATCTTTTTAGTTTCAAGGAACAGTCATCAACGAAGCCTTGGCAGATTGCTATACTCAATTTCTCAATTCGGTAGTGACCTAATGCAGGTAGAATATGATTCCTGAAAATTCCTATTGTTTTGACAAAGGTACTTTCTTCAACCGTTCTTTCGTAGTGCTGAATCCAGACATTATATAGATCCTCGTATGTTTCAGTTATAGGCTTCTTATATTCCCCTTTACTAACTTCGACTCTTAATTGAGCTAAAGTGAGACTAGCCTCTTTTTTTGTTTGAAAGCCGCGTCTAGTAACGTGAATTTGTTTGCCTGTTAGGCTATCTATTCCTAAATAAAGCTTAAACATGTAGTAGGTCTTGCCATCTTTTTTTGTATATGATTTAATAGGGTCTTTCATTAATATGCCTCCTAGAACCATACAGGGAAACTAGGGTACAGTTAATGCTGCGATTAACTATATTGTAAGTATAGCTTATAAAAAATGGTTTCCCAATGAATAAACTTCCTTTATTTTGGGAGCCTTTAAGGGAGAAATAATGGTGGTAGCAAAAAGGCTATTCGTAATTAGTGGTTGAATGTTTGCAAAATCTTTTATTACACTACACAATTGAAACAAACGATGCATTAAGGGTGTGATGATTTTGGGTACACAAAAGATAAATCTTTATGTTGATGATTTAAGAGATTGTCCGAGTGGTTTTGTCGTGGCAAGAACGTTTCAAGAAGCAATTCACTTACTTGAAAATCACGAAGTAGATATCCTTTCTCTTGACCATGATTTAGGAGAGGATCTAAAAGGTAATTTATTGCCAACAGGTTATGACTTAGTTAAATATATTTGTGAAAAAGGGTTACGGGCAAATAAAATATATCTTCATACGGATAACCCAGTTGGTAGAGAGAATATGTATCAAACATTGCAGGGGGCAAGGCGAAGAGGCTTCATTGATTCAGATATTGAAATTTACCACTATCCGATTACTAAAAATAAGTACTCTGGTTAGTTATTTGCAAAACATTATTAGCACATTCCATCAAAATTATTGAGTGCTCAATGGCAATCAAATAAAGTATTCCATTACTTATTGTGAAACCCTGTAAAAATAGAGAAAGAACAAGTGCCAAAATACAATTAAATGTACTTTAGCACGGATTGAGATTCAATTAACAATCATTTATACAGTTTGATTAAATGACTTTACTAATATATTGCCTAATTCAGGGATGCAATGAATATACAAATCTATTGTTGTTTTTATATTTGTGTGACCTAAGAGGTGTTGGATAAATTCAACATCTTTTGTTTGGTAATACATGCGAGCAGCACAAGTGTGACGTAAACCGTGAACTGGAACAAGTTTTAGTCCGTGTTGAGTTTGGAACTTTTTTAACCAAGTGATTAATTTGTAGTTATTGTAAAAGGTATTTTTACTGTTTGTGAAGATAAGCTGCTTTTCGCCTTGATGCTCAAGATTTTGCAACTTTAATTGCTCTGCTTGTAGTTCCTGCCATTTAAATAATGCTTGCAAAGTTTCTTCATCAATATCAAGCGTTCTTTCATACGAGTTCTTCTTACTTTTAATATTAGGCTTATTCCATTCGTCCGTACCAACTGCTTGATGAATACGGATTTTTTTGTTTTGAAAATCAATGTCTTGCCATTGCAGTGCAAGAAGTTCCCCTTTGCGTAAACCTAAATTTACAAACACTAGAAAAATTGCGATTTTTGAAATATCATCTGTAGCTTTCAACTTTTGAATGAACTCGTCCGATTCATCTGGTGTATAGAATAATTTTTCAATTTGATTTTTTGTACCTTTAACAGCTTTGTTCATTGTTGTCATTAAAATGATCTCCTTTTGTGTTTTCTATTATTTTTTTATTCTTGTATATTGGTTAAAAAGTGATTAACTTTCGTTTTTAGGAATCGCTCGCTTCGACAAAGTTAACTATCGTTACACCTCTAATCAATAAGCATTTTTCAAAGATTTGTTCAAAGTTATTATCAAGAGTAAATTCAAGCTCTGTTACAATGTGCTTTTCAAGGTTTTGTGTAGTTAAGTTTTCCATTTGTTTGTTCCTCCGTAATAGATAGTAAGTGTTATTAAGCAATGAAGGTTGCTAAAGTGTTAATATCCTACTCTATAAATTTGCAGATAAGATAATAACAAAAAAAGTGTGGGACACATCAAATCAGCTATTTATCAGCTTTTTAAGTCGGACAGAATTTAGAATTTAGATAATTAAAATTGTTTACTTCTGAACATTTGAATTAGGTAGCAATGTTGTTTAATTGAAAACTTAGGATTCGAAGAGAGGGGATTATGGAGAATTGTTCGTTATGTAATTTAGAGTTCTAACAGACAAAAATATTATCTTAAGTAATAGGAATTGTATATTTCTGTAATTAGATCTTGCACGCATAAATTCTAAAAAGGGTGTTTAGTTGGAAGGAGTATGCATCACAGTACCAAAAATACATAGTGAGAAAGCATTTGATTTATCGGCAGAAGAATATAATGCAACCTATACACTTCTCTTGTTGACTTGGAATAAAGATTTATTAAACGCAGCCATAAATGATGACTTTTAACGTTAAGGAATCGGCTGTATATGCAAGATTTTATTCAAAATATGTTCCGGTGTAATTTCTTTCGAATAGCATTGAAAGCTTTATTGTATCTAAGTTCAAACGATCCTGCATAAAAAGGTGTATTTGATTGGAATATTAAAAAACACTTAAAACATTGATGTAACAACATTTTAAGTGTTCCTTTGTATCCCCAAACTTTGATTTGGGAACGTTTTTTTGTATAGATTGATTTTCGTGCTATTTATTGTTTAATTCCATTACAGCGATGGCTGCCTTTAATCGTCTATCTGGATCATCGCTATTTATTTCATCTTTAATTATTTTCATTGCATCAATTACTAATGAATTTAATTCATCTTCGATTAAAGAAATTTCATTAGATTCATCCGACAAATCATTTATCCCGATACCTTGCTTTTGATTTAAATATTTAATAAATATTGATCTATGTTTAGCCATATCTATTAACCCTAATTGCGATTTTATAGATACTTGGATTGCTTCAGGAAGCTCATTACGATTAAATGGTTCTCCGTCAAATAGCCATTCTACTTTACGTTGATGCTCGAACTTTTGAGAATTCGGATCGAAATAATAATCACTTTTTATAATACCTGTGTAAAATACATCATTGTATGGAACGATGCAATAATCACCTATTTTCATTTGATTAACAAAGCGATCTAATAATCCTACTTTTAAACTTGCATCTCTAGGCATTAAATTTGCCTGGGCTACTACATTTTCAACATCTTTTTTAGTTGAACATCCTGTTAAATCTCCAATGCCCCAATGTACAGCAATAATATTATCCTCTAAGAACTCTGTCATACGGTCTGTTTGATCTGGAAAAGCTCTAACCATCCATAACATAAATCATCATCCCTTTCATTTAACTTAATTAAATACTAACTCTTTAATGTGAAATAATCAAGTCTTTTTTTACATTCATAAAAAAAGACTAACTTATTAACTTAGTAATATCCATAAAAAAAGCGATAATTACTGTTAAATCAGTATTTATCGCTTTCAACGTGTTCCCAAATTGAGATTTGAGAACGTTATTTTGTATGAAGTTGTATGATTTATAAATCTTTTTTCAGCAAACGATTCTAAATATAACGTACATACATATCTGTGACGAATTTTATAGCATCATTTAAAGATTTATTAAAGGCTTCAATATATTCATCTTTAAATAATAAAGGTAATTCAACTCTTAATTGTGTATTTTTAAGGAATTCATTGTAAATTTGGCTGTAACCAAATTTATTGGCTCTTGCTTGTTGTAATGCTTTGTCATAAAGGAGTACAGCAGTAAATTTATTTTTTGAATAATATAAGTAGCGTTGTTTGATAAGCTTTAGAATTTCGGCATTATCTTCTTCAGAGAATTTTCCACCTTTGAATGAGATATATTCCGAACTAATAAGAAAATCTAAAAGTTCATCTGTTAATATATTTTTAAAAAGCCCTGGAAATTCAACATATATATTTTTAATCCCACTACTATATGCGTAGTAACTTTCATCTTTTATATTTGAACTGTAACCATAGCCTTCTTTTAAACGTAACACCAACGCTTCATAACTCTTTCCGTGGATAACTTTCCCCATTTCTTTTGCAATATTAGCAAGTACTTTTAAAAATACGTTTTCTACAACAACTGGATTTTCTAACTGTAATGAGAATACATTATTTGATTTATGTTCATTAAATTCCCAATATATATCTAAGTCTCCATCAATATTGAATTCAAACCTACTATAATTACTTCTTAACTCTAATGAATTAATTAGTAATTTAAATATGTTTTTAATTGCATTACCTGCATTATAATCTTCCCAAAGTTCATCAGGTAAGTCATTCACTAACGCACAAGGAATTGTATATAGAATATCTGACTTAATTTTAGCATTCTCTAATATATCTAATCGTAAGCTTTCTGATTTTTCATCTACTGCCAAAATTATCTGATCTTTAGATAACTGTTTTTTAACTGAAGGCTGTGAAAATCTACCTTTATTCAATGAAGGTTTATTTAATTGTTCAATGAATAAATCAACCTTGTTTTGTAGTAAAACAATAGGAATATTTTTTTTGTAATTTTTCAAACCTTGCTTATAAACTTCACGTAATTTATAAGTGTTAGTATCAGATTCTAAAGGGGCCAACAGTACAGACAGGTCGAATTTTTGGTCATACAAGAGATTTTGGAAGTATTGAGTTTGATCACTATCTATATCATGGAATAATCCTCTTGAGTCGAGCAAGCATACAGTTATATCACCATTTTTGTTAAGTAATCGTTCATTCTTATCTAGGTCACTGATAATCTCACTAACATAGTCATTTAATGGTGAATAAATAAGAATTTCTGACGCCAAAACCTCAATAGATAATTGATTCCCTTCTGCTACATTATTATCTGTGAAGAAATGTTCGATAAAGAAGCTAGAGTCTTCAAGTTTATCTAAATCTATTGTGTTAAAGTAAAAACCATCTTTTGAAATATTATTTTTATCGAAAAATTCAAAAAATAATGACTCTAAATATTCGTTTATTTTGTCTAAAATTTCATAGTAATTTGGAATTTGAATTTCATTGAATTTTATAGAAACATTATTAAAAACGTTGTTCTTTAAAAGATTTGATCGAATTTTAGAATCTTTAAGTTCAAGTTCATTTTTAGCACTATTGTAAATTTCAAAACTATGATTTTGAAAGAATTTTATTTCTTGAAATTTCGAAACAATTTTATCAATAATTTCATTAATAGTACTTTTAGATAAAAGTTTTAAGACAGCTTTTGTATTGTCGTTAGAATTAAAAATTAAGTTAATAGATTCTTTAAATTTATTATAGAATTCCGATTCCGTAGCCTTAAAATTTGCACCTAGATTAACAATTACATCTGAAACAGACTCGATAATGATTTTATTATTATAAAAATCTTTATCTATGAATTCCTCATTAGGTTTAATTGCTACAACTACAGAGTCTTTCAACCACTCAGCGTTACTGTAAATTAATTTTCTATTTCTTAAAGTTGTATTAGTAGTACCAATTATTAATTGAAAAAGTTCATCAGCCCTTTCATCAGAAAATAAGGCCGTAAATAAACTTTTTCCGTTCCCTGTACCACCAATTGTTGCAATAGTAGCAGCAAATTGATTTAATTCTCGATTTCTAAGACTTTCTTTTACTTGTGGTGTCATATTAATTCCTCCTTCATTTTCAAATAAAAAAATCCGTAACTCTCCTCATAAGAAGATTACGGATTTAATAATATCTACGAAAACGAAATAGATAATTAAATAAACGTTCTTCATAACTGATAGAGGATTATTTTCATAAGCGGGTAAGCTTATCTACTTTTCCAAGTTATGGATTAATTTTATAAAATACTACCATATAAGTTTTTTTGTGTCAAATTAAAACTGTAAAGATTTTAAACTGATGAGGGGATGTGAATTAACGTCCTCTCAATCTAATATAAGTGGGTTTCGTTACGCTCACTTTTTTAATTAATAATTTGATAATACTAGAACTGAATGTGGAGGTTATCAGATAGTTAACTCTTTGAACATTCCCAAAGCGTCGTTTGGTAACTTTTCTTTGAGATTCTATTTATATATTATCACCATACAAAACAAGTGGATCGAACGGTCTTCTTTAAAATGATTTTTCGCAGCATCTCAGAGAGTTATTTAATGTTAAAATTGAATCAACCTTGTCTTAAAGGAGAATTTTAATGAAAAAGCTATACAGGAGGGAGGGACAAACATGGGCTTGAAACGTACTATAAAGAGAAAATCTACACAGCCTCACACAAAAGTAACTAATTTTGGATATGATAACACGATTAAGAAAATTGATAAGGCGATTGCTCTGCTTGAACGAAAATAGCTCAATTAGTAAGCTTCGAAATAAAGGATAATATTTACTTACAAATCAAAGTGCCCAAAGCACGTTTGGGTACTTTGATTTGTTTAACGATGTAAATCCTCATAAATCTGACAGAACTCCTTGTAAGACTCTCTAAAAATCAAATCGGTGAGTGCCTTTTGCATGGAGTAACCGCAACTCTCATGCCTTCGATTTAAATTAAGCATAAAAAACTACGGATGTTCTATCATCCGTAATCACTTTCACTAAAAAGGTAAACCGCCCTCTCCCTCCAAGTTGAATAGTGGTTTACTTTTCTCGCTAATCGCTTTTGAAGCACTTTTAACATACCATAAAACGAACGTTTGCTCTACTTTATTTTCTGTATTTTATATTTTCTAGTGTTGGTCGGCTGTAACTATACGTACAATTTTTCCGTTTAGTTGTCAGTACCCCAGGTAAAATAAAATAGATTAAAAACACTCTTTTCCTATTTGTCTTGTGGAGAACGTTTAATATATTCGACAATCTAGTTTATTCACATACCAATTTAATATCGCGATTCAAAGCATGTAGAATGATAATACGAACACGTTATGAAAGGAGCGATTCTTTGCTAGCACAACAAATTAAGCACGATTTAGCAGTAGCACTACAAGACGAATTCAATACACATAAGCTGTACAAGCATGTGGCTCAGACGATACGAATGCTACTTGACGCTCAGCTAGATGAAAAACAATATGTAGAATGCCATTTTAATGACTACATGGTGAAAGCTGGGGTATTTAAGCGTTACGAAAATAATGAACTCTCTATTATTGTTCTTGTATTTCGAGAAAATATTAACGGTGAAATAATGATTCAACTAAATATCGCTGGCAATTGGTTAATCTTGTACAATCAGTTTTCAAATGCAATTATTGAGATTATTGATTGGCGAAAAATAGAGTAGATGCATATTTTGCATCTCTTTTTTTTGCTCAAAATGGGTAGGGGAGATCTAATACATGGATAAATACGAAGGGTGTATGCTGCTATTTATACTATAATAAAGTTAATTTCTAAACAATTAAAAACATGTCTTATGGTGTATTAGAGAATATCGCAGTACACTATTTTTATAATACAATAGAAGAAACATTAAATATTATAGAGGCGATTGTATTATGAAAGAAGAAACAAGAGACATGTTATTATATATTGCATCAGGCTTTTATTCGAGTATGCAACAAACCTCCAGATGCCTAGCTTACTTTTTTATCGTTTTCTATGTTCCGTATGTGCTCGCTCATTGGGTGATGGTAACATATGCACAGGTTGATCCGCTACAATTCATACACGTATATGCGTATACAGTGACGCTGGCATTCCCATTAATGATGATCGTATCGCATTACATTCCAATGGAGCTAAATTTTGAAACGATGCAATTTGAGGTCGTTGACTAAATGGCTCTCAGTTGAATCGGGAATTAACTTTAAAAACAAACTTATCTATCTTAATTCATCTCATGCTTATTGGTCATATAAGATTGATAAGCTTTTTTTATGATTATATACTGGCTATTGCTTTCCCTCTTCATTTTACATATGTATTAATCGTTCGGTCACTAGTATTGTAGAATCGCGGGGTGTAAGCTGTTGGTAAGGGCAAAGCAATGATGATGGCTATACGTTTTTCAACACTTATCGTTTCTGTAATTGCATTGTCATTTGCTATTACTAAAAAAATAAACCGCCCTCGCCCCCAAAGTGAACTGCACCCCGTCAAGTAGACAGTTGAAATAATAAAAAATGTATTAAGCGGCTTGAGTCCTGAATTCTAACGGACTTAAACCGCTTAATCGTTTCTGATAACGATAGTAATTATAAAAATGAATATAATCATCAAGCAATCATAATTATCTCCATTTTTACAAATGAACTTTGTTGATGCGGTGCCTGGTGCCTCCAGGTGACTGCAACCAGTTAACAATTACAGTCGGCTTTCCCACCCAAACCAATAAGGACTAACATGACTTTTAACTGTGCCGCGTGCGCTTAGCCGCATTCACCGCATCACAAAATTCACTTTAAAAAGGGCGGGCATCAGTCGAACTTCAAGAAAAAACCGATGCCGCCAAAGACTACACACAGCAATGTCGTTATTCACAACCGGAGGCGCACTCCCACCATTTAAATTTAACAGACAAGACCGACTCTTTATGGATATCGGAAATGCGCCTTCGTGTTGTGCCCGGTTTTATTTCACCACCTCCGGGCTTCGGTGGTTTTCGTTATTCCCCAACAGCGAAAATTAGGTTAATCTGAATATCCCCCAACAGATGGAAGGATTTTTCTATGCTCGAAAATCAGACCTTGAAGGTTGCCTGCCCTGATTGCGGCAGTGAGATGCTCAAGCGGCCCGATGATTTTGACTTTGACACTAATTTCGTTGGCGTTAGTTGTGCCGAATGTGGTCGAGAAATCACTAAGGACGATGTTATTAAGCAAGGAAAAAATGTAGTTCAGAAACAAGTCAATGACATGCTCCGGAACACCCTCAAAGGCAGCGGGTGGAAGTTTAAATAACCCATGTATCGCACTAAAGTGTTCCGTTACTTCTGTAGCGTCTATGGTAAGTTCGATAGGCGCTATTTTCACTCCCGTCATACATCACCTCAAATCTTTTCCCTTAACGCCGGGTGGCGGAACTAACTGCTGCACTGCAAAATTTGAATCCCGCCGTCATGTTCATACGCCTCGGGCTGGCTACTTAACCCCTGACCACTGCCTGGTAACTCGAAGTATTGCCTGGCGTTCTGTGGGGCCGGGTGGGTGGTATGCTGGAACTATAGGTAATGCCTAATTGATTGTCAATAGGCTATGCCTAATGTTTTGATCGTAACCTAATAGGTGATGGCGACTGGAGAAAGTGATGGGGGGGGTTAAATAACGGAATCCAGGAGTTTTCCGTCAGACCATATAAGTTTAAGTTCCAGTTTTTGTGATGTTCTGGCTTTTCCGTTCAGATTCTAGAGCTTTCAGATACTTACCCACTTTCATTTCCATCGCTGCTATGTAGGCGCGAACATCGTGGTCAACCCAATCTGGTTCTGTAGCATTTCCAGATAACAGGAAAGCTACAATCGCTCTTATTTCATCAGAGGCTGCTTGATAAAGGTTGTTTATATCTAAAAGTTCACTTTTTGTATCTGGATTGGTGGGGGTTGGTATGGGGTATTCGTTAAGCCCCCAATGCTCTGGACCAACAACATCAGCAAAGAAACGCCATAATTCTGGAAGTTTATCTTTACTTATGGAGCCTTTCTTAATCCAGTCATAGATTGATGGTGGTTGGACTTTGAAGTGGCGTGCGACCTCCGCCTTTGATTTGACGGATCCCGATGCGATTTTTTTGTTAATGGCCTGCTCTATCGCTCGGCCTAAGTCTTTACCACTAAGCATTGCTTAATATTCTCCTATGCTCATTGCATTAGGCAATCCCTACCCTCATTGTATTAGGCATAGCCTATTGACATTTGTATTAGGCGTCGCCTAATATCTCTGTGTGTTTTTGGAGTTCATTCGATGAAAAAAGAGAACTATTCATTCAAGCAAGCTTGTGCTGTTGTCGGTGGGCAAACAGCAATGGCTAGGCTTTTAGGTGTATCACCTCCAAGCGTAAATCAATGGATCAAAGGGGTACGTCAATTGCCTGCCGAGAGATGTCCAGCAATTGAACGTGCAACAAGAGGTGAGGTGCTGTGCGAAGAACTTCGTCCTGATATTGACTGGTCATATTTACGACGTTCGGCATGTTGTTCGCAGAATATGTCAGTGAAGCAACTAAATGACAGTAACAAATCCTCATTTGATCATACCTGAAACATCAAGAGGCAAATGATTCATGAAAATCAAGCATGAGCACATCGAATCAGTGTTGTTTGCCCTGGCAGCCGAAAAAGGGCAGGCATGGGTAGCCAATGCAATTACTGAAGAATATCTGCGCCAGGGGGGCGGCGAATTGCCCCTGGTACCAGGCAAGGACTGGAACAATCAGCAGAATATCTATCACCGTTGGTTGAAAGGTGAAACGAAAGCGCAAAGGGAAAAAATTCAGAAACTGATCCCTGCGGTTCTGGCAATTCTTCCGCGCGAGCTGCGTCACCGACTCTGCATCTTCGATACCCTGGAACGCCGTGCATTACTGGCGGCGCAGGAAGCGTTGAGTACGGCAATTGATGCGCATGATGATGCAGTCCAGGCCGTTTACCAGAAAGCGCATTTCAGCGGCGGCGGGTCTTCCGACAATTCTGTCATTGTTCATTAAGCAAAAGTTTCCATGCTGTTTGTGCTTATTCTAAGCCACCGGGCAGCATCATACGGGGCAATTATGGCCGCATTACCATACATGCAACTGTACATAGCTGATTACCTGGCTGACACCATGCAATTTATAAAAAAAGCCGAAAAGAAGGGTCTCTTTTTGGCTTTTCCGTCTGTACAGAAATCAAAGGACTATTAGGAATCCCTGCTTAAATAAGAATCATCTTGAAAAACTAATGACCTTTTTGAGACTTTGCAACAGAACCCATTGGTTTGTGTAAACGCAAAGAAACGGCGGCTCTGAAAATCAAAGCCACCGTTTCATAGGCGTGAAAATATGTCTGCTGTACGACGGCTTTTTTCTTTTGCCGTCGTGCGGCAGATTATTGCTTATGGAATTGTTTTTCTATCACATTACTGTTATAAGTACAACAAGTATACCAAGATACCAAGCACAATTCGATACCAACCAAACACCTTAAAATCATGTTTTTTGATAAAGTTCATTAGGAATTTAATTACTAAGACAGATACCGCAAATGCCACAGCCATACCGAGAACAAGAGCGAGCAGTTCTGCACTTGTAAAATCAAACCCGAATTTTAACAGCTTAAAAGCACTTGCTCCAAGCATAGTAGGTACTGCGAGGAAAAAAGTAAACTCTGCTGCTGCCACTCGTGAAACTCCTATGAGTAAAGCACCTATAATCGTTGCTCCCGACCGTGATGTGCCGGGTATAAGTGATAACACTTGAAATGCCCCTATCAAGATTGCTGTTTTATAGCTGATGTCAGAAAGTGCCATAGTAGTAGGAGTACGCTTTTTATTCCAATTTTCTATGAGAATGAATAACAAACCATAAAAGATTAACATGATTGAAATCACAATGGGGGTTTGGAGGTAAGCATCCAAATAATCATCAAATAAAATCCCCATAATACCTGACGGTATACAAGCCACTGCAACCTTGAACCACAACGAGAAAGTATCCTTTTTAACAAGTGGCTGCGATTTATCCTTTAGCTGAAATGGAAACATCTTGTTCCAAAACATTACAACCACTGCGAGTATAGCTCCAAGTTGAATAACAACAAAAAACATTTCTTTAAATGCTTCGCTCATATTAAGTGTGATAAATTTGTCCGCAAGAATCATATGTCCTGTGCTGCTGATAGGTAGCCACTCAGTAATACCCTCAACAATTCCAAGAAAAATAACTTTTAAAATTTCTATAAAATCAAGTACCATTATTTCAAATCCTCCTTTTTAAAATGATGAAAGGTCATAAGAAAACCAACTGCTGATACAAGAATAATAATAGATACAGACAGCAGTGTAGGATAGCCGGTACTCTGAAGTTTACCCTGCACCAAGAAATAGGTGGCTGTCCACGGATACAACGCTCCCCATTCTTGATTTGAAAGTGCGGCACTTCCCATGACAATCACGGCAGAGCCAATCATCGGGGCGACAAATCCTTTTGTTTTCATAGCAACAAACACAAAAGGAGAAACTGTTAAAAACATCAGGATACTGCCAAACAAAAACTTGGGGAGCCATACTATTGCCACTAGTAAGCTATATCCCTCCAATGTAAAGACAGCGTGATATAGCCCACAAGCGATAAATATACCTGCCCATGTTACAAGGGTGAGCATAACAATCCAAAGAAGCAGGGTGCAAAATTTTCCAATTAATAGTTTTGTCCTTGAAATGGGTATGGGCAATATGGTTTTGAGTGTGCTTTCTGTGTACTCTCTGCTAAACAAGTAAGCTGCAATTGCCACATATATCATAATGTTTACCAGCAGCATGATATACAGTACACTGTCGCTGTATATGTCAGACAAGGTAAAGATAATCTCCGGCTTATCAAAATGTGTTTGCAAGGCTTCTATTAACATCAAAAGTGGGGTAGATAATACCCCTGCCACACTAATTAGCACCATTTTTGAACGCTTTAGTTTTAATAATTCACAAGAAATAAGATTAAGCAATACCGCCACCTCCAATCAGTTTAGAAAAGTAGTCCTCTAAGTTTTCCTCACTATCATCTATCCTTGTCACGAGCAGTCCATTTCGTGCAAATTCTCGATTGATTTCTCCAACACTTTGGCTAAAGTCATAAATTCTCACCGTACCGTCCTGCACTGTAAAATCCGTCATGTGGTAGTGGCTTTCTAAAATCTTTCCAGCTATCTCACTGTCAGATAAATCAAATTGAATGTATTTTCGATTCCTTTTGTGAAGCTCGGATATATTCACTTCCTCTACTAAATGCCCCTCGTGCATAACGCCGATAATATCTGCTATCTGTTCAATCTCGCTTAAAACATGGCTTGAGATAAAAATGGTAATGCCATGATTGTGACTAAGTTCAGATAAAAATGAGCGTATTTCAACTATTCCAATGGGGTCAAGTCCGTTAATCGGTTCGTCAAGTATTAAAAGCTCCGGCTCGTGCATAATGGCGGCGGCAATACCAAGCCGTTGCTTCATTCCGAGGGAATAATCGGAAAAGACTTTTCTTTTCTCTTTATGCAGCCCCACAACTTCAAGAGCTTTTTCTACTCCACTTTTAGATACTCCCCCTCGCAGTTTAGCGAGAATTTGCAAATTCTCATACCCTGTTAAATTACTGTAAAATCCCGGTGTTTCGATAATAGAGCCTACTTTGCTATAAAGGGTATGGATATTTTCCTTATAGTTTGTGCCAAACAAGCGTACCGTTCCATCCGTTGGGAGAGCAAGCTGCAACATCATTTTCATTGCTGTGGTTTTGCCTGCTCCGTTTCTGCCGAGCAAACCATAAATTTTGCCCGTTGGCACATGAAGATTGACCTTATCGACAACGGTGGCTGTTCCGTATCGCTTCGTAAGATTTTCTGTTTCAATGATATAATCCATATTTGATTTTCCTTTCCGTTGGTTGCTGTTCTTGTTTTCACTGACCACAATTTTATTATCACAGGAGCTATATCAAAAGCCAAGAAACCTACCGTCACATCGCCTACATCTATCATGTCAACATGAAAAAAAGCCCCGACACTTATCGTGTCAGAGCCTATTTCAAGGGATTTATATCGTTTTTACTTTGTTCCGTTCTGCTTAATCCAAACAACTATTTTTGCGACAAACAGCAGAAACATAAGTGCTGTTATATATGGTTCTCTTGCTGCTGCTAAGAAACAGATAGCCAAAGCAGTGAGTCCAAGGGAGCATTTTGTAGCAATGCCGCCCCATGTTTCTTTATCTAAATGGGTAAGTATTATTTTAGCAATCCCTATTACAATCAAGGCGGCAAAAGCACTCCAGTAGACTGCAAGATTGAATGGTGTGGTGGCTGTAAATGATAGTAGATTGACCGCATAAACATAACCGCCAACAGAGTTTCCATATAACGGAAGAAATATAAACGCAACTGCCATCATATCCAATATTCCATAAATATAGTTGTAAATCTTTTTCAAGTTGGAACGATTTTCAGTTTCGGCAAGTGTAATCAGTTCTTCGCCCGATAGTAGTTCATCTATGGTCACAGAAAAGAATTTAGAAATACACTTGAGCGACTCAATGTTAGGGTAACCCTTGCCGCTTTCCCATTTTGAAATGGCTGTTCTTGATACATATAATTGCTCCGCAAGTTGTTCCTGCGTTAAGTTCTTTCCAGTCCTAAGCTGTTGTAGCTTTTCATTAAATTCCATGATTCTCCTCCTGTTTGTTCCTTGTTTTCATACGTCCATCAACGGGTTTTTCTGCATCTTTTGGTATCATCCATGCACGACCAAATTTTTCAGTTCCGTCAATGCGATTTTCCTCACATAATTTTTGTATCCGTCTTTCCGATATGCCCCATTTTTCAGAAGCGGCTTTCACAGAAATGTAATCCATAATATCAACTTCCTTTCGCAAAGAGTATATAATTATTATATACGGAATGACGAATAATAGCATTTTTCTCTCCACTAATACGAAATTATACACTACTAAACATAAAATCATACTTCGTTCAAATATCATCACCCGAAATGTACAATGATATAGGGTGATATTAAAATGTACCAAGATGAAAGAAAACTTGATTTTAAGCCGTTAGGTATAGCGATAAAAAAAGCTCGGGAAGCAAAAGGGTGGACACAGGAATATCTTGCCCAACTGGTAGACCTTACGCCACGCTCTATTATGGGTTCTGTTGCAAAGTTTCCGATAAGCTCATTTTGAGGTAAAATAATTGAAAAAGATAGCTTGGAGGAATGAAGATGACTCAGTTCAAAGGAAAACAATTTCAAAAAGACGTGATTATCGTAGCCGTCGGCTACTATCTTAAGATAGTAGCCCACGGCTACAATAATCACATCCTGCTGAAATTGCTTTCCTTTAAAATGATTCATCGTCATTCCTCCTGCTATCTTTTTCTATTATTCTACCTTATTTGATAGTAGATTTAAAACTTTGCAACAGAACCCCTAAATCTCTTTTTACTCGATAAACGGTTTTTCTTGTAACTCCTGCGTTCTTTGCTATTTTAGAAATAGTTTCTTTTTTCTTCAGACCATCAACAATTTCATCGTAAATCAATTTGTTTTTTCCTGTTGCATTGGCATGGTATTGAATCTTTTTACCAGTATAACGACCATTTTTCTTTGCAATTTCAATGCCTTGTTTTTGACGCTCTTTGATTTTTTTCCGTTCGTTTTCAGCAACATAGCTAAACACTTCTATGACTAAATTTGTTAGCAAGTCTCTTAATGCAGGGTCAGTTACCCCATTAAACGACGGTAGGTCTAATATTTCAATAGAAGCACCTTTACTACGAAACAATTGAAGTAAGTCTTTTGTATCTTTACTATTTCTTGCTAATCGATCAAGACTAGGAATAATAATCGTATCTCGTTCACGTATGAAAGAAATAAGCTCTTGCAGCTCTGGTCTGTTTTCAATATTTTTTCCAGAGACTTTTTCCTCGAAAATTTTTAAATCGTCTTCAGCAATATTATTTTTGACTGACCAATTTTCAATTAGCTTATGTTGCCGAGCTAAACTTTGATCGTCGGAAGAAACTCTTAAATAAGCTAAATACATTTGCCATCATTCCTATCCAATCTATTTACTATTAGTATACAGGTCTTAGGGTACACTTTGCAATAAAGAAAAACCGCTGAAAAATCAACGCTTTAAGCAAATATGGATTTGTACCATTAGAGTATACCCAAAAGAAACAACAAATAAACTGTAGATAGCGGGTTCAAGTTGTAGTCGTTGCTGGCTACATCACCTCCTTTAAGTATTTCTTAGGTAACAGAAATGTGAACACAAAAATAAGGACATTAGTTTATTTTAAAACTAACATCCTTAATATCTTAATTTATCCATATTTTGAGAAATAATACTTTTCCATTCAGAAACTAATTTAGTAAGGAATCTTGCAATGTTTTGTCTCATTAATTCATTATTTCTATTATCTATAAGATCTGTTAGATATTTTTCAAATTCTAAAAAGCTATCCGAATTTTCTTCGACGATTAAATACTTAAGAGAATTTATATCGGAAAAGATAGATTCAAGTTTACTAATCTCATTTTCTAAATCTATATTTTCACGTGTGATTATCTCATCACTTTTTCTTAAAAAGCTAAAAATTGCATCAGTTGCTTTACACTTTTCCATTAAAGAAGTATATTCTTCAATTTTTCTTCTTTCTTTATGGTCATTTTTTAAATCAGTTTCAATGTCTTTTTTCATTTGTTCTATACTGAGTTTGTTCTTTTTGTTCTTTTGAGTAAATCTAAAATTCAAACACGAAAAAAGTATGTTAGCAATAACACCTATAATAGCAAATAAATCATTTATACTATTTAATTTCATTTATCATCACAAACTTAGAACTTTACTTATCATCTCATAAGACAAGTTTCCAAATTGATAATTATTGGTAGATTTTAAATCATTATAATTTTCGAGAAATTTTATATAAGTACCTCTCATCGGTTTATGGCTATTAAAAGTGTTAAAATCACTATCTTCAACTATTTCTTGAAACCTATTTAATTTTTCAATAAAAAATTGTGCATAAAGTGCTAACTTAAATTCGGTAGAGCTATTAAAGTCAAAACCTTTAAATTGTATATAATAATTATCAATTGAATTTATATCTTTTAATTTATTTTTACTAAAAGTAATATCTCTATACATATTTAATATGTCTAGAACAAACCGCGAATCTTCTTCTGGCAATGGATCAGAAATATTTTCAAATATTTCACTATAGTGATATTCGTAACCTTCTGTTAGTATTTCTATTTTTTCAGCATAGTATTTTTCTTCGTTAGGATTTAAAGCTTTTAAAATTTCAAACTGATTTATTAATGTTAATCTATTAAATTTATCCATATTTTATCCTCCATGATTTATTTACTTTCATTATATAAAAGAATGAGATATAATATAAATGAAAGGGCATGCTGTCACATGCCCAGTGTAGTCCGTTCAAAGCGGATGGCATGTAAATAAAGCTTTAGAGCTCGTCTACCTCGCCAAAAGTTGAGACGGCTCTATTTTTTTTGTTCTTTTTTGAACTTTAACCAAGCTAAAATCGAATCGCTAGCTTTCGCTACGGCAGTAATAACTACTGCTGCTGCTCCGATAATAGCAATGATTTGATCCAATGAGAACAAATCAGGCATTTCCTTTCTACAGAGTACGTCCGATAAGCTAATAAGCCCATAGGCACCACGCTCCTTCAATTGGATTTGCCAAACCGCCACAAACTTTCTACAGTAACATTATATCATAGAATAAAGAACTTTAGATTGACTAAAAAAGCTAATTAGATTTTTTAAATATGTTGATTATTTTATGAATGGAGATACTCACTTTTCGGAATATATAGTGTTTTTAGGGTTCTGTTGCAAAGTTTTAAATCTACTATCAAATAAGGTAGAATAATAGAAAAAGATAGCAGGAGGAATGACGATGAATCATTTTAAAGGAAAGCAATTTCAGCAGGATGTGATTATTGTAGCCGTGGGCTACTATCTTCCCCTGCTAAGGGTGTAGGTCGGGTAACCGGCGCGAGGGTTCAAATCCCTCCTTCTCCGCCATGGGCCCGTTGGTCAAGTGGTTAAGACACCGCCCTTTCACGGCGGTAACACGGGTTCGAATCCCGTACGGGTCATACTAAGTGCAGTAGATGAATTTACATCTACTGCACTTTTTAATTTACTTGATATTTAGATTTATAACTTAGCTATAATAAATGAAAGCCTACACAGAATGATTAAACTGTGTAGGCTTGTTGTTTTTTAAAATAGTGATTAAATTTTTCGTCCTTTTCCATATGGGATGCAAAGAGGTGTACCAAAGATTGGATCTGTCGTCATTTGGCAATCAAGGTCAAACACATGATTAACTAAATCAGTGGTCATAATTTCTTCTGGTTTCCCTTGACGATAGACACCACGGTCACGCACTGTAATAATATGATCGGCATAGCGACAAGCAAGATTAATATCATGTAGTACCATAATAATAGTTCGCTTTTGCTGTTGGTTCAATTCGTATAGTAAATCTAAAACGTCTATTTGATGAGTTAAATCTAAGTATGTTGTAGGCTCGTCTAAAAGAATGATATCTGTATCTTGAGCTAGCGTCATAGCTATCCAAGCACGTTGACGTTGTCCTCCTGATAGCTCATCTACTGGTCTATCTTGTAAATGCTCAGTGGCTGTAGCTTTTAAAGCGTTTAAAACGATTTCTTCATCCTTTTCAGTCCACTGTTGTCGCCAACTCTGGTAAGGATAGCGACCTTGTTTCACAAGTTGTAGGACAGTTAAGCCTTCTGGTGCAACAGGAGATTGAGGAAGAATAGAGAGGTTTTTAGCCACTTGTTTTGTTGATAATTTAAAAATATCCTCACCGTCTAATAAAACGGAGCCTTTTTTAGGTTTTAATAATCGAGCAATGGAGCGTAAGAGTGTGGATTTTCCACAGCCATTCGCTCCGATTAATACAGTAATTTCATTCAAAGGAATAGATAAATTGAGATCTTCGATAATATTAAAATCACCATAACTTAATGTTAGGGATTTGGTTAATAAAGATTCAGTCATGTAGTATAGACTCCTTTATTTTTTAGGGTTTCTAAATAATAAATAGATAAAGTAAGGAGCACCGATAGCAGCAGTAAAGACGCCTGCGGGTACTTCTAATGGGCTAAATGCTGTACGACCTATAATATCTGCAACCATTACAAGCAATGCACCAATTGCAGCGGATGCTGGAATAAGTACACCGAACGATGAACCAACAATGCGTCGTGCAATATGAGGAGCCATTAATCCTACAAACCCAATAGCACCAGCAAATGCTATGGCACTCGCTACTAAACTGGAACATAATAGAATTAAGTAAAGGCGTGTTTTTTGAACAGGCTGCCCTAGGCTTGATGCTGTATCATCACCTAATTCTTGAACATTTAACTGCCGAGTAATAAAAAAGGTTATAAGTAGAAGTACAATAATCAATGGAACAACGATTAGTACTTGATCCCAATCCGAACTTTTGACACTACCCGTAATCCATTTATTCGCTTCACTTGCTTGATAAATTGGGCCGATAATCATTAACATTGTAGTAATTGCTTGCATGAATGCCGACACGCTAATACCGATTAAGACAAGACGATTTGGTGTGACACCATCTTTCCAAGCAAATAGGTAGACTATACATCCGACGATAGTAGCACCTATGAATCCTGCTAATGGCAACCACTCTATACTAACTGTTAAAGAGTGATTAGAATCACTGAAAATGGCTAAGAAACCAACAACCGCTGCCCCACCACCAGCAGATATGCCGATTATATCAGGTGAGGCAAGTGGATTTTTAATGATTCCTTGTAAAACTGCACCTGCGACGGCTAACGCCATTCCAGCAAACAAGGCCATGAAAATTCGAGGCATTCGAAAATCAATAATAATCAGTTGATCAAAATCTGAGCCGTAACCAAAAAAAGCTTGTAAAACTTTAAATGGATTGATGAATGAATCACCAAATGATGCACTAAGAAAGAACACGGCAAGAGTTAGTATGCAAATCACTGTTAATTTTTTTATAGCTTGTACATCTATTAAAAATGAAATTTTTTGTTGAAGTAAACGAATTGTTTTTACATGTTTCATTATTTTTTTCCACCTTTTCGCGCAAGGTAAATAAAGAATGGTGTGCCAATCATAGCAGTCATGACGCCTACTGGAACTTCTTGTGGCATGATAATATAACGAGCCGCAACATCAGCCAGCAATAAAAGTATCCCCCCAAGTAAAGCAGCCATAGGAATAAGCCATCGATGATCAGTGCCGACAAACTTGCGCGCAAAATGGGGAACGACAATCCCTATAAAACCAATGGGGCCAGCAATTGCAACTGCTCCCCCTGCTAAAAAAATAACAATAAGACCGACCAATATCTTCATAAGTCCTAAACGTAAACCAAGACCTCTTGCTACATCATCGCCAAGAGCGAGAATATTCATTTTGGGGGAAATGATGAGGGCAGCAATCCACCCAATTACTAGATATGGTAGAACAGATAGTAGAATTTCAAGTTTTCTACCTTGTACAGAACCTGCTAACCAAAACAAAACTTGATCAAGCTCTGCTTCATTTGTAGCGAGTAAACCTTGCGTAAATGATGCAAATAGGGCACTGATGGCAGCACCAGCTAAAGTTATTTTCACTGGAGTAACAGCATCTCTACCTGAGAAACTAATCCCATAAACGGATAAAGCAGCGATTGCTGCACCAAGAAATGCAATCCACGCAAAAGATTGCAAGCTTGAAATGTGGAAAAAAATCATGGCAAAGACAACAGCAAAGCCTGCTCCTGCATTAATGCCCAAAATTCCAGGAGAGGCTAATGGATTTTTCGTTAAGGTCTGCATAAGCACGCCTGTAATAGCTAATGAAGCACCAACGCAACTGGCTATAAGAGCTCTTGGAATTCGAACATTTTGAATAATAAGATGCTCATTTGAATGGTTAAATTGTCTAAAAGATTCATACGTAGTTTGAATAGAAGTATTTGCATAACCATACACAATACTGATCCCCATAGAAAGAAGTAATAGTATGACTCCTACTAGTAAAGCAATCATTTTAGAATAATTATTTTTTAATATCATATTTAACGTGTACTCTTTTCTTGGAAAATTAATAAATTAGTTATTGACATTGATAGTTACATACAATACGATTAATATCGTTCTTAGACAGATGAAAGTGATTTTCATTCTCGTCAAATATGCTTAAACATTTTATCATATACATTGGAGGAAGAAAAGGTGCAAAAAGCTTTTCCAAAACTATTAGTTTTACTAGCTGTGGTTGCTATTTTTGTTCTGGCAGCATGCGGTACTTCTAAAGATAATGCCAAAGAAGAAAGTACAAAAGAAAGCAATGCTTACAGTGTTGACCATGCAATGGGGACAACTGAAGTAAAAGACACACCAAAACGTATCGTTGTTTTAACTAATGAAGGAACAGAAGCATTATTAGCTCTAGGTATTAAACCAGTAGGTGCTGTTCAATCTTGGACAGGCGATCCATGGTATGATCACATCAAGGATCAAATGGAAGGTGTAGAGGTTGTCGGTATTGAACATGAAATAAATATCGAAAAAATTGCTTCTTTAAAGCCAGATTTAATCATTGGCAATAAATTACGACAAGAAAAAGATTATGCTAAACTTAGCAAAATTGCTCCAACTGTGTTTTCTGATACATTACGTGGTGACTGGAAAGAGAATTTTAAATTATACGCTAAAGCAGTAAATCAAGAAACAAAAGGTGAAGAAGTTCTAAAAGCTTACGAAGATAAGTTACAAGCTCTGAAAGAAGAACTTGGAGAACAAACCAACCAAGAAGTTTCATTTGTACGCTTTATGGCCGATAAATCTCGTATCTATTACACAGATTCATTCTCAGGTGTGATTTTTGATGCTTTAGGATTTAAACGTGTTGCAGCGCAAGCAGATTTATTTAAAGATAATGCTAAACTAGGAAACTTAGCGATTGAAGTAGGGAAAGAAGCGATCCCTCAAATGGATGGGGATGTTATTTTCTACTTCACGTACATGCCAACAGGCGATGATTCAGCACTAGCAACTGAACAGGAATGGACACAAGACCCGCTTTGGAAAAACTTAACAGCAGTCCAAAAAGGCAAAGCACATAAGGTGGATGATGTCATTTGGAATACGGCTGGAGGCATTTTAGCTGCGAATATTATGCTAGATCAAGTGCAAGAAATCTTTGTTAAATAATTTTCTTTTAAACTATACATGTATCGATGTTCGATACATGTATAGTTTTTTATTTCCTAATATATACTCTCCTGGTACTTTAAAGTTAGATAGACTATGATGTAGAGAGTGATCATAAATTGAGGGGGATGGCGATGAAGGAAAAATTAAGGTGGGTTTATAATCAGCATTATTTAGAGCAAGATCATATAAAACAAGCAACAGCAATACTTCCATATTTTTCACTAGATCAAGTGAGGAAGGTTGGTCAATTTCAGCGTACATATAAGCAATTTGAGAAGACACCACTCCATCATCTTGAGGCACTATCTTCATATATAGATGTAGAAAAAATTATGATTAAAGATGAATCTTATCGATTTGGTTTAAATGCCTTTAAAGTTTTAGGCGGTATTTACGCAATTGCGCAATATGTTGCCAATAAGCTTGGAAGGAATATAGAGGAGCTATCGTTTGAACAGTTAAAAACTCCAGAAGTAAGAGCGCAAGTAGGCAATCTAACATTTATTTCAACGACAGATGGAAATCATGGTCGGGGTGTGGCATGGGCTGCAAGAGAACTGGGTTTTCAAGCAAGAATATATATGCCAGCTGGTAGCGCCGCTGAGCGGTTACTGCATATTAAAAGTGAAGGGGCTTTTGCTGAAATTACGACAATGAATTATGACGATACTGTTCGTTATACCTCACAGCTTGCACAAGAAAATGGCTGGGTCTTGATTCAGGATACGATGTGGGAAGGCTATGAAGAAATTCCATTATGGATTATGCAGGGGTATACAACCCTTGTACAGGAGATTGATGAACAGATTCAGCAAGCCCCAACACATGTATTTTTGCAAGCTGGTGTGGGGTCCTTTGCCGGAGCAGTAGTAGCATTTTTACAGCAATACTATGAGCAGGATATTACATTTGTCTTGGTTGAGCCACATGTCGCTAATTGCTATTATGAAAGCTTTAAGAAAAATACAGATCAATTTGTCACTGTTGGTGGGGAGATGCAAACTATAATGGCAGGTCTTGCTTGTGGTGAACCGAATCCACAGGCTTGGCAAATCTTAAAAGCCTTCATAAAAATAAGTATCTCGTGTGAGGAAGAAATAGCAGCAACAGGTATGCGCGTTCTAGGAAATCCTTTAGCTACAGACACTCGCATTATAGCTGGTGAATCAGGAGCAGCGCCATTTGGTTGCTTTTATGAAATAATGACGAATGAACAATATAAGGAATTAAAACATGCCTTGCACCTAAATGAACAGGCGAAGGTGCTGTTTATTAATACAGAGGGTGATACAGATAAAGAGAGTTATCGAGAAATAGTATGGCATGGGAAATATGCGAATCAATAGCAAACTAGTGATTTACTAGTTTGCTATTTTTACTTTTGTAAAAGGATTTGAAAGTATAATTAAGTTTAATTAAATTTTTTTATTTTAACTCTTGACCTTAACGTTGCGTCAAAGCTTACAGTAGCATTAGTGGAGGTGATGAGATGGAATATACCATTCAGGAGCTTGCTCAACTATCGGGTGTTAGTACAAGAACATTGCGTTATTATGATGAAATTGGATTGCTGAAACCAGCAAGGACCAATGAGGCAGGTTATCGATTTTATGGCCAATGGGAGGTCGATATGTTGCAGCAGATTTTATTTTACCGTGCATTAGATATGAAATTAGCGACAATTCAGGCTATTATTCAAGCACCAAATTTTCAGCATGCTGAGGCGCTCAAAACACATAGAGCTGCTTTGCTTCAACGCAAAGAGCAGCTGGAAACGATCTTACAGACAGTAGAAAAAACAATACAATCCATTGAGGAGGAACAACCAATGTCAAATGAAGAAAAATTTAAAGGCTTTAAAGAAAAGTTAATTGAGAATAACGAAAAGCAGTACGGCAAAGAAATCCGTGAGAAATATGGGAATGAAACAGTAGATGCATCCAATGCTAAGCTTATGAACATGACGGAGCAACAATATCAAGCGATGCAACAGCTAGAACAGCAAATGTTTGAACGTTTAGCAGAGGCAATGAAACTTGGAGATACTACAAGTGACATTGCGATGGAAGTGGCAGAGTTGCATAAACGCTGGCTCAACTTTACGTGGAAAGAGTATTCCAAAGAGGCACATGCAGGGCTGGCACAAATGTATATTGCTGATGAACGCTTTACAGCTTATTATGATGAACGTGGTGAAACAGGAGCAGCAAAATTTTTGCATGACGCCATTATAGCTTATACAAGTAAGTAAATAGGTCTTCCTTATGCTGACATGTTTTAGAAATCGTAAAATAGGAAAAAATGAAAGCATGAGGAGGAGATTATTGTGGATCAACAAGTAATGCAACAATTAAAAAGACAACTAGAGCAAGAATTACAAGAAATAGAACAACGAATAGAAGAATCAGAGCGACCTCAAGCGACAGAATTATCGAATTATGATAATCATCCAGCTGATAATGCAAGTGATTTAACGGATCAGCTTACAGAAATGGCTATTGATGAGCATCGTGGTGATAATGCTGAAGAAATAAAAGAAGCTCTTCAAGCAATGGCAGACGGTACATATGGCAATTGTACCGTCTGTGGTAAAGAAATTCCAATTGGTCGATTAGAGGCAATGCCGCAAGCTCTGACATGTGTGGAACATGCAGAAAAGAAAGAAGACAATTTACGACCAGTGGAAGAAGATGTTCTTTCTTCGACACCAAAATCAGATGATTTTATTGAGCTGGAGGAATTCGGCTCTTCTGATACACCACAGGATAAAATTTAGTAAGTTTTTCCTCGCAGAAGCAGTATAATAACTGTAGAGGTGAGGATATGAAGATTATTGATTTACATTGTGATGCGCTTTTAAAATTAACTACTCTTGAAACGGCTAATTTTGCTGAGGATGTACGAATACATGCTAATCAAAAAAGATTGCAATTAGGGCAAGTAGAGGCGCAAGTGTTCGCTATCTTTATTGACCCAACAATCCCACAAAGTCTACAATTTCTTGAGGTCATGCGCCAAATCGAAGCATTCCATACTCACGTATTACAAACAGAAGGCATGGTGCATATTACAGATTGGGCACAGTTAGATCAATTAGCTCCCCACGAAATAGGAGCCATTTTAAGCTTAGAGGGCTGTAGTGCCATTGGCGAAGATTTAACAAAACTAACAGCTGTCCTGGATGCAGGGGTGAAATTAGTAGGTTTAACGTGGAATGAAGAAAATGCTGTGGCCCATGGTGCTGAACAGGATGCAACTCTTGGTTTAAAGCCATTTGGTAAAGAAGTTATACAATTATTAAATGAACGCGATATTATTATTGATGTGTCCCATCTAAATGAGCAAAGCTTTTGGGATGTCTTGCCGCTTGCAAAGCATATTATTGCAAGCCATAGTAATGCACGTGCACTATGTGATCACCCGCGTAATTTAACTGATGCCCAGGCAAAGGCACTTGTTGAGGTGGGAGGACATATCCATGTAGTTTATTTCCCACTCTTTATTGGCGAGGGTGCAACACTAGACCATTTAGTGGGGCATGTGGAGCATTTAGCAAAACTGGTAGGTGTGGAGCATATTGGATTAGGCTCTGATTTTGATGGGATTGATAGGACTGTCAGTGGCTTAGCCCATGCAGGAGAGGCGCAAAATTTACTAGAGGCATTACGTACACGCTTTTCAGATGAAGAAGTGTATGGTATTGCAAGCCAAAATTTCCGACGCTATGTAAAAAAAGCAGCAACCCGTTAAGGCTGCCGCATCTTAATAAAAGAAATAATGAATTAATAAACCGATTCCTAATAGGAAGCCGAAGAATGTATTTGTTTGCGCTGTATATTTCATCGCAGGCATTACCTCTTTGGCTTCTTTTTTGTCTCGGAAAATTTGAATGGCACGTAATGGTTTTGGAATACTTAGGAAGATGATTAATGCCCAAAACGTAATACCATCAACTGCTACAAGAGCAATCACCCATAAATAAGAGACGATAAAAAAGCCTGATAACACGGAAATGGCATTATCACGTCCTACCAAAATAGCTAAGGTTTTTCGTCCGCCCTCTGTATCACCAACAATATCACGTATATTGTTCGATAGCATAATGGCACCGACTAAAATCATGCTTGGTACAGAGAGCAAGACAGCATCTAATGTTACTGTAAGCGCTTGAATATAGAAGGCAATTAATACAATGCCCATCCCCATTACTGCGCCAGAAACAATTTCACCAAATGGCGAATAGGCGATTGGGTATGGTCCACCTGTATATAAAAAGCCAATAAGCATACAAACAAGTCCGACAACAGCTAACCACCAAGATGTTGAGGCACATATGTAAATGCCAAGAAGCATGGCAATAGCATAAAAGCTTAATGCAATCATCATAATTGTTTTTGGCTGTACACCATGACGGACAATCGTTCCGCCAATCCCGACGGAATGCTCGTTATCTAATCCTAATTTGTAATCATAATATTCATTGAACATATTCGTTGCTGCTTGTATAAGCATACTTGCAATGAGCATAGCAAAAAATAGTCCAAAATCAATTGTTTCTTTTTCAATTGCTAAGGCAATTGCTGTTCCTAGGAATACAGGAACAAATGAAGCGGTTAAAGTATGTGGACGTGTTAAATGCCACCACACTTTAAAACCCCTATCAGCTTCAATGACTTTGGTCATAAGGTCTTTCTCTCCTTCAAATGTTGTCGACTCTTCTTATTTTAAACGAAGATTGAGAAAATGGGTAGGTTCACAGCTTATTACATACTGTTTAATGAAAAAAAGTGATACAATAGAACATGCATTTATGAACTGAAAATAAAAAAGAACAATTAGCAACAGTACGAATAACGTGTTGCCAACTAAAATATGATGTGTTATTTAACCATCATTCATTATGTACATTGCAACAACGGAGGTAATTTTCATGCAACAGAAGTGGTACCAAGCCACAGAAGTAGAAGTGGACTCTTTGGGCCAAAGCCTTCATTTTTATATGGAAACAATTGAAGTAAGTCGCCTATCTGCACTGGCGTTCTATGCAGCTGGCGAGGAATGTTATAAAGGTGAACGATTTTATTGGCAAAATAGAGAAAAAACAATGACATTAGTTGGGCTAGGACATGCTCATACTATTCAAAACAACGCTAAAGAAAACCGCTTTGATGCAGTTGAAGCGGAATGGAAAAACATAACGAAAAACTGTCCAAAAGGTCAACAAGCGTTACAACCAATTTTGTTTGGCGGTTTTACATTTGATCCTCAAAATAATGTAGATGGGGAATGGACGGATTTCCCAGAGGCTTATTTTGCATTAGCAACGTTTCAACTGGTGATACGCGATGATAAAGCATACGTAAGTATTCACCTTTTGACACAAGACCAACAGGCTGAGGATCAGTTCGAAGCGCTAAGAAAAGAGCGCGATCATTTAATCCATGCAGCTCAGGTTAAAGAAGTGAAAACGTATACAAAACCTGAAATCACAAGTTATTTTGAACCATATAAAGAGCCTTATTTAGCCTCAATCGATCAAGTGACAGCATTAATTAAACAGAAAAAGGCAGATAAAGTGGTCATTGCACGATCACTTGCTTTGCAATTTAAAGAGTATGTATCCGCACCACAAGTACTTTCTCAAATTATTCATGAACAACCAGAAAGCTATTTATTTGGTTTAGAGCATAGACATTTATTATTTTTCGGAGCATCACCTGAACGACTTGTGAAGGTAGAAGATGGTCGAGCCTTTTCTTCTTGTGTTGCTGGCTCAATTAAACGAGGTAAGACTGCAGAGGAAGATGAGGCTTTTGGACAAAGTTTATTAAATGACCCTAAAAATGGCGGAGAACATCAGTATGTTGTGGATATGATTGCGGAAACATTCCGTAAAAATTGTGTGGACATGACGGTGCCAGATAGACCACGCTTGTTAAAAATACGAGATATTCAACATCTGTATACGCCTGTTGAAGGTCAGTTAAATCAGGATGCAACAATCTTACAATTGACTAAATCATTACATCCAACACCCGCTTTAGGTGGTGTACCACGCAAAGAAGCATTGGCAGCCATCCGTAAATATGAGCCGATGAATCGGGGACTGTATGCAGCGCCAATAGGCTGGTTAGATGCAGAGGGTAACGGTGAATTTGCAGTTGCCATACGTTCAGCAGCCTTACTAAATGATAAAGCTTATTTATATGCAGGCGGTGGAATCGTCGCAGATTCAGAACCGCAATCTGAATATGAAGAAACATTAGTAAAATTCCGTCCAATGCTTCGTGCGCTAGGGGGACAATTACATGAGTGAACGAAAAATACTAACAGATTATGTTTATAAAATGGTCGCATCGCTAGTGCAAGCTGGTGTAGAGAATGTTGTCGTTAGTCCAGGCTCACGTTCAACACCGCTTGCTTATGCGGTTGCTTCTACTAAACAAGTAAAAATGTATCGGCAGGTAGACGAGCGCTCAGCAGCATTCTTTGCGCTAGGGCTTGCTAAGGCAACTACTAAGCCTGTGGTTCTTTTATGTACATCTGGTACAGCAGCAGCTAACTATTTTCCTGCGATTGTGGAGGCAAGCTATGCACGTGTACCATTAATCATTATAACAGCTGATCGCCCACATGAATTGCGTGAGGTAGGCGCTCCACAGGCTATCAACCAACCCAATTTATATGGTTCACATGTGAAGTGGAGTGTTGATTTTCCGTTAGCAGATGGTGCTGAACCAACATTGCCCTTTATTGAGCGTCATCTTGCTCGTGCGGTAGCCATTGCCACGAGCGCACCTTTTGGACCAGTCCATATTAATGTACCTTTCCGTGAACCACTATTAATTGATTTACAGCAGGAGCTACCAGCAGTGACATTTAAGCACAGCAGTATGGGACAATTAACCCCAACACGCGTGGATCAACAGGAACTAACCTCTATTATACAATCAACTAAAAGAGGCTTTATGATCATTGGTGAGTTAGCTCTTGGTACAGAATTATCCATTGTTTGGGAATTTGTACGTCAGCTGAAGTGGCCTGTCATTGTTGAAAGTTTATCGAATATGCGTACATCCGTACCAGAGGATTGTTTACCATATATCGTGTCAACCTATGATGCCATTATGAAGAGTGATGACTTCAAAGCACTGGTGCAACCAGATACAGTAATCCGAATAGGGGCACAACCAGTTTCGAAGTTTATGATGCAATTTATTACAAAGTCACGTCCAAATGCGTATGTGATTATCGATGAAGACCCTATGTTTAGAGATGCTACAGGCATTTCTACGCATTTTATTCATGCGAATGTCGATCAATGGCTAACAGAATTGGCTATCACTGAAACGGCTATCGAGGAAACCTACTTAGCCGAATGGCAAAAAGCAAATCAGCTTGCTTCTATGTTTATTGAACAATACGCAGAGGTAGAAAAAGATGAAGGGGCTATAGTCAGTCGTTTACTCAAAATGATTCCTGACGGTAGTGATATTTTCGTTAGCAGTAGTATGCCAGTGCGAGATATTGATACATTTTTATTGGCTACACCGAAAGATTTACGTGTTTTTGCCAATCGAGGAACAAACGGGATTGATGGTGTCGTATCAACAGCAATCGGTTTCAGTCAGGGAAATAATCGAGAAAGTTATTTACTGATTGGTGATTTAGCCTTTTTACATGATGTGAATGGACTCATTGCTTCCAGATATCAGGAATGTAACTTAACGATTATTGTGATGAATAATGATGGTGGTGGTATTTTTTCTTATTTACCACAGTCAACTGTTGAAGATCACTATGAGGATTTATTTGGCACACCAACAGCTCTTGAATTCCGTGACATTGCACATATGTATGATATGGACTATGTACGTGTGGAAACAATTTCTGAGCTTTCTGAGAAATTTTCAACATGTAAAAACCATTCTTTACGATTAGTTGAAATATTTACAGATAGAACCGAGAATGTAAATGCACATCGAGGTCTATGGAATCGAATTAATGCGGAGTTAAAAGCATGACAAAGTGGATGATTCGTGGTCTTGAAACCCATGTCGATATATGGAATGAAAACGGTGAATATACAGTCGTTGCCTTACATGGATTTACTGGTAGCTCAGCAACATGGCATAATCTAGCACAAGCTCTACCTCATGTGCGTGTTATTGCCGTTGATTTAATCGGACATGGTCAAACAGCTATTCCACAGCACGTACAGCGTTTTTCTATGGAGGAGCAATTACAGGATTTAGAAGAACTATTTTGTCAGCTTCATTTAGAGAAATTTACGCTGTTGGGCTATTCAATGGGTGGAAGAATCGCTTTATCCTATGCCATTTCGTATCCAACTCGTATCCATCAGCTCATTTTAGAAAGTGCATCTCCTGGCTTGCGAACAATGGAAGAGCAAAATGAACGTTGTAAGCGAGATGAAGCACTAGCGCAAAAAATAATGACGAATGGTGTACTGTCCTTTGTCAATGCTTGGGAAAGTATACCGCTTTTTGCTTCACAGCAACGTCTACCTAAAACTGTAAGAGAAACTATTCGAGAAGAGCGACTATCACAGAAAGAAGAGGGACTTGCTGGTAGCTTGAGAGGTATCGGGACAGGCGTTCAACCTTCAAATTGGGATAGATTGTCGCAACTAGAAATACCTGTCCTGTTAATTACAGGTTCATTGGATGAGAAATTTTGTAAAATTGCACTAGAAATGAAAGCGCTATTAAATACTGTTAAGCATTTAACAGTAAATGACGCTGGACATGCAATTCATGTGGAAAATCCCGCTGAGTTTGCTACAATAGTAGAGGAGTATTTAACGTAATAAACGATTACGTTAGCGCCTCGCTAGAAACGAGACGAATTTAATGATATAGGAGGCAATTCAATGACACGTCAATGGACAACATTACATACTTATGAAGACATTAAGTATGAGTTCTATAACGGTATCGCAAAAATTACGATTAACCGTCCAGAAGTGCGTAATGCATTCCGCCCAAAAACGGTAATGGAAATGATTGACGCATTCTCACGTGCACGCGATGATAAAAATATCGGTGTTATTATTCTAACTGGTGAAGGTGAACATGCTTTCTGCTCAGGCGGAGACCAAAAAGTTCGCGGTCACGGTGGCTACGTAGGAGAAGATGAAATTCCACGTCTAAACGTTCTTGATTTACAACGTTTAATCCGTGTAATTCCAAAACCTGTAGTAGCAATGGTAGCTGGCTACGCAATTGGTGGAGGTCACGTTTTACATGTTGTCTGTGACTTAACAATTGCAGCTGACAATGCTCGCTTTGGACAAACTGGACCAAAAGTGGGTTCATTCGATGCTGGTTATGGCTCAGGCTATCTTGCTCGTATTATTGGTCATAAAAAGGCACGTGAAATTTGGTACCTATGCCGTCAATACGATGCACAACAAGCACTTGATATGGGCTTAGTCAATACAGTTGTGCCTTATGCGCAATTGGAAGATGAGACAGTTCAATGGTGTGAAGAAATGCTTCAAATGTCACCAACTGCACTACGCTTCTTAAAAGCAGCGATGAATGCAGATACAGATGGTTTAGCAGGTCTTCAACAAATGGCAGGAGACGCTACACTTCTTTACTACACAACTGATGAAGCAAAAGAAGGCCGCGATGCATTCAAAGAAAAACGTCAACCAGATTTCGGTCAATTCCCAAGATTCCCTTGATTAGTATAGGGTTTAAAGCTCGTATCTTTTGGAGATACGAGCTTTTTATATGTCTTGAACAAGATTGAAGATAAAAATAGGGGATAGAAGCGGCTAAGCGGTGGATAAAACTCTCAAAGTAGCGGATAGAACTCAAGAGGTGAAGGCTAGAGGTATTCACTAAAAAGCTAGATACTACATGGATAATAGACAAACTAGATGGGAAAGCGTTAAGATGTAGGGTGATTGGAGTGACAAAGATGTATCCTAACTGGATTTTACAAAGAGCTTATTTAACACCATTGCGCAAGGCACTTACCTTTAAAAAGCAAAGCTGGACTTTTCAAGAATTGAATGATGAATCGATAAAACGTGCTCGACAATTAGTAACACTTGGTATTCAACAGGGTGATCGAATTGCTATTATGGGGCCAAGTAAGCCTGAACTTGTAATCATGATGTATGCCTGCATGCATCTGCAATGTGAAATGGTGATGCTTAATCGTAGACTATCACAGGATGAGCTGGCTTATCAGCTAGAGGATTCAGAGGCTGTAGCGGTATTAGTTGCCGATGAGGATGTAGAAAAGCTACCATCTGAAACAACCTATCATTTATTTTCAGCAATTGAAAAGAGTGCAGAGGGTGCAGTAGATATTGTCAAGGAATGGCCTCTTCATCAAACAACAACTATTATGTATACGTCTGGTACAACCGGCTTCCCAAAAGGGGTTCGCCAAACAGTTGGCAATCATCAGGCTAGTGCCACTGCCTCCGTTTTAAATATTGGGCTACAGGCTCAGGACGTTTGGCTATGCGCGGTCCCTTTATTCCATATTAGTGGGTTCTCCATTTTAGTGCGTTCACTGCTATATGGAAATCAAATCTTTTTATATGAGCAATTTGATGTGGAAGCTATCGCACAAAATATTATGGATGGGGATGTCACCCATATGTCTGTTGTAGCGGTGACCTTGGAACGAATTCTACATACGCTAGAGCAACGCAATGTGAAAGCGTCATCTTATTTTAAGTTAATGTTAGCTGGAGGTGGACCTGTTCCCGTTGATTATTTAGCGAGAGCACATGCGTTAAATTTAGCTGTCGCACAAACGTATGGGATGACAGAAACCTCCTCACAAACAGCCACATTGGCAAGTGAAGATGCTATGCGGAAAATTGGTTCTGCAGGAAAGCCTTTATTTTTTAATCAAATAATGATTGCTGAGCCAAATGCTAAAGGTGAAGGGGAAATTTGCATTCGAGGTCCTCATGTCACACCAGGCTATATTGGACGTTTTGCACAAAAAAATGCAACAAAGGCTGGCTGGCTTCATACAGGTGATATTGGTTATGTGGATGAAGAGGGGTATTTATTCGTCATTGATCGAAGGGCAGATTTAATTATTTCAGGAGGGGAAAATATTTATCCTGCAGAAATAGAAAACGTACTACTCACACACCCAGCTGTCAAAGAGGCGGGTGTATGTGGTATACCTGATGAACAATGGGGGCAGGTACCTATTGCATTTATCGTATTAAATGAGCAGGTATCTGTTGAGCAACTAAAAGTCTTTTGTTTACAGAAACTTGCTAAATATAAAGTGCCTAAAGAAATGATTATTACAGACAGTCTTCCGCGCAATGGTGCGGACAAATTGTTGAGACGGAAATTATTACAATAAAAACTTTGTGAAAGAAGTCTTCTTAAAAGGAAGGCTTCTTTTTTATTTGAACTTTTAGCATGAAATTAATCATTTATTAACATAATAAAAAAAGAGAGGCATAAACTATTTAGTAAAGGAGAATGACTCATATGAGGAAATATATATATAATGTTGTCATTATATTATTTGTTCTACAAATGAGTCATGTGCAAGTATTTGCAAACTATGAAAAAGAAGATGTAGCAACAGCTCATTCAATTGAAACACTACAATCTCTCATTAATAAAGAAGTTATGCATCTATCATCCGAATTCTCGATTCGTTATACTGGTGACTTAGCCGAGATAAAAGATGAACTAACAGAAATTACTAAAAATGCAATTGAAAACTCTTATATTTATACTAATATTTCAAGTTTCCAATGGAAGTACGAGGGTTATAGCAATAATATTGTCATTGCCTTTGCATTTACGTACCATCTATCACAAACAGAGGCGTTATTTGTCGAGCAAACTTTGGAAAATATTATTGCACCTATGCATGGATTAAGTGACATAGAAAAACTACAGGCTGCACATGATTTTATTGTATTGTCCGCGGAATACTCTAAGGAAACAGAAGGAAGTCAATATTCTCCATATACATTATTAACGGAGAATAAGGGCGTCTGTCAGGCATATGCTTTAGTGCTATATCGAATGTTAGAAATGCTGGGTTTTGAGGTACAATATGTACCAGGAAAAGTAGGAGAACAGCTACATGCCTGGGTATTAGTGAAACTTGATCATGCTTGGTATCATATTGATGTGACATGGGATGACCCTTTGCCTGATCGTAAAGGAGAAGTTCGCTATCAATATTTTTTAGTGTCGGATCGCCAATTAGCACAAGATCATACATGGGATTATGCAAGTTTCCCCGCTGCAACAAGCGAAAAATATATAGATTTACAGGAAGAAACAAAAAGACAAAGTTTAGCAACACCTATACAACATCAATTGAATCAAATTATGGGGTTATCAATCATCGGAGAAAATCGGTTAGCCGTACAACAATTAGTGGAACAGCCGATGAAGCTTGTTACTCAAAAAACAAATAAACAAGACCATTTAGTTCAGTTTAACTTTACTGAGTGGCCACCGATGCTAGTAGAAAGTAGTATAATGGCTTTTGTTGTCCTTCAGCCAAAAGCTAAGCATGTGACTAAGCAAAAAACAATGAAGTGGCTAGGGTCTTTTTATCGAACGGAAAAACGGATGCCACAAGAAAAATACGTCATAATAAAGGAGGTGTCCCAATAGAGGGGCACCTCCTTACTCATATTATTGAACGCTTAAAGCTTTTTCTAATGTTTGAATATTTTTTTGCATCAATGTGAAATAGGTTTCCTTATTTTTTTCATCATCAGCTGTTAATACGCTTAAATTATGCAAGACAAGAGATTCTGCACCAACTTCTTTTTGAATAATCTCTGCTAATTTGGAAGAGACATTTTGTTCAAATAAAATATAGTGAATGTGCAATTCATTTGCTTTGTCTACAATCTTTGTTAATTCCTTTTGAGATGGCTCATTTTGTGAATTCAAGCCAGCAATCGGCACTTGAGTTAAGCCGTATTGACCAGCAATATAGCCAAATGCAGCATGGGATACAAAGAATGTTTTATTTTGTGCTTTGTCAGTCATTGCTTTGAAATCTTGATCTAAATCCTGTAATTCTTTTACTAATGCATCATAATTTGTGTTAAAAGTTGCCTCCTGAGCTGGCATTTTTTCAACTAGTGTGTTTTTGATAGCCAGTGCTAAGTCTTGACTAATTGTAGGAGATAACCAAACATGCGGATCGATATCGCCATGTTCATGCTCATCATGTCCATGTTCTTCAGCTTCATGTTCATGCTCTTCCTCGGTTGTACCGTGCTCATGCTCATCATGTGCGTCTGCTTCATGTTCTTCATCTTCTGCATGAACATGTCCTGTGCTTACAGCTAATTTTTCATCTGAAACGTCATCAGCAGTTGCCACCATTGTGACATCTTCGTTTGCTAAAGTTTTTTTAGCGTTTTCTACAAAGCCTTCAAGTCCTAAGCCAATATAGAAAAAGATATCAGCATCTGCTAATTTCATCATATCTTTTTGAGTTGGCTCGAAGGTATGTTCATTCGCACCAGCTGGGTAAATAGAAGCTACTTCAACATAATCGCCACCAATGCGCTGCGCAAAATAGCTTAACGGATAAACCGTTGTATAAACACTTAATTTATTTTTTTCCTCAGTCTTTTGGGATGTGGACGATTTGTCTCCACAAGCGGCAGTAAATAAAGCAAGAACTGCGACTAACAATAATACAGATAGTTTTTTCATATAAGTAAGATACCTCTCTTAAATAGTAATCATTACGATTTGTTTTTTAGAACAGTTATTATGATAACGCACAACTTAAAAAAGTACAAGAAAAAAATGCCCTCCGAAATTAATTCTTTTTCGAAGGCCATTTTTCAGGCACAGGATCAAAGCCACCAGGATGAAATGGATGACATTTGGATATACGTGTAATAGTTAAGAGAAAGCCTTTGAATGCACCGTGCTTTTGAAAAGCTTCGAGCCCATAAGAAGAACAGGTAGGATGAAAACGACAAGTAGGTGGCGTCATAGGTGAAATAAACTTTCTATAAAACTGGATGAGCCAAATAAAGGGGTATTTCATCGTTGCTCTTCCTTTTGCTGAGACGTAAGTTGTTCAGGCTTTGGATCAATTGTTTGTGTAAAAATATTATTTTTCTTCTTCATAATGATAATGACAGAAACACCAAACATTAGCATCATCATCGCAATCATAATGATAATTGGTAAAGGTACGCCCATTTATTTCACTCCAAATTCAGTAATGGTATTTAATTTTCCTCTTGATGATAGTTTTGTTTCGGTTTTTCATCAACAGTATGTTTAAAGGCATAGGCACGGTTGACACTGATAATTGTCGCAATGGTGATTAAAATAACGATGATAACTGCGACTATTAAGAGCGTAGTTAAACTCATAGTATTCACTCCGTTCTTTATTCATCATACCTATTATAAATTATCTGGTCCTATTAATTGTGAAGGAAGTTTGACATAAATGCGAATAAAACAACACCTATCACTCCATACTATGGAAAAAGGAGTGAATCGTAAAGATGGATCGTCAGCGCGTATATTTTTCACTTGCCAATAGAACGTATTATACCAACCCATATGCAGGACCATGGAATTTCGAACTCAATGTAGATCGACAGGCATTAGATGTATTTGAGAGAATCTTTCAGCAAATGCAACTGTTAGAAATTTCGAATGCATGGCGTGCACAGTTACCGTATATACAGTATCACCAAGATAGAGAAAATGATGAAATAGATAAAAGATTAATGAAAATCTATGCACTTGTTCATGAATATGGAGATGATGATACGAAGGCATTCGTTGAGCAGCTTCCTTATTTCAACAAACGTGTCTAGCGAATAGGGGAAAAGGTCACTGAATCAGAAGTGACCTTTTCTTCTATTAGCAAATGGCTTTTAAAATTGTAAAAACCGCTTCTCGAGGGACAATGATGGGGATAGTGAGTTGATCTTTAATCATGTTTTTCATCGTTGTGGAATAGCCCATACAATCAAGTATAAGCAAATCGGCTCCTTGCTCTTCTAATTGTTGTGCTTTTGACAATAAATGTTGGTTATCAAAGTGGTATGGGGAGCTTGCTGAAAAAGTTACATCGAACTGTGCTTTTTGCCATTTCTCTGCAACCGTTCGATGTTGTTCGGGTTCGGGGCCTATCAAACCAATGGCTAATTCTGTATGTAAGCCCTTCACTAAATTAGTCATCATACGATCAGGTAGTAAAAGATTTTTATAGGATAATTTATTCGTAAAATCTCCTGTACACATAAGTAGTATCCAAGTGAATTCATGTAGATCATCAATGCAGCTTTGAATATAAGGCATGAGCTTTTGTTTACTGAGCTTTACTTGTCGACCATTGGTAAGAAGTGTCACTAAAACATCTGGGTCCTCAAGAGAAGGCGAAAGTGTAGCAATTTCCTCTGAGGATAGTGAATCCAGTACACCGAATTCATGAACATGTAAACCTGCTTCTCTTAATTGCTGTATATCCTCTGCCATATCTTTACGAGGTGCCTGACCAATTGTTACAACGGCAATTTTCGAATGTTGCATTGCGTTCACTCCGCTTCGTAATATTTTTGTCCATTTACATAAGTTTGTAAAACCTTTGCTTCTGTTTCAAAAATAGGGTGCGACCAAACCACAAAATCAGCATCTTTGCCTTCCTCAAGGCTGCCAATGCGGTGATCAAGCTGTACAAGCTTAGCTGCATTGATCGTAATACTTTTGAGGGCTGTGACTTCATCTAAACCATAACGAATCGCTTCTGTGGCACAATACTTTAAGTATTGAATTGGTACAAATGGATGATCTGTCATGATAGCAAATGGAATATTATGTTCTTTAAAAACGGCAGCAATTGCGGGTGTAGAATGACGCGTTTCGTATTTAGATGGCGTTAACATATAGGGCCCAAGCGTTGCATGGAATCCACTTTCTTTAACGGCATCCACAATGAGATAGCCTTCTGTGCAGTGCTCTAAATGAAGCTTCACATTAAATTCTTTGGCAATTCTAATTGCTGTCATAATGTCATCTGCTCTATGGCAGTGAAGGCGAAGTGGCATGTCGCCTCGAAGTACCTCAATAAACGGGCGTAACTCAGCATTTTCTTTAATTTGCTCAGTTTGTTGTTGTTCATTGAGTTGACTTGCACGTTGGAAACCATCTCGTAAAAGCTGTGCAATGGCCATACGAGTCATCGGCTTGCGCTTATACTGATTGCCAAAGACGTTTTTCGGATTTTCCCCTAGGGCCCCCTTTAAACCGCTCCGCTCTACTAAAACACGAGAGGAAAGGGTAGGTCCTGCTGTTTTAAGAATGCTCCAAATACCACCAATGACATTGGCACTACCTGGCCCAGTTTGCACAGTGGTTACGCCCCCTTCTAACGCATGTTGAAAGGAAAAGTGTCGGATATCTACACTGTCTAAAGCGTGCATAAGAGGTGTAAAGGGTTCGCTATATTCATTGGCATCATTAATGTCTTCAGTGACTTCAGCCCATGTTCCGACATGTGCATGAATATCAATTAATCCTGGTGTAACATAAGCTCCCTGTAGATCAACTAGCTCTGCTTGTGGGGAGAATTCTTTGGCTGGTCCAATATAGACAATACGCCCATTTTCGATCCATAACTGTTCACAAGTATCGTTCTGCTCATTGACTGTATGAAACTTTGCATGATGATAAATAATCATTGTGTAAACCCTTCTTCCCGTGCATAAACTTTTGTTCCTTTAATATAGGTTGCGACAACCTGGGCATCTAAATTTAATGGATGCTTATCCCAAATAACAAAATCAGCAAGAAGACCATCACGAATAGCACCTGTTAGATGGGCAATCCCTAGAAAATTTGCAGCCCCGGTTGTCAGAGCATATAGCACGTCCTGGCGTGCCATACCTTCTCTTACAGCTAAGCATCCTTCTAATGTTAGATGCGAGGTGCTACTAACAGGATGATCCGTACAAAAAACGAATGGAATACTGTGCTTATACAGTTGATGATACAGTTTGGGTGATAGTGCCATCATCTCATTGTGCTCAATATATCGAAATGTAGGACCAGCTATAACCGTATTAAAGGATGTTTCATGAAGGAATGTAATTTCAGTGCCATGGATAATATGAAAATCAAAAATTGACCCAAATTCTTGTTGAAGGCGGCTAATGAATTCAAGATCAACGGCTTTGTGCGCTCGAATAACGATTTTCGTAATGGACGGCTCCTGTTGCTGAATTTGTTGTAATGTTTCTCTTAAAATTTTGGCGATGCCCATACGAGTGAGTGGTTTTTTCTTTTCAGCGAAAAATGTACTTTTTGCCTGATGTCCAATAGAGAAGGAATAAGCCACATCTTTTGAAATAACCATTTCATCAACCGTTGTATGTGTATGGTGAATAATAGCCGTTTTTGCACCTATCAAGCTTTTAGGAGAGGGAACAATATGAGATGCAGTCACCCCATGAGAAACAGCTTTTTGAAAAGCAGTATCAAATGGGTATATGCCATCAACGACAGAGTATTGCAAATGTGAGTCAAATTCATAGCTATCATCACCTTCCCAACGAATCCCTATTTCAGCTAGACCGATTTGTGAGCAGCTATCGATAAAACCTGGTGTAATATAGTAGCCATCTAAATCCAACTCTGTTTCAGGTGAATGAGTAGCGGGTTCAAAGTATTGCCCTTGCACTTGAAAAGATTGCTTATGAAAGCTACGAGTCTCAGAATTAAAAACAAGTCCATTTATATAGCGTGTCATCGGGTCAAATCTCTCCTTATGAAGAGAAAAGCGGAGACTGGTATCTCCACTTTTCAAGTTTAATTATTTAGTAATGGATACGTTTGTACCATTTGGATGCACAATTTGTACGGAGTTATCAGCAGAAACCTCAAAGCCCTGTACTTTTTTGTTTACACCTGCAACCGTTTGTGTTGCCTCTAATTCAATACGAGGAACATCCGCTAAAATCAGCTTTAATGCTTCTTGGTATAATTTTGCACGTTCTTCTTGCACTACTGTTTCTGATACGGCGCGTTCTAATAATTTATCCACTTCTGGATTGCTGTAGCCTTTACCATTTCCTAACGCACCAATTTGATTTGTGTGGAATAATTGATAAAGGAAGAAATAAGGATCTGGGTACCAAGTCCAGCCACCAATATTCATTGGCGCATTACCCTTTGCCACAGTATCACTGTAAGTACCCCATTCAAGCACTTTTATTTCCACATCAATATTTAAGTTCTTCTTTAACTGACTTTGGAAAATCGTTGCGTAAGGAACACGTGCTTCTGATACGAAAATCTCTGTCTTGAAGCCATCAGCGTAACCAGCCTCTGCTAGTAATTTTTTTGCTTCTTCTGGATTATATTTTGGTACCATATCAACTAACGATTGATCATATCCCCATGAACCAGGTGGTAATGGTAAATAAGAAACATCGCCGCCACCCCATTGGTTAACGCCAGAAATAATTTCCTCTACATTTGTTGCCATATAAATCGCTTCACGAACGCGTTTGTCAGCAGTTGGACCTACTTTGTTATTAAGATCAAGATAAACAATCGATAGACCTGGATTTGTTAAAAGCTCAAGGTTACTATCTTGGTTGATGATTTCTCGGTTTTGACCTTTAACGTCCATGGCAATATCAATATCACCAGAACGTAATGCGTTGGTCATCATATTTTGATCGGAGATAAACTTCATTGTTAAGTTATCGACATTTGGCTTATCGCCCCAATAATTATCGTGACGAACTAATTTTACTTCTTGGTCTTTTTTCCATTCTGTTAGTTGGAATGGACCTGTACCAACAAAGTGTTCAGAAAAATTATCGCCCCATCCTTCAACTTCTTCTTTTGGAATAATAATATTCCCTGCATCCGTTAGCATAGCAAGTAGGGCAGCATTTGGTGTAGCTAAGTGAATCTCTACTTCATAATCCGATAACACTTTCACTTCTGTCACACCACTTAAACGATTCATAGCAGATTCTTTAGCAGATCGTTCTAAAGAGTATTTGACATCTTCAGCTGTCATTTCACGGCCATCCTGATACTGACCTTTTTGGAATTTAACACCTTCGCGTAATTTGAATGTGTAGACTAACATATCCTCTGATACATTCCATTCAGTTGCTAACGAAGGGATGATATCAGATAGATCTTTGTTATAAACAACTAACGTATCAGCCATTTGGCGCATCACCTGTGATTCATAAACCCCAGTATATTTGATCGGATCAAATGTTTTTGCATTGGCTGACAGACCAATATTTAATGTGCCTCCAGAAGTAGCTTCTCCCTCTTTTTCATCCGTTGAAGTACTTTTCTCATTGTTTCCACCACAAGCAGCTAAAACACCAATTAGTAAAGTTAAAAAGAGTAGTAGTAAAGACTTTCTTACGTTTAATTTCTTCATATGCACTAGCCTCCTTAGTTTTTGTTTCACAATATGAACCGTTGATTCAAAAATGGTAGGTTCGAGATTAAAATTAGCACACTTGTAAATAGAAAGTAAATATAAAATTACAAAGATTCAGAAAAAAATATATTTACAAACAATTATTGAGTGGTGTACTATGTGGTTATTCACAATATGAACCACTGATTCTAATAATGAAAAGGAGGTCTTGCTAAGATGGGCTCATTTATTTTAAAAAGATTAGTTAACCTCATCCCGACACTGCTAGTAGTAGGAATTATCGTCTTTATTATTACGCGAATGATTCCTGGTGACCCTGCTTCAGTCATGCTTGGACCACAAGCAAGTGTAGAAGATGTAGAGAATTTAAGAGAAGAGCTAGGATTAAATAAATCCATGCCTTCGCAATTTATTTCATATGTAGGAGATCTAGCACAGTTAAATTTAGGATATTCCTATTCTTATAGTGAGTCTGTCATCGGACTTATTCTCGAAAGGTTCCCTAATACAGTGATATTGGCATTGGCAGCGCTGTTAATAGCCGTCGTGATTGGCATCCCAGCAGGAATATTTGCAGCGAGAAAGCAAAATACCATCATTGATTATGTTGTAATGCTTGTGTCATTAGTTGGTGTATCTATGCCAATTTTCTGGTTGGGCATCATGCTTGTCTTATTCTTTAGTGTTAACCTTGGTTGGTTCCCAGCGACTGGGATGGGGAATATCAGTGATGGCCTATGGACCTATTTGAAACATTTAATTTTGCCAGCATTTGCTTTAGCAACGATTCCAATGGCGACATTTGCACGGATTACCCGTTCAAGTATGTTAGAGGTTATTTCGCAAGATTATATTAAAACAGCTCGTTCTAAAGGTATTAAAGAATATTTAGTAATTGGTAAACATGCATTTAAGAATGCGCTAACACCGATTTTAACCGTGTTAGGAATGCAAATTTCTAATTTACTGGGCGGAGCGGTTTTAACAGAAACAATTTTTAGTTGGCCTGGGATGGGTCGATTAATTGTAGATGCCATTGATAAACGTGACTTTGTAGTCGTCCAAGGTACTGTTATTTTCATTGCGTTTATCTTTGTGCTTGTTAACTTAGTAGTCGATGTACTTTATAAAGTGGTCAATCCTAAGGTCAATTTAGAATCGGATGGGGGGAAAAAATAACAATGACTCAAGCAATCGTCCAAGAAACGAAAAAAAGAAATACGTTATTGCGCAAGTTGCTAAAAAATAAATTAGCGACAATTGGGTTAATCATTGTCACTTTAATGGGTATTGTTGCTATTTTTGCCCCATTGATTGCTACCCATCCACCGAATGAAATGATTGTCGGTAAATCGTTTTTACCGATGAATACAGAAGGACATTTATTAGGAACAGATAACTATGGCCGTGATCTGTTTAGTCGCTTAGTTTACGGTACACGAATCTCAATGATTGTTGGGATTGCGGCGGTGCTATTTGGTGCTGTGTTTGGCACACTGCTAGGCTTAGTGGCAGGGTATTTTGGTGGACGCATTGATTCCATTATTATGCGCACAATGGATGGTCTTTTCGCATTCCCATTTATATTACTAGCTATTACATTAATGACGGTATTAGGGCAAGGACTTGTCAATGTCATTGTTGCGATTGGTATTGCTAATATTCCAGGTTTCGCACGACTTGTTCGAGGACAGGTGTTAAGTGTAAAAGAGGAGGAATTCGTTGAAGTAACGCATTCTTTAGGTGCTACACATACGAGGATCATTTTTAGCCATATATTACCGAACTGTTTAGCCCCTTTAATTGTCTATGGAACGATGAGTACAGCTGGCGCTATTATTTCAGAAGCTGCCCTTAGCTTTTTAGGATTAGGCGTTCAACCACCAACAGCTTCATGGGGCAGTATTTTAAAAGATGGCAAAGACTTTTTAGTATTAAATCCCCAAATGGCGACATTTTCAGGCATTTGTATTTTATTAACAGTTCTTGGAATTAACCTATTAGGGGATGGATTACGCGATGCATTAGATCCGAAAATGAAAGTTTAATGGAAGGGGGTGGAGTCATGACTGAACGTTTACTAGATGTAGAAAACTTAACAGTAGAATTTAAAAGTGGCGGCTCTACAATGAAAGCTGTTAATGGAGTAAATTTACAATTAAATAAGAAGGAAACACTAGGTATTGTGGGAGAGTCAGGATCAGGAAAAAGTGTTACAGCCACTGCTCTCATGCGTTTAATTCCATCTCCGCCAGGAAAAATAACGAATGGAAAAATTCTATTTAATGGCCGCGATTTAATCGAAATTTCTGAAAAGGAAATGCGCAATGTGCGAGGCAATGACATCTCAATGATTTTCCAAGATCCCATTACAAGTTTGAATCCCGTATTAACAGTGGGCAATCAAATTATTGAAGTCATCCAAGCACATGAAACAATATCGAAGAAAGATGCCGCTATCAAAGCCGTTGATATGTTAAAAATGGTTGGGATTCCTGAGCCAGAGAAACGATTAAAAATGTATCCTCATGAATTTTCAGGAGGAATGCGTCAGCGTGTCATGATTGCTATTGCCCTAGCTTGTAACCCGAAACTACTCATTGCGGATGAGCCAACAACTGCACTAGATGTAACTGTACAAGCTCAAATTCTTGATTTAATGAAAAAATTACAACAAGAACATGATACAGCCATTATTATGATAACGCATGATTTAGGTGTGGTTTGGGAGCTATGTGACAAAGTAAATGTTATGTATGCAGGTCGTACAGTAGAGTCTACTACAACCAGACAGCTCTATGAAAAACCTTTACATCCCTATACGTGGGGATTATTAGAGTCTCAAATTACAATGGGGACACAAGAGCAACAAAGGCTGCCGGCTATTCCAGGTAGTCCGCCAGATTTAACAATGCCATATAGTGGCTGTCACTTCTCAGCACGATGTCCTTTAGCGACAGATATTTGTCGTAGTACGGTGCCTGACTTAGTGGAAGTACAGGACAACCATTTTGTAGCCTGCCATTTACAAGCAAAAGATCAAATTGTCCCAAGGAAGGAGGGAATTTTTAATGCAACAATACAATGAACTTGTCTTAAAGGTAAGTAATTTAAAAAAGCATTTTCCCATTAAAAGTTCAATTCCTTTTAAAAAACCAACACAATTTGTGAAGGCGGTAGATGGTGTAAGTTTTGAGTTATATAAAGGCGAGACACTGGGGATTGTGGGAGAGTCGGGGTGTGGTAAATCGACGGTCGCCCGTTTAATCAACCAGCTAATTTCACCAACAGAGGGAATAGTTGAATTTAAGGGAACGGATTTAGCAAGCTTAAATTCAAAAGATATTCGCTCTGCTCGAAAATCCATCCAAATGGTTTTCCAAAATCCTTATGCATCACTCGATCCTCGTAAAACGATTGAATATCTTATTGCTGAGCCATTAGTGATCCATGGGATTGGTGATGAGGCATCCCGTAAAAAGCGGGTAGTTGAATTACTGGAAACGGTCGGATTAAGTGCCTACCATGCAAAGCGCCATCCACATGAATTTTCTGGTGGACAAAGACAACGTATAAATATTGCTCGGGCTCTTGCACTGAATCCAGATATTGTGGTGTGTGATGAACCTGTTTCAGCATTAGATGTCTCTGTACAGGCTCAGGTTATCAATCTATTAAAAGATTTACAGAAAGAATTCGGTTTAACCTATATTTTTATTTCACATGATTTGAATGTGGTGAACTACATGTGTGATCGTATTGCTGTCATGTATTTAGGGAAAATAGTAGAAATTGGCACATACAAGGAAATTTATAAGAACCCTCAGCATCCTTACACACAAGCCTTGTTATCGGCCATACCTAAGGAAAATCCTTTTGATAAAAAGGACCGTATTATTTTATCTGGCGATGTTCCAAGCCCGGTTAATCCCCCGAGTGGCTGTGCATTCCATAAGCGTTGTCGTTTTGCTACAGAAAAATGTGCAGAGGTCCAACCGACACTTGATACAGTATCAGCTACACATCAAGTATCGTGTCATTTATATAAGTCGATACAGCAAGAAGTATCATCAATTTAACGAAAGATAAAATTTATTGAAGCAGAAAAAGGAGCGGACTGATTATGTCATTGAAGCATGTTATTGAATTATACGAGGTAATGGATAGTATTTATGTAAACGGAGACACGATTAAGAAGTATTTACACAATATTGATTCCACAGCAGATGTCAAGGTAAAAACTATTCAAGGCGAAAGCGGCTCAACTGATTTTGTTCGTGTCCTCGTGAAAGGAAAGAACGGCAAATCCTCTGGCGGGAATGCACCTACATTAGGAATTATTGGACGATTAGGTGGTATTGGAGCACGCCCTGAAATGACAGGCTTTGTATCAGATGGAGACGGCGCACTGGCATGTCTGGCAGGAGCAGCAAAAGCTATTGATATGGTCTTAAAGGGTGATCCATTAGAGGGTGACGTTATTTTCTCCACACATATTTGTCCAACAGCTCCAACCTTACCACATGAGCCAGTGCCATTTATGAACTCGCCAGTGGATATTAGTGTCATGAACGAAAATGAAGTAGAAGATACAATGGATGCTATTCTATCAATTGATACAACAAAAGGCAATCAAGTATGTAACCATAAAGGATTTGCGATAACGCCAACTGTCAAAGAAGGTTACATATTAAAAATAAGTGATGATTTATTGCACGTATATACACAATCTGCTGGCATTTCTCCAGTTGTGCTGCCGATTACGATGCAAGACATTACACCCTATGGGAATGGTTTATTCCATATCAATAGTATTTTACAACCAGCAGTTGCAACATCTAGCCCTGTTGTAGGTGTAGCGATTACAACTGAATCTGTTGTGGCAGGCTGTGCAACAGGTGCAACCCATGTCACAGATGTAGAAAATGTTGTGCGATTTGTGTTAGAGGTAGCAAAAACTTACGGTGCTAATAAATGCTCTTTCTTTGATGAAACACAATTTACACATATGAAAGGCTTATATGGTAGCATGCGTCATTTACAAACGAAAGGAAAGGAGGTACACACACATGAATGATTTACAAGCACTTAAAGCTCAATTAGTAGAGGCAGTTGAAAATCATCAAGATGAATTGATAGCGTTTTGTTCAAAGCTCATTCAAATCCCAAGTGTCAATCCTCCGGGGGATACGACTGAAATAACAGCTTTTATCGAAAACTATTTAAATGATGTAGGCATTACTTATCAAAAATATGAAGCTGCTGATAAAATGTTTAATTTAGTAGCTTCTATTGGAAATGGGGAAGGAAAAGAACTCGTTTATTGTGGCCATACCGATGTTGTTCCTGTCGGTGATCTATCAAAATGGGATTTTGATCCGTTTTCAGGAGAAGTGAAGGATGGCTGGATGCTTGGACGCGGGGCGAGTGATATGAAAGCCGGTTTAGCAGGTATTATTTTTGCAACAAAGTTATTAAAGAAACTGAACATTGAACTACCAGGGAAATTAACTTTGGCGATCGTACCAGATGAAGAAACTGGCGGTGAATTTGGTGTTCCTTGGCTGTTAGAGCGAGGCTATGTGCAGGGAGATGGTTGTTTAATCGCTGAGCCCTCTTCGCCTTTAAACCCAACTATTGGACAAAAGGGCTCTTACTGGTTTGAATTAGAGGTGCGTGGGGAACCTGGTCATGGAAGCCTGTCACCATTGGCTGGACGAAATGCCATTGTCGATGCAATTCGAGCTATACAAGAGATTCGTACACTATGGGATGTAGAAATCACAATACCTGAAGAGGTACAGCCACTTATCGAGGTATCAAAAAAATACATGCGTGAAGTGGAGAAAGATCGCTTGAAATATCAAGAAGTTTTAGAGAAAATTACTGTAAATATTGGTACAATTGAGGGAGGTACGAAGTCAAACGTAATCCCGGATTACTGTAAGGTCCAGGTCGATTGTCGTTTACCATTTGGTATTACACAAGAAGAAGTAACAGAAATCTTGACAACTAAACTAGATGGCTTGGCTATCGATTATTCAATCCAACGTTTTGGCTTCAAAAGCGTAGCCAATTATACGCCTGCTGAAAATCCTGTTTGCCAATCGATAGTGGAAAATATATCGTATGTTACAGGGCAAGAGGCATATGGTGTCATGCAATGGGCAAGCAGTGACGCTCGTCATTTCAGACAATATGATATTCCTGTATTGCAATACGGCCCAGCTTATTTACCAAGTATTCATGGTTATAATGAAAAAGTACGTGTTGAGGATATCGTACGCTGTGCAAAAGTTTATATAACTGCTGCTGTTGATTTCCTATATCAAAAGTAAGAGATTAGCTACTCTCTTACTTTTGATAAAGTGATATCAGGTGCTGACGGCTGCTAAATCTGTCGATTATTTCCCCCTTAAGAGAGAGATTTGCAGCCGTTTGTACAGATAAATAGTTCAGAAGGATGAGAGATATGCTAAAGACATTAAATTTATCAATTGCGGTTTTAAAAATGTTTACAAAGGAAAAACCCACATGGGGTGGTCGAGAGTTAGCACTGGCGATGAACATGAATCATACAAATTTATATCGCATTCTTGAAACCTTCGAAAATAATGGGTTTATTACAAAAGATCCTATAACAAAAAAATATTCTCTTGGTATTGCATTATGGGAAATAGGTATGAATATGTATGATTCATTAAACATAGATCAGCTATGTATGCCAGTTCTTGATAAATTAAAGGATGTCACTGGTGAAACAGCCATTTTTACCGTACTGAATGGACTGGAAGCGTTAACATTACTAAAAGCAGAACCTGTAAATAAGGTAAAATTTACAGTTTCAAGAGGAAGTAGATCCCCACTGTATGTAGGAGCATCTTATCGTTCGATGCTTGCTTTTTTAAATGAAGAGCAAGTTGCAAAGGTCATAGATGAACCATTAACAGCTTATACAAATAATACGATGACAGATGCCACAGAAATAAGGGCAGAGCTAGAAAAAATTAGAACATGTGGCTATGCACTTAGTAATAGTGAGTATTCGGTCGATGTATTGGCGCTAGCTATGCCTATATTTAATAGTGAGGAGCAGGTCGTAGCGTCTATTACCGTTTCTGGACCAATTTATCGTTTTACAGAGCAACGTGTTCCGGAGTTTTTGGGACCTTTAACAGAAGCTAGAAATGAAATAGAAGGAATTATTCGTAGATATCATTTAAATTTTAATTAAGGAGTCCTATTATGCATCATTTACATGATATTGCACTAAATGTTTTAAAAGGCAATCTAAATGTTCATTCTTCAGAGTCACTATTAATTTTGACGGATAGCCACAAACAAGACATCGCGAAAATTTTTTATGAAGCTGGACTGTCAATTACTGCAAATACAATGTTCATGGTGATGCCCCTGTTAGAGAAATCCGGGCAGGAGCCAATCCATGCAGTTTCTGAGCTTATGGCTAATGCCGATGTTGCACTGTGTATTACCTCCCACTCCCTAACACATACACTGGCTCGTAAACATGCCTGTGAAAAGGGTGGACGTGTAGCAACAATGCCAGGGGTAACATTGGAGATGCTGGAGCAAGGTGCCCTTCATGCAGATGCACAGGAGATCGAAGCTACGGTAGAAAAATATGCCCTTTTACTTGATACGGCTAAAGATATTCGTATTGTCAAGGATGGCCATGAGCTGATGTTTAGTGTAGAAGGCCGTTTCGGAATACGTTCCACAGGGGTTATTCGTCAACCTGGTGAGTATGGAAATATTCCTTCAGGAGAATCATATATTGCACCAATAGAAACATCTGCGAATGGAGAGATTTTAGTAGATGGCTCTATTGCTAATATTGGTGTCTTAAAGGAGCCATTATTATTAAAAATAAAGAATGGTCGCTTAGAAGAAGCAGTCGGTCCTGATGGTCCACGACTACTGGCATTACTTGGTGAAGGCAATGGTAGAGTCATTGCAGAGTTTGGCATCGGAGCCAATAAAAGTGCCATCCTATGTGGCAATGTATTAGAGGATGAGAAGGTGTATGGGACCATCCATATCGCATTTGGCAGTAATGCGCCATTCGGTGGAGCCAATGCATCAGATGTTCATATTGATTGTGTTGTGAAAAGTCCTATCGTCTATTTTGATGGTCAGCAAGTAATCTAAAGAAAAGCGTGTCTTCCTATGAAGCACGCTTTTTTCATGCTTTACAAGACTGTAGCTTAGGGTTGCTTGTCATTGTAGGTTTACAATATAGTTAATATAGATGAATAGGAATGATGTTTAAATTCTGTCCATAAAATAGAAGTATGATGAAGCAAGTAACTTTTGTTTTGCAACAAGAAAGAACGTGAGGTTGAAGAGATGTTAACATTTACAGATTTACATGGCCTACAAGTAGATTTGAGTTTTACAAGAGGCGAATTTAAAGTAGAACCTAAACACGTCCTCGTCCTATTAAAGCATGAAAATAAATGGTTATGTACTGTCCATAAACGACGTGGTGTAGAAGTGCCAGGAGGGAAATTAGAAGAAGGCGAAACCTTAGAGGAGGCGGCGATTCGAGAAGTTTTTGAAGAGACGGGTGTTCATGTGAAGAACCTTCAATGGTTTGCAGAGTATGCAGTGTATGATGAAATCGTTTTTTGTAAATCCGTTTTCACTGCACAATTTTTAGCGCAAGAGGATATAGAATTTGATTTAGAAACGTCAGGCATGCTTTGGTTAACCGATGAAGAATTTGCTCAGCATCCTAACTTGAGTTTTCACATGAAGGATGAGGGGATGAAGAAAATGCTGGAGGAGCTGAAACATCGTGACACACAATGGTGATATTATCGAAAAACGCCCCTATCCTTCACCAAATCCAGCTATACGTTTAACGGAAATAACCTATCTTTCAATGGGCTTACGTATAAAAGGACTATTAGCAGAGCCAAAGACAGAAGGTACATATGATGGCTTTTTATATTTAAGGGGCGGCATGCAAAGCATTGGGATGGTAAGACCCTCTCGTATTGCACAATTTGCGGCGCAGGGCTTTATCGTATTTGCCCCATATTATCGTGGGAATCGTGGGGGAGAGGGTCGTGACGAGTTTGCAGGGGCAGACCGTTACGATGCGGTCTATGCCGTAGATGTACTCAAACAATTCTGCAATGACAATATTCATGTTTTTGGTTTTTCACGAGGTGGTATTATGGCTCTGTGGACAGCTATTTTAAGGAGGGATATTACTTCTGTTGTAACATGGGCAGGTGTTTCTGATGCAACAGCCACTTATTGGGAACGTACAGATATGCGCAGGATGATGAAGCGCGTTATCGGAGGAACACCTAATCGTGTACCAGAAGCGTATGATGCAAGGACACCTCTTTTTGAGATAGAGCGTATAACAGCTCCCGTTCTTATCATTCATGGCTATCGTGATGAAAATGTGGATATTGAACATGCCAGACAATTGGCATTTTTTTTAGAGGAAGCAAATAAATCATTCGAAACTTGGTATGATCTTACCTATGCACATCAATATCCACCAGCAAAAAATCGTGAAACTGTTCGTGCTCTTTGCAAGTGGATGAAACAGCAATAAAGCATAGAGAAAACAAAAAGACAAAGAGAACGAATTAATTGTTCCCTTTGTCTTTTAAATAGATGTTATTTTAATGGACCACCAAGTGTAGTGATGGCTTCAGAAACGTTTGAGAATTTCTTGAAGTTTTCGTTGAATAAGCCTGCAAGCTCAGCAGCTTTTGCATCGTATGCAGCTTTATCTGCCCAAGCTTCACGAGGATTTAACACTTCTGAAGGTACGCCTTCAACCGCTGTTGGAATGTGTAAACCAAACACAGCATCTTGTGTTGTTTCAACATCTGCTAATTTACCATCGATTGCTGCACGGACCATTGTACGTGTATAAGAAAGTTTCATACGGCTACCTGTGCCATATTCGCCACCAGTCCAACCAGTGTTTACTAAGTATACCTGTGCCCCATGCTCGTCAATTTTTTGTCCTAACATTTCTGCGTATACTGTTGCAGGAAGTGGAAGGAATGGAGACCCGAAGCAAGTAGAGAATACTGGTTCTGGCTCAGTCACACCACGTTCAGTTCCAGCAAGTTTAGAAGTGAACCCGCTTAGGAAGTGATACATTGCTTGTTCTTTAGTTAATTTACTGATTGGAGGTAATACACCAAATGCATCAGCTGTTAGGAAGATGATTGTTTTTGGATGACCTGCAACAGAAGGATCAACGATATTTTCGATGTATTGGATTGGATAAGCTACACGAGTATTTTCTGTTAGTGATCCGTCATCATAGTCACAAATACGCGTTTCTGGATCAACAGCTACGTTTTCTAATACAGAGCCGAAGCGAATCGCATTGTAGATTTCTGGTTCTTTTTCAGCAGAAAGGTTGATTGTTTTTGCATAGCAGCCACCCTCAATGTTGAATACACCATTATCAGACCAACCGTGTTCATCGTCACCGATTAGCTTACGATCAGGATCAGCTGATAACGTCGTTTTACCAGTACCAGATAGACCGAAGAATAACGCTACATCGCCAGCTTCACCAACGTTTGCTGAGCAGTGCATTGAAAGAATACCTTGTTGTGGTAATAAGTAGTTCATGATACCAAAGATAGATTTTTTCATTTCACCAGCATATTCTGTACCACCAATTAAAATAATTTTCTTTTCAAGTGATACGATGATGAATGTTTCAGAAGCAGTACCATCAACCGCAGGATCTGCTTTAAAGTTAGGAGCTGAGATGACAGTGAAGTCAGCAACATGAGAAGCTAATTCATCTGCTGTTGGACGGATAAATAATTGATGAGCAAAAAGATTGTGCCATGCGTATTCATTAATAACTTGAATGCTTAATTGTGAATCTTTGTCAGCACCTGCAAAGCCTTTGAATACGAATAACTCGTCACGTTCTTTTAAATATTTTATTACTTTTACATATAGGTTATCGAACACTTCAGAAGAAATCGGTTGGTTGACTTTACCCCAGTCAATTTGATCTTTTGTGCTTTCTTCTTCTACCGTATATTTATCTTTAGGTGAACGACCAGTGTATTTGCCAGTTTCTGCACGAACTGCGCCATCTACTGTTAACATTGCTTCACCACGAGATGTAGCTTTTTCTGCTAATTGTGGTACTGAAAGTTGAACATTAATGTTACCGCCGTTTAATAATTCCTTCAGTTCGTTTGCAATTTCTACTGAATTCATCGATTAAATACCATCCTTTTTTATAGTATTCCCTTGATTTAGAGGGATTTTTTCTTAATTTCAAAAATAGTATAACACAATTGCTTAAATAATCTATACTAATTAAGAAATTATTTTAGAGTTTTTACCACTTTTCAATAAACTGACAAAAAATAATGTTTTTCGAGTAGAATACCATCAATCCTACTGTAATTAGGCACGAAAATTGAGCCACACATATGTTACCACAAGTAGCTAGGTATGTTGTAGGGATTAATTTGCTTCTATTTACATCATCATCCAAGTATGAAAAGTTTTTGTGTAATAAGTTCTTTCCTTTCTATACAGTAATACATAAGAAAATATTTGACAACGTTCGACCTTTTCAGTAACATGAGATTGAACGGATACTCTTATCCCGAGCTGGTGGAGGGTCAGGCCCTGTGAAACCCGGCAACCTGCATGAACTATTTCACGACATGCGTTGGTGCCAACCTGATGCAAGGGAACATCCCTTGAACGATAAGAGTGAAAGGTTACGCAGTCATTATTCCTTTCCTCATGTAAAGTAACGTGAGAAAAGGATTTTTTTATTGTTAAAAATCAATGTAAAGGTAAGTATATGTAGTTCTTTCCTTATTATAATGACGGATCTTTCGAAATCCTCGTGTTAAAAGCAGCAGTAACGGCTTGAGAGTTCAATCCTTAGGAGCGGACTTGACATGGGTAATGAGTACCGTATTCATACACAACTACTTATTGTAAGAGTATTTAGGAGGAAAACCAAATGACAAACCGTCGACTGTTTACATCAGAGAGTGTAACAGAAGGACATCCAGATAAGATTTGTGACCAAATCTCGGATGCCATTTTAGATGCTATTTTAGCAGAAGATCCAAATGCACGTGTAGCGTGTGAAACAACTGTAACAACAGGATTAGTATTAGTAGCAGGAGAAATTACTACTTCTACTTATGTGGATATTAAAGGTATTGTTCGTGACACTGTAGCTGAAATTGGCTATACACGAGGTAAATATGGCTTTGATGCAGAGAACTTAGCGGTGCTTGTGGCAATTGGCGAACAATCACCTGATATTGCTCAAGGTGTTGATCAGGCATTAGAGGCACGTGAAGGCTCTATGACAGATGCTGACATAGAAGCAATTGGTGCTGGTGACCAAGGCTTAATGTTTGGCTATGCATGTAATGAAACACCAGAGCTAATGCCATTACCAATTAGCTTGGCACACAAATTAGCACGCCGTTTAACAGAAGTACGTAAATCAGGGGAACTTGCCTATTTGCGTCCTGATGGTAAAACGCAAGTAACGATTGAATATGATGACAATAATGTACCGGTTCGCGTGGATACAATTGTTATTTCAACACAGCATGATGAAGAAGCAACACTTGAACAAATTCAAGCAGATTTAAAAGAATTTGTTATTGCACCAGTTGTACCGAGTGAATTATTAGATGCTAATACGAAATACTTCATCAATCCAACTGGCCGTTTTGTAATTGGTGGGCCAAAAGGTGATGCTGGATTAACAGGGCGTAAAATCATTGTTGATACATACGGTGGTTATGCACGTCACGGTGGTGGTGCCTTCTCAGGTAAGGATGCAACCAAGGTAGACCGTTCGGCGGCATATGCAGCACGTTATGTAGCGAAAAACATCGTAGCAGCTGGCTTAGCAGAGCGTGCTGAAGTGCAACTTGCCTATGCGATTGGCGTTGCTCAGCCTGTTTCCATTGCTGTCGATACATTTGGCACAGGTAGAGTGAAAGAAAGCGAAATCGTTGAATGGGTACGCGAGCTATTCGATCTACGCCCAGCAGGTATCATTAAAATGCTTGATCTTCGTCGTCCAATTTATAAACAAACTGCTGCGTATGGACATTTTGGTCGTACAGATTTAAATGTACCATGGGAGCAAATTGATAAAGCAGACGCGCTACGAGAAAAAGCACGTTTATAAACTATTGAACTAAAGTAATGAAGTCATTAGAAAATTATTCTGATGTATTAATAAGCAAAGGGGCAACATTGCTCCTTTTGTTTTTTTTACAAAAATACCTCGCTAGGATTCGTGAACATATTCGGTACACGAAAACGCGAGGGATTTTTTCGTTAGTATTGATTTTTTGTGTAGGTTATTTATTTCTGAAGTGATTTATAATATTGACCTTTTTCTGCGTATTCTCGTACGATGCGTTCCATATCCTCTTTATCTTCAGCATTTAATTCTCGGACAACTTTTGCTGGACGACCTAATGCTAAACTATTTGGAGGAATGACTTTACCAGGAGGTACTAGGCTTCCAGCTCCAATAAATGCACCTTCTCCAATCTCAGCTCCGTCTAAAATAATGGATCCCATACCAATTAAGGCATTTTTGCGAATTGTACAACTATGTAAAGTGACTTGGTGTCCAACTGTTACCTCATCTTCAATAATGAGCGGATATTTTGGGCTTTGGTGTAAACAGCAAAGATCCTGGATACTGACACGTTTACCAATAATCGTTGGGGAAACATCACCACGAATAACCGTATTAAACCAAATAGTTGTTTCGGTGCCAATTGTTACGTCGCCCGTAACAGTTGCGTAATCAGCAATGAAAACAGACGGATCGATCTTTGGCGTTTTATCTTTAAATGGATAAATCATGAAAATCGCCTCTTTTCTTTCTATAATGTAGTATTATCGTATCAAATACGCAACTTTATGGAAATATAAAATTAAAATGTGCTATTTATTTCGATATAATCAAAGTGTAATCATTTTTTAGGAGGACTATGTAATGTGGAAATGGGAAGCTGATGGACAAGCAAAAGCTGTGATTGCTATTCTTCATGGTGCTTATGAAAATCACCGTTGGTATGCATGGCTGATAGAGAAATTAAGATTAGAAGGCTTCCACATAGTCATGGGAGATTTACCGAATCATGGGGGTAATGCAAGGTTTGCTCGAGTCCATGATGAAGACTTCAAATTGTACAATAAGTATACAAGAAACCTGATTGAAAATGCTTTTTCATATAATTTACCAACCTTTGTAATAGGGCATGGACTAGGTGCAACATTAATCCTCCATACACTGCAAAAGAGACAATATGAATGTGCAGGCATTATTTTAACATCACCTTGGTTGCAACTAAAGCTATTACCAGGTAAATTAACAAATGCTTTAACAAGTCTAAGTGCGTTAACGGCCAATGTTAAATTGACACATGATATTACATTAGAGAAATTAACGCGTAGTGTTGAAGGCAGAGAAGAAATGAAAGATGATGTACCGCTCATGTCTGTTGTTTCTGTGAAATGGTATCGAGAACTTCAGCAGATGATGAAAAATTTAGTGATGCTGCCTAAAGGTGAAATGCCTAATATGCCTATGCTAATTATGACAGCTGAGAAGGATAAAATTACGGACACTCGCCAAACTCGAAATTGGCTTCATCAACAGGAATTCACGGAATTTCAGTTTAAAGAATGGGCAAATTGTTATCATAATTTATTTCATGAGGGAGAGCGCGAAGAGATTTTTATGTATATACGAGATTTTATTAATAATGCTCTTCGAAGAATTGGTTATATAATTAAATAGGTTTATACCCTTCCATTTACTAGGTTACTTACTTAAATATTGTTACTTAAAAATAATATTGTAATTTTCAGAAAAGTGTAATACTATAATGACTTAAAGTAAGGTAATTCAAATTGGAGGGGTAAAATGGATGTAATTGTAGAGAAGTTGAATGGTATTTTATGGGGACCATGGTTTATTTATGGCATCTTATTAATTGGGTTATTTTTCTCAATTATTACAAGGTTCCTACAAGTAAGGCACATTAAAGATATGTTTGTTTTAATGTTTAAAGGGGAGAAGTCAGAAAAGGGAATATCTTCATTCCAAGCAATGTCTATCGCATTATCAGGACGTGTAGGTACAGGTAATATTGCTGGTACTGCGACAGCGATTGGAATGGGAGGACCTGGTGCTGTCTTTTGGATGTGGGCAATCGCTTTCATAGGTGCGGCTACCGCGTATGTAGAGTCAACATTAGCTCAAATCTATAAAGAAGAGAAAGATACAGAATATCGTGGTGGACCGGCCTTTTACATAGAAAAAGGAATGGGCCAAAAATGGTTTGCAGTTATTTTTGCTGTGGCGGCTTTAATAGCAATGTTAATTTTGATGCCTGGTGTGCAGTCGAATGCCATCGCAGGTGCTGTTGAAAACGCTTTCGGTTTGGATACATGGATCACAGGACTTATAATTGTTGTGTTACTAGGTGCTATTATCATTGGTGGTATTAAATCAATTGCAAACGCTGCCCAGATTATTGTACCGTTTATGGCATTAGCCTATATCATTATGGCCATTATCATTATTTTTATGAATATTTCACAAGTACCAACGGTTATCGGATTAATTTTTTCTAGTGCATTTGGTGCTCAAGAAATTTTTGGCGGGGTTATTGGTTCAGCGATTGCTTGGGGTGTTAAACGTGGAATTTACTCCAACGAAGCTGGTCAAGGAACTGGGGCCCACCCTGCGGCAGCTGCGGAAGTATCACATCCTGCTAAGCAAGGAATTGTTCAAGCAGCATCTGTGTATATTGATACATTATTAATTTGTTCTGCTACCGCATTTATGATTTTATTTACGGGGATGTACAATGTACAAGATGAAAAGGCAGCTGAGGGAGCAGATCCATTTATTCATGTTGGAGAATTCAATAGTGGTGGATTAGCTGGTGATGAGCAAATGACTTTTGCGAAAAGTATTGAAGCAGGTGCAGCCTATACACAATATGCAGTTGACTCATCATTACCTGGCTTTGGTGCTCCATTTGTAGCCATTGCGTTATTCTTCTTTGCCTTTACAACAATCATGGCTTACTACTATATTGCAGAGACAAATGTCGCTTATTTATTTAGAGGTAGCACAGAAAAGATATTCATTTGGATTGCGAAAATTGCCATTTTAGTTGCAGCCTTTTATGGTACAATCCGTACGTCTGGTCTAGCATGGGCAATGGGAGATGTAGGTCTTGGTTTGATGGTTTGGATTAACGTTATAGCTATTTTAATTATCATGAAACCAGCTATTATCGCATTAAAAGATTACGAGAAACAGAAAAAAGAAGGAAAAGACCCAGTCTTTGATCCTCGTAAACTAGGAATTAAAGGTGCAGATTTCTGGGTTGACTATAATGAAAAACGCAATAACAAGTAGATAAAGAGCAAGGCGATCAGCTAGTTTGATAGAAACTAGCTGATCGCCTTTTAGCATGTCATTATTGAATAGGATATTCTTTCATTTTCTCTAATGCAATGACGAAGGGTGGATCATTTTGTTGATTCAGAAATGCATATTTTAAGACATGAACATATTTTTGTGGCAGTTGGCTTACATAATCAATGACCTTATCACGCTCTTCTTTTCCACCTGGATGACCATGATAAATAACAAGAACAATCAAACCGCCCACTTTTAAGAGCTTTAATATATTCTCAATGGCTTGGATTGTTGTATTAGGTCTTGTAATAATATCATGGTTGCTACCAGGTAAATAGCCTAGATTGAAGATTGCCGCAGTTACTGGCTTGTGAACAAACTGTGTAACTTCTTCATGCCCTTTATTTAAAACGAGTGCTCGATGTTCTAAACCATGATCTAAAAGTCGGAGGAGTGTCGCGTCAACCGCCTCTTTTTGGACATCAAAGGCATAAACTTGCCCTTCATCCCCAACAAGCTGTGCCAGAAACAATGTGTCATGGCCGTTTCCAGCAGTTGCATCCACAACTGTATCTCCCTCTTTTATATTATCTTTTAATAACTGCTGGGCATATTGTAAAACGCGTTGTAGTATCATTTCATAACCTCTGCCTTATACAACTTCCCTTGCCAACTACCACGACGTTCAAGCTCAGCATCAATGCCATTCAGTACTTCCCATTTATTAACACTCCACATGGGTCCAATCATTAAATCAATCGGTCCATCACCTGTAATACGATGAATGACCATCTCTGGTGGTAAAATTTCTAATTGGTCTGCTACTAGTTTTGTATACACATCTTGATCTAAAAATTCTAACATACCTTTTTCATATTGCTTCACCATAGGCGTTCCTTTTAATAGATGAAGTAAGTGGATTTTAATGCCTTGGACATCTAATTGTGCAACTGCTCGTGCCGTTTCCATCATCATGTCATAGTCTTCGAGAGGCAATCCGTTAATGATATGTGAACAAACACGAATGCCATGCTTACGCAATTTTTCAACGCCTTCCACATACGTTGCATAATCATGGGCACGATTAATAAGATTAGCCGTTTTCTCATGCACCGTTTGTAGACCGAGCTCAATCCATAAATACGTCCGCTCATTTAGCTCTGCTAAATATTCGACAACATCATCAGGTAAACAGTCAGGACGAGTAGCAATAGAAAGACCTACTACACCTTCTTGCGCTAAAGCTGCTTCAAATTTTTCTTTTAAAACTGGCAAAGGGGCATGTGTATTTGTGTAGGCTTGGAAATAGGCCATGTATTTGCCATCCTTCCATTTCTGGTGCATTTTGTCTCGGATTTCAGCAAATTGAACATCAATTGGATCTACCTTATTACCAGCAAAATCACCAGAACCTGCAGCACTGCAAAATGTACAGCCACCGAAAGCAACTGTGCCGTCGCGGTTAGGGCAATCAAATCCTGCATCTAATGCCACTTTAAAAACTTTATGACCAAATTGGTCACGTAAATAGCGATTCCATGTATAGTATCTTTTCCCCTCTGAAGGAAAAGGAAAATTCGTCTCTGTCATTTATTTCACTCCTCTAACGCTCTATTCTATCATGTGCATTTCGTTCCGTCATGGGGTAAGGGTAATATCATGATTTGGATAAAGAAAAATGGAAAGGAACAAAACTAAATACGATTGAAAATAGGATAGAAGTCTTGTAAAAAAGGTAAAATTATTTTCCTTGTACTTTTAAGTATTTCAGCATACACTAACTATTTAGAGAAGCGAAATAATGGAGGTCATCCTATGCCAAAACGTGTTTGGTTTTTAATTATCGGAATGCTTGTGAACACAACAGGCAACTCTTTTTTATGGCCTTTGAATGCCATTTATATGCATGATTATTTAGGCAAATCTTTAGCTATGGCTGGTTTTGTCTTAATGCTGAATTCTGCTGCTGGAGTATTAGGTAATCTATTAGGTGGTTACTTATTTGATAGAATTGGTGGCTATAAAGCTATTATGCTTGGTATCCTGTTAACGATTGCTTCATTAATTGGCTTAACAATTTGGCACGGTTGGCCACATTATGTGTGGTTTTTAACGATACTAGGCTTTAGTGGGGGTATTGTTTTCCCAGGTATGTTTGCCTTAGCTGGGGCTGCCTGGCCAGAAGGTGGACGTAAGGCTTTTAATACTATCTATTTAGCACAAAATGTCGGTGTTGCCGTAGGTCCTGCCCTTGCCGGTATAGTGGCAGATTATCAATTTGACTATGTGTTTAAAGTGAATTTAGGTATGTATATTTTATTCTTTTTCATTGCCTTATTTACATTTAAGCGTTTGGAGGCGGGCAGTATTGCACCTAAAAATGTCTTGAGCGAAAGTAAGCGAATCGTAAACAAGGCACCTTTCTATGCTTTGTTAATAATTAGTGCATCCTCCGTTTTATGCTGGCTAGCATATTCTCAATGGAGTGCAACCATTTCATCTTATACACAAGATTTAGGATTGGGATTAAAGCAATATAGCTTACTTTGGACAATCAACGGTCTTCTAATTGTCATTGGGCAACCGCTCATTGCACCGCTCGTAAAGCGGTGGGAACACAATTTAAAACGTCAGTTAGTATTTGGTGTAACGCTGATTGCACTTTCCTTTGGTATTATTGCCTTTGCAAACGATTTTAAAATGTTTGGAGCAGCGATGCTTGTCTTAACATTTGGCGAAATGTTTTATACGCCAGCGTTACCAACGATTGCTAATCAACTGGCACCAAAAGGTCGACAAGGGTTCTATCAAGGCATTATCAATAGTGCTGCCACTGGAGGACGGATGATTGGTCCACTATTTGGCGGTATTATGGTGGATCAATTTGGCATGATTCCTCTTGTTTTAACATTAGTAGTTATTGTACTATTGGCGATTATTCCATGTTTAACATACGATTATCCTTTAAAGAAGAACAAAATAGTAGCAGATTAATAATGTCGCACTGAAAAGAGCAAAAACGAGTATTAAGTACTTGTTTTTGTTCTTTTTTTATAGCAGATATTGAAAAAATGTTGTGACAGGATTACAATCATACATATTCAAATATTTGAATATGTAGTTATATGGAGGGGTTTTTTTATGGAAGAGGGCTTACAACAGTTTAAAGCGGATTTTTTCAAAGCATTAGCACATCCGTTACGCATCCGAATACTTGAACTCCTTGTAGATGGACAGAAAAGTGTCAATGAGATTCAAGATTGCTTGGAGAAAGAGGGTTCTGCTGTTTCTCAGCAATTAAGTGTATTGCGTGCTAAAAATATTGTTTATGGCGTGAAGGAAGGGAAAAAAGTTTACTATTCTTTAAGTGACCCAATGATTGGTGCATTACTTGGGGTGGCAAAGGATATTTTTAATAACCATTTGGTTAATACCATTTCTAGATTAGAGGAAATGACGAGTAATGAAGGTGACGAAGAGAATAAGTAAATCAATGATGATGACAAATTGAGCTTTGCTTATTATTTCGAAGGGAAGATTTATCTATGAAGTCACTGTTTACAGGACGCTTTGAAGGATATTCAGTTCAACATGTAAAGAAGGATTTATTGTCAGGGATTATTGTGGGAATCGTTGCTATTCCACTTGCCATGTCCTTTGCCATAGCATCGGGTGTGAAACCTGAATATGGGATTTATACAGCTTGCATTGCAGGTATTCTTATTTCTCTCTTTGGAGGTTCCAAATATCAAATAGGTGGGCCTACGGGGGCGTTTGTGCCAATTCTATTGGGGATTGTTCTTACCTATGGCTATGAAGATTTATTACTAGCGGGTTTAATGGCAGGGGTATTGCTTTGTGTCATGGGCTTTTTTAAGTTAGGGACTTTAATTAAGTTTATTCCACGTCCTGTAACAGTTGGTTTTACAGCAGGGATAGCAGTGATTATTTTTACAGGTCAAATCGCTAACTTTCTAGGGCTCACAAATGTTAAAAGGCATGAATATTTTATCGCCAACATACAGGAAATTATTAAGCAGCTTGATACGACAAATACGTATAGTATTCTTACTGCCGCGGTATGCTTGGTGACAATCGTGATAACACCAAAGTTTTTTCCAAAGGTTCCTGGAGCATTAGCGGGTATCGTTGTCTCTACACTTATAGCAACCTTCTTCTTTTCAGGACAAGTTGCTACCATTGCAACGGCCTATGGGCAAATTCCTAATACATTACCTCATTTCGCCTTACCGAACATCACGCTCGAACGATTACAACAACTTATTGGTCCAGCGTTTGTCATTGCAATGCTAGGTGGTATTGAGTCTCTATTATCGGCAGTTGTGGCGGATGGGATGACAAATAGTAAGCATAACAGTAATCGTGAGTTAATTGGTCAGGGAATTGCTAATATTGTGACGCCTTTATTCGGTGGTATTCCAGCAACAGGTGCTATTGCACGCACAGCGACCAATATCAAAACAGGAGCAGTATCCCCTATGTCGGGTATCATTCATGGTGTGTTTGTTTTAATCACATTATTGTTATTAGCTCCATATGCATCTCATATTCCGTTAGCAAGCATGGCTCCGGTACTGATGGTCGTAGCTTGGAATATGAGTGAACGACATCATTTCTCACATATCGCAAAATTAAAATCAGGCGACTCACTGGTATTATTGATTACCTTTTTATTAACGGTATTCACTAGTCTTACGTTAGCAGTTGAGGTTGGGCTTGTGCTGGCTGTGCTATTATTTGCGAAACGCATGAGTGAAAAGCTTGTTGTTACAAAAGTACTTCCAGATCATTCAAATAAAAGTGAAAAGGTACAGCCACATGTAGTGCATCAGCAGCATGATTGCCCGCAAATTAGTATGTACACCATTGAAGGGCCGTTGTTTTTTGGTGCTGCACAAATGTTTGAGCAAACGATTGAAAGTACTCTGCATCAGCAACCAAGAGTTTTGATATTACGGATGGGGAAAGTGCCCTTTATGGATTCTACTGGAGAAGCATATTTTAGTAATATCATAGAAAATTATAAAGCACAGGGCGGTACTATTTTGGTAACGGGTGTGCAAGGTGATTTAAAGGGTGCTCTTCAGCACAATGGTCTTTACGATAAAATAGGCGCGCAACATTTTTTTCAGCATACAGGAGAAGCGATTACAAAAGCTTTCCATTATTTGAACGCCAATCAATGCATTGGTTGTCAGCATTTTGCTTTTCATGAATGTAAGGATTTATCAAAGTCTAAGGAAGAAAAGGATTTAATTGTTCAGTAATGGGTAAGCTGTAAACAAAGGCTTGTGCTTTTCAATACTTTCCATTAGAATAAATGCAATATCATGTAAAGACTGTGATGAGGAATAGTAAATTTGTGGTTCTTTTTAGAGAGCTAGCGGTTGGTGGAAGCTAGTAAGAATGCAAGTTGAACTCGCCTTCTGAGTCTGCCCGCGTGAAACAGCGTGTGTCGTTTCTTCCGCGTTAAGGAAGCTTGAGCCGAGTGTAATCACTAATTTGGGTGGTACCGCGGGAGTACAAATTCTCTCGTCCCTTCTATAAGATAGGGGCGAGTTTTTTTATTTTTTAAATATTTTGTCAATTATAATGGAGAGCAGCACGATCAATCGAAGGAGGAAAAAAAATGAGTTTTAATCATGAACAAATTGAAAAAAAGTGGCAGCAATACTGGGCTGATAACAAAACATTTAAAACTGAAAATGAAACAGCAAAGCCTAAATTTTATGCATTAGATATGTTCCCATATCCATCAGGCGCAGGACTTCATGTAGGCCATCCAGAGGGCTATACGGCAACTGATATTCTATCGCGCTTTAAACGTATGCAAGGCTATAATGTACTTCATCCAATGGGCTGGGATGCTTTTGGTTTACCAGCAGAACAATATGCACTTGATACAGGGAATGATCCAGCTGAATTTACAGCTAAAAATATTGCAACATTTAAACGTCAAATTCAAGAGCTAGGCTTCAGCTATGATTGGGATCGCGAAATTAACACAACTGATCCAGAATATTATAAATGGACACAATGGATTTTTATCCAGCTTTATAAGAAAGGTTTAGCCTATGTGGATGAAGTAGCTGTTAACTGGTGTCCAGCACTTGGCACGGTATTAGCTAACGAAGAAGTAATTGATGGGAAATCAGAGCGTGGTGGTCATCCAGTAGAACGCAGACCAATGAAGCAATGGATGCTTAAAATTACAGCCTATGCTGATCGTTTAATCGATGACCTAGAAGAAGTTGATTGGCCTGAATCTATTAAAGATATGCAACGCAATTGGATTGGCCGTTCAGAAGGGGCAGAAGTGACATTTGCCATTGACGGTTCAGATCAAAACTTCACAGTTTTCACAACGCGCCCTGATACATTATTTGGTGCTACATACTGTGTGCTTGCGCCAGAGCATAAATTAGTGGAACAAATAACAACAGCTGACCAACGCCAAGCTGTTGAGACTTATTTAGAGAAAGTTAAAATGAAATCTGACCTAGAGCGTACAGATTTAGCGAAAGAAAAAACAGGCGTATTTACAGGCGCTTATGCAGTGAATCCGATTAACGGTAAAAAAGTGCCAATTTGGATTGCTGACTATGTGTTAGTGTCTTATGGTACAGGTGCTATTATGGCGGTGCCAGCACATGATGAGCGTGACTATGAATTCGCGACTGAATTTGGCCTAGACATCGTTCCTGTACTTGAAGGTGGAGACATCAGTAAAGAAGCATTTACAGGTGATGGTCAACATATTAACTCTGAATTCCTTAATGGTTTAAATAAAGTAGATGGCATTGCGAAAGCCATTGAATGGTTAGCGGAAAAGGGTGTGGGAGAGAAGAAAATTTCTTACCGTCTACGTGACTGGTTATTCTCCCGTCAGCGTTATTGGGGTGAACCAATTCCAATGATTCATTGGGAAGATGGCACGATAACGCCAGTTCCAGAATCAGAATTACCTCTAATGCTACCAAAAACAGATAATATCCGTCCATCAGGTACTGGTGAATCACCATTAGCAAATATTGAAGAATGGGTAAATGTTGTCGATCCAGAAACAGGTAAAAAAGGGCGTCGTGAAACAAATACAATGCCGCAGTGGGCAGGTTCGAGCTGGTACTTCCTACGCTATATCGACCCTACAAATACAGAGGCGATTGCAGACCCAGAGTTACTAAAACGTTGGTTACCTGTTGATATTTATATTGGTGGTGCGGAGCATGCTGTATTACATTTACTATACGCTCGCTTCTGGCATAAAGTTCTCTATGATTTAGGCGTTGTCCATACAAAAGAACCATTCCAAAAGTTATTTAACCAGGGAATGATTCTAGGTGAAGGTAATGAGAAAATGTCTAAATCTAAGGGCAATGTTGTCAATCCAGATGAAATCATTACGTCACATGGTGCCGATACATTACGTTTATATGAAATGTTCATGGGCCCACTAGAGGCTTCTGTTGCATGGTCTACAAATGGTTTAGATGGAGCACGTCGCTTCTTAGACCGTATCTGGCGTCTATTTGTCAGTGAAGAAGACGGCGCAATTTCAGCAAAAATTCAAGTGTCTAACGATCAATCACTTGAAAAATCATACCACCAAACAGTGAAAAAAGTGACAGAGGATTATGAAGGCATCCGCTTTAACACAGCTATTTCACAAATGATGGTCTTTATTAATGATTGCTATAAAGCTGATGTGATACCAACGACTTATGCTGAAGGCTTTGTGAAAATGCTAGCTCCAATCGCTCCGCATATTGCAGAAGAATTATGGCAACTATTAGGACACGATTCCACTCTTTCATATGAGCAATGGCCAACATATGATGAAGCAAAGCTTGTGGATGATGAAGTAGAAATTGCTGTACAAGTTGCTGGTAAAGTACGTGCTAAGATCGTCGTAGCAAAAGATGCTTCAAAAGAGGATATTGAAAAAGTAGCACTTGCCGATGAAAAGGTTCAAGAATACATGGCAGGAAAGAGCTTAGTGAAAATCATCGTTATTCCAGGCAAACTTGTCAATATTGTCGTAAAATAAAGAGATATAAAGTAAAAATGTACATTACTAAATTCAATTTTAGTAATGTACATTTTTTAATTTGGAGTAATCTTAAGCGATAAAATAAGGACTGCACCCATCTAACTGAGTGCAGTTCATTAAATAGTTCCAGATACAATTTAAATAATCAATCCCACAATAATAGCTGTTAAGATACTTACGAGCGTAGCGCCGTACAACAACTTTAAACCAAATCGAGCAACGACATTCCCTTGCCTTTCATTCAAACCTTTTACAGCACCCGAAATAATCCCGATTGATGAAAAGTTGGCAAAAGATACGAGGAATACAGAAATAATACCTAATGTACGTTCACTCATGGACTCAGCAACATCGCCAAGATTAATCATAGCAACAAATTCGTTTGTTACTAATTTGGTTGCCATAATACCGCCAGCTGCCACAGCATCTGCCCATGGGATACCCATTAGGAAAGCGATTGGCGCAAAGATATAGCCTAATATTTCTTGGAAAGAGATGCCGATAATTATATCGAATAATGAATTGATTAAATCCATTAATGCTACGAAACCAATAAGCATCGCCCCAACAATGATGGCTACTTTAAAGCCATCCATAATATATTCACCAATCATTTGAAAGAACGCTTGCTTATGTTCATCTTCAATTGTTAAGATATCTTCTTTTTCATCTACAGTATATGGATTAATAATGGAAACAATAATAAATCCACCAAACAGGTTTAATACAATGGCCGTAACAACATACTTTGGCTCAATCATCGTCATATAAGCGCCAACTACTGACATCGAAACAGTCGACATAGCAGAAGCGCATAATGTATACATACGTTGTGGTGCAATCTTATCTAATTGCTTTTTAACAGTTATGAACACTTCGGATTGGCCTACCATAGCAGAGGCAACAGCATTATAGGATTCCAATTTCCCCATACCACTTACTTTACTTAAAAATAAACCTACCCATCTCATTAGAAAAGGAAGAATTTTGAAATGCTGCAAGATCCCAATCAGAACAGATATAAAGACGATTGGTAATAAAACGGCTAAAAAGAAGGGTGATTCTCCTTCATTTGCTAAGCCACCAAAAACAAATGATATACCTGCATTTGCATAGGACAATAAGTGATCAAACACTTTGGTGATTCCTTTGATTAGCACATAGCCGACCGTTGTATTAAGTAGTAAAGCTGCCAATAAAAATTGGATGATCAACATAATCACTATATATTTATATTTTATTTCTTTTTTGTTTTTACTCATTAATAAAGCTAAGGCAAAAACAAGTAACAATCCACAAAAGGATATTAAGTATCTCATAAGTTCCTCCATAAGTATCTGTGATATTTTGTCCTGATGTTCCAATTTCAGAAGAACAGCTAAAGATCTTAATTAGTCAGACGTCAGACAAACAATCTCACTATAACAGTTTTTTTGCTAGTTATTCAATAGATAATAGAAAAAAAGTATGCAACATGGCATACAAACAAATTCATTCTAAAAATGTAGGCTATTTCTTTAGGAGTTACTATTCATAAAAATACCCTCTTATTGTGTGAGGATTTTTTCTTTTTATGACCTTCATGATAACGAAACTTTTTCGATTTTTTTGAAACCAACTAAGTTCCGATTACGACTATAGGGTGAATGTTTAGAGGAGGTGTTTAGATGAGTGAGCATTTGGTGGCCATTATGGAAGAACACGGAGAATATTGCTTACGAGTGGCTTATCTTTATGTAAAGGATTGGGCGATGGCAGAAGAAATAGTCCAGGATGTCTTTTTTTCTTATTATCGGCAGCAGGATCGCTTCGAACAAAGAGCATCTCTAAAGACCTATTTAGTTAAAATAACTGTACATAAAAGTCATGATTATTTGCGAAGCTGGAAAAATAAACGCCATCAACTGTTGGAAAAATTGCATATTGGTGCAAGTAAACGAACACCTGAAACGATGCTATTAGCACAGGATGAACGGACAACATTAACAAATGCTTTATTTGAATTACCTATTCCTTATAGAGAAGTCGTCATCCTTTATTATTATCAGGAATTAAAGATTAGAGAAATTGCAGATATTCTTACATGTGCAGAAAATACAGTTAAAACCAGATTGCATCGAGCAAGGAAAATGTTACAGGAAAAATTAGCGAATAGTAAGTGGGAGGTGTTAATGAATGACAACTTTTAAAGAGAAATTGGATCAAGAACTTGGCGAAGCACCACGATTTACGAAATCCTTACAGGAGGATATTTTACGGCAAGTGCGGCAAACAAAAAAAACAAGACGCTGGTCTTACCCATTGATCATCATAGGCACGATTTTCATGTTTCTATTGATAATAGAAATCGGTCCATTGGGGCAGATAGAGCAAACGCAGCATGCTTCAATTGTTCAATTAGCACAGCAGCAATCTATAAAAAAATATACAATGATTTACAATTCAGATGAGGAGATCTTTAAGGCTGGTAGACCTGGGTGGGTCATTGGACAACGAGTAATGGAGCAAGGTTCAGAAAAAGAGTTATTACAACAACTATTACAGCAAGCTACAGTGACACAAATGAATGAGCGTATTTTTTTTAGATTACAACGTGATGTCTGGGTAGAGTTTGAAAAAGGTCAGGTTATGAAGCTGAAAATGTTCATAAACGAGGAGGATATCGGAATTGTTGATTATGACAGCAATTCATTTTATAAAGTAGATAATAAAGAGTTGGCCAAGGCTTATTTAGATCTTGCTCTCAAAAAAGATGCTAAATTTGGAATGTCAGGTTTAATCGTTATGCTAGTTTTTCTCATAGCTATCCAAATGCTTGTCGATAAACTAATGAGGAAAAAATTTACTATACCAAAGGAGTATGTCAATAGTCATCATAGACGTGCTGTTTGGGCTATTAAAATTTTGAATACCATGATGCTCATGGTGATCATAATTAAAGGGTGGATTTTATTTACTGTTATTATTGGAGGATATTTAGTTGTCAGCCTTTTCAGCTCTATTTTCATTGACTATTACTATGGTCGAGAGGAAAAAAGACATTATGTTTCCATTAGTTCGGCCATTGTTGGCTTGCTAGTACTAATCCTATTTTTATTTTATATCAGTTAAATAACTTATAAACCTGAACCCGAATATTATCGAGTTCAGGTATTTTTTTCAATTGTTTCAGTCTGAAGCATTAATTGATAAATACTTGAGATCATAAAGCTGGTAGCTAATCCGTAAAGCGTATTAAAGCTTAAACCAACACCAATTCCAATGATGATGGATAGTAGGATGACAAGCCAGCTATGCTTATGAATATGGCGATTCGTAAATAAAAGGATTAACAAAAACGGTAGCATGGTAATGTGCAGAAAGGCAAAAGAATAAATAACACCTAAAATCGTTAAATCGATAGATAAGAAACAGGTGAATAAAATAATCATCAGGCCAATCAAATAGAAATAATAGGGTCTTTTCGTCACAAAAAAACGTTTCGTTGCCCGCATGTCTACAAGCAAAGTTGTGACAATGGCTAATAGGACAATGACGAGAAAAGCAAATGTCAGAAAGCCTGGTTGTACTTCATATAAAAACGTAAAAATCAGTACTTGGAATTGGCCAAATGATCCGCTGTATAGGGCAATCATTAAAATTGCCGTAAATGATAGCGTTAATAACGCTAAAATTACACCTGAGGAAAACAGACTGCTACGTACTTTTTTAGGTTTTATAAAGGCAATTAAATACCATGTTGATTTATCAAAAAATACTTGTCCTAAAACGGCTAGTTGAATAATGACATAGAACAGCAGAATTTCGCTATTTTTAAAATAAAATAAATAAGGGTGATATAAGCGAATACCCTCATATACGGTGCTTGCCCCATTTAGTACAAAGTAATAAATAGGGATAAAAATAAGTAATGAAAAAAGAGCAATAATAAATAAAATTTCCAACCATAGTATACTTTTCACTGACATGATGCGGTCAAGAAGTAAGATGCCGATTAAAAAGAAAAAAAGTGTAATAGGGACTGGAATATTTAACATAATTTCAGACAATACACTAATGCTTATTAATTGAATAAGCCAAAGTTCAATACCTGTTAGCAGGTAAAATAGACGTATAACCTTTAAATTCATTCCAGACAATTTACGCTGTATGGTAAAGAGCAAAAAGCTTTGTGTATGCTGATTTTGTGTGTAATCGCTCTTCTTCAGCAATGAACCAAGTATGATAAATGAAATAGCTGTTGCTAATGTATAACAAATGCCCGCCATAAAACCAAAAGAAATAAGGGCTGAAGGAGAGGATAATAATAAATTACCATTAATCCATCTCGCTAAAAGAATAATGACTCCTGCTGCTGTGCTTAAACTTGCAAATGGAACAAGCAATGAAAACTTCCTTAGCATACTAGTAAAGACCTTTACTCATTTTAGAGGATTTATATTGTCTTGGTGATTGATTATATTTTTTCTTAAACGCAACGCTAAAATAGTGCTGACTATTAAAACCACAGCTCTCAGCAATTGCAGACATACTTGTGTCTAGATTTTCATTGATTTTCTTTACAGCCATTTCTAGGCGATAATTATTAATGTATTCATTAATGCCAATAGACTGCTCCTCCAAAAATTTACGACTTAAATAGCTCGGATTTAAATGAATTTTTTCAGCAATAATATTGAGACTCAGTTTTTCATAATAGTTTTCATGAATATAGGAAAGTGCGCTTTGAATCGCATCATGGTTAGAACTCCAAACCTTATATTTCTCCACAATAGCATCTAATTCACTTGCAATGACTGGTTTTGTAAGATAATCCTTTACCCCGATACGCAATGCTTGTTGGGCATATTCAAAGGTTTGATAAGCTGTTACCATGATGATGTCTACCTCATAAAGCGCTTTTAATTCCTTGCTCAACGTGATTCCATCTTTCCCAGGCATTTGAATATCCAAAAAGGCGATAGTCATACGGTGCTTCTTAGCTAATTGCAGAGCTTGTGAGGCATCTTGGGCAGTATGGAAGGTCCAATTTGGAAAATGTGGCTTTAATAAATAAATCATTTGCTCAAGCTCTAATGGCTCATCATCTGCGATTAAAATATTCATGGTGAGTTTCTCCTTTCTCCTTCCAGTTGATAGAAAGCCTAAGCGGGAACATGGATGGTAACAGTGTAATGCTGTTCATTGTTTTGAATCGAGAATAAAATATTTTCGAGCCCATAAATGAGCTCAAGCCGTTTTCTAATATTTTCGAGCCCATAACCTTGCTGCAGTTCGTCTACTACCTGTTCAGTAGTCATTTCTATTTTTTCTAAAGGCTGTGTATTTTTAATTTCAATTAATAAGCTATTAGCCATTTTTTTGATTGTAATGGATAGCTCTGCAGGTCCTATATGCTTTTCAAAGCTATGTTTATAGGCATTTTCAATAATGGTCTGCAGAATAAAAGGTGGTATTTGGACGGATAGTGCTTCATCATCAACATATTTATTTACAGTCAAACGATGGCCAAATCGTAATTGTTGAATATTTAAATAACTATCGACAAATTGTACCTCGTTCTTTAACGCAATTAAAACCTCATGATTATTGTATTTAAATTTAAAAAATGTTGCCAAAGCCTCAATGCCCGCAACCAAATCTTCCTTCCGATTGATGCGAGCTAGGCTTAATAATGAATTTAATGCATTAAAAAAGAAATGTGGCTGTATTTGCTGATTCAACTGGAGAATATTTGCTCTTTGTAAATCCTGCTCAAGCTCTAAATTTCTTTTTTCCTCCTCAAGGCTATCGATTTGCTTTTCGAAAATAAATATAAAAGTAAGCAGAAAAGCTCCAATAATTGGAGCAATTACACATAGGAGAATATATATGTTGAAGGTTTCTGGTTGTAACATAATGACCTCTCCGTTTATTTTATAAGTGTAAGATACATTAAACTAAATTTTCTGCGAAATGGCAAGCTACCTTATGTGTTGCAGTGATCGCTCGTAGTGCTGGTACTTCTGCTTTACATTTATCTGTTGCGAATGGGCAACGTGTGTGAAAGCTACAGCCAGTAGGGGGACTAAGAGGTGATGGTAAGTCACCTTTTAAAATTATACGCTCCTTCCGATGCTGCTTATCAATGACAGGTATAGAAGAAAACAGTGCTTTTGTATAAGGATGATGTGGCTGAGTAAAAAGGGAATGCTTATCAGCAATTTCTACGACCTTTCCAAGATACATCACCATAATACGGTCTGAAATATGTCGAACAACACTTAAATCGTGTGAGATAAATAAAAAGGTTAAATCTAAATCTCTTTGTAGTTGTTTTAGTAAATTTAGTATTTGAGCTTGAATGGAAACGTCTAGGGCAGAAACAGACTCATCACAAATAATAATTTTAGGATTAACAGCAAGGGCTCTGGCAATACCAATCCGTTGACGCTGACCACCAGAAAATTCATGTGGATAACGCTCTAAGTATTCAGGACGTAACCCAACAAGGGACATTAATTCAATCATGCGTGCTTCTTGTTGCTCAGGTGGTACAATTTTTTGAATAGACATGGCCTCTGTTAACATTTTACGAATCGTTCTTCGTGGGTTAAGGGATGCATAGGGATCTTGGAAAATAATTTGAATGTCCTTGCGTGCAGCACGAAGCTCTTTTTTGTTCATATTCACTAAATTTTTACCGAATAACAATACCTCTCCAGCAGTAGGCTCATCTAATCTTAAAATAGAACGACCAGTTGTTGATTTTCCACAGCCAGATTCTCCAACAATACTGAGCGTCTCACCAGGCATGATATCGAAAGACACCCCATCCACAGCTTTTACAACCTGCTGTGGACCGAAGAGCTTTTCTTTTTTTAAGAAAAAATGCTGCTTTAAATCATTTACTTGTAATAGTGGTTGTGTGTGTTGTGCTGTTGTCATACTGTCAGCTCCTTCAAAAGTGTTTCTCCTTGCCATTCATTACTGTACATCCAGCACCTTACCTTTTTTCCTTGCTCAACAGTCAAAAGCTCAGGCTGTTGTTCACGACATAAATCTGTAGCAAATGGGCAGCGTTCTGCATAACGGCAGCCAATTGGGTAATTATAGGGACTTGGAACAGTTCCGTGAATAGTAGATAATTCTTCTTGATCTTCGTATAGCTTAGGTAATGATTGAATTAATCCATTTGTATAAGGGTGTAGCGGGTTTTCAAAAAGACTTTCTGTTGTGCCTTCTTCTACAACCTGCCCCGCATACATAACAGCAATTTTATCGCAGATTTCTGCTACAACACCAAGGTCATGGGTAATGAAGATAATGCTCATGCCTAGTTGTTTTTGCAGGTTTTGAATAATATCAATAATTTGAGCTTGAATGGTTACATCTAGAGCAGTCGTTGGTTCGTCAGCAATTAACACATCTGGTGTACACGCTAGTGCCATGGCAATCATAATACGCTGTCGCATCCCACCACTTAACTGATAAGGTTCCTGCTTCGCTCTTTTTTCGGGTGCAGGAATCCCAACTAGGCGAATCATATCGACAGCCTTTTGCCATGCTTCTTTACGTGATAAGCCTTGGTGCAATCGAATGGATTCAGCAATTTGCTCTCCAACGGATAATACAGGATTTAAGCTTGTCATAGGCTCTTGGAAAATCATCGAGATTTTATTGCCCCGAATTTTACGTAGCTCTTCATCTGAGAGCTTCAAAATGTCTGTATTATTTAATAAAATTTCGCCATTGATGATTTTACCTGGGGGCGATGGTACTAAACGAAGTAATGACAGGGAAGTCATGGATTTCCCACAACCAGATTCACCAACAATGCCCAGTGTTTCTCCTTTTTGAAGAGTAAAGGATACCCCATCGACAGCTTTGGCAACCCCTTCACTCGAATAAAAATAGGTTTGTAAATTTTTGACTTCCAACACGGTTTCTTGTTTCATCCGTTTTTCCCCTCCTTAGTTTAAATCCATTCGTTTATTAAAGAATCGGTACATTATGTCTACAAAAAGATTTATGAAAACAAATATTAATGAGGCAACAAGAACGCCACCTTGTACGACTGGTATATCCCGTGTTCGAATGGCATCTACAATCATTCGTCCTAATCCGTTTACAGCGAAAACAGATTCAACTAAAACTGTTCCGCCAAGTAAACTACCAAACTGTAAGCCTACTACTGTAATAACTGGAATCAAGGCATTGCGTAATGCGTGCTTTAAAATGATGATGTATCCCTTTAAGCCTTTTGCTTTCGCTGTTCGTATATAGTCTTGGTTTACAACCTCTAACATACTAGAGCGAGTCATACGAGCGACGATGGCAGCTCCACCAGCACCAAGTGTGACAGCTGGTAGAATAATATGTTTGGCACTATCCCAGCCTGCTACAGGAAGCCAGTGTAACTGTACAGAGAATACATACATTAATAAAATTCCTAACCAGAAGCTTGGAAGGGAAATCCCTAATAAAGCGACAACCATTAATCCTACATCCATCAACGAATAAGGACGGATAGCGGAGATAATACCCGCAATAAGCCCCAGAACGATGGTGATTAAAATACTATAAAAGGCTAGCTCGATGGTAATTGGTAATCGGGAGGTAATTTCCTCGAATACTGGTTGATTATTTTTTAAAGAGTGACCCATATCTCCTTGAAGAAGGTTTTTAATATAGTCTGTATATTGAACTGCTAATGGTTTATTGAGCCCTAAATTTTCACGTAATTCTGCAACTGTTTCTTGAGAAGCCCCTTCCCCTGCTAAAATAATCGCTGGGTCTCCAGGAATCATCTGCATAATGAGAAAAACAACAAGCGTTACACCAAGTGTTACAGGAATAATTTGAGCTAGTCGTTTTAAGATAAATAATGTCATGTGTCTTTCCTCCTTTAATTTTTCATTCTTGGATCAAGTGCATCACGTAAACCGTCACCAAATAAGTTAAAGCCTAATACAAGTATAGAAATCATAATACCTGGGAATAGCGCCATATAAGGAGCAGTAAATAGGAAATCTCGTCCATTAGAAAGCATGGCACCCCATTCAGGCGATGGTGGCTGAGCACCTAAACCTAAGAATGATAGACCTGCTGCAGATAGAATAGCAGTTGCTAAGCGCATAGATGCTTGTACAATAATGGGAGATAAAATATTTGGGAAAATATGCTTAATTAAAATTGTCATATCATTTGCTCCAAGTGTTTTGACAGCATCGATATATTCTAATTTTTTAACTTCCATTGTGGAGCCACGTACAATACGAGCAAACATAGGAATAGAGAAAAACCCAACAGCAATTGTGACATTGATAAGGCTTGGCCCCAATGCACTGACAATCGCTAAAGCTAGCAAAATACCTGGGAAGGCAAGCATGATATCTAACATTCGACTAATAATAGAATCAACCCATCTGCCATAATAGCCAGCAATAAGACCTAAGAAAGTGCCGATTGTACCACCGAATAAAACAGCTGAAATACCAACACCAATTGATAAACGTGACCCATATAAAATTCGACTTAAAATATCTCGCCCTTTGTCATCTGTTCCCATTAGATGTTCAACGCTTGGTCCTTGTAATTTTTGATCTAATTGTACGTCGTAGGGATCGTAAGGGGCTATAATGGGCCCGATAAGAAACATCAATATATATAGAAGTATGATGATGCCTCCTACGACAGCTGCTTTATTTTTTTTGATTTTGTTTAGGAAAGAAACAAGATTCTTTTTTCTAGATGCCTTGCGTGCATTCACTAAAACAGAACGATCGATAGTAGTTGTTACTTTATTCATATCGAAACTCCTTTTCTATTTGATTTGATTTCAATTTAGTGAAAAGCGTAAAGAATGTAAATATTTTATGGTCTATTAGTCAGAAAATTTAAAAAACACGTAAAAATATTAAAAAACAAGTGAATTTTATTTCTTTATAATTCGAAATGTAAGGAACAAATCACATAAGGAGGAAATGTTGATGAAGAAAATGAAGTTGTTTTTATTCATGGCACTAATGACTGTACTTATTCTGCAAGCATGCTCTACTGCTAGCAATAATAGTACAGAAGGTTCCAAAGAGGGATCAAAAAGCGTAGGAGGAGAATTAGTTGTTCTAAGAGCAGCAGATGCGACAAGTCTTGATCCTCACTTTATTACAGATATTCCATCAGCAAATATTATTCATGGCAAGGTATATGAAACACTTGTCGCTTTCGATAGAGATCGTAAAATTGTTCCATTACTTGCAAAAGAGTGGGAGCAAAAAGATGAAATCACTTGGACATTTACATTGAATGAAGGCATTAAATTCCATGATGGTGCAGATTTTAATGCAGAGGCTGTAAAAGCGACATTTGACCGAATTCTAGATCCTGCAACTGGATCACCACAGCGTGATAAATTATCTATGATTAGTGAAGTAGTGGTAGATGATGAATATGTTGTAACGTTGAAATTAAAAGAACCATATGCTCCGCTTCTATCTATTTTAGCAAGTCAAGAGGGTAGTATGATGAGCCCGAAAGCGATAGCTGAAGCAGCGGACGAATTAGCAACTCATCCAGTAGGGACAGGCCCATTTGTATTTGAAACTTGGAAATCTGGTCAAGAAATTACTTTAATTTCCAATAAAGACTATTGGGGAACTGTACCAAAAGTAGATAAAGTAACATTTAAAGTTGTACCAGAGGATTCTACTCGTCTAGCAATGATTGAAAGTGGAGAAGCACATATTGCTGAACAAGTACCTGTGACAGAGATTGATCGAATTGAAAATTCTTCAACGATGAATTTATTCCGTGCAGAAGGACTAGCAGTAGAATTTATCGGATTCAACGTAAAAGATACATTATTATCGGATGTAAAAGTACGTCAAGCTATTAGCTATGCTGTTGACCGTGAAGCAATTATTAGCGGTATTTATGATAATGTAGGGACACTTGCAAATTCTGCAATGAGTCCAAAAATTATTGGATATTCTAGTGAAACGAAACCGTATGACTATGATGTAGTGAAGGCAAAAGAATTGTTAAAAGAAGCTGGCGTTCAAGAGGGAACAAAAGTTAAATTACTGACAAGTGATCGTAAAGAGCGTATTAATATGGCGGAGGTTATTCAATCTCAATTAAAAGGAATCGGATTAGATGTTGATATTCAAGTAATGGAGTATGGTGCATTTATTTCTGAAATTACGAAAGAACAGCACCAAATCTTTATTAGTGGCTGGGGTAATGCAACGGGGGATGCTGATTATAACCAATACAATCTATTCCACACTGCTTCTATGGGACCTCCAGGAAACCATTTCTACTATTCAAATCCAGAAGTAGACAAGCTAATTGAGCAAGGGCGTTCTGAAGCAAACCAAGAGGCACGTAATGAAATCTACAACAAAGCAATGCAAATTGAGTTAGACGAAGCTGTCTATATTCCAGTGCGTAACTATGAGCATTTAGCAGTCTACAGCAATGCTGTAAAAGGTTTTTGGTTAGATGCATCTAACTACACGATGATCAGTGGCGTTGAAATTGTAGAGTAAATAAATTTGGGGATAGACGGAAAATACCAATTGGGAGGAAACTATGAGTAAACTATTGCTGAAAAATGTGAGATTAGAAGAAGCATATGAGCGCGAAAATGAACACATTGTTGCTACTCGTACAGGTATTTATGATGTTCTAATCGAAGATGGGCATGTTCAACAAGTAGATAAGGATATAGTGGCTGATAAAGATGTAGAAGTAATAGATGCACAACAGCAACTATTAGTCCCTTCATTCCGAGAGATGCATATTCATATTGATAAAACGTATTTCGGCGGAGAATGGCAGGCACCAAGACCCATTACTAAAGGGATTTTAACACGCATTGAAGAGGAAAGAACACTACTACCTAAACAATTGCCGACAGTTGCTTATCGAGCTGAGGAAATGGTGAAGTGGCTCATTTCCCAAGGACACACACATATTCGTTCACATTGTAATGTTGACCCACAAATTGGGACAAAGCATATTGAAATTACAAAGCAGGTTTTAGCAAACTATCAAGATCAAATCACCTATGATATTGTAGCCTTTCCACAGCATGGCTTATTACGCTCCAATGTAGAGGGACTCGTCCGTGAGGCAATGGCAATGGGAGCAACGCTTGTTGGAGGCGTTGACCCATCCATTGTAGATCGCAATATCGAAAAGTCATTGCAAGCAACAATGGGTATTGCGCAAGATTATAATGCAGGGATCGATATTCATATTCACACAGCGAACACCCTAGGCGAATTTGAATTTTATAAACTGATAGAGTTAACGAAACAAGCGAAAAAAGAAGGACAAGTCACAATTAGCCATGCGATGGCACTTGCTGATTTAGAACAGTCACGTTTAGAAAATTTAGTTCAAGCAATGGCTGAGGTACAAATGGATGTAACAACAACTGTACCAATTGATTTGAACCGTTCGACAATTCCAATCCCTTATCTTTATAACAATGGTGTAAAGGTATCAGTCGGACATGATAGCTTAACAGATCATTGGTCACCATATGGTACTGGTAATACGATTATGAAATTAAATGTCATGGCGGAGAGATTCCGTTTTATTGATGAATACTCATTAAGTCGAGCTTGGAAATACGCTTCTGGTGGTATCACACCCTTAAATGATGCTGGAGAACGTGTTTGGCCACAAGTTGGTGATAAAGCGAATATGCTGTTGGTGGATGGCGTGAGCACTGCTCATGTGATAGCAAGAAGATGCCCAATTACTACGGTCATTTCACAAGGCAAAATGATTCACCAACAGGATGTAGGAGAGTTGAAAGGAGAATTCAGATGAAGCACTGGCTTACAAATGTTCTACTTGAAACAGGAGAATATCTAAAGGAAAATGATACAGTTGGAACGAAAGTGGAGCTTTTTCACCTTGAAATTACAGATGGCTTCATTTCGCAAATTGTACCCGCAACAGACGCAATTGATTCTCCAAACGAAGTCACAGATATGAAAGGGAAGCTGCTATTACCTGCCTTTAAGGAAATGCATAATCATTTAGATAAAACATACTTATCTTTACCGTGGAAGGCTTGTGTGCCCGTAAAGAATTTAAAGGAACGACTTGAACGTGAAGCACAAGAGTTATCCGTTCTTGCTACAACAGGAAAACAACGTGCGGCTGCAATGATTGAAAAAATCCTTAAGAATGGTGCGAATCATATTCGTACACATGTCAATATTGATCCATACATTGGATTAAAAAATTTAGAAGGTGTTCTAGCGGCATTGGACGATTATAAAGATGTCGTGACATCCGACGTCATTGCCTTTCCACAGCATGGTCTATTAAGAGATGATGTCCCTAAATTATTGCGTGAAGCTTTACGCAATGGAGCGACGATGATTGGTGGCCTAGATCCAGCAGGCATCGATAACTCAATCGAGCCTTCTCTTTATGAAGTGATGGATATTGCACAGGAATTTAATGTTGATGTCGATATTCATTTACATGATGGTGGCCATGTTGGGTATTATACAATCGATAAATGGATAGATATCGTGGAGGATGCCAAATATCAGGGTAGAACGGCAATAAGTCATGCGTTTTCACTTGGTGATGTATCGATCATGGAACAGCATAAAATTGCAGATCGTTTAGCACAACAACAAGTAAAAATAATGTCAACGGTGCCATTTGATTTGCGACGATTAATTCCACCGATTGAATTACTAACAGAGCACGGCGTGGATGTCCATTTTGGTTGTGACGGCTTTTATGATTCTTGGAGTCCTAATGGCTCAGGAGATATTTTAGAAAAAGCGACTACTTTTGCAGATATTTCTCGTAAACTTGACGAACGCTCTATTCGACGAACATTAAAATATATTACAGGTGGTGTCACGCCATTAGATGCAAATGGTCAGAAGGTTTGGCCGAATGTGAAGGACGAAGCAAGTTTTGTATTTTTTGACGCAGTATCAAGCGCGGAAGTTATTGCACGTAAACCATCCAACCGAGTGGTTATGTCTAAAGGAAAGTTTATCAACTAAGCATAAATCTAAATCCCCCTTATTTAGATAACATAGCAAACTAGAAATTTTCTAGTTTGCTATACTTATGTTTTAATAGAAAAGATGAATAAAGGAAAGGAAAGTAGATTTGCCATTACTTATGTAGAAATCTCTTTATTTGCGGGTGCGATAAAATATGAAACAACTAACGATCTATATGATTTTATTTAGCTGTGTATTTTTTTGGGCCAGTAACTTCATTATTGGCTCTATTTTAATTGACCATTGGGATCCTTTAACGGTCGCCATTTTTAGGTTAATTGTCATTGTTCTCTTTTTAGGGGGGATTAGTTGGAAAGCAATTTGCCGAACAACATTTACAAGAAAGGATCTATTGTTATTGATTCTGGCAGGAATACTGGGCGTTTCCATTAATCACTATAGCTTTTATGCTAGTCTCCAGCACACTTCTCCTATCACTGCGGCTTTAATATTAGCCTGTGCACCGATTGTTACATCTCTACTGAATAAAATGATCTATCATGAATCACGTAACGGCATATTTTGGCTAGGTGCGGTACTTTCATTTGTTGGTGTTGGCCTCATCATTACAAAAGGGGCACTTATCACCATTTCAATCGGTGTGGGTGAAGTGTTGAGCTTAATTACAATGCTAAGCTTTGCTTTGTTTCTCATTATTGTCAATCATCTTAGTCAGAAAATGTCAGCCCAGTCGATTACGTTCTATACAAATTTAATAGGTTTACTAGTGCTCGTACCGTTTTCATTTACTATTTTGCCACAGACGAATTGGCAAGTTGCAATGCCCTACTGGTTTTTGCTCATTTTATCAGCGATTATTATTCACGGAGTAAGCAATTTAATGTGGAATCAAAAAATGAAGGAGGTCGGCTCAACAAATGCGTCGCTGTTGTTAAACTTTGAGCCAGCTATAGCTATGCTATTGAGTGCGGTATTTTTAAAACAATTCCCTACAAGTGTTCAATTATATGGCTCTTTATTAATCTTAGTAGGAATTTTACTGTGCATATATTATAAAGAAATTAAAGCAATTGTCCTTGAAAAAAAAACAATGAATTAGCAAAAAAAGAGATGCTCATTTTTTGAGTACATCTCTTTTTTGCTGTTTCTGTAGCGAATTTAAAATAAATAGGTATGTTATTGGCAGAAAAGCAGTAATGGTCACGATACCATGCCATTGAAATAATGACCAAACAGGGCTTAGTATTGTACTTCCAGAGGCCACCCCAAGGTAATAAGCGACCAGATATAGACTAGAGGCGCTTCCTTTTTGGTAAAGAGCTAGCCGACTTACCAATGAGGAAGTTAATGCATGAGCAGTAAAAAAACCTAAACATGCTAGACAAAGTCCCATGACAATAATGAAAAGTGACTTGCTTAATGTAAAAAGTATTCCCACAGTTAATAAACAAACACCAAATGTTCGAATGGTATGTAATCCAACTTTTCCTGCGAGTGCATTAGCAAGAGGCGAACCAATAATACCTAAACCATACGCTAAAAAAATAAAAGAAATGCTTTGTAAAGATAATAGAAAAGGAGGGGCTGTTAAGTAATAGGGAATAAATGACCAAACTCCAGTAAAGGATAATTGTAAAATAACTCCTAATCCAAAAAGCATCAATAAATGAGGGTTTTTCAAATGAAACCAAAAGCCTTGTAAATCCTGTTGAATCGTACGCTGTTGTACCGAAAAATTTTTGGATTTAGGTAGCATCCACCAGACAATTACCATAACGATGCATCCCATAATGGCTAATGAAATAAATGCCATTTTCCATGAAAAATATTCAGTGACATACCCCATCATGAGTCTACCAATTGTTCCGCCTAGTGCATTACAAGAAATATACAATGCAGTGGCAAAGCCCATTGATTGTTGATCAATTTCTTCGCTAAGATAGGCAAGTGCTGCTGCAGGTACACCTGCAATAGCAAAGCCCTGAATAAAGCGTAATAAAATAATAGTAGAAAAAGAATCAGTTAGTGGCATGAAAAAAAAAGGTATGACAGTAAAAACTATGGATAAATGAATGAACAAAACTCTTCCATAACGATCTGATAAAAAACCTAGCACGATTAATCCAAGAATTACTGATAGAGTAGTCATAGATACGGATAGACTTGCAACGGATACAGAAATATGAAATTGCTCTGTAAAGAAGGGGAGCAGGGGCTGAACAGAATACATTGCTGCAAATACAAAAACAGAAGCCCCGCCCAAACTAATGACAATTGTCCAAAAAGAGCGATCTCTTATTGAATAACCCTTTGTATTTATACCCATCTTAAAACCTTATTTCATTTGCTCTGGTAACCAGAGAGAAAGTTGTGGGATTAAGACAACAAGTGCTAAGAAGATAATCATTAAAATGATAAACGGTATAACGCCTTTTACCACTTCCCCAAGTTTTTCTTTTGCAATACCGCTAACCACGAAGAGATTCAATCCAACTGGTGGAGTGATCATTCCTAATTCCATATTAATCGTCATAATAATGGCAAAGTGGATTAAATTTATATCGAAGTGTGCAAGGATTGGTAATAAAATTGGTAAAGTAATTAGAATAATGGAGACGGCTTCTAAGAACATACCCATGATAAAGAACAAAATATTGACAACTATCATAAAAATCCACTTATTTAAATCACTTTCTGCAATCCATGCACCCACTTGCTGTGGTACTTGTGCATTTGTTAAATAGAGTCCAAATAACGAAGCGGCACCTATTATTAAGAAAATCATAGCGGTAATATTAATAGATTCTACTAATACTTCGCGGAAATCCTTTAGCTTCATTTCACGATAGATAAACAAGGATACAATAAGACCATAGAAAACAGCTATCACCGCTGATTCAGTTGGTGTCACAACTCCTGAATAGATTGTTCCTAAAATTAAAAAAGGTAAAAATGCTCCCCAAATGGCTTTTAAAGATTTACGCCCACGTTCTTCCCAAGAAGCTGGTTGATCTCCATTAAATCCATTGCGTTTCGCATAAACGATAGCAGCAATAATTAAGATTCCTGTTAAAGCTAATCCAGGAAGAACCCCAGCCATAAATAATTCACCAATTGATTGCTCTGAGGTGATACCATAAATAATTAATGGAACACTCGGTGGAATTAAAATGCCTAATGTACCACCTGCTGCCACAAGTCCCATCGAATAACGTTTTTTATAGCCTGCTGAAATCATTGCTGGGATCATAATAGAGCCGATTGCTGCTGCTGTGGCAGGTGAAGAGCCTGAAATAGCGGCAAAAATAGCACAGGCAACAATTGTAACAACTGCAAGACCACCTGGCAGGTGACCAATCCATGCACGTAAAGCTTCAATTAAATATTTGGATATCCCACCCCGCGCCATTAATACGCCAGCCAGCACGAATCCTGGGATGGCCATCATAGGGAAGGAATCTAATGCAGTAAAAATGCGCTGTGGAATCATATTCATATTAAAATCTATTTGGAAGAACACTAGAATTGTTGATAGTGCTAAGCTAATAGCAACAGGTACTCGTAGAAATAATAGCAAAAAGAAACTAAGTAAGAGGATTAGCATATTCTTCATCCTTTCCTCGTAGAATATTAACTAATCGTTCTACGAATCTTAGTAAAAATAAAATACCTGAAAGAGGTAGGACTAAATATACAATCCACATTGGAATCCCGATATCAAGTGAAACCATACCAGATGTATAGCGATTTTCCACTAAAACAAAACCATAGTACGTGTAAATTAAGCAAAAGGCGATGCTCAAGCCTGTTGCTACTAAATCTAATAGACGTTTTTTCGATGGCTTTAATTTGTCATATAGAATATCCACCTGTATATGCTGATTGTGGCGAAGAGCTAAGCCAAATCCCAAAAATGTACCCCAAATTATAGAATAGCGTGCTAATTCCTCTACCCATGCTTGTGGTTCATTGAATATGTAGCGCATAATAACCCCATAAAAAATGAGTACAACACCTGCTACGAAAAAAATTCCAGCAAGAATTTCTTCTAAGTAGCCCCATATTTTATAAACGGCCTTCATGTTGATGCCTCCTTTATTTAAAGTTAAAAACGGATGCTTTTATTCCCACTGTAAATGTTGCAGTTTGAAGTGAGCTTCTTAGCACCCGTTTGTAAGTAAGCGATATACTAATAAAATTATTGATATTGACGATAACTCACTACTACGGGCAACTTCCTAACAAAGAATACCCAAGAAATTGTTGCAATTTCCTATTCCTTACATCAACCAATTGTTGGAATAGTAAGTTTTTTTAAGAACTCTGTTTATTTTAAATCACGAATACCATTAATTAGTTCTTCTGTGATAACATCAGTAAACTCTTCATAGACTGGTTCCAGTTGTTTTTTGATGGCTTCTTTTTCAGCATCTGATAGCTCAATGACCTCAATACCAGAGTTTTTAATGTTTTCGAATGATTTTCCGTTTTCTTCCGCAGCTAAATCCCAAGCTAACGTTGTTGCCTCATTCAATGATTCTTCAACTGCTGTCAATAGCTCTGAAGGTATTTTTTCCCAGAATGTTTTGTTTACAAAGATGGCATAGTCTAGACGACCATGTTCAGATACGGAGAAGTATTTTTGAACTTCTTGATATTTTTGAGTATCAAAGTTATTAAATGTGTTTTCTTGTCCATCTACTGTTCCTTGTTGTAAGGCAGCGTATGTTTCACCAAATGCAATTGTCGCAGAACCAGCATTCAAAGCTTTAAACTGCGATTCTAAAACTTTACCTGCTTGTGCTCTGAATTTTAGTCCTTTAAAATCGTCCACTGTCACAAGTGGGTGTTTGTTATTGGAAAAGTGTTTAAAGCCATTTTCCCAGAAAACGAGACCTTTAATATCGTTAGCTGCTAGTTGGTCAGATTCTAGAATCAGTTTTGCAACATCTGAATTAAAGAACTTACGAGCATGCTCTTGATTTTCAAAAAGGTAAGGCATATCAACATATTGCCAACGAGGATCGATTTTTACCATTTTCGTTACAGAAGGAGCAATCATATGCACATTTCCTGATACTAAGGCATCTAATTCATCATTATCTCCATATAGTTGTGAGGATGGATAAACCTCAACTTTCACTTTACCTTCTGTTTTTTCATCCACTAGTTTTGCAAATGCCTCAGCTGCTTTACCTTTAACACTATCAATTGAAGTTACATGAGAGAATTTAATAACAAGAGGTTTTTCTTTGGTGTAGCCACCATCTCCCTCAGCTGCTGGAGCAGAAGCTGCTTCTTTTTTTTCGCCACCACAAGCCGCAAGTACGACTAAAAGCAAAGCCATGAATGACATGAAAAGCCATTTTTTCATTCTATATCCCCCTAAAATTTATATTTATAGTTAAAAGGGCAACCTTTTAAACCTTAGTTAATGAAATTGATTTTTAGGAAGTGCCTCAATATATTTAAAACCATAATTTTCTGCATAATAGTCGTATACAGGTTTAAAGGCGTTCTCCCAATCCTCTATTTCTTCCTCCGTTAAATAATGAATTTGTATGCATTGACATGCTTCCATTTCCTGAAGTCTTTCCGTACTTAAATTCTCTGCTTGTTGCCACTCCCATTTTTGTACTTCCTCAAGAGTATCAATCAAAAGCTCCTGTACATTTTTAGGGAGGGAATTCCAAAATTCATTATTCATTAATAACAAATAGCCTAGATAACCATGATTACTAATAGTTAAGTAATCTTGAAGTGAATGTAGATTTTTGCTTGTAATATTAGTGAGCGTATTTTCTTGCCCATCAACATTGCCTTTTTGTAGTTGATGGAAGACCGTATTAAAATCAATTCGTCTAGGATAGGCACCGGCAATGGAAAATTGCTCAGCTAAAATATCACTTGGCATTATTCTCATGCGTAAGCCTTGTAGATCAGTTAAGTTTTGGATGGGACGAATACTATTACTTAACTGTTTAAAGCCACTATCCCATACGCCCATCGAGATTAGATTGTGTTTATTTAATCTCTTCATTAATGATTGTCCAACTTCGCTTTCAACATATGTATGAACTTCTTTTGCATTTTTAAATGCATAAGGTAAATCCATGACAGACCATTCGGGTACAAACGTAGTTATTTTTGAAATGGCAGGGGCAATCATCTGAATATCTCCTCTTAAAAGAGCATTCATCTCCTCGCCATCCTTGTACAGTACGCCATTCGGGAAAACTTGAATTTCTACATGACCATTACTTCGTTCCTTAATAAGCTCTGCAAATTTAATTGCTGCCATTCCTTTAGGTGTGTTTTCACCTACAACATGTGAAAAGCGAATGACAATTTGTTCTTCATGACTTAATTGCTCATTGTCAGTTGGATAGGTCTGCTGTTGACAACCTATGAGGATGGTTAAAAAACATAAGTTTAAGAAAAGTACTTTTATAGGACTACGCCACATGTCTATTCACTCCTAACTGTATAAGATGTGAACGCTTTCTATTGTATTTTATACGAATAAATATTCAATATTATGGTTTTAATGAACATTTTGGTATTTATGGTATATAACAATTAGTTATATTGATAAATTGTTATAATACAAGATAATTGCTAGAGAAAAAAGAATCTGCTTACTTTTCTTTTATTAATGTGCATAGTAAAGCATCATAAAGCTATGCATAATAAGAAAAATAGCAGATTCTATATGAGTTTTTATTTTAATAACTATTTATGCTCAATTATTTTATGGAATAATATTTCGTTGGTCGTCCAACTGTTCCATATTGTAGTTCAATGCTAACAGTTCCTTTAGTTGCTAAAAAATCTAAATATTTCCGAACTGTAACCCTTGCCATTCCAACATTTTGGGCCAGCTGCTCGGAGGTTATAGCTACTCGATATGTTGTTAAATAATCTAATATTTGTTTCATCGTTAAATTGTTTAAGCCTTTAGGTAATTCATTTGACTCTTGTTGTATACCTAGCCAACTATCAATATCCTCTTGATTTAAGGCTGTGCAATTAGTAAACAATTTAGAGCTATTTTTATATTGCTGTAAAGCTTTTTCAAAACGTTCGAAGCGAAAGGGCTTAATGAGATAATCGCTTGCACCAAATCGTAAAGCCTCTTGAACAGTCGGTGCATCTCGCGCAGCAGTTATCAGAATAATATCTGAAGGAATTCTTTCTGAACGGAGTTTTAAAAATAAATCCATACCGGTCATATCTGGTAAAAACATGTCTAGTAAAATTAAATCTGGTTTTTTTACTTTAATTTTTTCGTAAGCATCACGACCAGTGATAGATTCGCCTACAAGCTGAAAACCAACCATTTTATTTAAAAAACCTTTATTTATTTCAAGCACCATTGGATCATCTTCTACAATAAAAACTGAAAGTTTACTCATTGTTCTTCTATCACCCCTACCTCAATAGTAATATTTGTACCAATATTGAACGTTGATTCAACTTGTATATTTCCGTTATTAGATTCTACAATTTGTTTAACAAGTGCAAGGCCAATACCATGTCCTTCCTTTTGTTTGGTAGTAAAACCATATTCGAAAATTCGTTTCGGTAAACCTATTATCCCCATGCCACTATCCTGTACTTCTATATATAGATAATGCTTATCGCCAATTAACGTTAATCGTACATCTTTATACGTACACTCAAAGCATGCTTCCATCGCGTTATCAAGCAAATTCCCAATTATAGTTACCAAATCACCACTAGAAAAACCGCTCATAATATCGTCTAGCTTTGAATCATCATCAATGGTCAGTTCCACGCCGAGTTCTTTTGCTCGCGAGTACTTCCCAAGTAGTAAACCTTGAATCGAGTAATCAAGTATTTTATCATGTAAAATTTGTATAATTTCCTCTTCATCCGTAATTTCATCAATAATAAGACTCAGAGCTTCATCATTACGGTCTAGTTGAATTAATCCTGCAATACTATGTAAACGGTTCATATATTCATGCTGTTGAGCTCGTAAGGAATCCACAAGCATTTTAATCCCTGTTAATTCTTCAGCTAACATATTTGCCTCTTTACGATCCGTTAACATTATAAGGTATCCGGCATTTTGATCTAAAATTCGAATAGGGAAGGTGCGTACTAAATACATCTGGTCATGTATAAGTAAAGGTCTATATATTTCATGCTGCTGTAAAATGTCTTCCGCAAGCCATGTCCCATTAAATAATTCTTTGCGAGAAATTCTCTGTTCAAAGAAATGAGTATATTGCCTTGCGAGGCGGTTAATAAATGATACATTACCGCTTTCGTCGGTTGCTAATATACCAATATCCATTGCCTGTATAATGCCAGATCGCTCTTCCACTAAGCGAGCGATTTCGTATGGCTCTAAATTAAATGTTTGACGCTTTAGGTGATTAGCTACCCAGACTGAACCACCTAATCCAATAGCTAGTCCCCAAAAAAGAGAAATCAATATATCAAATTGATATTCATCTAGTAGGTTGTACCATTTTGGGGTAAGTAACCCAACTGTAATAACACCAACTTGTTGTGTACCTTCTTCATTCATGATAGGAACGAATGCACGGATGGAATAGCCAAGCACTCCCTGAGCTTTTGATATGTATTCATGCTGTGAAAAAGCTTCTATTTCGTCTCCACCCTCAAAAACTGTGCCGAGTTTGCTCTCAGAAGGGTGAGAATAGCGGATTTTCTTCATATCAATAATCACGATATAATCAACATCAGTTGTTAAACGAATTCTCTCTGCAATGGGTTGAATAACTTCAAATCCATTCGGCTTCCCAACATTATTTTGTACCTCTGTCAGTTGTGAAACGGTTCTCGCGATAGCAATGGCTCGTGCTCCAAATTCTTTCTCAAATGCACCCGAAAGGTTATGGATCATGATAGCACCACTTGTTGCTATAGAAAAAAGGACAATAATAAATGAAAAAATAAACATTTTTAGACGTAAAGATATATTTTTCATAGACATATAAAAGAGCGATAGCTATTAGCTTTCTTTTATACATTCATCACCCCTATTCTACAAAATAAGCATGTTTACCTTAAAACATACTAAAAATTCTTAGTTTATACTAAATTACCATAAATAACATAGCTGTTGTAATACAAGATTTGTTGAAGAGCATTTTTATTATTGTGTAGTATAACAAAACGAATGATAAATATGATTTATCTTGTTGTAGTGGCGTATATATGCCAGAAAATTGCACTCTAATATATATATTTGAATAATAAAAAATAGTTCACTTTCAATAAATAATTTGAAATATACATTGATTGTATTGTTGATTTTTTGAATAAGATAAAAAATATGGAAATAAAAGACGGGAATCAGCTTTTCATTCATACATATAAAAGTGAAAATCTTGTAGAAAATAGTTCCGAATTTCTCTTCTGTTCTTAAAAATTCTAGCGTAAATAAACTAAAGAAAACGTTCTTTCTGTAGATAAATAATAGAATTAATATTCTAATTAAGATTTTATTCATAAACAGTATGTGAATATATACACAAAATTAATTATTCAAGAATAATTAATATATAACGATAAAGTAGAGTAGAAAAATAATAAAATCTAGTATATGTAGATTTTTTAGTTTGTAAAACTTTATTTTTCTTAGAGGCTGTAAGGTTTGTTTGATTTTAATTTTTAAGAAAAGAATAAAAAACTTTTTGGAGAAATAATATTTTTTAGAAAAACATCTTGCATTTGAATAATTCTAAGTGGTAAATTGTTTTACATGGACGTTCATAGAATTTTCACAGGTAGCAAAAGAGGGGAGAAATGAGAATTTATGAATAAAAATAGATGGTTAATTGCATTATCTGCAATCGCTATTCACCTTTCAATCGGTGGAGCCTATGCATACAGTGTATACAAGCTACCGATTGTCACAGAAATGGGATGGAGTGAAACAAAGGTAACGATTGCCTTTACCATTATGATGGGATTAGCTGGTTTCTCAGCTGCATTATTTGGTAGTTTAGTAGAAAAAATGGGACCACGTAAATCGGCGATGGTAGCAGCTGTCTTATTTGGAGCAGGACAAGCTGGTGCTGGTGTAGCCATTTCAATGGATTCTGTTGTCATGTATTGGTTAACATATGGTGTTCTTAGTGGATTAGGAATGGGGATTGGCTATATTGCACCTGTATCAACACTTGTAAAATGGTTCCCAGACCGTCGTGGTCTAGCAACAGGTATGGCCGTACTTGGTTTTGGATCGGGTGCACTTATTACAGCACCAGTCGCAGCCAACTTAATGGAGGCAGTTGGCATTTCTACAACATACTTTATTCTAGGGGCAAGTTACTTCACGTTAATGATTTTAGGGGCTTCATATATAGCACCACCTAAGCCAGGTTATATGCCTGCTAATATGAAAGCAGCTGCCAATAATGGTAAGGACGTAGTGAAGAAAGATTTAGCTGTTATGTCAGCACGAGAAGCTGTTAAAACAAAGCACTTCTGGATGCTTTGGTCCATGCACTTAGTTAATGTAACAGCAGGGATTATGATGATTTCTGTTGCTTCACCAATGGCACAGGAAATTGTCGGTCTATCAGTAGCAGGTGCTGCCGCAATGGTAGGAATTATGGGGTTATTTAATGGTGGTGGTCGTTTAATCTGGGCCGCTGTGTCTGATTATATCGGTCGTTCTAACGTTTTCGTTATTTTCTTTACTGCACAGCTAATCACATTTATCGTTTTACCACATACAACTAACGTAATTATTTTCCAAGCACTTATCTTCTTAGTTGTTAGTTGCTATGGTGGTGGGTTCTCAAATCTACCTGCATTTGCAAGTGATTTATTTGGCACAAAGCAACTTGGTGTGATTCATGGCTATTTATTAACAACATGGTCATTGGGTGGAGTTTTTGGACCATTGTTAGTAAGTGCAATCAAAAATGCGTATGGAAGCTATATTCCTGTATTCTATGTATTCGCAGGTTTAATCGCAGCTTCATTGATTATTTCCTTAACGTTACGTGCAGATGTACGTAAGCAAACAGCTTTAAAAGCAGCACAAAATGTTGGAGATGTATCTGCTACACAATAATATGAACTTTCAATTTACTATATAGGTGTCATTTCGTGGATGGCACTTATATAGTTATTTTTTCGAAGTGCTTGTTATATAACAAGCGTATTTTCTTTGTTTAATGTATAACAGCACATGTCTGATGTCAATAACATTACTGGAAATAAAGTGATTTCGTTATTAAAAGAGATATTTTGTAACGAAATGTACAGTGAGGAACAATCCATTAAAAATTGAATCTTTTCTCAAAGATCAACGTATATAAAGTAATTAGGGAGGGATCAATCATGGGGAAATTTTCTTTAGATGAATTTGTTCATAAAACACAGCAGGACGATAATGAGAATGATTATTTTGAATTGGAAACTGAACGTGTATTAGAGGTTAATCTAAACGGTGAAGTGTGGTCAAAAATGGGCGCTATGATTTCCTACACAGGTGATATTAAATTTGAACGTGAGCGTGTGTTAGAGCATGGTCTTGGCAAAATGTTTAAAAAGGCTTTAACGGGTGAAGGTACGCAATTGATGAAAGCTAGCGGAAAGGGCAGACTCTATTTAGCGGACCAAGGGAAGAAAGTAACTGTTTTTGATTTGAAAAACGACAGTATTTGTGTCAATGGCAATGATTTACTTGCCTTTGAGCCTAGCATCGAATGGGATATACGTTTGATGCGTAAAATGGCTGGCATCATGTCAGGTGGCTTATTTAATGTAACCCTTCAAGGAACAGGGAAGGTTGCGATTACAACTCATTTTGAGCCACTGACATTATTAGTGAAACCAGGTGAAACTGTATATACAGATCCACATGCTACTGTCGCATGGTCAGGCAACTTAACACCTGAATTTAAAACAGATATTAGCTTCCGTACATTTATCGGCCGAGGCAGTGGAGAATCCATCCAAATGGCGTTTTCTGGTGAGGGCTTTGTTATTATCCAACCATTTGAAGAAGTTTATATGTCTAGTGAAAGCTAAAAAAGCGTGTCCGTTGTTCCACGGACACGCTTTTTCTCCTATTATAATGCCGCATGCATTCCTGCAATACGTCCCGTTACGAGGGCTGAAGTGATGTTATAGCCGCCTGTATAGCCATGAATATCAAGAATTTCTCCACAAAAGAACAGTCCTTCTTTTTTCTTTGAGGCCATTGTTTTTGGCTCGATTTCTTTTACAGAGACACCGCCACCTGTTACAAACGCCTTATCAAGTGACTGTGTGCCACTCACTGTTAACGTGAAGTTTACTAGTAAACGTGCTAGCTGACGAATTTTCTCTTGGGATAATTCAACGCCCGTCAATTGAACATCAATATGTGCTCGCTCACATAAGAACAAGAGCCATCGTTCAGGTGCTATGCCTTTCCAAACATTTTTCACAGCCTTTTTCGGATCTTCTTTTATTAATTTATTTAAATATTGTAGACATGTTTCTTCATTATAATGTACCAGTGTTTGAATACGCATTGTCACGGGCTCATAGCCTGTTTTCATTAATTCTTTCACAACGAATTGACTACAACGCAAAATAGCAGGACCACTTAAACCAAAATGGGTAAAGAGCATATCCATTTGATGGGTGACGAGTATCTTGCCTTTTTTATTTAGCACGGAGACAGCAACATCACGCAATGCTAGTCCTTGTAGCTCACGTGCTTGAATAAAATCTTCTTTTGAAATAACAGGAACTTCTGTTGGGAATAAGGTAGTGATTGTATGACCCGCACGTTCAGCCCAAGGATAGCCATCACCTGTTGAGCCTGTTTGTGGAACCGCCTTGCCCCCAACGGCTACAACGACTGCTTGACTACGGACTTCGGTGCCATCAGCAAGACGTACACCCAAAATTTTATCTTCATCCATTAGAAGCTTACTGACAGCTGTGTGTAAACGAACTTCAATATGAAGACGTTGTAGCTGTCTAATCAGCGCATCAACGACATCTTGTGCGCGATTGGATACAGGGAACATTCTACCGTGGTCCTCTTCCTTTAGGGCGACACCAAGCCCTTCAAAAAATGCAATTATATCTTCATTATTATAAACGGTAAATGGACTATAGAGAAAACGGCCATTACCGGGTATATGCTTCACAATTTCTTCAACAGGCAAACGATTTGTAACATTACAGCGTCCTCCGCCAGAAATGGCCAATTTCTTGCCTAGTTTTGTGCCTTTTTCTAACAATAACACCTTCTTTTTGCGCTCTCCAGCAGCAATCGCCGCCATTAAACCAGATGGGCCACCACCAATCACGATTACATCATACATAGTTAGAAACTCACTTTCTGTTCAAATTAGGAATCTTTCCTATTATACATGAAGTCTATATAGAGAGGGACTTTCTTTGACATTGAAAATAATAGAAAAGTGTTTTATAATTCTTTATCTCTTCTTTTGGGATGAAGAGCTTATACAGTAGAATGAAACACAATATTCTTTGTTATACAATTGGATGAATGAAAGTTTTCCTTTATTAGCATTGTCAGCATGAAATGAATGTCTTTTCGTGCTATTATGGTAAAGGTTATGCACTAAATTATGAGGTGAAAAATAGAATGTGCGGATTTATAGGTTATATTAATGGAACAAATGTGATTGATCATCATCAGACGATAGAAAATATGATGAATACAATTATTCACCGTGGACCAGATAGCGGTGGTATTCATAGTGACGATAAAGTAACGTTAGGTTTCCGTCGATTAAGTATTATTGACTTATCAGACGTAGCAAATCAACCATTATATAGTGCAGATGGTAATATTGTGCTTGTATTTAATGGAGAAATTTTTAACTTCCAAGAGCTGCGTGCAGATCTTATTGAAAAAGGTCATACGTTTAAAACGCAGTCGGATAGTGAAGTCATTATTTATGGCTATGTAGAATATGGCGTAGATTTTGTGAAGAAACTGCGTGGGATGTTCGCCTTCTGTATTTGGGATAAAAAGAATGATTTACAATTCATTGCGCGCGATGGCTTTGGGATCAAACCATTGTATTATTCTGAGCATACAACAGACGGTACGTTTATCTTTGGCTCTGAGATTAAATCGTTTTTACCACACCCATCATTTATTAAAGAGTTAAATAAACAGGCACTTCGCCCATATTTAACATTCCAGTATTCATCTATGGATGAAACATTCTTTAAAGGTGTCTTTAAATTACCACCAGCACACTATATGCTGATTCAAAATGGACAAAAGCAAATCGTGCAATATTGGGATAAAAAATTCCATGCAAAAGAAGCACCAATCGAAAAATATATTGAAGAAATTCGTTCAACTGTTAAAGAATCTGTAGAGGCCCATCAAATCAGTGATGTAAAAGTAGGTTCATTCTTATCGGGTGGTATTGACTCTAGTTATATTACGTCTTTATTACGCCCAGATAAATCCTTCTCAGTCGGGTTTGCGGACTATGAAGATATGTTCAATGAGACAAATCTTGCAAAAGATTTATCAGATACGTTGAATATTCAAAATGAACGTAGATACATTACCGCAGATGAGTGCTTTGAAGCGCTACCTAAAATTCAATGGCATATGGATGAACCACAATCCAATCCATCCTCAGTGCCACTTTACTTCCTTTCGGAGCTTGCTTCAAAAGATGTAACGGTTGTCCTATCAGGTGAAGGTGCTGATGAAATTTTTGGTGGGTATGCTTGGTATCAAAACTCTGGAAGAATGCAAAAATATGAAAAATTACCATTAGGTCTTCGTAAAACATTACGTGGAATGGCAGAAGCCCTACCGAAAAATCAATACACGAATTTCCTTATCAAAGGTGCTCAAACAGTAGAAGAGCGCTTTATTGGGGAAGCGGTAGTTTGGGATGAAGTGGATGCTATTAATGTTTTAAAGCCAGCTTATAAAAATGCGCCATCTGTAAAATCGATTACAAAACGTATTTATGATGAAGTACCTGGCGATGATGATGTGACAAAAATGCAGTATCTAGATCTAAATCTTTGGATGCCTGGTGATATTTTATTAAAGGCAGATAAAATGAGTATGGCACACTCAATTGAATTACGTGTACCATTTTTAGATAAAGAAGTAATGGAGTTAGCGAAAAATATTCCATCACGATACCGTGTGAATGATATCGATACAAAATATGTTCTACGTCAAGCTGCGCATCAGGAATTGCCAGAAGAATGGGCAAAGCGTCCGAAGCTTGGATTCCCAGTGCCAATTCGTCACTGGTTACGTGAAGAAAAGTATTACAGTATGGTAAAAGAAATGTTTACAACTGACTTTGCAAATGAATTTTTTGATACAAAACAATTAGTTGGCTATCTAGATGAGCACTACGAAGGGAAAGCAAATCGCGGTCGTTATATTTGGACAGTTTATGTATTCCTAGTATGGTATAAAAAGTTCTTTGTGGACATGGTATAAGAAATACCTAAATCGGTGGGGATGTTCAATTCCTCACCGATTATTTTAAGGCCTTTTTTCATCAAGTTTCTTTATGAATGAACTTTTTGGTGTTTTTATGCGTCTCATTTCCTATAAATATGTTAAGATTACAGTTGGTTTACTTTATTGCTCTTAGGGTGACAGCGCTTGCATATCGTTTGTTTTAAAACGAAAAAGTTTTATAAGTATCCTTTGAAGTGTTACGATAATAATATTTATTTTACAATGAATGGATGGGTATGATGTCCAATTTAATGAAAGGTACTGCGATATTAACAATGGGGATGTTTTTATCGAAGGTACTCGGATTAATTTATATTTTTCCGTTTTATGCAATTGTTGGCGAGAAGAACATTGCGCTTTACCAATATGCATATATTCCCTATTCAATTATGCTGGCAATCGCCATTTCAGGTGCGCCAATAGCCGTCTCTAAATTTGTATCCAAATATAATGCCATGGGAGATTATCAATCTGGTCGCAAGCTGATGAAATCGGGCATTCTTATTATGATGATGACTGGCTTTGCAGCATTTATTGCCCTCTTTTTACTTGCTACGCCAATTGCAGGGCTAGTTATTAAGAGTGAGGAACAGGTCTTTACAGTTGAACAAATTGCTTCAGTAATACGATGGGTTAGTTTTGCCTTAATCGTAGTACCATTTATGAGTCTATGGCGTGGCTTCTTCCAAGGCTACGACAAAATGGAGCCTACTGCCGTTTCACAATTGGTAGAACAAATTGTGCGGATTGTTGTGTTACTTGGTGGGTCGTTCCTAGTGGTGATTGTGTTTAAAGGAAAACCAGAGACAGCCATCTCCTTTGCTGTGTTTGCTGCATTTATCGGGGCAATCGGTGGATTAGGTGTTCTTTATTATTACTGGAAAAAATATCAGCCTGAATTTAACTTATTACGTAGCCAAAGTGTGACTTCCACACAGCTACCAATGTCCAATATTTATAAAGAAGTGATTACCTATTCCATCCCAATGGTGTTTGTAGGGGTGGCAAATCCGTTATTCCAATTAGTCGACATGCTTACGTTTAATGGAGCAATGACGTCCATTGGTTTAGCAGAAGTAACAGATACTTATTTATCAATGATTAACTTTATGACACATAAAGTTGTTATCATCCCTGTTATGCTAGCGACTGGATTTTCGATGGCGCTTGTACCAACAATTACAAAGTATTTTACACAGGGGGAGTATTTAGCCCTCCGCCATGCAATGGATAAAACCTATCAAATTTTAATCTTTATTACATTGCCAGCTGTGGTTGGTATTTCTCTATTAGCCAATGAAATTTATTTTATGCTTTATTCAGAAAGCGAAATGGGGGCAACCATTTTAGCGCATTATGCACCTGTTGCGATTTTATTTGCGTTATTCCAAGTCACAGCAGCCTTACTTCAAGGCATTGATTTTCAAAAGTGGATTGTTTTCAGCTTATTATCTGGAATTTTCGTAAAACTAGCATTAAATATTCCTTTAATTCGCTGGTTAGAGGCAGATGGTGCTATAGTAGCTACAGCTATTGGCTATAGTGTTTCGATTATCATTAATATGCTTGTGTTACGAAAAACATTGAATTATCGATCAGAAATGGTTGTGCGTCGTGTCATGCTAATTGCTTTATTGACAATGGCGATGGCCATTAGCGTGCTGATTGTGCATAAATTATTGGAATTACTAATGGGACCAGTTGATAGTAAATTCTCAGCTTTATTATTCTCAATTATTTGTGCGGGTGTTGGTGCGGCTGTTTATGGCTTTTTATCATTACGCCTAGGTTTAGCCCAAAAGCTATTAGGTGAACGATTAACCCGTATTATGAGTAAACTGGGATTGAAATAGGAGTGGAACGATGCGTTTAGATAAATTACTAGCAAATATGGGGTACGGCTCTCGTAAGGAAGTGAAGCAGCTATTAAAGCAAAAAGCAGTCACAGTAGACGGTGCTTATGTCAAGGACGCAGCTTTACACGTAGATCCAGAAAAGCAAATTGTATCAGTGTTTGGAGAGCGCGTTGTTTATACAGAATTTGTTTATTTTATAATGAATAAACCACCTGGTGTTATTTCTGCCACTGAAGATTTAAGAGATGAAACAGTCATTGATTTATTAGAGCCATTACATCAGCATTTTCAACCGTTTCCTGTGGGTCGATTAGATAAAGACACAGAAGGGTTGCTCTTATTAACAAACGATGGTCAATTAGCTCATAATTTATTGTCTCCCAAAAAGCATGTGCCGAAAGTTTATTACGCACAGATTGAAGGCGTTGTGACAGAAGAAGATGCCGAGAAATTTGCAAATGGTGTTGAGCTAGATGATGGCTATGTTACAAAGCCTGGAAAGCTTGTGATCTTAAAGTCTGCACAGCAATCTGAAATAGAGCTAACGATTCAAGAAGGCAAATTTCATCAGGTAAAGCGAATGTTTGAGGCTGTAGGAAAACGTGTAACATATTTAAAGCGTATTTCTATGGGAAGCCTGATATTAGATGAAAATCTAGCGTTAGGTGAATATCGTGAACTCACTACTGAAGAGCTAAACGGTTTACAAAACAATCATTAAACATATTATTCCCCGATGTCTCACATAGCATCGGGGATTTTAATATACAGTAATATGACTGTAACTGTATAATATGAAATGAGTTATTGTGATATAGTCATAGAATGTATCATATTTGAAATGTTCCCCAAAAGACGATGGTATAAATAAGTAGAGGACAATTAAATGAAGAACCTGCGTATTAAATTATTACTATCTTTAATAGCATTTGCAGTCATACTTGTTGCTGTTATTTCATATGTGAACCGGCAAATACTGGTAACAGAGATAGAGAAACAAGTGAGCATGAATAAAATATTAATTGAAAATCATATTTTGACAGATATGCAAACTGTTGATAACGCCCATTTTTATTTTGATAATAATATGTCAGACAAAATGGAACAGGAGCTTAGACAGTTAAAAAACTATTACCATGAAAACCCTAATGTAGCTACTTGGGATTTGCAGCAAATGAAAAAGAAGCATGGCATGGATATTTACATAGTGGATCAATCCAATACAGTGGTTTACACGACTTTTGCCAAAGATATTGGCTTGGATTTCTCGCTTTGCTGTCAACGTTTTTCTACTTTATTGGATGAAAGGCGCGCTAGCGGCGAATTTTTTACAGATGGAATTGATATTTCAACATCAACAGGCGAATATCGAAAATTTGGCTATCTAGCAACACATGATAAGAAATATTTGTTTGAGTTAGGTATAGACCTACTAAATGATCCTGTCTTCCAAACCTTTAATTTTGAGAAAACTGCACAGTACTTAATTGGTAAGTATATTGATTTAGTGGATGTGCAAGCCATTAATGCAGGTGGCGTTTTCTTTAATGATTCGAGATCAAAGAAAATCACTGTACAGGAGCAATCTAAGAAATTTCAAGAATACTTCGAGCTAGCAAAGAAAACAATGGAGCCAGTTGAGTATGAAAAGGCATTAGACAATGGTTATATAGAAACACATCGTTTTCTGCCCTATGAAGCAGAGACAGTCAGAGGGGAGTCATCCAAAAGAATTGTCTATGTGAAATTTATCAATTTCACTAAAATGGAAGCTCTCCAAAAAAATACGAAACAATTTTGGATTCTACTGTTTATCGCCCTACTAACATCCTTTATTATGCTGTTAGTTATTAATAAAATTTTATCTAAAACAATACACCTAGCTACCTTCGATCCGTTAACTGGTGTCTATAACCGTGCTACATATATTAGGAAAATTGATAATTTATTAAGAAAAAGAAAATTGAATGTGCCAGGTTTATTGTTAATTGATTTAGATAACTTTAAACAAGTAAACGATCAATTTGGTCATGTAGAAGGAGATCATATCCTCATTCAAACAGCAAAGATTTTAAAGCATGTTGTGAAACAAAGTGGCTTTGTCGTACGCTTCGGTGGGGATGAATTTGCCATTGTTTTATACGATACAACAGAGGAACAGATGCAACACATGGCAGAGGCCATTTTGACTCAAATAAGGTCAGTTAGATATGATGGCCATGCTAGCGAGAAATGGTCTGTGTTGTCTGTGAGTATGGGCGGAGCCATTTATAACCATGCTGAGGATACAGAAATGAGCTTATTTGAACGGGCCGATAAAGCGCTTTATCAATCCAAAAATGCTGGTAAGGATCAATATTCTAGTTTTGCAGAGGTCGCTGCTGACGAGGGTTATAATAGTTAAAAAACGCCCCATTCTATCGATAGCATAATTAGCTATTTTGATAGCAATGGGGCGTTTATTAATGAGCAGCTATTTTTGTTCTATAAAAGATACAACTACATAAAACAAGAACAGCGATGACTGGAAACATAGCGTTCATATAATGCGTCAAGAGCAAACCGCCTATTATTGGGCCAATAAAGCCACCTAAATTTTTAAATTGTGCAGCACCTAAATAGGTTGCCTTTTGAGTATCTGGCGCAATTTCATCAATCATGACATTCATTGTAGGGAAGGCAAAGATTTCACCTATGGTAAAAATAATCATGGCAATGATATAGAGTGTATAATTATTGGAGAATCCAAACATACATAATCCAATAGCAAAGAACAGTACACCTACTAATAATGTTGCTGTAGATGAAAAACGCTCTGATACTATACTAATAGGTAATTGTAGTAATAACACCACTGCTGCATTAAGAGAGATTAATAACGAATAAAGTTTTGCGCCTTCATCAATCTTTAATTCGATAATTTGTGGTAGCGTTGAGTCAAATTGCGAGTAACCAATATTGATTAAAATGGCTCCCAATATGAAGCTAAGTAGCACACGATTTGTCAAAAGAATTGTGAATGTACTGAGTATTTTTGTTTGTGTAACCGCTTTGGGTTGCTGCATTTGATAGCGATTTAAGACAAAAAATAAAAAGACTGCGTAAATAATATACATCATCCCTGTCAGCATAAAAGGGATACTGGGACTGGAGAGCTGTGAGATATACACGCCAATAATAGGACCAATAACCGCCGCAATATTAATGGCCGTATAACGTAAGGAAAATAGTCTTTTTCGCTTATCGGCAGGTGTAAAGTCAATCATCAATGCCTGTGTGGAAGGTTCAAAAAATGATCGACAAAGACCATTCAAAGCATTGAATAGAATAAAAAGCCAAACAGCATGAACCGTTGCGAAGCCAAAGAACACAAGACTCCAAACGATAATTGTTAATAGAATAACGCTTTTTCTACCAAAGCGATCTGTTAAATAACCCCCGAAAAATCCACCTACTGTGGAAATGAGCGGCGCGATACCAATGGTCAATCCAATTTGTAAGGGAGAGGCTTGAATTTCATTATGTAAATAAATAGCTAAAAAAGGCATTGCCATAAAGCTTGCAATACGTGTGAAAATTGTTCCACCTAAAATAATCCAAACTAATGGATGAAACAGCTTTGACAAAGTCATATAAAATCCTCCTCTCAACATTTAGAATGTTTCGAGTTTAACGGATTGTTAAGCAACTGTAAATAGTTAAAATAATCTTGAAAGAGCACAGAGCAGATAATGGCGCGTGGATTTATGTTGCTATGCTAAGATGTGAAGCGCAGATTGAAGGGTAAAGGAGCAATATAAATAATTGCTTTATATAGATGAATAGAAGTGAGATAAAAATCATCGCTTTACATAGATCGAAGATTGAAAAAGTGATGATAATAATGACTTTACACAGAAAGCAAGCTGGAAAAGTCAGTCAGCAAACTGGGTGAAAAATCTAATAATCTTCTAACGACAAAAAAGAATGACCCCGACGAAAGGTCATTCTTTTTCCATACATAATGCTTTACGTACAAAACGTAAAACTAAGACGTTAATTTTACTTTTTTCTTCGTCGTTGTCCATCTGCCTCGACTTGGACTCGTCACCAAATCGTTAAAGGCTAACACGTTCAAATCTCTTTGAACGGTGCGAGGAGTGATACTAAACTCTTCGACTAAATCCTGTGTAGACACGGTTCCTTTGTCTAAAATAAACATGTACACGTCTTTAATACGATTAAGCATTCGATCAGTAGTTGGTTTCATTAAATGAACCACTCCTTCATCTTAATTCTCTTGGCAAAGACTAGCGGACGACAATATGTGCGGAGTGCACTTAGGCTAATAAGTAGCTGCCTTAGACATCCCCTTTTCTAATTTTATAGTCAGAACAATTATTCTGATAACTTTATTATATAGAAAAACTACTTAATTTTCTAGTGAATGCAAGAGAAATTTACAATTAATATATAAAATTTATACTGTATTTTGTGGGAATACGTGAAAAACGTGCTATATATGGTAGTGACAGTAGAAGTTACTGAAAATAGTTGTCAGAAAGCTGATTGTCATATATGTTGTAAGGTGTAGAATAATGTTAATACTTTGAAGGAGGTACATGGTATGGATTGGTTACAAGCTGCAAAAGAAAGGCAAGACGAATTAATACAAGAGTTACAGGAGCTTGTGCAAATAAATAGTGTGCTCGATGAGGATACAATAACTACTGAAGTACCTTTTGGAGATGGTCCACTTCAAGCGCTTGAATGGTTACTAGCAAAAGGTCAAAATGAAGGCCTGCTCACGAAAAATGTTAATAATTATGCTGGACATATTGAAATGGGAACTGGTGAAGATTTACTTGGTATTTTATGTCATGTTGATGTTGTCCCAATTGGAGAAGAAGCAGATTGGACTTACCCTCCTTTCAGCGGCACAGTAGCTGATGGTAAATTATTTGCACGTGGTGCGATTGACGATAAAGGGCCTACGATTGCGGCATGGATGGCCATGAAGCTTGTGAAAGATGCAGGTATTCCGTTAGAAAAAAGAGTACGAATGATTATTGGTACAGACGAAGAAACAGGATTCCGCTGTGTCGACCACTATTTTAAACAGGAGGAAATGCCGACAATTGGTTTTGCACCAGATGCGGATTTCCCGCTCATCAATGCAGAAAAGGGCATTGCAGAGCTTGTGTTCTCTCAAAATAAAGTGGGTGATGCAACGAAAGAACAACTACTACTATTTAATGCAGGAAAGCGCCCAAATATGGTACCTGATTTTGCAAAAGCGACGATTCAGCACGTAACAGTATCATTCGAACAGAATTTTCAAACATTTTTAAGTAAAAATCAGCTAGAAGGCTCTTTATTAATGGAGGACTCTCGCTATATAATAACTATCAAAGGTAAAGCAGCCCATGCAATGGAACCAGATAAAGGTATCAATGCAGCTGTTTATCTTGCAGCATTTTTACAACAAGAGTTGACGACAGAAGCAAGTAAACAATTTGTCGACTTTATTGCAGATGTTTTTTATCAGGATCATTATGGTAGTCAGCTCGATCTGCAGTTTGAGGATACAATGTCAGGACAAACAACATTAAATCCAGGGATCGTAAGCTATAATGTCCATAAAGGCGGCAGTTTAGTAATTAGTATGCGCTATTCAGTTTCCTATCCATTCGATGAAAAAATAACAGCAGCACAACGCTTAACGGTAGAAAAAGGGTTTTCTCTAGACATACAAGACGACTCCAAGCCACATTATGTCAGCGAAGATGATCCATTCATCCAGACATTAGCAGCTATCTATAGACGTCAAACAGGAGATACAGAAACACCTTTATTATCAACTGGTGGTGGGACGTATGCACGTGTGATGAAAAAAGGCGTGGCATTTGGCATGCTCTTCCCAGGGGAGCCAGATGTAGCGCATCGAGCGGATGAGTTTGTTGTCGTTGAAAACCTTGTAAAAGCAGCGGCAATTTATGCTGAAGCAATTGTTGAACTTGCAGGAAAAAAATAACTCAAAGACGAAAAGGATGAACAAAGCATGGCATATTCATTATGGAATGATCAAATTGTTGAAGAAGGATCCATTGTAGTATCACCAGAAGATAGAGGCTATCAATTTGGTGACGGTATTTATGAAGTAATCAAAGTTTATAACGGAAATATGTTTACAGCACAAGAGCATATTGATCGTTTCTATGCAAGCGCCGAAAAAATTCGTCTTGTTATTCCTTATACAAAAGACGTTTTACACAAATTATTACATGAGCTGATTGAAAAAAATAATCTTGATACAGGGCATGTTTATTTCCAAATTACACGTGGTGCCAATTCACGTAATCACGTTTTCCCAGATGCAAGTGTTCCAGCTGTATTAACGGGTAATGTGAAAGCTGGTGAACGTGCATATGAAAACTTTGAAAAAGGGGTTAAGGCTACGTTTGTAGAGGATATTCGTTGGTTGCGCTGTGATATCAAATCGTTAAATTTACTTGGTGCAGTATTAGCAAAACAAGAGGCAGCTGAAAAGGGCTGCTACGAAGCAATTTTACATCGCGGGGATATCGTAACAGAATGTTCATCAGCAAATGTTTATGGGATTAAAGACGGTAAGCTTTATACACACCCAGCAAATAACTTCATTTTAAACGGTATTACTCGTCAGGTCATTTTAAAATGTGCAGAGGAAATAAAGTTACCTGTTGTGGAAGAGCCAATGACAAAAGCTGATTTATTAACGATGGATGAAATCATTGTATCGTCTGTATCTTCTGAGGTGACGCCTGTTATTGATGTTGATGGAAACCAAATTGGTGCAGGTGTTCCAGGTGGATGGACGCGTCAATTACAACAAGCTTTTGAGGCGAAATTACCACTTTCTGTGGATGCCTAAGTAAACGAACTAAAAGACTACCTAGGACTTGCTTTCAGACAAGTTCTAAGGTAGTTTTTTTATAGAGAAAAAGAAGTTTTCAGTTCATACAACAAATTTGTTGAGATGAAATATGGATCGAAAGAGGTTATGTACATCATGAAACAAGGAATTACTGCCAAGGATGTAGCAAAATTGGCTGGTGTTTCACAATCTTCAGTATCAAGAGTTTATTTTGAAGGTGCGTCGGTATCTGCGAAAACAAGAGAAAAGGTTTTAGCTGCAGCTAAGGAGCTGGGCTATCGCCCGAATGAATTTGCACGAAGTTTGATTACTAACCAAACAAAAATAATTGGATTGGTAATGAAGGGCGTTCAAAACCCATTCTACCCACAAGTATTAAAGCAATTTACCACTTCTTTTAAAAAACATGGTTACAGTGTACTATTCGTTTATACCAATAATGATGAAATCCAAAAGGAAGATATCGAGACATTATTGAATTATAATGTGGCTGGTGTAGTTATTACGGATGCATCACTTTCTTTGTCAGTTACAGAAGATTTTATTAATTATCGTATACCATTAGTACTGTTTAATCGAAAAATAGATAATAATAAATTTTATTCCGTATGTTGTAACAATCATGAAGCAAGTAAGCAAATTGCTGAATATCTTTTAAGTATTGGTTGTACCAAGATGATCTATATTTCAGGGAATGAAAATACATCTACAAGTAGAGAACGAGAAACGGGATTTAGTGCTATTTTGCAGGGGAATAAAGTAAATTATAAAAAATATAATGCTGACTACACTTATGAAGGTGGGTACAATACCACCCAGCAAATTATAGAAAAAAAACAATTACCACATGCGTTTTTTGTGGCAAATGATATCATGGCGTTAGGTGTAGTGGATGCATTAAAGGAGCACGCAATTGCTATTCCAGATGAGACGAAAGTGATCGGTTTTGATAATATTGAGATGGCAGCTTGGCCAACATATAATCTCACAACATGGGAACAACCAATTACAGAGATGGTTGAAGAGACTGTCAAATACTTGCTTAGTGAAATTGAGGAATACTCCGGTGAAGCAAAAAATCTAGAAATTGACGGTTCACTTATTTTACGAAAAACAACATAGTGCAAAATTAAATTATGATTATTAAATAAGCATCATGCTATATCAAAATAGGATACATACAGTAATTTGTATGGCATCTTATGAGAATAATAGTATGATGCTTTCATTTTTTTCATAAGTTGTTTTGAAATAAATAATAAAAATAACGAAATTAATTTTTTATTGACAACCTTTTATATTTAGAATAATCTTACTTATATAATTTTTGCATACGTATGCAGAAATAAAAAATGAACATAAAGGGGAAATAATTATGGTTAAAGTATTAAAATTTGGAAAGTCAAAAGAAGAAGTAAATGCAAACGATTCAAAAGTTTCTATCATTGTTTCGGAAGCTATTAAGGATATAGAGGCACGAGGAGATCAAGCGGTACGTGAACTATCGGAAAAATTCGATAAATGGTCTCCAGAATCGTTCCGCTTAACGCAAGAACAAATTAATGACATTGTATCTAAAGTCCCTAATGATGTGATTGAGGATATTAAATTTGCTCAAAAAAATATCCGTGAATTTGCAGAGGCGCAACTAGCTTCGTTACACGATGTGGAAGTAGAAAATATTCCTGGTGTAATTTTAGGTCACAAGAATATTCCAGTAAACAGTGTTGGATGTTACATACCAGGTGGACGCTATCCAATGGTGGCATCGGCACATATGAGTGTATTAACAGCTAAAGTAGCAGGTGTAAAACGAGTTATTGCATGTACACCTCCTATTAACGGGGAGATTCCACATGCCACAATTGCGGCAATGTCATTAGCAGGTGCTGATGAAATTTATCTTTTAGGCGGAATTCAAGCAATGGCAGCAATGGCAATAGGTACAGAAACAATCGAATCTGTAGACATGATTGTTGGACCAGGGAATGCTTTCGTTGCTGAAGCAAAAAGACAATTATATGGTCGTGTAGGAATTGACTTGTTTGCAGGTCCAACGGAAACTTTAGTGGTTGCTGACCATACAGCAGATGCTGAAATGATCGCTACAGACCTTCTTGGACAAGGCGAGCATGGACCAACTTCACCTGGTGCCCTTATTACAACATCTGAAAAACTTGCAGAAGAAACTGTTAAAGAAATTGAACGTCAATTGCAAACGTTACCAACAGCAGATGTTGCACGCGTTTCTTGGGAAGATTATGGCCAAATACTGCTAGTGGATTCTATCGAGGAAGCTAGAATCGAAGCAGATCGACTTGCCTTTGAACATGTAGAAATTTTAACGGAAGATCCAAATTACTTCCTGGACAATATGACAAACTATGGTTGCTTATTCTTAGGCCCAGAGACAAATGTTGCTTATGGTGACAAGGTCATTGGCACAAATCATACGTTACCAACTAAGGGTGCTGCTCGTTATACAGGTGGATTATGGGTTGGTAAGTTCATTAAGACTGTAACTTATCAAAAGGTAACACCAGAGGCAAGTGCTTACATTGGGGAATATGCTGCACGCCTTTGTCAACTAGAAAACTTTGCAGGTCATGCAGAGCAAGCCCTTCTACGTGTAAGAAGATACGGCAAAAAGAATAATTAATCTGACGGAAAGTAAGTGAAGATCATATAAGCACAAATGGGGAATTGGGGGAAAGATTATGTTAGGTATGATTGGGTTATTTGGCGGATTAGCATTATTAATATATTTAACAATGAGGGGGATGAACCTACTCATTGCTGCACCTTTAACAGCGTTGCTTGTAGGATTACTAAATGGACTTCCGCTTTTCCCACAGCTTGCAGAAAAAGATGCTGCAAACTTTTTAACAAATTACATGTCAGGCTTCACAGGCTTTATTGCATCCTGGTATTTAATGTTCTTAACTGGAGCTATATTCGGTAAGGTAATGGAGGATAGCGGAGCTGCAGATAGTGTTTCACAATGGATTGTCAATAAAATTGGAATGAAGCAAGCTGCTTTAGCTATTGTGGTTGCATGTGCGGTTTTAACTTATGGTGGCGTAAGCTTGTTTGTTGTAGCCTTCTCTGTTTATCCAATGGCACTTAGCCTATTTAAACAGGCAAATTTACCAAGACGTTTTATTCCCGCGGCCCTTGGCTTTGGTTCAACAACGTTTACAATGACTTCTGCGGGTTCTCCTGAAATTCAAAACTGGATTCCAATTGAATTTTTAGGTACCTCACCATATGCAGGGTGGGAAGTTAGCTTTATCGTTGCAATATTTATGCTTGTGTTTGGTTATTGGTGGCTAAAAAAGATGATCAACAAAGCATTAGCGAATGGAGAACGATTTGTTAGTAGAGAGACGGATGTATTTACATCATCACGAACAGATTTACCAAACCCGATTTTAAGTGTAGTGCCGCTATTAGTAGTATTGATTATTTCTTTTACATTCCATAATTCATTAGGAACGTCAGCATTAATCATCGCGTTAACAGGCGGTATATTAGCTAGCTATCTCATCAACAGAAAATACTTCCAAAATTTTGGCGGCGCAGTTGGAGAAGGGGCAATGGGAGCGATTATAGCTATTGCTAATACAGCTGCAGTGGTTGGCTTTGGTGGTGTTGTAAAAGTAACGCCTGCTTTTGAATCTGCTGTGGCATTTATGACTGATATTCCAGGAAGCCCATTAGTAGGTGGTGCACTTGCTGTAGCAGTAATTGCTGGTTTAACGGGTTCTTCTTCTGGTGGACAAGCCATTGCATTACCATTATTAGCTCCGCATTATTTGGATTTAGGTGTCAATCCTGAAGCATTACATCGAACTGTTGCCATTGCTTCAGGCTCACTTGATTCACTTCCACAAGGTGGATATGTTGTAACGACCATTCGATCAATCTGTGGAGAAACACATAAAGATGCGTACCCTGCATTTGGAGCATTGACAGTAATAGTGCCGGCAATAGGGGTTATATTAGCTGTAATCTTATTCTCATTTGGTTTAGGTATATAAGGAAATAGAAGAAATCAAGAACCCAACAGGCAATTGAAAATTGTTTGTTGGGTTCCTGTATTTACAGATAACATAAAGGATACATAATCGATCTATTTTTCTATATGTCGTAAAGCTAAAATCAATCATACATATTCTTAAGATTTATAACAGGGATTCTACTACTATTCTCATAAACTCTTATCGAACAGTTGCATTATGACAACATTTATAGGGATAAAAATGGATGTAATCTTATGACGTGTCATGTAAAATAGAAAGGATAACAAGTTTTACATATATATAATTATGCATGCTCGTAAGATAGGAGTGATAACACATTGGCACAATTAGTAAAAATACAAGATTATATTTCACGCTATCAAATTGATTTAGCGAGATACCCAACTCAATTTGTGCGTTTGAAGAAAAGCCAGTGGGAGCGTATTAAGCGTCAGTGGGAATTGGGAGAGGACATTAGTGAATGGAAACATGTTGATAATGAGGCCGAGTCGGAAGCCTTTGAGGAAAAGGAACGTTTTGCTTTCTTGAAAAAAATGTTTACTAGTCGCCAAAAGGAAGCTACAGAGGATGTTGAAGAAATAGAAATATCCAATGAGCTTGTCAGTGATGAAGATTCCATCCCAGAAGAAGAAACAACGCTCACATTTGAACCTAATATTGTGTTTGCACCACAATCCATCCATGAGCTGAAACGAATGTTTATCGATCAATTTTTTCATTTTCAAATGAAATGGGCGAGTTCAACTTTACGTGAAAAATCATATGTGGATCCTCGGTTCATGCGTGACTCTTTATTACGTACGTTATTGCAAACGTTACCTGATAACTATTTGTTGTTTTATTATCCGATTCTACAAATAAGAAAAGCACCAATTGAGCTTGATGTCGTGCTCATGTCACCGACAGAATGTATTTGCATTAAGGTGTTAGAAGCAGAAAACCAAGCTGTTTATGTAGGTAGTAGTGATCGCTTTTGGATGAAGAAGGTTGGAACAAGAGATGCTAAAGTATTGAACCCGACAATTAATTTAGGGCGGATGGAATCGGTGCTGTCGCAATTATTTAAACAAGAGAATATTGATATGCCAATCCGTAAAGTTGTGCTAACTCGGAATGGTTATTTTGATTATCCTGGTTCACCATTTGGGGTTCGCTTTGTTGATCGTCGAAATTACCACGAATGGATAGAGCAGTTGAAAAAAGTTTCCTCTCCTATGAAACATATGCAAATACGGGCTGCGCAAACCATTTTAAATACGGTCCAAACAACCTCCTTTAATCGAGACATTTGGCAACAAGCACCACAACCAACAGAGGATTGATAGATGCAGGTTCTATTTATTGTCAATGAGGCAGCAGGAAATGGGAAAGGGAAGAAGGTTTGGCTTCAGCTTCAACAGCAACTAACGATCTCCTATCAAGTGGCTTTTACAGAATATGAAGGACATGGACAGGAAATAGCCAAACGATGGGCACAACAACAGCAAGAACACATGTTAATTGTCGTTGTTGGTGGTGATGGCACTATCCATGAGGTAGTTAGCGGTGTAGTACATAATAAGTTCGTCATCATAGGTGTCGTTCGAGCCGGCTCTGGTAATGATTTTGCTCGTTTTTTCCCAACCTTTCATCATGCTAGGCAAATAGAGGATTATGCCAGAACCACTATGGCCAATGAAAAGATGGATGCAGGGGTCATTCAGCTCGGCGATAGATGGAATGAAATTTTCGTCAATAATGCGGGCATAGGCTTTGATGCCTATGTGACAAAATCAATTAATGCATCTCGTCTAAAATTTTATCTCAATAAAATAGGACTAGGAAAGCTCTCCTATGCTGTCGCTGTTATGAGAGGGTTATTTCGCTTTGAGCGTTTTGATGTAACGATACGTTCAGGTGAACAAGAGTGGCAGTTCAAACAGGCATGGTTTGTCGCTATGAGTAATCAGCCTTATTTTGGGGGAGGTATGAAAATATCACCAGCTGCAAAAGCGGATGATGGTCAAGTTGATATAACGATTGTACATGGTATATCGCGGATCAAATTATTACTTATTTTTGTCACTGTTTTTTTTGAAAAGCATACAAAATTTAAGGAGATTACTTTTTTACAGGGACAATACTTTGAAATGAGCGTAGGCACACATCAAGTTGATGGTCATACAGATGGTAATTATATCGGCGTTGTTGATCAAGGGACACCTATCCATTGCACAGTGCAGCAAAATGCATGGCAAGTGATTGCTAAATATTCCTAAAATATCATTGTGCAATAATATCATGCGAATTATAGGGGAATACGTTATACTATAAAAAAATCAATAATTTCACAAGAAAGAAATGAGGAACAACATTGAGATTAAGAAATAAGCCTTGGGCAGAGGAAATGATTACAGATCACCCAGAGGTGATTATTCCAAATCCTGAAGACTTTAAAGGAAATTGGCAGGCTGTTTTCGGCAATGACAACCCTATTCATATTGAAGTAGGGTCTGGAAAAGGACAATTTGTAACCGGTATGGCTTTGCAAAATCCAACAATCAATTATATTGGCATTGAACTTTACGATAGTGTGATTGTTTGTGCACTAGAAAAAGTGTTAGAGGCAAAATCTCCAGCGAATTTACGTTTACTAAAAGTAAATGGCGCAGATTTATATAAATTCTTTGACAAAAATGATGTATCACGTGTATACCTGAATTTCTCAGATCCTTGGCCAAAAACACGACATGCAAAAAGACGTTTAACGCACGGGGATTTTTTGAAATTATATGAGTCGATTTTAGTGGATAATGGGGAAGTCCATTTTAAAACGGATAACCGAGGTCTTTTCGAGTATTCTTTAATCAGTATGTCTGAATATGGGATGTTATTAAAGTATGTATCTCTCGACCTGCATGCAAATATGCCAGAGGATAATGTGATGACAGAATATGAAGAGAAGTTTTCTGCGAAGGGGCAGCCGATTTATCGCTTAGAATCGCAATTTATCACTAAATTGTAGGGGGAATATGGATGGATCAGTTACAGTTTCACAATATGTCATTATCATGGCTAAACGGGGGTGTTACGTGCCTAGATGGTGGTGCGATGTTTGGTGTTGTACCAAAGCCTCTTTGGTCCCGCAAATATCCAGTCAATGAAAAAAACCAAATTGAATTACCAACAGAACCTATTCTTATTCAATTTGGGGGCAAGAACTACCTTATTGATACGGGTGTTGGCTTTAACAAATTAAATGAAAAGCAGCTACGAAACTTTGGAGTAACAGAAGAATCTTCGTTAGCTGATAGCTTACAAGAGCTAGGATTAACGACAGCAGATATTGATGCAGTGTTAATGACGCATTTACATTTTGATCACGCTGGGGGGTTAACGCAGTGGGAAGGGGATGTACTTGTACCAACTTTCCCAAATGCCAAGATTTTTGTAACGAAAATTGAATGGGATGAAATGCGTAACCCCAATATCCGTTCTAAAAATACGTATTGGAAAGAAAATTGGGAGCCAGTTCAGCATTTAGTTGAAACCTACGAAGAGTCATTGGAAGTAGTACCTGGAATCGAAATGCTTCATACTGGTGGTCATAGTGAGGGACATGCTGTCATCAAGCTAACACAAAATGATGAAGTGTTATTGCATATGGCAGATATTATGCCGACTCATGCTCATCAAAATCCATTATGGGTATTAGCCTATGACGATTATCCAATGACAAGTGTATTTGCAAAAGAGCGACTGATGAAGGAAGCCCTTGCAAATAACTATGGCTTTATTTTCTATCACGATGCTTATTACCGTATGATTCGATGGGATGAGTCAGGCAAAGAGATTGTGGATAAACTAGAGCGTAGTAGACAAGCTGTTATTACATTTTAATCGAGCAAGCAAAGGCGAGGTATTTGGCATATAAAATGTCAATACCTCGCGTTTTTGTTCGTGAACAGGATAGAAAATATGATACACTTAACACGATACTAAAATACAAAAGAGAGTTGAAATAAACATGGCAACTGAACAACCATTTTTACCCGTTTTACTTGGATCAGATATGAATGCATATGGTATGGCACGTGCGTTTTATGAAGCATATGGTATTAAACCACTTGTCTTAGGACGTTCTCATTTAACAGCAACACAAGATAGCCATATCCTACACTTTCAAGAAATAGACCGTTTAAATGAACAAGATGTTTTTGCACCTGCCCTTGCAGAAGTTGCAAAAAAATATGCTGATAAAAAACTATTACTTTTAGCATGTGGGGACGATTATGCCAAGCTGATCATCAAAAATAAGCCAGCATTACAAGAGCATTTTACCGTACCTTATATCGATGAATCGTTGATGGATGAAATTTTATTGAAAGAAAATTTCTATAAAATGTGTGATCAATATAATTTTAAATATCCAGGTACAACAACGGTGACAGCTGACAACTATGAAAACTTTACACCACCATTTGCTTACCCTATTATTTTAAAGGCTTCAAACTCTGTAGAATATTGGGCTTGTAAATTCCCTGGGAAGAAAAAAGTATTTGTTGCACATGATGACGCGGAAAAAACGGCTATATTAAAAGCTATTTATAGCTCTACTTATCAGGATACAATGATTATTCAAGAATTTATTCCTGGGGACGATTCCTATATGCGTGTATTAAATGCCTATGTAGGGAAGGATGGAAAAGTGAAGCTGATGTGTCTAGGTAACCCTATTCTAGAAGAACATTCTCCTGAAGGAATCGGAAGTTATGCAGCCATCGTGACAACCTATGATAAAGAATTAATGGATCAAGTACGTTTCTTCCTAGAGGACATTGGCTATACAGGTTTTGCGAATTTTGATATGAAATATGATATTCGAGACAAGCAATATAAACTTTTTGAAATCAATTTACGTAATGGGCGTTCTAGCTATTATGTAACAGCAAGTGGGCATAATTTAATGAAGTATGTTGCGGATGACCATATGTTAAATATCGAGCAAGAAGTCACATATGTGCAGGACAAGCATTTATGGATGATTATTCCTAAAGGTGTATTATTCAAATATGCATCGAATGAAAAGCTCAAACTAGAAGCAAAAAAATTAATTAGTGAGGGTAAATACACAAATTCTCTTTACTTTAACGAGGATATGAATGCGAAGCGTTGGGTGAAACTAACACTTAATAATTTAAATTATTACCGAAAGTATAAAAAGTACTTTAATAATAAAGGTTTATCCGAATAACATAGAGAAGCCATCTTCATTTTATGAGATGGCTTCTTATGTTATTGAATTAGATATGATGAGAAGCAGCAAAGCCCTTTTAGCAAGGTGAGGGGGTGATTTCCGTTCCGCCAGCGCAGTGGAAATCTCTTTTCACCTTTCGCAAAAATGTTTTGTTTTTCAACATTATAAGAAGCCATCTCCAATTTATGAGATGGCTTCTCTCGTATATACATAATTAAACTTCTGTTAGTTCCACGACAACACCAGAGCGTGCATCAGCAGCAAATTCGAATGTCTGCATCTCACCTTCATGCATACGCGAGATCCCCCCACGATATACTGGGATGGTAATAATACCATTTGTGAAATCTTCAGTTTTCATGAAAATCCAAGAACCATCAATCGGTGAATCCTTTTTAAATTCTTTTTTTATGTTTTCAAGTACTTGTCCTGCAGGTACGAACGGAGAAACTTTTTCACTAGCTTCTTTAATAATGACTGCGGCAGCTAAGCCAGTTGCGACACCAATTAAAAAATCACGTAATTTCATACTTTTTTCCTCCTTTTTCTATACCTTTATTTTAGCATAGCCTATAGAGTGAATGCACGTTCACAATTAAGCGGATTTAGGAAATGTATCAATATTTCGAATTCGGAAATAATTGTGTTACAATAGGCAAGGAAGAAAATTCTACTTCGTGGGGAGAGAGTCATCATGAATGAGGAAACATTACAATTATTTAAAACATTAACAGAATTACCAGGCGCTCCGGGTAATGAACACGCAGTACGTGCGTTCATGCGTTCTGAATTAGAAAAGTACTCGGATGAAATCGTTCAAGATAATTTAGGGGGTATTTTTGGTGTTAAGCACAGTGATGTTACGGATGCACCGAAAATATTAGTTGCTGGTCATATGGATGAGGTAGCATTTATGGTTACTTCTATCACAGATAATGGAATGATCCGTTTTCAAACATTAGGCGGCTGGTGGAACCAGGTTATGCTTGCACAGCGAGTAGAAGTATATACGAAAAATGGGGCAATTCCTGGTGTCGTTTCATCCATCCCACCACATTTATTAACGGATGCAGAACGAGCGAAGCCAATGGATATAAAAAATATGCTTATCGATGTCGGTGCTGATAATAAAGAAGATGCTATGTCTATGGGTGTTCGTCCTGGACAATCCATTATACCGATTTGTCCATTCACACCAATGGCAAATCCGAAGAAAATTATGGCTAAAGCTTGGGATAACCGCTATGGCTGTGGTCTAGCGATTGAATTAATGAAAGAAGTACAGCATGAAAAATTAGGTTCACATTTATACTCAGGTGCAAACGTAATGGAGGAAGTTGGCTTGCGCGGTGCACAAGTATCAGCAAACATGATTAAGCCTGATTTATTCTTTGCACTAGATGCTTCTCCTGCTAATGATATGTCAGGTGAAAAAAGTCAATTTGGACAGCTTGGCAAAGGTACTTTACTTCGTATTTTAGATCGTACAATGGTAACACATCGTGGTATGCGTGAATTTATTTTAGATACAGCCGAATCCAATCATATCCCTTATCAGTACTTTGTCTCCCAAGGAGGAACAGATGCTGGTCGAGTGCATACGGCAAACGATGGCGTTCCAAGTGCAGTTATTGGTGTATGCTCACGTTATATTCATACATCAGCGTCAATTATTCACATTGATGATTATGCAGCTGCCAAAGCATTAATTGTTGAATTAGTGAAAAAAGCAGATCGTTCGACATTAGAGACAATTCACGCTAATGTATAAGAAGCTAGGAAGATGCCTTTTAGAGGCATCTTTTTCTATGGAAAGAAAGTGGGGATTAAATGAAGATAGCAATTGGCACAACTAATAAAGCCAAAACAGAAGCAGTTGAAGTAATTGTTCGAAAATACTTTGAGGACTCACTCTTTACTCATGTCAAAGCTGCTTCTGAAGTATCAGATCAACCAATAAGTAATGAAGAAACGAGATTAGGAGCAATGAATCGTGCTAAAAACGCCTTGATTTTAACGGATGCAGAATTATCATTTGGTTTAGAAGGTGGCGTAACTGAAATCGATGATGAAATGTATGTTTGTAACTGGGGTGCATTAACTGTGTCAGACGGAACAATGATTACAGCGGCTGGCGCACAAATTATACTGCCAAAAGAAATTGCCCAGGAAATACGAACTGGTGGAGAACTTGGACCGATTATGGAGCAATATACAAAACGTCGAGATATTCGTCAGGGTGCTGGTGCTGTAGGTATTTTTACGCAAGGTTTAGTTAGTAGGCAGATGATGTTTGAGCATATTGTCTCACTTTTGCTTGGTCAATATTTGTTCACATTTTCACGAAAATAGTTAAAAAGAATTAGTGGTAAGAGGATAGTTAGGTTGCATCTTATGAATAATTTTTTTAAAATAGAAAAAAGTTAGTAGTGAAAGGAAGAGAGACATGTTGTTTTCATGGCTAAGAGCAATTGGCCTAATGCTTTTACTCCTTGTCCTTTCTGGCTGCAATCAATCTATTGATGATCAAATTGCTAATGGGCTCCAATTAACGGAGAAGGTTTTTGCTGAAGAGCCAGAAGAACATACAGTAGAAATTGGGGATATCAAATTATACTTACCTTCAAACTTTAAAATTGAAGACAGTTCAGATGCTTATAATATTGTGATTTCAAAAGGAAAAGAAAGCTACATTCTTTTTATCAATGATCGTGAAGCACAAGACAGTAAACTTTATTATAATCTTTTAAAAGAAAATGAAGCGGACAAAATTATTGAGGAATCAACTTTTGATAAGGATGGTCGTTTTGGCTTCACAGCGGTTCTAAAAACAGACGAAGAAAATGAAATGGAGCTCATTGTTAGCAGTGGTGGTGTGAAGATGACAACCATTTCAAAGGCTAAACAAATTGAAAATAATTTACGTGAGATGACGAAAATCGTTCATTCGGTTAAGATGAAGTAAATAGAAGGTATGAACAGAACGGTTCACAAACATGTGAGCCGTTTCATTTTGAAGTTAGGATGTGAAAAAGATGAAGCAAATAGAGTCTGAACAACTAGTCGAGCTATTAAAAAAGCAATTAACTGAAGAGAAATATGAATTTCATTTTGATAAAAAGTACGATAAATTACGCTTGAATCATAAGATGATTGAAAAAGGGATGGAGCTCTCTTTACCTGGAATCTTAGCAAAATATAATGAGAAGCAAGAGTCAGCGATTGAAGAAGTTGTATATACAATTGAGCAAACCTTTAATGCGATGGTACAAGAAAAAGAACAGGGTTTCCAAACGACTACACAGATTTATCCCGTGATTCGTGCCACTTCTTATCCACAGGCATCGAAAGAAGGGCATGCCTTTATTGCAACTGAGCATACAGCTGAAACGCGCATTTTTTATGCACTCGATTTAGGTAAAACGTATCGCTTTATTGATGAATCTATGCTAGAAGCCTTACAATTAACCGTAGAACAAATTCGAGAAATGGCACGCTTTTCGGTGAAACAACTACCAACCGCCTATAAAAAAGATGAGGTAGCAGGAAATATTTTTTATTTTGTCAATGTGAATGATGGCTATGATGCTAGCCGTATTTTAAATGAGAGCTTTTTAAAAGAAATGCAGGCACAAGTAGAGGGCGATATGACATTATCCGTGCCTCATCAAGATGTATTAATTATAGGTGATATTCGTAATGAAACAGGGTATGATGTATTAGCACAGATGACGATGCATTTCTTTGCAGTTGGTACTGTACCGATTACGTCATTATCTTTTATTTATGAAGATGGGGAACTAGAACCAATCTTTATCTTAGCAAAAAACAGAGTGAAAAAGGAGCAAGAATAACAATGAACGTATTTTACAACAAAGAGCATGTAGGAGATGTCTTACTAGTTCAACTAGCAACAGAGGCCATTGTGAAAACAGAAGTAGAGCGTGCTGGTGATATTGCTATTTTAAAGGAAGCTCAAACGGGAGAAATTAAAGCCTTCAATTTATTTAATGCGAGCAGTTACATCCAAACAGATGCAAAAGGATTAGTAGAAGTGACACCAGAATTAGTAGCACAGCTAGCAGTGGCAATCGAAAAAAATGGAGCTAATATTAATCTTGATGTAGATTTTTCACCAAAATTTGTGGTTGGCTATGTAGAAACAAAGGACAAGCATCCAAATGCTGACAAATTGAGTATCTGTTCAGTCAATGTAGGAGAGGAGATACTACAAATTGTATGTGGTGCTCCGAATGTAGAAGCAGGACAGAAGGTAGTTGTTGCGAAAATTGGTGCCGTAATGCCTTCAGGAATGCTTATTAAAGAAGGGAATTTACGTGGTGTTGAGTCTTACGGCATGCTTTGTTCAGCGCGTGAATTAGCGATTCCTAATGCACCATCTGAAAAAGGAATTTTAGTATTACCAGAGGATGCTATAGTAGGTAGTGCTTTTGAAGCACCAACTAAATAAAAATCCCCCTATTAAAAAAAGAAATTATTAAAATTTAAATGTTTTATCATGATATTATTCCTTGTATCAAGGTGAAATGCCCTAAATCGTTATGTTACTAATATGCTAGTAGCATAACGATTTTTTTGTTTAGAATGAGCCTCTAAATGCAAGTTTCAAGACCGTTTTTATGGTATGCTTTTTGATGTAGACATTGAGCTATTGATAAATTTAAAACTAGACAATGCTATAAATGAAGTGTAAGAGAAATGAGTGAAACGAAGTGAACTGGTTTAAAAAACAAATTAGTAAATTTATTAATAAAGAAGATGAAGACTATGAGTATGAGGAATATTATGAGGATTATGGAGAAGTTCAGTCGGAGCAATTACATACACAAAAAGAACCACCAATCGCTAAGCAAAAGACTTTCCGTTTCCCTTTGATTGACGATAATGAAGGTGAGGCATCCTATACGTCCTCAAACGAAATGTATGATCAAATGGAAGATGATGATTATGGACAAATTGGGGATTTATCGTTACCAAAACATTTAAATCATCATATTGTCGATTCAAGTGTTTATGATGTAGAGGTTTCAGGAATACGAGATTTACTCGCAAATCGCTCTAAACGTACAGGTAGAAAAACAATGATGAAAAGTCAGCCTCCAGAACAAGAATTTCGTTCAAGAGCAAGCTTAGTGTTTCGAGATGCACAAAATGAAACAGCTACTATAAGCCCTATGACTGCACCTGAACCAAAAGAAAAGAGTCAGCGAAAAGAACAAAAAGTTGAAAATATTATGCCTGAGAATCGCAAACGATTTGTTCCAACAGATGTGCCTTCACCTGTCTATGGTTTTGCAAAACCAAGTCCCATCAAAGAATTATTAGATAAAAGAAAAGAGGAATACGAGAAGCAAGAAACCGATGTACAGGCAGTTGAAGCGGTTACTGTTGTAAAGCCTTTAAAAGAAGCGACAACAAATGAGGTCAATGAAAATATACTAGAAGAAAAAGAGCCGGCTAGCACAAACCAAACGGTTGTAACGGAACATCATGAGATCATTCAATCGAAAGAACTTTCGACAGTAAGTGAACCAATTATTTTTGAGGAAGAACTGTTGGTTGAAGAGAACGATGACAAGGAAAATTTGTCATCAAATGTAGCTGTGCCTCAAACGACTTCTTTTGCTATGGATTTTGAAGGGCAAGAGAAGGAGGCTGTGGTTCAAGATCAAACAGTTCAACAACTTTCAGCAGATCAATCCGAAATCCATGTCAAAGAAATGGTTGTGGAACAAGTACAAATTGAAAATTCTACGATCCATATTGGAGAAGTTACTGTCGTTCAACCGTCAATGGATGACCAATCTCCTGATACTGCATCGAGGGAAGAAAAAAGTCGAATTCCATTTAATGTACTCATGTTAAAAACAGATAAAGAAAAATGGAGAATCCAACAGCAATTGAAGATGGCTCAGCAGCCTCTACGTGTAGAGAGAAAGCCAGAAACAGAGAAAAACAAACTAGTGGATGTGATGTCAGAAAAATCATCGTCCTTAGACAGTATGACAACAAATGAAATGTCCGTTTCACCACCAGAAGATGACAACGATTTCTATATGACAGAGAATGTTCAATTGCAAGTAGATGGTCCAGTGCAACTTGATATAAAAGATGAAGTAGAAAGTGTCACTACAAAAAGCAGTGCTGAAGAGCCTATTGCTGTAATTAAAATGGCTCCTGTTACATCAATGTCAAGTATCTCAACAAATGAAAGAATAGAAATTGAAAAAGCAACTGCTGATGAAATTTCTGCAACTATTGAGCCAGAGCTTGAGTTACAACCAGAACTAGAACTAGCTTCAGAACAGGAACAAGTGTCAGAACCAGAACAAGCTATTGAACCTGAAGTAGTTTCAGAAATTGTAGAGTATGCTCCAGTAGAATCTGTTGAGAATCAAGTAGCACCACAAGTAGTAGAAGTAGAAGCTGAGATACCAGCAAAGCCTGTACACGTCTATCAAAAGCCTACTGATGAATACCTAGAGCCACCAGAGGAAAAAACACAGGATACGGATTGGATGGAGCAACAGGGAGAAACATTAGTCGAAGCGCTATCTTATTTCCAAGTTTCTGCGCAAATTGAATCGATTATGCAAGGTCCTGCTGTTACTCAATTTGAAATAACCGTGAGCCATGGTACAAAGGTGAGTAAAATTCGAAACTTAGCAGATGATTTAAAACTGGCCTTAGCAGCAAAAGATATTCGTATTCAAGCACCAATTCCTGGGAAAAGTTCAATCGGTATTGAAATCCCAAATCGAGTATCACGAGCTGTTCGCTTATCTGAGGTAACAAATAGTGCCTCCTTCGTTGAGTCGGATTCACCATTAGAGGCAGCATTAGGACTTGATTTGACTGGAAAGCCTGTTACGTTAGATCTACGTAAAATGCCACATGGCTTAATCGCTGGTGCAACAGGTTCGGGTAAATCTGTTTGTATTAATTCTATTTTGGTTAGTTTATTATATAAAGCTGCACCACACGAGCTAAAACTCATGCTGATCGACCCTAAAATGGTAGAGCTGGCGCCATTTAACCATATTCCACATTTAGTTAGTCCTGTCATTACAGATGTAAAGGCGGCAACGGCTGCACTAAAATGGGCAGTTGAAGAAATGGAGCGCCGCTATCAACTATTTGCTCATGCAGGTGCACGTGATATTACACGTTTTAACGCCATAGCGGATAAAAATAATGAACATAGCCTGAAGTTGCCTTACATTTTAATTGTCATTGATGAGTTAGCTGATTTAATGATGATGTCTCCAGCAGATGTAGAGGAGGCCATTTGCCGTATTGCTCAAAAGGCACGTGCATGTGGTATTCATTTAATTGTTGCAACGCAAAGACCTTCAGTGGATGTTATTACAGGGTTAATCAAATCAAACATTCCTACACGTATTGCCTTTGCAGTTTCCTCTCAAATTGATTCTCGTACCATTTTAGATGGGCAGGGAGCAGAAAGGTTACTTGGTCGAGGGGATATGCTATATTTAGGTAATGGTATGTCAGCGCCAGTGCGTTTACAGGGAACTTTTGTTACAGATGATGAAATTGAATCAATTATTGAGCATGTTCGTGAACAGGGTGAGCCTGATTATATTTTCGATCAAGAGGAATTATTAAAGAAAACAGAGGTGTCGGCAGAACAGGACGATTTATTTGAAGATGTTTGTCGATTTGTCTATGAGCAAGGTGGCGCTTCTACCTCATTGATTCAACGAAAGTATCATATTGGCTATAATCGTGCTGCTCGTTTAATTGACATGTTAGAATCACATGGTTTTGTTTCGGAGGCAAGAGGAAGTAAGCCACGTGAAAGTTACATTACAGAAGAAGATTTAATTACTATGTTTGAATAAGAATTGCATTGTTTTCGTCTAGATTATCTAATTTACGTCGAATTTAGTTTTTTTAGAAAAGTTACACATCTATCCTTATGCATAAAAAGTGCTATAATAGACAAGATGTGTTGAATAGTACGTATTTTTTAACACTTGTGAAGGTATTAATACCTAACCATTCGTCAAATAATACGATACACCTAATAGATGATAGATGGGATATTGAAATTCCCGGGGGGTTTAATTAATGACAGTTTTTCATTTCACAGGCATTAAAGGTTCTGGCATGAGTTCGCTTGCACAAATCTTATTTGATGCTGGTGAACAAGTACAGGGCTCAGATGTCGATAAATATTTCTTCACGGAGCAGCCGTTACGTGAACGTAATATTCCAATTTTTACATTTAATGCAGATAATATTAAAGAAGGTATGACAGTGATCGCAGGTAATGCATTTTCCGATGATCACCCTGAATTAGTACGTGCTCGAGAAATAGGTGTAGAAGTCATTCGTTACCATAAATTTTTAGGTGAATATATTGGCAACTATACATCCATTGCCATCACAGGTGCACATGGTAAAACGTCTACGACTGGTTTAATGGCGCATGTGGTAGGTGGCTATAAACCGACATCTTATTTGATTGGTGATGGTACTGGGGCAGGTCATGAAAATGCTGATTTCTTTGTAATGGAGGCGTGTGAATACCGCCGTCACTTTTTAGCATATAATCCTGATTATGCTGTGATGACGAACATCGATTTTGATCATCCAGATTACTTCGCTAATATAGAGGACGTATATTCTGCATTTCAGTCATTAGCATTACAAGTGAAAAAAGCAATTATAGCATGTGGTGATGATGAACAGCTGCAACGTATTCAAGCAAAAGTACCAGTTGTTTATTATGGATTTGGTGCTGAAAATGATTTTGAAGCACGTAATGTTGAAAAAACAACTGAGGGTACAAAATTTGATGTTTTTGTACGTAATGAATTTTATAGCACTTTCTTTATCCCATTATTTGGAGACCATGCTGTTCTAAATACATTGGCGGTTATTACGCTATGTGAGTATGAAGGCATTTCTCCAGATATTATTCAGGAGCGTTTACACACATATAAAGGTGTAAAAAGACGTTTTACTGAGACGGACATAGGGGATAATGTTTTAATAGATGACTATGCACACCATCCAACGGAAATTCGCGCGACAATTCAATCAGCACGACAAAAATTTCCTGAACGTGAGCTAGTTGCGATTTTCCAACCACATACATTTACACGTACACAAGCTTTTTTACAAGATTTTGCGGATAGTTTGAGCCTTGCAGATACAGCCTATTTATGTGATATATTTGGTTCTGCGAGAGAAACGCAAGGCGCGCTTTCTATTCATGATTTAGCGTCACTTATTGAAGGCAGTGCAGTGATTACCACTGAAGGAATTGATATATTAACAAAACATAATGGCGCAATATTCTTATTTATGGGCGCTGGTGATGTTCACAAGTTCCAAGATGCTTTTGAAGACGTGCTTAAAAACAATGAAACAGCTTAGTCCGTAGGGGTTAAGCTGTTTTTTCTCAAATTTAAGCAGGAATTCCGTTTTTTTTGTCGAAGATAGGGAAAGTAATAGTAAAGACAATTTACTAGCAGGAGGTAAACTTATGGAAGTGATTTTGTATATTGCAGCCATTATTGCTGCAATCGGTTTTTTAATTTTATGTGTGAGCGTGGGCATGACATTATTCTCGCTTAAATCCATTCTAAACAGCTTAGCTGGGACATTATCTGGGATTGAAGGCCAAATGGAAGGCATCACTCGCGAAACAACGTCTTTATTAACAAAAACAAATAGCTTAGCAGAGGATATTCAACATAAATCTGAACAATTAAATTCAGTAGTTCAAGCTGTTAAGGGTATTGGTGATTCCGTTAATGGTTTAAATAATTCTGTTCAGCAGATCACTTCTTCAGTTTCTAAAAGCGTAGAACAAAATGAAGAAAAAATTGCACAAGTTGTACAATGGAGTAATGTTGCGATGGGTATTGCTGATAAATGGAAAAAGCGCAAAATCATCGAGCAGGAAGCGGTATCACCAGATGTCTATGCATTTGAAACTGTGCAAGTAGAAGAAACACCAAAAAGAAAATGGGGTCGTAAAAAATGATAATTATTCAGTGAGTATTCTATGCTGGCTGAATAAAAATAAAGTCTTAGACATATAAGTTGAAGATGCATCTTTGAGATGGACAACCAGTCTAGACAAATTTGATAATTAGATGGGGAGGAATTGTTGCATGACAACTCAAAAGCCAAATTTTAACGAAGTAAAGGAACAGCAGCTTGAAAGTTCTTTGCCTCAGCTTTATCATCCGCAAGACTCGATTTATGAAGAGGAGCGTGTAAACATGAAGGATTTTGTGATTGGCGCATTAGTTGGTGGAATCGTAGGGGCTGCTGCAGGTCTACTGTTAGCTCCAAAGTCAGGAAAAGATTTACGCAGTGATGTGGCTGTACAAGCTGTTCAGCTAAAAGATAAGAGTGCAGACTTCTCGACAACTGCAAAAGATAAAACAGTTCAACTTTCTAAACAAATTCAAGAGCAATCTACACAATTAGTAGAGAAAGTAAAAACACTAAAAACGGCAAAAGCACCAACTGTTTTTGATGATGGTACAGTTTCCTTTGAAGGGGAAGAACCATTAGAGGATTACATTCCAAGTGAGGAACCAAAAGCCGAAGAAACGACAGAAAAAGCAGATCAAAAAGAAGAAACAACTGAAGAAGTTCGTGCATAATGCATAATATAAAGGGATACGTTACAAGATAAAGTTGTAACGTATCCCTTTTTTTAAATGATAGGTGTAGCTTCTAGTATTATTTCTAATTGATCGCCACCAAATATTTCTGTATCAAAGCTCGCCGGCTGACCATTCCTTAAAATCGTAAAATTCCCCTTAAAGGCACTTGGTAGTTGCCAATTAGAGAATCGAAAAACATCTTGATAAATCCAACGACTGCGATCCTTTTCTTTAAATACTAAAGTCGCTCCATTGTGTACAGTGGACTGTGGAGATACAACCATTTTATTAACAATCGCTTCATTTGCAGTCTTCTTTAGTTCCAAAACTTCCTGTTGGAAATGAATAATGATTTTATCCTCTAGCAAAAGATTCATTTGATCCGCGATATGTTGTACTGTGGGTAGAGATGGTTGTTGGAAGCTTATCACATCTCCATGTTGTACAGCATAGCTCAATTTAGCAACTTTTCCATTAATCATTAACTGAGGAGAAAATTCTGGTAAATATAAAGGTTGTCCATCCACTTGAATCGTATAGGACTCAAATTGCTTTAACAAATGCCAATTATTAGTGATTTTAAATACATCCTCAATTGTTTCAGCTATATCAAAAGCGACGATATTACGATCATGTAAAACGGTATCGAGTGATGCAGAAGAGTTATTGACAGTAATTTTTGGCTCAATCACATATTTGGTGTTTTGGATTGTCACTGTCTTTATTGCTGCCTCATCTATAAGATCTCTTACTGTAGCCGTCGCCTGCTGTCCGTCTTGGCCTTCGATTAACTGAATGGCATCGCCAGTTTTAATCAGGGTTTTAGTTGATGCCTGTTGCCCGTTTACCATTATTTCAGCAGGGTGGCCATGTTCACCTGGTATAAAAATGTCCTGTCCGTTGACACTGATAGATAGCCCATGTCCTGGTTTTCCATATAATTGCTTTGCGCGAATATTTGCAGCTAGAAAGGCATCAGCCACAGTCATTTCTTTTAGTTCAAAAAGGCGAACCACTTGATTATTGACTGTTAAACTCATATATTGAATCGGCATCTTTTTAGCAGCAATGGCAATGCCAATAGGAGTGACTAATTCAGGTGAGGCTTTTATGTGTTCTTCTTTTGTCAAGTTTTGAATAGCATCAATGCCTCGAACAGCAATACGATTAGCTGGTAAATCTAGAACTTGACCTAGTTCTATCGTAAGGTTGGGTGTTAAACTACCGCCACCAACCAGCATAACGGCTTTGGGTGCTACTCGGTTATTGAGTCGTAAAATTTCTTCTCCAATCGACTTCGCCAACTGTTTCACTGCAGGCTCAATTGCTAAAAAAACTTCTTCCTTGGGATAGAACTGATCAAAGCCTAGAATATCTTGAATCAATATCTCTTCAGCTGTTTGTAGCTGACGTTTAGCCTCTTCAGCTACAGGGAAGTCTAGCAAATAGTGGTCGCTTAAAGCTTCTGTTATTTCATCGCCAGCTGTAGGGACCATGCCATAAGCTACAACTGTACTTTTATCCGTAATGGCAATATCTGATGTCCCTGCCCCTATATCAACAAGGGCCACATTTAAGCGACGCATCGTTGGAGGAATCAGCACATTAATAGCAGCAATCGGTTCTAACGTCAATGCTTCCATCTCTAAATCAGCTCGTTTAAGAGCGGCAATCAATGATTCCACCACTACCCGAGGTAGAAACGTTGCTATCACTTCGATTTGGGCTTCATCCCCTTGTTGATCCAACAGGCTTCCAATCTCCTCGCCATCCAAGCGATAATACAGGACTGAGTAGCCTACACAATAATAGTGGCTAATTTTTGCATCCTCTTTTTGTTGCAAGAGTTGCTGCTGTGCTTGTTGAACAGCCTGAAGTTCCAAGCGACTAATATCTTCTTCAGTAAAAATGGGTCGATTACGTATATGGATGGTCACACTAGCTTGTTCAGTTTTCAAAGATCGACCTGCTGCAGCAACACTTACCTTTGTAAGAGGCCCATGTTTCTCTTCAAGTTCACGTTTTATTTCATTAATTAAATCTGCCACATACATGACATTATGTATTTGTCCATCTACCATGGCACGTTCTTTATGCTCTTTTACCAAAATATCTTCCACATGAAAATGGTCATTTTCTTCTTGTAGAATAATCCCGACCACTGAGCGAGTGCCAATATCAAGTGCGAATAGTTTAGAACTCAATGTAATCGCTTCCTTTCGCGTCATACTTGAAAATAATTTAGCGAGTTGAAGCGCTAAATTAAAAATGCGTGACATTCTGAACAACATTGATTATAATAATGCTATTATCTAAAAATGTAACATACATTTCAGAGTTCTGAAAGTGTCTGTCATGAGGAGAGGAGCAAGAAAGCATGAGCCAAAAAGATTTAGAAAGCTTACGTAGTCAAATAGACGGTTTAAACTTAGAAATTCTTCGTCTAATTAATGAACGTGCAGCTGTAGTTGATGAAATCGGTAAAATTAAAGAAAAACAAGGTGTGAATCGCTATGATCCGCTGCGTGAAAGACACATGCTTGATCTTATTAAAGAACACAATCAAGGTCCATTAAACCAAATGACGGTTGATTATATATTTAAGCAAATCTTTAAAACAGCTTTAAAACAACTTGAAGCTGATAAGAAGAAAGAGTTGCTTGTATCTCGTAAGAAGAAGTCAGAAGATACAATTATTAATATCAATGGTGAATTAATTGGTCAAGGAAAACCTTCTTTCGTATTCGGTCCTTGTGCGGTTGAGTCTTATGAGCAAGTAGCAGCAGTTGCCGCTTCTATTAAAGCAAAAGGTGAAAAGTTAATTCGTGGTGGTGCTTATAAGCCACGTACTTCTCCTTATGACTTCCAAGGTCTTGGATTAGAAGGTCTGAAAATCTTAAAACGTGTGTCTGAGGAATATGGTTTAGGTGTTATTACCGAAATCGTGACACCAGGTCATTTAGAGGAAGCATTGGATTATATTGATGTCATTCAAATTGGTGCACGTAATATGCAAAACTTTGAATTATTAAAAGCAGCAGGTGCAACAAATAAACCTGTCTTATTAAAACGAGGTTTAGCTGCAACAATTGATGAATTCATTCATGCTGCAGAATACATTATGTCTAAAGGAAATGAAAATATTATCCTTTGTGAACGTGGTATTCGTACTTATGAAAAAGCAACACGTAATACATTAGATATTTCAGCCGTACCAGTTTTAAAACAAGAAACGCATTTGCCAGTATTCGTAGATGTTACACACTCAACAGGGCGTCGTGATTTATTATTACCATGTGCAAAAGCAGCTATTGCAATTGGTGCTGATGGCGTTATGGCAGAGGTGCATCCAGATCCATCTGTGGCATTGTCTGACTCACAACAACAAATGGACATCCCAACATTTGACGCATTCTATGAAACGCTACAAAAATTCATGAAAAATCATGAAATTCATGCTTAATTGTTAACAGCGAACACCGCTTGCTTACTTCGGCAGGCGGTGTTTGTTATATCGTGACAAAATAATGTCTAGAATAGGACTATTAGTACTTGGTTTTCACGTAGTTCTTCTTGAAAATAATATGAAAATTATCGTATGATAAGGCTATAATAGGAAAAAAGGGAGGCACGTACGATGACTGTTACAATTTATGATGTTGCAAGAGAAGCAAATGTTTCCATGGCAACGGTCTCTCGTGTAGTCAATGGTAATCAAAACGTAAAACCAGCAACACGAAAAAAAGTACTAGAAGTAATTGAACGATTAGAATACCGTCCAAACGCAGTAGCGCGAGGTTTAGCAAGTAAGAAAACAACAACAGTTGGCGTGATTATCCCAGATATTGCAAACAATGTTTATGCGGAGCTGGCTCGTGGTGTAGAGGATATTGCCACAATGTATCGTTACAATATTATTTTAGCCAACTCAGATCAACATGAAGATAAAGAGCTACAGCTACTGGATACAATGCTTGGAAAACAGGTTGATGGTATTGTCATGATGAGTGATGAGGTTACAGAAAAGATGCAGCAAACGATGGATCATTCGCCAGTACCAATTGTGCTTGCAGGCTCTGTGGATGAATCCCAAACAATTGCAACTGTGAATATCGATTATTTCCAGGCGGCTTATGAAGCTATTTCATTACTTATTCAAAATGGCCATACACGGATTGGTTTTGTAACTGGCCCACTTTCGTATACAATTAACGGAAAATTCAAGCTAGCAGCCTATAAGAAAGCATTGCAGGATGCTGGTTTACCAATAGATGAAGCATTAATTGCTGCAGAAGAGTCCAGCTATGATATGGGCTTAGAGGCTTGGGAGATTTTATCTGCTCTTGAACAGCCACCAACAGCTTATTTTGCAGGAAGTGATGAATTGGCCATCGGTTTAATTCATGGCGCACAAGATGTGGGCAAAAATGTTCCAGAAGATATTGAAGTTATCAGCTTTGAGAACTCAAAGTTAGCACGAATGGTTCGTCCACAGTTAACAAGTGTCGCGCTACCGCTTTACGATATTGGAGCTGTTGCAATGCGCCTGCTGACAAAATTAATGAGCAAGGAAACTGTCGAGGACGAAGCGGTTATTTTACCACACCGTATTGAGCATCGACAATCTGTCAAAAGTAAATAATGATACCTAACACGTAAATCGCTTATGAAGGATTTGCGTGTTTTTCTTTGCTGGATGGAACGTCAAAAATAGCGGATAGCGTTTCAAAAGTGAGGGATAGAACAATAGAATTGATGGATATACGACCAAAAAGCAATCATCGAATTTAAAAAGCCCCACGAATATCGTGAGGCCAACAAATTAATCCCGTCTTTCATTCCGAATAATATGTAGCGATTTGGCTAACATTTGAGCATTTTTTTCCTCTATTTCTGCTTTACGAGGAATGGGCTCATATAAAGGAATCGGGTCCTCCCATGTTGGAATAAAAGGAACGGGGGCTTCTGGTTGCCAGCGATCCAGCCATGCATGAGGGAGTGGTCCTATTGGTAACGCTTGGTCAGTCATTTCCAACCATAACATGGACCAGGCACGGGGTACCACTCGCCAAATATCGTAGCCACCGCCACCCACTGCAATCCATCGACCATCACAATATTCATGTGCTAATTGATGAGCTAGCTTAGGAATTTCGCGATAAATATTCATTGTTCCATGTAAATGTGTTAATGGATCAAAATAATGTGCATCTGCACCATTTTGCGTTAATACAACATCTGGCTTGAAAAATTCAAAAATCTCTCGCATGGACTGTTCATAGATCTCTAGGAAACTTTCATCCTCAGTAAATGCATCCATGGGAAAATTAAACGAGGTCCCATAGCCTTGACCATTGCCGCGTTCAGTAATATTTCCGGTTCCAGGGAATAGATAACGACCAGTTTCATGTATGGACAGTGTACAAACATTAGGATCCTCATAAAAGCTCCATTGGACACCATCTCCATGATGAGCATCTGTATCTACATAAAGTACACGCGCGTTGTACTTTTCCTGCAAGTAACGAATAGCTACTGTGCTATCATTGTAAATACAAAAACCTGATGCACGACCACGGAAACCGTGATGGAGTCCTCCACCAAGGTTAAGGGCGTGTTCGGCTTTTCCTTCCATTACATAATCAACAGCGGTTAAAGTTCCACCAACTAGCTGTGCACTTGCTTCATGCATATTTTCAAAAATGGGGGTATCTTCAGTACCAATTCCATAGCTTTCACATTGAGCTTCTGATAATTCACCATGTCCTGCTTTTTTTACGATATCTATATATTTTGAATCATGTGCAAGCAATAGCTCTTCTTCTGTTGCAACACGTGCTGGTACAATATCTACATCATCGAGAGCATTTATATTTTTTAGTAGATCCATAGTTAGCGTCAAGCGTTTATGATTGAAAGGATGTGTATCTGAAAATTTATATCCGAGTTGTTCTGGCGAGTATACGAATACGGCTTTTTTCATTATAGCGAAACACCCGGTAAATTTGGCCATAGGACATCAAAGCCCTCTTTGCGTAGATCTTCAATCATTGCTAAAGGATTTAGTGTTTTTACTCGGACGCTTAAAATTTTGTTTTGTGTATTTTCAGAGTCAGGATAAACTAAGACGCTTTGAACATTGGCATGATGTTGATGAAATATTTTTGTAATTTCAAATAAAACTCCCGGTGTATCGGATACCCGAATCTCGATTTTTGACCCAGGCTCTGTAGCACCAGTCAGCTCTATATATGTATAGAGTAAATCTGTTGTCGTAACAATGCCTACCAATTTTCCTCCAGAGACGATAGGTAAACAGCCTATTTTTGATTCGTAAAAAGTAAGTGCTACCTCTTCAACAAAATCTAGTGGATGACCTATAAGTGGGTCTTTCACCATAATATCCTCTACTTTTGCATTAAAAATAGGAGAGTTTGGTTCATCCTGCAAAGATGAGGGCAAGACCTCTTTAATATCTCGTTCAGTAATTACACCTAAAACGTGATGTTCTTCATCTACAACTGGTAAATGACGAACCTTCTTTTCACGCATTAACTTTAGTGCCTCCTGCACTGTATTGGTAGGAGCTAATGTATAAGGCTTATCATTCATAATTTCTTCTACAATCATATATGCATCCCCTTTGTATTAGTTTTAATACATGAAACGATTTCTAAAACGAAGTCTATCAAATCTTTCCATTGTCTCAGGAGGCACCCGTTTTCCTTCGCGTGCCATCAGGCAATTGGCTGGATGTGATGTAATTTCAGGATCATCTGTTGCAAAATATTCGAAACCAGCAGAACTCATCATTCTTTCCATCATTTTACGATAATCCCAAACATTTAAACCAGTTCCTTTTAAATCCCAATGCCAATAGTACTCGGTAGTAATCACAAGATAATCTTCCATTTCATCCCCCATAAATGAAACGGCTAATAGTGCTTTCCCTGCACCAGTACCACGGTAGTCTGGAATGACTTCAATGGCACCTAATTCGATCATGTCATCGATACGATCTTCTGCCCATCGTTCAAGTGGATCAGGGTAAAGATAGGTAACATAGCCTACAATAATATCTTCGTTTCGAATAATAATAATTCGGCCTTCGGGTAGTCCAGCAATTTCTATAATGGCCTGCTGTTGCTGTTTTGGAGGTCTGAAGGCAACCAAGCCTTCATGGAATGAATATGTAGCTAATTTTTCTGGAGGCACAGGTCCTTCCACATACACAGTACCATGCTTTGTTTCCTTTGTGACAGAAAAAAAAGTTTTTTTATGTTCCATAATTACACCACCTGAGTTTAATAATTCCATTATAGCTGATTTCTTGCGTAAAAACGCTTATTTTTGCAAAATATACCTGTATTTTTGGAAAAATAAAAATATTAAGACAATCTATCCGAATTCGTGTAAAATAGGATTATATTGCTTCTGTTATTTAACAGATAAAAGTAGTGCTATTAGGGATTCGAACATTAATACTATGGATATCTGTTATATAACAAATGCTACATATCAATTTTGCTTTTGGAAAATTCTCTGAATTTCCACAGGGGGGATTGTTGAAATTTAGTCAAAAACAAAAGCAAAGAAAGGGGTATTTTCATGGGGATGAAAATGAAGGAGAAGTTAATGGCTTTACCTGGTCAACACCATTTAACGAATTATGAAGAAGTGGCAGAATCTCATAATTGGGCAGATACGGAAAAGGCATTTAGTTGGAGCGAAACAGGTTTAGTGAATATGGCATATGAGGCTATTGATCGCCATACAGAAACACATCGCAAAAATAAGGTGGCATTGTATTTTAATGATGGTAAACGGAAAGAGGCATATTCATTTAATGAAATGAAAAGGTTAACAAACAAAGCAGCAAATGTTTTTAAAGCGACTACTAATCTGCAGAAAGGTGATCGTTTATTTATTTTTATGCCTCGTTCACCTGAGCTCTATTTTTCATTATTAGGTGCGTTGAAAATGGGGGTTATTGTTGGACCATTGTTTGAAGCTTTTATGGAAGGTGCTGTGTATGATCGACTTGCTGATAGTGAGGCGAAAGTATTAGTCACGACACCTGCTTTACTTGAACGTGTACCTTTAGCTAAATTACCTAAATTGGAGCATATCTTTTTAGTAGGGGAGGGCGTTGAGGAAACAGATAAAATCCTGGACTTTACTAAACATTTAAAAGAAGCTTCAGCTCATTTTGATATAGAGTGGGTAGACAGAGAAGATGGGATGATTCTTCACTATACCTCTGGATCAACAGGTGCTCCAAAGGGTGTATTGCATGTTCATAATGCTATGATTCAGCAATATCAATCGACACAATGGGTACTTGATTTACGTGAAGATGATATTTATTGGTGTACAGCTGATCCTGGATGGGTTACAGGAACAGCCTATGGCATCTTTGGTCCGTGGTTAAACGGTGTAACAATGCTAATCGTCGGAGGGAGATTTTCACCACAAGCATGGTATCAGGCTATTGAAGATTATAGTGTGACAGTGTGGTATAGTGCGCCAACAGCATTCCGTATGCTGATGGGTGCAGGTAGTGGCTTGCTTGAAAGCTATGATCTAACATCTTTACGCCATGTGCTGTCTGTTGGTGAGCCTTTGAATCCAGAAGTTATTCGCTGGGGAGTAGAGGAACTAGGTCATCGTATACATGATACATGGTGGATGACAGAGACTGGAGCGCATATGATTTGTAATTATCCATCGATGGATATTAAGCCAGGTTCAATGGGGAAACCTCTTCCTGGTATTCATGCGACGATTGTAGATGATGCAGGCAATGAGGTTCCACCATTTACAATGGGGAATCTAGCTATTCGTCGTGGTTGGCCTGCCATGATGCGCCAAATTTGGGGCAATCCAGAGCGCTATGAATCTTATTTCCTAAAAGGAGAATGGTACGTTTCTGGAGATTCAGCCTATATGGATGATGAGGGTTACTTCTGGTTCCAGGGGCGTGTGGATGATGTTATTATGACGGCTGGTGAACGTGTAGGACCTTTTGAAGTAGAAAGTAAGCTACTTGAGCATCCAGATGTAATTGAAGCAGGTGTTATCGGCAAACCAGATCCAGTGCGAGGTGAAATCATTAAAGCCTTTGTATCCTTACGAGAAGGGGTAGAACCTTCTGATGCATTAATTGAAGATATACGTGATTTTGTTAAAAAAGGTTTATCTGCACATGCAGCACCACGTGAAATAGAATTTAAAGATAAATTGCCAAAAACACGTAGTGGTAAAATTATGCGTCGCGTTTTGAAAGCTTGGGAATTGAATTTACCGACTGGTGATTTATCAACCATGGAAGATTAATTAATTATCTAAAACATCAATTGATATTTATACAACATGTGCATAAAAAGAAGGCAAGGATTCATTCGATGGGCGAAAGGATTCTTGCCTTCTTTTTTCTGGATTTACAATAGTATAGAGGTGAGAGTAAGTGAAATATTATCTATTTCAAAAAAACAATGAATTAAATAAAAATTCAGTTGACTTAATAAATATGCAGACGTATACTATTTTTAACTTATTTCAGAGGTGAGTGCAGTGAAAGTAGGTATTGTTGGAGCAACTGGATATGGCGGTCTAGAACTTATTCGATTTTTATATAATCATCCAGCTGTGGAACGAATTGATTTATTTACTTCTTCAGAAGAGGGTGTCCAATTTTCTTCCAAATTTGGCCATCTTGTTAGGATAGCTGATACACCGTTACAAAAGATTGCGTATGACACTTTAGAAAAATTCGATGTTATTTTTACGAGTACACCATCTGGGGTGACAAGTGAGCTATTACCGCCTTTGGTTGGGAAAGGACCAAAGCTAATCGATTTATCTGGTGATTTTCGGTTAAAAGATCTAGCAAGCTATGAAACCTGGTATGGCAAAAAAGCTGCACCGTTTCATAGTGTTCAACAAAGTGTATATGGTTTAACAGAATGGAATGAAGAGCTTATACGTCAAGCAACACTTGTTGCTAATCCGGGTTGCTACCCAACAGCAGTTTTATTATCCTTACTACCACTTGTAAAAGAACGTTTAATTGATCCTAGTTTTCTAGTTATTGATGCAAAGAGTGGTATTTCAGGAGCAGGCAATAAGCCCTCACAAACTACCCATTTTAGTGAGACAAATGAGAATTTTTCAATCTATAAAGTAAATACACATCAACATATTCCCGAAATTGAACAGGCACTTTCCATGTTTGCTCAAGCAGATACAAAGGTTACTTTTAATACGCATCTGGTTCCAATGACCAGGGGAATTTTGGCGACATCCTATGCACCAGTAATGCAGGGAATTACAGAGTCGCAATTGATCACTTGCTTACAGGCAACCTATGAGAATCATCCATTTGTTCGAATCGTTACGGATGCATCTAGTTTAGGGACAAATCGTGTCAAGGGATCAAATTATTGTGACATTCTAGTGAAAGTAGATTCCCGTACAAATCGCGCCACAATTGTTAGTGTAATTGATAACCTTGTCAAAGGAGCAGCGGGGCAAGCAATCCAAAATATGAATGTGCAATTTGACTTACCACAAACGACAGGGCTAGATGTCGTACCATTCTTTATTTAACAGCATGCAGGAAACTGTATGCTTCTCTTATTTATTAATCTAAGGAGGAATTTCGGATGACAGTTACCACTTCAACGAATGTAATGAAAAAATTATCAAGTAAAAATATTGTTTCACCAAAAGGCTTTAAGGCAGCCGGATTACACTGTGGTTTAAAACATAAGAAAAAAGATTTAGCCCTTTTAGTAAGTGAAGTCCCAGCAAGTGTTGCAGGTGTTTTTACTACAAACGCTGTGCAAGCAGCACCATTAAAAGTCACGAAGGAAGTTGTTTATGCAACTAAGAAAATGCAAGCGATGATCGTCAATTCAGGCAATGCGAATGCTTGTACAGGTAAACAAGGTGTAAAAGATGCCCAAACAATGCAAGCGCTAGCTGCTGAAAAATTAGGGATTGCACCAAATTTGGTGGGAGTTTGCTCGACGGGTGTTATTGGAGAAATGATGAAATTAGAGCCAGTAGCAAACGGTATTCTACAGTTAGAGCCAAAGGACAATTTAGAAAGTGCGATTGACTTTGCACAGGCTATTTTGACAACAGATACTGTCATGAAAAACACAAGCTATAGTACAACTGTGGATGGCAAGGAAGTTATTATTGCAGGTGTAGCAAAAGGTTCAGGTATGATCGAACCTAATATGGCAACAATGCTAGGCTTTATTACAACAGATGCCAACATTGAATCTGAGGTGTTGCAAGCAGCATTAACAACTATTACTAATTTAACATTTAATGCTATTACAGTTGATGGGGATACGTCTACTAATGACACAGTGGTAATATTGGCTAATGGCTTGGCAGGGAATGATTCATTAACACCAGAGCATCCAGATTGGCAAAATTTCTTTTACACTTTGCAAACAGTAGCGGAAGATTTAGCAAAAATGATTGCCAAAGATGGTGAAGGAGCAACGAAGCTTATCGAAGTAGAAGTTGTTGGTGCAATTTCAGACGAGGAGGCACGTAAAATTGCAAAAACAGTCGTTGGTTCACCACTTGTAAAGACTGCTGTTTTCGGCTGTGATGCTAACTGGGGGCGTATTATTGCAGCAGTAGGGTATAGTGGCGCAACAGTTGATCCAGATAAAATTACCATCCAAATCGGTGGTGCTACTATGGTAGAAAACGGTGAACCAATTCCCTTTTCTGAGAATGAGTTAATTCAAATATTAAAAATGCATGAAGTAAAAATCTATGTGTCTCTTGGTGTGGGTGATGGTAAGGGGCATGCTTGGGGATGTGACTTAACATATGACTATGTCCAAATCAATGCATCATACCGCTCATAAACGTGTGGTCATTAAGCTTGGGGGCAGTACACTGGAAGGTTTAAATGATACTTTCTTTGATAATTTTAAAAGATTACAAGAGAGTGGGGTAGAGCTGATTATTACCCACGGAGGTGGGCCAGCCATAAATCGAGAACTAGCTGCTCAAGGCATACAATCACATACATTAAATGGAATACGCGTCACGAATGATTCTGCAATTAAAGTTGTCCAATCCACTCTAATAGGACAAGTAAACACTGCATTAGTTCATGAGTTAACAACAGCTGGTATAACAGCCATCGGATTAAATGGCTTTGATGGACAGTTGATGGTCGTAGACTTTTTAGATCAAGAGGCTTATGGCTATGTCGGAGCTATTAAAAATATCAATACATCCTTATTGGAAGCTTTAATGGGTGTAGGGATTGTACCTGTTATTGCCTGCGTAGGTACGACCGAAGCAGGTCAGGCTCTTAATATTAATGGCGATACGGTAGCAAGTGAAATTGCTTTAGCCATCGGAGCAGATAGCTTACTACTCGTGACAGATGTGAGTGGTATCCGTATTGAAGATGAATATCAAGCAATAGCTACACCTAGTCTTATAGATCAATGGACAGAGCAGGGCCATATTTATGGTGGAATGATTCCGAAAGTGCAGGGAGCGATTGACTGTTTACGGTCAGGGATTCCTTCTGTACAAATCGTAGGCGCAACTTTAATTGGTACAACAATTGTAGCCACAAGTGAACTTCTTTCTTCCTAGTGTTCTAAATAGGATAGCTTGAGAAGTATAGTTGTTGAAAGAAACTATTTTAAATATAGTGGAGATGATAACATGAGTGTTTTATTTGAGAATTACGGCAAGCGTCGTGCACAAATTGTTAAAGGTCAGGGGACAATTGTTGAGGATTCAACAGGGAAGCAATACTTGGATTTTACTAGTGGCATTGCTGTAGTGAGTCTTGGTCATGCCCATCCAGCCGTTGTACAGGCACTTCAAGAGCAAAGCCAAAAGCTATGGCATATTTCAAATCTTTTTGAAATACCAGGTCAGGAAAAGGTGGCAGAAAAATTAATTGCTAATACACACTTTTCGCATGCCTTTTTTTGTAATAGCGGCGCTGAGGCTAATGAAGCGGCCATTAAATTAGCTCGTAAGCATACAGGCAAACATCATATTATTACATTTGAAAAATCATTCCACGGTCGTACTTTTGGAGCAATGTCTGCAACAGGTCAAGGCAAAGTACATAATGGCTTTGGACCACTCGTAGAAAAATTTTCGATTTTGCCATTTAATGATGCTGCTACACTTGAAGCAACCGTTGATGATTCAGTTGCAGCTATAATGCTAGAAATGATTCAGGGAGAGGGTGGCGTCAATAGTGTATCAGCAGAATTTGCCGCAGCTATTGCAAAAGTCTGTGAGGAGCAAGGTGTACTACTAATTGTTGATGAAGTGCAAACGGGCATTGGACGAACAGGAACACGCTATGCATTTGAACAAACGGTATTAAAGCCACATATCGTAACTTTGGCAAAAGGCTTAGGTGGTGGTTTCCCTGTTGGTGCAATGCTCGGAACTGCTGAGCTTCATGCTACATTTAGTCCAGGAACACATGGTACAACATTTGGTGGAAACCCTCTTGCGATGAATGTGGCACAAGCTGTTTTAAATCATGTGTTTGAGCCGGATTTTTTACAGCAGGTACGAGAAATATCTGCCTATTTTGTGGCACAACTAAGGGCTCATTTACCTTCTAGCTATACGGTTCAAGGTCAGGGTCTCTTGTTAGGGATTGGCTGTGGGGACACGGAAGTTGTGCCTTATATCGCGGCAGCGGAAGAAAGTGGTCTTTTATTAGTAGGGGCAGGGCCAACAGTTATTCGTCTTTTGCCTCCATTAACGGTCACAAAGGAAGAGATTGACAAAGCAGTAGCTATTTTAAAGAACATATTACCGTGAAAATACACTTTCGTTCAGCAGAAAGTGAGGCATTAGCGGCAAAAATGACTAGACATTAGGATGAACAAAGAATCTGCTAGATATTAGCAGATTCTTTGCGCTATAAATGCTATTGTAGTTGTTTTACTAATGTTGTCACTAATTTTGGTAACCAATCTTCAAGCTGACTAAACGTAAATCCTGCCTTCTCAGCCTTAGCATTGGACATATACCAATCAGCAGGCACCCCATAAGGAGACTGTGATTCCTCATCACCACCAATGAGGGAAATTTTTGCGCGCTGACCACTTGCTTCTTCAATTAGAGCAATTAGATCTTTGAGAGATATGGCCCCTGATGCGGTAGCGTTGTATGGTCCCTCAATAGGAGTAACACCCGCAAAGTATAAAAATTCAGCAGCTTCCTCATCTGTAATATAACTCATCTTTGCATCAATGTTCGGTAAAGTAATCGGCTGATTCTGTAAAATATGTTCAACGTGAAAATGTAAACGTCGAGTATAATCATCTTCGCCCATCACAATTGGGAAACGTACAGCTACGACTGGGAATGAAGCTTCTTTGAATAAGACTGCCTCCGCTTGTCGTTTTCCTTCTCCATAAGAAAATTCCTCTTGATGTCCCATACGAATTTGATACTGGTATGGATCAAAGTCTTCTTCCTTTTTCATCTTACCATCTACCTCATATGTTGAAAGAGTAGAAGTAAAGACGAGCTTTTTCGTTTTTCCCTTTAATATCTCGCAAATCGCTTGTGCCTCGTTGGGCGAATAGCAAATATTATCATAGACAATGTCCCATGTTGTATTGGCTAGTGCCTGCTCTAAAGCATCACGATCATTACGATTTACTACTAATTGCTTAACATGTGTACCAAAGGGATTGCCACTTTGACCACGTGTTAAAATCGTTACATTATGTCCATTTTGAATACAAAGATCAACTAGCTTTTTTCCAAAAAAACGTGTGCCTCCTAAAATCAATATGTTCATATATTTTCACCCCTTCAAAATAGTAGTCCTCTTAATAATGACAAAAAAACAGACTTACTACAATTCATAAGGAATATGCAGTAAGTCTGTTTAATTGATTATCTAATACAAATGCTTTTGCTAAGGCAAAATGGATTAGCGCCTTGACGTTTCAGTTGGAGTAGTGGTATTACCATTGTCTCCTCCGTTTGTGCCATCTCCGGGGTTATCAGTTCCATCGCCATTGCTTCCATCGCCATCCCCGTTATTGGAGCCATTGCCATTGTTACCAGAACCATCCCCGTTATTGGAGCCATTGCCGTTATTACCAGACCCGTTCCCGTTATTGGAGCCATTGCCGTTACTACCCGAACCATTACCATTGCCATTAGTAGGTGGCGTTGTAGGTGGTATTGGTTCTTGGTCGTTTTCCTCAGGGTCAGGTTCATTTTCACTACCGCCAGTAGACACAACATTGGAGTGCGGTGATGTTAAACCTGTAATATCTACAGCGACCACTACATAAGCTTGTCCACTAGCAACCGTAATGCTTTGTGTTGACTCTAGTACGGACGTTACAAGTGTATTACCGCCATTCGTAACGTTGTAGATACGATAACCAACAACATCATTCGATGACTCTGACCATGATAATGTAGAGCCATTTACTGAAGCTGAAACAGCTGCTGGAGGGCTACCATCCGCTGGGAAATCAACTGCTGATACAGATGAATTCGACAATGTAGAATTCTTTGGTAACAGACTAGCAGGATTCCCGCCAAGTCTACCTAACATTCGTTTAATAAAGTCTTGATTAATGCCTGCGCCACCTGCTTTTACAAACTCTGCTGGTGTATTTGGCAACGCATTATAAGTTTTTCCTTTAATCGTCACAACACTTGAAGAGGCTAAGCTATCATCAGGTTGTGATGGTAAAAATACTTTCGCATTAAATAAATCTGAGCGTACAAGACCTGCGCTAGCACAAGCTGCAGAAGGGGCCATGCCGGAAATGCCACAGAATGACGCAGTCACAACATTTTTAGGCGCCTTAAAACTTGTTGGTGGGTCGATTAGCTGAGGATCCGCATCGTAAACGGCATTCATTAAAGTACCCCATAGCTTATTCACCCGAACGCTTGGCTGTAAATAGGTGTTGTTAAATGCATAAAGTGTACGAGGTTGATCGTAACCCATCCAAACACCAAGAGATACATTAGGGTTATAACCAACTAACCAAACATCTTTATATTCTTGAGAAGTCCCTGTTTTTGCAGCGAAATCAGAAGAGAATTTTAATGTATTTCGTGCCATTGTCCCTGTTCCTTTAGTGAGAACATCACGTAACATATCTGTCACGATATAAGATGTTTCAGGGCTAAATACTTGAACAGGTTCTACTTCATGTTGGTAAACAATATTTCCTTCTTGGTCTTCAATTCGATCAATCATATAAGCGTCAATGAATTGGCCACCATTTGCAAAGGTAGCAAAGGCATTTGTATTTTCTTCAACAGTAGTTCCTTCGCTTAAAGCACCGATCCCAGTTGCTAGGTTAGTAAAATCATCAGGATGTAATTTTGAGAATCCCATTTTTACTAATAAATCTGCAGGGCGTCTACTAATAATATCATTATATAAACGTAGTGCTGAAATGTTTTGAGAATCTGCTAAAGCTTCACGTGCTGGGATAAGACCTCGCTCATCACTCGTAATATAGTTACTTGGACTCCAAGAACCGATTGAGAATTTCACGTCAACTAAGGGGCTACCCGCACCGATTACGCCATACTCAATGGCAGGTCCATAAACAAGTAATGGTTTCATTGTAGAACCGTTAGAACGATAAGCTTGTGTTGCATGGTTTACTTGAGTGGTTTTAAAGTCTCGACCTCCGACAAAGCTTAAAATACGTCCTGTCGTATTTTCTATTAAAATACTACCTACTTGTACTGGCATCTCAATATCAATTTCTTCACCAGTAACAGGGTCTTTCCCTTTACCAGTATACGTATGACCATAATACTGGAAGTCTTTTGCTGCTTTTTGCATCGCATCATACATATCTTTATTAATGGTTGAATAAATACGATAGCCTTTTGAACGAACATCACGATCTGCTAAAATTGTATATTTATCCTTTAATTTTTTTTCTGACTTTAAGCGCTCTGGGTCAACCCCATCATCTTTTGCTAGTTTTTTAGCAATAATATCTTTTGCACGAGCTTCAAGCTCATAAGTCAACCAAGGATAACGATCTTCCGCGCGCATTTCTGGTCCACGGAAATCGGCAGCAATATTATAGTTTAACGCTTCATTATACTGTGCATCATCAATATAACCAGCTTCTTTCATACGATAAAGTACTGTTTTCATACGATCAATACCAGGTTTCAAAGCTTCTTCACTTTTCAGTTCACCTGTATTTGTAAATGGTGTATAAGCAAATGGTGCCTGTGGTATACCAGCTATGTACGCAGCTTGAGGAAGAGACAATTCTTTTGCTTTTACGCCAAAAATTCCTTCCGCAGCTGTTTCAACACCTGCAATATTTCGTCCTGAAGAGTTACGACCATAGGGAATGATATTTAAATAAGCCTCTAATATTTCTTCCTTCGTCATAAAATGTTCTAAACGCATCGCCAGTAAAATTTCCTTAGCTTTACGCTCGTATGATACTTCATTAGTTAGTACTTGGTTTTTAATAAGTTGCTGGGTAAGTGTAGAACCACCTGTCTGCGTTGCAGAGTTTGTGACATCTTGTAATAACCCACGAATAACCGCTTTAGGAACAATTCCGTTATGCTCTCGGAAATATTCATCTTCTGTTGCCAGAACAGCATTCACGACCTCTGGTGCAACATTGCTAAGCGAAGTTTCACGTCGATCTAAATCTGTTCTTAATTTCCCAATATAAATATCGTTGGCAAAATAAATCTCACTGGTTTCTTCATAGCTAAAAATTTGATCCCTTAACTCTTGTTTTGAGCGTAACGGTTCTTCTTTTACAAGAGAAGCAAAATAACCAGCACCAACTGAACCGACAAATACAGTGCCAACCAATGCAAAGACTAAAAATAGTAAAAATAAGTTCCAGGTAACACTACCTGAAATACGTAATTTCTTCATCCATTTTTGTTCAAGTAATTCATCGATCTTTGCATTGATTTTTTCAATCCAATCTTTCAATGTATCGACCTCCTAAAATCTTGTCTATTATAGCACATATTGTTTTAGCACGAACATAGTTATTGACTTTGAAAAAGAATCGTATAAAATTATGTTTATAGTTTTCTGGTGATGAAGAGCTTGCAGTAGTGTCTATATTCCCTGTTTAGAGAGCCAGTGGTTGGTGAAAGCTGGTCATAATGTAGAGACGAATTACGTGCTTGGAGCTTAGACGTGCGCGCCTGCGATAAAGGCGGCTGAATGAAGTGGAAGGTGGATGACATCTTCAAGCTGGGTGGTACCGCGTTAGTTTGTAACTTAACGTCCCTGCATGCAATTGTTTGCGTGTAGGGACTTTTTTTATTTAAACATGTCCATGCACGTAACGAATTTAACCATTTTAGGAGGAATGAACATGACAAACGAATTATTACAAGATTTAGAATGGCGTGGTTTGCTATACCAACAAACAGATGCGGAAGGCATGGCAAAATTATTAGATGAACAATCTGTATCTTTATACTGTGGGGTAGATCCAACAGCTGACTCCATGCATATTGGACATATTGTTCCATTGTTAACACTTCGTCGATTCCAAAAAGCGGGCCACCGTCCAATTTTACTTGTTGGTGGTGCGACAGGGATGATCGGTGACCCATCTGGCCGTTCAGAAGAGCGCCAATTACAAACAGTAGAGCAAATCGATAAAAACGTTCAAGGAATCCGTCGTCAATTAGAACGTATTTTCGAATTTGCGGAAGATGGCAATGGTGCTCAGCTTGTGAACAATCGTGACTGGATTGGTAATATCAATACAATTGAATTTTTACGTGATTATGGGAAACTAATTAACGTAAACTACATGTTAGCAAAGGATACGATTGCTTCTCGTCTTGACACAGGAATCTCATTTACAGAGTTTGCCTATACGTTAATTCAAGGTATTGATTACAATCATTTATACAATCACTACAATTGCCGTATTCAAGTAGGTGGCTCTGACCAATGGGGTAATATTACAACCGGGTTAGAGGTTATTCGTAAAACACACGAGGAAGAAACGAAAGCCTTTGGAATTACGATTCCATTAGTAACAAAGGCAGATGGCACGAAGTTTGGTAAAACAGCAGGTGGTGCTGTTTGGCTAGATGGTAAGAAAACCTCTCCATATGAGTTCTACCAATTCTGGATCAATGCAGCTGATGCAGATGTCATAAAATACTTAAAAATCTTTACGTTCCTATCTCGTGAAGAAATTGAAGCTTTAGCCGTTTCTGTAGAGGAGGAGCCACATTTACGTAAGGCACAAAAGGCGCTAGCTGAAGAAATGACTCGTTTAATACATGGTCAAGAGGCATTAGAGCAAGCCATCCGTATTACAGCTGCTTTGTTCTCAGGAGATCTAAAAGCACTTTCAGCTGAAGAAATGAAGGACGCTTTTAAAGATGTTCCTTCTATTGAAATGACTAAAGATGATAAAAACATTGTGGATCTACTTGTGGAGGCTGGCATTTCCTCTTCCAAACGTCAAGCACGTGAAGATGTATCAAATGGTGCTATTAGTGTAAACGGTGAAAAGGTAACAGATTTAGAATATGTAGTCGATGCGAAGGATCGTTTAGAGGATGCATTTAGTATTGTCCGTCGAGGTAAGAAAAAATATCATATGGTGAAATTTATATAATTTCTATTTGCAAAACCACATCCAAAACACTGGATGTGGTTTTTTAATCATAAGAAACTTGGAGGTTTTATTTGTTCATATTCTTTAGGATGCAGTATTTTTGCAAGCTTTATAGCACCCTCAACAAGTCGTGGAGAAGGGCGACAATACAGCCATTCTTCCATTACATGAAGCTGTTCCGATTGAACGGCATGTAGCTCTTTGGCATATGGACGTTTTAATAAATTAGCAGGCTGGATACGCTCAAATGCGACACCAACCCAAGCCATCATGATATAGTCAGGCTGTCGTTTAACAACATCTGTCCAATCTGTTTGAACACTAGCAAGCTCAACATCTTGAAAAAGATTAATGCCACCAGCAAGAGCGCTAATTTCTGTTAGCCAATTTATTTTCCCAGGAGTGAAAATAGGGTTTGGCCACCATTCCCAATAAAGGGTAGGTTTCTTTGGAATTGTTCGTGCAATGGAATACATTTTTTCGATGGAATGCATGTACTCTTCAGCGATTGTCTTTGCTTGTTCCTCCACTTGACAAGCTTTCCCAAGTGTCAGAAGATCTTGCGCAATTTCTTCTAAGGAGTTTGCATTAAAAATAATATGAGGAATATTTCTTTCTTTTAGTGCCTCAATGTTTTTTTCCATACCCGGTACACTCAAGGAAGCCAGAACAAGATCAGGCTGTAATGCCTCTAATGCCTCCATGTTAATTGATAAATCAGGCCCAAGCTGTGGTAGATTTTTAACTGAGGCTGGCCAATCGGAATAATCATCTACTCCAACGAGCTGGTCTGTCAGCCCTAAATAGGCGACTAATTCTGTATTGCTAGGACAAATTGAAATTAAACGCATATTGTTTTCTCCTATTCTTTTTAAGAAAAGTATAGCGAGAGTTCCCGTGATAGACAATGTGTGTGTATCGAGCCCATAAAAAAGTGGAGAAAACATTTGTTTTCTCCACCCTTTGTATAGGCTTATAGGAAACCGTCGATTAAGAAAGGGCAACTGCCTCGAGTGACTCTTCTTTTTTCACAATAGGACCCATTGCATTTGTGATGATTTGTTTGATATCCTCTAGTGTTGCTTTACGAGGGTTCGTCTCAGCACACACATCTAACAATGCATTTTTTGCTAAGATCTCGATATCCTCATCTTTTGCCCCTAATTCACGGAAGCCACTAGGGATATTTAAATCTTGAGATAACTTCTCAATAGCTGTAATAGCCTTTTCAGCGGCATCGCGCTTACTTAAACCTTCTACATTTTCTCCTAATAATTCAGCGATACGAGCAAAGCGCTCTGTACGTGCTGTGACATTAAATCGACAAACATGTGGCAATAAAATAGCGTTGCACACGCCATGTGGTAGGTTATAGAAACCACCCAATTGATGAGCAATTGCATGAACATAACCAAGTGATGCATTATTAAAGGCCATTCCCGCTAAAAATTGTGCATATACCATTTGTTCACGGGCTTCTATATCAGCTCCATTTGCATAGGCACGTGGTAGATATTCAGGGATTAGTTGAAGTACCTTTTCAGCACATGCGTCCGTGATTGGTGTAGCATTCGTAGAAACGAATGATTCAATAGCATGTGTTAATGCATCAACCCCAGTAGCCGCCGTAAGAGCAGGAGGTAAACCAATCATTAATTCAGGATCGTTTATAGAAAGTAACGGTGTCACATGCTTATCAACAATGGCCATTTTTACTTTGCGTGCTGTATCCGTGATAATAGTGAAACGAGTCATTTCACTGGCAGTACCAGCAGTTGTATTAATTGCAATTAATGGCACAAGTGGATTTTGTGATTTATCAACGCCTTCATAATCATGAATACGTCCACCATTCGAAGCAATAAGTCCGATACCTTTTGCTGCATCGTGTGCGCTGCCTCCTCCAAGAGAAACAATAGAATCGCAGTTTTCCGCATGATACACGGAAATGCCATCTTCAATGTTTTGATCTGTTGGATTTGGTTCTGCTTTCGGGAAAATTGCTACATCAATTCCAGCAGCTGTAATGATGTTAGCAATTTGTTCTGAGAGACCTAATTTGTGTAGACCCTCATCTGTTACGATTAATGTCTTTTTCACTTCTAAATCATTTAAGCGTTTACCAACTTCTTGAATTGCTCCAGGTCCAAATAAGTTTGTTTTCGGCATAACAAATTGCTTTAGAACGTCTGACATATTTCCAACCCCTTTTAAAAAATTATTATTGCTTGAATGATGGTGAACCACCTTTCGCAATTCATCGTATTCTATTTTTTGTGAAAGTTCAACTCATATTTTTGTTAAAATATTCCCTCTTTACCAAGTTATTATTTTACAAAAAAGATGAACCTTTTTATTGATGGCTGTACGATTGGATTGCCTAGGAATATTGATTTTAATACACTTTTTAAATGTTTTTTTATAAAAGTAAAATATATTTTTTAGGAATTGGTTCTAAAATCAAGCTGGAATACATAGTAAATAACTGATATTTTATATTGATTATAATGATAGTGTTTAAGTTGTTTTTCCCTATGCAATTACTATTTTAATGTACATAAAATTGTCATTATTTAGATGAATTAATGGTTATTTTTTGAGCTTTGAAAGTTGTAGTCAATGCAAGTAGTAAATAAAGAACAATTGTATAGAGGAATAATCCACATATATATAATTGCTGTTGTATTTGTGTGAATAGGGGGATTTCCACTATGAGCGTTGATATGGTATTCCTGTTGTTTAAAGCCAAACCAAATACCTGTTAATAGGAGAATCCATAATATAACCGCAAATAGCGTCTTTTTATGGAAAATGAGCCGCATTAGATTTTCTCTGAAAAGCGTTGAAAAAGTGCAGGGATGTTCAAAAGGATTATTTCTATCAAATGGAACAATGAAAAATGTTATTAGTCCACTTAAATTAAGATCAGCATAACTAATTCATCAAGCTTCATATTATCCTCCTCTTACTTTGAATATTTCCTACATTTGACTTATTCCAAACAGAAAAGTTCCATTAGCTTCTTAAAAAATTTTACGTTTAGTAGGTATTTTTGCAGGGATTTTTAAATATTCATTGAATATTATTTCAATGAATATATTTTTAATGAAGGGGTGCTTACAATGTCATTACGACATGAACAAAAGGAGCAACGAAAGGCCGTTATTTTAACATCTGCACTGGATTTGTTTATACGGAAGGGATATGGGGAAACAAAGGTTGCCGATATTGCCAAAGCTGCTGATATGAGTATGGGATTGCTTTTTCATTATTTCGACTCAAAGGAAAAACTTTATGAAGAGCTTATTCGAATAGGCTGTGAACGACTTAAAATGGATTTTCACTTTACTGATGAATCACCATTGGACACGTTTAAGGTAGTTGTTGAGGAGTTATTTAATATGATTTGTACAAATCCATCTGCTGCAAAAATGTTTGTATTGATGGAAAATGCCCAGCATCTTGAACATTTGTCAGAGGATTTAAAAGAAATGCTTGCTGAAGCAGACAAATTAATAAAAAGGAGTATCCCTTTAATTGAAAAGGGACAATTGCTAGGTGAAATCAGGCAAGGGAATCCAGAAGCCCTTGCAGTGTCATTTTGGTGTTCTATACAAGGAATTGCTCAATATATTGCGCTACATCCAGAAACACCTTGTCCTAATATTATGTGGATTCTTTCGATACTTGAAAACAAGGAGGTTAATTGAAGATGAAAACATCCCGGAGAAACATAATGATCTTTATTGTTGTTGTGTTACTGTGTGGTTGGTTTGGTGTGTTAGTGGATAAATTGATTCCAGAGCAGCCTCAGGGAGATACTCTTGGTATGGGAATTTGGCTCATATCTCCGCTGCTTGCAACCATCCTGTTACGTTCCTTCGCAGGAGATGGTTGGCGGGATATAGGTTTATTGCCTAATTTTAAGGGCAATTTAAAATGGTATGTCATTGCACTTTTCATTTATCCAGCAGTCACAACTTTAGTACTTTTAATTAGCTATGTTTTCAACTGGATGGACTTTTCAGCCTTTAATCTAAGCACTGTATTATCTGTGTTTTTTAGTGGATTACTTATTCAATTCGTTAAAAACTTTTTCGAGGAATCCGTATGGAGAGGTTATCTGACAAGTAAGCTTTCAAATTTAAAGTTGGATGATTTTTGGCTCTATCTAATTGTTGGTGGTGTTTGGGGTACATGGCATATCCCGTACTTTCTTGTGTTTTTATCAGAGAGTGATATCATCAGTGTACTTCCTGTCAATAGATGGCTATTTACAATAATAGGTATCGTCACGATGATTTGCTGGACAGTGATGTACACAGAAATTTACTTAATGACAAGGAGTATATGGCCGCTTGTCCTTATGCATATGACTGAGGATGCACTTGTTAATCCACTTATTCTCGATGGCTATATCAAACTTGCTCAGGGAAAAGAATTTCTCGTTTCCCCATCTGCAGGGATTTTAACTACTTGTCTATATCTCGTAGTTGGATGGCTATTGCGGGTGAAACGGAAAAAAATGAGGAGCGGGTATGGAGTAAAATCTACGGTAATAGGTAATGATTAATTTTCAAAACGGTAATTAATTAAATCACTTATAATACACATTGATGTTGTGATGAGCAAAAAACTAAATAAGCAATAAAAGCCCAAAATAAATTTTTGAACTGCATCTCGAAAGTTTTACATCTAAGATGCAGTTCAAAGGTAAAAGTTGGTTATAATGGTACAGTTCAAGATACAGCACCACTTGCGATTACTACACTTAGTGTAGAATTAGTTGAGTAATTTCTAAAAATAATAGTTGTATATAGTGTTGCTCTTTGAATAAAAGGACCACTCCTGATGGATGGGGAAAGAGGGAATGAATTGAAAACACCATACCATCTATTGAAACTCAACAACGTATGCATGCTTTCTTTATGAAAACGTATGCTCCACGTATCTATAAAAACAACTAGAAGAAGAGCAAAAACGTAAAGAAATGGAATCTCAAAACAAGATACGAATAAAGAAAAGTAATAAAAATTAACACTTGCTACGGCAGGTGTTTTTTGGGGGAGGCAAAATAAAAAAGGAATAGGATATTATTCCCAACCTACTTGAACATCTTTACAAATATGCCCACCAAAAACATTAATAATTAGCCCAAATATAATAATTAATACATGATTGAGCATGGTTGATAAAAAGCAAAAACCCTAGAGAGCCTTGATATAAAAGGCTTTCTAGGGTTTTCTAAACTACTCTTTGCAGAGTAATTTAATTAACGAGAGAAGTGCTCTATAGATTCTTAAACCGTTGTGGCTGTAAGGTTGAGAAGGTATTTCGTAAATGGCTCCCCCAATTCTTCCCCCAAAACCCCAAAAAAAGAGGGGATTTCACCCGTTTTTAAGTGCTTCCACAAACACATCTGTGACCTTCTTTTTATCATCTTCAATGACATGAGCATATGTTTCCCAAATTACTTTTGGAGTATTTCCAAGTCGTTCAGCAACGGTTGCCACATCCTCACCACTGTATAATAAAATTGAGGCATGAGTATGTCTTAATGTGTGGGGTTTAACTAAAGTACCCATTTTTTCTGATAAACGTTTGAATGCATAAAATAAACTGTTATCTGCATAAGGCTCTTTAGTTTGTGAAGAAATAAATACATAACCACTTTCTTTTAGCTGTTCACCATCTTCTAACAGAATTTCGGAGCTCCACACTCTATATCTTTTTAGTAGCTTTATTAATTGTTCATCAATGGCGATTGTACGATAACTATTCTTTGTTTTAGGTGATCGATGGCCGTTCCTATCACGAGTTCCTTCTATAGTAATAGTTCCATTCTTTAAATCGACATCTTTCCACTTTAAAGCTAAAGCTTCGCCACGTCTTATACCAGTAAAAGCAATGGTCCTGATAATAGCATAAGACGTTATCGGTTCATCAGATTCTGCAATTTCAAGAAATTTATTAAGCTGCTGGATATTCAGTACATTCGGTTCTTCTCGTTCATCATCATTTATAACCACTTTAGTAAAACGATTACGAGGTATTATTTCTGCATCTACTGCTGCATTAACGGCCACTTTAAATACGCGATGAAATAGTCGTACTGTCGAAGGTTTGTATTCCTTCAATAAAGGGGTAATGAATTTTCGTTTATACGTTTCTTTATCTAAAGATGAAAGTTTCATTTTCCCAATTAACGGTTTCACCTGGTATTTGATTATGTTCTTTCGCTGTTTTTGAGTAGTGATTTGCCACTCTCTTTCGTTTGATTCGTACCAAATATCCATCCAAGCTCCAACAGTCATATTCTCATTTTCTACTTGAATAGAATTTCCATTCAGTAATTGAGACTTAATCTCCAACAATTTTCGAAAGGCAACAGTCTCGGAAGAAAAACCTTGTCCTGTCTTTTCCTTTCGTTTTCCCAAAACATCATAGTAACGATAACGATAAGCATATTTAGTAGATCCATCAGAATCTACATACCAATACAAATCCTTATCCTTTTTCGATTTATTCATTTTTGGTTTATAACTCATTTGACATTCCCCCAAGATTTCTACACGGACAGGTGTACTTTTTGGGTAATTGTCTTAGCATCACTCCTTTCATAAAAGACGAATATATGTTCTTTTAAGCGTATAATAATAGCCTCTTTACATCTTAAATCTGCTCACAGCCGTGTTATAAATGTATCGAAGCTTATTAGAAATCATAAAGAGAAAAATAAAAAGTTGTTGAAATTAAATAATTATCGAAATGTTAAATGTAGATTAGATTTATAAGTATTCATCTATAAGGTGTTTAATAATGGTAAAACCCTCTTCTGCATGTTTTGCTAATACTTTCCCTGAATTTGAGTGAGCCGAGCCGTTCCGAGTATTATTAAAATTCATTATATCTCTTTTTTTTCGGTCCTCCATAAGGCCATGTTTTACTAATTCATCCAAACATTCTTTTATATAAGGAATATCCCTTAGCTTGCTATTAGGAATCTTTCTACTAATTATTATTTTTAAAATATTTTCCAAAGAAACTCCAGCAACAGCTGTAGCAGCTAGGTATAGCCCATGTTTGTAAGCTTCAATGGCTTCACCTATTTCATAATAAAAATGTTGATCATCTACTTTGAGAACGTATTTCTGGAATTCAAACAAAGAGAAGCGATTTTCTATTTTATTTCCTTGTTCAAAGACTATCTGCCTGCCTTTGATTTTACCCATTTCTGGCAGATCTTCAGGATCTCTAGATGAATTTCCTGGACTTCCATCAAGAGTAGGTCCCTCAAAACCATACGATATAGTGAATTGGAGTAAAGGTGCATCGTCCCGTCCAATAAGACTTATCCTTTTTTGAAGTCGTTCCACATCATTTGAGGGTTGATTCTTTTTATAATCACCATAAGTTTTAAATTGGTTGTGTACACAAGTTATTGACATCGCTTTACCTTGAAATATATTAAATTGAATATTTGTATTGTTGAAAACAATGACACAATCTCGCGCTTTTCTCACGCATGGGAACACTTCAGGAAATTCTTCATATAAATCTGAGAATGTATCTATTACTGTTTGTTCATAGGATATAAAAAATTCTATTAAAAACTTCTTTGCTGCTTCTTCGAACAACATAGAATCAGGTATGTTAAAGACATGATTATCTGCAAGTTGAGTAGGTCTTCTCATTTTATAATTTCCTCCTATTAACACTTTAATTAAAATATTTATTTTGGAAATAATGTATATAATGTTATGAAAACATCTTATATACTAAAGTGATAAAAATAGGGGAGAGCCCCAATAATAAAGCGCCGGCACACCCTTTAGGTTGTTGAGTAGATGAATTTCGCTCAATTCGTTGAGTTACTCTATCATTTGGCACATCTCTACGATAAGAGTTTAAAATAGGTCCATTTTGTTTATCGCCAACGAATTTTACTGTCCTTGCTATTTCATTTCCATCTACATAATCAGTTACATAGGTCCAACCTTTATTGGTTTTCGGATTTATTTGATTTGGTATTTTATCAAGTAAACTTATCATATTTGAATAGTCGAAAGCAGGACAACTACCAAAGTTTTTCAATGAGATTTCTAATTCATGTTTCATTTTATCTTTGTTAACATAAAACGTTCCATTAGGATTCATGTCGCCATATCCTTCTAGACCTTTCCATCCAGATGGGTTGACCGTAACATATTTACACCCAAAGTAATTATCGTTGTAAGGATTTCCATCATCTTTGTTAAAGCAATAATCGCTTTTGTTATAAGCATCTTGTCTATCTTTGAAACAACGTATAAAATGTGAATTTGTTGATAGTATTCTCTCACCATCTATGAAAATAGATGTACTCTTCCAGCGTCCTACTATTTCATATAATTCGAAAAAATATTGTAGTTCAGAATCTGAAAAATTCACTTCATGAATAATAGATTTCCCTTCTCCAGATACCTTGTATGTATTAAATCTTGAAGAGATATCAACAGCAACTTCATAATTAGCTGAAGTAGACTTTCCAAATTTTATTGTATAATTTGTCATTGTTATTCCTCGCTTGAATTATCTATACTTTAACTTCAATTCTACCAATTCAACTGGTACATGATGTAATGCAGCGATGTCATAGATTGTTATTCGTTCTAAGATATATTCTTGTAAGAGATCATCAGGGATTGCTAATTCTATCGCGAAACGATTCGCTTGATGTTCAATTTTATCAACAGAAAAATACGTATTACTCCTCATGAATGGGGTGTTTACTTCTGGATGTAATACTACATGTCCGAGTTCATGGTCACAAACAAATTTCTTTTTAGGTTCATCAAGATTTGAATTAAGGAAAATGAATTTATTTCTTCTCACATAACGATAGAAGCCATATATATCTTCGTGTAAATCATGCTCAATAATATTTATATTCATTTGACGAGCAATAATAAAAGAATCATTTGTCTGATGTTTTTCTATCAAGTCTTGGACAGTTTTCTTTATCCACATACTTGTCACCCCTTGGAACTATTCTTTTCTATATTTTTTAGGGATATATTTTTTATTGGCAAGTGTGGCTAGTCTTTCTGCATGCTCCAAAGCCTCTAAAAGTGATTCAATTGCTTCTTCACTCATTGGTTCTCCCATAAAACTAAGTGCGGTATTATCATCATCACTAATTCCTTCAATTAAATCTTCCCTTATTTTTGCCATACGTTTACCGATATCACGTTCATCTTTTTCAGTTAATTTTGGATTACTATTTACTTCTTCTGAGAGATGATCAACTGAAGAGTCAGTTTCAATATATCCAGCGATACTCATTAATTCGTTGTAATCAACTTTTAAAGCGCGCGCTATCTTTTCTATTGTCTGAGGTTTGGGAGTACCACGTTTCCCAGTTTCGATACGGGAAAGTTGAGCAGCACTAATCTCTGCATAAAGTGCAACTTGATTTAATGTCATGTTCTTTGATTCACGTATATTTTTAATGTAATTTCCAAACTCGTTCATAAAATCGTTCACCTCCAAATAAACGTATATAACAAAATATTAAAGCTCTTTATTACCAAAAGGCAATTTAATCTAAAATTTTTTTACCAAAAGTGTTGCCAAAAGGTAAAAAGTGTTTTATATTATTACCAGAAGGTAATTACCAAAAGGTAAATAAGAGAGGTGATAACATGAAAAACTGTATAAAAGTAAAAGTTGATTTTTTAAATGAGTACCTAAAAAATAATAATCTTTCTGAAAGCGAATTTGCTAAAACTATAGGTGTTGCCCATAGTACAGTCAATCGAGTAATTAATGGCAAAAGAAATCCAGGTGGTAAATTCATAACAGGTGTCTTATCGAATTATTCCGATTTAAAGTTTGAACAAGTCTTTACTTACATCATCGAATTACCAAAAGGTAATAAAACGGCATAAAAAATGTTCGCTTAATAGCAAACTAATCAATTAGGAGGACCAATATGAATCAACTTCAAATGTTTAATTTTGAAAACAATAAAATTCGTATTTTAAGTATTGACGAACAACCTTGGTTTGTAGGTAGAGACATAGCGACAGTATTGGGTTACAGCAAACCTCAAAATGCAATCCAAAAACACGTTGATGCAGATGATGCCCTAAAACGAGGCATCACGGATTCGCTTAATCGAGTTCAGGAAACCACATTGGTTAATGAGTCAGGATTATACAGTTTAATTCTTTCTTCAAAACTGGATTCAGCAAAAAAGTTTAAACGATGGGTTACATCTGAGGTTCTTCCATCAATACGAAAACACAGCGGTTACATCGCAACAACAGAAAACGATGATGATGCATCAATCATGGCAAAAGCTTTACTTATTGCTAATAAAACTATTGAAAGTAACAAGAAAAAAATAATTGAGCAACAGCTACTAATCGATGCTCAAAAACCAAAAGTGCTTTTTGCAGAAGCAATCCAAGCAAGTGAAACAACAATTTTAGTTGGTGAATTCGCAAAAATTCTAAAGCAAAACGGAATAGATGTTGGGCAAAAACGTCTCTTCGAATGGCTTAGAGAAAATGGCTATTTAATCAAACGTAAAGGTTCGGATTACAATTCACCAACCCAAAAATCTATGGAACTGGGATTGTTTGAAATTAAAGAAACACCTATTCACCATAACAGTGGCGAAATCAGTATCAGTAGAACTTCAAAAATCACTGGTAAAGGACAAGCCTATTTCATTAATAAATTCTTGAATAGGGCGGTGATCGCTTGAGCACTATCGCACAAGTTCAAGTTGCAGTTGACCAAGAATATATCGAAGCAAAATTTATAGAAGAATTTAAAAAGCAAATAAATGCTAAGAAAAAACTTTTAACTATTGAACAACTATCGGAAATGTACAGCATGAAACGTGATGCTCTTGAAGAAGCGTTCTTTCGAGATCCACGAATTAAACTTTATGAGCGTCGTCGTGGCGAAAGAGGTAAGCGCTACTGGATAGCTGAAAAAGTGATTCCGATAATGGACGAAATTATTGAATACGAATGGAATTAGAAAACAAAACACGGACAGGTGTACTTACATTCGTAACTTACAAAAGCATAGGAGAGGCCAGGGCAAATGGCCTCAAGATAAATCAAACTACCAATCTAGTAGAAATCTAAGAGGTAGGGGCAAATCTACCTCTTAACCATTATTATACACAAATTACTGAAACTTGATGGTTGCAACCAAGTTAACTTTAGACTGAAATGTGACCTTAATTAAATAGAAAGGGTGGTAAATGTGAATGTCACTGAAAATACAGTTGGGGGAGTAATAAAAGAATTAAGGGGTGGTGAGACACAGCTAAGTCTTGGCTTAGACATTGGTGTTGGAAGGGAACGGCTTTCTCGATATGAAAATGGCCGTGCGAAAGTGCCATCAGATATTAGTAGAACGTTGGTTAATCGATTCGATAATCCGAAGCTTGCTTTAGCAGTGCAGCATGAGTACACAGGAACAGGGCCCATTTACTTGAACGGCCCAAACGTAGACCTCCATCGCTGTAGTGTACGAGAGAAAACAATCGAAGAACTCCAAGAAGCCTTGGACGCCATAACTAGTACAAGCCTTGCAAAACCTAGCGATGCCATTGAGCATTATGAGCGAAAAAACATTTTGGACATGATTGAAGAGGCAGTTGAGGCAGCTACAGCACTAGCGAACTTTATCGCAGTAACAACCGAGCACCTTGGTATTAGCTACACAGGTGTATGGATGGACCATTACAAATATCTTCAAAAGGTAGGATTTATTAAATGAATATAGATGAACAAATTGAAAGAGAACTAGCTTGCATAGATGATCTAACAGATGTAATCAAACTACACGTAAAAGCAGGTCGTATCAACATAGCAAAACAACTAGAACGAGACCTACATAATTCACTAGAACACCTTGAAAAACTTCATAGACGCAAGGAATTGTGGTCAATAGCAGATGGATTAAACCTACAAGGGAAAAAAGCGAAGGTGGTGAGGAAGGTTGTGGAAATGGCTTGATAACTATTTTTACTTACCAGAGGACGATGTACCAGAATCACACAGGAAATTTTGCATCAGCGCTGTTATTACGATGCTTATTATCGGAGTGCCAATCATCATCGCATGTTGGCAATAAAAAAGCTGCTTAACAGCACCACCTGTTAAACAGCGAGACAACATATACAAATCAATTATATCACAAGATCCGACGTTTGCGAGAGTTATCTCGCCCTCGTCAAGCAGCTTACAGTACCGTCTCCCTACGGTATATCTTTGCCACTGTAAGTTGCTTGATGGGACTAGCAATCTATTTATAAAATCTAGCACAGTACGCCATGACCATTTGCGAGCGACAGCCGACGGCCCCAGTTGCGATGACAGTTTTGTAAGTAGATTGGTGGATATCCATCAAATACATAGGAAAGAAGGTGAGCACATGCGACAACTTATGGAAGTTGAAAATCCAATGGTGTTAGGAACGATTGAATCCGTAAATAGCGTACCTACATTTAGGTATATCGAGACAGAATTTCGTGATCTTTACGGTAGCTTAATCGTTTATAACGACGACTATATGGAGTTTCCGAATGGAGATATCGTTCATTTAGACAACATCCATACGTATTTAGAGGACAACTACAATGCGAAATTTTACACAAAAAAATAAACCACTACTCGTAATAGTGGCTTAGAAAAACAATTATTAATCAGATTTTAGCATAGGAGGGCAAGGGAATGGAAGCAGTTTCTACTTTAGAAATGGATCGCATTGAATGGCTTCAACTCCGTAAGAGTGGGATTGGCGGTTCTGATGCATCGGCAATCTTAGGTTTCAACAGTTATAAGTCAGCGTTCCAACTATACATCGAAAAGACTTCTGATTTCGTTGAGGAAATCGATAACGAGTTCGTTTATTGGGGGAATAAACACGAAAATACGGTCGCAGAGGAATTTACAGTTCGTACTGGCAAAAAGGTTAGGCGTTTGAACCGTATGTTACGCCACCCTGATTATCCATTTATGACTGCTAACCTCGATCGAGTAGTAGTTGGCGAAAAAGCAATTCTAGAATGTAAAACAACGTCTGCCTACAACGAACGTGCGTGGGAGGGGGAAAATATTCCTGCTGCGTATATTTGCCAGTTACAACACTATATGGCGGTGACTGGTTATGAGAAGGCATATATAGCTGTTTTGATTGGCGGGAATCGTTATGTGTGGAAAGAAGTCGCTCGTGATGATGAATTTATTGAGCTCATGATCCAACGTGAAAAAGAATTTTGGGAGAATCACATTCTTACTAATGTACCACCAGCGATTGACGGCAGTTCGTCAGCTAGTGAGTTCTTAATGAAGATGTACCCTCAAGATGATGGTTCAGCCATTATGTTGGACGAGCAATCGAACACATTGATCGAAGCTATTGAATCTTTAAAAGCTGAAGAAAAGCAACTCGAACTACAGCGTAAAGAATATGAAAATCAGCTCAAAATGATGCTTGGTGAGTCTGCAGAAGGGCATTCGGATCGCTTTAAAGTTACGTATAAAACTATTGCTTCAAGTCGTTTGGATAGCAAGCGATTGAAAGAAGAACAGCCAGCAATTTATGAAAAATATATCAAAGAGTCTTTATCAAGACGCTTATCGATTAAGGAGGCTAATTAATATGTCTATATCTGTACGTGATAGAGTGTTAATTTCTGATTTGAATAACAAAGTTATTGGAAAAGGAATGGTCATTAATTACAACATCTTTAGAGAGCCTGGTATGGAATATGCGGTAGTTTTTGATGGTGATGTTGAAGTTTATTTCGTAGGTGAAAATCAGTTAGAAAAATTATATGTGGAGGCTAATTAATATGGAAATTTTAAAACCTACTGTACATTTTAATCCTGAAATTAAAGGTGAAATCTTTCATATAGATGGTTTTTTAGAAGATGCACAACTAAAAGGTTTTTATTTAGTTAAGTCAGTGGAGGGCAACCAAATTATTGTCCTAGATATTAAGAGACCTAATAACGAATACAGAATTACGGCAGAAGAAATTCAAAACGAAGAGCTTATTGGTATGAAATTAATGAAATTAGTGGAGGCGAATTAAACATGGCAACTACAACTGATTTAAAAGCTCAAATGCAACAGGCACCAGCTACTACACAAAAACCAAAAACAATTGATGATTACCTTAAACAAATGGCACCAGCAATGGCGCAGGCCTTACCAAAACACATGGATGTAGATCGTTTAATGCGATTAGCAATGACGACAATCCGTACAACACCAGCACTTAAAGATGCGGATGTTTCTAGTTTACTAGGAGCTGTTATGCAAGCAGCGCAACTAGGATTAGAGCCGGGTTTAATGGGCCACTGCTACTTACTACCTTTCAAAAATAACAAAAAGGGCATTACAGAGGTTCAATTTATTATCGGTTACAAAGGGATGATTGATCTTGCTAGACGAAGTGGTCATATCCAATCGATTTACGCTCATGCCGTATACCAGAAAGACGAATTTGAGTACGAGCTAGGGTTAGACCCTAAGTTAAAGCACAAGCCTTGTATGGATGAAGATAAAGGCAATTTTGTTGGTGCCTATGCGGTAGCTCATTTTAAGGATGGGGGTTATCAATTTGAGTTCATGTCAAAAGCCGAAATTGAGAAGCGCAAAGGTCGTTCAAAGGCTGCTAATTCATCGTATTCACCGTGGGCTACAGACTACGAGGAAATGGCGAAAAAGACCGTTGTACGACACATGTGGAAGTACCTACCGATTAGCGTGGAAATGCAACAACAAGTAGCTTATGACGAAGGAACAGCACCAAAACGTGAAATGAAAGACATCACACCAGAAACAGAATTTTTCGTTGATGCACCCGAAATTGAAGTGGAATTAGTGAATGAATAACGTACCCCACAAAGTCCTTCTGCCTGCTTGGATATTCCAACAGGCGAAGGATAACGATGAAATCAGACGCTTGGTGCTGGATTACATGCGAAGATATCCAAACTATCGAATTGTCAAAGTGAGTGGTAGTTTTGCGGTTTGTGAGAGAGATCAACAACTTTTATAGAAGGTTAATAATTGGGGGGTGACAAGTTGGAGCTTAATAAAATCTATCAGGGGCATTGTCTAGAAGTACTTAAAACACTACCTAGCAAAACTATAAATACAGTAGTCACAAGTCCACCATATTGGGGGCTACGTGACTATGGTGTAGAGGGCCAAATAGGTCTTGAAAATTCAGTAGAAGAATATGTATCAGCTCTTGTAGATGTGTTTCGAGAAATAAAACGGATCCTGAAAGACGATGGTACGGTTTGGGTAAATCTTGGAGATGCATATGCAGGTAGTGGAAAAGGTGCATGGGCTGAAAAGGACAAGCAAAAACATGTCTATGTTCCAGATACTAAAAGCCATTTAACGAATATTAATAATGTTCCAACTGGACTAAAACCAAAAGATTTAATTGGTTTGCCTTGGCGAGTAGCTTTTGCGCTACAGGCTGATGGATGGTATCTGCGTCAAGACATCATCTGGGATAAGCCGAATTGTATGCCTGAATCTGTAAAAGACAGACCAACAAGGTGTCATGAATATGTCTTTCTGTTAGCAAAAAACAAAGATTATTACTATGATTACAAATCTATATTAGAGCCAATTGCAATCAGTACTTCCAATGATAAAAGAACCTTAGAATCCCGTTTTACAAACAAACGACCAGAAAGAAACTTTCCTGGACAAAGCTCTAAAGGTGGTGGCATGTTAGAGCCTTTAGAAATAGGGAAACGGAATAAACGATCAGTGTGGTCAGTTACAACCAAACCATTTAAGGAAGCGCATTTTGCAACGTTTCCAGAGGACTTGATTGAACCTTGTATACTAGCAGGGTGTCCATTGAACGGAGTTGTAATGGATCCGTTCTTTGGATCAGGAACAACAGGATTGGTTGCATTAAAACATGGTCGTAATTTCATCGGAATCGAATTGAATAAAGAGTATATAAAAATTGCTGAAAAACGATTAAGTAAAGTGCAGCTGGAACTAATCCATGAATTAGGTTGTTGAACAACATATGGATTGAGAATAAACTCGTGATTAAAAATTTGAATATTGAAAATATGGAGGGTTGAAGTATGAACAAATCCTTGAAATTAAAACTCGAACTAATTCGAAAAGAAATCATTAGTGAAATTATCGCTCGAAAAGCTAATCAACAACTTGATACAAATACAGCTTTTAAATTTATTCAAGAAATCAATAATGCGACTTATAAAGAGCTTCAAACTCTAGCAGTAGAATCTGTGATTCACAATAAAAAGGTCAGTGATTTATTTATCGATGGCACACCACTGCCATTCTAGGAGGGGCGAGGGCAAATGGCTAAATACAGATACGTCTACACAACTTTTTGGAACGATCCTCGTGTGGTTGAGGAAATGACAGCAGAGGACAAGTACTTCTTCCTGTATTTGCTGACAAATGAAAGTACAACTCAAATTGGTATCTATCAAATTACTAAAAAACAAATAGCTTTCGATATGGGCTACTCAATGGAAAGTGCTGGTGCCTTGCTACAACGCTTTAGAGACCACCACAAGATCATTAAATACAACGAAGAAACGCGTGAGATAGCCATTAAAAATTGGGGGAAATACAACCTGAATCGTGGGGGCAAACCGATTCTTGATTGTGTGAAATCAGAGTTAAAAGAAGTGAAAGATACTTCATTAATTCGATGGGTAGGCGAAGGAATCTCGAATGATTCTGTACGTATCGTCTACGAGTCGTACTACGATACGTCACACGATACGTATAACGATTCGTCAGAAAATGAAGAATCCAGTAATGATGCGGGTTCTTACGATACGTCGACGATGCGTGGACAAAAAGAAAAACAAACAGAAAAACAAAAACAAAAAGAAAATAAAAAAGAAAAACAAACAACAGACAGTGAAGTTGGTCAGTCGGTTGGTAGTTCGTCTGATTTTGCTAGATTAGTTGAATTTACAAATCAAAACATTACACCTGTTCTTCCGACAATAGCTGAACACCTTGGTTATATCTTAGATGATTACAAAGACGTTGATCTAATCCTAGCTGCATTACAAAATGCAGTATTAAACAACGCTCGTAACAAAATTAAGTATGCAGAAGGTACATTGATCAACTGGCGTAAAGACATGATCACTACTTACCAGCAATTGCGGTTGAAAATGAAGGAGGTTCAACGAGATGCAACCAATAGCCAAAGCTATGAACGACATAGTAACGAAGAATATGACGGCCTCTCACTCTAGCGAAATATGTAGTCATTGCGGAAATGAAATCAAGGCGATTCCAGTTGAGGTCCTTGGTAGAACTCGCTGGGTGCAACCTGTATGCCAATGTGAGCAGGACATTAAAAAGGCAGAGGTTGAACGTTTGATACGAGCTAAAGAGGAAAATGAGGTACGTACTTTATTCTCTATCAGCAATATTGGTGATAAATACTTGAATGCTAGTTTTGATAATTTCCTTATGCGGCAAGGATCTGAAAAAGCTTACAAGGCTGCTAAATATTATGCGGAACATTTCGAAGAATTTGGTGCTGAATCTCTCTTGTTGTGGGGCGATGTAGGAAATGGTAAAACCCATTTAGCTGCAGCAGTACACAATTATTTAACTGCTCAAGGTAAGGTAATAGTTTTCATATCAATGCCAGAGTTATTAAGCAAAATCAAAGCTACTTTCAATCGCAACAATAATGAGAGTGAGCAGCAGATTATGAAAGCGTTAATGATATGTGACTTGTTGATTATCGACGACTTAGGGGCAGAAAAAATAAGTGATTGGGTGCTAGAAACTATGTTCCAAATATTTGATGGCCGTAGTCGTAGAAAAAAACCTATTCTAGCAACATCAAATCTCAATCCAAAAGATTTACCAGAGCAAATTGGTAAGAGGATACCCGATAGATTAATCGAAATGTCGCAACCAGTTAAAAACGAGGCTACTAGTTTTCGTAGAGAAATTGCTAAAGGTCGCTTGAGTAAATTCAATGCAATTTTAAATCAGTGAGGGGCAACAGCCCCTTTATGGAGGGTGAAGGGATGATAAATCAAGAACAATTGAATGCCATTAAAGAACGTGTAGCGAAGGCGAAATCAGGACCATGGGACATTAATCGAAATTCGGACGATGATGTTTTTGTAACAGATATATGGTTTGACGGAGAAGATGGTGGCCATGTAGAAATCCATGGCGAAACGGTTGCTAGTTCAATCTACAATGCTGAATTTATAGCTCATGCTCGAGAAGATGTGCCAGCGCTTGTTGCTGAGGTTGAATACCTACGTGGGATGCTGAGAGATACAAGGAAAATTGTACGTCAAAAAGTAAATGAAATTAAAACATTGCAGAATGCTTGTAGGAATCACAAGGCAAAGCAAGAAGCACTGGTTACTGGAAATGAACAACTTCGTGAAACACTTTGTTTTTATGGTGATTTAAGTAAATACGTAATTATAGCTCACATGAATAAAGAAACTGATTTAGCAGTTGATTTGGGCGAAAAGGCACGTCAAGCACTAGGTGGTAAAGCTCATGAATGAACAATTCCTAATCGACCAAATCATTTTGTACCTTGGGCAACATCAACGCTTCGGAGGCAAACAAAACGAAACTATGGCATATAACCGTTTGGAGCAATTGAGAGTCATGGTAGGGCTGAAAGATGCTGATGAGGCTACGGATTATCTTATTTCAAGAATGGAAGGAGCTATGGCTGCATGAGGCGACGTAACGGCATTCCAATAGATATTCCAAGCGCTCGTAAGACAGTACCGAAGGTTAAGGTGCAAAAGTCTGCAGAGTACAACAAATACAAGAAGTTTGCAACGATGTTCAAGAAAGAAAATGAGCAGCGAATATGGGCTACAGTACCAGTTGCACATCCAGATTTTAAATCGCTGAAAAAAGAAGGGTTTCAAATAATTGAGGTGTGTGATAAGAGGGAGGTTTCGGCATGAAAACGTCTAAAAAGCCAAAGTTAGAAGTAGGTCAACGTGTATGGCTAGAACTCCGCAGTTACCGTATGTGGCGAGGTGGAGGCTACGATAGAAGAATTTTTGAGGTTGAAGTCGTTAGAGCAAACAAAACAAGTGCCTACTTGGTTGATGTAGAGGTTTTAGGTGCTAAAAAAGTCTATGAGCGTAAAGTATCTCAGAACACATTAACGGGTGATGGTGGCATCTTTGGTACTTCCTATCATGTTTGGTTTAGTGAAAAGGCTTTTGATGCATCTGTTCAACGAGAAAGTGATACAGCTAACGCACGTAAAGAAGCTCACGAAATAGTAAATAAGATGTCACTAGAACGATTACAAAAGTTTATCCAGGAGGAGACAGCATGATTAACCGAGTCGTATTAGTTGGCCGACTTACTAAAGATATTGACCTTTCCTATACACCTCAAGGCATTGCAAAGGCTCAATTTACTTTAGCAGTTAACAGGTCTTTCGCTAACCAAAGTGGTGAAAGAGAAGCAGATTTTATCCAGATTCAAGCTTGGCGCAAGCAGGCAGAGAATGCAGCCAACTATCTCAAGAAAGGGTCCATGGTTGGGATTGATGGAAAGATACAAACAGGTTCGTATGAGAGAGACGGGCAAAGAATCTATTTTACGAACGTTGTAGCAGACAGCATCCAATTCTTAGAGCCGAGAAACAGCACAGGAGGCCCGCAGGGAATGACAGACTATCAATCTAGTACAAATACAGCTGGACAGTATCAAGGCAGTTCACAGGGGCAATATGGCGGTCAAAACAACCAGCCAAGTTATACAAGGGTCGATGAAGATCCTTTTGCTAATAGTAAGGAGCCGATTGAGGTTAATTCGGACGATTTACCTTTCTAAAGTAAGGAGTGACTACTGATGATAACAAAACGACCTACGAAGAAAATCATTGGAGCTAAGACGCGAGAAAAGCTCGAAAAACAAATCAAAGCAGAAGCAAGGAACCATTGGTATCAAATCAGTGAAATTAAATTCTTTGAATATGAGGCAAGGCCATATCAAGTTTTAATAAAATTCGGAAAAGGGGCAGCTAAATGAACTTAAATGAGTATCAATTGTTAGCAACGAGAACAGCAGCTAAACATGATAATGAACTAGTTAATTATGGTCTAGGTATCGCAGGTGAGGCTGGAGAGGTTGCAGATTTAATTAAAAAAGCTATGTTCCATGGTCATGTTATTGATCATGTGGAGGTTAAGAAAGAATTAGGTGATGTTATGTGGTATCTAGCAAATATCGCTAGATTGGCAGGTTTGTCATTAGATGAAATTGCAGAAGCCAATATCGAGAAATTAAAAAAGCGCTATCCAGATGGATTTAGTACTGAGGCAAGCATTAATCGAGCAGAAAATGAGTGAAGGTTGGTGAAGTAATGGGTGAAATAGAAGTAGAAATTTATGGCTGCAATAAATGTGAAAGCTTAACCATGGTAGAGTGCAACAAAGAATTAAGATGCTGCGCAGTATGTGGTGAAGTGTGGGATTCCGAAAATCTTTATGTAGGTGGTTCAGGAACAGTAACAAATATAGTAGAGAACGGTTAATTCATACACGCTGCTGGTAGAACGGCATTAGGTTGTTTTATCAGCAGACTTCTAAGAGTGCTAACAGGAGGTAAACATGAGCAAAGCGAAATACGGCAATAAAAAAGTTGTACGTGATGGAATTACATTTGATTCAGCGATGGAAGCTAAATATTATGATCACTTGAAGCACCTACAAGCACAAGGTATAGTGACCTCCTTTGAATTACAGCCAAGGTTTGTATTGTTGCCGAAGTTCGAAAAGAATGGCAAGAAATATCGTGAGATTGGTTATACAGCCGACTTTACTGTTCATTATGCAAATGGGCATTCAGAGGTGGTTGACATCAAGGGAATGGTTACACAGCAATTTGAATTAAGGAAGAAGCTATTCGACTACCGTTTTCCACACGAATTAAAGCTTCTGACGTATTCAAAGATTGATGGTGGTTGGATAACTCATGATGAGCTTAAAAAGGCTAGGAAAGCACGTAAAGTGGCTAAAGTTGGGTGATGGAAATGAACACAGTACGTAAGGAAGTTAAACAACGCAGAGCCAAGCTAGTCAATCAGCAGGACCACATAGCTTTTCTAAAGTGTAAAGGGTGCCCGAAAAAGAGAGCCTATGATCCTACTAAGAAATGCAGAGGATGCAAGGTTTACAGGGAGCTACGTAGCATAGGGAAAGAGCTGGAGCAGATTAGTAATTTGCGTAGGTGGAAGAAGTGAATATTTGAAAGAGAATATGAAATAGGGTGAATCTAATATGGTACGATACCTTGTTTATCAAAGTTATATGACACCCCCAAAAATAAGAGGCGAATTACCAGATATCATATCCGAATATATCGCTAATGATTCTGACATTAGATGGCATTATGCATTTACAAAAAATATAGAATCTGCTTATTTCTTTAATGATTTTGAGATTGATTTAGCTAAAGAAATTGCAGAGCTTTGCAACATGAAATTAAAGCATTTAGAGGTGTAATAAAGAGATATATACGAAAGATTATGTTGACAAAATTAAGGAGGAGAAATTATGTTCAAACTTTATAATGCAAAATTTAATACAAGTCATGTAACAGCAGAAGGTATTGGTAAAACTTATGATTTCGGTAAACCAAGCGAAGAAATATTGGAGCTTCAAGCAAAAACGCAACGTGACATAGACGGTGTAGAAGTTAGTGTATCAGAATGGGATTACTCACCAGGTAATTTTTCACTTATGGGTTGGAAAAATAAAGATGATGCCAAAATGAAAGAACTTATCTGGGCAATAGAACAATCAGGTGGCTTTTATTGTGATGACCGTACACGATTCGATAAAGACTGGTCAAAGGGGGAATACGATCCAGGTGGTGCGCTTCACTTTCCGAAAGAGTTATTTACAAACATTGAATTAGTAAAGGAAGTTATAGACTTCAAAGTATTTGCTGTAGGTATTGATCGTATGGAATACATTGCAGCTCAAACCAAACAGGAGGCTTTAGAAGACCATTTAACACGAGCGGACTATGAAGAAGACGAATTAAAAGATGTTTTAGTGAGTGAAGTTCCTTTGAATTCTGTATGGGACATTGAACAGGAATCTGGCGGCTATAAAGAGATGACTATCGAGGAATATTTGCAAGACTTCAATTACGAAAAACCCACAGTAATTGGCGCTGATAATTAGTATTTTTAATCCTGAAAATTAAGATTTATTGCACAATTTGAGGAAATAACGAAAAAAGTTTGGCGGGGATTTACCTACCAAACTTTAAGGATTAGTTAATTCGGGATTTTTTAAAATAAAATTTAGCTAGAATACCGATAACTAAAATTATCCAAATTAGCTTGTATGGTAAAACAAGTACATCCCATATAACTGAAATAATCTTAGCCATAATTTCTAATATTCCAATAATAAAATCGAACATAATTTATCTACTTCCTTTTTAACCAAATTATAGCATATTAGTAGTTTTAGAAAAGAAAAAGCCGCAGCGTCATCACACGCTACAGCTCGAATTGGTTTATGCCCTTTGACGGTGCTTACAACATTATTATAACACGGGAGGGCAACCCAATGTTAAAAGAGAAAACACAACTAAATCGCTACCAGCTAGACAAGGCAATTAAGAAGTACCATGACAACATGTGTAAGTACATGAGAATGAAGGACGAGCTTGATTCATTAACTGCTGCTGCATCTACAGCACAATATGGTATTGAGGCAACAATGCCGAAAGCCGCTGGAAGCACAAGTGATCCAGTACATGCACATGTACAAATTAGAGCAGCGCGCGAAGTACGAATTAACAAGATTAAAGACGAACTACTTATGGTTCAAAATTTAACAAGCAAGGTAGCTGGCGACATAGAGCAAGAAGTGCTTTATTGGTTACTAGAAGGCATGCCTTTCCGTTGGATAGGTGCAAAACTTAATATGAGCCATACAAGCGTACAGCGAGTGCGAGAACGTGTTATTGATATGATGATGAAGTGACCTTCGGGTTGCTTCACTTTTTTATAAATTAAGTCTGGTCACCACTTAACGATTTCTGATTTAAATAAAATATTATAATCTTGATCAATTAATAAGACACTATCAACTTTATATGATTTATCAAGTGTTTTCATATTAAAATAACTTAATAACCCTTGTGCATATTGTTTTGCTTGAGCGTTATGTTCACTACTTTTAGATTGGACTACAAAGTACTTGCCATGTTTATTAATCATTGTTGATGAGGCAGAAATCGAATCGTACCACGTTGTTTTGAAAACACTACCATAGTTTTCATACATGAATTGGTCTGTTTCTTTTTTTATTATTGTTTCTAAGTCTGTTTGTGTACCATCGCTTCTAAATTCAGAGAACGGGTCATCTTGTTGAATCACTTGCCCTGAAGATTGTAAGTTTAAATTTTTATCGTTAACAAAAAATAACGCTAATAATACTACCCCGATCAATATAAAAATGTGATTAGATTTTTTCATACTTAGATCTCTCCTGTTTTATCCTTTATAATATTAAATTTAGCAGATATTTCTAATTTTTAATAGGGGTTATAGTGATTTGTGCATAAAGTGTAATGTTCCAGATGTTACAAATGTGCCAAGTGTTACAAATGTTCCAAACGTATCATTTTAAGCAATATAGAGTGTAAAATGGAGGGGAGGTCGGACAGGTAAATCTTTCTTCACCTGGTATTTATAAAATCCTAAATATTAGGGAAAGACAGACCGACGACCGACCTGCGCTTCGCAAATTAGTTCGGAGCATGACATACATGGCCGGCCCATATTTTTTAAGAGATTAGGTATCTTAATAATATAAAAGGCTAATAAAACTGAAGGAGTGGTTACTATGTGAACTTCGTCCACTTTCCATAGAATTCAGTCAAACTTACTACAGGTTCAAAGTGCACGGAAATGCACTATAAAATTAGAACACAATTCGTTACAAAATGACGTGGTGTCGCTCTACCACGAGTCGCAAGTGAGCTCTCAACAAATTTACCACAATATCAAAGCTTTCATCTTAGGATGGAGGCTTTTTATTATTCATTTGAAGGGATGAGGAAGAATGAAATTAAACAATATGCAAGAATTAGAACAGTATGCCAATGCACGATTAGCTAATGATCAACCAATTGAATTGTTTATTGATATGCCAGGGTTTGACGAACCAGAATTAATTACGAATCCACCAGCAAATATCGAAAATAAATTAGCTTACTACAAAGCAACATACGACGAGAACTTAGAGCACAAGCATGCTAAAGGTATTCGTATCGTTGGTACAGTCTAGCCCTTTACAGGGCTTTTTCTTTTGCTTTGAAAACTGCATCAAACAGCCAAAACGCTTTGTGTTGAGAGGGCAGAGTTTGGTGTGGTTTTGAGAGCAAAAAGTTATTACATATATTTCATCTGCTAGGTTATGATTGGGCTGGGAGGTGAAAGAATGAAAAACGATACTTACGATATTATTTTAGCAATCTTAAAATATTTAGAAGAGTCAATGGATGAACCAAGGATTGATTTTTCTAAAGTAAACCATGAGGCATTAGGTATTTCTGAACCACGCTATGGACGTGTAATTGAAATCATGATCAATGAAGATATGATTACAGGATTAACAGAAGTGAAAATGATGGGACAAACATATCCGAGTTATAAAGCAATTAGTCCTAATATTACTATGTATGGTTTAGAATACATTCAAGAAAATAAACCATCTGCAAAAGTTTATGCGATTTTAAAAGAAATTAAAGAATGGATACCTGGTATGTAATATTTGGTACTAGTCACGTATATAAACGACGTGGCTTTTTATTTTGCCTTGAAAAGTGAGTATCAAGCAGTTTCCTCCCCTTTGACTGCTAGGGCAACGGTACTTACTTTTGAGAGTGAAATTTAATTTTATTGTTCAGGATAAAAAGCCCTTCCCTATAATGGAAACGACAAACATTATGAGGAGGAACCAAGTTATGAAAATGCTACAAGTTGAAGTGATTTACAACGGAAGGTTTAAAAAGTATACATTGTCTGAACATAACCTTTCAGTGTTGTTGCTTAATGCAAAAGGGAAATCCACTGTGAAATTCTATAGTGGTAATAAAGTGCAAATAGATGTTCATAACTAGCAGATGGAAAGGGGATGCAATCAATTTGCATCTCTTTTTTATTGGAGGTGGTGTTTATGAGATATGGCTAATTGGGATGAAATAAAACATGAGTGGGAAACCACAAAAATTACACTAGCTGATCTTGCAGAGAAGCATGAGATAAAACTTGGTACATTAAAAAGCCGAAAGAGCCGTGATAAATGGTCGAGGGATGCAACTGAAAAGGATGCAACCAAAACTAAGAAGGTTGCAACTATTTCTAGTAAGGATGCAACCGAATCTGATACCGAAGAAATCCTACAGGATGAACCGCCTAAGAAGGATGGACGAGTGAAGAAGCGAAGTGGCAACCCTAATCCACAGAATCAATTCACCAAACGGAACAGGGCTGCTATGATTCACGGTTTACGAAGTAAGTTCTTATTTGATGAACAAGTCGAGATTATGGAGGCATTGCAGGACTTCGATGTTGTTGACCAGCTATGGTTACAAATCGAGTTGAGCTTTGCTGCTATCATTCGTGCCCAAAAGATTATGTGGGTTGAAGATTCATTTGACCATCTGAAAGAAACAAGTGGCTATTCATCTGGTGAAGGTGGAAGTGGTGAGACTTTTAAAGTCATCTATGCTCATGAACGCTATGAGTCTTATATTAAGGCGCAGACTAGGGCATTTGCTGAACATCGTAACTTGGTTAAGCAATTTATGGACCTTACAACAGAGGATGATGAGCGTAGGCTAAAACTTGAACAAATGCAGTTGAATATTGATAAGACAAAGGCAGAAATCGATAAACTTGATAATAAAGATGACGGACCTATCGAGATTGTCATCAAACGAAAGGGTGAGGATTGATGGAGAAAGAAATTAATCCTCGATTTGACGATTTCCTTTTCGACTGGAGTTGCAAAACTCAACTTTTAGTTGGTGGGTATGGTTCTTCAAAATCCTATCATGTAGCCCTTAAAATACTTTTAAAATTACTTGAAGAAAAACGTACAGCTCTTGTCGTTCGTGAAGTTTACGATACACACAGAGATAGTACGTTTTCTTTGTTTACTGAAATCATAGAGGATCTAGGGTTATCAGGCAAGATAAAGACGAGTTCATCACCTATGACTGTGAAGTTCCCGAATGGTTCAAAGATAATCTTTCGAGGAATGGATAAGCCTGAAAAACTAAAATCAATCAATAACATTTCTCTCATTTGGTTGGAGGAATGTAGTGAAATTAAATATGCAGGCTTTAAGGAATTGCTTGGCCGTTTACGACACCCAACACTTGATCTTTTCATTATTCTCTCTACCAATCCAGTATCAAAAGGGAATTGGGTGTATAAGCATTTCTTTAAGAATGAGTTGGAAGACTATTTTGTCTTAGATGATGAGGAACTTTACAAGCTAAGAACCATCATAGTGAACAACACATATTATCACCACTCAACAGCAGATGATAATTTGTTTTTGCCAGCAAGCTATATCGAACAACTTGATGAGATGGAGTTATATGATCCTGATCTTTATAGAATTGCGCGTAAAGGGCGTTTCGGAGTCAATGGAGTATTAGTGCTGCCACAGTTTGAGACAAAGCCTCATGACGAAGTAATGGCTGAAATAGCCAATATTAGAAAACCAATACGAAAGAACGGCATGGACTTTGGATTTGTTGATTCCTACAATGCTTTATTACGCATGGTTGTAGATCATGAGAATAAGTGGCTATACATCTACTGGGAGTATTACAAACGAGGCATGACCGATGATAAAACTGCCGATGAACTTGAGGAAGAAGGGTTAAAGAAATCAATTATTAAAGCTGATAATGCGGAGCCAAAAACAATTGCTTACTACAAGCAGCGAGGCTTCCGTATGTTTGCTTGTAAGAAGCTAACGCGTATTGAGAACACAAAGAAGATGAAACGTTTCAAGCGTATCATTTGTTCAGATGCTTGTGTAAATACAATTCGTGAATTGAAAGAACTAACCTTCAAGAAAGATCCTAAAACAGATGAAATTATTGAAGATGAATTTAATATTGATCCACATACATTTTCGGCAATGTGGTATGGGCTGGATGATTACGATGTTGCCAGCGTGAAAGGGGTCAATTCAAAATAAGGGGGTGGTACAGTGAACGAATACATTGCTTATATCGATGCGAAAGGTGTTACACCTTTATTACTTGATAAGCTCGTTTCAGAAACTAAAACTGAACGAAACAAGCGATTACTCAACTACAATCGGTACAAAGCTGAACTATCCGCAGTACCGATTTTAACACGTAAACCAACCGATTACGCCCAAGGGAATGATCATGTGGTCCGTGTTGACGACAAAGTAAACAACACACTCAATAACCCTTTAGACGCTGAAATAGTAGATACAAAGGTTGGCTACATGTTTGGTAATCCAATCTCATACGTAGTAGACAAGCAAGCTCAAGGCCTTGATAAATTATCTGAGGCGATTGAGCTTTTTAATTTGCGTAATTCTGTCGATGATTTGGACAGTGAATCTGGCAAAAAAACAGCTATTTGTGGCTATTCAGCAAGACTGCTTTATATTGATACCGATGGAAATGAACGAGTTACAACAATTGATCCATGGGAAACTATCATCCTTTCTGAAACAGCAGATGTAAGTGAACCAAAATACGCACTGCGATACTTCAAAAGTGCTGAACTAGATGCTGAGGGAGAAAAAGTAGAGATTGAGCAGCTGGTGTTTTATGATGCAACAACTGAACGACTCTACACTCGCTCTGATACTGATTCACCATTTGTTTTGAAAGACGAAAGGAAGCACTTATTTGATTATTGCCCTTTATTCGGTGTTCCCAATAATGAGGAGCTGCAGGGTGATGCAGACAAGGTGTATAACCTCATCGATGCTTATGATCGAACATTATCTGATGCATCAAACGAGATTGAACAGTTCCGATTGGCCTACCTAGTACTTAAAGGTATGGGGATGGATGAAGAAGATGCGAAGAATGTTGCTCGAACAGGTATCTTTGAATTGATGGGTGAGAATGACGACATTAAATATCTAACCAAAGATGTTAACGACCAAATGATTGAGAACCATTTGGATCGCTTAGAAGAGAACATCATGCGCCTAGCTAAGAGTGTAAATTTCAGCGATGAATCGTTTGCAGGTAATGCTAGTGGCGTAGCAATGAAATATAAACTTATGGCGCTTGAGAATAAATGCAAAACGATGGAGCGAAAGTTTACGACGGCTTTACGTTACCAATTTAAAGTGCTATGTACTGCATGGGCCAAGAAGGGTATTTGCTCTAAGGACGATTACTTGAAAGTTTGGTATGAGTACAAGCGAAACATTCCAATTGATTTACTGTCCGAGGCTCAGGCTTCACAAGCGTTAAAAGGGTTAGTGTCAGAGCGTACTCGCCTTTCTAAGTTGTCAATTGTTGATGATGTGGAGTATGAACTTGAAGAAATGCAGAAGGATGCTCAATTGTTTGGCAATGAGCTTGAACCTTTAGATGATTTCAAAGACCAAGAAATGGACGACATCTTCCCAAAGAAAAAAGAGGAGAAGAATACATCATTAAGTAGCAAAAAGATGTGCGAAGAATGTGGAGGTACTGGTGAAGTAACAAGCACTAAAACAGGGAAGCAAATTGTATGTAAGAAATGCGGTGGATCAGGAGAGGTTAGCCGATGAATCAACAGGAAATCAATCGTATCTTAGATGATTTAGAAACTAAAGCTGAAAGGGACATTGAGGTTGTGTTTGCACGACGTTTAAAGTCTATTCTTGCCCAAATGTTAGACATGCATCGGAAGTTTGGTAGAAACGGTGAAGCTACTTGGACTGATGTCAATAAGTACAATCGCTTTAACCAAGAGATGAAATTAATTGCTCAACAACTAAATGCTGATTATAAAGAGATTATCAAGCTCATACAAGCTTCACAGGAGCGACTTTACATCGAGAGGTACTTATTGATGGCATATTTGCTACAGCAGTCAACAGGTGAGGAAATGGGCTTTAAAATACCATCTGCTGAGGTGATTCAAGCAGCGTTAACTAATCCAGTTGAATTTTTGACGTTGCCTAAGATATTTGAGGCTCACAGAAATGATATTATCAGACGGTTAAACATCGAGATAGCTCAGAGCCTACAAGCAGGTGAAAGTTACACCGATATGGCTATCAGGATTGAAAACGCCATGGGGTGGACACGTAAGAAAGCTATCCTAGTTGCTCGTACAGAAGGTGGTCGTGTGAGGTCTCAGGTTGATCTAGCCATTGAGGAACAGGCGAGTAAAACAGCGCGGCTAACCAAGGTATGGATGTCATCACTTGATACGAGGGTTCGTAAATCTCATAGAAAGCTAGACGGCCAGAAAGCTGATAAAGATGGCTACTATCACTATGGCAAGTGGAAATCGAAAGCTCCGCGGCTTTGGGGCATTGCTTCAATGGATATCCAGTGTCGCTGCCATACGATTTTCATGGTCAACGGCAAACTACCTGAGTACAGGCGAGGCAGAGACTACATGGATGATACGTACCAAAAGAAATTGGCTGCTAGAATCGATGCTTATATGGAGGACATGGGGTTAACGTATAGACAGGCATTTAACAAAGCATACAAACAGGTGAAGCCACCAAGTGTTGTAGTGCCATTTATGAGTTATGAAGAGTGGAAGAAAAAATTTAGTGGAGAGGTGTAGATGTGGAATATTCACGATCAAGTAAATTTGGTGAAGTAGAAGTATTTGAAACATTTAAAGGCGACGTTAAGGAAATTGTAGAGTTGTATAAAGCACTTACTTCACATAAAGCACTTACAGTTAAACCTGAAGTTCATGTATCTGAATCAACGAATGAATCAGGTACTACAAATGATGCTGAGAAAAAGCTTGCCGAATTTACTCAATGGAAAACTGAAATTGCTAAACTAGCTAAACGTAATATTGATATTGGTTTACTAAAGGAATTAAACGGTCTTGGTCCTAAGGGTTTAAACGAGATTTCGGCTCTTAATTCTTTAACAGATGAAGAATTTGATAAGTATTGTGAATTGTATAGAGAAAAAGAGAAGTTATATTTTGAACAGAATTATAAAACTTTATTTAGTCACTGAATAGGTGTTTTTTTATTCTTTTCTAAAAAGGGAGAGATTGAATGACTATTCCACTACAAGTAAATGTTGCTGGTATTGATTATACAGTGCAATACCAAGAGGGCTTGCTTAAGACACACAGTCTTATGGGGCAAGTAATCTATGCTGAATCTAGAATTGATATTGATTCCTCGATGAGTGAGAGCAAGAAAGAACAAGTATTTGTCCACGAGTTAGTTCACGCTATGTTGAATGAAGCTGGGTATGAGGAACAAGACGAGGAAATGGTGAACAGATTATCCATCGTTTTATATCAAGTATTGAAACAAAATGATTTGAAATTTTAGTCGTCACAGGACGGCTTTTTATTTTGCCTAAAAGGTGGTGAATAACATGCTAATTTTCGTTGGCTTTTTAATTTTAATCTGCGTTGGGAGTTTTCTAGTGCTCATGACCAAAGGAATTATTCTAGCTGGGCAAGGTCGTTCAATACCATCTGTAGTCTTTAACCAAGAAATGTTTACAGAACCTGAACCAGTTATTGCAGATATGCCTAAACGAGCTGTAGCAGATTCTCACTGGTTCGTTAAAACATTTATGCGACCAAGACGAAAGAAGGTGTGAGCGTGAGCGAAGTTTTAGAAATCATCTATCACCATCCAGGATGGACTACTTTGTGGCTGCTAATCATTGCATGGGCTGTTGCTGTAATAGCAGAAAGGTAAAGGTGATCCAAATGAGAAACATCGTATCTAGCTGCTAGAGCTTATCTAGTAAATAACTTTGAAAGAAGGTAACTGAAATGGAAAAGAAAATTGGGGATTATGTTAATCCGATAATTGAAAACAGCTATTCTTATCACTCGCCTAAAGGTGACCAAACAGCGCGTTACGAAGCGCTGCGGAGCAAGGCAAAAGAGTTGGCGCACATGATTGACGAACTATGTCCTAATAGTCGTGAAAAATCATTAGCACAAACAAACCTTGAACAAACAGTTATGTGGGCGAATAAATCGATTGCTTGTAATGAATAACATTTTGTCTTTTCTCTCGTAGACGCTATAAAGAACGAGAACAAATACACTTTTGAACAGTTTAGGGATTCTTATGAATAACTAAATTGGGCAAGGAGGAAATTATGAATCAAAATCCATTTAATCTTAAAACGTTAATACCTTTAGATATTCAAATGCTTGCGGGAGAAGGAGATCCTAATCCAGAACCAACGCCTGAACCTACACCGGAGCCAGCATCAGGAGGAAACGGTCAAGGGGCTGCGTTGACGCTCGAATCGGTTCAATCATTTCTAAATGACAATGATGAGGGTAAGAAATGGCTACAGTCATTTGCTGATACTCGAGTAACTGATGCTATTAAGACTTATGAAACTAAAACTCTTCCAAAGAAATTAGAAGATGAGATTTCCAAGCGTTATCCACCTGAATCAGAAGAAGCAAAACAGTTACGCGATTTAAAAGCACAATTTGAGCAATCTCAAAAAGAAGCAGCGCGTGAAAAGCTATTTAATCAAGCGTTATCTACTGCTACTGAAAAGAGCTTGCCAGCCAAATTAGTAGAGTTCTTTGTAGGTGAGGATGCAGAAAAGACAACTGCTAATTTAGGCATCTTAGAAGCTGAATTTAATGCGGCTGTACAAGCAGAAGTTGATAAACGCTTCAAAGATGGAGGAACGCCACCACCACCAAAAGGCGGTAAACTAACAGCATTGACAAAAGAGGCAGTACTGAAAATGACTACTGAAGAAATCAATGCTAACTGGGATGAAATCGTTAAAAACAAATTACTATAACCGATTATCGGTAAGGAGGAAACATTATTATGGCAACAACAAACTTTATTCCAACAATCTGGTCAGCTCGACTATTACACAACTTACAAAAGACTTTAGTTTTCGGCCAAGAAGGTGTAATTAATCGTGATTATGAAGGTGAAATCAAGGCTTATGGTGATACTGTAAAAATTAACGGCATTGGTGCAGTGTCAGTAGGCAACTACGCACGTAACACGGATATGACTGATCCAGAAGAGCTTTCTGATAACACTCGTAATTTAGTGATTGATCAGTCTAAATTCTTCAATTTCCAAATTGATGACTTAGATAAAATCCAACAAAATCCGAAGCTAATGGATGCTGCAATGCGAGAGGCAGCTTATGCATTATCAAATGTAGCAGATCAATTTATTGCTTCACATTATGTACATGCTACGAATGTAATTGGTACAGATGCAGCACCTATTGATGTGACAAAGGAAAATGCTTATGAATACCTAGTAGACCTTTCGACTAAACTCGATGAATCAAACATTCCAACAGAAGGGCGTTTTGCTGTTCTGCCACCTTGGTTTGAGGGTCTCTTACTGAAAGATGATCGCTTTGTAGGTTCTGGCGCACTCCCGGCTGATGATCGTTTAATTAATGGTGTGGTTGGTCGTGCTGCAGGCTTTTTATTAATGAAATCTAACAATGCTCCTACTATTGCAGCAGATTCTGGAGTGATCGCAAACTCTAAAATCATTGCAGGTCATAACATGGCTTGGACGTATGCGGAACAAGCAGCACAAGTAGAAGGTTACCGCATGGAGAAACGTTTTGCTGATGCAGTGAAAGGGCTTCACCTGTACGGTGCCAAAGTGACAAGACCAGAAGCTTTAGCAGTGTTATCAGCAAAACGTCCGCAATAAGGAGGGTTCTACGTGTTTGTTAAAAACTTAAAAACAGATATCACATGGGCGGTCACTGAGGAGCATGGTGCCCGTCTTTTACGTACTGATGAATTTGAAGAGGTAGAAGCACCAAAGCCAAGACGTGCTCCTGCGAAGAAATCAGAAACAGATGATGAAACAGAAAAGTAGGTGGTCTTATGTGGGAACCAACACAAGAAGAATTAGATCAGCTAAAGCAATTGAATAATGTTACAGGAGCTAAGCATGATGGATTTTATCGTGCAATGGCTCCTATTTTATTTGAAGTAGCGAAAGACCATTGTAATGGTAAGTGGGAACCGTCCGAAATGCCACTTGCCGTTAAGCTATTCATCGCTAAAGCGATTCAGTTTAATATGCAAACAACAGGTCTAGCAGGGCGCACGATGGGGACTGTCTCGTATAGTTATGATACTGAGTTTCCGAAAGCTATCTGGACGTATCTAAGGCCATACAAGAGGGTGAAATTCCATGCATTACGATGAATTTCCTCATGAAGTTGAAATAGTTCAGAAGAAAAAGGTATCGGATGGTGGTGGAGGTTTTGAAACTAAATGGTTTCCTGTTGCTACCTTGGAAGCTTTTGTCGATACACCAACCAGTAAAGAGCAGTATTATGCTCAACAACTTGGTAATCCGTTACAAAGATATATGTATTACCCTTACAGAACCGATTTAACTTCTAGCATGCGACTTCGCTATGAAGGTGAGATATACGAATTTGCAGGTCGAGCCGAAGACCAAGGTGGTCAACACGAAATCATGCGTGTGGCATTAAAGTTGGTGACTGAATAATGGCTAGGATTACTTATTCAGGTCGTCAATTAATGAGAGCTGCACGTAGATTTGAAGAAGGGCTACTGGATAAGATATCAGATATTGTTTATGAGACAGCACGGCTTATACAAACACAGGCCAAGGCTCTAGCTCCTGTTGATGATGGTAGTTTGCGAGACTCAATTGAGATGAAGATGCTTGGTAAATATAACGCTGTTGTTACAGTGGGCGTTCATTATGCCATATACGTCGAGTACGGTACTGGTATCTATGCTCAAAATGGAAATGGCCGCAGAACACCTTGGACTTATTACAGTTTAAAGCTTGGCCGTTATGTAACAACAGAAGGGATGAAAGCTCAACAATTCTGGGGCCCAGCAGTTGATGCAGGACAAGAATATTTTAAAACAGAAATGAGGCGATTGGGCTTATGAGTAATTACTATGCCTTGCCTTTCTTTGAACTTCAAAAAGCTATTTTTCAAAAGTTAACTGCATGTGAAGCACTAACGGCCATCACTAGAAAAGATGAAGATGATCTTGGTGTTTATGATGCAGTAGACGAGAATACACCTTATCCATACGTGGCAATCTCAGAGCCTTATACGAGCCCATTTGATACCAAAACAAGCAATATCGAAACCATAACTTTTACAATCCACACATGGTGGAAGAATAACGATGATTACAGCGGTAAGCGTAAGACGTATGAAATGCTATCAGCTTGCCAGCAGGCTCTAATGTCTCGAAATTACTCCATACCAGGCGCAAGAGTATTAAGTGTCATAAGACGTGAATCTCGCGTTATAGACGATAATAGCCCCGATGTAAAGCATGGCATTTTATCAATTCAATATAAAGTACAAAACATCTGACAGTCCTAAATGGGCTGTTTTTATTTTAGGAGGGAAAACACTTATGCAAAACGGTAAAGACACGGTTTTAATGGTCCAACTTGCTACCGCAGCATTAGGTTCTGATGGTTACTTATTAGGTAACTTAACTGAAAACTCACATTCAAAAGAGAGCGAGTTAGTAGACGAACAAACAAAGTTTGGCCGCATTCTAGCGTATGGTCAACGTTCAGAAAGCTTTGAAGCAACAATGTTTGGTGACAAAAATGATCCTGGTCAGCAAGCAATTTTAGATGCTATCGATAACGAGGTACAGCTAAAAGTATGGGAAGTGGATTTAACCTTGAATGCTAATGGCAAACATGACGCAGTTTTTGCCTACACATTAGTAGAGTCTGTTGAAAAATCCAGCCCAGGTGATGGATTCCAAGAATTATCGACAACTTTGCAAGTTATCGGAAAATCACAAAAAGGCGAGTTAGAACCACTACCACCAGAAGTCATTGAATTTGCTCGATACGGATTCGAGGAACCAGGTGAGAAGACTGGTGAATTCGGTGCTGAGCAAGCTGATGAAGTAGCTGTTGAAGGTGTTACTGTAACTCCAGCAACAACATCCTTTGCAGTAGGAGCTACAAAGCAATTAAGTGTGGTTGTCACTCCTGACAACGCGTCTAATCAAAATGTGACGTTTACATCAAGTGATATAGGGATTGCGAAGATATCGCCTACAGGTCTTATCACAGGATTAGCAGCAGGGACGGCAACAGTAACAGTTAGAACAGTGAGTGGTGAAAAATCAGCAGAAGTTGCAGTTACAGTTACTGCATAACGAAGGGCGCTTATGCGCTCTTTTTCATTTTTAATAATAAAAATTAGGAGGCTATAACAAATGGCTACATTAACGATTGCAGGTACACAACAAGAGGCGAAATTCGGTTTCGCATTTAAAAATCTGGCGGATAAAAACTACAACCAAAAAGATGACAAAGGAAACGAGGTAGGCGGTTTTAACGGCATTTATACGGGCTTGCTACAGTATGACATTGATGCATTAAAAGCATTTTGGGATTGTGGTCTGGCCCATTTAAAGAAACGTCCTTCAATCACGGATATCGAAGAGGCTCTTGAAGCACGTATCGAAGAAGATGGCGATACGGATCAATTATTTAAAGAAGCATTCCGTGAAATTGACGCTTCGGGTTTTTTCAAAAAAAGTGTGACGACGTTTTGGAAGAACTTAGAGCTATTCAAAGGGATGGCCCGAACAGAAGCAGAGAAGAAAGAGAACGCTCAGGGTGTTCAGATGCTATTGGACGCAAAAACCGAGTTGCTGGCTTAGAATGGCTCGAAGTCCTAACAGACGTTGCTCAGCACATGAATTTGTATGATGTCGACTTAATCATGTCTTGGACACCTAACGAGTACAAAGCTTTTAAAAAAGGTGCTTTACTGCAGGTCGTTGACAACTATGACAACATGGCTCGCATGGCTGTATTTAATCGCATAGCTGCTAACAAGAAAAAGCTACGAATTGAGAAGGATTTATTCGATGCAAAATCAGCACGTGATCGCATCACTGGTGGAGATAAAGCATGGAAAGAATCAAAGAAAATCGATACAACACGTCATGCTAAAGCTCAAGAAGCTATGAAGAAGTGGGCTGAAAACTTAAGTAAGAAAGGGTGAGATAGATGAACGGTAATTTTTCAGCGCGGATTGGTGCACGTATTACAGAGTTTATGGCTCGAATGCGCCAAGTGCAAAATACGATTCGTACAACGGCCAATGATGTTAGGGTCGATATTGGGGCAGACGTTAGCGAATTTAACAGACGTATGGCTGAAATCCGAGCGCGTATTGCAGCATTAGTACGAGAAAAAGTGGTCATCAAAATTGAGGCTCGGATTGAAGATTTCCAAAGAAAGATTCAACGCATTGCTTCTAATTTACGAGCCTTTGGTGATTTAGCACAACATACGATATCAGGTTCATTAATCGCTGTCTTACCAGCAATTGTGCCTATTATTGCAAATGTTGGGGTTGCAATTGCTAACTTGGGTGTCATGTTAGGAGTAACAGCAGGTTCAGCATTTGCACTAGTAGGCGCGTTTACAGCGGCAGGTGCAGCAGCAGGAGCATTTGCAGCTGTAGCAATACCAACAATCAAGAAGTTGTTTGATGAAAATGCACAGTTAAATTCAGTGCAAAAGAGTGCTAAAGCCTCTTTTGACAACATGAAAAAAACATATCAATCGCTAGTTACTGAGACAGAAAAACCTGTCTTACAAGCTTTTACAAGTGCAATGCAATTTACTGATGCATTACTTACTAAATTAAGACCACTGTTTTTGTCTAGTGTTCAAGCAGTGGCAAACTTAATGGACCAACTTAATAAAGCGATAGCTACGCCACCAATTCAAAAGTTTTTGGATTACCTTAATACGAGTGGGGCTACAATGCTCGAAACGTTTAGTCGCTCCTTTGGAAACTTATTTAAAGGTTTACTATCCATGTTAACTGCTTTTGCTCCATTAAGTGCGAGTACTGCAAAAGGGTTTGAAGCGATGACAGCACGTTTTGCTGAATGGGCAAATGGCTTAAGTGATAGCGCAAAATTCCAATCATTCATGGATTATGTTGCGACGAATATGCCGAAGGTTCGAGCGATATTCCGTGATGCAACAGCAGGGGTTATTTATTTCTTTAGTGCGTTTGCCGGATCATCTTCAGACATGATGGACGGTCTAGTATCGATGATGGCTAGATTTAAAGAGTGGTCTGCTACTCTAAGTCAAAACCAAGGCTTCCAACAGTTCCTTGATTATGTACATCAAACTGCTCCAAGTGTGATGACATTGATCGGCAATTTGACGAAGTTCCTTGTGAATTTAGGTATAGGTATGGCTCCTCTTGGTGCAACCATTATCAACCTAGCAAATAAGTTTTTAGAGTTTGCTAATAGTTTGATGGAAGGTAATCGTACGATTGGTGTCCTGATAGCAGGATTTATCTCATTCGGCGGTATTTTACTTGCATTAGTACCTAACATCATTGCATTTGGGACATTATTTAAAGGTTTGATTCCAGCTATAACAAAAGTTGGATCGTCATTTATTGCATTTTTACCAAGGCTGAATACTTTGGGTACTACAATTGCAAATCTTGCAACTAAAGTAATTCCAGCATTAGGTCCAGCACTTGGAATCATAACAAGTAATGTAGGCATTGTAATTGGTGTGGTCACTGGTTTAATAGCAATTTTTGTAGGTTTATACAATACAAACGAAACATTCCGTAGTCAGGTGCAAACTGTTTGGTCAGCGATCAAAACGGCCATTTCTACAGCTGTCACAGCAGTAGGAAGCTTAATTTCATCGGTCTGGTCACAAATCACCTCATTCTGGAATGAGAACCAAGAAAGCATTAAATCTACTGCATCCACTGTTTGGAAAGCTATAGGTACTGTTGTAACTACAGTCATGTCTGCAATCGGCGCAATTATGCAGTTCATTTGGCCAGTCGTAAAAGCGATTATTGTTTCTACATGGGAAGCAATAAAGAACGTCATTAACGGAGTAACTAAGGTAATCCTAGGAATCATTCAAACCTTCTCATCATTATTCCAAGGTGACTGGAAAGGCGTATGGGATGGGGTTAAACAAATACTTAATGGTGCACTACAAGCTGTATGGGGTGCTGTTAATCTCTATTTCGTAGGTAAATTACTAGGACCATTAAAGGCATTTGGTTCAACAGCTAAGACGTTTTTGCAAGGTGTATGGACAGCAATTAAAGGTATCTTTACAAATACTTTAAATACATTAAAAAGTTTGGTTACTTCTGTTTTCAATAGCATGAAGTCAACAATAACGTCAGTTTGGAACAGTATCAAAAGCTTCTTCACAACGGTGTTAAATGGCATTAAATCTGTTTTCACGAATATTTGGAGAAGCATCGCGACATTCTTAGATAATTTATTTACGAGTATTTCGGGTCTTGTACGTTCTGTTTGGAACGGTATTAAAAACGTTATTTCAAGCATTCTAAATGCCATTGCTAATGTTGTGAAAAACATTTGGACAGGAATTAAAACAGCGACAACATCTATCCTTAATGGCATTAAATCTGTCATAGATAAGATTTGGAATGGATTTAAAACAACTGTTACGACAGCGATGGATAACGTGAAAACGGCTGTTGTGAATGGCTGGAACAAAGCCAAATCTTTCTTAGAAAGCATTAATCTAGAATCAATAGGGCGCTATATTATTCAAGGCCTTGTAAATGGTATAAGCAGTATGATGGGTAGTGTTAAGTCGAAAATATCCGAAATAGCTAATGCTATACCAGAAAAATTTAAGAAATTGCTTGGAATTCACTCGCCCGCGCGCGAGATGATTGGGCCAGGGGCTGATGTTGTAAACGGCATTTTGGTTGGCGTAGAAGGTCGTTCGCCAGCTCTTGAAAAAGCCGTGGTTGAAATGGTCAATGTCATACTAAAAACTGTTGACAATTCAAATGCCCAAGTCGAAAAGTTATCCAAGGAAAATGCTACTAAACTTGCGAAGATCGAAACAGACAAAGCGTACAGCATACAGCAAATCCATCTGAAAGCACAGGCTGCTAAGCGTAAGTTAACTGCAGCTGATCTAGCGCATATCAAAAAGCTAGAGGCAGATGCAGCAGCCAAATCTATTGCTGCTCAAGAAAAATACGCTGAAAAGATTAAAGCCATTCAGGAAAAAGCCGACACAGCTCGATTAGACTCAGTGAAAAGCTTTATCGAAGGTAAACGAGAGTTAGAGTTAATTAGCAACGCGCAAGAAGCTAGATTGTGGGAAGAAGCTCTTAAGACGTTTACTGATGGCACTACTGCTAAAATCAAAGCGCAAATCCAGTATAAAAATGCATTGAAAGCTGTGAGCGAAGAACTTGCTACTATTAACGAAAAATACGCTACCAAAATAGCTGACGTTAATAAAAACCTAAAAGATGAAGAAGAAAAGCTAACAAAGGTTTATGAAGATGCAGTTAAGGATCGCGAGAAATCTTTACGTAATCTTGGCGGAATCTTTGAAGCATTTGAAATAAAAGTAGACAAGTCTGGTCAAGATTTGCTTAACAACTTAAAGTCACAAGTAGATGGGTTTAAAACTTGGCAGGCTGAAGTAGAAAAGCTATCCGAAAAGGCTATTGACAAGGGGTTACTTGAAGAATTACGTCAAATGGGTCCTGCAGCACTTGGTGAGTTAAAAGCTCTTAATTCATTAAGCGAAACAGAACTAAAACGATACAGTGATATGTATCAAGAAATGGGCGAGCTTGCTCGTACACAAGCTGAGAAAGAGTTCAAAGGCTTAAAAGATAGTACACAACAAATCATTGCTTCCATGAAAGAAAATGCAGAAATTGAGCTTGATAATCTTCACAAGGAATGGACTGCAGCTGTTAAAGGGATTACTGAAGCTACTAACGACGGTTTTTCTTCATTACCTGAGATTGGTAGACAGGCTGGACAAGGCCTACTGAATGGACTTTCTAGTATGCAAGGGCCTTTAGAGTCTAAAGCACGCGAAATAGCTACATCCATTGCTACGACGATGCAGTCGGCTTTAGACATCCACTCACCCTCGCGCCTCACAAGGGATCTGATAGGGGTCAATGTCGTAAAAGGGGTTATTGTTGGTATAGAGAGTATGAAGTCTTTAGCGCTTAAAACAGCACTCAACATGTCCCAGTGGTTTGTGCCGAAGGTTCCAACTAATCAACTGAACGCAACGCTTGATACGATTGGTAGTTTACACGATAAGCTAGTTGAATTAAGTGCCCATTCCGCTGATGAACGCATTAAGATTGAAGAAGATTACAATAAGCAAATGGCTGCATTGAATAAAGAGTGGGAAGAAGCTAGGGTGCAGTTTATTGATGCTTTAAATATCTCTGGTGGTAGTCACACTTTTGAAGTTGGTGATGCGTATGAAAAATTTACGAAAGCAAAAGACCAAATTGATGAAGTCACTAAGGCTTACGAAGATCAATTAGCTATCATTGAGGAAAATCTGAAAGAGCGTTTTGCAGTAGAAAAAGCTTATGTGGAACAGCGTAAGAAACTTAATACGATGTCTCTCGCAGATGAACTAGAAGCATATCAAACTTTCATAGAAGCTTATACAGCTGGGTCAGAAGAACGTATCTACTATGAAGAAAAAATCATGGAAGCGAAAAAAGCTATTCACACGGAACTTGTAAATCTTAACAACGATTATCTTAAAAAGATACAAGATACTAATCAGAAGCTAATTGACGGTGAAAAAGCATTAAATGATGAATATAACAAGGCTTATTCTAGCCGAGTACAAGCTATTTATAGTTCATTTGGTATTTTTGATGAATTTAACGCTAAAAATGAGAAATCTGGCAAAGATTTATTAAACAATTTACAATCGCAAGTAAATGCCTTAACTAATTGGCGTTCAACTCTAGAATCTCTGTACGGTCGAATAGATGACCAATCTCTGATTGAGCAGTTAGAGGCACTCGGGCCAAATGCACTTGGTGAACTTCAAGCCTTAAATAGTTTATCTGATGAAGAGTTGCAAAAATATGTAGATTTATATAATCAAAAATTCGATTTAGCAAGACAACAAGCAGAATTTGAATTGATTGGTATGCGTAAAGATACAGATCAACAAATAGAGGCTTTACGTGAAGAGACAGCAAAACAACTTGAGACATATGCAACAGAGTGGGAATTAGCTGTAGCTGGCATTAGAGAAGGTACAAAAGATGAATTTAATGCTATGGTTGCTGATATGCCTGAAATCGGCAGTAATGTCATTGTGGGTATGCAGCAGGGATTAGCTAATATGGCACCTGCTTTACTTGCACAAGCAAAATCAATAGCTGATAGTATTAAGTCCACAATCCAATCAGCTTTATCTATCAATGACTCTGATAAATTGTTAGATATTTTACAACCTGCTGTGGATGTAAGTGACATCATAAACGATGTTAATGATGCAGTAAATGCTATTCAAACGGAAATTGAACATAAGGTGAAGGTTGAAGTAGAGGTAAACGGTACAGGTGTTCAAGGTGTAAATAGTGGAGGAGTGCATCAAGAAGTACATTTACATTCACCAACTGCTCTGAGCCCATCTGAAAACGCACGACAATTGAAAAAAGTAGCACAACAAATGGCTTATAGTTAAAGGGGGTCGTTCAGTGGAGATAGTCACATACACAAATCGTTTTGGAGAGTCCGTCACATTTGGCGGTCCTCCTTTTTATTTGCAAGAAATAACAGGGTTAGGGGATGTATCAGCTAATCTGCAAACTCAAAAAGTGCCTTATGAGGATGGTAGTGTATTAATAGACGTACTTTTAGAAGAACGTCCTATAGAAATTTCATTTTTAATCGTCAATGCATTTGATGAAGGTGGATATGAAACCGTATCAAGGCGAAGAACAGAAGTTGCACGTATTGTTAACCCTAAGCTTGGCCCTGGCACATTACGTTATGAAAATGACTATCTAGTACGAGAGATTTTAGTTGTTGCATCTAGTGTGCCGTTATTTCCAGACGGTGATGGGAGAGCTAAAACATTACAAAAAAGTATGATTAATTTTGTCGCACCTGATCCATATTGGCGCAGTTTGAAAATTGATGAAGAGCCAGCCTTTCAACCGTTATTTCAGTTTCCCTTTTCTGGCCCGTTTCAAATGGGCATGCAGAGAGATCGACGTATCATTAACAATGATGGGGATGTTGCGGCACCGTTGTACATTGAGTTTTTCGGACCAGCAGATAACCCTAAAATCGAAAACGTAACAACAGGTGAATTCATTAAAGTAAATCAAACGCTCGCCGAAGGTGAAAAGATGGTGATCGATACAACACCAGGCACGAAGTCTGTTGAGTTTGTCGATGAGGGTGGATCTCGCAGAGATGTTATCAATTGGCTTGATTTAGATAGTGTGTTTTTCAAATTACAGTTAGGAGAAAATGACATCAATTATACAGCTGATAACGATGTGCAGGGGGCAATCGTAAACATTAGCTACCATAAACGCTACAACGCAGTATAGGAGGGATGAAAGTGGCTGAAATATTTAAGTTTTTTAATAGTGCACCAGGAGATGAGCGCTGGCACTATGCTAGTGATTTTGCAGATTACTTTGGTGATGTGCTTTCTAGTGGACTACTACACAAAAATAACATACCAGGTATGCAAGTAACAGTAGTTTCAAATAGTTTAAAAACAAAAGTTGATATGGGGCAAGCGATTATTAAAGGGTACAGCTATCAAAACACAACACCAGTTGAACTAACACACGATATTACTGAGATTGGGCTGAATCGTATTGATCGTATTGTTTTACGTTTAGATTTATATAATGCCAATCGTTATATTAAGGTGTTTGTTAAAAAAGGGAAAGAAGCAGTAAATCCAGTAGCTCCCTCGTTACAACGAGATCAATACATCCATGAATTATCATTAGCACAAGTACGGGTAAATTCAAACAGCACTGTGATAAACCCAACATCACTTGTTGATGAACGAATGAAAGAGGATTTATGTGGAGTGGTACACTCTTTAATTAGTGTGCCTACTAGTGTATTCCAACAACAATGGGATTATTGGTTTAACGTACAGAGTGGTGTCTATACTGCTGAACTATTAGAGTGGATTGCAGAACAAAAGGTAATATTCAATAATTGGAAAGCAAATGAACAAAATGACTTTTCTACCTGGAGTCAAGTTCAAAAAACTGATTTTACAACATGGCGTAATCAACAGACAGATGCATTTAATTCTTGGAGAACGCAAGAACAAGAGTTGTTTGATACGTGGTTTTTAACTTTACAAGATTTATTGGATGAAAATATTGCTGCTACATTGACTGCAAAAGTTGCAACTTTAGAGCAAAATTTCAATACTCACGAAAGCACGATGGCTTCAACTTCTAAGGCTGGTCATGTACAACTAAACAATACAGTAACGAGTGCAAGCACAACACAAGCAGCTACGGCCAATGTGGTTAAAATGGCTTACGATAAAGCCGTTAGTGCAGAAAACAAAACGAAAGATTTAGAAATAATGTACTGGATGGGAGTGAATTAAATGCCTACAGTAGCAAAACGTTTATACAAAGGTACGGCAGGGACAACATCAACAACTGCTTATACAGTACCAGCAGGCACAACTACGATTGTTAAAAATATTGTCTTAACCAACAAAACAACATCTAGTGCAACTATTACTGTAATAATGGCAGGTACAGAGATAGTTTACCAATATGATGTAACTGCTAAGAATACAGTCACAATTGATATATCAACAGTGATGAATGCGACAGAAACGATTACACTCATAGCTGGTATGGCAAGTGCAGTCAATGTTTATATATCTGGGGTGGAGGTGAATTAACTTGGGGATTAATCATTTGATTCAGAAAACTGGCGATGCTAAAAACTGGGGAGATTATATATTTACTGAATTCACTGGATCGATACCAGAATTCACAGATTTAAGCAAACCAGAAACGACTCTTATAGAGATAAACGGTGATTTTTTCTTTACCCATATTGGGGTTGAAGCTCAACTAGCAAATTACACAGCTAGTAATGGGACGAAAGTGGGGACGGCATATGTTAGGTTTTATATAAATGAAAAGTTAACAGCTACTCATACCTTTATATTGCCAGAATCTACGGAGTATTCAAACCCCTTCGGGTTAACGGACGTTATTAGTATGGACTGGCTAGTAGGTGTCGATAATCCTATTCCTAAAAATGAGTCGGTAACTATAATAGGCGGCGGTGGTAGTAGTAGTACAACTAAGGGTACGATTTCAAAAAAAATAGGCTTACCTTATTATGTAGATAGCTTAAAAGTTACGATTGAATTTGCGAATTCTAGAACTTTCTTAAAAAAGAAGGCTAACGCAGTAATTAAAGGAGGGGTTAGAATTGCTTGATATTTTAACTCAAGAAATCGTGGATAATATTGAAGTCACAATATACACAGTAGATGGTGTTTCAGAAATGTTTAGAGTGTCAAGGCATATCAGCGGGGAGTCTGTAACTCAACCAAAAGAACCCACTGTCACTACTCAAGAGGAATTACAAGCTGTTATATTACTAAACACCGAAAAAATATTAGTACAACAAGAATTAATTCTAGGGGGAAAATAAAATGGTATACAAAGCAGCAAAGATTGTTATTAATTCAGGTAATTATGTCTACGATTCCTTAGAATCAGATTTGTCACTTTTCTTAATGATGAAAAGAATTACGCAAGAACAATATGTAGAGTTAATCGGACTAATGGATGCTCAACAAACAACATAAACGCAGCATAAGCTAGCGTTATTTTTATTGTCTAAATTGTGGTACGTTAAGATTTCTTTACCTTGTCGTGTTTCTATTGATTAACTTTAAATTTGTAATTATGATGACGATAGGGGAAATAAGTATAAAAATCTACCGCTGACGGATCGCCGTATGCGATGAAAGTCGCCTGTGCGGTGAAGGCTCGTTATAAAACACAGTTGTGTATAAGACGAGAATAGCGTAAATCAAGCGCCAGTAATTAATGTTCAATATCAGGATAATTCAGAGATCGCAAATGGTGGCATGTCATTTCCTATAAATACAAGTAATCAATTTTGGGAACCAATATTTATTGATCCAGAAGGAGATACATGCAATGCTATTGCATCCCAGACAAGACGAATTGACTCTTCTGGAACTTGATATTGTTGCAAAAAGCTTCTTGCAGCATTTGCACCATCTACTTCAAATCGTAAATCTGGACTGCTATACTCTTTTGTTAATCCTAAATCGTGGAATAATGCACTGATATACAGTAACTCTAGATCATAATTCTTTTTTGCCTCTTTTCCCATAATGGCACCAAATAGAAATACACGGTTCGAATGATTCCAAAGTAAATCATTTCCGTAGTCTCTTAAAATATCTCGTGCATCCCTTGCTAAAATAGAATCTGGAATTTTAATACCTGCTACTTCATTAAGCATAATCTAAAACACCTTTCCAATCTAATAGTCCTCATTTTCATAAGGCCATCTTCATTTTAAAAAAGTTTACATCATTTATCTATTAAATCATTTCTATGATAATCATAGTTTTTTTCTATATTAGATATTATTTTTAAAGTAAGGTAATTACATTGGAAACTACTTGTTTTTAGTTATAAATTTTGTATCGTTAATTGATTTTACTTTTCAAAATGTGCTGACCCAAAAAAGTTAGACATATTTAGTTAAGCTACTTCTAAGACCTTAGTTTCGGTACTCCACCTGGCTTAGGTCTTTTAATTTTGCCTTCACTCGTTTGTGATTGTAATAGTGAATATAGTGATGTAATTCCTGTTCATAATGCCATGGATTCAAATTCTTGTAGATACAGGAAAACTCTTTGGAATCCCTCGCATAGCAAAGGGTCTACAAAAGACACAAAAAATCCCCATAAAAGTAAGATTGGAGTCAAACTTTTACAGGGCAGTTCGTTTCGACAATCAACCTATTTTTCCTCTGCATTCTTATAGGAATGTTTAAAAGGAAGCTTCCATCTTAATTTATTATTCACCGATAACATGCGAATCACTACTATAAAAATAACAATGACTGACAATTCAAGCGGGCTGTCCCACCCTAACCATATACAAAGGGCACATACAAATGTGAGGACAGCATGGATTTCTTCTCTTAATGCAAGCGGTGTTCTACCAGCTAACAAATCTCGAACCATCCCTCCACCAACACCAGTAAACATCGACGCTATAATAATGATACCTAGGTCGTGATGTAAGCTTTTTGCTAACAATCCGCCTTGTATTGCGAAAGAAGCTAGGCCAATTGAATCAAAGAAATAGCCCCAGCGGTTCCAATGATGAATCCAGTTCCTTTTGACAAATAAAATGGTCGTCAGCGTGACTAAAACGACTAATAAGGATTGCCGTTCCCATATATCTGACACAGGGATATCCAGTACAACATTGCGGATAATGGAACCACCATAAGACGTTGTCAGACCAAGCACAAATATGCCAATAAAAGAATAGTTGGCCTGTAACGCAACAAATGCTCCACTAATGGCGTAGGCAATAATGCCAATGATATGTAATACTGACCATGTCACATCATCCATCTCCTTTTTACTATACAAAAAAGCCCACCATAAAATAGTTGCGCATTGAGTACGCAAGCTATTTTATGGTGGGCTAATATCCTAGCAGTAGTACCTACTAATTTATCCATCTCACCATTTATCATAAAAGAATATAGCTGCTGTGCCATACTAATTGACACAACGACCATAAAATTTCCTAGTTAGAATTGTAATTGATTTTTTTATTAAACTCAATATGAATTTTTGATTATAGCGTTTCATACATGACTTGGCCCATTAAAGAGATGTCATAATCTCCTAATGCAGCTACTTCAGATTGGAAATCAGGTGTATTTAAAATCTCCTTCACCATATCGATGAGCGGTTGATTTTCTGGTGTTTTTAATAACACAATATCGTAACGTTCAGTGACCATCGGTATAAAATCGACCTGAATAAGCTTGGCGATTTTTTCAATGCCAATCCCAACATCTGCACGTCCATTGGCAACTGCAGAGGCGACATCGAGGTGGCTCATTTCTTCATGGGTATAGCCTGCAATCGTGGATGGAGCGATACCGTGAATGCGCAATTGCTCATCTAACAGAGTACGAGCACCTGAGCCTTTCTCACGGTTGATGAATGTGAATGTCTTTGTTTGGAAATCTTCAAATGTGCGTATCTCCAGCGGATTCCCCTTTTGAACATAGAAACCTGCTTTACGTGATACAACATTGATGAGAACAAAGGCATGGCTGACAAAGATTTTTTTTACATAAGGAGTATTATAATCTCCTGTATCCCCATCAAACATATGTAAACTCGCAATATCACAGTCTCCGTGATACAACGCCATTACACCATTAAAACTACCTTCATGTGAGCGTAATACTTTCGTAGATCGTCGTTTCTCGATATATTTTGCTAAAATATCTAATACTAAATCTTGCCCACTCACTATAATTTTCGCGTGATTTTTAGTCGGAGTGGCTATGGAAGCCTGTGCCAAAGCTGGCATACTACCTGTTTTTCGATTTTGTATATAGGTTTGCAAGTCAGCACGATCTACCCGCATTTGTCGCCCTACGCGGAAAACTGGCAAATCACCCTTTTTCACTAAATCATAAATTGTTAATTTTGAAACCTTTAATAATTGTGCAACCTCTTCAATCGTATAGGATTGTTCTTGTGACATGTAAAAGTTCTCCTCCTATAAGCCTCTATTTTACATGGTAACGTATTTATAGCCTTATGAACATCTTGACATTTTCTACCCTTACTAACTTTCTTTTTTATTTATATCTGATTATAATTAGTTATGTCTTGTTATAACGAGTAATAAAAGGAGTATACTCATCGTGAAAAAATATTATCGTTTATTTGCGACACTGTTAGTACTAGTTGGACTATTAGCAGCCTGTGGTAACCAAGAGGCGGCAACAAACGAACCAGTTGAACTAACAATTTCTGCGGCAGCTAGTCTACAGGATGCCTTAGAAGAACTGAAAACAACTTATGAACAACAACACGATACAATCAAAATCCTCTATAACTTTGGAGGTTCAGGTGCTTTACAGCAACAAATTTTACAAGGGGCTCCTGCAGACCTTTTCTTTTCAGCAGCAAAGGATAAATTTGATGCGCTTGTAGAGAAAGAAATGATCGATCAAAAGCTAGGAACGGATCTTTTAGCCAATGATTTAGTATTAATCGTGCCTAAAAGCAATGAAAAGCAAATTCAATCCTTTGAAGATTTACAACAAGCAGGAAAAATTGCACTCGGTACGCCCGAAACGGTTCCTGCCGGACAGTATGGTGTGGACACATTAAAAAATATGCAACTGTGGGATTCACTCGAATCAAAAGTAGTGTATACAAAAGATGTACGTCAAGTACTTACTTATACAGAAACAGAAAATGTGGATGCAGGTATGGTCTATAAAACAGATGCCCTTGTCTCTGATAAGGTCAATGTCGTGGCAACTGCCGATGATGCTATGCACGCACCGATTATTTATCCTGTAGGTGTTCTAAAAGCTAGTAAACATGCACAAGAGGCGGAGGATTTTTATCACTTCTTACAAAGTGATGAAGCTATGGATGTCTTTGAAAAGTATGGATTTAAAGGGGCTCAATAAAAGATGAGTACCGATTTTTGGTCTCCACTTAGGCTTTCGATCGAAATTGCTTTTGTTGCAGGGATCATCGCTATTATAGCAGGTATTTTAATGGGTAAATGGATGGCAACCCATGATTTCAAAGGCAAAATAGTGCTAGAAACGGTATTGCTGTTACCATTGGTATTACCTCCTACAGTAGTCGGTTTCCTGCTTATCGTCATTTTCGGGAAAAATAGTATGTTAGGAGATATCATTATCTGGCTATTCGATCAACCTATCATGTTCACATGGTGGGCGGCCGTCATCGCTTCTACAATCGTTGCCTTTCCATTAATGTATCAATCAGCTAAAACTGGCTTTGCCTCTGTCGATCGAGATATTGAAAATGCAGCACGTGTGGATGGAGCGAATGAATGGCAGGTCTTTCTTTATGTGTCCATTCCCCTTGCATTAAAGGCACTTGTTTCTGGTGGGATTCTAAGCTTCACACGAGCTTTGGGTGAGTTTGGAGCGACACTTATGTTTGCGGGAAATATTCCAGGGAAAACACAAACAACACCGCTAGCAATATATATGGCCATCGATTCTGGAAACATGACCCTTGCCTGGACATGGGTTCTGTGTATGATCGCCATTTCCTTCCTTTTACTTCTTAGTATCCATATCCTGAAAGTATAAAAGAGGTAGTTGGCTCTAGCCAACTACCTCTTTTTGCTTATCCCCCACTGATCGGTGGAATAAAGGCGATTGTGTCGCCAGATTTGACAATCGTCGTATCCGTTGCAAATTCTTCATTAACCGCTGTCATGATCTGTTGTAATGATAGCTGAGGGTAGCGCATTTCCATCCACTCTTTTAACTGCGCAACTGTCACATCTGACAGCTCTACTGATAGCTTTGATTCACCTAGTGCTTCCTGTAGGTGGGCAAATAATAAAATGTTAATCACAGGTTTTCCTCCTCCTGAATGGCTGGTTTCCCTTGCGGATAGGGAACATTTTCTAATTGATCACCAATCCACTCTGTCCCGTCCTCCCAATGTTCTTTTTTCCATATGGGCACGATTTGTTTTATGCGATCAATTGCATATTCATTCGCCATGTAAGCTATTTTACGATGCGGTGATGACACAGCAATCACTACGGCAATATCGGAAATAGCTAAATGACCGACACGATGGGTGATGGCTACTTTTGCTTCTGGCCACTCTTCTTGTATTTCCTTTGCAATCTGTTCAAACATTTTAATCGCCATTGCTGGATAGGCTTGATATTCCAAATGCATCGTTTTTTTACCATTTGTCATTTCACGCACTGTACCGATGAATAATGTGATGGCTCCAGCATTTCGACTAAGGACTTTTTGTCTTACTTCCTCCACATCTATTGGTTGATCGATAACTTCAAATAACGCTGTCGTCATAGTTTTTCCCTCATTTCTATCAACAAAAATTCCATATATTGTGATTCTTCATGAATCGAAAAAGCAGGGATTGCAAGGGATAGATCAAGCGGACAGCTTGGCCAATAAATCACACAGCGGATATTGGTTACTTGCTGTAGTAGTACTTGATCCTGTGCAGTGCGCAGCAGCACAGCCTTCGGATAATGTTCATTTTTATACCCTTCAATTAGCATGATATCCAGTGGAAGGGACTCATAAATCGCTAGTATATCAGCCAATTGCCAGCTATTTTGGTGGATACTCATACGTAAAGTACCCGCCCCCTCCACTGCTGTAACAACCGCACCTGCTTGCTCATGCCGACTACTATCCTTGGAAGTTTCGATCGTCGGTACTCCACCATGTCCATGATTCTTAATGGTTCCTACCCTTAGCCCTTCCATTGTAGCCTGCTTGATCAATTGCTCCATCAATGTTGTTTTCCCACTATTTTGATAGCCAACTATCTGTAAGATTTTTCGATATTGTCCCAAGGCCACTCACTTCCTTGCAGATCTTCTAGCAAAAGGACATCCACTTGCATACCCTTTTCATAGCCTCTAGAGCCACCTGGTAAAACAATGAATGCATTGGCTGTCGCTAAAGATGAAACTGCACTCGATTTATCGAACCCAGATGGGACAGTTACGAGCTTCCCTTTTTCATATTCGATACGAGCTCGTACAAAGCGTGTAAAGGGATTTGGCTTTGTAAAATCAGCCCCTAAAATAGCTTGCTCTCTGCGTAAATGTGGTTGAGTATGCCCATATGCAGAACGTATAATCGGACGTACAAATAGCTCAAAGCCAACATAGCAGGCTGAAGGATTACCAGAAAGACCAAATAATAATTTGTCGTTGCGAGCAGCAACCGTTGTCACACTACCTGGACGCATCGCTATTTTATTAAACAATACCTTTGCATCGATCGCCTCATAAATAGCTGGTAAATAATCATAATCACCTACGGAAACGCCACCCGTTGTAATTAAAATATCTACTTCCTGTAAGGCTTTTTCTACGTTTTCAATACATAATGTAAGATCATCGCTCAACTTGCCGAAATATTTCACTTCTGCCCCAGCACGCTCAATTTGCGCCATCATCATATAGGCATTACTATTGCGAATCTTACCTGGCTGTAAAGCTTCACCTGGCTCTAGTAATTCGCTACCAGTGGCAAGCACACCAATAACTGTTTTACGATAAACAGGTACTTGCTCGTAGCCAAAAGTAGCAAGTAAGGCCATCACACCCGGGTTAATATATTGGCCTTGTTCAATGAGGACTGCGCCTTGCTGTACATCTTCCCCTTTATAGGAAATATTAGTACCTGCTTCAAAAGGTCGTTTAATCGACATATACTTTTGATGATTTTCTTCGAATGTTTGGGTTAATTCTAGCATGACCACTGCATCACATCCTTGCGGTATCGGCGCCCCGGTCATAATGCGGACTGCTTGATAATCGCCAACTACGTCTTCATAGACATAGCCTGCGCCAATTTCTCCAACGACTTGAAAGCGGACTGGATGCTGTGAAGATGCCTCTTGGCTATCGACGGAACGAATGGCATAGCCATCATACGGTGAACGATCAAAAGCAGGTACATCATGATCGGCTCTAATAGCTTGTGCTATAAAGCGTCCATGTGCTTGCGTTAATGACACATGCTCCTTTTTTGCTTGAAAGGCATAGTCCATTACACGATGAACGGCTTCTGCCACAGGAATTGGTTGTCTTTTTTCTACCATTTGGTACACTCCCTTAACCTAATAAACGATAATAAATGCTTTTGGCTTTCTGTATATCTTGTATACCATGTATCACAACTCGCCCATCTTGGAAAATAACGATTCGGTAATCGTCCGCTTGGCAAGATAGCAAATAAGGATTAACCTGGACTTCTCCGTGGGAACGGAGCTGATTTGCCAGCTGATCAAGCGAATAGTAAATGGGCTTTGGTGGTCGAATTTGTACCGCGTCTCGGCCACAAAGGATCTGTAATTTCGTTTGATTTTCATAGGATAGGTAAGGATAGGTCGGCTTGTCGCCACAAGATGGACAATCACCTTGCCTTATTTTCTCCACATTGATTTCATAGTGTTGATTTTGCCAAACATCAAACGTTAAGTAGCTTTTTCGTAAGGCTTTGTCATCTCCAACAAGCAGCTTGAAAACCTCTGCCACCTGATAAGCAGCAACAATTTGAACTGCTGGACTAATAATGCCAACGGTATCACAAGTCATCCCTGTATGGGGCATCACCTTTAATAAGCAATGCAAACAAGGCGTTTTACCTGGTACAACCGTGTAAGTCGCACCATAACTACCAACACAAGAGCCATATACCCAAGGAATACGATATTTTTGCGCAAGGTCATTCATGACAAAACGAACATCAAAATTATCGGTCGCATCGACCATCACATCAACATCTTCTAGTAATGGTAGCAAAGTCTCTGTACAAGCATCCATAATGCCGACATGAATTTCTACCTCTGTGTTTATTTGTTGGAGACGCTTTTTAGCTGCGATAACTTTGGGCATTTTTTCTTGTGCATCTAGCTCTGTATATAATTGCTGTCTTTGTAAATTACTCCACTCTACATAATCACGATCAATGAGTGTCAGCCTGCCAATACCTGCTCGCACAAGCGCTTCTGCACTAGCACTCCCCAATGCCCCCGCACCTATAATAAGGACGTGTTTTTGCTGAAGGGATTGTTGCCCAGTTTGTCCGATAGGGTGAAATAATTGTTGTCTAGAATATCTATTTTGCATACGTATGTGGCCTTTCTTTCTATGAATTTTCGTTTGACCTTTTCATTTATAGCATTATAATAAAAGCAATGTTTTTTAGCAAAAACGCATTTGAAGGAGGTCTTACTGTGCATCCCACACATCAGCAGCAACCAATTCAAGTTGCCATTTTAACGGTCAGTGATACACGCACAAAGGCAGATGATCATGCTGGTCAGCGTATTCAGTCCTTACTACAAAAAGCTGCATTTGAAGTTATAGACTACCAACTAACAAAGGATGAACCGCTCGATATCGCTCATCATGTTAAAAATTGGTGCAGCGATCCAACAATTAATACCATTATCGTTACTGGTGGAACAGGATTTACACCAAGAGACCAAACCTATGACACCATTCTGCCTCTGTTTGAAAAAGAAATGATGGGGTTTGGTGAATTATTTCGAATGCTCAGCTATGAAGAAATTGGCCCAAAGGCGATGTTTAGTCGTGCCACGGCAGGAAGTCTCCAGCAAACAGCCATTTATGTTTTACCAGGCTCCACAAATGCGGTGACTTTAGCTATGACGAAGCTCATAGTACCTACAGTCCAACATTTTGTTGGTGAGTTGAAGCGCTTATGAAAATTGCAGGTATAGTGTTAGCTGGCGGTCAATCCTCTCGCTATGGACAGCCAAAAATGTTTGAGAAGTTTGCTGGACTGCCATTATATAAACATAGTCTCATAGCCCTGCAAAAAAATCAGCTAAACCCTCTTATTATCGCTACAAATGCGCACTTACAACATCAGTTTGGACAGGAAAATGTCCACTGGGTTATTGAAAAGCAGCCACATCAAGGCCCTCTTTTTGCTTTGCATCATATCATGACAGCCTATCCTGATGTGGAATGGTTTTTTGTCGTAGCAAGCGATATGCCTTATATGAATGCAGAATTTATCCAAAAAATGGTAGGCTTGATTAATGACACGTATGATGCTATTGTTCCGACACAAGCGCTACGCGATCAGCCATTAGCTGCATTATATCGACGTACTGCTTTACCAAAGGCGACACAATTAACGACACAAAATAACCGGAGTATGAAAGTGCTTTTAGAGCAACTTCGTGTTTGTTATGTCCCTTTTGATGACAATATCTCAACATTTATCAATATCAACGCACAACAAGACTGGTCACAAACAAGTAAAAAGGAGTTTAATAATGAATAATTTTACACACTGGAACGAAGAAGGTCGTCCTAAAATGGTCGATATCTCCGCAAAAGAAATCACAACACGTACAGCCATTGCGCGCAGTACGATTCTTTTATCCGATGCGGTCTATGAAGCCATCCAACAAGGTGGCATTAAAAAAGGTGATCCGACGCAAGTTGCGCAAATTGCAGGGATTATGGGCGCTAAAAAAACAGCTGATATTATTCCCATGTGCCATCCCATCATGCTACAGGGTACGGATTTCCAGTTTGACTATGAAAAAGCAGAGAATGGCTATGAGCTCCATATTCAAGCCACTGTTAAATGCAGTGGAAAAACGGGTGTTGAAATGGAAGCTCTCACTGCTGTGTCTGTCGCAGCACTAACTTTTTATGATATGTGCAAAGCCGTTGATAAGACGATGGTCATCAAAGAAACTTACCTTGTTGAAAAAACAGGTGGGAAAAGTGGCACTTTTGTGCATAAATAAACAGAAAAAATTCGGCATTATTGTGCCGATTTTTTTCTGTTTTTTACACGCTACCCCCCAATATGAGACATTTCAATTTTTGACGTTTTCCTTTTTGCCATCGTTTGTTCATTGCGTTCATCTGAATAACGATCATTTCTTGTTTCCCAAACGTTCGTTATGCACTTGATGATGGCAGCATCATCTTGCCCTGAACGTAACAATTCCCTTAAATCCGTGCCTTCTGTTGCAAATAAACAAGTGTATAATGAACCTTCTGCAGAGAGACGAGCACGTGAGCAATTGGAGCAAAATGAATCCGTTACAGATGAAATTATACCAATCTCACCTTGAGCATCTTGATACTGATAACGCGTTGCCACCTCTCCTTTATAATTGGGCGCTACTGGTTGTAACGGCGTAAACTGATGGATTTGCTCAATAATCTCTTTTTTGGACACCACATCATCCAAGCGCCAGCCGTTCGAATTCCCTACATCCATATATTCAATAAAGCGTAGAATATGCTGTTTTTCTTTAAAAAACTGCGCCATGGTAACAATATCTTGTTCGTTTTTTCCTTTTTGAACAACCATATTAATTTTTACTTGTAAGCCCGCTTCTGCAGCCTTTTCAATTCCCTCTAACACTGGCAATACCTTGCCTCTATGACCATTCATCTCGAAAAAACGCTCATCATCAAGCGAGTCTAAACTAACAGAAACTCGGGCTAAGCCTGCCTGTGCCAATGAGTGTGCGTATTTTTTTAATAACGAGCCATTGGTTGTTAAAGCAATATCTTCTACACCTTTTATGCGGTGAATACGGGCAATTAATTCGGGCAAATCACGACGTAGTAAGGGTTCCCCACCTGTAATCCGTATTTTTTTCACGCCCAATGAAACAAAGATTTTTACTAATCGTTCAATTTCATCAAAACTTAATATTTTATCAGACGGTAAAAATGCGTAATCTGGACCAAATACTTCTGCTGGCATACAATAGCGACAGCGAAAATTACAACGATCTGTCACGGATATTCTTAAATCTCTTAACGGTCTGTGTAATTGGTCTTGTAGATTCGTCATCTAATCTCCTTCTTTCAATTCATTAGTTGGTAATAGGATGCGTTGTGGGTGTGTATAAATATTCAATGTCTGTTGCCGAATAAAGCCAACCGTCGTAATACCAAGCTGCTCTGCTAATTGCAATGCTAATTCTGTGGGTGCTGATTTAGACAGCACGATGGCACAGCCTATTTTGGAAACCTTTAGTAAAATCTCCGATGATATTCGTCCGCTAAAGACGATAATTTTATCTTCCATACGGATGTTGTTGCGTAGGCAATAGCCGTAAATTTTATCCAAAGCATTATGACGTCCAATATCCATGCGACTTAGGACGATGCCATTTACATCACATAGTGCAGCATTATGCACCCCACCCGTTTTCTTAAAAATATCGGCACTATCCTGCATCGCATGCATTAAACGGAAACAATCTTCGGTCGTTATTTGCACATGGACTTGATCCATTTTTTTCGCTACTAATGCATCGTTCGTAAACACAAAGCCTTGTCGACTCATCCCACAGCAAGACGTAATATAGCGCTTGTTTTGCGTCTGTTGGTAATAAGGATTAATATGCTTTGTTTTAATATGCACAAAACCCTCTTTCTCTTGGTGCCAAATTTCCTCAATATCCTCAAAACTACGAATCACTCGTTCAGAAGCTAAGTAGCCAATAACCATATCTTCTACATACTCGGGTGTACAGACCATCGTGACAAATTCCTGCTGATTAATTTTTACGGTAACAGCGTATTCTGAAACAATTAAATCAACCATTTCTGTCACTCGTTGTCCTTCAACACGCACAATTTTTCTTGTCATTGCTCGATCCATAAGGCATCCCCTTTATTCACTGATATGCTTTTCAAAAACAAAGACGGAAATCGCAAAATCCTCTTCAATTTTAATATCTGAAAATAAGTGAAGTAATTTGCTGCCCATCAATTCTTCCATACCCTCTGGTGGCGATTGTCTATATAAATCTTGAATCATACTCGTCCTTGCAGCATGCACCATTTTCAGCCCTTCTGGTGTACTGGCAATAAATTTTTCTGTCGGAGTGATATTTCCGTATAAGGTAGATACAGCCATATTCTCGACAAAAACAGTATGAATACGTTCAGGACCTTTACCAAATACTTCCTTTCTTAACTTTCGAATCATGTCATTAAATTCGTGGATTTTTTTAGACATAGCAACGATTCTCCCATCATAATTAAACTTTTTTAGGCAAATGGTTATGTAGGCCACCCTTACAGTTTGTTAATGATATAGCAACTTTTAAAAAAATAAAAGAGAAAATACTTTTTGATAATAATTCTCATTTAATAAATTTTATGATAAATATTGTTCATTTTGAAGGAAAGGGCTATAATATTCATATCACAAATGGAATTAATTTATTTTGAACCCTATGTTACGATGTTGCATAGTGTTTTTAATAGTTGAATTCTATTGTAATTAAAAAATAAAAGTAGATTGAGTTTTTAGCAAGACCTGCTAAGAATTTTATCCACCATGAATTATTAGCATGTCTCGGACATGTAATTTCATGGTGGATTTTTTTATTTTTTCAAAACCGAGACATGGATAACATGTTATGATCTAGCAATTTACCTATTTTGAGGTAGCTTCAAGAACCATTGGGAATTACAATGATAACAAGACAATCTTTTCAACAATCACCAACTCGATTTGTTATTCCCTTTTGTCTTAAGCTGTACCATGTTATCCGATTCGTCTCAAAGTGCAAAAGGAGGAAGTTACCTTGACTCAAATTAATATTAATGGCGTACCGTATGAAGTAAAAGAAGGAGCTACAATCCTTGATACCATTAATCAACATGACATTCCGCATCCACAGATTTGTCATGTGCCCGCTGTTGACCCCATTGAAACATGTGATACATGTATCGTGGAAGTGAATGGCCAATTAGTTCGTTCCTGCTCTACAAAGGCAGTAGACGGCATGAATGTACTCCTAACTTCTGACAAAGCAAAAGCGGCACAAACAGAAGCGATGGACCGTCTACTCGAAAATCATTTACTGTATTGTACAGTTTGTGATAACAACAATGGCAATTGTGCTTTACACAACACTGCCGAAATGATGGAAATCGAGCATCAAAAATATCCCTACCAGCCAAAAGTTGAACCTCATGAAGTAGATATGTCACATCCGTTTTATCGATATGATCCTAACCAATGTATCGCTTGTGGTCAGTGCGTAGAGGTTTGTCAGAATCTACAGGTAAATGAAACATTATCCCTTGATTGGGAAGCAGAAAGACCACGTGTCATTTGGGATACGGGCGTTGCTATCAATGATTCTTCCTGTGTAAGTTGTGGTCAATGCGTAACCGTATGTCCATGTAATGCCTTAATGGAAAAATCCATGCTTGGAGAGGCTGGATTTATGACTGGCCTCAAACAGGATATGTTAGATCCGATGATCAGTTTGATTAAGGAAGTTGAACCAGGCTATAGCGGTATTTTCGCCGTTTCTGAAGTGGAAGCAGCCATGCGTAGTAAGCGCACCAAAAAAACAAAAACAGTATGTACTTTCTGTGGTGTAGGCTGCTCGTTCGAAGTTTGGACAAAGGGTCGTAAAATTTTAAAAGTACAGCCTTCCGATGGTCCAGTAAATGCGATTTCTACATGTGTCAAAGGGAAATTTGGCTGGGATTTTATCAATTCTGAGGAACGTATTACAAAACCACTCATTCGTAAAAATAATGAGTTTGTGGAATCATCGTGGGATGAAGCACTTGATTTAATTGCAACAAAACTAGGTGGCATTCAACAACAATATGGTCCAGATTCTGTTGGCTTTATCTCCTCTTCTAAAATTACAAATGAAGAGAATTACTTAATTCAAAAAATGGCCCGTCAATTATTTGGAACAAACGATGTCGATAATTGTTCTCGTTATTGCCAATCTCCTGCAACTGATGGTTTATTACGTACAGTTGGCATGGGAGGAGATGCTGGTACGATCAAAGATATTGCTAAGGCTGGACTTGTCATTATTGTTGGGGCTAATCCAGCTGAGGGACATCCTGTTTTAGCAACACGTGTGAAACGTGCACATAAATTACATGGTCAGAAATTAATTGTTGCTGATATTCGTAAGCATGAAATGGCAGAGCGTTCCGACATCTTTATGCGTCCAAAGCAAGGTACTGACCAAGTTTGGTTAATGGCTGTTACCAAATATATCATTGATCAAGGTTGGCATGATGAAGCGTTTATTCAAGAAAACGTCCTTCATTATGATGATTTTAAACAAGTACTTGCAACCTATACACTTGATTATGCACAAGAAATGACTGGTATTAGTAAGGAAACATTGATCGAAGTAGCTGAAATGATTCGTGATGCAGATGGTACATGTGTTCTTTGGGGCATGGGGGTAACACAAAATACTGGTGGCTCCTATACATCCGCAGCGATTTCAAATTTACTTTTAGCAACTGGGAACTATCGTCGTCCAGGTGCTGGTGCCTACCCACTCCGCGGCCATAACAATGTGCAAGGTGCCTGCGATATGGGGACACTTCCAAATCTATTGCCAGGCTATCAAAGAGTCACAGATGACGAGGCACGTGCAAAATTCGAAAAAGCCTATGGTGTCCCTATTCAACCACAGCCTGGTCGAAATAATATGCAAATGTTAGATGCGATCATGGAAGGGAAAATGAAAGCGATGTATTTAGTGGGCGAAGATATGGCACTTGTTGACTGTAATGCCAACCATGTAGATGAGGTGCTCTCACAGCTTGACTTTTTCGTTGTCCAAGATTGTTTCCTATCACGCACAGCACAATATGCAGATGTGATTTTACCTGCTGCACCTTCGCTTGAAAAAGAAGGTACATTTACGAATACGGAACGTCGTGTTCAACGCCTGTATCAAGTATTACCAACACTTGGTGAGTCGAAAGCAGATTGGGAAATATTGCAAGCGGTTGCTCGTCGTTTAGGGGCAGATTGGCATTATGATCACCCAAGCGACATTTTTGATGAAATGGCGAGCCTGTCTCCCCTCTTCTCACAAGCCAACTATGATGTTCTTGAAGGCTGGGGAAGCTTCTGTTGGGGTAGCCATGATGGTAAAGATACACCATTATTATATGAAGATGGCTTTAACTTCCCTGATAAGAAGGCTCGTTTTGCTTTAAATGATTGGGTGCAGCCTGTTGAGTTTGAAGCACAATACGATTGTCATATTAATAATGGCCGTATGCTTGAACACTTCCATGAAGGAAATCTAACAAATAAATCGAAAGGTATTCAATCGAAAGTACCTGAAATTTTCGTTGAAGTATCACCAGAATTGGCGAAAGAACGAGGCATTGCAGATGGAGCCCTACTTCGTTTAGTGTCTCCATATGGTGCCTTGAAGCTAAATGCTCTTGTTACAGATCGCGTACAAGGAAACGAATTATTCTTACCAATGAACTCTGTTAGCAAAGATTCAGCCATCAACTTCCTAACTGGCCCTGCAGCAGATGTGAATACGTCAACACCAGCTTATAAACAAACAAAAGTACGAGTAGAAGTGCTAAAAGCAAAAGGTAAATCACCACTTCCTCGCACAAACCCACGCTATAAAAAGCGTCATCCTCAAAATGGTGTTGAGGTACAACGAAAATGGAATCGTCCTGGCTACGTTCACTTAACAACCATAAACGAAAGAGAGTGAGAGCATGGCTGTACCCATTACAGGCATTAAAAAACAACAATTAACAGAAGAACAACTAAAAGAACAAAAATTAGATAATCTAAAAGAACTGCTTTCTGAAAATGAAGAAGCCGTCAATCAGGTGTTTAGTATTATGGCTGAATTAAATGATATCGGTGCACTAGAAGCAGCAATGAAGCTACTTGAAGCCAAAGAGGAAGTGGCACATATTGCACTTGGACAATTAACACGTAAGCCTGTAACCAATATCATTAACAATTTAATGGGTGTTGCGGGAGCATTGACGGCGCTCAATCCTGAAACAACGACTAAGCTGATTGAAGGCTTAAATACAGGCGTAGATGAAGCAAGTAAAGCACTTGAATCGAATGAAAAGGTCAGTGCCTTTAAGCTCATGAAAATGATAAACGATCCAGATGTTAATCGTGCGCTCAATTTTGGGGTTCATTTCTTAAAGGGACTCGGCAAAGGCTTAAAAGAATAAGGTGGTTCCTAAATGTTAACAAAAGAAAATGTTGTAAACGCATTGAAACAGGTAAATGATCCTGAGCTACATCAGAGTATTGTAGATTTGAATATGGTGCGAAACATTCAAATACATGACAACCATATAGCGCTGGATATTATTTTGACCATACCAGGATGTCCGTTAAAGGCGAAAATACAGCAAGATGTGGAGGAGGCCTTACAAGCGCTTGGTGCCTCCACTGTTACCATTAGCTTTGGCGCTATGACAGACCAGGAGCGTCGCACTTTAACCGCATCTCTACAGGCAAAGAATGTGACTGATCAAGGAATGCCAAACATGCTATTGCCTAATTCTGGTGTTCAATTCATTGCCATTACAAGTGGTAAAGGCGGTGTTGGAAAGTCTACAGTGACCATTAATTTAGCGGTTGCACTTGCTCGTCTTGGCAAACGTGTAGGTATTTTAGATGCTGATATCTATGGTTTCAGTATCCCTGCCATGATGAAGATTGATCAAAAGCCTACCATGCTTGATCAAACGGCGATTCCAGTAGAACGTAACGGCGTAAAAATAATGTCGATGGGCTTTTTTACAAATGACAACCAGCCTGTTATGTGGCGTGGTCCTATGCTCAATAAGTGGATTCGCAATTTCCTTGTCAACACGCTATGGGGAGATTTAGATTACCTCCTCATCGATTTACCACCTGGTACAGGAGATGTTGCAATTGATATGGCTGCGATGATTCCACAAGCCCAAGAAATCATCGTGACAACACCGCATCTTGCCGCTTCTCATGTTGCATCTCGTGCAGGCTTGATGGCGCAACATACGAAACACACGATTCTTGGAGTTGTTGAAAACATGGCCTATTTTGAAGGCGCTGACGGTCAAAAAAACTATCTATTTGGACAAGGCGGAGCCGAACAATTAGCAGATTTATTGCAGACCGATGTAATCGCTCAAATTCCTTTTGCTCAACCTGAGGAAAATACAGGTTCCTCGGTCTATGATGAAGTGTCGATAATCGGTGAAGTGTTTACTCATTTAGCAGAAGATCTACTCTATAAATAATTTAAAACCCTTGATTTGTTTTTACGCAAATCAAGGGTTTTTTTTTCGATCACTTATAACCAGCCTTTTGTAACACCTGCATGAAATAAAAACGATACGTATTTTTTACAAATGTCTCTAGAGGTAGCCCTACATTCACTTGATATTTTGTAAATATAAAATAAAATCGTTTATCCCACTTTAGGCGTAATAACTCGCCTGCTTCTTCGCCATACTTCATCGTAAATTCTTCCATCAAAGGTTCGATCATCTCATAACAATAATCTTTTAAATGGGCCAGTGCTTCAATATCCTTATCCCTTTGAAAGCGTATAATCCAATCTACTAATTGTTCATTCATATTTGCACGCCGTCCTTTTAATAAGAGTTTCTTCCTATTAAATTATACTCCTTTTTTGGCGAATCAAAAAAAGAACGATTTTTCCAATAGATTTCACTCATCAATAGGACGATTCCAACGTAGATGATAGTGAACAGACCTCTTTTTCGTTTCTTTATCGAATACTAGTAATCTATCACCAGCTTGAATGACGTAGCTATTCTCTAATGTCCGAACAGTGGGCTGTTGTTGTTGGGAATTAATGATGCCAATATTGCGTTCCCACAATACCTGATGTTTGTTCATATCATAGAGCAATAACATGTGTTCAGCACTTTCTCGCTGTGTTTGTCGATATGAAACAAGAGCCGTTTTTTCTATGATATCTACATCCACCACTTTTGGTTGTAAATTTTCATAGGCTTGAATGGCTGGCTCGGTTAGGACAGCTTGACTAAAATCGCGAATGGCCTGATAATCCTCTACAGGCTGTGGATGTGTAGCAAAATAGCCCGGCAACTCTGTCTCGATGAAAAAACGGGCAGATAGGTAATCTTGAGCCTTCGCATCCTCACTTAATGTTTTACCATCAAAGCGATAGAATTTGCCATCGACCCCTTCCAAATATAAATGGTTCTCTAGGACAGCCATTTGATGTGCATTATTGCTCAATATTGCTATTAATGACGGATGTTGCGTTCGAAAATCTTTTTCAGAAAGTAGTTCTTTGCCTGTTTCCATATCTACCAAGGATAATTGACCAAACTCATCATCACGATGATGGACAAGAACACCCCCCATAAATTCCCCAAGCAGTGTTTCTTTATAGGAAGCTGATTTTGTCCATTGCTTTTCACCTGTTTGTAAATTCACAGCTACTAGGAGATGGTGTGCGATTAAATGCGTAATTCCATTCGATGTCCCATTATTTTCTGAGCCTTGCACCATTTGAACAGCAATGCTTTGTGAATCATCTGTATAAATCGGCGAATCGGATTTGATGGGAAAGCCTCTCCCCGCTAAGCCAAAAACAATCATTAATAGATTACTGACGAATAAAAAGGCAATGAGCAAAATGCTAGAAATAACGAGTCGTTTTCGTTTCATGACGATAAACAAAAATAGTAGAAGTCCCGTACCTAACACGATGCAGAAAAAAATATCGTGGATAAGCCAACCATTTAAACGCCATGAATAGATATATCGTTGTAGAAATTGTTCCACTTCTCTCCCCCCCTCAAACAACGACTAACTAAAATCTGAATAAAGGACATAACGGTCACATTCCAAGCATTGAAATAAATAGCCTTGATGATGACCATTGTTCATTAAGGATGCAGAAAGTTCTTCTTTTGAAAAGCCGGTATAATTATCAAATTGATCCTCAATTCCTAGCTCTACTAAATCACGCCAACCAACATAGCCGATAAACGCACAATAGTCAGAGCAATGTGCCACCCAATTATTGCCCTGCCAGCTTACATAGCCAGGCGTCCGAAAGAGTACTTCCTCAGCAAACTTGGGGTTCGTAACCTGTTCATCATCCATTAAGTCTTGCTGGAAAGAACCATCATATTTTTGAGCTGCTTCCCCGCTATGGATGCAGGAAGGACAAAGATAATCTACGTCCTCAATTGCATAAATACCACCAGTATAATAGACATCCACTTCTTGCTCGCAACAATCACATACAACGATTTCATCTGTTTCAAAAATTCCAGCCTCTAGAGGGTTTGGTAGATATTTAAACGTAGGAATTTTCGTTTTGAGCTGCTGATGGTCTCTAATTTTTCTTGGCAGCAGAGGATTCACCGAATTTGGTTTATCTATGTAGGTCTGGAGAACGCCATACTTTTTTCGATCCTTTTTATCGTCTTTATTCATAATGACAGTAAATAACTGATATGCCTCAGGATACATCCTAAGTAAACAGTAAACCTCTACTAATATCCTTAATGTTTCTTCTGATTGTTGAACCTGCTTTAATTGATCTTTAAACATATGCATTTGATTAATGGTTATTGGATTGGAAGGATTAAATTTTTGTCTTAGTTCGTGCCATTCTTCCGCAATCGTCATAAAAAATAGGCCTCCTTCTCACTTGCTATTTGGCAAATGAATACTCCTTTATCATTTGACAGATTTCCACTTTATAGTTTGTGTACCATTTGTCTTTACCCAATTGTTGTGCTGTTAAATGCTTGGCATTGTCTTTCCATGCTTGGATAGCCTCTAGCGATTCCCAATAAGATACCGTTATGCCCTTTCCTTCCTCATTTCTAACACTTTCAACACGAATGAAACCAGGCTGTTGCTGTGCTAAGGCATCAATTAGGTCAGCCATCTTGCCATAGCCATCCCCATCTTGCTCAGTTCTTTGCGATGTAAAAATCACTGCATAATATGTTTCCATTTATTTCTCCTCCTCTATTACTTTTATTGTAAACCATAATGACTTTGACTAAAATCTAAATATAGGACACTGAAAGGATTGTGACAGAATGGGAATTAATCCAAACATGGCAGAAATAGCGGCACTTCTTGGTGAAACGTCAAGGGCAACCATACTTGCTAGTATGATGGACGGTCGTTTTCATACGGCTAGTGAACTAGCATATATGGCTGCCATCAAACCACAAACTGCTAGCTTTCATCTTGCTAAATTAGTAGAAGGAAAGCTGATAAAAGTTGAAAAGCAGGGACGTCATCGTTATTTTCAATTGGCTGGTGAGGACATTGCTCAATTTTTAGAGTCATTCCTAGCCATCTCTCCACCACCTGAAGTACGTTCATTAAAGCAATCGAGCCAAATCAAGTTATTACAGGATGCTAGAACTTGCTATGATCATCTTGCTGGTAAATTGGGTGTCCAATTAACGGAATCGATGCTGAAGGCAGGCTATCTTACATTGGAGGGTAAACAATTTGTCCTGACAGATGAGGGCATATTATTTTTTACGACATTCGGAATCGATTTAACTGCTTTAAAGAGAAAACGACGATCCTTTTCTCATGCCTGTTTAGATTGGAGTGAACGGCGTTATCATTTAGCTGGTGCACTAGGCTGTGAGCTATTAAATCAATTTTTCAACCTCGGTTGGCTTTTACGAGTTCCCTCTATTCGCGCCATTAAAGTGACGGAGAAAGGGAAAATAGGCTTTAAAGAGGTCTTTCATTTAGATTTGTAAAATAGGAAAGGGCACGGGGTTATCTCCTAGCCTTTTCTCCACTAAAAGTTCGGTTTACTAAATAAATGCCCATGATGATGAATAAGCCGCCAACCATTAGTGATGGTTTTAACGGTTCTTCCAATAACACCCAGCCTGTTAATACGCCAAAAAAAGGAGCTAAAAATAAATAGGCACTTGTTTTTCCTGGATCACTATTTTGCAGAAGATAATACCACCCTGCAAATTGTATGATCGAGGAAAAAATACTAAGCCACAACAGAATCAATAACGATTGTGGATTCACAATAAAAAATGGCTGTTCTAACAATGCGCTTCCTAGTAATAAGAGTAAGCCACCAAATAGCATCTGATATGCAGATAAAACCCACGTATCAAATAACACGCCCCATTTTTTCACTAACAGGGTGGCAGTAGCCCAAAAAACAGCTGATAGCAAGCCAAAAAGGATACCTACTTTCCATTCAACTTGTGCCCCCATCGTAATTATCACCCCGATTAAGCCAAACAAAACCCCGATCCATTGATAGAAACGATAGGACACTTTCATGAAAATGGTGGCAAAAATTACAACTAGTAATGGGTTTGTAAATGTTAAAATAGAAGACTCACTTGCCGTGATGGTGCGGAGACTTAAAAAAATACACCCCATCACACCTGCTGTTTGAAAGAGCCCGATCATGCATAACTTGAACCACTCACTCCTTGTACTAGGATGAGGTCTCTTCAAGATAATAACAACGATAGCCATGATTATACCAGCCAATATAAAGCGAAGTGCAGCTAATAATAAAGGCGAGGCATACGGTAAGCCTAATTTAACAATGGCAAATGATGAACCCATTAAAAAGGTCGTTACTACTAATAAAGCAATAAATTGATAATTTTTCATCCAATAGCTCCTTACCTGATAGAATAATTGTTCTACGTACATTATAATCAGGAAGTATTTCAATGCTCATCGAAGTATGGATTACAACTCAATTGAAAGATTTTATAAAATTTCGTAAGGAAGAGGATAGTATTAAAAAATCTTACCTCCAACAGCAAAGAGGTAAGAAACTATGGATTATTTATTTTGCATAAACGATCTGACGTTGTCTGCGATTTCCTCCGATTTTGTATGGTGTAAGTAATGATCCCCATCCAGTGTGATTACTTTGCCGTATACGGAATGTTTGACTTGTTCTTCATGAAGCGGTATCCAGTTCTTTTCAACTCCACCACTTTTCGCTTGGACAAATAAGAGAAGAGGTAGATCTTTAGGGAATGTAAGAGTTTTGGCTGCCGTGAAATTTTTGCTAATATGCTCTAATTCATTTGAAGTGCTTGTATTATAAAAGTTTTTGAGTGTAATCATCCTAATTTGCTCTTTTGTGTCGTCATCATACGGAAGACCTGCATAGGGATCATCTGAAAATTTTATAAGAATTCTTGCAATCCCTGATTTTTTTAGCAGCTGTAATGACTTAATTGGAAACTTCGTGTCCATACCACCCTGTGTAGGAACACTGCTATCAATCCCGACAAATCCAGTTACCTCATTCGGATATTTATTAACATAATCGAGTCCATAGATGCCTGCTATCGAATGTCCCATTAGCATATACCGATCAATCTTTAACTCCTGTAAAGCTTCATGGATTTCACTAACAATATTCTCTGTGCTTCGTTCTTTAGCTGTATCCTCACTTAAGCCATAGCCAAAGGGCTCTATTGAAACGATCTTATAATAGGGAGCTAGTTCATCTATCAATGGCTTAAAGTCGAGCGTTGGTGCTGCAGTCCCGAAGCCTGGTAGTAATACGATGGTTTCAGCACCCTTACCTTGAATGGTGACATTCATTTTTTCCCCATTCACGGAGACGAGCTGACCATAAGGTTCTATTTTTCCTTGCTCTATTTTGTTGCAAATCATGTTTATTGTAAAAACAATGACAAGTAGCCCCACAATGGATATACCTAGGACTGCCATTGATTTCAGTAAAACACGCATAAATTTTTTCATGTTTGATGCACGAGGGGATTCACCTTTACTCGTGCCTCCTCCTTTACTACGATATTCCAGCTACTTTTGAGCTGTTAGTGCAACTATAAAGGAGAAAGATGTCTGCCGAATGACGACAATATGAACACAAGATGAACAACAAAAAAATGTTACGACATCTCTATAGGAGTCGTAACATGCTTTCTTTACTTTAAGGTAATAGGTAATCTGACAATCATTGACGTCCCATGCCCAAGCTCACTCTCGACTTCAATTTCTCCTCGATGTAGCGAGACGATTTGCTTCACGATAGCAAGCCCCATCCCACTGCCTTCATACTTGTGACTATGGGAACGATCAGCCTTGAAAAATCGTTCGAATATACGTTGCTGATCCGCTAAAGAAATTCCAATGCCTCTATCCGTTATTCGGACTATCACATGATTTGCACTTTGCTTCATGCTGATCTCAATCGTCTCATTAGGACTTGAAAATTTAATACTATTCGTAAGAATATTTGCCCATACCTGATGTAATTGATCGTAATCAGCCATGAGGCGAACAGCCTTCAACTGGAGCTCAAAATCAATATTGCGAGAGGACCATTGAGGCTGGAGGGAGACAATGACACGTCTAATTTGTTCATCTAGACTGAACGTATCGAGATGTATTGGCTGTGTCTTTGATTCTAGTAAGCTCAGCTTTAAAAGGCTATCACTCATCTTAGACATTCGATTGGCCTCCGAAATGATGATATCAAGATAACGGTTTTTCTCGTCATCCGTTACATCAACTTGTTTCAGTGCTAATGCGTAACCATAAATGGAGGTAAGTGGAGACTGCACCTCATGGGACACATTCGATACAAAATCTCTCCTCATTTGCTCTAGCTGCTGTAACTCCTCCGCCATATCTTCAAAGCTTTTAGCCAACGTACCTAACTCCCCTGATTGCTTAATATTTAATTCGACATTGAAATCACCACCAGCAATATGTTTAGTGGCTTGTGTTAGTTTTTTGATGGGCTTGACTAAAAACATCGCTGCAACTAAAAACACAACGCTTCCTATTACTAAGGCATAAGTAGCAAAATTCAGAATCAACTTGATGGAAAAAGAGGTTGAAGGTAAAGCAATCGTTTGGATAAACATCGCTCTCGTGCCCATTTCAGTTGTTAGAGGTATGCCGACAAGTATGGATGAAATACTACTTGGAATTACTTGAATGACCTCTCCATCCAGTACAGCTTGTACTTGTTCCATTGTTACAGGGGCTAACTCATTGCCATGAAGCTTTCCGTAAGCCGTAAACTGCCCTGTTTCTTCATAAATGCGAACATGATAGGATTCAAGCTGATGCATATCACGTATAAAACGATCGGCTTCATGATATGGCAATGTGTCAAAAATTTGTACCATGTCTTGTCCAAAATTTAATAAGGGAATTTGTAAGTTTTCATTTAATTTATCTTTAAATACCCATGTTGCCATAAAAAAAGAGATAACCGTTCCCCCAATGACAGCAATTAGAAAAATTAGAACGACGCGTGTATATAAAGATTTAATCATTCCTCAACCTCAAGCCTATAGCCCAAACCCCTTATTGTGTCGATATGAAAATCAGTGATGGTGTTGAAGCGCTCACGCAGGCGCTTAATATGTACATCGATGGTTCGATTATCTCCCGCATAATCAATCCCCCAAATTTGATCGATCAGTTGTTCTCTTGTATAGACTTGTCCAGGTGTTTCGGCAAGCTTATATAATAATTCAAATTCCTTGAGCGGTAGTGAAATAACATCTTTTCCTCTCATAATTTTATAGGTCTGACGGTCCAGCGTGATTTGACCAAGTTGAATGGTCTGCGAATGGCCAATCCTGTAGCGCTTCAAAAGTGCCTTTACACGTACAGTTAGCTCTAACGGATCAAATGGCTTTGTTAAATAATCATCCGTTCCAAGCTCAAAGCCCTTCACTTTTTCCCATGTTTCCCCTCTTGCAGTCAGCATCAGTAGAGGAAGATCCGTATTCATTTTGCGGAGCTCCTTACATAGTGTCCAGCCATCCATTGTTGGCATCATAATATCTAGTACAACAAGATCAATAGATGTTGAGCCGTAGATGGCTAATGCTTCTTTACCATCTCCTGCCTCCATTGTAGTGAACCCGTCTTTGCGCAGAAAAAGGCAAACAAGTTCACGAATGTTCGCATCATCATCCGCAACAAGTATCGTCGGCATACATTCGTTCCCCTCTTTTCGAATCTATTATTCACCCACATTATACTATATAATTTCTTTACTTCTCCCCTACCACACCTCACGATTAATTGCTGTGGCCTAAAAAACCACTTCCTAAAAATAGAAAGGAAGTGGTTCTAATCAAGCAATTAACTTTGCAAACCATGCAACGTAATGAGCACCTGGAATCAATAATAACTGTGCCACAATGGTTCCTAAAAATCTGGAGAACATCATCATAACAGACATTCTTTTCAGGTCTAGATAGCTTCCTCTCTTATTGATCACATCATCTGCTAGAATGGATATTTTCGGGTCAATGAATAGGATTAATAGTATTGTTGCAATGCCATTAATTAATCCAGATGCCATAACAGCAGTAGTCTTTAATTCTGGTACTAATAATGTGGCATACAATGCAGATAAAACGCCAATCGTATAGATAGCTGTAATAACAATATTGATGACAAATAATTTAATCGGGATATCCTGTAAACGAATACCTTTTAAATAACTAAAATTGGGTGTATGAATATGCTTCATCCCCCGTCTTACATAGTCAAATGTAAAGCCCTTTTTCAATAAAGCCGGGATTGAGCCTCTTTCCTCAGCCAAATGAACGATAGCTCTTGAAAAAATGGCTACAAAGGTGGGGATAAGTAAGATTCCTACGATTGTTCCAAGCGAAGCCGCTCCAATAATTAGTCGAAATTGATGTTCTACAAATGCCATGGCATTCTCCGTAGGTGCTGTATCAACAAGGCTCCCTGTGAATGGTTGTTGCATCATATTTGCTAACCTCGACACCATGACCATTACATTAAAAAGAGATAAAGCCGAAGCTAGTAATTTGACACGTGCTCCTGATAAACGAACTGCATATGCAAGCGTTTCAATCGCATGAATGATTAAAATAAATAAAGCAATCATGATTAATTTTTCTGTTATTAAATCCACATATGTACCTACTCTTTGCTTTCTAACGATTTAATATTGTAACGCTTATTCAATAAAATAGTTCCAATTGAAAAAATGTGCTGTCCACGCCATAAAAGGTAATTATAAAAGGCGAGAGGTTGATTTCCGTTCCGCCAGCGTACTTTCTAAGGGGTCGTCCGATTAGCCGCTTCACTCACTTGCGTTCGCTCCAGGGTCTCATCTGTGACGCTAAATTCCCAAGGAGTAACGCTGGCTCCTCTCCAATCAACCATTCTACAAAAGTGTCTTTTCCTCTTTCATACTGGCAGTAGTGATGAGTGACTACCCTCGCCATAAAGAGTAGTGAACACCTTTGTTTTATTTGAAAATTTTTTCTAAAAAAAGAAACATTTTAACGGGTTGGAGTGGAAGGCTACTTGAATCTTCTTGAATAGCGATACAGGTAACCTCTAAACGGAGCTGTGTTCGCCCAGAGGAAAGCATGTAACCTGCACGGAAATTTTTCAACACTATGAAAAAACTTACCCTACGAAAGGGTAAGTTTTTTGTTACTTCTACAGTTGCTTTACCATTAATTTTAATAAATCATCCTGTGACATCTCTTCCGTCAGCAGCGTTTCACCATCCACCCCAAGATAATCATGCGGATTCCACCAAGCACGTAAAGAATCTTCTCCGAAGTCATTTTTTTTGGAGCTAGAATGATGACGAATAACGGTTTCCTCAAAAGATAAATCAAAATAATAAGTATTGGCCTTCTGATCATAGAAGTGGATTAAATCTTTTAACATAGCTCCATAACGACTGGCATATAATATTCCTTCTACAATGACAACTTCACAACGACCTTTACCATACTCTGCGATTTGACGAATTAATTCAATAGAAAGATTGCCTTCTCGATCATGCACCTTTAACATATCACGTCGGACAACATCTTGCGCAATCAAAAGTGTACCATGTCCCAGATGATGCTGAAGTTTCTTTGCAACTGTCGTTTTCCCACTACCTGAATTTCCTCGGATAATAATTAGCTTAGATGCCAATTTCCCCTTCTCCTTTTTAAGCTGCTCTCCTAGACCAAATGACAACAGGAATCAATACTAACGACAATAGCCCTCCTGCTAAGGACAACACTGCATAGCTTGAATTCGCCACTACCATACCTGATAGTGCACCACCTGATGCCCCTGCCAATGCCACAAAAACATCCATCTTCCCCTGTGTTTTTGCACGGGTAGAAGGCTCCGTCGCATCAACAATTTGAGCAGTTCCACTAATTAAGCCAAAGTTCCAACCTAATCCCAGTAAAGAAAGTGCCACAATGAGTAACACCATTGAATCGCTTGGTGCAAATGCAGCCACTACGCCAGCGAGTAGCAACGTAATACCTGAAGCTATACTCATTGCTGTACGTCCGATTTTATCAACAAGAATACCTGTGACAAGTGATGGCAGATACATAGCACCTACATGAAACCCTATCACAATACCAACCTCGGCTAATCCATGTCCATGATGTTTCATATGGACAGGTGTCATTGTCATGATGGCCACCATGACAATTTGTGTCAGGACCATAACTGTTGCTCCTACCGCTAGGCCTCTTTTATTGCTAGATATAGGCATGGATGGTGTTTGATTTTCTTTGTTCATTTTTTGCTTATGTGCCTCTATGGCTTTCGCTATTTCTAGCGGGTCAGGACGCAGCATCGTAAACAATACAAGCCCCGCCATAATAAAGGCCAAAGCTGATAATAGAAATGGACCCGCTAAAGCTGGAATACCGATAGACAGTGCTACTTTTCCCATCCATTCTACTAAATTTGGACCTAAAACAGCACCAAACGTGGTCATAAGCATGGTTGTACTAATCGCCGTAGCACGTTGCTTATTATTGGCTAAATCTGTCCCAGCGTAGCGTGCCTGTAAATTAGTTGCCGTACCAGCTCCATAGATTAATAGAGAGGCAAACAATAACAAAATACTATTCATTAAAGTAGCAAGGACTACACCTATTGCACCAAGTCCACCCACTATAAAACCTGATGATAAGCCTATGCGGCGACCATAACGCTGTGATAGTTTTCCTACAATGAAAGCCGCACCCGCAGAGCCTAACGTAAATAATGCAGAGGGTACACCCGCATAGGCATCCGTTCCAAGCATTTGTTGTGCCAGTAGAGCGCCTACCGTAATACCCGCCGCAAGTCCAGCTCCCCCAAAAATTTGGGATAAGCTAACAACTATCAGTACACGCCTATATAGGTTTTTTAGTTTTTCTGGTGACTCAATATAGGACGCAATTGACTCTTGAGATTTTTCAACCATTTTTCAACCTTCTTTCTCTATGTATATCAAATAAGATTACTTGAATTAATGAAGAAGGAACCGTCTCCATCTAGACAGTTCCTTTCCTATGCTACCACCTTTTTATACCTCTATCGTATGCCCCAATTGGTGTCATGCATAAAGGACATGATATTAATGTGCATGCATAACGACATTCTTTTTCTTAGCGTAAAATAAGAAAGTAGTGGTTAAACTTAAGCTTATGATTCCGAAAACAAGTCCCATACCACTTAAACCAATTAAATCTAGCATCATACCTGTCGATAAAAGCACGATTTGAAAGACGACGGAATCAATCATGTTGCGGAATGAGAAAAAGCGTCCATGAAACTGTTTGGGTACTTGTTTTTGGAAAATTACCATTGTCGTTGGGAAAAAACAGCCAACTGAAAAGCCAAAAACGCCAAATGCAACTAAAGCGAAAAATGGAATATCTGCCAGTAATAATAGGAGCTCCATTGAGCCGATAATAAAGGCCAATGAAAAAAGCAGTGTACCCATTTGTACACGGTCAGCAATCATTTTCAAACCAGCTGCACCAAGCATAAATCCGATACCTTCCACCGTATACAATAATCCTGAAATTGTGGTAGATTGATGAATTTCAGATATTTTCATAATCACTAAATTAAAAGAGCCTAAAAATAATGTAGGAATTAACATTAAGACAAGCGTCATCAAAACGACTGGATGCTCTTTCACCATCGGTAACACTTCTTTAAAATTCCCTTTTTCTTTGTTTGTCATCGTTTCCGTAGATGCTTCATCCAATTGCAATAAACTAGTAATGACAAACATGCCTAAATAGACAATAAATGAAATAATATATAACCATTTTAACTCAAAAAAACTGAGCATAAACCCGGCAGCGGCTGTACCGATGATCCTTGAAATGGTTCTCGCATTCATTTGCCAAGCATTTAATGTAATTAAATCCTGTTCCTTCGCAATCATGGGAATAATAGATTGCAAGGCAGGCATATAAAATGCTGCTGCTATTTGCAGCGTGATTAAAAATAGAATCATCCAAATGACCGAATTAGTATAAAGTGCGATAAACATAAATAAAACACTGATGATGCGTCCGATACTCGCCATCTGGACAACCGTTTTTTTCTTCGATTGGTCAATGATACGTCCTGCCATTGGACCAACAACTAAGCCTGCTAAAATACCACAAGAAATAATTAATGATTTGTGAAAGTCAGAAGGTACTACCTCTTGCATAAAGGCTAAATTGCCAATAATGCCAGCCCATAAGCCGAGACCTACGACAAATTCACCTAATAAAATAATCCATACGTTTCGATTTCTCCACATGCTGTTCTCCTTGTTGCTATCATAAAATTTATCGTAACAAAATTTTAAATATTCGTACATAAAAATATAGAAAAATTTGCTAGATGCTACTATTCTTTCTCTTTCTAGTTTATCTTAACGAGTATACTATTTTTCCTAGAAGGAGTACTCATTCAAAAGTTTGAACTTGTCCTCAAAAGAAAAAACATCGTTTGATGGGCGTATCAAACGACGTTTTTCATTAAGAAGTTTCTAGTTTATGAACAAGTACTTTTTTTCTACGCTCAACGATTTTTTGACAAATGAATGTCACGATAAAAATGAAGCCGACTGTTGTTGCCATCATACCTGCTATAGAGGTATCCCAAAATTTCGCTAAATAATAGCCAATGACGGAAGCAGCAGCTCCAAAGAGCATACTATTGACGAACATTTGCTTAATCGTCTTGCTGATTAAATGGGAGGTAGCAGCTGGCCCAATCAACATGGCAACCACTAAAATGGCCCCTACACTATCAAAAGCTGCCACTGTTGTAAACGAAATCGATGTCATAAAGCCATAATGAAGAAAGACAACGGGAATGCCGATGGTTGCTGCATACACAGGGTCAAACGTCGCAAGCTTCATTTCTTTAAAGAATAGGAGTAGGAACGCAATGTTAATGACGAGGACGAGTAAGAGCATCCATACTGCCTTAGGCATTGCCAGCCCAAGCAATGTCCATTTATCCCAAGGAACAAAAGCAATTTCTCCCATTAAAACATGCTCAACATCTAAGTGCACATTGCCTGCAAATAAGGTGATAAGGAGAACACCTGCTGCAAACAGAGATGTAAACACTACGCCTATCGCTGCGTCTTCTTGAATACCAGAAGAATGTAATAATTGCACAAGATAGGCTGTTAAAATCCCTGCAAACGCAGCACCTACCAACATCCAAAAACCATTCAACGTTTGGGTAATAAGGTAAGCCATCACGATGCCAAAGAGCACTGTATGACTGATGGCATCTGCAATCATGGACATTCTACGCAAGATGAGGAAGACACCTGCAATTCCACAAGTTACCCCAACTAACAGTCCCGTGAATACAACCCAAAATTCGATCATCCTACACCACCCTGCTTTCGAAATTGCATTTTCCTACGATATTTACTAATTTGACCAGTTGGACTTATAAAATACGATAGAAAGAATATACCTGCTGCCACTAAGACAATTATAGGACCCGTCGATAACCCTGTTCGAATCGCACTAATAAAGGTTCCTGTTATGCCAGCGATACCTCCAATCGCAGCACTTAAAATGAGCATTGTGCTCAATTTTTTTGTCCATAACTTGGCACTGGCAGCAGGAATAATTAATAAAGCTGACATTAAAATAACGCCAACAGCTTGTATACCTGTAACAATTGTCATGACAATTAAAACCGTTAATGTTGCCTTTAAAGCCTCAATTGGTAAGCCAATCCCTTTTGCATAAACAGGATCAAAGATCAGTAGCTTCCATTCCTTATAAAGCAAGAGACTAACCACAATAATGATGGTTGCACTAATAAAGAGCCACATTAAATCTGCCTTGGTCATCGTCGCTGCTTTACCGAAAATAAAATTATTCAGACCACTCTGATTCCCCAGTGGGCTACGGTTAACCACTGTTAAAAATACAACACCAACACCAAAAAATACGGTGAGGACTAATCCAATGGCAGCGTCAGCCTTCATTTTTGAAAATGACACAATCCATTGAATACAATACACAGATAATGCAGATGTAATGCCCGCTCCTAGCATTAAAATTGGCAATTCCTTTTGACCTGTTAGCAGGAACGCAAGGGCAATACCTGGTAATGTTGCATGCGCAGCAGCATCCCCAACTAGACTTTGTTTCTGTAAGAAGGAGAACGTGCCTGTGATGCCTGCTGCAATGCCAAGTAACATCGTTCCACTCAGTACCCACAATAAGTTACCGCTTAACATTATGTCCCTCCTTACACATGCTGCATCATGAAAAGTTTACCACCATATGTTTTTTGTAATTGCTCTGGTGTAAAAACATCTTCCGTTGCGCCTGATGCTAAAATCGTTTTGTTTAATAGAATCGTATAGTCAAAGTATTCCTTGACGGTTTGAAGATCGTGATGCACAACAAAAATACTTTTTCCCTGTGCCTTTAAATCCTTTAGAATATCAATAATCGTTTTTTCTGTCGCAGCATCTACTCCTGCAAATGGTTCATCTAAAAAATATATATCTGCATTTTGTGCAAGGGCTCTAGCTAGGAATACACGCTGTTGCTGGCCTCCTGAAAGCTGCCCGATGGAACGCTCTGCAAAATCCTGCATCCCAACACTTGCTAAAGCTTGTCGAGCAACAATTTTATCCTGCTTAGACGGTCTTTTAAATAGGCCTGTATGGCCATAACGCCCCATGAGCACCACATCCAACGCATTTGTTGGGAAATCCCAATCCACCGCATTACGCTGAGGCACATAGCCTACGACTAAACTCTTTGGCTCAAACACCTTCCCTAAAATTTCTACCTTTCCCACTTTATTAGGAAGCTGATTTAAAATGGCCTTTAAAAATGTGGATTTCCCTGCACCATTTGGGCCAATAATGGCAGCTAGATGACCTGTAGGCACTGTTACACAGGCATTTTCTAATACTGTTTTTTTATCATACGCCACTGATAGATTTTCCACTGTTAATGCATACATATTCTTCACCTACTTTAATGCATCGACGATCGTGTCGATGTTATGTTGATACATACCTATATACGTACCTTCTGTTGTTCCTTCAGCTCCCATAGCATCTGAGAATAATTCCCCACCGATGACAATGTCGTGGCCTTTCTCCTTAGCCCCTTCAATAACAGCTTTCATCGCCTTATCGGACACACTGGATTCTATAAAAAGAGCCTTAATCTTATTTTCTACTAAGAAATCAACCATCTCCTGAACATCCTTCACACCATACTCTGAATCCGTACTCAGTCCTTGCAAGCCACGTACTTCAAATCCCTGACTTCTGCCAAAGTAATTGAATGCATCATGAGCCGTTACTAATATTCTTTGTTGCTGTGGTATTTCATTCATACGCTTTTCTGCGTAGCTTTGTAAATCATCCAGCTTTTTCAAGTAAGCTGCTTCATTTGTTTGAAAATCTACTTTAAATTCAGGGTATTCTTCCTGAAGCTGCGTACTGATTGCCTTGACAACACCTTTCCAAAGCTCAACATCAAACCAAATATGTGGATCATGGAGCATGGCATCCGTATCACTGGCAAGCAGTTGCTTTTCATCTAATGTCTCGCCCACTGCCAAGACCGTTTTATCCTTCGCCATTTGTTCAAATATATCGAGCATTTGTCCTTCTAAATGTAAGCCATTATAAAAAATGACTTCTGCTTTATCCAATTTCGATAAATCACTTTGAGTCGCCTTGTAGAGATGGGGATCTACGCCTGGACCCATCAATGCTGATACCTGTAAATGATCACCACTGATTTCTTTAATCGCATCTGCAATCTGTCCTGTGGTTGCAACCACAATGCCTTCTTTTTCACCCTCTGTTTCTGCTGAACAGCCAAATAATAGAAATGAGAGTGATAATACCACCACACCTAACCATTGTTTCATTTTCCTACCTCAACTTTCTCTTTATTAAGCAATTGTTTGAAAAAAGTGCCTAAACTACGAAGTAACCAATAGGCGGACAAGCCGTAAATTGTTTGTCATGCCCGCCCTAGTCGTATTTAACGCCAATATCCCAACTTTTTCCACGCAATACCTTAATTTATATTCATTTTCCTGATAAGCTGGCGCCAGCTCATCCAGAAAAGGATTAACATCATACCTGCGCCTACTGAATCGGTCAGTTTCCATACGATTGCTAAAATAATTAAAATGGCCATTGGAAGAATCGTCAGCTTGAAATCACCTAAATCTTTCATTCACGCACTCTTCTTTCTTTGGAGATATTTTGTTTCCCTTAGGAAAAATATATGCTTAATACAAAGAAAATTCAACTACTTTATGAAAATTTCTTTAAAAAAATTTTTTTCTTATACAAAAATTAGTTTAGCCCAAACAAAAAAATCCCTAATGCAGACATTAGAGATTCTTTTATAAAAATACATAGATTTATGTTAATATACTTTTATTCTTCTTTTTCTAGCGGCTTTCCTATAAATTCAAATGCATAAATATGTGTTTTTGTTAATTCAATAATATCCTTGATTAAAGCTTCTTCTGATTTTTCATAGCCGCTTGCAATCCATTGCATCATCAATCCATAAAAGCCGTAGGAAGTATAATGCTTGAACATGTTCATGTTGACAGGCTGCTGATTGATCGTCTCAAATTTAAATTGCTCTTGATAAATTTTTGTGATCGTTAAGGGCATACGGGTGTGCAACCCAGGAATCGTATCTTCCACATTCAGCAGCTCGAAAAACAAACGGTGCTTATAAATGTAATGAATAATATTAAAGGATGGTGCTTTCAATTTTGTCGTGTATACCTTTTCTCCATATAGGTAGGGTTCACCTACTGCCACTTCCAGACCATTCAGCATTTGTTCTAGTAAATTCTCTGCTAGTTCAAATTTATCTTGAAAATGCACATAAAAGGTACTACGGTTATAGCCCGCTCGTTCTACAATATCCTTCACTGTAATGGCTTGAAAACCATGTTGTTTCATTAAATCGACAAACGCTTCATAAAAATGACGGCGGGTTCTTTCTTGTCTTTGTGTCCATTTTGGCAATTTTACTTCCCCCTTTTAGACATTTCAGGCACATATGTCTACTAGTTAGATATTTACTACGACATTAATGATTGTTTCCGTTTTCAGGCGTTTTACAATAAAAGTACACCGTGATTTACACAGTGTGCAAGAAAAAAGTTTGTTTAAGGGAGTGTCATGTATGGGGAAATTACAAGATAAAGTCGCAATTATTACAGGTGGTGCTTCTGGTATCGGTGCTGCAACAGCCCAATTATTTGTAGCAGAGGGAGCAAAAGTGGTGCTTGTGGACCTAAACGAGGAAAAAGGCCAAGCATTTGCAGCTGAACTACAGGCAACAGGAGCAGAAGCCATGTTTATCAAAGCAAATGTAACGGATGAACAGGAAGTAGCAGCTATTTATCAAACAACTATTGAGGCATTTGGCAAAGTCGATGTCCTTTTTAATAATGCAGGGATTGGTCGTGTTACGCCAACTGAGGAGCTTCCTTATGCGGAATGGCGTCAAACTGTAAATGTAGACTTAGATGGTGTATTTTTAATGGCGCAGGCTGCCATCAAAGAAATGCTAAAAGCGAATGGTGGTACAATCGTTAATACAGCTTCGATGTATGGTTGGGTTGGCTCGCCAGGATCAGCTGCTTATAATGCAGCAAAAGGAGGCGTGATTAATTTAACACGTTCATTAGCATTAGAATTTGCTACGCGAGGGATTCGTGTCAATGCCCTATGTCCAGGCTTTATTGATACACCAATTATCCCAGAAGAAAGTAAGGAGCCATTACGTCAGATCACACCTATGCAACGACTAGGACAACCAGAGGAAATGGCAAAAGCTGTTTTATTTATGGCATGTGACGATTCAACGTTTATGACAGGGAACACATTAACAGTAGATGGTGGCTACACAGCCCAATAACGACGTTTAAAATAATCGCTACCCGACAAAGGGCAGCGATTATTTTTTCACTAGAAAAATTTGCAGTTTTTATCCATTTCCTGCAAACTATTACTAAAGCGAGCAAGAAAGGATGAAGACAACAAATGAAAAAATTAATAGGTACATTATTATTTTCTATTCTGATTATAGCTAGTGCAGGCAATGTACAAGCTGCTGGCTTTCGAGACGTATCAAAGGATCATTATGCATATGAAGCTATTTTATGGGCAGAAGAATATGATATTGTTAATGGCTTTACAGACGGTACATTTAAACCAAATGCTACCATTACTGAACAGCAATTAGCAAAACTATTAGCCAATTTTTATGAGCTCGAAACACCTATCGACGAATTAAAAAAGCAAACGCCTTCGGCAAACTGGTCGGATGAATTCTATAACCAACTCGCAAGCTATGGGGTGCCTTTAAATGGCTATTTCGACAACCGAATCCGAGCGGCTACTGTGAAGCGTGGTGTAGTGGCACAGGCTATTGCTCATTTAGCTAGCGGTAAGAAGGGCTTAGATCAATCTATTCAATTTTTACTTGATACCTATATTTCTTCAGGGCTAAATCCACAGTATGAAGAGCGCAATTTACAAAAGTTTTATGGCGTGACAAGCAACATGACCCGTGCGCAAGTTGTCATGATGCTCTATCGTATGGACGAACGAAATTATTATGAAATTTCAGCGGATGCACAAGCCATTCATGAGAATGCCAACAACGTATCTTTAAATAATAGGGCAAAAAATGCTCAAAATCAGCTCGACAAATCATTACAGCAGGCTACTCCTAGTAAAAGCGCATGGGAAGGTGTGTATACTTACTACTATAAATGGGGTAAGGGTACAAATGAGTTTAACCGCCGTGATGCTATAATCTCCAATGCCACAAACAAGAGCTTTTCTATTGCTTTAACGGCGAATGATGGCTCCGCTTCAGGTAGTGTAAATGGCACAGCCACAATTACAAGCAATACGAAAGCCCTTATGAATACATCCTCGAATGGCAATCGTTGTGTTGTCGAGTTTGAACGTTTATCTAATAATGCCCTAAAGGTGTCCGAGATTGATTGTCGTGCTGAACGTAATGAAGGCACCAATTTTTCGGGTACCCTCAAGCAGCAATAATTTGTAACAGAGTCTGAATCATTCAGGCTCTTTTTTCATCCTTAAAAGCTTCATAGCTATGTTTGGCGATGGCAATAAAATCTTCGAGACAGGGATGCATATGCTTATCTTTATGCCATGCAATATCTGTATAAATTGGCGCTAAATCAATTGTGGACGGTACTTCCATTAATTGCCCACTTTCCAGCTCCTTCTCTACAACCATTTTAGGTAAAAATGTAATACCTAACCCTGCCATCACACATTGCTTGATTGCTTCAATACTGGCGAATTCAATCATTTGTAAGGGATTGACACCCTCTTGCTGTAGCTGTGCTTCTAAATGATTACGATAGGAGCACCCTGTTTCTGTTAACAACATCGTTTCAGTTGAAATTTGTTGAGCCGATAGAGGCTGACTAATTTCTTTGGGGGCACTCACAAAAACAAGCTGTTCCTGAATCAATCGCTCTCGCTTGAGCATGGCTGTTTCCTGATAAGTGTCCGTTATCAATGCAATATCAAGTTTACCAGCTTGTAATAAATCCTTTGCAATAGCTGTTGTATGCACAGGCTTGAAAATGATTTTCACTTGCGGGTGTGCTTGTTGAAATTGCTGTAAAATACTTGGTAGTCGATAGACACACTGACTTTCCTGTGCCCCTACCTTCAATAGGACTTGCTCCTGCTCGTTGGATATAGCTTTTTTCATTTCACGGTCTAGCTCAAGCATTTTTTTTGCATAATGCTGTAGACGCTTGCCCTCTTCTGTGAGAATAATGCGCTTGCCAAGCCGCTCAAAAAGATGAACACCTAACTCTTGTTCTAATGTTTTTATCTGAGCTGTAATACTCGATTGAGCGTAGTCAAGAAGCTGAGCTGTCTGTGTAAAGCTTAATGTTTCAGCTGCAGTAAAAAACGTTTGAAGCTGCTTAATATCCATCACTTGAACCCCTTCATCTATTTCTTCGATAGTTTTTGTTGAAACATTCACCCTTTTCGATAATAAAATCCAATATACACTAGTTTGTAGCTGAAAGAAAGAGATGGCTGCATTTACCAATAGCGCAAGTAAATATCTAACATCAAAAGAACCTTTCATCATATAAAGAGAAACGAATTTGGAGACTTCTTTCCTCCAAATTCGTTTCATTGTATTGTGCTATAAAAATAGTCAATATCATCTAAAGGCCAATAAGGTCGACTTATTGTAATTCTTTTCTAAGATGATCAGCTGCAGACAATGCTTTTAGATCTTGAAGGATCTCGCCTGGCTTGTTTCCTTCTCCTAGAATATATCCCTCAAAGGTTATCCCAACAAAATCAAAAATATGTTGAAATTGCTGAATCATTGGTAACCCCTTTATATAAGGCTCATCTCCACCAACTGCAATGACATATGCTTTTTTAGAAGACATTAATGCTTTAAAATCAGGATAATTCGGGTCTCTTAAGGTTTGTGACCATCGATCTATAAAGTTCTTCATCGCTCCTGTCATACTATACCAATAAATAGGCGTAGAAAATATAAGAATATCATGTGGAAGAATACGGTCAATGACGGCGTTATAATCATCGCTGACATCTGTGAACCCTTCCGCAGCATGACGCTTATCGATTATTGGCTGAATAACACAGTCCTTTAGATAAATTTCTTCAATCATTAGGCCTTGAGTTACTAATTTTGTTAAAGTCTCTACATTCCCATTCGGCCGATTGCCACCGTAAATAACTGCTATTGACATTTAGAATTTCCCCGTTTCCTTGAAGTTTTTACTATTGTTCCCGTATACCTATATCTTATTATGAATTTACAATTCGATAAAGATGATTATTTCGATAAAATCAATCGAAAAAAATGATTTTAAAGGGGTTGCTCTTTTGCAAAATGGATAAAGATAGAAACATTTTTTTGCTGTATTGAGCTTCTATACCCTATTCTGTATTAAATATCTTGAGAAAAATCAAAATGTCTCTTTAGTTTTTAAGAAACGAGGATAGTGTAAAAGAGAAAAATGAATACTGCGAATGATAGTGATTGAGATATGCTAAAGTTAACAAAGTATTGCATTAATCCAAGCATTAATATTCTTGTTTTCTAAAAATTTGTCGCACATAGCAAGTTAGTAGTCACTGTTTGCTAGTTACAAGGCGTGATTGAAAAGATACTATATACACTGTCCCGTTCAAACAAAGCAGGGCAAAAATCACGATATGAACAGTAAATATACATGATGAAGGAGCCTCAAATTGATGTTGTTACATACCTCTAATCGTATTAAAATGCCTTTGGGATTTTGGGAAGGATTACGTCAAGTAGGAATTGCCCCGCAAGACGTGGTTCGTAAAGCACGACTACCTATCACTATTATTAAGGAACCAGTCGTCTCTATAACCCAATATTTTTCGATGTGGCAGGCTTATTCCGATATCATTGACGACACTGCTAGAGGAATCATCAAACTAGCGACTAGCTTTGAACCAACTCATTACCCACCTACTGTCCTAGTAGCCTACCATGCACGTGATTATCGTGATGCGTTAAAGAGAATGGTACGGTACAAACAACTGTGTCCGCCTGAAAGCTTGCGTATCACTGAGGAAGGTGAGGATTGTACAATCGAACTAGATTGGGCGTATACTGAGCAACCTGGTCCACCTATGCTGGTTGGTATCACACTTGCATTTCTTCTTGAGCTCGGACGTCGGGGGACAGGTCAACCGATAGCAGCAAAGTTAGTTGAATTTTCACATCCTATGGGCGATGTACAAACGCTTGAAGAGTATTTCGGTTGCAGTATCCAAATGGGTGCAACGTGTAACCGGTTGACGATACACCGTGGGGATCTGGATCGTCCCTTTGCCTCATATAACTTAGAGTTACTGGAAATGTTGACCCCTCTTCTGGATCAATCGTTGAATGAGCACCAACATAGCAGCTCCTTCACTGAGATGGTTAAATGGATAATAAAACGTAGCTTAGCAGGAGGACGCCCTGACATACAGACAGTCGCGAGCGAGTTAGGAATGAGCGACCGTACCTTGCAGCGCAGGCTTACTAGCGAATGCACGAGCTTTAAGTTTTTGTTAACACAGGTTCGACGTGATCAGGCACGCGAGTATCTAGCAGACCCCTCGCTTGATATTAAAGATGTCGCCTTCCTGATTGGATACGAAGATCAGAACTCGTTTTACCGTGCCTTCCACCTTTGGGAAGGTGATACGCCTTCAAATTGGCGTTCTAAACATGTAGGAACAAATTAGATAAATATAAAATTTTGAAACACAATAGCAATAGTCAGACATTCAAAAAAGTTGGAGTTTTATTTTTACATCCACTTTAGAAAATCAGAATAGATAGAGGAGCAATGTAATATGGATATAGGATTGAACAATAAAACAGCTTTAGTGACCGGATCTACAAGAGGTATAGGGAAAGCAATCGCTATCGAACTAGCCAAAGAAGGTGTGAACGTACTAATAAATGGACGAAATGATGAAGAGGTACAACGCACTGTAAATGAAATTAAATTAACTTATCCATCTACTTTTCCACAAAATGCTACAGCCGATATTGCTGATATACAGCAAAGAGAAGCTTTATTTGAAAAATATCCCTGTATTGATATTTTAGTTAACAATATGGGTATCTATGAAATTATGCCATATGAAGATGTTGATGATGATACATGGGAAAAATACTTTCGTATGAATGTTCTTGCGGCAAATGGATTATCTAAATTTTACTTGCCTAAAATGTTGGAAAATAATTTTGGTCGCATTATTTTTATTGCAAGTGAAGAAGCAATTATGCCCTCGGGACAAATGCCTCAATATTGCATGACAAAAACGATGCTATTATCTTTGTCAAAAAGCCTATCTAAATTAACAATAGGAAGAGAGGTTACAATTAATACAATCATGCCAGGACCAACACTCTCCGAGAATGTGTATCAAATAATTGATGGTATGTTTCCTAATAAAGACATGAGTTTTTCTGAGAAAGAGAGAGAATTTATGATGACAAACCTACCTCAATCAGAAATCCAAAGATTTATCAAACCCATCGAAATAGGGAGAATAACTACATTTGTATGTAGTCCATTTGCATCTGCATTTAAAGGTTCACCAATTCGTATGGATGGTGGTATGGTACCGACAATTTTTTAACATTCCCCTCGTCTCCATGACGATAAATCGCATGGCTGCATATTGCTCGATGAAGGAGCATCTGGGAAAATATATTTCCACGACGTAAAAAAGATTTACCTAATTACGGTATACAGAATGATAATAAACGACCTAATCGCTTACCGCAATTAGGTCGTTCTACCGTCTATGCTTCTACTGAGATATGCTGGAAGGTTGTCACATCAAATAATCCTGTATCTGTTAGCTTTAAAGTAGGAATAACTGGTAATGCCACAAAAGAAAATGTTAGTAAAAAATGGAAATCAAATGTTGGATTAAGCGTCTTTAATGCCCTGTGCAAGCCAGCTAGCTGCTCCTTTGCCTGCTGAGCTGGTACATCTGTCATCAAGCCACCAATGGTTAATGGCATCTCCGCTAGAATTTGGCCATCCGCAACGATTACAAAGCCCCCTTGGATTTCCTGAATGCGCGTAAGCGCCAGGACCATATCCTCATCATTTGTACCTACAACAAGGGCATTATGTGAATCATGAGCTACTGTTGTGGCTACTGCTCCTTTTTGTAAGCCAAAGCCTTTGACGATTCCTAAACCTGTCGTGTGTAACTGATGATGACGTTCGATGACGGCTAGTTTCAATAAATCTTGTTCTACAGACGGGACAAAGACACCTTCCTTTACAGGTACATCCATTACTACATGATTGGTAATTAGCTGATTTGGCACAATCTCCATTACATTCGCCTTTGTACCCTTTGTGAATGCTAGTTGTAGCCTATCCTTTGTAATGGTTGGTAAATGGACAGATTGGTGGATATGAGCAGGTACAACTGGCTCTTGACGATTTGTCAGCATTTTACCATCTTCAGCCACTTTCTGCCCATTTTTCCATACGGCCTTTGCCTGCATTGTGGACAAATTCTCTACTAACACAAAATCTGCCTTATAGCCTGGTGCAAGTACACCTCGATCCAATAAACGATAGCATTCTGCGGTGTTTACGGTTGCTAACTGGATTGCTTGCAATGGTGGCATTCCTTCAGCTATTGCCATGGCGATATCATAATTGATGCTACCTTCGTCAATTAACTCATCCACATATTTATCATCTGTACAAAATCCAAAGCGACGAGCATTATGTGACTGGACAGCTGGCAATAAATCACGTAAGTTTTTCGCGGCTGAGCCCTCTCGGATTAGTACATACATCCCCTGCTCTACACGGTCAATGGCTTCCTCAGCCGTTACACATTCATGATCTGTGTGAATACCCGCAGCTCGATAGCCTGTAATTTGTTCGCTTTGTAGACCTGCACAATGCCCATCAATGACTAAATTTGCTTCCTGCGATAATAAAATTTTCTGAAGCATGTCCTCTTGTCCATTTAATACCGCTGGGAAATCCATCACCTCTGCTAATCCTCGAACCTGTTCATGTTGTAAAAATGGCGCCAAATCCTTAGCCGTTAGTGTAGCACCTGCATTTTCAAACTGTGTACCCGGTACACTGGATGGCAGCATCACAAAAATATCCATATCTGCCTTTTGTGCATCATCGAGCATAAATTGAATACCTTCTGCTCCTGCGACATTGGCGATCTCATGAGGGTCTGTCATCACTGTTGTAATCCCATGAGGAAGTAAAACGCGACTAAATTCCCCTGGTGTCAACATAGAAGACTCAATATGTATATGACCATCAATTAAACCAGGAATGACATAGCCTCCTGCCGCATCCTCTTCCTGTTTAGCGTGAAACTTATTCGTGCGATCTAGAGCAACAATCACACCATTCTTTACGACGATATCTGCTTTTTGCCATGTTAACGAAAAAACATCCGCAATTTGCGCATTTCTCAGTATAAAATCTGCCTCTAGTTTTCCTTGAGATGATAATACATTTTGTGTTAGCTGCTGTAATTTTATCGACATAACCTATACTCCTTTTTCTTTTAAGAACTATCATGCCAAAAAGATGCTAACCATTGCAACTATTTGTCGTTACATCAGTAAAAAACGACCATTGTCAATGGTCGTTTGAAAATTCTAGCTCTTTAGGTGGTTGCCCTTTTTTATTCATCAAGCGCATACGAATAGGCTCAATCTTTAATGTCACCATTTCATCCTGATTGCCAATAAAGATACTCGTAAAAAATTCAGCTAGTTTATTTTTTATCCCTTCTTCATGTACTTCTGTAAGCTTGCCTTCTATTTCTACATACGTATCACCAAAGCCACCATTTTCGTAGCCATATAAAATATGGGTATATGGGTTTTTGCGTAGCTCTTCCATTTTTTCTGAATGTTTATTCGTCACTGTATACAATACAAAATCTTCATGCTGGAATGTCATGTATCGAGAGTAAGGTTTGCCATTTTCTACAGTTGCCATTGTGCCAATCTTTTCTCGGTTTAACACTTCTAAAATTTCATCACGTACAGAAGTCATAGTATCCCATCCTTTCATATATATCTATTTTGCCCTCTCCCAAGAAAGCTAAACCGTCTTTTTTTGAAAAATGTGAAATGACAATCTTCGAGCATATTGAAAATCTATTGTTATAATAACTGGATGGACAACAGGAATTTTCGAATGAATGAGGGTTAAAAAATGAAACAAGCTTTTTTTACGCGCTGTTTGTTTTTCATAACAGGCATTATCGTGCTTTCTTTTGGTATCACATTAACAATTAAAGGCCAACTCTTTGGAGTGGGCTCATGGGATGTACTACATATTGGTTTAACAAAAACAGTAGGCCTATCAATCGGTTCATGGTCCATTATTTTGGGACTTGCTATTTTAGCGTTTGATATGCTGATTACAAAAAAATTCCCTTTACCTGGAACGTTTATCGATATGTTTTTGGCTGGCATTTTTATTGATATTTTCAACTATTGGCTACCCGATATTGATGGTTTTTGGATGCAACTTATTTCTTACCTTACAGGGTTAGTGTTGCTAGGCTGGGGCTGTGGGATGTATATGGTGGCGAATTTAGGTATTGGACCTCGGGATACACTCATGCTGATGATGGTCCATAAGCTTGGCTGGAGTGTGACTCGCTCTCGTACAACAATGGAAGTAACAGTTGCAATCATTGGCTTCCTACTTGGCGGTCCTATAGGCATCGGTACGGTATTTATGGCATTTGGACTTGGACCAATTGTACAATTTGCCTTATCCTATAACGAAAAATTATTTATGCGATGGACAGGCGTGAAAAGCGCCGTTGTCTAAACTTTAATGACAATGCAGTTTTTGCATTGTCTTTTTTTACGGTTGAAATATACAGTCCAACTATATATAATCAAACTATATAGTCCAACTGTATATTTGAGGTGAAGATGTGAAAAAACATAAATTATTACCTTTATCCGAAACCATGCATTATATTCTACTCGCCTTACGTGAACCGCTACATGGCTATGCGATGATGCAAAAAATTGAGGAAATGAGTGCTGGTACAGTCCGAATTGCTGCAGGTACGATGTATGGAGCCATTGACAATTTATTGAATTATCATTGGATTACACCTGTTGAAACCCAGGATACAAGACGCAAGGTTTATCAAACGACAGAAGAGGGTCTAGAAATATTAGCCGCAGAGCAACAAAGATTGCAGCACATTTTATCTTTATATGAGGGAGCTGGCGAACATGATAAAGTTTAAAGTCTTTTTTGATATCGAAAAGGAAGAGCGTTGGTTAAACGAAATGTTAGCCAAGGGTTGGCTATGCTCCAACATAAACTCAGCAGGTATTTATACATTTCAGCCTACTGAAGATCTTGAACAAGTTATTCGGATTGATTGTCAGCAGGAGCTTCGCAAAGAAAAGAAAGCGACCTATAAGCAATTACATGAGGATTTTGGCTGGCGTATAGTAAAAGAAAAAGCCTATGACGGCACCTACTATTGGTTAAAAAGAAAAGATGGCAATGATGAATTATTTTCAGATCATGATTCCCGCATTGCGAAATATAAACGTTTAATGAAACAAGCAAGCAACTGGGCCATACTGTCATTTATCTTCTTAATGATTTTTTATGCCAACGATAGTTACTACTCCCTTTTCAGTATAAAAAATGCGTATTTTACACCTGGTTTATGGGAGAAAGAAGGGTTTTCTTTCCTTTTTGCCTTTTTATTTGAAACACCCTTTGCTATCGGGCGCTTTATCCCACCATGGCTATTTTTAGTAACTTGTAGTATTTACATCACACTGTATTATCGTTATCGTAAATCCATATAGCAATTTTTATAGCAAATAACAAGGAGCCTCTTACGTAGTGTAAGGAGGCTCCTCATAGTGTTGAAAAACAAAACAATCAATAGAATTTTTGTGAAAGGTGAAAATGGATTTCTGTTGCAGGCTACTTGCTTTCCTGTGGGCAATAAAGTGAAGGTGTTCATTACTCTTTATGAAGAGGTGTTGTCACGCATCACTTCTCCACCTTGGAAATAAGAACTTATCCCCTCTAAGAATACAGATAATGGGCTATTTGATCGCTATGCTAGTATGAAAAAGTAAAGAGGACATTTTAGAATGGTTCAAAGGGGACATTACAGCTTGGTGTTAACAATAGCCTGCTTCTCCGTGCCTTTCGGCACGTAAGAGGCTAACCTACATGTGTCTAGCATGAAATTGGCCTCAGATTAATGTTAAGCGTCTTGCAGGACGCGTAATGTTAACTGGGGCTTTTCTCTATCTGCCGTTGGTGTCCATGCCCGAGGCAGATAGCCTCAAGCACCCGCAGTCATTCTACTTAACTAAGATTTCCCCGCAAACCGTTTTTGTCCAGCACAGTAAATATCCAACTAAACCAATGGAGTTCGCTGTATTTACCGCCAGTATTCAATGCACATGACCGCCATGAACACCCCTAAAAAAAGGGCATTTATATATCCAAATATTAATATCAAAACATCAACTTTTTCCATATACCTTGCTGTGAAGATGATGGGCATACATGATGCGAACAACCAGAACGCAACAAACAAAAACTGCAATGCGTTTTTCATTATTCCTCCTACAATCAATGTGCAATTACATTTAAACACACCTCAATTTGGCCGGACATATAAATATCTAAACCAGAAAAAATCACTTACATAGCGTTACAAACTCTTTAGTCTAAAGGTTCATCGTAAAACATTCCCCATACTTATCAGTCCGTTCCGCGCCAGGTAGCTCATTGCCTTATCTGGCAACCTGTAATCAGGTTTCCGCTTTTTCAGTTGGCTGGTCGTTTAACCGACATAGTTAATCCATTAATCTAGTTGCCGGATGTTGGTGGATTTTCGCGTTTTAGTTGTTCATAAAAGTGCACAGCTTTAACCAGTTCTTCTGATGTAACTGGGACTGGTGAGGCAGTGAATAAGGCCTGAATTTGATAGTTCGGCCTGTCGTTACAATCCTCTTTTTTCGGTACATATTTCCAGTCACCAGACCACTACTTCCCCTGAAAGTCCGTAACGCCTTTTTTCACGTAGCGATATCGCCATGCCACTGGTTTTGCTTGCCCCGCCGTTTCATGCCCTTCCTGATAATTAATCTCGCTCATTCATCGCCCCACTCATCACAATATGCTTCGACCGGAGTTTTTCCCGCTTCATAGTCATCACGCTAGGATTCGACATCAGCAGCACTTCCACCGCGTAACTCACCATAGTCCATTAATAGTTCATCCCGCTCTTCAAAACTGATGTTATATTTAGCTGAACAAAAATCAGCCACTTTGTTCTTCCTCATCGTCTTTTATTTCGTGGTATGAGTAATTGCAGTAGTTAAAGAAAATTTCTTATGCTCCGTCATGAATTTCCTCAGGTGTTGCGTCATCGTCCACTTCGAATACATCCTCAAAATCTCCACCAGCTATTCCCGTTTCAATAATAATTTTGAACTTTCGCATTTCACTACCGCCCTTTCGGGCGGCCTCCTGATGTTCTGAGGGTGCAGAAATCCATCCGGTTAAGGATTAAATTTTATTTACAGAACTGAATTTAATTATTCAGATATACGTATCTGTAGCCTTACGAATCTACTCACTGGATGCCTCTTTCATAAAAATAATCCAGTGGGTTTTATCGTTTTTTCCCTGTTCGTTGACAGATAACAGGTTTTCTGTCTGTCAGTGCCAGAATCTGGCTTACCGGTATTTGCGTTTCATTCCATTAAAAAATCAGAACGCCGTGCGGCCTCAACACCCGAAAGGCTTCTTTAAATCTCTGTCGCGAATCATCACGCCAGGCATCTTTATTCAGCCGTCCATATTTCTTTCCCATCCAGGCGTTATCACCAACACTCTCAAGATGCGGAGGGTCTAATACAACCATCGAAAAAGATGCGTCTGCAAATGATAATGCACGAAAATCTGCGATAATGTCAGGGCTGATAATCAAGCGTCTCCCATTGCGTAATGTGTATCCTTCTTTTCTGATATCGCTGAATATCGCCCGTTCGTCAGACTTATCGAACCAGAACATGCGGCTGCCACAGCACATATCAAGAATGGTTGCCGGTGCACTCACTGCGCCACGTCCTGAAAATTACCCTGATAGAAAGCCAGTATGCGCTGCATAACTTCGCTCTTCCGGCACTCGCGACAGATTATGTTTAGACGACTGTCGTAGCGACGTATTTCTCCATCAGGTAGTGACCAGATAAGGTCCGGATCAACCACAGCGGGTTTCTTCACCTTCGCCCTAGAGAGTTTTTTGCGGGCATTTTGCCAGTCCTTTCGTGCCTGTTCAGACGGGAATAACCCGTAGCCGGAGTTGTATACATAACCACTGGCAACCAGCTCTCTGGCAAGAATGCTCATCAGATATCTTGTCGCACCTGTTTTAGCTTCCAACTGTCGTAATGTCTCGCGACCGCTCTGGCGCACAAGTTCGACCACCTGCTCTTTAATTTTTTCCCGCTCTTCCTGTGTAAAAACTTTTGCCACAAGTCCTCCTTAAAATTACCTCATGACCTGAAATCAACACTTATCCCCTGAAACCAGGCGGAATTTCTGTATCCGGTTCAGAAATATGATTCACACAACGCTGTACAGGTGAACGTCCCAAGCGGATGACCAGTTCGTCCCATTTTTCGCGGAGTTTTGACGGGCTCATGATGTTTTTTACCCAGAATGGATCTCGCTGTACCCGACCAAACATTTCGCAAATTTGTCTGTGGCTTCTGCCATCCAGCATCCGCATTGTGCGCACGTCATTGGCCCAGGCGCATCTCGGCGCGCGTCATATTCATATCACCAGAACGACGGACTGGCGCATTGTTCCGAAAGTGCCGGTCGTTGAGCCTTTGACTTTAAAAAGCGGCATCGCCGCGCCTCGGAGTCCTGTCAATAACTGTGGAAAGCTCACTGGTGGTGATACTTCGTTACCGGCTCCCACACCTTCTGAGCACGCCGCAGCAGTGCTTAATCTGGTAGATGACGGTGTTATCGAATGGAATGACCCGGAGGTCGTGAGAGCGCTCAGAAGTGCATTAAAACACGGCCTGAGAAGACCAAACCGTCAGCAAAGAAACGGAAGCCCGTTAAAACCGCATGAAATAGCGCCATCGGCCAGACTGACCCGGTCGGAACGAATGCAAATTACCCGTATCCGCGTTGACCTTACTCAGAACGGTATCAGGCCTCAGCGATGGGAGCTTGAGGCGCTGGCGCGTGGGGCAACTGTAAATTATGACGGGAAAAAATTCACGTATCCGGTTGCTGATGAGTGGTCGGGATTTTCCTCAAACTAATAATGGTGTTTGACAAAGAGATGTTGATGAGACTAAGAATTTTATTTATCTGTATAACCATTCGGTTAGAGTACAATAGTTTCGAGTGATATGAATAAAAATAACGGCTAAGTTTTCAACATGCGATTGTTATGGGTTGGATTAAGGATAAGTAACTATATGAAATAATATAGGGCAAGAAGGTGTTCTTGCCCTTTGTTTATTTAAGCGGCAATTTCCATATTGCTTTTATATTTTAAGAGAGCGTTTTGGGGAACTGCTGGCCAAGCTAAGAATCTATAATAGTTCATATAATCTTTTTCTATCAGGTTTTTTAGTTGTTTGTTTGCTTTAAATTCATCGTCAAGTAAAAAGAATGCACACATGGCTGCATCACCTTTTGAATTGTTATGTGCTAAAACTGAATTTATGTCGTTTTCTTTAATGTCTTGATTGTCTTTTTTCTTGGCAACTTCTCTGTTTATTATTAAGACATCTCTCTCTCTGTAGTCTTTAATTTTGTCAAGGTTTTCATTGACTATATTAATTGTTTCTTTATAGTTTCCTGCAAGCAGGTTGGTATAAGCTTTGCCTAAAATATAATTACTGAATCCATAACCTTTATCATAAGCTTCATCAAGAAGTTCTATCGCTTTTTTGAAATCACTGTTTAAAGATGCAATATCGGATTTTAATTTCAGAATGGTAATTTCTGATTTGTTTCTTGGCAGGCTGTCAATAAACTCTTCTGCCAGTTTGATGTTGTTTTTATTAATTAATAATATGTCCACAATACTATCCGCATGATTACTCTTCCACGGATGATTCATGGCTTCTTTAGCTAATTCAATGCCTGCATTAATGTCTCTGTTGCAGCCTATCTCATATCGAGCTTTAAATATAATGAAAGGAGCAATTCTTGCAATGTCGCCCTCTTCTTCATATTTATCAATGAAGCCTTTCATTAAACTGGGAGTGTTTTCATCGAAGTCTGTTTCAAATAAAGACAGGTGTAGTTTTGTTAAATATCTTAATATGTTTCTCTTTTTGTTTTTCGATGACGTTTTGTAAATGTTGGATAATGTTTCTATGCACAATAATGTTTTTTCTTTTTTTTGTAATGCACAAGTAAAATCAGTGTATAACGACAAATATGTATCGTGGGTAGGGTTGATTTCATTTATTTGGTCGAGCATTTCTTGTATTAAATTATTACAATCTTTCTTATCATAGCTTGATTGATGTTTTATCATTATTGCGTCATATTTTATTCTCCAAGCGATATTGTCTAGATCGCTACTTTGGAGTAAGCTCTTATCAATTAGGTTATGTATTTCATCAAAGGTTATTAATCCCTCGTCATGATTTTCCAGATGAAGAATAGCAATTCTGCTTAAATGATTCTTAAGGTTTATGCTATATGGGAATTTTTCTAGCAATCCCTTAAGGTAATGTATTTTTTCCTTTAGATCTGTGAATATGTTTGTTCTTGATAGGGCGTAATTTATATTAAACTCATCAAGAGCGATAAGTTTATCACTGATTTCTAATGCAGACTTTGTATCTTTTTGTTCTTCTTTTATTTCAATTAGCCTGCGCAGGTATTTGGATTTTATATTGTCATTATCAGCGTTATCGATTAATTCCTTTAGTTTTGTCTCAGCGCTTAAATATTTTTTGTTTCTAATGAGGTTGTCAATGTATAACAAATTCTTGAAATTTTCTTCAGGGATCTTTTGATCGTCTAAGTCATTTTGGGATAACTCATTTATTAATGATGATATGTCATGTGTTAGAGTGTATCTTTTTAATTTTGAAAGATCGGATTTGATAATGTCATTTTTAGATAATTTGTACTCATCAGTTATAAAATTTTGGATCATCATCTCTCTTTTTGTGGATTTTTGATTCCCTCCAAAAGAGAGTGCGCAACCTAATTCAAGGGCTAGTTCTGCCATTAACTCATCAAAGCCTTCTATTTCTACCCAATAAACTTTCTCTTGACCTAGAAGCCTAATTAGTTCTGGTGGGATGGCGTCATTTTGTCTTACGCACCAATATACCCCATTCCGTAGGTAATCGTCCTGTTTTAATAAATGTTTTAAAACATCCATGATAGAGCTGTCATTGCCAGCATAACCAACAAAAATAATCCCGTATTCTTTAGTGAATTCAGTTAGTTTTTCACGAGTGTTACCTTCTAATGACTCGGTTTCTTTTAAAGAGCTTTTTATGCTATCAAATAGATAATCACCATGTAATTTTATTATTTTGGGTCTTGAAGAAGTAATTGAGACGCCTTTAATTGATGAGTCATGTGCGCATAATAATGGTCTGTCAGAAGAAAATTGATAAAATGCTTCATTTATTAAATCGTCAAAATTTGTTGTGAAGACAGTATCAAAAAACTTTGATTCAAATAGTTCAACGAGATAAGCATATCCAATTGAAGGTAATTTTTTGTCTACTTGAAGCTCAACAAATCTTCTGCGTTGAGATGGGAGATCAAATTTCTTTTCAAAAAGAGAGGAGTATTCATTGTTTGGGTCGTACCAGACTGGATGGTTTTTGGATAGCCATTTTTTAGCTTCTTCGGCATCGATATATTCTTCATTGGATAGTCTTGTGTATATCTCTTCTCTCCATTTTGCAACTAACTCTTGACCAGTTTTTATTCCTGATGTAACGGATGCACCAGCACCAAGAAAGAGTGAATAGTTAGGTGATGTACCTGATTTGATTTTTATATAATCAGCTAAATCTTTAACTGTTCTTTTTTTGGCAACCAGTTGTTCCTTGGTAGTATCACGATCAGACATTTTCCCTCCATAAATTATGCTGTGTGAAGTAAGAATAATCCTAGGTATGGCTATTTTTACATGAAATTCAATGGGTTTTCGTTTTTCTTATTTGCATTTTGTGACTGAGATCAAGCTATGAGGGAGAAATACTTTTTTATTGTTCGCTAGAGGCTAATTAGCTTGTACTAATAGTTTATGATGTACCATAGCGTTGAATGATTTTGCATGCATTTGTCAGATGCTTACTAATGTTGTTATGTCAGAGCTGGTGCGCTTTAGGTTATTTCATGCAACTGCATTAAAACCGTCTCATGAAGCGGGCGGGCGAGGCGGGGAAAGCACTGCGCGCTGGCGGTGGTGCTGATTTTATTTTTTCAGCGTCTGAGCGCGTCGTGATGGCGTTTAGATTGTTCGCCGGGGCGTTGGTGTGTCTGTGGGATGTTTTGTGCGGTGGTGAGCGTGTGAGGGCGTGATGGCGGGTTGTAAAAAAGCCGCCCGCAGGCGGCGATGTTCAGCCGTTGTCAGTGTCCAGTGAGTAGTTTTTAAAGCGGATGACCTCCTGACCGAGCCAGCCGTTTATCTCGCGGATCCTGTCCTGTAGCGGGATAAGTTCATTGCGGACAAAGACCTTTGCCACTTTCTCAATATCACCCAGCGACCCGACGTTCTCCGGCTTGCCGCCCATCAACTGAAAGGGGATGCGGTGCGCGTCCAGCAGGTCAGCGGCGCTGGCTTTTTTGATATTAAAAAAATCGTCCTTCGTTGCCACTTCACTGAGCGGGATAATTTTAATGCCGTCGGCTTTCCCCTGCGGGGCATAGAGAAACAGATTTTTAAAGTTGTTGCGGCCTTTCGACTTGACCATGTTTTCGCGAAGCATTTCGATATCGTTGCGATCCTGCACGGCATCAGTGACGTACATGATGTATCCGGCATGTGCGCCATTTTCGTAATACTTGCGGCGGAACAGCGTGGCCGACTCATTCAGCCAGGCAGAGTTAAGGGCGCTGAGATATTCCGGCAGGCCGTACAGCTCCTGATTAATATCCGGTCGCTATCGTATACCAAAATGAGACAATATGGACGGCTGAAGATAACTTTTTTTCATTGTATTTGCTTATACGGCAACGATTGCGTCATGCGAATTGGCATGACGAAAACGTTAAACTAACGATAAAGGAAAGACATGTCCAAGATAGAAGCGGTATTTTTCGACTGCGACGGTACGCTGGTCGATAGCGAGGTCATTTGCTCTCGCGCCTATGTCACGATGTTCAGGGAATTTGGCATTCACGTTGACCTGGAGGAGATTTTTACCCGTTTTAAAGGCGTAAAACTCTACGAAATCATCGACATCATCAGTAAAGAACAGGGCGTGACGATGATCCAGGCCGATGCCGAGCACGTTTACCGCGCAGAAGTGGCGCGTCTGTTTGATACCGAACTTGAGGTCATCGCAGGAGCGAACGAATTGCTGGCGAGCGTTAACGTGCCGATGTGCGTCGTCTCTAACGGTCCGGTCAGCAAAATGCAGCATTCGCTTGGTAAGCTCAACATGCTGCACTACTTCCCGGAAAAACTGTTCAGCGGCTACGATATCCAGCGTTGGAAGCCCGATCCGGCATTAATGTTCCATGCGGCAAAAGCGATGAATGTGAACGTTGAAAACTGCATTCTGGTCGATGACTCCAGCGCCGGCGTTCAATCAGGGATAGATGCCGGAATGGAAGTGTTTTACTTCTGCGCTGACCCGCACAATAAACCGATCGTTCACCCGAAAGTCACCACCTTTACCGAGCTGGCGCAGCTGCCTGCACTCTGGAAGGCACGGGGCTGGAATATAACGCGATAATCGCCTCCTTACTTCAACGCTTACACATCAGTCACGCTGGTTTGAGATAAAAAATACCAGGTGTCTGATGAGTAAGCGTCTATTCCCTATAAATAATTTATGTCGTTAATCGTCCAGTCGCTCACCCTCTGTATGGTTAAGCCTGGGTTATATTTTTCACAATATCGGGATACCGTTCGAACCAATCCAGAATATTACGCATCGCGTCACTGATTTTTTTATTAGCTTTATATTGATTCTCGCGTCTAAAATTTTGAACAATATTAAGGTTAGAACGTATCTTATTGTCATCGTCAGCAATCTTCTGATTTAATGCCGCTACTTCATCCTGTACTTCTTGACTATTCCACTTGTCCCTTTTTTTATCAAACAAAGTCCTTTTATCATCTACTGATTTATCACGCTTTATGGTTAACTCTTTAATTTCTCGCAATAAGTCATCGTAATCTTTAATGGAAGATCTTATTTCCTCATAGTTTTTTAGTAAATCCTTCCTGTTAATTGCGAATGCACTGGAAAAATAGTGAAAATCGCGAGCATACTTATTGAGCCTTGAGTCGTAATCTGTCTTAAAAGATTTTATATGTTCCAGTTGGTTTGATAGTGCTTTAATTTGTTTTTCTTCAACACCTTCAAAAATGGGTGCAAGTTCCTTATAATCAAATGTTACATTTGTAGCAGATTCTTTATGAGACTCCTTTATTTGCTTTTGGACATATTCTTTTGGATTTTCAGTAAGTATTGTTCCATCTGGCGGCGGAATCATTTTATTTATTATAGACTCAACAAACTTAACCCGGTCACTTTCTATCATATTGTTAATGATATTTTGTGCATTTTCCTGCATATCTTTAAAAATAAAAAACTCAACCCTACTATTATCAAAATGATATTTTTCCTCGTACGATTTATTTTCAACATAAAGTGTAGTCAAAAACAACTCTAACTCTGAAAATGCGTTTTTATATTTTCCCTTAGTCTTTGACTCGGAATTATAAAAATATGTCACATCTCTATTGATAGCACTTACCTTTTTTAAGAAATCAGGTATTTGTTCTTTACTTATAGCTCCGTCCAGATCCATATACATATATTTTTGCGCTGTAAGACCATCTTTTGAATAATTTGTAGTTGGATCAATAGCACAGTCTTTGCACCTATCTCCACTGTAATAATAGCCTAAATTTGCCCCAATCAAATTACTATTTTTAAAGAAGACATTATTGTTCTCTGTATTTTTCTTGCTAAATGAAGAATCGGCCCCTTTCTTTATACTCTCTACGCATTTCGAAAAATTATCATCTAACTTAAGATTTCTCGATCTTCTTTCAATGTAATCAGAAAAATACTCTTTGGGGTTAAACATAGATCTATCTGAACCATCTTCACGAAGACCATCGTTTATTTTAATATGCTTCAAATTACAATTATAAAACACAGTCCCCGTATCCGGACCCCTGATTTCATCATAATTAGACTTATTGAACGAATTTGCCAAAAAATCCATTCCATGAGCATCAAGCCCTATTATATTACAGTTATAAAAATGACTCAGAAGTATACTCGATCCAGGACAACATCCTCCCTGGATTATACAATCCTGAACGAAAGACTGCATAAAGAGATAAGAACCTAATTTTTCTTGAATACTATCAGGTTGTGTAACGGTGTAGATTTTAGACGTCTCACATCTATAATTTTCAATTTTGCATTTAGAAATAAAACAACCTTTAAACATACCTTTTATTGGTTTTTTATTTCCTGACCCCACAGTATCATCATTAGTCTCATAAAGCTGTATGTTGTTGAATTTACAATCATCGAAATAGCAATTTTCAAAAACCGGACCTTCAAGGTTAGGGCTGTTTATCACTCCTGAAAAAATTACATTCTTAAAACTACAATATTTTAATGAATTTAAAACATCCTTAGACAACGATGATAAATTGATTGTTGTATTAATAATAGGAATTTTATTTTTAATCAGCGTCGTAAGTTTTACAGAATAATCATCAAACGTTAATCTATTCAAGGGAGAATTATCAAAATGTGAATCATCAAGATAATTATCAAGCGTTAATCTCTCTGAAGAAACCTGTTTTTTTTCGTTATCATTCGGAGTAACCCCCGTGTAGAGATTAAAGGATCTACTCACAATAACTTCATTATTTTCATTTGTGGTAAAGTCTGTCTTAGTACTAAATCGCCATTGTTGTTCTGTTTTTGCCAGCGATTTAATCTTATCGAACACCTCGGCTTTGTTATCAACTTTCGTGACAAATTCGTAAATTAAGCCTTTGACTTGTTTAATATGAGAACCGGGAAAAAGATCGCGAACAAACTCCCACAGTGTACGTTTTTTAAATAAATCCCCTTTGCCATCAAGGATATTTTCAATATCCTTAGAGTTTACATTATATTTCTTATCATTAATACTTAAAGCAATTTTATCAGAATATCCTTTATGACTAAGCCTCTCCTTATTCATTGCTTCTAAAAAAGGATTAGTATTAATAAGAACACTTGGTTTTAATTTAGCAACCATAAACCCTCCGGCGTGCAATATTGAGTTGTTTGAAAAACAATAACTTCTATGTTGTTAATTAACCGTACTGCTAGTTAGGTTAGCAACAAGTGTTACTTACATTACCGGTGAATACTGTAAAAAATAGCTCATTATTTCCATTTTAACCCAGGGTGTTCACCCTGGATTTGCATTTTTTTTGGGGGTTAACGGTACATTCCACGGGTTAACCGCAGCATCAGAAAATGAGCGTTTTTTTATAGCCGCTTTTATTGTCGAGGTTAAAATAAAGATATTTTATTAAATTTTATCAAGGTGATTTATGGATAATCTTATTGGCACACCACCAAACCACGCAGTTCCCCATAACTATATAGACATGGAGCAAATGGAATATTTATGTCATCTCAATCGTTTTTCTAAATTGTCTGACGATTTTTTAATAAATGGTCCAAGAGAGGACCTTTTTACATATAAATATATTTTAGATGGCTCGCTTTCAAATTTACAGCATTTATTTCCCAAAGGACAACTACAGAAGATACAACAGCGATTAAGTTCTCTTATGTATAAAAACAAGTTTCATTGTTTTCATGCTTTTTTATTAAAACTATGCTCAATTGAGAGTATTCCAGTCCCAAATGCCGATTACGCTTTCTTTGATGACGAAATGCCATTTACATTAACTGATGAACAGATCGAAAATATTTCTTTTTTAAACGCATATCACAAAGAAAAGAAAGGAAACAACGACATTGTTACATTTGATTTCATGAGCGCTGATCACCACTATAATTTTAGCACAACCATAGCTTTAACAAATGATAGCTTCCATATATCTTCAATAAACAACCATAACTCACAGGTTATATTCGATGAAAACATCCATTTACATCCCTATGAATTACCAGAATCATCACAATGGTGTTATCAGTTAATAAAAAACATGATTTCTTTACATTGCAGATATAATAACAATTTCAAAATAAAAAAAACCTTTTGTTTTGATTTTAAAAATAAATCTTTTTGTAATGCCAGGTTGCAATATATAACATTTATTGCATGTTTATTTTCACATGCAAACATGAAATATTCGACATTTCATGATGTTAACCTTGATATGTGTGAGATAAAGAATTGCAATTTTGACAATTCAGAGATGAATTTCATTTCGTGCGTCGGGACAAATTTTAGCGGTTCTACATTTAACAATGTAAAAACAACAACAGCGCAACTAATTAAGACACCAACAAAGTGGACGAATAACACTCTAAAATATTGGTTCTCCAGTTGTAATAAACGTAATATCATCTTCACTTTTAATACAATATCTGATAGAAATATGAAATTAAAAGGTATCAAGAATATATTACTGTCGTTGGTTGACCAAAAAGTCAATATTTATAGTGTAAGGCAAGAGCTTCTGGATTTTCTTAATAATGATTTATATAAAAATGATGGAGAGATTCTCTCTTATAAAGAATCAATAATGTTGTTTTGTGCTGTGTAGCCGAAAAATAGATGATTCAGATTAACTACCGCACTCTATGTTGTTTTTATATCCATGTCAGGTAACAGGTCATTTGTGAATCCTGACACCAGACTATGACTATCGCCCGGGGAGAATCCACAACCGCTGGAAGTAGTCTCATTTCTGCAGGATAAAACCGTAGAGTGCGATTGCGATAAATAATAAATACAGGCTTATTATTCCAGTCTTTTTTATTGCGTTGGTTGATTCAAATGGCTCGGTTAGTAAAATGCACCATTCACTCGGAAAACTCAACATGTTGCACTCTTATACGCCGTATGGAAAAGACGTAGGAGTGGTATAACCATTTAATCGTCTCCCAACGTCAACGCTTACACATCAGCGACACTGGTTTAATTAAAGCATACCAGATTTCTGATGAGTAAGCGTCTTTTCGTATAACCTCATTGTTTCAGAAACGACTTGATCCGTTTATTTATTCGCCACGTTATTATTCAGTATCAATTTTCTTAATAGTTTCCACCATAACTTGATTTTCTTTTAGCCAACGACTGATACCTAGAATTACATCATTAAGTCTATTTTCTTGTTGAAACTTTATCTTGAATCTCTCTGTTTCAGAGGAAAGATCCCAGATTGCATTATCTATTTCTTCAATTTTTTTATCTATTTTCTTTATATCATTTTCGATTTTGACTTTTTCTTTTTCATCATTATCATTTAAATTAAGCATCTTTATATCAAAATAAACCTTTCTTTCTAGCTGAGCATCTCTTGCGCCAGAAAGGTTGGCTAAATCTTGCAATTTATAAGTGAAATTTTCATTAATATAATTATTATTTCTATCAATGACCTCCAATAAATATTGTTCAATGTCAAAGAATGAAGCAATTTCATGGGCTACATTTGCTGGTTTTTCTATATATTTCTCTTGGTTTATTTTTTCTTCTGCCTTAAAGTTTTTCACCGTTAAAAAAACATTTTGCATTTTCACAAAATCCTCCACTTTAGGACCATTCGTCTTCTCATGATCGTAGTAAAGAAATTGCAAATCATTAAAATCAAAGTGAAATCTATTGCCATTTGGATTAATAGAACGATATGTTTTTATTTTCCCATTTTCATCGTAATGTCTATACCAATCAAGGTTATTATAGATTTTCTGCATGAAATTCACTTTATCAGTATCTATTTCACTAGCTATATCTTTTTTTCTATTGTACAAAACATTATCTATAATATATTTTATAGTTTCATCATTAAGTTGAAAATATTTTACATCATCACCAGGCATGATTTTATGCAGATTATCTAATAAGTTTCGTAAATCGGCTAGTGCCTTTTTGTAATTATTCTTCATATTATTGCTATGCTCATAAATACCTTCTATCCGTGAATAAATGTTCGTTACCTTTTCCATGAAAGGTAACATATCATTTTTAGCTATAGCTCCTTTATTGTACATATAAACAGGAATTTTAACCTGAGTGTTTGCAGCAAGATTACCACTTAACCTGGTGGTATAAATATCAATAGCACAATCATACAATGGATTTCCACCGGTTAACTCGCCCAAACAAGCACCATATAAACAGCAATGATTAAGATTTATATGTTTATCTATATCGTCTTTTATATTATAATGAGTTTTAATATTTTGGAAAATATCATCGTGGATAAAATTTAAAAGAGCTTTATCCAGATTAAGTTTATTTTCACTTTCTCCGAAATATTTTCTTGGATCATAATCTCGTAAATCTTCACGAATTCCATCTCGTTTGCATGTCATATTAACATAACGAAAATCACAATCATAAAAATTATTACTATCTCTAAAACCACCGCGAGTTTTTCTATAAAACGAAGTTTCTATGAAATCCATTCCAACACCATTAAGCTCTGCTATATTGCAAGATAATAAACTGCTTGCAATAACACTTGCTTCTTTACACACTCCATCTTGAAGATTACTTGCATATACAAATGACTGCATAAACAGATATGCACCGACTTTCTTATCCCCTCTTTGGGGATCTTGATTTATAGAGTATATTTTTGATGTCTCTATCTTGAAATTTTTCATTTCGCATTGATACAAAAAACACCCTTTAAACATACCGTAAATCGGTATTTTATTATTTGGTTTTACTTTACAAAGAACGTCATAGCTTTCACAGGTCACTTTATCAAAGCCAACAAGGGACACATTCTCGAAATTACAACCCTCAAAAAAACAATTTTCAAATACTGGGCCGTTAAGATTTTCGTAAGATATATTACCTGTGAATGTCATCTTTTTAAAGCAACACTGTTTTAGCGATACCAGAACATCTTTTTTCAGTGCAGATAAATCAATTATCATATTTTCAAAGGGGATTTTATTTTTTAAATATACGCTTAGTTTTTCATTATCATTAGGGAACTGCATTTTCAATATCCCTGATTGAAAAGCCTTCTCATCAAAATGAATATCATGTTTATAACTATTATAATTGCGTTCTTCTGATAATACAGAAAGCATTGTATTTTCTTCAGCATTATTATGATTATCTTTCGAGTTAATATTTATTTTAAATACTCTACTAACAATAATGTCTTTATTCTCATCTACTGTAAATTCTGTCGTCGTACTAAAGCGCCATTTTTCTTCTGGAATAGCGAGAGATTTAATTCTCTCAAATCTCTTAACTTTGTCCTCAGTTTTCGTTACAAATTCTACAATTGTTTCTTTAGCCTCCTTAATATGATACATGGGAAAGAGATCGAGTATAAATTCCCAAAGAGTTAGTTTAAGAAAAGATTGTCTATCACCAGCTATAAGGTTTGTTATATCTTTATGGGTTATTGAATACTTCTCCTTATTACCAACAGACAAACAAAATTTTTCTGATTTTTTTTGCAATCCATTATTTTCATCTGGCATTTTAGTCAGATTAGCAAATTTATCTGTAACTGTACTATATGATGATATAGCCATAATCATTTCTCCTGAACACAATATTTATTCGCCCGAGCACAATACATTGCCGATTTGTCTTAAAAAGCATACCTGGGTGTTGGTTTGCTACGATTATGACTAAACCACCTATGAATACTGTAAAAAATCGCTCATTTTTTATGTCTCGATATAGGGCTTTTACCCTGTTTTTTGTTTTCTTTTCCATTCTCTGTGCAGGTAGCGATATAAATGAAAAGAATAACAAAAATGTTTTTATAGCGGGGCACTACATTAAAAGTAAAATAATTCAAATGAAATAATGTATATGCAATGTACTGGGGGTAGTTTCGAGGTGAGTTTGTGTGGCTATATTTCAGGGAGAAAGTGTATCAGCCCGGTAACTATGTATGACCGGGCTGATTGCCAGATGCGGCAAAAAGCTTTATCTGGCCTACAGTTAGCACTACTCTTTCGGGTCTTTTCCCGCCAGCAGTTTATCCAGCTCATCACCGCCTACATGACGGAAATCCTGACCCTTCACGTAGTAGAAGATAAACTCACAAATATTCTGGCAGCGGTCGCCAATACGTTCGATAGAACGCGCGCAGAACAGCGCAGTAAGTACGCTCGGAATGGTACGCGAATCTTCCATCATGTAGGTCATCAGTTGACGAGGAAACGATATCGGTATGGTGGCGAGAGCTGCCGCACAGATGGAGCGATCGGTTGGCCAGTCGGTCAGCGATACCATAAATCAGTTTAAGCGGCTGAAGGATGATCCTGTAAATGCCGCGAAGGCTCTGGACAATGAGCTACATTTTCTTACTGCCACTCAGCTTGAGCAGATACGTGTCCTTGGGGATCAGGGACGGTCCAGTGATGCGGCACGGATAGCCATGTCTGCACTGGCAGAGGAAACCGGTAAACGTACGTCGGATATTGATAATAACCTGAATGCGCTGGGCAGTACGCTTCAGACATTGTCTGACTGGTGGAGGCAGTTCTGGGATGCGGCCATGAACATTGGTCGGGAAGACTCCCTTGATGCGCAGATTGCGGCGCTGCAGGAAAAAATTCAGCGTGCGAAGAGATTTCCGTGGACGAACGCGTCCACCACGGTGGAATACGATCAGCAACAACTGGATGCGCTGAAAGAGCGAAAGCGCCAGCAGGATTTGCAGGATGCAAAAGAGCAGGCAGAGCGGAATTATCAGGAGCAACAGAAACGCCGTAATGCTGAAAATGCTGCGCTGAACCGGATGAATGAAACGGAAGCAGCACGACATCAGCGTGAACTTGTGCGTATTAATGCCATGCAGTACGCCGATCAGGCGGTCAGGGATGCAGCGATACAACGTGAAAATGAACGTTACGAAAAAGCCATTAAGAAAAAAACGCCTGCCACCCGTAATGATGAGGCCACCCGGTTATTACTGCAGTACAGCCAGCAACAGGCGCAGGTGGAGGGGCAGATCGCCGCCGCCAGACAGTCAGCAGGCATGGCTACTGAAAGGATGACAGAAGCGCATAAACAGCTTCTGGCCCTTCAGCAGCGTATCAGCGATTTGGCCGGTAAAAAACTGACAGCAGATGAAAAAAGCGTGCTGGCGCATAAGGATGAACTTGTTCAGGCACTGACGCTGCTGGATGCAAAACAGCAGGAGCTGCAGAAGCAGACGGCGCTGAATGATTTGAAGAAAAAATCCATTCAGCTTGCCAGCCAGCTGGCGGAAGAGGAGCGGGCTCTGCGTCAGCAACATGACCTGGATATCGCCACGACAGGGATGGGGGATAAACAGCGTCAGCGATACCAGGCACAGTTCAGTCTGCAACAAAAATATCAGCAGCAGCGGGAACAGCTGGAGCGTGACAGTAAGCAGAAAGGAACATATGGCACAGATGAATACCGGAATGCTGAGCAGACGCTGACAGACAGTCTTAACCGGCAACTGAACGAAAACAGACGTTACTGGCAGGAACAGGAACTGATGCAGGCAGACTGGAAAAACGGTGCCATACGGGCTTTTCAGAATTTTACAGAGGATGCGGATAACGCGGCGGGTACCGCTGAGCAGCTGTTTAATACCGCGTTCAGCAGCATGGACAACGGGCTGGCGACGTTCTGCACGACAGGTAAACTGAATTTCAAATCTTTTACCTCATCCGTGCTGTCAGATATGGCGAAAATTCTGGCGCATGCAACCATGATGAAGGCTGTCAAGGGCGTTGGTAGTGCACTGGGGCTGGGGTCTGTTCTCGACAGTCTTTCCTTTAATGCCTGTGGTGGTGTTTATCAGTCTGCTGATTTGAGTCGCTACAGTGGCACGGTGGTAAACCGTCCGACATTTTTTGCTTTTGCAAAAGGCGCGGGTGTGATGGGCGAGGCCGGGCCTGAAGCCATTCTGCCACTGCGTCGTGGTGCTGACGGCAAACTGGGGGTTGTGGCAGCGACCAGTGGTGCGGGCATGGCGATGTTTGCCCCTCAGTACCACATTGAGATTAATAATGACGGCACGAACGGGCAGATAGGCCCGGCTGCACTGAAGGTGGTGTATGACCTCGGGAAAAAAGCAGCAGCTGACTTTATGCAACAGCAGTCCCGTGATGGTGGGCTGTTATCCGGAGGTGGACGATGAAAACCTTCCGCTGGAAAGTGAAACCTGGCATGGATGTGACTTCGTCGCCTTCCGTCAGGGAGGTTCGCTTTGGTGATGGCTATTCCCAGCGAGCGCCTGCCGGGCTGAACACTGACCTGAAAACGTACAGCGTGACGCTTTCTGTCTCCCGCGAGGAGGCCACGGCGCTGGAGTCGTTTCTGGCTGAGCACGGGGGCTGGAAGGCCTTTCTGTGGACGCCGCCTTATGGCTACCGACAGATAAAGGTGACCTGCGCAAAATGGACGTCGCGGGTCAGTATGCTGCGTGTTGAGTTCAGCGCAGAGTTTAAACAGGTGGTGAACTGATGCAGGATATCCAACAGGAAACACTGAATGAATGCACCCGTGCGGAGCAGTCTGCCAGCGTGGTTCTCTGGGAAATCGATCTGACAGAGGTTGGTGGAGAACGTTATTTTTTCTGTAATGAGCAGAACGAAAAAGGTGAGCCGGTCACCTGGCAGGGGCGACAGTATCAGGCGTATCCCATTCAGGGGAGTGGTTTCGAACTGAATGGCAAAGGCACCAGTACGCGCCCCACGCTGACGGTTTCTAACCTGTACGGTATGGTCACCGTGATGGCGGAAGACCTGCAGAGTCTGGTCGGCGGAACGGTGGCCCGGCGCAAGGTTTACGCCCGTTTTCTGGATGCGGTGAACTTCGTCAACGGAAACAGCGAAGCCGATCCGGAGCAGGAGGTGATCAGCCGCTGGCGCATTGAGCAGTGCAGCGAACTGAGTGCGGTCAGTGCCTCCTTTGTGCTCTCCACGCCGACGGAAACGGACGGCGCTGTTTTTCCGGGGCGCATCATGCTGGCCAACACCTGTACCTGGACCTATCGCGGTGATGAGTGCGGTTATCACGGACCGGCTGTCGCGGATGAATATGACCAGCCGACGTCCGATATCACGAAGGATAAATGCAGCAAATGCCTGAGCGGTTGTAAGTTTCGCAATAACCTCGGCAATTTTGGCGGTTACCTTTCCATTAACAAACTTTCGCAGTAAATCCATGACAGAAACTGAATCAGCGATTCTGGCGCACGCCAGGCGATGTGCGCCAGCGGAGTCGTGCGGCTTCGTGGTGAGAACACCGGAGGGAGAAAGATATTTTCCCTGCGTGAATATCTCCGCTGAGCCGGAGGATTATTTCCGGATGGCTCCGGAGGACTGGCTGCAGGCCAAAATGCAGGGTGAGATTGTGGCGCTGGTCCACAGTCACCCCGGTGGTCTGCCCTGGCTGAGTGAGGCCGACAGGCGGCTGCAGGTGCAGAGTGATTTGCCGTGGTGGCTGGTCTGCCGGGGGACGATTCATAAGTTCCGCTGTGTGCCGCATCTCACCGGGCGGCGCTTTGAGCACGGGGTGACGGACTGTTACACGCTGTTCCGGGATGCTTGCAGAATGGTTGATTGGAGTGGAGCCAGCGTCACGCCTAGGGGATTTAGCGTCACTGAGGAGACCCTGGAGCGAGCGCAAGTGAGTGAAGCGGCTCATCGGACGCCCCCTGGAAAGGACGCTGGCGGAACGGAAATCAACCCCTCACCTTGCTAAAAGGGCTTTTTCTGCTAGTGACATTCTTTTTTCAACAACAAGAAAAGGTGTCTCAATCCCTTGAGACACCTTTAGATGATTAACCTTTTACATAATAAACTTCTTGACCGCTTTCAATGATATGATCAGGCTTCGGTTTACCTGCACTTGCCTTATGGCCTGCAATATGCTCAGGGCTCTTCTCCCAATTTTTCCATGCTTCTTCCGATTCCCAACGAACCATCACTAGCACTTCTTCATCACCACGGCGAACTTTCTTTACAAGTACCTGCTTATCAATGAAGCCAGGTTGTTGTTCAAGTAATGAGGGACTGTTTGGCTTACCACCAAAACGATCCACAACCTTATCCGAATTCCCTTCCGTCACAACAATACGTTTAATTTGTACAAACATATTAGTTGAACGCCTTTAATACATCTTCAGCTTTTTGTGTTTCTGATTGTAAACCGCCACCTGAAAGGTACCAAATTTCTGGATCTAGATAGAATACTTTACCGTTTTTCACAGCGTTTGTTGCACTTACGATTTCGTTTTCAATTGCAGCTTTTGTACCTGATTCACCGTTTTCATTTACAACAGCGTCGCGGTCAATAACGAATAAGATATCTGGGTTTTTCTCACGTACGAATTCAAAGCTTGCATTATCACCATGTGATTCGATTTTGAAGCCACCAGCTTCAGCTACAGCTTTTACACCATATACATCATAAATCACACCGAAACGTGAACCAGGACCGAATACGGATAATGAACCTTCACTACCTAAAACGATTAACGCTTTTTCTTCTGTTGCAGTAGCTTTAGCTTTTACTTCTTCTACTTTTGCTTCATAAGCAGCAATTGCATCTGCCGCTTCTTTTTCTTTACCAAAGATTTTGCCAGCTAATTCTGTATTCGCTTTGAATGACTCTAAGAAGTTAGTATTATCTACACCAATGTATACTGTAGGAGCAATTTTAGATAATTCAGCATAAGCTGCTGAAGCACGACCAGAGATGAAAATAATATCTGGGTTAATTTCAGATAATTTTTCATAATCAGGCTCGAATAATGTACCTGCGTTTACATAAGTACTATCTTTAAACTTGCTTAAATATGCTGGTAATGAGTCTTGTACCACTGCAGTAGGATTAACGCCTAAAGCATCTAATGTATCTAAGAAACCATTATCAAAAACAACAACTTTTTCTGGCATTTTATCAAGTGTTACTTCTTCAAATGTTGTACTACCATCACGACCTTCAACTGTACTACCTGGAATTGTTAGTGGATATACCGATGATTCTTCATTTTGTTCCTCAGCTGGTTTGTCAGTTGAAGTACCTTTATCATCTTCTTTTGCTTCATCTTTCGAACCGCAAGCAGCTAATACTAATAGCATCATAGCCATTAATATCGTAAGTAATTTCCATTTTTTCATTGTGAAATTTCTCCTTTAATTAAATGATTTGATAGTTAGATGTGCATCCATCTTGAACTATTTTTACGAATTAAAATAAACACAAATTCGACAGCCATCCTGCTCTTGAACAGGAATATCCATATCATAAATTTCCTTCAATGCATGTGAGTTAATAATGTCATTTGTAGGACCATTTTTAACAACACGGCCATCTTTTAATGCAACAATATGGTCAGAGTATACAGAAGCGAAATTAATATCGTGTAAAACGATAATCACTGTCTTGCCTAACTCATCAACCAACTTACGTAAAATCTTCATAATCTGGACAGAATGCTTCATATCTAAATTATTTAATGGTTCGTCCAGTAAGATATATTCAGTATCTTGGGCAATAACCATTGCGATAAATGCACGCTGGCGTTGACCACCTGATAGTTCATCTAAATAATTATGTTGCATATCTTCTAAATTCATATAGCGAATAGCTTCGTCCACTTTTTCTTCGTCTTCAGGTTTTAAGTGCCCTTTTGAGTAAGGGAAACGGCCAAAAGATACAAGCTCACGAATCGTTAGACGAACATTCATAAAGTTGGACTGCTTTAAAATCGATACACGTTTAGCAAAATCATCCGATTTCCAGCTACGTACATCTGCCTTATCGAGTAGTACTTCGCCAGTATCTGCATTCAGTAAACGACTCACCATAGAAAGTAGCGTGGACTTCCCTGCACCATTCGGTCCAATAAACGATGTGATTTTTCCTGAAACAATATCAACACTTACATCTTGAACGACAGGTTTTTTACCAAAAAACTTTGTGATTTCTTTGACTTGTATCATCCTGCTGACCTACTTTCTCTTAATAATAAGTAGATGAAGTAAACCCCACCCACAAAATTAATAATGACACTAAGTGTAGTAGTGAAACTAAATAAACGTTCAACCATCCACTGTCCACCGACTAAAGCTACAATACTCATTACACAGGAGCCAGTAATTAAGATGGAATGCTTGTATGTTCTGAAATACTGATATGATAAATTTGCAACGATTAAACCAAAGAACGTGATCGGACCAACAAGCGCTGTCGAAACAGCAATTAAAATTGAAGCTAAAATTAACATACGTTGTACCAGCTTATCGTAAGGTACACCTAAATTTATAGCTGTGTCTCGTCCAAGAGACATAACGTCTAATTGGTTCATGTGACGAGCGCCGTAGATAAACGTTATTAAAATGATAACGCCTGCCAGCCAAACTAAATCTGAATTAACATTATTGAAACTTGCAAACATTTTACTTTGTAAGCCTAAAAATTCATTCGGATCTATTAATACTTGGAAGAACGTAGTAATACTTCCTAAAAACGTACCAACAATCATTCCTACAAGCAGTAGAAAATAAATCGGTCGTTTTCCTTCTTTAAACAATACTCGGTAAAAAATTAAAGCGAATAGAATCATCGCCCCAATTGCAAGCGTAAAATTATAGTAGATATTAATAACTAATATGGATGTAGAGCCAAAGAAGAAGTAGATGCATGTTTGAATTAACATATACAAAGCATCTAAACCCATGACACTTGGCGTTAAAATACGATTATGTGTAATTGTTTGGAAAACTACGGTTGAATAGGCAATTGCTATACCCGTTAATGCCATTGCCACAACCTTTATGACACGGCGTGGAAAAGCATAGTGATAATTACCATTGAGTTCCCAAAATAAATATAGGACAACTGCTATAACAGCGAGACCTAGTAAAATGAACATTTTTGTACGATTACGCATAGGCTCTCCCCCTAAACAACATGAATAGGAAGATGGCACTTCCAATTACACCAACAGTCATACTTATTGGTATTTCATAAGGGAAAATCAGTACTCGTCCTAAAATATCACAGAATAATAAGAATGACATACCAAGTAATGCTGTGTGCGGCAAGGTTTTTGCCAAATTATCACCTTTGAACAGGGAAATAATGTTCGGAATAATCAAACCAAGGAATGGAATGATACCGACTGTTAACACCACTGTCGTGGAGATAAGAGCTACCAACACCAAGCCTAAATTGACTACAAATTTATAGGATAGACCAAGATTTTTTGCAAAATCCTCCCCCATCCCAGCTACTGTAAAACGATTTGCGTAAATATAAGCTAAAATGAGTATTGGTACACTTACATATAACAGTTCGTAACGGCCTTTCATGATTAATGAAAAATCTCCTTGTAACCATGCAGAAATGTTTTGGATGATATTCGCCTTATATGCAAAAAATGTTGTAACAGAGGACAAAATATTCCCAAACATTAAGCCAATAAGCGGTATAAAAATCGCATCTTTAAACTTAATTCGGTTTAATATTTGCATAAATAGTAATGTGCCGGCTAAAGCAAATATGAAAGCGAAGGAAATTTTTTGGAAATACGTAACGTTCGAAAAGAACATCATGGAAATCAATACACCCAACCGTGTGGCATCTAATGTACCAGCTGTTGTTGGTGAAACGAATTTATTCCTACTTAAGCTTTGCATAATTAAACCAGCAATACTCATACCTGCACCTGCTAGCAAGATTGCAACAAGTCTAGGTACACGACTAATTAAAAATAGTCTAGCCTCTTCTGATTGGAAGTCTAATAGGTCGCTAGGCTTAATATCAACTACTCCGATAAATAGCGACACAATAGACAGCAAAACAGTTGCTGTTAAAAGATATCTTATTTTCATAGTAATCCCCGGTAGATTTCATTTTTGTGTGTAACTTACTTATTAGTGAAAATGATTATCATTACTCACGTTTTCCATTATAAGCATGATTTTATTCTCAGTCAACAAGCAAATGAGAATTATTCTCGTTTTATGAATGATTAACTAAAAAATATGCCAAATTAACGAAATATCAGTATAACCGTAAATCAATCAACAGAAATAATTCACTATTTCTACAATATTTTTATCCAAATAAAAAGGTAATTGAGAATAAAATCTATCCCTCAATTACCATTTTTATATTAGATAATTTTTTTAGTGCCTCTTAACCATGCAGAAATAATGAATATGATTAATACTAACCCTACATAGCCCATCACTGCATATAGTTTAGCTACTAGCGTTGTAAACCCTACAAGGCTTGCTAGAAAGCCGAGACCACCTATAAATATAACTGCGATCCTAAAGCTTGCTCTACTAGGCTCGAAAAACCTTACCATAAAGGAATATAGCATCCCTACTGCCGTATTATAAATCATTCCTAAAAGAGAAATAGTCATTAACACTCCAACAATCGGATGAATTTCATTCGCTAACGCTAGCATCGGAATGTCTAGTCCAACAATGATATTCATCTTTGCTAAAAGGGAGAAATTCACAAGTAAGATTAAAGCACCTAACAAAATCCCACCAATTATACCACCCATGCCAGCTACCTTATGATTGCGTATGGAGCCACACATAACAGTCAATAAAGAGAAGCTAACCCCTACATTAAACGACATGTACAATAAAGCCGTTACCCACCAACTTTTCTCACTTATTTGAGCCTGTTGAGCAATAACGGCTTGCTCTGCAAAGGTAAAATCCATCGTTGCAATAGCATAGATAGCGATGATGGAGACGACGGTTAGTAGATACGGTGTGGCAAGTGCAATGATATTAATGATGCTTTTCACATCCATCATGACAGTGGCTACTGTAAGCAAGATCATACAAATACTCCCTAGCCAAATAGGCAGTCCAAACATTTGCTGAAATGTTGCACCAGCCCCAGCAAACATGATGACAGCTACACCAAATAAAAAGAGTGATAGCACTATATCCAATACAAAGCCCATAGTATTCCCTGAAATTTGATAGATCAAATCCTTATGGGACGATGTGCGAAGCCTAGAGCTCACTTGAGCAACACACATGCCAACAATTGAGAAACCAACCATAGCTAACAATGCTCCATATATTCCTTTAAAGCCATAGCTTGTAAAATAAAGGACAATTTCCTGCCCAGATGCAAATCCTGCTCCAACGATAATCCCCACATAGGCACCACCGATTTGCAAGCTTTTTTTCAATCAGTTCTCTCCTCGTTTTCCTAAATACTAAATGATCGACTAAGTACTGCCTTATTGATAGATTTCTTTGCTAATTGTTAATTTATCAATCACAGCCATATCAGGCTTAAAACCAATACCTACCGACTGGGGTACCTCAATATAGCCATCTTTGACTTTTACTTCAGGATCAATGATATCCTCGTACCAATAATGACTAGAACCTGCTGTATCGCCAGGTAAAATAAATTGACTAAGAGACGTTAAGGCAACATTATGTGCTCGTCCAATTCCAGCCTCTAACATACCACCACACCAAACTGGAATATGGTTTGCTTTACATAGGTCATGGATTCGTATTGCTTCCGTTAAACCACCTACTCGTCCAATCTTGATGTTTATGACACCACAGCTTCCAAGTTCAATTGCTCGTCTGGCATCCTCATAGGAGGTGATGCTTTCATCTAAGCAAATAGGCGTTTTTAACTTTTTCTGCAATGTTGCATGATCGACAATATCATCAGTAGCTAATGGTTGTTCAATCATTAATAAATTAAAGTCATCAAGCTGCTGTAGTATTTCTATATCATCTAATGTATAAGCAGAGTTTGCATCTACCATCAAGGGTAAATTTGGAAATTCCGCACGAATTGCCTGTACTACCTCTACATCCTCTCCAGGCTTTATCTTAATCTTCACCCTTTTGTAGCCTTTTTCAATATGACCTTTTATTAATGCTATTAACTGAGAGATAGAGGGTTGGATACCCACACTGACTCCTACTTCAATACGTTGTTTTTGACCACCTAACGCCTGTGCAAGTGATTGCTTTGTTTGCTGAGCATAGATATCCCATACAGCACCCTCAATTGAAGCTTTCGCCATGCAGTTTCGCCGAATAGGTGCAAATAATGAGGTTACCTCATCTGGATGCCCAATCTCTTTATGTAACAAGATGGGTATCAAAAAATCTTGTAGCATATGCCATGTTGTCTTTAATGTTTCCTCCGTATACCATGGTGCTACAAAAGCAACAGTTTCTCCCCACCCCGTCGTCCCTGATTCATCTTTTGCTTCTATCAGTAACATTTCCTTTTCATCAACTGTGCCAAAACTCGTAGTAAATGGTGCTTTCATAGGCATTTTCAAATGCCTTAATGTAATCTTTTCTAATCTCACATTGTTCACTCCTTATCATTATTATAAAGCTAATAAGGAGCGTCTGACTAACAGATAGCTATGAACATATTCTGGATGTTTCTTCATGCGTACGATGGCATAATCTTGGTTAAATAATGTTGTTAAGATTGTGCGAATTTTATAACGCCAGTCCTCTGCAAGTTTTGGACTTTCCACTTTCATTTTCTGTAGAGATTGAGGGATCGGTAAAAGATAGGCATCTTTATAAAAGGATTGTTTTAACTGAAATGTATTTTCTACATCTAGAACTGGTAATCCATCTACTGTTAATGTCCAAGGTACTATTTTCTGTGCCCCCTCTTCTAATTCATCAAGGCTATCTGCCATTTGATCACGCTCGATCCACCATTCAACGACTAGTCTATCTGAAGGTAGTCCTTCATTAAAGTCATCGCGAAGCGGACCATAATAATCATTTTCATATTGATAACTAGTGGCGTTCAATTTTAGAAATGCTAGATTCGCTAAACGCGCCTCTAATGGGTCAATTAACCAGCGGACAAGTTGAAAACCATGCTCTTTTGCATATTCTTGTTGGGCATGCTTCAATAATTCACCCACACCTTGTTCACGATATGCTTTTTCTACACCAATCATGTGCGAATGTAAGTACATTTCTCTATTCCGATAGCCAACGAAGCAATAGTTAAAGCCAATTAGCTTTTCATCGAAATACGCTCCTAATACGATTCCGCCATTTTGTACAGCAGCTAGTAATTGATGGGAGGGGATTGCTTGGCTGCCCCATATTTCAGCATTTAATTTTTGGATCTCTGCAATTTCTTTCGGTGTCGTTACTTTGTGAATTCGCACTTGCTCTAACATTACGCTGACGCCTCCTTTTTATGCCCTGATTCCAAAGCTAATAAAACTGCTCTTGTAAGTATCTCCACTCCTGTGACAAGTCTTGCTTGTTTAAATTTCATTTTCGGATGATGCAAGCCTGGTGTTAATCCACAACCCAAGCCCAGCATGGTTGTTTTTAAATGCGGCCGTTGTACAGCATAATGGTGAAAATCCTCTCCTCCAGGTGTATGAACAGGCTTTCTTAAATTTGATAATCCAGCAGCCTGTATAATTGCCTGCTCCATCAAATATTGAGCACTTGTATCAACTTCAGCAGCTACGATATTGGCCACCGTACGTAATTCAATTTGTACCTTATGCAACAATTTAGATGAATCGATCACACGCTTTACGCCTTGTGCTAAATCGTCCATCACCTTGTTTTGCTGTGCACGAATATCAATCGTAAATGAGGCATTACCTGGGATAATATTGCCCGAATCTCCCCCTGCATGGAATTTCGTCATCTTAACAGATACAGGGACCATAGGATCTGTATGAATGGTTCGCAAATCTTCGATGATTGTTGCACCTACTTCAATGGCATTAATACCAAGGTGTGGCCTTGCAGCATGAGCATCCTCTCCGATAATTTCGCCTTCAAGTAAACGAGAGGCACCATGATATAAGGCTGCACAATAAGTGCCGTCCTCTAGCTCATGAACAGGTCTTACATGGACACCAAATAAATAATCTAAGTCATCAATAACACCTTCTTCTAGTACAGATAATGCTCCTGTTCCTTTTTCTTCAGCAGGTTGGAAAATAACGCGGATTGTACCATTTATAGATTGCTGTAGTTCTTTTAAAAGTAATAGTGTACCAATGGCCATCGTCATATGACCGTCATGTCCACATGAATGATTCGCACGGAAATGACCATCTACTTCTTGCCATAAGGCATCTATATCAGTTCTTAGCCCTACTTTGGGGTCACCGTTGCCCACATCAACATATAATCCTGTGGAATTTTTAAATCGTATTGGGGAAAAGCCTTCCTGTGTTAATAGCTCCACTATATAATTGGTGGTTTCTACTTCATGCCAACTGATTTCTGGATTTGCATGTAAATACGTAAAAATCTCCATTAATCTTGGCCTCAAATAATCTAACTCTTCCTTCATAGATTCCAACCCCTTAAATTTTCATATTATTAAAATTATTATAACGAAAATGATAATTTTCTACATAGAAACTTATACCCACATTCAACAAAATAACTACTTACGATAATATATTTCGCTCTCAGCTTCTTAGATAGACTTTTATTTAGATAGCAAAAAAAGATGCAAGTACAGTTTTTTTAATAACTGTACTTGCATCTTTCATTTAATTAATACCCTTCATCGCTTTTGAAATAATTGGTGAAAGCACCAATATAATAATCCCGACTACAATAGATAAGGTACCTAAGAAACCAAAGTATGTGAATTCGCTTACAACTTCATAGACCTTAACTAATTGCGCATTAATTGCTTGTGCTGCTGCACTTGTTAAAAACCATAAAGACATTGTTTGCGCTGCGAATGCCTGTGGTGCCAATTTCGTTGTGGCAGATAGACCAACTGGTGATAATAATAGCTCACCAACAACCACTAAGAAGAATGACAATACTAACCATAAAGGACTCACTAATGTATCTCCACCAGACAGGTGTGCTGGAATCATCATCACTAAGAATGATAGACCCGCAAAGAACAATGCATATGAAAACTTACGTGGTGTTGTCGGCTGCTTGTCTCCCCATTTAAGCCATAGCATCGCAAATAATGGGGCCATTGTAATAACAAATAATGGGTTCAATGACTGGAACCAAGAAGATTGAAGCTGAATACCACCAAAACTTAGCTGTGTACGCTCATCTGCATAAGTCGCTAAAATAGTTGCTCCTTGTTCTTGAATAGCCCAGAACATTACAGCTGATAAAAATAAAGGAATATAAGCAAGTAGACGAGACTTTTCATCCTTTGTTGTTTTTTTACTGCGATACATATAAATAAAGAATGCAGTTGGAATTAATACACCTAGAGCTGTGATGATTAAACTAAATACATTCATTGTTAAAGTACCAGTTTTAATACCGATAGCACCCAAGATGATAATAAGTAAAGCTGCAACTCCGAATTGCGTAAAGACTTTTTTACGTTCTTCAGGCTTTAATGGGTTGTTTACTTGTAAGCCCGCTAAGCCTAAATATTTTTTCTCTGTTAATTTATAAACAATTAAACCAATAAACATACCTAGACCCGCTAAACCGAAGCCAAGGTGGAAGCTATATTTTTGTCCAATTGTTCCGACAATAAAAGGTGCAATAAATGCTCCCATATTAATACCCATATAGAAAATAGAAAAACCTGCATCACGACGGCTATCTGTTTCAGCATAAATGTCCCCAACAATACTTGAAACGTTCGGTTTTAATAAACCAGTACCCATAACGATAAATGCCATGGAAGCAAATAACATGCTCACACCACCAGGCAATGCTAGCAGTAAATGACCAATCATAATTAACACGCCACCATAAAAAATGGTTTTTCGTGTTCCTAAAACTCGGTCGGCAATCCATCCACCTATAATTCCAGACATATAAACAAGTGAGCCGTAGATGGCCATAATAGAGTTTGCTGTTCCGCGGTCTAGACCTAAGCCCCCGTCATGTAATTCGTAATACATAAAGAAGATAAGAATTGCTCGCATACCATAGTACGAGAAACGTTCCCAAAATTCTGTGAAAAACAAAGTAAAGAGCCCTTTAGGGTGTCCAACAAAACCATTTTGAGGGACAGATTTTACAACTTCATCTTTACTAGACATACAATACCCTCTCCCAATAAAAAATTATTCTACAAAAACACAACTACCCTAATATAAGGATAAAAAAACTTTGTTTCATCATACTAAAGCGTTTTATAAACTTTAGCAAGAGTTTTAAAAAATGTTGAAAATTTGTCATTTTTCTATAAATTCTGATTGATTATTAGATAAATTATTAAATCCTTTGATATATCTAAGTTTTCTCACACTTTATCCCTAAAAGATTTTTAAATTTACAATGAATTATTCTAAAATATTTAAAATTCAGATTCCTTACTTTACTTGAAAATTAATACAATTTCTTGAGTACACGTTTTACCTTTGTTCTAGATTCTACTATTCCCTCTAATCACAAAAAGCATGCCAAAAATCTTTTGGCATGCTTTGGGAAGTACATTTTTTAATTAATTACATAGTGCTGATACTTTGCGTAATCTGCTGCTTTTACTTCAAGAGACAATAATGTCCCACCCTCTTCATAGGCTGTATTAAAAACAGAGGCATTCTCATTTAAATAAGAAACAACGTTCCCATGATCATAAGGTATTAACATTTCACACGTTACGTAATGCGAGAAGATGTGTTGACGAATTAGCTGTACTAATTCTTCTAAACCAACCCCCTGCTTTGCTGAAATCCAAATATTATCTCCACTTACCACAGGATATGGAACATCTGCTATATCTGCTTTATTGTATACATAGATTGTCGGAATGTCCTCAACACCAACTGCTTTAAGTGTTTCGTTCGTTACATCCATCATAAATCCGTGCTCTGTATTCGAAACATCCACCACGTGGAGTAAAAGGTCCGCATCTCGCGCCTCTTCCAAAGTGGAGCGAAATGCCTTCACTAAATGGTGAGGTAATTTACTAACAAAGCCTACAGTGTCTGTCAGTAAAAAGGTCTTCTTATCAGGTAGCTCAATCTGACGAACAGAAGTTTCAAGGGTAGCAAAAAGCATATCCTTCTCAAAGACTTGTTTGTGCTCTTCTTGTCCTATTTGTGTAAGCAGTTGATTCATAATCGTTGATTTCCCAGCATTTGTATAGCCTACAATCGATACAACCGGAAGAGCGTTTTTACGACGCTGTTTACGCTGCGTTTCTCTCTGTTCCTTAACGTGCTCTAGATCCTTTTTAATTTTAGCAATTTGATCTTCAATTTTTCGTCGATCCAATTCCAGCTTTGTCTCACCAGCACCACGGTTTTTAAATCCTCCCCCAGTACCTCCACCCTGACGGCTTAAAGAGGCATGCAAACCCACTAAACGAGGTAGCATATATTGAAGCTGTGCTAATTCCACCTGCATTTGGGCTTCACGTGTTTTTGCGCGCCTTCCAAAAATATCTAAAATAAGCATTGTTCGATCAATGACCTTCGTTGCTAAATCACGCTCCAAATTACGGATTTGCGAAGGAGACAGTTCATCATTAAAAATCACGAGGTTTGCTTGTGCTTCTTCATAAAAATTTTTGATTTCTTCTATTTTACCTGTACCCACATAATGGGAAGGTGTCACACGTTCCAAATTTTGCGTGACAGTCCCAACCACTTCTACATGCAAGGCCTCAGCTAAATTTTGTAACTCTTCCATAGAATAGTCAAAGTGCTCATCATTTCGTAAATTCACGCCAACTAGTATGGCCTTTTCAATTAATACATCAACTTCCTTAATTCTATCCATTAGAAACCTCCCACCAAAGCTTGGTGTCGCTACGACAAATTTTCTTCATCTTACCATAATATACCCTTTTTCGTATTTGAAGATCATCGTTAACTTTCCTAAAAAATGCGCCTCATGTAAAGGCGCATCTCAACTATTTTCTTTCTTCTTTTAGCAGGGCTTCTGAGCGTGTGAACTCTTCTTCAATTTCTTTATTTGGTTTATATGTCAGTATACTGACAACAACCGCAACAATTAAACAAACAATGAAGCCAGGAACAATTTCGTACAACGCACTTGATAAAGCATCTACTTTACCCCAAATAAACGCAGTTGCAGCCCCTGTTACCATTCCGCTAAGTGCTCCGTAGTTCGTTAACTTTCTCCAATATAAAGAAAGTAAAATAACAGGTCCGAAGGCTGCACCGAATCCTGCCCAAGCAAAGCCAACTAAGCTTAAGATAGAACTATCTGGATTCCACGCTAGTATTGCTGCAATAATTGCAACAACTAATACAGCCATACGCCCAACAAAAACGTAATGCTTATCGTCTGCTGTTTTATTAAATAATGCTTTATAAATATCCTCTACAAGTGCTGAAGAAGTTACGATTAATTGAGAAGAAATTGTACTCATAACAGCTGCTAAAATAGCCGCCAGCATAATACCTGCTATAAATGGATGGAATAAAATCTGACCAAGTACAATAAATACTGTTTCAGCGTCTTTTAGCTCACCAGCATTTTGCTGATAATAGGCTACACCCACCAAGGCAGTTCCAATAGCTCCAAATAAGCTTAACATCATCCAGCCAATACCAATGCGTCGAGCTTGCTTCGTTTCTTTAACGGAACTAATCGCCATAAAGCGGACGATAATATGAGGCTGCCCAAAATAGCCTAATCCCCAAGCAACTGAAGAAATGATCCCTGCTGCTGTCGCAGTGGCTGGTAATAAATTTAGAAGATCTGGATCAACAGATTTAATAGATGAAATGGTTTCACCTATACCACCTGTTACAAATAAGCCAAATAGCGGTACCATAATAAGTGCTAAAAACATAATAAGACCTTGTAAGAAGTCTGTATAACTTACCGCTAAAAATCCGCCAAAAAGAGTGTATGCTACAACTACAGCTGACACAATTAATAAGCCTGTATGGTATTCATAACCAAAAGAACTATCGAAAAACTTGCCCCCTGCTACCATTCCTGACGATACATAAAATGTAAAGAATATGAGGATGATGATACCTGAAGCAATTCTAATAAGCTTCGTATGATCACGTAATCGATTATCCAAATAACTTGGAATAGTAATGGAATCATTTGTAACCTGTGTATATACCCGTAAACGTGGTGCCACAAGTAGCCAGTTTAGGTAAGCTCCTATTGTTAATCCAATTGCAATCCAAGCCTCCACAAGACCTGATAAAAATATCGCACCTGGTAAGCCCATTAGGAGCCAGCCAGACATATCCGCAGCACCCGCACTTAGCGCAGTAACCGCTGGACCTAAGGAACGACCGCCAAGCATATAATCTGTTAAATTAGATGTTTTAACAAATGCATACCAGCCAATTGCTAGCATGGCGATCATATAAATAACAATCGCTAATAATTGATACATGTTATCCGACATATTTTCTCCTCCTTATTAATCCTTAGTATCACCAATTTAAAAAGAATTCCTGTATTTAAGATACCACGAATATACAATTCCACCTATAAATACTCGGAATTTTTATTAAATTTATTCCGAATACCAAAGATGCCATTGTCTTTTATAAAATGTGTTAAACTAGTGCCATCTATAACACAATAAAGTAGGCGAAAATGTATGACATTTGAAGAAATGAAAGCTCTGCTCACTGAGCAAATTTTGCAACAAAAGCTTGTGACAGCTACAATCAGTCAACCACGTATGAAATCAAATGAAATAAAACGTATAAAATTAAAACCATTAATGTTAAAAAATCAGTACCATATACAAATTGAATACCAATATGAACGGATTTTAAAACATGAAAATATTCTATTGGCTCGTTTACCTTCCAAGCTTGACGCGTTTTTTGAGGAGTATCGTCAAGCTCATATTGATTTCGTAGATGAAACGGTACAAGTACAATTATCAAAAAAGAACAAAGTCCTTTGGAAATCAGATAAAACAGCTTCACCTAAACAAGTCCATCTAAGCCATAATCGTAAAAAAAATTATTTACTATCTGATGATCAACCCTATCCATTTTTAATTCGACTGGGGGTACAAACAGAAGAAGGAAAGGTTAAGAAACAAAAGTATGATAAATTTAAACAGATTAACCGCTTCATTGAATTTATTGATGATGCCTTAACCTATTTACCTCAGGATCGACAGGTGAGGATTTTAGATTTTGGTTCAGGTAAATCCTACTTAACCTTTGCTTTGTATCATTATTTAAAAATTGAAAAAGGCTTAGACATTCGTGTTACTGGTTTAGATTTAAAAAAAGAGGTTATTGAAGAGTGCTCAAGAATAGCACAGGATCTAGGCTATGATCAGCTAGAATTTCTTGTAGGAGATATCAATGATTATAATGATGAAAGTGCTGTGGATATGGTGGTGACACTCCATGCATGTGATGTAGCGACAGATATGGCCTTGGCTCGTGCTGTGAAATGGGGAGCAAGTGTCATTCTAAGTGTGCCTTGCTGTCAGCATGAGTTAAATCGTCAACTAAATACACCTGCTCTCGATATTATGTTGCAACATGGACTTGTTCGAGAGCGATTTGCGGCACTTGCTACAGATGCTATTCGAGCTGAAATTTTATCGCTTGTTGGCTATGAGGCACAGCTTTTAGAGTTTATCGATATGGAGAATACACCTAAAAACATATTAATTCGAGCCTATCAAACAGGTAAAAAACCAAATGAAGAGCAACGTGCCAGCTATGATGCCTTCTTAAAATTATTGAATGCAACACCATTTTTAGCGAATGAGTTAAAAGAGTATTTATAACATACAGATGTACTTCAATCCAAATAAAAGGCGATCCAATGTTGATTGGACCGCCTTTTTTATTATAACTCTTGTCGTAAAGCTTGAATAACGTCGATTTTTGTTGCTTTACGTGCTGGGCGATAACCTGAAATCATCGCTACGCCAACACTAATGGCTGCTGCAATAATGACTAGTTGCCATGGAATAAGAGAAAATGTTATATCATTTGTTGCGAAAGCTTCCTCCCCTGTTGCCGCCTTAAGAATTAATGGTAATGCTGCATTAGCTGCAAAGCTAATAGCATACGAGATGACAACCGCAATTAGCGTACCAAAAATGCCGATAAATGTGCTCTCCATTAAAAATAATCGTTGAATAAGCTTTGGACTTGCCCCAATTGCCTTTAACACACCAATTTCACGTGTTCGCTCTGTGACAGCCATTGTCATTGTATTAAAAATACCAATGGAAGCAATCAACACAGCAATTGTGCCAACAAAGATTAAGCCAATTTTTAATACAAGGAAAAATACATTCATTTGATCTAGTTGCTCTGTTACTGAATATACGCTATAGCCCTTATCTTTTAACTTCTCTAAAATCGGCTTTACGTTTTCTAAAGTATCCGCAAAAATATTAAATTCAGAGTAAAACAGCTCATTCTCTGCCATGTTATTAGTTGTAGATAAATTTTCAACTAATACTGCCTTTTGCGCTTTATCCATATGAATAGCGTTATCAACCATCCAATCATAAGAAGGTTTCTCCATTACGCCAACAATTGTATAGCTCATTTTTTGTGTTTCATTATTTGTACCCGTGTGAGGAACTAACGACAGGTCTATGTTTTTTCCAATTAATGATTCTTTATAGCCCTCTTCACTACCATCATAATACGTACCCTCTGCTTCAGCCTTTTTACTTTTTTCCGCAATGACATCACGTTCTGTGTCATTCAATAATGTTTGAGCAAAATGATAGCCTACAACAATTTCATTAGATTTTGTTGGATAACGCCCTTTTGCAAGCTTTCCATTTACCTGTTCAAAGTCCTGCATATCTGACAATATTAAATTAGAAGTTGTATCACGATCTTCAAAAAATGATTGTGCGGAAGCATTGACACTAATTGTTTCAAGCACTGTTTCTACATGTTCCATTTTTTTAATTTCTTGTACTTGTTCTTCAGTTAATTGCTTATCGCCATATACTTGAATTTTTGTAACTGTTTCGTTTGATAGAATTTCATTGCGTAAAGATTCCTGTAAACCAAAACCAACGGATGCTAGCACGATTAGAAAGGCACAGCCCATCGTTGCAGCTAGTATCGTCATAAACACACGCAGCTTATTTTTCTTGATATGCTGTGTTACAAAATCTAATTGATCCTTAAATAACATGTTAAGCTTCCTCCTTTACAAGTTCTCCATCGTACATGCGGAAGCGTCTATGTGCGATCGTAGCTACTTCTTCATCGTGCGTGATAATGACAAAAGTTAGCCCTAATTCACGATTTAAACTTTGAATAAGCAATAAGATATCCTGCTCGGTTTCTGAATCGAGACTCCCTGTTGGCTCATCAGCAAGTAATATAGGAGGATTCGTAATAAGGGCTCGTGCAATGCTGACACGCTGTTGCTGTCCACCTGACAATTCATTGGGATAATGGTCTGCTACTTCTGTCAAACCAACCTTGTCCATTAATTTCTTTACTTTTTCTTTGCGCATAGCCTTACGCAAACCCTGTAGCTTTAAAGGTAATTCGATATTTTCAAAAGCAGTTAAGCCAGGCATCAATTGAAAGTTTTGAAAAATAAAACCAAATTGACGTAAACGGAAGGCAGCACTTTCTGTTTCAGTTAGATGGGCTGTTTCCTTTCCATTTACTTTAATAGAGCCCTGTTCAGCCTTCATAAAACCAGCTAGAACTTGTAATAAGGTCGATTTTCCTGAGCCACTTTTACCTACAATGGCAACAATTTCTCCTTTATTGACCTCGAAGTTCACACCTTTCAATACCGGCACTTGCTTTTCCTTCCCTCGTTTTCCAATTAAAAATGTATGTTGTAAGTTTTCAACCTGAATCATTAGTTAATAAACGCTCCTTTCCTATTCATTTTCCATTGTAGTAAACAATTCTTAATAAAGAGGGAGGATAAAAATGAAGATATTCTTAAGAATAAGAAGGTACTCTTCTGGTTATCAAATGAATTTACAATACCTTTACAATTCGAATGCGCTATTTTTATTACCTTCTATTATCTTTCGTGTCTTAATCTGTACTAATAAGTCAGCGTAATAGGATAATTGCCCATTATAACAAGGTTTTATCTGTACTCATAAAAATAAATACAGTTGGATTACCTCACATTTTGTGAACGAATTGTATATTACAGCAATGTAAATTTTCGTGTCGATTAGTAAATTTTTATGTAGATAAATTAAAGATTTTGTTATGATAGTAAAGTTTAGAGGTCGATTAATTTATTTATATCCAGGAGGATTCGATTCACATGCTTAACTCAAAAAAACAAGACCCTTTCTTTATTGCATTGCATAAAATTGCTGAAAATATGAGAGAGGCTGTACATTACGCAAATGATTTTCGTATTAACAGTGTAGCTGACCTAAAAGAGATTAGCATTACAATGAAAAATTATGAAACTGCTGGTGATAAGCTTATTCATGAACTGATTGTCATGTTAAACAAATCATTCATGACACCTATTGAACGTGAGGATATTTTAGAGCTCGCCATTCGTATGGATGATGTTTTAGATGGAACAGAACACTGTATTGCACACTTTGAAATGTTTTCGCTCACTGAGATTGATGAATCTATGCGCATTTTCTTAGGGTTTATTTCAAAAAGTGCTGATGAAATAGTCAAAGCGACAGAAGAGTTAAAGAAAAAGAATCTAATTGGCATGCGTCCACACGCAATTCTTATTAAAGACTATGAACGTGAATGTGATGAGGTACAACGTACTTCTATTAAGAAGTTATTTTTAAATGAAAAGGATCCAATCCGCCTCATTAAATTTAAGGATATTTATGAACAACTTGAAGATATCGCTGATCATTGTCAAAACGTAGCAAATACTATGGAAACAATTATCATGCGTAACGCATAATTAGGAGATGGGCACTTTACAATGAACACAATCATTATCTTAACCGTACTGGTCGTCATCTTTGCCCTAACATTTGACTTTATCAATGGCTTCCATGATACAGCAAATGCTATTGCAACTTCGGTTTCTACTAGAGCTTTGCCGCCACGCACGGCAATCATCATGGCGGCAACTATGAACTTTATTGGCGCTATCACCTTTGTAGGGGTTGCAAAAGCTCTAACAAAAGATATTGTAGATCCTTTTGCATTAAATGCTTTTGAAGGAGACACAACTGGCTCAGTCGTTATTTTAGCTGCATTAATTTCAGCCATAATTTGGAATTTACTGACATGGTATTTCGGTATACCGTCAAGTTCTTCACACACATTAATTGGGTCTATTGCCGGTGCTGCAATCGCATCCGCTGGTTTTAATGTGTTAAACTATGGCGGCTTTACTAAAATCATCATGGCTTTAGTATTTTCACCTTTACTTGCTATTTGTGCAGGCTTTATTATGATGACTCTTTTTAAATTATGGTTTAAAAATTTAAATTTATATCGGACGAATAAGGGTTTCCGTACAATGCAAATTTTTACTGCTGCCATCCAATCGTTCACCCATGGTACAAATGATGCGCAAAAAGCGATGGGGATTATGACAATGGCGTTAATCGCTGGTGGCTTGCACACTGGAGATGAAATACCTTTCTGGGTGCGTGCTGCTGCAGCTACAGCAATGGGGCTAGGTACCTCAATTGGTGGTTATAAAATCATTAAAACGGTAGGCGGTAAGATTATGAAAATCCGCCCTGTTAATGGTGTTGCGGCAGATTTAGCATCTGCTACTGTTATTTTTGGCGCTACGCTAATCCACTTACCAGTATCAACAACACATGTCATTTCTTCGTCCATTATGGGTGTCGGTTCAGCACAGCGTGTGCGTGGTGTAAACTGGGGTATGGCTCGAAAGATTGTTACTACTTGGGTGATTACAATGCCAATTTCTGCCGTTATGGCATCTGTTATTTATTTCATATTATCATTATTCTTTTAATAGTAAGACTCCTGTCCAAAAAGTGGATGGGAGTCTTTACTTTGTCACACGACAAAATGTGACACATCCTTTACACTAATTGAAAAGGGGGATGTATAAACAACTATGAAAACTTTTTCAGCTTTTATTACAGCACATGCGAAAGCAATCGTAGTCATATGGCTTATTATTTTTCTAGCAATGGCGTACTTTGCTTTACAGCTTCCAGGCAAACTTCAAGGTGATGGTTTCTTTGTCGAAGCAGATCATACCTATGTTACCAACGAGCTAGCAGAAAAATTTGATTTACCATCTAATACGATTTTGGTTGTCTTTGATCCAGCTGATGATCAGAAAATTGAAGACACTTTAAAAAAATTAGATAGCATAAAAGAGATTCATTCTATTCAATCACCTTTAGAAGACTCCTCTTTACGGAAAGATGGTATTGCCTATGCGATGGTTCACATAAAGAACGATGTAGAAAACCTTCCTGACATTGTTGAGGAATGCCGTTCATTAATTGAAAAAGACGGCATTAGTATCACTGGAGGGCCTGTTATATCTGCTGACATAAATACTGCTAGTCAAAAGGATTTGGCATCAGCTGAGGCCATTGGATTGCCAATTGCCATCGTGGTTCTCTTATTAGCGTTCGGTACAGTTGTTGCTTCTATTTTGCCAATCGTCATTGGTGTTGTGACAGTGGTTACCGCCTTTGGTATGATGACGCTGCTCAGTGCTAATGTCAATCTATCTATTTTCGTCTTAAATATTGTTCCAATGCTTGGGCTGGCTTTAAGTATTGATTTTGCGTTGCTGTTTATTAATCGTTACCGAGAAGAACGCACACATACTTCTATTGCTCAAGCCATTCAAACTGCTATTCAGACAGCAGGTCGTTCTATCATTTTCTCCGCAGTCTGTGTCATGATTGGCTTAGGTGCTATGATTGTCATTGATGTAGAAATTTTTCATAATATCGCCCTAGGAGGCACTATAGTCGTCCTGTTAGCCGTTCTTTCTGGCTTAACATTACTTCCTGCCACTATGATGCTATTAGGAGATAGACTTAATAAATGGCGCTTAATACGCGTTAAACCAGGTGGGGCAAATCGTTGGCGTGGCTTTGCAGGTTTTGTCATGAAGCATCCAGTAGCTATAGTGATTTCAGCATTATTATTACTAGGCATCGGCATGATCCCTTTAAAGGATATCCAATTAACCATTCCACAGGTGGACTCCTTACCTACGAAATATGATGCTCGTGCAGCATACGATAAATTAGATGAAACGTTTGGACTAGCTGAATCCTCTACATTGTATTTGTTGGCTGAACGAAAAGATGGCTGGGAGGATACTGAGGGTAGAGAGCTAATTTATACGATTCAAGAAAAGCTATTAAAGGACCCATTAGTGACTAATGTTTCAACTATTTATACAGCTGCTAACATTCAAACACCAGAGGAGCTTTCTGCTTCTTTAGCTATTCCACAGGTTGCTGAACAATTAAAACCTGTTATTAATTCATTTTCAAAGGATACACAGCTATTTGTTCCAATTACAATTGATGCAGCAGGTTCTTCCTCTACAGCTCAAAAATTTGCCCGAACATGGATGGACAAAGACCTGGGCGTGGATTTTGCACTTGGTGGACCAGCTAAATTCAACCAAGAAATCTTTGATGAAATTGCTAATAAAATTGTTTTAGCTATAGCAATTATTATCGTTTCTACATTCTTTATTTTAATGTTGGCATTCCGTTCTATTTTAATTCCATTAAAGGCAATAATCATGAACATTATTGGGCTTTCATCTGCATTCGGTATACTCGTTTATATTTTCCAATATGGTCATTTTGGTATTGAAGCAAGCTCCATTGTGCTAATCATTCCAGTTATTGTTTTTTGTCTTGTATTTGGCTTAAGTATGGACTACGAAGTCTTTTTAATTTCTCGTATCCAAGAGGAATATTTAAAGGGCTCCGATAATACGCGCGCAACAATTGATGGCTTAACATCCACTAGCCGAATAATTACGTCGGCAGCGCTTATCATGATTGTTATTACAGGTGCATTTGCCTTCACAGATGTAATGCCTGTGAAGCAAATTGGTGTGGGTATTGCTATTGCTGTTGCCATTGATGCAACGATTATTCGTCTTATGCTTGTACCTAGTCTTATGAAGCTGTTTGGTGATTGGAACTGGTGGCTTCCTTTCTCAAAGAAAAGTAAATAACATAAAGAAAATCCACCTCCTTTAAAAGGAGGTGGATTTTTCAATTAAGCGTAAATGCTTTTATACCATTCTTTTGCTGCTTGTACTTCAGGCATTGTTAGTTGATGACCAAAATTAAACCATTTCGTCGTTACTTTGGCACCTGCAGCACTTAAAAGGGTTTCTAAATCCTCAGACTCCTGTGCTGTACACATCGGATCATTCGTACCAGCACCGATAAACACAGGTGTTGGAGAAAGTTGCGGTAATTCAATACCACGTCTTGGTACCATTGGGTGATGCAAAATAGCTCCTGCTAACGCATCATCATAGTGGAATAATAAGCTTGCTGCAATATTAGCACCATTCGAATACCCTATTGCTACAATTCGTTGGCGATCAAAGCCATATTGCTGTGCTGACGTCTCCAAAAATTCATGAAGCTCCTTTGTACGAAAGATTAAATCCTCCATATCAAAGACACCTTCGGCTAATCGGCGGAAAAATCGTGGCATTCCATGCTCAAGTACATTTCCGCGAACACTTAAAATATTGGCTGTTTCATCTATTTCTTTTGCTAGCCCAATAAGACTTTCCTCATTACCACCTGTACCATGTAGCAATAATAAAGTCGGTTTTGTTTCGTCTGTACCTTTATAATAAATATGTTGCACTGACAGTCACCTCTCAATTATCTTGAATTCGAGATAATTGTAGCCTGTGGCAAAATTAAATTCAAGCTCTTTGACTTATTAATTTCACGATTTTCACGATTAGGCTGTTCTTCGTGATTTTTATAAAAATTAGTAATGGTATAAACTGAAAATAAACATGCCGCAATCACAACAACAATAACAATTCCCACTAATTTTTTTCCGTTCATCTATCATGATCCCCCGTATAACTTATTTCTTTGTACGAAAGCCTTCTTCTAGTAAATATTCCTTTGCTGCCTCATACGTACCAAATGCCTCTTCTAGATTGTCTCCATGATACACGTTCCACGAACGTTGCTCAAAAGCTAGCTGTAACTGACTACCATCGCGACTATGCCAAATCTCTACAATTGGCTCCTGCTCTTCTACTTCTTCAGATAAATATTGGATTGCGTCTTCAATAATTTCACGAAGTTGTTGTTCATCGTAATCGCGGATATTTACTAATCCTTTATCATTAGCCTCATTCTCATAGCGTAATAAATCTCCTACAAAGACAAAGCCATTGCCGTTTGGATGTAATTTCTCAACTACAATCGTCTTTTCGTAAAGACTGTCCATGTAATGATAATTTAGGCGCTTTAAAGAAATTTCTTTTTTTGTTAGCTCAGAAAACGATTCAATAATCGCTTGTTTTTGTTCAAATGTTAGCATATAAAAAATGCTCCTTTTCTTTACAATCTATCTAACAGTATAACTCATTTTTTCCTATTATATCGTGTCGTTTCTAAATCATTTTTGCGCAAGAAAATAGGACAAGCTAATATTATAGCTTATCCTATTTAAACTTATGAGGTTTGATTAACTATTTTTTCACGTGTGAATTTTATCACCTGTGCAACATACAATTCCCGATAAGGAACAAATTGTGCAGTACCTACTGGTCTGACAATTCTCACACGTTGACCATCAGGGAAATATTCATACCCTTCAATATTAAGTGTCGTCGTTTCTCCCAAGAAGAAAGCCTCCGCCTCATCTAGCTTCGCTCTAACTACACCCGATACTTCTTCATACTGCAAAGCAAAGGAATCCCAATCATGCTTGAAAGGATATATGTAGACATGGCAAAATTCATTGTCGATCATATTTTCTGAAACGATACTACAAGATGTCATACCCATTTTGACAACCTCATGGACATCAATATTAAGGCCCAATTCTTCTCTTACTTCTCGAATGCCTGACTCTACTGTCTCAATCGCTAAAAGATGTCCTGCTGCTGTAATATCGAGTAACCCTGGATAATCCTTTTTCTGTGAACTACGTACTTGAAAATAAATATAGTCTTCATTTACAAGCCAGCAATGAAAAGTCTCATGCCAAAGCCCCTTTTCATGCACTTCCGCTCTCGTAGCTGTCCCAATTTGCTCATGCTGTTCATTAAATACCTTTACAATTTCTTGTTCCATTGTTTCGACTCCTATACTGACTTCGTCGCTTTTTTCTTAATTGCATTACGTTGATCATAAATATTGGATACGATAACCTTTAAGACTGCATAAAATGGTACAGCGATAATAATACCAATAAAACCTGCTATATTACCTGCTGCTAAAATAATTGTAATAACGGTAAGGGGGTGGATATCAAGTGATTTCCCCATGACATTAGGTGTAATAAAGTTGCTGTCTATTTGCTGAGCAACCAGCGTCACAACCGAAACCCACACCACTAAAATTGGATCTTGAATAACTGCCACAATCAGGGCTGGCGCAAAGGCAATCCAAGGCCCGATAAATGGAATCATATTCATAAAGAATGCAAAAATCACTAGTAATAACGAATAGTCTAATCCGATAATTAAATAGCCTACATACATTATTAGTGCTAATAAAAAACTAATTTGCAGTTGGCCCTGAATGTAGGTACGTAATACATCATCAATTTCACTTAACGTTTTCTTTACCCATTGCTGACGTTCACCACTGAAATATTTATAGATGGATGGAGCAAACTTCTCATGATCCTTCAGCATAAAAATAAAGAAGAACGGAATTAAAATGGCTAATAACGACACAGATACAATGGATTGTAAAAAGGACATAAAACCTTTACTCGCCACTACTGCAATATCTTGTACCGAATTCGCCATTTTTTCGATAACATCATTTAATTGCTCAGGGAAGTTATCCTTATTTTGCGTTACATAGTCTGTTAATTGCTGGATGCTCGTACTAATACTCGTACTAATCATAGGGGCATTCTTCACTAATTTATTGACCTGCTCGGCAATTGGGTTACCAATAATCCAGCCAAAAATACCTACCATTGCTATTAGTCCGAACAAAATCGTCAATATACTTCCCCATCGAGGAAATCTACGTTTTTCTAAAAATCTCTGAATTGGCTCCGTCACATAATAGAGAACACCACCAAGTAGTAAAGGCACAAAAATCGCTTTTAATATGATGACAAGCGGTGAAAAAATCCAATGAATTTCTATAAAATATTTAATGATTAGTAGTGTAAGTAGTATCCCTACTCCTACTTGAAACCAAACTTTCCTTGTCACTTTCTTTCACTTCCTTTAATAGCAGTTACTGAAAATACTACTGATATATTAACCATTTCGCAAGTATCCTAGTATTTTTTTACAGAACTCCTCTGACAAACTAAAAAATTCGCTCACTTCCACAATACTAGTTATCGTGGAAGTGAAACGAATTTAAGTCATCAATTATAGAGAAGAATCATCAATGGAATTTAAGAATGTCTCAATTTCTCCAATAACCGATTCAACACAGCCATCCTCAAATGGCGAGATTAAACCTGCCTCTTTTACAAGCTTTGTAAAGGACATAGAGCCACCTAAACCACAAAGATGAATATAGTCTTTCCAAGCCGCTTCAAATTCTTCACGTGAACGTTTCCAGAATTGGAAGGCACAAATTTGCGCTAACGTGTAATCAATGTAGTAGAACGGACTTGCATAGATGTGAGCCTGACGTTGCCAAATGCCCCCAGCCTCTAGGTAGCTGTTATGATCATAGTCACGGTGTGGTAAATACGTTTCCTCAATTTTTTTCCATGCAGCTTTACGTTCAGCAGGAGTCATTGTTGGATTTTCATAAATAACATGCTGGAACTCATCTACTGCCACACCATATGGTAAGAATAAAAGACCACTACTTAAATGTGTAAATTTATATTTCTCTGTATCACCTTCAAAGAACAGCTCCATCCAAGGCCATGTGAAGAATTCCATACTCATCGAGTGAATTTCACAAGACTCGTAGGTAGGCCATAAATACTCAGGAATGCCAATGTTACGGCTTGAATAAACTTGGAAAGCATGTCCAGCTTCATGTGTTAATACATCGATATCACCTGAAGTACCATTAAAATTTGAGAAAATGAATGGGGAATGATAGTTTTCAATAAACGTACAATAACCGCCACTTTCTTTCCCTTTCTTCGCTACAAGATCCATTAAGTCATGGTCAATCATGAAATTAAAGAATTCTCCTGTCTCAGGTGAAAGCTCCTCATACATTTTTTTACCGTTTGCTACAATCCACTCAGGATTCCCTTTTGGTGTAGCATTACCTGATAAGAAGTTAAGTGCTTCATCATAAAATTTGAAATCTTCAATGCCAATTCGCTTTGCCTGACGCTCGTAAAGCTTTGTTGCAACAGGCACAATTAAATCACGTACCTGATCACGGAATTTTTTAACCATATCAGCATTGTAATCAATCCGATTCATACGAATATAGCCTAGTTCAACATAGTTGTTATAGCCAAGTTTAATCGCAATGTCATGGCGTACCTTGACAAGTTCATCATATAAACGATCGAATTCATCTTCATGCTGTGCAAAGAAGCCAAAGCGAGCATCCGTTGCTGCCTTACGTGTTTCTCGATCCGTTGACTCTGCAAACGGACCAAGTTGAGCGAGCGTTAATGTTTCTCCATTAAAGTCAATTTGTGCAGATGCAACAAGCTTATTGTACTCAGAAACAAGTCTGTTTTCCTTTTGCATCAAATCAATAACTTCTGGTGAGAAGCCTTTAATTTGATAAGTTGCTAGATCAAATAATTGCTGACCCCATTTTTCTTCTAATTGCTCACGAAATGGTGAATCAATTAAAGCTTTATAGTATTCCGTCGTTACTTCTTCTAGCTCAGGACCTACTTCATCGAAATAATCACGTTCTGCTTGATAAAATTCATCATTCGTATCGATTGAAGCACGAATATATACTAAATTAGCCATTGTCGCAAAGTCATTACTAATTGCATTGTGCTTTTCAATGATATTACTTTGCTCGTCCATGGATTGTGCTTGTTTAAATTGCTCAATGAGTGCTAATTGCTGCTCTTTCATCGATGCCACATTTGGACGGCTGTACTGATATTCTTTAAACGTTGTCATTAAAGTCCCCTCTTTCTGTCCTATACCCCGTAATATTTCTATTATATGCCAAATAGAATCTATTAAGAAACAATTATCTCTTTTCTGTTGAAATGATTTTTATGAGAAAGAAGCAGTTCCTAAATCTAATGGCGTTGTTGTTTAATAGCCCACAATATATGTTTTTAATAACGCAGCTCTTTCTCTTATTCTTAATTTTGCTTCTACTGATTTTGGGGTTCTTGCTGATAGGACATCTACTTCAAAATCTAAAGTTTCAGCAAGATATTTTGCACGTTTTAAATGAAAGTCATTTGAAACGATGGTAATTTTCTTTGTCTCTTTTGGTAATAATTCTTTAGAGAATACTAAATTTTCATAAGTAGATGTAGATTGATCTTCTATGATAATTCTCGTGGCATCAATGCCATGCTGTTCCAAATAGTCTTGCATTACAGATGCCTCTGTACGATCTTCATCTGGCCCTTGTCCGCCTGACACAATGACCTTAACATGTGGGTATTTTGTTAAGTATGGAACAGCCACCTCTAATCTACTTTTTAATGAAAGCGATGGTACACCACCTGGCCTTACTTTTGCTCCCAATACAATCATATAATCAGCTGAACCATCAGCATTCGGTTCCATACCCTGATCAATTTCTTTCCCAAGCCAAATATAAAGAACGATTCCACTACCGATTAAAATAACACCAACTGTCATCAACCACCTTCTCACAAATCATTCCTCCTTTACCTTTTATTAACGATGATAAAAAGAAAAGGATGCTTGTTAACCAAGCACCCTGAAATATTATCTCAATATAAATCGTTTAATAGACTCCTGTAAGGCAGATATTTCATCGGTTAAATCATTGGAAGATTCGCTAACCAGTTGTATTGCGCGTTGTTGCTCATCTACAGATGCTGTTACCTCTTCAGATGCAGCAGCATTCTTTTCACTAATCATCGCAATGCTTTCAATCGATTGCATAATCGTATTCTTAGAGCTATTTAAATATTCTACACTATCTGTCGTATCGCCTATAATGGCTATAATTTTTTCAACAGCTAATTTAATTTCTGTAAAGGATGATTCTGTTACCATGACAGAATCATTTTGTTGACTTACAATGATATGGGTTTTCTGCATTTCACCATTGACTAAGTTTGTTTCACTTTCAATGCCTTTTAGCGTTGTGCGTACTAGCTCAGTTGCTACAGAGGTTTGATCAGCAAGTTTACGTACCTCTTCCGCGACAACTGCGAATCCTTTACCATGTTCACCCGCTCTTGCTGCTTCAATAGAGGCGTTAAGTGCAAGTAAATTCGTTTGATCTGAAATCTCCGTAATCGTGCCCACGATGCCTTCAATTTCACGTACCTTGACAATTAAGCTACCAAATACAGACTGAATATTCTGAACGAGATTTGAAGACTCTCTCGACTTATCCTTTAAGCTTTCTAGATTAACTAGGCCTTCTTCATTTGATTTTTTCATATGCTGTGAGGCATCTAACATTAATTCATTTTTATCATGCAATCCTTCAATTTGGTGCGCAAATTCGATAGCCGTTCGGTTTGTATCCTCTGCATCAGATGCTTGCTTGACTGCACCCTTGGATACTTCATTGATTGCTTTGACGATTTCATCCCCATAGGCATTTGTCTCTTCAGCGACTGCGGTTAAGTTGGCTGATGTTGATTGTATTTCTACAATCGCTTCCTCGACATCTGAAATAAGTGTTTTAAGTTGATGTACCATTTCATTAAAGCCAGCATTTAACTGTCCTATTTCATCCGAGCGCTGTAAATGCTCAATTTCAACCGTTAAATTCCCTTTTGCTACTTCACGTACACGTTTAGATAATTTTTGAACTGGTAATGCCAGATGTCTTGATACAAGAATGACAACGATTGTCCCAATAATGATGGCACCTACTAATGTCAAACCAATTACTAGCAATAAAGAATTCGCCTCTGCATTAAAATCCTGCATATATGTACCTGATGCAATAATCCATCCCCAATATGGATCTTTCTCAGAATAAATAATTTTATCGGCTAAGACATCCTGACCTGGTAGTTCAAATTCATATTGTGTAAAGCCACCCCCATCAAGTGCCTTTTCAGTTACTTCTCGAATAAAGTAATTGCCACTGCTATCTTGGTCATTCCAAAGATTATCTCCTTCTCGTGTTGGATGTGTTGTTAATGTTCCCTTATCATCCAACACATAGATATAGCCATATTCCCCTAAATCACCAGGATAATTAATTGGCCGTTTTCCTTCGCTATCTTTCGGACCAAGAAATGCTTCTCGTACTCGCTCCTGTGCAACCTCTAAGGGAATGTCGCCCTTTTCAACACTCTCGTTTGCGAGCTCGATTAATTGCAAAGCAGATTCAACACTATTGTAAAGTACCTGCTCTCCTATATCCTCCATTCCATTCTTAGCCTTACCATAACTAACTATACCAATTATTAAACTTGGAATAATTAGTAGTGCCAATGAAATAATAATCAATTTCCCCTGTATTGAACGTAAAAACTTCATACTTTAGCCCCCCTATTTTCTTCGTTCAACAATATATTACTTTATATTATGTTATGGTTTGAAAGTTTTCACAATGGGTAAAGCACAAATTATTTTCTTATTTCCCTTAATATGGTTTGTTTTCATGCCTTTATGCTAATCTCCAGTTAAATTTTAAATGCCAAAAATAAAAAGAACTATTTCTCCACAAGACATAAGCTTATAGAGAAATAGTTCTAAACTAATCATAATTTAAATGTATTAATCGTTTCTATAACCTCTTTCGATGTTTGATCTAATATTGTTACAACTTCATTTAATTCAGAAACCATCGTTACTTGTAAATCTGAGGCAGTTGCTACTTCCTTTGTTCCTAGGACACTATGCTTCGCAATAGCATTCATCTGTTCGGTAGTAGCTAATACTTCCTCAGAGCCTGCTGACATTTCTTCAATGACAGCAGAGTCATCTTGAATTTTATTATTCACCTCAAGGACAGATTGCAATATTTTCTCTAGACTTTCACCTATGTGTTGCACTGCTTTATTGCCTGCCTGTACATCTATGGTACTACTAGCCATCTCTTGTAACGCTCGATCAGTAATTTTCTTAAAGCTTTCTAAATGCATGTGTATTTCGTCAGCAGATGCTTTAGACATCTCTGCAAGTTTACGAACTTCATCTGCCACGACCGCAAATCCTTTACCAGCTTCTCCTGCTCTAGCTGCTTCTATTGCCGCGTTTAAAGCTAGTAGGTTGGTTTGATCCGCAATACTCGTAATGATGGTCACCATCTCTTCAATTGAGCGGAACTTATCACCCATTTCCTCGACATGATTAGCCGTACGTAAAACAGAAGATTCTACGTTTTGAATTTGAGATACAACTTCTTGAGAATGACTAACACCTGTTTCCACAAGTCCCGTCATTGCTGATGATGACTCCGCAATTTCTGAAGTTGTATCAGCCAGTCGTTGAATACCAATTGACATCTCATTCATCGTTAATACAACCTCTTGATTATTTTGCTGCTGTTGCTCACTACCAGCAGCAATTTCAATAATTCGATCTGCAATTTGAGCGTTTGATTCTTCCACATGCTGAGAAGTCTCATCAATTTTTTGAACAACATTTTGTAAAGCAAATGTGCGTTGTTGAATCGTATGGAAAGTTTCTTTTAATTTTTGTAGTGATTCTCTGAAGGATTGTGCAAATATTGTAATTTCATTTGCTCCTTTTAGCTGGATTTTCTCCACTGCTATCGTTGCCTTAGCAATATCACCTTGAGCAAAACTTTGTGCTGCATCACCTAAATGTGCAAGGGGTTTTAATGCTCCATTAATGTAACGATATAGGATGAACATAACAATACCTGTTAAAGCTAAGATGACAACAATTAATGTAGGCAAAATAGCCGTTAATACGGTATTCGCAACATTGCTTACCTCTGTTGCTTCTATATCGACCCCAACAAAGGCAACAGTATTCCCTGCCTCATCCTTTAATGGAACAGTACCAGATAAATAATCTCCAAAATCACTATGTAAAATAGCGGAATAATAACTTCCTGTATTCTTTACCTTTTCAATATCCTTGTAGTATGTGGTGGAGGACTCATCTCCTATAGCTCCAGCATTTTCTTGATCATCTGCTGGCATACCGTCCACTAAAAAACGTACCTTTTTATCTTCCTGTGGTACTGCGAAAGTATAGGCATAGAGAACACCATTTATTTCACGTAATTCGTTGAGCTCTTCTCGAAGTCGCCAATATAACTCAGATTCTTTTGGTTCCTTTGAGAGTTGCTCATATTCAGCAGCATTTAGATGTTTTGCAATATTCTCAGCAACTGCAACTGCCTGTGTTCCCATGGTTTTATTAACAGATGATTTTGCTGTGTAGATTGTTGTTATAACGAAAAAAGATAACAAAGCCACTAACATTACTAATGACATTAACACTATTTTATTGCTTAATTTGCCTGTCGCTCGCATACGTTCCTCCTTTAATATATTGATATACTAATATCTTAATAGTTCCTATTGTACTATTTTTTTAACTATTTCGACAATAAATCTATGATATTAAGCATATCCAAATAATTAATGCAATTAAAGTGGCGAACAGTGTCGGAATGGTAAGAATAACACCAATTTTAAAATATTGTCCCCAGCTAATTTTAATGCCTTTCTGGGCTAATATATGAAGCCATAGCAATGTTGCCAGTGAGCCAATCGGTGTCATTTTTGGGCCTAAATTCGTACCAATTATATTTGCATATATCAGTCCCTCTTTCATCATGCCCGATGCGCTTGTTTCTGAAATCGCCAAAGCATCTATCATAACAGTAGGTAAATTGTTCATGACAGCAGACAAAATGGCAGCAACAAATCCCATCGTCATCGTTGCTACTACGAAGCCCTGCTGTATAGCTAGTTCTAATAAATTTGCTAATATTCCTGTCATCCCTACATTTTTTAACCCATAGACAACCACATACATGCCAATTGAGAAAAACACAATATTCCACGGCGCTCCTTTTACAACTCTTATTGTATCTACCACAGAGCTACGCTGTGCTAGCCATAAGAATATTGCAGCGACCCCACATAAAATAAAAGATACAGGGATGTGTAAAACCTCACCAGCTACAAAGCCCACTAATAGAATCCCAATTACATACCAAGCGATCGAAAATAATTTGGGATCTCGGATTGCCTGACTTGGTTGCTCAACTGCCTCAAGAGAATAATGTTGTGGTATGGAACGGCGAAAAACAATGTAAAGCACTACTATACTTGCCACTAACGAAAAGAAATTCGGTACAAGCATATGAACTGCATAATCTATAAAGCCTATATCGAAAAAGTCAGCTGATACGATATTCGTTAAATTGCTAATAACGAACGGTAACGAGGTTGTATCTGCTATAAATCCACTTGCAATAATAAATGGAAAGATCATTTTTTCACTCAAGTTCAGTTTTCTCACCATCGCTAAAACGATTGGCGTTAGAATTAAAGCACCCCCATCGTTCGCAAACAAAGCCGATACAACAGCTCCAAGGCAACTAATATAAACAAATAAGCGAATTCCACTTCCCTTTGCAAGTCGTGCCATATGTAGAGCCGCCCATTCGAAAAAGCCAATTTCATCTAAAATGAGTGAAATTAAAATAATACCAATAAATGATAGCGTTGCATTCCAAACAATCCCCGTTACCTCTAACACATCATGCCAGGTTACTACACCTATTACTAGCGCAATAGCTGCTCCTATACAGGCTGACCAGCCAATTGATAGTTTTCGTGGTTGCACGATGACAAAAAATAATGTGACTAAAAATAAAATAATGGCTAAAGCAGTCTGCATCTTTTCCTCCCTAATTAAAAACCAGTAGCTTAAATGCTACTGGTTTACTCATTTTGTTAATGGTTTATTCGCCTAAATCTGCGTTGTGGAAAACATTTTGTACATCTTCTAAATCTTCTAATGCATCAATTAGTTTTTCAAACTTCGCTACATCGTCGCCAGTTAAAGTCACTTCTGTTTGAGGCAACATAGAAAGCTCTGCTACTGTAAATTCTTCTACACCCGCAGCCTTTAATGCTTCTTGTGTCGCAAAGAATTGGTCTGGCTCTGCATAAATAATTACCGCTTCATCCTCTTCTAGAATATCACGAGCATCTATATCAGCTTCCATTAAAATCTCTAGTACTTCATCAGCCGTTTTACCCTCTAAGCCAATAACCGCTGTTGAATCGAACATATAAGCTACAGATCCACTGACACCCATATTGCCGTTATTTTTACCAAATGCTGCACGTACATCAGATGCTGTACGATTTACATTGTTTGTTAAAGCATCCACGATAATCATTGTGCCGGCTGGTCCAAAGCCTTCATAACGTAATTCATCAAAGCTTTCATCACCGCCACCTTTTGCTTTATCAATGGCTTTTTCTATAATATGTTTTGGAACACTGTATGTTTTTGCGCGTTCAAGCACTACTTTAAGTGCACGGTTTGACTCTGGATCTGGTTCGCCTGATTTAGCTGCCACATAAATTTCTCGCCCAAATTTTGCATTAATACGGCTTGTGCTTTGATCTTTAGACGCTTTCTTTTCTTTAATATTGTTCCACTTACGACCCATTGTTTCCACTCTCTTTCAAAAGATAAATTTATAAAAATAATAGATACACAGTTGTATATCTGTAAATGGTAATTAAATACTTATCGTATCTTTACTCTGCAAATAATAACACAATGATGCTTACAAAGCTAGATATACCAATGTTTAAGGTAGTATTTTTCTAAAAAAACGGCTGTTAAAATTTACGATTTTAGCGCCATCTTACAACAGCTCTTGTTTAATTTTTGCTAGCAATGCCTGACAGCCTTCTTGCACCAATTCATAGGTTTCCTGAAAATCACCTGTATAATAAGGATCCGGGACATCCTTGCGATGTGCTGTTAAATCTAAAAAACGAAAAATCTTTGGCGAGTTTGGATGACCTAGTATTGTACGGATATTACGAATATTGCTTTCATCCATTCCAATAATATAAGCAAACTTTTCAAAATCTGATTGTTGTAATTGTCGACCTTGCATATCTATTGTAGAAATACCATATTCCCTAAGCTTATCCTGTGTTCCTCTATGTGGAGGTTCACCGATATGCCATGAGCTAGTAGCAGCGGAATCCACTTCAATCTTATCTTCTAAATGCTCTTTCTTCACCATGTCGCGCATGACCGCCTCAGCCATGGGTGAGCGACAGATATTACCTAAACATACGAAAAGTACTCGAATCATTTTATTGTCCTCCTACAACAAAGCACTCAAAATCAATTTGATTCTGAGTGCCATTTGCTTTTATTTTACGGGAATACGTTTCTGTAGTTCTTCTGTTAAAGCAACTAATTCATGCTCAAGGTGTTGAGTAAACTGCTCACGGCCTTCTTTACCCTTGCCTGTTACATAAAATGGCTCACCATAAATTAAATAGCCCTTACCTCGCTTCATTACATCACCCACATTACGTGCACCAACATAAGCAGCTGGAACAATTTGCGCCTTTGCCAACTGTGCGATGGTAATAGCCCCTTGTTTTAAATCTGTTCCTTCTGCACTACGAGTCCCAGAGGGGAAAATCCCAACAATTTTACCTTCCTTCAATAACTGCGAAGGAATTTTAATCACGCTTGGTCCAGGATTATCACGGTCTACCGGAAAAGCATTTAAATGCTTAACAAGCCAGCCAAGCCCTTTCATTTCAAATAATTGCTTCTTCGCCATAAAGTGAATTTCACGAGGGTACATGGCTACACCAAGGTTTAAAATATCAACATAGCCGGTATGTGTACAAGCTATAATAAACCCACCCTCTTTCGGCAAGTTTTCTTCTCCGTATACACGAGCCTTTGAACCCATTAATTTTAATATTACTTTGACAACATTTGCTGCTAGTTTATACACTGTTACATTCCTACCTTATTCAATAGTTATTCCCATTGTAATCGAAAAGACCAGTATACTGCAATTGCAGGTGACCAACTTAAACCTTCCCTACTAATAGATCCACATCAATCGTGATTTCATTTAGTTCAACGGCTGTTTGTTCTGCTTTATGCCAACCCATTGGTGTCATTTCTAATAGCGCGGGTACTAGCTCTTCCGAAAGCGGTAAAGTATAAGTTACACGTTCTACGTTTACCTCACGAAAACTATCTTGAAAACGAGCTACAATTTGTTCATTAGAGTAAGTTTCCTTATTTGAATCTGCATATAATTGAGCACGCAGTTCCCTCAAATAACCACTTTGCGGTACAACCTTCACAAGACAGCCATTCGGTGTAAGAAGTCGTTTAAACTCCTCATAATTTGCTGGTGATAGTATATTTAAAATGGCATCGAAACTCGCTTGAGCAAATGGACTTTTAGCTAAATCCCCTACACACCAAATTTGTTGAGGATAATGACGTGCTGCAGCCAAAATGCCCTCCTTCGCTATGTCAATTCCAACGCCAATACCATGATCTCTATCATTCATAATGCGAGCTAAATGTGAGCCCTCTCCACAACCAGTATCGAGCACCGTTTTAGCAGAGCTTATAAGCTCACCGATTCGGGCTTCTACAGCATCATAAATCCCACTATCAATAACAGCCTTGCGGGATTCAAAAAGGCTCTTACTATATTTAGAAGCGGCGTTATGTGTCAGCATATTGACATAGCCTTGTTTCGCAATATCAAAGGAATGGTTAGAAGTACAAACCAATCTCCCCTGCTCATAGACATGCATTGATTGCTGACAGATTGGACAAGCAAAAAGGGTGATATGTTGATCCATTAATGCCGCCCCGATCGCACGTTTCGATAATGCGCCCATTTCTATGCCTCCTTTTTGTCGTTCGGTGATACAAGAGCATAACGCTCCCATTTACGACTTTTCCATCTAAAGTATACGATAATTGCCCGCACCCATTCATCTGCTGAAATGGCTAGCCAAATTCCGACCAAGCCCCAATCCAATACAAAGACAAATAAATAGCCAAGCGGCAGGCTCATGCAAACCATTGATAGAAAACCAATTTTCACAGGGAATCTAGCATCCCCAGAAGCGCGTAAAGAGTTAATGACCACGATATTCATTGTGCGGCCAGTCTCTAGCAAAATACTTAATGCTAACACGGATGCCCCAATCTTAATGACTTCTGGATTATCAGTAAATACCTGCATAAGTGGCTTACGGAATAGCGTAACGACAGCGACCATAATAATCGTAAAAGCAAATGCTGCACGAACACTTTTCCATAGCTGATGATACGCCTCATCTTTTTCTCCTGCACCTACATGACGACCAATAATAATGGCTGTTCCTGTACCAATGGCAATTGCAAATAAATATGTAAACATCGAAATATTCATAGCATATTGTCGTGCTGCTAGTGTTTCTGCTCCTAAGTATGTCGCATAATATAAAAAGATGATTTGGCAAAATTGATAAAGTACCTGTTCAAACGCAGATGGTAAACCAATGTTTAGTATTTTCCTCACATATTCCTTTGAATACTCAAAATAATATTGTAACTTTACGCGCACTTCCATTACCTGATACAGTAACCAGAAAAATACTAGGACAGCTAATCCGCGACTAATGACAGAGGAAATAGCCGCTCCTTTCACACCAAGCTCTGGTAAACCTAAATTCCCAAAAATAAGACCGTAGTTTAGCACAACATGTAAGACGTTCATGCCAAGTGAAACGTACATAGTTTGTTTTGTCCAACCATGTACACGAATAATTGCAGCGAGTGCATTAATAATAGCCTGTAAGAAAATAAAACTCCCAATGATGGCTAAGTAACTTTGTGCATAGTGGAGTACTTCTCCCTGCAAGTTCATCATTGTCATTAAATGTCTCGCAAAGAAGAAAAATAAAATACTCATTAAAAGCCCTACGACCAAATTCATCGTGACCGCTAACGCCGAGATCTTGGCTGCTTCAAAAAAGCGTCTGGAGCCTAAATACTGAGAAACAACAATAGATGCACCATTGCCCACTACCTCCAGAATCAAGATGGCAATATGGATATATTGATTGGCTGCACCTACTCCTGATACAGCATTATCCGATAAAGCACTGAGCATAAAAGTATCGGCTAGTCCCATCAACATAAATAGAAAAACCTCTAAGAAGATCGGCCATGTTAAATGGAATAGACTTAACTTATTTGTCTCTTTAATTGTGTCTGCCAATACTTTCACTTCTCCTATTTTTTCTTAAAAATCTATTGTATCTTATCACAAATATTCAGACTGTAAAGAGATTTATAGGAAGACAGCGCTTCCACATAAAAAATCCCTCTCACATCGTGTGAAAGGGTCCATTTTTAAATCAAGCAATAGGATTGTAATTGCTCTCGTTTTTCAATTGTTAGGCCAAATTCCTGCTCTAAAAACCCAGTCTTAGAACCATAGCGACGATCCATCGCATCCAATGCTGCTTGTAAATAGTCTTCACGGGCGGACATTAAGGCATAAAATTGCAGTAGTTCTTGCTCATTATACTGATGCTGAATAGCCTGAGCCATTCTTTCTACCATCGGACGTAAATGTATATTAGTATCTAAATAGTCCTCCATGATAGTCTCCTCAGGTACATCTAAAGCTAGTAAAATAAGTGCTCCTCCAATACCCGTTCGGTCCTTACCAACTGCGCAATGATGGACAAGACCTAGATTATTAGGATTTTGAATCGTTTGCATTAACTCTTTAAATGAAAGATTGTTAAAAGGCATTTGTGCATAAAAATCCCGAAACATCTCAGGGCTTACCACTTTATAGAAATCTCTACCACCAGCATTGGTAGGCATTTCAAAAGCATGATTACCCTTCGCTGGGATTTGTATATATTGAGCATACGAGAACACTGGGTTAGGATTATGATACGCCTCATTGTTATCGCGATAATCAAAAATGGTTTTAATCCCTAATGTTTCAAATAGCTCTTTATCTGCCAGTGTCATTTTTCCAAGAGCAGCTGAGCGGTAAAATAAACCTTTTTTTACCCTACGCCCATCTTTTGTCTTATATCCACCCATGTCTCGGAAATTATAGACTGCCTCAAATGGAATTACCTTTGTCTCTAATTGCTCCAATCACTACACCTCCTAAGATTATTAAGCATACTTACTTTTATTTTAAAGAACAAACTACATTAATTCCAATTTTCACGCTAGGTAATAATTTAAACCACATAAAAAATGCTAGCTGAATGGCTCACAGCTAGCATGGAAACATTTCTTATTTAAATAATTCGGGGTACACAGCTTTCGCTACTAATTCTACAGCTTCACCAATACGCGGACCAGGTCGATTAGAGATATCTGTATCGATGGACAATACCGCTTTGTTTTGAATAGCTGTCACAGTATTCCAACCATCTCGTTCAAGAATTTCTCCTATTGGATCTTCTGTATCGTTTACTGTTGTTAAAATAACATCTGGATTTTTCGCAATAACATCTTCCTCATTCACTTTTGCCCAGCTATTCAAGTCAGAAAAAACATTATTAACATTAGCTGCATCTAATATTTCTTGCTGGAAAGTGCTAGAGCCTGCTGTATATATGTCTGGCTTAGGGCTAACCTCTAAATAAACATTTTTCGGCGTTTTTACGTCCTTCACCTTCGTTTGTACTTCAGCAATTTTCGCCTTGATCTCTTCATTTAATTTATTTCCTAGATCAGCAACATCCATCACAGCAGCAATTTGTTCGATATCTCCATAAACATCATCGAAAGTAGTCGCAGATTGAATAACAAACACTTTAATTCCTGCGTCCTCAAGCGGCTTTAGGGCATCCTTATCACCGATTGTATAAGCAATGACAACATCTGGCTTTAACGCTATAATTCTTTCACTGTTAAAGTTCGTAGTATCAGAGACACGTTCAATTTTTTGTGCTTCCTCTGGGTAAGTATCGTACTCAGTTGCTCCTACAATTTTATCGCCAACACCTAAAGCAAACAAAATTTCAGTATTACTTGGTTGTAAAGATACAACTGTTTTTGGTACTTCTTTAAACTCTATTTCCACTCCACGGTCATCTGTCACTTTATAGCTTGTTTTCTCTGCGTGTTGTGTATCTTGCGAAGCATCTTTATTTTTTGTATCTTCAGCAGTGCCACAGCCTGCTAATACCAGTGCAAGTAAGAGCACCGATAGCCATTGGAAATTAAATACTTTCTTCATTGTTATTCTCCTTTTTCTTTTTCATTGGGTAGGATTTACTAATAAACGGTATTTCAGCTATTCCAGCTTGCTGATTCATAAAAACAGCCATGACAAAACATACATTAGCTAATAAACCAAGGTAATCGAAAAGAATAGCAGGAACCTCTCGTTCTTCTGATACTTTGTGTAAAGTACGATATGATTTTTTTGCTTCACTGCGACAAAGATGTAAGGCTGCAGCGGCCTCTGTTCCTTGAGGTAAAACAAAACTTTGAATCTCTTCCTTCACATGGCGAACGTAAAAATCATAACGCTCACTTAACCAAGATAAATCCTCTTCAGTTACTGCTAATTTCCCACGAACTGAGCCATTCACATGATACGCCATAGGTAACATAAGCAATAAATCCTCAGCAACGACTTGAACATCCTCTTTTTTTACCGCAGCTAATGCAACTCCTAGATGTGTTGTAAGGCTATCTGTTCGAATTTCAAAATCGACCGTTGAAGCTTTCTCACGCATAAATGGATAACAAGAATAACGGGCATCTTTTTTCACTTGCTTCCCCCCTATTTTCTATAATGAAAAATTCTTATTTGAAAGGCATAAAAAAGTCGCTCCTTTTTGCAAAGGAACGACAAAAATAACATAATGAGCCATCAAACTGGACAAAGCCTATGTATTTGTCGTATATCCTCCTAGCTTCCGAGAAGTTTTTATACGTTCAAATAAAGGTCGGTCTCCTGGCTTGTACAGTTCGTCACATGAAACGAATGTGTTATAAAGGACCTTCCCATCTTCTTTGAGACAGTGGTAAATCTTTATAATGGCTGCACTTACAGTTGCGGAAACAGCTCCGGTTTTTCACCGGATTCCCGATTATGCTAATTAGCACCTTTATTCTGCAAGAATATTTCATTTGTAAAGCAGTTTATCATATATGCTTCAGAAAAAATAGCTGTACTCAGTTTTAAAATATAGCAATATTTCTACTTGAAGAGAAAACCCTAACAAATTTTTACATTATTAAGAAATTTACTATAATAGTGTTTCAATTGCTTTTTCAATATCGAGCTGTGAATCTGTTGGTTCAAAGCGTGAGACGGTCTTACCATTAGCATCTACTAGAAATTTTGTAAAGTTCCAGCGAATATTACGACCATCTAAAAAGCTTGGGGCAAGTTGAACAATTGCTTCTGCCAACATTTTCTCCTGCATACTTGCCTTCCCAAACTCTCGGTAATCCACTTCATGCTTTAAATAATTAAAGAGTGGATGGGTAGCCTCTCCATTTACCTGTACAAGCTCAAAAATCGGGAATGTGACCCCATAGTTTACCTTGCAGAGATGCTTAGTTTCCTCCCCATCTTCAGGATTTTGATGGCCAAATTGATCACAAGGGAATCCAAGAACTACAAAATTCTCTTTTCCATATTTATCATACATTTTCTGTAAGTCTTCAAATTGATATGTAAATCGGCATTGGTTTGCCGTGTTAACAATTAACATTGTTTTTCCACGATATGTTTCCATCGATAAAATTTCGCCATTAGGCTTCCGAACTAGATAATTATAAATGCTCATGCCATAATCCCCTTTTTTCATTTATTATAGTTGACTATTCTACCGCTCATCAAAGAATTTGCACAAAAAAACACCACCTCGCTACTTTGAACGGATGGCTGACTTATACTTCTTTTTATATTTAGCATCTTGTTCTTCATTAATTAAACGATGGGCAATATCTAATAATTTCGAGTCATTTGTTTGATCATATAGCTTTTTAAATGACATAATAATATCCTGACGAATAAGAGATGGCTGTTTTTCATCTATACATGTTTGAAATCTTTTAGCTAGATACGATACAACCAAATCTCTTTGTACTGGACCCGCTTGTCCAATTTTCCAAATTGCTTGTAATGCATGCCTTGCTGTAGCAGATTGCTCATCGTAAGTCACAGCCCAAATCTTTAAAAAATCCTCCAAGACCCTTTCTTCTGGATCACTTTTTGCAGCTAAAGCGCATAAAATTTGTGCAGCACGTGCACGAGAATAACCATTATTGTATGTAAGTGCTTTTACTAGCTGTTCCCAAACTGCATATGTCCAATCTACAGGTTCCTGCATAATTTTCATTAATTCCTCGTAAGATTCATATTGAATATCGCGATCATGCTCTGTTAAATTACTAAAAAGTTGCAAAATCTCTTTTTCCATAATTCATCCCTACCTTTATTGATTCAGAACGTAATAAAATTTGATTTATGGTACACTTAACTTAATTTTTTTCGCAAAGAAGGTGAGTTTATGAATAAATTTAATGCTAGGAAATTGATTTTTCGGTTGATTGTGATTATATTCCTACTTCTAGCTGCGTATTTTGTTATCCCAGTGTCCATGCCTTTAATCCTTGCTGGGATTAGTGCATTTTTCTTAGAACCACTTGTCATGTTCGTTAAACGGAAATGGAAAATGTCACGGAAAATAGCAGTTGCTTTTATTTACATAGTGAGTGTAATAGTTATATCTATTATTTGTTATCTGTCCATTACCCAAATAATGACACAAATAATTTTACTGTCTAAGCAAGCTCCCTATTATATTTCCAAGCTATCAGATATGTGGCTTCATATGCAAGAAAATATTTCTAAATATACAGAAGACTTTCCACCTGAAGTAAGTGCTTCGCTTCAAAAAACCACAATGGATTTCATAAAGAAAGTTGAAGAATCCTTTTTAAGCTTCTTTAATTATAGCAAAGTTTCTGCCTTCTTTTCAGAGATACCCAGCCTATTCATCAGTCTTCTCGTTTATATGATTGCGCTATTCCTATTTATGCTTGATTTGCCTAAGTTAAAGCAAATCACTTATAAATATTTAAAGCCCAATACAGCAAAGAAGATAAAAATTATTTTAAATCGCTTAAAAGATGCAACACTTGGCTATATGAAGGCTCACTTATTTGTAAGCTTTATTATTGGAGGCGTCACACTCATTGGACTGCTATTAATCCAACCGAAATACGCAGTAACAATGACGATTATTATCTGGTTAATAGATATTGTACCATTCCTAGGCTCTATCATTATTCTAGCCCCATGGGGACTTTATCACCTATTGATGGGAAACACCTCTATAGCTGTAAAATTATTCATCTTAGCTGCTATTTTACTTATTATTCGTCGAGTAGTCGAGCCTAAATTAATGGGAGACCATATCGGTTTATCCACTTTACCAACATTAATTTCCATGTTCATAGGTCTACAGTTATTTGGTATTATCGGTTTACTTGTCGGCCCATTCGTTATTATTTTCTTTATAGCGTTGAAAGAGACAGGTGTCATCAAAGTAAATTTTAAAATTTAATATCCATCTAGTATGCAGGAAAATCTCTTTTCAAGAATAGAAGTTGTCGTCTTGTTTCTTTGAAAGAATAGCATTCCAAAAACAAAAAAGGTCATCTTTGTATATTTTTCTCTACAAAGATGACCTTTTTCTTATCTCAACCGTCTATATAATAGTGAGGCCTATTGAATACGTCCAAAGCCTACTAAGTATTGATTCCACCAATCAAGTGATTCAATTACGACACCATTGTTTTGAGCGTCGATCATTGTGTTATTACCTAAATAAATACCTACGTGTGCTACCCCTGAACCATAGCTGAAGAACACTAAGTCCCCAACGCGTGCTTCACCTGCTGAAATGCGTTGTGTTGCTAAATATTGTTGTGATGCTGTACGAGGTAAAGAAACACCCGCTTGCTTATATGACCATTGTACAAGACCTGAACAGTCAAAGCCTGTCGATGGGTTGCTACCACCCCAAACATAAGGGCGTCCTAGGAATTGTTTAGCTGTAGAAATGGCATCTCCTGAAGAAACAGTGCCAGCTCCTGACCCAACAATAATTTTTTGTGGTTCGCCTCCACCATTATTTTGAGTTGCTTGTATAACTGGTGTAGCTGCTTGAAGTGCACGTAAACGAGCTGCCTCTTCTTCAGCTGCTTTACGCTCAGCTTCTAAACGTTCTTCTTCTTGTTTCGTTGCAATTTCAGCTTTTAATGCAAGTGATTTCGCTTCGTTCTCAGCTTTCTTCACTTCCATTTCGCTTTCTTTTTGCTGAAGCTCTTGGAATTGTTTTTGAAGTTCCTTTTGTTTTTCATCTAATGTAGCTTTTTGTTGCTCTAAGCTTGCTTTATCTGCTTCCTGTTGATCTACTAATTCTTGGTCAGCATCCATTAATGTTTTTACCGCTACGACACGATCCATTAAATCTGCAAAGCTTTTTGCCTCAAGCACTACATTTAAATAAACACCTACAGTGTTGTCCTGTGCTTGGTATGCAGCCATACGCTCACTTAAAATTTTTGAACGTTGCTCGATACGTTTTTGTGTTTCAACAATACTAGCATCCACTTCTTTAATATCTGCTTGTACTTGTTTAAATACCTTTACTTTTGCGTCGATCTCTTGTTGTAGTTTCGTTAGTTCTTCTTGTAATTTTTTAATTTGTGCATCTATTTCAGCCTTTTTCTCAATCATTTGTTGAGAAGTTTCTTCGGCATGTACTTCTGTTGGTTGAATTGTATTAAATAATAAGCCGCCAGCTAGTGCTAATGCTAGCACCATCGACTTACGCCATTTGTTACGCTTAGCCACGTTACCTTCATTTCCCTTCATCTATCAATTTCGCTCTCGATATTCTATGTAATCACTTGAACGATTTCTATTTTAATCAAATGTTCTTATATTTATTTTAGCCTTTTAAAGTTTAGCATTTTCTACATAACTTTTATACTATTTCATGTCTATTTAATACATTAGTAAAACTCGAAATAATTCTGTAACATTCGCACTTAAACTACATTATTCTACAAAACACATTTTTCTTCTACACAAAGAAACTATTAGCTAATTCGACATTAGACCTAACAGATCTTTTGTAATGTTTTTGTAATATTTCTAGGTGCCAAAGAAAAAAGGTAGGGAAAAAATTCCCTACCTATTGCTTCATCGACCTTAAGGCTTGTATAGATAATCTCACTAACAAAATAGCACATAAAAATAAACCTAAATATGCCGCTGTGTTCAAATAGACCGCATAAGAATCGTGGATAAATTGTGAAATAGCTAAAAGAGCGACAGATATAATACCAAAAGTTATACCCACCAGCAGCAAAACAAATTGAGAAAACAAATGTGTAATAAAACGTGAATTATGTTCATCCGAAAAGACATCATGATGTAAAATGATTTTTCCGCTCTCAACTCGCTGAATGAGCTGATCGACTCTTCTAGGCATTTTACGTAAAGTCGGTATTAGCATAGATAATTCTTCTTGCAGCCGCTCCTTAGTTGCCATCGGTTCTTTAAAAGGCTTAAGGAAAGAGGCACGCATATATGTAGCAGAAAAATCCTTTGCCTCAGTAAAGATATCAAAACGTGGATCTATTACCCGTAATGTGCCATCTAACGTCACTAAGGAACGGAGAGCTAATCCTACTGCTGGATAAAATGCAAGTCCAAAATCTCTTACCACTGTAAATAGCGCGTGAATTAATTCTTCAGTTGGTATACGGTCAACATAGGAAATTTTCAGTAATATTTGGTCGATTGCCTGCTCCATTTTCGCACGTTCTGCATGATCAGCATTTTCCACCAATAATGTTAAACCATCATATAAAACACTTGAATCATTTAGTTGAATGCCCATCAGAAATAACTTTAAGCCTTCTTGCTGTGTTGCACCTAAACGTCCTACTGCGCCAAAGTCAAGCAAGACTGGTGTGCCATCTGTTTCATCTATGTGGATATTTCCTGGATGCGGGTCTGCATGAAAAATACCAGAGAATAGCATCTGCTCAAAAAATGAATAGAGTACGGTTCTTGCAAACTGCCTACGATCAATAGACAAGCGATTAAATTCAGATGCCCCATCTGCCACACTTTGTCCACGAATATACTCCATCACAATAACATTTTCATTACTGTAAGGCGTAAAAATTTTAGGAATGCGAACCTTGTAATCGCTTTTCGCCAAAGCATTCTTCACCTGTAGCGTATTACGTACCTCAATATCTAAATGAATCTCCTCACGTAACCCATCTGCAAATCCCCCAGCCAACTCTCGAAAGCCCAATGATTCTGCCCAGGTTGATTTTGTGGATAGCCAATTAGCAAATTCCTCTAAAATTTCAAGGTCATCGCGCATAATTCCCTTTACTTCTGGACGCAATAGCTTGACTACCACCTCTTCATAATTTTTAAGCCTTGCTTTATGCACCTGGCCAATAGAGGCTGCTGCAATGGGTTCCATTTGAAATTGGCTAAATATTTCGTCCATTGATTGCGGAAGAGACCTCTCTAAAATTTGTTTCACCTGCTCCTCTGATAAAGGCCTTACTCGGTGTTGAAGTCTTTCTAATTCATCAATAAAAATAGGTGAAAAAAGCTCTTTTCGTGTGGAAAGCACCTGGCCAAATTTGATGAAAATCCCACCACATTGTTCTAACGTTGCGCGCAAAGCAATTGCAAGCTCTTTTTCATTTTCTCGTTGCCTCGCATATTTAATCGTTTGTACGACACCGTTTGTAACAGCAATTTTTAATACCTGACGCAGGCGTTTCTGCTGTCGCCAATAGCTACGCAATCGTAGTATTAAAGATTTTTGGCCGTGACGGCGATCTCCATTTGTAATACCACTCGGGTCAAAAAGCTCAAATACCAAATAAAGCAACATCGAAATTAGTAGCATACTACCGATCCAAATCAGTGTGCTTACCTCGGTTACTGTTTGCATCATCGTTTCTGATAAAAAATCTGTATGGCGCAGATAAGAATACCAATACACAAAAGAGGTTAATGTCACACTAATAACAACTGACAGCACTCTTCGTACAAAATTGATATTCGAGCCAATTAATCGTCCACTCACAATATAAATCAAACCCGATACTATGAGGATTTGGGTTAAAAATTTCAAAAAGATCAACAGTTTCACCCCCTGTGCCATTTCCATTTCCTACTACCGTTAGTATAGCAAATTTGTGCACCAACTTTCTTGAAGAAGGAACACCACAGAAAATTTATTAATTTTGCACCTTGATAATATACCCTTTAGGGTATATTATTTATTTGTAGTATTTAAACTACATAATCTACTTACTTATAGAAACAAAATCTTTATTTATAAGCTTTCAAATACCCCATCATGTATTTACTAAGAAAAGGAGTGTTTACATTTGAGTAAAAAATTTTTAGTAGTCGGCGGCGTTGCAGGTGGTGCATCCACAGCTGCTCGTCTTCGTCGTCTAGATGAAAAGGCAGAAATTATTATATTTGAAAAGGGGCCGAATGTTTCATTCTCTAATTGTTCTCTCCCCTTCCATTTAAGCGGGATTGTTGAAAATAGCGACAAATTAATTTTAATGACGCCTCAAGGCTTCCAAACAAAATACAATATAGAGGCTCGTGTTCAGCAGGAAGTTGTACGTATTAACAGAGAGCAAAAAACCATCACCATTAAGGATTTAAAAACGAATAGAGATTATGAGGAAAGTTACGATACATTAATTTTATCCCCAGGAGCAAGTCCTATCGTCCCTGACTTAGAGGGCATTCAATCTAAGCACGTCTTTACTATTAGAAACGTGGCTGATATTGACCGTTTAAATTGGTATCTACAAGCAGATAATGTACAGGATATTGCCGTGGTCGGCGGAGGCTTCATTGGTGTAGAGGTAGCGGAAAATTTGAAGCTAGCAGGCTATAATATATCTCTAGTTGAATTCGGCCAACAAATTATGGCCCCTTTTGATTATGATATGGCTCAAATCTTACACAAGGAAATGACTGATAAAGGGATTCAAGTTATTGTCAATGACGGTCTTGCAAAGGTTACACCAAATAATGTGACGTTGAACTCAGGCAAACACTTGAAGGCACAAGCAGTCGTATTAGCAATTGGCGTTCGACCTGAAATCCGCTTAGCCAAAGAGGCCGGATTAACAATTGGTGAACTCGGAGGTATCCAAGTTGATGCAAATTACGTGACGTCTGATCCTTCCATATATGCTGTGGGAGATGCGATAGAAGTATTCCATCAGCTTACCCATAAACAGACGCGCCTTGCTTTAGCCGGTCCCGCTCAACGACAAGCACGTGCAGCAGCTAATCATATGTATAACATCCCTCATCACAACAAAGGAGTCATTGGATCTTCAAGCGTACAAATTTTCGATCTCGTATGCGCAACAACAGGTTTGAACGAAAAAACAGCCCTAGCAAATGGCTTTCAAGCAAAAAGTGTTTATTTGATAGCTCCCGACAAAGTAGGACTAATGCCTAATAGTCATCCACTTCACTTTAAGCTTGTTTATGAAACACCCACAGGTAAAATACTAGGGGCTCAAGCAATAGGCAAAGGTAATGCAGATAAGAGGATTGACGTAATAGCTACCCTCATCACCATGGGTGGTACTTTAGAAGATTTAAAGGAGCTAGAGTTATCCTATTCCCCAATGTTTAGCACTGCCCGTGATATCGTTAATTTGGCAGCTCTTGTAGCTCAAAATCTATTACACGGACACTTTAAGCAGGTAAAAGTTGATGAAGTGAGGGAACTCATTGAAAATCAAGCCTTTTTCTTAGACGTTCGTGAAAAAAATGAATTTGAATCAGGTCACCTCATCAATGCACACAATATTCCTCTAAGTGAACTTCGGGAAAGAATGGATGAAATTCCGAAGGATCAAGCAGTGTATGTGCATTGCCGATCTGGTCAACGTAGCTATAATGCTGTTATGGCCCTTCAAAATAGCGGTTTTTCTAACGTCTTTAATGTAAGTGGGTCATTCCTTGGGATTAGCTTATATGAATATTTTACAGATATCACAACAAACAGAGACAAAATAGTAACTGCTTATAATTTTAAATAAATTAAAAGGGATGCCAATTATCAGCATCCCTTTTCTACGTTAGTTTGTAGACAAAACTTTTTCCCAGTCAATCGTACCATTTTTAACTTGTTCACGTTTTTCCTTAGTCATGATGTCATTTGGACGTCCGCCTTTTGGCCAGTCTTTTTCATGGTTTGCCCACTCTGGACGATCTTGCGATAAAATAAAGGCAGCTAAATCTGCAGCTTCTTGATCTGTTAAGGTCCCCGCTGCACCTATCGGCATATTATTTTGAATATAGCCAGCCATTTTTGACATACGTGCCATGCCTGCGCCATCATTAAATGAATTATCTCCCCATAAAGCTGGGCCAGTATTAGCACCAGTTCCTGCGCCATCAGCTGCATGACAGGCTATACAGGACTGTGCATAAAGCTCCTCACCATCTGCAACATTTGGAATCGGCACATTCTTCATATCACTTGTGCCCGCCCATTCACGTTTTGCTCCAATCGGAACACCTTCAGAAATATAAGCGAAATACGCCACCATAGCCTCTAGTTCATCACTATTCATTTCGAATTTTTTACCATTCATACTACGAACCATACAGCCATTAATCCGTTCTTCTATTGTAACCACACCACCTGAGCGTCCAATATACTGTGGATAATTTGCCATTACACCTACTAATGATGAGGCTTGCTCGTCATAGCCAGCACCAGCATGACAGCTTGTGCAAGATAATTGGTTGCCCACATATTCATCTGCCGCAACATGTGTGTTATTAACAAGTTCATAGCCCGTTAATATTGCTTCTTTCATTGGACCATCTGGTACTTCTTCAATACTTGGTGGAGCATAGACCACTGACTGAGCAGCTGCTGTTGTTGGTATTTGTGCTTGCACTGTCGCTTCTTTCTCACTCACATTCGAATCAACTGTAATTTTGTCACTGACAAACGTCCCAACAAAAATGGCGCCTGCTAACAGTACTGTTCCTGCTACTCCTGCTACTATAGGTTTCATCTATAATACCCCCCTTTGTATTCACACTTATATTTTAGCAACATAACAATTTATTGGATGTGATTTTTCTCACACTACCATAAAATAGAACCATTTAGATGATAAAAAAGGATAAATTATACATTTAATTTTGTTCTATAACACAGAAAACAAGACTTAATACCTCTTGCAGTATTCATTTGTTCGAAAAAAAAAGCGTCAAGTACACATACGCACTCGACACCTTTAAAGCCTTTTATAGTTTACACTGTCCATCAGCACATACCGATTCTCCATTACCATTTATCATTATCGTTGGCTGAATACCAGCTATTTCTGCAGCTTGATGCAAAGTTCGCACAAACACTTCATTCGGCTCAGCCCCTTTAATACCATAACGATTTTCAAATACAAAGAACGGAACACTTTGCACGCCAAGTTGCTGTGCTTCATAGCGATCCTTGTCTAGCTCTTCACTAAAATCAGTTGAAGCTAATATTCCCGCTGCAACTTCTCTATCCAAATCTAATTGCGCAATAACTTTTAATAAGAACTCATCTTTATTCAAATCTTCACCATCTTTAAAATAACCAGCCATTAGTGCTTCCGTATAAGCTGTCGCTTTACCAAATTGCTGCGTCCATTTAGCTAAACGATGAGCCTTTTCTGTATGCGCTGTTTTCATCTTAGCAAAATCATAATGCAAACCAACTTCCGTTGCTCTCGTAGCTATACCCTCGACCATATCTTTCACTTCATCTAGCGTGACATCATACTTTTTAGCCAGCGCCTCATAAAAAGAGGGTGCATTCACTTTCGGGATATCTGGGCCTATTTGAAATGCTTTATATTCTATTTCCACTAATCCTGTATAGCCTGCGATGCCAATCGCCCGTTCCAGTTCTCGCTTGCCAATATAACAAAATGGACATGTAAAATCAGAGAAAACTTCAATTTTCATTACCATACCCCCTTATAATATATCCATCCAAATTTTAATAGCTGTTGCTAATATAAGAACCGCTAAAATAATTTGTAGGAATTTAGTATTTAACTTGCCCCCTATTCTCGCACCTAGAGGAGCAGCTATTAGACTAGCTACAATCAAGATGAGCGCTGGATAATATTCCACTTGCCCAGTCATTAATTTACCAATAGTTCCTCCTATTGAGGAGATAAACGTAATAGCAAGGCTTGACGCAATGGTCATACGAGTAGGGATTCCTAAGACCACAAGCATGATTGGTACTAATAAAAATCCACCAGCTGCCCCTACTATCCCGGAACCGATACCAACAACGAAAGCTAATAGGGCCGACAATGGTTTATTAAATGTAACAGCCTGCATCGGTTTATCATCAATTTGCTTTTTCGGTATGAACATCATCACAGCTGCAATCAATGCAAGGATTCCATAGACCATGTTAATACCAGACTCAGATAAAAATTTTGAACCGAAGCTACCCACAAAGCTTCCCGCTAATATGGCGCTCCCCATATAGATGATGAGTGATTTATTTAAATACCCACCTTTACGATAGACCCAAACACCTGAAAGAGCAGCAAAAAGCACCTGAATCGCACTTATTCCTGACACCTCATGTGCCGAAAAGGCCGCAAATCCTAGTAATGGCGGTATATATAGTAGCATCGGGAAATTAATGATGGCACCGCCAATACCTAACATCCCTGATACAAATGAACCGAGAAAACCAATAAGTAAAATGGTTAAGATCCATGCAATATCCATTTAGTTTTCCTTCTTTCTGGCTGTATTCAACAAAAGGAAAGAAGGGTTGTTCTACTGTAATAGACAACCCTCAATCAGCCCTATGCTTTCTGAATGAAAAATGTAATAACGTCAGCCTCTTCAGATTGATCTAAAATGATATGACCTCCTGCTTTTGCCCAAGCAGGAATATCCGCTAAAGCTCCTTTATCTGTCACCTGAACTTCTAAAACTTCCCCAGACTTTAGGGTATCCATTGCTTTTTTTGTCTTCACAATAGGCATTGGACAAGAAAGGCCTTTTGCATCTAGTTGTAAACTTGATTTCATCATATTCTCCTTCGACTCGGCAAAGGTTGTAAGCGATTTTGCCGGTTCTTCTTGTTTTATATCTTCATGAAGGATGAGCGCCTTCAATTCACGAAATTTACATATAATCAGCATACATGCATACTCATTGCACTTTAGCATGCTTTATCGTACTGCACAGCGATTTGGTCCAATTTCCATTTCTGTTTGCTCATCTAACGCAGGTGTAATTTTCCCCATATTCACCTGACGAATTTCCTGATAAGCATTTGGTTGTGGAGGTAATTCATCTGTTACCACACGTCTAAATTCTGCTTCATCTTGAATATTTAATCCATGGTTTTGTACAAATAAATCCCCTAGTCGTCTAGCAACCGTCCCATCTTCATTCAGCTCATCAATAATCATAAAATGTGCTGGTAAGACAATAAGTTCATCAGACAATTCTCGATAACGCTTGTAAAGCGTGTCTCGTAAATCTCCAACCCAGTCATCAGCAAGGCCAGCTAAATCAGGACGGCCGATTGAATCGATAAATAAAATATCTCCTGTTAATAAATATTTGCTGTCAACCACAAATGAAGTAGAACCTATCGTATGACCAGGAGAATAGATAGCTCCTACATCTATTTTTGATGCACCGATTTGAACAGTCGTTCCATCAACTAATGGTGTATAGTGGAACATAACTTCCTCAGCGTCCTTAGGTGGCAAATAATAGGTTGCGCCTGTCATCTCTGCAATATGGCGCCCACCTGAAATGTGATCAGCATGTAAGTGTGTATCAAAAACATGTTTAATTTGGACATTTTTATGTTCTGCAAAATTTATAAACACATCTGTAAAACGTACAGCATCAATAATAGCTGCTTCACCTTCAGAAAGGACCATATAAGACAGACAGCCCTTTCCTAAGCGAACAAACTGATAAAGCTCACCACCGCCTGTTAAATCACCCACTTTAATTGGCTCTAAATATTCACTCCAGGATTTCATACCTCCAGCTAAATAGGCAACCTCAATACCTGCCTCAGCTAACATTTCAGCAACCATTAAAGACGATCCTTCTTTAGCACAAACGACTAATACATCTTTATCAGTTGGGATATTCGGTAAAATATTATCAATACCATCTAACAGTTCAAAATACGGTATATTTAAGTACTCAAAACGATGTCCATCGATTTTCCAATCTTCGAATGCATCCGCATTACGAACATCTAAAATAAACAACTCTTCATTGTGAATAACCTTTTTAGCTACTTGTGACGCGCTCCATTTTTGAATTGACATCTCTTTTACCCCCATCGGTATTATTTTTATGTTTTTTATAGCGGAGAGGGGTGCCCTCTCCGCTTTTATAGGTAGGTCACTAGAATGTAAGTGACGGTGCTGCGTCTTTCGCGAATTCTAGGAACGTTACGGCTCCTCCAACTTCAATACCCTCTATGAAATCTTCAGTAGTTAAACTCATAACATCCATCGTCATTTGGCAAGCAATAAATTTCACACCTAATTCTTGTGCCATTTCCACTAATTGAGGAATAGCTGGCACATTTGCTTTTGTAAACCCTTCAGCATAGTGTTCTGCTCCAGCTGGCATTGGTAATGCATGCATACCTTGCTTATGAATTAGGTTCAAACCTTCAAATGTAAAGAAGATAGCTACCTCTTTCTCAGAAGCTGCCGCAGCTGTTGCGATATTAAATACCTTATACGCATCAAATAAACCACCGTTACTTGCAATGATTGCTACTTTGTTCGACATAATAAAATTCCTCCAATTTAAATGTTTTTTGTTAAATCACCTGACCAGGATGTCATACCTGGTAAGACGTTAAATACTTTCGTAAAACCACGTGAAGCCAGCTTTTGCGCAGCCATGTCACTGCGTTTTCCAGTACGACAAATAACATATATCTCCTGCTCTTTATCAAGCTCAGAAAGTCGTGTCTCCAGTTCGCCCATTGGTATCGATTTTGCTCCCGCAATATGCCCAAAAGCGAATTCCGCTTCCTCACGTACATCTAGAATTAATCCTTTACAACTTGTGATTTGCTCTAAATCAATTGTTTGATCAAACGTCATTTCTTCTATTTGGTCGTTTGTACATTTACGAATATAGTGTTTCAGTACACCATCATCTTCTAAAGTACCAATATACTGATGACCTACAGTTTCAGCCCATGCCGCAATATCAGCTTTTGACCCTTTATCTGTCGCAGCTACTTCTAAAATTTGACCATCTACTAAATCAGCCATCGCTTTTTTGGTTTTCACAATCGGCATCGGGCAAGAAAGGCCCTTGGCATCTAGCTGAAAATCCGCCTTCATACTTTCCATAACCTCCATATACCTGTAAGGGTATTATTTTATTCAAAAAAAATATAGATATAAAACTATAACTGTACTTTGCCCTCCCAAGCTAACATACCACCAGTCATGTTAGTTACATTAAAACCATGACTTTCTAATAGTTGAGTAGCCCGAGCACTTCGTCCACCTGATCGACAAACCATAATATACGACTCCCCCCTATTCAATTCATGTAGTCGAAACTCTAATAAACCTAGCGGGATATGAATAACGCCTGGGATGTGACCAGCCTCTACTTCATCTACCTCTCGCACATCAATAAGATTCAGCTTCTCTCCTTGCTCCATCGTTTGCTGAACTTCTCTGGCTGTAATTTCCCTCATTTTTTTCTCCTCCTAGTATGCACTCATTCCACCACGAACATTAGAAACACGCTCAAAGCCTTGCTTTTTCAGTTGCTTACAAGCCTGACTACTTCGCATGCCACTCTGACAAATAACTATGATCTCTTTATCCTTCGGAAGATTTTCAAAGCTTGATCCAAGCGGAACATTTTTAAATTGCGAGATATGCCGACCTTTATACTCAGCAGGCGTGCGTACATCGATAAATAGCTTATCCTTATCATTCAGCATATCTTTTAATTGGGTTGTAGAAATTGATTGAACGCCTTTCGCCGGCTTCATTCGCCAAACGAAAAAGGCTGCCACAAGCGCGATAATAATCCATATTTCCATATGATCAGTCCTCCTTTTTATACAATTATGGGTATATCAAGTTATCGACTTTTCACGACCAAATCCATCGCCTCTTGGATAGCAGCATTCATTTTTTCAGCATTACCTTCAGCAGTCGATACACAATCTAATAAATTTTCACTTACAATGACACCGATCGTCCGGTCAACAGCAGAACGCACGGCAGATAGCTGTGTAATCACATCTTTACAACTTTGATCTTCTTCCATCATGCGTAAAATACCCCGCATTTGACCTTCCATACGTTTCACACGATTTGCAGTGTTTGAACCATACGCCATTCTGTTTTGCCCCCTTTCAAACGATAGCTTCAACTTCCTTACGAGATTTATATTATACCCCTATAGGTATATTGTCAATATAAAGCTTCAATCTTTTTTTAATGCTGCACTTGCGAGTCACAATGTTCTGCCTATTGCTTTAACCTCAACTATCTGCTTCCTTATTATTTCAACAAAAAACCCTGCTACGAGTTATTACTCATAGCAGGGAGTTTATTTTTTATTTAGCTAATTGCATGGCTGGTCCAAAGAATTCATAGTGAATTTTTTCATCTTTCACGCCAATTTCCTGTAAATTTTTAATAACCGCTTCCATAAAGCCTACAGGGCCACATACATATACATCTGCATTATCAGCTACTTTTTCAGCCAGCAATTCTTTTGTAATAAGCTTGTCTTCATCAGAGTATAAAGCTGTATAGGATGCATTCGGTAATACGTTTACTTTCTCTTGAATGTCATCACTGAATGCTACAACCTTCTCATTACGAGCACATTGGATAAAATTCACTTCATTCACTGCATTATCATTTAAAGATTGCAGCATACTGTTTAAAGGTGTTACACCGATACCGCCACTTACAAATGTAATTGGTGCAGCCGTTTCTTCTAACACAAATAATCCGGCTGGAGCACTTACATCTACCAAATCTCCAGCTTGTAAGTGATCATGAATATAATTTGACACTTTACCATTTGGCGTATGGTCACTTTCACGTTTCACCGAAATACGATAGCCATCTTCTGCACTCGCTTGTGAAAGTGTATATTGACGGTTCATTAAATACTCTTCTCCTGGCACTTTCACTCGAATAGAGATGTATTGACCTGGTTCATAAGTTGGTAGTGGTGATCCATCTTCATTAACAAAATAAATAGAAGTTACTAAGTCACTTTCTACAACTTTTTTTGCCACTTTTAATGGTTTAAATAGACGCCAACCACCATTGTTCTCAGTTTTTTGATATAACTCTTCTTCTACTTGAATGAAAATATCTGCGATAACGCCATAAGCCTCGGCCCATGCACCAATAATGTCATCAGTTGCTGCATCACCAAGTACTTCTTTAATCGCTTTTAATAAGTTTTCACCCACGATTGGGTAATGTTCAGGTAAAATCCCTAAACTACGGTGTTTATGTGCAATAAGCATTACTGCTGGTAAAATCGCTTCTAAGTTTTCAATATGAACTGCTGCAGCGTAAACAGTATTAGCTAATGCTGTTTGCTGGCGGCCTTGTTCTTGGTTCGTGTGATTAAAAATATTTAGTAATTCTGGATGAGCTTGAAACATATTTTTGTAAAACGTCTTTGTGATTTCAACACCATGAACTTCTAATACAGGTACTGTTGCTTTAATAATTTGAATTGTTTCTTGTTTTAACATATCGCTTACCATCCTTTCGTGATTACAATATAACGCTTTCATTCTCTTAAAGCAATATATAAAATACATCTTTAACAAAATAGACATATTTGATGTATTCTAAATACATCTTTAAAAATAGGTTGAAGATATTATACTTCAATGTAAAAATGCTATAATTATTATGAATTATAGAAAGTAGGGTGTTCGGATGCGCTTAACTTTATACACGGACTACTCTCTGCGCACGCTTATTTATTTAGGCGCAAAGGAAGATGGTCAATTATCAACTATTCAAGAGATCTCAGATGCTTATAATATATCGAAAAACCATTTAATGAAGGTGACACACCAGCTTGGATTATTAGGTTACATTGAAACAATTCGTGGACGCGGCGGTGGAATTCGCCTTGCTATCGATCCAAAAACCATTACCATCGGTGAAATTGTTCGTCATACAGAAGAGGATTTTCATCTTGTAGAATGTTTCGATAAAGAAAATAACCTATGTAAAATAGCTCCAGAATGTCAATTAAAGGGTGTACTGTATGAAGCTTTGCAAGCCTATTTGAAAGTATTAGATCAATACACCTTGGACGATTTCCTTCATTCTAAGGAAAAATTAATGGCTCTACTGCTCGGTAAATAAAAATACCCGCTCAACATTTGTTGAACGGGTATTTTTTTATGAAATTGCCTATAATTGCTTTGTAAAGAAAATCATATCCAATGCACGAATACCATTTTCATAAATTGGTTCTGGGTAATGACTAAAGAAATCCTTTTCAATAGCCTCCATGCGAAAGCCTGCTTTTTGATAAAAAGCAATATTATCAATACTTGAGTTCGCTGTTCCAACCAATACTACCTGATAGCCTTCCTTACGGCATTTTTCAGTAAGTTGTCGCAAAATCTCTTTGCCTATTCCCTTACCTTGATACTTGGCTTCAATAGCAATATTCTTCAATTCAATTGTAGTATCAGTTTGAGGAATGACTAATGCCACTCCCACCAGCAGTTCCCCACAATTAATTTTATATAATGTACCCTTATCTAAATATTTCCGAACCGCCACCTCACTCTCATCCGCTAATAAAAGCTGAGGTAAAAAGGCTTCTCGGTTTCCTTCTACCTTTTCTAGGGATGTTCGATAACGGACATAATCTTCTCGTTCAAAAACATTCAACACACATGGTTGCTTTTCCTTCACTTCTAACCACAAATGCTCCTCAGGATAATCTTGTTCCACCCCTACTCGAACAAAAGGGAGCTTTTCTTGGGCTTTTTGTGAACGGATATTAACCTTTCGGGCTCCTGCAAAAACACGTGATAATCCCAACTCAAAAAACGCAATATCTAAAATAGCCGTTTTTGCTTCAAGATTATAGCCCTTCCCCCAAAATTGATAGCCAAGCCAAGAGCCGATATGACAGCTCTTTTTATGATGGTCTATAAACATCAGAGATGTAACACCTATGACTTGCCCCTCCTCATTTAAAACCACACGAGGAACGGTTTTACCTTCTTCTTCATCTATACGTTCACGCTTAATAAAATGAATCGTGTCTTCTACCTTGCCGGCAGGTAAGCCAAGGGCATCACGAACCTGCGGCATAGAAGACAACGCATGCATAGCCTCGGCATATTTGATATCGTGTCTCACTAAAGTTACCGTCATCTTCTATTCTCCTTTATTTCTGTTAACAATACATTTTCTTTATTGTAAAGCTTACGAAAAACTTTTTCATCGATTGGAATATCCATAAGACGTAATAATCTTTGTAGCCTTACAAACTACTTTAAATAAAGGCAACAAAAACTACAACCAAACGAGTTATAAAAAAGTTTACTTTATTAATACTTTCATTATTCCTTTCTATAAAAGATCAACTGTATTTTATGCATTACTCACTTTGCAACATTTCATTATAAAACACCTATTGTAAAATATACGATATTTACCATTAAATTCATAACACGTTATTTTTATAACGTTATTATTTATTGGAATTTAATTCAAAATGTTGACTCTAGAATCGCATTGAATGGTCATCATTGGTCAATTGCGCAAGGAGAGAGAGTTGTCAATGTGGGGAACGCTGTAGTACAAGCACTACTTGTACTTATTATTTTTATATAAGAGGATAGTTTGAAGTACTAAAAAGTAAAGAAAGTGAGCTTTGCCTCACTTTCTTTACTTTTTTATTCTTTTGAGTTAATTGGTATTGTTATTTCTAGCTCTGGAATGTATTGAATCTTGGGGTCTCCGTTTTCATCCAGTTGGTATGATCCCTCATCGTCATAAAGATGAATATACGGTTTCATTGTAATAGCTTTCGGTACGGTTTCAAATGGATGTACCCGTAGATCCATGATGAAATCACTATTTCCTTTATTTGTCTCACGTCTACCATTGCCATGAATTAGTTTTAGTTCATGCCCTTGTTCATCATAAACTTCGATACTTATTCCTTCCCGGAAATCGACAGAAGTTGTTTTATCAAGCAAGGCTATTCTTGTTGTAATACTAGTTGTTATGGGAGTTAGCACAATTTGTTCAATAGTAAACTGATTATTTTTGTATTTTCTACTTATATTAGGCTGTAGGTTTACATAGTTACCAATATCACTCACTGGAATATCCATTTTAAAAGGTTTAGAAACCCCATTTATTGTAGCAGAAAATGTCAAATTAAATTGCTTTGGAAAAGGACTTCCACCTTGGTTTTTCAAATCTGCAAATTCAAGAATGGCGGAATTCTTATCCTTACTTGGTTGTCCAAAAACACTACTAAAATTGGTGTGATTCAATGGTTCACCATTTAGTAAAAATTCAATATTACTGATTTGCTCTGATAAACTTTCTTTGGCATTTTCATCTTCCTTATGATGGCGTTCGATCCCAATTGCAACACGTGTACCGTCATACACTACTTCTGTTACATTTAATGTAAAGCCTTCATGCGTAACGCTTATATTCAATTTTGTTGAGAGTCCCTTTTCATCTGCGGCGTGTAGACCAAGATCCCTTGTAAATTTAAAAACAGATGATAATAAAGGCACTTCTTTCATCGCCGCAGCCATCGTTGGTGAAATTAAACCTGTAATAATAATCAAACTAACAATCATTGCTGCGGAGACTGTAATCATCATGATTCTTTGACGTAAGTTCTTACGAGCTTTAAATTTTTCAGACTGCTTTGTATCACGGCTGCTTTCATATTTGTCCATAGTCCGATTTACTATATCCACTTCAACAGGTGTTTCCCGAATAAATCTTTCTATCTGAGTTAACTCCTTATCCTCCAATTTTGAACGAGTGTCCATAAATATCCCCTCCTAACATATTTTCCTTCATCAATTTTTTCCGTAATCGTTCATACTTTTTTCTTACTGTAGCTGCTTTCAAATCCATAATGGCAGCAATTTCTTCAAAGCTATACTCTTCAATAGAACGAAGCAGTAAAATTCTTTTTTCATCTACATGTAAGTTTTCCAGTAGCCTATGTACCATTTCATCATATTCAGGCATTGGTGTCTGTGTCTGCTTCACCTGTTCCTGCTTCAGATTTAGCCAAAATTTATAGCCCTTATTTTTTGCTTTTATGACATCAATACAATGATGATGAGCGATTTTATAAAGCCAAGCTGATAAGGATACTGTATAAGAAAATTTATGAATATTTTCTAATCCCTTAATAAAAATATCTTGCGAAGCATCCTCCGCCTCCTCTTTAGTTCCTAGCATATAGTAACAATAAATATAAATTTGCTTTTGAAAACAACAAATGATTTCTGCATAGGCACGCGTATCACCTGATTGAACTTGCTCCACAATTGATTCAATATCTATATCAGCTCGCTCTTTTGATTGATTTAGTGCAGTCAAAGTTGTCCCCCCTTTCCAATCTATAACTGAAATTAATAGAAGTTTGTGACACTAGATAAAAAATCTTGAAAATTTTATTTCTATCTTGAATGTCATCGAGTTACTTGGAGAAATCTTTTATTTCTTCCCTTCCTCGCCTATATAACTGAAATCAACAGCCATTTGTGACACACTATAAAAATTTTTTCGCAAAAATAAAACGCTTAAGGGTATCCTAAGCGTTTGAGTCTCACTATTTTATTTTGTAGCTTGTTATAAACCCTTTAATAATTGGGATAAATACTCCTATCAATACAATGGGTAGGAACCACCTTCCTAATGAATTTACCTCACCAAGACCGATACGAACCATTTGAAACGATATAAAGGCAAATAAAATGAGACAGATGTTTTTCACTTGATTTAGTATTTTTCTGCTATTCAAATAAAATGCTTTTACATTACTTTCATTCAAACGTGTCGGATAATTATGCATATGAGGTGCTTTTTCTAGCAGCCCCATAACAATCCATAAAAATAAACCGATGAACGGAAGAATGAATAATTCTATTTTTGCGCCCCAACGATCCACCTCACCTAATCCATTAAAATGACCAGGTATTTCATCAGGCAACTTACCCCATGCCAATATAATATAAAAGATGGATAAAATAAATATACTACCACCAATATAGTCCCATATCTTTTCTGATCTTGTTTTAGGTAACTTTAAAATTGGCCTATACATTTTCTCCACCCCTGTTCTTTTCCTCTACTACTTCTACGTTATGACTACTATTAAAGTTTCAAAATTTATGAAAATTGACTTAATATTCAACATGCACCATTAATTATCCCTATTATTAGTAGCATTATAGCGATAAAATCTACTTTTTTTATTACTTCATATATAATTAAGACCCATTTTCAAACTACTAATTACTGTAGAAATACTCATAATACTTTGTAAAATTCATATAATCTGATATAAATGATATATATACATATTTCATTATTTTGTAACATTTCTACTAATTACTGAGAAGGGATATTTCAACTATGCGATTTACTATCTACAAGAAATTATTACTCGGTTTTTTTATAGTTATTTTGGTACTCGTTACAACAATCGGCTTAAATATAAAACAGCTTGATTCTGTAAATAAGACCTATCGTACATTATTGGAGGAACAAACTACTAAATCTATAAGTATTCAGGAATTACGGGTGATTGCAAAACAGGAAATTGTCAGCATGCGAGGCTACTTACTACTTGGAGACAAACAAAACTTTCAAAGTAATCAAGCCTCACGCGAGGAATTCAAACAAAAATCAGAAGAATTAATGGCTACTTTAGATTCAGAAAAATCAATTAAGATGCTTGAAGCGATTAATAAAAGTGAGCAAAATGTGCAAGAATTTGCAGATCGTATGTTTGAGTTAAAAGCTGCTGGCGAAACAGAGAAGTACGAAAAATTGGATAGTACTCAAGGACGCTTAATTATTAAACAATTCGATGAACGTGTTGAAAACCTTTCTAATTATCAAAATGAATATGTAGAAGGTAAAATGGCTGCTACATCCAATCAAATTCAAGACATCAAGCTCCAAATGATGCTTCTTGGAGTTTTTGCTGTTGTCATAAGTCTGATAATTGCTATGGTTGTTGGTAGTCTAATGTCTCGTCCAATTAACGGCATGGCTAAGGCTGCGAAAAAAATAGCTGAGGGTGACTTAACAGCTGAAAAAATTCGTATAAAGAATCGTGATGAAGTGGGTGATTTAGCGCTTGCGTTTAATCAAATGGCTACAAATTTAAAGGATTTAATTACGAATGTTCGCCAAAATACTGTACAAGTAAGTGGCTCTGCTGCTGAGTTAACAGCTAGTGCAGAGCAAACTATACAGGCTACAGAACAAATCACTTCTTCTATTCAAGAGGTTGCTAGTGGCTCAGAGGCTCAAGGGAAAAACGCAACTGAAAGCTCAGAAGCAATGAAAAACATGACAAAGGGTATACAACAATTAGCTTCTACTACTGCGGCTGTTTCTGAACTGGCAATCGAAACAAATTCAGAGGCTAAGAAAGGGAATGATTCTTTACATCGTGTTATCTCTCAGATGACAACAATCAACACGGCTGTTTTAGAGTCAGCAAGTGTTGTTAAAAATCTAGACGGACATTCTATTGAAATTGGCAATATCATTGGCATTATTACTGATATTGCAGAACAAACAAACTTATTAGCACTTAATGCTGCCATTGAAGCGGCTCGTGCAGGCGATCATGGACGCGGCTTTGCAGTCGTAGCAGATGAAGTGAAAAAGCTAGCAGAGCAATCAAAAAAATCCGCTGAGCAAATCGCTACCTTGATTTCTGAAATACAGCAGGATACAAACCGTGCTGTAACGGTGATGGATACTGGAACTCAAGAGGTTCAAATTGGTATGCAAGTAGTGAAGGTAGCAGAAGAAGGTTTCTCTAAGATTGTTGAGCTGATTGAGCAAGTATCCATGCAAATCCAAGAAGCAACGACAGTGTCAGAGGAGATGTCCTCTAGTGCAGAGCAAATCTATGCTTCCTTTGATGAAATTGCAACTATTGCACAGATGTCCTCATCTAATTTACAAAATGTTGCTTCTGCTTCCGAGGAACAATTAGCTACTATCGAAGAAGTAGCTGCTTCAGCAGCAACACTTTCAAATATGGCAGAAGAACTTCACACGCAAGTCTCTCGTTTTAAGGTAGAATAAAAAACTGCTCGTTTTCTTTAGGTTTATAGAAAACGAGCAGTTTCTTCATACAATGAAAAATAGCATGATTTTTCTACCTATCGTATGCTAACCTCACTTACATTTTATCCAAATAAATACATTCTTCACCATTTCATTTCACACTTCACCAAATATCAAATTTTTAATAAAATAGACATTACCTAAGACAGAATTAAATAAATTTTTAGAATATTATTGACAGGAAGTTAATATCCAAGTAATATTGCTTTCAACAACACATTGCAGGCCAAGATTGGAAATAGTAAAAGTGTTTGTGTACTTGTAGAGAGCCGATGGTTGGTGTAAATCGGTAGGCACACATTTTGAACTCGTCCATGAGCTACTCCCTGAACTTTTTAGTAAGGGATGTCGGTTTCCCCCGTTAACAGGATAGACAGTGATAGCTGTCGATAAGGGGACTTTTTCTATAAAGAGAAGGTCAATTAGAGTGGTACCGCGAGCATAAACTCGTCTCTATTTTTAAATAGAGACGGGTTTTTTTATTTTTTAATGACTTATTGGCCTAAGTGTAGATTTTAGATACTAATCACTAAAAAGGAGTGTTTGAAAATGGGAAGAAAAATTTGGGTGTTTGATACAACTTTACGTGATGGCGAACAGGTGCCTGGAGCAAAGCTAAATCTTTATGAAAAAGTAGAGATCGCACAGCAGCTGAAAAAATTAGGTGTCGATATTATTGAGGCTGGATTCCCCGCTTCCTCTCAAGGTGATTTTGATGCCGTCAAAGCTGTAGCTGAAAAGGTTGGCAATACAAACGACATTATGATTACAGCATTAGCACGTGCAGTAAAGGCTGACATCGATGCTGTCTATAACGCTGTGAAATATGCTCAAAACCCAATGATTCACATGGTACTTGGCACATCTGATATTCATGTGGAGAAAAAATTCAGCAAGTCAAAAGATCAAATTTTACAAATTGGCGTGGATGCTGTGAAATACGCTAAAACATTATTGCCGCAAGTTCAATATTCCACAGAGGATGCCTCTCGTTCTGACTTTGAATATCTTTGGAAAACAATTGAAGCTGTTATGAGAGCTGGCGCAACGATGATTAACGTTCCTGATACGGTTGGCTTTGCAGAGCCAGAGGAATTTGGCGAAATGATTTTTAAATTAAATGACCGTATGAAAAACTTAGATGATAGCGTTCTTTTAAGCGTTCATTGTCACAATGATCTTGGCATGGCAACGGCTAATACGCTAGCTGCAATTAAAAATGGTGCAGATAAGGTAGAGTGTACAATCAATGGTATCGGTGAACGCGCAGGTAATGCTGCATTAGAAGAAGTTGTCATGGCACTTAAAACTCGTAGCTCCGTCTACAATGCAGAAACACGCATTAATACAAAAGAAATTATGAATACTTCACGTCTTGTTTCTAGCTTTATGGGCTTAGATGTACAGGTCAATAAAGCCATTACAGGAGATAATGCATTTGCCCATTCTTCTGGTATTCACCAGGATGGTTTGTTAAAATCGCGTGATGCTTATGAAATCGTCCATCCTGAGGATGTAGGTCTTGATGATATGGAGCTAGTACTAACAGCTCGATCTGGCCGCCATGCAGTGAAAAATGCTCTTGAAAAATTAGGTTTTACTAATCTTTCAACAGAGGAATTTGAAGGTATTTTCGAAGGATTCTTAAAGCTAGCCGATGCGAAGAAAGAAGTATATGATCACGATTTATATGTTATTGTTGAAAGCTATTATGAAAAACATGATGCCAATAATAAAAATGCTACACATTATAGTGAGCAATTCTTTGATTTTGATGATCTACAAGTCGTCAGCAATACAAGCTTCCCTTCAGCAAGTGTTAAGGTTCGAAAAGGCGGCGAAGTATTTAAAGCTAGTGCAGTAGGCTCTGGTCCAATTGATGCCCTCTATTCAGCCATTGCAGAAATTACAAATATGGATGTAAAACTAGTGGAATATAATATCAATAGTGTTTCACGAGGCAAAGAGGCTTTAGGTAAAGTAAAAATTACGATTGAGCATGAAGGCGAAAAGTATATTGCAAAAGCAGCAGATACAGATATTCTTAAGGCAAGTGCATTAGCCTATATTAATGCCATCAATAGCATTGTAGTGACAAAATTAACACCTGTTATGAATTAAATGAAATAGCAAAGCAGTATGGCTCTTGCGCCATACTGCTTTTTCAATCCTAGTGACTATCCCTAACTAGTTTTTGATATTCCTCATCGATTCGTTCAATATCAAGACGTTCAAATAATGGTGTCACCTCTCGAATGACTTTAGGGAGATCTACCTGCTCATGCCACATCATTTCATTTATACCTAACATATTTCTTACTTTCTTTGCTGAAAACGGTAAGAAAGGATGCAGCAGCTGTCCTAAATTCGCAATGATATAGACACAAGTTGCTAATGTACGATTACCTGCCTCTACATTTTCTTTTACCTGTAGCCATGGCTGTTGTTCATCAAAATAACGATTAGCACCACGAATATATTCAAAAATGGATTCTAACGCCTGCTTGAAATGACCACCTTCGATAAGAACACCCGCTTCATTAAACAATTGTACGGTTTGTTTTCGAATGTCGCTATCCACCTCCGCTTGTGGCACCTGACAAGCAAATGATTTCTCAATAAACTTCAATGTACGGTTTACAAAATTGCCATAGGCTCCGAGTAGTTCGCCATTATGGCTATAAATAAATTCCCGCCATGAAAAATCAGTATCACGATTTTCTGGCGCATTCATCGTTAAGAAATAACGAATAGAGTCCGCATCATAACGGCTTAAAATATAAGGAACCCATACAGCCCAATTCTGACTAGTAGATAATTTGCGTTTTTCTAATGTTAAATACTCATTAGATACGATATGAGTAGGTAATGCCTTGGATCCAATTCCCATTAAAATGGCTGGCCAAATAACTGTATGGAATGGAATATTATCCTTTCCATGTACATAGTATGAAATGGTCTCTTCATTCCATAAATCTTCAATAGCTATTTGATGCTCTTTTGCCCATTCTAAGCTTGCTGTTAAGTACCCTGCTACAGCTTCAATCCATACATATATTTTTTTTCCTTCAAAACCTGGCACTGGAACATCTATGCCATTCGGTAAATCTCTTGTTACTGCTCGGTCGGGAACTCCCTCTGCCAAGTATCGCTCCGTTAACCCTAAAGCATTGTCACGCCAACGTTTCTCGACTTTTGCTTGTGCTAAATAAGACTCCAACCTTCCTTGAAATTGACTAAAGGTAAAATAAAAGTGCTCAGTTTCCCGAATAACAGGTTCGTTCCCACAAATTTTGCAGCGCTTATCAATTAAATCCAAGGGGTCTAAAATTTCTGAGCAGTTATCACATTGATCTCCCCTTGCTTTCGCTCCACAATTTGGACAAAGACCTTCGACAAATCGATCTGGTAGAAATTGATTATCCGTCTCACAGTAAGCCTGTTCAATTTTCTTTTTGTATAAGAAATTATTAGCCAGTAGCTGTAAGAAAAGGGCCTTAACGGATTCATGGTGGTGCTCCGCATCCGTTCTTGTGTACAAATCATAGGTAAATCCTAAATCATGAAAGCATCTAGTAAACTCCTCATGATAGTGATTAGCTATAGCTTCTGTCGTTGTATTTTCTTGGGCGGCACGAATAGAAATGGGTGTACCATTACAATCACTGCCCGATACATATAAAACCTGCTCACCTTTTTGTCGGTAATATCTAGCCAAAATATCACCTGGTAATAATGCGGCAACATGCCCTAAATGCAAAGAGCCATTTGCATACGGCCAAGCGCCTCCAATAACAATTGTCATTCTAAATTGCTCCCCTCACAGAAAAAATGGTAAAAAAAAATCGCCCTAATCAAATCTGATTAGGACGAGTATACCCGTGTTACCACCTATATTTACAAATAGCTCACACTATTTGCCTCTATCAGTACGTCTTCACTCAAAAAAGAGATACTGCTGCTGTTGTAACGAGTGCCCATCTCGTCGTAATCTACTGGCTAAAAAGCTTTCGGTACGAAGCTCAAAGGTCATTTTCAAAAGGGTTCATTTACCTCATTTCCACCAACAGAGGCTCTCTATAAAATGCTAATCCAATTTACTTTTCCTTCTCAATGCTTTTTCTATAGGATTGGCATTATTTTACGCCTTCTTGTGAAGAATTGCAATGACTGTTATAAAAGCGTCTTTTTTTTAATTCATTTTCTTGAGTTAATCGAATGTAACCTTTAGCAAATCAGTTAAATCATCAATTACTATATCTGCTTTTTCTAACTCCTTATCTTGTGCAAAGTCAAAGCGAACACCTATTGATAGTAATTGATTGTCCTGTGCAGCTTGGATATCCGAAGAACGATCTCCTACCACTGCTCCATAATCAATTTTATTTTCATCTACAACTCTTTTTACCAGATCCGATTTATGCCCACTTGCAATTGCTTGAATGCTATAAATTCCTTTTATAAAACGCTCCAACTGATAAGTTTCGACGATTGCCTGTAAATAGTCAACCTGTCCATTACTCGCTATGTATAACGGATAATTCTCTGACAATGTTGCAAGGGTTTGTTCAGCGTTTGGATACAAAGCACCTTTATGTCCACGTATTTGCTCAATCAGCTTTACATGGAATAATACATTGCTCTCTTCTCGTATCTCTAAAGCATGCATAGGACATAATGTTTCCCACACAACAGGTAAAGGAACCCCCATTATTTCTCTATATTTTTCTATAGGTGTTTCTCCCTGCCACAAGCCGTTTGTCCGCAGCACATCAAATGTTGCATCGAGCGCAGGCTCTAAAATAAGATTGGTTTGAAATAATGTTCCGTCCATATCAAAAATAAACGCTTTATTCATAAAATCTCTCCTTCATTAGTTATCAAAAAACAACATATGCTGCTTTTCTTGCTTATAAAAACTCAAACGATCCTGCAAAGTTCCTGTATGAAATTCAAATTTATGACCATCAGGATCTGTAAAGTAAATCGATTTTTTATCCTTTTCATCTCTTTGCCGACCTGCTAAAATATTGACCTTTAGCTGCACCAATCTGTCATACATATTATCAAAGTCATCCTCAGCGATTGTGAAGGCAATGTGTGTATAGGAATGATGGATGTCATTACGGGGTATATCCTTTTCTACATTAAGAGCTAGCCACAGCCCATTTACATCAAAATAGGCTGTGCTGTTCCCCTTTACTAGCAACTTGGCATCAAATACTCTTTCATAAAAAGTGATGGATTCCTCTAAATTAGAAACTGAAAACAATAAATGATTGATGTTTTGAATTGTCATGGCTGTGCTCCTATTGATTATTTCTTCCCCTTTTTCATTCCCTTGGCTATTTGCTTCCACTTGCGCTGCTCCTCAAGTTTTGCTTGCGTATTTGTTTTGCGCTCCATATAAGCCAATTCTCTTTGCAGCTTAAAATAGCTTTGTAGACGATATTGGTCCAAGTCCCCATCTACTATAGCTTGCTGGACAGCACAATAAGGCTCTTTTTGATGTGTACAATCACGATAACGACAAGCTGTTGCTAGTTCCTCAATATCTTGAAAGCTAGAAGCTAAACTATCCCCTTGATCCCACAATTGAAGCTCACGCATCCCTGGCGTATCAATTAGACAGCCGCCAGCAGGCAATACTACTAGCTCTCGATGGGTTGTTGTATGTCGTCCCTTGGCATCATCCTCACGTATACCCGCTACCTTCATTAGTATCTCACCACATAAAGCATTTGTTAATGTGGATTTCCCTGCTCCAGAAGACCCCAATAGTGCCCCCGTGACCCCCTCTGTGAATAGCGTCTGAATTTCCTTTAGACCTTCGCCCGATAGAGCACTCGTTACAAAGATATCCACACCAAAGGCTACAGACTCCACTTCTTGTACTAAGCTCGAAACATCCTCGCATAAATCAGCTTTTGTCAGGACAATAATGGGCTTTGCCCCTGAATCCCAAGCAGCCACTAAATATCTCTCCAAACGTCGAATATTAAAATCTGCGTTCAAGCTCATAACAAGTAACACAATATCGACATTTGATGCGACAATCTGTTCTTGAATTTCCGTTCCTGCAACTTTACGTGAAAATACAGATTTTCGTTGGAATAGCTGATGAATAATTGCTCGTTCCTCTCCGGGCATTTTCTCCACTAGCACCCAATCACCAACTGCTGGATAGTCCTCCCTCGCTAAAGATGTATACGCATAATGACCAGCAATTGTCGCAAGCCATTCTCCCTCTTCAGCTAACACCCGATAAGAATGCTTATGCTCTAAAGTAACCCTTGCAGGCACACAATTTTTTAATTTAGCCTGTTTTTTCATTTCTATCATTTGCTCTTCAAAATATGTTGTAAAACCTAATGTTGTTAAATTCAATTTATTTTCCTCCTAAACGTATGATGCCTCAGCGAAAATAGTTGTCATCCGCAAGAGGCCCTATCGCAATTCACCTTTTGGAACTACAATAAAAAACCTTGTAGCTGCAATTCGGCAGTTACAAGGTTTCACAGGCACGTTTAAAAGATACACAAATACCCCGAGTTATGGCACGGCGTCACTTTGTATATTTTAGGCGTGTGAAATTGAACAAACCGGATTGCAGTTCGCTAATTACAGATCTATTCATCATGTCACATCACCTACTTTCCATTTAGTTGTTATCAATATAGCTAAATTTTCAGAAATTGTCAATTACAATATTATAAGCATTTATTCCAATCTTCCACGCATACAATGAACAAAACCATTAAATGCGAGGAGATGTTGGATTGCCTAAAATCATTTCAATTAGCACATATCAACCACCTTACACATTACAGCAAGATAACGCAGAGGAACTAACGAAAGAGCTTTTTTATGCAAAAATTCCAAAACTAGAGCGCTACTTAAAGGTTTTTGAAAATGGTGGCATCGACACACGCCATTTTTGTGTGCCAGCTGAATGGCATCGTACGAATCACTCCTTTGAAGAACGTAATAATTTATATATTGAGTTAGCTACACAATACAGTGTAAGTGTCATTCAAGCATGTTTAGCTAATACAGCTTTTTTATCCTCATCTATTCCTACTGAGGACATCGATGCCATCATTTTTGTTAGCAGTACAGGAATTTCAACACCTAGCATTGACGCACGTGTTATGAACAAGCTTCCCTTTTCAGATCGACTTAAACGCATTCCTCTATGGGGTCTTGGTTGTGCAGGAGGAGCCGCTGGTATAAGCAGAGCCTATGATTTTTGTAAAGCCCATCCACATGCAAAGGTACTTGTCGTTTGTGTCGAGTTATGTAGCCTTACTTTTCAGCCAAATGATTTTTCTAAAAGTAATTTAATTGGTGCTTCCCTTTTTGCCGATGGTGCAGCATGCATACTTGTTTGTGGGGATGAAGTAGCTATCGCAACAAAAAGGCCAACCCCTAATATTCTAGCTACAGGTTCTAAATGGATGCCAGATTCGGAAAATGTAATGGGTTGGGATGTGAAAAACAACGGGCTTCATGTCGTTTTCCAAAAAAGTATTCCTTCTATTATTACCAATTGGCTCGGACCTTTCATTGAGCAATTTTTAATGGAACAAGGACTGTATAGCGAACAATTGAGTCATTTTATTGCGCACCCTGGAGGAAAAAAGGTATTAAAAGCTTACGAAGATACACTTTATCTATCTCCCCAAAAAACCGACATTTCTCGGGAAATATTGAGACGACATGGTAATATGTCATCACCGACAGTGTTATACGTATTAGAGCAGTTTATGTTAAATGAAGGACAAGTGGAGGATACAGGCTTGCTCGTAGCTCTTGGCCCTGGTTTTTGTGCAGAAGCTGTATTATTAAACTGGAGGGAGTAACATGATCTTTTATTTTATTTTTATCCTTGTCGTTCTACAAAGATTGACAGAGGTTGTTATTGCCAAGCGCAATGAGAAGTGGATGCTTTCTCAAGGAGCCTATGAAGTAGGTGCTTCACACTACCCCTATATGGTAGCCATGCATATTAGCTTTTTTCTGTTTTTAATAGTGGAAATCGTCACAAACAACAATGGTATCTCGCCCTTATTTCCGTTATTTTTTATATTATTTTTAGCTGTGCAGGCTTTAAGAATCTGGTGTATTCGTTCTTTAGGCACTTTTTGGAATACAAAGATCCTCATTTTACCTGACGCACATGTTGTTCGTAAAGGGCCATATGAATATATGCGCCATCCCAATTATGCGGTAGTTTGTTTAGAAATCCTTTTGCTACCACTCATGTTTCAGGCATACTTTACAGCATTTTGTTTTACATTACTCAATATTACAATGCTTTCTGTCCGAATACCTATAGAAGAAAAAGCATTACGAGATGCTACTAATTATAATCGTGTATTTCAAAAGAAGATTTCGGAGTCTTAGCCGAAATCTTCTTTTCTTCTTTATTGCCATTCCCAGTTAAAGGGATCTTGTAGACGTTCCCAAGGGTTCTGAAACTCTTCATTTGTTAACAAACAGTTGTCCAACTGTTTAGTGATGTCTTCTCGATCTAGATCAATGCCAATAATCACAAGTTGTGTCATTCGATCTCCGAACTCTTCATCCCAATCTTCCAATACTTCAGGGCTTTGCTGGAATACATCCTGCTGCTGGGCTTGAGAAAGTGCCGCTACCCAATAAGAGACTGGTTCAATTTTTGCAGATGACCCCGCTTGCGATAATAATAGCGCAACTTCCTGATGTCTTGCACTCCAAATAATACCCTTTGCTCGTACTATTGAATCTGGCATGTGATCACACCACTCAACAAAGCGCATCGGATGAAACGGTCTTTTGCGTTTATAGGTAAAAGAAGAGATCCCGTACTCCTCAGTCTCTGGTGTATGGTTTTCATGACCAAGCTCCAACTCCTTTAACCAACCAGCCGATTCAGAGACACGTTCAAAGTCAAAGCGCCCCGTATTTAAAATTTCAACTGGATCAATAACACCATTTGTTGTACGTATAATTTTTGCCTCAGGCTGTAATGCACGTAAAATACGTTCTAATCGCTCAAGCTCCTCTGCGGATACTAAATCGCACTTATTTAAAATAAGGACATCACAAAATTCAATTTGATCAATAAGAAGGTCTGCAACATCACGCTCATCTAATTCACCAACAGCTTCCTTCCGCTCCAATAAGCTTTCCCCAGACTGAAAATCATGCCAAAAACGATGGGCATCTACGACAGTAACCATTGTATCTAATCGACAAAACTTCGTTAAATCAATGCCAAGCTCCTCGTCTAAATAACTAAATGTTTGTGCAACTGGAATCGGCTCACTAATCCCTGTCGATTCAATCAAAATGTAATCAATATTGCCTAGCTTCGAAAGACGTTCCACCTCCTGCAATAGATCCTCTCGTAATGTACAGCAAATACAACCATTCGATAGCTCCACAAATTTCTCTTCTGTACGTGATATACCGCTACCATTTGCGATAAGCTCCGCATCAATATTAATTTCACTCATATCATTCACAATAACAGCGACACGTAAATCCTTTTTGTTTTGCAATACATGATTCATCATTGTTGTCTTACCAGAACCTAAATATCCACTCAATACTGTAACAGGAATTTTCTTTGTCATTCTTACAACTCCTCAAATCGTAATCATTACTATTTACAATTTGTAATTAAATCATATTATTTTGGAAAATGCAAAGCTTTTTATTACTAGTGAAATTAAACTTGACAATATCCAGTGAGAAATATATTGTTTAAATCGTAATAATTACTATTTAAAAGGAGGTCCTTCAATGCGTGTACAAGTAACATTAGCCTGTACTGAAACAGGTGATAAAAACTATATTACTACTAAAAATAAACGCAATAATCCCGAAAGATTGGAGCTTAAAAAGTACTCCCCTCGCCTGAAACGCGTAACCCTGCATAGAGAAACAAAGTAATATTGGAATAGGGGGTCAAGATGAGATGCTTTGGAGCACCCTCCTCTTCTTTGTGAGGGGTTGAACCTTCTTAAAAGCTTCTTATTCGAATCAAAAAAATGACTGTTTCAAGGGTACACTTTGAAACAGTCATGATGAAATTTTATAGCTAAAGCTGCTCACTATTGATTTCTAACGCTAATTCATTCAATTTCTCATCTAATTCATCGAGCATGCGTAATCTAAAATCTATTTGTTCATCAATATTAACTCCTTGTGTCATTGATGGGCTACCATCCTTCGATTGTTTCTTTAATGCAACTATTTCATTGGATAATCGCTCAATATCTAGATTTTTCGTCTCTAACTCACTTAGTAAATGTCGATGAAGGCTGTCCGATTCTACTTTCTCTCTATGGTATTTTTCTAGTGTCTCTAAAATATTCTCCATTTGTTTACTTGCTATGGTTGTATAGTCACTTAACTTTTTATCTATGCCTTCCATAATAGACCTTTCATTTGAATCGATCGAAGCCTCCTTCGATGCTTGAATTTTGTCCATCAATGACTTTTTTTCAGCCCGCAATTCTGCCAATTCCTTTAATAATGCCTCAATGGATGCAATTTGCTTTTTTCTTTGCGCTTCTCTCTTCTGAATTTCTTCATCGTAAGCTTGCAATTCTTTATCAAAGTCTCTTTTCAGCTTTAGGAGCTCCATCGAAAGTTCTTTTTTATGCCTTGTTAATTGAACATTTTCTCGTTCAAGTCGAAGAACCAAAGCATAATAATCACTATCTCTAAGTCTTTTTACTTCATTTTTGTACTTGGCTAACTCGGCCCTTAAAAAAATAATCATTTGTTGGAGCTGTATTGGATCATTGTTTTTCACAATATCATTGTCCATCATCACACCCCCCTAGCCTGAATATCTTTTTAGTAAATCGACCACCTCTTCAAGCTGCTCTCTACTTTCCTCTAGTAAATCATCCAGCTGCTTCATCCATTTTTCTTCTAACTTTGAATTCTCTATTTGTTCAACATGACTCTTTTCACCTGAAACAAGATAGGCCATTAATAACTGTAATGTACTTTTTTCAAGAAAAGCAAAGCTATTATCTTGTTCATTACGACGACTTAACTGTTCCTTCACTAATTGTTGAATTACACTACCAAACTCTTGTTTTTCGTTGTCACCCATTGTCTTCCTCCTGTGTTTGGCCCATTCCATTTAGATTAATTGGATTTAAAACAACAACACCTTCTGTGAGCTGATCGCAATATGTAAAACCCATAATCGTTCCTGAATATGATAAATTGTGGGACCATTTTATTTGAAAATTGGTAAATGAAATGGTTTCATTCGGTTCGATTGTTGACTTACCAACTGGTCTCAGCCAATACTCCTCTTTGCTTGATTTGTCATTAAAACGCTCCCACTGACTCTGCCCCTGTGTTTTAAAATTTGGAGTGAAATTTTCATGAACATATCTCCCTGAAAAGTAAAACGGTGACTCCTTGGGTATTGTTATACACAAAGATGGGTTCGTGACGGCTGCACTACCCATATTACGAATATGATAGGAGCCTAAACATAAACTCTCTTGCTCAGGATCATAAGAAATATTAAATGCAGTTGTAAAATAACTAATGAGGTTAATCCTATTCGGAATTGCCAATTCCTCAACCAACCTTTTAATATCATGAACATAGGCATTTGTTTGTTCTTTTAGTGCCTGTATCTTGTCTTCAATACGATCTGCCACTTTAAACCTCCTTGTTATTTCCATTAAAAAAAGAGAGGATTACCCTCTCTTCATAGTATGACTTTCTTCTTTTTGTTATCACAATTAACCAACAGTTGGGAAAATAACTGGGCATTGTTGTGGACGAACCGCAGTTGGACATGAGAATGGTAAGTCTGCTCTTGGTTCGCAGAAAGTTGCTAAAAATTCCACAGTAACTGGGAATGTAGATTGAATACTTTGACAAACAGCAACAGTAATTGTCAACGCAGAGAACGTGATTGTACCTGCTGCAGCACCTGTTCCAACACTAAGTGTTCCAGTTGTACAAACGAAGCAATCTAAATCTGTGTATAATATTTCAACGTCTGTTCCCTTAGGTGCACATAATGTCACTTGCTCACAGCGAGAAACTGGAATATTATTGCTTGTGAAAACAGTACCATTAGGTAAAGTAACGACAATTGTTAGAATGAAGTTCTTTTGAACATTTAGATGTTGCAGACAAACAGTTGATCCATCAATAGAGAACTGGCGATTCTCACGGTTCAGAATCACAATTGGATTTGTAGTTGCTGGAATTACTCGACAAGTAACAATAGCACCTGTTAAGTCAGTAGTTGCTGTAACACCTGGGAATGTAATTGGTCCAGTAGGTGAAATATCAAACGACATTTCTTTTACAATCCAGTCGTATACCTTATCAACATTTATACAGATTAGTTCCTGCGCCTGGGATGGCATATGCTCTTGCATCCTTTTGACACCTCCATAAAATTTTTATCTTTCGTTTGTAGCATATGTTTTTCAGCTATAAGTGCATGGGCTAACAAATAGTTACATTGGATATTTATTAAAATCAATTAAGATTTGTTTTCATACACTTCTCTCATTAACGATACGAATCAAAATGTTGAAAGAACCGTTATATTTGTAACAGAAAGTCAATATTTTTAATAAACTAATAATGGACTGAAAGGGGTGAACTACAATGGAAGAGTCAAAATTGTATACCACTCAAGAAATTGAAAATTTAAAGCAAAAAATTGAATCTTATAGAGAATCATTAACCTCGTTAAAAATGGGGAAGTCAATTGAAGATTTCCTTTATATGAAGCAGGAGTTTGATGGACTAAAAACACAGATGGCCCATTTAGAAGGGATTACAGAGACATTGGATACTAAACAAAATTCATATATAAAAGGATACGACGATCAAATCAAGGTTCTTTCAACACAGCTTGAGTCTTTGAATCAAACCATTGAAGGAATGAACCAAGAGATTTTATCAATTTTAAATAAGCTATTGCCAATTAAAGGAAATGAAACAAAAACCGTACCTCCCTCCATTGACATGCCTGCACAAACTTATTCGAATCTTTTACCTAGACAACCTAGAATGACACAGACAGTAGATCAAACTACAATTACATCAGCACAACCTTCTTATAGACTACTACAAAGTGTGGCAGGTAAAGCCAAAAACCACCAACCAAATGTAAATATCGGGGGTCCCTCTCCTCAGAATGGTCTACCGGAAACTAAACCTGAAGAACGGCATTTTAATCAGCAATATTTCCAATCAATCAATACGCACCCCAGCCAAATATACAATGGTTTATACAGAAACACGACAGTTGAATCCACCTTCCATTTTAAAAATGCTATGGATGCAAAGGAAGTTCCAGTAAGTGTTTATGATCCATCTGCCGTACAGCCTGCTTCAAGAGAAGAAAACATCGAGAATGATACTTTACAATCTTCTATAGTTAATGAAAATAGCGCTAAAACTGAAACATTCAATAATCCTATGGAGGCTGTAAAAACTGAGAATGAACATAACAATCTTGAGAATCCCATTGTAACGAATGAATCGATAGAACAAGTTCTCTTGGAGCAACCTAGCGAACCTGTTAGTCAAGACATTGAAGCAATAGCTAGTGAGCCTCTCAAGCAAATCATTGCAGAAACAGTAGCAGAACCTGCAGCTATAGATCATTCTCCTTCATTAGAAACAGAAGAATATATTGAAGTGTATCATGCTGATGCAACCTATGAGGTTCATCCGTCCTTTGAAGAAGAGATCATGCAACTTGAATCTGTAAACAAGCCGATTGAGGAAGAACATAAAAAGGGAAAAAACTCATTTTTCGATTTCTTTAAAAGATGGAGTTAACATCTTAAACATCCACTATGTCAAAACATACATAGTGGATTTCTTTATGTGTCAAATAAGAGCTGTCATTAAGAATTCATGGAATTTATAGGTGAAATAGATAATTGCCCTTAACCCCTAATCTGAAATGAATAGAATAATGAAGAAAGGGGGTGTAAAAATGTGTTTGAATAACTCAATGTGTGGCTGTTCAGGTAACGGTCATGGTAACGGGGAGTGTACTGCACTGGGACCTTTTGTTGCAATTGACGCTGCATGTATTACTCCACCAGTAGCTACTGGTTCTATTATCCCATTCTCATCAGGAATAACTCCTGTTGCCTTAGTAGCTGCTGCTACTGGTTTAATTGCAACTGTAAGTCTTGTAGGTTTTGGTACAGCAGTTCCAGGGATTACTCTTGCTGGCGTTAATATTGATTTAACAACTTCTGCTGCTACAGAAGCATTTACGGTTCCACGTCCAGGTACTATTACATCTATTTCTGCTACAATCTCAGCAACGGCTGCTTTAACTCTAACTGGAACAGCAACTGTCAGAGCACAGATTTACCGCGCAGTTCAAGGAAGCAATGTATTCAGCCCTACTGCAGCATTTGTTGATTTATTGCCAACTTTACCACTAATAGCATTAGCAGTAGGTACGATTGCAAGTGGTAATGCAAACGTTTCAGTACCTGTGAGTACTGGTGATCGTTTACTAATGGTATTCTCTATGACTACTACAGGAGTTGCTGCTACACTTGCTGGTAACGCAAGTGCTGGTATTACTATCGTATAAAATAAACTTAAATAAAAAATGAAAACAAGTGATTTCCTCATTAGCAGAAATCACTTGTTTTTTCATAAAACATCCATATTTATTTAACCAAAGCATTCTGAATATGTGCCAAATGATGCTTGCCATGCCATGCATAAAGGCCAATTGCATGCTCAAGAGTCGTCAGGCCTGAATCAGGATGATTAAAGGCTCTTTGTAATTGTTCCTCCGATAAGCTTGACAGTAAATAAACCCAACGTTCATGTAAGCTTTCAATCAAATTAAAAGATATTGCTACTGGCATTTCAGAATCTGGAAGCTGTGCCCATTCTGCCTCATTGTATGGCTTAATGGTTGGTACATCCTCTGTTAACGCTAGCTTAAAACGAATATAGCTATTCATATGACTATCAGCAATATGATGGACTAGCTGTGTCACAGTCCAGCCATTTTCACGGTAAGATTTTACTAAGTCTTGCTCGCTTGCACCACTTAATACCTCTGCAAGTTGTTTTGGTAACAAACGAATTTCATTAATCCACTCTAGTACTTGCTGTGAATTCATTTCTTTGGGAAATTGGAATTGTCCAATGGGATAACGTAAATCTTTCATATTGCTGACCTCCGTTTATTTTTTATATTACCAATTTAATATTTTTCTTGCTACAACCATGCACTGTAATTATCTATGTTCAATAGCTTTTCGTATTTACATATACTTTCTGAAATGGCGTCTTCAGCATCTTGTACATTTCAGAAATATGAAAGCAATACACAATGCAAGCTTACACGCGCACACCATACACCTCCTTTCCCAATACATATACAAACATCAAAAACCCTTATTTTATAAGTATAAATAATTACAAAATAAGGGTTTACTATTATTCCTGGATATCGTATATCAACGTATCAAAGTATTTTTCATTTGTATACAGTAGAATAGCCCATTCACCAGGCTTAGGAACTTTCACATGAGAAGGTGTATGAGCATCTGCTCCATTAACAGGTCCTCCGAGACCTATGCTCCAACCATTCACTAAAATCGGTTGTATGACTTTAGAGTCTCTATGGTATCCAATAACCGTTAATTCTGTATCTCGTACTTCATCTATTCCCCATAGATGCCACATCCATTTTTGTGTGCTTAAACTTGGCATATCTGCACCAATGACACCCGACTTATCAGCATTACCAATAATGCCTCTTTCACCAAATTCCTGTGCCTTTTGATTCCAATCAACTGATGCAATATCACTTTCTTGCACAAAATCAGGTAGATCCTCTGGCATTGTAACATTTGCTTTGTCTGTACAACCCACTAAAAATAATAGCAATATACATACAAATACAACTCGTTTCATAACATCCCCCTTTCTTATGAAACGTTTGTTTTAACCAGATTGTTACAGATAATTCTGTAAATTATGAAACTATCATTTTATCTTACTCTTTACAATATCAACTAATGACTTTAATGGATGGAGAATTGTAATTGCCGTGTGATCTTCAAATCGTTGCGCTGCATCCACCATCGATAGCTGGGCAACTGATATGGATTTTTCTTCAGCTGACAAAGTATGTAAAGCCCTTAAAATAGCATCATCATAGGCTTCCTTTTTCCCCTGCATAATGAGATTAAATGTATGCTCAATAATTTTTCCCTCTACATCTACTAATACTCCTTGATGCTTAGCATATTGGTGAAGTCTTGCCATCGTTCCTTCGACAGTTGCAGGATTTGTAAAAAGAATAAATTGAGGCTGTTGCTTACATATACTTTCAAAATAGGGCTCATCTATCTTGATAATAGGGATCGAGGAATCGAGCAAAGTTTCATCCTCTAATAAAGCAATATAATTTGTACACGTTATTAAAATGGCATCCACATCACAACTAATTATCCATTCAATTTGCTCCTTAACTTTACGTGCTAAACCATCACTACCTTTAGACACGTGCTGTATTACGCCAGGGTCTACAAAATGGAGTATCTCTATGTCTTCTGCGCTTTGAAAGGCCTGCTCAATGTATTCTATATTGGAATAATGAGCATGCAAGCAGCCGACCTTTTTTCTCAATTAAACTCCTCCTCATTGGAAAGTCTCTTTTCCATTGTTGCTATTACTAGAGAGTTACCATTACGATTCTTCACCATTTCATCTTTCGTTACAACATAACCTAATGAACGATATAACTCAATATTACGTGGAACACTCATACGTACTTTGCACTGACTAATTGTTATTCCCTTCGATAGTGCATATTGTTCAAGCCAAGAAATTAGTGTTTTAGCTAAACCTTGTCCCTGTCTTTCTGGGATCACTGAAAGTCTAAAAAAATAAATTCCCTTTGTACTGAGGGTAAACCTTACCATGGCAACTGACTGTTTATTGATATAGCCAATAAACGCTTGTTCACTTTGCTGCATTGCCTGCTCAATAAAATCCACCGTTTCACTTAGTGCACTGGATGGTGGAGTAGCTTTTTCATATTCTTGAAACGCCTGTAGCATCACCTGATGTATAACTGGGGCATCCTTGCTTTGTGCTAAAACAATTTCAATCCTAAAGCACCTCTTATCGTTTTTTATTCATAATAGTGCATGTTAAAACAAAAAGAAACCGTATTATTTCGAATACGGCCTACTACTTAGTATGTTTGTCTTTCACTTTTGCTTCCTTTTCAATATGCTTTCTCGCTATTTTCAAACGTTGGATATCCTTTTTCTTAAGAGGAATAATCTCTTCCTTCATCATCTTAATATAAGAAATCATTAATAAAAGTAACACCACTGTAAAGGGTAATGCAGCGATTAACGAGGCCGTTTGTAATGCTTCTAGACCTCCTGTATACAATAAAACACCTGAAATAGCTGCCATCAAAACACCCCATACAAACTTTGATAAAATGGTGGGATTTAAAGATCCTTTTGTCGTCATACTTGCCATAATAAAGGTGGCGGAATCAGCAGAGGTAATTAAAAATATTATGATTAAAAGTATTCCAATTGTGGATGCAATCATTGAAAGTGGTAAGTGTTCAAAAAGCTGGAAAAGAGCAACCGTTACATCATTATGAACAGATTGAGCGATTTGTGCATCTTGATGTAAATCAAACCACATCGCAGTTCCTCCAAAGGTCGCGATCCAAAAGCAGGCAATGAGGGGCGGAATAATTAATACACCTATAATAAATTCTCGTATAGTCCTGCCTTTGGATACACGAGCTATAAAGGAGCCTACAAATGGTGACCAAGCAATCGCCCATGCCCAGTAAAAGATTGTCCAATCCTTCACCCAAGTTCCACCAACATATGGCTGCATCCTTAAACTATATTGAATAAAATTTGAAATATAATCACCAATAGCTAATGTAAAGGTTTCAAGTATAAAGATTGTTGGGCCTGTAATAAAAACAAATAAGAGTAAGACGATTGCTAAAGTCATATTGACATTACTCAGAATCTTCATCCCTTTTTGTAGACCTGTTGTGGCTGATAACATATAGCCAATAAACATGATAAGAATAATGGCCACTTGCAAGATAAATGTATCTGGCAAACCAAAGACAAATGTCAAACCTCCATTTGTTTGTAATACGCCTAGCCCTATAGACGTTGCTACCCCCATGACGGTAGCAATTACTGCGAGAATATCGATCGTTCCTTTAACGACTCGATTTGTTCCAGTGACAGGCTCTAAAGCAGTGGAGATGAGCATATTTCTTTTTTTATTGAATTGTACAAAGGCCATAACAAGGCCCAATATGGCATAAACAGACCACTGGCTTAATCCCCAATGAAAGAATGAATATCCCATCGCAAGTCTGGCTGCATCCGTTGATAGAGGCTTTGTGTCACTGAATGGAGGTGAAAAGTAATGACTCATTGGCTCAGCTACTCCCCAAAAGACCAAGCCTACGCCAAGTCCTGCGGAAAAAAGCATGGAAATCCATGTTAGAAAGCTAAATTCAGGTCGACTATCTTCTGTCCCTAAACGAATAGTGCCATATTTGCTAATTGCCAGTCCGAATAAAAAAAGAACGATAATAAAGACTGTCAATAAATAAAACCAGCCGAAATAATCCGTAGTCATATGAAATACGCTGTTTGCTACGTTCTTAAATTTTTCTGGTATCGTTGCTCCAATAATGACCAAAAGAAATATTACACCACTAGAAATCAGAAATACTGGGTTTTTTAAAATTTTATTTTGCATACAGTGCCTCCATTTATCCCAGACAGATGACCAAATTTCCTTTATTATGCGTATCATTCGTTAATTTTATTAATAAATAAAAAAGAAACCGCATTATCAAAAGACAATGCGGTCTACTATTAATGTGATTTATGCATAAAACGTATGGCTCTACTCATAACAGTGGGTACGATCGAAGCATGATTTTCGTTTAAAGCCTCATAAAATTCAACATTCATTATTTTTTCTAATACTGTCGCCATTTGGCGCGCATCATCCACCATAAAGGTTTCAAGTTCACCAGCGCTCAAAAACAAAGTTTCATTCATGTCTTGATGCTCGTTCAGAAATACTGAAGCACACTGCACTAATTCATGCTCATTCCACCAAATGGATGGGCTAATAGCTAGATAGCGCTGGAAGCTGGATTGGTGGTGAAATAGTTCCCACAGTGCAAAGTAACCTCCTAGGGAATGACCAAATAAAGCTTGCTGTGCTTGATTTACTGGATATTGTGCCTCAATCATCGGCTTTAGCTCTTCTTCTATAAAGCCACTAAAATCCACTGCTCCTCCAAGCTTCTCATGACCTTTTCCTTTAAATCTTGCTGGATAAATATAAGACTCCGCAGGTGCTGTAAAATCATAAAATCTTCTTTCACGCATATCGTCGCCATGACCAATTCCAATAACAATAGCTGGAAGGATACCTGTTTTTGGTGCATTACGACTTTGTAGACGCACCGCTTCCTTTACAAGGTTAAAATAGGATGAGCCATCAAGTACATACAAAACTGGAAAGCCATCTTGTGGTGCTTCCTCCTCTGGCACATAGATGTTAATCGTGTACGCATAATTTGTCAATTTTGAAGTCATTTGTTGTGTAATGTAGTCTACTTTAGTTGTATTCATTAGATATCCTCCTTCAAAATTTCATAGCCATAACATACAGGTGTATTGGTTACAGGATCTTCCATAATGCGTGCATCAATATTAAATACTTTACGCATTACCTCAGCACTTAAAATTTCCTGTGGCGTGCCAGTTTGCATAATAATACCCTTACGCATTGCAATAAGATGGTCTGAATATCTGGCCGCGTGGTTAATATCATGTAGAACCATCACTACTGTGCAGCTGTGCTGCTCATTTAAACTTTTAACAATGTCCAATACCTCTAGCTGATGCGCCATATCTAAATAAGTAGTAGGTTCATCCAATAGCAAGATATTTGTTTCTTGTGCTAAGGCCATAGCTAGCCAAACACGCTGACGCTGACCACCTGAAAGCTGGGCAAGCTCCCTATTTCGATATTCCATCGTATTAGTAACCGTTAAAGCCCATTCAATCATTTCCTCATCCTTATTCGTTAAACGATTAACATTGTTGCGATGTGGATAGCGACCATACGCAATTAACTCCTCCACTTTCAATTGACCAGGGGCAATCGGTGTTTGAGATAATATTGCTAGTTTCTTGGCAATATCTTTGGTCGATAAATTTTGCATATTTTGCTCCTGCAAATATACCGTACCTTGTTGTTTTTTTAAAATACGTCCTATCGTTTTAAGGAGTGTAGATTTACCACAACCATTCGGACCGATGATTGTTGTCACTTTGCCCTCTTCTATCGTTAAATTTAATCCTTCAAAGACACGTACCTGCTCATAACCTGAAGCCAAGTTTTCCATTCTAAATGCAGTTTGCACGCCATTTCCTCCTATGCCTTAGATTTCACCAGTAAATACAAGAAATACGGAATCCCAATAATTGAAACGACAATACCTACAGCCAGTTCGGATGGTGCAAAAACGGTTTTACCAATAAAATCAGCGAGGATTAACAGAGCTGCACCAATTAAAGCACTCACTGGCATAACATAACGGTGCTGAATACCAACAAGCTGCTTGGCAATGTGTGGGGCCATTAAACCTATGAAGCCAATACTCCCTGATACAGATACACAAGCACTGACAAGACCTACACTGACTAGTAACAGCTTCATTTTCTCCTTTTCAACAGCTATTCCTAAACTTGTGATGCTATCCTCTTCAAGCTGAAAATAATCGAGTAAATATGATTTTCTATGCACATATATTCCTAAAATCAAAAGCCAAGGTAGCATCGTAAGCGCAAAGATCCAATTCGCATTATAAATTGAACCTGCCATCCAAATAGCCGCTGATTCAAAATCTTGTGCACTCATTTTTAAGGATAGGAACAAGGACAAAGCTCCAAATCCACTATTGATAGCTATACCAGTTAAGATTAATCGCTGCATATCCAGATGACCATTTTTTAAAGCAAATGAAAAAATCAGGATAGCTGCAATTGTTCCACCGATAAAACCGAATAGTGGCATCATTAAAATTGACATCCAGCTGTTCATATCTGCACTTACTAGCTTTACTTGAAAGAAGTACATGAATAGTACGACTGCTGCACCAGCTCCAGCATTAATCCCTAATATTCCTGGATCTGCTAGTCCATTGCGTGTAATTCCCTGTAATACAACTCCTGCCATACCTAAGCCAATACCGACAAGTCCAGCAATGACAATCCGAGGTAAACGGAATTCAAATATAACAAGATCAAACTTTGAATTTGACTCGATCCGCAGCAATGTTTTGATGACATCCATTACAGACATATCAAAAACACCATTTGTAATATGTAAATAGCTCGCAACTAAAATCATTAAAACAAGCAACAGCATGGTTAAAAAGAATACACTTGAGGTTTTTTTATGCACGTTTTTCACCTCCGTGCTTACGAACTAAATATAAGAAGAATGGTACACCGACCAATGCGGTTAAGACACCAATTGGCGTTTCAAATGGATAATTGACAACGCGGCTCAGGACATCACAAAGCGCTAAGAAAAAGGCTCCAATGACAGCTGCACAAGGAATAATATAGCGATAATCAACACCAACAAGGAAGCGTGTAATATGTGGTATGACTAACCCTACAAAGGCGATTTTCCCTACAAGTGCAACCGCTGTCCCTGTCAAACATACGACAGCTAGCATGCTAATAATACGTACTGCTTTTGTTTTCTGTCCTAGCCCCATGGCAATATCTTCACCTAATGAAGTAATGGTAATCGCTTTTGCCGATAATAAAGCCAAGATCAACCCAGTTAAACCAAATGGAATAGAAAGAATCAGCATATCCATATTTACCATATGTACCTTTGTGTTATACCAAGCACTTACGGTTTGTGATACTTGGAAATACATCGCAATAGCAGTAGCAATACTACTTAAAAATGTGCCAATGACCGTTCCAATTATGGCTAGCCTTACTGGAGATAAGCCATTGCGGATTAACGAGCCAAAACCAAAGACAATACCAGCTCCCAATGCAGAACCAAGCATCGATAATAAAATCATTTGATAGTTTGGTAGCCCTGGAAAAAAAACAATGGCTAATGTAATGACAAATGCAGAGCCATCATTGACACCCATTAATGAAGGCGAGGCTAAATAGTTTCGTGTAATCCCCTGCATGACTGCACCGGCAACTGCTAAAAATGCTCCAACTAGTAATACCGCGGCAACTCTTGGAATACGGCCTGTTCTTATAATTTGATGATCGACATCTGATGGATCAAATGCTGTCATCGACTGCCATACTGTAATGGCACTAATATCTTTTGTCCCATACATAACAGAAATTAGTGCCACAAGGGCAATAAGGAAAGGAGATATCGCTAATATTGAAAACGACACTATGTTTGTTTTTTTCAACTTTCACACCTTTTTCTTTATCCATTTTGCGGTACACAATATCAATCACTTAAGTGTATACCCTTAACAACTGCCTGCAATGAAAAATACCACATCTTACAAAAGGCTGGTAATAGCCCGGTGATATCACCAAATCTACTACCAGCCTGTTTATACTATTTAAATAATTTTTCAGCCGCAGCATCTAAGAATTTCACCTTAGACCAAGCAGTACCACCTTGTGCTAATGGCTCAATTGTGTTGACGAAAACTTGATTATTTTGTGTTGCCTTTAAGCTAGTGAAAATTGGATTCTTTTGTAGCTCCTCTAAAGCTTTTGGCGTATCCTTATTCTCTGAATCCTCGAATTGCAGGAAAATCACATCTGGATTTACTTGTGCTAATGTTTCAAGTGATAGTTCCGCTTGTGCCTTAGCTGTTGTAACAACTTCTGGTACAGGTGCTCCTAAATCTTCATATAGAACAGGGTTTAAATAAACGCCTGCTGGATAGATGTACATCACTCCACCACGAACACGGATGATTAATACTTGCTTATCTGCTAATTGCTCCTTGGATTTTACTTGGGCATCAGCAACTTTGGCTTCATAGTCAGAGATGATTTTCTTTGCATCCTCTTCCTTCCCAGCTAATTGTGCAAGCAATGTTAAATTTTCTTTCCAATTTGTTGAAATATGTGAGTATGGAATCATTGTTTGAATTTTGTTGAGCTTTTCAGCCGTTTCTTCAGGGAATTTCGAAGTACCCACAATTACATCAGGATCCAGATTAAGAATGGCTTCTGCATTTGGCTCCATTTTATTTCCTACAAGTGTTGCTCCTTCAAAATCTGTTGCTAGATAGGCAGGAACTTTTCCACCTACTTCTAGAACACCTACTGGCTTAATACCAAGCATTGCCGCATCTTCCATTGATTCAAGACTGGCAGCGACAATGTTCTTTACTTCGGCTGGTAGCTCATATTGCTCGCCTAAGTACGTGATGGTCTGCGTTGATTTAGCTTGCTCTGTCTGTGATTCTGTTGCACTTGTCTCTGCTGTATTAGCTGTTGATGTTGCTTCCTCTGCTTTGTCTGTTCCACATGCAGCCAGTGATAATGCTAATAGTGCTGGTGCACACATTTTAAAATATTTATTCATAGATATTCTCCCCTAACGAGCTCATATTGATAATGATAATCGTTTTCATATATAAGTCAATATATAATTGATACTCATTATCATTTACGGATACTATCCTAACAAAGTGAAAATAGATTGTGAATGGACGATTTCGAAAATGACATGGACTTTTGCCGATTTAAGCATAAAAAAAACTGCTTCTTTTTTATAAGAAACAGTCATTTATATATATCTGGCTTCCTCTATTTTTAACTTGCGATAGGCTGAGGGAGATAAACCCGTACACTTTTTAAATACTCTGCTAAAATAAAAACAATCTACATATCCAACACATTCTGCAATTTCAGCTACAGGTATTCCACCATATTCTAGTAAGTCTTTCGCACGTCGTATACGGTATTCTGTTATATATGTACTTGGATTCATACCTGTATGCTGCTCAAATAAATAAGCAAAACGACGACGCTCAATGCCCAATTCCATCGAGATATTTGATACTGAGATTTGCTGTGCATAATTTTCATGTATATACTGTAATGCCTGTTCCATTAATTCGCTGGCACTATCTAAAACCTGCATTTTTGCCGCTACAAGGATGTCTTCCAACAAATTCATAAATAATGTCTTAGACTTGAATACAGCCATATTACCAGGAAAGGAATAGCTTTCTACTAATTGCTGAACATGGCTAATAATTTGTGTGTTAAAGCCTGTATTGATTAGAAAATGTTGCTCGGCTAGTGGATATAGATTTATTTCTTCTGTAGGTAGGCTGTAATGAACAACTGCATACTCCCAACCTTTATGGCCAGTCGCTCTCACTTCTATCGGCATCTGGGGGCCAGCATGGGCAATCATTCCTGGCTCCATCATATAGGGGGTTCCATTAAAGCTAAAGATCGCACTCCCTGCAAGTGGCACTACTAAACCACACTTTTCTGGAGCTGTTGTTCTACCAGCATCTACTTCACCTGGCTCCATTTTTTTAGTAAAAACATCTGTAAATTTTACAGAAGCATGTGCAAAGTAATCAATTAAATACTTGATATCCATCTGCTAACTCCTATACATGTATAACATTCTGAATCTGTGAAAAATGATGTAAATCATGATTGATTAATCCTACAAAATAGTCGATTATAGTCATTTCTGACTGCCCAATTTTAAATGACTGTTGCCATTGCTCATCTGTCCATTGCTGAATGTCCTGCAATAATTGACGCCTTGTGGAAATAAAATCATTCAATGTTTCCTCCATTGTTTGTTCACGGCTTTTCTTAGCTGCCATCGTATTCAAATGTGCTACATCTGGCCCTTTCGGCAGACGCTCATCTGTAAAGAGAAAAGGAATTCGGTAATTTTGCACAAACTTGTCCCATGGAGGAAGATGCCCAATTACCTCTGCAACCGACCATTTCCCAGGTTCAATGGGCATACGCCACTGTGCCTCAGATAACCCTCGTAAATTATCTATCCAATCTAAAGATTTTATATAGTGTTTAATGACATAGGTTTTATCTTGTTGCAATTGTTCCCCCTCTTTCTTTTTTTATTGAAGATGAATTTTCAATTCTGGCCAACATAAATGCCATTGTTTTTGCTGTATTCTTTGACGATAAATCGCATAGGCATACTTATTATCTAGGTAAAACAATGTTGGCTCTACTATGCCTGCTCCTAAAAGATGAATACCGTACGGTGCTGCAATCTCTAGTACCCCATCTGATAATTTTACTCCAATTGCCGTTGGGATTTCTGGGGAATGAGAGATTCCATCAACAGCAGACTGATATGGTTTACTACCATTTAGGACATGCATTCGTGCTTGATTTTTCACGGACCAAGGCTCGTTTGGAGATAACTTTCTCAGTTCTTGCTCATACTGCTTCTCTACTTCTTCTGCTAAATTTTCTTTATCAAAATATATCACATCAATATCAGCAATTGGTGTTCTTTCCTCCTTATTGTGAAGGTAATCCCATACCTTTGAGCGAATGACTCCTGCACATACCCACCAATCTGGGAGTTGCAAGGTTTCTACTGTGGATAAAATGCTCATCATCCAGTTATCAGATGCTATTAACTTCTTCAGCTCTTCCTCCGTTTGAAGCAACCTCATTTGTCAGCCTCCATTAATATAAATTAAATTTATAAATCACTAAAAATTATATATTAGATTTATACATTAACACCATTTACCCTAAAGCTAATAAAGTGAAAGGAGAAGCTTATGAATAAAATGATCATGCTGTTATTATTTGTACTACTTAGCTTAGTTGGACTTTTCTATACAAACATTTCTTTAACACTCATATGTATCGGAATAGTTGCTGCTTTTATTGGTACACTTGCGGGAGGCGGCGGACTGATTACGCTTCCTGCTATGATGCTTGTCGGTATCCCAATTCAAACAAGTATTGCCACAAACAAATTTTCGACAGGCATTTCGGCTTTAACCAGTATATTCTATCTTCTCTACCAGAAGGAGCTACATCCCACATCTATCATCAAATATATAGCTCTTGCTATTGTTGGGGGGATTTGCGGCTCACTTTTAGCGGTTTCGCTGTCTGAGCAAACTATGAACTATATGGCCTGTGTACTACTTCTTTTGGCTTTAGTCGTAACTTTAAAAAATAAGGCGTGGACGGAAGTTCCTGATTCGCTAGAACATCAAGCACCTCATTTTTGGCAACCATTTTTCATCGCCATGTATGATGGTGGTTTCGGCCCTGGCTCTTCGACATTTAGCATCTTACACTATCTACGTACTCATCATACTTACATAAAGGCTGTACAGCTCACTCGAGTACTCCTCTTTGGGAGCTGTACAGGAGCATTTATTGTGTTTTATCACACTGGCTTTATTCAATGGCACTATGCGATTGCTATGGCACTTGGCTCCATTATAGGCTCCCAATTAGGTCTCCTAGTGCTCCCATACATTCCATTAAAAATAGCCAAAATACTACTAACGCTGATTATTACATTGTTGCTTGTCCAGGTTACATTGAAAATAATTTAATGACCAATACTCAAATGCTCATGAATGATCTTCCATTCATCATTAACTAACGTAAAAATATTTGTCGCTCTACCGCTACCTGATACAAACTTTTCGTTATGATAGCCTTCATAGTGATATGTATAAAGACAGGTAGCCGTCTTTTCATCAACGGTTAACCATTTTACATCAGTAGCTGAATAAACCTCTTCTTTAATGACATTCCATGCATGCTTGAAATAAGCCTCAATCTCATCTGTAGTTGTGCAAGTTTTATCGGAGAACCAATAAACCGCTTGTGGATGCAAAATAGCCTTAACTTCATTAAAATCATGTGTATTTGTAGCTTGTATATAACGTTCTAATGCTTGTTGATGTGTCATCTTCACTCCCCCTGTTTAACAATATTATCCTAAGATTGACTTCTTAGAAATAATAATTGTTGAATGACCTTCTGCTTGGACAGCTAATGAAGAACACCTATAATGAAGTCAAAACAATAAAGATGGAGGATGTCTATGTTAGCTACTATTGAAAAACAATCCAATCGTCATGTTGCAACATTCAAACGAACACTGACACATTCAGTAGATGCCGTTTGGGCAGTGCTTACTAACAATGAAAGCCTACAAAAGTGGATGAGTAATCTAGAAATCATTGATCTTCGTAAGAACGGGAAAATACATTTTAATATGAATGATGGAACAGGTACCTTTGAGGAAATAACCATCACAGATTATGCTGAGAAAGAAGTACTAGAATTTGATTGGGGAACAGATACGGTGAGATTTGAACTATCTTCTACTGACGATGGTTCATTATTGGTAGTAGTGGAGACACTTCAAGAGCTGACAGAGCATACACCGAAGGATTTAGCAGGGTGGCATATATGCCTAAACCAACTAACAGACTTTTTAAGCGGAACTATACATGAAGAGTTTCCGATGAAAGAATGGCAAAAATGTTTTACAAACTATAAGCAACTTGTGATTAAGACTGAAAAAATCTAAATCTATAATGTATAAAACTCCTTTAGCAAAATGCTTCAGGAGTTATATTTTTAATCAAAATCTTATCATATAGGTATCTCTCATGATACTTACAAAATCTACCTTTTACTTATTGAGTTGTGTGTTTTTCTTGGAAATATATAAAAATAAAATACTCCACTAATGATTAATCCAGCAAATAAAGAAGACATCAAAGTGTAACTGCTTATATTTTTAAGTAATCTATCAAAATTAATCTGTAACATATCAATGTCGCCATTAGTTATCGCAATTACAACTGTCCAACTAGTTATGATCACTAGAAAACTAATTAAACCATATGTAATACTTAACTTTAAATCTCTATTCTTTTTTCTTTTCTCATTAGAATATGGGTTCTTCTTGTTATTTTTCAGCTTTCTTTACCTCCTAATCGCTTCAGTAAATATTTTAGATACTTACTATCCGTTAGCAGAATAAATCGTTATTTTTTTAATTCTTCAGGTAATGAAGGCTCATAGATCCCTAAAAGACAACAGTTATTTATAGCCATCTCTCCAATACTTATAGCAAGTATAGCAAAAAACAAACACAATTTTTCCTTTGTTACTTTGATAGCATTTAGTTCAAACATTAGTCATATCTCCTTTTTTTATAGGTATTGTAAGAAGTATTGATAAAAAAATCCCCATAAATGAAATAAGCCTTAATTGTTCATCATTTAACATTAGTATTCCACAAATTATAAGGAAGTTAATAATCAACGCTTTCTTTCTTTTCTCTTTTGAGTCACCAACTCTGCTGTTATTCGTATAAGCTGGAACTTTATAATAAATAATAATTTCAAAAATAATTCCGAGTAATATTACTAACTCTCGAGTAATACTAAACGAGTAATTTAGTACAATAAAAGGACCAATCGAAAAGTACAATACTCCGATTATCGAACAGACAATACTTGACTTAGCATGTAGCCCATAACAATATCTTCTCATTATGCAAAAAACCAAATGACAAACTAAGGTTTCACTTACAACACCTAACATAATAGATACGCTATAAATTAAGCTCACCTTTATTAGGTTGATCAAAAGAGTGGCTATGCCATAATTTATCTTTGCTAATTCCATTTTACTTAATTGAATATTTTTATTGATAATATCTGTTAAATAGCATGATAGTTTTTCTTCCATCGATAGATTCCTCATTAGCCTCCCCCTTCTCTTTAAACTGATTCTACATCGTATTATTTAATGATGATTAAATTTTCTTAAAACATATATTTAAAGTAAAAAGTGTTATCTAAACAAATAAAAAAGTGCACTTTTGAAAATTTAAGTGCACTTTTTATTATTCTTTTATAGAAGATTCAAACTTTCTAAGTAATTCTTTTAAATATCGAGTGGAAACATAGCACGTTTCTCCGTCTTTCATCGTTATTGTTCTATTTTTTTTATTTATCTCTTGAATACTATCAATATTTACAACATAAGATTGATGACATCTGTAAAACTTGGGGCTTAAATTTTCAGCTTCTTTTATCTTTCCATAATACTCTATTGTCCTATTGTTCAGATGAACAACTAGCTTGTGTGGAACAGAGGAAGACTCAATAAAATAAATTTCATTTACATTTAATCTTATACTCGTTTCACCAGCTTTAACTACAATATTATCATCAATCAAAGCCCCTGAATTTAAGTATCTCTCCATTACAACATCTATACATTCAATAATTTTATTTTGCATAATTTTTTGATTATCTTTTGGTATATAATCCATTGCTTCTACTTTGTAGAGGAAAGTTAAATATGTTAATTCTGTATGAGTTGTTATAAAAACTATTTTTGCAGAAGGATCTAACTTCCTAATTGCTACCCCCAAAGAAATTCCATTCATTTCTGAGTTTAACTCAACATCTAGAAAATATAAGCCATTGTTTAGTTTATTACGCTCCAAATAGGATATGATGTCATTAGGATTTTCTGTTGAAAGTTCAAACTTCATATCATAATCCTGCATTATTAAATAATTTTGAATTATATTAGATATAATATTTCTTTGTTTTTCATTATCCTCACACACAAATACTTTTATCATACTCTCACCTCCCCATTAATAGTAAGGATTTGAGTAAATACATCTCTTTCAATTTTAGTTTCAAGAATTATGTTTTTAGCTTTACTCAATAACTGATCTAGGTTACCTAAACCCAAACCACGATTCTCTCCTTTTGTAGAAAAACCTTCTTTTTTCAATAAAAAAAGTTTAGGTATGTCCTTATGACAAGAATTTGCTACTATTATTTTTATAACTTGATTATCTTTTACTATAGCAACTCTGATATTTCCATTATTTATTTCCTCAGCAGCTTCAATGGCATTATCTAGGATAATCCCTAAGGAACGTACTAAAACAACGGAGTCAACCGGTATATTTTTTATTTTTTCTCTCATTTCGATTTCGGTATCTATACCTTTTTCTTGCGATACCATTAATTTATTGGCCAATAAACTTTTCAATTCTTTTACTTGTAAATTACTTAATTGGGACAATTTAAATGAGTTTCGATCAAAGTTTTGTGATGTCCATTTTATTTCATTATAATAATACTTTTTTAACCCTTGAATATCATTAGATTCTAAGAAGCTTTCAATTGAAATCAAGATATTCATATAATCATGTTTGAATTTTCTCATTTCATTATAATTACTCTCTATCTGATCTAAGTATTCTAAGAGATATGTCAACTCTTTTTGTTTTTCTCTTGCTACATACATTTTATTCTTTGCGTAAATGATCGCTAAACAAACTAAACCTGAAACAAGGGCATACGCAACAATGAACACTGAATTTGTCTTTTCCATAGAGATCCCGCTTTCTATAGCTCTCTCTATAGAAATTATCACCAAATAAATTATCACCGTTAATGAAGAAGCGACAGCGGAAATCATCAAAGGGAAACTAGTACTTTTAAAATAATATGTATATTTATCTATGATCTTTTTTAATAAATAAATAATACCTAGATAGAGAAATGTCCCAACTATGAAACGAAAAACAAGATTTGTCATTAATTCAACAGAACTTAATAGGTAAACAATTATGTAATCCGATAAAATATATAATAGAATGGACATTGATGATGCAAAAAAGGAAAGATCAATTTTTCTAGAATATCTTATTAAAATTAATGATAGTACTCCCCATAGAACTCCAGTAGCAAGTACATTTAGCTTAAAATAAACCATACTTATAAAAAATACAGATATAAAGGTAATTAATATGTATATTTTTTTGTTCGCTACTCTTATTAAATAACCACCACATAAAAAAATAAAAAAATATTGTAAAAACAGTCCTACAAACTCAACCGAAAAAATAGTGTTCACTTTCTCACTCACCTTTAACCAGAAGAATCCAAATCAAAAACAATGTAAGGAATATATTTTTATGGAAACTATTCTCATTTTTCCGTTTATTATAGTCTGTATTTGATGAAATGTAAACACTTCAACATAATGGTGATAAGTATAAAGTGTGATTATTTACAATGAGTAATTATAACTTTTCGATTATTTTACTTCATATTTAATAACTTCTTTTGACAAAAAGAAAAACACTAGCCTAAATTTTGAGCTAGTGTTTTTGATAGTTTATTTATGATGAACAACACGAGCTAGAGCCACATGTTGAGCAGCCATTACTTATCATTGATCCGCTTGTTGCCGCTGTTTCTGGTAGTGCTGTTGCTTCATTGATTTCTACAAAGTCCATGTCCTCAATATCTGAGAATAATTCTTCCATAAGTGTTTCTTTTTTCATAAGTTTTTCCTCCACTTTTTTTATTTATGATGAACAACATGAGCTAGAGCTATATGTTGAGCAGCCATTAACATTAATAACAGTTTCTAGTAGCACTCTTGCTTTTTACATTCACTAAATTCATGTCATATATTTATCAATAACAACAATACGAAGTTTGATTGAAGTCCTATTATTCCTGACTTATTCACCTTGAAATATTAACAATTTATTACTTTTATACGTTATTTTCTTCCTATAATTTACAATCATTCCGGAAGTAATAAAGAATATTGCCCATCCAATTAGTACAGATATTTCTTTAAGATTGTCCAAGATTGATCCATCTAGCAACCAAAAACTTCGCATCATTTCTAACCCATAAATAATTGGATTAAAAATATAAACAGCTTCCTTTAAAAAAGATGGGAACATCTCTGGAGGAAAAGTAAGACCTCCTAAGAAAATTTGGAAATAAAAAATTATTAATGATAAGCTCTGATAAGTAGTGCTCTTATTAATAAAAGATGTAACAAAATACACAATAGCAAATTCAAAAAAATTAATAATCACAAAGGCTAACAAAATTTTCAGTATACTCTCAAAAGGAAATTCTACATTTTTAGTTAAATACGCAAATATAATTAGAGTTATCGCTGCTAATACTTGGAAAATAAATGTGGCAATATATATGCTGGTAGCTACAGTAATTTCGCTAATTCCTAGAAGCCTATATTTCAAGAGATTACCCTGTTCTTTATAAACTAGAAAATTCTGTCCGAAAATGACCAATACTCCGTTAATAATAATAATAGGTATATACGCTGGAACTAAGGCATTATTTAATGGCATGCCATCGTAAATAGAATATTCAGATAATAAATTACCGAATATAAAAAACATTATAATGGGTAGAGAAAATCCCAAGATCAATCCTTTATAATTTCGAAAAAGTAATTTGATTTGAAACTGTGAAAGATTTAATAAATTAGTCATTTAGTATCTCTCCTCCATTCACCAATTTATAACCTAACATTTGCAAAAAGGCATCTTCGAATGAAAAGTTTTTCATAACAATATTAGTTCCAGCTATCTTCTTCACTTTTTTATAAATATCTTCTTCCTCGTTACTTCTATACGTAAAAGAAACTTTATTATTAGAAACTTTTACTTTCCGTTCAAAAATGATTTCCAGATTTTCTAGAAACACAGTTTCAAATTCCATTTTTTTAGTATCCTTAAATTGGACATTCACTATATCAAAAACAGTTCCAATTTGTTCTATTTTCCCCTGATTCATAATTACAACTCTATCTGCTAAATACTCAACTTCGTCAAGAAAATGGCTTGTTAGAATAATCGTAGTACCACTGTACTTATTAATTTTCTTAATAGTATCCCAAATATTTCTTCGTTTAAGTGAATCTAAACCTGTTGTTAATTCATCAAAAATGAGCACCTCTGGTTCACCTATTAATGTGAGCAAAATTGAGAGTGATTGTTTTTGACCACCAGATAGATTTTTAATATAAGAATGCTGAAATTTATCTAAATCAAATTCTCGTAATAATTCTTGTATATCGATTTTGCTTTGAAGGACTTGTTTATAGAGAAGACACACTTCCAGAACTTTAGCCTCGTCTTCATATGATGAAGTCTGCATCTGATATGCTATTTTTTTATATAACTCCTTTTCGTTAAAGGAATATTCAATAGCCCCCGAATGTCTAACTAATTTCATAACTGTATTAACTAATGTAGTTTTACCTGCACCATTATGTCCTAAAATTGCTATTATTTCTCCCTTTTTTATATCTAGGTTGATATCTTTCAGTATTTTTCTACCTTCTATTTCTCTTGAAACATTCTTAATCTCTATTACATTCATTTTTTACCTCCTAATCTTGCGAGAAAGCCCTCAATCCCATGTCGGGTAGACTAAATTTGAATTTTCTATTAATAGGTAAACCCGCATCGATGTATAATTCCTGATGAACATTATTTATTAAGTACAAAACAGTATTTATTATTAGTGAGTACATGGATGTTAAGTTAGCTTGAGATGGAATTCTATTTGTTTCACTATCCTCAATTAAAAGATTATAATCATCAAGATTCTGATCATTCTTAAATAGACAGGGACCAATCGACATGTCGACAACAGAATATGGAAGTATACAATTGTAATCTTTGAAAAGACTTTTTACTGGTGCTACTATTGAGCTTCTCTCTACAATCAATATTTTGTTATAACCAACGATTCTAGATTTATTAACCAAGAATCCATTATCTTTCAAATAACTAGATAGACTACCACTACTATCTCCGATAATATCAATGCCAGTGTTGCTCATAGTGTTTTTAAAATCTAAAAGTTTTTCACGGGAGGTCCCTACCTCGTCACAGATCATATAAAGACTTCTACAATTAAGTTCGCGATTGATATCTTTTATTTCTGATGATAATAAGAAGATATGATTTTCTTTTTTTAACAAATAAATGATTAATTGATCTTCTTTCTTTTTTGAGTTACTCAAAAAGTTTAAATTTGTACCAAAATACAATGTTCTTTTAAAATAATCTAAATTAATTTTTTCTTTAAGGGATAATTCAATGATTTTCTTATTAAATATATGTTCAATATAAATTTTATTAAAATCCTTGAATAAACGATATTCAGAATCTAATACCATATACATATTTAGCCCACCACCATTGCATATAATAGGTCGTATTCAGGAATATATCTTTTAAACTCTTCCTCATAAAATCCACCAATACAGGTAGTATTTAACCCTACAAATTCTGAATATAACGAAATATTTTGTGCGATATGTCCTATTTCTTGATTTAATAAACGATATGATAATTCCCCATACTTCTCTTCTAAGAGCTGATAATCACTTGTAAAGAAAATCTTTACAGGAAATTTCTTTAGATTGATGTCAATGATAATTGAATCGGCACTTCTTATTGATGCGTCAGCATATTCTTCTAATTGGTGTTTATATGGGTTATATCTATAAATTTTTTCTTTGAAACCAGCTAAATTAATACTAAGAAAAAGAGTACATGGATATAAAGCACCCGGAGAGGGATAGGAAAAGTATTTGTTTTTCTCATCAGTTATCCCAGCAGCAAATTGTAATATCTCAGAGATATCTTGTATATTTATTTCTCTATTTGATGGATATCTCCGTGTTCTTCTATTTACCAATAGCTTTTCAATATCGTTTTGAGGAGCTCTCTTATGAAGAAAAATCCCTGGTTTCGTCTCCCATTTTTTTTTTGTTTTGACCTTCTTTATTTGTACTGAGGTGTAATCTTTTCTAGATATTGTTTTTGAATGAAATGTTCTTCTTAATAAAGATCTGTCAACCTCTGTATCCCATAAAACTGTCGAATTCATATTATTTCTCATCATTTTTAACTCCTTAAGCTAATTGGATGCTTTTAGCAATGCAATACTCTAATTCTGGGTAAACACCAATTCGATTATTTGTCATATGAATGTGAGAAAACATTATTTTAGTCGGATTATTCTTCAATAAGTCGATATATTCTTCATATATTTTAAATGCTTTATCTCGGTTTTCTTTGAGATATGAAACTCTTCTGGAAGTTAAGGAGGTAATCATTTTTAGGCTCGATTCATTTTTATGATATATCTCCCATAGATCACAATATTTTTGTGCCATTTCAGTTTTATCTTTTACTTCAAATGAGAAATATAGGAGATCGATTGCTGCAAATAACCTTTTGGAAAAACTCATCTTATTTAATTTTTGTGCAAGTTTAGAGCTTTGTACAAATAGCTTTTCAGCGTAATATATCCCTCTTTCACCACCATATCGTGGAATTTCTGGTTTATACTCATCCAATTCCACAGTACCGTGTTCTTTCCAGAATACCTCTGTGATCCCCTCTCCTTTTAGCATTTCAGGTGTATAAAATTTTTCTCTATCAATTAGTACTGGCGTTTTATAGGACAAAAAATTATCCACCGATTTTTTTAATATTTTTAAAAAGATCTTTGCATCAAAGTCTACATTTTCTTTGATTCTCAATCTGATATGAGGACCACCTAACCAATATCTAATAAAAAAATAGTCAATATCACTTTGCAAATTATTACAGATAAGATGTTCAAATTCACTTTGTAAATATTCATCTAATAATTTGTAATCATGAATATATACATGGAATGAATGCCACATGATTTTCACCTCTCCCATCATATTGTGTTATTAAGATCGCTCTACCCTAAGTAGTCATTTTTATTTGTTGAATAGGTGAGCTACAAAGCACTCCAATATAATTAATCTCTGAATCATCATTTAACTCTAATAACTTTTTTAAATATGAGTCATGATGATTCTTCATTGGTCGAAAAGCATTACCTGTTTCTGCAGCGTATAGACAAAAGCCTTGCATCAATTCTCCAGCTGAGAGAAGAATCGGTAATAGACCTTTCCGAACTATATTTTTATCTTCTGTGTAAAAGACAACAACTTTATTAAATGTATTAAGATCAAAAAATTGATGATCATTATAAAGAACCTTAGAAAATTCGACTTCCTTGTCCCAAACGACTCCATTTTGGAAAGTTATTTGATGGTGTTCCAAAATACAATAATTGATCTTGTTCATGCTAATTAGATTCCTGAATTTATTTAATCTAGAAAGACAAGTAGCTACTTCAAATTTGTTTAAAATCACATCTGAATTTAAATTGAAATTACCTACCATATTATGAGCAGAATTCCTGTTAACTGAAGAATGGAAGTTGCAATCAATTGGATAGTACTGCTTACATTGAAAGTCAGTCGCCCCATTGTTTATACTGCTAATAATTTCTGTAATATGCTTTGAGCATTTGATTTCATTGAAAAACTTTGTTTCCGCTATCCGTTTTCTCTCAATACCTCTTTCAAAGTGACCCAAATTTAATTCACCATTTGGCCTCTCTAATTCAATGACAAAGGATCCATATACGCAATCATCTATATTAAGAATCTTATTAAAAACAACTGAGTAATTGAAAGACAAGTGTTGTTGCCAAGATAATTTATTAAAGCTTAAAAAATTTTTTATGTTTCCTAAAACATGCCCTGCATCTAACATACTTAAATAGAGAGAGAATTCTCCATAATATCTTGAGATATTTAAGATATCTGAAAATCCGATAATATAAATTTTACTTTTTAAAAAGGTACTTTGACTCTCTGAACTAAGCAAAATGAATTTATCCTCGTACATATCATAGAAAAATATTTTACTATCAATAATAAATATTAATTGGCAAGAGTGCATGTTCCTCGTTGAAGGAGAATTATTATGGTCTTGATACCTTGAAAGAATTTCATATCGATTAATTTTTAAACTTGCTTCTGCTATCCCTGAAACTAATTTGTACAAAGATGAATCTTCAATCTTTAGAAATTCCCCTTTTAAAGAATATTGTTTCTTCACATAAGGAGTAGCGTGAGTAAAATGCACTAAATCATATCTTAATGCAGAATATCTTTTATAATAATCGTATTCAATATTATTCATAATCTACCTCCAACGTTATGGAAAAGGATGTGGTGCTTGATAAATATCATCTAAGTTTCCATCCAGATTATTCAATTTTATAGCGTTCATTAACCTCTCAAGATTGACATTTTGATATTGACTACCAAACCCGATATTTTGATATTCTGGAATATGAACTTTAACACATGATAAGCCGATATCAGTTAAAAACTTTGTACTTAAATCCGTGATATAAATGTCATTTTCATCCTCTGTAATGCGGCTTACTATATCATGTAATAATTTAGATTGTGAAATTTCCTTATCATCAGGAAGTCTTTTCATCATATTACTTTTAAGTTCTTCATTCTTTCCCGTTTTAAGTGCAAAATCCAAATACTGTTTCATTGTTTCTGAAGAGTACAAATACAAATGATCTTCTAACTTTTTCACTTCATTAAAATCCCTTTTTAGTTTTTCCATTTCTTCAATAGAATACTTTTTATACATATACTCTTTGAAAACTTTAATTGAAGTTGTTGCCTCTACAAACGCTGATTTAATAGCAGAGTATGGATTTAAATTTGATCCGGCAGCTGTATAGAAACTAAGAGCATCGGGATCATCCCCTTTATATTCTAGTAAAAGCCAATAAGTGGGAACGTTTGATTCAAGTGTTATATCAAATAAATGAGGTTCATAGTCCATCATATTGATATAACCCAGAATCATTTTGATCTCTTTATCCTGACATTCCATCAAATTAGTTACTTTAATTGGGGATGATTTCGTATACCAATAGACTAAAAAGCTATCTCTCTCAATCAATTCAAATATGCCAGCAATAGCCGCTTCGGTCCAACAACTTCCTACCGCTGTACCATTAGATGTTTCAGAAATATACTTCTCTTCATCTGTCTCAATTAATACTTGTTCAGATGAAAAATAAGCTATTTGTTCTGGAATTAGAATTTCCCTTTCTTCTTTTACGGAATACGTATTAATCCACCTAATTGGTTTTTCTGGTGAGTAAATTCCAAGTTCAAAATGTCTGGAACGGTAATGTTCCCATGTATAATGACAGAACTTTTGGAACGGCACAAAAGCTTTACCTGAATCTATTAATTCCTTTTCACTAGCAATTATTGCTTGAGTATGGATAGAACCAACAGAATGAAATCGCTCTAATCCCTCTAGTAAACCTGTAAAATATGCTTTCTTATAAGTATTTGCTCGACCATATGCATCAAAGCTTCTAGTGCCAAGTTTTGCATCGAAGGCGATTAAAGGCATTGAATCCGCAATACCTCTATAATGCCCTTTGAATATCCCTACAAGTGGGTCAACTAAAGAACTATGATTGGCTTTTAGATCTTTCGCAATTTCATTAAACTCTTTTGTCCTAAATTCGAATTTTGAAACTTTGTTCAACTCACCAAACTTATCAACATCATTTGTAACAAGCGATAAATCCAACACTTTTCTCTTAGAAAATATTTTTGAATTCAAGTTGAAAGTATAATAAGAGCCCTCTGCCAACTCAGTATCCAGTAACTCAGTAAATAATTTATCTAAATAATTTTTTGGGAGATAATTCTCTTCAATTTCAAAATTAGTGTTGTTAATAATTTGACTCTTAATAAATTTTTCCCAATCATTTTCTTTTGAAATTAAAATAATTTCGTTAACCCTATTTTTCATGACAGCTCTACCCTCCGTACGATCCAACATCAATTCTCCGAGCGCAGAGATTTAAACTTTGCAATTCAAATTCTCTATCCCATGCAAATTCTTCATATCGAATATCATTTTCTTTGAAAAGTTTGAGCGCATTTTCTATAAATAATCGAGAAGATACATATGGGATTTCTCGCAGATTTTCACAATCATTTTGGCTAGTTGTATTTTTATCATAGAACGAGTAAGGCGTTTTCACTTTGCTACCTAAATCATTGTGATAATGTAGCAAATAATTCAAAATAGTTTCTTCTATTTTTTTAGACAAATCAATACACTTTTTTGAGTCACCAAACATTTTTCCATCATTATCTTTCAAATAAACTTTATAGGAATTTGATTTTTCGAATTTTTCTATATAAATTTCTATATTATCTAAAAATGCACCATACGACCTAAATACTTTCAAATTGTTCATAATAGCACCACTAAGCTTTGTAAAAATACCTTTTTCAGGAAGACTATTAACTAACAGAAGTATTTTATCTAAGAAATAATTTTCATTTTCGGTAATTAGCCACTTGCCACCTGAGACATTTTCAAAATGTAATCTAACTGCATATTTAATTGCTTCAACAGCGGATTTTTCGAAATTTAACCCTGCAATAACGTACTCTTTATTAAGGAATTCATCAATAATGGCATAAGTAGATAAACCACTTTGGAATAAATCGGAATATTCAGTATATTGATTCGCTATTTTCATCTTTAAAGATTTATTTTGTATAAGCATTTCAAATTTTTCAATTCTCTCAATATCTTTTTGTTGTTCTTGTAGAACAAGTGGGGATTGAGAAGTACTCACAACATTCACTATGTGATGCTGTACATCATTTTCAGTAAACTTACCTACTTCATTCATATAAAATGTATTAGACCCGAAACCTGCTAATTTTTTTATAGTATAAATTAAAATATATAAAGGACTAAATATTTTAATCATTCTAGATAAGTCATTATCCAATGGTTCATAATACAAATCTTTAAGAACTGTACCTGAAATACCTTGATTGAATTTTTGAATTAATATCCCACAATCTTGATTTGGATCAAGCTCATTATCTGTCAAAACGCACAATTTATTATTATTCGAAAATTTTTGATCTGTTAAAACTAAAGACATATCGAACTCTGAAAAAATTTCCTTAATTTTTGGTATTTTATCGTTCAAAGAATTTCTTAAAACGATTGTAGTATTCATTATTTCTTTACACACTATCTCTAAATCAAAATCAGGCGGGAGATATTGGGACAAAATTTGAAACCACTTTAAAGACTTACATTTATCTACTATTCCTCCCTTTCTATAGACAAGTAAAACTCCATTTTTACTCAACATTTTAATTAGTTTTTTATCTTCATCATTCACCATTTCTAACGGGATACCAATAATAGAATCATTTAGAAGATCTAATAACTTTAAATGCTTGTCATCCGACATACTAAATTTAAAGCTTTTATAGCTCGTTTTAAGAACTGTTTCACTCTCTTTTCTATAAACCATCACATTTTGTCTATTTAAAACACAAATGTTCTCATTCATTAAATTTTTCCACCTACTTTGTAAAGTTCTAGATCATATTCAATAGCAAAATTTCCTTCATTACCTAGATTCTCCTCTATATAAAGACCTTCAAAATCTTCATCTTGATATTTCTTTATAATTTCCTTAACAAAGATTTTCAAAGATACAGGGTTAGTTATATCAACATAAAATGGTTTAAAATCTACAAATCTAAATTGTTTATCAGAGAGATCTCTTTTTGCAACCACAAAGAAATTTGTTGGTAAATCATTTTTCCAGAAAAAGGTGTTTATCTTCTTATGGTATTCTGCTGCTTCTAAATCCTTAGCTAAAAATAGATTCTTATATTTACTTAAGCTCTCCTTCTTTCTGCTCAAAACTATATTTCCTATTGTTAGTTTTGGAATCGACTCATGACATAAAAGATCAGAGAACTTAAAGGTCATTCTTCCTGATGAAAAAAGCTGTAGTAATGTAGAAATATAACCAGGCATAGCAGTTGGAATTAAGGACCCTCTGTACAAAACTTTAACTTCCTTTTTTGTTGATCGTTCAAAAAAAGTAATAAAATTACAAATCGGATCAACCTTAATCCCTAACTCCTCTATTTCTAAATAGTTCTTTGCAATAGTGGAAAATCTCTTTCTTCCAGTCCCTACTGTTGTTACCCTATTTGGTAAAAATATTGATTTAACATTCCCATTAAAACCAAAATTCTCAGTATATTCGTGGTAACCCTGATCCATATAATATTCTTCTTCAAACTTTTTATATTCTGCATCTTGCTCAAGGAACTCTTTAAAGTAATCCATGAACCTCGCCTTATATTTTTCTTGACCATCATAAATATTGTTAATAATCAATTTTTCACCATTCTTTTGAACAAAAAAACTGGAAGATAGATCAGCTCTTAAAATTAACTGCTTAGGTATTTTTTCTACATATTCATTGATGAGATTAGTAATATCAATAGTGTGATTAGAAACCGAGGTTAACTCTCTTAAATCATTAATAAATCTAATTTTTAATGAATCCAATTTTTTTATCCAACTAGATTTGATATTGCTCCCTATGTAAAGAGGATCTGACCAGTAAGAAAGTATGTCTTTAGAGGTTTCAAATAATATTGTAAAGAAATCGCTATTTAACGATTGAACACCACTAAGAAAAACTCTTTCCCCTAGTTCCAACCTCATTCGCAGGCTAACATCAAATAACAACGTAATTTTTTGTATATTACTAAGAATATTGATTTCAGATTGGGTGCAGAGATTGTTCACTGGAAACTCATTAGTAAGAACACCATCTTCATAATAAATATGATTTACAGACATACTAATGTTTTTTGTTTCTTCAATGCTATCCAAAAATTCTTCCAACTCTCTGTAAATACAATCTCTATCCTCAATCGTCTCAACAAATTGTAGTTTTTCTTTCGTTAAAATTAGCTGATTAATGATGTCATTAAGTCTATTAAAGCTATCTTTGTTCAGAAATTTTTTCCCGATCTCATTCATTTCCAAAAAGAAATCATTATCATCTAATTGTGAAAATCCAATTGTAGGAACTAATAATCCAATCTCAACATATTTCTTGGCAAGTTCAATTAGCTCTAAATTACTCAATTTATTGTCTAACACTAATGAGATATCATTTAAATTGAAATTCTTCTTAACACTATTATCTTTTAAAAAAGCGGCTAACTTTGTAGGGATTTTAAGCTTTTTTAAAATCTCGCTTGTTTCAAAGATTTTTACGCTTTTTTTGTCGTCTTGTGTGGATACAAAATTTACAATATTAGCATTATCTTGTATTTCAATTGACAATGGTGGTGTTCGATAATTAGTAATAAAATAGAAGCTGTCTTCTTTTAAGAGAAACTCGAAAATCAATCGATTTAAGAAAGTATAATTAATCTTAACTTCATTCGAGAAATTTATATTTGCGCTTACCTCTTCTAATTTCTCTTTTTTTGAACTTGCTCTTTCTACCAATCCAACTCTTGTCATATTCGCAAATGGACTTGTTTTTAAGGAAGCTCTAGCTAACACTTTATATAATGTATCATCAAGCTTTCTTTCCTTATTCTTATGATCTTTTGCATTCATTTCTTTATATGACTGTAGCTTTTTATAAATATTGGGTTGAATCATTAATAGATAATCTTGAATAATCTTACTATTTGATGCCTCGTGCAAAATCTCTCGACTCTCTACACTTAGATTTTCAAATAATTGATTATAGTTTTGATTTAATAGGTGTTTATTTTCCCAATACTTATGAAGTTCTTTAAGAGCTTGCTCCATCTCTGGATTTAAACTAACTTTAATCTTATTCAAAATGTTAATAAATTTGTTATATTGCTCGTTATATATAACACGTTTCAAATTCAGTAGATTATTGTCAAAAGAATAAGCAATTTGATTTTCAAGTAGTTCAATTGTATTTTCTTTATTTTTTAGAAAAAGAGAATTATTTTTCTCTATTTTATTTAATAGTAAAGTTATACTTCCTTCTCTTTTCAATTCGATTGAAGCTTTGGGTAGTGAATTTTTTCTTACTAAAATAAATGGATTTAATTTCCCCATTTTATTCCTCCATTACATATCTAAATACGAATTAATAAATCCTCATAATCTTTTTGAACATCCTTTATCACACAATATCCATAAAAGTGTTTTTTTAGCATATTTTGCTCGAATAAAGGCAGGGTTACGTAAAATAGGTTTACTACATTTCGATAATGAAGCATCTGATCAGAGAGTATAAATTCTTTTAAGTTATCTTTTCTTAAGAGAAGATTATGGAATGGGCTATTTAATTCACTAATGTTATTAATAAAATGTTCATATTGATCCTCTAGGTTTAAATATTTAGTATCACTTTCTTTATAAAAAGGAATATCCATTATCATCTGAAGATTGACCTCAGCCCAACGTTTTTTCCATTCCTCTAAAACTAAACTCTCCTCTAAAGTAAAAATAAGAGTCTCTTTATAGAGATTTGAATAGAGCGAATCAAAATACCCTTTTAGATCATAATTTTTATTTTCTAGCTTTAGTCGAGAAAAAAAGCCAATTACGTGTGAGACATAGGAAATATATCCATCCTTTATTTCACCATTAAAAAATAAAGAAATATATTTAAATTGTTCAATGAAAAAGTGCATTATTTTTTTTTCATCCATTGTTGGTAATAGTTTTTGAATTTTACTGTGAATAGGCTGTAACTGGTATCTGTATTCTAAAAATCTATTTTCATGAAATGGAGAGTTGTATATTCCTGATTTCGTTTTATTTTCTATGAGTACTGTGCCATCCTCTTTCATTTCCACTTCTTTAGTATTTCTTAACTCTAAATCCGTAAGTCTTTTTTGTTCTTTTTCATATTTTTTCATTTTTCTTAGGATTTCTGTATTTGATAATGGATTGTTTCGCTTATACTCACTGACGATCTCCTGTATTTTCTTAAAAATATCCATTTCACTTTCTATACTTCGAAAATTAATAACAATACTAGGACCATTCAGCCAATCTGTATCAAAATAATAATCAAGTATATTCTGTTCCAAAATCAACTTATCTATTTTGTTCATTAATTGTAATTTGCTAGACGAGTAATCAAATATTTTAATTGACATTTTTCCTCCCCATTTCAATATGCTTAAATAGTTTTGACTTACCTTGTAAATTAATAATAGTTTATTTTCATTCAAGAGTATTTTTTTTCCTAATTAAATGATTTAACTATAAAAGTGCACTATTTTTTATAATCAAAAGCACTTTTGATATTATTTTTTTTATTTAGGATTAACTTTTCAGCATTAATGCTTTCAATAATTACAAATAAAAATAAGACATCCATTAATTCAGGATGTCTTATTTTAAGTCGTGTTAGGATTTGACTTTCAGCTCATTAATAAGCTTCGTCAGCTCATTAAACTTCTGGTCAAGCAGTGCGTAGTCCTTATCTTTTACTGTTAGAAAGCTCAGTTTGCCTAAAATCTCTTGCCTTTCCGTTTCTAGCTTTAAACGAAGTGCCGCTGTATCATCCACTTTTTCAGGTGTAACTTCTGTCCATTTTTTCTCGAGGTGCTGACTGTGAAGCTCCCAAACACTATTCGTAACTTTTTGTAGAAAGTATCGATCATGGGAGACGACAAGCAATGTCCCATTATATTGGGCAAGTGTGTGCTCTAACTGCTCACGAGAAGGTAGGTCAAGATGATTTGTCGGCTCATCTAAAATAAGAACATTTTTATCCTTTAAAATATAGGCCATCAGCTTACACTTTACGCGCTCTCCCATACTCATTTTGCCTATGGCGGATGTCCAATGCGCCTGTGTAAATCCTAGATTCTTCATCAAGTTGCGGACTTTTCCACGCTCTTCAAATGTGTCTTGATAAAAATATTGCTCTGGTGTCTGATCAAGTGGTAAATCAAATACTTCCTGTGTCAGATAACCAATGTTTGCAGCTGGTGATACCCATACTTCACCCTCAGCTTCTAGCTTGCCTAAAAGAACTTTTAAAAAGCTTGTTTTCCCACTTCCATTCTTTCCTGTGATAGCTATCTTATCTCCAAATTGAGCCGTAATATTCACATCGTTAAATAGTATGCGTTCACCAAATTTTAAAGATAAATGCTTGATTTCCAGTAAGCGCTTGCCAACTCGTTGATTCGTGCCTAAAGAAAAACGAATCTCTGCTTCTGGCTCCACGGCTTCCACTCTTGTCTTCGCAAGTTCAGCCTCTAATCGCTTTTTCTTAGATTTCACCTGAGAATCTAAACGCTTTGCTTTCACACGATGGTACTCCTTAAAACCTTCCAGTTTTGTTGACTGGGCGTGGCCCTTTTGTGACCAAGACGTCAGTTCCGACATTTGAGCCTCAATTCGTTCAATGTTTTTTTGCTGCTTCTCGTAGGCACGTTGTTGTGTTAATCGTCGGTGTTCCCTATCAGCCATGTAGCTTGTATAATTGCCATCATGTTCAATCAGGCTTTTTTCCTCAATAGACCAGATTTTTGTGGCAACCTTATCTAAAAAATAGCGATCATGTGATACCACGATGATTGTCCCCTTATAGTTTTGTACTTGTCTGATGAGGAATGCGGTACTTCGTTCATCTAAATGATTCGTTGGTTCATCAAGTAATAAAATTTGAGCATTCTGGGAAAAACCTTCTGCAAGACGCATTTTCAGCTTTTCACCCCCACTTAACGCTGCAAATGACACATTAGGTACCTGCCACTTAGCCAGCAGATCAGCCTCTCTTGCGGATATTTCTAGTTTGTCAAAATGAGCTAGCTCCTGTTCAACAAATGAAATTTTTAAAGCCTGTGACTCCTGTATTGCTCCCTTAGTGGGCAATAATGCACCTCGAATCAATTGTAATAATGTTGATTTCCCAGCACCATTCCTCCCTATAATGCCGATGACCTCACCTTGTTTTACTGTGCCTGTCACATGCTCAAATAGTAATGTATCCTTTATTTCATAACGTATATCCTGTAATTTTAAAAGTTCCTTCATATTATCCATCCTCTCCAGTTGGAGGGACAAAAAAATCCCTCCAATTCATTTGGAAGGATTAGTCGCTACAATATCATACACAAATAAGCTCCAAAATTATTGTGAAAACAATCTTTGGAGTAGCTAAATATCAGCAGTTGTTTGCGAATATAAAGCAATTATTATGAAAAATGGGCAGACTAATCCTATTTTTGTTGTTCGTGGAATATAAAATTTCCTATACAAAAATTAAGATTAGTTATTCATTAGCCACCCATCTTCCCTTCATTTATCGTTACCGTCATTGTAACATCATTTTTTTAAAAATTAAACTCCCTAGTCTATCTAAAACATTCATAGGAGCGAATTTGATTTCTTGAAATGGTACGGAAATACCAGCCATATCTTCGGCTCCATCGGAAGCCAGCAATGATTTCCCTTCCTACAGCTGTTGGGAAAAACCAAAAACTTCTACCACTATTCATCCAAATATACGTATTTCTAAACAAACAGGAACGTATACCACTTGATCCTACTCGCCAAGCTGGAATAGGTGGCGAAAAACCTGGCGGTGTGCTCATTGGCATTTGTCCTGCTGGAGGGGGTCCGAAATGACTTGGCCCAAATGACGTTGTTTCAAAATCATTATAATCTCCCCAACCAGGTCTTCTAAAATTATCTTCTCTAAATGGATTATTATACACACAAACCCTCCTTTTACATTATTCAATATATGTAAAAGGGCGATTCACCGTTGAGCCATTGCCCATTTATCGAAGGTAATCCATTTCCTATTACTGTATAATGGAAGGGATATTTTTCAAAAAGGAGTACTTATGAAAAAATTATTATTACCCTTACTAGCCATGCTTATCGCAGGGGGGATGTGGATGTTGCTTGCTAAAAATCCAGTATCTCCTTCCACTAGTATCCAAGCTAAACTCGCTGATGTGAAAGATTACAAATACTACTTAGATAAAGGCAATGATGCCATTGGCAAGAGCATGATGAAGTTAGATTTAGTGATTGTAGAACCAATTGAAATGCAACAGAAGTATATCATCAATGCTCAAAAAAGCGGTACTTTAGTGTACGGCTATATAAATGCTATGGAGGCAGACAAATGGAATACAGCACTTTATCATCAATTGAAAGAAGAAGACTTTTATCGAGACAAACAGGGTGAAAAAATGTATTTTGCCGAATGGGATTCTTATTTAATGGATATGACTTCTACGCACTATCAAGACATTTTACTAGCAGAAGTCAAGAAGCAAATTGTTCAGAAAGGCTTAGACGGCGTGTTTTTAGATACGGTCGGTAATATCAATTCTTATTTACCTGAATATGAACAAAAGTGGCAAAATGAAGCCATGTTATCTTTTATCCAACAAATCAAAAAACGACATCCAAATATATCTGTTGCTCAAAATTGGGGATTTCAAACACTCGCCGATTATACAGCACCATATGTTGATTTTATTATGTGGGAGGATTTTTCGTATCCTGTGGTAGGAAAAGATAAATGGTCACTCGATATGATGCAACAGCTTGTCCACATACGCAATAAATTTGGTACACAGGTGATGGCAATTGGTTTTGAAGAAGAAGCAAAAAGCCGTGCATTAGCTGAGAAGCATCATTTCAAATTCTTTTACAGTCCTGCTGGTTCTTACTATAATAGCTGGCAATCATCCTTACTTCCCTCTGACAAACGACTGTTTTGAGGGATATTTGTTTAAGAGCTCATCTCAGGGGTAGACTAAAAGAAAATCAGCTTGAGGTGATAGGATTGGATATGACGAATATGTATGAAGAACAAAAACTTAAGCATGAAAATCGCTTTCAATATAAGCAGCGTAACATGTGGACTGGGATTTTATTTGGGCTTGGGGTGGTGGCATTTATAGATGAGGTGATTTTTCACCAAGTATTACACTGGCATCATTTCTATGATAAGTCTACAGCAGCTATTGGACTAGTTTCGGATGGTTTATTTCATGCATTCAGCTTTTTTGCTACGATTGGATCTGCTTTTTTATTGGCTGATCTACATAGAAAACATGGGTTTTGGCTAAAAAGATGGCTAGGCGGTATTTTTCTTGGAGCAGGCTCATTTCAGCTTTACGATGGAATTATACAACATAAATTCATGAAACTTCACCAAATTCGTTACAATGTTGAAATACTTCCCTATGATATCGTTTGGAACATATTGGCGGTGCTATTAATAATTATCGGTATTGTCTTACTGCTCCAAACAAATCAAAAAGATCGATAGGAGGTGGCGCATCTTGCATTCTCACGATGTTCATGCTCAAAACTTTCCTATTATAGTTCAGCTTCTACTGGCCTTGCCATTTGTTCTAGCTCTTATAGGCTATATCCTCGCTGTTATTATTTCGAATCAATATAAAAAACAATGGCCTCATTTCCGTACTATCTGTTGGATTGTTGGAAATGTCTGTGCTCTGATTACATTAATCGGCCCATTGGCTGCTCTTAGTCATATTCATTTTGACGCACATATGATAGGACATTTATTGCTTGGCATGCTGGCACCATTACTTATGGCTTTAGCAGCACCCATGACTCTGCTGTTAAGAACCTTATCAGTAAACAAGGCACGTTTTCTCTCTCGGACACTAAAAAATCCGTATGTTCGTTTTATACGTCATCCAATTATTGCATCTATTCTAAATGTAGGAGGTCTATGGTTACTCTATACAACCTCACTTTTCAATTTGATGCATGAACATATACTACTGTATGTATTCATTCATCTCCATATTTTTCTAGCGGGTTATTTGTTTACTATTGCCTTTATTTATATTGATCCTACTCCACATTCATACTCTTATGTTTTTCGATCCCTTACATTAGTAGTAGCATTGGCCGCTCATGCCATATTGGCAAAATTTATTTTTGCAAATCCGCCTCGTCATGTACCCTCCACAGAGGCAGAACTAGGTGCTAAGATCATGTACTACGGTGGAGATGCTATTGAAATCCTTCTTGTGTATATTCTCTTTTATCAATGGTTTAAAAGCACAAGGAATAGTATTCACCCCAAAGCAGCGACTTCATCACGCTAATCTCGCCCTGTTGATTAAGTTAAATAGGATTGGATAATCTGCCAGTCCTCTAGCTTTTCAGTGAACGTTTTAATATTTTTCCCTGGTATTGGACTTGTTGATGGCATTTTTTTATAGGCTCGTCCTTCTAGAAGCCCTAAGCCAATATGCTTTTTAAAAACCTCAAATGCCTTCGCTCCATTAAAAAGCACTAATTGGATATTAGGGTATTGTTTAAAAAGGGTTTGAAAATCATTGGGCTGTTCATTGCGTATCGCTGCATCTAAACTTCCTTCGCGTTCACAAGTTGCAATCGTGTCCCAAAGACCGATTGCATTGTTTTTTAATAAGGCTATTCTCTCTGTATAATCATTTGGAATCGCTATCTGTAATAACTCACCCATAATAGGCCAAAAGTGATTGCGTGAATTGCCATAGTACTGCTGTTTCTCTAACGATTGTTTTCCTGGCATGGATCCAACAATGAGCACCCTTGTTGATGGGTCTACAATTGGTAATAATAAATTTTTTAATTCATTGGACACAACAATCACTCCTTTTCTCTATTGTAACGGAAAATTCGAACCAGCAAGTAAATCTTGGCTTGAAATGAACAAGGGATGTTGACATGAATGGTTCATTTTATATGACTGCACAATTTTGTAGCCTATACAGTAGCCGATCCAAGATGGAAGGGCCCCCCCGTATAGAAATGGATGATGCTGTTCGATTCCTTGGAGTTGTAAATTCGGTAAAAAATGATGCTCCCATAAAGCTAAAAGTTCTTTATCTGAGTAGAATTGCAACCAAGGAGAAATCCACCTTTCCCCATATAAATCTTTCACCGCATCTTCTGCTAAGCCTTCTAAAATGAGAGTATCCAATAAAGTCATATCGTCTAAACTTTTTTTTAATATGTGTATACGACAAACATGGTTATATTCATGAGCAAATAATGCTTGAAGCTCCTGCTTATCTAAATCACCCACAAATAAAAAAAGCGAATGAGGATAAGCGACACCATTTTTATTGGTTATCGTTTGCTGCTGAGTTATTGGGAAAATATAAATTGGTATTGATGGGCCATTCCATTTCCTCTGTAGGTATAGGAACTCCTGCTGTACACTGGCCCATACTTTTTGCCTCTTTAATTTTTCAACATCGACTTCCTCATGAGGTAAAAAAAGACCCTGTTGCTGTAATGTATAGTGAATTTCTTCTGGAAGCCCATCTTGAAATAGTTTGACCAATCGATCACAAAGAATGGAGCATTGTAAGCTTGTTCGCTCATCCTTTCTAGTTGATTTTCTAGCACTTACAAATTCATTTAACCACTTATCCGTTGACACAACTGCCATATTATCACCTCTTCACAGCATATGCCTTGAATAGACAATCGGCTAGTGATAAATCCATCAAATCGCATATATTAGCTTGTAATGACATTGAAAGGAGGGATATGTGTGAATCCAGCTGATGCTTATAGTCTTTGCTGTAAATATCATGGTAAACGTGTTCGAATCTCAGATTCATCTGGTAAAGTACATGTTGGAGAAATCACAAGGGTAGATAGAAGACAGGTATGGATTCTACCTGATAGAAGATATAGTGGTTATGGTTTAGGGTTTTGGGGATTTGGAGGGTATGGAGGAGAAGGTTTTGGTTATGGAATTGCTCTAGGAACAATTTTAGGTATTGCACTAGCTCCAATTATTTTCTTCTAATTCAAACCTCTTATTTAAGTGAAAAAGAAGCCATTTCAAACTTTGTTGAGATGGCTCATTTTTCATTATTGAACTTGCTCTTGTTGCTGTTTGATTTCAATCAGCTCGGATATTGTAACAAATGTGTAGCCTTGCTTTTTTAATGCAGGTAGTATTTCTTCTAGTGCTTGAATTGTTTGTGTACGGTTCCCGCCACCATCATGAAATAAAATAACATCTCCAGGCCTTGTTCCCTTCATTACCTTTTGCACAATTTTCCTTACACCAGGCTCTTTCCAATCTTGCGTATCCTGATGCCAGGACCACATTACTACCTTATAGCCGTCCTTCACAGCCGCATTAATCATAGCATCCGTATAATTTCCACCAACGGGACGGAATAAAACTGGGGAAAAACCAGTAATACTATAAATCGTGTCATTTGTCTGTTGAAGCTCCTCTTGCAATTTTTTGATGGAAACTTTAAATGGATGTGTATACGTATGATTTGCTAATTCATGGCCTTCTGTATAAGAACGTAAAACAAGCTCTGGATATTTTTCTGCATTTTTTCCAATAATAAAAAAGGTGGCTTTTGCATCATATTTTGCTAATAAATCTAGCACAGCCGCTGTGTATTTAGGATGTGGACCATCATCAAAGGTGAGTGCAACAATTTTATCCTTTGTTTTGATATCCCAAACAACTTCCCCTGTCTCCTCATAATAGGGACGACCTTTATCTGCGTAGCCTTCCTGCACTAAAAATCCCGAGATGATTAAAAAGAAAACCATAAAAATGAATACGTAAATACGTGTCATAGCATCACCTCCCAAGTCCGAAATCACAGAACTCCGTCAACTTACTATTTACGAATTGCCATGAAATATACTTGTAAAGGATTGTCTGTTTTCTCCTTTTAATTATTTCAGGAAAATTTTAAACGTTATTTTTAATTTTGAACAATATGTGAAAATCTTTGAATAGTACTTTATTTTTTTATTTATTGGTGTAAAATTAAATCAAATCTGATATATAACAGTTATTATAAATATATAAATGTTATGCAACACAACAAAGGGGATGACATATATGTGGATTATTACAGTATTTGAAGAAAACACTTATCGTATGTTTGAGTATAGTTCTAAACGTGAGGCAACAAATGCACTACATAAATTTAAACAAACCGCTTTGCTTTCTTATACAAGATAATAAAGGATAAAAGGAATCTATTCATTTGAGTAGATTCCTTTTTGTTATAAAGTCCCTCCTAATTCCTTTCATCCTTATACATCTAACAACATATTTAGTTAGTTGCCATGATTTTTTTCCTGAAAATGTCGAACACCTTGCTAGCCTTCACCATATGTATATAGAGAAAAGGAGTGATTTCAATGGTGACAATTGAACCTATTATGATTAAAGGGCATTTCTTCACTGCAGTAGTTGTTCAATTACCTAAAACAACATTACTAACTATTTCTAATGATACAGGCTACATTATGTGTGGTGCTTTAGATGTCGGCCTATTAAATAGTCGCTTAGTTGATCGAAAAATTATTGCTGGTCGTGCAGTAGGCGTGAAAACAATTGACGAGCTATTAACAGCTCCATTAGAATCTGTAACTTATGAAGCAGAACAGTTTGGTATAACAGAAGGAATGACTGGTGTAGAAGCACTTTTAAAAATGATCTAATTGGCTAAAAAAAGCGTCAACTAGACGCTTTTCTTTTTTGTTTGTTAACCTAATTTGAATAAGCAATTTCCCCATTCCCCATACTGTGGGACAAAGGGAGTTGTTAGTATGAATAGTAGGCAACATGTTAAAATACACGCCACCTTACTTATTATTGTTTTAATTGTTTTCATCTGGTCTGTTATAAAGCCGTCCTCCTATTTAGATTGGCTAGCTGAAGTTAGTCCTGGAATTGTGGCAATAACAGTCGCTGTTTGCATTTATCGTAAATTCCGCTTCACCACATTTTCTTATTTTATTATTGCTCTCTTGTCGATCCTGACATTTATAGGTGGGCATTATACCTATTCGGAAGTCCCTCTTTTTAATTGGATAAAAGATGAGTTTCATTTACAACGTAATCACTATGATCGCTTTGGCCACTTTTTAAAAGGTTTATTAGCCATCGTAATAAGGGAAATACTAATTAGGAAAACACCACTTACAAAAGGAGCTTGGCTTACAGGTATTACGATCAGTATTCTACTCGCAATTGCCGCTTTTTATGAAATCATTGAATGGTTAAGTACAAGAATCTCGAAGGGAAGTAAAGGAGCAAAGGATTTTTTAGGCATGCAGGGAGATAAATGGGATGCACAATGGGACATGTTTTTAGCCTTGCTGGGAGCTATTTTAGCTTTACTTCTATTCACAAAGCTCCATGATAAATTTTTAAAAAGAATAAACAAATCGTAAATATTTTTGCATAGCATGATTATATAACCAATGAAAGGTGGTATTAGATGTACTATGCACAGGTCAATCAACAAACACATCATCCATCACGTACTATGATTGTAATCGGCTATGGACAGGTAATGGCTACACCTAGCTCTGTACAATTACAAATTGAAGTCCAAACACAGGGCAACCATGTACAAGGTCCTCAACAGGAAAATGCGGCAATCATGAATGAAGTTATGCAATCACTTCTCGCACTTGGTATTCCAAGAGAACAAATTCAAACGGCTAGTTATACCATCACACCACTATATAATTTCGAAGATGGCAAACAAATTTTTAATGGTTATGAAGTAGTCAACGCCATTTCGGTCAACGTTTCGGATACCAATGATTTGGGCTTAATCATTGATACGGCTATAGAAAATGGGGCAAATCGAATAACCAATATTCAGTTCAAAATGGACCATACCGATGCTTACTATCAGCAAGCATTAAGTTTAGCGCTACAGAATGCTCAATTGAAGGCGAAAACAATAGCAGAAACTATGCACCTGCCTTTGCAGCCACTCCCTGTAGAGATTGTGGAAGAGCAGGCTAACACACCTATCCTTTATCGCTCTATGGCTGTATCCTCGGGAATCACGCCTATAGAACAGGGACAAATTGCTATTGATGCTACTGTTCGTGTGAAATTTCAATACTAAAGTTAGGAGCCTTCCGCTACTCAAAGTGCAGAAGGCCCTCATTTATTTTACAAGTGTATTTTTTTCAATAAGGATTTCATCATCCTGAGTTTTAATAACCATATCAAAATGCTGGCAATGTGGATGCATAAATAATTCATATTGAATACGTCGCTCATCATGTGATTGTTTTAAATAATTTATATCTGTCCCTCTTTCCAGCACATCACGATCTGATCTTCTCTTAAGCTCTGTAGCCCCATCCGTATAAAAATAAATCTTTAAATCGAGTAACTGCGGATCTATAAATGCTACACACATTCCTTCTACTATCGTGATCTGTTTTTTCGAAGAAATTAATGTACTTTTCATATAATTTGTATCGATTGTCATAAAATCGAGCCCTGCTCTTATCATCTGAACATCTCGCTCCAATGATGGCAGATGATGAGCAGCGGGATGACAAGCCGTCATTTTAAAACGATGATGCTCATTTTGATATGTATAATTAAGTATTGTTTGCTTGCGAATATCCGAATTCACAATATACGGATCAGTATTCAAATAATTCACTTCATCTTGATCTAAAGCATGTATAAGTTTTTTGGCAAATGTCGTTTTTCCAGCAGCACCATGACCAGAAATGCCGATTATGATTTTATTATCAGCCTGTTTAACCCATTTTAAAATTTCTTTTAATATCGTCTCCATCTTACTCTCCTTCACTATAAAAGGTATGGCAAGAAACAATTCCTACCATACCACTTAATATTAGCCTTCACTTTACTATGCTCCCCATATTCGCTCTATCATTACTTCATTATGCTGAGGGCTTAGTAGAAAAACATCTGGGTTGCTTAAATTTTTCCAACAGTGAAAATCAACATCCTTATCATAATACTTCAGTAGCAAAGAGATGATATTGCCATGACTCACGATTAATGTATTATCAACATCCTGTGCAAATGCATCTTTTACAAGGTCTACAATTCGATGCATCGCTTCATTACTGGATTCTCCACCATCATATTTTAAATCCATATCCACAAATGTCGCCTGTAATTTTTCGTACCAATCTGGTAAATCTCTAGTACTTAAAAGGCGCTCCGAAAGACGTTCATCAATTTCAATCGTCATACTTTCTCTACTACTTAATGGTTTAATGGATTGGATTGCTCTTAAGAAAGGGCTAGATACAATTCGATCAATTTTTAGATCCTTGAAAAACTCAGCTAAACTATCTGCTTGCTCTATTCCCTTCTGTGTTAAGGGTGCATCTAGTGATTGTCCTTGTGCGAGACAATGTCTAATGACATAAATTTTCCCCATACATACCTCCTCGTTTAGAAAGTCATTTTTAAACGATTATTATACCCCGTTTACTAAATAGCTCCGATTTAAATGTTCCTATTCATTATCTCACTTGTTCTACATTTTTCCGCCCAAAATAATTCGTCCCTATCACACCAATAATAATCATGACGCCACCAATAAGATGATATAGATGGAAATCTTCCTGTAAAAATAAGACCCCTGCCAAAATCAATCCTCTAAGGAAATCTGTATGCATAGCCATATCATTCTATCGAGACAGGTGAATACTTCTAAGATTATTGATCATTTGGCACAACAAAATATTTTGTTAGATCCTATTAAACGTAATTATTTAGATGCATTTTATCGGGAACGTATTATCAAACTAAATGTATCGAATATAGACGAATCCAAGATTGATGTTGGCATAAGGGAAATGGCGCTAGCCCTTCATAACACGAGCAATTATTTCTAAAGCACATTATTCATGAAACCTTATTGTAGCTCATATAATTAGACATCATAAATTGGTTCAATAAGGAGGATTCAATGCAATCTGAGAAATTGCGACTAAGGAAGATTCAACGTCTTGCATATGAAATTATGGATGAGATGCACAAAGAAAAGCATCGCACAGAAATGCACAAATTAATTCCGATTATTGATAACTTGTCGCGGGCAATTGGGGATTTAACAGATTCTGTTGGTAAATACTCACTGGATTATGTAGAGGAAAAAGTGAAAAATGCCCATGCTCTTTTATTTAACAAAGAAAAGGTAGATATTTATTAATCAAGACCGGGAAAAAGGGTAACCATAATACATGGCTACCCTTTTGACATTAATGCGTTTCAGGTTCGAATGTTTTACAGTCTGTTTCCTCGCTGTTGGAAGCATGTTGTCCCTTTTGGCTGACAACATAAATTTTTTCAGCTGTGCATTTGTTACCAGAATCCCAAAATGTGCAGTTATTGACTTCACAAAGAATTTCTTGTGCCATCGTCTCACACCTCCTCTTTGTTATCTTTAACAAATTAGAGGTAATCAATACGTTATTCAAAAAAGTCACTTCGCAATTATTGTAAGAGCTGTCTGATTCACTCCATACTGAAGTCTAGATTAGTAGGATGATTTGATAAATGTTCCTGCGTAAGCATATTTGTTGAGGGTACCTTGTTGTCAACTTCTTCAAAACGGAAGCCATCTGCCCAGACTTTACCCGAACCAATTAGTAACACACCAAAATAAATGGAATTACCTTCTTCAGGTACGTCTAAGACAATCGAATAATGATTCCATTCAGTAGAACCTGTCACAGGGCGTTGATCCATATTATCAAATTGAATCGTATCACCTGTACCATTGTCAATACGCATCCATGCACCACACTTTGTAGCATCTGCCGTCTTTAAGTAGCATGACATTTTCAAGCGTTTCCCTTTATAGTCAGCTGCCAGAAAACCCTGCATCATTGTAGCAAATTGACCATGATTTGCTGAGGCAGTTGTGGAATACAATACTCCTGAACGCTTCCCTGAATGAAATACCTTGTCATCTGTATGAAATTTATACAATTCTGGATTAGCACCACTCAACACCCAACCTTTAACCTGTTCAACTGTTTCCATGTAATGTTCCTCCTCCATCATATTTAATGATTGCATTACTTTTCGATACTTCCCTGGTGGTAAAGCATAAACTTCTTTAAAGGCTCTTGTAAAAGCCTCTTGTGATTGAAACTGAAGTGTAACAGCAATCGTTAATATCGATACATTAGAGTACATCAAATAACTCGCTGCCATAGCTAGCCGACGTATACGAATATATTCACCAATCGTAAATCCCGTTTCTTGCTTAAAAATTCGGCTTAGATGGTACTTCGAATAGCCAGCAGTATTAGGAAGACATTCAAAGGAAATTTCTCCCATCAATTGCTCCTCGATATAGGCAATAGTTCTTTGCGTCGCTTGACTATACTCCATGTTACTCACCTCATCTTTATCATAATGGAGAAGGAAACAGATTTTTTGATGGAGGTTGCTAAATTTAGCTTAATCAATTATTTTTGTTGGTGTTGCTTCTTGCACAACGATGAGACCATCATAAGCTTCCTCAGGTGTCATTTTAATGGTGTACAGCATTTGTGTCAGCTTATACCACGGACGAAAATCATCGCCGATATTGCCCATTCTTTGCTTTTTGGCAAGAATATTCGCCAGCTCCTTCGATTGTTTGGCAGCTTCAAAATTCACATAAAAGATGTTATTATCAATGTCACTAAAGGCATCCACTAAAGCATTGTGATGCTCAATCGAATATTCCTTTCGTGCACCAGACCCATTTTGTGCCTGGAATGTATTTTTCACAAAGTCTGTGCCAATCGCAAAATATTGATCTTTATATATCTCACTTAAATAATGCCCCATCGATTGATAGCCTGCCATCGTAGCAGAAGTTTTCTCAATATGACCATTATGAGCAGACATTAATACCTTATCATGACCTTGCGTTGCTTCATATTCAACAATCCATTGTAAATTTTCAGCTAAATATTCGTCCCGCAAATTCATATAATTACCATCATTTAAAAATAATTGCGTACGCTGCTTCATAATTTGCGCATATTGAACAGCAAATGCAAATTCATCCTTTGAAGATTGTTTCTCATACATCGCCTTGTTTGCTTGTAAATCGTTGATTATTGTATCAATCGTTTTATCAAGCTTAAGTAGCTGACTATCCGATAAATCTCTCATCGTTTTGTTGGAAACATGCTCTAGCTTAGTCGTGAATTTTCGTGCATTGTCAGCATGTACCTTGGCGTAAAAATCAAGTAACCCCTTTTTGCTGTAATCATAGCGCTGCATATCATTGCCATAAAAATAAATTTTCTCTTGATCATCAACTGTCTGGTTATAGTCATGCATCCACTGCACAAACTCTACCATTTGTTCGGTTTTGTAGATACCATAGTCTAACGCTTTTATAGCTTCCTCCGCCGTTCCGACACCGTTTTCGATAAATTGGTTTATCTGCTGGGCTCCACCAAAATCTCCTTCTAAAACGAAAACATGGACATTTTCATTTTTTATCATCGCTTCAAATACATCTTTTTTTAATGTTTGAAATTCGATATTGCCATGTGTTGCTTCCCCAAAACCAATAATTTTTACATCATCAGGAATGTTGATATCTTTAATTTCATTCGTATATTGTGTGGCATCTTTTACAATCTCTCTCTGTCCACATCCTACTAAAGCTACTAATAGCATCGATACTGTTAAAAAACGTAAGCTACGTTTCATCATTCTCATGTCAATTCTCCTTTTAGGTTAAATGGATTTTCGCTGGAAATAGTAATATCCTCCGAGGAAAAATACGATGAATCCGCCACCTACTACGGTTAACAATTGCTCCCACGGTACAAAGAATACATCGTCTGTATTGCCACCTATATACATCATCGAAAAGGGTTGTGCCCAAGGATAATACGGACCAATTCTTTCAGAATTCACTGCTAAAATTGATGGTAAAGTAAATATGACATTAACAGCAAATGGAGCAGCAAAGCTTTTAAACATAATGGACATCCACAATTGCAAGGCTACTAATGGCAATGTCGCTACCCAGCCTCCCACTATGCTTTTCCAAACAATCTCCATAGGAAAAGAATCTGTATAGCCTTTTACCATCCCAACAGCAAAGACCGAACCTAAATACAATATCTGCATTGCTAAAACAAGCAGCATAATCAATATGTATTTAGCTACAAATACCTTCCCTCTTGTTACAGGTAATGCTAAAAGCTGCTTCCATCCACCAGACTGATGTTCATACCTACAAATAAGACTGGTAAAAACACCAGAAATAAGTGGTAAAAATAATAGAGCATATGTTAAATTCATCGAAAATAACGATACATACCACTCATTGATCTCAATCCCCTGCATGTTGTCCTCTAAATTAGCGGATAGGCCTATAAAAAGTCCAATCATGGGTCCTGCTAAAATAATCGGTACCATTTTTGATTTACGTAACTTAAACCACTCAGCTTGAAGTAAAGCAATCATTATTTCACGTCCCTTCTTGCAAAATCAACCATGCCGATAATATAGAGTAAGATACCAATTCCTACGCCTAATAAGACATTGATCATCGGCTCATTCCATTGGTTCATCAATGATGGCCATCTCCATATCATCCAATCTGGAAGAACATAGGAAGAATAGGCAAAAATCACCCCAAAAATGCCTACAGTTATCGGAATCCCTTGATTATGACTTACACTCGCTATCCACAATTGAAGTGCCAAGATAGGTAATGCTGCAAACGCAGGGAAATAGCTATATTTTGCAAGCTCCATGTAAGGTACCGTGTCACCTAATTCTAAAAACAGCCCGTAGCTCAGCGTAAAAAACATTAATAACGTTGAAGCGAAAAATAGTAAGATAGCTAACAGCGTAAATTTAGACAAATATACGGTTATTTTGGAAACAGGTAATGCAATGAGTTGTTTCCAAGCATTGGTCTCATTTTCAATGCTTGCTATGAATGACGTAAGAATGGCAATACCCAAGACTATGGCAAGCGGTGTAAATGAATGCACATTTAATAAGAAATAGCCCCAATCATCCTCACTTTGCTGTAAGAGGTACTCCTTTCTTACGCCATAATTGACCATTTGCAGAGCAACCACTCCTAAAGGGCCGATAAGCGTTAGAAGCCATAATCCTTTACGTTTGATTTTTAAGAAATCAGCAGTTAAAAGCCCCATCATATCCCCTGCTCTCCCATCGTCATTTGCAAGAATATATCCTCCAATGAGCGTTTCTCTTCCTCGACTCGGAATACGGATATACCCTCCTGAACAAGAACTTGGACAATATGAGCAACCTTTTCATCCGAGCACTCTTCTAAGAAAATCACACCACCCTGATAATCTGCCTTAATACCATTTGCTAATAAGAAACGCCATCCTTTTTCACCATTGCTTACTTTAAAGATAACCTTTGGTTGGGCAAATCGACGCATAGCTTCAATAGAATCTTGGAAAATTAATTTCCCTTTCAAAACAATCCCCACTTGTGTTGCCATTTGATCAATCTCTGATAATAAATGGCTGGAGATTATAATGGTCATGCCATATTCCTCTGGTAATCTTTTAATTAAATTACGAATCTCTATAATGCCTGAAGGATCGAGGCCATTCGTTGGTTCATCTAAAATAAGTAATTCAGGACTATGTAGTAAAGAAGCAGCAATACCAAGACGTTGCTTCATTCCTAAAGAGAAACCTTTGACCTTTTTATGGGCAGCTTCCTTCAAACGGACAATTTCCAAAACTTCATCGATTCGAGTTTTCGGTACACCTAGTATTTTTCTTAGTGCCTCTAGATTCTCATAAGCCGTTAAATGTGGATAATAAGAAGGGTTTTCCACCAACGAACCAATCTTAGCTAAAATTTGGATACGTTCCTTCGTAATATTCTTTTCAAAGACTTTAATTGTTCCAGAAGATGGCTTCATTAAACCTAGAAGCATTCGAATTGTAGTCGTTTTACCTGCCCCATTCGGACCTAAAAATCCATATATTTCACCTTTGCGTATTTGCAAGTTCAAATTTGATACAGCTTGCTCTTTCCCAAAGCTTTTTGATAAGTTTTGTGTTTGTACGATATACTCCAATGTCCTCACCTCTTTAACTATCTTAAAAAGGGAAGTTTAAAAAAAGTATGGGCTAAGTTTAAATTTTGTTTAAAAATTCATTTCTATCATAAAAAAAATCTGCGAGGCATTTATTTCTTAAGCTTCGCAGATTTTTTTATGATAATTTTTGTACCAGAGTGATCGGAATGAATATCCCATTCAAGATGCATGCCCTTTATCATGACATCAACAATTGATAAGCCAATACCAGCGCCCTTTGCATTCGACTCATTTTTCATCCCTTGCCCATGATCCTCCACAATAAATGCTGTATAATACTCCGTCGATTGCGTTCTCACACTTATATACTTACCACTATTCGCGTGGCGCAGTACATTTTGGAAAATATTATCAAATACTCTCCCTAACCATAATGGATCAACACGCCATTCAACAGGTTCAAATGGCTGTAGCTCAATATCGATTATGAAACCTTCTCGCTCGAAAACTGGATACCATGTCGTTAGATGTTCCCTTACAAATCGGATAACATTGATGTCGTTCGGTTCAAATTTATATTTACTTGCCATAAGCAATGTGTAGGACATCAAATTTTCAATTAAAGCATCAATATTCACTATGGATGCGTCCATAGCCTTTAATGCCTGCTTCCCTTCCTCAGATAACACTTCTTTGCTAATTGTATAGGATTGAGCTCTTACCTTCGTTAAAGGCGTCCGTAAATCATGTGATAGATTAGCAATCAGTTCACGTCTTAGCTGTTCTTCCTTCTGTTGACGTTGTTTACTGTCTCGCAGTTCACAAACCATTCTGTTAAAACTATGCTCCAATTGCCCAATCTCATCTCGTTTTTTCACCTGAATTTCAATAGGTAGACCATCTACATCACGTATTTCCATAGCCTCTTGCAGATGTAATAGTCTTTTTCGAATTCCCTTGAAAAATAAAAGCGACACTACAATAAAAAATAAAATAACTGCAATAACACCAAAAAATAAAAAGTTACCATAGTTATCATAGACCTTTATAAGTGGAGGATTAAATGCTACCCTTGGAATCTCTAATACAATAAAGCCATTTGATATGTCATCACCTAAGAAGGCAATAACAGTAAATGGATCGTCTCCATAACGTTCTTTTATAAATTGAGTTGTATAGGCTGGTGTCCATTTTGCTGGTAACTGATCCTTCACATTCAATGTAGTCAGTAAGTTCCCCTCTTCACTTACCCAAAACATAGAAGCCGTTGGAAATTGCTCCTGCCACTTTTGAAATAACTGCGTAATCGCATCATCTGTTGCATTGGTCATATTTTTAGCCTGTGCATGCCATCGCTCTTCAATATCACTTTCTACAAGTACTCCACTTGAAAATTCTCCTGTCCCTGTCTTTGTAATGCCTAATACGAAAATAGCAACACCCAGATAGGAGATTTGTACAATAGATATGGCTAATACAATAATCAGCATATATTTTGCTAATAATGATCGAAAAAATATCATTGTTTCACCCTATAGCCAATGCCTCGGATTGTTTCAATAATCATAGGCTTTGCAGGATTGATTTCTATTTTTTCTCTTAAGTAACGAATATGCACCATGAGTGTTTTATCACCCTCTATATAGCTCTCACCCCAAACACCCTCATAGAGTTGTTCCTTCGTTAAAATTTGATTTAAATGACGAATAAAATACTGTAATAAATAAAATTGTTTTCCTGTCAAAAGAATTTCTTCTTCATCAATCGTATTGATTATTTGCATATCTTTCGTATCAATTTTAAGGTGCTGCAATGTCAGTACATCATCACTTTTTTGATATCTTCTTAATAATACTTCCAGTCTTGCTACGAGCTCATCAGGGTGAAATGGCTTTGTTAAGTAATCATCAGCAAAATGCAGCCCTTCAATTTTATCTTCAACAGCTGTTCGTGCTGATAACATTAGAATTGGCAGGTCTTTATTTTCCCGTTTAATTCTTTTACCTATGGAGAAACCGTCCAATCCAGGTAGCATCACATCTAATATAGCAATATCTTTTGAGTTAATATGTTGTTCAAGCCCCTCCCCTGATTCTAGCCATGTCACATCATAGCCTCGTTCAGTTAATTCTTTGCTTACCCATTGTCCGATTTCTTTTTCATCTTCTATGTATAATATACGAATCAATGTTCATCCTCCTTGATACATTTAACTTGTAATAAAAAATTTATAATTTCCATACATGGTTATTATAGGGGAACTGTTATTTATTTTCTTAGGAAATTCAAAAACGTTGACTAATTAAAAAAAGCAACTACTAAAAGTTGCTCTTTTATAGTATACGCTGCTACTTTATCACAAAAAGGTGTTGGAAATCTGTATTACAAGGCAAGCCTCAAAGCATGGGAAGAATCATATACCCCTAAAATGGAAATATCTTTCCATCAATGTTGCTCGCTTCACATTTAGGTGCTGGAAAAAAAGAAACTTCACTTCTTGTTTTTTTGATAAATATGCTAACATGGCCCTAACTATATTGGAGTATTAGAGAAATATAATTTACTTAGGTTTTCCTTATAATAGAGGGGGTGTTTATGTTTGGATATTAGACAGCTAATCTATTTTATAGCAATTGTGGAGGAAAAAAGATTTCTGCTGCGGCTGAAAGGTTACATATTTCTCAACACCATTAAGTCAGCATTTCAAAACGATGGAGGAAGAACTCGGTTCAAAGTTGGTAGAAAGGAGCGGCAAGTATTTTGAAGTAACTGAAGCGGGAAATACGTTATATAAATATGCATTGCAGGTTGCACAATTAATGGAAGAGGCAGAAGCAGAGGTCAAGGATATTGGATCAGGCCTTCATGGTTTATTGACATTGGGCATTAATACATTTTCAGTTGTTGAGCTACCTCAATTACTACAACAATTTCAACAATATTATCCAAAGGTGACTTATAAAATTCAACAAAACGAATCTTCTTTAGTAAGGGACCGTGTTTAGAACTTGCCATCATTCGCTTACCTTTAGAATTAGATGATTTCTCTGTTCTTCATATGTACACTGAACCATTTTACTTTATACAATCCAAAAAATCCGACTTCTTAGAACACGATGTATCTTTAGCTGACATGCAAAATTGGCCAATCCTGTTACCAAGACCAAGCACTGAAGGCTTAGGCGTACATTATTCGATATTAGAAGCATTTTCTCGCTGCCAGTTGCAGTCCCACATTGTTGGAGAATGCTCAGATACGGCACTGTTAATGAACTTATTCGCTTCTGGCTTTAGCTCCTCTATCATACCTGAAACTATTTTAAAGCATTATGGAGATTTACCACTTCATGCATATAAAATTCCATCAGCAGAATTATCCACCTCAGTAGGACTCGTATGGCTGAAGAATCATTATTTATCTAAAGCCGCTCAAAACTTTGTGAATTTAATGAGGGAGCATTATTGTTAATGATTAATAAAAAAGAGAACAAATTAGAAACCTTCGTTTGCTCTCTTTTTGAACAGTTATTGAATAATCAGCATATCATTCTCATCAAACTGCCACATGTCGCCATAGGCAACTTCCCAATAGTAGCCATTTGGATCTTGAAAATAGCCACTATAGCCACCCCAAAATACAGTTACGGGCTCCTTAACAATTTTAGCACCCGCCTTTTTTGCTAATGCAAAGACTCGATCTACTTCTTCTTTTGATTTACCATTATAGGCAAGCGTGATTCCACCAAAGCCTTGGCTAATTTCTGGTGGATTGGATTCATTAATATCTTTGACTAAACGTTCAATTGGAAATAACGATATTTTTGTTCCTCCATTATTAAAGAACATGACATCGGGATTCGTCTCCTCTCCGTATACCACCACTTCAAAACCCAGTCCCTCTCGATAAAAATTGAGAGATTCCACCATATCTTTAACACCTAATGTAATTAAATTTAAACGATTCATCTTCAAAATCCCCTTTTTAAAGTATTACTACTTTAATTCTCTACCGAACGTATATTTCCTTTTATTACCGCAAGAAAAATATTTGTTTAATTGTCTCCAAAGCTTTTTGTAGACTACTCGATATTTTTACTAGTAGTTAAGACCAATCAGGTGTGACATTTTTATTTAATCGTTCATCATCAATAAATATTTTTATTCCTCTAATCATTGCCAGCTCACAAAAGTTACCTCTACGTTTCTATGACACAAAAAAGTACGTACTTTTTTTGAGAGTTTATTAGCAGCATAATGAGTAAGCAATCCAATAATCACAAAACATGGAGGACTAAAAATGATTACTCATTTACAAGATACAATCACTTTAAATAATGGCCTACAAATGCCTGGTATGGGTCTAGGGGTTTTTCAAGTAGAAAATGACGCTACTGCAGAAATGGTTAAAAATGCTATCGAGGTTGGCTATCGAAGCATCGATACTGCTGCTATTTATGGCAATGAAGCAGGTGTAGGAGAAGGTATTAAACAAGCTCTAGCATCTACTGGCTTACGTCGTGAAGATTTATTTATCACATCTAAAGTATGGAACGATGGTTTAAGCTATGATGAAACAATTGTAGCCTATGAAGAGAGCCTAAAAAAATTAGGATTAGATTATTTAGACCTTTATCTAATTCATTGGCCTGGTAAAGATAAATATGCTGAATCGTGGAAAGCACTTGAAGACTTATATGAACAAAGCAAGATCAAAGCAATCGGTGTATGTAACTTTACTGTGGCACACTTGGATAACTTATTATCATTTGCTCATATTAAACCTGTTGTGAACCAAGTGGAATTCCACCCACGCCTACAACAAGTGGAGCTTCGTTCATTCTGTGACAAGCACCAAATTCAACTTGAAGCATGGGCACCTTTAATGCAAGGTGGACTTCTTGAAGATGAAACAATTTCAAAAATCGCAACAAAATACGGAAAATCAAATGCTCAGGTTATTTTACGCTGGGATGTACAAAATGGAGTGATTACAATTCCAAAATCAGTACGTAGAGAGCGTATGATGCAAAACGCTGATATCTTTGACTTTACTTTAACAGACGAAGAAATGGCATTAATCAATGAGATGAATCGTGAACAACGCGTTGGACCAAATCCAGATGAATTTGACTTTGCTCTATAAGCATTAAAAAGAGGAAAGAGACTGTCTTGTATATGACAGTCTCTTTCTCCCCTCATTATGATGTTTGCTGCATGGCAATATCATCATCACGTTGTTTTAACAGTACATCTTCACCTTTATCCTGTAATAATTCAACATGTTTTTCACCCCACGTACAAAGCATGTTCAGAATTGGTTCCATTCCTTGTCCATAGGCTGTTAATGAATATTCAACTTTTGGTGGTACTTGATTGAAGACCTTTCGATTGATTAACCCAGCCTGCTCCAGTTCCCTTAATTGGTTTGTGAGCATTTTTTGCGAAATACCTGGGATCAATCGTCGAAATTCGTTTGTTCGAATTTTACCATGGTGGTTTAAATGACAAAGAATAACTGGTTTCCATTTACCACCAATAACTTCTAGTGTAGCTTCAACACCAATATTATAAATTTTTTGCATCGTAAACCTCCTGTAATATCCAAAAGTAACTAAAAGTACTCTACATATCTTTTTGGTATGTATGAATATTACTACACATCATAAAAAAAATCAAAGGAGATAGTAGTAAAATGTCAAAATCAAAAAAGCCAAATGCTAAACTTACCTTACTAGCACTTGCTATCAGTGCATTTGGTATAGGGTCCACTGAATTTATCAGTGTGGGACTTTTACCATTAATTACAGATGACTTTGGTATTTCTCTTAGCACAGCTGGCTTAACCGTTTCTATATATGCACTAGGGGTAACTGTTGGGGCTCCCTTACTAACAGCTTTAACATCCCGCCTTAGTCGAAAAACCGTATTATTGCTTGTCATGTCCATTTTTATAGTGGGTAACCTAGCAGTCGCTTTAGCTCCTAATTTCGCATTACTATTAATCGGACGTATTATTTCAGCATTAGCACATGGTGTGTTTATGTCCATCGCTTCTGTTATAGCAGCAGATGTAGTGGAACCAAATAAACGAGCAAGTGCTATCGCCTTTATGTTTACTGGCTTAACATTAGCTACTGTAACAGGTGTCCCACTCGGTACATTTATTGGACAAGTAACAGATTGGCGTATGTCATTCATTTTTATTGTTGTCATTGGAATTGTCGGTTTAATTAGTAATGCATTGTTAGTACCTAGCCAATTATCGAAAGGCAATCCCATCTCTATTCGTGATATCGGCAAAGTTTTAGGCAATATTCGTATGATCTTAATACTATTCATTACCGCAATTGGATACGGCGGTGCTTTTGTTGTCTACACATATGTTTCACCTATTTTAGAACAATATATGGGGTATTCCCCACATACAGTCGTCATTATTCTAGTTGTCTATGGTATTTGTGTAGCTATCGGTAATACTCTTGGTGGTCATTTTGCTAATCATAATCCACTACGTTCCATCTTTATTATTTTTGTTGGACTTGCATTGTCATTGCTTGGCATTGGCTTTACCCTAGACTCACCTATTATGGGATTAATAATGGTGCTAACAATGGGATTGTTCATGTTTATGAATGTCCCAGGATTGCAGCTATATGCTGTTCTACTATCTGAAAAATATGTACCATCAGCCATTTCAATGGCCTCGGCATTGAATATTTCTGCTTTCAACATTGGCATATTTTTAGGCTCATATATCGGAGGCTTTATTATTCGCCACCAATCGTTGGCGCATACGCCTATATACGGATTCCTGATGGTTATGCTAGCAGCAATTGTTACACTTTTATGGTTACTTTTCGATAACAAAAAACAATAACTCTCTAAATTTCACTTTGTATAAAAAATTAGTAGAGAATGTGTATTGTTTGTTAATATGTTGTATCCTATAATTTACTTGAGTCAAACGAGAATGATTATCATTCTAATTTAAGGGTATACCCTTACTGTTTTAGTAAATCTATAGGAGTGAATAAAATGCGTAGAGGTCGATATTTTTCATTTGTAGTTTTCTTTGCACTAATGTTCGTATTAAGTGCCTGTGGCTCAAATGAAGTAAAAGAGGATACAGCTACAGAAGAGCAATCATCTAAAGATACAAGAATTGTAGAAGACGAGTTTGGAAAAGTAGAAATTCCTACAAATCCACAGCGTGTAGCTGCTATCTATTTGGAAGACTATTTAACAGCTTTGGATGTAAAACCCGTTGTGCAATGGTATCACCCATCTTGGGGAAAACAGGACTATTTAGGATTAGATGTTCCTGAGTTCGACATTACCGGTAGCATGGAAACATTATTACAAGCCAAGCCTGATTTAATCATTGTAGATGGTGCCGCGGACCAGGCAAAGTATGAGGAATACTCAAAGGTAGCGCCTACTTACCGCTTGAAAGAAGATATTCTACAAGATCCACGTGAAATTACAAAAACAATAGCTGATGTTTTAAATATTCCCGATAAGGCAAAAGAAATGGTTGATCGATATGAGCAACGTGTTGCCGATTTAAAAGCAAAACTAGATGAATCAATTGGAGACGAAACAGTTGCCGTTGTACGACTAAATGTAGCAGATAATACATTAGCATTATTTGGCATTAAAAATCGCTACTCTGGCTACATTTACACAGAGACAGACTTAACACCACATCCATTAGCCCGTGATATGACAGAGTTCCACGAGGTTTTATCAGAAGAGGCTATCACGGAATTAGATGCGGATCATATTATCCTTTTCCCTTCAAACGGTACATGGGAGTCTAAAGAAAACCAAGAAGCCATTAAATGGTTAGATAGTACACTATGGAAAACACTCCCTGCTGTAAAAAATGGGCATGTCTATATTGCTGATCGCACATATTGGCAATCTGGCGCAATTACAGCCAACTTGCTAAAGTATGATGATTTAGAGAAATGGTTCGTCAAATAATTTTCAAAAGAAAGCTCTTAATGAGGGCTTTCTTTGGCTTAGTGTTAAAAAACAAAATAATCAATAGCACTTTTGCGAAGGAGAAAATGGATAGGTGTTGTCACTCATCACTTCTTCACATTGAAATAAGTGCCTATCCTCTCTTTAATAGACTTTTTTGTTCCCTACTGCTAGTACGAAAGAAGAAAAGACACGTTAGCAGCATGGTTGATTGGAGTGGAGCCAGCGTCACTCCTAGGGGATTTAGCGTCACAGGTGAGACCCTGGAGCGAACGCAAGTGAGTGAAGCGGCTCATCAGACGCCACCTGAAAAGGACGCTGGCGGAGGGGAAATCAACCCCTTGCCTTGCTAAAGGGGCTTTTTCTACTAGTCACATGATCTTTTTTCAACAACATGAAAGGAAGCTCTTAATGAGGGCTTTCTTTGTGTTGTTCTGCCAATTCAAAAAAAGGGGTGAATTATCAATGGGTAACTTAACACATGTTTATACGTTACAAAATATCTCTTATTCAATTCAATCATCAAAAAAGTTATTGATTAGTAGTGACTTCTATACACTTTTCATCGTAATGAATGGTAGCGGAAAGCTAGAAATAGATCATGACATCATTCATTTTAGTGAAGAAAAGTACATATTGATTCCGCCAAATAACACGGTTAGTATCCATATTCAAAGTGAGCACCTTTGTTTTTATCAATTACATTTCAACATTGTCAATCTCAGCAATAGTCAGAATTCATATAGTCATTTTACAAGTATCAGCGAACGACATCTTCTCCCCTTTTCACAATGTCATAGACTGCTAGAAGTCATCTATCAGAACAGGTTAGCGGAGGATGAACACACGATTTTTGAACAGCATGTACACTTTCAAGAGCTGATGTTATTACTCCTACATCCAACCATACCCAAGCAGATGCAAAAAAATGATCGACAATCTGTTGAGCAGTCCATTAACCATTTACATAAACATTTTGAAAAAGAGTGGACGGTTGAGCAGCTAGCACAGCTAGCTGACGTACCAAGATGGAATTATACGCGCATTTTTAAAGATATTACGGGACAAATTCCTCTTCACTATTTAACTAAACTTCGTATTGAAAAAGCTAAGCATTTATTAATGACAACAAATGATCGAGTATTTGAAATTAGCCAGTCTGTCGGATTTAATAATGAGTATTATTTCAATCGTCGCTTTAAGGAACATGTCGGCATCTCTCCAGGACAATATCGAAGAAATCAAAGCAGCCATCTACGTGTATTTGCACCATTCTTAGAAGATTTCTTTGTTGCGCTTGGGATTACGCCAATTGCTCAATTCAGTCATTCAAAATGGGGAAAACAAGACTATTTAGGTCTACAGAAAGTGCCAGATATTGATGTACAAAATAGAGAAATGGATCGACTCCTTTACTATAAGCCAACTTTAATTATGTTAGATTCTGGTGTAGAGCGTTGGGAATCCTTTCAGCACTTAGATGAAGTAGGACCCGTCTGTCATCTTTCACACCCTGGAGAGAATTGGCAATCTACGTTATTTAAGATTGCAGATCTAACAGGAAAAACCTCCTTGATACAAGACGTAATCCTACAATATGAAGATAAAGTACAACAAGCAAAAGGAATTCTTAGCAAATCAGTTTATGGGCAAAGTGTGGCATTTCTCCGTATTTCAGCCATTAGCATTACTCTATACGCCGGTCCTGAATGTGGCTATACGGGCCCCATTTTATATCGTGACTTAGGTTTAATGCCACATTCACTAGTATGGAGTATTCCGCACAATCAACGTAAAGCACAACTGACATTTGATCAATTGTTGCAATTAGATGCGGATCATTTATTTATTACATTTGATAAGCAACATTCCATTTATGAAAATGAGGAACGTGCTATTTTAAAAACTCCTACTTGGAAAAACCTAGCTGCCGTTAAAAGCAGCTGTGTCTATGAAGTAGACTTTTTAACATGGATGAATTATGGCATTTTATCACATAGTAAAAAAATTGATGATGTCTTGAATGTACTTGGCTAAAAAAAGCTTACTTTAGCTTCCTTTTTAAATGGTGAGGAGGACAAACATTGCACCGCAAAATAACACCGAATGTAGTTTGGCTACATAAGATAGGATATCAGTTATAGGATAGGAGGAATGACCTTGTATTACAATCCTTATCCGTATTTTGTGCATCCCTATCATTATCCAACATCGCCTATCGCTAATCATTTTGCCATTAGACCCTTTTCGCAACATTTAGCAATGCCGACCAATAATCCTTTTCCACCTGTCGATACACACAAATTAAAAGCTTCAGCAACACGGATAAAGGCGATGATGCAGCAAGCCCAATTACTTACGGATAAAATAGATAGCTCCCAACAATTCGCACATGATTTAATGAATGCTGCTCAACTTTCAAATAAAACAGAGGTTGAAAAATTAATCACATCAACAGGTATTACGATGAAATTTGAAACGAACTATACACCAGACAGTTTTAGAATACGTCTGATTGATAATGATTGTTGTGGAGTCACCTTGAATTTGAATTGGTGAAAATTCCCAGTGAACTTGTAAACTATAAAAAACTATGCTAAAGTGTTTGTATTGTTATTTCTGAAAATTCTTATATTACTTTTCTTATCAAGAGAGACGGAGGGATTGGCCCGACGAAGTCTCAGCAACCAGCTAACAGTATGGTGCTAATTCCAATTGGCAAAATGATCAGCCTTGAAGATGAGAAGAAGAACTACCGTTGTTTCAAGCAGGAGTCCTCTTCTATTAGGGGACTCCTTTTTATTTACCACTATTTTTTACAGAAAGCAGGGAAATCGATGTCTAATGAACTTTTGCAAGCATTGCAATTACTAAAATCGAAACAGTGGGTTGATTTAACACATACATTCGGCCCTAATTCTCCACATTTTTTTATGTTTGAGGACGCTAAATTTGAAACGTTATTTTCTCATAAGGATGGTTTCTTCGCTCAACAATTCACGTTCCCTGGTCAATATGGCACACATATCGACCCACCCATTCATTTTGTGCGAGATACTCGCTACTTAGAAGAATTAGAACTAAAAGAGCTTGTTCTCCCCCTTGTTGTTATTGATAAATCACAGGAGGCTGCGAGCAACCATGATTTTTCATTAAGTGTTCAAGATATTCTTGATTTTGAGGACAAGCATGGAGAAATTGAAGCAGGAACATTTGTAGCATTACGTACAGATTGGAGTAAGCGCTGGCCAGATAAAGAGGCTTTCAGTAATAAGGATGCAGATGGACATAACCATATCCCTGGCTGGGGTTTAGAAGCTTTACAGTTTTTACTACAAGAACGCAAGGTAAGCGCAATTGGTCATGAAACATTCGATACGGACTCTGCTGCTGATTTTCGTAAAAATGGCAAGCTAGATGGCGAATATTTTGTGCTTGACCAAGACACCTATCAAATTGAGCTAATGACGAATTTGGACAAGCTACCTGCGAAAGGCGCTATCATCTTCAATATCGTACCTAAGCCAGAAAAAGCATCTGGCTTCCCTGTGCGATCTTTTGCTATTTTGCCATAACATAAAAGTCGGTATAGCGTATACCGACTTTTATTTTTGTCCATTTCTTTTTTTAAATAAAAAATAAGCAATGAGCATCCCTATAATAAATAAAAGAATAAGATAGATACTGTAATGGGTTAAATAGTATCCAACAAATCGCCATTTCTCTCCAAGCATCTTTCCTAATGATATAAATGTGAACGTCCAAATAAATGCCCCTGTATAGGCAAAAAGAGCAAACTTTCTATAAGGATAATTATTAATAGCCGCAATATAAGCTGTCAAATGGCGTACCCCTGGAATAAAATAGCCAATTAATAATAGGGTAGGTCCTATTTTTGTAAACATCTTTTTCGTAAAGTCAATTTTTTGCTCGGTAATATGAATTTTAGGGCCATATTTCTGCAATAACGGTAAGCCAAAACGATAACCAATATAGTAGCTTAAGGTAATGCCTCCAATCGCACCAATCATTGCACTGACTAAAGCAGGAATGTGTTCAAGACTTTCTCGGTAAACACTATAGCCTACATAAGTCAGAAACACCTCATCAGGAAGTGGCACCCCAACAATACCTCCAATTAGAATCACGATAATCCCAAAATATCCGTAATGTTCAATTAGAGACTGCACGTGATGTGCCATAAATCATCCCACCTAAAATTTATTAAAATCTACCTGCTATATATAGTGTAGCCTCAGCGCTCTAAATGACTTGAAGCTGACGTAAAGCAAAATTGATACCGCCATCCGTAGATTTCTTTGTAACAAAATTGGCAGCACTTTTTAGAGCTTTACTGCCATTTCCCATGGCAATTCCTACTCCTACATACTCCAACATATCAATATCATTATCCCCATCCCCAAAGGCAATCGCATTCTCAGGGTCAATGTTAAAATGATCAAGCACCGCTTTAATAGCTATAGACTTCGAAACATCCTGCTGTAAGACATTCACAATATAAGGATGCCAACGCTGCAAAAATATATTCGAAAATTGGCTAGTATATCTTTTTTCAGCCAGCTCATCCGCATATAAACACATGAGAAAAACCTCTTCATCTACAATTTTTTCATTTATAAGTGGAAAATCCCGTAAAGATAAAGTTTCTTGCATCGCTCTTAAAGCTACTGGACTTTGTATGCTATTCATAGATAACTCCTCTGTAAAAAATGTTAGGCTATGCTGCTGTTCCTGTGCAAAAGCCTGTATATTGTAGACAATTTCTTTGGCAATCGGAGTTTTATGTATGACAAGTTCCTTATGTTTCACATAGGCCCCATTTGCTGTAATAAAGGTTTCAATCCCCAGCGCTTTTAATTCATAGCACATAGATAAGGGTCTTCCAGTAGCCGCTACAAGATGAATTCCCTTTTCTTGCAATAGCTGAATAGCTTGTTTTGTACTTTCTTCCACACAGCCATCCTCGTAATTAATCAATGTGCCGTCTACATCAAAAATCACGATATTACACTTCATTTTGAGCACCTCCATCATAGTCTTTTAGAACCAATTGATTTAAATTTACAATTCTTCTCTCTTGAAATATGTGAAAGTATTTTGACAAACTTTAAGCAAACTATATAACTTCCATTTACACCTCCGATAAAAACTATTACAAGCGTATTTATAATAATATTTAACTAAAAATTCTTTGAATATATTTATTTTAATAATTCTAAAGGAGTATACCAAAGAACACAAAATTGTTAAAATAAAAGATAATATCTTAAATACATTGAATGATAAAATCTTACGTATAAATAGAACAAAAGAAATAAAATTTTAGAGTACGCAAAGGAGTTGATTCTTATGGCATTTAACATTTACTACTATGAAAGTAGTGTGGATTGTAAATTTTGCAAAAAGCAGTTTACAACATATAAAGTTCGCCCTAATCGATATAAAATTATCGAAGAACAAACGGATTTCATGCCTGTTTACGATGGCCTAAACCCTTTGCTATATGAAGTTGCCGTATGTCCACATTGTGGCTATGCCTACCATAAATCTATGACACGGACATACGGACCTTTCATGCTACTCATTGATGAACTATACATTAAAGAGCTCCAGAAACCTATGGATATCTGTCAGGAACGTACAATTGATGATGCCATTATCAGTTTTAAGCTCGCCTATTTAGTATCCCGTGCGTCAATGGAAGAATCTCTTTTAATGGCGAATTTCGCTTTAAAAATCGCTTGGCTCTATCGTTTAAAAAAAGACGAAGAATCCGAAAAGCGCTATCTTTTTGCAGCGAGAGACTTTTATAGTAAATCCTTTGCCTCTAATCAAGAAGGTGGAGAGAGAATTCAGTTTTTACATGCTGAATTAAGCCTTCGACTTGATGATATTCCTGAAGCTAAAAAAGGATTTTCACGCTTAATCGCTGATCGAAATGTTTCGCCGAAATATCGCAAGCTTGCACGCAATCGTTGGGAAAATTATAAATATGACGAACAACCTATAACAATTAATGAAATCATTCATTAATGGGACGAGGAGATGATTAATTATGTTGCTATTTCAAAGGAAAATTGATGTGAGAGAAGAGGATATATTTTCAGAGCTGCATCATTTTTTATTAAGAAAAAATAATCGCTACCTAACAAACGATGAAGTTGTCGCTTTAACAGGCGTGTCATCTGAGTTGCTTTACAAATGGGTAAAAGCAGGAAAATTAAAGAACTCCATTTTTCCTAATTTAGGGGCTCCATGCGAACGATGTGGACAGATTACCCAGGCTAAAATTTGCGTAAGCTGCTCTTCCTCCATTGTTGGGACATTAAAACAAGAAGAAAAGGATCGTGCATGGTTTAACCAAATTCAACGTAACCATGTAAGAGCAAGTACTTATCACTATAAATAGCATTCCAACATCTCCATCAATTGGAGGTGTTTTTCTTTTTTACATACTAAATTTAAACTAATTTTAAACAAATTCTTCCTAAACTTTAAACTTCCCTTCCTATAATTAGTATCAATATAAAGTGAAGGGCTGATAACTAATGAGGAAAGCTAGGAAGCATAAGGTTTTATTAAGTTTTGCACTGGCCAGTTTAATGACAATAAGTGGAGTAGTGAATGTCTCTGCTGCTGTCCCTGTAAATGAGCAGATTACGGAAAACGATTCTGCTGTCAAACAAGCTAGGACTTCTAATGAAACATTACTTGATTGGAAAAAATGGGCGAATGACCATGCATACAGCCTGGCATCCATCCAGCCTGAAACGTTTAATGGACAAAAAATTCCCGCTAACAAATTTGAGGATTTAGAGATGCTAAAACCTTTATTACATGATAAACGTATTGTCTTTTTAGGGGAAAGCTCTCATGGAGTGGCACAATTCAATCTAGCGAAAACACGTTTAATACAATTTTTACATCAAGATATGGGCTATAATGTCCTTGCCTTTGAAAGTGGTATGGGTAATGTGATGAATGCTCAAGGACAAATTGATAAACAAGCAGCTCTACAAACAATGAAAGATGCCATTTTCGGCGTTTGGTGGACAAAAGAAACTTTGCCTCTGTTTGACTATGCAAAATCAACTCAAGCAACAGAGCAACCTCTTGTACTTACTGGCTTTGATATTCAACAGCAAGGAGCATTTACGAACGGAGATTGGCTGCAAAACCCCAAGTTGGCTCAGCAATTCAATGAAGCTGAGAAGCAGCTTGCTGAATGGAGCTCGGGGAAAGATTTGAAGGGCTATCAAAAAGTAAAAACTACTATAATTGATGTGTATAAACAGGTAAAATCACAAATACAAATCAAAGAAAAAGAGCTACAGGTAGCTTATCCAAAAGAGCCTCATATTGTAAAACTAATGGATCGCACTCTAGCAGATCGTATTCGACTAGCAGACGAATATATAGAGTTAACAATTCAGTCCAATATCGACATTGAACAAAATAATATAGAATCATTTTTGCAAACTATGGAATGGCGAGATCAAGCAATGATGGAGAACTTACTTTGGCTAGCTGAAGAGGTGTATCCAACAGAAAAGTTTATTGTATGGGCTCATAACGATCATATTCGTAAAGCACAATCGAATGTAATGGGATCTCCTTACCCAGTTAAATTAATGGGGGAACGTTTACCTGATATCTATAAGAAATATAGCTATGTATTAGGTCTATACATGGCTAGTGGAGAGACAGCAAATAATATGGGAGAACCTATGCCTGTTTTACCTCCTGTCAAAGGATCTATTGAAGATATTCTGTCTTCAACAAATAACCCTTACACATTCATCGATTTACGCAATCGTCAAAATGAACGAGGCAACTCATGGATGTTTGAACCACGCTTATCCTATAGTTGGGGAATGATCCAGGAAAGTCTTGTTCCGCGCGACCAATACGATGGTATACTTTTAATAGATCAGGTGGATAAACCAACCTATATCAAATAATCTCTCTTATTAAACAATAGCAAACTAGGAAATCTAGTTTGCTATTGTTTTAAGTATTCATCGATATAGTATCCCATTCTTCGCCTTGATATCCAATCATCCAAAATAAGCCTCTACGTCTTTCCATCACAACACTTTCATTTAATGCTAAAGGAGCTTCTTGTCCATTGATGCGGCTATCTACACAAGCCCAATGTAATCTGTAAATTTTATCCGCCTCATCCACTATATCTTCCTTACTGCGCAATACCGTTTGACCATAAAATTGCTCAAATGTCTCACAACGAGAAACTACTTGAATTGCATATTCACAATCACATACATCGTCAGGGAAATTTAGCTCTTCCACAAGTCCCAATGCCCAAATAAGTGTCCAATAGGCTTCATATTGCCATGATATATTGACTGCTTCTTGAGCACCAGGATGCTGAGCCTCAAGAAAGAATTTTTCATGCTCCGTTAAAAATTCATGCACCTCATATGTACGTAGCATATTGGTAAAGAACTCTCTAGACTCCTCAATATCACCCTTCTGTGCTACATCACAAGCAAATTGAATAACAATCAACAGGGCAACCGCTCTTCTTGCAATATCCTCTTGGCTTTTAAATTGGAGATTTTCTACTGGTGGTAGCTGAGGAAGCGATGACGCATAAGGTATCTCCTTCTCTGTTAAAAAAGCTATCGTTCTATTTTTTCGTGCCTCTCCCTGTGCTGATGTGACCTCTTGTGCATGTATCTTTCTTGTGCAAGCATGTGGTTGAAAATCAGATGGACCTGATTCTCCATTAGGATAAACAATAACCATACCGTTCTGATCCAACAAAGTACCATCTGATAGGAAACCAATCCCCCCTATGCTTGCTAGTAATTTTATAAATTGCTGCATATGGTCTTCTGTCATCTCTTTGTCCATTTCGATTGCAACGACCGTATTGAGCACTGCTATTTGAATCATTATGCGTTCTTTTAGCTGTTCATCTTTAAATGGAATTTTATCGTAAAAGCCCATCATCCCAGGTATATTTTTTGCAAAATAATCAGGGTTCGTATCTTCAGTTAAAATGTTTATAGAGCATTTATATTTATTAAATAAACCTCTTGATTTTAATAAATATTCGTTTTCATCTTTTTCAATAATGAAGCTTTTTGCCAATACATCGGATAGTTTATCCTGAATATCATCTGTATCATTTTTGGAAGCGAATATCGTAAACTGGTTCAATCTACTCTCTCCTTAGTCGCATATAGCATTTTAATAACCAATTTTCCAAACAACTAAGCGCTTGGCTAAACAGCTGTTTATTTTTCTGTAGCACCTCATGTTCAACCCAATACGCCAGCAAAGGACGCCATTTTTCTTCGTCTATCATAGTTGTAGGTGTGATTCCCCGCTGCATCATTTGACAAATAGCTCGGATGGATGTTAGCCTCTCTACTTCGTTGCCATTTAACCACTCATATAACGTCTCTGCACTTGGCTGTGACTCAGCCAAAAGTGTATCCCACCCATCAATAGGAAACGTGACATAGGGTCTCATCCAGTCTATAATATTTGGATGGTGAAATTGGCGTAGACGATATAGAGCAGTATAGGCATCAATTCTATCTTTTTCGATATCCATTAAGATGAAAGATTGTCCCTCATTAACTGGCAAACAATGTACTGTTACATAATCACGCAGCCAGTCTGGTATGTCACTCTGTACTTGCCAAAGTTCTCTTGCCCAATTTCCCGCCTCACTCGGACATATCTTGACTAAAACTTCACTCCACGCCTTTTGTTCTGATGGAGATTGAGCTCGCTCTAATTTATGTTGAAGTGCCTGATACACCTGTACTCCATCAAAATGCAAAAATGCCTCCTGCACGCTTGTTTTTTTGACACCATGCATGGAAACATAATGAAGTAAAGATGCTAAGCTGGATTGAGCCTGCTGTAAATTAGAGCTTAAATATTGTTCTAGCCAAGTTAGCCATAATTGTGAGCGATCCAATTCAATATCCAATCCATTTTCACTACAAAATTGACGATGCTGTCCGCAGTCTACTCCAATACAGCCTAAAGCCGTCATATTATCAACGTACGAATGAAAGCTGGCAGCAAGCAAATCAAGCTCATCTTCTTCATGGCTCCAATACCAAACGGTTTCGTCGTCAAGCTTAAGAAGAAGAGCATCTCCATTACCAGCCGTAAAAAATTGTAAATATTGCTGTTCATACGATTCATCATTTTCTCCAAAGTAAGGAAAGTCTAGAGCTTTTAGGCTCCAGCCAAACTCACCAGAAGGCGTATCTAGCAATTCAGTGGGAAGTATCGCCTCATCTGGTAATGACCAATAAATACTTACTTGCTTTGAGCAATTTTGCAACAGTTGACGAAACCCATTAGGGATTTGTACACCAAGTCTTTCCTCAACCTGCTGTAACTCTTGCTCGGTAGCGACTGGCCGTATTTCAATCGGATGTACACAAGCTCCCTGCTGCTTCAATTGCTCTACTAAATGATTCCAACGCTCAATCCACATTGTCTCTAACCTCCATATAAGGCTCATGTGATGTCATACTTCTTATTTATCGTCAGGAAATCATTTACTGATTAGGCTAACTTTAAAAAGAATGACAAAATGCTATTATTTTACTGCCATCTAAACCTTCGTATATGATAAATGTCTCAGCTATATTCATTCTTTTCTATTACGTCTTAATGAATTATTTTACTTTCTTTACTTCCATCATAATTTTGGTTACATAGTCTTCTTCTCGATTTTTCATTACGGCATCATAAATGTATTCCTCGTATACATACTGACCTAGCTCATAACCCTTTTCATGCATGACATTAAATAGCCGTGTGTATGTCTCACCAAGTTTTGAGGAGGGGCCTACATGATAACCAATCACAAAATCACCCTCTATCGCCTTAAAATAAGGATGCCCTTCTCTTGGATGAGGCTGCTCAATATACAAATAACTATAGTTATCGTAATTCCCAGCTAACACTTGCTCTCTTCTTGTTATCCCTCCAATGGGATACCCTGTATCTAACTGAGAGCGATCCAATTCCTCAATAAAGTCAGATACAGCCTTCACAAACTGCTCTTCTGTAGAATTCTCAATATTTTTACTCAAATATAATGTGTCTTCAGGAAAATACTCAATCGTGATGTCCTTAAAATTTAGATGCAGTGCTTCCTCTGTCATTTTGATTTTGACATCAATAATATTCTCAATCATTTCTAGTTCTCTACGTTTCTTCGCAACATGCTCTTTTTGTTGGTGCATCAATTCTAAAAAATTTTCAGGTGATTTCTCTTCCATATAATGCTGAATATCCTTTAAGGACATCCCCACTGCCTTTAATAATTCAATAACACCGAAAAAATCATATTGAGCAAGTGAATAATACCTATAATCCTTACTATCCTTCATGATGGGAGATAATAAACCAATTTGATCATAATAAATAAGTGTCTGTTTATTCACCTTACATAATTTAGCAAATTCACCAGTTGTAAAATACTTTACATTTTTATTAAGCATTTTTTGAGTTTCCTCCCTTGACTATATAGTTACTATATACTTTAGATTGTACCTATTCAAAATAAAAATAGAAAGGTTTTGACATTATGTTCACGGAGATTCGTGACATTACAGCTTTTAACAAGAAAGAAATTTTAGCATTACGTATCGCTGACAATCAGCAACATTTTATTGAATCTACAGAACAATGCTTAGCAGAGGCGGAAATGGATCGACACTTTACGCCTTTAGGTCTGTATAAAGATAACACCGCTATAGGCTTCGCTATGTACGGCTTATTCCCTCATGATGATTATAGTCAACGAGTATGGCTTGATCGCTATCTAATAGCAGAACAATACCAAGGACAAGGTTTGGGAAAACATTTTTTACAGCAACTTATTCAATATTTAACAGTAAAGTTCAACTGTCTTCAGATATATTTAAGTGTTTATGACAATAACGCTGTAGCTATCCAGCTGTATAAACAATTCGGTTTTATATTTAATGGTGAGCTAGATGATAAAGGGGAAAAAGTAATGGTTTTGGAGGTGCATGGTTATGACAACCATTAATCCAATTGAAACAAAGCCACTGAAACCATTATTTTTATCATACTTATTCCCTGCCATGATCGGGATGCTTTTAATGTCCGTCAATATATTGGTAGATGGCATTTTCGTTAGTCACGGCGTGGGACCTACAGCTTTAGCTGGGGTTAATATAGCTGTTCCTATTTTCTCTATTTTGCTTTCTATTTCTCTATGGATTGGTATGGGAGGAGCTACTCTTTTCTCGATTTCTCTAGGAGAGGCAAATAAGCAACGTGCCCATCAACTATTTACATTGGCGTTTTCTACAATGCTTGTGGTTGTGATCACGATTATTGGATTTCTCGCGTTAAATCTAAAGGATATTTCTTATATATTCGGAGCGAGTGATGATACGTATCCTTATGTGCAGGAGTATTTACATGTAATTTTGCTCTTTGGGATATTTTACACAATTGAAAATTTATTAAGCATCTTTATTCGAAATGATGGCAATCCAAAATTGGCTATGCTGGGCTTAATTACAACATCGGCTTTGAATATACTCTTAAATTATGTTTTCATCTTTGTACTAGACTATGGTGTGACTGGCTGTGCCTTAGCGACAGCAATAGCTACAATTATAGGTACGTCTGTGCTATGTCTCCATTTTTTCCGTCCTCAATCTGAGTTAAAATTTGTCACTTCATTTTTAAATCTATCAGATTTGAAAAAAATTTTTGCTATAGGTTTACCTAGCTTTATTGTTGAAGCCTCCGTTGCAGTTATCGTTATTTTGTATAACGTTACATTTTTACATTATTTAGGTGCGAATGGCGTTACTGCCTATGCAATGGTCAATTACATCCATACTGTCTTACTGACTATTTTCCTTGGCGTCGGTATGGCTCTACAACCCTTAGTTAGCTATCACCACGGGGCAAGATTACTAGAAAGATTAACAGCTTTATTGAAAATCGGTTTAGCTACCGCGTTTATTTTAGGATTAACAACAGCTCTTATAGCTCTTCTTTTCCCTTCTCAATTAATGGCGTTATTCGGAGATAGCTCATTGGAAATTCGCAGTATGGCAGCACAGGGCTTTGTTCATTTTGCCATTGGCTATGTATTTTTAGGGATCAACATGGTGTTCGCAGAATTCTTTCAATCCATTGAAAAAATTCGTATTGCTACAACAATTATGTTACTACGCAGTATTATCTTATTTATCCCTACTCTCATCATACTACCCAAGATACTTGGCTCGCAGGCTATTTGGTGGACCTTCCCAGTAGCAGAAGGAATTACAGCATTGCTTATTTACTTGTTCATTAGGAAAAATCCAAGAACGCTTTCATCTCCTGACCATGCTTAAATGAAAGGGGACCTCATCAAGGTCCCCTTTTAATATGTTTGCCTAACAAAATTGCATTTTTAGCGTACCTCTTCCTTCTTCTACTATTACTTCCCCAACTGCTCCATTCACTAGAATTAATTGAGGGGGGACATGTCCAATATCTACTTCATAGAAAACTGGTATTCCCATCTCGTCAAAAATATCCCCTAATGCATCCACCAATGTAAAGTCCCCTAGATTTTCATATAGTCCTGCTCGCCCGATTAGAACACCATTACATTTATTGAACCAACCATTATACTTTAATTGCCACAAAGCTCGGTAGATTTTTGCTGCATCCATACCAACACTTTCTAAATACCATATTGTTCCTTCCTCAGAGCAATATTCGTTAATAAATGATTGAACGTAATCGAAGGGCGTACCTATAAGAATTTGCAATGTATTTAAACAGCCACCTATCAACCTACCTGTCATACGATTACTACGATCTTGGTTTAGAACTTTCCATTCGGTTGCACTGTCAAAATAAAATCCTGTAGCAGGATTTTTATAAACTTGCTCCCAGCTCGATTGAAAATAGTGAGAAGAGCTTTGAGTTATTGAATGACCAGTCTTACATGTAATTACGTCTATCCATTTAGAAGAAAGTTCATCCCATTGAGGTGCAGATAATTCAGTAAAATTCACCCCATGTGCGGATGCGTACCCCGTCATGGTTGTGTATACAAAAGATAAAGTACTAATATCTGAATACCCTAATATCCATTTGGGTCCCGCTTTTTTTAATTCGTCCCAATCGATTAAAGGTAATAACTCCATTAAAAAACTGCCTCCCCACGGTGGCATGACGACATCTATACGCTCATCTAATAAATAGTCCATAAGTTCAGAGACTCGCTTTTCTTTTGTTGTACTTCTACCTTTAAGCTGCGTCCAGGTAGTATTTCCAATAATAACTTTCATTCCTCTTTGTATTAATTGTTTTTCAGCTTCTGTTAGTAATAGATGGAGATGCTGTTCGACTCCACTAGAGGGTGCTGTCACGCCAATCGTAAGAGGTGTTTTTAAAGTAGGATATTGTATTTTCATTTACCATCTCTCCTTTGTGCCTTCAAAAAATAATTGTTTTACAACAACAAGACGATTTTGGGTCTCTTAATTAGTTTCGTATATCATTTTTAGAATACATTTTAACTAAAAATACAGCTATGTAAGTTTCAACACTATTTCTGTCCTTCACACAGAAACAGAAATTTTTACCAATTATACTTGTGTTCAGAAAAAAAACCAACACAAAAATCTGCGCTGGTTAAATTTCTACTTTTGAATTTTCATATACTCATCACGCAACAGACTCATAATGATTTCATCAGAAAACGTATTATTCATAAACAAGGCCTGCCTCAAAACACCTTCTTTTTTAAAGCCGACCTTTTCATAGGATTTAATTGCTCTACTATTGTGTGAATATACCTGTAATTCTAAGCGATTCAGATTTAGCTCCTCAAATGTAAATCTTTGAGCAAGCCTAACTGCTTCTGAACCCATACCTCTGCCACAGTTCTCTATATTATGTAAAGCTATACGGAACACTGCCTTTTTATTATCTAAATCAACCTCCATAATCGCCAAATCACCAATTACCTGATCATTATCAACTAAACAAATAGCAAAATCATAGCGAGAAGAATCTACTGTAAAGCGTTTGATTGCCTCTTTGATTTGTTCCTTTGTTAAGATGTTCCGTGTTCCTGTCATATACATGATTTCTTCATTTTGAAAGCATCTTATAATACTATCACAATCATCTTCACGTATTTCTCTTAAATAGACCTGTTGACCTTTTATCAATATAAACACCTCTTGTGCATTAAATAAGGAATCATCATGTATGTAGATGATTCCTTTGTTAGAACTATTCCATTTGTTTTTCAGTGTGTACCTTCACCGATTTCTTCGCAGGGTCTTCCGAGGAGGTTACACCTAGAATATCAAGCAGGAACATAAATAGTGGAATACCTATGATTAGTCCCCATACACCAAGGAAATGCTCAGAAAAGAGAATGACCATAAACGTATAGAAAATCGGTAAATCTGTTTTGGCAGACATAAGCTTTGGATTTAAGAAATACGCTTCAATGGCATGTAAAACCATAACAATAACTAAAATATAGACGATGTACATCAAACCACCAATGCTATATGCAATAATACTTAATGGTATTAATGAGATGATAACGCCTGCGACTGGAACTAAGCCTAAAATAAAGAGCATAATCCCAAGTGCAATCAAATGTGGGAAGCCCATAATAGAAAGGGCGATGACGGATAACACACAGTTAACAGCAGCAATAATAAATTGTGCTTCAATTACTTTACCAAATGAGCGGATGAATATTCTTGAGAAATAATGAAGCTCATCGTAAAGCGGTCCAATTTTACTATCCTTAAACTTAGCTGTAAACTCAATAATACGATTCTTTTCTAACAAGATGAATAAACTCAAAATTAGAGAAATCAATATTTGCATAATGATTTTACCAATATTCGTAATATTTTTAAGAGTTAAATCCACACCTTGCTCTAAATATTTCCCGAGCTCTATTTTCTCAAAAGTCGGTGCTAAGTATCTCGCAATCTCATTGTCATCTGGGTCGAGATTAAAACTTGCAATGAGGTCAAAAAGCTGTGTGATCTGCTGGGTCACAATCGGTAAATATTTGTAAATAACAGCTACAATACCCGCAACAAGTAAAAGATATAATGTTACCGTCACAGCTTTTTCATTCATCGGCGTATATTTTCTAATGCTTTTCGTTGTCTTGGTAGTAAGCTGGTTCATCAAATAAGTAATAATAAACGTAAGTAAAATTAGATTGATCATACTACGCATTAAATATAATGCAAGAGCAATCCCAACTAGAATAATAAAACGCTTAAATCCATTACTCCGAAAGAAATTATTCATTTATTCACTCCTTCTACAAAACGGCCTCGCTGCCTCTGCTACCTAGGGCTACACTATAAAATTGATTTATAACAATACGCATCATTCTTATGTAAAAATTTCCCTCTCATTTACTGAGTATAGCCATCTACCTTCAAAATAAGACGAAATATATGTTTCTTTTAGAAGTGTCTGTATAAAACCTAAGGCGGGGTTGAAGTGAATTGTATGTCTTGTCAAATTAAAAAGTCGAAACTCTTATCCTTTGTGAAAGCTTTACCAGCGTATTAGCCAAAATTCTATAAATCTATTATAACCCTTTAAACCAGCATATCCAATTTGTATGTTCTTTTATAATGGTATTTGTATAGAACTTTTATCAACTATTACTTTATGCTATTTTGATTAGAGATATAAATTAAACAGAGACAAGGACTGATTCTATGAAAATTGCGAGAAACCCTCAGAACATTCATCCACCCGTTGCTCCTTATGTTCATCAAATTGAGGTGACGGGGCCTCAGAGATGGTTAACACTATCTGGACAAATCGGCATGATAGCTGATGGATCTATACCTGAAGATGCAATAGCTCAATTGAAGATAGCACTTGAAAATATTAAAAGAAATCTAGATAGTGCCGATATGGAAGTTCAAGATATTACAAAGCTCGTCTTTTATTTAGTGGGGGATATGGATGCTATTCAACGAAAGGAAATTATCAGTGACTTCTTGGGGGAACATCTTCCATGTACAACATTAATGTATGTCGTTGCACTCGCTACGCCAGCTTTAAAGGTTGAGATTGACGCATGGGCTTGTAAGGATTTATAAATTCATCCTATGTTTTATAAACTAAATTTGTGCATTTTTTTTATTTTTCAATACCCCTTTAGCAGTGCTAAAGGGGTATTGCCTTATTATTTAAGTAATGTCAGCGTCGTTGCAATAGCGTTATCAGCAAACGAGCGTTGTGGCTGCGATTTCAGCATAACTGTTAACCCTATTAACGCAACAATTAATCCTTGCGCTAAAGACTTTGAATCCGTGTTCGCCTCTAGTTCTCCTGATTGAATTCCCCGTTCAATTGTCTCCTGAAAAATTACTGATAGATAGAGTTGATGCTCACTGCAAATGAGGCGATTCATATAAATCAATCATCTTCTATATCCCGCGCTGTAACATTATTATTCGCTACAGCCTGCGGAATGTCTGTTGCCAATATTTATTTTGCTCAGCCGCTGCTAGATGAATTATCGAATGATTTTGCTATTGATCAATCAATTATTGGTTTGATTATTACTATCACACAAATTTTTTATGGGCTAGGCTCTCAAAAATCTCTCCAACTTTAGCTTAGTTTGATCCTGCAAGCCTGCTTAATCAAGCTCACGTACTTTAATCGGAATTAATGTTCTTTCCAATTGTTCACGGTGCTGCTCGTACTGAGGTGGCAACATTAATTGACTACCCATTGTCTCTTTTGTCTCGTCATGAGCAAATCCAGGAGGATCTGTAGCGATTTCAAATAAAATTTCGCCAGGTTCACGGAAATAAATCGCATTAAAATAATTACGATCTTTTACTTCTGTTACATGTTGTCCATGATTCATCACATACTCTTGCCATTCTAAATGATCTGTATTATCTTGAGCTCTCCACGCAATATGATGCACAGTTCCTACACCCATTTGGCCACGTTGACCTGCAACTGTTTTTAAATCCACTGTATTGCCGATTTCTGCACTAGAAGTATAACGCGTATAGTCACCTTCCGTCGCTACCTTTTCAAGACCCATTACTTCTGTTAAAACTTTGGCAGTTTCTTCAGGGTGACTTGAGAATAGTGTAGCTCCACCAAATCCTTTGATAGCAACCTCAGGTGTTACTTCACCAAATGACCATTCGTTGAGCCCGCCTTTCGCACGTGCCACGAGTTCAATATGCAAACCATGTGGATCATCGAATTGAATGACTTGCTCACCAAAACGTTCAGCTTTTTGGAAAGGAATCGAGTATTTCGCTAAGCGATTAACCCAAAATGGCAGTGCTCCTTCTGGTACAACATACGTTGTAACGCCAACCTGACCATCACCAATACGTCCTTGATAAGCATTAGCCCAAGGGAAGAAGGTAATGATTGTTCCTGGTTTCCCACCTTTGTCACCGAAATATAAATGATATGTGCCCGGATCATCAAAGTTTACTGTTTGTTTTACTAAACGTAAGCCTAATACTCCCGCATAAAAATCAATATTCTCTTGCGGATGTCCTACGATCGCTGTGATATGGTGTATACCTGCTGTATGTTTTTTCATGTTAACAAGCCCTTTCATGACTATATTTCCCACCTATACTATGCCCTATTTATACCTACCTCAATCTGTAAAAGCTTAGCGAATTGTATACAACGCTTTAGACCATGGGATCAATTGATCTAACATTTGGTTTACTGAATCTATTTGTACTTCTTTTGGTTTAAATTCTGTGCCATTTTCAAAATCTGTGAATAATGATAGTGCTGGATGAACACGCACATCTGCGATTAAAAGCTCACCCATAATCCCACGTAAATGTTCTGCTGCACGAGCACCGCCAACAGAACCATAAGATACGATTCCAGCTGCTTTGTTATTCCATTCAACACGTAAGTAGTCTAGTGCATTTTTTAATGCACCTGTAATAGAGTGATTGTATTCTTGTACGATGAATACAAAACCATCTTGTTTAGCAATAATTTCTGACCAACCTTGTGCTCCTGAAGCATCCTGTCCTGGCTCACCTAATAATGGTAATTTATAATCAGCAATATCAATCACTGTATAATTGGCATCTCCACGTTGATCTGCAATTTCCTTTACCCACTGTGCTACTTGAGGGCTTACACGCCCCTCACGAGTTGATCCAATAATAATACCGATATTTAATTCTGCCATTGTTTGTTCCTCCTCTTTTTTTGTACGAAATAATTTATTAAAAAACCCCATAATTGTACCTCCTGGCGAAGCTAAAGGTTCGAATTCATTTATCTTGAATTTATTTATCTTGAATTCGAGATAATAATAACACGATATTTTTATAAACGTCAACAACTTTGTTTTGAAAATTAAAAAGGCAGAGATAATTAATTCTCTGCCTCCCCTAAAAGCTTATAAACTTGTGATTTTAAAGAGCGATATTGACTATCATTAGTATCTTGAAAAGCCTCTACTCTATTTGAATCAATATCTTGGTAGTCGATTATTGATGGAAATTGTTCCTCGGAGAAATCCTTTCTTTCTCCATTAATAATATTATAAAAGTGCCAGCCTTCCTCAAGAAATGTCTTCCTAATTTCTCCGCCAAGAATATCCTGCACAACTAATGAAGTGACGCCACATTGTCCTTTTGCAGGGTTGTCCACACTCCATTTAGAACTTGATTGAATGGACCATGATTTTCTTAAGGCAATTAATACATCTTTTTCCATGCAAAAACTCCTTTCAAACACGTTAAAATGGGACTTCATCCATTCTTATTGGTGTTGACTTCCCAACTACCCAATCATCTTTAATTGAACCATAGACAATACTATCTGTCACAGTACCATCTTCATTTTCCCAAGCATTTCTTAAATACCCTTCCTTCACAAAGCCAGCTTTACTAAAGCATTTTCGCATTCCTATATTATCAACTCTTGTGTAGCCTTCAATACGAATTTTCTTTCTTTCGGCAAACAGATATTCTTGTAGCCAATGAAGTGCTTTGACACCATATCCTTTGCCTCGATAATTTGCATCTAAACGGAGATCAAAAAGAGGGATCGTATCGTCTATATCATGAATAAAGATAACGCCAACTTTTTCTCCATCTTCTAGTATCCAATGTGTTTCACGATTGTTCTGATAGTATCCTTCGGCATATGCAGCTCGAATAGCCTCTTCTTTTATGTAGGAATTCGTGTGATACAACCATCTATTTTGCGTTAATAAATGAACTAAATCATCGATTTCTTCTTCAAATAATTTTATTTCCATACATATCTCCTTTCATCTAAACGTCCTCACATATATCTGAAAAAATAAAATTAGTTTTTGTATGTGCATATGGCTGTAATGCATCAATAAACTGCTCTACATCAGGAAAAGATTGAAAATGCCCCTTTAATAAAAAACATGACTCACCTGAAATGCGATAACAGAAGTCTATATTTGTATAAACCTTCAGATGTTCTTTAAAGTCTGCATAGCGGTTATTTTTGATTGTCGCCTCAACAATCGCTTCAATTGGATAACCCAATGCTTTCTTATTAATAGCCAACGTATATCTCTTAATGACCTTCTGTTCCTCTAATTGTCTTATTCTTTCACGAACTGCTGGTGCAGATAAGTGAACCCTTCTTCCTAGCTCGCTCATAGAAATTCTACTATCTTCTTTTAATTCTTTAAGTATCATTTCGTTAATGAAATCCATTTTGTAAATACCCCTTCTTTTTGAAGGAAAACAATCATATTTCCCTTTGAATTGATATGTTAACTTCGTTATGAACATTTTACACTAATTAATAGAAGGAGGAATGATTGATGACACTTATTCAATTATATGACAAGGGCTTAACACCCTTTCAACAATTATTAGGCTACAACAAGGGAATTCAGCTGCACTGGCAGCAGTTGGGGGAGGTACTCGAAAAAGACGGGCATCTATCCACTTCATTAAAAGAAGAGGTTCGAAAAACTTTAGCTCAAAAAAATGGCTGTCAGTATTGTCAGGCAAAAGGCAAGCCTGATCCCCAGAACTATGATGAGAAAACGGCAGTATGCACAGGTTTTGCGGAAGCATTCTTAGCTGCTAAGGGGCACACCGCCCCCAACGTCACGGCTGTATTAAAGGACTATTTAACAGAAGCGGAGATTAGTGAGCTACTAGCATTTATTTGCTTCACGACAGCACAGCAATATTTTGGCGCACTCATGCAATTAAAATAATAAGGAACTAGGGGCGAAACCCTAGTTCCTATTCCAGCTGCTATCCTTTTAATTCCATTTTATTAGCTATATCTATAATAAATTTCTTACTAAGCTCTTCTTTCATATTATTTTCAGCATCCACCATCACTTGCTCAATGAGACAGCCTTGATGATGGAAGGAATCTTCGTGATCAGAAGAGCAACTAAATAATGAGGTTTGTCCTTCAATCGCATAAATAACCTCTAAAAACGAAATTTCTTGGGGGCGCTTAGAAATGCGGTAACCACCGTTGACACCTGGGTTTGACTCAATTAAACCTGCCTTCACAAGCTTAGTTAATATTTTGGAAAGATAGGTTGGAGATAATTTTTGCATTTCTGCTAAAGCCTCTACACTCATTGATTTCCCTTTAGGATTGCGTGTTAAAAACACCATTGTATGTAAAGCATAATTTGTTGCTTTTGAATACTTCATCATTCATCACCCTTCATTCAGGACCTTTATTATCTGCAATTAAAACACATTCTATCATAATTCAAGAAAAAAGCATGTTTTGTATGAAAACACGCTTTTATGATCCCTAGTCATGCTGTCCATAACCCGCTTCTCCAGCAAGAGCATCAGCCTTTGTTACTTGTACAGTCCCAAATGGATGATTTGGTGGCGCATAGATCGTGTAAAGCTTTAGTGGTTTATCCCCTGTATTCGTAACATTATGCCATGTTCCTGCTGGTACCATAATAGCCGTATCTTCTGCGACATGTCTCTGATAGTTTAAATAATCTCTAGTTGGCCCCATTTGAGTTAATCCATGCCCCTCCTCAATACAAATGAATTGGTCCACATGTGGGTGTACTTCTAAACCAATATCTTCTCCGACATTAAGACTCATCACCGTTACTTGTAAGTTTGACCCTGTCCACAATGCTGTACGATAATTTTTATTGCGCTTTGTAGCCTCTTCAATGTCGATAACAAATGGTGTTGGTCCAAAATCATTCTGGACATTACTTCTTGGCGCTCGTTCTGCCTGATTTGGATAGGCCCAATAAACAGGTTGATAACCGTAATGATACGATTGATAATTACCGTAATAAGGGTGGTACATTTATCTCAATCCTCTCATGCATGATAACGCTATAGTATGCAGCTGAATGAAAGAAGGTACTCACATGTAGTGTGACTTAATTGAGTAATCTTTATATATAGACTGGAGGTAGATACAGTGTATGCTAGATTAACAAAAAAGCTTGCAGGTAATCCTGCGATTAAATGGTTTTCTGGACACGTTGAGCAGAGTTAGGATTCGATTTACCACCATCCTATTGCTGGTGGTTAAAAAATTATGGCAATGGGCAGCTGAATGGTGGATCTATTCTCTCAATCGGCCCACCAGCATACAGAGACATCAATGATCATGATATTCTCTATATACATCGTCTTAACTTGGCTGACGAGGAGTGGTGTAAACAATTTCCGAATAGATTGGATTTATTTATTCCAGACTCTGACGAATTGTACTTCTTTGATCGTTCGTCTAAAGATGAACACGGCGAATTTCCAGTTATGTGCTATGACTAATGAATGACATGATCTATGAATATGCCTCTTCTTTCTCAGAATTTCTTGAAAAACTGATTGATGAGCGTAGTCAATAGTATGAGTTGCCTTATCTATGGGCAACTCACAACTCGGAAAATTCCTCTTTCAAACGCTTACGAAATTTATCATCTGTAAGAAATTTCAATTGAAAACTATTCATACTATTTGAGAGCTTAATCTGCTCCATTGTATTTAAGTTGTTAGCGAAAAAGGCTATTTCTGTTTGATTTCCATCTTTATCTTCCGCATAGGCTGCTAGTGTTAACACAAATGCCGTCGATCCTCCCTTTTGACCAGCATGTTTTAACCATGCTTGATTTCTAGGATTCTGCATCAATTGCTCCAACACGGGATCTAAATATTTATGTACTTCTGCGCTAAAGAAATTTTTACCATTCAATTTTTCTAAAATAGAGATGTAATCACTTGTTGTGGCCCTTATTAAACGATCAGACCATATCTTTTGAAAATCCATATTGAGCATTTTTTGAGCTTTTGTTTTCTCCTCAATTGTTAAAGGATGTTCTATCCAATTCGAATGAATAGCCAATGCACGCTCACGATATTCAACCATATCCATTTTTCGCAAAGCAGTTAATGTTGCTTTTTTCGTTAAATTTTTTTCCTCCATCAAGTGAATGGGAATATAAAGTGCACTTACAATTGGATACAAAGGTTCATGATCCTCTACATTTAACTGTGTAAGCACATCATTAATTATTTGAAAGTCTAATACATGCATTAAATATTCCGTATTTGCATTGGAGCTATAGGCAATCATGCCATTTGCTACTTCACTTAAAGGTACACTATCTGCACCCTGAAGGTTTAACTGCGCCAACCATGCTTTATGTGCGCCGCCATCTGTTTTAGGAATGTAGAATGCCTCTAACTCCTTTAGATTTACTTGCTCTTTAGGATTAATACGGCCATCAGCTGCTTGTTGCGCATAGGCGATGGCTACGATTATTTTAACCGTACTTGCTAACGGTAGCTGTTCCTTGGTGTTTAGCTCCACCCAATGTTGTTGATTATATTGAATGGCTACGGAAATATTTTTATCCTCTTTATGTTCCTTGATAAATTGCACGATATATTCAGGATCGTTCTTCTTGATTTCTTTTTGAAACTTCCAAAAAATAATGCTACATACAAAACCTATACAAACCAAAACACTGCCAATCATCCAATACAACTTTTTCATATTCATCCCTCCATCATTCAGCTGCTTCTAACAACCATTGCTGTAATACTGTAGACGACTGGTTATTTAATCGTAATGCTATTTCTGTTTTTATTTCTGGAGGCATCACTTCAACAAGTATGCATACAGAATCCCTTGCTTGATTCACCTCGAATAACTCTTCTTAGCACAAACTAATTCAGCTCCAATTGCTCGATGATATCGATCGTTGACATACCTCTCCTCCTTAATGAATTAGAGAAGCTCGTAAATTGCTAACCCCATTTTCTAAATATCCTTTGAGGCACGTTAATGTATAGACCCAACCCTCTTTTTGGCCCATCATTTTTGTCACAATTTCTGGGTCATGTGCATTTAACCCAGATTCTACAACAGTAATAATTGTTTCACTTTGTGATTCTTCAAAAGTGATGGTAACCATTGTCACTTCACCATGCTCTTCTCCCCAAACAAACACAATTTTTTTATTCATCTCCATTTCAAGCACAGTGATCACACCCTCTGCACCATACTCCTCATATTTAAGCGTGATTCTTTTACCTTCTGCCCATCTTTCGGAACTGCTAGAAAACCAATAATGACCGATTTCAGTAGGGGAAATAATGGCTACAAATACTTTATGGGCTGGTTGATTGATTTTTAGTTTCGTCGTCACATCCGTATTTATCATCCTTCATCATCCTTTTTCATATTGTCTATCTACACCTTCGCCGAAATTTTCCATTAACCTTCCTTCCTAATAAAAATTCACTAAAAAAGGTGCGATTCTCCTAATGGAATCGCACCTTGTCACTTAAAGTATTTTTTTATTATGAACAGTCAACTGAATATCTGCTACATTGTCGATAAAATTTTTATCATGTGTGACAAAGATTATTGTTCCCTCATAAGCAGCTATAAATTGTTCAAGGGCTTCGAGTGCTTGAATATCTAAGAAATTAGTTGGTTCATCCAACAGCAAAATATTATAATTTCCTAAAAATAGCCGACAAAGCTGAAGGCGTATGGCCTCACCACCACTAAGTGTGATAATTTTCTTTTGTAAATCAGTGCCAGCAAACTGCATGGAATGAAGTACGCTTCGTAATAAACTTTCATCATATTCAGAGCGATTCTTTAAAAATTGTAGCACTGTTTCCTCACCAGCAAATTGGTAGCTCATCTGATGAAAATAACCTATTTTAGCCTTTGGAGAAATAGTTATTCCCTCACCAGTATTAGCTATATGTTTTAGTAATGTACTTTTACCACTACCATTTTTACCCTTAAGCGCAATTTTTTTACCTAACGGGATTTGGAAGCTGACCTCGTGTAATAGTACCTTATCTTGAGCATATAAAGTGAATCGATCTGCCATAATGGGATACTTATTATGCAATGCCAAGGCTTTTGATTGCCGAAAAACAATTTTTCTTTCCTCCTGCACCGCTTCTACTTTTTGAAGCTTCCCTATCCGATGTTCGATAGCTTTTGCTGCACGCTGTACAGCTTTTTGACTTGTGCCTTTGGACTTTGTCATAAACATACGATTAGGTTTAGCGTTAGCCTCTCTTTTAGACATATTGCCTGCCTGAGCAATCTTTTCAGCTTTTTTCATTTTTTCATCTACAGCTTTTTCAAGTCTGCTCTTTTCTTTCAAATATTGATCATGAGCCTGATTTTGTTGATCTTGCTCTAATTGCTTTTGCATGGCATAATTGCTGTAATTTCCTGAGTAGATCGTTACCTTACCACCATCTACCTCCCATATCGTTGTAACCAGCTCATCTAGTACAGCACGATCATGGCTGATGAGTATGAGGGCCCCATAATAATAACGTAATTCATCTAATAAAAATGAAATTCCAAGTTGATCCAAATGTGTTGTCGGCTCATCAATAAGCAAAGCTTCCTCATAAGAAGTAAATAATTGTGCTAGCTTTAATCTTGTTTGCTCTCCACCACTTAATCCTTCAGAATACGTAGGTACTGCTAATTTCCCTAATAACTGTGGATCGGCCTCTATTAACGTTGGTGCCTTCATCTGTTCAAAATATCCGAAATGAACATGACTTTTCAATTTCCCACTTATCGGTTGTATCTTGCCAGCAAGTAACTTCATCAACGTACTTTTACCTACACCATTTTTGCCAACGATACCTATCCGGTCAAATTGATGCACAGCTAATTTTTCAATATTTAATAGTTCTTTATCTAAATAAGTAACGACTACATTCTCTAACTCAAAGCAAACCTTTTCCATATTGCTACCTCCCGAAATTGATCATTCCGTATCGATAGCGATGGTATCGATACGAGCTTTTAATCAAAGCTCGTATCAAAAGAATAATAGACTATACATTTCACTTTCCTCCCTACATTCAATAAAAAAACACAGACAATTTGCCTGTGATGTAAAGTAAAAGAGATTGATTGTAAGACAAGCGTCTTTTTTCTCATGATGATGAAGATGATTAAAAAAGGACAGACTATCCCATTTACTCTGGTGTACAAAACAGAGTTTGGCCCTATTCAGTTACTGGTTCAACATTGGGAAACGTAGTCTCATAGCATGTGTCATTTTTTAATAACCCTCCTAGCAGTGTTACGACTATTATAAATTTTAGCTATAATATGTCAAGTTTCCAAAGTTCTCTCTAAAGACACACTAATTACTGTCGATATATCACAAATGAACATTCCAAAAAGTATATCATTTGGTGAAAACCTGATATAGTATGGAATTTAAGAAAAAATAAAATTTGATTTGGTGGTGTTATGTGAATGAAGAAATACGTTATCGATATTTTAATGATTATGCTTGGATCACTGCTTTTTGCCCTAGCAGTTAACTTATTTGTTATTCCTAATGATTTAGGTGAAGGTGGCGTAACAGGCTTAACGATTATTGCTTATTATCTGTTCGGATGGTCGCCAAGTATTGTCAGCTTTGTTATGAATGCAGCTTTACTTATCGTTGGTTATAAATTTTTAAATAGACAAACAACAATTTATACAATCATTGCGGTCTCATTCCACTCTTTATTTTTACATTTAACAGAAACGTGGTCTATTTCTTCAGATGAGATTATCGTCAATACAATTTTTGGTGGCGTATTTGCAGGAGTCGGTATTGGCTTAATTATAAGAGTTGGTGGTACAACAGCAGGTTCTACAATTTTAGCGAGAATCACTAACAAATATCTTGGATGGAGTATTAGCTATGGACTTTTATTCTTCGATTTAATTGTTGCTTTTTCATCTTATTTTATCATTGGTGCGGAGGCATTAATGCTAACAATTGTTATGCTGTATGTTGGTACAAAGGTAATGGAGTTTGTTATTGAAGGGGTTAACCCTAAAAAGGCAGTTACCATTATCTCCAAAAAACCAGAAGACATTGCTGGACAGGTAACTGCTTATATGAATCGTGGGGTAACTGTACTATCAGGTCATGGTTATTATACAAAGGAACAAAAGGAAATCCTGTATATTGTTATTAGTAAGCAAGAAGTTGTAAAGCTTAAAAAAATTGTCAAGGAAGTAGACAAGGACGCATTTATTGCCATTCATGATGTAAGGGACGTTTTCGGAGAAGGCTTTATTGAATTAGCAAAATCATAAAACAGTCAAAACACCTTTTGTAGATAACAACAAAAGGTGTTTTATATTGTTGAAAGATTTCACGAGCAGAAAAAGAACCTTTGGCAAAGCGAAGGGTTGATTTCCGCTCCCCAATTAGAAGTAGCTTGGAACGGATATTCATTTTCACCTTTCACAAAAACTCTATTGGTGATTTTGTTTTTCTATTTACCTATTTCTATCAATCTGTAAGGAGCTTTCGATAATACTGTCTAATAGTGCTGAATAGCTGATCCCCGCTGCAAGGGCACTTTTTGGTAGGAGGCTATTTTGCGTCATGCCAGGCAATGTATTAACCTCCAACACATAAGGAACGCCATCCTTAATTAACATATCTACTCTTGCATAGACAGTGCATCTTAAAGCCTTGTAACTGATCATCGCAGCCTTTGCAACTCGGTCGTGAATTGCAAGTGGTAGTTCCACAGGCTCCTCTACTGTAGAAGCATCGTCATATTTTGCCTGGTAGTCAAAAAATACTGCTGTATGTTTGATTGACAGGATTGGCAATAGCTGTTCATTAAGGATGGGGCATGTAATTTCTTCGCCAATCAAGTACTGCTCAATAATGATTTCGTTATCCCACTTAAATACCTCTGTAACTGCAGCTAATAAGGCACTCCGGTCATGGACAATTTGAACACCCACACTAGAACCACCAGCATTTGGCTTAACTACAAGTGGATAACCCATAAGCTCTATATCCTGTAAGGGCAACTCCTCTCCTTTTATGAGATGCACCCAATCTGGCGTTGCAACACCTTCATATCGAAGGATTTTTTTAGCCATATTTTTATCCATGCACAAACTACTTGCTAGAAGACCGCTTCCTGTATAAGGAATACCCAACGTTTCTAGCACCCCCTGAATCGTACCATCTTCCCCAAACTTACCGTGAAGTGCTAACAAAGCCACATCAATATCACCCACCTTGTCAATTACCTCTTTGTTGTTATCTAATGTGATGGCCACAACTTCGTATTTTTGCTTATCTAATTGAGTGACCATTTCCTTACCTGTCATAATGGAAACCTGCTTTTCAGAGGAAGTACCACCCATAATTACGCCAACCTTCATTTTTTCAACTCCTCATAACGTTTTTCAATGTATCACCAATGATTTGAATACCTCGAACAATATCGTCATCTGCTAAACGAGAAAAGCCTAAACGAAATGTATGACTACCTCTTCCATTTGTATAAAATACATCACCTGGATAAAATACCACGCCCTTGTCATAGCATTTCTCAAGCAACAATCGTGCATCTACGTCCTCTTTTAGTTCTATAAAAAGGTGAAGCCCCCCATCCCCTGTTATCCTGCTATAGGGAATGTATTGCATACAAGCTTGACGGGCAAGCTCATATTTTTTCTTGTAAACAAATCTTGCTTTCTTTAAATATTTTTCAAAGTAACCATCCTGTAAATATTGATATAACACTGCCTGATCCAGTGTTGATGTATGAATTGTTCGAGCTCTTTTCATACTTTCCAAGCTATCAATTAACTCCCTATCTGCTAAAATCCAGCCAACACGTAAGCCAGGGAAAAGAATTTTAGAAAAGCTACCAATATAGACAATGTTATTACCTATACCGCTAAAAGCGATTAGTGGTGCCAAATGCGAGCTTGAATACCTTAATTCCTCATTAAAGCCATCTTCTATAATGGGTATTTGATATTTGGAAAAAAGCTGAAAAATAGCACTCCTTTTCTCGGAGGAAGTGACAATTCCTGTTGGATTATGATAGGACGGGATAAGATAGGCAAAATCAAAGTCCTTATCTGCTAATGTTTTTTCCACCTGTTCCATGTCAATCCCGTCATCTTGCATATCGATGCCATGTACGTCTAACCCATGCAAACGGAAAAGCTTCAATGCTGCATGATGTGTAGGATTTTCACATAGTACACGCCCTGATTTTTTAGCTAAAGAGGACAATAAAATATCTAGACCTTCTGTAAAACCATTTGTAATTAAAATATCTTTATTAGAAATGTCCACACCTTTCATCTCCATATAGCTAAGAAGGTGGTCAATTAAGGGCTTATAGCCCTTGGCATAGCCATAGTTTAAGACAATATCTCCTTCAATGGACATCCTTGTGAGAAATGCCCTTTTGAAATTTTCAACATCAAAAAGCTTTTCTTCTGGAGCTATACTAGTAAATGAAATCATGCCTTTTTTCCAGTGTATATCTTGTCGTATTAAATCAATTTCATCAGCTAATAAAGTTGTTTCATTCAGCCTTTGTTTCCAATCTATTTCAATAGAAGAAGTTTTCAATGTAGTAACCTTTCCGATAAAATGCCCTTTTCCTTTCACTGCATAGATGATGCCATCTAGCTCTAATTCGGCATATGCGTTCAGCACCGTGTTTCTACTGACCGCTAATAACTTACTAAGTTCACGGGTAGATGGAAGCTTTTGATGTTCCAACAGATGCCCCTTGACAATCATGTCTTGAACATAATCCTTCAATTGTACATAAACTGGTCGTTCATCCATAAGCTTAAAATCACTAAACACTTCCTAACCCCCTTGCTTCATTTTTGCATAAACCCTGATAACCAAAAAGGTCCACACATTATGTAATTTCCTGTTAGAGTGGTTGCTCTTCTTTCTATCATATTTCAATATGGTCATAAGCATAAAAAGAAAACTCCTCTTTTGAGAAATATATCAGCAAAAAAGGAGTTTTATTATTATTTTAAAATATCATCCAGACCGTTTTCCTTTTTATCAGGACATACTAAGGACACCACAACTCCAACAATTAAGCAAATAAAGAATGTCGCTGCCTTGGCTGACACTACAGCCTCCATAGGTGACAGGGACCATACAATCGCACTAATAAAACCGACAATAATTGTAGCAATAACCCCAATGCCTGACACACGTTTCCAGAAAAAGATTAAAAGGATCACAACCGAAAATGTATTGCCAATCCCTGCCCATGCAAAGGATACTAAGCTATAAATTACAGAACCTGATTTGAGTGAAATCATAATACCCACAATCCCACTAATAACAGCCACTAGACGCGAAAGGTGAACTAATTTTTTGCTAGAAATATTCCAACGTAATGTTTTATGAATTATGTCCTCACTTATCGATGTTGTGATGACTAACAATTGAGACGAAGCCGTTGACATAATAGCTGCTAAAATACCAGCCACAATAATTCCTGCAACCCAAGGCGGTAAAATTTCAAATACCATATGTGGCAATATCATTTCAGGATCTTCAATAGAACCTTGCTTATACAAAGTTGAGGCGAAAATCGCAGATAAAAAGGCACCCACATAGACAATTAATGTCCAAATAATCGCCATATTACGGCCAGTAATTCGCTCTTTTTCAGTCGTAATAGCCATAAAGCGAGAGCTCAATTGAGGTTGCCCCCCAAGCCAGCCAAAGAACCAGGATAGATTTGTAAATAACATCGCCCCTAAGGCAAGTCCATTTAAGCCTCCAACCCAACTATCTGCACCATTGCCCATTTGAGCTAGCTCTGTTGAAATGCTTAAACCTTGATGTTGAATTTCCATATAAGCAGCAATTGGAACAATAACAAACGAGATCAGCATTAAAAAACTTTGGATTGTATCTGTCCAAACAACGGACATAAACCCCCCCATACATGAATAGGCAATTATTATTGCTCCAATAATAATTGTTCCCCATGTGATGTTGAATCCTGAGAATGAATAAATCGTTTTACCCATCCCAGAGAATTGAGCTGCTAAATAGCAAACAAAGAATAATACCATTACTGCAGAAGCTAACCAACGAATTATATCTGCGTGCTTTGGAAATTTAACAGCAATATAATCTGTTAGGCTATTCACCATATATTTTTGTTGCTCTGTCATAAAGCGCTTTGATAAAAATAGCCATGACACAACAACGCCTAAAAGCATGCCAGATAAAATCCAAATGCCTGACAGCCCAGCCACATAAATAAAGCCAATTGCCCCTAAAAACATATAGGCGGATTCACCCGTTGCGCGCTCTGAAAAGGCTAACGCCCAGCCCGGTAGTTTATTTCCCCCTAGAAAGTAATCATTATGTGATAAATCTTTTTTACTGAAGTAAATCCCTACTCCTAGCATAGCGAGTAAATAGACAAATATTTCAACATAAACAATTGTATGCATATACCCAAAGTCCTCCATCTGATTAATCTAAACAATCCCAATTGGTTTTATCAGATAATAGTTCGGGTTTTTTTAATTGTCAATAACTAATTTTGTAAAAAGGAGGCAAAGTATTTCGATATTTCTACAAACTTCAAAGCTCCTGGAGAAAGATGAATACTGTGTTTGTGTGCAATTCCAACCTGTCTAACATATGCTTGATAAAATTTTTTTCTAATCAGGTTACTTGGTGCATGTAGTAAAAGGGAGTTGGGCACAACAGAAATGCCTAAATTTTCATTGACCATTGTCAAAATGACTTGATCAACTGATAATTCATAGACTACATTGGGATGGATTTTATGTTTAGCTAAAATCCTTGATACATCTCGATCAATCGTACGTTTAGGCATAATCCAACGTTCATCCTGCAATTGCTCTAGAGAGAGCCTTTCTTCCTTCGCCAATGGATGTTCCTGTGCCATAATGCAAACAAGCTCATCATTAAAAATCGCATCGAATACAAGATATTTAGAATTTGGCTGCACTAAAAAACCGATATCTACAACGCCATTATGAAGCCATTCTTCGATTTGATCATAATCTCCCTCCATCAAACGTATTTCTAGGTCTGGATAATGCTGTTCGAAATACGCTAAAACCTTTGGTAATAAGACCAAGGAAACACTTGGTAGAATACCAACCGATAACATCCCACCAATGAGATTCTTTAAATTTGCTACAGAGGTTTCAAGCTGCTGTTGTTGCTGCAATATTTTTGAGATGTGTTCGTAAACAATTCTCCCCTCACTCGTTAAAACAATATTATTGCGGTTTCGAATAATTAGAGAAAGCCCTAATTCTGCCTCTAAATTACTAATCGTATGACTGATTGAAGACTGTGTGAGATTGAGCTTTAAGCCTGTTTCTGTAAAATTTCCTGTATCGATAAGTGTATGGAACGCAATATATTGTGCTAATGTAGCCATGCTATTCTGCTCCTTTTATGATTTTTTTTCATATTCGATTGTGTAAATATTCATTTGATTTAAATTACTAGCCACCTCTATAATAAAAATAAAATCCAAGTAAATCAATATGATTTGTTAATGAGGGGGCTCATAAAATGGCAGAGGACAAATTAATGATGAAGGCTTTATCTATGGACATAATTACCGCAAAAATGTTTACAGAATTACATCTCTCCATTACAGAGCAGTATGGCGAGCATGGTCGGAGATTAGTACAAAAAGGCTTAGATGCGTTTGGTTTAAAGGATGCTGAAGCAATGGCGAAAAAAGCAACAGCAGAAGGGGAAAATCATACTTTCTTTGAATACTTACCCCAAATCGTTGTAGGTGAAGAGAAATTTGCCGATTTAACACCGTTTGCTCGATTTTCTAAAATGTTTGCACAGATTGCCAAGCAAGTTGTAGATGAATATGGTGAAGCTGGTGAACAAGTGATTATGCGGGCAGTAGAACGTTTTGGTCATAAACGAGGCCAAGGTATTGCTCAACGTGCTCGCACAAACGGTCTAGAAAATTCCGTGGAGCATTATTTAACTAACTATGATATGGGTCGTAGTGATTTGTTTGAAATCGATACAGTTTATAAGGAAAATGAGGTTGAACAAACGTTTACTCACTGCCCATTAGGTCAACAATGGGCAGATGATGATATGGGTAAATACGGCATTTTGTATTGTAAAGTCATCGACCCCTCTATTGCTAAAGGGTACAATAAAAGCCTAGAGGTGGTACATGATCAATTTGTTTTACGTGAAGGACAGTGCCACTTCCAATTCCAAATGAAAGAGTGATGTCATGATTAACGGAGTTAGGCTCGTACAGCATCTTCAAGACTTAAGTCAAATTGGTCGTAATGAAAAGACAGGTGGCATTAACCGCTTCTCGTTCACACCAGAAGAAAAGCAGGCAATTGAGTTAGTCACAACTTATATGGAGCAAGCAGGTATGAATGTCACAATCGATGCAGTTGGAAACCTTATTGGTACATATGGTGAAGGAAATGAAACCATTATGCTAGGTTCTCACATCGATACAGTACCAGAGGGTGGCAAATATGATGGAGCATTAGGGGTGCTAGCAGCTATTGAAGTGGTACATACTATGCATGAGCAACAGTTGATACCCTCTAAAAAAATTCAAGTCGTCGCTTTTAAGGATGAGGAAGGCACGAGATTTGGCTTTGGGCTTCTTGGCAGTAGTGCAATGGCTGGTCTTTTAACAGAGGAGCAATTACAGCATACAGATGAAGCTGGCATTTCCATCGAAGAAGCCATGAAAGATTTCCATTTATCACCTTATCCTTTAACACAAGTGCATCGTAATGACATAAAAGCTTATTTAGAAATGCATATCGAGCAAGGAAAAGTGTTAGAAAATGAAGACCTACCAGTCGGTGTTGTCACAGGTATTGCAGCCCCATTATGGCTAGAGGTAACCGTAACGGGTGTCAGTGAACATGCTGGTGCAACACCTATGCCGATTCGTCAGGATGCTCTAACTGCAGCAAGTGAAATGATTTTAGCTATTGAGCAACTATTAAACAATACAACAGATTCCGTTGCAACGGTTGGTAAGCTAACGGTCTCTCCAAATGGGACAAACGTTATACCAGGTAAAGTTACGTTCTCGATTGATCTTCGTGATATTGACGAAAATAAAGTAAGTGCATTAGAGCAGGAAATTATGCAACAGCTTCAACAAATTGCTGAACGAAGACATGTCTCATTGGCTTCCAAAGTATTACAGCGCATTAAGCCTGCAAAAACCGATGCCTTACTACAACAGCAACTTACTACAAGTATTGAAAAGCAAGGTATACGTCCTTATTCTCTCATAAGTGGTGCTGGGCATGATGCAATGAATATAGCTGAAATTGCCCCGATTGGAATGCTATTCGTCCGCTCGAAGGACGGCATTAGTCATAATCCATTAGAATACAGCTCAGATGAGGATATTGTTGTAGCAACTAATATTTTTTATGATACTGTTGTCGAACTCTCTAAATAGCCCATAATATAGAAGAAAGCCATTCTCTAAATTGTTGAGAGTGGCTTTTATAGAAAGTCTTTATTCTTCGCCTTAGCAATAGTATTTTGAATGAACGGTTCCTTTTTCTTGGTATAGGTTTGGCGATCATACTGAAAGTGAACAGCAAGCTGTTCTTTTAACGTTTCATATTCATCCGCCGTTTGAGCATTTAATCGAAGATAATCTCGGAACAGACATTTGTCAATCCATTCACTACTGTTATATTCACATATATGTAAATGACATGTTCCTTGGCCCCATAGCCCTTTTCTAAAAAATCTTCTTCTATCCATTAGCTCAGGTTTAGGAACATATTCATACCCAATTATTCTTAAAGCCTCTATTAATTCCGAGACTCCTTCTATCCTTTGGACTCCTAGAAGAATATCAATAATGGGCTTAGCCTTTAAACCTTTGATAGATGTGCTACCTATGTGCTCAATCCCTAATATTGCAGGACCAATAGCTTCTTGTATACTCCTTTTTTCATCTAAAAATTGTCCTTCCCAATTTGGATCATAGTCAGACAATACCACTTCAATTTTTTTCATGTGTCATTCACCTCACTTTTTTGAAATAAGCCAACTATAAATAAAGCGTATTTACCTTAAAATAATAAATCTATTTCGTTTTTAAATTTCCCTTTATATAAGAAGATCTCTCTATATTTGATTGAACTGGTTTCATTTTAGCATAAGGAATATTATCTCTTTTAATATGATATAGTGTAATTATGGTTAATTTTCCAAAATAATTGAAAGGGGCTATAAAATGGAAGAGATTTTAACAATTACGAATTTAACGAAGAGTTATGGAAACAAGGAAATTTTGAAAGGGATTGACCTTCACGCAGCTAGAGGTGAAATCATCGGTTATATCGGTCCCAATGGCGCGGGTAAAAGTACAACTGTAAAACTTATTCTAGGGCTAGAAGGTGATTATGGTGGCGAGATTAAGCTCTTTGGGAAAAGCATAGGACAAGACCAAATTGATTATAAACGGCGAATTGGTTACGTCCCTGAAATCGCTGATGTTTATGATAACTTAACAGGCTATGAGTATTTAACCTTCATCGGCCAGCTATATGGATTAGAGCTAGAGGAGGCGGCTGACAAATCCAAATCACTAATGGAACTGTTTGGAGTTGGTGAAGCATACCATTCTAGAATTTCTTCCTATTCTAAAGGCATGCGTCAAAAACTACTAATTATTGCAAGCCTTATACATAATCCAGACCTGCTATTTTTAGATGAACCAATCAATGGCCTAGACGCAAACAGTGTCATGATTTTTAAAGAAATCTTAACGCAACTAGCTGCCAATGGAAAGACTATATTTTACTCATCACACATTATGGATGTCGTTGAAAAAATCAGTAGCCGCATCATTTTGCTGTATGATGGAAAAATTGCAGCGGACGGAACATTTGCCCAATTACAAGCAGATAATACTGAAGGAACATTAGAAAGAATTTTTAACCAGTTAACAGGATTTCATGAACATCAGGAAATCGGAGAAAAATTTGTGTCCGTCGTTCGTGGGGGACAATTATGACAGATTTCAAAACGCTACGATTGCTTGATAAGTTCCGATGGCTTTTTATAAAAATGGGCATTGATTATGACATGATGAGAAAAATCCTCCATATAAAATTAACAATGGATGAACGGAAAGTACCTACCCTATTTAATCAAAACAAAAAGAAAGACAATCAAAAGTATGGCTACATTAAGTCTCTATGGATTTATATGTTATTCGGGCTTATACTCATCCCGCTTATGGGATTTGGTCAAAATTTTCTATTTCAGATGAGTATCGCCTTTGCAATGATCATCTTTTTGATTATGACTTCATTGATTTCTGACTTTTCTTCTGTGCTTTTAGATGTACGAGATAAAAGCATACTTTCAACTAAGCCTATTTCAGCTAAAACAATTAATGCAGCAAAATTTATGCATATTTTTATTTATTTATCCTATTTAACATTGGCCCTAACAGCCATCCCTCTAATAGTCAGCCTTTTTACTCAAGGTATTGTGTTTTTTATTTTAACAGGTCTTGAGATTCTATTAATGAATTTATTTATAGTTGCCATCACAGCCATTTTATATATTGCCATTTTACGCTTCTTCGATGGTGAAAAGCTGAAGGATATGATTAATTATGTACAAATCGCTTTATCTCTAATGCTGATGATTGGCTACCAAGTTCTTATTCGATCCTTTGAATTTGTCAATTTAGATATGGTAGTGTCGTTTCATTGGTGGAACCTCTTCTTAATACCGATGTGGTTCGCTGCCCCTTATGAACTCATACTGCATGGTGACACATCCTTATTGACCGTCATTTATACCATCTTAGCAGTGATTGTACCTATTATTTCGATTTGGATCTATATTAAACTCATACCAACCTTTGAACGCAATCTCCAAAAACTGCTAAGTACAAGTAAGTCTAAAAAGGAAAAGAACAATCGACTAAAGTCGTTTTTATTAACCATTGTGTGTAGAACACACGAGGAACGAGCTTTCTATCGCTTCGCAGCTCTGATGATGAAGCAAGAGCGAGAGTTTAAGCTAAAGGTCTACCCATCTTTAGGCTTTTCATTTATTATTCCCTTTATTTTCATGTTTACTTTTAGCAGAGGGGAAGAAGTCGATTATGCTAGTAGTATGAGCTATTTAAATATCTATTTTAGTATGATGATTATACCATCCGCTGTCCTTATGCTTGGTCACTCTGCTAAATATAAGGCTGCATGGATTTATAAAACGCTACCGCTTAAAGATTATACAGATTTACAAAAAGGTAGCTTAAAGGCATTTTTAATTAAATTGTATACTCCGTTATTTTTAGTACTAAGTATAGTCTTTAGCTATATTTATGGTATTCGAATTATCCCTGATTTACTAGCTGTTTTGGTAACAAGCTGGTTATATACCATCCTTTGTTTCGTCATGATGACAAACAAATTACCCTTTACCAAACCCTATGATGAAGTTAATGATGCACAAGGCTGGAAGATTCTTTTGTTATTGCTCCCTTTAGGTTTACTTGTAGGGCTGCACTATATAATAGCTAGTCAGATAACATACGGCTCTACTATATATTTCATTGTGCTTTTCTTCATCAACATCTTGATATGGAAACTGGTTTTTAAATCGAAAAAATAAACCAAAAAACGGCTCAAATCCTATAATAGAGTGGGATCAGCCGTTTTTTCCATGCCATGATGTTTAAAAGATAAATGCAACGATTTCTTCCTCACCGCTTTTCATATCTTTTATTTTATACATATTTTGATTGACCTCGTTATCTCCTAATACAATAACCTTCGGTGTGTTTTCACGATTGGCTTTTTCCATCGCCTTTTTCACTTTTTTCCCACTTAGCTCAACTTCTATCTTATATTTTTCTCGCCGTAATGCAGTTGCTAGCTTTAGTGCCTCTTTTTCTGTTCCCAGAGGAATAATATAAATATCCACGCTATGAGCGTTTTGCTCTATTTTTCCCGAAAGCTCTAGTGCTGTATAGATGACATCTAAACCAAATGAAATACCAACAGTAGCATAGGTTTGATTTGTCTCTAAAAGGCCACCAATAGCATTGTCATAGCGTCCCCCACTACCAATACTTGAGCGGATTGTTCCATCTGCTAAAAAAATTTCATAAATTGTTCCTGTGTAAATTTCAAGTCCCCTCGCTAAAAATGGATTGAAAATACATTGGTCACTTATTTCAAGTGCCTCTAAATAAGAAGTTAATTCCATTAATTCCTGTAAACCTTGTTGTAAAAAGACATTCTCGGTCGCGAATCCTTCAAAATACGCCATACTTATTTGAGGACGTTCATCTAAAAAGTGCTTTATTTTATGAATACTATTATCTGATAACCCCAATGCCTTCAATTCTGCGAGCATTGTTTTCTCGTCTATTTTTTCAATCTTATCTAATGTTAAAATAACTCGATTCATTTGTTCCTGTTCAACCTCAAATAATTGCAGTAAACCAACTAAAAGCTTGCGATTATTATATTGGAGATTAATTTTAAGTTTAAGCTGATCAAAGGCATCTATCGCCATCATCATTAGCTCCGCCTCAGCAGCCTGTGATTCTACCCCAACAATATCTACATCACATTGTGTAAATTCGCGAAAACGACCAGCCTTGATGGGGCCATCTCGAAACACTTTGCCAATCTCATATCGTTTAAATGGCATAGCAATCGCTGGATTCATCGCTACAACTTTTGCAAATGGAATTGTTAAATCATAGCGTAACGCTAAATCTCGCTCACCTCGATCTGTTAATGTATACATCTCCTCTAAAATCTCAGCACCACCAGCATATTTAGAAGCCATCAACTCTGTATAGTTAAGAATAGGTGTTTCTAACGGCTTGCAGCCATAGGCTATAAATGTATCTTCTAACGTACGTCGTATCACACGACGAGTAGCCTCTTGCTCTGGTAAATAATCTTGTGTTCCTCGAACATTCTGATAGTCCATTTTTTTCATCATAAGCTCCTCCTCATTTTTTGAGCAATAAAAAAACCGTATAACGATAAAGCTTCAAATCAGCTTTATTTATACGATTACATGAGAAATAGTCTTCCTATTCAATATTAATAAGTTAATAAGGATAGCAAGACTAGTGATGATGATGATGTTTTATTGTGAATGATTGGACAAGAGTAATGACCATGTTTATTCCCCCTTTTATATTAAGGGTTACTATAAGACACACCCAATAGAATGTCAAATTTTTTCTAAAATTCACACAGTATTTTTTTCATTTTTTCTAGAGTAGCTAACATTTCAGCTAACTCTTCAGTTGTTAAGTGAGCATGGTACTTTTCTGTAATCTGTTGATTAAAGGCTTCGACTTCCTGTTTATATAATAGACCCTTCTCACCTAATTCGACAGAAAAGGCACGCTTATCCTCCTCATGCTGCCTTTTCATTATATAGCCATCCTGTTCAAGCTTGGTTAATTGCTGACTCACTGCACTTTTTGTAATAGCCATTTTATCTGCTAGTTCTGAAGGCGAGCAGGATGGATGACGCATTACTAATGTTAAAAGAACATATTGCTGATTATTTAAGGAGAAATTAGTATAAGCCCTTTCCATTTTCTCAAGCATGATCCAAATATCTTCAATGGTTTGATTTATTTGCTCTGCTACCTGGTTATTCTTCATTTTTTTGAGTGTCACCTTTTTCTCGCCATTTTTTAGGATTTAGATAGCTTTTAAATTTGTTGGCTACTTCTTTTCCAACAAGTAAAGCACCAAGCCAAAATAAGATTTCAGCCATAATAATACTTCCTGGTATAATCCCTGCCTTTACTTTTGTAGGTATCGGTGTGAAAGGTGTAATAATTGGGATTAACCATAAAGAAAGTGAAAAGATAATAATGCCTAATCCAAGCTTATAAGCAAAAGATTTTTGTGTTTTTTCGTTAGAGGTCATGTATCTTCTCCTGTAATAATTAATTTATTTAAGTTAACTAAACTATATGATACATTTCTTTTTATGTAAAGCTTTTTAATCTTTATAACAAAAATTCCCATCTATTTGACTAGTGAGAGTCAAATAGATGGGATTACTAATTTAGTTATTTTCCAAATGTAAGGGGTATACGTAGCTCATCATTTGGCTTGTTAGTTAAATATTTATAAATGAGAATTTCTAGCTCCTCCTTGTCAAAATTCTCATAAACATCCATTCTTTTATTATTTTCAAGAATGCCCATAAATTCAGGCGTCCCATAGATTTCTTCTTTACCCTCTAAATAATAGGTTTGATTGACTCCAGCAAACCCTGGATCAGGGCTTAATGATTCCACATAAAGGTTATTGTCCTTCATATAATACGTCCATGAAATTGGATACCCTGCTATATTAGATGTTACACTTTGAGGCTTTGCTGATATGTTCGTTAATTGGATTGAATTATCGTCTCCGTATAAACCTTCAACACGGTTCTTAGCAACGAAAGTTAAAGGTTGATTTTCCAAAGAAGCTGCATTTAGTCCAACTATTTCAAAGCGCAGCTCTGTTTCATTAGGATTTCCAACTTTACCCGAAATATATCCAGTCAATAATGTTCCACCTATATCCAGTTGATAATCCATATAAGGGAAAGTTTCGTATTTTTCTTGAGTAAGAACTAATCGAACTTGGGTCGGTGTAACCGTCATTTCATGAATTTTAGTGCCACCAGGCACATTGTCAATTGGAATATCTAATACTTGCTTAAATGATGTATTTTCCAGTTGTGTTTTAGAGAGATTTAGTTGCATATTCCAAGTGCTTTCTTTTGTTTCTAGTATGCGGTTATAAGAAATTTGGAATTTAGTTCCCTCTTCTTGTAAGGCTTCAGACTCGAATAGTTGCTGACTAAAATATTCTCCTTTTGCTCCCTGTCTTCCCATGAAAGATTTTTTCCCTGTTTCAATTGAATGATTCGTATTATTAATCGCCTCAATGAATATCCCTGTATTTCGGACTTTTAAATCTGTAAGTGTAACTGCCGTTTTAAGCAATATTTTACCCTTATCTTGTGCAAAAGATTGAATAGACACTGTGTCAACTCCGTCCTTTTGAATAGGGAACACTTGCGTAGTTAAGTCATTTGGATTATAGTCGATAGAATATTTTTTATCGCTGATGAATTGAATATTCTCCATCATAAGCTCCACATCTGTCATCTGTCCTTCAGCAACCCAATCCGTTTCAAAATAACCCTGAAAGGTACCAAGCTCCTCATTCCAAGAATGTGTATAATTCCCTTCAATAAAGTTACCCTTTGAATCTTTAAGCCCGGTATGTTCAAAGCCTATATCCTCTCCATCCCAAGAGGCATCAGGTTTCAAACTATACAAAAGAAAGGTTCTGTTATCATCGATAAACGCCGTATGTACGGTCAACGTAAACCCATCCTTCGTAACAGATTGTTCAATCGTCTGCCCTAAGCCCTGGTCTAATGCAGACTGAATACCAGCTCTATAAGATAGAATAGTTGACCAATCATAGTTCAGTGCTGCATAGACAGGTGTAGCCATTAGAGCGACAGCTAATCCTGCAACTAAAACAAATCTCTTTCTTTTTCGAGGTAGAAGTTCGATCGGTTCATTTACCATTTTTAGTTCATCCTGCTGGATACCATTCCACATTTGTTCAAAGTCAGGATACTTCATGTTATGGTCTGCGTTCATCTCTTTTTTCAATTTCTTTTCAATGCGTTCCAAATTGATTCTCTCCCTTCAACCATAAATTTTGTTTTTGTTCTAGTTTTTTGCGCATGATTTTCAATGCCTTATGGAGTCTCGATTTCACCGTTCCCACTGGAATCTTTAGCGTTTCCGCAATTTCCACTAATGATAGCTCACCAATGTAGCGGAGGGTGACAACAGCCATTAACTTTTCTGGTAGCTGTCTGAGTAGTGCCTCCCACTCCTCCTCAGCTGCCTTCTCCAGTACAATGGTGTCTACAGATTTAACTGATGCCGTAGTTTGCTCCTGTAGCAACTGTACCTGACTCACTTTTTTTAACTGAGCCTGCTTTCTTTTAAGCAAATTTAAACATTGATTCATCGCAATCCGTAAAATCCAAGCACGTGTATGCTCTACACTTCTCCAATCCTGACGAAAGACGGTGACAAATACATCATGGCAGAGATCTTCCGCATCTTGGGCATTCCGTAGCATGTAATAACAGGTACGGTAAACATCTTTGTTGTATGAATCGAATAATTCACGTTCTGTCAATCCAAGGCACTCCTTTCTGATGGTTCTACGTTATAAACAAATGACTACTTGAAAAGGTTCATTTTTTTAAGAATTCATATACGTACTTTTTTAATTTAGTGTTTATGTAAAAAGATCCAGTTAATGTGCAAAAAAAAAACAGATGGCAATAGAGGTCCGTTATGGAACATCTAATCCATCTGTTTTTGGCTATTGGGAAATGGTGAGCGAAGGCAATATCATGAATCACATTTGATTCTTCTAGAAACTAATTTTAAACTTCACCTTTTTTTCGTGCTGTCATTTCATCTTTCATTTCATCTTTTAAAGCTTCAATTGACTGTTTACGTCGCTTATTTTTTTCCTTTAGCCTGTTACTTTCTAGAGGATCTGCAAATTCCATACTAATTTCTGCTTCCTGCACTTTCTCCTCAGTATTTTTAACAATATCACGAATGCGTTCAACATTATTGGAGCGATCATCTGATTTTCGATGTCTTGAATTAGCCATGTTAACCTCCTCAAATTATGACATAAGGTTATTTTGGAATGATTTTATCATTATATGAGTGCTAACTTTTACTAAAATAACATCCTTTAAACGCTATCTATCCAATAATTCTACCTTCATTAAAAGCAATTAAGTTTCCACCTGACAGGATTTTTAAACAATCTCTTCCTTCAAACCTTCATAGGCAGATTTTGAATGCATCAATACATATAAAACTGTGGAGAGGAAAATAGCTACAATTCCAAAGACAATGCAGACCATTTGTAGGGAGAGCCATTCCGCTAGCAACCCTAAGGCTAACGTAAAGACAATCTGTAGCACATTAATGACCATCGTTGAAACACTACCAAAACGGCCCATAATTGATGTCGGTACACTTATTTGATAAAAGGTGCTGTAGCCCGCATTACAAAATGACATACATACTCCTAATGCTATAAAGCTAATAATCGCCATTGTCACATTCGGTGAAGAGTAAAACAATGTATAGCAAAGTGTGGTCAAAAGCAGACCATAGACAATATATTGTCTTGTTGAAAATCTTTTAGCATAGCGAGCAGCCATTACTCCACCAATAATAGCTCCAATTCCAGCGATACTAACGATGACACCATATAGACTATCCGAAGCTTGAAGGTTTTGTTTAATAAATGTAGCTTCCTGTGAGTCTAATGCAAAGGCAATCATCAAGGCAACTTGAAAATAAAGAAATACTTTGGCAAAGACATACTCTTTTTTAATATAAGCGTAGACAATACCATAATCCTCTTTTAGCATCCTCCAAGTAATGGGTTTTCGGTGCATATTCTGATGATCTTCTACTGTGGGAAGCTTAAAAATGGAGAGCGCGCAGATAAAGAACGTCAATGCATTAAACCAAAACGCTACAGATACATCGGAAATGGCAATGATAAACCCAGCCAATGCGGGCCCAATTAAAAATGAGCCTGAGCTAAACATTCCTAATATGGCATTAAAGGATTGTTTATCTTCATCTGGTATATATTTCGAAATATAATAGGTACTACTTGGCCCAAAAAAGCTACTTGCTATATTAGATAAAAATAAAACGCAATAGATGAGCCAAAGAGAGGACGTAAAAGGTAACAATAAAATCAATATGCCACGAATAATATCACTATAAATCATTAATTTTTGTTTATTCGATCGATCAATGATGGAGCCTGCAAAAAAGCTTGTTAAAATTCGAGCAATCGGTCCTACAATAAATATACTCGCCATAGCAGTAGGCGATTCTGTTAAATGCCAAACTAATAAATTGAGGGCGACTAGATTCACCCAATTTCCTAAATACGAGAAACCAAAGCCAAATAGAATGAGCCAATACTTCCTAGCAATGCTCATAAGTCCCCTTTCTATCACCTAAATGAATGATTGGTCTTTTTTGACATAAAAGTATTCCTTTAGATAATCATATCTATTGAAGAATATCGGTGCAACTAAAAATAGCAACCCTTAGCTAAGTTCATAGCTTTGGGTTGCCTTTTTAGTTAGTTGAATCTCGATCGATTAATATCGGTTTGAAGCGATATAGTCTTTGGTCATCATCAGCTAGATGTTCTTTTTTTATTTTTGCTAAGAGCAATGATGCCGCTTTCTGTGCCATTGGTAAAATGGGTTGTTGCAATGTTGTAATGGAAGGTGTTAAAAAGTTGGCATATGGTACATCATCCACAGCGATTACTTGTACATCATTAGGCACATGTATGTTTCTTTTTTTAATATAAAGCATTAATTCTTGAAAAATACGATCATTTGCCGCAATGATTCCCCTGGGTGGTTGCTCCAATGTAAATAATTGATTAAAAATCTCTGTCATCTCAGCTGGCTCACCATTTTTTATATAGCGCTCATCAATCAACAGATCCCTATTTCTGAGCGCTTGACGAAATCCTTCTAAACGTTCGACACGAGGAGTAATCGGTAAGGCTAAAGAAGTAGTGATAAAGGCTATTGGTTGCTTTCGAAATGTCCCCACTGCCGTATCCATGGCAGAAAAATTGTCAAGCAACACTGCAGGAATATCTACTCCCTCAATAAAACGGTCAATAAAAACGATTGGCATTGCTTGTTGATGAAGTCTTATGTAGAGATTTTTGTTTTCTCCTGTTGGAAAAACGATTAAGCCATCCACCTGTTTTTCTAGTAAAGTTTCGATATGCTTTTTCTCTTTTTTAGGGTTATCCGCTGAGTTACACACAATCATATGAAAGCCTTCTTTATTGAACTCTGCTTCCAATGCATTTATTATTTTTGTTGAAAAGTCATGGATAATATTTGCCACAATAATACCAATTGTAAAGGTAGATTTCTGTTTTAAGCTACGAGCCATTAAATTCGGACGATATTGCAATGCTTCAATAGCCTCTTCAATTTTCTTACGAGTTTCTGCACTCATATATTCATATCGCTTATTCAAATATTGCGATACTGTACTATTCGAAACATTTGCATATTGTGCAACATCGGCAATTGTTGTTTTTTTCACTAAAATCAATCTCCTACCTATAATATGAAAACTCTCCTTGGTATTATGTAGCATAGCATACTTTACTGGTTAAATTAACTAGTCAAATAGTTATAGACTTGTTCAGGTAAGTCAATTCCCTTATCCATTGTTTCCACACTACGTTTCTGTTCAATTTCACCAGGCACTAGTACCTGATCAAAATTTGGTGCGGTTGGCGCATCATGTAATTCGTTCATCATTTGTGAGATATTTGCTTTGAATTGATCTACATCTCCAAAAATATTTGGATCTAATACATATAAATATTGTCCTAGATTACGTTTCTGTTCGTAATCACCATACATTTTTGAAATGTGTGGACCAAAAGCTGCACTTGCTAAAATTCCAGAAAGAACATCTACTACAAGTGCCATACCATATCCTTTTGGCCCTGCAAACGGTGTTAAAGATTTTACTTGGTGTGGGTCTGTAGTTGGTGCTCCTTGTGCATCAACTCCCCATGTATTTGGAATTGTCTCCCCTTTTTCACGTGCATATAGAATTTTCCCTAGCGCTACATTGCTTGTTGCCATGTCCAAAATAATCGGTTTATCGTTGGTTGGAAAACCGTAAGCAATTGGATTCGTACCAAAGTAAGGCTCTTTTCCGCCAAAAGGAACAACTGCGGAGTCCGTTTGAGAGCACATAATAGCAATTAAATTTTCACTCGTGGCTTGTTCAAGAAAATAGCCGAGTGCCCCACAATGGCTACTCTCTTGAATAATCGTTGTACATGAGCCATGTTCCTTAGCCACTTTAATGGTTTCATCCATCGCTTCCTTACAAATAACATGCCCAAAGCCATTATCTCCTTTAAAAAGAAGGTGATTTGTGCCTCTTTTTTCTACTGAAAAATGAGGATTTTTCGTTATGCCACCTGCCTGTAAACGTGTGATATAATGCTCCACGCGCATAACACCGTGAGAACTGACACCTCGTAAATCGGCATAAATCAAAACATCTGCTACTTGCGCTGCTGTTTCAGCTTCAACACCTTCAGTTGTGAATTTTTGAACTACTATTTTTTTTAATGCTGGTACAGAAATATTCATTGAAAATCCTCCTCATTATTTAAAATAGATTTGTGTTTTATTTGTGTTGTATTGTTTCGCCTCAAAGTAAGAAATCGCTTCATCGAATGCAATATGCTTCGTGACATAGCCTTTCTTTATAGCTCCTGACTGCATGTAGTTCATAACCGTCTCAAAATCTTCTAACGTAGCATTACGGCTGCTTTTCAATGTTAATTCCTTTGAATGAAATTCAGGATCATTAAATGTAATAGTTTTCTTCATTAAACCAATAAACACTAATGTCCCACTATTTTCTACGTATTGAAATGAGGATTCCATTGATTGTTGATTGCCTGTTGCATCAAAGACAACCGTAGGAAGTTCACCATTACATTTTTCTTGTAACTGCGCCATTATGTCATGGCTACCAACAATCACACCATCCGCTTCCGACCATGCCTGTCCTTCTTTTAAACGTTCTTCGTTCAAATCCATTAATATTGTTTTTGCACCGCGTAACTTAGCAAAACGTGCTGCTCCTAATCCAATTGGCCCTGCACCGATAACAAGTACCGTATCATTTTCTGTTAGTTCCGAACGACGTACTGCATGGGCACCAATAGCTAATGGTTCCACAGTAGCTAATTGGTCACCTGACACAGCATTATCAGTAATTACAATACTGTCATCAACTACGATATATTCGCCCATACCACCATCCATATGTACACCTAATACTTCCAAAGATTTACAGCAGTTTGTTTGACCTCGACGACATGCAGCACACTCTCCACAATGGATGTATGGAATAACTGTTGCACGATCTCCTACTTGGATGTCCTTAACTGCTTCACCGACTTCTTCCACAATAGCAGCTAGTTCGTGGCCTAACACTCGTGGATAACTAAAGAATGGTTGTTTACCTGCAAAAGCATGTGTGTCTGTTCCACATACACCAATATGCGTGATTTTTAATAAAACATCATGACTTCCTTCAATACTAGGCTTGTCTACTTCACGTTCCACCATTTGAAACGGTTCATTAATGATTAATTGTCGCATGCTATTGCCTCCAATAAACTAGTAATTGTAGATAATTGCTGAATAACCTCTGCTGCATCACACTGGAAATATTGTTCGATAAATTGTTGCATTGGCTCTGACTGACCTTGTTCAAAATAGTTATGGATTTCAGTCAGTTTTTCAATAATTTGATCAGATTCACGCACGGAAAAGCGTGTTGGATTCATTGCATATATCCCTATTGCTAAAGCTTGATAGTATATTTCTGTTTCAGCATAAGGGGCAATACGTGTTTGCCACTTGGATAACTCATTTAATTGAATATCATATAGCTGATGCTCAATAAATGGGTTTAAAAAACGTTCAAAGACATCTTGCTGATAGTGCTCATCCACTTGGAAGCGTTGGGTAAAATCGTTTGTTACTTTTTCAATAAAGGCTCGAACACCTGCATGAGAAAATGCCTCTCTTACAGTTTTATAGTTAAAAATCTTGCCGAATGCTGAAAGCAAAATATGACTACCATTTAAAATGGCTACTTTGCGTTTTCGATACATGTCTAAATCATCAAAGACAAAAGGGAAATCATGACTTGTTGGCCAATGTTTAAATGGCTCTTTTTGATCAATTACAAATAAGAAATACGGTTCACAAACTGTGTAAAGGGCATCCTCCCCCTGATAATCCTGTGGATAACCTGTTACAATACGGTCTACAAGTGTATTACAAAAAGTTAACGTCGCAAGCCAATCATTAAATGCTGTAGGCAACTTCCAGTCTTTAGCATGCTGTAGACAAATTGTTTTTAATGTAGAGCCATTCTGTTCTATTAATTCCAAAGGCACAATTGCCACTTGTTTTTCACCTTGAAAATGTTTGTAATATTGTTCTAGAAAGACGGTTAACTTTGCTGCATAGCTTGTTGGACAAGCCGTTGGATAAGGAATATTTTCATAATAAATCCCTGCCTCTGTTGTATTAGACACAATCATTTCTAATGTCTCAGACTGTGCATATTGTAAAAATGTAGGCCAGTTCTCATATGGATGAATAGTATCTTGAATAATCTTAACAGTGGTTTCTTCTTCTACGACCTCACCGTTTTTTAGCCCACGTTCCATCACAGTGAATTGCAGCTGTTGTTCTTCTAGCAGTTTAACTGTTTTTCCTCTTGCTGTTGCTGCGACAGAAACAATACTGCAAGGGACTTGTAGTTTTTCAACTGCTAGGTCAAAAAAGCCTCTGATAAAATTCCCATCACCTATTTGCATAATTTTAATAGGATGTTTCATGTCATTTCTCTCCTACATCGTCACGCCATCTTTAAAAATGGCGATTTCTTTGAATCCATATTTCTCATTATTCGTTTGCACTTCACCTGAAGCTAGCGCTACTATATAATCCATAAATTCATCGACTAATATATCCATCGGCTTCCCATCCACTAACTGCCCTGCGTTAAAGTCAATCCAATTTTTTTTTCGTTCATAAAGTGGTGTGTTTGTTGAAATTTTGACTGTTGGTGTAGGTCCTCCAAAGGGTGTTCCCCTACCAGTTGAGAAAAGGACGATTTGGCAGCCTGTTGAGGCCAGTGCTGTTGTTGAAACAAGATCATTTCCTGGACCGTTTAGTAAATGTAGCCCCTTTGTTGTCATACGTTCGCCATAATCAAGCACTTCTTTTACCTCTTGAAAGCCCCCTTTTTGTATACAGCCAAGTGATTTTTCTTCCAATGTTGTTATTCCACCCGCTTTATTTCCTGGAGAGGGATTTTCATAGACAGGTTGATTATATTTCATAAAATACTGTTTAAAGTCATTTACTAAATGCACAATATCCTCAAAAACAGAGGCATCTTTTGCACGTTCCATTAAAATCTGTTCAGCACCAAACATCTCTGGAACTTCCGTTAACACCGTTGCACCTCCAGCTGAGATCAACTGGTCAGAAAATACACCAATCATCGGATTAGCGGTAATGCCAGAGAAACCATCACTACCACCACATTTCAAACCAATTTTCAGTTCTGAAATAGGTAATGTTTGTCTGTCAAATGTCGTCACATAGTCAAAGGCTTTTTCAAGCAGTTGTTGACCCTCTTCCATTTCATCTGCTGATTCTTGAACATTTAAAAAGGAAACGCGTTGTTCATCATAATGACCAATTGTTTTCTTAAAGAGCTCAATATAATTGTTCTCACATCCTAGCCCTAATACAATGACTGCCCCTGCATTAGGGTGATGAATTAAATTAGCTAAGATTTTTTGTGTATACATTAAATCATCACCAAGTTGTGAGCAACCATATGGATGAGCGAAATGCTGTACACCATCAAAATTGTCAGCCTTCAATAATTGGTTGCCTAACTTCGCCAAATTTTCAGCTACTTTGTTAATACATCCAACAGTATTAATAATCCAAATTTCATTTCGAACACCAACCTGATCATCTTTTCTACGATACCCTTTGAACATGCGCTGTGCATGACGAGACTCGGCTACGGGATGTGTTTTTGGATTAAATTCATAGCTTAATTCACCCGATAAATTGGTTTTCATGTTATGGGAGTGAACCCAGCCACCTGCTAGGATTTCTTCTGTCGCATGACCAATTGAAAAACCATATTTCGTGATGTGTGCATCTTTAGAAAGAGTCTTGATGGCAATCTTATGCCCACGTAGTACTTGTTGCTGTAACGTTATTTCCTTTCCATCCAATGGAAGTAAAAAGCCTTGAGGAAGATCACTCAAGGCTATGGCAACATTGTCCATCGGATGAATTTTAATAACTGATTGATTGTTCATTTGAATCCATCCTTTCTATTTCTAAGCTATTTCTTTATGAACTATTGGTGTAACAAATTTAATAACTGCTAATGAAGCGATAACCGCTAAGCCGCCTGCAAGTAGGAAAGCTGCGGAGAATGTTCCTGTTCTGTCTACTAGGAAACCTGTTAAAGTTGGCCCAATAATACCAGCTGTGTTTGCAAGGAAGTGCATAAAGCCGCCAACAGATCCAACATACTTAGATTCCACCACATCATTAATGATTGCCCAGTAAATAGCCCCTGTTAAATATAAGAAGAAAACAGAGGTAGCAACAAGCGCAACAGCACTAACTGTTGTTGTTACAATACCTGCACAGCCAATCGATACAGCTGCTAAGAATAAACATGTCACTAGAACGACTTTACGAGAGAATAAAACTCCCTTACGCATAAAGCGTTTGTAAATGAAATCTGAGACAATTCCGCTCAATGCTAAACCTAGGAATCCTAAAATCCACGGAATAACCGTTACAATACTCATATCTTTTACAGCCATTCCACGAGCTTCTACTAGATAGCTTGGGAACCAAGTTAAGAAAAAGAATAGGATATAGTTATAGGCAAAGAACGAAAAAGCAGTAAATAATACTGTTGGTTGTTTTAAATAATAAGATAGACCACGACTATGATTGATATCTTCTGCTGCAATCTCTAAGTTTGCCATTGATTCTACACTGTCTTCTTTGTTTGGCTTTTCTTTCACCACTTTAAACCATACGATTGCCCAAATAAATCCAAGGATCATGATCGCAATAAATGAATATTTCCATCCATATGCTAATGCAATATAACCAACGATTGGACCTGCGATTGCACCACCAAGTGGCGTACCACTATTGGCTAGCCCTACTACAGAGGCACGTTTATCAGCAGGAAACCAGTTATTCACCATTTTATTTATGGTTGATGACAATGGCCCTTCCGCCATACCAAATACAATACGAACAATAATCAACGATGCGAACCCAACGACTAAAACCATTGCTCCACTAAATAAAGACCATACAATCATTGCTACAAATAGCGTTAACTTGGCACCAAATTTATCGGAAGCCATTCCACCTAAGAAGTTAAAAATGGCATACCCAACAGAGAAGCTACTAAAGATAATCCCTAATTGGGTTGACGTTAGATGAATATCTTCTTGAATAAATGGTGCTGCAATTGATAAGGCTGAACGATCTAAATAGTTAATGACACCTGCTAAAAATAGCATGACAATAACAACCGTTTTGCCATCTCCAAAAATACCTTGTTGTTTCATATCATTCACCCCTAAATTTGAAATAAATCCCCTTTGTTAAACGCCTGAATAAGCCATAAATCCACCATCAACAGGAATTGTTACGCCAGTGACAAATGCTGAGTATGTATCATCAGCTAAAAATAATAAAGTTCCTAATAAATCTTGTGGTTTTCCAAAACGCTTTTGTGGTGTAGCTGTAATAATTTTTTCTGAACGTGCAGTTAATGAACCATCCTCTGTTAGCAATAAATTACGGTTTTGTTCGGTAATAAAAAATCCAGGTGCAATGGCATTAACACGTAAACCTGCTTCTGCAAAATGCACCGCCATCCATTGCGTAAAGTTATTAATCGCTGCCTTTGCCGCGCTATATGCAGGCACTTTTGTCATAGGGGCATAGGAGCTCATGGATGAAATATTAATAATTGTCCCCTTCGTTCTCAGTAATGCTTCACCAAAAACTTGGGCAGCCAAAAATGTTCCTGTAAAATTATTCGAGAAGACGCTTTCAAAACCGTTTGGTGTTAATTCAAAGAAATTTGGTGTAGCCGATTGTTCTTTATATACTTCATCAGCCGTAATGGCATCTGGATGATTGCCGCCCGCCCCATTAATCAGTACATCAATTTGACCATATTGCTGTAAAATTGCTTGTCTCGCTGCTATTAACGACTCTTTGTTTAAAACATCCACAGAAAAATTAATTGCTTCTCCGCCATTTTCTGTAATCGATCGGACGACTGCTTCTCCTTTTTGCGCCGTACGATTTAAAATAGCAACTCGCATACCTTGCCTAGCCAATTCCATTGCCATCTCTGAGCAAAGAACACCACTACCACCCGTTACAACAGCCACTTTATTTTGCAATGCTTCATGCACCTTACTCACCTACTTTTAAAATAACTTTACGTACTTCATTTTGGTTTTTTTCTATATATTCAAATGCTTCTTTTGCTTCATGTAGTGAGAAAGTATGTGTAATTAAACCTTGATGCTGTAACTTTCCAGCATCAACAAGCTTCACTACATTTTCAAATTGAAATGTTTGTAAACGTGAGCCTTTTATCGATAATTCCTTTTTCGTAATCGGTAGTGGGGCAAGCTCAATGGCTTCCTCACCAAAGCTAAGGACTACTACTCTCCCAGCAACTGAAACAGCATCGATAGATTGCTTAAATGTTAGTGGAATACAAACTGCATCAATAGATACATTGACACCTACTCCATCTGTCCAATGATTAACAGCTTCTAATAAATCTTGCTCATTTACATTGACAACTACATCTGCACCAAGTTCTTTTGCAAAAGAGAGCTTTGCTGGATCTAGATCAGAAATCATCACGCGTGCATCTATTAATTTAGCCATCTTTAAAATACAAATGCCAATCGGTCCGGCCCCTTGAATCAATAGTGTCTCACCAGCCTGTAATTCACCACGATATACTGCCTGCGCGCCAATTGTATAAGGTTCAATTAAGACTGCCTCTTCTAAAGAGGTGTTGTCTGCTACTTTATGCAATTGCTTTTCAGCAACAACAAAACGCTCACGCATGCCTCCATCTTCATGAACACCAAAAACAGAAAGTTGTTCGCAGACATTTGGTTGTCCTTTACGGCAAGCATAGCACTCACCACAATAACGAATTGGTTCGACAACAACCTTGTCACCAGCTTTTAAACCTTGTACGTCTTGACCAACCTCTAACACTCGGCCAGCAACTTCATGCCCAGGTACACGAGGCAATGTCGCTAATGGATTCGAGCCATGATAAATATGCATGTCTGAGCCACAAATACCAACATATTCTGTTTGAACAAGGACATCTGTTGACTTTGTTATTACTGGTTCTGCTACGTCAATTAAAGCCATTTCAAAAGGTTTGATTACTTGTAGTGCTTTCATACATGTCACCTATTTCTTCAGATTTTCATAAGCATCCCAAAGTCCATTTAAATACATAATGCCAAGTGCTCGATCATATAAGCCGTAGCCTGGACGACATTGTTCTCCCCAAATATGACGACCATGATCTGGACGTACATAACCCTCATAGTTTTGGTCATTTAATGTACGTACAATATTTTTAATATCGATTGAACCATCCGATGTAAAATGTGATGTTTCAAAGAAACTACCATTTTCCATAATCTTGACATTGCGGATATGAGCAAACGGAGCACGATATGCATATTTTTCAGCGATGGCTACCATATCATTTTGTGGGTCTGCTCCCATTGAACCTGAGCAGAACGTAAAGCCATTTGCATTTGAATCAGAGATTTTAATTAATTTTTCATAGCTTTCTGCTCCTGTAATAATGCGAGGTAAGCCAAAGATGGTATATGGTGGATCATCTGGATGAATTGCCATTTGAATACCTACCTCTTCCGCAACTGGTAAAATGGCTTGTAAAAAGTAAGCTAAGTTGTCCCAAAGTTTGGTTTCATCTACTTCTTTGTACTGTTCAAATAAATCTGAGAGTCGAGCTAATCGTTCTGGTTCCCATCCTGGAAGGGTTAAATCTGAAGAAGCACTTACTTCATTCACTAGTTCTTGTGGATCTAAGTTCATGACCTTTTCCTTATCAAAATAGAGAGCCGTTGAGCCATCTTCTAGTGGATGAAATAAGTCTGTACGTGTCCAATCAAATACGGGCATGAAGTTATAGCAAATAACTTTGACACCCACTTCACCAAGGTTGCGAATCGATTGTTTATAGTTTTCGATATATTGATCACCTGTGGACAATCCTAATTTAATATCTTCATGGACATTGACACTTTCCACGACATCTGTATGGAATCCGAACGATTGAATATAGTCAACTTCATCTTGAATAGCCTCTTTAGTCCATACCTCTCCTGCTGGTAGGTGATGGAGTGCCCAAACAATACCTTTTACATTTGGTATTTGCTTCACATCTTCTAATTTCACTGTATCATTGCCACGACCATACCATCTAAATGTCATATTCATACGTCGTTACCTCCTAGTTTGATAGATTTTCGATATATGCTTTGGCACGTTCAACTACACCTGCATAGCCATCTTTTGCAAATGCTTTATTTAAATCACTTCCAATCCCAACTGCAACTGCGCCTGCTTCTAACCATTCATTCATATTAGCCAAACCAACACCACCTGTAGGCATAATTGTGATATGTGGTAGAGGCCCTTTAACGGTTTTAATAAAGTTTGGTTCAAATTGATTTCCCGGGAATAGTTTAATAATGTCACTTCCCCCTTCAAGTGCTGTCACCATTTCTGTAATGGTCATACAGCCTGGTAAATATGGAATACTATAGCGATTGCAGAGCTTTGCAATTGCAGCGTTGTAGCTTGGACTAACTACAAATTTGGCACCGTTTAAAATCGCGTGACGTGCAGTTTCAACATCCAATACTGTGCCAGCTCCAATTATTGCATCGCTATTGCGTAAGGCTTTAAAAGTTTCTTCAACGAAAGGTGTTGTATACGTTATTTCAATTGCTCGAATGCCACCTGAGATAGCACCTTTTGAAATTTCCGTCGCTTCTTCAGGTGAATTTCCGCGAATAACAGCTACAATTTTCGCATCTGACAACGCTTTCAAAATTTTGATTTTTTGCATTCCTAACAACTCCTAACGCTCAATTAGTTTTTCATCACCAATAAATTGCCTTAATTCTTGTAGGGATGGAAGCCCTTCATTATCTCCTTTAATTGTTGCTACCAATGCACCTGCACCATTGGCTAAACGGAGGCGTTCTACAATATCATCACCATTTAAATAGCTATAGACATATGCAGCATCAAATGCATCCCCTGCTCCAACTGTATCAATGGCACGAATGGAAAATGCTTCTCGATTATACTGTTGAGAGGCTGTATAAACCGTGGCGCCTTCTTCACCTTTTTTCACAATAATTTCATCTATTTTATAACTCTCTTGAATGTCTTTAACTGTACGCCCTTCAAATAAAAGCTCAAATTCATCCTGTCCTGTTAAAAGAAGATTGATAGATGGGTACACTTTTTCGTATACTGCTCGGGCATCTTCTATAGTCCATAGTTTTAAACGTAAATTTGGATCAAAAGAAATTGGAATATGTTTTGCTTGTGCTAAAGCAATTAATTTCAATGCAACTTCAATGTTATGTTCACATACCGCTAAATACACGCCGCTAATATGTAATAAGTCCACATCATCCAATACTGACTCATCGATACGATCTTCTGTCAGCTCAAGTAAAGGGGATGGGTTGCGGTAGTAAAACGATTTACCTGCACCGTCTTCCCGAATCTCCTTAAAGTAGATAGACGTTGGAATATGTGGTGTTCGTAAGACATGTGATACATCAATCCCTTCACCTCGCGCAAAGTTATAAATTAATTTGCCAAATTCATCGTCTCCAATACAACTAATCCATTTTGCTTCCATATCTAAACGCGTAACACCTATCGCAAAATTTAACTCTGCACCACCCACAGCTCGCTCAAAGGAAGGAACGAAACGTAGAGGACCTGTCTTAGATGGATTAAAAACGACCATTGCATCTCCAATCGTTGCAATTCGTTTATTTGCCAATATGTTCATCCCCTTCATAAGTAAAACGTTTTAGTAAAACGTTTTACTTATACTAACACGATTTTTTTTACGTTGCAACAATAATCCGATTATTTAGATAGTTAGAATCAAATAACCATTTTTGTCTTACATGCATAAAAAAACCTCGTAAAAGACAGATAATAATCTATCCTTTTACGAGGGGAATCTATTTTATTGATAAAATGGCTTTACCTTGTAGCCGTTTTTCTCCAAATGATAGCGAATATTTTTATCGATTAGGAAGTGACCTGAACCAACAACAACAAAGTACTTACCTTCTTTTTCTTCCAATACATTCATGATTTTCTTGGCCATTTGTTCATCACGTAGACCAAATAGCATTTCATTAAATTCAGACGATGTACCTTCCATTGCTTGGAAGCTTTTTGCAAACTCTTCAACATTTCCTTGCTTCCAGCTTGTAAACCACTCTTGAAGTACTTCAGATTGATTTTCTTCCGATGGATGAATGATACTATCCAGTACAGCGACTAATGACTCTTCCTGCGCCTCTGGTGATAATCCTTCAAACATATCAACCTGTGCTCTTGTACCTTCTAATTCAATCACTGGCTTTTGCTGCAACTGTGCATTTAATAAAAAGTAGATATCGATACCGTGCATAGCCATTTCTTGAGGTGTCATACCAAATGAATCATCCATAGCCAGCATCGATAATGCACTAGAAAGCATCCATGGCTTTTGAACTGTTAGTTGGTCCATTGGTAGACCATACAGCTTTGCCACTTGTTCAAGCTTCGCATATGTTTCTGGTGCAACAGCATCTTTCAATGCTGAGCCATCTGTATACATTGCTTTCTCTGAATAGTATTCAAGTGCTTCCGTATCCAAGATATTCGCCTCTACCAGCAGTGCATCCGATTCATCAAATGCCGTTACTAATTTTTTATCGAATGGATATAAGTCTGGTGTTCCTAAATGAATAGAGCCTAATAAGTAGATAAGCGTATCCTCGTCCTCTACTACCCAGGCAACCCCTTTAGAGCCTTGTTCTGCAAGTGCATATGTACTCTGAATGAAACGAACGGCTAGCAAAACAGCCTGTTGAGTGGTTGCTTTTTTCTCTAGCTGCAGTCCATTTGGAGAGCCTTGTAATATATTTTGCTCTTTCATAAATTGCACAGCATCTGTACCAACAGGCAAATCATACCGCGCTACAATATTATACAAGCGATTGACAATATCACCACGTGTATTATCGTTTTTCACACTTAGTGGCTTGTATTGTTTATTTTCAGCTAAGCCTAGAGAGGCAACCTTCTTTTCTGTTAAAGCTAGTAGCTCATTTACTTTGTCCACTGGAATTTCCTGAAGGAAACCATCAAAGTACCATTCAGTTGAGTAAATCCCGTATTTTTCGCCCTCATTTAATGTTTCTATCGCCCATTCGCTTATCGACGGTACTAGGGGTGTTGTTTGCTCCTCAGCATGAATCACAGGAACAACTGTCGTCAGCATTAATGAGGCACCAAGCAATGCTGCACTCGTTCGTTTCATCATCTTTTTCATCAAATTCTTTTCTCTCCCTTTTCCTATTTTATGTATCAGTATCGTATGAAATTATACCATATAACATCCAACTATTTTATAAGTAAAAGTGTAAATATTGACAAATATGTATTGGCATTTCTCTATTTTGAAATAGTTATGAAGAGGTCAAATTTAATAAGACGATGACAAATTATGATGTCATCGTCTTTTTTGTTTATTAGTAGAGAAGGTTTATTGAATAAATTTAGGATCTAATATACCTAAACCACTGCCTTCAAGTTCAAACTTCACTTTTGAAACTCCATCTAAATTAACATGAACCTTTACCTTGTCTTTGATTGCTCCACTATCATAAACTAATTTCCCATCTGCGTAAATTTTCAAGAAACCTATTCCGAAAGAATTAGCTGCTAATTTTTTAATGGGTGCCAAATAGGTTTCGAATCCCTTGTAATTTCCATTAGCTAAATATTCAACTGTATGGTCTTGAACTGCGCCTCCTCCATGATAACCACCAAACTGATAGGATCGCTCAAATTTTTCACCTGTACTAATAATGACAGAGCTTGGATTGTGGAAGAAGTGGTCTTCATCACTTCCAATAGGTTTTACATCTTTTAAAGCGATGAATTTTGGAACATCACCAATATAAACGGATTTTGTTTTCCCATCCCATGTTACTTTTTCACCTAAAGATTCAGCAATAAATCGCATTGGGACATATATCGTACCTTGATAATTAAATCCAAATTGACCTTCTGGCGGTACTTTCTCAACCTTATCTACATAGTAATTAATTGGATCCTGAAACACGCTAATTTTTTTCATGTCACTTGCTGCTTCCGTTGTTGAAAAGTAGGTAAAAGTCAAACCTCCTACTATAAAAAACCCTAAGTAACTAGTTATTATAAATAGCTTTTTCATAAAATCACTCCTTAAAATAAACATAGATATATGTAATTATACCAGAAATTTCATACAGCCTTTAAAGATTTTTATATCAGGATATTTTTTAAATTTATATGTGAGCAATTATACATTAATGGCAAAAACTCAATCCAATTAATCTGACGTTCGCAATTTTGCAACGTCCTCTTTGATATCATGAAGCCCTATTACTCGCTCCATCCTCTTCACCCATTCACCCTCCACTTTTCCTTCCCCTAGCACCTCAAGGCCAAAGTCAAGAAAAAATGCTTTTGCTGCAGGAAGATCATTCACGATTATTCCCACATGATCAATCTTACGGATTTTCATATTTCATACCCCTTTCTCCTATTTTAATAATTTCCTTTTAATTGCAGAATAGCTTCCCACTGTGCTTAATCAAAAGGTTAATAGTGATTAAGTAGTATAGGCGAACCGATTGTAATTTGAATGGTAGGATTATTTTGATTAGAAAAATCTTAAGAATTTACTAAAATAGCAAAGGAAGGCCTTGTTTAAATTTTGCTTAATTTCTTGATTATACTATAATTCAAAGGGGCCTAGAATTCATTAAAACCTTAGAAGTCTCCCTTACATCGGGAGGCTTTTATATATTAAAAATATAAAAAACACCTATTAGATATTCAGATACTTTGTTTATCTAACAGGGAAGATTTAGAGATTAATTATGTGTAGTTACAGCCTTAACTAATATTTAAACCGATGATAATAGCGTGTAACAAATAATGTAAAATGAGCTGATGTATCAACACCTCCTTTTAACAATTGTATATATTGACAAAGCCGTATCTCTAGTCGGAACAAGCAAATAAATGAGGATATTTGCTTGCAGCAAACTTCTCAGTAGTTTCATGTACTGTTACTGTAACAGTTATAGAAGTAAAAATCATCCCCATTGAAACTTCCACAAATTTTTTCTCTCCTTATAGTTTGAAAGAGTTCAATAAAGGTTATAAAACACTATAACAAAATATTTAAAATACAAAATAGGAGATGGATAGTATGAGTTTCATTTGGTTTTTAATAATTGGCGGGCTTATCGGATGGCTTGCAGGTATAATTTTGGGTAAAGATATCCCAGGTGGAATTATTGGTAATATTATTGCAGGTATTATCGGCGCATGGATTGGTGGTATGCTTCTTGGAAGTTGGGGTCCTAAAATTTCTGATTTCTATATCTTCCCTGCCCTCATTGGAGCAATTATACTAGTTTTCATTTTGAGTTTAATTCTGAAATCATTGCGTAATGCTTCGTAAGCTAAATAGATCTCTTAATCTATTACTATACGATTAAGCGAATCAGATGTAACCAATAATAAATGGTGAATGTGCTTATAACAAAAAAGCGGTCTTCCACATCATATCTGTGGAGGACCGCTTTTACTTTGTTTTTAATTAACTTAACAATCCGCCGCTCCGTGAATTCAAGAAGAACAGAACAGCCTATACAACAATAGCGCCTGATTGAGGAGGATTATGCCATACAAAGCTTGATAATTAATGTTCTATAGATGTGATCCTCCACTTGCATCGAGCAATTGACCAGTTACCCAACGGCTGTCTGATGAAGCAAGAAAGGCGGCAATATCTGCCACATCCCCGGGCTCTCCCCATCTGTTGAAAATTGAAAGACCAGCCGCATATTTTTGTCCATCAAGGTTTTTCAAAGTCTCAGCATTCATTTCTGTATTAATAATCCCAGGCTGGATGGCGTTTACCGTAATATTCCGGCTCCCTAGTTGTTTGGCTAGAAGACGCGTAAACGTATCGATTGCACCTTTGGACATACTGTACGTGAAGACACTTGGTGAAGCTGCACGTGTCACAAAAGATGAAATATTAATAATACGTCCCCCATCTTTTAAACGTGGCAAAGCTTGCTGAGTAATAAAAAGTGGTGCTTTAACATTTATCTTCATTACCTCGTCAAATGATACCTCCGTCGTCTCTTCTAAACTGATAATTTGACCAATTCCAGCATTGTTGACAAGAATATCGAATCCGCAACAGCCCATATATTCCCGAATAGTATCATCCAAAGTAGTAAATAAATCTTGAATACCATCTAGTGTACTAAGGTCAGCACCAATCGCCAAAGCATTTCCTCCGCTTTGTTTGATCTGGTGAACAACTGCTTCTGCCTCATTACGTCTTTTCCCATAATGAACGACGACAAAGGCTCCCTCTTGTGCCAGACGCAATGCAATACTACGGCCAATTCCTCGACTTGATCCTGTAACTAAAGCGATTTTGCCTGTTAACTTACCCATGCTTCCATCTCCTTGTTCAATCATAGTTAGATTACATAGAGAATTATATCAAGGGACATTATTTGAAATGTTGCTCTCCTATTCTGTTTCAAGGGGTGTTTCGCTATGGATAAAAACACCCCTTTAGATTAATAGTATCCAAAGGGGTAAAATGGTGTGATTTTTTTACAAACGGTATGACTTTATTTCAAATCAACAACATTGTCTACACTCAACTTAGTCGTGATGTATATTAGCTACAAGCACAGTTTCTTACGCAACCTAAATTTATAAAAACGCAACTTAATCATGATGTAATTTTAGAAATGAAATTATTTTAACCACAACTTAAACGTGATGTAGCATTTGTTCATTAAAGGCGTTTTTTCGATTATCTATTCTAAGTCGTTCTCTATTTACTTTTATTATATAAATATTCATTAAACAATTTATGTTTTTCTATGTATTCGTTTGTTTTCAAGAGATATTGCAGTTCTGCTTTTATATTTGTCTTATCAAGTGTCATATAAATCCATGAGCTTACTTTAGGTGTTTCCAACACTATACCTTTACTAACAAGTGATTTTAAATATAACAGTACTTGTTTATCTCTTTTAATCCAATTAATAGGGGTCCTCGAAAATACTGATAAGTCCTCTGGTTTAAACCATTTCTCTCGTTCATTTTCTTTAAGCAACTCTTCAATTTCAATTGAATTGATATGTAATTTATTTGAAGCTTCTTCTATGCTAAAACCCTTATTATAAATTAATGATAATACATTGATTTTCCATTCTTCTGTTTTATAAAATCTTGTTACAATCAAGCGCCAATCCTTTATTCTGAAAATCTTTTCATATTCAAAATAACATTGATCACATTTGAAATATATTATTAACCTTCTTTTTTGATTATCAAAATATATTTCGGCATCTTGTATATTACATTGATTGAAGCTTTTACAGAAATAATTCAAACATGGAAAAGGCCCAATTTCTCCTGTTGGAAGAGTTAAATTACATTTCATAAAATCTGATAAAGAGTTAAAAAAGAAATTAATAAAGATTATTGTCTCAATATAGGTGAAATGTATATTACATATTAAAGGGTTATCTACAATACGTTCATATATTCGTTCATTAAATCCCGAAAGTTTCATTAATTCATTCCCATAGTAATTCTCTATATCTATTCTAAGTTTTATTACATCAACATGTCCTGTAGATTTTACATATCCATTAGCAATTAAAAACAAATAGAACTTACCGTATCTAAATTTAAAATGCAAATTCAAATTTTCCATATTTAAATTCAAACTTTGTTTTGTAAATATTTGTGCATAAAACACGGTTTTATTCGAGAACTTCTCTAATACTTCAGAGCTTAAATCTCTAATTTTTAATGTTTTCAAAGAAGTCTTACTATAATTCCAGTTTTCTAAAATAACATCATGTTCTAAACAAATAAAACTTGTGGGTAATTGATGGGACAACCGCCAATATGATTCACCCAGAGTTTTTATGTCATCCCGAACACAGTTAGGACAAAACTTTAAATTAAATGAGTTCATCAATATTTGGTGTTTTACATTTAATTTTTTATCTTTTAAGCCATAAATCATATATTGTAGTAAGTATTTATATTGAATAGGAGGGAGAAAATTACAATAATAAATAAAAAGAGTATGGTATTTTAAATAATACTCCTCATCACGTGTATCAAAAGGTCCTAACATTTCAATAAAACTTTGAATATTATTTGGTAGCAAAGGATTTATCTTAGGTGAACCTAGTTCAGTTAATGTAGTTTTTTCATTCTTATTTAGACTTCTTTCATGGTATCTAGCAAACAAACTAAAGAGCAACTCATCTTCTTGAATATTTGGAATGAATGAGTTCACGTAATCACCTCATAAACATTTTATTCTCCACATCTTAAGCCGTTCTCTATACTGTTCATTTGATTCAGTTACTGATTCAATTAGCTCTTTTGTTAAAGGCATTTTCTCTAGCTGCTTTTCGATTAAAGCTAATTTCTCAATCGCAATCCCTATATGTCTTTTTGTTAAACGTACGGGCTTTGTATCAATATCTATAGTTAATAAATACCCCTTAACCATCTCCTGAATTTCCAAATCCCTTTCATGCCAATTTACTCTTGATACTATTTTTGTACTTTTTATAGACGCTGGTGAATTATAATATAGCCACGCTTTATCATGTCTATATAGCCATGAATAAATGTTAGGAATCAATTTTCTTATTTGGGTTTTTGAATATGTTGGATTTTCTTTTTGAGTACGTAACCAACTGCAGCGATAGTCTAATATATTTGTCGAATTTTTAACTGCTACAACTTTATTTTTATTTTTTTTATAATACTTAATTGCTGTTCCAACGTCTACTTTCAATAATTTAGCTGCTTTTCTAAAACTTAAATGTTCGTTATCAATATATTGGAACAATTTACTTTCCCATACACTTCCAAAATTTCTAACAAACCTATATTCATACATACCTTCTTGAGAAGTATCTGGACCTAAACGGGTATATTTAAATTCACAGTTACAATTGAATATTCCAATGGGTCTCCCTGTATCGGTACATCTCTTTATACTTAGATTATCCACTACAAAATCTTTATAATGTTCTGCAGCAGGGTTTAAACATGGGAAAGGCCCTTTTCCAAATGGACTTTCAAAATAATCCGTTTCAATAGTATTAATTTCTATCTCCAAGAAATTCATTAATAATAAATGCCTTACAGGATGGAAAGATATTCGATGTTTACGTGTAATGGTTTTTAACCAACACGACTCTTGATCTAATATTGGAACTGATTGAAAATAACCCAAAATATTCATACCATAAAATTTTATAAATTCATTATATAAATCGGTTTGGCGTACATGTCCTCCCGCTGTAATTAATCCTTTTTTTCTTAGCTTGTCTTTATACAGAGACACTAAATTTAAGGACTTAACATGTATATCTTTCATCAACAGCCTTTTACTATTATTGGCTATATCAATTAAATGATTGGTCTCTGCAAAAGTTACATTATTTTGAATACATTTGGTATTAATAGAGGCGAAGCAATTATTTTTATTAGGTGTTACTAACTGTGAATTTTTATTTCTATATAGTACAGAACTAAAATGGAGAGACTCATTATGCTGTAAGCAAATAAATACACTAGGGAGTTGATGGGATATACGCCAATACGCCTCACCAAACTCTTGGATATCATTCTTAAGGCAAGAAGGGCAGTATTTAAAGTATTTAGTTTCTTTCACTTTACTTTGAATCTGCCCTAGTATCATTTGAATGTTATTCGATTTCTTTAACTTAACTGCTTCAATAATTAATTTTTTATCTGAATTAATAAGAAAGTTTGTAAAATAATAAAATGGAGTATGTTTAAATAATATAGACTCAAAATCGAGATATCCAAAAAAACGTAAATGTCCCATTACTGTTTCCAAATTAGATGGGAAATCAGGTGTTAGTTTAGATCGACTGTCATTAAATAATTTATTTAGTGTATGTCTTAAACTTAACTCAGTACTTCTATTAGAATATCTAGCGAAAAGACTATAAAGCAACTCATCTTCATATGGATATGGAAACCAACCAATCAATATTATCCCGTCCTAAAATAGTTTTTTGTCAGAGAAGGGGGCTATGATTAACCCTTTATTAATTAAGGAATCATGCGCTGAATTTCTCTCTTTGCGACCATTATCGACTATTTTAAAGATAATATTCGTTGACCGTTTATTCTTTTTATTTTTCATTTTTTCATTCTCATATTGAACACGTTGGTTAATATTTGTTAATGCTAATTGAACTGCCTCTTGGGAAGAAATTTTTGGATTTTCTTTAATTACTTTTTTCGCTTCTGTCTCTGCATACTTAGCATCAATATCAAGGTTAATTAATGTTAAGATAACCTTTTGTAAAACAGAGATTTCTTTTTCTTCTCTTTTAGCTGCCATTTTTTCTTTTTGTTTAGTTATTAAATCCCTCATATTCACTGATTTTTCTCTTTGTAAAAGAAAATCATCAATGTCAAATGGTGTAATATCATCATATTGCGCTATATCGTCTAAATTTCCTTCTTTTAACGCTTGAAGCATTTTACGCGTCATACTTAAATACTTTTTGCTAATATGGCTAATCATACTAGTGGAGATTTTCTCTATTCCAGTTTCTATAGCATATGATTGTGCTAACAAAAATAACTTTACAGCTATATCTACAATACCTTGACTTTCCTCATAAAGAACGTCTTGCCACTCTTTAGTTAGCTCTACCTTTTCCTTAGTCCATTGATACTTCCACATACTACTTAAAAGTACTTCCCAATTATCATCCTTCTTCATTTGTTCCCAGATTAGCTCTCCATGACCTCCAGCTCTCCTTGCTTGGCGGAAATTCACTTGAAGTAATTGCTTTGCCTTTGTAGTACCAATAATTACAATTGGAATACCAATTTCATTAACTAAAGTGACCAAAAAATTCATCATGCTATTCGAAACTTCTGATTTTGCTGTAAGCATATGCTGAATCTCATCTATTACAAATACACCCAAACAATGCGCTCTCGCTAATTGACCAATGTGTATTATTAAATAACTAAGCGATTCTCTTTTAAGTCCTTGTTTAAAGTAATTTGTCCCCAATATACCGTCCATTTTTGTAATAAAATCTAAACATAAGGTTTTAGGTGATCCGTCATTAGGGCAGTTTAGTTTAAGCCAGGGGACTTGCATAATATTTAATGGATATTTATGAATAATTACTTTTGGATATAACGATAGAACTCTTTCAATAGCTGATGATTTACCCATACCAGAAAATCCAATAATTGATAAACTAGAAGCTGTTTTTCTGATATCAGGAGGAAGCCCTAATGGCTCTTTATTTTCCAATCTTCGATGTAACTCGATTAACGTTTCAGCATGAGTTTTATTTCTTGGGTTTCTATATACATAACCATCTCTCAATAATCTTGAGAATCGTATTTCTAGCTCTAACGTTTTCTCTAATGGTTGATAAAAACGAGTTAATCTTGTAAGTGAATCGATAATGAGCAGAAAGTTGAATTTCATTTTCATCATATTCAGGTAAATATCCTAATTGAACAAAAGCTTCTTCAATTGATCGAATAGGGGGAAGAGCTTCAATTAATGGATTATCACGATAATCTGCTATAACCTGATCATTATATACCGCACTTATGGCATATTCTCCATTATTTAATTGAATTAAATTTTCCATCTTTTATTTCCCTTTATTTTCAAATAATTTTTTTATAGAAAATCTAGTTGTTTCTTCTGTATCAGATTCAATTTTTGCTAATGTATTAGGAATTACATTTTGATTCTTATCTTCTAATTTAAATGCCACTTCTTCAAGCATTTGATTACGTTCATTACGCTTATTTTCCTTTATATTTTTTGTTCTTTCAGATTTACTTATGGTTTTATCCATTTTCTCTTCTTTCTTCTTGTCGGCCTGTCTAACAATTGATTCAATGTTTGAGTAAAAATTCAATTCATTTTCTAATTGAGTGTGTTCAAATTCTTTTTGGCCATCTTTTTCATATTCTAATAATTGATTTATTTCTTCTATTGTCTTGTCTTTATATCTCACCTGATGTTCTATAAGTGTACAGGATATATATAGATCTCCATCATTGGAATGTAAATAAATTACGTTCATATTTCTTGGGTCATAGGAAAAATTCACTTTCCAACTTCCATCTCTTCTGGCTTTTGAAAACCATTGTTCATCTATGGCTTTCCGAGTAGTATAAAACATCTTTTTATACCTAATTCCTTTTTCCGTTACAGTTGCTTGATCTCTTGGCAATAAATAAAATTTGACCTTATTTATATCGTGTTTATGAAGTTTTCCTGCTGCATTCTTAACTCCCCATTCCCATAATTTGATAGGTATTGGTTCTACATTATCCCTTATATGTTCTTCACTTCTAACATAATCATTCATATAAAAATTGCTGTTATAGTAGAGTACGAAATTTATCAATATTTTCGTGTATTCCTCAATATTAAGACTCGCCTCTAATCTATAATCCTTTGTTCCTCTCTCACCATGGTCCTTTTGAACATACCCGGGAAGAAAGGGTCTTATTTTTTCTTGAGAAGAATCAAATAATTTTTCGACTATTCCTTTCCAATCTGGGCGATAGGGTGGTGTATTACTAATTCTCGGTCCTAATCCTTCAATTAAGTGATCAACACCACTACTGGCTAATTCACCTCTATCCCCAATAAAATTGTTAGGTAAATGCATTGAAGGCCACATTTCATGCGATATATTTATCCCATACTTTTTACAGTATTCTGTCTTATCTGTACATGCATTTAAAATTGCACTCATCATGGCTTTCCAAGAAGCATTCTCTAAACTTACATAAAGTCCTGTAATCAAATGTGTGTAGACATCAACAATAAAGTAAGTTGTTGGTCTACCTACAATCCAATTAGGATTAAATCGATTAACTAAATATATATTGCTAGGTGTCGCATCAATTTGATATATATCTCCTGGGCCTTGTGTTTCAGCTGTTGAAGACCCTAGAACTTGTCTAAAATTTTGTTCAAATTTTTTTAATCCTTCCCTTGCGATTGTTACTTCATCATTTTTAAATTCTTTACTATACCAGTACTCAAATTGCCTAAAAGAAGGGATCTCCTCTTCAGATTTTAAGACTATCTTTTCATTTTTTACTTCATCGTAATATCTAAATTTTGTATAGTAATCGCGAATCAACATTTTATAAACAAATTTTAAAGAAGGCTTTTTTGTACTTAAGTAGTATTTTTTTAAGGATTTTTCAAATTGGTTTTTAATCGCAGAGGTTATAATAACTCCGGATTTTCCATTCGCTTTTGGCCTTCCTGTTTTTTTCTTATATACCAATTCAATTTTATTTAAAGAGTAATCCGGGAATAGACTGTCTTTAATCATGCCTCTTTGCCAATATTTTCTTAAATTTTTGTAGAAAGTATTTCGGGATTTCACATTATTTGTAGTCATCGCACTTTCAATTAACTTATGTCTTCGGTCCTTCATATAAATGTCGGGTTCCTGATTAACTATTTCTTTAATCATTTCCCAAGTTTTATCTCTATGATTGAGATCTTTTTGAGTTGGTATTCGTTTCAAAGATGTGCTTTTACTTATTTCCACCACATAAATAGCGTTATTTATTCGTTCTTCAATTTCTGAAATTTTCATAATAAAAGGGGTAGCTTTTGCATCATTAATATCAATTACATAGGCAATCACATAACCACTATCAATCCATAAGATTCTATAAGTAATTTTCAAATCAATATCTACAATAAGTTCATTAACTGATAGAGTTATCATAAATGCCATTAATACCTCCCTTATTTACAATTATTTCAGTTAAATTTATTTTGAATGGTTGAATCGGGTTCTCCATATTTGCTGCTAATATATATTGTTTTGCAAATAGATGTCTCAAATAATAAATTCCTGAGCCATTTTCAAGGTTATATAAGGAATCAAATTCATTACAACACGTTACTAACAGCTGCTGAGAACTTAAACGTTTAGCGTTAGCTAAATACTCAAGAAAATATAAACTAATTGTTTCTTCATCTTTTTCTTTAAGATAATAATATTCATGTATATAATCCATATTGCTTACAAATGGCTTTGACATAACTTTCTCATCTATTAGACACCATTCAATATCATTGTCTGCCCAATATTGTCTTTCTAACTCCAGTTTTTCTAAAACACGGGTTTCTTCTAACTCACTACTGGGTTTTATAGACCTCGCTAAATGGACAATTTCATTATTAATGCGTGTTGTAATCAAAAAATCGGTAGTCATCACAATATTTGTTTGGGTTTTGTTTTCAAAAGGGTGTTTTATACCTTTTTCTGACGCAATTTTCATAGTTCTTTCACGCTTTAGTGGGAATTGCTCTCTAATATCAATTACCTTGTGACTCCATTCCAAATAATAAAAATAAGAAAGTTCTAAATCAGACAATAAATGATGAATTCTATTTGTCTTCCAGCCCAATGGTCGGTGGACTCGTCCTTTACTTGGTATTTCATTAGTTTTAATCCAAGGAATATAATGATTTAACTCTCCTGAACCTCTTCCTTCTTTATAAAATTTTGCTATTTTTTCTTCTGTCCAAGTATATTTATTAATCGACAAAATATCACCACCAATCGACTTCTTTCCACTATTAATAGCAAATATTCAGAAAATTTACAAGCTCTGATTATTATTGCGAATGTTCATTTAAGAATTTTGTATAGCTTTATTGTTATGAAACTTATTGATTCTGGGTAAATGGTCAATAAAGTGGGGTATGATAACATGGCTTAGGGTGGGAAAGGGAAGCAATTGTCGGCCGCAATGTAGGGAAGTATTGCTACTATAGCTTAAGAAATGAACGTATTCATGAACTACTTGAAATGTTTGATGCTGTTCTCGAAGATGTTCTCCGATACTGCATGCTGTGCAAATCATATGGATTAGAGAGAATGAGTAGGTTTGCATCTTTTATATGAATATAAGTTATGAATTAAAAAGTGTAGTTTTAAAAAAACTTGATCATTTATAATAAAGTTTGATTAAAAATACTGTGTTGATATATAGGATTTTTTTTGTTCAACAAACGGGCCAGATTGTTGAATAACACTTTTGACGATAAGAAATGCTATTCAAGTTTATATGCCAATTTATGAACAAGCTCCGCAAGTATAAACGTTGCTACTTCAACTGTTTATGCCATATGTATAGTAAACTGTATAATTTATGGTTCAAGCGCAAAGGCACAAATGTTGATTTAACAACATTCGTGTACTTGTATCTCCACTCAAATCTTAATGAGGTACTTTGTTTCTAACAAATCATATTTGCACGAGAACCTCTTTTTCTATTACTAATTGATCCTCCTAACCTCATCCCAGTGCAACAAAAAAACACCTTACATATAAGGTGTGTTAAAAAGAAGCCTCTTCGGATAGTAGGATTTCGATTTCATCCTCTGCATAAATTTGCTCCGCATAATGGCTTCCCCATTGACAGAGCTCCTGCAAGATAGGTTTAAGAGATTCTCCAAGTTCAGTGGATGAATATTCAACCTTCGGCGGTACTTGATTATATATCTTTCTGCTTACAAGTCCACTGGCTTCAAGCTCTCTAAGTGTTTGAATCAGCATTTTCTGAGTTATATTTGGGATAATGCTCTTTAATTCACTCGTTCTCTTTGGTCCATCCTTTAAAAAGTATAATACAAGGCCTTTCCATTTTCCGCTAATAACTTCCATTGTCATTTCAAAACCACAACTAACTTTTTTCATGTCTAAACCCCCATATTATATAATTGTTACTTTTTAGTTAGTATATAACAAAAAAGTGGGTACTTCCAATAATATAGTTTATAGATGGATAATATACCTTGTAAGGTGTTTTTCAAGGCAGAGATTACAAAAGGGGGAATATTACAGATGACTAGCAATACTAATCAAGTTGTTCTAAACATTCGTTTCAAAGTTAAACCAGGTAAAAAGGAAGTCTTTCGGAACTCACTTTATTCACTTGTTGAAGTGATGTCGAAAGAACCTACCTTTATAAATGCTATTATAAGCGATGATATTGAAAAGCCGGATGATCTTGTAATTTATGAAATCTGGCAAGGCACAAAAGACAGTTGGTTACAGGAAGAATTGCCAAAGCCTTATCGAAAAAAATATGAAGAAATTCTTGGTGATCTACTTGAGGATAGAATAATAAGTTACTTAATACCAAACGGAGAATGGGGAAGTAATTTAACGAATGGGTCAAGAACAAGCTCAGAAAGCCTAAATGCCTCTATATCAACTTTTAAGTAACTTACTAAAGGTACTAGACATAAAATAAAATTAATTCTAAAGGAGTGTTAAGTATGGGTAAATTTGAAGGTAAAATAGCGCTTGTAACGGGTGGAACAAGTGGGATTGGTCTTGCTACAGCACAAAAATTTGTAAACGAAGGTGCATATGTTTATATCACGGGACGTAGACAAAACGAACTTGATAAAGCCGTTAACCAAATTGGCAAGAACGTAACCGGTGTTCAAGGTGATATTTCTAAACTTGAAGACTTAGACAAACTATATGACATTATAAAGCAGGAAAAAGGTAAGTTGGACATTCTTTTTGCTAATGCAGGCACCGGCAACTTCCTTCCATTAGGTGAAATTACTGAAGAGCAGGTTGATAGAACGTTCGACATTAACGTTAAAGGAACCATCTTTACTGTTCAAAAAGCATTATCACTATTCCCGGACAAAGTAGGTTCTATTATTGTAACGGGCTCTACTGCTGGATCAATTGGCAACCCAGCGTTTAGTGTATATGGAGCATCTAAAGCAGCATTAAGAGCACTAGTTCGCAACTGGATTCTTGACCTAAAAGGTACTGAAATCCGTGTAAATGTGGTAAGTCCAGGAGGTATTCTTACACCTGCATACGATGAGCTTTTTGGTGAGGCACTAGAAGAGGTACTGGAAAATAGCAGAAATACTGTTCCAGCTGGAAAAGTTGGGACACCTGAAGAAGTAGCAAACGCTGTATCTTTCCTTGCTTCAGACGAAAGCAGTTACTTGACGGGTGTTGAATTGTTCGTAGATGGCGGGCTAGCACAGGTATAATTTCACTGGCAGAGATTACAAATAGTCCCCGAAAAAGGTTAATGGGATTTACTTGAAGAAGTCGTATAAAAAAGTCGTTTCCTTAAAGGACAGGGAATTCGACTTTTTTTATGTTTGGATTTGCTTATCGATGTAAATTCATATTTTCCTGGGGCTACCACTAAATGACCTGAAAAAAGATTATTTTATGAATAAATGTATTAAATTAACGGGTGCTTTAGCAAAATAAAATAACTAAGGTGTCATTTTTGCAGCTTTTTCGCATTTAGCACTATTCAACAATCGGGCGCGATTGTTGAACATCAAGAGTAGAAAATGATTAAACTTTTTATAAAAATTGCACATTGTTTCACAAAGAATTAACCCGTTTTGAACAAACTTTGTTCAAAACGGGCTCTTTTAATTTAGCTTAAATTATGGGTCTGTGGGTTGTTTTTGAACAAACATTATTCTAAAGCTACATCAACTACGAGAGAAAGCCAGAAAAAATGAGGAATCTCCAAGAATGGATTCCAGAACAGAGAAGTCTAGATTTGCTAGTTGGACTCCTAATGTCCCTTTGTTTAATTTATATTGCGGGTTTAATGACCAGTTCACTTACATCGACATACTCTGGCTGTTCCAGCGCATAGACGATAGCACCGGCAATAGCCGTTGCTGGGAGAGTGGTACGCCGGTATTCCTTCATGATTTCCTTTGCCTCGTTGTCGGTAATGCTCTCGGCTAGTTCTGATTCCGTTACCCCCGGCGATACAAGGGTTACACGGATGCCTTGGCCTGCAGTTTCTTGCCTCAATCCATCCGTTATGGCACGTACAGCATATTTGGTCGCGCAGTAGACAGCTGCTGTCGGGCTCACTTCGTAGGCGCCGATGGAAGCGATATTGATGAAATGGCCGAAACCTTGTTTTTTCATGACCGGAAGACCTGCGGCAATGCCATGGAGGACACCGCGAATATTGATATCAATCATTCGGTTCCATTCCTCGATCTTCAGTGCTTCCAGCGAAGAGAGCGGCATCACCCCTGCATTGTTGATTACAGCGTCCACTCGTCCAAAATGACTTTGGGCTGCTTCAATGATCGCTTGCATCTGTTCCAGCTCCGTCACATCAAGCCGCTGGACGACTACAGAACCACCATCCGCCTGAATGTCAGATGCCAATGCCTCCAGTCTTTCGACACGCCTTGCCCCGATGACAACATGGGCGCCTAGACCTGCGAGCAGTCGGGCTGTTGTTTCACCGATTCCGCTACTTGCTCCCGTAATCACTACTACTTTTCCATTAAGTACAGACATCATTCGTTGCCCCCTTCGCTAGGTTCTTCTAAATATAGCACCATACCTGCATGGTAAAGCACTCCATCGGTAAAATCACCATCAGCAGTAAAGCCTGTATCATCGACATATTCGATATGATTGCCCTCGATAAAGTAGCTGCCTTGATAGGCGCTTTTTTTGCTGCCGCGTGCTTCGTCGTACCGTCCGTTCGGAAGCAGCTCGTGCCGAATATGACCGTCCGCGGTTACCCAGATGCCTGTATAGGGATGTAAATTAGCATGTTCTTTTTTCATTTTATAATCTCCTCCCACATGTAAACGATAGGCAGCACTAAAACTCGACAGGTTAAAAATGAAAATGAAGTGACCGGAGAGCATAACGGAAACCTGCTCCATTTCTGTACTATCCAATTGAAGTGCCTGACCATAAACACATTATGAATCTTTGTGCCGAAGGGGAGGTAGCCGGTATTTATGAAATGATTGCCTAATACTCCAACAAAATATAATATAGTGAATAAGAAATCCATATGTGTTAATGGAAAAGGTGGAGGAACTGCCATGGAGCGGATTAAGGAATTAGCAGAGTTGATTGAGAGAAATGTAACGTTGGATGGAACGTCTGAGACATCTATACCAGGCTTGCAATTTGTTCGTGCCTCCCGGATTTCTGAACCTGTTTACTCTGTTTATGAACCTTCCCTATGCATTGTGGCTCAGGGAACAAAATTGGTCATGCTCGGTGAAGAAAGCTATCAGTACGATTCGGCCAGTTATTTGACCGCGTCTGTTCATTTGCCGATTACAGGACAGGTCATGGTGGCTTCACCCGAAAAGCCTTATTTATGTGTGAATTTGCAGCTGGACATGAATCAGATTTTCGAAGTCATTCAATCATCGAATCAAGGAATTTCTAATGATTCCACAGGTCGGGGTCTGGAAATCAGCCTTATAAATGAATCGCTCCTGGAAGCGGTATTACGGCTGATTAGGCTGCTGGAGACTCCGCAGGATATATCGGTCCTTGCCGCAAGTATTAAACGTGAAATCATTTACCGGATTCTACAAAATGATGAGAACAACTCCTTGAAACACTTTGCCCTTGTAGGCAGTCAGGCCCAGCGCATCGCAAAGGTAATCGGGGTATTAAACCGTGAATTCGCTCAACCGTTAAAGGTAGATGACTTAGCGAAGGAGGCCAGAATGAGCCCCTCATCCTTCTATCACCATTTCAAGGAAATCACAGGCATGAGCCCAATCCAGTATCAGAAACAGCTTCGGCTGCAGGAAGCACGCCGAATGCTTTTAACGGAAAGCATGGAGGCGGCTGAAGCAGCGTTCCAGGTAGGCTACGAAAGCCCCTCGCATTTCAGTCGGGAATACAGTCGCAAGTTTGGCATGTCCCCAATGAAAGACATACAGCGTTTGAGGGAAATGATTTAATAAAAAGAAAATACGTTTTTCTAAGGTAAAGGAGATTCTAAGCTATTTTAATAGCCCTTTTATAACGCTATCTTACTTACTAATTCTATAAGGTTTATTCTCTAAAATCATGATTATTACAAATAATGAAATACATTAGAAGTATTAGTAATAAGGAAGGTGTCCTTGGACACCTTCCTTATTTAATGTATAGATAATTCATTAAAACATTTACTTCCGAATGATTTTTCGCTTTTTAAATATACCTTAATAGCAATCAAGTCGTTTCAAAATTGAAAGTAATTCTTGTGGCTTTGAAATAAAGTTAAACTGTTTATAAAAAAGTTTAACCGTTTATAAAAAAAGATGAACCGGAATTTCCTATCTCTATAAGGAAGGGATTTCGGTTTTTCTTGTGGATTTAGAACCTGTTAAGTGATAATAAAGTTATTCCATTAAAGGGCCAGATTGTGGAGGAACGTTTTCAGTAAAATTAAATATTATTGTTGAAATATAGAGTAAGGTAGTGAAGTTTCTCACTAACTAACGAAGCAGGATAGTTAAAGAACATTTAGGGTACGTTACTTCTAAAAAGGAGTAATCTAAATGAAAAATCCATTCTTAATTAGTTCGTTTGTGATTATATTTTTGTTCAGTTTTTCTATATTATTAGAAAGTCCTGTTCATTCTCAAACTAACCCTTCAGATAATAATGAATATTTATATCCTGCAAATAAGGAAAAAGTTGTTGATGAAACTGTAGATAGATTTTACCAGGCATTAAGGAACCTAAAGTATCCTATACATCAGGAGGTTTATCAAAGATATAAGCAGAAGCCAAAGCAACAGCAAAGGCATTTGGATACTGTTCTTTTTAAAGAAATGCCTGATGCATCTGTAAATGTTAGAAAAAAATTATTGTTCAATGAGGTAGAGAGATTAAATTATATAACTTTTGATGGAAATATTCTTAGTATCTACCCTTATATAGATATTAACTATCATCAGACCGTTAGTCTTGATAGGCAAGTTTATTTTTTTTATTCCTTTAAAGACACAGAAAAAGAATTTTTTGAATGAAACAATGAGAAACCTTCCAAAAAATGAAATCACAAATAACGCGCTGCACTATTACAATTTTGCTGATCGTTTCAACTTAAAGGAAATTACAAGCCAGTATTATGAAACGGCATTTGCACGTTATTACGCCAAACATATGTCCAAAGAACCTGTACAAACAGGCCCTTATGGATGGCAAATTCAGAATTGGAAGCTTCGCACTTACAGAGGTCCTTTAGCAAATCAAGTTCTTCCAAATACGATGGTTCCACCAAAAGAAATCGTGACTAAAGAACAAACGTGGTATGGTGAGTACAGTCTGCCAGCTAAACTATACGTGGTGCCAAAGAATTCGAACATTCAAGAAGCGGGGCGTGTAGGGATGCTGAATGAAAATCATCAATTGTTCTTAAAAGATGGATACATTATCGTGAATTTCGACATTGAAACGATTAATGAATACCTTCAATCTGCAGGAAGGTGACGTTATCTTTTATCATGCGGATCAATCATCATTAGACGATTTTAAATCGAGCGTTACCCACTAATAAAAGAATGAAAAGCTTAGGATTTAGTTCCTAAGCTTTTTTATTTTATTTTATTTTACCCAGTGGACAGATACGCAAACGGCTTGTAGCAATGGTGTGAGTGTTGATTACGAAGAGGATTATCCCGTACATTAAAACGAGACTCCCCCAAAAGCCATTTGAGACAAATTTTTTTACAATTAATAAATTTGTAAGGAATTGGTAAGGGAAAAGAAAAAATTTATTCTTACAATTAAAGTACACGGTAAAAGGGGGGATTAGTCTGAAGTTGCAAACTCAATAAAAGTATTGAAATCAATCACTTATCTAAGGAGGCAATTCTGACATGAAAAGTAAATTATCTGGAGTGTTAGCCGCTTCATTAGCGCTAACGATATACCTACCAATTAATGCGATGGCTTTTTCTAGTGGCAGTCAGACTACCATTGTAGCTAGTCAAGAAGTAGTGGCTAGCCAAGAATTGAAAAAGATTGCAGCAGAGAAGGCTGCGTTACTCATGAATTCATATGAGACGATTAGTGTGCAGTATGCGCTAATTGATAAGGGGAAAATCGTTTTGACGGGTCAGACAGGCAAGAACGATATGAAAGGGAAACAGCCTCTGACTAAAGATACCCTATACGGGATTGGTTCTGTCAGTAAAATGTATGCAGCTGCGGCTGTGATGAAATTAGTAGATGATGGAAAAGTCGAATTGGATGTTCCTATCGTTCATTATATTTCTGATTTTAAGATGAAGGACGAACGGTACAAACGCATTACACCGCGTATGCTGTTGAACCATTCCTCCGGCTTACAAGGTACCTCAACAAGTAATGTATTTTTATTTAAAGATAATGATACCTATGCTCATGATAACTTGTTGATGCAATTGGCCAACCAGACCTTAAAAGCGGATCCCGGAGAGTTCTCGGTATACTGCAATGACGGCTTTACCCTGGCCGAGATATTGGTGGAAAGAGTCAGTGGCATTAGCTTTACCGAATTTCTGCATCAACGGTTTACAGAACCATTAAAGCTAAATCATACGAAAACGCCGCAGGACAAATTGGAAGGAGATGAGCTGGCTGGACTTTATTTTCCGACATACCAAGGTCAGCTTCCTATTGAATTTGTGAATGATATTGGTTCAGGAGGAATCTATTCCACTGCAGAAGATGTGGTGCGGTTCTCCCAATTATTTATGGGGCAGGGAAAAGGAATTCTCTCTGATAAAGCAGTGAATGCGATGGAGCAAGAGGAATATAAAAAAGGAATGTGGTCAGGGGATGGAGATTATAGTTTTAACTATGGTCTTGGCTGGGATAGTGTGAAACTGTATCCATTTAGTGAATATGGGATTAAGGCATTGGTTAAAGGCGGCGACACGACACTACAACATGCTAGTATGGTCGTGCTTCCGGAACAGCAAATGGCAGCGGCTGTATTATCATCCGGAGGCAGTAGCGCGACAAATCGATTGATGGCAACTGAATTGTTGGTCGCTGCTCTCAAAGAGAAGGGCACAATTAAAGACATTAAACCGAACAAATCTTTTGGCAAGCCGGTCAAGGCAAAGATGCCTCATGATGTAGCAAAGAAAGCGGGTTTATACGGCAATAGTTACAGTAATTTTAAAATAGAAATTACGAAAAATGGGGAATTATTATTACCAAATTATACAGAAGAAAAGTTTGTATATACCGCAGATGGAAGCTTTATTAATGAGGAGGGGACCTCCAAGCTTAACTTTGTCACTGAGAAGAATGGCCGAACTTATTTAGAGGAGAGTACTTATAAATCAATGCCAGGGTTAGGGCAAGATGTGATGACTCACTATTTAGCCGAGAAACTAGAAGACAATGTCCTATCAAAGGAAACTGTTGCCGCATGGGAGAAGCGGAAGGGTGTCAAGTTCTATCTTGTGAACGAGAAATTTAGTTCTGCTGAGTATCTCGTACAATTGATGCTTACCACACAAATTAATTTCAAGGAGGGTATGACAGGCTATTGGGACGGTAGAAAAATTACAGGTCCCAACTCAGCGGCGCATCAACTCCAAATCCCCGTGATGAATGGCCGTGATATGACGGAAGCTCGTTTTTATACAAAAGGCGGCATTGAATATATGGAAATGCCCGGATTGGTATACGTAAGTGGATCTAATGTCCAACTGCTTGATGCAGGCAAATCGTCCAAAGTTACTCTTGCAGCAAATGGGCATGCGAAATGGTTTGCAATCCCGCATGAGGCAACAGGGAAAATAATGACCGTTACTTTGCCATCGAAGAGTTCTTTCGCGGTGTATGATGAGAAGGGAGTATGTATCAATTTTAGCGTTGTAAACGGCAATAATAAAGTAAAACTGCCGAACAATGGAATGGTTGTATTTGCTGGCGCACCGAACTCGGAATTTGCAATCACGTTGAATTAGCTATAATCCAAGATAAACTTCATCTAAACCCGAACAACACACATAGGGAGTTTTGCTGTTTGGATGTATTTTACTCATTATCATTACTTTCCGTGAAAAATATCACGGAGAAATAAAGAAGAGAAACGACATTAAGCCTATTTTAACTAATTGTTGCGTTTATTGAAGTTTAAGTTGTAGAGTGTTGTTTAACTTGTTGTTCAACAATTGGGCCATGATTGTTGAACAACACACAATTTATAATATCTAAAATAAAAAAACGATAACTGTCATATCTTCTTTTTCAATTCTTTTATTCTCTCCTTATAAAAACAGCATTTTATTTACTGATTTTCTCTACCACTTCAAGTTCTTGCGTGGAATAATATTTCTTATCATCTTCTGTTAAGTAAAATGCTTTTGGTTCTTCTGAAATTCTTAACACAATAGATTGAAAATCATGCTCGTGAAATTCAGTATAATAATCACTCTGTCTTAAATCGTGATTGATATGATATGGGTATAAAAATCCGGTTCTATGATTATCCATGATTTGTTCTGTTTTATTATAATTGTTCATATAATCACTCCATTTCTGAAATTATTTCCTTTTGTATCTTTAAAACAAAGTTTAACCGTTTGTAATAAAGTTGTACAGTTTATAAAAAAGATGAACTGTTTTTTAGATCTTAGAATGATAATTTATAATAGTTTAATCAAAAATCCTGTTATATGCAGGATTTTTTCTTTATTCAGCAATCGGGCCAATTGTTGAATAACGCGAGTGGGATAAAGTAAAGAAATACATTTACAATTATGTGGAATGGCAATGAGAATAATGTGAAAAAACCGACATACCTTCTTAATAGGAGGCGGTATTTTGAAAAAAGTCCTAACAGGTTTTGTTGTGTTATTACTCATAATTACGGCATCTAATATGTTACATAAAAAAGAGTCAAATAAATCAGCATCTGTAAATACTGAAAAAATAGAAAATACTTTAGTTAAAAGTATGGAAGAATCTAAAACGGAAAAGAAGTTATTAGAGCAGTTTTTAACAAAGAGTTTTAAGGAACTAAAGGATAGTGGGTATCAAGTTGGTTTAAATTTTTCACATGAAGAACGAAACTTAACTGTGCAAGTCCAGAATAAGGCGTTATTAGAAGCGAATAAAATAAACATTGAAAAGATCATTCATACCACTGCTAAAAAGGTTGGATTTCAAGATTTTAAAGTAGATTTTCTCACTTTAGATAGCTATCCTACATTAAGTGAAGAAGATGAAAAGTTAAGGAAATCTATGACGAAAGTATTTGAAGAGATTTCGGCTTTATTAAAGGAAAAGGGATACCATTCTAACTCAATCTCAACTAATCCAAATAATGAAATCATTATTGAAATACAAGGAATGAAGGAAGATTTAGAGAAAAGTAAAGAAATTGAAGAACTCAAAAAAATCATTGGTCAAACGATTCACTCAAATACGGACTTAGATTATACAGTTAAGATAAGGAAAAAAAGCAAACTTGCATTACGTGATCAAGATTGGCAACCAATCTTTGATGCGATAAGAGAAGAAACGAACAAGAGATTTAAGGAATATCGGGGGTTTGCCTATTCATTCCACCCCGAACCATTACAAATTATTATTAAAACTAACATCCATTCATCTAAATGGTTCGGGAATTCTGATAAAAAGATAAATCAAATTACAGAATATGTAGATAAAATCATAGAGTTGAAAATAGAAGAGTTATCGATTGAAGAAATTCCATACGAAATTATTATTAGGGATAAAAATGATAAGGAAGTAAAATAGTGAGATTTAGGTCAATCTTATTTTCTAAAGCTCTAGCTCTTTTAAATATTTATGTTTTTCCATTAAAGGGCGCGTTTACTTAAGAACGCGTCCTTTTCTTTTAAAGGGCCATTTAATAGAACAAAATACAATAATTATTGGACGGGGATTGTGAAGAATACTTAAACTAACGGCAGTTTAGTTGAAGAAGAAGGAGTGAAGTATTCTAGAAGATTTTTAAAAAATGATGTGACTTTGCTGAAGACTATTCTAAGCAGACTTATATGAAATTAAAGATCACATAATATAAGCAACACAGGGAGAAAAGTTGTTTGTGGATGCAATTATAATTAAGAAATAAAGAGGGCATACAACTATTCTTGGTTTTTAATTACAGATGGTTTTGCCGATTGGGAGGCAAGTTATGTGACTGCAGAAGGGGATATATTTGAGATAAGTTATTGGGTAAATATACGATCCACTCAAATATTCAATTATTTGAGTGGATCTGTTTGTTTTTTATTTATTTGCAGTAGTCTCTGTGTGACGAAACAATAGATTAATTAAAATCATTTACGCAACCAGGTTGTGGAAAGATCAATTGCTCCACGTGCAGCTTCAGTTTTGGCTAAGTCATTGAGCATTACAAAATCGTGAATCATACCTTGGAATCTTACAGCGGTTACATCTACTCCCGCATCACGTAGTTTATTAGCATAAGCCTCACCCTCATCTCGTAACACATCAGCTTCCGCAGTAATAATTAAAGCTTTAGGTAATCCTTTAAGTTGATCAACTGTAGCACGTAATGGAGATGCTGTAATTTCATTTCGTTCTTTTTCAGATGTTGTATATTGATCCCAGAACCATTTCATAGCATCTTTACGTAAGAAATAGCCTTCTTTAAATTGTTTGTAAGAATTAGTATTAAAAGAAGCGTCAGTTACTGGATAGAATAATAATTGTTTTTCAATTTTTGGACCTTTACGCTCTTTAGCCATTAATGTAATTGCTGCTGACATGTTTCCACCTACACTATCTCCTGCAACAGAGATTTTATTAGGATTCATTCCATAGTTCTTTCCTTTATTAGAAACCCAATTTAATACTGTATACACTTCTTCAATTGCTGTTGGATATTTTGCTTCTGGTGATAAGCTATAATTTGTAAACACTACTACTGAGTTTGAACCCACTGCTAATTCGCGAGCAAGTCGATCGTGTGTATGTGCATTACCAAAAACCCAACCCGCACCATGCGTATATAAAATTACAGGTAAATTATCAGGTGAATTTTTAGGTTTAAAAATTCTAACCGAAATTTTCCCTAGTTTTCCGCCTTCTACAAATGTATCTTCGATGTCTACTGGTAATTTTTCAACTGGACCAGATTGAACCTTATCAACTGTTTTTCTACCTTCTTCAGGACCTAAGTCAAAAAGGTACGGTGGTTTTTTTGTTGCATCAGCAAATGCTTGTGCTTCAGGCTCTAATACTACTTTAGGAAAGTTATTTTTCTCAGCTGATTTGGCTATGTGTCCTTTAGTCTGACTTTCTTTAGTATTTGCATCAATACCTGATGTTGCACATCCTGCAAGACTAATTGCAAATACTGCACTCACTAAACCTAATTTCATACATTTCATTTTTATTTCCCCCGCTAATAACTGAACTTATTTACTTCATGTCGTCTTAAAAAATAGATTAATCAAAATCCTTTCCGCAACCAGGTTGTAGCAAGATTAATTGCTCCTCGTGCGGCTTCAGTATTAGCTAAGGCGTTGAGCATCACGAAATCGTGAATGATACCTTGGAAACGTACTGCAGTAACCGGAACACCTGCTTCACGAAGTTTATTGGCATATGCTTCTCCCTCGTCACGAAGTACATCAGCTTCAGCAGTGATAATCAATGCTGGTGGAAGCCCTTGAAGTTGCTCAGTTGTTGCACGTAGAGGTGATGCTGTAATCTCAGCGCGCTCGTTCGAATTGGTTGTGTACTGATCCCAAAACCACTTCATCGCGTCCTGGCGTAAAAAGTATCCTGTAGCGAACTGGTTATAGGATTCCGTATCGAAAGAAGCGTCTGTTACCGGATAGAAAAGTAATTGTTGTCGGATAGTTAGGTCACCTCGTGCTTTTGCCATTAGCGTGATAGCAGCAGTCATATTGCCTCCAACACTATCACCTGCAATTGTTAAACTCTCAGGATTCATGCTGTTCTCACGGCCATTTTCAGCTACCCACTTCACTACTGCGTAGATTTCTTCAATGGCTGTCGGATATTTTGCTTCTGGAGACAAGGTGTAATTTGGAAAGACAATAGCGGCTTGTGATCCAACCACTAACTCACGGATCAGGCGATCATGTGTATGCTCATTACCAAATACCCAACCGGCACCATGAATGTACACAATGACAGGAAGGTCAGCAGGCGCATTCTGTGGGCGCATTATTCTTACTGATACCTGTCCACTTGGTCCTCCTGAAATCATAATATCTTCAATATCAACCGGTAGTTTATCAATTGAGCCAGATTGAACCTCATCTACAGTTTCTCGTCCCTTCACAGGTCCAAGGTCGAATAGATAGGGTGGGATCGCGGTTGCTTCTACAAATTCTTGAGCTTCTTTTTCTAATTGTACTTTCTCTAACATAAATATCTCTCCTTATTTGAAGGTTGGTAACCTATATGTTTTAATCATAATTTTTCTCATTACATTAACTATTGATCTTGGCTTCTTTAGTCTCACATTGCTGTTGTAATGATTTGCACATCAATATTTCCACGAGTAGCTTTAGAATATGGACATACTTGATGAGCCGCATGTGTTAATTCTTCTGCTTGTTCTTGAGTTACCCCTTGAATTTCAACTTCCAACACAACTCCAATTTTATAACCATTATCACTCTCATCTTTTAATAAACTTACTTTACCAGTAACAGCTGATTCAATTTTTAATCGTTTTCTTTGGGCTACTAAATTAAGAGCACCATCATAACAAGCTGAATAGCCTGCTGCAAATAATTGTTCAGGGTTTGTAGCAGTGGAAACTTGATTTGGTTTTGGCATAGCTAAATCCAAATCAATAATAAGATCGTTAGATTTTACTTGACCTTCTCTTCCACCTTTTGTTGTAGCTTCTGCTGTAAAATATACTGTCATCATCAAACACTCCTTTTAAAAAATTAAATTTGACACAATTGAATTTTAAACAATTAAAATAGCGTTGTCAATTAAATTTTTAAAAATTAAATTGTGCTCAATTTAAAATTAACGTAGATTATTATATCCGTTTTATTTTTAAATTAAATTATTGATAAATTATTGGTAGCTCAAAAAATCTATAACTCCTAACTAATGTTGTCTAGGTTTAGATGTATCAATATATCTGTACTAAATTTCTAAGAATGCACTCAAACAAGTAATGGTTAAAATAAAGAGTGATGCTTTATATATTGTGATTAATTTAATTGTTAATAATTCAATTTTACTTAATCTAATTCCTATGCTATTATTTGTACTAGTGAATATAAGTATTGTGAGGGATTTAACATGAAAAATGATAATTTACTGTTAAGTAATCATCTATGTTTTGCGATTTATGCAGCTTCCCGTGAAATGATAAAGTTATACCATCCTCTCTTAAAAGAATTAGGAATTACTTATCCTCAGTATTTAGTTCTTCTTGTTTTATGGGAAAAGGAAAAAGTATCTGTTAAAGGTTTAGGCGAAGAATTATATCTAGACTCTGGAACGCTAACTCCAGTTTTAAAACGACTTGAGGAGCGAGGTCTGATTATAAGAGAGCGTTCAAAAGAGGATGAACGAAGTGTAATTATTACGTTAACAAAAGAAGGAAACGAGTTTAAAGAAAAAGTAACATTGATTCCTAATGCAGTATTTGATAAAACCGGTTGTAATGCAGAAGAAATTAACAGTTATAACAAGTCAGTTCGTGAATTACTTAAAATGCTGACAACTGAGTAATAGCTTTATAAGCTTAGATGGCGACCATGATAGTAGACTTTCGGAAATTTGCAGTTTAATGTGCTTAAATAAGGTTTACCAATTGAGCTAACGAGATGTGTTAGTTGAAGAAATCAGAAAGAACTTCCGATATTATACGGAAGTTTTTTCTCTTAAAGATGGAGGTTTTGTTATGAGTATTTATAATTATTTAGTAAAGAAATCAAATGGTGAAATTTTGTCGATGGAAACATATCGAGGAAAGCCGATGCTTATTGTGAATACGGCAAACCAATGTCAATTTACATATCAATTTGAGGATTTACAAAAATTGTATGATAAATATAAAAATGATAATTTTATTGTATTAGGGTTACCATGCGATCAATTTGGCAACCAAAATCCCGAAGATGGACAAGAAACGACAAAGCTTTGTAAATTGAATTACGGTGTAACATTCCCGATCTTTGAACTTGTTAAGGTAAATGGAGAAGGGACTCACCCACTATTTAATTATTTGAAACATGAAGTAGATTTCCGTGAATTTGGCAAGCTCAATATGGAAGAGAAAATATTAGCTGAAAATATTTTACAATTAGAACCAAGTTTTTTAGATGGGCGAAATATCCGTTGGAATTTCACGAAATTTTTAGTTGATACAAAAGGGAAAACAGTTGCACGTTTTGAACCAACAGATTCATTGCTCGATATTGAAACTGTCCTTGAAAATATTTTGTAAGTGATTAAATTTAGAATTGTTCTATAACATCCTTCAGGATAATTTTTATATTTCTCTGAAAAGTGAGTATGAGCAGTATCCCACTTACACCTTTTTAAGGTTTACATAATAAACTGTATTATTGCCAGTGAGGTAACAGAAGGCTTTAGTTTTACAAGAATTATGCTTATAATCTTCCACAATCGGGCGCGATTGTTGAGTAACATAGCTGGAAAATGATCAACCTTTTTATAAAAATCTCATACTTATATAAAAAGAGTAACTCCATTTTGATCAACCTTTTTTCAAAGTGGAGTTTTTGGAGTTGCAATTAGATAAGGGGTGAGGGATATTTTTTAATCAATTTTTATTCCAAAGCTACAAAAAGAGCATGTTTTGGAAAAAGATTAATCAAAACATGCTCTTTAGATTTTTTCTCATATATAGGTTAATATCGTTAAATTAAAATTTTATTCCATATCTAAACTAATCATTTTTTATATTTTCCAAACGTTTGACGTCACGACTAAATTGTGTATGTCACGATAGAGTTGTTTACATCGAGACTAAGTTGTGTGCATCACGTTTGAGTTGTATATGGACAAACATATTAAATCTAATTTTTGTTCCTACTCAACAGTTACCGATTTAGCTAGGTTACGTGGTTTATCTACATCACAGCGACGGTGAAGTGCAGCATAGTAGCTAATTAATTGTAAAGGTACTACTGATACAAGTGGTGTTAGTAATTCATGAACATGCGGAATGACTAAACGGTCGCCGTCTTCATCAATGCCTGCCATCGCGATAATACATGGATATGCACCACGAGCTGCTACTTCTTTGACATTACCACGGATGTTTAATCCTACTGATGCTTGTGTGACAAGTGCAAATACAGGCGTACCTTCTTCGATTAAGGCAATTGTTCCGTGCTTCAGTTCTCCACCAGCAAAGCCTTCTGCTTGGATGTACGAGATTTCTTTTAGTTTTAAGGCACCTTCAAGGCTAACATAGAAGTCCATATTACGGCCAATGAAGAATGCATTACGTGCGATTTTTAAGTAATCTTCTGCAATGTCTTCTAGCACATCTTTAGAATCAATTATTGTTTGGATGCCATTAGCGGCAATCGCGAGCTCTTGTTTTAAATCAAATTCTAAGCCTTTGCCATTTGACTTTGCTGTCACATAGGCTGCTAATGCCAGGACTGCTACTTGTGCCACATAAGCTTTTGTAGAAGCTACAGCAATTTCTGGACCTGCATGTAATAACAAGGTATGGTCAGCTTCACGTGATAACGTAGAGCCAGGTACATTGGTAATCGTTAAAGTTGGATAGCCTAACTCTTTAATTTTTACTAGTACTTGACGGCTATCTGCTGTTTCACCTGATTGTGTAATGAAGATAAATAATGGTCTTTCTGAAAGTAATGGCATGTTATAGCCAAATTCACTAGAAATATGCACTTCTACAGGGATACCAGCCATTTTTTCGAAATATTGTTTACCGATGAGACCCGCATGATAGCTTGTGCCCGCTGCAATAATATATAAACGATCTGCTGCTCGTAATGCTTCTAAAACCTCATCATCAATCGTTAAATCACCATTGTCACCTTCATATGCTTGAATGATTTTACGAATAACTGTAGGCTGCTCATCCATTTCTTTTAACATATAGTGTGGATATGTGCCTTTTTCAATATCACTCATATCAAGCTCAGCAGTATATGGTACACGCTCTACTACAGTACCATCTAATTTTGTAATTTCCACACTTGCTTTGTGTACGATAACTACCTCTTTATCGTGAAGCTCTACGTATTGATCTGTTACCTGTAGCATCGCCATTGCATCTGACGCAACAACATTGAAGCCTTCACCAATTCCAACTAGAAGTGGTGATTTATTTTTTGCTACAAAGATTGTATCTGCTGCCTCTGCATCTAATAGTGCCAGTGCATAGGAGCCATGTAATAGAGATAATGTTTTGCGGAAAGCGTCTGCAGTGCTTAGACCATCTTTCACAAATAACTCTACTAATTGCACAATAACCTCTGTATCTGTATCAGATTTCATTGGAATGCCCTTTAAATATGTTTTTTGCAATAAGTGATAGTTTTCAATAACCCCATTATGCACAAGTGTAAAGCGTCCTGATGCACTTTGATGTGGGTGAGCATTTAAACGATTTGGCACACCATGTGTTGCCCAACGTGTATGACCAATCCCTATTTTCGCTGCAACATCTTCATCTACCGCTTCTCGTAAATCTGCAATACGCCCTTTTTCTTTGAAAACCGTTACGCCTTCCTCGTTACGTACTGCAATACCCGCTGAATCATAACCACGGTACTCTAGCTTTTCTAAGCCTTTTAATAAAATTTCCTTTGCATCTGATTCACCAATATATCCTACAATTCCACACATAATTCTCGTCCTCCGATAATGTCAATTTAATGCAATGACAAACTAGGCCTCATCCTATCGAATTTTTTGAATGCACAAGCGATGCTTTATTTTTATAAAAATAAAGCACTCCAATACACACAAGCTACTCACGCTACTCAGCCACCTGAATAGAGATCTTCGACATGTGAAGCTTCATCTATTTATCTATTGCTTTTACAATACCTTCTCCATTTTCTGTACATTCAATCACTCAAATGCTTTCAAAATGAAAAATGACAATCGGGTATGTCGATTGGGAGGCATCCGCCGAATTTTCGATAAACCTCCACCTCGTCTGCTGAAGATCTTTTCGTCCGATTTCTTCAGCTCAGGCGCTATAATTGTTTTCCGATTTTGCGCTTTCTTCCCTCCTTAGGCGCTCGTTAAAGGACAAGGTCGGACCTCATCTTCAACTTCTCCATCATACTCAATCATATGCTATCCGTCAAATTTTCGTTATAAAAAACACCTAGCCCTAAAGCTTTTTCGTGACAAATATGTAGACAAAGCGATACATAAGCACTTTGATAATACAAAATAGGCACAAGCATTTTAAATGCTTGTGCCTATCCTTTATTTACTGTCTAATAATTTAACAATTTCTCTATTAAATGCAGGAAGATCATCTGGCGTTCTACTTGTTACAAGCTGTTTTTGACAGACAAATACTTCTTCATCATGGAAGATTGCCCCTGCATTTTCTAAATCCACTTGGATGGATTTATAGCCTGTGGCGTCACGCCCATTTAATGTCTTTGCAGTAATAAGAAGTTGTGGTCCATGACAAATGGCAAAGGTAGGCTTCATTTCATCCATAAAGGACTTTGCAAATGCTACTATACGATCATCCGCACGTAATATATCAGGAGAAAAACCACCAGGAATAAATAATGCATCGTAATCTGTAGCTTTTACTTCATCAATGCCTTTATCAATTTTCACGGACTCTCCATGCTTACCCTTAACTTCCTTGCCTGCTTCGATATCAATTGTTACTAGCTGATGCCCAGCTGCTTCCAAAGCTTCTTTAGGGCTTGTAAACTCAATGTCCTCAAACATATCTGTTATAACTGTAGCAATTTTAGCCATATCAATTAAACACTCCTTGTTATTGTGACTCCTAATTACTGTTCCCCATCTCGCTTATTTAAAACATTCCTTTCAAATAAGTAAACCCGATTTCCTGTTTACGGAAATCGGGTTTACACTCTATTTCTTATTCTGTTAGGCCCATTTCTACACGTACAACATCTGCAATACGCTCGACAAAACGCTCGCAATCCGTTTCTGTTGCTGCTTCCACCATGACACGTACTAATGGCTCTGTACCTGAAGGACGTACTAAAACACGACCATTTCCAGCCATTTCAGCTTCTACCTCTGCAATTACTGCAGCTACTTTCGCATTATCAGTCACAGCATGCTTATCTGTTACACGCACATTGACAAGACGCTGAGGGTAGATTTTCATTTCACCTGCAAGTTCTGAAAGCTTTTTACCCGTCGCCTTCATAATGTTGACAAGCTGAATTCCTGTCAATAAGCCATCACCTGTTGTATTAAAATCTAGAAAGACGATATGCCCTGATTGCTCGCCACCTAAATTGTATTCATTCGCACGCATTTCTTCCACAACATAACGATCACCTACAGCTGTTTGTACACTTTGCATACCATTGTCAGCCACAGCTTTATAGAAGCCCATATTGCTCATCACTGTTGAAACAATTGTTTGCTTCTTCAAACGCCCTACCGCATTTAAATGCTTACCAATGATAAACATAATTTGGTCACCGTCAACGATTTTTCCGTTTTCATCTACAGCAATTAAACGGTCTCCATCGCCATCAAAAGCTAAACCAACATCTGCACCTTTTTCAGTAACAAACTTAGCTAGTCCTTCTGGGTGTGTTGAGCCTACACCATCATTGATATTTAAGCCAGTTGGAGAAGCTCCCATTGTAGAAATGTCCGCTTCTAAATCAGCAAATAAATGTGTAGCTAAAGATGAAGTTGCACCATGTGCACAATCAAGCGCTACGTGGATACCATCAAATTCTTCATCCACTGTTTGCTTTAAGTATTGAATATATTTTTGACCACCTTCGAAATAGTCGCTTACAGATCCTAAATCTGCTCCTATAGGACGTGGTAATTTATCCTCTTGCGCATCAATTAACGCTTCAATTTCCGCTTCCTGTGCATCTGTTAGCTTAAAGCCATCAGGACCGAAAAATTTAATACCGTTATCTGCAACTGGGTTATGTGAAGCTGAAATCATGACGCCCGCATCTGCGCTCATAATTCGAGTAAGGTATGCCACACCTGGTGTTGAAATAATACCAAGACGCATTACCTCTACCCCAATTGATAAAAGACCAGCCACAAGTGCACCTTCAAGCATCTCACCTGAAATACGTGTGTCACGACCAATTAAAACCTTTGGACGGTCAGTTGCATCTTTTGTTAAAACATAGCCGCCTATACGACCAAGTTTAAATGCAAATTCTGGTGTTAATTCACTATTCGCGACGCCACGGACGCCATCTGTTCCAAAATATTTACCCATTCTACTTATTCTCTCCTTCAATGCAAGACAGTGCCTAGTGAGTTTCTATCAAGCATTAGACACTTGTCCGCTTACTTTTGGAAAAGTCTGCCTTTGTTCATTCATTGGTAATTATTAATATTCCACTCTGCCAGTTTGTTGGATGAAACCTGAACTACAAACCTGATTGGATTTTTGATTTAGAATCAAAATAAAATTATAGTCACATATTGTTTAAGAATCAATATCTTCCGATTCCTCAGTTGACGTATTTTTATCAGTTGGAGTACTCTCATCTGTCACATCAGGTTCTTCAATTGGAGGTGGCGTTTCCTCTGTAGAAGCTGGTGTTTTCTGCTGTTCTTCTTGTTCAACCTTTGTAATATCTGCCTTCACTTTTATTTTCTTGTCAGATATTTTTGTCACACCATCTGGTAATTTTACATCAAATTCATAAGTTTTGGACTCAGTAATTTTTGACAGGTCAACTGTTATTGGAATGGATGTTAAACTGTCAATAATGGATTTTCTTCCATACACTTTAATCATTTTCGGTGAAAATGTTAATGAGTTAATGGTAATGTCCTCGGCAGCTTGCCCTGTTTCGTTAAGGACAACTGGGATCTCTCGACTATACTCCGCTATATCTACTTGAACTTTCACAATTTCAGGTTCAATAGTCACGTCTAACTTATTTAAATCTCTATCTAATACTTTTACAGCTGCTTCCTGCGTGAATGATTGCTTCAAGCCCTGCTCTCCTGTAACAGTTGCTTTTACATAACTAATGCTTTCAATAGCACTTTTTGCACCTGTTACATAAACAGTTGGCGGGTTGGCTGTCATTTCTTTTAAGATAAAACCTTCTTCAATTAAACGTTTGTTCATTTCAGGGTCCACTCGGAACTCCTGCGTGACCTTTTCCTCAATATTCACATGAACAGTTGCAGGGTCTAATGTCACTTTTAACTTTTCTGAAATATTTTCGTATTGCAGTTTTACATCATGCTCTCCTAGCAATAAATTGCTCAAATCCGCAAATATAGAAAAATCCTTAGCTCCCTTTGCTTTTAAAACCAATGCCATCGGACCTTCTATCGTTACATCCACAGTTTCAGGTAAACCTGTCACAATAAGATTTTCATTATCGTAATAAACATCCACTGGAACATCACGAATAACATCCGTTTGTTCATTTGAGGTAGCTTTATTTAAAGGTGACAACTCGGTACGCACTGAGAAGAAAAGCAAAAACGCTAAAAATAGCGCGATGATTCTAAGTACCCAAGGGCTATCCATCATTTTATCCATTCTTTTTCCCCCTCCAAGTCAACTTAGAGGATGCATTTGATTCCTGTACTGATCCGAACCACATTTTTCTTAATAATGTTTCGAACTCCTCTAGAGAAAGATTTCGATGGAGATTACCATTTAATGTTATACTAATTGCGCCTGTTTCTTCTGAAACAACAATTGTAATAGCATCTGTAACTTCACTTAAACCAAGAGCAGCACGGTGGCGTGTCCCTAACTCTTTTGAAATAAATGGGCTTTCAGATAAAGGTAAATAGCAAGCCGCTGCTGTAACTTTATCTTTTTGCATAATAACAGCCCCATCATGTAGCGGGGTATTTGGTATAAAGATATTAATCAGTAATTCTGATGAAATTTCAGCATTTAGCCCTATACCTGTTTCAATATATTCATTAAGACCTGTTTCTTTTTCAATAGAAATTAACGCACCTATTCGACGTTTAGCCATATAACTTACAGACTTCTTCATTGCCTCAATAAGTCTTGTTTGTTCTTCTTCCTCTTGACTAGATGAGCGTTGGAATAGCTTTCCTCGCCCAATTTGTTCTAAACCACGTCTGATTTCAGGTTGGAAAATAATAATAATCGCTAGGAAACCAAACTCAATAACTTGTTGTAGCATCCAACCAAGTGTTTGTAACCCTAAAAGGTCTGTTGCAATTCGTGCAATAATAATGACGAATATTCCCTTAAGTAATTGGACAGCCTTCGTACCTTTAATGAGGGTTAAGACTTTATAAACAACGTACCAAACGAGCAGTACATCAATGAAGTTAATAACAATATTCACAGGCGTTAAATCCGTGAAATGTTCGATAATTTGCACGTGGCATCCCCCACTTTTCATTACGAATCCATACACATTCAAGTATATCACATTCTTATCAAATGTAACTTTTTTCAAATAAAAAGTCTACTCAGAAGAGTAGACCTTTCAGCCTCTCACGTGCACTATTTTTTAGGACGTATAGAGTGTTATTTAGTTTCTTCTTTTTCCTCAAATGTCATGGCTGTCTTAACAGAATTTTTAATTGTATACCATAACCATTCAAATACTTCGTCAATTTCTTCGATTCTCCCTGAAACTACCGCTGAAGATGCCATATATTGCCCGTTGATTACTGTGACGTTACCATCAACTTCACCTTCAACAATCAAATCGCCATTTTTTACAACAATATCGCCTTTCACCACTTCCCCTTCAGGTACAATCACTGTTTGACCATCCACAACTAAATTAGGTTGCTTGGTCACTGAGAAATGCTGGTCATCCATGAAGCTACCCAATAATGTAGCACTCATGAATAAGCAAAATACTGCTGCTGCCACAAAGAACGGATGCCGGCGAATCCATTTTTGTATACCTACTCGACTTTTTGGTTTTGGTAAACGAGCCATAACTGCTGCTTCAAAACCCGGAGGCGCTGTAATATGGGAAGCACTCTTCACAAAGGCGATTGTTTCACTCAATTCTTGCATCAACTGTTTACAATCATTACATGTATGCAAGTGTTGTTTCAACTCTTGCTCATGCTCACGACTAATGTCACCGTCTAAATAATCATGCATATAGTCTATAATATGCTCTGGACAAGTATTCATGACGCTCCCCCTCCTACAGATTGTTTAATTGCTTACGTAATGCCTCACGTCCGCGGTGAATCCTCGTTTTCACCGTTCCAAGCGGCATATCTAAAATCTCGCTAATCTCTTGTAACGATAACTCTTCTATATATTTCAATACTATAACCGAACGGTATTTATCCGGCAATCGTCCAATTTCATATTGAATGCGATCTTGCAGCTCCATTTGTTCTAACTGCTCCTCTGGTAGCTGGTCATCTGCTGCGATTTGCGAATACATATCAAGCCCTTCTGTACCAGCTACTTCTGCATCTAAATAATAATCCGGTTTCTTTTTTCGAATACGGTCAATGCAGAGGTTTGTCGCTATGCGATAAAGCCACGTTGAAAATTTTCTTTTCTGATCAAATGTATGCAAGTTCATATAAGCTCGCACAAAAGCCTCTTGAGCAATGTCTTCAGACTCTTGTTTGTTGCCTAACATTCGATAGCATACTTGGTACAGTTTGTGCTGATAGAGACTCACAATATCGGCAAATGCGTTTTGATCGCCTTTAAGCACTTGTTTTATTCTCTTATTTACTAACGCATCCATTGTGTTGACTTCTCCACCTTTACAACTGTCTTATACTATACGAAGCACCGATAAGAAAAGTTTCGTTTTAATTCAATTATAGCAAAAGATTTTTATGCAATGTGACAACAGGCAATTTTTTGTCAAATTTTCTTTAAACTAGTGTTTCACCAAATAAAGATCCCATTAATGCAACAGCCACATTTGCTGTTGTATTCTTTTCATCTAGTATAGGATTTACCTCTACAAACTCGGCTGAAGTTACCATGCCTGATTCTTGTAACATTTCCATTGCTAAATGGCTTTCTCGGTACGTAATTCCACCTGGAACTGGTGTACCCACACCTGGCGTATAAAGTGGATCTAATCCGTCTAAATCAAGTGATAAATGTAAGCCATCAACATTTCGTTCCTTTAAATAAGCAAGTGCATCTTCCATCACACGTGTCATGCCAAGTCGGTCGATTTCATGCATTGTATATACTTTAATTCCTTGTTGACGTATCAATTCACGTTCTCCTGGGTCTACTGAACGAGCTCCAATAATAATCACGTTTTCTGGCTTAATTTTTGGAGCATAGTTGCGAATTTGCACTAAACGTTCATGTCCTAGCCCAATACTAACGGCTAACGGCATCCCATGTATATTGCCTGAAGGTGTTGTTTCAGGTGTATTTAAATCTGCATGAGCGTCATACCAGATAACACCAAGATTTTTGTAATGCTCACCTAATCCAGCTAATGTTCCAATAGCAATGCTATGGTCTCCACCGAATACGAGTGGGAATTTTTTTTGTTCCACTACTTCATGCACACTATTTGCTAATGCAGTACTAACTTCTACAACTTCCTCTAAATTTAGTAATTTTTCATCCACAGCTCCGTCTGCAAGCTTTTGACTAACACGAATATCCCCTTGATCCTGTACATCGTGTCCGATAGCCTCTAAACGTTCAACAATACCTGCATATCGAATAGCACTTGGTCCCATATCTACCCCACGGCGTGTTTGTCCATAATCTGTTGGTACTCCAATAATAGAAATATTAAGTTTATTCATGTTTTTATACCCCCTAAAAGTTATAAGAATATTGTAAAGCCTATATACCACTTGGCTCAACTCGACAAAAAGTTGTATATTTATTCATTTATAAATAACATAAAAAAATCTCCTACTGTTTTCAGCAAGAGATTAGTTATCTGTAGTTAATATAACACTTTTGAATAATTTTATTCTAAAAAAGTGAGCCATGAAGGACTCGAACCTTCGACCCTCTGATTAAAAGTCAGATGCTCTACCAACTGAGCTAATGTCTCATAAAAGAAAAAATGGCTGGGGTACTAGGATTCGAACCTAGGCATGACGGAATCAAAATCCGTTGCCTTACCGCTTGGCTATACCCCAATCATTTATAAAACTGGTGGAGGGGGACGGATTCGAACCGCCGAACCCTAAGGAGCGGATTTACAGTCCGCCGCGTTTAGCCACTTCGCTACCCCTCCGAAATAACACAATAAGAATGGTGGAGGATGACGGGCTCGAACCGCCGACCCTCTGCTTGTAAGGCAGATGCTCTCCCAGCTGAGCTAATCCTCCATAGAAACAGGTGTTATATCACAGTTTATATTCTTTATAAAGCCTAAATTTTTAAATGGTGACCCCTACGGGATTCGAACCCGTGTTACCGCCGTGAAAGGGCGGTGTCTTAACCACTTGACCAAGGGGCCAATATTACGTCTCAACAAGACAAGAATTATAATAACATTTTTAATTAATAATTGCAATGCTTTTTCACAAATTATTTTATGTATTATAGTGATTGAAAAAAGGACAAAAAAATGGCTCCGAAGGCAGGACTCGAACCTGCGACAACCTGATTAACAGTCAGGTGCTACTACCAACTGAGCTACTTCGGAACAATGCTATTCACTTCGGTTTTAAACAACCTCTTAAGTACATTTATTATTATAGCAAGCATTCTAAATAATGCAACACATTTTGTGAAAATTTTTATATTTTTTGTCGAAGTCTGCTTCTACATTCGTCTGAAAGCATAATAGTTCTCTATTAATTCTAATATTTCTATTTAACGTACTAAATATTCTTGCTGTATATTATTGTAATTGTTAAAATAAAAATAGTTTTATGAATTTTCTATCAAATTTTCTGGGGGAGGATGTTCAAGATGGTATCAAATGATTTAATTGCACCTGAATTTTATAACATCACAGAGGAATTAGAAAAATTTTCGCAAGATAGTGATCGCCAAGCAATACGTTGGTTGAATACACAACAAGAGAGACGTACAGTTTCTTATGTGGAACTTAGCCAAAAAATGAATCAATACGCAAACGCTTTTACGGAGAAGGGGCTTCAAAAAGGTGATCGTGTATTAGTTATTATTCCTCGACTTCCAGAAGCTTATTTCGTTTTTCTAGGCTGCTTAAAGGCTGGTATCGTACCCATTTCATGTTCAGAGATGCTACGTGCAAGCGATTTAGAATATCGGATGGAACATTCTTCTGCTAGTGCAGTTATTGCTTATGAGGCTTTTACTAGTGAAGTTGATCAAATTACTTCTTCTGTAGACACATTGAAAAATAAACTAGTGATTGGTGCTGCGAAAGGAGATTGGACTTCTTTAGATGAATTAGCAAGCAAGCAGCAAGCTACATTTACAGCTGTAGCTACTACACGCGATGACATGGCATTCCTATCTTATACTTCTGGTACAACTGGTAAACCTAAGGGCGTTGTTCATTCACACGGCTGGGGATATGCACATATTAGAACTGCGGCTTCAAAATGGCTTTGTGTACGTGAAGGAGACCTCGTGTGGGCAACAGCTGCTCCTGGTTGGCAAAAGTGGATATGGAGTCCTTTTTTATCAACAATCATGCTGGGCGCTACTGCATTTGTCTATCATGGTGGATTCGATGCAAAAACCTATCTTCAATTAATGCAGGATGAAAAAGTTAATGTTCTCTGTTGTACACCGACCGAATACCGGATTATGGCGAAAATCGATAATTTACAAGACTACAATCTATCATCTCTACGTAGTGCCGTTTCTGCTGGTGAGCCTTTAAACCGCCCAGTTATCGAAACATTTATGAATCATTTTGGACTAAAAGTACGTGATGGCTATGGACAAACAGAAAACACACTATTAATTGGTACACTCGAAAACACAGAATTACGTCCTGGATCTATGGGTGTTCCAACTCCAGGTAATATTGTACGTATTATCGACAATGAAGGGAATGAAGCGCCAGTTGGCGAAGTTGGTGATATTGCTGTTCACAAATCTTCACCAGCTTTATTTAAAGAATATTATAAAGAACCTGAGCGCACACAAGCTGCATTTCGTGGGGATTGGTATATTACAGGTGATCAAGCAAAATGTGATGAAGACGGTTACTTCTGGTTTGAAGGTCGTGGAGATGACATTATTATTTCATCTGGTTATACGATCGGACCATTTGAAGTTGAAGATGCATTAAACAAACATGAAGCTGTACAAGAGTGTGCAGTTGTAGCTGCGCCAGATGAAATTAGAGGGCATATTGTAAAGGCATTTGTTATCTTACGAGAAGGCTTCAAAGAATGTAATGAAGATGAGTTAACAAAGGAGCTACAGGAGCATGTAAAAGCGTTAACAGCCCCTTATAAATACCCTCGTAGTATCGTCTTTCTTGATGAGTTACCAAAAACGACATCAGGGAAAATTCGCCGTATCGAACTCCGAGCTACTACAGTTCATACACATTAAGTTAAGTATTTAAAACAAGAAGGCATCCATTGAGGATGCCTTCTTTTATGTATTGATGAATTAAAAATAGTCGGCTCAAATAAAAAAAGCCACTACTGAGTGTATCAGTAGCGACTTTTTGCGCCTAGCGACGTCCTACTCTCACAGGGGGAAGCCCCCAACTACCATCGGCGCTAAAGAGCTTAACTTCCGTGTTCGGTATGGGAACGGGTGTGACCTCTTTGCCATCATCACTAGACTTATTCGACCTCCAATACACGGCGTATTACTGCGTCAGCTGCTCTCGTTCAATCAGTCACGTACATAAGTACGCTCCTTCAATCACTCGTTTGCTTCCTTGTACTACTTGTGTCTTGAAGCTCTCTTTTTTTGTTGAAAGAGTTGTTCTTTCAAAACTGGATAAACGGTGCATTGAATGCTTCAAACGTTTTTGGTTAAGTCCTCGATCGATTAGTATTCGTCAGCTCCATGTGTCACCACACTTCCACCTCGAACCTATCTACCTCATCGTCTTTGAGGGATCTTACTTACTTGCGTAATGGGAAATCTTTCCTGTTGGTACAAAGATTTTTTCCACCAAAGAACGAGGAGATATTTTAATTGTTGAATCTGAAGGAGAAATCAAAAAATATCTTGCAATTGTTGAAGGGTAAACAAAATTCCTTGTTCAACAAACGTGGTGCTTTAATTAAATAGATAGAATGATGTATCCATCTCATACGAGGTGGTCTTTTTTATTTATACAGTGCCAAAACTTAATATAGTTTTGACACCAGAATGTTGATGCAGTAATATCAAGGTGTAAAAAGGTGTCATAACTTAGGTCTATAAGTGTAGTGCAGAAATGAGGTATTTTTCTATGATTTACGGTTATGCAAGGGTATCGACTGTATCACAGGAATTAGAGGTTCAGCTTCAAGTGTTGGAGAGTGAAGGAGCGACTGTTATTTATAAAGAGAAATTCACAGGAACGAAAACAGACCGGCCACAATTAAATGAGCTGCTGTCTAAATTAAATAAAGGTGACAAGCTTGTTGTAACCAAATTGGATCGATTTGCTCAAAACACTAAAGAAGGCATCGAGATCATTGAACGGTTATTCGCCGAATGCGTAAATTTATTAAAAAAATTTCCGTCATCGAAAGCGTTTTGTATCGTTACTACAGCGATGTAAAATGCTTTTTTGCTTCAAAAAAGGAGCAACTATCATGAAAAATAAACTAAAAACTTCACCAAACCAAGCAGTCCAAACATTTATTACATACGGCAATCAAAAAGGAGATCGGCAACTCAAAGAAGAACGCCTGCAGCAACTAGAAGAAACTTTAGCAGCACAAGGTATTTATCCTGGTGGGAAAGTACATAGGGTGCTAGAAAAATTGATTTATGATTTTACATACAATGGCATTATCAAAGTAAGCCGAGAGCATTTGAGTAACAAATTAGAGGTAGGATTCAATACAATCTCAACAGCTTTTAAGTATATGGAGCAATCAAAGCTATTATCCTTTCCAGAAACAAATCAGGAAAGACGAATAGTGGGTGTCGTGTCATTATAGATGCGCAACATATCAATTTTGAAAGCATTTTAAAATGAAAGAGCATCTTTTCTCATTATGTCAAACCTACCAAGTGAGACCATCAAATATCGCACTCCAATTTAATGGCATTCATGAAACAATTCGTTCAGTCATGGCGGGCTATGATGCAAATTTTATTTCTCCTCTTGCGGTTAGAGAGTATGTAGAGAGTGGGCAATTGGCGAGAGTTTATGTGAAGGATATACATGCCATTAAACATAAAATTGCAATTTGTACAAGGAATAATGAGAAGCAGAATTTACTTGTGCAAAGATTTATTGAAACCATAAAAAATTCCCCCATTTAAACATTTGAATCTCATGCAAGGTGTAGAGAAATTTGTTATATTAGTTATATAACAAATCTGGAGCTGATAAACATGTTTATTCAAATAGAATTTCAATCAGACGTACCTATTTATGAGCAGGTAACACGTCAAATTATCGAAGGAATTGCTAGAGGAGAAATGAAGCCAGGTGATACTTTGCCGTCTGTGCGGAGTTTAGCTGCCGATTTAGGTGTTAATATGCATACTGTTAATAAGAGTTATCATGAATTAGAGGCGAAAGGGATTATTACCATTCGGCCAAAATCTGGAGCTATTATAAGTTCAGCAGAGGAGAGAGCTTTATCACCTGAGCAACTACGTCAAATCGAAAAGAATTTGAAACCTGTTGTGGCAGAAGGAATGGTGCTCGGCGCAACAGCTGAACAAATTGAGCACATGATGAAAAAAGTATTTGCCGATTTGCAAATTCCAGCAGAGGGAGTGTAGCAAAATGCTACTTGGCGTTTTTATAACCATTTACATCATGACATTAGCTTTGCAAATAGTCGTTCCCTATATTGTAAGAGAGACTATCGTTTTTGGAGTCACAGTGCCTGATCAAATTATTAAGCATCCCCTCTTAGCTCAGTTGAAAAAACAGTATGTGCAGTTCGTAGGGGGCACAGGTATAGTATTTCTAATCATCATGATTATAAGTTACAATCAATTTGCTCCTTCTGAAGCTATTCAAAGTATTGTTTTATTAAGCTGTTTGTTTAGTATGCTTACAGTAAGTATGGCGTTGTATTGGATAAATCATCAAAAGGTATCGAAGTTAAAAAAACAAGAGCAGTGGGGTGCAAATATTAAACAAGTACGGGCAGTGGATTTAACTGCAAGAAGCCGTGATGAAATGCTTCCTTGGTCTTTTTTTGCTGTACCATTAGGAATATCCGTATTTTTGATCATTTACACATACCTTCATTACGATCTCATGCCAAATAATATAGCAGTACATTGGGGGCCAAGTGGCGAAGCGGATGCCTGGAGAAGCAAGACCTATTTTACGGCTATTTCACTGCCACTGGTAATGCTAATGATGCAATGTATGATGTGGGGAATTACCGACTCCATTAAACGTTCGGCAATTAAATTAGCTGTAAATCGCAAAGAGGAATCGTTGGAGGATCAGCTAAAAACACGAAAATACATGAGTTGGCAAATACTACTGATAAGTTCTGCATTAACAGCTTTATTAACAATTTTACAATTAAGCAACATCTATCCTTCTATGACAGTAGGCTATAAGCTATTACCAGTATTTATTTTGTTCTTAGTTGTTTTGCTGGGTTCATTACTGATATATGTGGTGAAAAAGTATAAACATAAAGTACGCTATGAAGCAAATATAGATTCCCAAGTAATGGACGTGGATGAGGATCGTTATTGGAAGGGCGGCTTAATTTATATGAATCGACAAGACCCATCCGTTTTTGTGGAGAAACGCTTCGGGGTAGGATGGACCATGAACCTTGCCAATCCTAGAGGCTATATTGTAATTGGTTTACCTTTTCTCTTATTGCTGTTGATTTCTATATTTTCGTTATAAAATAATAGTAATTTGTGCTGAAAAAATTCGTTCTATATGATCGGATTTTCTTATTAACTGGAGGTGGGCAGATGAAGATCCTTGTTGTCGATGATGATGTTCATATTTTACAGCTAGTCAATATTTATCTTACAAAGGAAGGCTACCAGGTGCTACTTGCTGAAAATGCAAAGCAGGCACTAGCCTTACTCGAAGGGAATCTGCCTGATTTAGCTGTTGTCGATGTGATGATGCCAGGAATGGATGGTTTTACACTAACAGAGTATTTAACTCAAGATTATGATATTCCTGTTTTATTATTAACAGCAAAAGGTGAGCTAGAGGATAAAGAACGTGGCTTTTTAGCAGGATCTGACGATTATGTTGTAAAGCCCTTTGAACCAAAGGAATTATTATTTCGTATAGCTGCAATTTTGAGGAGATTTGATAAAAAAAATCAAGTAACCATTCAAGTAGGTAAACTAGTAATTGACCGACGAAGCTTTGAGGTTGTAATAGGGGAAGATACACTTATATTACCTTTAAAGGAATTTGAATTACTGGCTTTGTTAGCATCACGACCCCATCAAGTGTTTACTCGTAGCTATATTATGGAACAAGTATGGGGCTATGACTATGATGGAGATGAGCAAACGTTAAATACGCATGTGAAGCGGATTCGTGAAAGATTAAACCGATATGACACGGCTGTTGAAATTACAACAGTAAGAGGTGTTGGCTATAAGCTAGAGGAAACAACATGAAAACGTTATATAGTAAGTTTGTTGTAACCACAATGCTAGTAATGCTCGGAAGCTTATGTATGGGCTTTCTGGCAACGAATACCTATTACCATCAAGTTGTAAAAGAAAAAAATGATGCGAAAAACGTTAGCATAGCACAGGATATTGTGCATTATATTGAGACAAACAAACCAGAAGATTTAAATAGCTATCTAACAACATTGGGTGAAATCGGCTATCAAATATATGTGACAACTGGTGAGGAGGGGCATTTTTTTGGCGGTCCATATCGTGATAAAACATTGTCAACATCTGTTGTGGAGCATGTTTTAAATGGGGAAACCTATCATGGTATGCGAGATTTTCCTAAAGAAACCTTTGTAACAGGATTTTTTGCTAACGAACTGAATAATACAATTGGTGTGCCATTTACCTATGAAAGCAAGTCCTATGCATTGTTCATAAGACCAGATATTCGTTTATTGTTTTCTGAGGTGCATACAATACTTGCAGGATTAATGTTGGTTATGACAGTACTGAGCCTTCTTGCCATGCTACTATTTGCTAAAGCATTAATTCGCCCCATTACGAAATTAACAGCAGCCACTCAACAGCTAGCGCATGAAAAATTTGATACAGTTCTAGATATTGATCGTGCAGATGAAATTGGCCAATTAGCATCAAGCTTTAATAGGATGACCGAGAGATTACAGGAAACTGATCGTACACGGAAGGAATTTATTAGTAATGTATCACATGATTTTCAGTCGCCTTTATTAAATATTCAAGGGTATGTAAATTTACTGAAAAATCCTTCCCTTACTGAACAGGAAAGACAGGAATATGCAGCAATCATTGAGCTAGAAACAAAACGCCTATCTACATTAACCAAGCAGTTATTATTATTAACCTCCCTTGACCAATCGACAAGAATTGTAAAACGTGAGTCTTATCGTTTAGATGAACAGCTCAAGGAAACCGTACGAAAGTATCGTTGGCAAATGGAAGAGTCACAGCTTCAAATATCGTATAAGCTTGAGCAAATTATTTTTGATGGCGATGCAGGGCTTTTACAAAATGTATGGGATAATTTACTGACAAATGCCATTAAATACAATGTAGAGGGTGGACAAATACATCTACGTTTACAAAAAAGATCTACTTCACTTGAAATTCTTGTTGAGGACAGTGGGATAGGAATGACTGAGGATCAATTAGCAAAAGTATATGACCGTTTTTATCGCGCTGATGCGTCTAGAACCAAGCAAGGGACAGGACTAGGATTAGCGATTGTCAAACAAATTGTTGAGCTACATGGAGGGACCATACAGATGCAAAGTACGGTGCATGCAGGCACAAAGGTTTATATCCATCTACCAATTTTGTCATAAGGAGTTCATATAAAGTTCATGTTCACACGATAAACTGCTACTTAGTTGAAACATAACTAGGGGGTTATCGTATGGAACAAAAGTGGAGCATACGCCTTATTCGATTAGCGGCAATTTTTGCTTTAATCGGCACGTATTTAGGTTCACATATGTCGGGATCAGGTAGCTATGAATATAGACCGATACATGCACATATTTTACTTGTTGGCTGGCTTAGTATGTTTGCCTGGGGTATTTTTTATCGAGCCTTCAAAGTGAAATCACAAAAATTAGTAACCATTCATGGTTGGACAGCTATTGTAGGTGTTCTGGGCTTAACGTTAGGCATGTGGTTTTACAATATAAATCCATTTAATTTTGGTAGCACTTTTACATTAGTCTTCTTTATTGTAGGAGGAACTACGCTATTAATTAGCTTTGCTTTATTTATTGTTGTAACATTTATGATTCAACAACAAAAGGATACTAGCAGTCATTAATAAAACCTACCGTGTCTTATGTGATGCGGTAGGTTTTAATATATTTATTTAATTTCTTCAAGTGACTTTTTCAGCCATCTTGTCGCCTCTTGATAGTCTTGTGCAACACCATGCCCTTTTTTGTAGAGCATACCAAGCTGGAATTGAGCTTTTTGATGCCCTTGATTAGCAGATAGTCGATAAAGCTGGGCAGCCTTTGCAAAGTCCTTTGGTACGCCCTGTCCATGAATGTGCATTTGGGCTAATTGGTATTGTGCCTTCATATGTCCTTGTGACGCAGCCTGTTCAATCCATTTAGCTGCCTCTGTGTAATCCTGTTCTACCCCTTTACCTTTATCAAATAAATTGCCCAGTTGATACTGCGCACCTGCATGTCCTTGAATGGCTGCAAGGCGATAACATCTGCGTGCCTCCTCAAGATTCAAGGCTACCCCTAATCCCTGTTCATATAGTAGGCCTAATTGATATTCTGCTTGAATATGTGATTGATCGGTTGCTGCTCGCCACCATTTCACGGCCTCCTTATAATTTATAGGAACAGCAGTGCCAGATGTCAGTAATAGGCCAAGCTCATACTGTGCATCTGCATAGCCTTTTTCAGCGGCTGTCCTAAAATATGACATTGCTTTGGCTGGGTCTTGAAGCTGATATACATATAGACGTCCTAGCTCGAAGCCAGCGCTGATATGGCCATTGTCAGCAGCTAGTAGTAGCCACTTTTCTGCTGACACAAGATTCTGCTCTTTTTCATACAGCAGGCCAAGACAGTATTGAGCATTTAAATGTCCTTTATGTGCCGCTAGCTTAAACCATTTTAGAGCTTCTATATGATCTTTCATCATTCCTTGCCCAGCATTATAGAGCATGGCCAGTTGAAACTCTGCATTCACATGGTCCTGTAAAGCAGCCATATGAAACCATTTTGCCGCTTCTTCTTGGTTTTGGGGAATACCACGCCCTTTAAGATGCATATAGCCGAGATTGTATTGAGCACTTGCATCTCCAGTTAGGGCAGCCATTTTGAAATAAGCGACGGCCTTATCATAGCTTTGCTCCAAACCCGTGCCATTATGATAAAGAAAGCCTAGATTGTTTTGGGCACTAGTATTACCTTGATTGGCAGCTAAGGTATACCACTTGGCAGCTTCGTTAAAATTTTGAGATAGGCCTAAGCCTTGATTATAGAGTACACCTAAATTGTATTGGGCGTCAGCATTCTCTAAATCAGCCGCTATTTGGTAATGACGTGCAGCCTCTAGATAATCCTGTATAACACCTTGGCCTAGATGATAAAGTACACCGAGGCTATAGTGAGCATTTGCGTCATTTTGTGCGGCAGCTCGTTCATACCACATTTTTGCAAGCCTATAGTCCCTTTTTACCCCTCGACCATGATTGTAAAGAGCACCTAAGTTATATTGAGCGCTTGCATCTCCGTTCTGGGCAGCTACTTCAAACCATTTGACAGCATGTTCGTAAGCCTCTTGAGACTGCTCATGCTGAAGTATATTTTCATCAAATATTGAAGGAAGTTCTGTGATATGAGAAGGCAGGCGGTTGGATTTGAAGCTACGATCATAGCGCTTCATAAACCATTCAACAATATCGCTAAGATAATCTAAAACAATTTTAGCTGCTTTGGCTTCTACAATGTCATTACTAGTATGGCTTGTCATTTTATGAATTAGATTCATCAATAAATAAATCCGACGAGGATGAATTTGCCCTACAAAACTTCGATTATTTAATAGCATTCGGACATTTTTGAATTTAGGTTCGGTATGCATTTCCAATCGATAAATCTCATATAAAATTTCCTCTAATACAAAAAGTGACTTCTGTAAGGATTCTGCTGGGGTTGAAATGGCGAGCAAACTAGCATCCTGTAAATTTTTAGCTAATATTGTGAAGGACAGCTGTCTTAATTTTTGACATTGTTCTTCAAGATTTTCATAATGCATGACGAAAGTACTCACCTCTTTCAGTTAATTACCTCGGCGTCATTGCAAGCATTTTCCTATTAAACCTTTTTACAAAGCGCCTCTTCATCTCTTTGTTCATATATCGGAGAAAAATCGATATTATTGATATGTTTTAATGGGATTCATCAGTTGAATTGTTGCTGTTACATGATACTATTTGATATAAGGGAGATTCGTAGCTACGGAGAACCTGTCAGCCTTTAGGTGGGGGATCGAAATGAAAAATATTGCAGCTATTATACCAGCATATAATCCACAACAATCACTCATTACCTATGTACATCAATTATTAGCAACGACTATTACTCAAATCATCATTGTCAATGATGGGAGTGATCAAAAATATAAAGATATTTTTGAAAACCTAGATAAAATTGAACGCTGCCAAGTACTCCAGCATGATTGCAATATTGGTAAGGGTAGCGCACTTAAGACCGCCTTTGCATATATACGAGAACAACAAGCAAGGTGCCATGGTGTCCTTACAGTGGGGGCCCATGGGCAACATACTTTACAAGATGTGAAGCTTGTTTTAACAATGACAAAGGTGTTTTCTGAAGGGATTGTGCTTGGTGTACGTAACTTTCGTTCAACTGATAGTACATTTCTTTCTTACTGGGGAAATCGTGCAACAAGCTTATTTTTCGAGTTACTGTATCATAAGAAATTAATGGATACACAAACAGGTTTACGTTATATTTCCATCAATGAGTTGCCTTGGTTAATGAAAGTAAAAGGTGAACGCTATGATTATGATACAAACATGTTAATTGCTGCACTTAAAAGAAAGTGTCCAGTTTTCGAGGTAGAAATTGGGCAATTACGTATAAAGAAGAATTCAATAATTCAGTACGATGAAATAACAAACGCTGGTACGATTATTACGAGAATGCTCATAAATTATTTAAAGCCAAGGAATAGTAACGGCTAGGTTTAAATTTAAAATAATGAGCTAGGATAAAGAATAACGATCACTCATTAGAGCGTAGCGAGTATAAGAGAAGGAGCAATGTATATGGAATATTCAGATCAAGTGAAAAATCGTGTGAAACGGATGGAAGGACAGCTACGTGGCATTTTGAAAATGATGGAGGAGGAAAAAGACTGTAAGGCAGTCATTACACAATTATCAGCAGTACGCTCTGCTGTAGACCGTACAGTTGGGGTTATTGTTAGCACAAACCTATTGGAATGTGTACAGAATGCTGAAGGGGATGGCGAAAAAATGAACGAAGCCATTCAGGAAGCAGTTAATTTAGTGGTGAAAAGTAGATAAAAGATATGAATTTCGTAACAACAATATAAAGTAGAGTGACTAAAAACTTTCTGAAATCAACAAACAAATATTAACAAGCACAAATGGACCCTTAAGTGAGTTCTTTGTGCTTTTTTTGTATATAATGTAAGGAAGACGGTTGGAGGTGAGGAGTTTGTGGAAGAAATTGGCTATAATTGCCATTATTATTATTTTTATTGATCCTATTTATACGGCTGGTAAGGCTGTTGTTCAGCAGGTGGTCGATTGGACAAATAATGATGAAATAGAAACTATGCTACTGTCAACAAAGGACAAGATCGTAGATGTTACTGCAAGACTTTCAGATAATGCCTCAATTGAAACAGCCCTACCTATAGAAGATGTCCATGAAGCGGAGGTAGCCCCTACAGCTCCACCTATACAGAAACCTGAAACAAAGTTAGTGGTGACAAATGCCAAGGAGCTAGCTGATGCGATGTATGCGTATTATAATAGCTTTTCACCAAAGCTTGAAATTCAATATAAAGGGAATACACAGCGAATTGAACAAATTGTAGAAGAGGCCTATAACAATGCTATCAAACGCGATGACTATGTTTACGGCCATGTAAGTAAACATTCAATTCGATATGAATATGGGCGAAATAAAGCGACTATTTTTGGAGAACAGAGCTATTTAATGACGCCAGAGCAGGCGGCATATGTAGAGATGAATGTTCAAGAAATTATCGCTAAGATTAGTAAAAAATCTATGACGGATGTAGAAAAGGTACGAGCTGTCAATGACTATATTGTGGCCAATACTTCCTATACAGAACAAACGAATTCTAGCCCACACAGCGCTTATACGGTTCTTGCCGAGCACGGGGGAGTATGTCAGGGCTATGCTTTACTTGCTCACTCTATGCTTCAAAAATTGGGTATTGAAACAAAATATATCGTGGGCTATGTAGGTCAAGAGGGACATGCGTGGAACCTAGTCAAGTTGGATGGACAGTGGTATCATCTTGATACAACATGGAATGATCCAGTACCAGATCGTAAGGGCGCAATACGCTATCAATACTTTTTAGTAGATGACCGTACAATGGCGAAGGATCACACGTGGATTGCTGAAGACTATCCAAAAGCAACAAGCACACTATATAGTTATTATCATGATATAGATTTCCCAGCACAGGTTGGAGACCAATTGTTTTATAGTAATATTGCAGATGATAATAAGCTATATGTACTAGATATGAAAACTGGTAAAACGAAGCGTGTCACAAATTCTCGTGCACAATATATTGTTTATTCGGATGGTTGGCTCTACTTTAGTAATTATTCCCGAGGGGCGTATTTAACAAAGATTCGTCCGGATGGTAGTGGAGAAGAGGTACTAAATAGGGAGGATTCGAAGGATTTATTTATAAAGGATGGGTATCTCTATTTTACGACGAATGAATTGAAGAGACTGGCACTTTAAAAAGAAAAGGGCAATGACTTATAAACAGTCATATGCCCTTTTAGTTCGTTCAATTAAATAAGTAATAGGCTGATGCTGACAAAGGGTAATGTCCACTTGAGGATACATGCAGGTTATTTCATCTGTGAAATTCTTTAAAATGAGTGGATTATGTTTAATGGCTCCACCATTACAATATAGAGTAAATGGTGAATTCTGATAGTTAATTTTTTTCAATACAGCATTCGCCAGAATAGCTAGTTCATGGGCTGCTTGCTGAGATATTTGGATGGCGCATGCGTCTTCTTGCTCGACTGCCTTTGCCACAAAGGAACCCATCTTGGCCAATTGTGCATTTGTATAGGAAGGGCGGAAGAGCCATTCAGCGAGCTCTGTAACATCTTGTATACCTAAAGATTGATAGACAGCTTCCTTTAAGAGTGTTGGTTTCCCGCGACCATCCTCCATTTTAAATATAGCTCTTACGACTTCCTGCCCTAGCCAATATCCACTTCCCTCATCGCCAGCCCGATGTCCCCAACCTCCTGCACGTACAATCCGCCGCCCATCAAAGGCATAGGCAATAGCTCCTGTTCCAGCGATGAGTAGTGCACCTGCCTGTCCAGCAGTCACACCTAATAGTGTAGCCTCAGCATCATTTTCAATAATCATTGTGTCTATTTGTAGCTGTGTGAACTTAAGAGCATTTTGAACAATAGCTACGACAGCTGCATGATCCTTCGGAGAATCAATACCCGCTAGAGCAAAGGTAGCTACAGCAATTTGAGAATTAGGATACTTTTGCAAAAATGTTTCAACATTTGCTAAAAGCTCTTGTAAAATTGCTGTAGCTGATTCAACACCAATGGCTTGATAATTAGAGCCTTTAGCGGATATAGAATATTCAATGTCACCAGATTCAGCATGAACAACTGCACATGCTGTTTTTGTCGCCCCACCATCAATAATTAATAACCATTGCTTCATTGATTCCATTCCTCTAGAAAGGCTGTTAGCTCTTTTTCTGCTTCAATAATGGAATTTTCCTTTAAGCGAATCCATTCATAAAAATCGTGTGCATTCAGTTTGGAGCGTTCAAGAGCAGCTTTCATAGTGGCTGGAGCGGGTCCACCTAGTAATGTTCGTACACCAACAAAAGATTCTGGTTTTAATGTCTTATAGAAATCCTCTTCTGAAATAGTTAATTCCTTGCCCGTGATCAATTTCGATTGTGTATTTGCAAGTCCCCATGTAAGACTAGCTAATGATTCCTCTCCATGAGCAAGTAGAACCTTAATACATTTACTAACAATACTATGTGCTTGCCGGAAGGAAATTCCCTCTGAACGGACTAATGTATCAGCTAGCTCAGTGACATTCGCAAAGCTATTTTCAGCGCGATTTTTTAACTTCTTCTTATTGACATCCATTGTAACAACAAGCGAACCAAACAACTTGTAAATACCAATTAAGCGGTCAATGGCACGCCATAAATAAGGCTGCATATCATCCTCAGTGTCTACGATATCTCCAAAAGGTGTATTATGTACCATCTGTAATACTGTACTTGCATCTCCTACAACCGCAGATAGTAATGAGCGTGTATGTTCTATAGAAACAGGATTACGCTTTTGAGGCATAATAGAGCTTATTTGCACATATGGACTTGCGAGTGTAAACGCATTAAACTCCTGAGTAGCCCATAATAAAAAATCTTGAGAAGTACGGCCAAGGTTGAGTGCAGCGAGCTGTATAATACTTGCAGCCTCAGCTATATAATCTGCCCCTGCAACCGCATCCCATGCATTTTCGATAATATCATCAAAAGCTAGTAGATCACGCATACGTTCTCTACTAATATTAAAGCCTGTCGTTGTTAAGGCAGCGGCTCCCATACTGCTACGATTGACCGTTTTATAGACATGCTGCATTCGTTCAAAATCACGCTCTAGCTGGTCGATGACGGCCTTTAAATAATGGGCGAAGGTTGTAGGCTGGGCCTGCTGTGTATGTGTGTAGCCAATCATAATGGTATCGACATGTTCCTCTGCAGCAGCGATTAAATCATCACGTAATGTTAGTAACTCGCGCATTAATAATAATAATTTTTTTCTTAATGTCATTCGATAGATGGCGATACCCATATCATTTCGGCTTCTGCCAATGTGAAGATTTCCAGCAATATCACCAGCAAGCTCTATTAATTTATTTTCAATGCGGAAAAATAAATCCTCATATTGGGGACTGTAATCCTCTATACGATAATAGTTTAAGTCAATTTTTTTTAGAGCTATCCCAATTTGCTTTGCTTCATCTTTTTTTACAAGTCCTTGTTCTTCTAACATTTTTAAATGAGCAATATTGATTTGTAGCATAATTGTTAAAAAATTTTTCTTTGCTTCATCATAAGCTGGCTGTAAAACAATTTTTCGATAGATGTTAGAAGGGAATATCATCCCATCTTCCAGCTGTGTTTTATTGCGAAAATCTTCAAACATTGTCATGGCCCCCTAATAGATTGGCAGCTAGATGGCTGTACCAGCACTGCCTTTTGATAGTTTTTCAGAAATAATAAGGACAACTAAAATTAAACAAATTTGTAAGACACCATAAGCACAGGCGGTCCCAAATTTAAATGCATATAATTTTTGGAATATCGCTACAGACAATGGAATAGTGGATGTACTGTAAATTAGAATGGATGCAACAAATTCACCAAAGCTTTGCACGAGGGCTAAGAGTGTCCCTGCTAAAATCCCGGTGAATGTTAAAGGCACGACAATACGTCTAAATGTATACCACCAGTTGGCCCCTAAGCCACGTGATGCCTCTTCAATTGATTGATCTAGCTGTACAAGAGAGGCGGATGTTGATCGAAAAACAAGTGGTAAATGTCGAATAAAGTAGGCTAATGGCAAAATCCAAAATGTCCCGATCAATACTTGATTAAAACTAAAGATACTTTCTGTACTAAAGGCAGCAATTAAATTAACAGCAACAACTGTTCCTGGCAAAGCCCAAGGTACCATTATCAAAATGTCGAGCATGGTTTTCCCTTTAAAATTTAAGCGCACCATAGCATAAGCAGCCGCGACACCAAAGATGATATTGCCCAGTGTTGCAATAACACCCATTTGAATGGAGTTCCAAATAGGTCGCCATGTGCGTTCATCAGTAAAAAGGGCAATATAATGATCGATTGTATAGTCGGTTGGGAGAATTTGCGTTTTCCACGCTCCATCCACAGAGAAAGAGATCAATATCAACACTAAAATAGGCAGTATCAATATTAATGTGCCAACAAAAGAAGCAATTGTTGCGATAATTTTTACTTTTTTTGAGGATACCTCTGAACGATGAACACTAATTCCCTTACTTAGATTTTGATAATTTCTGCGATTTTGATACCAGCGCATAATGATTAAAAAAGTGATAGATACAAAAGATAATATCATCGACTGTGTTGCAGCCATCTCAAGATTCCCATTTGTACGTGATAAATAAATTTGCATCGTCATAGTACGCTCTACACCAAACATCAAAGGTGCAGTATAAGAAGCCATAGAAATCATAAACACCAATAAGGATGAGGCAACAATAGAAGGTGTGAGCATTGGTAAAATAACCTTTGTCCATACGCGAATACGCCCTGCACCCAGACTAGTAGCTGCCTCTTCAAGAGCAGGATCAAGCCCCTTAATAGCAGCAGAGGCAGTCAAATAGAAGTACGTATACATTGTGAATGTATGAACAACGATGACGCCCCATATTCCCTTCAAGGCAAAAGGAACGTGATCCAACCCAAATAGATGCTGAAAAATTCGTGGAAAAATCCCGCTATCACCATATAAAAATGAAAAGGACAAAACACCTACTAGAGGAGGAAGTGCCATTGGAACCAAAACTAAAACAGACAATATCCGTCTCCCAGGGAAATTATAGCGTTCTAGTAAAAAGGCCATTGTTACCCCAACAAGTGCACAGCAAATAACACTGATAAATGAAATATAAATACTGGTCCACAAGGCCTCTAAATTTGCTGGACTAGCTATATCAAAAAATTTCTTATAATGAAAGAATGCTTCATCACCAGCAAAGCTTTGGATGAAAGTTTGATAGAAGGGATAAACCACATAGGCGAATAACACTAAAAATAATGGCGATATTAAAACATAGACAAACCAATTAGCATGAAAAATTCGCGTCCACGTACTTTCAGACTGTTTCCCCATATTGGCTTCCTCCTATTCCCCTAAAAAGTATAGTGAATCTTGTGCCATATGGATTGTAATATCTTCACCGATCTTTTTGATTTGGTCATAAGAATTAATAAGCATTACTTTAAGTGAGAACGCAGTAAAATCTACAATGTAATTAACGCTAATACCTGTGAATTCAACAAATGTAATTTTTCCTGTTAATGTGTTTTCACCAGTACCAAGTTGAATCGATTCTGGACGAATAGAAATAAATACTTTGTCTCCAATCATATGCGTTAAGGAGGGAGAGCTTTGTTGCTTTCGCCCAGTTAAATTATGTCCATTCACTGTTCGTACTTGTACATTTTCCCCATCAATAGCTTGGATTGAGCATTCAATTAAATTAGTTTCCCCAATAAAATTTGCCACAAAACGATCCTTGGGTTGATGATAAATTTCCTGAGGAGTCCCAATTTGTTTGATATAGCCATTTTCCATGACCATAATTCGATCCGACATAGACATGGCCTCCATTTGATCGTGAGTAACGTATATCGTTGTGACTCCAAGCTCAGATTGGATTCGTTTGATTTCAATACGTGTTTCCTCACGCAATTTTGCATCTAGATTGGAGAGAGGTTCATCAAGCAATAAAATATCTGGCTCTATCACGAGTGCTCTAGCTAAAGCAACACGCTGCTGCTGCCCACCAGATAGCTCATTTATTTTTCTGTTGCCGTAAGCAGCAAGATGCACTTGACCTCTAATTCGATCAACCTTGTGCTGAATCTCAGCTTTTGAAAATTTTCGAACTTGTAAACCAAATGCAATATTCTCATCAACCGTCATATGGGGAAAAAGGGCATAATTTTGAAATACCATGCCGATATTGCGCTTATTGGGCTGAAGTCGAGTGACATCTCGATCATCAAAAAGAATTTTGCCTTTAGTAGGATAATAAAAGCCTGCAAGCATTCTTAAAGTGGTTGTTTTGCCACAGCCGCTAGGACCGAGAAAAGTAAAAAATTCACCAGCTTTTATTTCAAGGTTTAAGTCTTTCACACCATACACTTGACCAAATTGTTTCGAGACGTTTTCGATTCTGACACTTCTCAATCATTAACTCCTCTCTAACAAAGAATCTAGATAATACAGGAAGGTAAAAATTCGCTGTATAAGCCGAATTTTTACCCGTTCTACTATTTACCGCGCCCTTTAATATTGTTATCCCAGTATTCCATCCATTCTGCTTCTTTGTCAGACATTAGCTGCCAATCAATATCAAATGTTTTTAAATCTAATTCCTGATACCATTCTGGCATGGAGGCTTTGTCGATATCAGAACGTGTAGGAATTTGATAGTAATCATTAGCTAATTGTGTTACCATCTCTTTTTCAAATAAAAACTCTACAAATAGTTTTGCATTTTCTAGGTTTTTCGCATTGTTTACAACTGCTACACCGTCTACTAAAATAGGTGCTCCACTTTTAGGATAAATATAATCAAAAGGATAATCTGTCGTATATTTTTTTAACAAAATATCTTGTAGATTCCATAGGGAGACACTGCCTTCTTGACGTGTTAGCTTTAAATACAAGGCATTAGGGTCTTGTGTGTACTCCTTTGTGTTGGCATCTAATTGTAGTAACCATTCATAGCCTTTATCAGGTGAATCTGCACCTTGTCGTACGATCATGGAAGAATAAATCGTACGCATTGTGCCTGACGCAAGTACACCTCTGATTAAAATTTGATCCTTCCATTTAGGATCTAATAAGTCATCCCAGTCCTGTGGACCAGTTTCTTTTGTTAGTAAATCACTATTAATCATAATTACTTCTGGTAACAGCATCTCGCCGAACCATCGTCCATCTACATCTTTGTGTGTGGTATCAATAGCGTCAATAAAGCTCGGCTGCCAAGCATGTAGTAAGTCTTCATTGGCGCCAACAATGAGCGCTGATTGCGTTCCGCCCCACCAAAAATCTGCTTGAGGATTGGCTTTCTCTCCACGAAGACGTTCTAAAATTTGTTGAGCACCCATCGTTAGAAATTCTACTTCAATGTCTGGATATTTTTCATTAAACTGATCGATCACATTTTGCACCATTTCTTCGTCACGTCCAGTGTAAATTACTAGCTTGCCTGAAGGCGACGTTGCTGCTACTTCTGTTTTTTTACCATCCGATGCCTCGTCATTACTTGCTGCATCATTTGTAGAATTTTGCTGATCTTTGCCATTACAAGCAGCTAAAACGAAAAGCATTAACATAAGGAAAAAACCAAGAACATAGGCTTTTTTCATCAACTTCCCCTTTCTTAAAGTAAGTTACTTGCATATTGCAGTATAATACTGAAGGGGAACATTAATGTTAGAATTATTAAAAAATTACATTTGCATTCATCATAGCGAAGTGCATAATGGTAAGCAATGGCATTTCATTAAAGTTCAAAAAAACTCCTTAAAAAGGAATCGTTCCATTTTTAGGGAGTTTTTTGTCGTTTTATGAATGTGCTTCTAATAAGCTATCCTTTTGTTGACGTTGTGCAACAATGGTTGGCAGCATCATGCCAGCAATCACCAGTACAATCCCGATAATTTGTACAGTAGTTAAAGGTTCATGCAAAACAATAACAGAAACAGTAACAGCCACTGGTAATTCAATGGCGCTTAAAATAGAAGCAATCGCACCACCGATTTTAGGGATAGCAATTGAAAATAGATAAATTGGTAAAATGATACCGAAAAGACCTAGTGCTAGTCCGTATTTCCACAGGCCTTGCATGAATAGTTTACCGTTCCAAATAACCTCAGGACTTAGGAAAATACTGATCATAATAAGCGCCACAGAGGAAACGATTAATACCCTTGATGTGGTAGTCACGCCCTCGACAGGTCGAGAATTAAATTGAATGAAACATGCAAAAGTAACGGCTGCTGTAAAACCGAATAGCCATCCTTGAATAGGAATGTCACTTAAATCTACATTTAATACACCTGCAGCTAGAATCGTTCCGATAAATAAGATCACGATCGAAATTACTTCAGGTCTACTTGGTAATCTTTTATGGAGGGCACAATCAATCAGTAGACCAATCCATGTAAATTGGAATAGCATGACTACTGCAAGAGAAGCAGGAAGATACTTTAAAGATTCTCCGTATACGATACCTGTTGTCCCTGTAAAAATTCCTGCACATATTAAAATAAGTAAGCCCTTCTTGGACGGTCTTGGTAATTTTCTGTCAGTAAAAATAAAGATGGATATTACGAGTAAAAAGCCAATAATATACTGGCTTGATACAGCCTCCGCTGATGTAAAGCCATGCTGCATAGCTACTTTGACAATAGTCGACAATATCCCGTAACTACTAGATGCAATAACAATCAAAAGAGGGTAAATCAAATTGTTTTTCATATATTAGTTATTCACTTCCTAAAACTGTTTAACCATATGATGAAAAGGCTCATCAATAATTGACCAAGGCTCCGTAATAACAAAGCCTAGTCGTTCATAAAGACGGCGCGCTTCTTCTTTTTGGGTTTCAACATTTAATGATAATTTTGTATAGCCGCGTTGCTTTGTCAGCTCTTCGGCAAATTGTAATAGCAATGTTCCGATTCCTTTACCACGTGCAGCTGGTGCAACACAAACTGTATCAATGTAAGCCTCATCTTCATGGGCTTCTTGGTCAATAACAATGGATGGCGCATTTTTTGCTTCAAGCCATTTAACAAGGTTAGCGTCCATGTGAACGGCTTGTTCGCCGTGATAATAAACGAGAATCCCCAAAATCTGTTCATTTTCAGTAGCAACAAAAGTATTTAAATAAGAATGTCGATTGTCTTCTTGGTGAAAAAGAACAGTCAGCTCCTGCATAACAGCCTCCGTTGATTGCTCACCAGTTAAGCGATTAGCAATATCGCCAATGGCGTCGATAATTAAAGGCACAACGGCATGGGCATCTTGTGGTTGCGCTTGTCGAATTGTAATACTCATTTTGATAATCCCTACCTTTCTATAGGCAAGTATAACAAAGATAGGGGATGACTCAAGTTATCCATCCTCTCATAAAGAAATGCCAAAAGTAAAAACCTTTATAGAATGACAATTTTCGTGTTAATCTATAATGACTAGACTTTCAGGAGGACTATCATGACAAAGCAAGAGAAGGATTTTATATTAGTCTATGGAGATGCTTTTATTGACTATATTGCTGATGATGTAACAAACACATCATTTACTAAATATATGGGTGGCGCAACGGTTAATGTTGCAGCGGGTATTAGCCGCATTGGTGCACCTTCCGCATTGATTACAATTACGGGGGATGACGAGGGCTCACAATTTGTGCGAGATGGGCTTGCCCAAGAGGGTGTGAAACTGGATTATGCCGTATTTGATCCAGCAAAACGAGTAAGTGGTGTATATGTGCATCTAACAGAAGCATGTGAGCGAATTTTTAAGGATTATGTTGATGAAACACCTGATTTACAAGTTGAACCATCACAGCTAAATGAAGCAGCTTTTAAGCATGCCTCTGCTTTAACGGTGTGTTCAGGCACAATGTTCCATCCAACAGCTCTTGCTACAACACGAGCTGCAGTAGAAATGGCTAAGGACAAGGGTGCGATTATTGCAATGGATGCAAATATTCGTCCTTTACGTTGGAGCAGTGAAGAAATTTGTCGAGATACGATTACATCATTTTTTGAGGATGTCGATATTTTAAAGGTGACGGATGATGAGCTATTCTTCCTGACAGAGACAAGTAGCTTAGAAGAAGGTATCGAGCAATTAAATAGCTATTTAGTGCCTATTATTTTAATTACCGTAGGAGAAAACGGGACTTATGCAGTCCTTAATGGTGAAGTTATACATGTACCGACTGAGAAAGTAGTGCCTGTGGATACAACAGGTGCGGGAGATGCATTTATGGCAGGTGTCCTACGTGATGTCCATTACAATGGTTTACCTACAACAAAAGAAGAACTAGTGCGTTGTACAAGCTTTGGCAACAAATTAGGAGCGTTTGCCGCAACAAAAGCAGGTGCTTTAACGGCTCTACCATATTATGAGGATATTAAGCATTTACTAAAATAAACATGTGAGGCGTGGAGAATATGGGGAAAGACTACGATGTTTTAGTAAAGGATCAACTGTTCTTTGGCGGTGCAAAAGATGCAGAGGCTGCATTTACACAAGAATCCATTGATGTTGTGATAGATGTTCGTGTTCAAGGGCTATCCCCTCAAGACCAGGAGACAGTTCCTTATTCTTATAAACATATGCCTATAGCAGATGAAGATAGTGAGGTAGCATCATCCATCCAACAAGTCGCGCAAGAAGCTGCTAAAGCCTTTGAGACAGGGCAGAAAATATATGTTCACTGTGGAAGTGGTGGTGGACGTGCAGGGGTTGCAGCTACCGCTATATTAATGGAGTTGGGAATAGCTGATTCATTAGAAGCAGCACAGGCAGCTGTCAAAAAAGCTCGTCCAGTGGTAACTATACGCCCTAAAATGGAAGATGCTCTGCAAAAACTTTATAAATAATTGAGAAGATGTACTAATTAAGGTACATCTTTTTTTATGATGTAAGAGATAGATTGTTCTATACATATTAGAACAAATTTGTTATAGTTAGTATATAACAAATAATGAGGTGATCTGTATGATGGAGGAATTAGCAAAAGTTCCATGGGCAGTTATAGCACCGCTCATCATCGTTCAAATTATTTTGATGATCGTAGCACTTATTGATTTACGAAAAATTCATGCAACAAATGGCCCTAAAATTCTTTGGGTGTTTATAATTCTTTTTGCTAATCTATTAGGGTCAATTGCGTACTTTATAGTGGGGAGAAAGCAGTCATGACAACTTTACTTCAAGTTATAGGTTTGACCAAGCAATTTGCAGAGCACAAAGTTGTAGATGCCATTCATTTCAACTTAGAGGAAAAAACCTCTACGGCTTTAATTGGTCCAAATGGAGCTGGCAAGACAACCACTTTATCTATGTTAACGGGGCTTTTAAGACCGACTGCTGGAAATGTAAAGATGCTAGGTAATGATTTACGTGCGAATATAGGTTTTTTACCCCAATATCCACAATTTCATCCTTGGCTAACTGCGTTAGAGTTTACAGAAATGGCTGCAAAGTTGAATGGTGTAGCAGCCAAAAAAGCTAAATTAGAAGCACAAAAAACCTTAGAATTTGTAGGGTTAGGGGACGTACAACATAAAAAAATAGCCTCTTTTTCAGGTGGAATGAAGCAGCGACTTGGTATTTCCCAAGCAATAGTGCATAAGCCTAAATTACTGCTATTAGACGAACCTGTTTCAGCATTAGATCCAGTTGGTCGTAGAGAAGTACTTGATTTATTAAAAGGACTACAGCAAGAGACGACTATTTTATACTCAACGCATATTTTAAATGATGCTGAAGAAATGACAGATCAACTATTATTTTTGCAAAATGGGAAACTAGTAGAGCAGGGAACATTACGTGAAGTACGGCAACGTTATGATGAGCAAAATTATGTCATTGAATTTGGCAGTGAAGAAGAGGCTAAGCTTTTTGCAAATCCATTTAATCATGTAATAGGTTGTAATGTGTATATTGAGATCGTGAATGAAGAGCCGACGATGAAAATGTTGCTTCAACGGTTAAGTGAATGTCCTTATACAATTAGAAAGGTAGAGCGACAGACAGCATCTTTGGAAGAAATTTTCATGAAGGTGGCGAAAAAGGCATGAGAGGATTCAATGTACTTCTTCAAAAGGAATTTAGAGAAGCATGGCGGAGTTGGAAGTTTCTATGGATTCCTCTAGTGTTTGCTTTGCTTGGAATGAGTGATCCACTAACAAACTATTATATGATGGATATTTTAAAGGCTGTTGGGAATGTTCCAGAGGGCTTTGAAATGTTGATGCCAGAATTAATGCCACTGGATTTAATTCAAGCATCTATCGGGCAATTTCAAACAATTGGCTTATTGGTGATGATGGCTTCGTTTGTAGGAGCTATTAGTAAGGAACGTGCTAATGGTATGGCAACATTACTATATGCTCGGCCTATTTCATTTGGCGCATATTTTTTGAGTAAATTTGTTGTTATGAGCACCATTTGTTTTGTTAGTATTTTAGCTGGGTTTGGTGCAAGTGTCTATTATACAACTATTTTATATGGAACGTTGGATATAGGTGCACTGTTAGTAAGCTTTTCTACGTACTATATTTGGTTGCTATTTGTGATAGCTGTTACGTTAATGATGAGTGCCAGCTTTAAAACAGTTATTGCTACAACATGTGCCTTTACAGTGATCTTTGTTGGGCAAATTATCGATATGATTATAGGAATCTTTTGGACAATATCACCGTGGAAACTAGCAAGCTACGGAATTGCAAAATTTCGAGGAACAATAGAGATATCAGATTACTGGTGGAGCTTAGTCATTACGCTAGCATTGACAATTATCTGCATCGGCATTGGTATCGTGATGATGAAAAGAAATGCGTCTATGACAAAAATCTGAAGAGAAAACGGTAAAAATGGATTTTTACCGTTTTTTATTTTAAATCATCCTACCATTTATAAGCAAAATCAATCCTACAAAGAACATCATCCAAGAAAGTGTCGAGCTTGTTCTTTGATCAAAAAGCGTTTGAATTTTTCTTAAAGGTTTATTCATAAATCGGCGGAATAATAGATGAAAGCATAGTAGGATGATCCCTGGTGCAATCATTACTAAATTGTATCCTGCCAATAAAGGTAACCATTCATAAAACACTATTTGATTACTCGTTAAAATACCTATTGCCGCGAAATAAGGAAGAGCAGTTGCAACTTCTAAAATAGAAGTTGTGAAACCTAAAGCTACCATAGAGCTCACATGTAAAGATTTTGGTTTAGGGGATCCATTTGCCTTTCTTTTTGGAACTAACCAACTGCCAATAAATAAAATTCCCCCTACCATGGTCATGATTAATCGAGCTGAGTAACTATCTAGCAAATTAGAAATAGGGTTGAATATGACACCTAGACCTAACATTAAAAAAATCCCAGTACTAAAGTAAAACAACCCAACAGTCATTAAATAGGTTAATAAAAGGCGGATCTGCTGTTTTTTAGCCACAAGCAATACATAGACGGATACGCCAATTATAGAAGGACTAAACATGTCTAACAAAGCTAAAGTACCAATCAGTAGCAACATTTCTATGTTCATGATTGTGATTTTCCTAACGCCTGTTTTTTTGTTTCATAAACATGAAAAGCCTGCTCTATAAAATGTAGAAATTCTTCCTCTAAAGGATATAATCCAATTTGTTCGGATTTATAAGTAGATTTTCTTATGGTCCACATCTTCTCTAAAAATTCATCATTTCCGTTATATTCTACCTCGGCTTTTTCCATCATTCGTTTAATAATAAACTGAACGGAATCGGCTTCAGGACTTTCCTTATGAAGCTGCTTTAATTGACCTAATAAACCAATCCACTCTAAAGAATTAGGATCATTTTTATTTAAATTGGGTAATTTTCTAAGTAGTTCCATTTCTGTAGCTGCGAAAATCTGCTGGCGGAAGGCTTGCTTATTATCTCGTTCTTGATTTGAAAGCTTAATGTACTTTTGGATAAGGGACTCTGTCAACCCACCTTCGATAGACGAAGCATTCTTTAATCCAAGAATAGTGTTCTTCATTTGCTGTAGTTTCTTTTGCTCTTCTGCTACAAAAGCTAACTGATGGTCTAAACTTGCTTCCCAGTTCCATGAATTATTGATAAGTGTCTGAATTTCTTTCAACTTGAAGCCCAATGCCTTTAAAAATACAATCTGTTGTAACGTTTTGAGCTCGTTCTCTCCGTAAATCCTATGTCCCCCCTCAGTCTTTGCTATAGGAAGTAACAAGCCGATCTCCTCATAGTAACGTAACGTTCGAACAGAAATGCCAGTTTGTTTTGATACATTGTGAATCGTAAGCAAGGTAATCACTCCTCCTCTCTGTTAATGACATTATATAAAATGACGTAACGTCACTTTCAAGAGGGATTGTAAAACTCCTTTCTTGGAATCTCTATAACTTAGGAATATAATGGGTGTGTAACTCGAAATTTGTCAAATAACTCGGAAAATATATAGACTACTATAGAAAGAAGGGACATGAAAAGTGGGAACTGAAAATTCCGATCGTTTCCTGACAGCGTTTAATCGAATAGATCATAGACTGAGAGATATTGTAGGTGCGAAGGATTTTATGCCTTTTTATCGGCTGATTGATCAAGCAAAGAAAAAGGATGTCTTGGTGAAGAAATATGAAGATGATCTCCGCTCATATGCAGACTTACGAAATGCGATTGTGCATCATCGTACATCATTACATTATGTGATTGCAGAACCACATACTGATGTTGTAGAACGAATTGAATACATAGATGCTACCCTTGCTAAGCCAACGCTTGTGGGGCAAATGTTCCGTAAAAGAGTATTGATTTTTCAAGAAAATGATTCTTTAAAACATGTTTTAAAAGTGATACGTCAGCGCAAATATACACAATTTCCTGTTTATTATAATAAGCAGTTTAAGGGGCTCATCACAACAGTAGGAATCACAAATTGGCTTGCGTCAAAGATGGGTGGTGATCATTTACCGAAAAGAATACCAACACTGCATGATATCTTATTGCATGAGAAAAATAGAGTGAATTACAAATTTGTCAGTAGAACGATATCCATCTATGAGGCTGAGGAAATATTTAAACAAGGAGTCGAAAGAGGGAGACGCTTTGAGGCATTATTAATAACGGAGCATGGTCAACCACATCAAAGATTACTCGGTATTATTACGCCCTTAGATATTGTCAAAATTGATTAACAAAAAAACGAGACTAGACAAGCAATTAAGGGCTTGAATGTCTCGCTTTATCTTTTAAGCTGATGTACAAGGAACCATTTGTTTGGACTTGAGCAAAATAAACTTCTTCTACAGAATGCACATTTTGCTTTTTCAATTTCTTTATTACCCAGTCTTCTGTCAGCTCAAGTTCAACAATATTCTCGGTAATAAGTTGACCATCAGAAATAACTTCTGTAGGAAGGTAGGTAGGTGGTGATACATCGGCTTTAACATCCTGCTTTGTAGCCACTTGTTCAGAGGTTTTTTGTAGCACACTGAGCTTTCCATTCGTTTCTAGTAAAGCATACTCAACGTCCTGTACGGAGAAAATGGCTTGTTCACGTAACATCATTGTAAGCTCATCTAGATGAAGACGGTTTTTTTGTAGTGCTGATTCTAAAATAAGACCCTTTTGAATAACAATTGTTGGTTTATCATCAATGAGAACGCGAGCTTTTTTAGATTTAATCGTAATAACGGTCATCAAATACGTTAAAGCACTCCACCAAACGAGGGAAATCATACCATCTAAAAATGGTGTTTCTTCCTGAGAGGCAATTTCTGAAGCGATCGACCCAAATGTAATACCTGTAATGTAATGGAAAAACGTTAACTGGCCTAATTGTTTTTTACCAAGTAGACGTGCCAGAATTAGTAAGGCAAAAAACGAAAGTGTTGTTCGTAGAATCATTTCCCAAAAGTGAGCATGAATAAAGCTTTCCATGCATATATCAACTCCTTTTACAGCTGTCGAACTATAGCTTGTGCAAAATGGTCGATAGTATGCGACAATCATGTTTAAACAAAATAAGAGTGAGGTGGCAACATGAATAAACAATTAAATGTAACCAATCCAATCTATCCAATAATGATTGCAATCGGTGTTGCTCACCTAATAAATGATACGATGCAAGCTGTTATCCCAGCGATGTTTCCGATATTTAAGAGTGAATTAGGATTGACCTTTACACAAATTGGAATGATTTCTTTTGTATTAAACATATTTGCTTCTGCATTGCAGCCTGCGGTAGGCTTTATCAGTGATAAAAAACCAATGCCTTATGCTTTACCTATCGGTATGATTAGTTCATTTATAGGGATTGCTATTATAGCGTTCACAACGCAGTATTGGATTATTATTATTGCGGTATTATTTATAGGCTTCGGGTCAGCTATTTTTCACCCTGAGGGATCGAGAGTTTCCTTTATGGCAGCTGGATCTAAACGAGGACTTGCACAGTCAATTTATCAAGTGGGGGGAAATTCAGGGCAAGCACTAGCACCATTAATTAGTGCTTACATCTTTGATATTCTAGGGCAACGTGGGGCTGCGATCATATTAGTCATTGCAACGTTTGGTATCCTTTTATTAAGTAAAATTGCTACATGGTATAAAAAACAATTGGAGCAGGAGCGTACAACCAAGAAAAAGCGTGTACTCGTTTCAACATTGCCTCCATTAACAAAAAAACAAGTTGGAATCGCATTAACATTATTATTTACAATTATTTTTGCACGATCATTTTATACAACAAATATAACAAGTTTTTATGTGTTTTATCTAATGGATCACTATGAAGTCAGCCTTCGACTAGGGCAAATATTAATCTTCACCTTCATGGCATTTGGTGTAGTAGGTACCTTTTTCGGAGGCTCTTTATCAGACCGTATTGGTAGGAAAAATGTTATTATCCTTTCTGTAGTTGGCCCTATGCCATTTTGTTTAGCATTGCCATATGTACCATTATGGGCGGCTATGATATTTTTGATTATTATTGGTACGTTGATTATGATTAGCTTCTCCGTAACAGTGGTCTATGCGCAAGAGTTAGTCCCAACAAAAATTGGCACAATGGCTGGTTTAACAACAGGATTTGCTTTTGGTATGGGCGCAATAGGGGCAATGGTTATCGGCGTTTTAATGGATCATAAAGGCATTGATTTTACAATGATTGTTGTTTCATTATTACCTTTATTATTACTAGTTGCCTTCTTCTTACCGAAAGATAAACCTGCTTCAGCTGCTGTCTAATAAAAAAAACGCGTATCTACGCGTTTTTTTATTGTCTTAATGGAGCTAAAAATTCTGCTGGCAATTTTTCCTGATCAATTACATAGCCCTCTGAAATATGAACTTCATACATTTTATCGTTGTAAGTAAATTTAAAGATGCCGTTGTCAAAATCTGTGCCAATTTCTTTAAAGAATATACCTTCAATCGATACATACTTAGGACATGTAAATGCTACTTTAAAGTTCTCCTGTTCTTTAATTAAGTAAGCACGTACTCCTTTTTCATATGTTTCATTTGCATCATCATCGGTTGGGCGTTGAACAGCTACGATATGAAAATCAACAAAAGGAACTTCCTTTAACAGTACGTTTAAGAACGAGCCTTTAGTGATTTCCTCCCAACGGCTTTGTGCGCTTTGCCCTACGATTATTTGCGAAATACTATAATTCTTTGCGACCTCTGCAATAACCTTTTGTATGGGGCGTTTTTCATTATCTTGCAAAATAAATTTTTCAACCTCAAGTTCATCTGATAACTTTTTCCATTGCTCTATATAACTAGATTTCTCTGCGTCAAATGCATCAAGGGGTTGCGAATCGACTGAAAGAATATAGAGTGGGCAATCAAGCATTGTGGCCATCTTATGACCACGACGAATCAAACGTTCGCCATTTAAGCCGTAGTAAACACAAACTAATATACTTTCATCCAAACGCCCTTTTACATGCTTCATAAAAAATGTACACCTCTTATCTGTTGGTATTTTGTTAATTTCACTGTTGATTTTGAAAAAATTATCCTAAAACAGCTAAAATCGATGCTGTTACAGTGCATTATGCTCATTTATATTGTATACTTAAAAATGTATAAAAGTTAACGAAAATGTATTGGAAAACCCTTGAAGGATTAAGCCTAAATCGATAATTAGAGATTATTTAATTTATGCATTCTGTGCATCTATGCTACTTTGCTTTCATATGCCACACTATTATGCAGTGAGTTAAATAGATAGTCAAGTGTCTTCATCATGCTGATATTAACTGAATTGTAACTGTATAAATTATCTGATTTTCCACAAGTTATTTAGGCTTGCATCGGGTTAGAAGTGACTAAATAACTAAAATAACCTTTTTAATAAACAATTAAGCACTTTAACACCCCACCATATTCCATTAAATAATTTCAAGAATACATCTAATATGTTACTTAGCTTGAACAAATTTCTAAAGTCTTAGCACTTTACATGCCCATCACCACAAAAATTTGCTAGATGATTTAGATAGTAGGAGGTTTTCATTTGGTCACAGTTCTCATTGCGATACTTTTGCCATTTGTTTGTGCTGCTCTAATTCCATTGCTTTACAGGCGACTAAGGCGTGTCACACATCTTGGCTGGTTTGTTTTATCTGTTCCATTCATCTTGTTTCTTTTACTCGCTCGCTATATTCCTCAATTAGCCGAGGGTAAAACCGTTATTCATACATATGAGTGGATTCCCTCTTTTAATATAAATTTCACAACTTACCTAGATGGACTCAGTATGATTTTTGGTCTGCTGATTACAGGTGTAGGTAGTTTAGTCATTTTATATTCTATTTTTTATTTATCAACGAAAGAATCTCTTCATCATTTTTACTGCTATTTATTACTATTCATGGGCGCTATGCTTGGCGTTGTTTTTTCAGATAACCTAATGGTATTATACACATTTTGGGAATTAACAAGTGTGTCATCATTCCTATTAATCGCATTTTGGCATCATAGAAAGGCTTCTCGCGCAGGAGCTAAAAAAGCGATGATGATTACAGTCTTTGGCGGACTCTCAATGCTTGCGGGTTTCTTAATGCTCTATGTGGCTTCTCATACATTTAGTATTCGTGAAATTGTAGCTAATGTAGAGGTTATACGAGATCATGCCTTATTTACGCCAGCCCTTATTCTAATTTTATTAGGGGCCTTTACAAAATCTGCACAATTTCCATTCCACATTTGGTTGCCTGATGCTATGGAGGCCCCAACACCAGTTAGTGCTTACTTACATTCCGCAACAATGGTGAAGGCAGGTATTTATTTAGTTGCTCGTTTTTCACCAGTTTTTGGAGGAGAGGCAGTATGGTTCTGGCTAGTTAGTGTTATCGGCCTTGTTACATTATTCTGGGGCTCATTTAATGCTGTCCGTCAGACGGATTTAAAAGCATTATTAGCCTTTTCAACAGTGAGTCAGCTTGGTTTAATTATGAGTCTCTTTGGTCTTGGGTCTGTTGGTCATTATTATGGCTATGAGGAAAACTCAATTCTTTACACTCAAGCAAGCTTTGCAGCGCTATTCCACCTTGTGAATCATTCGACCTTTAAAGGAGCTTTATTCATGATGGTTGGAATTGTCGATCATGAAGTAGGTACTCGTGATATTCGTCGTTTAGGTGGCTTAATGTCTTTCATGCCTATCACTTTTACAATCGCAGTGATAGGTAGCTTCTCAATGGCAGGATTGCCACCATTTAATGGCTTTTTAAGTAAGGAAATGTTTTTTGCAGCAGTATTGGCTATTCGTGATGTAGAAGCATTCTCTATTGCTGATATAGGGCTGTTTTTTCCTACAGTAGCATGGGTGGCAAGTATCTTTACCTTTGTCTATAGTTTGATTTTAATTAGTCGTACATTTTTGGGTAAACTACAGCCAGAGAAGATTGATAAAAAACCACACGAGGCTCCACTTGGCATGTTAATATCGCCAATTATTTTATGCTTGTTGGTAGTTGGTATCTTTTTCTTCCCTAATATATTAGGTCATTATATTTTAGAGCCTGCTATGGCTAGTATTTATCCAACATTCCCAACTACAAGTGAGTTAACACCACATATTCATGCATGGCATGGCATCAATGCAGAGTTATTGATGACAGTAGGTGTCATTATTATTGGAATTATCTTATTTAAAACATTAAAAAGCTGGAAGCCACTTTATCGTCTATTTTCACAAAAGTATACGTTTAATACGTATTACAATCGAATGATAGAGATGAGTGAAAATGGCTCACAGAAGCTTACCAATAAATATATGACAGGTAATTTAACACATTATTTTGTCTATATATATGTATTTTTTGTTGCACTTATCGCTGGTTATTTTGTTTGGTCAGATGCCATGACCTTTAATTTTGACAAAGATTCCGCTATAGAATCCTACGAGTTAATCCTTGTGTTTGTCATGATTTTTGCTGCTGTTTGGATGATTTTCGCAAAGGGTCGGGTGACAGCCATGTTGCTAAATGGTGTACTAGGCTATTCTATTGCCTTCTTCTTTGTTATTTTCCGTGCACCAGACCTAGCTTTAACACAACTAGTTGTTGAATCGGTCACAACAGCTTTATTCCTTTTATGTTTTAAATATTTGCCAGATTTAATGCCAGAGCTACCACGTAAAAGGGTTCAATGGTCAAAAGCATTAATTTCTATTTTTGTTGGTGCAACCGTAACTATTGTTGGTTTAGCCGTCGTACACTATGATCGCTTTGAACCAGTGGCTACTTACTTCAATGATGCCTATGAATTGGCTGGCGGTTCCAACATCGTTAATACAATACTAGGGGATTTCCGTGCTTTTGATACGATGCTAGAGGTTGTTGTTCTTCTAATTGCTGGCTTAGGGGTCTATGCTCTGACAAAGCTTAAGCCACGAAAGGAGGAAGCAGATCATGAAAATTAATGATGTGATTTTAAGAACCGTCACCAAAGCCGTTGTGTTCATTATTTTAACACTCGGCGTGTATTTATTCTTTGCTGGGCATCATGCTCCTGGTGGTGGCTTTATAGGTGGTCTGGTGTTAGCCTCAGGCATTGTTTTGTTATATCTAGCCTATGATATTGAAACTGTTCATAAAGGGATGCCTTTCGACTTCAAAAAAGTTGCAGCTCTTGGTGTATTGCTAGCAACTGGAACAGCAATAGGTTCGTTGTTTTTTGATGTCCCATTTTTAACACAAGCACATACGTATATAGATGTTCCTATCTTTGGGAAAATGGGCTTTTCAACTGTCACTATTTTTGAAGCAGGTGTGGCTTTAACAGTGGTGGGGGTTGTTGTAACAATTATTTTAAGTATAAGTGAGGATGAGTAGCCAATGGAGTCTTTAATACTTGTTTTAGTAGGTATATTAGTAGCTGTTGCGACGTACTTAATCCTCTCGAAGCAGTTATTGCGTGTTATTTTAGGCACCGCTGTTTTATCTCATGCTGCCCACTTACTGATTTTGACTATGGGAGGTTTAAAAAAAGGGGATGTCCCGTTATTAGGAGAATCAGAGGGACCATATACAGATGCATTACCTCAAGCATTAATATTAACAGCGATTGTGATTAGCTTTGCTGTCACTGCTTTTGTTCTCGTTTTAGGGTATCGCGCGTACAAAACAAATGGTTCAGGGAATTTTGATGAATTGAGAGGTACGCCTGATGAGTAATATGATTGTTTTACCATTAATTGTACCAGTAATTACGGCTATTTTACTGGTGTTTTTAAAAGAGCATGTGACGCTACAACGTATCATCAGCTTATTGACATTGAGCTTTATTATTATCATTAGCGTCATTTTATTAGTAGAGATTCAAGAACAGGGAGTGATGCGCATTGATTTTAGTGGATGGGCACCACCATTTGGAATCTCATTTGTAGCCGATTCATTTGCGACACTATTAGTGTTAGTTGCAAATATTGTAGCCCTCATTTGTATGCTATATGCAATTTTTACAATGGAGCTAAGATATGAAAAAATGTATTTTTATCCATTTACCTTGCTGATGATAGCAGGTGTCAATGGCTCATTTTTGACGGGCGATATTTTTAACTTATTTGTGTGTTTTGAAGTAATGTTGCTCGCTTCCTATGCATTGATTAGCTTAGGTGGCGAAAAAATTCAGCTACGTGAAGCATTGAAATATGTGCTCATCAACATTGTTGCCTCTTGGATTTTCTTAGTGGCACTAGCTTTTCTGTATGGAACGGTAGGCACATTAAATATGGCACATATTTCAGTTCGTGTAATGGAGGCAGGAGCTAATCCTCTTATTACAACAGTAGCGCTTATTTTCTTAATCGTCTTTAGCTTGAAGGCTGGGCTTTTATTATTCTTCTGGTTGCCAGGCTCGTATAGTGTACCACCAACTGCCATTGCTGCTTTATTTGCTGCTTTATTAACAAAGGTAGGGATGTATGCACTTGTACGTTCCTTTACATTGCTGTTCCCTAACAATCCTGAAGTCACACACACAGCTCTTGGCATCATGGCTGGACTCACAATTATAGCAGGCTGTATCGGTGCACTTTCAGGTCGTGATGTTAGAACAATAGCCTCTTACAATGTACTAATTGGTGTTGGTTTTATAATAATTGGGCTAGCTGTAGGCACAGAGTCAGCCTTACAAGGTGTTATCTACTATTTAATGCACGATATGATAGCTAAGGCTATGTTGTTCTTAGCTGTTGGCATGATGATATATCTCACTGGGGAAACAGTAATTGATAAGATGAGTGGACTTATTCGTAACTACCCCATTTTTGGATGGTTGTTCTTTATAGCAATGTGTTCACTAGCTGGTATACCCCCACTGAGTGGTTTTTTAGGAAAGGTTTTAATTGGACAAGGTGCGATAGAAGGTGGCCATTTCGTTCTATTAGGTCTAGGGTTTTTCTCTAGTTTAATTGTTTTATATTCATTGTTAAGGATATTTCTTTCTTCCTTTTTCGGCGAAACCATTATTAGCTTAGAGGATGAAAAACCTTTACCTAAACGTATATTGTTGCCTTTAACATTACTGGCTGTTTGCACATTTGGATTAGGGATTGGGGCAGAAAAACTGGCACCATTTGTCACAGATGCAGCTGAAACACTTTATACACCATCTATCTATATCGATGCAGTTTTAGATGGCGAACAATGGCAAGGTGAGGTGAATAAATAATGGCGATGCAGTTTATTTTAAATTTATTTATCGCAACACTTTGGTTACTTCTAAAGGATGAAGTGACACCACAATTTTCGACATTTCTAATGGGTTTTGTAGTAGGTATGGGTATTCTATATGCGATGCATCGCTTTTATGGTACTCAATTTTACATGCGGAGAGTCTTTTCCATTATCAAGTTATTATGGCTGTTTAACTGGGAGCTATTTTTATCAAGCTATAGTGTATTAAGACAAATCACTACGCCTAAGCTAAATATTACACCTGGTATTTTCACATATAAAACTGTATTAAAGGGTGATTGGGAGATTACAGCTCTTGCCTTATTGTTAACATTAACACCTGGCTCTGTCGTCATGGAGGTATCGGAAGAGGGAGATGTCTTTTATATCCATGCTATGGACATCGAACAGTCAAAGGATGCAGTTATACGATCAATTGGAAAATTCGAACAAGCAATAATGGAGGTGACACGCTAATGATTAACAATATATTACTTCTTGCACTTGCTTTCTTCAGTATTTCCATTGCGCTGTCGTTATATCGTGTTATCCGTGGTCCGTCACTGCCTGATCGAGCGATAGCTCTCGATACAATTGGAGTTAATTTATTATCAGCTATTGCGATTGTCTCTATAATATTGAAGACTAAAGCATATTTAGAAGCTATTCTTATTTTGGGCATTTTAGCGTTTATCGGAACGATTGCATTTACAAAATATATAGAAAGAGGTGTGATTGTTGAACGTAAATCAAATGATTGAATGGGCAGCAGTTATCCTTATTCTTATAGGTTCCATTGTGAGTGTTATTAGCGCATTTGGAATGATTCGCCTACCAGATGTCTATACACGATCACATGCTGCTACGAAAAGCTCTACATTATCAGTTTTAACCTGTTTGTTAGGAGCGTTTATCTATTTTTGGGTACATGATGGTTTTGTTAGTGTACGGCTCATTTTAGGTATTCTTTTCGTCTTTGTGACAGCACCCGTTGCAGGGCATTTAATTTGTCGTGCAGCCTATCGTTCTCGCGTTCCACTAGCCAAGGGCTCTGGTGAAGATGAATTAAAGTCAAAATTGTTCCCTGAAGAACATACGATAAAATAGAAGGAGGACTGTTTGCCCTAAAGCAAACAGTCTTTTTAGTGCAAAAAAAATGAAAAATAGAATTGTAAAATTGATGAATTGATTGTTCCAAGGGGATAAAATTTTTGAACTAGATGAGAGAGCAGTGGATTCTAATCAGTAATCATTGGGCAATTCAAGAGGAAAAGGGAAGTTGCTCGGTTTAATCAACTTCCCTTTTAAATTATTCAGCTTGAAAAATTAATTGATAGCCAGAGCCTCTTACCATAGAAATTTTAGCTGTGTGTCCTGGAATTGCTTCGAGTTTCTTTCTTAAATTGCTGATATGAACTCGTAAGGCTTGTGTTTGTCCAAAGCTATCCTCGTCCCAAATAAGTCGGTACAGCTCGACAGCTGGAAAAGCTTGATTGCAATGCTGTGCTAAAAAGAACAAAATTTGAAATTCTTTTGTTGATAAAGTTAATACAGTATCACCAATTGAAACTTTTCCTGAGTGTATATGGAAGTGTAATGTATGAATAATTTTGGTCCCTTCATTTACAGAAGCATGATCAATTGGTTGTATCAGCTTTTTTTGCTGCCTTCGTTCAAGTAGCCTATCAATTGTTTTTAAGAGTCGGGTGTGGTCAATTGGCTTTAAAATATAATCTATAGCCTGAACATTAAAGGCCTCTAACGCATAATTTTCATAAGCTGTAACAAAGACAATATCTATATAGCTTGAGACATCTTCTATTTTAGAAGCAAATTCAAGACCAGTCATTTCAGTCATTTCAATGTCTAAAAACAAAATATCAGGTTTTAACATGCCGATATTTACTAAACCATCTTTTGGATTCTGGAAGGTTCCAATAATCTCAATAGAGTCACTTGCCTTTAGCATGGATTCTAATAAACGAATGGCTAAAATTTCATCATCTATAATAACTGCTTTTAACAAGCTGCTCACATCCTCTATAAAGTAATTATTGGAAATCTTATTTCAACAGTCGTTCCTTTGTTTTCGTGGCTATCAAAATGGATAGTAGCGTTGTCGAATTTTTTTAATCGTTTGGAAATATTTAAAATACCAATGCCTTGACTAGCTGTTTTTTCACCATTTTGAATTTGTCTTAAAAGCTCTGAAGATATCCCAATGCCGTTGTCAATCAGTTGGAAAATCACCATATGCTCTTCCTGCCTTATAACTAATTGTAGCTCGCTAAGCTCTTTTCTGACTTTCAAACCATGAAGAAGGGCATTCTCAACTAAAGGCTGAAGCAGTAAAGGAGGAATAAGACATTGGATAGGCTCATCCATGCAAATATTAAATTCTAATTGCTCAGGATATCTAGTGCGATGAATATTTACATAGGCCTCAATAAGACTAAGCTCCTTTTCCAAAGGGACAAGACTGTTGGCATTTTCAAAGGCAAAGCTATTACGTAAAAATGTAGCAAAATCTGTAATCATTGCCCGTGATTTATCTAAGTCTAAATAGCTTAGGGACAGAATGGAATTTAAGACATTATAAATAAAATGAGGTTTAATTTGTGCTTGTAAAAACGCGGTCTCCATTTTCACAGCTGTTTCTGCAGACTCCTTCAATAAAAGAAGATTGCGAACCCTAGTCTTTAGCTCGGTAGCATCTAAAGGTTTATGTAAAAAATCATTTGCACCAGATTGAAAGGCTGCAATCATATCCTCTGGTCGAACCGCCGCAGTCAACATTAGAATAGGTAGCTCTGTAGACGTGTAATTTTGTCTAACCTGTTGACATATCTCATAGCCAGAAATAGAGGGCATCATAATATCTAAAATTAATAAATCAATACTAGGTTGTTGTGTAAGGTACTCAAATACATGATGTCCGTTATCAATTGCTATAATGGAATAGTTTTCTTGGGTCAATATATCTATTAGTACCTTTAAATTAACAGCATCGTCATCCACAATAAGAATTTTTTTCTTTCCTATTTTTTCAACAATATGTGGGAATGTTAGGAAAGGATGCTGGTATGTTTGGATTGGCATTGAAGGTAATTCCTCATTTGTCGGCAGACCTTTTCGTAATTTGAATGAAAAGGTAGTACCTTGTCCGACAATAGAATCCACAAATATTTTTCCACCCTGCCGCTCGACAAGCTCCTTTGTAATATGTAAACCTAATCCACTGCCACCGATTGAATAATTGAATTGTTGGAACGGGTTAAAAATGGTTTTTAAATTTTCTGGTGCTATCCCACACCCAGTATCCTTAACTTCAATCACAAGGAATGACTGTTTCTCATAACAAGTTATATCAATTTTTCCTTCATTTGTATACTTCACTGCGTTATGAATTAAATTATATAAAATTTGGCGAAGACGGTTTTCATCAGCTTGGACAAAGGTTCCCCGTTCTATATGATTATAAATTTTGACATTCTTGCTAATCGTGTAGGAAAGCACTTCAACAGTCATATGTGTAATGGCATATAAATCAACAGATGCCATCCGCAATGTTAATTCATTCTCCTTCAGCTTTGAAAAATCAAGTAAATCATTGACTAAATAGGATAGACGTTCTGCAATATTGAAAATAAGTGATACTTTTTCTTTTTGTTCGTCCGCTGAGATAGGTAAACTATTATCCTTCAGCATAGATTGTGAAATGCCTATAATGCCATGTAAGGGCGTTTGGAATTCATGAGATGTTTTAGCGAGAAACTCATCCTTTAATTTATCTACACGTATCAGTGCCTCCGTTAGCTTGCCTTTTTCTAAATAAGAATCTGCAAAACGATGAGAAATATATAGGGAAAGCATTGTCAGGCAAATAAATGGCAACAATGGTGGTAGAGCACTCAGTTCAAGATTAATATTTGTATTTAAAGTAGCAACGATAAAATAAAGCAAAATGGCTAGAGAGCTTAATGTTAAATACATTACTCCAGTAGCACGTTTGTAAATTGCTATAATTTGTACATAGAAGATATAAACAATATTTGCGAATACATACAATGAGTTGATATTCTGAAATAGTGAATTAATGGATGTTGGAAGCAATGCAACCAGCATTAGAAGGGTACCTATTGCACAAAACACTTTCACAACTAAACGATTCATATGTTTTATTAGAGCACGATAAAAATACAACAATATAAAAAGGCCTACAGCTATACTAGAGATCATTTGCATTTTCTGAAATGGAGCATAGGAAATATTTATAAAGTCTAGTAATAACTTTTCGCCATGAGTAAGGGTGTAAACCCCACTTGCGAAACAAAATATAGAGAAGTAAAGCTGTTCTATACCAAATTTTGAATAAAGATATGAGCCAAAAAAGTAGATAAACATTGTTAAAAAACCTGCTAGGGTAATTAAATCGTAGAATATGGCACCCTCTCGAAGCTTTGCAATACTAGATTGATCCCCTAAAAAAATGGAGCTAATAATTCCTCCTCCTGGCGCATAATCAAAATTGGCTACATGAACAATTAATTCAAGTTCTTTTTTATCAGGCGAAAAATAAGCGGTATATGGGGTATTGTGGGGTGTATAGCTGTTATCCTCAGCTGGCTCTCCACTATGTCCAACTCGCTTTCCATTAATATACAATGCGTTCGACATTCGAATGTTACTCGTTTTAATTCCTAAAATATCTTCGGTATCATCGATTAAAACCTTGAGACGATAAGTCCCACTTTCAAATACAGGTATTTGTTGCCCATCAATTGTATATTTTGTCCAAGCTGAAGGGACATTAACAAGATAGCTTTGATAGGAATCAAAGGCTTCACCGTCCACTAAATGATTCGGGATAAATTCCCACTCCCCATCTAATTTGATAGGCGTATTATCGTGAAATGAATGATGACGTAAATCCATCACACCTTCAATCGCTTGCGGCCCATGCGACTTAGGTTGAGTTAAGAAAAAGGTAATGCCTGCTATCAGCACTGAGCCAATAATAATTGCGAGCAATAACGATAATTTTTTCATCGTAAAAATCCCTTTCAAATGATTTATTTGGATTATACAAGATAACTTACGGCATTCATACAAAATTCCTACTAGCGATGAAATCTAAATATTGCGAGCTTAAAGGATGGCGATAATCTCTATCTCTGAACTGTTGAAATTAAGTTGTTTTTATGATGGAGGAATAAATAATGCTAAAACGGAAAATAGTAAAGTTACTATGTAAAATGAATGAAAACAAAAATAAATTGACTTATCAGAAAATTATGCATATAATATTTAGCTAAAATTTTTTTAGTTTATCTTGATTATTATTTCAAAAGAGTATATCTTAATTAGCAGATAGATTTTTTATTCTTCAACATGAATAAATATCCAATCAACTATATTCGAGAAATGTATTCTCATACACAATAAATTATAAATAAAAGGAGTTACAGTTTATGAAGAACAAGTTATTCATCATGATGCTGGTACTAGTAATAGGTGTACTTGCAGCATGTGGCACTAAAGACAATAATGCAAGCGATACAGGATCTACTACGGATACAGAGGGTAAGCAAGTATTAAAAGTTGGTACATCAGCTGACTATGCGCCATTTGAATATGTGGATGCAGCAAAAGGCGAAGAAATTATTGGATTTGATATTGATCTAATCAAATTAGTTGGAGAAAAAATAGGCGTTGATATGCAAGTGCAAGATATGGACTTTAACAGTTTAGTGCCAGCACTTCAAGCAGGGAAAATTGATGTCGTTATTTCTGGTATGACACCGAATCCAGAGCGTGAAAAAGTGGTAGATTTCTCAGATAAATATAATGAAACAGAGCAAGTAATCCTTGTTAAAAAGGATAGCGGTATTAAAAAAGAAGCTGACTTAGCTGGTAAAAAAATAGGTGTACAAACTGCATCTATTCAGGAAAACTTAGGTAATGAAATTGCGAAAAAGGTTGATGTAACAGTAGAAGGACGTACGCGAATCCCTGAGATTGTGCAAGATATGATGTCTAAACGTTTAGACGCAGGTATTTTAGAGGGTGGCGTTGCGAAAGGCTATTTAAAAACGAATGATCAATTAGAAGCTTTTCCTGTAGAAGAACAGCCTGAAGATTTCAAAGCAATCGCTGTTCCAAAAGGAAGCGATTTAAAAGATAAAATTAATAAAGCTTTAAAAGAGCTAGCTGAAGAAGGCAAAATCAAAGAGCTAGAAGAAAAATGGTTAGAAAAAGCTGAATAATAATTGCGTGCGATAGCTCTACTTTTGGGCTATCGCTTGTGCTTTTCATTATTATCCTTTAAGCCTCTTCTAAATTTGTGCTTGGTACAAAAAACAAAGCTACATCATGATGAAAAAGAAAGGAGGGAGCGCTGTGAATTTAGATTTTACAGCTATCGTTCCCTCTATTCCTTATATTTTAAAAGGGATAGGTGTTACACTTCAAATTGCAATTGGTGCATCCATCATTGGTTTTATCGTAGGTATACTTTTAGCATTATGTAAAATTGGTAAAGTGAATTTTTTACGTTGGTTTGCTGATTTCTATACGTCGATTTTCCGCGGTACACCTCTTGTATTACAATTACTAATTATTTATTATGCAGTACCGCAATTACTAGATATCCAAATTGAGCCTATTCCAACAGCTATTATTGCCTTTGGTTTAAATTCAGGTGCATATATTTCGGAGATTATCCGTGCTGGTATCAATGCAGTTGATAAAGGACAAATGGAAGCTGCACAAGCATTGGGTATTCCATATGCAAAAATGATGAAGGATATTATTATTCCGCAAGCAGTAAAAAATATTTTACCATCCTTAGTAAATGAATTTATTACATTAAATAAAGAAACAGCAGTTGTGACAGTAATCAGTGCATTAGATATTATGCGTCGTGCCTATATTGTAGGAGGTTCGACATACCGTTATCTTGAGCCATTACTTTTTGCAGGGGTAATCTATTACATTATGACGCTTGTTTTAACGTTCCTTGGTAAACGAATCGAGAAAGGAATGAGAAAAAGTGATTAAAATAGAAGATTTACACAAATCTTATGGGCAGAATGAAGTACTAAAGGGTATATCAACTGAAGTTAAAGAAAAAGAAGTAATTGCTATTATCGGACCTTCAGGATCAGGTAAATCGACATTTCTTCGTTGCTTAAATTTATTGGAAACTCCGACAAGTGGGAAGGTAACGATTGCAGGGGATGTCCTGACAGATAAAGGGACAAATATAATGAAAATACGTGAAGAAGTAGGTATGGTATTTCAGCATTTTCATCTTTTCCCTCATAAAACTGTGCTTGAAAATTTAACATATGCGCCAATCAATGTGAAGGGTTTGGATAAGGCTACAGCTATCAACAAAGCAGAAGAGTTACTAAAGAAGGTAGGTCTGTTTGAGAAGCGTCTAGAATATCCAAATCGTTTATCGGGAGGACAAAAGCAACGTGTTGCTATTGCGCGAGCACTTGCCATGGACCCTAAAGTTATATTATTTGATGAGCCTACATCGGCACTTGACCCTGAAATGGTTAAAGAGGTATTGGCTGTTATGAAAAACCTCGCAGATTCTGGGATGACCATGTTGATTGTGACACATGAGATGGGCTTTGCTCGTGAGGTTGCTGATCGTATTCTTTTCCTTGATGGCGGCAAGCTCATTGAGGATGCTCCTCCAGAACAGTTTTTTTCAGCGCCATCAACACAGCGTGCAAAGGATTTTTTAGAGAAGGTCTTATAAAAAAACAAAAGGCATTTAGCTTCTCCGTTTAGATGAGAGCTAAATGCCTTTTTTATTGAAGGGACATATCAAATTGAGTCTGTAAGGTGTCTAATGTAAATAATTCCTCAATATGATAGGCTCCTGCTGGATGTTTATTGTTAAGAAATTCTTTAGCTATAAATGCTGCTACTTTCGCTGTTACGAGAGATTCATCGCGATCAAGAAAGTCTAATGTAAATATTACTTCTTTATGATGTTTTTTCCCAATGGCTTCAATTTGTATGCCACACACATCAGAACCAATTTTAAATTTTTGAATAAGTGAAGCGAGCAAGATTTGTATACGGTTAAATTTTAATAAGTAAGCAATTCTACTCTTTTGTAAAAAGGATACGAATTTATTGAGTGGCTCAACATCAAAGCCTAATCTTGTGACGATAGGAATAGAAGGGAAATGCTTTGTTAATGTATGCTGGTCAGAGAAATTAAATTGATACACACTTCGTTTCCCAATCTTTTTAAATTTCACGGTTCTCTTATTAGTAAAATTAGCAACCTTCTGATTGTTGTAGCTACTAAAGGGTTTATTTAATTGTTGTAATATCCAAAGAATTGCCGCAGTGCCATGTGTATCGCCTGCCCCAAGTAAGATGGAAATATGCATCTTCTCGAGGGAGGATAATTGCCTTGCAGCATGCATGGCCATTAAGTTGGTCAATCCTGGAGCCATACCAACACTAAAAATGGCTGTAGAATGTTTTTGTACCGCTAGTGAGTGGAGTGCCTCTAACTTTTTAAGAAAGGTATAGCTTGCAGTAATATCGATATAGATAATCCCTTCATTTAAGCAGAGCTGTGCAAATGCAGTATCCTTTTGCTCTAGACACATAATGACCATTGCTACATTTTCTAATTGCTCTGGATGCATTTTTTCTGACACATCCAATTGAAGAGGTCTTACTAAGTTTTTGTGCTGGACACAGAAATCCTTAGCCTTTTCTATATTTCTTCCGGCAATCCATATTCTGCTGGGATAGCTTTGCAACAATAATTTTGCAATTTTCCCTCCCACTTCACCATAGCCTCCGATGATTAAGATATTCCCATTTTTCATATAGTAGTTTCTCCCTTAATAGCGACTAAAGCGTCAATCATATGTGTTTTAAAATAGGGAAGGATTGTTGTAAAGCCAGCCTCTTTCAGTAAATTAATAAGCAATTCAAGATTAATAGGATGGGTTGTGACGCTAAAGGATTGCTCAAAGCGTTGCCAATGATCCTCACCTATTCCGTTATGAAGCATGGAGCTTCGCCAATAATAAAGCTCATGTTTGAACGTTTGCGAAGTTAAATCAGCATTTATCGATGAAATAAATAACACTCCATTTTCTTTTAAGCTATCCGCAATCTTTTGAAGCATTGTTCTCTTTTGATCAAGGCTTTCTATGAAATGCAAAACCAAATGACAACTAACTACATCGAAGACCTCATTTACTCTTAAGGATAGTAGATCCTTCTCAACCCACATAATAGTAGGTCGATGTGGTAGCGATTCAATTTGTTTAGCAGCCAGCTCCAGCATTTCCTTTGAGGAATCGACTGCTGTGAAATGGGCAGAAGGAAATGATTTGCCTAAAGTGAGTAATTCCTGTCCACCTCCAGCACCTACCACTAAAAATTTATTTGCAGGAGTGAAATTCTGAAGTATATTGACCATCATGTCATAAATAAGATCATAGCCTATGATTTTTTGTCGAATGGACTGTTGATAATTGTTGACAGAAGGACTGTCCCAGCTATGTATAGATCTATTCATTAAAATACCTCCAAAACAATTTATTTTTATGCGTTAAGATTTTGAGAGCAATTTCTTCATCTTTAAGCAATCATTTTGATGATTGTTTAGTGAAGTCACCTAGTATTTGTGTGGACTATTCCATAAAAATATCTGGTAGACCACCTTGACTAGGTACGAAAATAGTTTGATGTGCTAAACCTCCTATAAGTTGTAATGGCACTCTTTTTGCATATAGATTAGCTCCCATATTAAGAGGAAGTACCATAAATTGTGCTTGTTTTTTGTATTTGAGCTAAAAGGGTATCTACTGTTTCCCAGGTAATAAGTTCAATATCCTCTTTTGTTCTGCCAACAGGATGCTTGGAAAAATAGCAGGTGAGTTAGGGGCACTAATAGTAGCTTTAATCTGAATTCTCACCACCCACAATTGCTTGAGACGATTTCTCTGAGCAGCCACTAATAACGGAAGTAGCTAGCAAGACAATAAAAAGTAAACATTTACTTCAAAATAGTATTCCTCCTTGTTGAACTTCTGTACAATTCAATTAAGAATTATTCTCAATTATAAACTTTCAGAAAAAAAGAACTATCCCATATTTCTGGGGGGAGGTAGGTGTTTATGAAGGAAACACAATATTGGCAACAAAAATCTGACCATTGCTTAAAGCACAGCAAAAATTCATTCGAATATCGCCAATTGATGATCGAAGCTCTACGGACACATATAAATTTTGATGCGTATTGCTGTACATTAACGGATACACATACACTTTTTTCTGTAGGAGCAGTCACTGAACAATCAATAGAGGCGATTCATCAGGAAATTATGGATTTGGAATATACGACAGAAGATGTAAATAAATATGGATTCTTAGTGCACAGTGGGCAAAACATAGGCAGGTTAAGTGATTCCTCAAGTCGAAGCTTTCGCTATAGAGAAGTTTTAATGCCCAATGGTTTTAGTGATGAAGTAAGAGCCGTATTAACTTACCAAGGACAATGCTATGGTTTTTTAACACTTTTCAAAAGAGCTAAAAATGAGCAGTCTTTATTTAAAGATCAAGATCTAGTGCTTTTAAAAAGACTGATGCCAATTATGGGCGAATCATTAAAGAAGTTCCATCATTATATTATTGAGGAGAGAATTCCAGCTGTAGAAGGAGAACAAGGCATTGTTATTTTTGATAAAGGGTTAAAAATTCTTTCAAGTAATACCAAAGCTTGTGAATTGCTATCCATTTTAAGAAAGTATGAAAGTTTAGCAGAAATTCAAGTTCCTAAGCCTATTCAAGCTATCTGCGCAAAACTACTTGCTGACAATTACAATTCAAATACTTCTTTAATAGTACCTATCAAAGATACAGGCTATATCGCTATTCGGGCATCACTTTTGCTGACGAGCCAAAAAGAACAGCAAATTGCTTTATTAATAAATGAAGCATCATCAAGAGAAATGCTCAATTTCTTAATAACGGCCTATAATCTTACCCCTAGAGAAAAGGAAGTAGTATTTGAAGTTATTAAAGGGATTCCTACAAAAGAGATTGCTTATAATCTTGATATTTCAACCTACACGGTACAAGATCATTTAAAGGTAATTTTTCAAAAAGTAAATGTCTCAAATCGGAATGAGCTAGTATGGAAGATCTTCTGCCGCTTCCAATTAGATTAATAAGTTGAACAAAAGAATCTGCTAGCTCTCTAGCAGATTCTTTTGTTTATTAGCATTTTAATCAGTAGATTTCTGATTAGAAGTTAAAAGGTTAAGAAAAATTAACCTAAAAAATGGAATAAACTCATAGCGGAATCTATGGACCTATAATATAATGAAAAAAAGTTATAAAGAACTAAAAAATATGACATTTAGATTTTTTATTAGGTAATAAGAATTATTTTTATATAAATTGATTTCTGAATATTAAAATATTTTAATCGGAGGTACCAAGCTATGGCATGGACATTTAGTTTAAACGTTACAAATGACACAGATCGAGATTTAGAATTGGTGGAATCACAATTGCACTGGGGATACTGGAATACAAATGGTGAAGAGGATAAAGCACCCCAATCAATTAAAGCAGGACAAACAATACAGGCCGTTGGGGTCAAATCTGCCTTTGGTCCGAATGGTTACGAATTTTCTTGTTCATGGAAGGATAATAACAAGAATTATGAAGGGAATATGCTGGAACCATATGGTGTAGTAAGCCTTTATGTTAATGTGCCATATAACAATCCCAATGAAGCAACTTGCAGAGCGAATGGGTATTTTGAAGTGAATGGATGGAAGGGTATTACTCATGATGGACATAACTTTGTTCGAGATATACAGATTTCGAATAAGATGGACAGGATTAGAAAAAAGGAAGTACCTAATAGTTTATATACAGATTGGTCCAAAATAGACTCATTAAAAGTTGTTGAGAATGTAGAAACTATTGATCTAAATCAGTATATTCCTAGCGGAGTTAACTTTGAAAAGAAAGCAATATTTAAAACATCTATATTTAAAATTTCGAAAAAACTTTGGGATGGGGTTAATGATGTAGATTTTGATAGCCTTTATTTAAAAAAGCGTGAAGTTAATGATTATTTTTCTGTTGAGGTTACTTGCATAAGAGCAGATGCTTCAAAAATTGAAACTGTCACTAGAAGAGGAAAAATAAAAGTAAAAGATGAACGATTTATATCGACTACAAGTAAAAAAGTAATAGAAAAGGTTAGCACGATTGAAACCGCACTGAAATTTTCGGAAAAAGCTTCAGTTTCTGAAGATAAGATAGTGAAGGCGAGTGTTGAGCAAGAATTACAGACGGAATTAAGAGCGAAGTTTAATATATTAAATTCTGTGACTACAGAACAACAACAAACAGAAAGAAAGTCAATTGATAGAGAATTTGAAGCACCAAACGATAAAGATATGGATGTTATACCTTGGATTTTTAGTAAGATGATTCTTTTATATCGAACTGATAAAGAAAATGTGACAACCTTAATCGGAGCATCCGAATGGGATTACGCAATTTTGAACCGTACACATGAATTCGATGTTATGGATAATGCAAAGATAAAAGTAACAACAGGAGGGGAGAATTAAAATGGCAACTTGGACTTTTTCGTTAATGATAACAAATGCAACAGATCGTGAATTAGAAGTTTTTCATAAGGAGAGAACTTGGGGTATTTGGAATACAGAGGATATTGAGGGCAAAGAGCCTATGAATGTTCCGCCTAATACAACTATTCAGGCTTTAGGAATTAAGGCTTCAACAGGGCCTAATGGCTATGAATGTTCGTGCTCTTGGCGAGATAAGGTACAGCCAGGTGAAAAATCCTATGGTACCATCTCGTTATCATTAGACGTACCGCAAAAAAGTCAAAATAGAGCTGAATGCTTGGCTGATCATCAATTTCATATAGATAGTTGGGAAAAACTACCGGAAAAAGGGCATAACTTTGTGCGTTCCATCATTGTTACAAATAAGAACTCCTAAGAGTAATTGATTGTATGGTGATAAATATGAAAGGAATTACATCTAATTTTTCTGATAATTCGATAAATTTTGGTGAAATAAGCTTACGTCTCGCTACAAAGGAAGACCAAGCGGTATTATATCGAATATTTGAAGAATCACGAATGGAGTTATCCTATATAGAGGATGAAAATGTAAGGAAAAGTATTGTACAACAACAATATGAATTAGATGATGTACAAACTAAGAAGATGTTCCCGAGGGCAGAAAAGATAATTGTTCAATATAAAGGGAAGCCAATCGGGAGATATACCATTGATAAAACAAATACAGACTATCGATTAATTTGGATAGGATTCCTTCATACGTGGAGAAGCAAAGGTATTGGGAAGTATATTATTCAATCTATGATGAAGGAAGCAACTCATTATATGAAGGGCATAGAACTTGAAGTGGCTAAATTTAATATAGCTGCCTATCAGTTATATAAAAAGCTAGGGTTTAAGATTGTCATGGATAAAGAAGCAACATTTGATATGTACTGGAGAAAATAAACTTAAGGAGAGATATTTATGGAAGCATTTATAGGTGTAATTTTACCTTGGGCAGGAACATATGCCCCAAGAGGATGGTTATTTTGTAATGGACAACAATTACAAATTAATCAATACCAAGCTTTGTATGCAGTGATTGGATTTCAATACGGAGGGGATGGAAAAACGGTTTTTAATTTGCCCAACCTTAATGGCCGTGTTCCAGTAGGTGCCGATATGGGGGGACAAAGAGATGCAGGAATATCATCTTATTCGAATGGTAGTAAGGGTGGTACAGAGCAGACGACTTTAAGTATAAATAATTTACCTAGACACAATCATCTTTTTAGTAGCGCAGGTGGTATCCTTAAAAACGCTAGTGCTAGTGTGGCTATTCCAGTTGTAAATAATGATGGTACGACTAATATTCCAGATGATAACAGTACCCTCGGAAAAGGCATTTCTAATGGCAGGGACGCTAATATTTATAGTAAGAATACTTCAAACGGCACTCTAAAGTCCTTTGATGCCCCGGTAACTGGTGATGTATCAATTAGTGGGATAATAGGAGAGACAGGTAGTGGTACTTCATTTGATAATCGCCAACCTTATTTAGCAGTGAACTATATTATTTGTATCGAAGGACTATATCCACCGAGACCTTAGTAATTTAGGGGCGTGTTATGATGAAAATATTTTCTAGGTTAAAGATAGGCATTCTGTGCATTTGTATGATGGTACTAAATCTTTCTTCGATGACAATTGTAGAGGTTCCAAGAGTTTCAGCAACTACATTTCCATCAAGCGAGGATTTTGAATCTAGTGACGGCGTGGGAACAAATCCCCGTATTATAGGAGATTGGAAATTTGCATTATTAAAAATTGATGGTACTTTTGATGATTCAAATAATAGTAACAATGATATTGACGATTTTTATCCAACTGATAAGAGTTTAGGGATGTCGGGTTACCCTGGTATTGTTACTACAGCTTCTATTAAGTCTATTAAAGGAAATTTTAAGCTAAACTCATTACGATTAGAAAGTGCGGTTAATGAAATTGTAGAACTCAAAATAGAAGGATATAGAGATAATACATTTGTTAGCGGAGCTGTAGTTATAAATCAGTACATGCCTTTTAAAAAAATTGAAGTTCCATTAACGGGAGAACCATGGCAAAATATCGATGAAATTAGAATTAGTAGAACAGATGGAGTTGCAGATATATTTGTGAGGATTTATCATTTGGATGTAAGTGCACCAGTTACGAGTATAGAAGATTTAATACCTCCAGAAATAAGCAATCCATCTATTCTTGTTAAGAATAATAGTAATAATAGCGTGAGATTAAACTGGCTAAAAGCAACAGATAATATTACTTCTACAGAAGATTTAGAGTATCAAGTTTATCAATCTACAAGTAACAATATTGATACAGTTAGTCATATAGAGACAAATGGCATTGCTTTAGGAAACTATTCAAAGGATATCGCAACATTTGATATACCTGATTTATTACAAAATACAACCTACTATTTTAACATCATAGTGAAGGATGCAGCAGGAAATAAAACAGCCTATACTATGGTGAATGTAACTACACTTAAAGCATATTCTGTAAGCTTTGAGGTAGACGGAGGAAGTACAGTCCCAGCACAAACAATAGTTCATGGAGAAAAAGCAACGGAGCCACCGCCTCCAACCAAGGCGGGACATACATTCGGTGGCTGGTACCCAAGCAGTACGGGAAATACACCCTTTAATTTTGATACTGCGATAACAGGAGACACAACGATTTATGCCAAATGGAGTCCTGTGACACATACAGTGAGCTTTAATGTAGACGGAGGAAGTACGGTTGCTTCACAAACAATAGCTCATGGTGAGAAGGCGACGGAGCCACCGCCTCCAACCAAGGCGGGACATACATTCGGTGGCTGGTATACGAGTACTACCTATACAACACCATATGATTTTAATAGTGCCATTACTAAGCACACAACGATATACGCAAAATGGATACCAATAACGTATACGGTGAGTTTTGATGTCAACGGAGGAAGTGCAGTCTCAAATCAAACGGTGGAGCATGGGAAAAAAGCAAGTCAGCCAGCCCAAAAGCCAACGAAAGCGGGCTATATATTCGGTGGCTGGTATACAAGTAATGCTTATACAACATCATATGATTTTAATAGTGCCATTACCGAGAGCACAACCATCTATGCAAAATGGAATCCTGTGATGTATACAGTGAGTTTTGATGTCGACGGCGGTAGTGCTATCTCAAATCAAACGGTAGAACATGGTAAAAAAGCAAGTCAGCCTACGATTGAGCCAACGAAAGCCGGCTATACATTTGTTGGCTGGTATACAAATAATGCCTATACAACACCATTTAAATTTGATACTGCAATTACAGCTAGCACAGTAATCTATGCAAAATGGATTAGTAATGATACAGGTGGCGGTAATACCGATCCTTCAGCGAATCCTGATTCTGGTGCATCAACACCTTCAACCAATGTAGAGGAAATTGTGGTAGATGTTGAGTCTGGTGATGGCGACCTAGTTTCTAAAACAACAATAAAACGAAAAAAAAATGTAGATAACACTATAAACGATGAAGTGACATTAACGGCCCAGAGCGCAACAGAGACAATTAGGAAATTAAAGGAACAAGGGAATGATAAAGCAAGGATTATCATTCCAGATGAGAAGGATCAAGTAAATCAAGTCCAGGTGTCCATTCCGAAAAATGTGCTGTCACTTCTGCAAAATGGAGCAGTCCATCTCGAAATTGTTACCGATAACGTTAGAATTGAAGTGCCGAAAACTTCGTTGGAAACGTTTAATGATAATCTCTATTTCCGACTTGTCCCTATAAAAGGGCTGGCTGATCAATTGGATATTAAAGAACAAGCTAAAAGGAAAGGGTTGTACAGCAGTTGGCAGGAAATGCGGTTGTTGAGTTGCTTGGTCGCCCAATGACCATTGAAACCAATATGCAAAGCCGTCCTGTTAAATTAACATTGCCATTGCCTACAGATTTAACAGATGAACAACTTGCCAATTTGGCGATCTTTATCGAGCATAGTGATGGCACAAAAGAAGTTGTGCGTGGGAAGAGTGTAGAATATCAAAAGGGAATAACAGGTTTACAGTTTGAGGTGAATAAGTTCTCCACCTTCTCCATTCTCTACTTACTAGAGAAGGAAGAAGAAGTGAAGGAACCAACTACTGAGGGTGTTACACATCTACCTTACATTCAAGGCTATCCAGATGGTACCTTCCGTCCAAATGCACCTGTTACAAGGGCACAGATGGCAAGTATGTTTGCTCGTCAATTAACAGGTAATGCCATTCCGCAAGCAAAGGCAACCTATACAGATACATTCCAACACGATGCTAAAGATGCAATCGAATTTGCGAAGGAGAAGGGTCTGTTTAAAGGGGTTACAGCAACTAACTTTAATCCAAACGGCTTGATTACACGTGCACAGATGGCTACAGTGGCTGCGCGCTGGATAGAACAGCAATGTGTAGAACGTCCTGATGCAGATTTCTGTCCACCAACTTCACAAAGTGCAGCATTCAAAGATGTGAGCGTCCATCATTGGGCAGCAAAAGCAATTGATACTGTCAATGCAGCGGAAATTATGACAGGAATAACAGCAGATACATTCAATCCAGATGGATTGTTAACACGTGCACAAGCAGTGAAGGTACTAAATCGACTGTTTGAACGTCAAGTCCTCATTGAAGATCAAACACCATTATTTAAAGATGTTCCAAAACACCATTGGGCATTTTATGAGATTCAAGAAGCCGCAAAAAAATAACCAAAAAAGAGGGTACGCGATTCATAATGTAATCGCAGTGCCCTTCTTTTCATGGCTCGAAATGGAATTTATATCCCGAACCCCTCACTGTTATAATCTTTGCTCTATGGCCAGCAGCGGATTCTAGCTTTTTTCGTAAATTACTAATATGAACCTTCAATGCCTGTGTATGCCCGATACTTTCCTCTGCCCAAATAAGCTTATACAGCTCTGATGGGGGAAAAATTTGTCCTGGTCGTTGTGCTAGAAAGAAAAAAATTTGAAATTCCTTTGTAGATAGGGCTAATGCTGTGTTACCGATATATACTCTTCCAGAATGAACATGAAAGTGAAAATCCTCTATTATATGAGCATCTTCCTCTATGTGGTGTACAGCAGCTTTAACTTGAAATTGCTTTCTACGCATGAATATTCTCTTGATTGTCTTCATTAAACGCTCTTTCTCAATAGGCTTTAAAATATAGTCAACAGCCTGTACATTAAAAGCTTCTATTGCAAAACGCTCATAGGCAGTGACAAATACAATGTCCATTAAAAAAGGAAAGTTTGCAATCTTATTAGCAAATTCAATACCATTCATTTCGGCCATATCTATATCTAAAAAAAGAATATCAGGTTTAAGTGTAGGAATGTTTGCTATAGCTTCTAGTGGATTTATGAATTTTCCAATAATAGTAACAGCGCTATTATCATGTAACGTGGCTTCTAATAAATTAATTGCTAAAATTTCATCATCTACTATGATGGCTTTTAACATTTTTTCACCTCTTATCATCTAAATTTAGAATATTATGTAGCGTAACTGGCTTTAAATAATTTTTCTTCATCAATTTTCTACTTGCATGTAGCGATGGAAGCTGGACTCTAAAATCACTCAATTCTGAAAATTATGTAATTTATTAGGTGGTAAAACACCATATACCGTCCAATCTAATTGGATCATTACCTACAGTACAGCAATTTTTTCTCCTTTAACTGATTTAAGTTTATTAGTATTCTCGCACTTTAGTAAATGAGATGCATTTCCCAAATCGTGGCGTATTATGAGTGGATAATAAAATATGCCTTTCTACCCATAGTATAGCATGCAATAGTTAACAAAAAATAGATTAAACCGTGTATCATAAGCTAATGAGAAAAATTTAAAGCTCAGTGTATTTGTGCATTTTGTGTATTTAAAGTGCATATACTTACAATCACTCTGTTTTTTGCTTATAATAAGAAAGTCAGAAATATTTCTGAAAAAAGTAGCCACAAAGTGAGCGATTGCGATTGAAAAAATTATTATATGGGATCTTCTTTGTTGTTTTTATAGTCATTTTTTTGTACGTAAACAATCACTGGCTAGTTGTAAGTAAGCATGTGTTTGAATCAGAAAGTGTGCCTGACAGCTTTGATGGGCTACGCATTGTACAAGTTTCGGATTTACATGACGCTGTCTTTGGTGACAAGCAACAAAAATTGATTGCTAAGGTAAAGGATACAAAGCCTGATTATATTTTTATCACAGGTGACGTAATCGATAGTAATCGCTATAATTTAAAACAAAGTCTACAAGCAGTGGAAGGACTAGTAAAAATAGCGGATGTTTATTATGTACTAGGAAACCATGAGGTAGCGACGAATAAGGTGAATGAAATTTATGAGGCGCTGTCATCGTTAGGGGTACATATTATGGCCAACGAATCGACCGTGTTAGAGCGCGACGGGGAGCGCTTGGCGATTGTTGGTATTGAGGATCCGTTAATGGGTAGAACAACAGAAGATATGCTGGACATAGCAACGGCCAATTTGCCAGACGATATGTTTAAGTTGTTACTAGCACATAGACCAGAAATATTTAATACGTATGTAAATTATCACATAAATTTAGTATTTTCGGGACATGCGCATGGTGGGCAAGTTCGTATTCCTGGGCTTGGAGGACTTGTTGCACCAGGACAGGGTCTGTTCCCAAAATATACAGCTGGTGTCTACGAAGCGGGCGCGACGAAAATGGTAGTTAGTAGAGGGCTGGGTAATAGCTCAGTACCATATCGCATTTTTAATCTACCAGAAATTATTGTGATGGATCTAAAGAAAAAATAAGCACTGCGTAAAATTTACGCAGTGCTTTCAATTTGTTTGCGTTCTATACGTTTAACGAGGTAAATACTTATTTCATACAAAATAATCATTGGTATTAATACGAGTAACTGACTTAAAAAGTCTGGTGGCGTGATAACAGCGGAGCCTACGCCCATTGTGATATAAGACCAGCCTCGTATTTTTTTCATGGATTCAGCAGTCAGTACACCAATGGCTGATAAGAATAGGGCAACAATCGGTAACTCAAATAATAGACCAAGCGGTACTGTAGTCATGATTAAAAAGTGCATATATTCATTTGCTGATACCATGACATCGAAATTGGTAGCCCCAATGCTTACTAAGAATGTATAGCTAAGTGGGTTAACGACGAAATAGCCAAAAGCTACTCCTACTAAAAATAGAACTAACATGATTGGTGCATAGAGGCCTAAAAATCGACTTTCCTCTTCTTTTAAGCCTGGTTTAATAAAGCTCCAAAGAAAGTGGACGAGGAAAGGCATTGCAAGACCAAAAGCTAAAGTTGTTGAAATCGTCATGTAAAATTTAACTACTTCTAGTGGTCCTAAAATAACGAGTGAGTGACCTCGCGTTATGAAGGGAAACCAAATATTAATAGTAGAAAAGACAACAATGAAAAATAAAATAAAAACCGTTAACCCTTTGATAATTTGCTTACGTAAATCACTAAGATGCTCCAATAATGAGGTAACAGGTATCAGGGGTTCATCTGACACATGATCCTCTTCAATTGCTACCGTAGGTATTTCAACTAAAGCCTCCACTGGCTTTGGAGGCTCGGCTTGTGGTTTATCTAGGGGGCTTAAATATTTTCTTTTTCCGTCTTCATATGGATCCATAGGAAACCCTCCTACGAAGCATCAGATTTTTTTTCGACCTTTTTCACGGTATCATCTTCATCATCTATAAGTCCCTTAGTAGACTTTTTAAATTCGGCAAACGTTTTACCAACCGCTCCACCGATTTCTGGTAATTTTTTTGGGCCAAATACAATTAATACAATCACTAAAATAATGATTAACCCAGGTACTCCAATTGCTCCTAGACCTCCCATAAGTCTTGCCTCCTTTAGAATGATTTTTTATACTAATGAACCACCTGATTGACTGTATTTAATGACTCCTTCAGCACAACGGTAGGCAAGTGCCCCTAATGTGCCTGTTGGATTATAACCACTATTGTGTGCAAAGTTGCCAGCACTTACTGCGAAAAGGTTATCAACATCCCAGTGCTGTAAGTAATTATTCACAACACCTTGTTCTGGTGTTAAGCTCATTACCGTACCACCTGTATTATGCGTTGTTTGGTAAGGCACGATATTGTAATCAGTAATTTCCGCGTTAGGGACAATAGTTTTTGCACCCATCTCCTTCATAATGTCAGCTGCACGTGCAGAGATATATTTATGAAGAGCTCGATCCTGATCAGTAAAATTGTATGTTAACTGAGTTAATGGCAGCCCGTAAGCATCCTTATAGGTAGGGTCCAGTGATATATAGTTTTCCTTATGTGGCATAGATGCACCTTGCGCACCAATCCCAAATGAACGTGTATAGTAATAAATGGATTGCTTTTTAAATTCTGGTCCCCAAGTAGGCGTATCAGGCGGTGTTGGATTTGAGCCGATTGGTCGCGTACCTGTCTGTGTAAGTGCAATATTACCTCCGTGAATAAAATCTAAATCACTATGGTCAAAATTATCCCCATTGTAATCGTCTATACACATGCCTAACGAACCTGCACCCATAAATGTATTGTATTGTTCCTCGAAGAACCCAGCGGCACCAGGCAAGATTTGATAGCAATAGTTTCTGCCAAGTGTTCCTTTGCCAGTAGTAGGGTCATACCTTTCACCAATGTCAGAGACCATTAATAGCTTGGCATTATTAAAGACATAACTAGTTAATACAACAGCATTAGCTGGCTGAATAAATTCTTCTCCCGAAACAGTATCGATATATCTTACACCTGTAGCCTTGTTACCCTGCTTTAAAATTTCAACAACATTGGAATTAAAGCGTAAATCAAAATTCCCTGTCTTCAGGGCTGTAGGGACAACAGTAATTTCTGCGGACGACTTTGCACCATATTCGCATCCAAAGCGTTCACAAAAACCACAATATTGGCAAGCGTTGATTGTTTCGCCATCAGGATTTTTATAAACCTCTGATACATTAGCTGATGGAACCATATAAGGTGTTAGCTTCAGGTTTGTTGCAGCTTTTTCGAATTGTGAAAGCATAGGCGTTTTTTTCATAGGCGGTGTTGGATAGGGATTCGAACGCTTTCCACTAAATTTATTTTTATCATCACCCGAAATACCAGCTGTTTTCTCGAACTTATCGAAATAGGGCTCAAGCTGATCATATGTTAATCCCCAATCCTGAATCAGATAATCTGGTCCAAGCTTATTTGGTCCATAACGTTTATCTGTTAATGTCTTGATTTGAAAATCATAGGGTAAAAATCGATAAGTCATTCCATTCCAATGTGTTCCTGATCCACCCAGACCTTCTCCAAGTAAGAAGGAGCCAAGCTGACGCATTGGTAATGCCTTCATATTGCGATCATTCCGAAAGCTTACGGTCTCTTTAGAAAGATTTTGCATTAAATCATATCGGATGGCATAACGGTATTCGTCATGAACATTTAAATAATCCTCGGTCCCACGCTTTTGACCTCGCTCTAAACCAACTACCTTTAAGCCAGCTTTAGCACATTCAGCAGCGACAATACCGCCAGTCCAACCTACACCAACTGTTACAACGTCTACACTCGGTAATGTTTTAGCCATTTTGTATCCCCCCTTAGTGATTGCCTAATGGATTAGGCTCAATTTTTTGGAACTTGGCATCTTCTATTTGTGTAATATAAGCCATCTGGTGACCAGGGAAGCCCTTCATACGCCAGCCATCCATATTGCGATTTCCTCCATACATAGGGTCAGAATAAGCTCCCTCTAATGTAGCCGCTCGTAATAATGTAAAGAAGAAAGCGGAAGTAACCCCAACCATTTCTATGTCACCTTTTTGGAAGGCAGTTAATATTTCATCCATTTGTTTACCATCTAAATCGTTAAAGCTTTTCTTATAACGCTTTTGTGCTTCATCCTCCATTTTTTGAATACCCTGTCTAAAAATTTCTGCTCGCGTTAAACGGCTCTGGTAGCCTTGAGTTGGGGCACCTACATCAAATGGACCTTGCATATATTCTTTAGAGTTACTCCCATAATTTCCTGCAAGTTGATGATCGATAAAATAGGGAACGTCTAAACCAATAGCTCCTGGTCCCAAATCGTCCTCTGGGAAGATACGTTCCGTGGCCTTTGATAAGATACTAAAATCTTTTTCATTTCTGAAAAACATCTTAGCTTTTGGTGAGCCTGTGGCCTCATTCGTTGTTTCATGACCACCATGCTCTAGGGTAGAAGTACCTTTACCATTGATGTTGTAACCTACTAATCCTCCAATTAGACCACCACCGACTAATGTACCAGCAGCAATACCAGTAGTTTTTAAAAAATCTCGACGAGAAACATTATTTTTGTCTGAACTCATGGAAATCCTCCCCTCAAAATGTGTTAAACGGATCCTATCTTTAATAATCAGCAAAAAATGTGAATTATAATCAATTTTTGTTGGAAAATGTTTTAATTTCCTCCATTAGCATGATGTACTCTCTTTTTTAATGACAAGATGGATCTATGAATTGAAAATTTTGTAGAAAATTGTTAGCACTATAAAGATAGTGAAAATGGTATTATTATACATTTATTAATCATATTGGAAAACTTTTGTTGACTTCTACTTTTAGTGACTTTACTCTGAAGTTATGTGAAAATTTGCGAATTGCATAGCTAATAATGGAAGAAGTGAGAAAAAGAGAAATGTGGTTAAAAGGTATTGGCGGTAAATTAATAGTTGCAATTATAGCTCTTGTATTTGTAACATGTGGCACGCTTGGGCTCTCTACTTGGATAAATAGTACAAAAGCTGTGAATGAGCAGGTGGAATCTAATTTGGTATCTAGAGCAGAGGATGTTTCCCAATACATAGAAGAACACTTCCAATTAACACTTGTAGAGGTGGAAGCAATTGCAGAGCAAGAGGCAGTTCGGAGCATGGACTTTGAAAAGCAGAAACAGTATCTATCGAAACGTCTTGCCAGTAATGAAAATTACTTAGGTTTTGGCATTATCAATGCTAATGGAGTTGCCCATTATCTGGATGATACAACAGCTGATCTAGGGGATCGTGATTATGTAAAAGAAGGTTTTACTGGTAAGTCTGTCATGTCTGACATTACGATTAGTCGTGTAACAGGTGAACCAGTCATTTTAATCGTTTCTCCAATTGACACAGTGACAGGTGAAAAAGCTTTATTATTAGCACGTATTGACGGCTATTACCTATCTAAAATTGTAGAAGGCATTAAGGTTGGAGACAGTGGCTATGCATTTATGTTAGACGCTAACGGAACAATTATTGGACATAATAATCACTCGTATGTGAAGGAGCAATACAATCCAATTAAGGAAGCAGACGAAACAGGTATCAAGACAGGCAGAGCAATGGCTGCTAAAGAAATGATTGCTAATGATAACGGTTATTTTTCTTTTGAAACGGAAGATACAGGAACTAGTCTAATGGGCTATCATACCCTCGATAATGGTTGGAAAATGGGGGTTATCGCATTAGAAGATGAGATGTTTTCAGGGCTTTCTAAGCTTAAGACGAACTTCATTGTCACTACGATCATAGTTTCAATACTTGGGCTATGCATCTCATTTGCCATTTCTCGCTCTGTTAGTAGACCACTTCGACATGTACTTCGCATTAGTGAGGGCTTATCGGAAGGTGACTTTACACAGGAAATTCCAGAAAAATATTTGAAACGTATTGATGAAATGGGAACGATGGCACGTGCATTAAATCGCATGACTGATAATATGCGGGAAATGATAGCCAAAGTGAGTCGAGAAGCAACGGCAGTGAATGAAGCTGCGTGTGATTTAATGGGAGATGTAAATGGAGTAACAAAGCGTTCAAAGCAAATTGCTGGTGCAATAAGTGAAGTAGATCGAGGGGCACAAAGCCAAACTGTGATGGCAGAGGAAAGTGCCTCAGCAATGGAACAAATGGCGATAGGGATACAAAACGTAGCTGAAGTTGCCTCCACAATTGCTTGTAATACAGATTTTATTTCCCAGAAAATTAGTGAAAGCAATCATGCAGTTCAACAATCCGTTTTACGTATGAATGAGATTCAGCAAGGCACAACAGATGAACTATCAATTATTCACAAGCTAGAAAAAGAGTCAGAAGAAATTAGCTTAATTTCAAAAATGATTACCGATATCTCCGATCAAACCAATTTATTGGCATTGAATGCCTCTATAGAAGCAGCACGGGCAGGAGATGCTGGTAAAGGCTTTGCCGTTGTAGCAGAAGAAGTTCGCAAGCTATCGGAGCAAACAGCAGAATCAGCTACTAAAATTAATGTGCTCATTGAAAAAGTTCAATCTTATACATTAGAAGTAGTGAAAGCAGCAGAATCTGGTGAAGATAATGTTGAGCGTGGTTTAGCTTCCATTGAGGCAGTAGGAGAACGCTTCGAGGAAATGGTTCAAGCAGTAGGAGAAATAGCAGGTCAAATTGAAGAAATGAATGCTTCAGCTGAACAAATGTCTGCCAATACGGAGGAAGTTTCCGCATCTATGGAAGAAATGGCAGCTACTGCACATGCGGCAAGTGATTATGTGCATGAGGTAACAGATGCAACAACGGAACAGTTGAAGACGGTAGCAGTAATGAACAATCAAACTGAAAAACTATCAGAAATGGCAAAACGTTTATATGAAGCCATTCAAAAATTTAAATATTAAATTAGAGAGGAGCTGTCTATTAATAACAGCTCCTCTATTATAATGCAATTAAGCGTCTTGCATCGCTGCTAATAATTCTTCTTTAGAAATGGCGCAATCGCCACCGCCTTGTACCATTTGGTCATTTCCGCCACCCTTACCATTAATAAGCGGCAGTGCCTTTTGGGCAACATCCTTCATGCTTTTTGAAACATTATTACCTCTTGCTGCAACGAATTGTAGTTTGCCTTCATTTTCAGACACAAGTAGAGCTATTACATCTTTCTGTTCCGTAACAATCATACGGGCTATTTTTTGTAGCTCTTGCATTGTTCGCTGATTAAAAGCAGCCGTTACGACACCTTCGCTATTAACAAGTGCCTTTGCTTCATACGTGAGTAATTCCTCTTTCGCAGCAGCGAGTGCTTTTTCTGTAGTTTTTTGAGTAGATAAAACTTTTGTAAGTGCTGTGGCAGCATCAATCTCAGGGACACTTAATTGGCGAGCAACGTCCGCTAATACTTTTTTCCGCATGTCAAGCTCAGTCAAAACGCGTTGACCACACACAAAAGAAACGCGCACATTGCCCTTCATTTTTTCGGTCCCTAATATTTTGATGGTACTAACTTGCCCTGTGGATGTAGGGTGAGTGCCACCACAACCGTTGTAATCAAAATTAGGGATAATCACAAGTCGAATGTCTCCCGTCACTGCAACTTCTTTACGAAGATTATAGTTGCACAGCTCTTGCTCTGTAACCCAGATAGTTTGAATGGGGCGGTTCTCTAAAATAATGTCATTGGCTCTTGCTTCTGCCGCTGCAAGCTGTTGTTCAGAAATCGTTTCTATAGCAAGATCAATTGTAACTTGCTCACTGCCTAGATGAAAGCTTACAGTCTGCGCATTAAAAAGCTCTACAAAAGCAGCTGTTAAAATATGTTGCCCAGCATGCTGCTGCATATGATCGAATCGTCTTGGCCAATTTAACTTGCCATGTACCACACCATCTAAAGTCGATAGATCACCTTCAATATAGTGACGAATTTCATCATCCACTTTTTCAACATCTATGACCTCCAACGCATTCAATGTACCTGTATCGTGAGGTTGACCACCACCAGTTGGATAGAAAGCGGTGTTCGATAGTACAACATAATGACGGTCGGATTCGTCAGTTCCTTTACTAATAATAGTTGCATCAAACTCTTGTAACATAACGTCTTGATAATATAATAGCTCTTTCATGAAAAAGCCTCCTTGTATGTAGGGAAATTTAGTTCTAAATTAATTCCATTTCATTGTGGCATAATTAACTACAAGTGTATACGGGTTTTCTAGTTGACCCATGCTGAAATTGATTTAATATAGAAAAGAACAGCTAAAGAAAAAGGAGCAAATATAATGGAAATTACACAATTCTCAATGGAAGAAATTTTAGACCCAACAAATATTATTGAAGGTAAGCGTTATGAATTTATTCTGGATGTAGAAATTGATGAAGAGGATGAGCTTTATCACGAAGCTGGCATTGAAATTCGTGTCCTAATTGGTGAAAAAGACGAAGAACCATTTATATTAAATTACTTCATCATGGAAAAGGCTGAAGGTGAATATTTAGACTTTGCATTAGAGGATGATGAACTAGAAGGAGTTTTGACATTCTGTAAAGAAGAAATAGCGAAAGCATAGTAAGTAACAGGTAGAGAGTAAATATTCTTTACCTGTTTTTTTATTGAATTAAGGATTATGTAAGCTTGATGAAATATACATGTCGTATTGAAGGACTAAACTTAGTTTTAGTGTTCAGAAAATAGGGCAATTTAAAGAGAGAGGTGTTTCTATGTCAACGTACACGCAATCCATTTTTATAGCATTTTTCATAACCATTATTTTATCCTTTGTACTTTTTATACCATGGCTGATTTATACGTATCGCAAGTATGGATACTTATCGATGTCCAAAACCATTATCATGTTCTCATTTATTTTTTACTTTTTATCTGCGCTTTGTTTAGTATTACTACCATTTCCGTCTACAAGAGATACTTGCTCACTTCAATCCGCGGACACCGTTCATACTAATTTGCGACTTTTTCAATTTGTTGATGATGTTTTAAAGGATAGTGGCGTTGTAGTAACAAATCCATCTACATGGCTTGCTATCACAAAACAACAGGCATTTTTTCAAGCCTTCTTTAATTTCTTACTACTAATGCCTTTCGGCGTTTACTTGCGATATTTTCTTAAAGAAAGAAGGTACTGGAAACGTGCATTTTTAATTAGCTTTTTGCTAACATTGTTTTATGAGGTCACACAAAGAACAGGCATATATGGCATCTTTAATTGTGCATACCGAATCTTTGATGTTGATGACTTATTACTAAACAGTGTAGGTGCGCTCCTAGGTTTCTTCTTAGCACCAATTGTTTGGGCATTATTCCCCTCTCATGAAGAGGTTGAGGCTAAAGCTGCTGAAATGGAAAAAAATGATATTGTTAAGCCGATTTCTATTTTATTAGCTTTGGCCATTGATTTATTTATCGTCCAATCAGTTTGGATGATTATTGGTGTTCTGACAGGGTATAGCGGTACTTTTGAATTCTTAGTGCAAATGGCTCTGTACGTGGTACTCTTTGGGGTGTTACCAAGTATGATGAATGGTGCAACACTCGGTATGAAGGTGATGCGTTTTACAATGGTCAACAAGAATGGCAAAAGTATTGTAAAGCAATCATGGCGTCGTTGTATTGCTATTATCGCTACCTTGTGTTTATCAGAAGCCATTACAACATTAGGTGACATCCAATTAGATATGGATTCACCATTTTATGTTCTACAAATTGTCATTTCTCTACTTGCTGCAATAGCAGGTTTTGCACTTACAATGATAATAGCTATTCATGTGGTACGGGTCATCGTAAGTGGTGGAAAACGACGTTTGTATATCGATCAATATGCAGATTTAATGGCAACAAGGAAAAAATAAGGGGGCTTGTAGAATGAAATACGTCATCATTGGGGGAGATGCTGCAGGTATGTCTGCAGCAATGGAAATCTATCGGAATGTTCCAGGAGCAGAAATAACTACTTTAGAACGTGGTTTTATTTATTCATATGGGCAATGTGGATTGCCTTATGTTGTAGATGGTCGTATTTCATCAACCAAACGTCTAATTGCAAGAGATGTCGAAACTTTTCGAGATAAGTATGGCATTGATGCAAGAGTTGGCTATGAGGTAGAGAATGTAGATATAGAGAAGAAGGTTATTACAGGTACACAAGCAAGTGGCGATAAATTTGAGATTGCCTACGATAAACTTCTTATTGCAACGGGGGCTAGTCCAGTCATGCCTGTGAAAAGGGGGAATGAGCTAGATGGTATCCATACGGTAAAAACAATTCCTCAACTGGAAGATTTGATGGCAGATTTAACACCAGAGATTGAGCAGGTAACAATCATAGGTGGTGGCTATATTGGTTTAGAAATGGCTGAAACCATACAAGCCTGTGGGAAAAAGGTAAGACTTATTCAGCGCGGAAGTCATGTGGCTCGTATTTTAGATGAAGAGCTTGCTCAGCATGTTCATGAGGAAGCGAAAAAGACCGATGTAGAGCTGTTATTAAATACGAGCGTTGAAGCTTTTGAAGGAAATAAACGAGTGGAACGTGTGATTACAGATAACGGCGTTCTAGAGACGGATTTAGTCATTGTCGCTTCTGGCATAAAACCAAATACACAGTTTTTAAAGGATACTGGGATTGCACTTGCAAAAAATGGAGCGATCATTGTAAATCGCCATTTAGAGACTTCCCTTGAAAATATTTATGCAGCTGGCGATTGTGCAACTCACTTTAATATTGTGAAAGAACGTTTAGATTATATACCTTTAGGAACGACTGCCAATAAGCAAGGCCGTTTAGCAGGTCTCAACATGTCAGGCAAATTTGCCCCGTTTAGAGGAATTGTGGGCACTTCTATTTTAAAATTTTTCAATTTAACTATTGCTACAACAGGTATTAATGAGCGCGATGCTAAAGAGCTTGGTTTTGACTATGAGGCATTTAAATTATCTGCACGCCACATAGCCGGCTATTATCCAGGTGCACAACGTATGTTTATAAAAGTGGTCGTTCGCAAGCGTGATCAATTGTTATTGGGTGCACAAATCGTGGGACCAGCGGGAGTCGATAAGCGTATCGATGTGTTTGCGACAGCATTATATAGTAAAATGACCTTACCTGATTTGCTAGACTTAGATTTGGCCTATGCACCACCATTCAATGGTGTTTGGGACCCTTTGCAGCAGGTGGCAAGAATGAATGGACGTTTATAATAGGAGGTAGAGAGATGAGCATTTATGATATTAATGTAACTTTAGAAGATGGTACTATCTATAGCCTTGAACGTTATAAAGGAAAGCCGATGCTAATTGTTAATACAGCTTCCAAATGTGGCTTTACACCACAATTTGAAGAATTAGAAGGTCTCTATGAAAAGTATCAGGAGCAAGGTCTGGTTGTACTTGGTTTCCCATCCAATCAATTTAAACAAGAGCTAGCGACAGCTGAAGAAGCGGCCTCCCAATGTCGATTAACATATGGTGTGACATTTCCCATGCATGAGATTGTTAAGGTGAATGGTAAAGAAGCACATCCTATTTTCGATTATCTTACTTCCCACTCCAAAGGATTTTTAGGCAATAGTGTTAAATGGAACTTTACAAAATTCCTTGTAAACCGTAATGGAGAGGTTGTTGGACGATACGCTTCAGCAGATAAGCCAAGTAGCTTTGAGGAAGATGTTCAAAAAGTATTAGCACAATAGATTAAAAAGATTCATGCACAGTTTGTGTATGAATCTTTTTTTGTCTACACATTTCAAAAAGCAGATGATTTAAGGTTGCTGTAAGTTTGCGACAAATTTGCTGTAAGTTTGAGGTCGTATACTAAAGTCAGAAAGAAGAGGTGAGCGTATATGACGCCATTATTAAAGGTACAAAACGTTGGGAAAAATTACGGCAAAGGCGCAAATACTTTTACAGCGCTATCGAATATATCATTTGAAGTAGAAAAGGGAGAGTTTGTTGGGGTAATGGGTCCTTCTGGGGCTGGAAAATCTACGCTTCTTAATGTATTAGCAACGATTGATACGCCAACAACTGGTGAAATTATTATTGAAGATACTAATTTGGCACGTATGAAGGATGCTGAATTAGCGGATTTTCGTCGAGACAATTTAGGGTTTATTTTCCAGGATTATAACTTGCTCGATTCTTTAACAGTGCGAGAAAATATTGTTTTACCACTAGCGATTGCAAAAATGCCGACAAAGGCTATTAATGCAAGAGTTGATCGAATTGCTGCATTGTTTGGAATTAGTGATTTGTTAAACAAATATCCTTATCAAATTTCAGGTGGGCAAAAGCAGCGTACAGCCTCGTCGCGAGCATTAGTGACAGAACCAAAACTAATTTTTGCCGATGAGCCTACAGGTGCGCTAGATTCAAAATCTGCAACCGATTTATTAGAAAGCTTAAGTGATTTAAACCAATCTCAAGCCGCAACGATTATGATGGTTACACATGATGCCTTTGCCGCTAGCTTCTGCCAGCGCATTCTATTTATTCAGGATGGACAGCTATCTAAGGAAATTCAACGTGGGACTCTAACGAGGAAGCAATTTTTCCAAGAGATCTTGCAGGTGCTATCTAGCATCGGGGGTGGAGTAAATGACGTTATTTAGTTTAGCGCGTAAAAATATTCAACGCAATTTATCGAATTACTTTTTATATATTGCCTCAATGGTATTTAGTATCGTTATTTACTTTACATTTGTGACGCTCAAATATAATGATGATCTTTCAGCCTTAAAGCAATCGTCACAACAAATTAAAGGTTTAATGAGTGCCTCGTCAGTCGTACTTCTGTTCTTCATTGTCATCTTTATGGCCTATTCCAACTCGTTTTTTATGAAGAAGCGGAAAAAGGAAGTAGCCCTTTACTCGTTACTAGGTGTACGTAAGCAAAAAATTGGCTTAATGCTCTTTTTTGAAAATTTAGTCATAGGGCTTGTCTCTCTTGTGTTTGGTATCCTTCTAGGTTTCTTTATGTCCCAAGGGCTATTAATGATACTAGTACGCTTAATGGGCTATGAAGTGGTTGGTAGCCTGACATTTTCAATGGAGGCGCTAATTAATACAACGGGTATTTTTACACTACTGTTTTTATTCACATCCTTACAAGGTTACCGTGTGATTTATCAATTTAAACTAATTGATTTATTCCATGCAGACAAACAGGGAGAGCAAATTCCACGTGCATCATTAGTAGCTGCTTTACTTGGCACTGTACTTATTGCATTTGGTTATTATACAGCTGCCTCTGATATGTTTACGAGTGAAATATGGAGATTCTTTACGGTATTAGGTACGCCATTAATGGTTATAGGGGTAACAATTGCAGGGACATACCTTCTATTCCATAGTGTGAGTGTCTTTGTATTAACAGCATTAAAGAAAGCAACATCATGGTCCTGGAAGGGTTTAAATTTAATCGGTGTTTCTCAGCTATTGTATCGTATTCGAGCCAATGCCAAATCGTTGTCAATCATTGCAATTTTAAGTGCCACTACGATTACAGCAGGTGGCGGTGTCTTCGGTATGTATTATAATGCAGAAGCTTCTGTACGTCAGATGCTGCCAAACACATTTATGTGGAAAGGCGAGACAGTAGAATTTTCACAACAAGATGTCTTATATAATGAAGCACTGGCTGTGAAAAATTTACGTGTGGATAATGAATTCTCATTTTTCGAATATACATTACTTAAGGAATCGGACTATAATCGCTTAGCGAAATTACAAGGCAAGGATAAAGAGCTACACATTCCAGAGGGTTCTACGGTTTTACTGGATGCAGCCTATGATGAACGATTTTCACATGATTTTACAGGTGAGGACTTTAAGCTACAAAACGGAGACTCCTTCCATGTAGAGAAGATGTACACGGAAAGCGTATTAAACTTTATAGCAGCTGGAACAGTTCTCGTTGTGAATGATCAAGAGTTTAAAGCTACTGATGCCGATGAGATTATGATGCAGGTTGTTGGATTGGACAATGATTTGAAACAACAGGACGTGTCGAAAGACATTTACCAGCAGTTGTCTTCTGAACAACAAGAATCATTTTCTAGTGTACCGCAAAGCTATGAGGATAGTTTAGCAACAGTTGGTGCCCTATTGTTTGTGGGAAGCTTCCTAGGATTGGTCTTCCTAGCGGCAACAGGCAGTATTATCTACTTCAAAATTTTAACGGAAGCCGAAGAAGATCAGGCAAAATATGCTATTTTAAATAAAATTGGTGTAAATAGTAAGCAAATCTTAAAGACAGTAGCAGGACAGGTCGCTGTTATCTTTAGTGCGCCGCTTATTGTGGGTATTGCACATAGTGTGTTTGCATTACTAGCATTTTCACAGCTATTTAACATGAATATTACAAAACCAGTCATCTTGTGGATGATTGCATATTCAGCTATTTACTTTATTTATTATATCTTTACCGTTCGTTCGTTTTATAAAATAGTGAGACAGGGGAATTAATATGAAAAAAGTATTTTTCGGAATAGGTGCATTGTTTATCTTATTCGTAGCAGGGTTAATTGTATTGATGACTGTAGATTTTAACCGATTAAATAAAGATACCTACTATGTTCATATCACGGCTGATGGTGAGGTAGAGGAGTATAAAGCAGATAGTGGTGAAATCTTTAAAATGTATTGGTACGAGCTACCTACTTACGATAAAAATGGGGAAGAGAAAACATTAAAGTTTTCTGCTCATAAAAATTTACGCCAGGATGCTTATTTAAAGCTTTACGTGAAAAAGGAAACAGAAGTTACTTCATTTGATGAAGTGAAATTCCATGAATTACCTGCTAAAGTGCAGGATCAAATGAAATAGCACAAAGAAGGAGTCTCAACATTTGAGACTCCTTCTTTTCCACACGAAAGTTCAGTGCAAAGTATTTAGCGTTTAAATTCAACTGGTTAAATTTGGTTTATTTATTTAGTATTCCTTTTGTAGATCAATAATAACGCATGTACCTTTTCCTTTTTCCGAGGTGATGGTCACTGTTCCTCCATGGGCCTCAATGATATCTCTAGCAATAGCTGTACCTAAACCAGTCCCAGCAGTATTGTCTGTATTTGTGCCTCGGTAATAGCGTTCAAAAATATGTTCTAGATCCTCTGGGTCTATTCCCTTGCCATTATCAGAAATTGTAAGAGTATGCTCATCAACAGACACATGGACAGATACATCGGGAGCATTATGAAGCAATGCATTGTGTAAAAAGTTCATGATAGCTCTGCGCATAAAATGTTCATCGATTTGATGCAGACTTTTCTCGGTTGTCGCCTCAAACATAAGATTAGCTTGTTCATATTGTGGTGTATTTAATGTTTCAATCACTATCTCTCGAATAAAAGGCACCATGTTCACTTCATTTAGTGTAAGTGGAAGCTGTTGATGTCTTAAACGCATCGTTAAATTTAAGTCATCCAGCAGATTTTGCATATGCAATGATTGCTTTTCTACGATTCGAGCATACTCCATTTGCTCAGTATTTGTTATTTGTGCATCATTCAATAGTTCTGCATAACCTCGAATAGAGGCAAGTGGTGTTTTCATATCGTGTGAGACATTACTAATCCATTCTTCACGCATAATCTCTAGTCTCTTTCGCTCCTGTTCATGGGCTGCCAATTCTCGTGATACTTCATTTAAGTTTTCAAAAACCGGCTTGTAGACACCACCAGGAGACTTAATAGACGTATGATCATGGTTCTTTAAATGATGAATGCGATCTATCATCGCATAAAGAGGTTTCGTTAATGTGCGACCAAAAAGCCACCCTACTAATGTAGCTACTAACAAGTCCGCAATTACGATGAACAGGCCAAATTTCCCTATAAACTGTAAAAGTGATGTGCCAGAAACATGCGTAACAAACCTTGTAACACCGCTACCTTTAATACCGATTAAATAACTAATGGAATCCTTACTGCCGATATACACCGTAGTATCAGAATCGAATTCTTTATATTTATATACTTGAATTAAGTCGATAGGTGCATAGTGCAATGGTGCTTTAGCTGGTGCAAAATGAGCATCAATCACTTGACCATTTTCATCAAGCAATTGTATCCAAGCATTTCTTTGATGCAATTCTTCGATTCCGTCTGCACGTATGGAGGTTGCTCCATTTTTTAACTCGATATATTTTTGAAATTCCCGCACAAAGTGCTCCTCTTTGGTGGCAGAAACGCCTTCAGAGTCAGTTGCTAGCCGATAAGTAAGGAGTCCCATGAAGATAGCTGTATTGACGAAAATAACAATGATGACGATAGAAAGTACAGAAAGGAGAAAGCGAGCGGTTAATTTCCACTTCATTCTTGTGCCTCTTTTGGCATGACAAACTTATAGCCAAGTCCTTTTACCGTTGTGATATATAGAGGATTAGAGGCATCTTCCTCAATTTTTTCACGCAATCGGCGAATATGCACCATAACAGTGTTATCGGAACCGAAGAAATCCTCTCCCCATACACGTTCAAACAATGTTTCTTTACTTAAGATTCGATTGGGATTGTGCATAAAACACGCCATTAATCCAATTTCCTTAGCTGTTAACTCCAATAATACGCCATTTTTATGCACTTCAGTTTCATCGGCATTCAACTGAAATGGCCCAATTTGGAGTGCTTTTTCAACAATATTCGTTAGGGTATCTTGTGTTTGATAGCCAGCTCTACGTAATTGCGCCTTCACACGATAGGCTACTTCTTTCGGGCTAAAAGGTTTTGTAATATAATCGTCTCCGCCAATGGCTAGTCCTAAAATTTTATCAATTTCCTCATTTTTAGCAGACATAAAGAGCACAGGGACATGGGATACTTCACGGATACGTCTACATAAATCGTAGCCCTCACCATCGGGAAGCATGACATCTAGAAGTATAATATCGGGTGTTGTTTGTTGAAAGCTTGTCCAAGCATCGTGAATGGTACCAGCTGTATAAATTTGTTTGTAGCCCTCTTTTTGTAAACTTACTTTTAGTAGATTCGCTAAATCTGCCTCATCATCCACTACTAAAATGGTTGGTTCTTGCACTTGTTCACACGACCTTTCGATTTGGAAGAATCTTTACTGACAATTATTATAAATGAAATGTATAGAAAAGAGGAAATGTTGGGTTATATAGCTTAACCAGTAAATGTTTTTATTCTACAAGAGAAGAAGAACATTTTTTATATAAATCAATACCTGATGAAACCTTTACAGATTCTAAAGCGTAAAAAGAGTATGACAAATTAGGAGGAATGACGATGTTTAAAAAAATAGCAGCAGATGCACTTGGACTTTCAGATATTGGTGTGGTTGTGCCAAGAGAGGACTATGATAAGACAGATGCAGATGATTTTATCTTACATGAAATTGATGAAAAAATTTACTTTTTAATTAAAACGAAGGCAGATGAGTATTGCTTTACAAATCGTGCGATTATTCATGTAGATGGCGAAAGTGCTATGAGCAAGAAACGATTACTGCGACGCTATGACTACTCAATGTATACTGTGACAGAAGTTTTTCTCGAAACAGCAGGAACAATCGACCTTGATGTCGAAATTAAGTTTACAATCGGCAATTCCCCACTATCCATCGACATTCATAAACGCTTTATTGATGACATTAAAGATTTATATAAAGCACTACATGCCATTAGCTATGAACAAAAGAACAATGCTTATAAGCTAGAAGTAGCGGAAAAAAGTTTAAACATAGCATCATCATCACTTGGTCGAATTGGCAATGACAATATATCTCCTGCGTCGTCATTCAAAGAAATTACAAGCTTTGCGAATACTTGGATGATCGATCATAAAGATAAGTATAAAAAAGAAGACTTCTCACATATTTTTGATTTATATATGAACAATTGATAAAAATAGCTCTCTGCAAGTGTAGAGAGCATTTTTAACATATAACGATATACATAAAAATTATTCTAGGAGCGTGATTAGAAAATGACAAACGACATGCATGTGCTAGAAAAAGAAGAAGTAGAAAGTGATGATTTTATACAGCAACCTCAAGCCGCTGAAACATTGTTCGTAAATGAGTTTATTGATGGTATTTTAGATCCATCACAGAAGATGTTAGGGCCGCTTAAGGATGGTGGAACGATTATTGCCAATACAACACCTGGATGTTGGGGACCCATGCTTACTCCTACTATTCGTGGAGGACATGAAGTAACGAAGCCCGTGTTTGTAGAAGGAGCAGAGGTGGGAGACGCCATTGTTATAAAAATTAAATCTATTCAGGTCACATCTCTTGCAACTTCGTCTGGCCATGATGAAGCAATTGTAGATCGATTCATTGGTGATCCATTTGTTTCTGTAAAATGTCCAGGCTGTGGCAAGCTTCATCCAAGCACAGTTGTAAAAGGAATAGGCCCACATGCAATTCGATGTTCTACATGTGATACAGAAACGGCACCCTTTAAAATGACAAACGGCTATACGATGGCACTAGATCATAAAGGGCAAATGGGTGTAACTGTTGGGCGAGAGGGTGCTAGACGAATTGCACTTGATGCTAGAAACTACATGAGAACACCTGAAAACGCTGTACAAAATCCTGTTGTTGCATTGGCTCCAAGCGACTTAGTAGGTGTATTGGCGAGAATGCGACCATTTTTAGGTCAGCTTGGGACAACCCCTTCTAAAGCGATGCCTGATTCACATAATGCAGGTGACTTTGGTTCATTTTTAATTGGAGCACCACATGAATATGCTTTTACTCAAGAAGAATTGGATTTACATCGTACCGATGGACATATGGATATCAGCCGAGTACGAGAAGGTGCGACTATTATTTGTCCAGTCAAGGTACCAGGCGGTGGTGTATATATTGGAGACATGCATGCTATGCAAGGGGACGGCGAGATTGCAGGACATACAACCGATGTAGCGGGTATTGTGCAGCTTCAAGTTAAGGTATTGAAGAAAGTAGCTTTGGAAGGCCCAATTTTACTACCAAACGTAGAAGACTTACCTTATACAGCAAAGCCCTTTACCAAGGAAGAAAAACGTCGCGCACGTGAGCTAGCGGAGGAATTTGGTGTTAAGCAGGTAGAGGATGCATTCCCAGTGTCAGTGGTTGGTTCTGGTAAAACGTTAAATGAGGCGACTGATAACGCGATTAGTCGAGCTGCGAAGCTATTTGAGATGAGCGAACCAGAGGTTTTAAACAGAGCAACTATCACAGGCTCCATTGAAATCGGACGCCATCCAGGGGTTGTTACAGCCACTTTCCAAGTACCTAAAACTGTATTGAAAAAGGTAAGAATATATAAAACTATTAAAAAACAATATGACTAATAATGATTTCTTGAAAAAGCAAACTTTTAAAAGTTTGCTTTTTTGTATGAGCTACAAGTCAGATAAGTAAATGTTTGTCTGAAATTTGAAGTTTGGATTGAAATCTATTGTTGTGTTGATATAATAGTTAAAGTTTAACAATGATTAACAGGACCTTATATAAAATAGATGAGTATAGATGAGAAAAGTTGGTGTCTAATGACAGAAATTATAGGTGTAGAAAACAAAATAGAGAAAAAGAATAGTATAAAACCTTTTATATTAAAAATGAGAGGAGGAGGTCATGCTCCTTCTCGAACAAATTTCGCTGATGCCTTTACTGGAGCATTGGGAGGATTAATATGCATTTTTGTGTTGCTATGGTTAACTAACCTTACCGATTCACCATGGTTAATGGCATCATTAGGCGGTAGCTGTGTCCTTATATTTGTCGTCTGGAATGCACCTTTGTCCCAGCCTCGAAATATAATTGGAGGTCATTTCATTTCGGCATTTATCGGGTTGGCCATGTATTCATTACTAGGCTCCAATATATTGTCTATTAGTCTTGGTGTTGGATTAACTATATTTTTTATGGCCTTTTTAGGGGTCATCCATCCTCCAGCAGGCGCCAATCCTATAATTATTATTTTAGGAGGTTATGGTTGGAGTTATTTACTAACCCCTGTATTAATTGGAGCAATCATCATTGTATTTTTCGGTTTGTTGATCAATAATTTACGAGAAAAAAGAAAATATCCGTTGTTTTGGTAAAGATGATATCCATCTATGTAGTGTGTTCACTTATATAGATGGTTTTTTATATTTGTTAACGTTTTTGCTATGCATACCCATATTTTTTTAGCATATGTTAGTTAAGATTTGTTATATTGAAGAAAGAGTGTAAAAATCATGTATTTGAATGATAGGGGAAGATCTTTGTTGGTAGAAATTGATGGGAGGATCCATTTTTATGCTGTTGGACTGTGATGAGCAATTATTCATGGCTTATAAACAAAGAAGTAAAAAGGGTGCTGAAAATATACTAGCAACTTGGCTGGAGGCAGAGTCAAATCTGCAAGAAGATCCAAAAATACTTGGTACTTCACTTTCACCCAATCTATTTTTAGTAAACGAAGAAACGGCTAAGAATATTGCCTTTTCCACAGCACGTAAATATTGGGGTCATGTATCAACAGAAATGCAAATATATTTTGACAAATATGGCTTAGATTCAAAATTTGTGAATGAGCGTCTCAGTGCTTTTTTCTATACACAAAAAGGTAAAGATACTTTTTTTGAGCAGCTTTTTGCACAACATACAATAGACTTAGAACGATTAATTTGGTTAGTCTTTGGGAAAAGAATGCAAATAGCTATGCCAGTTAATGAGCTACAATCAATTATTTTATATAAATTTCAAGATGAATATTTAGTGCATATGATGTATAAAGAGCATGCATCTTTTTGGCATTGGCTTTTCACAAAAAAAGTTTATTCACTGCTTATCCACAAACCTTTAGAGCAATTCACATTTCTTTATGAAATAATGGGACATTTCGAGCATTCTGTGAGAGAAAATTGTGAACATGTGGATAACTTTGTGAATAACTATAAAGCGATACTGGATAAGTGTATAACTCATGTGGATAAGCATAATGCTAGCTGTTTGGCAAAGAAACAGTTACGTCTTTATCAAATTGTTACTCATTATTGCTTATCAGAAGGTGATTTTAATCGTGTCAAATCGTTTATTACCTCATTTGAAGCGGAATGGCGCTACTCAATGTATGCACTATCAGAGAAGGAAAAAGTGTTAATTGCCTATATTTTATTTCATATAGCAAATAGAGAACAGCAGAGTGAAAACGTTATACATTATGGTGAATATTTATTAGAGGATGAACGAATAAATAATTATGCCATTGAAATATTACTAGAGTATAAAGAGCTATTACCAAATCGTAAACCAACACCACCTGCCATTATTAAAAATTATCAGTTAAATTATTTAGAAAATTTATATGCCATTCTACTAGAGCATTATGTAAAAATGGCACGTTATGAGGATGGCTTACTTTTATTAAAAGAGCATGTTTTAGCATCGAATAAAAAAATTAATTCTTCATTAGTACAAAAAAACTTTAGTAGTGAACAGCTTATTGCAATTGAAGCATATGTTCAACAGGATATAGCACTTCATGTGAATAACTCTCTACAACATATTGGCTTGTCTGTGGAAGAGTGGCGACGCAATTATCGTCAACCAAATGCACCATACTATGTTGTAGCACAAAGTGCCTCCCTGCATATGTTAAATATTTTAAGAGTTTTGTTTGTAACAGAGCAGTACGAGCTTTTTGAAAAGTTAATGGAGATTTACAAAAAATATCTACTAATAGATGATCACTTTGAAAGCCTTCGTATGTTTATTAGTGCGTATGTATAAAAAAGGTGTCTAATACGTCACAGTATTAGACACCTTTCATAGTGTTGAAAAACAAAACATCAATAGAATTTTTGTGAAAGGTGAAAATGGTTTCTGTTGCAGGCTACTTGCTTTCCTGTGGGCGAGCGCCGAATCGCTTCCTCCGCTACCGCTCCGTGCAGGGTTTCGCCTGTCTCGCTATCCCACGGGAGTCAAGTAGCCCTCCACTCCAACCCACAAAAGTGCTTTCTTTTTGGCAAAGGTTACACAAATAAAATGGAGTGTTCACTACCCATGTCATTGATGGTTTCACTTTCCCACATTGAAAATAAAAGCTTATCCCCTCTAAGAATACAGATAATGGGAGATTTAATCTCTATGAAAAGTAAAGACACTTTGCAGAATGGTTGATTGGAGTGGAGCCAGCGTTACTCCTAGGGGATTTAGCGTCACAGATGAGACCCTGGAGCGAACGTAAGTGAGTGAAGCGGCTCATCGGACGCCCCCTGGAAAGGACGCTGGCGGAACGGAAATCAACCCCTCGCCTTGCTAAAAGATCTTTTTCTGCTAGTGACATGATCTTTTTCAACAACATGAAAAGTGTCTAATACGTCACAGTATTAGACACCTTTTTTACTCTAAAACGCCTTTTTCCTTCAAAGCCTCAATTTGTTCAGCATCAAAGCCTAGAGATAGTAAAACTTCCTCATTATGCTCGCCTAATTTAGCACCAACATGCTTGTATTCAGGCTGCGTACCATCAAATTTAAACGGAGAGGCAATTTGTTTTTGCATAGTGCCATCGCTTTTGGGAATAGTCACAATCATTTCTCGTGCCTTTAGCTGTGGATGCTCACATGCTTCAGGAAATGTTAGAACTGGCTCTACACAACCTTCAAAATCCTCGTTAAACACTTCAAGCCATTCCTCATATGTCTTGGACAAGAAGGCATCGTGAACAGCCTCTTTAAAACGAATTTGCGTATAGTAGGAGTCATTGAAGGTATTATCGATCAATTCGGGAATATCGAGTGCTTCACAGAGCAATTTGCGAAATTGAGGCTCTAAACTACCGACAGAGAAAAAGCGCCCATCCTTTGTTTTGTAAAAATCATAGTAACTGCCTCCATTTAAAATTTCTTGCTCTGGCTGTGGTACACGTCCACCTCCAATAAATGCTGCACCATACATAGCATTAAGTGAAAAGACAGCATCTGTCATACTAATATCGATGAACTGTCCTTCTCCTGTTTTTTCACGATGAAGGGCAGCAGCCAGCACACCTATTGCTGCATGCATTGTCCCTCCAGCTATGTCTGCTAATTGAACGCCCATGGAAACAGGCTTTTTATCCTTATGGCGGGAATAGTCGAGTAAGCCAGCTAAGGATAGATAGTTATTATCATGTCCTGGTCGATTACTATAAGGCCCTGTTTGTCCATAGCCAGTAATCGCACAATAAATAACCTTAGGATTTATTTCTTTAAGCGCTTCATAGCCGATGCCAAGTCGCTGCATTACACCAGGTCGAAATCCTTCGATAATAACGTCATACTCCTGTACAAGTGATTTAACAATGTCGGTAGCTTCTGGTGATTTTAAATTTAGCGTTATAGATTTTTTTGATCGATTTAAATGTTGATGGATATATGCCTCGTGATCATCGTCATAGGGAGGCATAATTCGCGTTAAATCAACCCGCTTTGAAGATTCAACATGGATGACATCTGCTCCTAAATCAGCAAATATCATTGTCGCCATTGGTCCTGGTAGTAATGCAGAAAAATCGAGAATTTTTAACCCCTTTAAAATACCCAAATCTTCCAACCCCTTTTTGTGTAGGCTACACAACCATCTGGATGATGATGGCGAGTAGCGCTTTTTTCATAATCCCCATTGTGCGAAAAGCGAATTCTATATACTGTATTATTACAGTTTATTATATTTTAATGAGTATTATAACAGATTAAATCTTAACTTGCCTATGCTAATTTTTATTATAGAATAAACGCTTCAACTTTTATATGTCAGAATAACAATAAAAGTAAAAAAATTTAGAATTTAGATTTTCTATCAAATTTCAGATAATTAGCGTCAGCTGTTGCAATTTTTAATCTAAATAACTAAAATGTTGGAATTTTGTTTGCCAGATTCTATTTGATACAACCTCGTTTATTGATACAATCCTAGAGGTGTGTTGGATTCTTCTTACACAATAAATACATGTTACTTTTACCTATAGGAGTCTTTGCTTATAATAGGCACTAATTGTTTAAGAATCTCTCAAAATATACATATTAAAAAATCATAAATAGGAGGGGAAAAATGAAATCGCACCGATTAAAATTAAAGCATCTTATAATGGGCGTAGCAATGGCAGCATTCTTTTTAACAAGCATAGGTAGTGTTTGGGGCGGCTACAGGATGAACATTGATTCCATTAAGGAAAATACGCTAGAAACGAATAGAGTTTATGCTCAAAAATTGGCCTCAACTGCTGATTCCTATCTCCACGAAGCTTTCCAAATATTAGGATATAGCGCGGATCAGGTTAGGACGAAAATGGATGATGAACAAGTATTGAATCAGGAAACAGAGCGTTTGAGATTGCAAAATCAAATGTTCAATTCGGTGGTTATAACAAATGCAAAGGGGCTTGTTTTATCTGTCTCTCCGCCCTCTATAGAAATTAAAGGAGAGATTTTAACATCAATTGGCGCTAAAGAGGCATTAGCCAAAAAGACACCAATTATTTCTAAGCCATATGAGGCGATGACAGGGCGGCTCATCATTTTTATATCGCATCCTATTTTCTCGGAGTCCAATGAATATCTAGGAATGATTGCTGGCACTATTTATTTAAAGGAACCTAATGCCTTTAAAACCTTGTTGGGAGAACATTATAGTAAGGATGGTTCTTACGTATATGTAGTTGATTCAGAAGGACGAGTTATCTATCATCAAGATCCAAGTCGTATTAATGACATTGTAACGAAAAATAAAGTCGTTCAAGCTGTTACATCTGGCAAGGATGGTGCCCAACTGGTTGAGAATACAAAAGGAGTGAAAATGCTAGCTGGCTATAGTGCAGTGGCATCGACAGGGTGGGGAGTTGTTGCGCAGAAACCTTTAGAAGTAGCATTAGCCCCTTCATTTGATCGTGTACAGGAGGTCATTATAAAATCTGTGCCTCTTATGTTTGTTTCCATTATCATTGTACTTTGGGCTGCAGCACGTATTGCGAATCCCTTACAACAATTAGCATCATTAACAGAAGAAAGTTTAGATAAGAAAAATGTAGAAGGTTTAAAATCTGTTAGTGGATGGTACTTTGAAGCCTATTCTTTGAAGAATGCATTGGTTCGAAGTTTATCGTTTCTACATGGACAGGTCTCCTTTTTCAAAGATCAATCTACTGTTGATCCACTGACGGGGATTACGAACCGACGTACAATGGATTCAATGCTTGCTGAATGGTTAGCAAGTAAGGTACCACATGCAATTATTTTGTTAGATTTAGACCACTTTAAAAGTGTGAATGATACATATGGACATGCAGTAGGTGATAAAGTTTTACAATTTTTGGCTAGACAAATGGAATCAGTAGCTCGTGAAGGCGATGTATGTTGCCGTTACGGTGGCGAGGAATTTGTCATACTTCTGCCGAACACGACGATAGAGGAAGCCACACTAGTCGCAGAACAATTACGAAAAACTTTGGCCGATACGGTCAGTCCATGTGGTAGACCAATAACATTATCTGCAGGAATAGCTGCCTATCCAGCAATGGCACATACAACTGAAGCGCTAATTGAAGCGGCTGATGACGCACTTTACCTTGCGAAACAAGAAGGGCGAAATCAGGTAAAAGTTGGCGTCTCAAAAAAGGAATAAAAAAATATAACAAAAGAGCTTACAACCCTAATTTTTGGGGTAATGATTAATGCAAACATCATTTGGGCAAGCTGTATATAAGTCATCAGCCACATGACTTTTAAATTATGTTCAAATGATATGTAACTCGGGCCACATCTCTTGATCGACTTGACAAGACGTAAGGTTATCCCCCTTTCCCTTATGACACCCCAAGTACGACTAGATGTATGCCTATATATCGTCAAAAGCCAAGCGAGCACCGATGCTCCTTGGCTTTTTTGCATTTTGGAATATTCTAAGCCTGGCAAGCTGTGGTTTTGATACGAATTATAGAAAGGTGATTAGTACAAGGAGCCTTTAAGGAAAACTTAGCTTTCCTTTTGATGACAACAAATTTGTTGCTCCTTAGCAATACCCTAAAATTTACCCTACTATTTTAGATTTATCTATGAAGGTACACTAGCCTTTGGTCGATATAAAGGATATGAGCAAAATGATATTTGTGCGTATCAAAATACATAAGCGAAAGGAAGAGTGGAATGGATAAATCTAAAATCCAAAAAGTAAATAAAGCCTTGATTGCAACAGTATTTGCTTCAAGTGGGATTGCTGTTGTAGTACCTCCACCAAATGCAGCAGCGGCTACTTCTCCCTTTACGGATATTAACCAGTACACAGATCATTATAACGATATTTTAAAATTATATTCACAAGGCGTAATTAAAGGGTTTGCTGACAATACATTTCGTCCAGATGTGAATGTAACACGTGGACAGGCAGCGAAAATGTTGGCAACTGTTTTAAAATTGGATACGAAAAATATCCAAGATCCTTATTTTAAAGACGTACCTAAAGGTAGCGAATATTATAAATATGTCGCTGCATTGCAAAACGCAGGCATCATGTCGGGCTATTCAAACGGAACATTTATGCCAAATGAAGTTATTACTCGAGGCGAACTTGCCAAAATGGTAGTGGTTGGATTCCATCTAGAGGTATCCCAAAATTATAATAATATTTTTAAGGATGTTAATAGCCAAACAAGTAACGCCCTCTATATTCAAACAGTTATTGACTTAAATATTACCGAGGGTACAACCCCAGTTACTTTCTCACCGTTTGCTCCAGTAACCCGTGGACAGTTTGCTTCGTTTGTTGTAGGTTCACAGGAGAAGAAGAGCAATGAAACATCTTTCAAAATTACAAGTGTTGAAGATGATACAGTTTATGTAAATGGTGAATCTTACACAATTCCAGAACACCTTTCTCATATTTTTAACGACTATAATGCACCTGTCTTAAAAGGTGCCTATATTGAGGGTGATCTTTCAGGGAAAGTAATTCGATCCATTTCAAAGCTAACGCTGAATGCAAGTGGAACAAGTTCTCGTTCTCTCGATTTTGATGGAAATTACGGTTCTTTAGGTGCAACGATTGTAGTAAATGGTAATTATATCGAATTCTCTAATATGACATTGACAGGGACAATGTTTGTCAATGAAACAGTTCGCCCACCATTGCATATAGGGGCTGCAAACCATCAACCATTAGCTCTTGGACGTGTGGCAAGTAACAATATCTCATTCATCAATTGGTCGAATCCAGATAACAATAAAGGAGAAGATTCGTCAACTAACAATTCGAACGATCTTCAAAATTGGACAAAACCCAATAATGATAATGACAAGCCGTTCGTCAACTGGTCTAAAGAAAAAGAGGAAATGAAAAATGTTGAAAAGTATCTTGAATTCTATAACAGCAGTGTTTCTAGACTAGTAGTATCTCAAACTGGTACAAAAATTGAAACAAATACAAAATTACCACGTGTAGATATCATTGGAAATGTACGAGAGTTTGAAATTCAAGGGAATATTGGCACTTTAAATTTAAATACCGAAACAAAGCTTACAATTTATGGTTCAGGGAATATCGATTGGATCAATTACAATAGCTACAAAGATCTTGAGCTGTATATTGATGGCCGAATTGGCACATTATTTGTTGATAATTCATATGGCAAGATTGATATTGGAGATTATACGTATATTGATAAAGTTATTTTACCTAAGGACGTGTCACCAAATGATATCTTTGATGATTTCTTAGATGATAAAGATAATGTTGGAGAAATTACTGATCCAGATGGCAAACCAATCGATAAAGATGATAATGAGAACCAGAATCCTGATGATAAAACAAAACCTCTCGTTAGTATTACGGAACTCCAATTACTAAATGGTAGTGAGATACAAGTAGATTTCACTTCAGATGAGGTCGGTACTTACTACTATATTGTGCGTGAAAAGGATGTAGAGGCACCAAATAAAAGTGAAATGGTCAACCGTCTTTCAAACAAGAACGTAGCACATGGAACTGGTGCAGCCATTAAAGATAAGAATACTATTAAGGTTTCTAATTTAGGTGAGAAAAAAGAATATGTTATCTACATTATGGTAGTGGATGGATCGAAAAATGCATCAGATATTGCATCACAGTCTTTCCAAATGAAAGATGCATCACCACCAGCAGTAAAATCCTTACAAGTTACGCCTTTACATGGTGGAACAAGAGCTGAATTAAAATTCACTGCTAGTGAACCTGGAGACTATTACTATTATTTACGCCCAAAAACGACAGCGCCTGACCCAACAACAGCAGATATTGTTGCCAATCCAACGGGTAAAGGGAAAGCAAAGGCTGGCGCATTAGGCATAACAGAAATTTTAACAGGCTTACAGGCTGAAACAGGCTATCAGCTTTATGTTGTGATGAAAGATGAGTCTGGCAACTTTTCAGTAGACCCTGCTGTAGCAAAGGATTTTACAACGAAAGAGCTTGATAGTATTCATCCGTTTGTAGACAATGTGAAACTCGAACCTGCTGGTAAGGAAAACCAATTTTATGTTTATCTTAATGAGGCTTTAGATCCTGAAAGTGCGCGAGATGTAAATAATTATGAATTATCCGGAACAGTTATTGTTAATACAACAGGTCAGAAAAAAATTAAACCTTCTTCTGTGGAATACAAAGAAGGTGACAAAAAAGTATTATTTACCATCCCTTCAGGAACCGGTTTTGTTTACAAGGATACATTACGTGTAACGATTTTACCTGGTGTCAAGGATTTAGCAGGGAATGACTTTGAGAATTCGAATACAGTACAATCTGGTGAAAATATCCGTAACTTTGCGGAATACGTACATGAAAAATTTGAAATGCCTGTCATTAAAATAGAGAATATTGTAAATAAACCGGATGAATCGGATAATTTCAAACGAGTAGAAGTTGAGTTTAAACCAAGTAAGGCTGGTACGTACTATTATATGATGCTACCTGATACTGTTGTTGATAATGGTGAAACTAAAACATTTAAACAATATTTAACGGACAAAGGAATTACAGAGCGTGATTTTGTAAATGAATTTGCTTCAGATTCATCATCAAAATCCGGATATTTCCAAATAGGTGGAAAAGATATTTATATTGAAATGGGCTCTGGACCAGCTGATTTAGAAGAAAAAACAAAAAAATTCCCAATTACTATTTCGAAAGACAAACTTAACCCATTCATAAGCTACTCTGTTTATATGGTTTTAAAAGATCGTGGTGGAGAAGTCTCTAAAATCACATCGAGAGAAATGATTGGAGATTCTAAGGCGCCTTTAATTTCTGATTTAGTGTTAAAATCAGGTACTATAAAAGGACCCGATGATAAACAAGCTACTATTAGCTTTAATACTGATGAGACAACAGAACTTCATTATTGGTTTGTTCCAAAGAAAAATGCTGACGGTAGTGAAAATCCAGATGCAAAACTTACAATAAACACAGCTGCAGAAAGAAAACAATTAGAAGATAAACTAAAATCCAGTCCTTCTATTAAAAAGAGTGGTAAAGGTGCCTCGGGTATATTAGATATGAGTGGAATTTCCTTAACCCCTCATACAGAATATGTTGTCTACTTTGGTGCACAAGATACGTACGGTAATTTTACTGTTTACACAGCTGATTCTGGCGGTAATAATCATGATGAATCAGAAAATGGCTGGATGAAACAAAACTTTTATTCAGATGGTACACCACCACGGTTTGAAAAAATTGTCGATGGGAAAAAGAAACAGAACATAGTTTATCGTAATCCTAATGAAACATTTACAATCACATTTAGTGAAGCTATTATGCGTGATTCAAGTGGCAAATCTACTATAAATGATTTAGGTTTGTTAAGTATTGAAAATGAAAATGGTGATGACATAACATCAGAATATCAATTTGTTTCTTACACAAGAGGTACAAAAACCACAGATGAAAGTTATTTAATTATAAAACCATCTTCGTCTGGTACAATGGACAAAACGTTTACAGTGAAAATGAAGGATGATGCAGTAGACTATCAAATTACAGGCTTTACTGGTAATAAATTTGATATCAATGACTTTGGTAAATATGTACATCAAGGTACAGTTACAAATAGCATTGAGGATGCAGTAGTGACGGGTACAAATATAGGTACAAGCAATGTTCCAGCTTCAAAAACAATGCGTGCTATTGTAAATATTGATGCCGATTTATCATACGAACAAAGATATTATTATGCAGTTACGGGCTCAGCAACTAAAATTGATCCACAGCTAGTAATTGATTTGGTTAAAGACCCTAACACACCTAACAATTCTATACTAGTCTATGGAACTGGTGTATTATCAGCAACAAACCCTGCAGGAAAGCAATTTACATTGGATTTAACTGCTCCTGTATCGACTACTCCTGGATATAATCCTATCTTTAGAAAAGGAAATAATTTCTTTATATTCACTTTAGATAAATTCGGTAATGTTGTATTAGCCAAAAATCAAAATAATATGAATAATAGTTACTTTGAAATTGGCTCTGATATTAAACCATAATAGTTACCAACACCCTTCAGCGTATACTGAGGGGTGCTTTTTTAGTCAATTAAATTTCACAGTGCTCAATCGTTTGTCAAATTGTGAACATTTCGCAGACTTTTATTCGAGTATCATTTCAAATATAGTAGTAGCAAGAAAGGAGATAGGAGGAGTTAGGTGCATTATGGGTGTTGAATTCTATATATCTGTGGGCTCATGCTGCTATCAAAGTGCTTTATGTTAGGAAGATTAAATTGAGTATATTATTTTAAGTCATACATGGTAGCAAAGGAACGCTCTAAGATATTGTTCTATAAGAGGATGAGCTGGAGTATTATTTGAATTTTTTAAAGCGACCATGCCTGTCCTACAAATCAAGAAATAGCAAAACTCATGATGTAATCTCTTTCAGTTGCAATATAGTTATATACCAATTTATACGAAATTGTGGAACTCCTTACCTACTGTGAAGGAGAGGCAAGGTTAGACCTTATTTTTTCCTACAAACAGAAGTTACAACAAAGCCTAAGTGGATGTATCCACTTGGGCTTTTCAGCTAGGGAGAAAGACTACTAAATTACAATTTGCTATATCTTTTTTATGAAAGAATAATATTTATAAATGTTATTATTTTACAATAAATACTTATTTTAATAAAATGTTATTATAAACCATTTTTATGGGAAATCAGTAAAATTGTTGCGTGTAATTGATAAAATGCGTTACAAGGAGGAGAAGAAATGAGTAATATTTTAACATTGACGAATATCACAAAAAGTTATCGAAATAATAAAGTAATTAATAATGTTTCTTTCTCAGTTCCAAAAGGTGAAGTAATAGGTTTAGTTGGACCAAATGGTGCAGGAAAGACAACCCTTATGCGAATAATTATGGGATTAATAACGAAGTTTGAGGGGGAGGTTCGGTTTGATATTGAAAAGCAACCTTTACAACATATAAAACGTATTGGAGGACTGATTGAATACCCTAGTTTTTATCCCCATATGAGTGGAATGGATAACCTTATTTATTTTGCAGAGATTTCAGGGGGATATGATAGAGATAATGTTTCATCTGTAGTCCATTTATTGGGGATTGAAGGTTTTGTTCATAAGAAGGTAAAAAGGTATTCTTTAGGAATGAAACAGAGGTTAGGAATTGCACAGGCATTAGTTAATAATCCTAAATTATTGATTTTAGATGAACCTACAAATGGATTAGATCCAGAAGGAGTTGCTGAAATAAGAGAAATATTAGGAAAAGTTTCAAAAGAGAAAGGGATATCAATTCTTATATCCAGCCATATTTTATCAGAAATTGAAGCTGTTTGTGATAAAGTTTTATTTTTGAAGAAGGGAACAGTAGTAGATTATATTGATTTAAAAACAGAAAAACAGAGTGATAGAGAGCTACATGAATTTATCATAGAAACTAAAAAAATAGAAATGGTAAAAAACTATTTAAATGATATACAAAACATTCCTTTTATAGAAGTTGATCAAGATAAAGTAAAATTTCAATATCTTTATAAAGATTCTGATTCCCTTATAGTAGATTTAGTAAAAAATAAAATTAGTATAAATGCTATTTATCCACTTCGCAAAGATTTAGAAAAGAGATTTTTTGAGTTAATGGGAGGAAATAAGATTGAATAGCACTATAAGAATATCAATATTAGAGGTTAAACAATTATTCAAAAGATATGGCATTTGGTCAAGTTTATTTATTGCAGTTTTGTACACTATTACAATTTATCTAAAAAGGCCCATGTACCCAACCCCTTCGGATTTGGATACATATTTCAATTACTTTGGTGATATTTCATACTATATTATTCTCATTATGCCTTCTTTTATTATGTCCAGAGAGTTTTCATTAAAAACTTCTAGAATTATATTCACAGGATCTTTTTCACGTATAAATATAGTCCTATCAAAATTACTTTCATTGATTTTAATTGGATGTATTGTAGGAACTATTCACCGATTACTAGCCAATTTATTGTGGATATTGGAACATAATAAATTTACTCTGAATAACCTTACACACGATATTTTTACTAATCTAACAAATTATATACTTATTTCCTTTTTTGTTTCTAGTTTATCTTTCATCATTGGGTTTATTACGTTCAGTCAAATTGCAACAATAGTTTCCATTATTTCTATGTTTTCATTTGAGAGTATGATTAGAGGTATTATTTTAATAAAATTAGACGCTACAACAAAATTAGCTCTTTGGATTAAAGAGAATCCACTGGCTTTGGTTTATAAGGGAATGCAATATAATAATTTATCAATGTCCAATAATATTTGTTTAGCATTAACGGGCTTAGTATTATTTTTAATAGCTTTAATAATTATTAATAAAAGGGAAATTTAGGAGATTGATAATATGACTGGTATGTTTTCTATAAGCCGAATGGAAATAAAGAAAATATTTGATACATCAACATGCGTTTTCTTAATAATACTATTTATTGCTACAATTATTGATAATGTTCTTTATTATCAGATGAACTTAAGTAAAAGCGTAGAGTTAAGCGGAAATATTGGTATTTCCTTATTTATTATACAAATTTACTTTATTTACTTAGGCAGTAATATGATAGGATCCGAGTTTAGTTTTGGAACTTCGAAAATGGTATTTAGTAGTATGTTCAGTCGAAGTCAAATAATTCATATTAAAAGTGTTTCATTTTTATTTTATACTTCTTTATATGGCATTTTTAATATATTAATTGGATTAACTGTTCAACTTTTCATAGGTAAACATTTCTCTAGTATGGAGATCCTAAGTACGCTATTTTCAGTTTGGATTGTATATATAGTTTATTTCGCTTCTATCTTATCATTAGGTATATTTACAATTTCTATTACGTTCAATCGCGTTTACTCATTAATAATTGGATATGTTCTATATATTTTTTTATATAACATTGGTATACAAATTGTAGAAAGAGATGACAGTTGGATAAAGACGATTATGGAGAATACACCTTTTTACATTGCTTCTGATGGTTTTTCTACTCTATACTACAATATTAATGATATTATTTACTTAAGCTTCTTTTCAGTAGTAATTTATATAATAGGTCTCTATGTACTCAAAAAAAGAGATTTGAAATAAATAAACTCTATTATTTAGATTCTTGGAATAATCGCAGTTTATCAGGGAAATATATTTTAAATGTAGTGCCAGTATCTTCTTGAGAATCTACACTTATGCGTAACCCTAATTTTTTGCACAAGGTTTCACAAAGGTACAAACCCATACCAGTAGATTTAACATAGTTTCTACCATTGGTTCCTGTGAATCCACGTTTAAAAATTCTCTCAATATCAGATGAAGCTATACCTATACCGTTGTCTGATATTAACAATAAAGTACCGTTTTCTACTTTTTTAGCAATAAAGGATAATTTAAGTGGATTATGACGATATTTGATAGCATTATCTATTAATTGCTTCAAAATAAAAATAATCCATTTTGAATCAGATGTGACTTTCAAATCGAGGTTATCCTTATATATACTACCGTTGGCACGAATAATACTTAGAGATAGTGATTTAATGGCTAAATTTACAGCCTTATCAAGTGTAAATGTTTCTATTCTATAATCTTGATTTAAAGTACTGCTTCTTGCATAGTATAGAGCTTGTTCAACATAACCTTCTATTTTTAATAGTTCTTCTTGAATAAGGATGTTTTCAGGTGTCTTATGGTTACTTATAATTAATTTTAGGGCAGTGATTGGTGTTTTTATTTCATGCACCCAAAGTTCAATGTAGTCGGTATAATCACGTTGAGAGTTTTTCAAAGAGAACATACAATCATTCATGTATTTTGTTGCTTCATTTAAGATGTTGTAGAAGAATTTCCCTGAAAAAAAAGGGGGCTCCTCTACAATATCTGCGATATATGTTTTTTCTTTGATTTGTTTTGAAATATTTTTTATTTCATTATAATATTTCCTTAATTGATAGTATTTAACTATAATTGGTGTGAAAAAGAAAAATAGAAGAAGTAAATCTATTACTATTACTAAACTTCCATTTTCATTATACAAGTAGAGGATACTAGAGATAATTAGCAATGATAGTAAATGAAAAAGTATTGCTAACTGTTTTTCCTTAAAAAATTCAATTAAACTCATAACTGATAACCCTGTCCTCTCTTCGTTAATAAATATTTTTTTAAACCGATTGATTCCAATTTGCGCCTTAACCTCGATATATTAACATTTAAGGTGTTTTCATCAACAAAATCTCCGTTTTGCCAAAGCTCATTCATTATTTCATCTCTAGAAACTACGTTTCCTTTATTCATCATCAATAATCTAAGAATACATAATTCATTTTTTGTAAGTTCTATTTCTATATTATTATAAATAGCTTTGCTCTTTAATATTTCCAGTGTTAAATCTTTATAAGAAAGAATAGCACTTTTGGAAATTTCGTAAGTTCTCTTTAAAACGGATTGAATATGAGCTAAAAGGATTTGTAAATCATATGGTTTTGTAATAAAGTCATCTGCTCCTATTTGGAGACTTAATAGTTCGTCAAAGGAAGTGTCACGGCTAGTCACTATAATAATGGGTACAGAAGACAATTTCCGAATTTCACGACACACCTGAAAACCGTCTTGAAAAGGAAGGTTAAGATCTAAAATAATTAAATGAGGCATGCTTAGTAGAGCATCTTCTACAATTTTTGTGAAATCATCGCCACTTATGCATTCATACCCATACCTCTCTAGAAAGTCAAAAAGTTCCTTTCTGATAATTGGATCATCTTCGATAATGAATATTTTCATTTTTAATCTCTCCCCAACAGAACCAATGGCTGGTTTTATTTCCATTATTTATACATTTTCATTATATTATAGTGCATAGTTAGTAATCTTACAAAACGGTAATATTATGATACAATAATCGATTTTTTGTAAATTCATTGAATGGTAAAATTATGGTAGTAAAAGGATAAGTCATCCATAAAAGGAGTGAAAATGGGAAGTGAATACAATATTAAAAGTTGAGAATATTGAAAAGGTGTATGGTAATAAGGGTAACGTAACCCATGCATTAAAAAACATTTCATTTGAAGTGCAAAAAGGCGATTTTATAGCAATTATGGGACCAAGTGGAAGTGGTAAATCGACTTTACTTAATTGTATTTCAACCATTGATACTGCTACAGCTGGTCATGTATTTATAGATGGCGAAAATGTCACAAAATTAAAGGGACATAAATTGTCAAAATTTAGAAGTGAGAAGTTAGGTTTTATTTTTCAAGAATATAATTTACTAGATACACTAACTGCTTTTGAAAACGTTTCTTTGGCATTATCTATAATTAATTACCCAGTGAATGAAATTGAACATGAAGTCGATAGAGTTGCCGCCGCTTTGGATATAAAGGAAGTATTGTACAAATATCCATATCAAATGTCAGGAGGACAACAGCAGAGAATCGCGGCAGCAAGAGCCATTGTTACAAGGCCTACATTATTATTAGCCGATGAGCCAACAGGGGCTCTTGATAGTAAATCTGCTAAAATGCTGCTGAAAAATTTAGAAATATTAAATCAGCAACAAGATGCTACAACTTTGATGGTTACTCACGATCCTTATAATGCTAGTTATTGCAGAAGGATTATTTTTCTAAAGGATGGAGAAATTTTTAATGAACTAATACGAGGAAAAGATGATCGTAAAACTTTCTTTAATCGAATAATGGAGGTCGTTGCACTACTAGGAGGAAATATCAATGATGAGTTTTAAATTGATATATAAAAATGTAGGCAGAAGTATTAAAGATTACGCTATCTATTTTCTAACTCTTGTCTTAGGTGTCAGCCTATTTTATGCATTTAATTCAGTATCATCACAACCAGCTTTAAATGATTTAAATTATTCTATGGAGATTTTTGGGGATGCATTAGTTACGTATATTGGACTATTAACAAGGTTCATTGCAATTGTGTTTGCTTTTCTCATCATATATGCCAATCAATTCATAATGAAGCGAAGAAAAAAAGAAATGGGTATTTATATGACATTAGGGATGAGTAAATGGCGGATATCCTTTATTTTTGTAGGTGAGACCTTTTTGGTAGGGTTATTTGCTTTAATTATAGGCCTTGGGCTAGGATTTTTAATGTCACAAGTTATTTCGATATTAGCTTTAAAAATGTTTGTAGGTGATGCAGTAGGATATAAATTGCTGTTATCAAAAGAAGCTATAAAAGAAACTATTATAAGTTTTTCAATTATTTATATTATAGTAGCACTTTTTAATACTCGTAATATTATGAACATTAAACTTATCGATTTATTAACTGCGAATCGTAAAAATCAAGAGTTAAAGGTCTATAACAAATGGGCGACAAGTAGCCTTTTTTTAGTAGCAATTACTTTAATAACTACTGGAATACTATTGTTAATGAAATTCGGACTTGATAAGAATTATTTAACTGTAATAGTCTCGCTTCTTGGTGTTGGTATTATTTTGTTTTATTATACAATTTCCGGTGTGATGGTGTTCTTGGCTAAAAGAAACAAAAAGCTATATTTTAAAGAACTAAATTCATTTTTGTTTCGACAATTCGGAAGTAAAATGCAAATCAATTTTCTAGTAATAAGTATCTTAAGTGCATTACTGATAGCTTCACTGGTTGTTCTAGGTACAGGATTTAGTGTTACAAGTTCTATGAATAAACAAGTTACCACGGCTACCCCATTTGACTTAACAATTGTAAAACCATATGAGGATAACAAAAATCTTTTAGAAACAGCAAAACAAGATGGCATTCCACTTAAAGAAAATCTTAAAAGTTATGTAGAGATAATGTTGTTTAATGCAGATTTAACTTATGGAGAATTGTTTAAAGAGCAACAAGTAAAACTATCTGATTTAGAGCAAGAGATACTTATGTCACAAGTTACTTTAATAACTGAAACAGATTACAATAAAATATTGGAACTATCTGGAGAAGAGGGAATTCGGTTAGGAGAAAATAAATTCATTATTAATGCAAATTATGAACCCTTTAATAAACATATTCAATATTTCTTAAATAAAGAAGGGAAAATAAGAATTGGTGATAAGGAGCTCACTCCTGCAAACAAAAAAATATTTGGTAACATTACTTACTTAACAAATTCAACCAGGGCAAATGATGTAGGAACAGTGGTTGTTCCAGACAATATGAAAAATTATATGAATCCTGATAGTTTCTTATTGAATGGCGTTTTTCCCTCTCAAGAAATTGAGGGTACGGTCTATAAAATAATGAATAATAAATGGGTCGAAAAATCTCTTGATGGAGAGATTTATTATGTAACTAAGAGTGTGATACAAGACACTTACTTTGGCGTATTTGGAGTAATAGCTTTTATTAGTAGTTACTTAGGAATAATTTTAATGATTGTCACGTTATCCATACTAGCATTACAGCAATTAACAGAAACACAGGATAACAAAGAAAGATACCTGACATTATCGAAAATTGGTGCAGATAAAAAAATGATTAATAGGTTGTTATTTAGACAAATTGGATTTTATTTTATTTCACCTTTAATTTTAGCTAGTTTCATATCGATCTTTACTACTAAGGTTGTATTAGAAAAATTAGAACCATTTTTTGAAGTTTCTATCAAACAGAATATGTTTTTAAGCTTTGGTATTATTTTGTTGCTATATGTAATATATTTCATGGCAACTTATCAGAGTGCAAAACAGGTAATTTTAGACAGTAGACTTAAATAAAAGGAGAAGATATTATGACTGAATTTCTAATGGGTTTTGGATTATCGGAGGGAATAGTTGAAACTATTAAATGGTGGATCCCATATTTAAGTTTTATAATGATCATAATCATCGTAGCAATTTTATTTAAGGTTATCCGTAAAAAGAAAATAAAGAATGCGAAAAATTAATAATTCATTTAGTTTAAAAAAGTATTAATCTTGGTTAAATGATCTTAGAACTAACATGACTGGTTCCTCACAATTTTACTATTGACAATTGAAGCTGTCAAAAATAATAGCGTATCAACTTAAACCCAGTGCGTTTCTGGCCTTATGATCCATTGCTTTAAAATCACAAGTTGAGGAAATCGCTAGCATACTTAAGGATCATTTAGAGAAAGAGAAGTAAATGTTATAAAAATGCCCAAGTGGAATGATTACCACTTGGGTTTTTCTACTAGGAATCCAAAAACCGAGGAAGGCGGCCAAGCATACAGGGTAGAACGCTCACATGGTCCTCCTCATCAAACTTCACATAATTAGTAAGAATGTTTTGGTCGCTTAAACGCTTCAGTTGTTCAGCCGCTAGATCAGCTCCCTCTAACATATCTGGCAACTCGTTAGCACCGATTGTAAGTAAGAGATTAATAGCATGCTGACCGTTCCAATCTTCAAAAAATCTGTCTATTACTTTTAGTACTGCATTGTCTGCCCACCAAACAGAGGGACTGCCAGCTACAATATGACTGAATAAGTGAGGTCTTGCACATAAAGCATATAGTGTGAAAAGACCGCCTAAGGAATGACCAACAATCGCTTGCTTCTTTTTATTGAGAGGCCATTCCTTTGCTATAGCAGGCATGAGCTCATGTTCAATAAAATCTAAGAACTCATTAGCTTTGCCATTTGGAGGCCAAGGCGTTCCATCTGGACGTGGAGGCAGATGTTCTTTGGTAACAGGTAGTGTAAAATCGAGACAGCGTCGCTCCATATCAAAAGGTTCCTTTGAGGGATAACCGATGCCAATAACAAGAATAGGATCATAGCCTTTTGGTTTACGTGTTTGTAATTTCACTGCCTCTGCAAGTGTTGGAAAAAGGGCGTCCCCATCTAAGGCGTAGATGACAGTATAACCATCTGCTGGTGGTTCATCTGTTGGGCTTGCAATTAAAATGCGATAATCTAGCTGTTGACGAGATGTCATGGCAACTTCAAAGTAGTTTTCTGATGTATAAGGTTTCTTTGTCATTGTTATCATGGCGCTAAAAACTCCAATACATCTTCTATCACTTTTCCTTGAGCATGAATACCGCCATTTAGCCAGTAATCCGCGGATGTCTCAAATACTTGATTGTTTTTGAAGGCTGCTGTACTTTGCCAAATTTTACTGTTCTTCAACTCATTTAAAAATTCATCCCCAAGATTACCATCATTGATTAGGAAAATATAATCGGCATCCAGTTCAGGTAGAATCTCCAATGATACTTCGAAGGCACCATTTTTCACGTAGCTGCTTTGTTCAAATCCTAATTCATGTGTTAAGACATACCCACTAAAATACTCATCTGTCATGAAAAACATACCTTTTGCATTAAAGCGAATTAACGCAATTTTTTTACCCTCTGTTATAGAGGATAGCTTTGTTTTTGCTACATCTACTTTTTCTTGATAATCCTGTATGGCTTGCTCAGCCTTGTCTGTTTCATCAAGTAGTTGCCCTAAAACTTTAATAGAGCCTTCTAAATCACTTGCAGCATTATTAAAAACATAGGTTGGTGCGATTTTTGCATATTTTTCATAGGTGCCATTTTCCATATAAAATGAATTGTGCAAAATAATTAAGTCTGGTTTATCTGCCATAATGGCTTCGGCTGATGGGGGACCGCTTGCAAAGCTAATTTCTGGTATACCCTGTAGCTGATCTTGTAAATAAAGCTGTGGCTTAACACCATTAGACCATTGCATAGTAGGCTTGATACCAAGAGCTAGTAATGAATCCTCCATGACAGGTGCAAAAATTTTAGTAGGCTTAGCTGGTAGTGTTACCTCATTACCAACCTCATCTTTTAGTGTTAACGGATAAATACTTTGCTCCTTTGTACTTTCTGAGGATGCCTGCGTTTCTACCTGTTCCACTTTATTGCTTGATTGGGTATTGCAGGCGGAAAGTATGCCGATAGTAAGCAAAAACATCGCTGATAAATAGGCAGATTTTATAATTGTATGACATTGAATAGGACAATTTTGTTTCATTGTTCATCAAAGTCTCCTTCCAGTGATAATCATTCTCAAATGAAATTATAAATCACTGTCTGATACGTTACCATGGACGGGGACAGGAAAAGGATTTGGATTTTTTCCGGTTAGCATAAGTAACATTTCATCTAGCATTCGGCTTATAGCAATAGCTGAGTATTCGAACCAAGGATTCGAAGGTAAAACATAGACATGTCCATTTTTTACAGCACGGAGCTCTTTCCAACGATCAAGGTATTGTAGAGTAAGCCAATAATTTCGGGTTGGTGAATCGGGACAAATGATAAATAGCAAACGGTCAGGGTCTATATTTACTAGCTGATCAAGTGTAATATGCTCATTATATGTTTGTTGGTGAGCATCGACAGAGCGAAGCTGTAAATCTGTATACAGTACATCCTGAATCCCTTTATTACAATACATAAATAATTGATCACCGCATAAACGAAGAACAGCAAACGTATCATTTTCAGCAACTTGATTAATTTCTAATCTCGCCTGTAATACCTTTTGTTCATATGTTTGAATGAAGTGCTCACCTACGCTTTGCTTTTTAACAGCTACAGCTATTTCTCTCAGCTGTGTTCGCCAATCCTTCGCTTGTATAAAGACACTTTTGATGCCAATAGTTTGAAGCCAATTAAGCATGGAGAGGGAGGGTTCCTCTTGAAAAATATGAATATCTGGCTTAACGGAGGCTAATTTTTTGAAGTTGTCCTCTGATTCTGTATCGAATATATTAACATGCACGGGAATTTTCTCTTGATAATGATTGTAATAATAAGGACTCCATTTAGCATTCAGCGGAGCTGCAACTGGTATGATACCAAGCGCTAATAAATTTCCGGTAGCGGAGACCGAAAAAGTAGAAATACGCTGGCGAGCCATCTTACTATAAGCAGAAGGTGAAATCCCAACTTCTTTTTTAAATTTTCGGCTAAAATAAAATTCGTCACTGTAACCTACTTTTCTAGCAATCTCACGAAGTAATAAATCGGTATCACGCAGTAATTGCTTGGCATGTCCGATACGTAGCGCCGTTAAATAATCTGTGGCACTTTGACCGAATGCCTTTTTAAATGCCTCTCCAAAGTAGCTGGAACTCAGACCCGAAATGAGTGCTAGATGCTTAATCGTGAGAGGTTGATGATGGTTTTTAGCAATATAATCTCGAATATCCTTTAATGATATTTGAGTTGTCGTATCTGTTATACTTCCCGTTTTCATATAAATGTCACCCCTTATTATAGGTATGAGAATTACTTGGCAGTAACCAATAGTTTTGGTAATGCACCGAGTAACTTCTCTCTTGTAAAGGCATCTCCGTAATTCCACTTTGTTGCATCCACTAAATAAGTATGGTTAGTTTGGACAGCAGGGAGTCCTTTCCACATATCGCTATTAATCAACTCCATCGTAGCCATTTGCGATTCGGGTTTATCAGATAACAACATAAAGATGCGGTCACCAGCATACTGAGGTAAGTGATCTATTGGTATTTCTCTATACCCTTCGCCTGCTTGAAGTAGCTTTTTGACTTGTGGGTGAGGCTGAAAACCATCTGGATGAAAAAGGGCAGGGGATAGACCTGTACAGCCCATAATAAAAAGGCGTTTGCCATGATCAAAAGTCAAAACAGATGCTGTTTCACCAGGCTCTATCACTGTTTGTAGCTGCTGCCACATAGTATTTTCTTGGATTTTAAAATATTCTAGCCAATCTTCTGCACGCTGTTGTTGGCTAAGCCACTGCCCTAATAAAAGAACGCGTTCCTCCAATGAATCCCAGGAATTTAGGGTAACTGTTGGTGCAATAGAAGATAGTGCTTGATATTGCTGCTCGTCATTATTTGTAAAGATAATTAAATCAGGGTTCAGCTTCGAAGATTTTTCAAGATTGATTGGAAAGGCAACATCTTGAATATAAGGAACATGGTTTTTATAGAAGGATTTACTAATAGAGTTTTTGTTACCACCTATTGGCTGCACATCAAAAATCAACATATCCCCAAACGTTTCTCCATGATAAATAACACGATGTGGTGAACGAGGAATGGCTACCTCGTGTCCTGTCCAATCTTTTACAACAGTTTTTTGTTTATATTGTCGTGCAAACTGTTTTGGAGGTATTCCAATTACCTGTCGGAAGCGGCGATTAAAATAATATTCATCATCAAATCCCACTTGCTGCGCAATATCTTTTAATGGCTCATTTGTTTGTAGTAATAATTCCTTGGCATTTGTAAGACGTAAATCTGTAATATAATCAAGCGGTTTCTTCCCAGTTAAGGTTTGGAAGATCGTACTATATTGCCATTGAGCTATACGAGCGAGTTCCGCTAGCTTTTTCACTGTTAAAGGCTGTCGAAAATAGTTATGTATATAGTCAATAGTTTCTTCAACCGCCTTTGTCATTGTCAACTGGTAGTTCATATGAAGCTGATGTTCATATAATAAATTTAAGAGTTCATACAAGACTCCTTGTTGTTTAAGAAAATCCAATTTAGGATTTAAATTATACAGATCTTCGCTAAGACGAATTAATCGTGTATACGGATAAATTGTATATTCCACTTCATCAGAAAAAATAGATCCTAGATGTGGGGAAGGGTGCTTATGTTTTAGCTGAAAGGCTGAAAAGGCAATTTTATAGAAACGGTAACCATGATTTATATCCGATAAATCAATCATAGAATGGGGCTGAACAAGAAAAATTTTTCCTTTCGTCACCAAATAGGGTATATCATCAATCGTTAATGTCCCACAGCCATTTGTAAAAAGTATCATCGTATGATGAGAAGTCGAGATAAACGGATAGCTCTGCGAAATACAGTCAATATCTTCTAAATGAAATAGTAAATCATTGTTAATAGAAGCTGATTTATTGTCTTCCATCTGTTCACTTCCTTAGTAAATGAAAATGATTATCAATTAACTGTATTGTATAAAAAGTAAAGAGACATTTCAACAAAGATGAAATGTCTCTTGTTAGTTATTTTTTTAACATAGTAGGTAATTGTGATAACAGCCATTCTCTTGTTGAGGCATCGCTATCACTTTTTTCAATATCAAATGTGTAGACATGACCGTTCTTCACTGCTGGTAGGTTCTTCCAAATTGGACTTTCTATCATTTCTTTTGTCGATTGTTTTGCTTCATCATCGACTGGTGTAAGGATGAAAATTCGATCACCAGCATATTCAGGAAGAAGTTCTGTGGAGATTTCAGCAAAGCCTGTTCCATCATCAAGAATTTTTTGTATGTTGTCGCCAGGCTTAAGCACATTTGAATCGTATAAAACTTGAGAAAGTCCAGCACGTGCCATGACAAATAATCGATCTCCTGGATAATATGTTAAAACCGATGCCGTTTCATCTGGTTTAATGATGTCATCAGCTACAAGCGACTCCCACATTTTATCCGCTTTTTCTGTATAAGCATCCATCCATTGAGTTGCTTCTTCTTTTTTATTAAGTATATCGCCCAGCTCTGTTAAGCGTTGGTTTAAGGGCGCAAAAGTATCAAACACGATAGTAGGGGCGATTTTAGAAAGCTGTGAATATGTTTTTTCATCTGAAGTACCAATAATGATAAGATCAGGCTTTAATGACAATGTTTTTTCCACATTAATAGGAAAACCAACGTCCTCCACATCTTTTACGCGATCTTCCCAAGCGTAATTTGTAATCCAAGAGAAGCCAGCACCAACTGTTTTGATATTCAATGCAAGTAAATCACCGTATCCTTCTCCATGATAAACCACTCTCTCAGGATCTACAGGAATTTCAACCTCATGACCTAAATAATCCTTATAGACCCGAGTGGTTGATGCTGATGCTGTTGTCTCTTCCTTCTTCGTTTCTTCATTGGTAGAACCACAAGCAGCCAGTATGATACTAACCAGTAGTAATAAGCTATAAATGAGCATATGTCGCTTTAATTTTTTCATGTCTCTTCCTCCGTAAATGATAATCATTATCGATATAGGCTAGCATAAATTAGTCAGTGACCTAGAACAATGGATAAAATGAAAAAGGGCCATTAAGGTTTATCCAAAAATCTAACTGTAACCTTAAATTAAAATCCGTTTTACCGTATAAGTATCCTTCCATTGGTGGAGAATGGACCTTTCATTGGACTAAGATTCGTGTAATGAAAGGGGGTAAAAATGAAAAATTATTGGGTGTTTGTCATAACAGGAATGCTATTAATTGTTACAACTAGGAGATTTGGTCGAATGGTATATGGAGTTATATTGCCGTTTATGCAGGAGGGAATGAGTTTCAAGACCACTCAATCTGGTTACTTAGGAACAATGCTGTTTTTAGGTTATTTTAAGAAAGATCCTATATGGGATAGCTTGCCAGCCGTAAAAAATGATCATCTTTATGTTTGGCCAGAGGAGCGCTCATGGTATATGACCCAACAGCCGTGTTGGCTCAGGTAGAGGAATTAACAAACTGGCTAACGAATAAAAAATAAGCTAAATTATTGGATATGCTAGTACAACATACTAAACAAAATTAAGTGAAATTCCATTAAATCACTCAGCCATTGGATTGTTTGAGTGATTTTTCTATGCTTATACAGGTTTATATTGAGAATAATTATCAATTATAATAAGCTTGTAGGTAGTGAAGAATTGGAAGGAATGATGTAGGATGCTACCAAAAGAGGAGTTTCTATTTCTTTGGAATCAAGCAACGATCAAAGTGCTCGATATAAGATATGAGCTATTCAAACCTGGGGAAATTGGAAAATCATATAGATTGCCTGCAAATATGTTTCTTTATGCCACAGGTGGTGGTGCGGAAGTTCAAATCGATTTAATAAACTATACACTAGAGGGCTTTCATCTTATTCACGGTGGAAAGGGCACCACACTACAAATAATGGCTACAGACAAAGGCTTTGAATATTTTTTAATATTTTATCGAGCTTCCATTCCTTTAACCTCAAATAAAATGATAGCAAGGGCGTTACAAACAAATAATCCTTTCAACTATCAATACAGTCTTGTTCCTAACTCACCTATTACAATGTTTGAAAAAATATATTTTATGTATAAGAAGTGGGAAAATGCCAATAACCTCAGCAAATTTACTGTTAAATCGCTATTCTATCAATTATTAAATGAAATTTTCATGCAGTTAGATCAGGACAGTGACGACATTCAAAAGCTAAATGTCTCTAGTCAAATTAAAGCCTATCTAGAGCAAAATTATGCACAGCCTTTAACCTTAGAATCCATTGCGAAGGCATTGCGCTATAGTCCATCTCATTTATCCATTCAATTCAAGCAACAATTAGGTTGCAGCCCGATTGAGTATTTAATTCAGCTACGTATTGAAAAAGCTTCTATTTTACTTGAGAGGACAAATGCTAGCTTACGCGATATCGCTTTGGGTGTCGGCTATAGTGATGTCTATTATTTTAGTAGACTTTTCAAAAAGAGAGTAGGCGTTTCTCCTACAAAATTCCGTCAAAAGCAAAAAGTAAGTGATCTGATAAAAGATAGTCCTTCAATGTCTGAAAGATACTCCATTGTCGATTGGAGCTTCCAAGATTATATTGAGAATGGTTATCAATATAATGAAAGGAAGTATGAACCAATGAATAAAAGAGGTTTATCAGCTTTTACAACACTCTTTCTATGTCTGACGCTTTTATTAAGTGCTTGCAGTAGTGGGGCATCAACCAGTACACAGGGCGGGGAAAAACAAGCCTCTACCACTCAAACAGTAAGCGAATCACAAACAAAAACTGTCTCTACTATGAAAGGAGACGTAGAAATACCTGTTAACCCTGAGCGAGTAGTGGTGATGTATTATACAGGTGATGTACTAGCATTTGATGTGACACCAGTGGGTTCTTCTAAAATACAAGAGGGAGCAGCATTTGAGGAAGAATTAAAAACAGTTGAAAGTTTAGGTGAATGGTTTGAACCAAATGTCGAGGCAGTGATCCAATTAAAACCTGATGTCATCATTATTCCAAGTAAGGATGAGCTTTACGATCAAATGCAGAAAATTGCACCTACAATCATGATCGATTTCTCAATCTCACTCGATGAACGTTTAACAAAGATTGGTGAAGTACTAGGGAAAGAGAAAGAAGCAAAAGAGCTTTTAGCTAGTTTCTATACAAAAGTAGAGGATAGTCAAAAGAAGCTAAAAGAGGCAGGTATTTCGGATAAAACGGTTAGTATTATGGAGGGCGGCAAAGGAAAAATGTCCGTTGTGACAAGCTATACCTTTGGACGTGGTTCTCAAGCTATTTATGAGTATTTAGGAATGAAAGCACCAGATATTATTCAAAAGAAAATAGATGATAAATACAACACCAATGAGGCAATCGATGTTTCTTTAGAAGTTTTAACAGATTATGCAGGAGATTATGTATTCCGCTCATCTTATGAAGGAATGGTAGATTTAACAGATCATCCAGTTTGGGCTGATATTCCAGCCATTAAAGAAGGAAGGCTTATTGAAATGAATTTTGGTTTTTGTTACTACAACGACATTTATTCATTATCAAAACAGCTAGATTTCATTGTGGATCAACTAGTTGCTACAACAAATTAAATTAAAAAATGGATGGTTTACCCCATAAATATTTATTGATACATAACATTTATGGAGCAGATATTTTCATTTACGATCAGACAAAGTCGATTAGTTGACTTTGTCTATTGTTTTTATAGCCCACTTTCAAAAGATAGCACTAAAGAAACCAACATCGTTTCAGGTTGGTATTTCTTTAGTGCTTTTATTTTAATTGTTTAGGATTTGGAATGTGTCAGATATAGTTGTTTGGATAATATGGCGATTTCCACTGATAATGAAATCGGCAGGAACTCGCTTGCCCAAATCATTTGAGCGGACGATGGATGAATTTGCTGTTAAACCTTCAATTATGATTTCCATATTGGCATCAAAGGTTACTGGTTTTTTATTCAATGTCGCTTGAAGTGTAATTCGGTTTGCCTTTTTAGTTACTTGAATATCCATTATTCCTTCATCTTCATTGACAAGTGTATAAAGTGGCGGAATGATGATGGTCATTTTGTCCTTTGTTGTAAGAATATAACGTTCCGTGTCAATTTCTGATGCGGCTACATTAATTTTGGCTCTATAAGTATTTTTATTTTTTGTCATCGCAGTTGTTTTTCCTGGAATAGCTGCCGTATCTGATAAATCAGGTTTTTTAGGTATGTTGTCTTTTGTAGGAAGTGTATGCTTTCCTTGTACAAAATCCACTAAAGTCCAAACATTTGGGACGAGTTGCTGCTGAACAGGTGTTAATGCTTCAAAAGAAGTTTTGACTGCCTGCACATCCTGAGCTGTCGATGTTTTTGGTGATAAAGCTGCAATAGCGTTTTCAACTTCTTTAGCTGCTGCTTTATCCTTTACAACCAGCTGTTCTGCATCAAGTAATTGTTGCTCGATACCTGCAGGTAAAGAAATATTTGAAAACCTTCGTAATGCATTAAGCTCTGCTCGGGCATTGGCTACATCTTTATGGAACGAGAGACGAGATGAATTAATCAATTGAATTTTATTGACCACCTTGTCAACAGATGTATTTGGCGCGATATAGGAAGTTAGAATTTTTTGCGCAGATGCACTTACAAATGTTTTTTGCGCTGCATTCAGGGTATTATACCAATCTTTTGTATCAGTAACATTTTGATAATAATTAGGGGACGTAGAATCCACAGAATACAATTTCTCTTCAATTTGTGCTGCCAGCTTACGATAAGCAATTCTTGTTTGCTGATGTGCTGACAAAGTGGAGTAGTTCGTGACATACTGTTTTTCCGTGCCTGTTAAAGCATTATAAGCTTTTAAAGCGGCCTCTAAGTTTGTTTGAAAGGTAGCTGTTGTATTGTTAATGTTGTTAATAAGTTGTACAACATTTGCCACGTTAGCATTGTAGTTAGCAGTTATGTAGGCTGAGTTTGGTAGTTCAGCAGCCGATACTGGCGCGGTGTAAAGAAGTGAAGGCACTGCCACTAAAGACAGTAAGACAAGTTTCTTTTTAGATTTCATAATGTAGAATCCTCCTGTGTTTAATGTTCTTGGTTAATTGAAGGCAATATATACAATATATGGTGTTAATTTAATCTTAACATAGTCTAGAATCTTTTTTGTATTTATTAGTTGAACTTGTGCTGTTTGTATTGCAAATGCTCAGTAAGTAGAAAAAGGTTGGAGAGACAAAGGGAACATTGCAACTTCTTCAAGTACTTTTGCTTTAAAATACCATATGCAAATGTGCTTAATATCTACCATGAAATAAGATTGAAGAGGTTTTTAGATGTGTGGTATAGAAGATGTATATTTCTGAATGCTAGAATAATTTAAAATTGCCTATTGTTATAGAGATTTTTGTTATTTTGGAAAAATAATATAAGAAGTTAATAGATTAAAGATGCAGAGGTTGGTTATTTTACTTTAATGAAACTTTACGATCTACTTAATAATACAGCCGCCGTTGAGGAGCAATATTGGCTGTTAAAAAAGACGCTTCAAGAGCATTTGGCAGTGGAACCAAGTGAGGAGATTGAGGATTGGTATAGAAGCTGGAAACAGATTAATACCATGTCTCAAGTAGATGCTTTTAATTAGTTAAAATTTTAAGGACTCTGCATGACGCAGAGTCCTTCTTTTAGTGTAATAAACCATCACGTTTAGCAGAGTTGTAATAGCTCAATGCGCTGTTCAAATTATTATAAGCACTTACGACTTCAAGCTGAGTTGCGTAATAATTGTTTACAATAGATTTCGCTTGTTCAATATAGTTATTTATATAGATCCAGTCATTTTGTGAAGTCCATTTTGAGTAATAAGGTACATCACTGCCATCTCCGTTGTACGATATTGACACAAGGTCATTATAGGCTGAAGTGATAAGGGACTCTAAATAAGATTTTTCGACATTATAACCACCATTTGTGCCATACTTATAAGCATTTTTATAAGTGCGAATAGCATTGTTTAAATTATTGATCGCGTTGGCAATATCAGTTTGAGTCGCATAATAATTATTGACAATTAACTGTGCAGACGAAACAGCAGCTTCGATGGCGTTTCTTTCCGTCTGAGTAGTCCAAGGCGAATTATAAGGGACATTTGAACCGTCCCATGAAACCGTAACATATTGAACAGAATTAATTAAAGATTGAAGGGAAGCTTTATCACCATAACCATATTTTGTACCACTCTTCTGAGCAGCTTGGTAGACTGCTAGTGCATTTTTATACTGATTGATGGCATTTTTCACCTGTTCTTGTGAGGCATTTGAATTATTTGCTATAGCTTTCGCACTTGCTACAGCAGAATCAAACACTGTACGGTCTGCTTGTGTTGTCCATTTGTCCGTATTTAAAACATCATAGCCGTTCACAGATACTTGTACATATGGTGGGGATGCGATAAGTGTATTAAGTTCCTTTTTATCAATGACAGGAAGCGTCACGGAGACACGACTATCGTCCACCTGTACATTGTTTACCAGATGTCCTGAATCTAAAGCTACTTTAGTACCGCCTTTTACAACAATTTGCTCAATTTTACCCTCACCATAAAGGTTAAAATCTTTCGCTACATCAATTGTAAGCTTTTCTATATTAGTCATTGCTTCAAAAGATTCCACTTTACCTACTACATCTACTTTGGCAAGAGTTTGGTCAGAAGATATATTGACTTTAGTACGTCCCAAATTGATGTTTGATGATTTCATATCGATTAGGTTGACGTATAGCCAACTTACCTTTTTCGTGACAATTGGTTTTAGTGTAATTGTTTCATCTACTACTACTTCATCGAGTGTAACGGCTTTTTTTACTCTGTTTGTAATGATAAGCTGTCCATCTACGCTAACATCTTGAACCTTTACATAGTCAGCGTTTACAGTAAGATCTCCCGAGATTAGTGCGTCACCTCCATCAAAATAGACAGTTTTTTTGCTAGTACCTGCTTTGTTTAATATTAATGAGGTAACGTCCGTAATTTGACCATTTTTCACTACAATGGTAGCTCGGGCATTGGTTAATGCAGCTTTATTTGAAGTATCAAATAGGGGCTTTAATGCCGATTGAATTCTAAATGTACCATTAGATGTTATCACAGTATCTTTTGTTATATTTTTGATCGTTACGGATTCACCTATTACTTTTTTGGCTGCTGCTACATGTGTCTCATATGAATTTGATTGTATTTGAGATGATGCGGCATTCGCAGTAGACATTGGTAATACTAGTGTCGCTGTAATAGCCGTGGCCATTAATGTTGATAGCGCTTTATTTTTCATGTAAGTCACTCCAATCATACTATTTAATAGTTAATATATCATATTTTTCTATAATTTAGAATTCAAAGAGGATGTTTTACTATGAATCTCAATTCAAATAAGTCATTAGTCATTCATATTGAAAAATAATTGATTAGCAAAGTATCGGTATTTTTCTCTATAATTCTGTAAATTTTCTACTTTATTCGCTAAATAATTTATTGTGATACAATCATCCATCTATTATTATTAGTATAAAAGTGGGGGTGTTAGTTATGAAAAAATCAAGAGGAATTGCCTTAAAACTTTCTTCCCTTATAATAGGATTATTTCTCATTTTATTTTTATCCTATACTGTCATAACGGGAATTATTATAAAAAAGCAAAGTGTTGAAGACGCAGAGCATGGAACATTGCAAACTGCTGAATCCTCTGCAGCTATTATGAGTGAAAGATTTAAGAAAGCCAATACGACATTACAAACAACAAAGCGTATCATAGAAAGCATGGAGAAGAATAATACGTTGTCTACCAAAGGTGTCATAGACATAATGGAAAAAAATTTAGCTAGCAATAATGACATTCTTGGAGTAGGAGCAATCTTTGAGCAAGAATCTATTATTTTAGAACCAACTGAGGCTTCTTTAGTAGATAGTAAAAATCGCTTTATCCCTTATTTAAGTAAGAACGGAAATGATATCTCGACTGCTCTAATCGAAGGTATTGATGATAAGAGTATTTCTGAATGGTATTGGGTACCAAAAGAAGAGAGACGTGCAGTTTTGACAGAGCCCTATGATTATAATGTCAACGGACAATCTGTATTAATGACAACGATTTCGGTGCCATTGATCAATGCTTCCGGATCATTTTTCGGTGTATTGACAGCCGATGTATCAATAGATTTTTTAAATGATTTAACAAAATCGAATGCCCCAGAGGGCGGTTATGCGGCAATTATTACGAATAAAGGTGTGCTAACAGCTAACAGTTTTGGTGATGAGCTAGTTGGGCGCAATATGCAAGAGGATCCTACTTGGACAAGTATTAGTAAGACAATGGAAAATGGTGAACTAACAAGTATGTACGTTGACTCTAATCAACTGAAGGAAAAGGCCTATAATGTTTTTGCTCCAATGATTTTAGAGGGTATTGACGAAACATGGACTGTTCAAGTCGTGTTAGCTGAATCAAAGATTCTAGAAACATATAATCATGTATTTGTATTTACGATTATTGCTTCCATTATTATGGTGGTTTTGATGACAGCTGCAAGTGTGTTATTCATCTATAAACAACTAAAACCACTTAAATTTTTACGTGCATCGATTGAAACTGCAGCCGAAGGGGATTTAACACAAAAGGTAGAAGAGCGATATATTAAGCCTGATGAAATTGGTGCAGTGGCTGTGGCTTATAATAATATGTTAGATAAAACCAATAGTGCGATTCAAACTGTACTAAATTCCACGAGGTTATTGAACCAATCTTCTAATCAGGTAAATGAGGCATTTAATGAGGTAGTTGCTTCTAGTCAAGAGGTTTCTGTAGCTATCAACGAGATTGCACAAGGAGCCTCGAAGCAATCAGAGGATACAGAAGAAACAAATTATCGAATGATGGATTTATCAGATCAGATTGATGCGATTACGGCTCTATCTAATGAAATGGATGAGCTATCTCATAAAACAGGTGTAACAACAGAAAAAGGATTGCATGAGGTTGAAAGTTTAAGAGAGCGTAATATGGAGACAAATGAAATGAATGGGCGTATTCAGCAGCAAATGGAATCATTAGCTTTCAATATTGCCAATATTAATCAGATTATTGCTTCGATCCAAAGTATTACCGAGCAGACTAATCTGCTAGCTTTAAATGCAAGTATCGAGGCTGCACGTGCTGGTGAACATGGTAAAGGATTTGCTGTAGTTGCAGAGGAAGTTAGAAAGCTAGCAGAACAATCTAAGAATGAAACAGAAATTATTAAGAGTACAGTAGAAAGCATTCTTGAAAATTCTCAGCAGACGGTTGCTGTGATTGCATCTAATGCAGATTTAATGCAATCTCAAAATGAGTCCGTACAAAGCACGCAACTAGCATTTAAAGATAGCAGTGACTTGTCAGGTTCAATTGCAAATTCTATTAGTGAATTAATGAATAAACTATCTAGCATGTTAGAGCATAAAAATCAAGCAATCATGGCTATCCAAAGTATTTCGGCTATTTCAGAGCAAACAGCAGCCTCTGCGGAACAAGTAAGTGCTTCTGCAATGGATCAACAAGTAGAATTACAAAAAGTAGCTGAGTCTATTCAAAATATGAACGATATTTCAAACGAGCTACAAGAAGTTGTAAACCGATTTAAGCTTGCTTAAAAAGAAAGGCTGCCTTCAATATAGAGGCAGTCTTCTTTATGGTGAAAGCCAGAGAAATTGACCTAGAAGGAATTCAACACTACTATTCACACTGGAAGGGGGACATTGAAATGATGTATCTCGGAATGATTTTCTTTCAAATTGTTGTACCTATTTTAGTGTTACTTGTAATAGGCGCTATACTACAAAAGAAATTTCGCTTTAATTTAAAAGCATTGTCTCAGCTTATTACATATTGCTTTATGCCAGCAGCTGTTTTTATAAATTTATATGAAACACATGTGGAGTTATCTGTACTGGCAGAGGTCGGATTATTTATTGTACTTTTTATCGGTAGTCAAATGTTGCTCAGTCATTTTATGGCAAAAGGGTTAGGTTTACCTAGAACAGAGGCAGCTGTCTTTAAAAATAGTGTGGTGCTTATTAACTCGGGCAATTACGGTATTCCAGTGGCTCAAATGATATTTGCCACGCAACCTATTGGGGTAGCCATTCAGGTCATGCTCGTAATCTTTCAAAATATGACTACGTATACATATGGTTTATACAATTTAATTTCTTCTACAAAGTCAGGTATGATAATCATTAAGGATTTTTTAAAAATGCCTATTATTCATGCGCTGATTATAGGTGCAGCTATGAATTATTTTGATATTGGTATTCCACAGTTTATCAAAATACCAGTAGAACATGTGGCAGATGGATTTATTGCTGTGGCCTTAATTACATTAGGCGCGCAATTATCACAACTAGAGATGAAATCAATGTTTAATAAAACCGTCTTTATCAGCTGTTTTACGCGATTAATTATTGGACCTTCTGTTGCATTAGCCATTATTTATATATTGGGATTAGATGGAGTCGTCGCACAATCACTGTTTATAGCTAGTGCCTTTCCAACATCTCGTAATAGTTCTAGTCTAGCATTGGAATATGATGTAGAATCAGCAACAGCCGCGCAAGCTGTTTTATTTTCAACCATTGTAAGCTGTATAACTGTAACCATTGTGATCTATTTTGCGGAAATATTATTTACCTAGTAAGATAAAAAATAACTTCCATCTCTTAGTATTATCTGCTACACTAGCATCAAACTAAATAGTATTAACTAGGGGAGTCTGATGAGTCAGGCTGAGAGGGAAACGCTACGAAGTTTCTTGACCCTTTGGACCTGATCTGGCTCATACCAGCGTGGGAAAGTTAAGAAGCTATTGCAGAGTATGCAATCAATAGACCTTTACATTCGTGGCCGGATCCAAATAATTATTTTGGATTCGGCCTTTATTTTTTGGATTGTTGGGTGAGCTAGATTCGGTCCTTGTATCAAAATATATTTAAGGGAGAGAAGTAGCTCATGTCAGCAATAAGTGAAAAGAATATTACCATTATGTCTAGCTTTGAAGGAAGCAAAAAAGTATATGTGGAAGGATCACGCCCAGATATTCTAGTACCTATGCGAGAAATTGCATTAAGTCCGACAACAGGCAGCTTTGGAAATGAAGAAAATGCTCCTATTCGAGTATATGATACAAGTGGGCCCTATACAGATCCAGCCTACCAAGTAGATATTACGAAAGGTTTACCTGCCTTACGAAATGCATGGATTCAAGAGCGAGGGGATGTAGAAGCATATGAGGGACGCTCCATTAAACCTGAGGATAATGGCTTTCGTCATGTTGATGACCCGCGTATTCAAGAAAATGTCTTTCCTGAGTTGGCGAGAAAGCCTTTGCGTGCTAAAAAAGGTAAAAATGTGACACAGCTTCACTATGCACGAAAGGGAATTATAACCCATGAAATGGAGTTTGTAGCGATTCGTGAAAATATGGATCCTGAATTTGTACGTTCAGAAATTGCAGCTGGGCGTGCTATAATGCCTTCTAATATTAATCACCCTGAGGCAGAGCCAATGATTATTGGGCGTAATTTTCATGTAAAGATCAATGCGAATATCGGGAATTCTGCTGTATCTTCTTCCATTGCAGAAGAAGTTGAGAAAATGACCTGGGCAACTCGATGGGGCGCAGATAATATTATGGATTTATCGACTGGTAAACATATTCATACAACGAGAGAATGGATTATTCGAAATGCTGCAGTACCAGTGGGAACAGTGCCAATTTATCAGGCTTTAGAAAAGGTAAATGGTGTAGCAGAGGATTTAACGTGGGAGGTTTATCGTGATACCCTCATCGAGCAAGCTGAGCAGGGTGTGGATTATTTCACTATTCATGCAGGTGTCCTTTTACGCTATGTACCGCTTACAGCAAATCGTGTAACAGGCATTGTATCACGAGGGGGCTCTATCATGGCTCAGTGGTGTTTATATCATCATCAAGAGAACTTCCTGTATACACACTTTGAGGAAATCTGTGAAATTATGAAAGCCTATGATGTTGCTTTTTCCTTAGGTGATGGTTTACGCCCAGGCTCAATTGCAGATGCCAATGATGAGGCACAATTTGCAGAGCTTGAAACACTAGGTGAGCTAACACAAATTGCTTGGCAGCATGATGTTCAGGTGATGGTTGAAGGACCAGGTCATGTACCAATGCATCTGATTAAAGAAAATATGGACAAGCAATTAGAGGCTTGTAAGGAAGCGCCCTTCTATACATTAGGACCACTCACAACAGATATTGCTCCAGGTTATGACCACATTACATCAGCCATTGGGGCAGCCATGATTGGCTGGTTTGGTACAGCGATGCTTTGTTATGTGACACCGAAAGAGCATCTTGGTTTACCGAATCGCGAGGACGTTCGTGTGGGCGTTATCACTTATAAAATTGCTGCACATGCTGCTGATTTAGCAAAAGGTCATCCAGGTGCACAACAACGAGACGATGCGCTGTCTAAAGCGCGCTTTGAGTTCCGTTGGCGTGATCAATTCAATCTGTCACTAGATCCCGAGCGTGCAGTGGAATATCATGATGAGACACTGCCAGCAGAGGGAGCAAAAACAGCACACTTTTGTTCTATGTGCGGGCCTAAATTCTGTAGCATGAGAATTTCACAGGATATTCGTAATTATGCGAAAGATAAGGATTTGAATACGACTGAAGCGATCCATCAAGGTATGAAAGAAAAGGCTGAGGAGTTTAAAAAAGCAGGCAGTCAAATTTATCAATAATGAAAGAAAAGGCTTATGTCAGAAAAATAGACATAGGCCTTTTCTTAATCAAAAAACTCCATGTGAATAGTGGATTCACATGGAGTAAAAGTTGGATTTGGATATCAATAATAACGTGGAATATTAAACGTTTGTTGGTTGTTTTACATATGGATTTGTAAGGTCCATACCTTCTAAGGAAAGACCCATCGCTTTAGCGACACCTTCACCATATGCTGGGTCAGCTAGATAGCAGTGAAGGATGTGACGGCGTTTGATGAATTCTTCAACAGAAGCCATATCGTTCGCGGTATTTTCAAATAAGCGTTGCTGCTCTTCCGAAGTCAATAGACGGAATAGTTTACCTGGTTGTTCAAAGTAATTATTATCGTCTTCACGGAAATCATGAATACCTGCATGACCATCAATACGTAATTCAGGCTCTTTATGGTCTAAATTATGCTCCCACTCACCATAGCTATTTGGTTCATAGCTTAATGTCGAACCAAGATTGCCATCAAAGCGCATTGCTCCATCGCGGTGGAAAGTACGGAATGGACATTTTGGTGCGTTGACAGGAAGCATATAGTGGTTTACACCAAGACGATAGCGTTGGGCATCCGCATATGCAAAGATACGACCTTGTAACATTTTATCTGGTGAGAAGCTGATGCCAGGAACAATGTTAGATGGTGCGAATGCAGCTTGTTCAACTTCTGCAAAGTAGTTGTCTGGATTTTTGTTTAACTCGAATTCACCTACAGGAATTAATGGGAAGTCTTTTTTATACCATACCTTTGTTAAATCAAATGGGTTGTATGGTAGCTCACGAGCTTGCTCCTCTGTCATTACCTGAATGTACATTTTCCATTTAGGGAAATCGCCTTTTTCAATTGCTTCATATAAATCACGTTGTGAAGATTCGCGGTCTTGACCAATAATCTCATTAGCCTCGGCACCAGTTAAATTCTTAATGCCTTGCTCTGTACGGAAGTGGAATTTAACCCAAACACGTTCATTATTAGCATTGATAAAGCTATACGTATGAGAACCAAATCCGTGCATATTACGGTAACCAGCTGGAATACCACGGTCAGACATAACAATTGTCACTTGGTGAAGTGCTTCAGGTAATGAAGTCCAGAAATCCCAGTTAGAGTTGGCATTTTTCATATTTGTACGTGGGTCACGTTTTACCACATGGTTTAAATCTGTAAAGTGTAAAGGATCGCGGAAGAAGAATACTGGTGTATTGTTCCCTACTAAATCCCAGTTTCCATCTTCTGTATAAAATTTAAGGGCGAAGCCACGAATATCTCGCTCTGCATCTGCTGCACCGCGCTCACCCGCTACTGTAGAGAAACGTGCGAACATTTCAGTTTTCTTGCCGATCTCTGAGAAGATTTTCGCTTTAGTATATTGTGAAATATCATGCGTTACAGTAAAAGTACCAAATGCACCTGAGCCCTTTGCGTGCATACGACGTTCCGGAATTACTTCACGATTGAAATTTGCTAGTTTTTCAACTAACCATACATCCTGAAGTAAAAGAGGGCCACGTGGACCTGCTGACATAGAGTCATGGTTACTTACTACTGGAGCGCCACCTGCTGTTGTAAAACGACGGCTACGATCATTTGCGTTTGTCATATTAGTTTACCTCCTGAAAAAAATGTGAGTCAAACTCTTCGTCTATAACTATAACAAATATAAAATAGAATTGCTAGTACATTATAATAATTATCGTTAAAGAATTTTTGTATTTAAGTATAAACTATAAATATATGCGCTAGACATAGGGTTTATACATAGTTTTTAACTTAAAATTATTTTATTTAATCTCAATTTTATAGATAATTCTCACGTTAAGATTAGGATAATGACATCATGATAAGAGTCTTTATTGAAAATAAAATCAACTAATTGAAAACTATTTTAATCAATCTTTTATTTTTTTCTATATCGGTTAGGTGTAATACCAATTTGTTGCTTAAATAATTTTATAAAATAATTTGGATCATCAAAACCGTTTAAATGAGCAATTTCACTAATAGCAAAATCTGTTTCTAGCAGCATTTTTGTGGCATGATGAATTCTTACTTGCTGTAAATAGCGCTTAAATGGCAAGCCTTGTTTTCTTGAGAAAATCGTACTTAAATAATTGGGGCTTATTCCAAGCTTATGAGCAACAAAGGGAAGAGACAGTGCACTATCTTTAAATTGTTGATCAATTATTTCTATAGCTAGTTCAACATAATCAGCTCGTTTCTCTATTCGGGCTACCCTTGCTAACTCAATTAATGTCTGCGTGAAAGAAATAATCTCATTGAGTATCGTGTAAAATATAGGATGCTCAATGATTAAGTGAAATAGCTGACGGTAGTTTTGTTCGATAACCGCTTTTTCATGTAATTTATATTTCAGCATAAAGCGTCTAATTTGTGCTAAGACACTCGTCAGATGAATGCGTAAATCATCTTGCTCATAATATATGCCTTCATTAGAAAGCCGATATAAAAATGTTTTAACGGCCTCTAGGTTTCCATCTTCCAAACTACTTATTAGTAATTGTTGCTCTTCAGGTGTCAGTAAGGGATCAAAGGGCTGAGTTTCAAATTGTTTGCTCGCATAAAAAATATGGCCAAAGCCCTCATAAAAACTTTGATGTAGTGCACGCTTTGTTAATGTATACATATTTTTAATGGTTGTAGGTGTTCCATCATATATCCCGATATTTAAAGAACTATTACTAATCAAACGCCATTCCTTCATTAGTGTACGTACATCTTTTTCCACAATCCTTATATCATTTGTTTGAAAAAGACATACGATTCTATTAGATAGAGGGTAGGTTTTCATATGAAAGTGAATCGGTGTTTGTTGAAGCCAATTGTAAAGCTTATTGAAGGTTTCAGTATGCTCGGGTTCAATCATTGTGAAATGTATCGTGGTCTCAATTGAACTAGATTTATTATCTAAAAATAATTGATTATAAAAGGAATCGTTTGTAGCCTCTTGAGCATCTTCTGTAATCTGGGGTGTGCGAAGAGAAATGGTTGTGAGTTTTTTCTTTAATAGCTCTAAATCAATAGGCTTCACAAAAAGATGAGCCACTTGTAAATCAATTGCCTTCAAAGCATTTTTAAATAATGGCTCTGTTGTCATTGCTAAAATGGCACCAGAAAGCTTCTGTAAATCGCGATAAAGACCTGCTAAGCGATTATTAGGAAATAAATCGATATTTAACAGTATGGCGTCTGGTTCAAATTGTCGAATAATTTGGGGCACTTCTGAAATACTTGTACACATTTCAATAACAACATCTCCAGGGAAGTATGTATGTAAAAACCACTTTATTCCTGCTAGGTCAGTAGGATCGCGATCAATTAATAACAGCTTCATACCATCAACCTTTCTTAAAAAAATACAGTTTCATATAAAAGTACGATTATATTAATAAAAATAACATAGTAATCTGAAAAAAGTCTTGTTTTCTCTATTAAAATTCTCTATATTCTGAAAAAGGTAGTTAGTACAATGTAAATAGAGTAATTGATCATCAGCAACAATCAACTTTGGATATAAAAACGCTTAGAAAGTTTGATACTGATGTTTTCGTATTACGAAAATATGAATGAAGATAATTTATTTACATAGCCATATAGGGAATAGGGGGATGTCATGTGAAGTCAATCATCGAGCTTGATGGCAATACATTAACAAGACAACAAATAGAGGAAATCGTGAAGGGGCAAGCAACAGTTGCACTTGCTACAGAGAGTTTGGAACGTATTCGTTTAAGTAGAGAGCGTATCGAAAAGCGTTTAGCTGAAGGCCAAACAATTTATGGTGTGAATACAGGGTTTGGTAAACTCAGCCATATAAAAATTGAAGAAGAAGACATTGAGCTATTGCAGCTAAATTTATTACGATCAGATGCAACCGGTGTTGGTGAACCATTCCCAACAGATGTTGTACGTGCAATGATGGTGTTACGTGCCAATGCTTTGGCCAGAGGATTTTCTGGCATTCGTGAGGAAACTGTCCAACTATTGTTGAATCTTATTAATAAAGGTGTTCATCCAATTGTTCCGTCACAAGGTTCAGTAGGAGCAAGTGGTGATTTAGCGCCTTTATCACATTTGGCATTAGTGTTAGTGGGAGAAGGAAAGGCTGAGTTTAACGGAGAAATCATGAGTGGTAGTGACGCGCTAAAGCAAGCAGGATTAACCCCTGTTAGACTTCAAGCTAAAGAGGGGCTAGCATTAGTTAACGGTACACAAGCTATGACGGGGATAGGTGTATTAACGGTCAATGAAGCTGAACGAATCGGTCTTGCAGCAGATATGGCTGCTAGCTTAACACTGGAAGCTTTAAAGGGCATTACCTCTGCATTTGATCCAGCACTTTTAGCAGTAAGACCACATCCTGAGTTAGAACTAGTGGGCGGGCGTATTCGTAAGTGGCTTGATGGTAGTAAACGTGTGACAAAGCAGGGTGAAATTCGCATGCAGGATGCTTATTCACTACGTTGTATACCACAAGTACATGGTGCTTCTTGGCAGTCATTTTTCTACGCGCAGGATCGTGTTCAAACTGAAATGAATGCAACAACTGATAATCCAATCGTTTTAGAAAGCGGGGAGGTTTTATCGGGTGGGCATTTCCATGGACAGCCAATAGCCTTGGCAATGGACTTTTTGAAAATAGGTGTATGTGAGTGGGCCAATATTTCAGAACGCCGTACAGAACGTATGGTAAATCCTCAGCTTAATGAAGGGCTTCCGCCGTTTCTAGCAACAAATCCTGGGATTGAATGTGGACTTATGATTGCTCAATATACAGCAGCCTCTATTGTCTCAGAAAATAAAGTTTTAGCACATCCTTCGAGTGTGGATTCTATTCCTACATCAGGTAACCAAGAGGATCATGTAAGTATGGGAACAACTTCGGCACGACAAGTACGTCAGATTGTTCACAACGCTGCTCGCGTTATAGCTATCGAATTGATTTGTGCATCACAGGCTATTCATTTAGACAAGGCAGAAGAGCAATTATCTCCTACTACAAGTAAATTCTTAAAGAAAGTGCGAGAATTTTGTCCACCATTACTAGCCGATCAACCAATTGGCGATGAAATTGAAGCATTGGCGAAATATTTACTATCAAGTAATGAATTAGTAAATGAATATGTGTAAATTGGATTAATTTAATATGAAAGAGCAAAGGCGTGGCTCGGTTATACACCGAGTAGCCTCTGCTTTGAAAATATTTATATGTAATTAAGTCTGAATATTCAGTTATTTTAGAGTTTTAGACAGCGTTATTTTTAATAGGAAAAGGAGCGTGTTTTTAATGGTATTTAAGACAGATATTCGTGCACCACGTGGAAATGAACTCACATGTAAGGGATGGACACAGGAAGCTGCAATGCGTATGTTAATGAATAATCTTGACCCAGAGGTGGCAGAGAATCCAGATGAACTGATTGTTTATGGGGGTATTGGTAAGGCTGCTCGTAACTGGGAAAGCTATGAGCAAATCATTGCCTCTTTGAAAGAATTAGAGAATGATGAGACTCTATTAATCCAATCTGGAAAGCCAGTAGCTGTATTCCGTACACATGAGCATTCCCCTCGAGTGTTGATTGCTAATTCAAACCTTGTACCAGCATGGGCAAATTGGGATCACTTTTATGAATTAGAAGAAAGAGATTTAATGATGTATGGTCAAATGACTGCTGGGAGCTGGATTTATATTGGTGCTCAAGGAATTTTACAAGGCACTTATCTGTCCTTTATAGAAGCAGGAAAAAAGGTATTTGGTACTGCTGATTTACGGGGTAAATTCATCCTTACAGGTGGTATGGGCGGTATGAGTGGTGCACAGCCATTAGCAGGGAAAATGGCTGGTGCTGTAATCTTAGTTGTTGAAGTTGAACGTGCTCGCATTGAACGTAAAATCAAAGAAGGCTACTGTGATTATATTGTAGAAACTGTAGATGAAGCAATTGCATTAGTTAATAAATTACGTGACCAAAATGAGCCAGCATCCATTGGCCTTGTTGGTAACTGTGCTGATGTTAATCGTGAGTTGTTGAATCGTGGAATTATTCCAGATTTTGTGACAGACCAAACATCTGCACATGATCCGATTAATGGTTATGTACCTAATGGCATGACCTTTGAAGAAGCGCTAAAACTTCGCAAAGAGGATGTAAAAACATATGAGCGTAAAGCAAAAGAAACAATGGCAGAGCATGTTCGTACAATGCTAGAGTTCCAAGAGGCAGGCGCAGAAGTATTTGATTATGGGAATAACATTCGTGCCTATGCCAAAGAAATGGGTGTGACAAATGCCTTTGATTTCCCAGGCTTTGTACCAGCGTATATTCGTCCGTTATTCTGTGAAGGAAAGGGCCCATTCCGTTGGGCGGCGCTTTCAGGAGACCCTGAGGATATATATAAAACAGATGCACTGGCAAAAGAGATGTTCGCTGAAGATGAGGGGCTAGTCAATTGGATTGATATGGCACAAAAAATGGTGAAATGGCAAGGGCTACCTGCACGCATTTGCTGGTTAGGCTATGGTGATCGTCATCGTTTTGCATTAAAGGTCAATGAAATGGTTGCAAATGGTGAATTATCAGCACCAATTGTCTTTGGTCGCGATCACTTAGATTCAGGTTCTGTAGCATCACCAAATCGTGAAACAGAAGGGATGCTAGATGGTTCGGATGCGGTATCGGATTGGCCAATTTTAAATGCTCTAGTTAATACTGCAAGTGGTGCAAGCTGGGTAAGCGTACACCATGGTGGTGGTGTAGGAATGGGTTATTCACAGCATGCAGGTCAAGTCTTAGTAGCAGATGGATCAGAGCTTGCCGCTGAAAAAATTGCACGTGTATTAGTTTCAGACCCTGGAATGGGCGTTGCTCGTCATGCTGATGCAGGCTACGATATTGCTATCGATACAGCAAAAAACAAAGGTGTCCATATACCAATGTTAAAGGGTGATGTGAAGTGACTATTCTAATAAAAAATGCAAATGAAGTAATTACCTTGAAAAGTAATGTACAAGGACCACGTACAAAAGAACAAATGCAGGAAATTGCAGTAATAGAATATGGCAGTGTTCTAATTGAAGAAGAGCGTATTGTAGCAGTAGGAGCGTATGAGCAACTAGAAGCTGACTTTCCAGAATTAATAAAGAAGGCAGAAACGATTGATGCTACTGGTAAGATTGTTATGCCTGGCTTAGTGGATTGTCATACACATTTAGTGCATGGTGGAACACGCGAGCAAGAGTTTAATATGAGATTAAATGGTTCTACCTATATGGAAATCATGAATGCAGGCGGTGGCATTCATGCTACAACAAAGCGTACACGAGAAACAAGCTTTGATGAATTATATGAAAAAACGATGCAGCATTTAGATGTATTTTTAAAGCATGGCGTAACAACAGTTGAAGCAAAATCAGGGTATGGCTTGGATTGGGAAACGGAAAAGAAACAGCTAGAGGTCGCAAAAGAATTACACGCTGCACATCATATTGATGTCATTAGCACGTTTATGGGAGCTCATGCAGTTCCTCGTGATTATAAGGGGCGTGAGGATGAATTTGTGGATGTGGTGGTCAATGAGATGCTGCCAAAAGTAGCAGAACTAGAGTTGGCTGAATTTAATGATGTATTTTGTGAAAAAGGCGTCTTTACACCCGAACAATCCCGACGCATTTTAGAGGCTGGAAAAGCACTAGGCTTAACCCCAAAAATACATGCGGATGAAATTGAACCTTATCAAGGCGCAGAGCTGGCTGCGGAAGTAGAGGCCATTTCTGCGGAGCATTTGTTAGTTGCTTCTGATAAGGGAATTAAAAAAATGGCTGAAGCGGGTACAATTGCTGTATTGCTGCCAGGTACTGCATTCTTTTTACGTGCACCCTTTGCAAGAGGGCGTCTAATGATTGACGAGGGAGTGCCTGTGGCGATATCAACAGACTTTAACCCTGGGTCATCCCCAACAATGAGCCTACCCTTCATTATGAATTTAGCTTGCATGCATATGGGTATGACATTGGAGGAAGTATTAACGGCAACAACAATTAATGCAGCATATGCCCTAAATCGAGGCGAGCAAATTGGTTCCCTTGAAGCACATAAAAAAGCTGACGTACTTATCCTTGATGTTGCGAATTACAAGCAACTGCAATATTTCTACGGCATGAATCATACACATACAGTAATCAAAAATGGGCAAGTTGTTGTAAAAAACGGAATTCTGCTGAAAGATCAATAATAATAATGGGCATAAATAAGGCGGAGTAGCTTTATTTATGCTTTTTTTATAAATTAGTTGCAAATGCTTTGCTGAAAGATTATAATTCTAATAAATAGTAATTATAGAATTACAAATTACTTAAAGCTTGTAATTATAGAAGGGGTTATACAATGACAAAATTTCGTACTGAAGAAGAAGTGCTTGCACATTATGATTCCTCAAAATATCTAACACCTGATGGATATACCGCAGATATTGCTATTTTTACAATTGTCTCAGAAAAAAAAGAAGAAAAAGCACCGCCGAACATGACGCTAAAGATTATGCTCATTAAACGTGCTACTAAGGATGCTGAAGGAAATCCCAATATTGAAGGAGGAAAATGGGCACTTCCAGGGGGCTTTGTAGATGCAAATCAAAAAGAAACTGCCTTTATCGCAGCAAAGAGAGAATTAAAAGAAGAAACAAATGTAGAAGGTTTACATGTTCAACATTTTGGTGTTTATGATGAGATCGATCGAGATCCACGCGGTTGGATGATTTCAAATGCATTTTATGCCATTGTTCCTGAGACATATATTGAGCAACGACAAGCGAATGATGATGCAGATGATGTAGAACTGTTCGATATAGAAAGTGTATTTACGCTTCCATTAGCTTTCGATCATCGAAAAATCATTTCCGATGCGTTGCATTTTATTAAAAGGGATATGATACAAACAACTGTTGCCAAAAACTTTTTACCACAAGAGTTTACATTGTCCGAATTGCAACGAGTACTACTAACAGTTGGAGAAGATCCACGAATCTCTAACGATTCCGTATTCTTTACAAAAGCACCTAAATTACCATTTATCGAAAAAGCATTGGATGAAGAAGGAAAACCGAAGAAAACAAAAAGAAATTCGTTCCGGCCTTCCCAGCTCTATACATTTAATGATTTTGAAATGGTAGAGTCTATCTATCATTAGGAAAGATCCGTCTTTCCTGTTTATTTTAATAAATGTAATTTGTAATTTTAGTATTACTAATTAATTAAATGGAGTGATGAAATGATGAAAAAGCGTGCATTAATTAATATTGATTATACAGTGGATTTCGTTGCGACGGATGGGGCTCTTACTTGCGGAGAGCCTGGGCAATTGCTCGAACGTGCAAATGTTGATTTAACAAAGGAGTTTATTAAGAGGGGGGATTTTACAGTATTTGCGATAGATGTTCATGAAAAGGGAGATGTTTATCATCCAGAAACAAAGCTATTCCCACCTCATAATATTCGTCATACAGAAGGTAGAGAGTTATATGGTGCATTAAACGCATTATATGAAGAAAATAAAGATCAAGATTTCGTCTATTACATTAATAAAACGCGTTATTCTGCTTTTGCAGGGACAGATCTAGAATTGAAATTGCGTGAAAGAGGAATTACTGAGCTGCATTTAATCGGCGTTTGTACAGATATCTGTGTTCTTCATACAGCAGTAGATGCTTATAATAAAGGGTTCGATATCGTCATTCATAAAAATGCTGTCGCCTCCTTTAATCAAGCTGGACATGAGTGGGCGTTAAATCATTTCGAGCATACTCTAGGTGCAACTATTATTTGACATGAATGGAGGGGAAAATATGAAATATGTAGATGATAGTTTCATGTTACACACGGACCTATACCAAATTAATATGGTTCAAACTTATTGGCAAGATGGTGTTCATCAACGTAAAGCTGTTTTCGAACTATATTTTAGAAAGCTTCCATTTGGCAATGGCTATGGAGTTTTCGCTGGATTGAAAAAAGTGATTGAGTTTATTAATAACTTTGGTTTCTCTCAAAGCGATATTCAATATTTACGAGAAGAGGGGAAGTATCCCGAGGAATTTCTTGAATACCTAAAAGAACTTAAATTTACAGGGACAATTAAGGGGATGAGAGAGGGAGAATTGGTCTTTGCAAACGAGCCTATCCTGCGAATTGAAGCACCATTAGCAGAGGCTCAATTAATTGAAACGCCGTTGTTAAATATCGTTAATTACCAAACCCTGATTGCGACAAAAGCTTCACGTATCAAACAAGTGACGGGTGAGGATGTTGTAATGGAATTTGGAACCCGCCGCGCACATGAATTTGATGCTGCTATTTGGGGAACTCGTGCTGCTTATATAGGTGGATTCTCTGCAACAAGCAATGTAAGAGCAGGAAAATTATTCGGTATTCCTGTGTCAGGAACACATGCCCATGCGATGATTCAAACCTATCGAGATGAATATACTGCGTTTAAAAAATACGCAGCAGCCCATAAAGACTGTGTTTTCCTAGTAGATACTTATGACACACTACGTTCTGGTATTCCTAATGCTATCCGCGTAGCGAAGGAGCTAGGGAATCAAATTAATTTTATTGGTATCCGTTTAGACAGTGGAGATTTAGCCTATCTCTCAAAACAGGCAAGGAAAATGCTAGATGATGCAGGATTTACAACAACTAAAATTATGGCTTCGAATGATTTGGATGAATATACAATTATGCATTTAAAGTCACAAGGGGCGCAAATTGATGCTTGGGGAATCGGAACTAAGTTGATTACAGCCTATGATCAAGCAGCTCTTGGTGGAGTATACAAATTAGTTTCGATAGAAGACGAAAGTGGAGAACTAGTTGATACCATTAAAATTTCAGCAAATCCTGAGAAAGTGACTACACCTGGACGTAAACGTGTTTACCGTATTATTAATGCAGAGAATGGTCATGCTGAAGGAGATTATATTGCGTTAGATAATGAAAACATACAGCAAGAAGAAAGATTGAAAATGTTCCACCCTATTCATACGTATATTAGTAAATTTGTTACAAATTTTACCGCGAAAGAGTTACATGAAAGTATTGTAGAAAATGGAAATGTTGTTTATGAGGAGCCAACTATTCAAGAAATACAAAAATATGTACAGGAAAACTTACATTTATTGTGGTGTGAGTATAAGCGAACAATGAATCCTGAAGAATATCCAGTCGATTTAAGTCAAGCTTGTTGGGACAATAAAATGGCAAGCATACAGGCAATAAAAGAAAAGGTTTCACAACGTATTTAAAAGTAACTGCTAGGAGGTAGAGACGATGGCGAGAATAGGTATTTATGGTTCATCATTTGATCCTATTACCAATGTCCATCTTTGGACAGCAAGCACTGTAGCACATCGATGTAAGTTAGATAAGGTTATTTTTTTGCCTTGCTCAAATAAACGCAAAGATAAAACCATCAAAACAGCTGATACACATCGTTGGAATATGCTTCAGTTAGCTATTGCTAAAGACGATCGTTTTATAGCAGATTCCTATGAGATGGATCAAGAAGGCTGGAATATCTACACATATGACACTATGAAATACTTTAGAGAGAAGAACCCAGAGGATGAGGTGCATTTTATTATGGGTGCTGATTTATTAGTGGATATTGGTGCGGGTTTATGGAAAAAGGGCGACGCATTAGTAGCGGAGAATAAATTTATTGTAATGGCACGACATGGCATTGATATGCTCTCAACCATTAGTCGTTCTCCGATTTTAAGAAATAATGATGATGGAAGATTTCATCTTATCGATAAAGGGCTAGCGATGGAAATTAGCTCTACCTATATTCGAGAAGAATTCGCAATGGGAGGAGAACCGAGATATCTCTTGCCTACTGCTTGTTACAACTATATTAAAGAACATCATCTTTACCAAAAATAAAATAGTGAAGCTATCATTAATAAGTGTGGATGACTACCACACTTATTTTAATTTTGAAAAGATGGTGAATTTTATCATATAGAGCTCAGGGTAAGCTATAATAAAAATAGTAATGAAGTACAATTTTTTGCTGTCAATTTTTTGTAATGATTAATGTTAGAAAGGAATTCATGAATGTGCAGCTTACATTAACATTTCTTATTTTAGGAGCAACGATTTTCGCATTTGTGACCAATAAAATACGAGCAGATCTTGTAGCAATTGTGTCACTATTAGCGTTTGTTATTATGGATATTTTGACGCCCGCGGAGGCATTAGCTGGTTTTTCAAACTCTGTAGTTTTAATGATTGCAGGGTTATTTGTCGTGGGTGCAGGGATTTTACGTACGGGCCTGGCAGGCATGGCGGGGCAACTCTTACTAAAATGGTCAGGCAATAGTGAGCTGAAGTTATTTGTGCTACTGCTTATTATTGTAGGGTCGGTTGGTGCATTTATGAGTAATACGGGTACTGTCGCCTTAATGATGCCAATCGTTGTAAGTATAGCAATAAGTATGAAAGTCAGCCCTTCTAAATTTCTACTACCACTCTCCTATGTAGCAAGTCTTTCTGGTCTGATGACACTGATTGCGTCCCCAACCAATTTAATTGTCAGTCAGTTATTGGTTGATCGAGGCTATAACAAACTTGGCTTTTTTGAAGTAACTCCTATTGGTATCGTGGGGATGATTGCTGGCATTTCCTATTTAGTACTTGTAAGAAATATTTTATTACCAAAGGATCAAAACCGTACACAGACCAATGAAGGCTATAAACTTTCGCCGAAAAAAATTATTAAGCAATATGATTTAAATAATCGTCTATTTAAAATCTCCGTTCCTGAGGAGTCACCTATTATTGAAACATCGTTAGCGGAATTAAAACTACCAGCTAAGTATATGCTTTGTATGATGAAAATTCATCGGAAATCACAGGAGGGCATTAATTTACTACCGATGACTTATCAAGAAATGGCAGGACCAACTAGTGTCATTCATGCCAAGGATGAGTTATATGTTCAAGGAGAAATAGAGGATATTCGGCGTTTTGTTGAGGATTATCATCTTGAGATGCAAGGATTAGTTGAAGGAGAAGCCGATGAATTGGTATCGAAGCATCTGGGTATTGCAGAGGTATTGCTTACCCCAAATTCGAGCTTTATCAATGAAACGGTTAGTTCCCTTGGGTTCCGGGAAAAATACAATCTAAATATCATTGGTATTAATCATAAGGGTGGTTACAAGCTTCAGGATATGGTGTCTCACAAATTAAAATTTGGAGACGCAATATTAGTACAGGGAGCATGGGATGAAATTCTTTTGTTAGCAAGAGAAACGCAAGATGTCGTGGTTGTAGGACAGCCGAAAGAACACGCAAGTGTGGCAGCAGCTACAGGCAAAGCTGGAATTGCGGGGATTATTATGTTATTCATGATTATTTTGATGGCATTTGAAGTTTTCCCTGCTGTCATTTCTGTGATGATTGGTGCTGTACTTATGATTTTAACAGGCTGCTTGAGAAACATGGAAGATGCCTATAGCAATATGAACTTTGAAAGTATTGTGTTAGTGGCTGCGATGTTACCAATGGCGACAGCGTTAGAAAAAACAGGGGGCATGACCATTTTATCTGATGGTATTATTAATGCTTTAGGTGGTTTCGGACCATACGGTGTACTCATAGGAGTTTATATTTTGACAGCTATTTTCGGTCAATTTATTAGTAATACGGCAACTGCTGTATTGTTTGCACCCATTGCCATGAGTGCAGCCATTGCAATGGAGGTTAGTCCCACAACATTTATGATTGCAGTCGCAGTTGCAGCAAGTATGGCATTTGCTACGCCAATTGCTTCCCCTACGAATGCACTGGTAATGACGGCGGGGGGCTATAAATTTATGGATTTCGTAAGAATAGGGGTTCCGTTACAGCTTGTTATGTTTATTGTGATGATGATAGCCATCCCGTTCTTTTTCCCATTTTAAAAACTCGGTTTCTTTACCGAGTTTTTTGTTTTTTTAAAGATCTATTATTTTTTTGTAGGAAATTATGATAAAATTATTTTCTAGTTCATGGTCTAATATTGAACTAGCTTGTGAATAGATTTTATAGTTATTAATATAGGAAGTTTTACTTTGGTAATAAAAATAATAAAGTTTTTTATTAAAAAGTGTTGACCTTTTAAAAATAAGGGTGTAGTATTATACAAGTCGCCAGGGTGACACGCTAAAATAAAGCAAAACATGAACCTTGAAAACTGAACAAGCAAAACGTAATCAATAAAGTTTTAAGTAACTAGCTTCGGTTAGTGAACAAAACAAAAATTTTGGACATCAAACATGATGCCAGCAAAACAATTTGAGCTAATCAAATTTCTTTTGCAAATTCGAAAACGATCAGAAGGATGAAAGTTAATGTTCGGTCTGAGGAAAGTAAATCGAAACACTCATACGTTTGAAACCACTTTTCAAAATTGGAAAGAAAATGGCGAAGATGTTGCATTATTAATGCCCGAATTTAGTGCTAAATGGCTACCAATAGCAGAAGAGAGTGGCAGCTGGTCTGGATGGGTATTGCTTGGAGAAATATTTCCCTTAATTTCATCTGAGCTCGCTGGGATGGCTTTAATGCCAGAAACGGAAAGGTTAATAGGGGAATGGCTCAGTTTATCCAGTTCCCCGTTAAATCTAAAGCATCCTGAACTAAAATATAATCGTTTGCACGTAGGTAAAGTATTTGATGGAGTATTGAGCCCTGCTCAACCACTAATAAGAATATGAACAGGAGAATTGAATCTTTGGTTAGATAAAGTCACAGTCTGCCAATACGGAAACGCTCCAGCGTTAGACAAAAAATCATTATATTGGTCCATTCATTTTGTAATTGGATTTAGTAAAACATGTTACAGAAGTCTTGTTGATATTGAAGTTGGTGATGTTTTATTAATCTCAAATAATTTGGCTTATGCGGTTATTTATAATACAAAAATTTGTGATTTAATTTATCCAGAGGAGTTAAAAATGGCTGATCATTTTGAGTACGAGGAAGATTTTGAAACAGATGATTTTGATATCAAAAAAAACGAGAGTGAGATTTATGATGAAAATGACGATCAGATGATTAATAGTTTTGAAGACTTGCCTGTAAAAATTGAGTTTGTTCTTGGTAAGAAAATAATGAATCTATATGAAATAGACGAACTCTGTGCAAAAAGAATAATATCTCTGCTTCCAGAATCAGAGAAAAATATAGAGATACGTGTAAATGGTGCGCTAACTGGCTATGGCGAACTTGTTGAAGTGGATGATAAATTGGGCGTAGAAATTCATTCTTGGTTATCAGGGAATAATAATGTCAAATAGCATTTCGCTGATAGCGATATTATCATTATTTACACTATTGCCGTTTATAATAGCATCCGGGACATGTTTTATTAAATTCTCGATTGTTTTTGTTATTGTCCGAAACGCGCTGGGACTTCAGCAAGTGCCATCAAATATGACACTTAATGGGGTTGCTTTGCTATTGTCAATGTTCGTAATGATGCCGGTTGGGAAGGAAATATATAATAACAGTCAGAATGAGAATCTTTCATTCAATAATGTAGCATCGGTTGTTAATTTTGTTGAGACAGGCATGAGTGGTTATAAATCATATTTGATAAAATATTCTGAACCTGAGTTGGTTAGCTTTTTTGAAAAGATTTAGAAGGTGAATAGTTCTGAAGACAATGAAGAGATAATCGATGATGATAATATTTCAATTTTCTCGTTACTGCCCGCATATGCATTGAGTGAGATAAAAAGTGCATTTATTATAGGTTTTTATATCTATTTACCCTTTGTCGTAGTGGATCTGGTTATATCCAGCGTTCTGTTAACGTTAGGTATGATGATGATGAGTCCGGTAACCATATCTACACCGATAAAATTAATTTTGTTTGTCGCGATGGACGGTTGGACAATGTTATCAAAAGGGCTCATTTTACAATATTTTGACCTATCCATTAATCCCTGAGGAAAAAATATGGACGATATTGTTTTTGCGGGGAATAGGGCGCTGTATCTGATTTTAGTTATGTCTGCAGGACCTATTGCAGTTGCGACATTTGTTGGTTTATTGGTAGGGCTTTTTCAAACGGTAACGCAGTTGCAAGAACAGACGTTGCCATTTGGCGTGAAATTATTGTGCGTAAGTATTTGCTTTTTTTTAATGAGCGGGTGGTATGGTGAAAAATTATATTCATTTGGTATCGAAATGCTGAATTTAGCATTCGCGAGAGGATAGCATGGGGGAGGCGATACTCTATCAGTTGCATAGTCTGCTGGCTGCTACAGCGCTCGGTTTTTGCCGATTGGCACCAACTTTCTATTTGTTACCATTTTTCGCCAGTGGGAATATACCAACAGTAGTTCGTCACCCAATAATAATAGTGGTATCATGTGCATTAGTTCAGCATTACCACTATGAATTATTGAACTTAAATGAAATCGATATTGCTTTGTTCGCTGCCAGAGAAATTATCATAGGGCTGTTTATTGCATGCTTATTAGCATCCCCGTTTTGGATTTTCCTTGCTATAGGTAGCTTTATCGATAACCAACGCGGTGCAACATTAAGTAGTACTTTGGATCCTGCTACTGGTGTCGATACTTCGGAATTAGCAAGATTATTTAACCTTTTCTCTGCTGCGGTTTATCTTACTAAAGGTGGAATGAACTTTATTCTGGAAACTCTTTGGCAAAGTTATAATTTATGGCCTTCAGGCAATTTTAATTTTCCTAAATTAGAGCCTTTATTCTCATATATTAATAACATAATGACTCATACTATCGTTTACGCAAGCCCCGTGATTGCCGTTATGCTGGGCGGTGAGGCTGTCCTGGGGTTGCTGGCACGTTATGCTTCACAACTAAATGCTTTTGCCATTTCACTGACTGTCAAAAGTGCGCTGGCATTTTTAATATTAATTATTTATTTTGCCCCAATACTGGCTGAACGAGTAATGCCGTTATCCTTTTTCCCAGAACAATTGCAACTATACATTGAGAAATAGAGTGTTTCATGGCCAATAAAACTGAAAAGCCAACACAAAAGAAACTCCAGGATGCTTCTAAAAAAGGGCAAATTCTAAAAAGTAGAGACTTAACCATCTCTGTAATAATGCTTGTGGGTACTTTATATCTCGGATATGTTTTTGATGTGCATCACATTATGTCGATTCTTGAATACATCCTTGATCATAACGCTAAACCAGATATTTGGGACTATTTTAAAGCTATGGGGGTTGGTTGGTTGAAAACGAACATTCCTTTTTTGCTGGTTTGCATGTTCACAACAATACTTGTCTCCTGGTTTCAAAGTAAAATGCAATTAGCAACTGAAGCTGTTAAATTTAAGTTTGATTCATTGAATCCAGTAAATGGCTTAAAGCGTATATTTGGCTTAAAAACCGTAAAAGAATTTGTTAAAGCAATTCTTTATATTGTTTTTTTGCATTGGCGATCAAAGTATTTTGGAGTAATCATAAATCACTGCTTTTTAAAACTCTTGATGGAGATATCATATCTTTATTATCAGATTGGGGAGAGATGCTATTCCTTCTCATACTGTATTGTCTCGGCAGTATGATAATTGTCTTAATTTTTGATTTTATCGCTGAATATTTTTTATTTATGAAAGATATGAAAATGGATAAACAAGAAGTTAAAAGAGAATACAAGGAGCAAGAAGGAAATCCAGAAATTAAGTCTAAACGCAGAGAGCGCCATCAGGAAATTCTTTCTGAGCAATTGAAATCTGATGTCAGTAATAGCCGTTTGATGATTGCCAACCCTACTCACATTGCAATAGGGATATACTTTAAGCCACATCTTTCACCTATTCCATTGATTTCTGTAAGAGTAACTAATGAGGTGGCCTTAGGCGTAAGGAAATATGCAAAGGAAATCGGAATACCAATTATCACAGATAAAAAATTAGCACGAAAAATTTATGCTACCCATCGTCGCTACGATTATGTTAGCTTCGAAAATATAGATGAAATATTACGTCTTCTGCTGTGGCTTGAAGATGTGGAGAATGCCGGACAACCTGTTCCAGATGAACAGCTCTCTTCAGAAGATAAATTCATTGAGGGTGAAGACACAGAAATCGAGAATAAAGATAATAATTGAATAAATTAAATATCTATCGTAGTCAGAAATTTAAAAATAATCTACACGCAAAAAGCGTGTAGATTCATTATTTAATGAGTTAAACGATCTTGCGAAATGACAAGCAATTGATACATACTCATCTCTTTATAAGCTGGAACTGTAGTAACCTGTGCAAATTCGCGATATAGCTTTTGCTCCAGTTCTGCTGATGATATATATTCCGGGTGTTCGCTAAAGAACTGTCTTGCATCTACTATCGCTTTCCATGTTTTGAATGTTTCATCTGCCGCTTGCATCGCTTTTTCAGCTAAATCTTTGCTTGCTTTCGAAACGCGACCAATGACTTCTGTTTTCTTTGCAGGATTGTACGAAACGATTTTATCTTCTGTTGTAATGCGCTCGCCACCAATAATTAGTGGGTAGTCTTGACCTAAATAACCTTCAACTTTATTTAAAGCCTCTACATAAGCATTGTAGTTTGCCTCTTGTGAAAAATCTGTGAATGGTTCGTGTTTGTATGGAATCATGTCAGTTTCCTCCCAGGTATAAATAGTGCCAAATGATTATGCACCTTTTTGGATTGTGTTAATTATATAATGCAATATAATTTGGCATTAATCAACTCAAATTTTTAAAACTTTTTTAATTTTTGCATCTGCTTTTCATATTGGTGTTAGAATAAGCTTAATGGAATACAGGAGGACAAAATGGATAACAATGTACTACTAAGTATTTATAAATACGTCATTGAAAAAGGCGATATGGGAATTTGTGTGGTAGACACAGAGGGCAAATTGCTTATATACAATAAAAAAATGAGAGAATTAGAAGGCGTTAATGAGGATGAATTTGAGGAGAGGCGAGCCTTAGAGATTATTGATTTTGAAATCGAAAAAAGCGATATTTATAAGGTCCTCAGCTCTGAAACGCCAGTGCACAATATAAAAAAAACGTATTGGAATAAAAAAAATCAAGAAGTGACCTACATAAGCAATATTTATCCGTTGCACTATGAAGGCTCTTTAATAGGCGCTGTGGAATTTGCCCGAGATATTACACAGCTTGAATACATGATGTATCAGCCATTGAGAAGGTATGGCGCTCCATTGACATTTGACATCATCACGGCTGTATCACCAGTCATGAAGGATGTCATTGAAAAAGCAAAAATTGTGGCACTAAGTAGAATGCCTGTTGTGTTAATAGGGGAATCAGGTACTGGGATTGATATGGTTGCAGAGGGAATACATCATGATCTAAAGGTACAAAATGATATGTTTATTGCTTTAATTTGCCGTCGAGATGAGAAAACGGTATTAAAGCAATTTGAAAAATATATTGTGGAAAAGGAGAAAATAACCTTCTTTGCTGAGCGCATTGAATATTTATCTCTAGAAGCACAAGAAAAGATTGTTGAACTTTTTAATAATTATCCTAATCATCAGCATGTTTTAATTGCTAGTGTTGGCAAAGATCCAATTGATTTGATTCAAAAGCATGAGCTATCCAAAAAGCTTTACAGACTTTTTTCGGGTATTACGATTTATGTACCTCCTTTACGAGAAAGAAAAGAAGATATTATGCCTTTTATCGATGATTATTTCAAAAGACATCGTGATAGCTTTGGCTCATCTATTCACGGGCTTTCAGAAGAAGTGCGAGATACCTTTTTAAAATATGATTGGCCAGGAAATTTAAAGGAATTAGAAGTACTGCTGGATGAAATAACCTCATTGATCACCAATGAGACGATAGTTGAATCACATATGCTGCCAGTGCATTTCAAATGGAAAATCCAAAGCTCTTGTGAGGAGACGGAAAAAGAGGTTTCTACGAGTGACTTGTTTGTCATTAAAAATCAACAGGATATTCGACCATTAGATGTCTATATGAAAGAGGTAGAGGAGTACTATATTTCAAAGGCATTGGATTTTCATCAAGGCAATATCTCCAAAACAGCTGCTGCCTTGGGGATTCGTCGACAAAGTTTACAGTATCGAGTTAAAAACTATAAGCTCAATAAAAAAAGCGAAAACAATGATTAACAATGTTTTCGCTTTTTGGATAGGTTCCTGAAACTGATGGATAGCTTCATGCTTGTATAATTATTTTCCTTTTTTCGAAAGGCGACCAAGCGCAAATGCTGCTGCTCCTAAGCCGATTGCCATGTTCGTTTTTTTGTTAAACACTTGTTTTGTCACAAGTGCTACATTTTGTGGACGCTCAGCTAAACGGCGCATAAAGTAACCGTACCAATCATTACCGAATGGTAGGTATGTGCAGAAATTATAGCCCTCACGAGCAAGGTCTAGCTGCATTTCTTTACGGAAACCATATAGCATTTGGAATTCGAATTTTTCATTTGGAATATTGTGTTGTTTCACAAATTGTTTTACATGGTTGATCACATTATGGTCGTGTGTTGCAATCGAAGTAAATTTACCATGTAGCAAATGATATTCAATTAGTTTTAAGTAATTATGGTCAATATCAGTTTTAGATTGATAAGCCACATTCTCAGGTTCTTTATAAGCGCCTTTTACAATACGTAAGCGGAAGTTTTTATATTTCTCAATATTTTCCTCTGATTCGAAGAAGTAAGCTTGAATAACTGTCCCTACGTTATCATACTCTTTGTGTAATTCCTCTAATAACTCAAAAGAGCTATGTAAACGCTCGTAGTTTTCCATATCAAAATTCACGAAAATATTATATTGATGTGCAAGAGCTACGATTTCTTTTAAGTTTTCATAGCAAAATGCGTAATCAATATCTAAACCCAGTTGTGAAGGTTTAAGAGAGATGTGTGCATCAAGCTGTTCATCATGAATTGCTTGTACAACAGCTAAAATATTATTTTTGGCAGCAGTTGCCTCTGATTTTTCGTAGACGAACTCGCCTAGATTATCGACTGTACAAGAAATATTGGCCTTGTTTAATTCTTTAATCGATTGCACAACTTCTGGTAGACTTGTGCCAGCAACAACACTTTGCGCACCCATTTTTAAACCATATTTTTGTGCAGCGCTGTTTAATAATTTGTTCTCTGATAAGTAAATGAAAAAGTCACGTAATACCATCATATGCCTCCAAAAATGAAAAATTTAAATTCTTGGCGATTATAACACTTTTTTTGAAAGGTAAAATAGTTTGATTTTCAGAAAAAATATTTTTCAAAGTCAGTTAGTGAGATAAACTATTGCAGTCATTGACTTTTTCATAAAAAAATTTTTAATTAAAAAATTTTTTTCAAAAAAAAGGACTTTTCAAAATAGTAGATTTGCTTTATGGTGATTAGTATATGTCTAAATTTGCGCATATGTATAATATAGGGCTTTTTGATAGTGGGTTACTTGAATGGCAAGAGAGTATTTAGACTTAAAATATAGAACTATTAGTTTTTTAATATAATTTATTGGTGGGTATTCTTAGAAGTGATTCTTAGATATCCACTTTTTCATTTTTCAATTTAAATATCATATTAATAGTAGTTTATAGTAAAAAAGGACAGGGTGTATTATAATAAAATGGTATATAATCAAGATTAAATTATGTACGTTTTGTGAATTTATAGTTACTTTTGATTTAGAATAGTGTGTCTATATAAGCAATACAAAAGGGAAAATGACTACTCTAAACTAAGATAAGGTGGAAAGTATGGCAAGAGGCAGAAAAGTTAATTCAAATGGCGAACAAAGTAAACAACTATTACTTGAAAAAGCGATAGAGCTATTTTCTGATAAAGGTTATCATCACACAAAAATTAGTGACATTGTAAAGGCTGCCAATGTAACTCAGCCTACCTTTTATCTCTATTTTAAAAGCAAGGATGCCCTTTATAACGATTTGAATGCGCAATTTCAAAGCGGATTCTTGGCAGTAATGAATAGTAAGTCAACTGACATTATTGAATATGGATTACAGGGTTTTATCACGCTCTTAGAGCAAAAGTTATTGAACTTGTTCGTATACATAATTGAAAATCCTGAATTAACAAAAATAGGTTTTATTGAATCCAAGCAAGCACATTTGGTAAAAAACCAAATGACACAGCAATTGATCCACCTTATTTATCTGCATGATTGTGACAAAGATCTACAATTGTATAGTGTGGATATAAAAATCATGATCGATAGTTTAGTAGGCTCAGTAGAAAGACTCATCATCACGAATTTATTAGAAGAAAAAAGGTTACCTGCAGAACTTGCGAATGATATTGTACAATTATATTTTTGGAAAACCAAAAAAGTGATATAAAAAACTGTCATCGATACTTATTATCGATGACAGTTTTTTTAATTGCTTATTTTTATATGCTGATAGTAGCCCTTCTGATCTTTGCTCTTTGGGTGAATAAGTAGCATATATTCCTGATTCGCTAATAAAGCACTCTTAGGTGTAACAGTTATTGAACGCCCTTCAATTTTAACTGCTACGGGTACTTCCTTAGCTCCTAAAGCAGCCAGTTGAATGTTACTTTTAGCAATTTGAGAAGTAAGCCCTGTAGGAATTTTCACGGTAAATTTTTGTGTGTCAGCTATATTTTTTACTGTGGAAAGTTGTTTATATTTAGGATATTTCTCCTTCAATGCATCATAATGTGCCTGGAAAATAGGTGCTGTTGAGGTTGGAACATTCGGCTTAACGCCTACTTCATGAATAGTATGACCCGCAGGACCCGTAAATTTACCAACTGTAAGCTTTAAATAGCTTCCATCCTGTAATGTGTAAAAGCCTTGCATAGCACCTTTCCCATAGGTTGTTTCTCCGTATAAAATAGCAGCCTTTTGGTCTTTCAATGATGCGGAAAGCATTTCAGAAGCACTGGCACTATAGCGGTTTACAAGGATACGGGTATCTTTAGGAAACTTTGTATCTTGTTGAACTGCTGGAATGGTATAAGAGTTATGCGCTTCTTCTAATAAATACGCCACTTTAGCAGATTGGAATAATCCTGTTAGTTCTTCAGCTGTTGTCACATAACCTCCACCATTATTTTGTAAATCTAAGATGAACGATGTTGCACCCCGTTTTTTTAAATCTATCAGTGCATTTTTAACAAGCTGTGCACCATCCTCTGAAAAGGAAGCCAACGAAATATAGCCCACATTCCCAAATAGCAGGTCAGTTTGTACATTCGGTAATGTGAATGTTTTACGTGTAATAGTTTTGGTAGTTTTTGAACCGTCACTATTCTTTAATGTAATTTCCACCTTAGTCCCTTCATTACCGATTAAAAGGGAAGAGGCCTCTTGTGTAGAACGCCCGATAATGGATTCACCATTAACCCCAATGATGATATCTCCAGCCTGAACACCAGCCTCAAATGCGCCACTGCCTTCAATTACTTGTAAAATATGAATTCCATCTTCGCGTTCTTCAATCACCACACCTATACCTATAGTAGCTAGGTTGATGCTATTCATATAATTTTCAAATTCTTGTTTAGTGAAGTAGGTTGAGTAAGGATCAAGCATACTCATGATTTCTGAGATGGATGTAGCCTTCTCTAAGTTTCCATTAATTGTTCCAACGTAAGTATCTTTCACAATCTCCTTAATTTCCTTGATAAGCTGTTGATCATTTTCAGCAGCGTGAGTAGTTGTAAAAGGGAGAAGGAAGAAGCCTAGAACAAATACGAATGACCATAATAACTTTTTCATTGGACACCTCTTTTCTAGAACTCAAAATAGAATGTATCCTTATTAGGTATTAAATGGATGGTTACATTATGCAATTGAGTATCTATTTTTTATTATACATGAAGCCATAGCTATAGTGGTGGACTTATGAGATAGAAAAAGAATCTACTTGTCGCTATGGGCAAGTAGATTCTTGTAAATTATTTTTTTATCAATTTATGAATAATAATACCAATTGATGCACCAACAATAGCTGGTAAAAGCCAGCCTAAATTTTGTTCATACATTGGCAATGCTTTTAGGATAGTTTCATAAGGTGTAATTTCAACTTTCATTTGTTTTAAGCCATCATATAGACTGACAAGGAAAGTTGGAACGAGCGCTAAAATATAAACAATTTGTCCACCTTTAAAGAAATGATCTGCTAGTGACAAGACCATCAATACCATAGCTAAAGGATAAATAATTAATAGTACAGGTAGTGATGCACTAATTATTGTTGAAAGTCCCACATTTGTAATAGCTGTACTAAAAATAGTGAAGACAACTAAAAACGTTTTATATGAAATTTGAGGGAATAGCTTATGGAAAAATTGTGCATTAGCAGTTAATAAACCAACAGCTGTGGATATACAAGCTAGTAAAATAGTCGCAGACAAAATAATACTTCCAAGATTTCCAAAGAGCACCTCAGCTGATTTTGCAATAATATTTCCGCCATTATCAGAAATACCGATTGCATTGATACTTGTATTACCAATATGCCCTAGAGAGATATAGACAAAGGATAAACCTATTGCAGCAACGACCCCCGCAAAAATCGTTGTTTTAACTTGTTTTCTTGTATCTTTCATACCCATATCACGCAAGGCCTGTAAAATGACGATACCAAAAACAAGAGCACTTAGAACGTCCATCGTTAAGTAACCTTGTACAAATCCTTCAGCTAAAGGTGACACTTTATAGTTTCCTACAGCTTCTCCTGGTTCTCCCATAGGAGAAATAAAACTTTTAACAGCAAGCAATAAAATAACGAAAAGAAGGGCAGGTGTCAAAATTTTTCCTACTCGATCAACGAGCTTCGAAGGATTAATAGATAAATAGAGAATTAACGTGAAAAACAAAATAGATGTGATAAAAAGTGGTGCCCAATGATCCCTCATACCTTCAGAGAGAAACGGAGCAATGCCTATTTCGTAGGACACAGATCCTGTTCGTGGTACAGCAAAGAACGGTCCAATTGCTAAGTAAACAATGGAGGTGAAAATCACCCCAAAAGCAGGACTAACACGGTTAGCAAGCAGTTGTAAATCGCCTCCTGCTTTGGCAACAGCAACAATCGCTAACAGTGGTAGACCAACACCTGTTATCAGGAAACCAATCATGGCTACAGTGACGTTTTCACCTGCTTGTTGGCCTAATAATGGTGGGAAAATAATATTACCAGCACCCAAGAACAAGGCAAATAGTAGTAATCCTACTGCTAAATTTCCTTTGATGAAATGCAAGATGTTTTTCATAAGTATATTAACTCCTTTAAGATTGAAAAGATAAAACTTTCTAAAAATTTTAAATACAGAAATGTATGTTATCATAGGAGCACTAATCTTGCAATGAAAACAGTATTTCAATATAGTCGGATTTCGTCGTATTCTATAAGTTTCCTATAATGTTTGAAAAATAGTCAGTTTTTCCGATTTTTCATGCAATAATTATCTAGTATGATAGACACACAAGAGAATATTCTAGCACGAACGGAGGCACTTTGGTATGCAAAAGACAAAAAAATGGAGAATTCTTGTTCTAAGTACTTTAGCAACTTCATTTTTAGCATTACAAACAGCAGAAGCAGCAACATATACTGTACAAAAAGGAGATACTTTAACGAAAATCGCTCAAAATCATCAAGTCACGATTGGGGATATTATGAAGTGGAATAATCTATCGAAAGATACGATTTATGTAGCTCAAAAGCTTGAGATTCCAAAACAATCATCGAATGAGGAAGTAAAGCCTTCCACTCCATCAACATCTGGAAAACCAGCAGCAAGTTCTCATACAGTAGCTAAAGGTGACACATTATCAAAAATCGCAAAGCTATATAATGTGACAATTAAGGAGATAATGGATTGGAATAAGCTTGAAAAAGACAAAATTTTTGTTGGGCAAGTGTTGAAGCTTTCTCCAGGCGCAGTAATACCCGATGGCGGTACTATACATAATAATGTGACTTCAGGTACGGGCACTCCGTCAAAAGTAACTGCGAAAGACCCTACAGCTAATGGACAAGCGATTTATAACAAAACAGTGGAAGTTGCCAATACATTGGTTGGAACACCCTATCTATATGGTGGAAATACACCTGTAGGGCTTGATTGCAGTGGTTTTATTTTTTATGCCTTTAATCAAGGTGGTTTAAAAATAGGAAGAGCAAGCAGTGAGGGCTATTTTTACGGGAATACTACCCATGTAGAAAATCCAGTACCTGGCGATTTAGTGTTCTTTGAGAATACGTATAAAGAAGGTATTTCTCATATGGGAATATATCTTGGTGATAATAAATTCATTCATGCAGGTACAGATGGTGTAGAAGTTTCGGATGTTACGTACTCTTACTGGTCTTCTAAATTAGTAGCCTACAAACGTTTTGATAGTGTGAAATAAAAAGTAGCGATTTTTGTCTAGGCAAAAATCGCTTTTAATTTTAGTAAAACCCCCTTCTCTTTTTTAGGAGAAGGGGGTTTTAGGTTATTGTGTTACACGTGCTGTCCAACGAGAGAGGTCAGCGTCTTTAGCATTCACAAGTTCTGCTGGGAAAATAAACGTCCAAGGCTTTGTAGAGTTTGGTTGAACAGTTAAAATTGGATTCATTTTAAATGAACCTTTTGCAATTTGTTTTCCTGTTGCATCAATAATTTCTAACGGTAATTGCTCTAAATTGATTGCTTTCTTATGCCCATTGCGGATAAAAATGGTTGCATTTAAATTACCATTTTCAGCTAGTTTTGCCTGTAAACCAGTGAAGTTTACCTCTGTTTCGCCTAACTCTGGTAAAGTTTTGACGATTTTCGCAAGCTCTTCTTTTTGTGCTTCTGGTAATTGTTCTTCCCATGATGGATCTAATTCTAATTGATGACCACGAAGGGAAACTAGGTTAAAGGCAATTTTCCAACCATCTTCTGGCACTTCATCTGCCTTAATTGTAGCATTTTCAAACTCAAACACCCATGGACGGGCACTTTCTGCTGGAATTGTACCTAGTGCTTTAAAATCGAATTTTTTAGATGCTACAAGCTCATCGTTTTTATCCAAGATGAAAAGCTCAATTTCACCTAGTTCAATTGCTTGGGGTAAGGATGAACGGAAAAATGCACGAACAAGCCATTTACGAGTGAGTATGTCTTCTTCAATACTAATAGAAGATAGTGATAATTGATTTGGTTTCAATGGTTCTAGCTCATTCGCTAGGAAGTTAAAAATGTATTTTTGTTCTTGTGGCACATCCCACTCAGGATGGAATGATAATTTTGTTTCTACATCACGATTATCACCCGTGTTTTTTGCAGTATTTCCTAATAAATCTTTTGAATCAATTGTGTTTTCCTGAACAACTTTATCAGATTTTTTAAAGAATGAAAATAAGCCCATTATTGTGCCTCCTGTTGTGCCTCAACTGTTTTCATGAAGCCTGTAATTTCAATGATTATTGAACGACGTAATTCCTGGAAATTTTTACCGAATAATTCAAGTCCTTCACGTTGGTAAATACGCATTGGATCTTCTTGCTGATAGTGACGTAAACCGATTCCTTCTTTTAAATGACTCATTGCCTCTAGATGCTTTACCCAACCACTATCAATATGGCTAAGCATGATTTGAGGAAGTACTTCCATTACTCTTTCGTTTTCAGCAAATTTCTCCATATGACTTAACAGTTCTTGTTCAGAAGGCTGAACATCCATTAAAATTTGCTTTACTTTTCCAACTTCGCGATCGATTGTAACGGGTGTGATGAACAGGGAGTTAAGTGAGTACTCCATTTGATCATAATCCCAATCAATAGAAGATACATCTTCAGGTGCAGCGTCATGAACAGCAAATTCAACGGTTTCACGAAGCATTTTTTTTAGCTCACCCATCAAGTCTTCACCAGCTAAAATTTTGTCGCGTAAGCCATAAAGAACCGCACGCTGGTCATTAATGACATCATCTAGCTTTAAGTTGTATTCACGCATGCTGTACTGTGAACCTTCAACAATACGCTGTGTACGGTCTATAAGCTCTTGTACCTCTTTATTTTGAATAATGCCCTTATCATCTACAATCATTTTTGCAGAGAATTTTTCTACTTCTTCTTTTGCGTAGCGTCGGAACATATCATCTTCAATAGAGAGAATGAAGCGGCTTTCACCTATATCACCTTGACGACCTGAACGTCCACGTAACTGATTGTCTACACGGCGACTTTCATGTTTTTCAGTCCCGATTACATATAAACCTCCAAGTTCATGGACATCATCACCTAGCATGATATCTGTACCACGACCAGCCATGTTTGTCGCTACAGTAATACGACCCTTTTGACCTGCCTGTGAAATAAGTTCAACTTCTTGTTCAACTGTTTTTGCATTAAGTAATTGGAATGTTAATTTTTCCTTTTTCAGATAGTCAGCTACAGTTTCAGACTGTAATATCGATGTTGTTCCAATAAGAATTGGCTGGCCTTTTTCGTGGCGCTTTTTCACCTCAGCTGCAACATACTTATATTTTGCTTCTTGTGTGCTAAAAATAATATCAGGCTGATCAACACGTTGACGTGGACGGTTTGTTGGAATTTGGATAACTTCCATGCCGTACACTTCGCGAATTTCCTTTTCCTGAGTTTTCGCTGTACCTGTCATCCCAGAAAGCTTAGGATACATACGGAAATAGTTTTGAATAGTAATTTGCGCTTGGGATTTATTTTCATCCGTAATGGCTACGCCTTCTTTAGCTTCAATTGCTTGATGTAAGCCATCAGAAAGTGAACGACCTTCTAAAATACGACCAGTAAACATGTCAACAAGCTCAATTTTGTCTTCTTTTACAATGTAATCAACATCGCGCTTAAACATAACATGTGCACGCACAGCTTGGATTACATAATGGAAAAGTGTTTGATGCTCTAAGTCATACAGATTGTCTACATTGAAGGCTGCTTCAACCTTTTCTATTCCTTTATCTGTAAGAGAAGTAGCCTTTGTTTCTTCATCGAAATCATAATCTTCGTCTGCTTTAAAGCGTTTCGCTAACATAGCAGCAATACGATGCAATTCATCGTTAGAAGGCATTTTACCTGCGATAATTAACGGTGTTTTTGCTTCATCGATTAATACACTATCCACTTCATCAATAATAGCAAAGTGATAAGGACGCTGTACTTTATCTGCTAAGCTATAAGCCATATTGTCACGTAAATAGTCGAAGCCAAACTCAGTACCCACACCGTATGTAATATCTGCATTGTAGGCTTCTTTCTTTTCACCAGGTTCCATCATCGGTACATTTAAACCGACAGTTAAGCCAAGGAAACGATGGATTTGACCGACTAGCTCATAGTCACGTTTCGCTAGGTAATCATTAACTGTAATGACATGAACACCTTTACCTTCTAATGCACGCACATAAGAGGGGAGAGAAGCAACAAGTGTTTTACCTTCACCAGTAGGCATTTCAGCAATATTACCTTCTGTTAATACTAGACCACCGATAAGCTGCACATCAAAATGACGCATTCCTAATACACGCTTTGAGGCTTCGCGTACTACAGCAAATGCGTCTGGGATGATTGATGTAATAGGCTCACCTTGTTCTAATTGATCTTTGAAAATAAAAGTCATTTCTCGTAATTCGGCATCTGACTTGTTAACATATTTTTCTTCAAGATTGTTAATTTGATCTACTATTTTGTAGTAGCGTTTTAATTGACGAGCACTAGTTTGCTCTTTATTACTTTTGAAAATTGAGAACATGAAATATACGCTCCTTTAAAGTTGTCTACATGCTAGACACTCCATTATTCTATCAAATTTTGCGAATGGTGACTACATTTGACTGTATAGGAATCTATTAATGCTAAAATGTACAAAATATTTGTGAAATCGTGGAAAATGTTTAGAAAAAGTATATTTCAATGCTTGTTCATGCTATAATCAATTTGGATTTCAATGTAGATTATTTATTTGAGGAGGAGAGACATGCTTTACGTGTCTTTAATAGCAGCATTTGTTGCATCCATTTTGTTAACTCCATTAGTGAAACGTTTAGCGTTTAGAATAGGTGCAGTCGACGCACCAAACTATCGAAAAGTACATGCTCGAATTATGCCAAGACTTGGTGGTTTAGCCATTTTCCTTGCCTTTATTATTGGCGTGACGATTTTATACTCATTTTTAGTTCATACAAAACATGGTAGTAACGAGGCTTTATTAGCTATCATTATTGGTGCTTGTATAATCGTTATCACGGGTGTTATTGATGATATGCGTGAGATTTCTGCGAAAGCAAAAATGCTTGGTCAACTAGTTGCAGCACTGATTGTTGTTTTTGTAGGCGGTATTGAAATTGAAATGGTTAATCTACCGTTCTTAGGTACATTAGACTTTGGGTTACTGAGTATTCCATTAACGATTATCTGGATCATCGGTATTACAAATGCCATTAATTTAATTGATGGCTTAGATGGTTTAGCGGCAGGTGTTTCTACGATTGCGCTGATAACAATAGCTGTCATGGCGTTTATTTTGAGCAATGTGTTTGTTTTAGCGTTAGCAGCCATTTTAGCTGTAGCTTCACTTGGTTTCTTATTTTATAATTTCCACCCTGCCAAAATTTTCATGGGTGATACAGGAGCATTGTTCCTTGGATTTATGATTTCCGTGTTAGCGTTACTTGGTTTCAAAAATATTACATTCGTAGCTTTAATCATCCCAATTATTATTCTTGGTGTTCCGATTTCTGATACATTCTTTGCGATTGTTCGTCGTGTTCGCATGAAGAAGAAATGGTCTGACCCAGATAAATCCCATTTACACCATCGATTACTCGATATGGGCTTTACACATCGACAAACAGTTCTAATTATTTACGGAATTGCAGTAATGTTTGGATTAGCAGCTATCATTTTCTCTATGGCAAAGGTTTGGGGAGCTATATTACTTGTAGCGGTCATCCTAACAGCTATTGAAATCTTTGTAGAGGTCATCGGATTGGCTGGTAAAAACTATAAACCATTATTAAATTTTGTACGGATATTTAGTAAATAAAATATAAGCAATCATACAATTTGTATGATTGCTTTTTTGTATTTATAAATAGCGTGGATATAAGGATTTTATCAAATTGAAAACCCTGAACTATATATGAAATGTTCATTTATCGTTTCGTTAGAGTTAGAGATTCTTATTAATATTGCTTAGTTAATGTTATTTATCCATATTTAATAATAGACAAGTTACTAAATTAAACCCAGTTAATAATAAGTACAAAAATACTTATATATGTTTAAAACTAGTAATATGATAATTTCAAATTTCTTTAAAGTGTTTTTCATTCATAATGAATGCGGATAGGATTAAAAAAATCGCAGTTAAGAGAAGAACACCCTTTTTTTTCTATAAATGTTAAAATATTTGTAGTTCTATAATGTTATAGGATGAATGAAAAAATGAAATTGAGAGAAAAGAAAGGAAGATTAGAATGAAGAAAAAAAGTATTTTACGTAGCATGGCAGCTAGCATGGCAGTTGCGGGAATGATGTTTGCTAGTATTCCAGCTTTGGCTGCTGAATCGCCAGAATCGCCAGAATTGCCAAAGTCAATTACTATTGATGGCAAAGAGTATGTCATGGATGAGACAGCAGGTGGTGGAAGCGATACGGCAACACATGACAATAGTATGAGTAAGGTTCAAACTTTTGCTTCTTATAAACTTTTGGGTAGTGACGTTGGGTTATACATTAATCAAAATAACCATGGTGGTGATCATTATGCGTATGGCTGGGTAAGAACAACAGCGCCAACTTTCACAGCTCGAGCTGAAATTTGGTCCAATGGGAAGGTTAACACTACAGGTCCAAATAAGTTAAATTCAGGTGATATCGCCTATGCATTTTCTAATCAAGCTATAGGTCTGGTTCCAAATGCGACACCTCGTATTTTCTACGCTTGGTAATAAATGGTAAATTTATTGTTACGCTTAGTAAAACCTATTTATTTCATTATAGGAATGATGCTACTTGTTATGTTGATAGCATGTAGCAAAACAGATGAAGTTAGTGTATCAGATATACAACAAACTCAGACCGAAACAGTTGTACCGGAAGAATCCCAAACTATGACACTTGAACCTCCGACATTTGAAGATTACAAGGATTACATAAATTATATCTCTGGCATACCTGCATTTGAACCGTACTATAAAACCGTTTTTGCTTTTGAAGAGGTTTCCGGTGGTATAACAAATGTTCCAATTGATGAGGTAAAGGCTATGTATGAGGAAATGAAATCAACTTTTGATTATATTCATGTGGCCGAATATCCCTTAATTTATAGGGGGTATTATGGACGCAATACAAGTTTTGTGGATGGATATGATCAGAATCAAACTTCTAATGCTGAGATGGTGACTTCAAACCTAATTAATGTTGTGAAGCAAGATAGGGAAGGCAATGAAATTTTAACGACACCACTAAAGACGGTTCTATTAAGTGAAAGCATTTTCGATCGCTTCGATGACAGTATTGATGAGGGAAGAAACCTTCGGACGTCTGATTTTACGCTTACGGCACCGAGTGAGCCAATTAGTGTTGTATTGGGAAGTGCATATAAGGATATTTATGAACTCGGCGATACGTTTTCCTTGGAAATGATTTCTGAAGTAATGAATTTTCAAGTCGTTGGTTTTTATAAGGCAGGCGTTGGTTTTTCAAATGATGTTGGGGCATTCCATCATGTGAATTTTGATCATACTATAGTTATGCCACATTTTATACCAGAGTACGAACCTGTTGGTGAAGCAGCTGTATTTCAACATGCATTCCACCTCGGTGAATTGCTATCAGGTTATATTCGAATTCCAGAATCAATTGATAAAATTAATGATGTTACCTATGATCATACAGTTGATTTAATGGAAGAGATAGCGGAGAGGAATAATCTCTCTGGTCACTATAAAATTGCAAATTGGCCGGTGGGATTTGTTTGGTAAGACAGAAAAAATGGCTATATCAGTATTAAAAAATTATTTGTAACTGGACTGAAAAAAACGAAGGTTAATGGTATAACTGTATTTGTTATAGCTAGTTCCGAATCAAATTCATTTTTATGTAACCCATAAAAAACTGCGAATAAATTTGGGACTAATCCCTTTATATAAGACAGGATGAACCGGCAACTGGTTGTTTAATTTCGTTTATATTCGAATATAGTTATAATAATTTATATAGTCTTTGACGTTTTGTTCTACGATGGCTATTGTAGTACGCTTTCAATTTTCTAAGTAGAACGTTTCAGACATTAATGCAGAAATGAAACGATTTGATTGAGGCATTATCAGCCGGTGAACCTTTACAGGACATGCTGATAATGCCTTTCCCTTTTAGGCTTATTGGTAACGATAGATGTGTATACCGAGCATTAATACTAGGCTACGTACAACCTTCAGGCAAATGATTTAGTTGGGTTAATGTATGCAACACGAAAATCGTATCATGGTGCTCACACCAATTGAATAAGCGTTAATCTCACCATTATATAAATCTTGAATACTTGAAAGGTCCGTTGTCGCAAAGTCACGATTGAATAAATTCATGGCGATATAGTAGGGTTGTCTTGTTTGTTTATGTTTTTTCACTTTCTCATAAAAAAGCACCTCCTAATTGAAGTTTAAGTTTTTAATCCCAAATTCAATCCAAGATGCTTTTTTATTTGTATTATTTTATTGGGATCAGTCCCGTTACTATTTAGAGGTTTTTTATAGGACGCGTATATGAGTATTTCTTTTTATGTTTTTTGAATACCTATATGAAACTAAACATTCATGTCCATTATTCATTAGTAGAGATCCACTTTTAGGAGTAAATTCTTTTACATATTCAATATTAATTAAATAGCTATTATGACATCTACAGAATCTACTATCAAGTTTTTCCAATTCCTTTAATTTACCATAGAATTCATAAATTCCGTTTTTTGTATGTAATTTTATTTTATGGGCTACTGAAGCTGTTTCAAAATAATAAATATCTTCAAACTTAATATTTTTAATGCTATCACCAATCTTGATTTGTATGATGTTAGCAGTTTGGGTTTTACCTAAACTTAGGTACCGTTTATAAGCAGTATCTAGAGCTTCAGTAATATTTTTAGATAGAATAGCCTTATCTATTGATTTAACAATATAATCCATAGCAGCTATTTTATATTTAAAGGTCAGTTTTAGTTTATTGGCAAATGCAGTAATAAAAATAATATTAGCAAGTGGATTTTTTTCTCTAATTAATCTAGCTAACTCTAAACCATTCATATCACCTTCTAACTCGATGTCTAAGAAGTAACAATCTCCTTGAGTATGACTAGTATAATTAACAACATCTTCTGCGTTGGAAGCTATTAAGGCAATTTCAATACTAGGTAAATGAAAACTTGCATACGTTTTTATCTCATTTTGAATAAATTGACGCTGAGAATAGTCGTCTTCACAAATGATAACTCTCATTAAATCACTTCCTATTTGTTAATTCGAGTTCCTGAATAAATCTATTATTTTCTAATCTTGTATTTAAAAAAAGGTTCGGATACCCTTTTTTTATATCTAAAACATTTTTTAAACCGTAGCCCCGATTACCACCTTTTGTGGAAAAGCCTTCTTGAAAAATTTTACTAATATCAACTTCTCCATTGAAGGAGTTTTCAAGGACAAATATACAACTATTTGGTGTTTGTAAAAATACGATATTAATTTCTGGTTCATTGGATTTTTCACTAGCTTCTATTGCATTATCAATTAAAATACCTAAAATTCTAGAAAAATCTATTATATCCATTGAAATATCTTTGATTTTATCCGGAATTTCAATCTGGACATTGATATCCTTTTCTGTCGATAAAATAAGTTTTGTCGTTAGTAGCCCTTTTAGCTCAATGATTTCTAAATTGCTAAAGTCTTTCATCATCAAGTTTTTTTTAAATGTTTCTTTTTCCACTTTTATAATTTTATGATTAAAGTAATTTTTTAGTTGTTCCATATCTTCGTTTGCAATATAACTAGATATCGTTGTTAGAATGTTTAAATAATCATGTCTAAACATTTGCATATCACTATTAACTTTTTCTAAAGATTTCATGTAATCGTTGAATTGGGAATGTTTTATTTTTTGGTATTTTAATCGGCTTTTTTCTTTATTATTTTTAATTAGAAACATTGATACTACGAAAATGATAATTAAATAACTTAATTGAATAATTAAATTAATTTTGGTTAATTGCTGTTCTTCAAATGTACTAGGTACAAAAATATTTAAGTAAAGGACAATAATAGTTATACAAGATAATAAGGAAAGGAATACCTTTGAAATAGTTGCTAGAGATGTATATTGATTATTTGTATAAAATTTATGTACAAAAAATTGTAATAGATAAAACAGAATTAGATAAAAGCAAATGAAAATTAATAATTGCAAGTAGTCATTATTTATAGCACTTGTACCTGATATAATTTGGGCTAAATGGTCTGATACCATCCCAATAAATATAATTTCAGTAAAGTCTAAACAAATTTTAAAAAAGCTAGAATTGAGTAATAAAGCAATGAAACTTGTACAAAAAAACACGATTATAGCCATCCAGGGTACAAGAAATACGTAGGTTATCACAGTCAATATACAAATACTTACACTAATTAAAAATGTAATTCTGCTAGGTTTTAATTTTTGCAAATAGAAAAGTGATATTCCAATAGTAAGAAACTCCAATAAAATTGTAAAAACAAGCTTTTCTTCGATTGGTCTTCCTCCTACTATTTGTTAAATTCATGTTGATTTCGTAAAGACTCAGGAACATCTAACTCATTAAATAAAAAAGTACAGCCAAGGACTGTTGCTGAACTTGCAAATAAAATTACCAGACCTGATATTTTATTAAGAATTGTTTTTTTTATTTTCATTTTAGTTTACCTCCTGCTAGTTTTTGAAAAAGAACGAATACTGCTATTAAAGTAACGCCAAATGAAATAAAGTTCGTAATGACATTATTATAGAGTACAAAAATTATTGCCCAAATAATTAATAAACGAATAAGTAACTTCTTTCTTAAAAAAGTTTTATGGCGCTGATTATATACAGGCCTTTTCTTAGTTTCGGCCGGAGCAAATATAGCTAGAATTAGCGATGAGATTGCAGCTACTATTGTCATATATTCTTGAAAATAATTCATATTCTTGATGATGTAAACGCTAATTGGTAAAGTTGTGATACTTGCAATTAAGCAAACGAGATTATTTTGAAAGTGAAATCCAAAACAAACTTGCCTTAAGAAATAAAAGACTAAATGTGCTACCAAAGTTGCTAAGAAACAATCTAACAGCATAGCGATTATATATACGATAATAAATTTCCAAAAATCATTCAGTATCATCCTGACACCGAATAAAATTTTCTCCCGTTCAACTTCAAAATGACTTTCTTGAATAAGTATATTTGTAATTCGTTTCTCTAAACTAGAAAAAATACATGCAGCCCCCTTTGTAAATAACAAATAATTCAAAATATGACAATTTTTATATTACTAAATAAACTTCTAACAATCAATCTTATTTATAGTAATAAGTGGTAAAACTTTATAATGTTAATTAGTATAGTTTCACAATACGTTTGAAGAGTAGAGCTCTCTTATGGTTATTAGACAAGACAGAACAGTAAGGTTAATTTTAAGATTGGAAAATTAGCGGATAGTGAATATCACTAAACTTTCTTGTAGATGATAAGAAATTATAAATTATTTTGTTTGTTTAATAATGTATCCACTTAGCTGTTGGGCTTTGATCGGCAGTTAATTATGGGGCTATAAAAACTGTCAAGAGGTGAGTATAAGAGGCAAATAGACGGATAGCACTATCTTGATGATGAAATAAGCGTTCTTAGAGTGACTGTTGTTAATACATTGGAGTAGTGTCTAATAAGAGTTCATATAAAAAAGCCTTTCCATGAATTAAAATGGAAAGGCTTTTTAGATTTATTGAGGTTGCTCATTCGTCGAAGATTCTTCGCTTATGGCATTTCTTTCAGTACGGTTACTAGTAAGACTTGATGAAGATTCATTTAATCCAAGATGATTTTTTAATGTTTCTTTCACTTCATTAACAGATTCTTGATTTAATTGATAATAATATATCCCAGTTGATGTATCATTAGTACCATCTAATGTTAAAGTATCGATTCGTGGTACACCCTCTGATAAATAGGACAAGAAAGATTTCATTTCAGTAAATGTCATATTAGTCTTCATGTTATCACCAAGTGCCTTAATAACATCATCGTATTTTGTTATTGTCTTAACAGAGGCAACTTTTTTGATAATAGCTGAAAGAATTTCTTGTTGACGTTTACCGCGCTCAATATCATTATCTTGTTTACGTGTTCTTGCAAGTGCAAGTGCTTGGCTACCGTTTAACTGTTGTAAACCTGGTTGTAGGTTGATTGTATACTTGTCGAATTCATCTAATTCATGTAAAGCATAAGGTACTTCAGCTTCAATACCGCCTAATGCATCAACTACATCAATAAAAGCATTGAAATTCATACGTACATAATAGTCAATTGGAATATCTAATAATTTTTCAACAGTATCAATTGATGCCAGTGTGCCACCATATGCATGAGCATGGGTAATTTTATCTTTATAGCCTACTTCAGGAATATAAACGTATGAATCACGGGGTATGCTTAGCATTTTAATAGTTTGTGTTTTATTATTTAATGTAGCTAAAACGAGTGCATCGGAACGTGAATGGTCCGAACCCTGTCCTCGATTATCACTATCATCAACCCCGACAAATAAAATGGATACATTATCATGTACTGGCTCTACTTTTTCTTCGCGAAGTGTAGAAACTTCTCGGCCTTCTAATTCTTCATGTGCAGAATCGGCAGCATGCTCTACCTGTTTAGTCAGGTAAACAGCATAAGCCGTTACACAAATTACCAAGCTGGCAACTAATAGAAGTGTAACTTTTATAATTAATGAAGCTTTAGAAGACCTCTTTTTAGTCGGACTAACAGATCTTTTTTTCATAATAGATATATTCTCCTCTAATTATTGGGAATAATAATGCGATAAAGCTAACTTTTATTCAATTTTAACTAAATAATTGTGTGGACAATAAAATAGCTTAACAAAAAAATTATACTATGCATATTTAGTTTCGACAATTAAAACTATTTAATTGACAATAAATTCTACAAATTGAGCATCTTCGAAAGTGATGGAAGCTTGTCCATTAGTCATTTCTGTTATCCAACTTCGGAACTGTTCCTCGTCCTCTTTTAGCACAGAAACAATGATTTCAACACCCTCCAAATAACGTATTTCCTCTAAAGAATATGATGAACTTCTTATTTCATTTTCGACTTTTCCTAGCCATGTATAATCAATAGCTACTTTCATGAAATGATGCAATTTACGTTCAACTATCTGTGCAGCAATTAATCCCTCTGTAGTTGCTTTTCCATAAGCACGAATAAGGCCACCACCGCCGAGCTTAATGCCTCCAAAATAGCGGGTCACAACAACGACCGTATCTTTTAACCCTTGTTTTTTTAAGACCTCTAACATAGGGACGCCAGCAGTACCACTAGGTTCCCCATCATCATTTGCCTTTTGAATATGATCATGCTCTCCAATAATATATGCGGAGCAGTTGTGTGTTGCATTATGATGCAATTTTTTTATACCATCTATAAAAGAAATTGCATCCTCTTCCGTTTCTGCACGTTCTATATAAGTGAGAAAGCGAGATTTGGAAATGACAATTTCGCTTTCACCATATCCTTTTACTGTTAAATAGTTTTCTCTCATTCGTATCAATCTCCTTTTAACTAGAGTTCTATTCTATAATTTTCATGAAGAAAAAGCATTAAATTTTAGCATGGTAATGCTATAATAGGTGTAGACTATGGAATATGTGATTTTAGTCTATTAAATTAGTAAGTAATCATAAGACATTAGACTGGGGAGTATACTATGTTTTCAAATGATACCTTCGATTTAAAGTCGCTTGATGACATTTTTAATCGAATGTTAGATACAATCATGAGCTCAAAGGATGATATCTTTATTATAAGTGAACAAAGCCGCAGAAGCTTTGAAGATATGCAAAAAGAGCTGGAAATTGTTCGAAAACAAATATCAATCGTAATTGATGATGGCGATGCATTGGAAAAAAGTACGCAGCTTGCTAAGCAACGACTTGTGCTAGTGAGTAAAGCTTTTGATAATTATACCGAAGAACAAGTTAGAGAAGCCTATGAAACTGCACATGATTTTCAAGTAAAGCTCTCCGTTATTAGAACACAAGAAAAACAGCTACGGGATAAAAGAGATGATCTAGAGAGAAGATTAAGAGGATTACTCGATACAATTGAACGTGCTGATCATATTGTTAATCAGGTAAATGTCGTTTTGAATTACTTAACTTCAGATTTAAGAAATGTTGGTTTAGCCCTTGAACAAGCAAAAATGAAGCAGGATTTTGGGATACGTATTATTGCAGCTCAAGAGGAAGAGCGTAAGCGTTTATCGAGAGAGATTCACGATGGACCTGCTCAAATGCTTGCAAATGTCCTTATGCGCACTGATTTAATAGATAGAACGTATCGTGAAAAAGGTATTGAAAAGGCTTTGGCTGAAATTGCCGATTTAAAGAAAACGGTACGTAATGCTTTATCTGAAGTGCGACGTATTATTTATGATCTACGACCAATGGCACTTGATGATTTGGGAATTATTCCGACATTAAAGAAGTATTTATCGACAGTGACTGAATATAATCCAGGTGTTGAAATTCATTTCCAATCGAGAAGTACAGAAAAACGTATACCTTCAAATTATGAAGTATCCATTTTCCGATTAGTACAAGAATGTGTAACCAATGCCATGAAGCATGGAAAGTGTAAAGACATTTGGGTAAAGCTTGAATGGTTAAAAGATGCCGTCAACATTGTTGTAAAAGATGATGGCATAGGCTTTGACCCACAAGTAGTAAAAGATCATTCCTTTGGGATTTTAGGAATGAAAGAACGTATTGAAATTTTAAATGGTACAATCACCATTACGAGTGAAATCAATCGAGGGACAACGGTGTTATTTAAAATACCGTTTGAAGTAGAATGATGTAACTGTCGCAGAAATCTAGGGGGTAAAGACAAATGACAAAGATTATTATTGTAGACGATCACCAGCTATTCCGCGAAGGAGTAAAACGCATTTTAGATTTTGAAGATACGTTTGATGTAGTAGCAGAAGGTGATGATGGTACAGATGTGGTTACGTTATATGCTGAAAATGAACCAGATGTTGTACTTATGGATATTAACATGCCAGGTAAAAATGGAGTGGAAGCAACGTCAGAGTTAATTACTGAATTTCCAGATGCAAAAGTGATTATGTTGTCTATACATGACGATGAAACATATGTTACGCATGCATTAAAATCAGGTGCTCTTGGTTATATGTTAAAAGAGATGGATGCAGATGAAATCGTTGAGGCGATTAAAGTTGTTGCCAACGGCGGTTCTTATTTACATCCAAAAGTAACGAAAAACCTAGTAGCAGAATTTAAGCGACTTTCAGAACATGAAAATAAAGGAAACTTCCATCAAACTGAAATTCGTCGTCCATTCCATTTGCTAACTAAGCGTGAATGTGAAGTATTACAATTATTAACAGATGGTCAATCCAACCGTACAATCGGTGAGACACTGTTTATCTCTGAGAAAACGGTTAAAAACCACGTATCAAGTATTCTACAAAAAATGAATGTGAATGACCGTACACAAGCAGTTGTAACAGCCATTAAAAATGGTTGGGTTGAAGTACGCTAATTGCTAAAACTGTTTTTAAAAGCTACTTTTTATTGAAGTAGTTTTTAAAACAGTTTTTTATTGTTTTTTGGTAATAATTTGTATTGGGCTAACTTGATGAAGAATAGGTCATTCACAATTTTGTAACATTACTATTCATTAGTATTAATATGATAACTAGCAATTCGTGCAACATTTTACAGCCTAATGCGTCATAAGGAAGATGTAGCACCTAAATGTTGAAAATGCACAACAAAATTCCTACGAAAGCATTTATATGCTACAATATGCGCGGGAGGTTTTTTGATGTTAAAGAAAAGTTTTCTAGCAGTTCTAATCTTATTAGTATTGACTGCCTGTGGTAATAAAGATGAGAAGATGAGTGATGAAGAACGAGATAAAGTAATAGAGGATGGTACAGTTGGCTTTGAAATGATGGGTGGAAACGTAGAAAAGGCTGATAATGTACCAGCGGAAGATGAAAAGGCGATTTTAGCATCTTTTGATGAGTATATTGCTGCATTAAATGCTGAAGAAATTGATCGTTATATGAATACAATCTCGAAAAACCCAAAAGGTTTTAAATACGATGAAGAAAAAACATATGCATCAGAAGTATTTGATCAATTTGATATTAAGCGTGAAGTAGAAAATGTAACAATTGCAAAGTATGAATCAGAAGAGGCGCAAGTTTTTGCCAACATGAAAATGCACTCACTTCAGCTTGAGACAAATGTCGAACATGAAAGTGCAGGACGTCAGGTAACAGTCTTTGTGAAAGAGGACAATGATTGGAAAGTGACGAGTGTCTTTTATATTGGCGATGACTCACAGTCAAGTACAGGAAATTAACAGAAGCTATCTTCATTCAACATAACAATTGAGTGAAGATATGCCTATTATACATAGACAATGAATGTGAAATGAAAGCTGCTTACTAGCACAACTCAAGAAGGGCGAGAACGGGAATCCGACGTTCGTCATTCATTTCACATTCATTTCTTTTTGTTTTCCGTAATTTATGCAAAGCGCCAGCAACAACAGGTTTTGTCTGTGCGAAAGCAAAGCGCCAGCAACAACAAGATTTTGTCTGTGCGAAAGCGAAGCGCCAGCAACAACAGGTTTGTCTGTGCGAAAGCGAAGCGCCAGCAACAACAAGATTTTGTCTGTGCGAAAGCAAAGCGCCAGCAACAACAGGTTTGTCTGTGCGAAAGCGAAGCGCCAGCAACAACAAGATTTTGTCTGTGCGAAAGCGAAGCGCCAGCAATAACAGGTTTGTCTGTGCGAAAGCAAAGCGCCAGCAACAACAAGATTTTGTCTGTGCGAAAGCGAAGCGCCAGCAACAACAAGATTTTGTCTGTGCGAAAGCAAAGCGCCAGCAACAACAAGATTTTGTCTGTGCGAAAGCGAAGCGCCAGCAACAACAAGATTTTGTCTGTGCGAAAGCGAAGCGCCAGCAACAACAGGTTTGTCTGTGCGAAAGCAAAGCGCCAGCAACAACAAGATTTTGTCTGTGCGAAAGCGAAGCGCCAGCAACAACAACGAACAACAATTGCACCAAGTAGAAATAGATTGTAAACTAAGAATTATAGGAGAGTGGACATGGATGAGGACGGCAATCGTAACAGATAGTACTGCATATATTACAGCTGAGGAACGTGCACGCTTAAACATTCATATGATACCTTTAAGTGTTAATATCTCAGGTCAATTATTTGCAGAAGAAGTAGATATCACAGCATCTGAATTTTATGATAAGGTGCGTGGAGCTAAAGAATTTCCTAAAACAACACAGCCTCCAATTGGAGAATTTGTGGCTCTTTTTGAAGAGCTAGCAAAGGATTACGATGAGATAATTTCCATCCATTTATCGAGTGGTATTAGTGGAACATACCAAGGTGCAGTACAGGCTGGTGAAATGGTGGAAGGCATTAATGTTCATGCCTTTGACAGTGAAATATCCTGTGCGGTTCAGGGCTTTTACGTATTAAGAGCAGCGGAAATGGCGAAAGAGGGCCATTCAGCAAAAGACATACTTGCAGCATTAGCGGACATGCAGCAGTCTATTCGTGCTTACTTCATTGTAGACGACTTAGCACATTTACAGCGTGGTGGGCGTTTATCTTCTGCAGCTGCATTAATCGGTGGCTTATTACAAGTAAAGCCTGTTTTACATTTTGTGGATAAGGTAATTGTACCTTTCGAAAAAATCCGAACACGTAAAAAGGCATTAAAGCGTGCAGAAGAATTGCTAGCAGTGGATGCAAAAAAGTATGCAGCGATGGACGCTGTTGTCATTCACGGCAATTGCCCTGCTGAAGCCCAAGAATGGCTAGAGCAATTAGCCGAAACGTACCCAAACGTAAACTTTAAATTGAGCTATTTTGGTCCTGTTATTGGTACTCATTTAGGTGAAGGGTCGATGGGATTAGGATGGACAAAAAAATAACGAATTGTGAGAAGTCTCTACAGCAAAAGTAGAGGCTTTTTTCTATGAAAGGGGAGATTTTGATGAGATATAGGGGTTGGTTGTTGCCCCCAGCATTACGTGATTTTCATGAAGGTCGCATTTGGTTAAAAGAACATTCGCCATTTTCATCTGAAGATATTGAGAAAGCAATACAGCGAAAATACGTCTGTATAATAGAAGGAATTCAAATGAAGCCAGTTATAAAATGCAATCGATGCCACAATACAGATCCGCACCTATTCATAAAATTCGATTGCTCAAAATGTCAGCAACAATGTGTGTACTGCCGACACTGTATTAAGATGGGGAGAGTCAGTAGTTGTACACGATTGATGATTTGGACAGGTCCCAAGACGATAAAAATTAACAAGCATTCATTAAAATGGACCGGGCAATACACTGAACTCCAGCAACGGGCAGCTAATGAAACCTTGGCAAGTGTGAAAGTAAAACGATCCCATTTAATTCATGCAGTTTGCGGTGCAGGCAAAACAGAGATACTTTTCCCATCTGTGTATGATGCATTAAAGCGGGGGCTACGTGTTTGTATTGCTACACCACGAACAGATGTAGTGTTAGAACTGTATCCACGCTTTCAACAGGCTTTTCCTGAAACAGTTATTCATGCTTTATACGGTGGAGCTCCTTACCAAAATGGCTATGCCCAGCTTGTTATAGCAACGACCCATCAGCTCTACCGATTTGACAAGGCATTTGATGTCATTATTGTAGATGAGGCAGATGCTTTTCCTTATACATTTGATGAAACTCTACAAAGAGCAGTAGAAAAGGCTAAAAAGGAAAAGGCTCCTCTGGTATTTGTGACAGCAACCCCATCAGCAGCATTACTCCATACCTTCCAGCAAGAAAGCTACTCTTTTATTCCAAAACGCTATCATAATTATCCATTACCAGTCCCCCAAGTTCGTTCTTTATGGAGCTATAATAAATGCTTCAAGCGAGGTAAAATCCCTAAAAGGTTAAAAAAGTGGGTGGAGGAGCGCTTACACCAAAAGGAACCCTTTTTACTATTTTTCCCGACAATTGACTTAATGAATAGTGCAACTCTTCTTTTTCAAGGATTAAATGAAGACATATTAGCTGTGCATGCAGCTGACCCAGAGCGGAAGAAGAAGGTGTTAAAGCTACGAAATAAAGAAGTTCCGGGCTTATTAACCACTACGATATTAGAAAGAGGCATTACAATCAGCAAAGTACAGGTGGCTGTTATTGGGGCAGAATCATTGATATTTACCGCCAATGCCCTCATTCAGATTGCAGGCCGAGTTGGACGAGATGTTCAATTTCCAGATGGGGAGGTCTTATTCTTTCATCACGGCATCACGGCAGAGATGGATGAGGCATGCGAAAAAATTCAATTTTATAATAAGAAGGGATTTTCTGAATGAATAAAATAGAAACTCATTGTTTAATATGCACCCAGCCGTTAAAAATAACTATTTCCTGGAAAATGATTCTAACCAAGCAATTCTCGCCGACTATATGTGAAAGATGTGCCGCTCGTTTTGTACCTTCTCAATCTGCTACATCCCTTTATCAATATAATGAGGCGATGAAGGATTACTTACACCAGTTAAAGTTTCTTCAAGATGTGGCTCTAGCAAAGGTATTTCGGCAGGAGCTTCATAATCGTCTCACCAAAGAAAAAGCGATGATTCTACCCATTCCAATGCACCCTCTCAAACAACAGGAGCGTACATTCTCGCATACGGATGAACTATTAAAGGCAGCGCATATTCCTTTTATACAATTATTAGAAAAGACAACGACAGAAACCCAAAGCTCTAAAAATAGAGAGCAACGTATACAAGCAGCTCCACTTTTTCGCTTAATGGAGGGTGCACAAGTCGAACATAAAAATTATCTTCTTTTTGACGATATAAAAACTACGGGGACAACTTTACAGCATGCTGAACAGGTTTTAATGCAAGCGGGTGCTAAAAATGTCCAATACTTCACATTAATTGAAGGATGAAAATACCAATGTATTATGTATAATAGTTAATGAGACAGCATTCGTAGATAAATTTGCTAGAAAGAGGAGGAAAGGCCAATGGCAGAAGTTCGTAATTGTCCTAAATGTAATGAGTTTTTTAATTATACAGGAGTCCGAGAAGTGTGTCATAAGTGTGCACAATCAGAGGAGGAGCTTTATCAAATCGTTTATCGTTTCTTACGTAAACGTGAAAACCGTGCGGCAACTGTAGAACGTATTGTGGAAGCCACGGGAGCAGCAGAGGAACTATTGTATAAATGGGTTCGTAAGGGGCGTCTGCAGCCAGCCATGTTCCCTAACCTTGGCTATCCATGTGATAACTGTGGCCATCTAACGACTACAGGAAAGCTCTGCTCGAAATGTCAGGATGAATTAAAAGCAGACTTACGGACATTTGAAGCTGCCAAAGAGTTTCGCCAAAGTGTTGAAGAACGTGACCGTGTAACCTATCACTCAGAACGTAAACGTTAATTACGCTAAGTGTGTTAATTTTAAACAAAATTAGCACACTTTTTTCTATGTGAAAACTTAACATTATGTGAGACAATCCGAAATAATAGTAAGATAGGATTTAGAGATGGGGGGTATTGAAATGAAAATTACATCTTATGGAGTTAATGCAGTAAACGCCTATAAAAACCAAGTACGCAATGCAAAATCAAATACAAACAAGGCATCTTTCGCCGATAAAATTGAAATTTCAAAGGCTGCGCAGGAAATGCAAGGGGTTTCAACATACAGTACAGAGCGAGCAAACCATGTTCAACAATTGAAAAAGGATATCGCTTCTGGTGAATACAAAGTAGACGCTCGTAAAGTGGCAGAGGATATGCTGAAATATTATCGTTTCTAGGGAATAGCAGAAAGGGTGTATAACGATATGTCTGTAGAAGCAATTAGTTCTACACTAACAATGCTAGAGAGAATGCATAAAAGCTTACTCGAACTAGCCTTTAAAAAAACAGAAATTATTAAAAGTGGCGATATCGAAGCTTTAGACCAATTGCTCAAGGACGAGCAGGCACATGTAGCAGCCATCGATAAGCTCGAGCAACAGCGTCAGAAACAGGTAACGGACTACCTTGAAGCAAAGGGACTTGCTTCATCTGACAAAACAACTGTCGCGGATGTCATCGAGGCTGCTGAACAACAAGCTGACAAAGCAACACTATCAGCAGTTCGCGAACGTTTAATGCAAATTATCAATGACCTACGAAAACAAAATGATCTAAATCAAAAACTCGTTTTCCAATCCTTACAAGTCGTCAACCTAACATTAGATACAGTAAGACCCCGTACAGAGCAAATGAACTATTCCAGCAACGAAGTACGTGGAACTAATACCATAGCTAAAAAATCATATTTCGATTCACAAGCATAACAAGGGAGGAAGAAAAATGCGCTCAACATTTATGGGCTTAGAAGCTAGTAAACGTGGCCTCTTCACACAGCAAACTGCTTTATATACAACAGGTCACAATATTTCCAACGCCAACACATTAGGCTACTCTCGTCAACGAGTAAATATGCAAGCTACACCAGGTTTTCCAACGGCTGGTTTAAATTCACCTTACTATCCTGGCCATCTAGGGACTGGTGTCGAAGCAACATCTATCCAACGTATTCGCGATGAGTTTATTGATCGACAATATCGTCAGGAAACAAACAAGCTGGGGTATTGGGAATCTCGTTCAAATGCTATTTCCCAAATGGAAGATATTATGGATGAGCCATCTCAATTTGGTTTGAATGCAGCATTAGAGCAATTTTGGAAAGGACTTCAAGATGTTAGTACGAATCCAGAACAGAGTTCATCACGAACGGTAGCGATTGAGCGAGCAAACCATTTGGCAGAATCCTTTAACTACATGGATACCCAGTTGAAGCGAATTCAAGGAAATTTAGGAAATGAAATAAAAGTAGCGACAGACCGCATTAATTCTATTTTAAAGCAAATAGCAGCGATTAATAAGCAAGTACAAGAAGTCGAGCCAAATGGACTTGTGCCTAATGATTTATATGATCAGCGGGATATTTTAATTGACGAATTAAATGAGTACATCCCTGTATCAATCAAAAATGTGGAATCGGGTGGTTTGGCAAGTGATGTAGCTGAAGGAAGCGTTACGATCATTTTTAAACCATATGGTACAACAACGGAAATTAAGTTAGTCGATGGTAAAGACTTTGCCAGTATTGCAGTTAATAGTGGTACAAATCAAATCGATGGTAATAATTTAACAAATTTATTCGATAACATTACTATAACTGGGTCAGGAAATACTAATTCAGGGAATGTTACATACAATCAACTGGAGCCAGGCAAAGGGAAGCTTTTATCATTAGTCGACTCTTATGGCCATGATGTAAGTCATGGCTATTACCCCGAAACAATTGCCAAATTAGACAAATTAGCATCTGAATTTGCCAAAGTATTTAATGCTATGCATGCACAAGGATATGATTTATCGGGGAATCTGGGTGCTCCTGATTTCTTTACAACAAATCCTCCAGGGGGTGTCATAACAGCAGGGAATATTAAAGTAAATGATAACCTTATTGCTGATCCATCCAAGTTAGCTGCTTCTTCTGAAAAGGATGAAGAAGGAAATGGTAAATGGGCTATTGAGCTGGCGAATCTTCAGTCGATGGTTCAAAATGGTGGAACAATAACTATATTAGGGAAAACGATAACAACAGGTGACTTAGATGGGGCAACTTTCAACTCTTTCTATCAAGGAATGATAGGGAAGATGGGAACAGACGGTGAAGAGTCTTATCGTTTAAACAAAACATCTGAAACATTACTATTGTCAATATCTAACAGTCGTGCGTCGGTTAGCTCGGTTTCTTTAGATGAAGAGATGACAAACATGATTACATTCCAACAAGCTTATAACGCGAATGCTCGTATGATCACAGTTGTCGATGAAACATTAGATAAAATCATAAATGGAATGGGTCGAGTAGGATTATAAAAACACTAGAAAGGAGTTTTTACAAACATGCGCGTAACACAATCGATGTTATCCAATAATATGCTTTTAAACTTAAATCGAAGCTATGGCAAAATGTCCAAGCTGCAAGACCAAATTAACTCTGGTTCAAAAATCACTAGACCTTCCGATGATCCAGTGATTGCTATAAAAGGAATGGGATATCGTCGTGATTTAGGTCAAGTTGAGCAGTATACACGGAATATGAATGAAGTAAATAATTGGCTTGATACAACAGACGAGTCACTTAACCAAGTCGGTGAGCAAATGAAGCGTGTACGTGAACTAGTGATTCAAGCTTCTAATGATACAAATACACCTGACGAACGTGCGAAAATAAAGGAAGAAATTGATCAAATTCGTCAACAAATTCAAGACGTAGCAAATACTAAAATTGCTGATCGTTATATTTTTAGTGGGACGAATACTGGTAAACCATTGTTTGTAGAAGCTACACCACCAAACCCAGATGGTTTAAAAATAATTAATGCTGATTATCAACTTTATGACGGAACGAATATTAATGCTGGTACTGCAGATGAAATAACTTCCCCAAATGGGGATGTACAAATAGAGGTTTATGATGGAATAACGTTACAAGTGAATACCCCTGGTGCAAATTTATTTGGTAATATCGATACGTTAATGGGTAAAATTTCTGATTTATTAGATCCAGAACGCATTGTTCCTCCCGAAATTGTACCGAGACCTGCTACAGGTGCTGAAATTAGTGAAGCATTGGGTGGGTTTTCAACGGATAGTAAGTCAGATGATATCACTAATATGCACAATAAAGTGCTAGAAGCTCAAGCGAATGTTGGGGCACGACAAAACCGTGTTGAATTAATGGAAAATCGTTTATCAATTAGAGAAATTAGCGTTACTAAACAACTATCGAACAATGAAGATGTTGATTACTCAAAGGCTATAACAGAAATGGTGACGTCAGAGTCCATACATCAGGCTGCACTTTCTGTAGGATCTAGAATTATTCAACAAACATTAGTTGATTTTATTCGCTAAAAATTTGAAAGTAAGCGTTTGGACTGTTTAAATCCAAACGCTTTTCTTAAAAGGAGAAAAAGATATGAGACTCCCTCAAATTCAAATCCATACAACAGATGCCAAACTAGATCTTCATATTGGAAAACCTAGCCAGCACATTGAACAACCAAAGGCTACGCAACATATTGAGCAACCAGCAGCCATTTTAGAAATCAATACTACAAAAGGTGTATTAAAAATTGATTCTTCGCAAGCAAGACGAGACCTGGGGATAATTGGACCAATTGAAGCCACAAAAAATACCGCTAAAGAAGGTCAACAGGCTGCTTTGAGTGGAGCTGCAAGACGTGCGAGTGAAGGACGAAAAATGATGATGTCAGCTGGAAAAGGGCAGGGACGAGCGACTATTCAAAATATCGCCAAGCAAAATCATGGACCCCATCGTGTGCAATTCAATATTAAATTTGTACCATCAGTAGGGTCAGTAAAAATAGACTACACACCAGGCACAACTGACGTTAATATTCAAAGAAGAGAACCGATTATTGACGCAAAAGTGAACAAACCTATTCATGAATACACACCTGGTAAAGTAACTGGTACAATGGTTCAAAGACCTAATGTGGAAATTGATGTTATTGGATAAAGGAGTGTCAACGCTTAATGAAGCTAAACACAAAATTTTTAGGTGAAGTAGAAATTACTGAACAAGAGATACTTACATTTGAACATGGTTTACTAGGGCTAGAAGATGAAAAAAAGTTTGTGCTTCTACCGATTGATGCTAATCTACCACTCGCAGTATTACAGTCAGTGAACAAAGTAGAGATAGGTTTTGTTGTTGCCTACCCCTTTGTATTTAAAAAAGACTACAGTTTTGAAATTAGTGACGAAGATAAAGAACAGCTACATATAGAAACCGAAGAAGATGTTATTACTTACTCCATCGTAACTTTGAAAGAAACGTTTCAAGATTCTACGATGAATTTATTAGCACCCATTGTTATTAATGTTAAACAAAAGTGTGGTAAGCAAATTGTTTTACAGGATGGTATGGCCTATCCATTACGTTTCCCAATGCACTCCTTGGAAGGAAGTGCTAAATGATGCTTGTGCTTTCTAGAAAAAAAGATGAATCTATTATGATTGGTGATCAAATAGAAATCAAAATTTTATCTGTAGACGGAGATCAAATCAAGTTAGGGATAATTGCACCTAAAACTGTTAAAGTACATCGATCTGAAGTTTTTAAGGCGATTCAAGAGCAAAATAAAGAAGCGTTGTCAACTACTTCAAATCTATTGGAGCAATTTAGAAATTTATAATCAAATTGTTTAGAAAAAAATAAAATATTTTTTGAAATACTATTAAACTATTTTTAATAGATACGATATAGATAGTGTAGGGGGCAGGAAGTACATACAATACAACCTAAACCAACAACATTTCACATGGATGTGAGATGACAAAAACTATTATTCAAGGAGGAATTCCAAATGAGAATTCAACACAACATTTCAGCGTTAAACACACACCGTAACCTTGGCTTTAACAACACTCAATCTGCTAAAAACCTTGAGAAGTTATCTTCAGGTTTCAAAATCAACCGTGCTGGTGACGACGCTGCTGGTTTAGCAATTTCTGAGAAAATGCGTGGTCAAATCCGTGGTCTTGATATGGCAACTAAGAATGCTCAAGACTCAATCTCATTAATCCAAACTGCTGAGGGAGCACTTAACGAAACACACTCAATCCTACAACGTATGCGTGAATTAGCAGTTCAATCTTCAAACGATACGAACACTGCTCAAGACCGTGCAGAACTACAAAAAGAGATGGACCAATTATCTCAAGAAATCACTCGTGTTTCTACAGATACAGAATTCAACACTCGTAAACTTTTAAACGGTGAACTTTCTGGTACAGCAAACTCATTAACATTCCATATCGGTGCAAACTCTGCTCAAAACATTAAATTAGAAGTAACTGATTTAGGTGCAGATGCGCTAGGTGTAACAGGTCTTTCAGGAGGTTTCGAAGATCTAAATGGGATAACTGGAGTTCAAGTTAATAACCGTACAGGTCAAGCTATTGAAATTGAGTTTAAAGATCCTGTAACAAATCCATCTGGTGCTGCGATTACACAAACTACTGCTTCTATGAGTAACGATGGAACAAAAATTACAATTACTTTAGCTCAAGCAGCTGGTGATGGCACAAATGCTGGTGATGTAAAAACAACAACACAAGATATTGTCGATGCATTAAAGCAACTTGGGTCTATTAACGTAAAAGTAGAAGATTCATTTACTAGTACTGATCTAACTGGAGCAGGTGGAACAATTCCAACTGGTCTTGCTAGTACTAATTTAGGAGCTACTGGAGCAGATGCAACAACTAAAAAAGCTGGTGTTGATATTTCTACACAAGGTGCTGCAGATAAAGCAATCTCTACAATTGACAAAGCTCTATCTAAAGTATCTAACGAACGTTCTAAACTTGGTGCGGTTCAAAACCGTTTAGAACATACTATCAATAACTTAGGTACATCTTCTGAAAACCTAACAGCTGCTGAATCTCGTATCCGTGATACAGATATGGCTGCTGAAATGATGGCATTCACGAAGAACAACATCTTAACGCAAGCTGCTCAATCTATGCTTGCTCAAGCAAACCAACAACCACAAGGCGTTCTTCAATTATTAGGTTAATCCTACTAATACTTTCAACCTTGCGACTTTTATGTCGCAAGGTTTTTTCGTGTTATCGCCCTATATAATTAAGAAAAAAAACCGATATAATAGTAAGTAGAGAATGGGAGGATTTATCCATGAATGAATTAATGCAAGAGACACAACAATCCTATTATGAATATGTTATAAGAATTGAACAAGGCTGCCATCAAATTGCTAACATGTTACGTATTGGCCAACAAGCAGACGCTTTACAAATGATCATCGATTTAAGTGAAGGAATGGGTTGGTTAGTATCAGTAGAGCATTATATGATTGAACAAAACTACAAAGTCAATAGTCAAACAAAAGAAGCGCTTGATATGCTAAATGAAATAAATCATGCATTAGAAATTAGCGATTTTGTCACTGTAGCTGACTTATTTGAATATGAAATTGCACCCATGTTTGCAAGTGCATCTGAGTGGATTTTTGAAAAGGTAGAAAACTGATACATAAAGGTAGGGAAAAACGTGACTGTAAAAGATAAAGTCATTTTAGTTACTGGAGGTACTGGCTCCTTTGGAAAGAAATTTATTAAAAAGGCATTAACAGAGGGAGCTAAAAAAATTATTGTGTTTAGCCGTGATGAACTGAAACAATATGAAATGAAACAGGAATTTACGGACAATCGTTTACGTTTCTTTATTGGTGATGTGCGTGATCAGGATCGATTACATCGTGCATTTGATGGTGTCGATATTGTGATTCATGCAGCAGCAATGAAGCATGTAGATGCTTGTGAATATAATCCATTTGAAGCTGTGAAAACCAATATTCATGGTGCACAAAATATTATTGAGGCAGCTATAGACTGCGGTGTAGAAAAAGTGATAGCACTGTCTACAGACAAGGCATGTGCACCTGTTAACTTATATGGTGCTACAAAATTAGCATCAGATAAACTTTTTGTTGCTGCAAATGCCTATGTAGGAGATAAAAAGACAAGTTTTTCTGTCGTACGTTATGGAAATGTTGTGGGCAGCCGGGGTAGTGTTGTTCCTTTCTTTAAAAAAGTTAAAGAAACAGGAAGAGTACCAGTGACGGATGAACGGATGACACGTTTTTGGATTACACTTGACCAAGGTGTACAATTCGTACTCGATAATTTAAAACGCATGCATGGTGGAGAAATCTTTGTACCGAAGATTCCTAGCATGAAGGTTATGGACTTAGCACGTGCTATTGCTCCCGAATGTGAAATCGAAATTATGGGCATTCGCCCTGGTGAAAAACTGCATGAAGCAATGATTATGGAAGATGATGCAAGGCATACCGTTGAATTTGATGACTATTATATAATCCAACCGGAATTTTCATGGTGGTCCAAAAATTATGCAGAGGGCGGGAAAGCCTTACCAGATGGATTTGCTTATACAAGTGATAATAATAACGATTGGTTAACGGTTGAGGAGTTACGTAAATTAGCGGAGGGTATGTAGATGATTGCAGTAATTGGAGGAGCAGGCTATATAGGATCACACACTGTAATATTTAGTGCAGCAGGGAAAAGAAGTTATGGTTTTTGATAATTTAAGTACAGGGCATCGTAAGTTTGTCCCAGAACAAGTTCCTTTTGTAGAAGGAGACTTAGCCAGAAAAGTAGATATAGAGAATCTATTTAATCATTATCCGCAAATCCATACTGTTATTCACTTTGCTGCGTTTGCATATGTAGGAGAATCTGTCATACAGCCTGCAAAATATTATCAAAATAATGTTGTGAATTCTATACAATTATTAGATACAATGTTAGCACATAATGTAACAAACATCGTATTCTCTTCAACATGTGCAACATATGGTAATCCCTTGGAATTACCAATTACAGAAAGACATCCACAGAAACCTATTAATCCGTAGGCGATATCATTTTACAAGCTGAAACACCAGCACTAGCACAGTTAATTGAAATATATAAACATGAACAAGCTTCTGTTATCGGTGTACAAGCTGTTGATAGGAGTGTTGTCCATCAATATGGAGTGATTGATCCAGAAGGTGAGAGGTCGGATGGGAAAGCCATTGAAGTTAAGGGATTTGTTGAAAAGCCAAAGGCAGAGGAAGCACCTTCAAATTTGCAATAATGGGACGCTATGTACTTACGCCTACAATTTTTAATGCACTAAAGGTTACGCAGCCAGGTGCTGGTGGAGAGATCCAATTAACAGATGCCATAGAATTGCTTAACCATTCTGAACGTATAGTAGCACATGATGTGAAGGGCAAGCTATATGATTGTGGTAGTAAAGTTGGCTTTGTCCAAGCGACAATTGATTTTGCGTTAGAGCGTGAAGATTTAAAAGATGAAGTGTTTGCTTATATTAGACAAGTGGTAGATAAGGTGGAAAAAGGATGACTAATGTAGCTGTGATTGGTACTGTCACAGGGGTTGTTCTTTCTGAGATAGGTCATACCGTGACTTGTATTGACATTGATGGTTGTAAGGTGAACAAACTAAAGGCGGGTAAATCCCCTATTTATGAACCAGGTCTAGATGAATTAATGGTCAAAAATATTGAAGCAAATCGATTAACTTTTACGACGAATCACGTAGATGCTTTTCTAGATGCTGAAATCGTATTTATAGCTGTTGGTACACCTCAAAGTGAGAGTAGTGCCGCAGATTTAACCTATATTAAACAAGCTGCAAAAGATATAACATTACATATTGTGAACGATACAATTGTTGTGGTGAAAAGTACTGTTCCCGTGGGCACAAACGATTTAGTTCAATCGATTATTGAAGAAAATATAGTAGCTGATTTAAAAGTAGAAGTCGTTTCAAATCCAGAATTTTTAAGAGAAGGTCATGCTATTCATGATACGTTTCATGGAGACCGAATTGTTATTGGGGCAGAGACTGAAAAAAGTGGCAGGATAATAGAACAATTGTTTAAACCATTAAGTATACCAATTGTACGTACGAATCGTAAAAGTGCTGAAATGATTAAATATGCTGCGAATGCATTTTTAGCTGTGAAAATTAGTTATATTAATGAGATTGCTAATCTTTGTGAAGCAGTAGGGGCAAATGTAGCTGACGTAGCAGATGGTATGGGGATGGATCACCGTGTCGGGCGCGCATTTTTAAATGCAGGACTTGGTTATGGTGGATCTTGTTTCCCAAAAGATACAGAGGCAATAGCGTATTTAGCTAAAGAAAATTTCGCACCATTGACAATTGTTGAGAAAGCGATACAAGTAAATACTAAACAACGTCAATTGTTTTTAGAAAAAGTATTGCAACATTTCAATGACAATTTAGTGGGAAGAAAAATAGCCCTTCTTGGACTTGCCTTTAAACCGAATACAGATGATTTACGAGAAGCACCGTCCTTATATTTAATTGAACAACTCAAAAAACGAGGTGCAGAAATTACAGTATACGATCCGATCGTTAAAGAAGTAGCTATTATAGGTGTAACATCAACAAAATCTATACAACAATGTGTAGAAAAAGTGGAAGCTATACTTTTAGTAACTGAATGGGATGAGTTTAAAACAGCTGATTGGTCGGAAATAAGTCAATTAGTTCATAGTAAAGTTTTATTTGATGGGCGAAATATTTTAAGCAATCATGAAGAAATTCAAGCAAATTGGCAGTATAAAAGTATAGGACAAGCATAAAAGGGAGGAAGAAAGTTGGCACATAAAAAGATTGAATTACTGCAAAGTAAACAAAATCTACCAATTATTCAAGTAGAGCATGAAGGCCACATGCTTCCGATACATAGTAAATATAATCCTGTCAACGAGGCACAACGTTTTATCGAAGCGAATGCCACACAAATTGAAGCCTCTGACCATATTTTATTTTATGGTGTGGGATTAGGCTACCATGTAAAAGAAGTACAAATGAAATATCCAGAAAAAATAATCTCAATATATGAACCGATTGTGGAAGTATATGAGGAATTTCAAAAAAATGCGGCTAAAATAGGTGTTTCTATAAATGACATTACCAATCAATATGTGGAACATTCAGAAGGTGACTTAGTTGAGCATTTAGGTAATTTTAGTATTAACTTTGCACAAAGAGTATTTTTACTGCAACTACCTATTTACGAAAAAATCGCTAAAGATGAGTATGCATATTTCGCTGAGTTATATAGACGTTTTTTAAAAGATAAATATAGTAATACAAGAGTTGAAGCGAGGTTTAAAGATCGTTGGGCAATTAATGCCTTAATAAATGTCAAATCGACATTTGAAACCCCAAATATTTTAGAACAGAAAAACAACATTTTTAAAGGTAAACCTGTGTTACTTGTTTCAGCAGGTCCTTCGTTATCAGATGAAATTGAAAATATTCGTTACATTAAAAAAAATGGACTTGCTTTTATATTTGCGGTAGGCTCAGCCAATCGAGCATTAATTGCCAATGATATTCATCCTGATGCTGTATTGTCTTATGATCCACAATCGCATAACCATATGGTGTTTCAAGAGCTACGAGAAAAGGCGATAAAGGATATTCCTTTACTTTACGGTACTACAGTAGGATATGAAACAGTACGAACCTTCCCAGGACCGCTTGCGCATTTTGTGGTGGAAAAGGATAAGCTAACACCTCTTTTACATAATGTACAATCGACAACTATTAATGATTCAGCAACAATTGCCAATGTGACATTGCAATTATTAAGTAAATTAAATGTTGGTAAGATCATATTGGTCGGTCAAAACTTTGCCTATAGAGGGAATCAGTTTTACGCCAAGGGTATATCAAGATGGACACCAAAAGAAGAACAAAAAGGTGAAGAGCCTGTACAAGTAGACGGCGAATTATTTGAAAAAGATTTAGTAGCTGTGTTTGACGTAGAATCTGTAGATGGTGGTTACGTTCAGACAAATCCAACGTTTGATTTAATGCGGAGAGAGATGGAACTATATATTTCAACTTTACCAGATCTCAATATTGTTAATGCTACTATCGGCGGGGCGAAAATTGCAAATGCTCCTTTCCAAAGTCTTGGAAGTACTATAAAACAAGAATTAAAAGAAAAAGTCGTTCCATCTAAGTGGTGGGAGCGGCTGGAGCATCATGGAAGAAAAGCTAATCAAGCTGAATTACGGAACCTAGAAAAAGGAAGTTTATCCTTTACTAAATTGATCAATAAAATGCTGAAGGCTTTGACAGAGTTAGAGACCTATAGCAAGTCAACAGATATCAAAAAAATAGATGCTATTTTAAAAGATTTTTATGCATACTTTGAGACCTTTAAGAAAAATTATTTTGTCAATACACTCATCATGCCTGTGATTCAATACTATGAAAGTAAATTTTATTCAGATTTAAGTATTTGCAATAAAATGTCTGTGTTATCGGAGAAACTATATGCATCTGTACAGGTTTATCGTCAGTACCTATTGTTAACGATTGATGCTTATCAAAAGCTAGCACCTATTTTCCATGTAAAAGTATATCAACCATTGAGAGTTAGCAACAGTTATAAATATTACGAGGCAACTTCAGGTATTTTCCATTTTGAAGGCATCTGGGAAAAGCATTTGTTAGAAATACAAACGAATTTTGAAGTACCTGGTGAAGACGAGGATAAAGAAAAAGAAGTTGAACTCGAAAGATATGGTTTTAGTGTAGACACGGCAAATACTGAAACACAGCTAAAATTTAAATTCAAAGGCTCTAAAATACGAATCCTAGGAGCAAATCATGCCAAAGAACCACTGGAGATAAAAGTAACAATTGATGGGAAGTCAAAAATAGTAAAGATTAAAAATACTTTTACTTTTGATAAAGAACTATACGGCTCGTTCCGACAGCAAATCTTATTTGAAAAGTTAAATTTAAAAAACATAATGCATGAAGTGGAGGTTGAGATTGTATCAGAGAACCCAAACTTTAGCTTTATGGGTATTGCAATTAATACTGGTGGTCGTGCTTATCATATTCATGAGGTTGAGAGAATTGAGGATTTAGAAGTTGGTAAGAGGATACGCTGTCATTATGAGGCTACTTTTAATACAGTTGGAGAGTTTAGTAGATTAGGTGAGGAAACTGCTATGCTATTACCAATTGAAGCTATGCCTGAACCAAATGGTGATTTTTATTATATTATAGTTGATAAAAATAATGGTGAAAAAAAATTAATTGCAGATAGAAATATTCAAAATTATGTTTCGTGGAAAACTATTTCAGAGCAATTATGACATAAAAGTATTATTCCTAATTCGCTACTAACAATGCTGACTGGTGGTCATTTTAGTTATATGAATGATAAGAATAATGATTGGGATAGATATATAAATCATAATTGGTTTGAGTGGAATGTTGGTAATGTCCCATTAAGTTGGATGAAGGAAATGGACCATTGTATTATTGAAACTAAAAATATGGGAGTCACAATTCGAGGAGATCTAATTAATATATTTAAAAAGAAAGAAAGAGGAAATATTAAATATCCAAATTTTACGCTAGGAAGTTATGGAAACATAAATGAAAATACAGCTTTGAGGCCAATGTTACTAGTAAAGGATGTGAAATAATATGAAGGTTGTTATACTTGCAGGAGGTTTTGGTACAAGAATTAGCGAAGAATCCCATCTTAAACCAAAACCAATGATTGAAATTGGTGGTAAGCCAATTTTATGGCATATTATGAAGATTTACTCCCATTATGGCTTTAACGATTTTATTATTTGTTTAGGTTATAAAGGTTACGTCATTAAAGAATACTTTGCGCATTATTTTTTACACGAGTCAGATGTGACATTTGATTTCCGTAATAATAACAATCAAATTATACACCATGCTCATGTAGAGCCGTGGAAAGTAACACTGGTGAATACAGGTTTTGAGACGATGACTGGTGGTCGCTTAAAAAGAGTAAAAGAGTATCTAGAAAATGAACCATTTATGTTTACATATGGCGATGGAGTTTCAGATGTGAATATTAAAGAATTAGTAGAGTTCCATAAGAATCATAAAAAACTTGCTACAGTTACATCTGTCCAGCCTGGTGGACGTTTTGGTGCTTTAGATTTAGGAAATAACAATGAAGTATTCGGGTTTCAAGAAAAACCTAAAGGGGATGGTGGATGGATAAATGCAGGTTTTTTTGTATTACAACCAGAAGTAATTGATTATATTGATGCTGACGGTACTACGTTTGAGCAAGAACCGCTTATTAATTTAGCAAGAGATGGTCAGTTACAAACATTTAAGCATACTGGCTTTTGGCAACCAATGGATACATTAAGAGATAAAAATTATCTTGAGGATTTATGGAAAAAACAAAAAGCTCCCTGGAATTTATGGGGTAGACTAAAATGATTGATTCTAATTTTTGGAAAGGTAAAACAATATTAGTTACAGGTCATACGGGTTTTAAAGGCTCATGGCTATCCATTTGGTTACATGAATTTGGGGCTAAAGTTATTGGATTTTCTTTAGATCCTTATACAAAAAAAGACAACTTTGTTTTATCGAATATTGGTGACAAGATTGTTGATATCCGTGCTGATATAAGAGATCAAGAAAAATTACATCAAGTGTTCAATGAATATAAACCAGAGATTGTTTTTCATATGGCTGCTCAACCATTGGTGCGTTTATCATACAAACAACCTGTCAAAACGTATGAAACAAATGTAATGGGAACTATTAACGTACTAGAGGCAATAAGGGCTTGTGCCGAAACAAAAGTGGGTATATTTATTACTACCGATAAATGTTACGAAAATAAAGAACAAATTTGGGGTTATAAAGAATCAGATTCTCTCGGTGGATATGATCCATATTCCTCATCTAAAGGAGCAGCAGAAATCGCTATTAGCTCTTGGAGAAGGTCTTACTTTAATCCAAATGAATATGAAAAGCATGGAAAAGCAATTTCAAGTGTCAGAGCTGGAAATGTGATTGGTGGCGGTGATTGGGCATTGGATCGAATTATTCCAGATTGTATTCGTGCTATTGAAAATCAGAAACCAATTGAAATTCGAAGTCCACATGCAATTAGACCATGGGAACATGTGCTAGAGCCGGTAAGTGGATATTTATTATTAGCTCAAAAAATGTGGGACAATCCAGTAAAATATAGTAGCTCATGGAACTTTGGGCCACAGTTAAACTCAGTAGTGAATGTTTGGGATATTGCTAATAAAGTTGTCGAAGCTTATGGGGAAGGAAAACTAATTGATGTTTCTCATCGTAATGAAGCATATGAGGCAAAGTTATTGGCACTAGATATTTCTAAGGCTTGGTTTGAACTAGGTTGGAAACCAACGCTGAATATCGATGAAACTATTGAATATACAGTAGATTGGTATAAACATTATAAAAAGCATGATGTATATGACTTTTGTAAAAAACAAATTCAATCTTTTGTCAATAAAAGTGAGAATTAAAGAATCTGTTATTCATTGTGGCTACTATACGGCCAATATGACTTCAGAATAAAGTAAGTATCTTTGGAGTTGAATGGGGAAAAATAATGTAATTATATTCAAATTGGATAAAAGTTATATGGATTATGAATTGATCCTCTTCATAAGGAGTTTAAAATTTTATGAGAATTTTAATAACGGGGGCTACTGGTTTTTTTGGAAGTCATATTGTACCCACAATTTACAAAAACTATTTTAGCAAAGATAATATTGCTCTTTTAATACGAAATCAGAAAAGGGCAATTGAATTATTTGGGGAACTTCAAAATATACAATATTTCGATTTATTAAACACTAATTATAAAGAGCAGATTAAGGATTTTAAACCAGATTTAGTAGTACATCTTGCCTCTTATTTGACTAGCCAAGATGATGAAGAAAATATTAACAAGATACTAGATGTAAATATAGAAATGGGCACTCATTTACTTGATGCTCTAAAAGGCACAGGTATTAAATATTTTATTAACGTAGGTACATGTGCAGAGTATTATTACAATGATGGGGAGTTGAGAAGTGCTTATTTGTATTCTGCCACAAAAACAGCTTTTAGAGCGATTTTGAGATACTATCAACAAATATTAAATTTCCAGTGGATAAATGTAATACCGTATACTGTTTACGGTGAAGGAGACTCTCAAAAAAAGGTAATAGATTATATTATCTCATCTTTAGATTCTAAAAATAAGATTCCAATGACTGCTGGTGAACAGAAGTTAGATTTTATTCATATAGAAGATGTTGTTGACTTTTTTATTACCTTAATTAACAAAATAGAGAATATCAAGCAAGACTTTATAGAGTTGCATTTAGGGACTGGGAAAGGAACGAGTATTAGAGAATTAGCACATGTTATTGAGACAACCTATTCTAGATCCACTAATATTGAGTGGGGAGCTCTACCTTACAGACAAAATGATATTATGCAGTCTGTAGCACATATTGCTAAGAATAAAGAAGTATTGAATTGGGAGGCGAAAATAGGTTTAGAAAAGGGTATACAGAAAATAAAAAAGGATTGTTAGTATGATTAAAAATGTTATCTTAGGAGCAGGAATAGCTGGTATTGGAGCAGGGTTTAAATTGGGTGAAAATACAATTATTTATGAAGCACGTAATCGTTTTGGAGGGTTAATTGATAATTTTATTATAAACGGTTTTAGATTTGATCATGCTATACATCTATCATTTACCAAAAATCAATTAGTTCGAAGTATTTTCGATCAAGTGCCTTATTATATTCATCAACCCACCGCCCTGAACTATAGTGATGGTTATTGGGTAAAACATCCTGTTCAAAATAATTCATTTGCTTTACCAGTAGAAGAAAGAATTAATATTATCAATAGTTTTATAAACAGAACTGATACTGCTTCTATATCAAACTACGAAGAATGGTTGAAATATCAATTTGGTCAGTATTTCGCAGATAAATATCCAACAAGATACACAAGGAAATATTGGGGATGTGAGCCTGCTAATCTTTCAGTAGAGTGGATTAAAAATCGCATGTATCAGCCTTCTATTGATGAAGTGCTGCAAGGAGCAATGACTGCTGAAACACCAAATACATATTATACACAAGAAATGCGTTATCCTGCTAATGGGGGGTATCGTTCTTTTATAGAACAGGTAGCGAGTGGCTTGAATATTCAATTAAATCATCGAGTGGTTCAAATAGATGCTCATAATAAAAATATTTTTTTTGAAAATGGAAAACAAGTTTTTTACGAAACATTAATAAGTAGTTTACCGTTACCCCTTATTATTTCATTATTACAAGGTTGTCCAACAGAAGTACAAAAGGCTGCAAATAATCTTTGTGCAACTTCAGTTTGCTTAGTTTCTGTTGGATTTAATAAGGAAATAGATATCCCATCTTTATGGTTTTATGTATATGACGAGGATATCCCTTTTGCAAGAGCATATTCTCCAAGTATGAAATCTAAAAATAACGCCCCAGAAGGAAAGAGTTCTTTACAATTTGAAATTTATTATTCTAAAAATAATCCCCTTCAGTTTTCAGATAATGAACTTCAAGAAAAAGTAATAGATGCGATTGAGAAAATGGATATTGCATCCAAATTAGATATTGAAATAATAGATACACGGCATTTAGATTATGCAAATGTTGTTTTCTACAATGGTATGGAGCATGATCGTAAAATTGTATTAGATTATTTAGGAAAATTAAAAATTAAAAGTATAGGTAGATTTGGTGAATGGGATTATTTGTGGAGTGATCAAAGTTTTTTAAGTGGATATTCAGTAGATATATAGATATACAATAGGAAGAGATTAGAGTAAATTAACGAGATCTTTAGAAAAGCAAATATTTGAATAAGGTAGTGAGTGGATATCATGATTTATAAACAAAAAAATGTTTATAAAAATAGTTTGAACAAGTATTTTGCAATTATTGAATTAAATTTAAAGTCGGTCATGGCCGTTGAATGTATCAAGCAAGATGATGGTATTAAGGTAGTAACTTCCGATTTTATAGAATGGACTCATGATGAATTAAATCAGTTAACTTTTCAAGAAGTTGGTCAAATAAATGATGCAGAATATGAATCGGTTAAGAGAAAAGCCATTTTTAATAAAGTAGCAGAGTTCCATGATTTATTTCATCGGAAGCAAGAGTTTGTTGCGGGTGAAAGTCAATTAAGCTATGCAGGTAAGATTTATAATAAAGATGAAATGGTTGCCTTAGTAGACGCCTCTCTGGATTTTTGGCTTACATCGGGTCGTTATTGCATTGAATTTGAAAAGAAACTTGCAAAGTATTTAGGAGTTAGATATACAGTATTAACGAACTCGGGGTCTTCAGCAAATCTTTTGGCCATATCTGCTTTAACATCTTACAAACTTGGTGAAAAGCGTCTGAAACGCGGTGATGAAGTGATTACTGTTGCAGCTAGCTTTCCAACTACAATTGCACCTATTGTACAAAATGGTTTAATCCCAGTTTTTTTAGATGTGGAATTAGGTACGTATAATATTAAAGTAGATTTATTAGAAGAAGCAATTTCAGAAAAAACAAGAGCTATCATGATCGCACATACAATGGGTAACCCATTTGATTTAGAGGCAATTATGGCTTTAGCAGAGAAATACAATTTATGGGTGATTGAAGATAACTGTGATGCATTAGGTGCAAAATATGCCGGGAAGTATACCGGAACACATGGACATATTGGAACTTCAAGTTTTTATCCGCCTCATCATATTACCATGGGGGAAGGAGGGGCACTTTATACAAATGACCCTAAATTGAAAGTAATAATTGAATCATTTAGAGATTGGGGAAGAGATTGTTGGTGTCCTTCTGGATGCGATAATACATGTAATAAACGTTTTGATTGGCAACTAGGTGACCTCCCAGATGGTTATGATCATAAATATACATATTCTCATTTAGGTTATAATTTGAAGGTTACGGATATGCAGGCTGCCATTGGAGTTCAACAGTTAGAGAAACTACCTAACTTTATTACAAAGCGAAATAATAATTTTAATTTATTAAAAGAAAAATTAAAAGAAATAGAGGATTATGTTATATTACCAGAAGCCACTCCAAATACAAATCCTAGTTGGTTTGGTTTTATTATGACAATAAAGGATGATGTGAAAGTTAAGAGAAATGAAATTGTGAATCACCTTGAAAGCAAGGGGATTCAAACTAGAATGTTGTTTGCTGGAAATATAATGAAACAACCAGCTTTTAAAGACATTGAATATAGAGTTGTTGGTGAGTTGGAAAATACAGATAGGATTGTTAATAATACATTTTTGGTAGGGGTTTATCCAGGGCTAACTGAAGAAATGATAGAGTATATGGCATTGGAAATTATTCAATTCTTTAGGGGATGTGAAATAAATGAATGAGGAATCTATAAAGTTAAGTATATGTATACCAACATATAATAGGGCACAAATTCTAAAAAATACTCTATTAAACGTTTTAGATTGTATTGATGATGATATTGAGATTGTAGTTTCTGATAATAATTCAGAGGATAATACATACTCAGTAATAAAGGATTTGAAAGACCCTAGGATTAAGTATTTTAAAAATCAAGAAAACATAGGAGCAGTAAGAAATATTGTTCGAGTATTAGAAAGGGCTAAAGGTAAATTTTCTTTATTAATAAGCGATGAAGATATAATATGTATTTCTACTATTTCTACTATCAAAAAAATAATAGATGATACACCAAATATATCTGCTATTTTAGGTGGGGTACTTGATCAAGAAAACAGACCATATATTCAGTATGCTAGAAACAAATATATCGAGGGAAAGGAGACTATGGAAAATATAGCGTTTTCTAATTTCTATATTTCGGGTGTTATATTTAATAATGATTTAATAGACTTTCAGGATTTGAATCAACAACTACTAAAACCTAACAATGGATTTTTACATTTGTATCCTCACCGCTATATCCTCACAAGATTAACTTTACTAGGGGATATTATTACCATAGATAATTTTATTTGCAAACAAGGAGAGAAAGGAAAAAATTATATTGAAAAGCAAAATGGTAAAATGTTTAACCATCCATTAGCAAGAGTGGAACAATTCAAAACAGATTTAACATTGTCTACTATGTTAAATGCAGATTTAGATATTCGTATAAATATGCTATTGAAGTTGTATAGAATGGTTCGAAGCACTCTATTAGAGTTGAAAAGGAATATTGATAATAAAGAACTGATGGATTATTTTAATTTATCAATAGAAGAGACTAATTTGCTAACCTCAATTGAGAAATGTACTGAAATAGCTATCCAAGAACTAGATAAATATAAAATAGAAGAAAATAGATATTTAAAAATTAAAGAAAGATTGCTTGAACTAAAAGATTCTGCAATGTTATATTTTGCAAACTAATAGTGTTGTTGGCAATAACGGCGGCTTCTCTAGAAAAATGAAGTGGTACGTTTATAGAAAATATACGTGTAAGAAGATTCTAGACCGAACATTAACTTAATGGGAAAGCATCTTTTGATCTTAAATAGATATTCATCTTAATATAAGATGGTATTAATAATAATTGTTAGATTCTATGGTCGGTTGATAATTTTTTGATAATTAAATTAGGAGAATGAAAATGGAAAATATTAAAGTAATTGCTGAAATAGGATGCAATCATAAAGGTGAAATGGAAATAGCAAAGCAACTAATTGATGAGGCAATAAGAGCAGGGGCTAATGTAGCTAAATTTCAAAAGCGAAATAATAAGGAGCTTTTATCTGAAGAACAGTATAACGCACCTCATCCAAATCCAATTAATTCTTATGGGGAAACATATGGTGAGCACCGTGAATATTTGGAACTTACAATAGAGCAACACCTGGAGTTAAAGGAATATTGTGAGTCGAAGGGAATTGAATATTCTACGTCTGTATGGGATATGACTTCTGCAAAGGAGATTGCATCTTTAAATCCAAAGTTGATTAAAATCCCTTCAGCAATGAACAATCATTATGAATTATTAAAGTGGTTGTGTGACAATTATAATGGTGAAATTCATATCTCAACAGGTATGACGAATTATGAAGAAATTGAACGAATGGTAGAATTTTTTACGAAAGAAAATCGTAATAAAGATGTAGTTATTTATAATTGTACTTCAGGATATCCAGTACCATATAAGGATATTTGTTTATTGGAGTTAACGAGATTACAAGAAAAATATAAAGACAAAGTGAAAGCAATTGGTTTTTCTGGACATCATTTAGGTACAGCTATTGACATTGCTGCTTACACATTGGGGGCGGAATGGATTGAACGTCACTTTACTATTGATAAAACTTGGAAAGGTACTGATCATGGTGCATCTTTAGAACCTTTAGAGCTTGAAACGCTAGTAAAATCTTTAAAAAATGTAAAAGAGGCATTAACGTACAAAAAGAGTGAAGTTTTAGAGATTGAATTAGTACAAAAAGAAAAACTGAAGTTCAAGCCTCAAGTATAATAGGTGGGGGCAAAAAATGGTGTTTAAAATTATTCGAGAAATTTATAAAAGAGTTATATGGTCTTATAAGGCAGATAGATTAGGACCAGATATAATTTCTACTTATTTCTTAATGTATTCACCAATACTTGCAAGAAAAATATGTGAGAAGAAATTTTATCATTTCGGTGAAAATGCTGAAGTTAGACATGGTGCAGTAGTAATAGGTTGTTCAAAGATTTCTTTGGGGAAAAATGTATATATTAGACCAGGAAGTTATATTGTAGCTGGAAATAATCGAATAACTATTGAGGACAAAGTTTTAATTGCTTCAGGTGTCCAAATGCATACAGAAAATCATGAATTTAATGATATATCCATACCGATATTTGATCAGGGATATCAAGTGGGAGGAGATATCATTATAAAAAGCGGTGCATGGTTAGGAGCAAATGTGATTATTTTACCAGGAGTAACTGTGGGAAAAAATGCTGTTGTAGCTGCTGGAAGTGTTGTTACACAAAATGTTCCTGATTTTTCCGTTGTAGCAGGTATTCCTGCAAAAATAAAAAAAGTAATTCAATAGATTGGATATGAGGTGATGTTATTAAAACAGTAGCAATTATTCCTGTCCGCGGAGGAAGTAAATCAATCACTTTAAAAAATATAAAGTTAATTAACGGGCGTCCTTTAGTTTACTGGACTATTGATGCAGCAGTAAATTGTAAATGGATTGATGAAGTGTATGTATCAACTGATAGTGAAGTGATTAAAGATGTAGTTTTCAAATATGATAAAGAACATCTTGGTAAATTACAACTGATAAATCGCTCTATTGAAACAGCTACTGATACTGCTTCCACTGAATCTGTCATGTTAGAGTTCGCTAATAGAGTAATAAGTGACACAATTGTTCTTTTGCAAGCAACAAGTCCGTTAACAGAAAGTAAGCATTTAGATGAAGCATTTCAAAAGTATGTTGATGATGAAATAGATAGCTTATTGACAGTTGTCAATCAAAAACGTTTTATATGGTCGAAAGAAGGACAACCGATTAATTATAATCCATCGGCACGTCCAAGACGTCAAGACTTTGAAGGATATTTTGTAGAAAATGGTGCATTTTATATTACCAAAACATTATTATTACTAGAATCGAAAAATAGATTATCAGGTAATATTGGGGTTTATGAGATGCCGGAGGAAACATATTTTGAAATTGACGAACCTACAGACTGGATAATTGTCGAAAAGCTCCTTGAAAAAAGAACGAGAAAAGTGGCGGATTTGGAAAAAATTAAGCTATTTGCAACTGATTGTGATGGTGTTTTAACAGATGCGGGTATGTATTATACAGAGGACGGAGATGTGATGAAAAAGTTTAATACAAAAGATGGTATGGGCTTTTCTCTCCTAAAAGAAAAGGGAATTATTACAGCCATCTTAACAGGTGAAGAATCACAAATCGTTGCAAAAAGGGCTGAAAAATTAAAAATAGACGAAGTATTTTTAGGATGTAAAGATAAAGTAGCTGCTATGAATGAACTATTACAAAAATATCAATTAACGATGGATGAAGTTGCATATATAGGTGATGATCTAAATGATTTACCACTTTTAAAACAGGTCGGTTATAGTTTTGCGGTAGCGGATGCTATAGAGCAAGTAAAGAGAGAGGTCCATTATGTAATTGATTGTACTGGTGGGCATGGTGCGGTTAGAGAAGCTATCGAATACCTATTAGATTCAAGGGAATGAGAAAATTGACGATAGACAAATATGTAATACAAGTTGAGCAAAGTTTATTGGACGCAATGAAAAAAATTGAAGAAAACAAGCAAGGCTTTATTATTATTTTAGAAGACCACACTGTAGTTGGAACAATGACAGATGGAGATATACGTAGAGCTTTAATAGCAGGTAAAGATATATCATCTACAGTTAAAGAAGTTATTAATTTATCGTTTGAATATTTATTAACTACAGCAACTTTTGTTGAAATTGTAGAGAAATTTAAATCAGAGAAAATAGATTTTTTACCGGTTGTTGATAAGAAATTTATTTTGAAGAATATCATAACTAAAGCACAATTTCATGATTTTTTGTTAGAAGGAAAGAAGATAAATATTGTAGAAAGATTTAAAGATATAGAATTAAAAATGAAATCTTTCGAAATTTTCAATAGACCTTGGGGGTTTTATAAAACTGTATTTTTGAGTGAATTTGTGCGGGCTAAAATTATCCAAGTATTTCCTGGTCAACAATTAAGTTTACAATTTCACAAAAAGCGAGAAGAACACTGGATCATAATAAAAGGTCAAGGTAAGATAACCATAGAAGAAAGCATTCGTGAAGTAAGCGCAGGCAGCTATATTTTTATACCTAAAGGATGCAAGCACCGAATTAAAAATTTATCTGAAAATGAGCTATTAACTATTTCAGAAATTCAGTTAGGAACATATTTTGGCGAGGACGATATTATTAGAATTGAAGATGACTATAACCGTTTATAAGAATCAATATTCGAGATATTATGAAGAATTTCTTACAAGATGATAAAGAGTTTGCTGGTGGAATAATACTTTTAAAAGCAAAGAGGATATAGTAAATAGCCTTCAGCATAAATGAACCGAAATTATTGATTTAATACAGGGATATTTATAACTACTTTAACTGAATATTTAAAGTAGTATTTCTAAAAACAATTTTACATATCGATGATGTTTATGAATCTACTTCTCTTGAGGAAAATGTAGTTTCAAATAGAAAGGATAAGCATTGTGAAAAAAAATATAGCTATAATAGGTGCTGGCCAATTAGGAAGTAGACATTTACAAGCATTAGCACAATTAAAGGAAGATGTATCACTTTATATTGTAGATCCTTCAAAACAATCATTAGAAGCAAGTGTAGAACGTTTTAATGAAGTGAATCATGATAATAAATTATTAAAGGCATTAAATAATATATCTGAATTACCTAGAATTTTAGAGTTTGTTATAATTTCAACAAATTCTAAACAAAGATTAGATGTTTTACGTGAACTCTTAAATCATGCAGAAGTTAATTATCTTCTACTAGAAAAGTTTTTATTTCCGCATATTTGTGAGTATGAAGAAGCTAAACAATTATTGAATAATACTAAAACAAAAGCATATGTCAATTGTGTAAAAAGGATGTGGCCAAATTATCAAGAGTTAAAGTCCTTATTAAAATTTGAGAAAAATATCCATTTTGAACTTTCTGGAGGACAATGGAATTTAGCTTCAAACGCAATTCATTTTCTTGATTTCTTTTTATATTTGATAAATGAAACTGTTGTTCATGTAGATACCACATTACTAGATAATGATTTGTCCCAAAATAAAAGAGACGGTTATATAGAGTTCACGGGAACTTTGAAGATGATAACTCCAAATTTAAATACATTGGTTTTAACATCAGAATCAAATAGTACAGAACCATATCAAATAAGAATAACTAGCAATAATTATAAAATTGAAATCTTTGAGGTACAAGAAAAATGCAAAGTAAACGGAGAGGAAATGGAATTTAAATTGTACTATCAAAGTAATCTGACTAATAAAGTTTATTTGCAATTATGTCACCGTGGAAATTGTGATTTGGTAGATTTTAAAACAGCAGTCGATGAACATATAATGTTATTAACAGCATTCAATAGTTTTCTAAATGGAAGAGAAGGGATAATAACATAATGTCGGTTTTATTAGTAGGGTCAGGTTACATGTCAAGAGAGTATACGAAAGTATTACAAGCATTGAATATTTCTTTTCGAGTAATTGGACGAGGAGAAGAAAGTGCTAGAACTTTTGAAAATGAACTAAAGATAAAAGTAGAAAAAGGTGGATTAGAAAACTGTTTTTTTAATCATCCAACTCCTACCCATGCAATAATAGCAACAACAGTAGAAAGTTTAGAAGAGAATGCAATTTTTTTACTTGAGCAAGGTGTAAAGAATATATTGTTGGAAAAACCTGGAGCTATAACACAGGACGGTATTAGGAGAATTGCAACAATCGCAAAAAATAAAGATGTTAATGTGTATATTGCTTATAATAGAAGATTTTATTCATCGGTACTAGAAGCAAGAAAAAGAATATTAGACGATGGAGGACTTACATCATTTATATTTGAGTTTACAGAATGGGGACATTTACTCGAAAAATCTAATAAGACAAAGTTTCAACTCGAAAACTGGTTTGTTATAAATTCTACCCATGTATTAGATACAGCATTCTATTTTGGAGGAAAACCTAAAGAAATTAGTTGTTATTTGCAAGGTCAAACTGATTGGCATCCTAGTGGTTGTATTTATACTGGATGTGGGATTACTGAAAAGAATATTTTATTTTCATATCATGCAAATTGGAAAGCTCCTGGAAGTTGGAAATTAGAACTTCTAACTGCAAAAAATAGATATATATTTAGACCGTTTGAGAAATTGCATGTACAAAAGATTGGTTCAGTTTCAATAGAAGAAATAGAGTTAGAAGATCGGTTTGATAGGGAATTTAAGCCGGGGATATATATGCAACTTAAAAGTTTTTTACTAAATAATACAAGTTCCAGTCAGTTATTAAGTGCCGATGAGGCACTAATTAATTTTGAAATTTACAACAAGATAAGGAAGAAATAATTACTTATCCTATTTGTTTGTGTAATTGAAATTAATAATAGAATGGGAGCATTAAAAGTGTCTACAATAGAAAGATTTATAGGTTGGGGATATGGCTCTGCTTATATTAATTTTATCAAAGAGTTTCCTATAATGAAGAATTTTTTTTTAGAATTTGTTGATAGAGACTATTTGTCTAAAGGTGATGTAAAATCAATAATGTTGTCTTCTCCCACTATCTTAAATGAATTAAATCCTAATTCAACAATGATTGTGGTATTTAGCCAATTTCATGAAGATATAAAAAAGGACCCCCTACTGAGTGATTTTGAAAATGTGATTACAGTCTGGGATCTCTATGAAGATCCTGAATATTATTTAGGGCTTTTTATGGAAATAAAAAGAGATCTATTTTTAAAGGAATATCAAAAATATAATATTCAAGAATTAAATAAAACTTTGGTTGTAAAATTAAATAAATTTAATGTTAAAGGGATTTTAATTGGGGATTTAATGAAAACCGAAATAAATCATTTATGTTGGTTTTTAGTCAATAAATATAATACAAAATTGTATGAAATATTGATGCCTAAAAAGTTAAAATTCGTTTTAATTGGAAGTGGTGATATATTAGTATCATCATTAATGTATAAAAGATACGATCACATTCGTTTAATGGATGAATTTGTAACTGAATTAGGGTGTAAGAATGTTACGAGATTAGTGTTTTATGATGATTATGTTAGTATGGGAAATTTAGATGGGGAGAAGATGATTTTAGAGTTTAATATCGAAAATTACGAATTTGATAAAATTTGTTGGTATGAGATAATTTCATCAATTTTAAAAGAATGTGATTTTAATATGTCGGATGAAATCAAAATATGGTTAACAAATCATATAAAACATGCAATTTCTCTAATTTATCTTTATGAAGACCTATTAAAAAAAATATTAAATGTGAAAAAAAGTATATTTATACTAGATTATTTTAGAGATGAATATATTTTAGCCTCGCTGCTTAATCGCCATAATATTATTACTTGTTCTATGCAACATGGGTTTTATGAAGATAAAAGTGCTTTTGAAAATATTACACCATGGGAGGAAATTTACTATTTACATCCACCATCTAAATATAGATTAGTCTGGGGAGAAAAATGGAAGAAGAACCTACAAATGTGGATGAATGGCAATCAAAATATTAAGGTAGTTGGTAATTTAAAGTACAAAAAAGTTGAGAAATTTAAATATGAACTATCTGAAAGAAATAACTTGTTGGTTATATTAAATAAGAACGAAAAAGATTGTGAATTATTAATAGAATGTGCAATTTTATTAAAAGAATTTATGGGTGTACAAAATGTCTATATTAAACCTCATCCAGAAACCAAAAGTGAATTCAAAGAAAAGATTGATTTTATTTTAATTAAAGAAAAATTTGTTAGTGATATAGTGAATGATTTTAATATTGTAATTTCAGCAAAATCTACAGCCTATTTTGAAGTATTGATGGGAAATAAACTAACTTTTATGTATGATCCAAAAAAATCATTAAGTAATAACCCTTATTCAGTTTTTTCGAATATAGAAGAATTTAGATTTAAAGTTGAAAGTTATTTAGAAAAAGAAATGTTACGTGAAAAATATATGTTAGCTATTAACAAAGAATTAAAGAAATCATTTTCTGAAATAAATTTAAAATTCATATCTGATATTACATAAAATGCATAAGAGAGGAAGTATATAATAATGAAAGGAATTATATTAGCAGGTGGTCAAGGAACTAGATTATATCCTCTAACATCAGCTATTTCAAAACAAATTTTACCTGTTTATGATAAACCTATGATTTATTATTCTATGTCTGTTTTGATGTTAGCAGGAATAAGAGATATTTTAATTATTTCTACTCCAAGGGATATTCCACTATTTGAGAGTATTCTATCTAATGGAGCAAAGTTGGGGTTGAATATTGAATATAAGATACAAGAAAATCCTGACGGTTTGCCACAAGCTTTTATTTTAGGTGAAGAGTTTATCGGTAACGATGATGTAGCCCTAATATTAGGGGATAATATTTTTTTCGGACAAGGTTTATCTGAAATACTAAAAAATGCAGTGGCAAATAACACTGGAGCTACAGTATTTGGCTACCAAGTAAGAGATCCTGAACGTTTTGGTGTTGTTGAATTTGACGATAGCTTTAAAGTGAAATCTCTAGAAGAAAAGCCAGAATATCCAAAATCTAATTATGCAGTTACTGGCTTATATCTTTATAGTAATGATGTTATAGAAAAAGCTAAATTGCTTAAGCCTTCTAGTAGAAGGGAGTTAGAAATTACTGATTTAAATAACTTATATTTAGATGAGAAACGTTTAAATGTTGAACTATTAGGAAGAGGATTTGCTTGGTTGGACACGGGTACATTTGAATCATTACTAAGTGCATCATCATTTGTTGAGACAATTGAAATGAGACAAGGCTTCAAAATAGCTTGTATTGAAGAAATTGCATATAGGCAAGGGTATATTTCAAGAGAGCACTTAATTCGATTGGGAGAAGAGTTGAAAAAATCTCTTTATGGACAGTATTTATTAGAAATTGCAGCTGAAAAAAGGTGATTAAAATATGAAAAAAATTTTAGTAACAGGTGGAGCAGGGTTTATTGGGGCAAATTTTTTAAAATATATTATCGAGAAGTATCCTGAATATTTTGTTATAAATATTGATAATTTAACATATGCTAGCGATTATTCAAATATTCAAGAATTAGAACAGTATAAAAATTATAAATTTTTGAAGGCTAACATTTGTGATCAGGACATAATAGAAAAGGTTATGATTGAACATGAAATAGATACCATTATCCATTTCGCCGCTGAATCACATGTTGATAATTCGATTGAAAATCCCTGTATTTTTGCCGAAACTAATATTATGGGAACACTTAACCTATTACAACAAGCATATAAAGAATGGTTTATTGAGCCATTTGAAATAAAAGAGGAATATCGCAATTCACGTTTTATTCATATTTCAACAGATGAGGTATATGGGACTCTCGGAGAGGAAGGTTATTTTACTGAGGCTTCAAAATATCTACCTAATAGTCCATATAGTGCTAGTAAGGCAGCATCCGATTTACTTGTGAGAAGTTATTATCATACTTATGGAATGAATGTGATTACTACAAACTGTTCCAATAATTTTGGACCATTTCAAAATAAAGAAAAATTAATTCCAAAAATTATTTATAATGCTTTAAAAGGATTAGATCTACCGATTTACGGGGATGGAGATAATGTTCGAGATTGGTTATTTGTTATAGATCATTGTACAGCAATTAATGCAGTTTTACATCAGGGCAAAGTTGGAGAGACATACTTAATAGGTGGTCATAATGAAAAAAAGAATTTACATCTAGTTCATACTATTTGTGACATTTTAGATGAAAGAGTACCTAAGGATGTATCTTATCGTAATCAAATTAAATTTGTAGCTGACCGTTTTGGTCATGATTATCGTTATGCAATCGACTCTGCAAAAATTCAACGAGAATTAAACTGGAAGCCTCAAATAGCCTTTGAAAAAGCGTTAGAAGAAACAATCGATTGGTATTTAATAAAATATAAAGAGGGATTAAATGAATAATTGTTTTGTTGAACTTAAAGATATAAGTGATGAAAGAGGAAGCCTAGTTGTAATAGAGAACTTGAAGGAAATTCCGTTTGAAGTGAAGCGAGTTTATTACCTATATAATTTAAGGGATGATAAAGCGAGAGGATTTCACGCACACAAAATATTAAATCAAGCGTTTCTCTGTTTGAATGGAAGCTGTAAAGTTTTATTGGATGATGGTGAAAATCAAACAATATATGAAATGAATGCACCTAATCAAATGTTATTATGTAAAAATAAAATTTGGCATAAAATGTTTGATTTTAGCGATAATTGTATTTTTTTAGTACTAGCTGATCAAGAATATCATGAAGATGATTATATTCGCAATTATCAGGACTTTTTAGGAACAGTTAAGGATGAAAAAAATGATTAAATTTTTAGATTTAAAAAGTATTAACCTTAAATATGAAAAAGAATTTCATGATTTGTTACAAACGTTTTTAGAAAGTGGTTGGTATATTAACGGTAGTATGGTTGAAGAATTTGAAGATAAGTTTGCAAAGTATTGTGGAGCAAAGCATTGTATAGGTGTGAGCAATGGGTTGGATGCTTTAAAATTAATATTAAGAGCATACGATATTGGACCTGGTGATGAGGTAATTGTTCCAGCTAATACTTATATCGCAACTATATTGGCAATTACTCAAGTAGGTGCAACACCAGTATTCGTAGAACCAGATGCTCGTACATTTAATATTACATTAGCAAATATTAAACTTGCTATTACAAATAAAACGAAAGCTGTTATGGTAGTACATTTGTATGGGAGAATCGTAACTGAAATTGAAGAAATTAAAGACTTTTGTGAAAAAAATGCTTTGAAATTGTTTGAAGATGCGGCCCAAGCTCATGGTGCAGCAATAAATGGTCGAAAAGCTGGGAGTTTTGGAAATGCAGCTGCATTTAGCTTTTACCCAGGAAAAAATTTAGGTGCTTTAGGGGATGCTGGCGCAATTACAACAGATGATGTTAATTTTGCTAAAAAACTTATTGCACTAAGGAATTACGGGTCATTTGTGAAGTATGAAAATTTATATCAAGGATATAATAATCGATTAGACGAAATACAAGCTGCTTTCTTAATACTTAAGCTAAAAGACTTGGATGAAGACAATCTTATTAGAAATAAACTTGCTACTATATATTTAGAAGAAATAAACAATCCACTCGTAACATTACCAGCTTCAAGTAAAAGTAATGAAAACGTTTGGCATGTGTTTCCAATACTTGTGAAAGAGCGTTCTAAGTTTATTAAGTATATGAAAGAAAATGGTGTAGAAACATTAATTCATTATCCAATTCCGCCACACAAACAAAAGGCCTACAAGGAATTTAATAATTTAAAGTTAGAAGTTACAGAAGATATTCATGAAAATATTGTAAGTCTTCCAATTTCGCCAGTCCATACTCATGAAGAAATTACAGCTATAATTAAAATAACTAATAATTACAAATTCTAATAAGTTAAATTAAATATTCAAAAGGTGGAGAGGGAATGCACCAAGTTTTTCTAGAAGGTGAAATTGTAAATCTAAGACCTTATACATTTGCAGATAGAGATAAAGTAATTCAATTAAGAAATTCTGGTAGAGGTCAATATTTTCTAAATCAAGGATTTGCCTCAACTATTGAAACGCAAATTGAATGGGAAAAAGGATATTTTGCTAGAGAAAATGATTTTTACTGGATTATTGAATGTAAAGAAACGAAAGACATTATAGGAACAACTGCTCTATATGATATAACAAGTGATAAGGCTGAAAAAGGGCGACTTATTGTAGATGAAGATAAATCATTAAGAAAGCCATATGTTTTAGAAGCAGAATTATTAATTATCAAATATGCATTTGAAAAATTGAAAATTCATCAGTTAATAACTCGTACAAAATTAGATAATGAAAAGATGAAATCGATTAATAAGCGCTTTGGATTTATAAAAACTGGTGAATGTAAAGTTAATCGAGAGGTATATGAAATCTTTAATTTAGAGGGATATCATCCAGATTCCTTATTAAAATATCAATCACTAGTAATTAAATGGAGCAAAAGAGAGGAAAAAAAATGAACGATCAACCATTGATAAGTTTAATAATTTCTGCTTATAATCATGAAACTTATATTGAAGAATGTTTAGAAAGTATTATGAACCAAACATACCGAAACATTGAGTTGATTTTATATAATGACGGTTCAAAAGATAATACACACGCTAAAATTTTGGGTCTACAATCAAAACTAGTAGAGCGTTTCCCATCATTTCAGTATATAAATAAAGATAATGAAGGAATTAGTAAAAATTTCAATTTAGGGATTAAAAAAGCAAAAGGGAAGTATATTAAAACGTTTGCATCAGATGATTTCTTATTCGAAAATGCCATAGAGTTATTAGTAAATGCTTTAGAAAATGAACCAAATTTTGATATTGCATATGCAGATGGCTACTATGTACACGCAGAGAAGAAAGCATTAACTGAAGTTGATTTAACTAAATGTACAAAATTCTCAGAAAAAGCCAAATATATTTCTGGAAATATTCATGATCACTTATACGATATACTACCACATATGTCAACATGGACCGTATTATTTAGAAAGGAATGTTTCGACAAATATGGTCTTTATGATGAAAATTTAAGATGTGAAGATATGGATATATATTTAAGGTTCTCGAAAGAATGTAGGTTTTTATATTTGGATGAAAATATTGCCATACACCGATTGCATGATAAAAATGCCGGCTATATGCCAGATATAATGATTACTAGTGTTGAACAAATGATTGAAAAGTATACTCAATCAAACTTTTTTATAAAAGATGTACATAAGCAAAAGTTAGAAAGATGGCTAATTTTTATAAAGCGAGTTTTATTACCTCTGGATTTTAGTCATATAGATTATAAAAATAAAAAAGTGATTGTTTGGGGGACAGGGGAATACTGTAAAAATAATGTTCATTTAGTTAAAGAGGATATTGAGTTTTTTATTGATTCTAATCCCGAAAAAAAGGACACAAAATTTATGGATAAGTTGATCAATCAACCTAGTGAATTGCTTAAAATTTCTACTAGTGATGTTTTTATTTTAGTCTTAAGCACATATGTCGATGAAATATTTGGGTGGTTGGAGAATAACGGATATAAGTTAGGGGAGAATTATTATTAATATTTCACCAGAACGGATAGAAGTTTCATTTGTGATGCCTTTTTATAATAATATAAGATATATAGAAAAGGCGATAAAGAGTGTGTTGAATAGCATTGTTAATCCTGATAAAGTCGAAATAATATTAGTTGATGATGGTAGTAATGATGGTAGTGTTCAAATTGCACAACATTATACTGACAAATATGATTTTGTTAAATTATTAGTGAATGAAAATAATTTAGGACCAGCGAAAGCTTTAAAAAGGGCTCTCCAATTTTCAACTGGTGAGATTATTATATTTACAGCCGCTGATGATATTACATTTAAAAATCGTGTAAGGGAAGTTACAAATATTTTTCAAAAGTTTGAAGATGTAGGGGTTGTCATTAGTGAAGCAGAAATTATTAATGAGAATGATCAACAAACGGGAGAGTATTACTGTTTACCTGCTAGTATTAATGTAGATAATGCATTTCTTTATCAATTGAAAAGAAATTACTGTCTAGGAGCTACAATGGCAATTAGAAACAGACAGGATTTATTTGTTAAAGAAGATTTTCTTGAATTAATTGATGATTATCAAATTGGCTTGGATTTTATGTTAGAGGGAATGAAGATATATCCACTTAAAAAGGTTTTATTACAATATCGAGTTCATTCACAAAGTGTTAGTGCTAGGAAAAAGGAACTTCATTTAAAAACCCTTTCAACATTAAAACAATATGATTCCAAAAAATTTGAGTGGATATTAAATTTAGGAAATTCTCAAGAAGAGGTTTACTTAGCGTTGGGAATTTTCGAATTATTTAAAGGAAATGAAGCAGAGGCAGAAAACTATTTAAATAAAATTAATACAAAAGAAAACTCTTTAGAGGAACAATCCCTGATTGAATATTACTTTTATCAAGGCATCATAAAAAATAATGATGGGAAAAAAGAAGAGGCATTTAATCATTGGAATGAAATAATCCAATTACAACCAGATAATTTTGTTGTATTAAATAATTTGGGTGCATTAATAGTTCATAAAGATCAAGAGAAAGCAAAAAAACTAATTGAGAAGGCTTGTAATGTTAATCCAAATTATATAGATAGTAGTACTAATTTGGATATTATCTCTAATAACATAGAAGGAGAATTATTCATTACACAAAGACTACTATCGAATAATTTAATAAGGAAAGAAAAGTATTTGGAGGAATATGGAACGATGAGTAATGAAAAAAAATTAAAAACAGTCTTTAAAGAAGTATTAGAAATAAATGAAACTGAAGTAGTTGATGAATTAACTTATAACACAATCTCACAATGGGACTCTATCGCACATATGGCGCTAGTAGCTGAAATCGAAGAGCAATTTAACATTATGTTAGATACAGACGATGTACTTGATATGAGCTCATTTGCAAAAGTAAAAGAGATTTTATCCAAATATGATATTAAATTTTAAGCGGGTGAGTTCATGCTAAAAGATAAAATTATTTTAGTGACAGGTGCTAGCCGTGGAATTGGACAAGCAACAGCTATTACTTTAGCGAAAAAAGGAGCTCAAGTTATATTGCATGGTCGTACAGAAGAAAGTTTGCAAAAAACAGTTGCACTTATCCGTGAAACAAGATGTGAGCCCTATATAGTTCTTTATGATGTGACAGACGAGGTAGGAATGAAACAAGCTATTAAGGATATAAAACTGCAATTTGGGCGCCTTGATGGCTTAGTTAACAATGCTGGTGTTATGGATGAAGGGTTACTTGGTATGGTAAAAACAGAAAAAATCCAAAATATGTTGAGTGTTAATGTCACAGCTGTTTTACAACAAATGCAATACTCAGCAAAGTTAATGACAAAAAATGATTCGAGTGCAATCGTTAATATTAGTTCAATTATTGGCATGAACGGGGCAGCAGGGAGTGCGGCGTATTCAGCAAGTAAAGCAGCAGTTGTGGGACTTACAAAATCAGCTGCTAAAGAATGGGCTCCAAAAAACATTCGTGTCAACGCAGTAGCACCTGGCTTTATTGAAACAGATTTAACAGCCCATTATGAAGGTGAACGTAAAGAAAAAGTACTTAATGACATAAAGATGCGCCGATTTGGACAGGTAGAGGAAGTTGCAAATGTGATATCGTTTTTATTATCAGATTTGTCTTCTTATGTCACTGGACAAGTCATCGGAGTGGATGGAGGCATGGTTATTTAGCCATGCTTTTTTCTTTGAAAGGAGCGAGTATATGAGTTTTTTTAATTTAGAAGGTACTGAATTAGCAATTATTACAGATGAACAAACTTTTGCATACAATGAAATTCCTAAAGTTGAGTTTAATAGTGAACAAAAAGAGATGGTGTTAATTTTATGTCAAAATACAATCGATATTTTAGCAGCTTATATATCAGCGATAAATAGCAAACATGCTGTTATGCTACTTGCTTCAGATATTAATCAGGAATTGTTAGAAAACATAGTAGAGACATTTCAACCCAAATGGATTGTCGGATTGAATAGTTTTAAAAGTTATGAAACTTACCAAAACCAATTAGTTAGAATAAAAGAAAAGACTATTCATATTCATCCGGACCTAGCAATCTTACTTAGCACATCTGGTACAACAGGAAGTCAAAAATTTGTTCGATTATCTTACGGTAATATACGTTCAAATGCACAATCAATTATTGAATATTTAGCCATCGATGAGAATGAGCGTGCTGTTATGAACTTACCATTGTCTTATTCGTATGGGATGTCAATTGTGAACAGTCATCTATTAGCGGGAGCAGCGTTAATATTATCTGAAGAAAGTGTAATGGAGAAGTCATTTTGGGAGGAAGTTCGTGAGCATAAAGCTACTTCACTTGCAGGTGTTCCTTTTACGTATCAGATGCTTCAACGTATTGGTTTTATGAAAATGGATTTACCGTATTTAAAGACGCTCACGCAAGCTGGTGGACGACTAAATGAAAAATTAGTAAAAGTTTTTGGTGAATATGCACAGCAAAATAATAAGCGGTTTTTTGTCATGTATGGGCAAACAGAGGCATCACCTCGCATGTCTTATATTCCCCATGAACGTGTACTTACTAAATTAGGTTCGATTGGTATTGCCATACCAGGTGGAAACTTGACTATAGATAGTGAGACGAGTGAGCTTATCTATAAAGGTGCTAATGTAATGATGGGATATGCGGAATGCTTAGAAGATTTATCATTAGGGGATGAACTATCCGGCATACTATATACGGGAGATACTGCAACTGTTGATAATGAAGGGTATTTTACTATTACAGGACGAATGAAACGTTTTATTAAGTTATTTGGATTAAGGATTAATTTAGATGATGTAGAGAAGAAGTTAGAGGCAGTCATTCAAGCACCAATAGCATGTACTGGTAACGATGATAAGTTAGTGGTGGTAATTGAAAAAGAAGAACAGATGGGCCATGTCAAAGAAAACCTTGAACGACTATATAAATTGCATAGGTCAGCTTATAAGGTGGTCATATTAGAAATTCCTCGCTTGGCTAATGGTAAGACAGATTATATGAAATTAAAGGAGAGCTGTTTATGATTGCCCCATATCATTTGGAACGACAGCAAAAATCAGCGCAGCTATTAGATAAACTTAATGCATTAACAAAATGGCATATGGACAATTGCCAAGAATATAAGGCGATGCTAGAAAAAAGTGATGCTGTACAACAAGTTGACACTTTAGAAGAAGTACCTTACTTACCGGTGCAAGTATTTAAGCTTTTAGAGTTAAAGTCGATTTCACAAGAAGAAATCGTAAAAGTACTGACTTCAAGTGGTACAACGGGGCAACAGGTGTCTAAAATCTACTTAGACAAAGAAACTTCTGTTGCACAAACTAAAATATTGGTTGAAGTGATGAAACCTTTGCTTGGCAGTAAACGTTTACCGATGATTATTTTAGATACGAAATCAGTGCTAAAAGATCGTAAATCATTTAGTGCTCGTGGTGCTGGCATTTTAGGCTTCTCCAATTTTGGTCGTAAGCATTTTTATGCATTAAATGATGATATGAGCTTAGATATTGTGGGCTTACAGGCATTTTTAAAGGAGTTTGCGGGGCAAAAAATTTTATTGTTCGGCTTTACGTTTATGATTTGGCAGTATGTCTATAAAGAAGTAATAGCAAGCGACATAAAGATTGACTGTGGAGACAGTATTTTAATTCACGGTGGTGGCTGGAAGAAGCTGAAGGATGAAGCGGTTGATTCCTCTACATTTAATCGCTTACTACATGAGCAGTTAGGCATTCGAGAGGTACATAATTATTACGGAATGGTCGAACAAGTTGGATCCATTTTTGTTGAGTGTAGTATGGGGCATCTTCATACACCTAGCTATGCAGATATTATTATTCGTAACCCCATTACATTTGAGCCAATTCCTTATGGAGAACAGGGGCTTATTCAGGTGTTAAGTGAGCTACCCAAAAGCTATCCGGGCCATTCATTGCTGACAGAAGATCTAGGTACCATTCATGGGGAAGATGATTGCCTTTGTGGTTGGAAAGGGAAATATTTCTCTGTAGCAGGGAGAATTCCAAAGGCGGAGCTCCGGGGCTGTAGTGATACTTTTCAAGGAGGGACTAAGCGATGAATCTATTTTGGCCAGAAAATATTGCATTTGAGTCTGCTATGGAACAGCTTTCCTTTTATAAACCAAATAAACCTTTTGACCAAGAGGTAGTGGCATTTACACAGGCTCTATCCAAACGTTTTCTTCGTATAAGAGAATTGCCTGAAATTGTAGCATTAGGTTACTGGCTTCGAAAGGCAAATATCAAGGAAATGCAAGCTGCATTTGAACAAGGGGCTGCACAAAAGAAAGTAAGGGCGCGAGGAACTGTGTTTCATATTGCGCCATCGAATGTTGATACAATTTTTGTTTATTCTTGGATGTTGTCGTTGTTAGCAGGCAATCGAAACATCATTCGAATTTCTAGTAAGGAGCAAAAGGGCTTAAACGTGCTTTTGCAAATAATTATAGAGGAGTTAACTCGTCCTGAATTTCAAAAAATTGCTCAGCAGACGATAATATGTACATATGGGCATGAGGAAAATGCAACAGCCGTCTTAAGTTCTGCTTGTCAGACACGTGTCATTTGGGGTGGAGATGTAACGATTTCTGCTATCCGCAGTGTACCACTAGCACCCTTAGCAAATGAACTTACTTTTCCAGACCGATTCTCATTGGCTGTTTTAAATAGTGAGATAATCTCTAAGTTAAATGAGAAGGAATTAGACAATCTTGTAGAGCAGTTTTATAATGATGTTTTTTGGTTTGATCAAATGGCGTGTTCTTCTCCAAGATTAATCGTCTGGAGTGGTGATAACCAAGAAGCAATCAATAAGTTTTGGACAGTGTTCGCACAAAAAATTCAGCAAAAGCAATATGAATTAATGGCAGCAACACAAGTGTTGAAATACACTACTAGTCTCGTACTTGCAACTGAAAGTGTTGTAGGTAATTTGGAAAATGGACTTTATTTTTCACGTGTAAAGCTAGCTGATGTGCCAGCAGATGTCCGTGAACGTCATTGCGGCGGCGGAATGTTTTACGAATATACTGTAGAGACACTGAAAGATTTAGCAGGTGTACTAATAGATAAAGATCAAACAATTGCTTATTTTGGTTTTGAACGTGAGGAACTTGAAAATTTAGTGGATGCTATTACAACTAGAGGAATCGATCGCATAGTTCCGATTGGTAAAGCTTTGGAATTTACAGGAGTATGGGATGGTCAAAGCTTTTTAACATCATTTACAAGGGAAGTAATCATTATATGAAATGGATACCAATTGAAGAGCAACATCTTCAGCAAATTTTAGATTGGCGTACACGAGAAGATATAACTCGCTATATGTATACAGATATTGAATATAGTTTAGAAAATCAAAAGAAATGGTTGAATACCATTCGGGCTGATCAAAAAGGTTTTTACTGGTTAATGGAATATAAAGGTGACATTATAGGCTTTATTTCAATCACTGACATCGATTGGAGACATAAACGTGGAGCCTGGAATTTTTATATTGGTGATATGAAATATGCAATGCTTGCAGGCTTTTTAGGAGCATACATGTACAATTATGCATTTACAGAGCTTGGTTTAGAAAAGTTAATTGGTGAAGTAATGGATATAAATGTAGGCGTACAAAAGCTTCATTTAAAACAGGGGGCGCGTCTTGTTGGAGTTTTTGAACAACATATATGCAAAAATAATAAATGGCATGATGTTTATGTATACGAAATGACAAAAAATCGCTGGCTAGAAGTTGGCACTAAATATAAAAAGTATATTCCAGAGGTGATGTCATGAAAACAATCGTGATTATTCAAGCAAGAATGGGCTCATCTCGTTTGCCAGGAAAGATTTTAAAGAAACTTGGCGATGTGGAGGTCCTTACATATGATATAGAGCGTTGTCGTGCAATTGAGGGGATAAGTGAAGTAATCGTTGCCACAAGTGATTTACCCCAAGATGATGCTATTGCACATTGGTGTGAAAGATATGGGGTAGCTTATTACCGTGGCTCAGAAGATGATGTATTAGATCGTTATGTGCAATGCGCTAACATGTATAAACCTGAATATGTAATGCGTGTGACATCAGATTGCCCATTTGTTGATTACGAAATGGCAAGTGAGATGGTCTCTCTAATGAAAAAAGAGCAGAAAGATATCGTGTTACTAGATGGAAATCCTCCTCGTGGCTTAGCGGTTGAACTGCTATCTTATGAAGCATTATTACATATTCATAAAGTTGGTAAAGAACCTAGACATCGTGAACATGTAACATATTTTGCGTATGAACATGCTGAAAAGTTCAATTCAGTTACATATCAGGTACCTTCAAATCGTATTGCACCAGAACTGCGTATCACATTAGATACATATGAAGACTATCAATTAGTTTCAGCTATAGCAAATCATTTTGACGACTCGCTAGTGTCTAGCTCAAAGGTGATTCAATATTTAAGAGAAACACCTGAGGTTGCTGCATTAAATGCACATATTGAACAAAAGCCGGTGATTTAATGAAAAAAATAATAATTCGTACAGATTCATCATTTGCAATTGGAAGCGGTCATGTAATGCGATGCTTGACAATTGCTCACAAATTGAAAGAACTAGGTTTTTACGTTCAATTTTGGATGGAACCTCTTGCAGGCAATTTAATCAATTATGTTGCACAGCAGGGCTTTGGGTTGATTTCGAGTGCAGAAGAAGCTGATCTTTATATAGTTGATCATTATGAATTGAATATTGATTGGGAGAAGTATATTCGACAATATACGAAAAAAATAATGATCATTGATGATTTAGCAAGAACTCACGATTGTGACTTATTACTTGATCAAAATGTTGTCCCTGATTTTGAAAGTCGTTACGATGGACTTGTCCCGAACCATTGTGTGAAATTACTTGGACCAAAGTACTTAATTATGCGTGAAGAGTTTTTAATGGCTCGAAACCAAATGTCACAGCGCCATAATAATATTAAACGTCTACTTGTATTTATGGGGGGAACTGATCCAACAAATGAGACAATGAAAATTTTAATTGCGCTAGAAGATTACTCATTTGCTCAAATAGATATCGTTGTTGGGAACGGGAATGTACATAAAGGGGAAATCAAGGAAATTTGCAATGAGCGTAATTATCAATATCATTGTCAAATATCTTATATGGCACAGCTTATGCAGCAGGCAGATTTTTGCATAGGTGCTGGTGGTGGAACTATGTGGGAACGTTGCTATGTGGGACTCCCTTCCTCTAGTACGATTGTTGCTGCTAACCAACTCATTACTACTACCTATGCTGCACAACTAGGCGCAGTAATAAATCTAGGATGGCATGAAGATGTGACTGTAGAAAAGTATAGAAACCTACTAAAGGGTTTACGAGACGTGAATGTAAAGAAGCTGGGAAATATTAGTCTACAATTAACAGCAGCACCACAACCAAATGCTTGGTTATCACAAATAATGGAGTTGTTAGCATGATTAAAATTGGAAATAAGGAAATTGGGAAGCATGTCAAACCTTTTATCATTGCAGAAATGTCCGGCAATCATAATCAATCGTTAGAGCGAGCATTGCACTTAGTAGATCTAGCGGCAGAAGCAGGTGTAGATGCATTAAAGCTACAAACATATACACCAGATACGATTACATTAGATGTCCATACAGGGGAATTTTATATTCAAGATGATGAAAATATTTGGAAGGGAAATTCTCTTTATAATTTATATAAAGAAGCTTACACCCCTTGGGAATGGCATGAGGCAATTTTTAATCGTGCAAAAGAACATGGTCTACTAGCATTTAGTTCACCCTTTGATGAAACAGCTGTTGACTTTTTAGAAACTTTAAACGTACCGGCTTATAAAATTGCCTCTTTTGAGAATGTGGATATACCTTTAATTCGAAAAGTTGCTCGAACTGGAAAACCTATTATTATTTCTACAGGTATGGCAACAGCAGGAGAACTAGATGAAGCAGTTGGTGCTGCAAGAGCTGAAGGGAATCAACAAATTGTACTATTAAAATGTACAAGTACTTACCCTGCTACTCCTGCAAACTCTAATCTAGTTACCATTCCCCATATGAGAGAATTATTTGGAACTGAAATTGGTTTATCAGATCACACGTTGGGTGTGGGTGTATCAGTGGCAGCAGTTACTCTTGGTGCAACTGTAATAGAAAAACATTTTACAACTTCTCGTTCTGATGGCGGTGTCGATTCAGCCTTTTCAATGGAACCCCATGAGCTAAAAATGCTAGTAGAAGAAACAGAGCGAGCATGGCAAAGCTTGGGACAAGTACAATATGGACCAACAGATGCTGAAAAGGATTCTACAAAATTTAGACGCTCGTTGTATATAAGTGAAAATTTAAATGCAGGGGACCTACTAACCAAAGAAAATGTGAGAAATATAAGACCTGGCCTAGGATTGCCGACAAAATACTATGATTTGATCATTGGTAAGCACATTAATCAAGATGTGAAAAAAGGAACGCCTTTAAGTTGGGAGTTATTACTATGAAAAAGCGCAATGAATTTCTCTCCTACGGTCGCCAATCTATAGATGAAGAAGACATTCAAATGGTAATTGAAACATTGCGTTCTCCTTTTTTAACACAAGGCCCTAAAATAAAAGAGTTTGAACAAGCAATTGCTAATTATGTTGGTGCTCAATATGCAGTGGCATTTTGTAATGGAACGGCAGCCCTCCATGCAGCTTGTTACGCAGCTGGAATAGGTGAAGGGGATGAAGTCATTACATCGCCCATTACTTTTGCGGCAAGTGCGAATTGTGTACGTTATATGGGAGGAACTGTAGTTTTTGCCGATATTGATGCCCGTACATACAATATTGATCCGACCGAAATTAGAAAAAAGATATCATCCAAAACAAAGGCAATCATTCCTATAGATTTTACAGGTCAGCCTGCTGATTTAGACGCAATCAATGCCATCGCGAGAGAGCATAACTTAGTTGTTATTGAAGATGGTGCTCATTCCCTTGGCGCTGAATATAAAGGAAAAAAAGTTGGAATACAAGCAGATATGACCATGTTCAGTTTTCATCCTGTTAAACCAATTACCACAACTGAGGGTGGAATCATCGTAACGAATAACAAAGAGTATTATAAAAAACTACAATTATTCCGCAGTCATGGTATCGAGCAAACGGAGTATTCATCTGAACAAGGTGATTGGTATTATGAAATGACAGACCTTGGTTATAATTATCGAATGACGGATTTACAAGCGGCACTTGGCTTGTCGCAATTGACGAAAATTGACGCATTTATCCAAAAACGTCGTGAAATTGCAGATTTTTATACAGAAGCTTTTCAAGATGAGAATAGAATTGTCGTTCCTCAACAACTACACGAAACGAATTCAGGATGGCATTTGTATATGATTCAGCTTGAAAAGGAATCGCGTAAGGAAATTTTCGGAAAAATGAGATCCATGAATATAGGGGTACATGTACATTACATTCCTGTTTATTGGCATCCCTATTACCAAAAGTTAGGTTACGAACGTGGCCTATGTCCAATTGCAGAAAATTGGTATGAAAAGGCCTTAACTTTACCGATCCATCCTCAAATGACAATAGAAGATTTAGCAATTATTGTGTCGAATATTAAAGAATTACTAAATCAGCCGAAATAAGTAGTACTACATTCAGCTTACTTTAAAATGGTAAGCTGTTTAACAGGAGATGACAAGATGATCTATTTTCAGCCATTAAGTGAGTTTCCTAGAATGAAAAATACTGATTGCCCGAGTATGAAGCATTACAATCCTGTTACAGTGCAAGAGCTTTTTGCCATTCAAAATGTTGCAAATCAAGTAATTTCTGAAGCGAAAATTTTCCTAATTATTGGTGTAGGAGGTTCATTTCTTGGTGCACGTGCAGTAATTGATGCGCTAACACCCTACTTCACTACAAAAAATGATGTTGAAATTTTATATGCTGGAAATAATATGAGCGGTGCATACTTAAACCAATTATTAACATATTTAGATACGAAAGAAGTTTATGTCAATGTTATTTCAAAGTCAGGTTCTACGATGGAGCCAGCCTTAACATTTCGAGTTGTGAAAAAATACATGGATAAACGATATGGAAAAGAAGCCCGTAAGCGAATTATTGTGACAACTGATGCTGAAAAAGGTATTTTGAAGAAAATTGCAAACAAAGAAGGATATCGCCAATTTGTTATTCCGTCTGATGTAGGAGGACGTTATTCAGTATTTACTCCAGTTGGCTTACTACCAATTGCTGTTGCAGGCATTGATATAGAGGCATTTGTTCGTGGGGGACGACAAGCGGAGTTGGACTTTTCAAGTGAATCGAATAGTGCGATTGATTATGCTTGGAATCGCTATGCTTTATATAAACAAGGTTATTCTGTTGAACTTCTTGCTTCATTTGAACCTAGACTAAATAAATTACATGAATGGTGGAAACAGTTATTTGGGGAAAGTGAAGGGAAGGAACACAAAGGATTATATCCTTCAACTGTAAATTATTCATCTGATTTACATGCCATCGGGCAATTTATTCAGGATGGAAGTCGAATTATGTTTGAGACGCTTATTCATTTTGACACTATCGAAGGCGATATTGAAATTCCTTTTTCAGTAGATAATATAGATGGTCTCAATTATTTAGCAGGGCGTTCAATGAATAGTATAAATTCAACTTCTAAAGATGGTGTTGCATTAGCACATGAAGAAGGTGGCGTACCAGTAATACGTATTGAACTACCAAAATTAGATGCTTATCATGTTGGCTATTTAATGATGTTCTTTATGAAGGCGTGTGTGATTAGTGCTAACTTACTAGAGGTTAATCCATACGATCAGCCAGGTGTGGAGGCATATAAAGAGAAAATGCTAGAGTTATTAAAGGAAGATATGGTGAAGGTACGTGCATAAGGAATTATATGAGGAATGGTTACACAAAGCTAATTGTAGTTATCAAGAAGAGTTAAGTAAGATTATTAATGATGACCAATTGATAAAGGATCATTTTTATCAATATATTCCGTTTGGAACAGGTGGTATGAGAGGAAAACTAGGAGCTGGAACAAATCGTATTAACGTTCATACGATTCGATTAGTTGCGGAAGGTTTGGCCAGGCAAATTGAAGATCAAGGCGATCTTGCAAAAAAAAATGGTGTGGTCATAGCTTATGATACGCGTCATTTTTCTAAAGAATTTGCATATGAGACAGCTGGCGTTTTAGCTACACATGGTATTAAAAGCTATGTTTTCCGAGAAAGTAGACCTACCCCTGAGCTAAGTTTTGCTGTTCGTTATTTAACAGCTTATGCAGGGGTAGTTATTACAGCAAGTCATAATCCTAAAGAATATAATGGATTTAAAGTGTATGGTCAGGATGGAGCACAACTAACACCAAAGTTTGCTAATGAGATTATAGAACATATGAAAAGGGTGGATGATATATTTACAATTCACTCCTTTACAAAAAAAGAGTTACTTGAATCGAAATTCTGCATAGAAATCTTAGAGGATTTAGATAATGCATACAATGAAGCTTTAAAGACACTAGTAAAGAAAAAGAATGAAAATGCAGATCTAAACGTAGTTTATACACCTTTACATGGTGCAGGTCTAGAACCAACAAAGCGTGCATTAGCAGAAGCAGGGTTCACTAATGTCCATATTGTAAATGAACAAGCTATACAAGATGGTAATTTTCCAACGGTGAGTTATCCAAACCCTGAAGAAGCGTTAGCGTTTGAAATGGGAATTACTCTTGGCAAACAAGTCGGTGCTCATCTAATCCTTGCGACAGACCCTGATGCAGATCGTTTAGGTGTAGCAATTTCAACGAAGGGCAATTACCAGCTATTGACAGGTAATCAACTAGGAGCACTTTTATTAAACTATATTCTTACTAAAGGAAAACTTGAGGGGACACTACCTGAAAATGGTGTTATATTAAAAACCATTGTAACATCTGAGTTAGGGACAGCAATCGCCAAAAGTTTTAATGTTCAAACGATAAATACGCTTACTGGATTTAAGTTTATAGCTGAGAAAATTGAAGAATTTGAGACAACTGGTGAGTATTCATTTTTATTTGGCTACGAAGAAAGCTATGGATATTTAGCGGCAAGTTTTGTCAGGGATAAAGATGCAGTGCAGATTGCACTTCTAACCGCAGAGATGGCATCATATTACCAAAAACAGAATCAAACATTAATAGAGGTACTAAATCACCTATATCAGCAATTTGGCTATTTCGGTGAAAAATTATTAACATTTACATATGATGGTTTGGATGGGCAATTAAAAATGAAGAGCATAATGAATCGTCTTAGCATATCACCATACGAGGAAATTGGTAATACTCCTGTTGTTGCAATGGAGGATTACAGTAAGGGTATCTCCTATCTAAATGGTACGACAAAGCCACTCCATCTACCGAAGGCTGACGTCATAAAATATATATTACAAGATGGCTCTTGGATATGTATAAGACCATCAGGGACTGAACCGAAATGTAAAATTTATGTGGGAGTATGTAAAAATACCATTAATGAGGTTCAATCTACTATAGATAAGATTATTCAAGATGTTCAATCAATAATAAATTAGGAAAAAATGTCTCAAAATAATTTTGAGACATTTTTTGTTTAGGTAATGGCATGTTTTATTCTACTAACTGTGATAGCAGACAGAGCTAAAATAGCCATTTTTCCTTGATTTTCTAATATCACTATGAAATTATCAATCTTTTAGCCGATACTAATTGTAACTAAGATGAAAGTAAATGGGAGGTAATTATGCGTATCAATACTCAAAATTTAGATACATCTATGAAAACTATCTCGACAGTGTCACAAAGTAATGTTGAACAGAATTCAGCAGAGCCGATTCAACAAATAACAGATGTTTTGAAGCAAGATCAACAACAAGAGACTGGCGCAAGAAAAGTTACAAAAGAAAATATTGAAAAAGCGATTGATTCTATTGGTGAATTTTTAAATTTAGATCATAAACAGTCTAAATTTGTATTACACGAAGGATTAAATAAGTATTTCGTACGTTTAGTTAACTCTGAGACGGAGGAAGTAATTAAAGAGATTCCTCCTGAAAAATTACTTGATGCTTTTTACGAAATGAAAAAACTTGCAGGGATGATTATAGACGAAAAAATATAGAAAATATTGGAGGTTTTTATAATGGTTACAAGAATTGGTGGATTAGCTTCAGGAATGGATATTGACAGTCTGGTAGAAAAGTTAATGTCTGCAGAGAAGGCACCGTTAAATAAACTGTATCAACAGAAGCAAAAATATGAATGGCAACGTGATGCTTATCGAGATGTAAATAAACAATTAGCATCATTTGATAAGTTTTTATTAGATGAAATGACGTTACAACGAGATTTTTATAAAAAAAGTGCGACTTCTTCACATGATGCTGTTTCTGTCACTGCTAACACATCTGCATCTGGTACTTTACAAATTGATAAAATCGATCAACTCGCAACGGCAGGTAATAGAGTAGGGCTAGTGGCAGAATCAAATCGGGCAAAAACAACTACTCTAAAAAGCCTTGGTGTTACTGGTGATGCAAATGGAAAAATTGATATAAAAATGAAGGTGCTACAAAATGATGGTAGCATGAAAGAAGTGACAAAAACCTTTAAAACATCTGACACTATTGAAAGTGTTGTCGCAGGGTTAAATAAAGATACTGGATTAAATGCTTTCTACGATGAAGCGACTGGGCAATTTTCGTTGACAACACAAGCGACTGGTAAAGGTGTCAAGTATGGTGACCATGAGGGGGTAAGTGCATATCTAGAAACTGGTCAAGAATTATTTTCTAAATTAGGGTTTACCTCAAGCGATCCTAGTGACCCGAATTATGCAAATGTATTAGCTAAAGGTGGACAAGATGCAAAATTAACTGTGAATGGTGCTGAAATCACACGTAGCTCAAATACATTTGATATTAATGGCTTTAATGTTACTTTAAAAGATAAATATTCAGATAGTAAACCTATTACATTGACAGCCACTACAGATGCTGATGCAATGATAGATAAAATTAAAAAGTTTGTAGAAACATATAATGGTCTAGTTGCTTCGTTAAATAGTTTAACATCTGAGAAGAAATATCGTGATTTCTTACCGTTAACAGAAGAGCAAAAAGCTGATATGGAAGAAAAAGATATTGAGAAATGGGAAGAAAAAGCGAAAAGCGGTATGCTTCGAAGTGATCCAATTGTACGAAATGCATTGTCAAGTATGCGTGGCATTATGTATGAAAAGGGTGGAAGTAATAATGCCTTATTCGATACTTTATCTGAGATGGGTATAACTACTACAAAATCCTATCTTGAAGGCGGTAAATTAGAAATCGATGAAGAAAAATTACGTGCAGCAATTACGGCAGATCCACAAGCAGTATCCGATACTTTCACAAAATCCTTAGAAAATGGTAATGGTGGGATTGTCCAAAAGCTCCGTGGGTCCATTAAAAATTCTGTAGCCACAATTGAGAAAAAAGCTGGTAAAACAACAATGACAGAGCAAAATTACTCAATCGGTAAAAGCTTAATTGGTGTGGATGATAGAATTGCTGCTTGGAAAGTGAAATTAGAAAACATAGAAAAACGATATTGGAAACAATTCGCTGCTATGGAGCAAGCAATAAACAAAGCAAATCAACAGTCTAGTATGTTTATGCAAGGCGGAGGCTTCTAATTAAGGTAGGGGAAAAATATGCAGCAAATAGATCAACTATTGCAAGCATCAGCAAATTTATTTAAGCATTTGGGTGAAACTCCTAAAGGTGAAGACCGTGATGAATATATCAACACTATTAATAACATGTTGGACAAGCGTGGTATGATTATTAAAGGCATAATGGATGAGGGATTTCATTTTGATGAACAAAATCATATTCATCGAACATTGCTAGAATTAGATAATGGTATTAAAAAGCGTTTAGCAGATGTAATGGATGCAGTTAAACAAGACATGGCAAACCTACAAAAAACGAAGAAAAGTGAACAGCAATATTATAATCCTTACTCAAATGTTCGCGTAATGGATGGCATGTATTATGACAAAAAAAATTAATCGTTTATCTTCAATCAACGTGGTAGTAGTTGCTAGCTGAATGGCAGATGTCATGGATTTTAAAAGGAGTGAATTGTGATCTTACAATTCAAAAACCAGACAAAATTACGCTGAGACGTAAATAGCTTTTCTTCGTAAAATGGTTTAAACTAGTAAATAAGTAACCTTTCAAAGGAGTTGTCCTTTATTGGCAGCAAATTTAACAGCACAAAACGCGTATAAACAAAATAGTGTGACTACAGCTTCACCTGGCGAACTGACATTAATGCTTTATAATGGATGCTTGAAATTCTTGCATAAGGCGAAACAAGCTATCCAAGATAAGAATATTCAAGAGAAAAATACAAACATTCAAAAAGCTCAGGCGATTATTAGTGAACTAATGTCTACACTCAATATGGATATTGAGATTTCAAAACAAATGCTACCTCTTTACGAATATATGAATCATCGTTTAGTAGAAGCCAACATTCAAAATGATGTAGCCATTATTGAAGAAGTGGAAGGATTTGTGACGGAATTTCGCGATACGTGGAAGGAAGTAATTCGCATTAATCGACAACAGCAATTTGGTCAAGGAAACAGCGGACAAATTTAGACACAATTAGAGACCATCGAAAGTGATGGTCTCTTTTTTGTTAAATCGTTATTATCATGAAATAGTCATAAATTAGGCTATTCAAAGGTAAAATATGTTACTTATTCCCTGTGGCTGTTAGTTGGGTATCATGGCATAATCAAAGCAATAAACATGTTTAAAAGAGTACTGGGGTGGGAATATGATCTTTAAGCGTCAAGAAGGTTTCCGATTTAAATTTAAGGAGCCTATTCAAATAACTTTTGCTATTTATGAGAATGGAAAGGTCAATCATGGACAAACGGCTATGGCTGACTTGTTGGATATAAGTCCACGTGGATTAAAGATGTTTACGGAAGTGGATTTAGGTATAAATCCTCCTCCATTAGATATCCATTTTGTGCTTGATACACAAGAAGTTCGTGCTTATGGAGAAGTGATTTGGAGTCGTCCATTTGGGAGTGGCAAGCAATATGGCATCTATTTTAATAATCAAGGACCCGTGGAAGATTTGATTGTTGAAGAACTAAAGCTTCGACGAAAAAAGGAAGCAGCAGAAGCGAAAAAACAAAATAATAATTTATAAAAATTTTTGTAAAAAAAAGAATGATTTTAGAGGAATTTCACACACTTGTGTAGAAATAGATAGTATAGCAGTTATAAAGGAGGAGTTTACATGTTAAACTTTAACATTCGTGGTGAAAATATTGAGGTAACTCCAGCTATTCGAGAGTATGTTGAGAACAAAATCGATAAAGTTGAACGCTATTTTAACGAAGATGTTAATGCCAACGCTAATGTCAATTTAAAGGTTTACAATGACAAACAAACGAAAGTGGAAGTCACTATTCCAATGAAAAACCTAACTCTTCGTGCTGAAGAGCGTCATAATGATATGTATGCTGCTGTTGATCTAATTGTTGATAAATTAGAGCGTCAGATCCGCAAGCATAAAACAAAAGTAAACCGTAAATTCCGCGAGCGTGAAGGTGCAGGCCTTTATTTTGCTACTACTCAAGCAGCCGCTGATGCTGTGTCAGAGGAAGAAGAATACTCAATTGTTCGTACAAAGCAATTTGATTTAAAACCGATGGATCAAGAAGAGGCAGTTCTACAAATGAATATGCTTGGACATGATTTCTATGTCTTTACCGATGCTGAATCGAACGGCACAAATATTGTATATAAACGTAAAGATGGAAAATATGGCTTAATTGAAACAACTTAAAACTTCATGATGACGAAGGCTCTCGCGATGGCGAGGGCCTTTTTTTGGTATGACAATCATATGTAGCTGGGGTGACAGTTTGCATGAAACTGTTACACAATGGTAAAATGAAAGTTGAATCTATATAGGAAGTGAAAAACATTCATGGCAAACCTATTAAATAAATTATTTGATTTCAATAAACGTGAGCTAAAAAAATTAGAAAAAATCGCTGACCAAGTTGAGCGTTTCGCTTCTCAAATGGAACAGCTTTCAGATGATCAATTACAAGCGAAAACAGATGAATTTAAAAAGCGTTATGCTGAGGGTGAGCATTTAGAGTCGATTCGTGCCGAAGCTTTTGCTGTTTGTAGAGAAGCGGCAAAACGTGTATTAGAGATGTACCCATTCCGCGTTCAAATCATGGGGGCTGCTGCTCTTGATGAGGGGAATATCGCAGAGATGAAAACCGGGGAAGGTAAAACTTTAACAGCGACAATGGCTGTTTATTTAAATGCCATCACTGGTAAAGGTGTACATGTTGTAACAGTCAACGAATACCTAGCGAGTCGTGATGCTGCTGAAATGGGACAACTTTATAATTTCTTAGGCTTATCTGTTGGGCTTAATCTGAATAGCCTTTCAAAAGATGAAAAACGAACTGCATATGAGGCTGATATTACGTATAGTACAAACAATGAACTAGGATTTGACTACTTACGTGATAACATGGTGCTTTACAAAGAGGAACGTGTCCAACGTCCATTACACTATGCTGTCATTGATGAGGTGGACTCGATCTTAATTGATGAAGCGCGTACGCCATTAATTATTTCGGGTCAAGCTGGGAAATCAGCACAGCTTTATAAACAGTCTAATGCGTTTGTACGTATGTTAAATGCAGAGACAGACTATACGTATGAAGAGTCAACAAAAGGTGTTACATTAACAGATGCAGGTGTGGAAAAGGCAGAAAAAGCATTTGGCATCGATAATCTATTTGATTTGACACATGTTCGTTTAAATCATGCGATCAATCAATCATTAAAGGCGCATGTTAGTATGCATAATGATGTCGATTATGTTGTGCAGGATGGCGAAATTGTGATTGTTGATGGCTTTACTGGTCGTTTGATGAAGGGTCGTCGTTATTCTGATGGCTTACACCAAGCAATTGAAGCTAAAGAAGGCGTTGAGATTCAAAATGAATCGATGACTATGGCGACCATTACCTTCCAAAACTACTTCCGCATGTATCAAAAGCTTGCAGGGATGACAGGTACAGCGAAAACAGAGGAAGAGGAATTCCGTAATATTTACAATATGAATGTTGTCGCTATTCCGACGAATAAACCGATTGCTCGTGATGATCGTGCTGACTTGATTTTTGCAACGATGGAAGGGAAATATAAAGCAGTTGCTGCTGATATCGCAGAGCGTCATAGAGCTGGTCAACCTGTTCTTGTTGGTACAGTTGCTATTGAAACGTCTGAAATCATTTCTAAATTATTGGATAAACATAAAATTCCTCATAATGTATTAAATGCGAAAAACCATGAACGAGAAGCTGAAATCATTGCGAACGCTGGTACAAAGGGTGCAGTGACAATTGCAACAAACATGGCTGGACGTGGTACAGATATTAAACCTGGCGAAGGAGTACTTGAAATTGGCGGTTTAGCGGTAATCGGTACAGAGCGACATGAATCACGTCGTATTGATAATCAGCTTCGTGGACGTTCTGGTCGTCAAGGGAATCCAGGGGTTACACAATTCTACCTATCCCTAGAGGATGATTTAATGCGTCGTTTTGGCTCTGATAATATGAAGTCGATGATGATGCGGTTAGGTATGGATGATTCCCAGCCATTGCAATCTAAAGTTGTGTCGAGAGCTGTAGAATCAGCGCAGAAACGTGTCGAAGGTAATAACTTTGATGCGCGTAAACGATTATTACAATATGACGATGTATTACGTCAGCAACGTGAGATTATTTATAAAGAGCGTTATGATGTGCTTGAAACAGAAAATATGCGTGTGCTTGTTGAGTCTATGATTCAAGAAACAATCGATAATGTTGTTAGCCTGTATACTCAAGGTGAACAGAAGGATTGGAACCTAAAGGCTATTGAAGACTTTGTAGCGGCTAATCTTTTAGAGGAAGGTCAACTTAAAGTATCTGATTTCCAAGGCAAGTCTGCTGAAGATATTAATCAGTTAATCTCTGATGCTGTTCATGTTCGTTATGATGAAAAAGAGGCAGAACTGACACCAGAGCGTATGCGTGAGTTTGAAAAGGTTATTTTATTACGATCAATCGATACAAAATGGATTGATCATATTGATGCAATGGATCAACTACGTCAAGGTATCCATCTGCGTGCTTATGGTCAAAACGATCCTCTTCGTGAATATCAACAAGAGGGCTTTGCAATGTTTGAGGATATGGTAGCCTCTATTCGCGAGGATGTTGCGAAATATGCGATGAAAGCAGAAATCCGCAATAATCTGGAGCGTGAAGAGGTGGCGAAGGGGCAGGCTGTTAATCCAAAAGAAGAAGGTGGCTCTGCGCCGAAAAAGCAACCAGTACGTAAAGCTGAAAACATTGGCCGTAATGATTTATGTCCATGTGGTAGCGGCAAGAAATTTAAAAACTGTCATGGCACAGCTCAATAATATCTAGGTGAAAAAATCATTTTAACTACGTGTTGAAGTGATTTTTTCTTTTTTAAAATAACTCAAAAATGAAGAAATTTTAGTATAAAAAGTCAGAATTTATAGACAATTGAAAAATATGGGTATACAATAGCTGTAATAATAGGTATTTAGTACAAGTTATTTATCCTATTATTATCCTGAATTTTTGATTGTGAGACTAAGTCTTAAGGAAGATTGGAATTTTTAAGCAATCTTACTCATTGAAAATAGCGGGAATGTAGATTAGTATATTCCTTTTTATTTTGACTGGAAGCAACATAAAATGTATGAAGGGGGACTATAGATGCATAAAAAAGATATTATGAATAGTGAAACAATGATGTATATGCCTGTGTATGATTCCTTTGGAAATTTATGTACGCAGGTGTTTGAGAAAAATAATGAGTATATATCTACGCTACCACCAACGAAATTATTGGACTTTAATCTGCGTTATTTTGGTTCTAGTTTAAGAGGAGCGTTCGATGGTTCAAAAATGATCCTAGGCAAGCTTAATAAAAATCCTATTGTCGTGCACGAACGTTGTAATATTTTATGGTTCCCTAGTAGGTCTCCTCTACATCCTGACTGTATCTGGTTCGCTGTCCATCATATAGATGACTATGTCGCTGTGGATAAAAAGATGACAAAGGTTACTTTTATGAATGGCAAGGAATTTATTGTGGATGTCAGTGTGAATGCGTTAGAGTCTCGGATACAAAGAGCTTTTTTATTAAAATATAGACTAGAGAAACGAACAAAATATTTACTTGTTCAGTATGACCGTGTGAAAGTATTTCAACGTCTTGCCAAAAATATGTTTGAGGACGAGACGCAGGATAGTTGACTTAATTGCACAAAACATCTGCTATATAGTATGTTTTCGTTTCTAAAAACGTTATAATAAAAAGATACGGGGCTTTATGAATAAAGTGTTAGCTCCATGACTAACGTTCGGAGGATTTAACGATGATTGAATTAGCAGATGTACGCAATGTGTTAGACACTACAGCCAAAAAATTGGCGGACTTTAGGGGGTCTCTTTGACTTAGAGAACAAAGAGGCACGTATTCAGGAGCTAGATGAAATGATGCTAGAGCCAGGCTTTTGGGATGATCAGCAGGGTGCTCAGGTGATTATCAATGAAGGAAATGGCTTAAAAGCTATTGTCAATGAATATAAAGATTTAGTGGAAACACATGAAAATTTAGATATGACACTGGAACTTTTACGTGAAGAACCAGACGAAGAATTACAAGAAGAACTAGGCAAAGAACTAGCAGAATTCCAACAAAAGATGGCTGATTTTGAGCTTCAATTACTGCTAAGTGGCCCATACGATCAAAACAATGCCATTTTAGAGCTGCATCCTGGTGCTGGTGGTACGGAATCACAGGACTGGGGTTCAATGCTATTACGTATGTATACACGATGGGCTGAGAAGCGTGGATTTAAAGTGGAAACAGTGGACTATCTACCAGGAGATGAAGCCGGAATTAAATCTGTAACATTGTCGATTAAAGGTCACAATGCTTTCGGTTATTTACAAGCGGAAAAGGGTGTGCATCGTCTAGTACGTATTTCTCCATTCGATTCGTCGGGCCGCCGTCATACGTCTTTTGTTTCCTGTGATGTTATGCCAGAGTTTGACGACAATATTGAAATCGATATTCGTACAGAGGATTTAAAAATTGATACGTATCGTGCTACAGGTGCAGGTGGTCAGCATATTAATACGACAGATTCTGCCGTTCGTATTACGCATATTCCTACTGGTACGATCGTACAATGTCAAGCTGAGCGCTCCCAGATTAAAAACCGTGAAAAAGCGATGACGATGTTAAAAGGGAAGCTATATCAATTAGAACTTGATAAACAGCAGGCACAATTAGATGAAATACGTGGTGAACAAAAAGAAATAGGCTGGGGCTCCCAAATTCGTTCGTATGTCTTCCACCCATACTCAATGGTGAAGGATCATCGTACAAATGAAGAAACAGGTAATGTGGGTGCAGTGATGGATGGCGATTTAGATCCATTTATTAATGCCTATTTACGTTCAAAAATAAATTAATACCCAAATTCCCCAAGAGTGAGATGCTCTTGGGGAATTTTTGTTAAAAGGGTGGGTGATAGGGTGCATCTTGGCTAAGCTGTTTTCGTTCACTCATGTAATATTTATACAGCATAGAAGCGTTAAGAAATTGTTTACTAATGGAAGCATATCGAATAGGTAGTTCGATTTGTTTATTATTTTTTAACGTTACAATACACCCCATTTCACTAGGTGTAATATTAATAATTGCATGAAGCCCTATCCATATATTATGAATGGAGCTGGGAGAATAAGTTGGCAGAAAAATACAGGGATAACCGTAATCAAAGGCCACGACGATTGGTAGCTTGTGTTGATTGCCGAAAAAACGTTTAGCCGATTGTTTTGCGGCTTCATAGGTAGATCCTAATGAGAGACAGGATTTTCGAAGGACATGCATCGGTTTGCGTGTAACAATCAGCTCATTATGCTTATCAATAACATGCGTGAAGACTTTGGATTCATGCTGAATAGGTTGCAGCAAATAAGTATTGAATGACATTAAGTAGCCGTTTACAAAGTTAGTTGTCATATAGGGAGTGCCTCCTTTTTTCTAGTGATAACGGTAGTGTAAAACAGAATATGACTTTCTTAAATTGGATGAAATAGTTGAAAATCGTTCATAAAAGCACGAAATGCCTAGAGAATTTGCTCTAAATATCAATTGATTAATAGCTAATCTAAGATATTTTCGAATCGTAAGCATTGCTTTTTAATTTCAATTTTCATATAATTTAGAAAAGGATCGAGGTGAGATCGTTGGATAAATATTATTCGTATACCGATTTTCTGAAAGCCGTTGGTCAGTCGAAAAAAGTTGATGAGGCAGAGAAATTATTAAACGAGATTTATTTAGATTTATTTTTAAATCGTATCCAGCGTATGCATCGGCAAGAGCAGCTCATGGTTCTGATTGATAGAGCACTCGATGAAAAAGATGAAAACGCATTTTATCAATACGCATCCGAACTAACTTCCTTACTCCAAACAGAAGAAGAATCCTATTGACGAACCCGCTCTCCATATCTATTGGAGAGTGGGATTTTTTTGCTTTTGAAAATAGTTGCAGTGGATATAAAGAGTGTATGTTTTGATTAGAAGAAGTGGTTTTGCTTATAGAATGAGGAAAGTCATTCAAAAAGTTTGAGCCTCTGTTTATAAAAAAGCGAAAGCGCTCCGATAAAGTAGAATCCGCTCATAAAAGGAGGAGAGCCAGGCTCCTGAGAGAGTATGAGCTACACATGAAGCAAAAAGGAAATCTCATCCATCGATGAAGCTTGAAAATCTAATAAAACGGCTATTATAAGAGTAACAAGTTAAATGGACCTTATTATTATGTAATAAAAATTTTAGAGATGAAAAAAATTTTTACAAACATTCGTTCGTTAAATGTTCGAAATTTTAATATTGCTATGCTAAAATATATGTACAAATTGGAAGGAAAGGACGGGGACATGAGTGCAAACATTTGATTTACAAGCGCCATATCAGCCTAACGGGGATCAGCCACAGGCCATTGCGGAATTAGTGGAGGGTGTGAAAGCAGGCAAACGTCATCAAACATTGCTTGGTGCTACTGGAACAGGTAAGACGTTTACCATTTCGAATGTCATCCAGCAAGTCAAAAAACCAACACTAATCATGGCACACAATAAAACACTAGCTGGCCAGTTGTATAGTGAATTTAAAGAATTCTTCCCGAATAACGCTGTTGAATATTTTGTCAGCTACTATGATTACTACCAACCAGAAGCTTATGTACCGCAGACAGATACCTATATAGAAAAAGACTCTAGTATTAACGATGAAATTGATAAGCTGCGTCACTCTGCTACTTCTGCATTGTTTGAGCGTGAGGATGTCATTATTATTGCATCTGTGTCCTGCATTTATGGTTTAGGTTCTCCCGAAGAATATCGAGAAATGGTTGTTTCCATTCGTACAGGTATGGAAATTGAACGTAATCAGCTATTACGCAAGCTTGTAGACGTTCAGTATGAGCGAAATGATGTTAGTTTTACTCGCGGAACATTTCGGGTACGTGGAGATGTAGTGGAAATCTTCCCAGCCTCTCGTGATGAGCATTGTATTCGTGTGGAATTTTTTGGGGATGAAATCGATCGTATCCGTGAGGTAGATGCACTAACGGGAGAGATTTTATCGGATCGAGAGCATGTTGCTATTTTCCCAGCATCCCACTTCGTTACACGAGAAGAGAAAATGCGTAAAGCGATTGAAAATATTGAAAAAGAATTAGAGGAACGACTTGCATTATTACGTGCAGAAGATAAATTACTAGAGGCACAACGTTTAGAACAACGTACACGTTATGACTTAGAGATGATGCGTGAAATGGGCTTTTGCTCTGGGATTGAAAACTATTCACGTCATTTAACATTGCGTGAAGCAGGTGCTACTCCATATACGTTGCTAGATTACTTCCCAGAAGATTTTTTACTCGTGGTTGATGAAAGTCACGTAACACTTCCACAGGTTCGAGGAATGTACAATGGTGACCAAGCGCGTAAAGGTGTGCTCGTAGAACACGGCTTCCGCTTGCCATCAGCACTTGATAACCGTCCTTTGCGTTTTGAAGAGTATGAAAATCGTGTACATCAAGCAATTTATGTATCAGCCACACCTGGTCCATATGAGCTGGAGCATACACCAGAAATGGTAGAGCAAATTATCCGACCAACTGGATTATTAGATCCATTAATTGATGTACGTCCTATCGAAGGGCAAATCGATAATTTAATTGATGAAATACAAGATCGAATTGCGCGAGATGAGCGAGTTTTAGTGACAACGCTAACGAAGAAAATGTCTGAGGATTTATCGGCTTACTTGAAGGAAATGGGCTTAAAAGTAGAATACCTACATTCAGAAATTAAGACACTAGAGCGTATTGAAATTATCCGTGAGCTACGCAAAGGAACGTATGATGTGCTAATTGGTATTAATTTATTGCGTGAAGGTCTTGATATTCCTGAAGTGTCCCTTGTGGCCATTTTAGATGCTGATAAAGAAGGATTTTTACGTTCAGAGCGTTCATTGATTCAAACCATTGGTCGTGCTGCTCGTAACGCGAATGGTCATGTCATTATGTATGCAGACCATGTAACAGACTCGATGAAAAAGGCAATTGATGAAACGAAACGTCGTCGTGCGTTACAAATGGCTTATAACGAGGAGCATGGCATAACACCTCAAACGATCATTAAGAAAATCCCAGATGTGATTCGCGCAACACAAGTAGCAGAAGAAGAGGAATCCTATGTAACAAAGGCCACAAAAGGCAAAAAGCTGACAAAGGCGGAAAGAGAACAGCTCTTGGCTTCTCTAGAAGTCGAAATGAAGGAAGCAGCAAAAGCGCTTGATTTTGAACGTGCGGCTGAGTTACGAGATACAATATTTGAATTGAAGGTAGAAGGGTGAATGACTTGTGAAAAATACTGAAATCGTCGTGCAAGGTGCACGTGCTCATAATTTAAAAAATATTAATGTCACAATTCCGCGTGACCAATTAGTCGTTTTAACAGGATTATCGGGCTCCGGAAAGTCTTCTTTAGCATTTGACACAATTTATGCGGAGGGCCAGCGTCGTTACGTTGAGTCCCTTTCCGCCTATGCCCGTCAATTTCTTGGACAAATGGATAAGCCAGATGTCGATGCGATAGAAGGTTTATCGCCTGCTATTTCCATTGATCAAAAAACGACAAGTCGTAACCCACGATCTACTGTCGGTACGGTAACGGAAATCTATGATTACCTACGTTTACTTTATGCCCGCATTGGTAAACCAATCTGTCCAAATCATGGTATAGAAATCACTTCACAAACAATTGAGCAAATGGTGGATCGTTTATTAACCTATCCTGAGAGAACTAAGATGCAGCTCCTTGCACCAATGGTTTCTGGACGTAAGGGTACCCATGTTAAACTGCTAGAAGATTTAAAAAAGCAGGGGTTTGTTCGTGTACGAATTGATGGAGAATTGCGTGATTTAGATGATGCTATCGAACTTGATAAAAATAAAAAGCATTCCATCGAAGTAGTAGTCGACCGTGTTGTTATGAAGGAAGGGATGGCTGCTCGTCTGAGTGATTCTTTAGAAACGGCTTTACGTCTAGCGGATGGACGTGTGCTTGTCGATGTGATGGAACATGAAGAGTTACTATTTAGTGAGCATCATGCCTGCCCATTATGTGGTTTTTCTATTGGTGAGTTAGAGCCTCGTATGTTTTCATTTAATAGTCCGTTTGGTGCTTGTCCAAGTTGTGATGGCTTAGGTTCAACACAAGAGGTGGATTTAGATTTAGTGGTGCCTGATTGGGATCGTTCCTTGTTAGAGCATGCCATCGCACCATGGGAGCCAACTAGTTCGCAGTACTACCCACAATTACTAAAAGCTGTATGTGATCATTACGATATTCCAATGGACATGCCTGTGAAGGATTTGCCAAAGGAAAAAATGGACAAGATTTTATATGGCTCTGGAAAAGACAAGATACACTTCCATTATGAAAATGAGTTTGGCAATGTGCGAGATCAAATGATTGAATTTGAGGGTGTCGTGCGCAATGTTGAGCGACGTTTTAAAGAGACGACATCCGATTATGTTCGTGAGCAGATGGAAAAATACATGGCACAGCAGGCTTGCCCTTCATGTAAAGGGTATCGTTTAAAGCCTGAAACGCTAGCAGTGAAAGTAGCTGATAAACATATCGGTGAGGTTACACAATATTCGATTCAGGAAGCAGACACATTCTTCAAAGAGCTTGATCTCACTGAAAAGGATATGCAAATTGCTCGATTAGTTTTACGAGAAATCGAAGAACGATTGGGCTTCCTTGTGAATGTTGGTTTAGACTATTTAACATTGAGTCGTGCAGCAGGCACATTATCTGGTGGAGAGGCACAACGTATTCGCCTTGCTACGCAAATTGGTTCACGATTAACGGGAGTTCTCTATATTTTAGATGAGCCTTCGATTGGTTTGCATCAGCGTGATAATGATCGGCTGATTAGCACGTTACAAAATATGCGTGACATTGGGAATACGCTAATTGTGGTAGAGCATGATGAAGATACGATGCTTGCAGCAGATTATCTCATCGATGTAGGACCTGGAGCAGGCGTCCATGGCGGTCAAATTGTGGCAGCAGGAACACCGCAGGAAGTTATGAATAATGCAAAATCCTTAACTGGACAATATTTAAGCGGTAGAAAGTTTATTCCTTTACCAATAGAAAGACGCCAACCAAATGGTCGAAAGCTGTCTATTAAAGGTGCCAAGGAAAATAACTTACGCAATGTTAAAGTAGACGTTCCACTAGGCTTATTTGTAGCAGTGACAGGCGTGTCTGGTTCAGGGAAATCTACACTGATAAATGAAATTTTATATAAATCTTTGGCACAGAAGCTCAATCGTTCAAAGGTTAAGCCTGGCGAGCATAAAGAAGTGACAGGTATCGATGAGCTTGAAAAAGTAATCGATATTGACCAATCGCCAATTGGGCGTACACCTCGTTCAAATCCAGCAACTTATACAGGTGTTTTTGACGATATTCGCGATGTTTTTGCAGCAACAAATGAAGCAAAGGTACGAGGCTATAAAAAAGGACGCTTTAGCTTTAATGTCAAGGGCGGTCGCTGTGAAGCATGTCGTGGTGACGGCATTATTAAAATTGAGATGCATTTCCTTCCTGATGTTTATGTACCATGTGAAGTATGTCACGGCAAACGTTATAACCGTGAAACACTTGAAGTGAAGTATAAAGATAAGAGTATTGCAGATATTCTCGATATGACGATTGAGAATGCAGTAGTGTTTTTTGAAAATATTCCAAAGATCCAGCGTAAGCTACAAACGATTGTTGATGTTGGGTTGGGCTATATGAAATTAGGGCAACCAGCCACAACCTTATCGGGTGGTGAGGCACAGCGTGTAAAACTAGCCTCTGAATTACACCGACGCTCAACAGGGAAATCCTTTTATATTTTAGATGAACCAACAACAGGATTACATGCCGATGATATTGCTCGTTTACTTGTCGTGTTGCAGCGACTTGTTGAAAACGGTGATTCGGTATTAGTTATTGAGCATAACTTAGATGTGATTAAAACAGCTGATTATATCATTGACTTAGGTCCAGAAGGTGGAGACAAAGGTGGTACGATTGTTGCAACTGGTACACCTGAAGAGGTAGTAGAAGTAGCTGGCTCCTATACAGGCAAATACTTAAAACCAATTCTGGAACGTGATCGTATGAGAATGGATGCATTGCTAGCAGAAGCTTCTAAATCTTAAGGATTTTACATTCGAACTGAAATGATTAATCTGGATTGAAAGGTGATCGGAAATTGGAGAAAGTCGCTCAATCCAGATTGAAAATAATCCAAAATGGGAAGAACCCGCTCAAATAAAGGTTAGAAGTGATCCAACTAATCTAAAAAACGAGCAATAAAATCTTCATAGGTAAAAGCCTGACGATGTTGGAATGAAAAGACCCCATTTATTCAATTTTGCAGTGAAACTTTTCACATGATGAATCGTATAAATAGTATAACGAACTGAGGGAGGCTATTTATTTATGCAAAATGAACGTCAACGAATTTTAGAACTTGTAGAAAAAGGAACAATTTCGGCACAAGAGGCGATTACATTATTAGAAGCATTAGAGCAACCTGGCAAGTCTACTCAACATGTTATGAATGATGTGTCGAAAGAGACGCAATCCTTTTCAAGTGAAAAAGAGCCATTATTTGAAGAAAAATCAAAAGATGGTGACAAGAAAAAAGATGATTTTATGAAATACTTCCAAGATGAAATGCAAGATTTTCGTAAGGATTTAACACAAATCGGTTCTCTTTTTATGGATATGATGAATACGGCTGTTAAAAAGGTAAAGGAATTTGATGTAGCTTCTCCATTTGGAGATAAAATTGAATTTACCCATACAGAAGAAGTGGCTGCTGCCAAAGTGGACAATATTATCGCTGAACTACCTAATGGTAACTTCTCATTGGAATCCAGTGAAGGAGAAACGATTCAGGTGATTTGCAAGGTAAAGGCACCTTTGATGAACGAAAGTGAAGAAGAAACTCGTAATCACTTCTTAGAGCAATTTGTTGTGAAAGAGGAAGAGCAATCACTTCGTATTTTGAGCCAATTAAAGCTTGTTCAAGTGAATGTGAAGGTGCTAGTACCAAAGGATAAACTTGAAAAATTATCTGTTCGTCTAATGAATGGTAGTGTTTCATTACAGGATACAGAATTTGAAGAATTAAAAGTGAAAACGTTAAACGGTGCCATTAAAGGAACGAAGTTTAATTTTGGAAAAGCTGAAGTGGATTCTTCTAATGGTTCCATTGAATTAACGAATGTTCGAGGTAAGGATTTAGAGGCTGAAACATTGAATGGACGTGTTTATTTGGATGGTGCATTGGATGAAGTTGAAGCTAAGTCTGTCAATGGACATGTAGTCGTCACAACATGCTCGACAAATTCTTCAAAAATTAAAGCGCAAACAGTTGCTGGGGCAGTAGAATTGTATGTCCCACGAACAATTTCATTGAGCGGTAAAGTCGTAACGAATTTCGGTAAAGTGGATGTGGGGATCCAGGATGTTTCTAAAATAGAGTCGCAAGATCAATTCTTATCCAAAGTAGTCCGTTTCGACAAAGAAGTTGAAAATGCGAATCGCCTATTTATCGAAGGTGAATCGAAAACTGGTGCTGTTTTAGTGCGCTACACAACAACAGATGAACAACAAATTTAACAGTAGGAGCATTCAAGTTAAAGCTTGAATGCTTTTTCTTTTCAAACAGGATTCGACCTAGCATATAGAGGCGAATCTTGTTTTATTTTTGTCATATTCTTAAGGATAATGGCAAGGAAAGAATGAAATAGAAGGAACTGCCACGGATTGAAATGAAACTGTAATAAAAAAACAGAAATAGAGTGCTATAATAGTAAAAGAAATACCTCTTACATAGATGAGAGTTTTAGGTGGTTTAATCATGATAGAAATGAAAAATGTGACAAAGAAATACCCAAACGGTGTTGTTGCGACAAATGGTATTTCCGTTAATATAAAGCAAGGCGAATTTGTGTATGTAGTTGGCCCAAGTGGGGCAGGGAAATCCACATTTATTAAATTGATGTACCGTGAAGAAAAAGCAACATCAGGACAAATAATTGTAAATGGTATTGATTTAGCAACTTTAAAGAATAAGAAGGTCCCTTTTTTGCGCCGTCAACTTGGTGTAGTTTTCCAAGATTTCAAATTGCTACCTCGTTTAAATGTTTATGAGAATGTAGCGTTTGCGCTTGAAGTAATAGAGGAAAAGCCTGATGAAATCCGCCGTCGGGTTATGGAAGTGCTAGAACTAGTTGGATTGAAGCATAAAGCGAGAATGTTTCCAAATGAACTTTCAGGTGGAGAGCAGCAACGTGTATCGATTGCTCGTTCAATCGTCAATGTTCCAAAAGTTGTGATTGCAGATGAACCTACAGGGAACCTTGACCCTGAAACATCATGGGAAATTATGAATTTATTTGAGGAAATTAATGCACGTGGGACAACGATTGTAATGGCAACCCACAACCGTGAAATTGTAAATACGATTCGTCGTCGTGTTATTGCAATTGAAGGCGGCTTAATTGTCCGTGATGAACACGGAGGTGAATACGGCTATGAAATTTAGTACAGTAAAGCGCCACTTCCGGGAAAGTATCAAATCACTTGGTCGAAATAGCTGGATGACCATTGCCTCTGTCAGTGCCGTTACCGTTACGCTCATTCTAGTAGGTGTTTTTGCGCTTATTATGATGAATTTAAATAAAGTAGCAACGGATTTAGAAAACGATGTCGAAATTAAAGTGTTAATTGATGAAACAGCAGATGAAGCTGCGGAAAAAGCACTCATCGAAAAAGTCAAAAAATTGCCTGGTGTCTCCGAGATGACGTATTCCACTAAGGAAGATGAGTTAACCAAGCTAGTAAAAGACTTCGGTGATGATTTTAAACTATTTGAACAGAGTAACCCTTTACGTAACGTTATTTATGTAAAAGCCGCTGATCCACAGCAAACAGCAAAAGTTGCGAAAACCATTGATAAATATGAGTATACATATGATGTAATGTATGGCGAAGGAAAAGTTGAAAAACTATTTAACTTCTTAAATATTAGTCGTAATGTAGGAATCGTACTTATTTTAGGGTTATTATTTACAGCAATTTTCTTAATTTCGAATACAATTCGTATAACGATTATAGCTCGTCGTGATGAAATAGAAATTATGAAACTTGTAGGGGCTACAAATTCATTCGTGCGTATCCCATTCTTATTAGAAGGTATGTGGCTTGGAATTTTAGGTTCAATTATTCCGATTGCGGTTGTCACAACCCTTTACCACAATATATATAAAATTATTGCACCACGTTTACAAGGAGAGCTTGTTCAATTACTAGATTTTTCTCCACTTGTGTATCAGGTAAGCGGTCTTCTGTTACTCATTGGTGTACTGATCGGTATTTGGGGAAGTTTCATGTCAGTACGTAAGTTTTTAAAAATTTAGGGACAACGGATATTTGTGAAAAAGAAAAGAATAGTCGAAGGGGAGTTCAATCGGTGAAAAGTAAGGCGAAAAACACATTAAAAACACTTGCAGTAGCATCTGCTCTAATTCTTTTTATCCAAACTCCATCAGCATATGCAACAAGTCTATCGGATTTAAAAGAAGAAAAGAAACAAGTTGAGACAAAGAAGAATCAGTTAAATTCATCTATCAGCAATAAATCAAATGCAATTACAGCTAATCAAGAAAAGCAACAACAAATCTTAGATCAAATTCAGGCATTGAACGCTGAAATCGACAAAACTAATAGTAATATTAAAAAAGTACAAGCAGATATTCGGGCAACAAATGAGGAAATTAAAAAGTTAGAAGCTTCTATTGAAGAGCTTTTGCATAAAATTGAAGAGCGCGATTTATTGTTACAAGAACGTGCACGTGCCATTCAAGCTGGGGGCTCTGTTAGTTATTTAGATGTATTGCTAGGCTCTAATAGTTTTGTAGACTTTATTGATCGTTTCTCTGCAGTTAATGCATTATTGGAAGCGGATCGTCAAATTATTCAAGATCAAAAAGATGATAAACAAAAATTAGAAGAGCAAAAGCAAATTGTAGAAGAGAAACGTAAAAACTTAGAGGGTAAAAAAGCTGAGCTTGAACGATTAAAAGCATCATTAGATAGTCAAAAAACTGAGAAAAATAAACTAGTCGACCAATTAGAAAAAGAGCAAGAAAAGCTGAAATCAGAAAAGGTATTACTTGAAAAAGAATACTCAGAGGCTTTGGAAGTAAGTCAGGAATTGCAAGATCAAATTATTGCTGAACAAAATCGTTTGGCTGAAATTGCGCGTCAGCAAGAGGCGAAACGTAAAGCAGCTGCAGCGGCCGCGGCAGCAGCTGCTGCTAACAATGATGGCGGATCATCTGGTGGTACAGTCCATGCGCCTCAATCAAACGGAACTTGGATTAAACCAACAAATGGTCGCTTAACATCACCATATGGTTGGCGAAATCTTGGAGCAGGTCCTGAATTCCATTATGGTGTCGACCTTGCAAATGCAACAGGAACACCAATATGGGCAGCAGCAGATGGCGTAGTTTCTTACGCAGCACCACTTAGTTCGTATGGTAATGTTGTCATTCTGACGCACTCTATCGATGGACAAATTTACACAACTGTTTATGCACATTTAAGTGCATTTAATGTTAGTGTAGGACAAGAAGTAACACAAGGTCAGCAAATTGCAGCCATGGGTAGTACAGGTCGCTCTACTGGCCCACACTTACACTTTGAAGTGCATATCGGTCCTTGGAAAGGACAAGCAGTCGGCAGTGTAAATCCACTGAAATATATTCCGTTGTAAGCATAAAAGCTATACACTAGCATTTTCTAGTGTATAGCTTTTAATATTTCATCGAATGTTTCACCATTCACACTTATAGGTCTACCCATTAATAGGCAATAAACCCTTTTTGAATAAGTAATAGCCAATTAATAGGCAACATCAGCTTATTTGTTATTTAATAAGGTTCTTTTTACTCCCCAAGTAATTAAGTCGCTTTGAAAGTATAACTCCTCCCTTTTCTCATTTTGCGAAATATTCGATTGAAAGTTTCATCGCTATTATAAGATTCTAAATAATGTTATGATGAATATATACTTAGTGGGGTATTTTTATTATTGTTATTTCTGAAGATTTTCTTAAAACAGTGTGAAATAGTCTTTTTTTAAAAAGGTTCTATGCTATGCTTTCGGAGGAGGATTCGTTGAATTGATAAATACAGAGTGGTACTCAATCCGAACATTAACTTTACCAGCTACTGCAGTCGCTTTACTAATTACTTTTTTCATTGTGTGGCTTATCTTGCGCTTACAATTTTCTAAAAAGTGGTCTGAGCTATATAGTGATGCCATTTTCACCTTTATTATTGTTTGGAAGTTAAGTTTGCTTGTGACAGATTTCAAAACAGTAGTAAACAATCCAATTACATTGCTTTATTTTAATGGCGGAACAATGGGTGTTCTTCTCGGTGTCATCGTAGCATCTTTGCAAATATTGAGAAAGCGACAGAGTATACAGCTTGAGGAACAAGAGATGGTAGCTGGTAGCTGGGCTATTATTCTAACACAATCCATTTATCAAATGCTTGCTGTGCTACTTAATGACAACAACACATCGAGTGAAGTTATAACATTAGCTGTGCTAAGTGTAGTCACGCTCGTCATATTATGGAGATTAGTAGCGGTGAAACAAGCTCTCATACTCTATACAATTAGCTATTTGATCGTGGCTATCTTACAGCCGCTTGGTATAGGGCAAACAGCTGTAGGTGTCAGTGTCATACTACTTTGTTTGGGCTTAACTATACAGCATGAACGAATCAATGTGGGAGGTAAGAAATGAAAAAAAATATTGGACTGCTGGTCGTTGTGCTATTAGTGGTTGCGATGATTGGTACATATGTAAAACAACAAATTGACGAAGAACGTGCCATAGATAAATCGGCTCTAGGTAAGGATATGGAGGAGCTAGAAACCGGCTTAAGCAAAGGCGATATACCGCCTGATTTCACCTTAACAAGCTTAGATGGGGAAGATATCACGTTAAGTGATCTTCGTGGAAAAAAAGTCGTTTTAAATTTCTGGGCGACATGGTGCCCACCTTGTAAGGCGGAAATGCCGCATATGCAAAGCTTCTATGATGAGTATGCAAAAGAGAAAAACGTTGAAATTATAGCGGTCAATTTAACAGAAGCTGAACGTGATGTGACTGCTGATGCCAAAGTGGACACAGTGATGACATTTAGAGATAGCTTCGAGCTAACGTTCCCTATTTTATTGGACCCAGACAATGAAGCTGGCTTGAATTATCAAGTCATCACGATTCCAACCACTTATTTTATTGATTCCAAGGGTCTCATTCAACGCGCCATCAGAGGACCAATGGACGTGGATATGTTAAATGATTATGTAGATGCACTAGATTGATTGATAAAAAATCTGTTCGTTTTCTATAGTGGAAACGAGCAGATTTTTTTATTTTTCATGAACCAAGGTATATCCATGCGAATCAACAACCAACATGCATGTGTAAAGTGAAATATTCTCTCTTAACAAATTTGAAAGGTAATTTTGTATGTTTGAAAAAATAGAGTCATACAGTAAAAGAGACGGAGGAGGGAAGATTTGCGCAAATTAACAGCCGGTGTCGGAGTCCTACTTAGTAGTTTGGTGGTGGGCAGTGGTATTTACTTTGATTGGTTTAATATTGGCGATAAAAAGGAGCCTGTTACGGAGGTTGATACTATTGGTGAGGCTATGACAATCATTGAAGAAAAATCAGTATACAGTACAAAAAAGGATGCATTGGTGGAGGGGGCTCTTCGTGGGATGGCTGATGCCATTAAAGATCCTTATAGCACGTATTACTCCAAGGAAGAGGCTGAGCAACATCGGCAAATGCTAGCGGAGGAACGGGTAGGCATCGGTATTGAACTAACAGAAAATAAAGGGAAGTTTATCGTTGTGTCACCTGTTCGTTCGTCACCAGCAGAGAAAGCGGGCATGCGTTCACTCGATGAAATTGTACAAGTTGATGGGGTACGGATAGATGGGAAAACAATGAGTGAATTAATGCATTTAATTCAAGGTGAAAAGGGAACGAAAGTAACCATTGTTGTCTATCGTCCAAGTGAAGATAAGCATATTAAGATGACGATGGAGCGCGCAGCAATATCTAATAAAACGGTAACTAGTGAGGTAGTGAAGGTAGAAGATACAGCCATTGGCTATGTAGTGATCTCATTATTCGGTGAAAAAACCGCCAATGAATGGGTGGCAGAAACGAGTAAATTACTTCGTAAAGATGTGGAAGGAATTGTCATCGATGTACGGGATAATCCAGGTGGTTATTTACATAGCGTCGCAGCGCTACTGAGCACAGTATTGGACAATGGCAAAGTATTTGCATATATGCAAAATGCGGAAGGTGCTATGGAACCATTAAAAACGCAAACAAAAGGCTTTGATGAAAAATATATAGAAACGATGAATAAAATTCCAATTGTTGTTTTGCAAAATCAAGGGAGTGCATCTGCTAGTGAAGTATTGAGCGGTGCTTTAAAAGGCTGGGGACGCGCTTCACTTGTTGGAGTTAAGAGCTTTGGAAAAGGGACTGTACAAGAATCTTGGGAGCTTTCCAATGGCGGGGAGCTTAAATTATCAACCAACAAATGGCTAACACCAAAACGTGAATGGATTCATGGGCAGGGCATTGAAGCCAGTTTAATGATCGAACAAAATGAATTATTTGCTTTTCAACTTCATCCACTAACAGGTAAGTTTAAAGTGGGCGATATGAGTGAAGAGATTTCCTATTCACAAAACGCCTTGCAGAAACTAGGCTATCAAATCGATCGTTTAGATGGCTATCTGGATGAAACAACCGCAGAAGCCGTTAATCTTTATCGTAAACAGAAAAAATTAAAGCTAGCAGAGGACGAATTTTATATGGACACGACTTTCTTTAATAGTTTAAACGAAACGTTAAAGGATTTTAAAGCCGATCGTCAAAATGATCAACAATTCCAAATGGCCACTAGTTTTTTACTGCATACGATTGACCAATAAAACTTGCTGACAGAACAAAAATACTATAATACAAAGCTTTCTATGAGTTTGTACTACGCAAGCGTGTAGTCCTTTGATACAATAAATTCATAGTATTCAAGATAGAAATGGCGGGTGTTCGTATGGTTAGTGAGATATTAATAGAAATTGTAACAGCGATTGGCCGCTTTTTACTCAACCCATTACTGTATATACTCATAATATTTGCTATTATTTTAGGTTATCGTCGAGTAAAACAGGAGCGTAAATATTTTAATAGACGTATTATTTGGGGCTGGACGGAGCTAATCGGACAATGGAAAGATGGGTGGCTCTATGCACTGATTATTTCTATCATTAGTATTGGAGCAGGTCTAACTGTCCCAAAGGAATTTTTAATCATTTTAACGGCAGTTTCTATAGTAGCACTTATCTTGTTTGTCATGAATGCAATGTCGCCTATTTTGACAATGGGGATTGCCACACTTGCAATATGGGGTATGTCCTATTACAATTGGTCATTTTCCTGGTGGAAAATTTCGGTAGAGGCTGTCCATTTAGAGAGTGGCGCAATTGTGACAATTACCATTCTTGCGGGCCTTTGTGTTATTGCAGAAGGGCTATTAATTCGACGTATGGCGATGAAGGTTACAACACCTTGTATTGAGAAAACGAAGCGGGGTATGCAGGCAATTGTCTATCGGTCAAAAAATGTATGGGTATTACCTATTTTCTTTGTTATTCCTGGTGATGCGATTTCGGCTATATTCCCATATTGGCCACAGTTTACGATAGGTCATAATAGCTTTGCACTTGTGTTATTTCCACTTGTCATTGGCTTTACTAAACTGACAAGAAAGGAATTACCAGCTTACATGTATCCAAAAATTGGCCGACCTGTCTTTTTACTTGGACAGCTTATTTTAATAGGAGGATTGGCTGCATATTTTGAGCCAGTGATTGGCTTCATTACACTTGCTGTTGGTGTAGTTATCCGGATTATAATTGCTATCTACTTTGCACAACAGGAAAAAACAGATCATTATGCAGTTGCGCCAAGTACGAAGGGTGCTATTATTGCAGCCGTTCTTCCTGATTCACCTGCTGAGAAGATGGGCTTACTTGCAGGAGAATGTATCCGCAAAGTAAATGGTGTGTCAATTTTTACAGAAAATGAGTTATACGAAGCACTGCAATTAAATGCAGCTCATTGTCGTCTAGAGGTTTTAGACAGAAACAATGAATTACGTTTAACACAACATGTGATTTATAGCAATGATCATTACCGTATTGGCTTATTATTAGCTGAGCCGAGGGAAGTATAATGGACGTTTTTGGGAAGATGATGCTAGCATTATTCATACCAGCTTTATTGGTATTACTATTCACTAGAATTACCTATAACCGCTATGTTGCATTATTATTAGCCATTGCACTTATTGCTGCCTCTGTATATGCAGGCTATACATCCCCACCTATTATTTTCGTTATCGATGCATTTTCATTAACAGTAGGCTTTTGGCTAGCAAGTAAAATGAATAAATAAGGAAAGGTCAGTCCAGGCAATAGGACTGACCTTTTTACATGAAAAATCGCACGGCTGCCATAATGATTACTCCTGCAACTACTGTAATCGATAAGCTTTTTGTGACAAGGGCAATAATAAGAGTAGGAACAAATGTAATAAAGACTGGCCAATCAAGTGTCACTACTTTGCCGCTTTCAGTATCTATTAAATTTTCAATGACAAGAGCACTTAATATACAAACAGGAATAAAACTAAGCCATTTTAGCACAACATCAGGTAGTGTTACACTACGCACAAAAATAAATGGAATGACACGCGGTAGCCATGTTACAAGTGCGCAGCCGATAATAAGCCAGACCATATAAGAAGTTGTTGTCATTTATCTGTCACCACCCCAATTGTTGCGACAATCACAGTTGCCAGTAGTACAGCCACATGTGAAGGGACTACATAAGAAAGACCGTACATAATAACCGCCATATAGCCAATTAACTTGATATAATGCATGATTCTACTTTTACCAACACTGCTCAATTGCAAAACTAAAAGTGCAACAAACATGGCAACCAAGGCAAAATCTAAACCCCATTTTTCCGGATTTGCTACCCACTGTCCTAAAAAGGCACCCGTAACACAGGAAAGAATCCAAAAGATATAGGCTGTTATATTTAACCCATCCATCCATTTACCATATAATTTACCTGTTTGCATTTGCTTTGTTACGGCTACACCAAAGGTTTCATCCGTTAATAATGTACCAAAGCCAACATTTCTAAGCATGGAGTAGCGCGTAAAGTGAGGTGCTAATGTTAAACTCATTAATAAATGGCGTAGATTCACTACGAAAATGGTTACAATGATAGCAGAGGCAGGGCTACTTGTTAAAAGTAGTGCACAAAAAATAAATTGTGCAGAACCTGCGTAAATCAGTATCGTTAATAGCGCGATTTCAAGGACAGATAACCCTGAAGCGGAACCTACAACCCCAAATGCAAGTCCTATACTAATATAACCGAGTAATGTAGGCACGCAATCTTTCACGCCTTGTAAAAAACTGTCATTGGAAGAGCTTGTTGTGTCATCATGTTGAAGCTCTGTTGTACTTGTCATAAATAGGTCATCCTTTCTTGATAATTTCCATGTATACTATTGATGGAATTGTTTGATAGTTCTTGGTGTTTATTAAAGTATACATATGTCTGATAAAATAAACAATAGAAATTGGTGAGTAAAGATGGAACAAATGAGTCGAAATTTAGCATTTCAATTAAAGAAAATTAGACAGCAACGTCATTTAAGTCTCGATGATGTGGCCAAAGCGACAGGTGTCAGTAAAGCACAGCTTGCACAAATCGAAAAAGGGGAGGCCAATCCGACTGTTTCAACAATTTGGAAAATTGCAGCGGGTATGCGTATGTCATTCTCTTCATTATTACAGCCGCCAACTGCCCATTACATGCGTTATAGCAGTAAAGATGTACCACATGTCGATGAGGATGAGGGACGCTATCGTGTTTACTCTATAATTCCGTATAATCCAGAGCGAGGCTGGGAGTTTTATAAGGTTGAAATGGAGCCAGGGGCAGTTAGTAGGAGTGAAGCCCATACAGAAGGGGTAGAGGAAACTGTAATGGTTATTAAAGGACAAGCAGTTATTTCTGCTGGAGACATGCATGAATTACTAGATGAAGGGGATACACTAGTATTCTCAGGGCATCAACCCCATGAATATCGCAATACTTCAGAAGGGTTAACAATTTTTCATTTAATTTTACAGTATAAATAGAGGTGTCGATATTGAATGAATGGTTTACTGTAGAAAATATTGAACAGGTTGCGGCACAGTATCGAACGTTCGGCCCAATCATTGGTTTACTGCTCCCGTTTTTAGAGGCGTTTTTACCATTCCTACCATTAGTCGTATTCGTTGTGGCGAATGCCAGTGCATTCGGCTTATGGCTAGGATTTCTATTATCTTGGCTAGGCTCTGTAGCTGGCTCCTATGCAGTTTTCTTACTTGTGCGTCATTTTGGCAAACATCCAAGATTAAAATTTTTAACAGGTAGTAAAAAAGTACAGAAGCTTATTAAATGGGTGGATATGAATGGCATCAGCCCTCTTTTTGTCCTCCTCTGCTTCCCTTTTACACCATCTGTGATTGTCAATATTGTAGCGGGATTGTCACATATCCATAAAAAATTTTACTTAATCGTTTTGCTTGCAGGAAAGTTTGTCATGATTTTAGGTATGAGTGTATTGGGCTATGATTTAAAATCGCTTTTGACAAGCCCAGTGAGATTGATAATTGCAGCTGTGGCCATTGTTATTTTATGGTGGGTTGGAAAGTTGATAGAGAAGCGTTTGAATGCCCGTGTAGAAAGAGATTTAAAGCAAGCGCGAAATTTGACGAAAAAGCAGGATCACCATGCCAGTTAGTAAAAATTTGTAGCCTCTTTCATTATCTGAAGAGGCTGCTTTTTTGTGTAATAAATTAACCTTTTTATAGGTAGGTGAAGGTTGATAGATAGTATTTACTAGTTTTTTTCGATAGAATTTAAGATAGATGATTTATGTTGTTTTTAGTAGGCTGGGAAAACTGCTTCACCATAGATGAGAAGCGATCAATAGTCTGGAGAAGCCGCTCCAAAATAGATGAGAAGTAATCAATTCAGTGAAAGAATCGCTCAAATAAAAGTATAAATCTTTATTTCATTAAAAGAGACACTCGCAACAGCAAGTTAATGAGGAGGGGGAAAGCAAATGACATTGCGTATTGTTTCAGGACGTTCGGGAACAGGGAAATCGGCATTTATTCATCAGGAAATTGTTGAGCAATTAAAGACTGATCCATTGGGGCATCCGATTTTCATGATAGTGCCTGACCAAATGTCTTATTCTACGGAATATGAGCTGACAAATAAGCATGGTTTACAAGGCTTGATTCGAGCACAGGTGATGACGTTTAAACGTTTAGCATGGTTGGTTTTACAGGAAACAGGAGGTATTGCTCGTAAAGAAGTAAATGGCTATGGCTATCGAATGCTTATTCGTAAGCTTTTGGAGGAACAAAAAAGCGAGTTTTCCTTATTTCGACAAGCAGCAGGAAAACGTGGCTTTACGGAGGAAATTGAAACCCTTTTAAGAGAATTTAGTCGCTATAGCGTCAATAGCTCAGTCTTGGCAGAGGTAACGGAATCGTTAAAGGCTATAGATGCACCAAATACATTGCAGGCGAAAGCGAATGATTTACATGTTGTTTTGCAGGCACTAGAGGAACGACTTGGTACGACGTATGTTGACAGCGAGGGCTATTATCCGATTTTAACGGAGCACCTGAAATATGCAGAAACGATGAAGCAAGCGACCATTTATATTGATGGTTTCACCGCTTTCACTGTGCGAGAGTTAGAACTGGTTCGTGAATTGTTGAAGGTAACGAAGCAAGTAACTGTCGTCCTTCCCTTTGATCATATGGATGAAGCCTTTGATGAACAAGCTTTATTCCATGAAGCAGCCTTAACGAATCAACGTCTTCATGATATGGCAAAAGAAGAGGGCATTGATGTTGAATTACCATTACATTTTTATAACACTCAAAGATTTCATTCTAAAGATTTACAGCATGTGGAGGCAAAATTTGCTGATTTGGAGCCCCAAACGAAAAAAACTTCAGGAGATGTAACCGTGCTTGAAGCATCCAATCGTCGAGCAGAGATACATGCGATTGCCCGGGAAATAACAAAACTGACAAGAGAAGACGGTTTTCGCTATCAGGATATCGTACTTTTGTATAGACAAGCAGATCTCTATGATCCACTTATTACAAGTATTTTCCAACAATATGAAATTCCTATTTTTACAAATACAAAAAAAACAATGCTACATCATCCATTAATAGAGCTAAGTCGTTCAGCCTTGGAGGTTATGACCTCAAATTGGAAATATGAGCCAGTTTTCCGTAGTGTTAAAACCGATTTGTTTTTCCCATTACAAGCGGAGCTAACAATTTGGCGTGAGCGAGCAGATCGATTAGAAAATTATTGCTTGGCACAAGGCATCTATGGTGAACGATGGTTTGAGGAGGCACGTTGGTTTTATAAAAAATATCGAGGTCTAGAATTCCATTCGCGTGTACAAACAGATGAAGAGCGTGCAATGCAGGCAGAAATCGAGGCCATTCGAGATGAAATTCGCCAACCTCTAAAACTTTTACAAGACAAACTTGATAGCGCCAAGAATGGCAGGGATATTGCGACTGCTTTATTTGAACTTATAGAGTCATTACAGGTATATGATAAACTACAAGCCATGAAAGACCGTGAGCTAGAGCGAGGTGACGCATTAGCTGCAAGTGAACATGAACAAGCTTGGAATGAATGGATTGCTGTTCTGGACCAATTCGTTTATATGTTTGGTGAGCAGGAGATGTCTGTAGAGCAAGCAGCCAAAATTCTTGATGAAGGCTTTGATACATTAGAATTTTCAAGAATTCCGCCAACCCTTGATGAAGTAATGGTGGCTACTGTTGATTTAGCTCGTTTATCCAATATCAAAGTCGCTTTTGTAATAGGAATGAATGATGGTGTTTATCCAACTCGGATGGAGTATGAGGGCTTGTTGTCAGATATCGAACGTGAATGGTTTAGTCAAATTGGCTATGAACTTGCCCCTACCTCTACTAATCGTTTATTACAGGAAAATTTCTTGTTCTATCGTGCTATTACAACGCCATCTAACAAATTGTATATGACCTATCCCACGGCGGATGAGGAAGGCAAGGCACTCCTAGCCTCACTTTATATGAAGAAAATAATAGGAAATGACAAAAAGGCTGGGTTATTAAGTGGTGTATCAATAGAACGAGTGGTAATCGACCCGATTGAATTACTAGATGGAGATGTTTTACCATATTTACGCCATCCAAGGACTGCATTGGCACATCTAATGGTACAGCTACGTCAAGCTGAACATAGCCGTGAACTAGCTCCAGAATGGCTAGCTTTACAAAGATTTTATAAACAAGATCCTTATTGGGCACTCATTTTCGACCGCGTACTTTATCCAATTACCCATAAAAATGAGGCTGAGCCACTTGAAACCTATATTACACAGGAATTATATGGTCAGAAGCTAACATCCAGTGTGTCGCGAATTGAGAAATACTTCAGATGTCCTTTTTCTCATTTCACTACGTATGGCCTACGTCTAGAAGAGCGAGCTGAGTATCGTCTAGAAACGTTTGCAATGGGTGACTTATTCCATGAGGCATTAAAGTGGATTACAGAGGAAACACATCGTCAGCAATTATCTTGGATTCGTTTAACAACAAAGCAAATTAAACAATTAGCACGTCAAGCAGTAGAACAAATTGTTCCAGTCTTTTCCCATCAAATCCTATTATCCAGTGCCCGCTATCGCTATATTCAGCGTAAGCTAATTCGAATTGTTGAGCGTACAATGACAGCACTGACACAGCATGCAAATGTATCACACTTCAAACCAATTGCAATTGAGGCGTCGTTTGGTCCTGGACAACATGAACAGCTACCACCACTAGAGATTGATTTGACTGGTGGCAAGAAAATGTTTATGCGTGGACGTATTGATAGAGTGGATAGTGCAACGATAGATGACCGCTCTTATTTGCGGATTGTCGACTATAAATCCTCAGCTCGTGACCTTGATTTAAATGAGGTTTATTACGGATTATCCTTACAGGTCCTAACGTATTTAGATGTGGCAATGGAAAATAGTTCATACTGGCTATCAGGTGAAGCAGAGCCAGCAGGGGTACTGTATGTCCATGTCCATAATCCGATGCTGAAGCTGGATAAAGATTTGACGGACAGTGAAGTAGAAGAGGATCGTTTAAAGCAGTATAAAATGAAAGGTTTGCTATCTGAAAATGCTGAAGCGATTTTATCGATGGACGAGCAATTGGAAGAAAGTAGCGGACATTCAAAAATCATTCCTGTCTATATGAAAAAAGATGGGACACCGTCTGAGTCACAATCGCGTATAGTTCCTGTCAATGATATGAAAAAGTTGCAGCATTTTGTTCGTCGTAAACATCAGGAGGCAGGGAATGGTATCTTATCTGGTGATACGGCCATTAGCCCCTATAAATTAAAAGCCAAAACGGCATGTGATTATTGTCAATTTGCTGCGGTTTGCCAGTTTGATCCATCAGATGGTAAACAAAACTATCGTCAATTAATGCAAGCAAAGCCGAATGATATTGTCGATAAAATTCGGAAGGAGATAGAATAGCATGGTACAAACAATTCCTGTTAAGCCAGTAGATGTCACATGGACAGACGATCAGTGGAAGGCTATTTATGCTAGCGGTCAAGATACACTCGTTTCGGCTGCAGCAGGGTCGGGGAAAACAGCGGTTCTGATCAATCGTATGATTGAAAAAGTCATTGCTACTGAAAACCCGATCAATGTAGATGAACTATTGGTAGTGACCTTTACAAATGCCTCAGCCGCTGAAATGCGCCATCGTATGTCTGAGGCATTAGAAAAGGCGATAGCAGAAAATCCAACATCTAATCATTTAAGACGGCAGCTAAGTCTTGTGAATAAAGCACAAATTTCTACGCTACATTCCTTCTGTTTAGCAATTGTGAAGCAATATGCGTACTTACTTGATATAGACCCAGGCTTCCGTATTGCCAATGAAGCAGAAATAGCATTATTGCGAGATGATGTTTTAGCAGAAGTTTTAGAAGATGCCTACGATGCTGAGGATGAGGCTCACGTACAAGCCATCTATCGTCTTGTCGATAGCTTTACCTCAGATCGTGATGATCAAGCCATCGAAACGCTGATTAGTAAACTTTATGATACGTCTCGTGTCCATGCTGAGCCTCAAAAATGGCTTTGGAGCCTGCCGAAAGCATATGAATTAGCTGAGGAAGTGACAATCGATGATTTAGAGCTATCTCAATATGTCAAATTAACCGTACGTCATAGCCTGGAAGAGGCGTTTATGTTAATTTCTGAAATGCGCGCAATTACATTACAGCCAGATGGACCTGCACCCTATGCAGAAACGGCAGAGGTAGATTTTGCTATGATTCAGGAAGGTATTCGCATTAGTCAAAGTGGGACATGGCAGGCGCTATTTGATTATTTTGCAACGGTAAAATGGTCTACCTTAAAGCGGGTATCGAAGGATGCACTAGTTAATGTAGAGCTACAGGAGCTCGCGAAGAAAAAACGAGAAGCAGCCAAAAAAATGATGAATAAAATCAAGGAGACATATTTTGTTCGTACGCCTGCACGGCTACTTGAGGAAATAAGGTTAATGGCACCGACCATTACTACGCTAGTTGGATTGACCACTACATTTAGTGAACAATTTCGACTAGCCAAGTTAGAACGGGGAATCATTGACTTTTCAGATTTAGAGCATTATGCACTTCAAATTTTAACGGTAGAGATAGATGGTGCACTTCATCCATCACCGGTTGCGCTAGATATGAAAAAGCGTTTTAAAGAAGTACTTGTGGATGAATATCAGGATACCAATATGCTACAGGAAACCATCTTACAGCTTGTCAAAACGGGTGAAGAACAAGATGGCAACCTTTTTATGGTTGGGGATGTTAAACAAAGTATTTACCGTTTCCGATTAGCTGAGCCAAAGCTTTTTATGAGAAAATATAGTGAATACTTGGAGTCACCTGATGTAACGGGGATGCGAATTGATTTAAACGCTAACTTCCGAAGTCGAAAAGAAGTATTAAATGCTACAAACTACGTTTTTGCACAAATTATGGGTGAGCGTGTTGGTGAGATTTTGTATGATGACAATGCGTCACTAAAGCCGGCTGCGCCCTATGATGATAAAGAAATACCTGTTGAGCTGGTCATATTGCATCCACCACAGGAAGAGGAAACACCAGAAGAACTGGAAGAACTAGGTAATGAGGCAACGGAGCTAGAGGAATTAAAAAAATCACAATACGAGGCACGATTTATTATCGATCGTATACGTCAGATGATGGAAGATGGAACAACCGTATACGATACGAAAACAAAAACAGAGCGCCCATTAAAGTATAGTGATATTGTGATTTTAATGCGTTCGATGACATGGTCAACAGACTTAGTGGAGGAATTTAAGCTGGCAGGGATTCCACTCTATGCAGAATCCTCTAAAGGCTATTTTGACGCACTTGAAGTAATGATTATGTTAAATGTCCTGAAGGTAGTCGATAATCCCTATCAGGATATCCCCTTAGCCTCTGTACTGCGCGCACCGTTTGTTGGTTTAACGGAAAATGAGCTGGCGAAAATTCGTTTAGCCGATCAAAAGGTACCTTTTTATGATGCTTTACGACAATTTATTCGTAGTGAAGGACATGGTGTGCAAACCACTACATTTGAGAAGTTGCAACGCTTTATGCTGGCCTTTGAAAATTGGCGTGATTTAGCACGTCGTGGATCATTATCAGATTTAATTTGGAAAATTTATTTAGATACACATTATTATGAAATGGTTGGGGCAATGCCGAATGGCAAACAGCGTCAAGCAAATCTACGCGTATTACATGATCGTGCGTTAATGTATGAAAAAACGGCATTTCGTGGACTATTCCGTTTTTTACGCTTTATTGATCGTATGCGTACGCGTGGCGATGATTTAGGTACTGCCAAATCAATTGGCGAAAAGGACGATGTAGTACGTCTGGTGACAATCCACTCTTCCAAGGGTTTAGAATATCCAGTCGTCTTTGTTGCAGGAATGGGACGTCCGTTTAATAAAATGGATTTTCATCAGCCCTATTTGTTTGATCAAGATTTTGGACTAGCTGTTAAGGCCATTGATCCCGAAAATCGTATCACCTATACATCGTTACCGTTTTTAGCATTGAAGGAGAAAAAAGAACTGGAGATGCGTGCAGAAGAAATGCGTGTCTTATATGTTGCGATGACTCGTGCGAAGGAGCGTTTGATTTTAGTAGGCTCAGTGAAGAACTGGGAGAAAACACGCGACAACTGGCAGGACGCCCAAAGTTTACCAATGGATGCACCGCTTCAAGAATATTTACGTGCAAGAGCTAATAGCTATTTGGACTGGGTTGGCCCAGCAGTAGCAAGACATGGAGATTTTGCAGCAGTAGCAAGCACATCTTATAAAGAAGTGGAGGATCAATCACATTGGTGGGTTCAAGCCATCGATACAAAGCATTATTCATATGAGATAGAGGCGATGGGCGATGAAGTACAGCAAGTGCTTGCGATGCAAGAGGATGAGGACTTGCTGGCTGAAATCACTACCCGCTTTCAAGCGCAGTATGTCTATCAAAAATCTACAAGAAAGCGCTCTAAAACATCTGTTAGTGAAATAAAGCGATTAGAAAATTTACAGCGCCAGGAGGAACCTGAATTTTATTTTGCCTCTCCTATCAAGCAAAAGGCTTCGTCCATTGCACCTCGACCCGCTTTTTTACAGGAGCAACAGCTAACTGGTGCTGAAATTGGTACAGCTGTGCACACAGTGATGCAGCATGTTCCTCAATATGGCTTTAGTCATATCGATGCTGTAGGGGACTTTGTGGAGGATTTAGTGGCAAGACAGCTTTTAACAGAGGCGGAGGGCAAAGTAGTTCCGCAGACGAAAATTTATCGTTTTTTTGAGACAGAAATAGGGCAACGCTTTCAACGCGCAAGGCAGATACGTAGAGAAATGCCGTTTACAATTAGTAGAATCGATGAAGATGGTGATGCTCAAATTGTGCAAGGGATCATTGACTGCCTATTTGAGGATGAATACGGTAATTGGGTCTTGTTGGATTATAAAACGGATCATATACAATCTCATTTTGCGCAGGAGCCAGCCCTGTCAAAGGAAATACTAGGTCGTTATGCCGTACAGCTTCGTGTTTATAGCGAAGCCATTGAATCTATTTTACACATCAAGGTGAGCGATAAAGTATTATTTTTATTCGATAATGAACAGACAATACATGCATAAAGAACTTGTTACGGGCAAAGTAGGGCAAAGTTTTTTCTTGCCCTGCTTTCACCATAGCTGCTAGTTAAGAGGAGGCTATTTTGTGGAGTTAAAACCAACAATGTTGCAGGAACGCATAGCAACATTAGATATTTTACGAGGTATTAGTTTAGTAGGTATCTTACTTGTAAATATGTATACCTTTTATTTGCCAATGCCGCATATTGATTTGGCATCATGGTTTACAACCCCATCGGATATTGTTTGGCAGAAAAATATTGATATTTATGTGCAAGGTAGCTTTTACCCGCTTTTTGCCATGCTATTTGGTTATGGGCTAGCCATGCAGTGGCAAAAGGCACAAAGTCGTGACCAAAACTTTTATACGCTGGGGCTTCGTAGACTGTCCATCCTGTTTGCCTTTGGTTTTATCCATGCTGTGCTAATTTGGTGGGGCGACATATTAATGATGTATGCATTTTGTGGCGTTTTCTTAGTGCTTTTACTACGATTGAGTCCCATCTGGCTATTAGCGAGTGCTTTAATTATTAATGGCTTGATGCAAGCTTTTATGCTCTTTGTAGTAGGGATTGTAAATTTTAACACAAAAGTAGATGATTACTTAGATATCGTTTCAGTAGAGAAGGCCATCACGGCTTATGGGACAGGAAACTGGGTAGATGCCTTTATGCAACGCTTAACAGATTTATCGACGCAGGCAGGCATCGAGATGTGGTTTGTTGCACTGTTCACGATTTTACCGTATATGTTAATAGGTGCCGCTGCCTCTAAATGGCGTTTAGTAGAACGGGCTAAAGAATTGAAGTGGCTCTGGCTGACGTTTGCAATTGCTGGATTGGTCATCGGTATTGGTATAAAAAGCTTATCTATTATGTTTACAAGAACATATTTACTAGATTATTTAAAGGTATACATAGGGGGCCCAGTTCTATCGGTGGGCTATATTGGGGTCATTGTGTTACTTTGCTTAGTGCCAATAATGCCAAAACTACTTAGTCCTTTTGCTAAAATCGGACGCATGTCCTTAACGATGTATATTCTTCAATCTATTATAGGTACTTGTTTATTCTACCAATTTGGCTTTGGTTGGTATGGTAAAGTAAGTGTAGAAACAGGGGTATTAATTGCTGTCGGCATTATTGTTGTGCAAATGATCATAGCAGAAATTTGGTTATCTAAGTGGAAACAAGGGCCGTTAGAGACAATATGGCGTAAATTAACATATAAGCAAAAAATAGAAGTGCGTTAATATATTCCTCTTTACATGCATATTTTATGAAGATATAACAACTTATAAAAATGTTGTCGCAAAAATGAGGTAATTTCTATCATATTGTTGTATTATGTAGAAAAAAGAAGGAGCTCTTTCAATCATGAAAATTTTATCATTCAAATTAGGTGGACATGTAAGCTTTGGACCAAAAGTAAAAAAAGAAGAAGCGGTATGGGATGTACTCGCTATTCAAAGTGAACTTCAAGTTCTCCCTTCTTTTTCAAGTTCAATCGTGGATGGCATTGCTTTAGGCTTTGATTTTGTGGAACAGATTCGTAAATTAGTAGAAGCAGCAGAAAAATCAGATAATGCTAATAGTTTTAAACGTGAATTTACAGAGATCGAATGGCTTTCACCAATTCCACGTACCCCTAAAAATATTATGTGTATTGGTAAAAACTATGATGAACATGCAAAGGAAATGGGCGCAGAGGCAGCACCAACGGATTTAATGGTATTCACAAAATCACCAACTGCAATTGCTGCAGATGGACAAACAATTTCCATTCATGCAGATCTTTCTTCAAAAATGGATTATGAAGGTGAGCTAGCTATTGTTATTGGTAAACGTGGCAAAAACATTCCTAAAAACTTAGCGTTTGATTACGTATTTGGTTATACAATTGCCAATGATGTAACAGCTCGTGATTTACAAGAGAAACATAAACAATTCTTCTTGGGTAAAAGCTTGGATGGTACTTGCCCTCTTGGACCATACCTTGTGACAAAGGATGAGATCCCAAATCCACAAGACTTAACAGTAGTGACAAAGGTCAATGATGAAGTACGTCAAAATGGCTCTACGAAAGATATGATGTTCTCTGTTGAAACGTTAGTATCCATCCTATCTCAGCATGTAACATTAGAGCCAGGAGATGTGATTTTAACAGGTACGCCAGCTGGTGTTGGCAAAGGGATGAACCCGCCGCAATTCTTAAAAGCTGGAGATACAGTAAAAGTATCTATTCAAGGAATTGGTACTTTAGTCAACCATTTTGAATAATGATGATATCAATCCGCGAGAGTCTATACTCCGCGGGTTTTTTTACTGCTTTAAGGCATAGTAACAGAAGTAAAAACTATGAGATGCAAGGATTCCAAGTTTTAAATGATGTAAATTGTGTGAACACTATTGTAATATTTGAAACCCTTTCCATCGCATGGTAGGATAGAGTTTGATAGAAAAAGAATGAGGGGGACAAACATGAGTTTTTTAACTAGCCAAACGCATTTGCATATTACTACGTGGGTAGTAGGTATTGTCATCTTTTTAATTGCGGCACTAATGGGCAAGCAATCAAAAGGCTTACATATGACATTACGTCTGTTTTATGTACTAATAATCATCACAGGTGGGGCATTATTTATCGAGGCAATGGACTATGGTAAAGGTATGCTTTACGGATTTAAGTTCTTAGGTGGCATACTTGTAATTGGCATGATGGAAATGGTATTAGTGCGTCAAAAGAAAAATAAACCAACAGCTATGTTTTGGATTTTATTTGCAGTATTCCTATTAATCACTTTGTTCCTAGGATTCAAACTGCCAATGGGTCAAGATTTCTTAGCATAATGATTTAAAAGTCGTGAAGTAGTTGCTTCACGGCTTTTATTTTGTAAACGAAAACGGAAGACGGAATTGACACCTTTTTGTCGTAATTTATTCGCTTTTACGCAAAATCTTTGGAAAAGATAGCGACGTGACAGAGTTATTTGGTAAAATGACGTTGATTGGTTTGAAAGAGAGGGAATAACAGTGAAATTTAAGAAGTGGATAAGTGCGACGGCTGCATCACTTTTATTAGCAACTTCATTCGTAAGTACTATACCAGTAGCACATGCGGATGAATCAGCGACTAGAACAATAGCAGAAGAAAGCATCTATGATTTACTCGTTGACCGTTTCTTTAATGGCTCGGGCACAAACGATTTTGATACAAATACGCAGGATCCTTCGAAATTTGCGGGGGGCGATTTTACAGGTTTACAGGATAAACTGAAATTTATCGGTGAGATGGGCTATACAATTGTTTCCATTGGGCCTATTTTTTCTACAGAGAAGTATGATGGATCAATGCCCACAAGTTATACTACAATTGAACGTCATTTTGGAACAACGGAAGAATTCCAAAGTATTGTAGAGGCCTACAAAGCTAAAAATATGTCCATTATGGTGGATTTTCCACTTACAAATGTGAGTCCAAATCATGAGTGGGCAAAGGATGCATCGAAAGCGGATTGGATTGCATCTACCAATGATGGACAAGTACAGTGGGATTTATCGAATAAGGATGTGCAAGAAGCACTTATTCAAGCAGTAACTGAATTTGTTTCTACATATGACATCGGTGGTATTCGTTTAACAAATATCGCAGGGGCTGATACAGCGTTTATCAATGCAGTAATAGCTGCATTAAAAGAGACAAAAACATCACTTTATGTGATAGCAAATGAAGAAAGCGATGCTGATTTTGATGCAACTTTCTCACCTGTAACGGCAGATATCTATCGTAATATATTTAAAAACGTGGATATGGATTCTTCAAAATTAATGGAACCTTTCACAGGAGAAAAACCGACACAAATTATGGTGGATTCACTTGAAACTCATCGTTTTACATTTGACTCTGCTAATGAAAATATGTTCCCACCTACCCGCTTAAAAATGGCGATGGGTGCTTTATTTATGCTACCAGGAATTCCTGTCGTACAATACGGGACAGAAATTGCTATGAATGGGGAAGCAAAACCAGATACACACCAGCTTTATAACTTTAAAACAGACGAAGAACTGATTGATTATATTAAAAATGTTCAATCTTTACGTAATCAATCAGCTACTTTACGTAATGGTGATTTTGAAGTCATTACAAATGAAAATGGCCTTCTTGTCTTTACACGTTCTTCTGACGAAGAAAAGTGGGTAATCATGGTTAATAATACTGGTAAAACACAACGCGTCGACTTAACACCTGAACAACTTGGTGAAGGGAAGATGCTGAACGGTATTTTACATGAGGAAAAAGTTCGCATAAATGAAAAAGAAGTCTATCCTGTTATTTTAGACCGAGAAATGGTTGAAATTTATCAAGTTCGCAATGATGAAGGCTTAAACACGCCTTATATGGTGGCTCTTGGCTTAGTATGGGTGATCTTTATTGGCTTTGTTGTCATCATCATTAAACGAGGGAAAGTTCGTCGTCAGGAGCAAGACGTCCACTAATAATAACACGACAAAAAAGCATGCCAGGAGACATCCTAGCATGCTTTTTATTAACCTTCAAAGCTTTTATTTGTGAAGAAAATCGCAATAGTGCCAGGTCCGACATGTGAGCCGATCGCGGAACCTATCATGGTAATTTGCACAGCTTGGGGTGAAAAACGCTCCTGTATAGAGGCTTTTGCTTCATTCGCAAAGGCAGCGTCGTCACTATGGCTAATACCTACAATTTTATTTGTAAAGCTGCCACCACGCTCCTGCATTAAATCTAACATACGATTAAGTGCTTTTTTTCGACCGCGCGACTTCTCAATCGGTACAAGTTTGCCATCTTCTACATTTAAAATAGGCTTAATGCTAAGAAGACCGCCTAAAAATGCACTTGCTTTTGATACACGACCACCTTTTGCAAGGTAATCTAAGTCTTCTACTGTAAATAAATGCTCAACCTGAGGTGCAAGGGTATTTATTTTAGAGGCCATATCTTCTAGAGATACTCCTATATTTCGCAGTCGAACAGCTTCTTCCACGACAAGGCCATGTCCTAGTGATGCGCATTTAGAGTCGATAATGACTAATTTTAAGGAAGGATACTGCTCAAGTACCTGATTGCGAATCATTTGAGCAGTACTATATGTGCCTGATAATTCTGATGAAAACGCGATATAAATACCTTCTTCATCATTTTTGGCTAACTCCTCAAAATGCTTCAAAAAGAGCTCAGGTGACACTTGTGATGTTTTTGGCTGAGCACCTTGGCGTATTGCATCATAGATCTCTTTGGAATCAATTGAAATCACATCTTCATATTCTTTGTTGTTCAATTGCACTCGTAAAGGGAGTAGCACGACATCATTTTCTTCATAGTAAGATTTTGGTAGATCACATCCACTATCCGTAAAAATCTTCATTCTCTTGTCCCCCTAATTTCAACTTACTTTTAAAGCTTTTTAACTTTCTTCAGTAGATACTCACTTTAGATAAATAGAAGGGGTACCACTGAATAAAGTTAAACTGGTAAAAATGGAATGTTAACTTGAACTTACTACTTAACTATGATAATTTCAAGCGTTCAATGAGTATTTTTGCAATTCCATCATCATTATTCGTTGTCGTAATTTCATTGGCAATGTTTTTAAGACTTGAAATACCGTTCCCCATCGCTACACCAAGTCCAGCATATTCAATCATTTCTAAATCATTGTCTTCATCACCAAATGCGATGATGCGCTCACGAGGAATACCTAAATCTTTTGCCACATGTGCAATACCCACAGCTTTATTTAAGCCGCGACGCACAATTTCAATAATATGAAGTGGCGCGCCCCATCGACGATGTTCAATGACTTCTGCGTGCACAGCCTGCAAATGATCACGTATAATAACTGAATTCGCTTCATTTGCCTGAATTAATAAACTTGTGGGATTATCCAGGAGGTGTGTGTATAAATCCCCAAGTGTAATTTTTGGATTACCCATATTAAAAATATTTAAAATACGATCGTCTTCTGTGTGGACATAAATATCATCTTTTACCTCAGCGATAATATTTTCGTATTCATAACTGTTAATAGAATCAACGACATCATGTACGACACTTAAATCAATTGGTGTGTGCATATGTTGCCAAGAGACATTTTTAGGATGATGCACATATGCGCCATTAAAATTAACAATGGGTGTAGTGAGCCCAAGTTCATGATAATAAAGATCGCTTGCACGGTATGGACGTCCCGTCGCAATCATCACTTGATGCCCTTGTTCCTTAGCCTGCAATAATGTTTTTTTCGTTTTTGCAGAAATTTGCTGTTGATCTGTTAATAAAGTTCCATCTAAGTCTAATACGATTAAATGCGGTTTCATAGCTCGTTGCCCCTTTCCTATAGTTTGAATAGTATCTCTTTGTCTTACATTCGTCAAAATTTTGTCACAGTGAAAAAAGTTTGCTAACATAAAGATGAGAGAATAGTTGGGAGTGACAATAATGTTTGTAGAAAAAGAAGTGTGGGGAAATATTCCTTTATTACATATACATACAGACAATATGAATGAAGAAACCCCGGTAGTCATTTTTTTACATGGCTTTATGAGTGCAAAAGAACATAACTTACACTATGCATACCAATTGGTGCATGAAGGGGTGCGTGTCCTATTGCCAGATGCAAAATTTCATGGTGAACGTAGCGAAGGCCTAACGGAAATGCAAATGAATTTAAATTTTTGGGACATTGTTTTAAATTCTATTCATGAAGTACAACAATTATATGATGAATTAAAGAATAAAAATTTATTAGCTAGTCATAAAATTGGCATAGGAGGCACTTCAATGGGTGGCATCGTGACATCAGGCTGTCTGAAACTTTATGATTGGATACAAACTGCTGCAATATGCATGGGTGCACCTGGTTTTATTAAACTGGGTGAATACCAATTGCAACAATTTTCTAAAAGTGGAGTTAATTGGCCAATGTCAGAGAAAGACGTTGAAAAAATTAATGAAGCCCTTGCTAAATATGATGTCAGTTTAACACCAGAAAAATTCGCGGGTCGCCCTGTGTTCTTTTGGCATGGAGAATTAGATAAAACAGTTCCGTTTCACGAAACGTATAAATTTTATGAAACATTACGGGAATACTATGAAGCAAACCCTGAATATTTAAAGTTTATGGTGAACAAAAGGGCTGGACATGCTGTACCGCGTGACGGTATGCTAGCAGCTACAGCATGGCTTGCACAGCATTTGGCATAACAGGATGCATCTGCTATGATAAGGTTAACACTATGATGGAAGGAGAAATACAAATGGATCAGGATATGAAAGATAGCATGTTAGGTGCTTTAGAAAACGTAATTGATCCTGAGCTTGGCATTGATATCGTCAACTTAGGTTTAGTATATGATGTGGAATTAGATGATGAAGGTGTTGCAACTGTTACGATGACACTAACTTCTATGGGCTGCCCACTTGGTCCAGTCATTGTGGATCAAGTGAATACAGCGTTAGGTGAACTTCCTGAAGTAAAAAGTACAAATGTTAATATTGTATGGAATCCACCGTGGTCGAAAGATAAAATGTCACGCTATGCCAAAATGGCATTGGGCGTACGTTAAAATGGCTTATTTAAAACCCTGCTTATTGAAAAATAAGCAGGGTTTTTGCTTGTAACGAAACTAATCGATACGGCATATTTGTAATGGACAATTTTCACAGGCAATTTCATTTTTTAAAAATTGTAAATCATGAATGGTAATAAATCCTTTATCAAAAGTGATAATCTCATGTTTTTTTAAATCATTCAGCATACGATTAATCATTTCCCGACTTGTCGCACACAAATTTGCAATTTCTGTATTTGTTAGCTGAAAATCAATAAAAATCGAGTCATTTTCTACAGGTTTACCATACGTATTGGACAGCCGAATGAGCGTTGAAAATAGAGCACCTTTTTTACCGTTTAACACTAAATCGCGCAAACGACTCTGATGCTTTAAGTTTTCTGTTTGTAGCCACTTCATGTATTCCACCATAACTGTCGGCTGCTCTTCTAATAAATGCTCCAAAGATTTACGACTCAAAACATACAACGTAGAGGGTTCTAAAACTTTGGCAGTCATCGAATTATAGACGAGATTACAAAATAACGAACCTTCTCCTATTATGCTGTCAGGGCCACAAATACGAATGGTTAATTCCTTACCCGTCTCGGATTCTTGGCTAATCGAAATAACTCCTGATTGGATGTAATAAATTTCTTTTGCCCGTTCACCCTCTAGAAAAATTTTATTTCCTTTATTCACTTTGATAAAAACACCGTGGTTTTGAAAAAGATCTTTAATTTTTTCAAACATATTATCCATTAAAACCATATCTCCAACACATCGCTTTCTTTTTGTAATAAATGGCGATTATTACAAAAGGATAGTGGATTTCGATACTAAAACATAGAAACATACCATTATTATAACGTAAACTTCCATAATAAGTGAAAAAATTTTAGGGCGATTTCTTTGCTAAGCATTGTCGAGTGATGTAAAATAAAGTTAGTCAAAAAAGGTCAAACTTTTTTCTAATGAATAAGAATGGGTATATAAATAATGAGAAATATGAAAAAAAGGAGTGCTAGCTATGCAATTTCAACAAACAGACAATAAAAAACCATTAGAACAATTTGGACGCAATTTAATTGAAGAAGTAAAAAACGGCAAGATGGATCCTGTTATCGGGCGTGATGAAGAAATTCGAAATGTAATTCGTATTCTAACACGTAAAACAAAAAATAATCCTGTATTAATCGGTGAACCAGGAGTTGGTAAAACGGCAATTGTGGAAGGTTTAGCACAGCGTATTGTTAAAGGTGATGTACCAGAAGGCTTGAAGGAATGTGTATTATATGAATTAGATATGAGTGCGTTAATCGCTGGTGCAAGTTATCGTGGACAATTTGAAGAACGCTTAAAAGGTGTGCTAAAAGAAGTAAAAGAATCAGAAGGACAAATCATTCTATTTATTGATGAAATTCATACGATCGTAGGCGCAGGAAAAACAGATGGCGCTATGGATGCAGGAAATATGCTAAAACCTATGCTAGCACGTGGTGAATTACACTGTATTGGTGCTACTACCTTAGACGAATATCGTATGTATATTGAAAAGGATCCTGCCTTAGAACGTCGATTCCAGCAAGTACTAGTGCGTGAGCCATCTATAGAGGATACGGTATCCATTTTACGTGGTTTAAAGGAACGCTTTGAATTACATCACGCAGTACGTATTCATGACAGAGCAATTGTTGCGGCAGCAGAGCTATCCAATCGCTATATTACAGAACGATTTTTACCTGATAAGGCCATTGATTTAATTGATGAGGCTTGTGCAATGATTCGTACAGAAATTGATTCAATGCCACAGGAATTAGACGCAGTCACACGTCGTATTATGCAGCTTGAAATTGAGGAACAGGCATTGCGTAAGGAAAAGGACGAGGCAAGTAAAAAACGTCTGGAGCAATTACGCGAAGAATTAACAAAGTTAAAAGAGTCATCTAAGGGCATGCGACAACAATGGGAAGCAGAAAAAGAAAAACTACACGATATTCAGAAAAAACGTGAAACATTGGATAAATATCGTCGTGATCTAGATGAGGCAGAAAGTAAATATGATTTAAATAAAGCTGCTGAATTACGTCATGGTAAAATTCCAACACTTGAAAAAGATATTCAGGTACTTGAAAAGGAATTAGAGAACGGTGCAGAATCTCGTATTTTACGTGAAGAGGTAACAGCAGATGAAATCGCAGCAATTGTTTCACGTTGGACAGGAATCCCTGTAACAAAATTAGTAGAGGGTGAGCGTGAAAAATTATTACGTTTAAAGGATACATTACATGAACGTGTGGTTGGACAAGATACAGCAGTTCAATTAGTGACAGAAGCGGTATGGCGTGCACGTGCAGGTATCAAAGATCCACACCGACCTATTGGTAGCTTTTTATTTTTAGGTCCAACTGGTGTGGGTAAAACAGAACTTGCCAAGGCACTTGCTGCACAGTTATTTGATTCAGAAGATCACTTTATTCGGATTGATATGAGTGAATACATGGAGAAACATAGTGTGTCTCGACTTGTTGGGGCTCCTCCAGGCTATGTGGGCTATGAGGAAGGTGGACAACTAACGGAAGCAGTTCGCCGAAATCCTTATTCTGTGGTGCTACTAGACGAGATTGAAAAAGCTCATCCTGATGTGGCGAACATTTTATTGCAAATTTTAGATGATGGGCGCATTACAGATAGTCAGGGACGAATGGTGAATTTTACAAATACAGTAGTCATTTTAACTTCGAATATCGGATCGAGTTATTTAATGGAGGCAAAGGAAAATGATGCGGCTGTGGAGGACTTAGTCATGTCAGCCCTACGACAACATTTTAAACCTGAGCTATTAAACAGAATGGATGATATCATCTTCTTCCATGCATTATCTACTAAACATTTTACTGCGATTGCCTGGAAGTATGTGGAGCAATTGATTAAACGTGTCGCAGAGCAAGAAATTACTTTATCTGTCGAGCAAGAAGTCATTGATTGGGTAGTAGAGCAAGGTGCAGATGCCCAATTTGGAGCAAGACCACTAAAACGCTTTGTACAGCGACATATCGAAACAGCCGTTGCTAAAGAACTATTACGCGGAGAAGTTTTACCAGGGGAGACATTGCATGTGAAAATGCATGAGGGTCAATGTGTTGTGGAAAAATAACAGAAAAAACCTGTTCGGCATGAAGCTGAACAGGTTTTTTCTAGCTGAATTAATGATGGTCTGCAGCTTCTGGTGTAGGGTCGTTTGGAATGATTGCTCCAATAATAAAGATAAGGATGGAGAATACAACAGAAACGATTGCCCCAGTTTTGAAATCAAATGGTACACCAAGTACAGAGCTGACTACGTAGTTTAACATAGAAACTAGTAGGAATGACCATATGAACGTTACGATATATTGCATTAATTTCACCTCAACCGAACTTTTTTCATCATAAGGTTTTACTCATATTCATTATCATATCATAACATAAATCAAAAAAAAATGAACCATTTATGTGAAACATGGCGATTTTGTCACAACAAATATGAGATTTAGTATTTTATGTTTAGTAATGTAAAGTATTTAGGAACAGCTCTGAAATAGGGGAATGCGCTCCTAAGCGGGTGAAAAGCGCTCCAAAAGGGAAGAACACCGCTCATACATGATGCAAGGTGCTTTGAAAAATAATGAACAAGCTCAACAAAATACGATAGATAAAGCTCTAAACAGAATAACCTCATTCCATAAAATTCTTCACTTCTATATGCAAAGAACACTACCCTCAGCCGCATAAATTTTAAATCATCTTGCGTCATTCCTTTTATATGCGTTATAATTATGACCAGTTACTAATAATTGATAGTAAGAAAGCTGAGGGGTTGCTATATGAACGCTGGTATTATAGGAATAGGCAAATATGTTCCTGAGAAGGTCGTTACAAATTTTGATTTGGAAAAAATCATGGATACTTCTGATGAATGGATTCGTACTCGAACAGGCATTGAAGAACGTCATTTTGCGGCAGATGATCAGGAAACTTCAGATTTGGCAGTAGCTGCTGCAAAAGAAGCTATTGCAAATGCGGGGATTACGCCTGAGGAAATTGGTTTAATTCTTGTAGCAACTGTCACGCAGGATCAAACTTTTCCAAGTGTAGCTTGTATGATTCAGGAACAAATCGGAGCAGTTAATGCTGCAGCAATGGATCAAGCAGCAGCATGTGCAGGATTTATATATAGTTTAGTGACAGCAAAGCACTTTGTTGAGGCAAATGCTTATAAATATGTCTTAGTAGTAGGTGTTGAAAAGCTGTCGAAAGTCGTTGATTGGGAAGATCGCAATACAGCTGTATTATTTGGCGATGGTGCCAGTGCAGCTATCATTGGGCAAGTCTCTGAAGGTAGAGGTATTCTATCCTTCGAACTTGGTGCAGATGGTACAGGCGGAAAGAATCTTTATTTAACGAAGCAAGATACAATTGCGATGAATGGTCGTGAAGTGTTTAAATTTGCTGTTCGACAAATGGGTGAATCGGCTGTTAATGTATTAGAGAAAGCGGGTTTAACAAAAGAAGACGTTGATTTCCTAGTGCCACATCAGGCAAATATACGTATTATGGAATCTGCACGTGAGCGGTTAGAGCTACCACCAGAAAAAATGTCAAAAACGATTCATAAATATGGAAATACTTCAGCAGCATCTATTGGTATTTCCTTGGTAGATGAGCTCGAAGCAGGTAAGATTAAAGAGGATGATTTATTAGTCCTTGTAGGTTTTGGTGGCGGCTTAACATGGGGTGCCGTAGCCATGAGATGGGGAAAATAAGTAGGAAAAATGCTTGAGGGGAGTAAGACAATGAGTAAAAGACGAGTAGTAATTACAGGAATTGGCGCAGTTACACCACTAGGAAATAGCATCGAAGAAACATGGGCAAACATTAAAGCTGGTAAATCTGGCATTGGTGAGCTGACACGTTTAAATAAAGATCTTTTTGTCGCAAAAATCGCCGCAGAAGTAAAGGACTTTGATATTGAAAAATACATTGATCGTAAAGAAGCACGTAAAATGGATCGTTTCACACAATACGCATTAGCGGCTTCTATTATGGCAATGGAAGATGCACAGCTAACAATTGATGAAGAGCTAGCTCCACGTGCAGGTGTATGGATTGGTTCTGGTATCGGTGGAATGGAAACATATGAACAACAATTTTTAACATTCCAAGAGCGTGGCGCAAGACGTGTTAGTCCTTTCTTTATCCCAATGATGATTCCTGATATGGCATCGGGCCAAGTCTCTATACACTTTGGTGCAAAGGGGATTAATTCTTGTTCTGTAACGGCATGTGCTTCAGGCACAAACTCTATTGGTGATGCCTTTAAAGTAATTGAGCGTGGAGACGCTGATGTTATGATTTCTGGTGGTGCTGAATCACCAATCGTAACAATGGCGGTTGCAGGTTTTTGTGCCAATACAGCACTATCATTAAATCAAGATCCACAAGCAGCATGTCGCCCATTCGATAAAAACCGAGATGGCTTTATTATCGGAGAAGGAGCGGGTATTGTCATATTAGAAGAATATGAACATGCAAAAGCTCGTGGTGCCAAAATCTATGCTGAAGTTTTAGGTTATGGTGCAACTGGGGATGCGCATCACATTACGGCTCCAGCTCCAGAGGGTGAAGGTGCAGCACGTGCGATGACGCAAGCGTTAACAGATGGTGGCGTAGAGCCTTCACAAGTTGACTATATCAATGCCCATGGTACAAGTACGCCATATAACGATTTATTCGAAACACAAGCTGTGAAAACTGCTTTTGGTGATCATGCGTATAACCTTGCGATGAGCTCAACTAAATCTATGACGGGTCACTTATTAGGAGCAGCGGGTGGTGTGGAAGCTATTTTCACAGCATTAGCCCTTAAAGAAGGGATTTTACCACCTACAATCAATTTAAAAGATCCTGATCCTGAATGTGATTTAGACTATGTTCCAAACGAAGCAAGAGAAGCAAATATTCAATATGCAATGAGTAATTCTCTTGGTTTTGGTGGTCATAATGCAAGTCTTCTATTCAAAAAATATGAAGCATAATAGATAAACATAAAAAAACGTCAGCCAAATTTAAATGGCTGACGTCTTTTTTTATAGTTTTGTGAATAAATGATAAGTAAGAAGAAATAGAAAGGATGCCATTACTATGTTTCGTCTCTTTTTATTTTTAGTAAGTTATGGCTTAATGATCCTCTCTGTAGGGAATCTCATATTGTATTTAAATTACCGCACACTAGGTTATTCATGGAAGGTTGTTTTCAAATTTATTTTTCAAACAACAGAATTTTATATGGCGGTAGGAGCCTGTATCATCATCTGCGCAGTTGTGCTTGATTTGGGCTTTGATCGATCCTCAGACAAGCCGTAAGTTTAGCGACGTGCGCGACCAAGACCCATAGCATCTTCCATACGTTTTAATGTAGCACTAGCAATCGCATTCGCCTTTTCAGCACCTTCATCTAGAATGACATCTAATTCTGATGATTCTACTAGATGATAGAATTTCTCTTGAATAGGTGTTAGGTGTTCAATTACTGCTGTTGCTACACCCTGCTTGAATCCACCATAACCAATTCCCTCATATTTTTTGACTAAATCTTCAATGGCTACCCCTGAAATAGCTGATTCGATTGTCAATAAATTTGAAACACCTGGTTTATTTTCCACATCAAATGCAACGATGCCATCAGAGTCAGTTACAGCTGATTTAATTTTTTTCTCAATATCTTTCGCAGTATCTAATAAACGGATTGTTGCTTTCGTATTTGGATCTGATTTACTCATTTTCTTTGTTGGCTCTTGTAAGGATTTAATGCGTGCGCCTGCTTTAGGTAATTGAATTTCTGGAATTGTTAAAACATCGCCAAAGCGTTTGTTAAAGCGTTCTGCAAGGTCACGAGTTAGCTCAATATGCTGCTTTTGATCATCGCCGACAGGGACAATATTTGTGTTATAAAGTAGAATGTCTGCAGCCATTAGCGGTGGATATGTTAACAGAGCAGCAGATACGCTTTCCTTACCATGTGATTTATCTTTGAATTGTGTCATACGTTCTAGCTCACCGATAGACGCAACACATTGTAACATCCATCCTGCCTGAGCATGCGCTGGCACCTCTGATTGGATAAATAATGTCGATTTTTTAGGGTCAATGCCAGTAGCAATATAGGTAGCAGCAAGCTTACGAATACTTTCTCGTAATTCTTTCGGATCTTGTGCAACAGTGATGGCATGTTGATCAACGATACAATAAATAGCGTTTCCTTCATCTTGTAGTGCCGGGAACTGCTTGAATGCTCCTAAATAGTTCCCTAATGTTACGATACCTGTAGGCTGTACGCCAGAAAAAATAGTTGTCATTAAAAATTCCTCCTCGAATTCAATTGCTGTAACTTGTGTCACAGCGTTGTTTTCACCTTTCCACTTGGTGATGAAGACAAAAAAACATCATGCGTCCTCATTAGATTTTTTCTAATGAAGGGACGAATGATGTTTGAATCCGCGGTACCACCCAGCTTGCCTAAAAAGGCCACTCAGCTTCGTAACGTGAAGGGACGAGCTTTGCTAATAGCTTCAAGTAGCGTTCACAAAGCTAACTCGGAAGTCCATTCCACATGCATCCACGATCTGTTTACAGCAACCACAGACTCTCTATACGTGAATTAGCATATGTACTACTCTTCGTCAGCGTTTTTCTCAATTTAAATTGTTCAAATTGATTTGATTGCAAAGAATTATATTATAAAGATTCCTTTGTGTAAAGTCAGACTTTTGACGGTGTTTTTTTTCTAGAAAAAATTATATGCTTTTTTTGTTATGTAATTTTGTTATAAATTTATAATTTTTTATTAAAAAATTGTTTAGATGTACACGTGGGATTGACAATTTTCTCGATTATTTTTCTTAAATGAGAACAACTGAGCTATCTGTTTAGATGTTTAAAATGCTTTAAAAATGGGAATGGTAGTAGTAGCACATAAGTTTGAAGAAAATACACCATATTTGAAAGCTGTATAAATAGACAGAATATTTATGGATAGTTTCAGATTTTTTTTATTGGAACTATATTCAAATACAGCGGAGTACTGTATAATGGTACTGTGTATTTTACATTACATTAATTCTAATTTAACACATTGGTTCTGGTTTATAGATAATAATTTTGAAATGAAAGGATGTGTCAGAATGATCGTAACCCTATTTACATCACCAAGTTGTACCTCTTGTCGTAAAGCGAAAGCTTGGTTAGAGGAGCACGAAATTCCATATACAGAACGTAATATATTTTCTGAACCGCTTAGCATAAGTGAAATAAAAAAAATTTTACGTATGACAGAAGACGGAACTGATGAAATTATTTCCACTCGTTCCAAAATATTCCAAAAATTAAATGTGGACGTTGAAAGCTTACCATTACAACGTTTATATGAGTTAATTCAGGAATATCCTGGCTTACTACGTAGACCAATCATTTTAGATGAAAAACGTCTGCAGGTTGGCTACAATGAAGATGAAATTCGTCGTTTCTTACCTCGAAAAGTTCGAGCATATCAATTACAAGAAGCGCAACGAATGGTGAATTAAACCTTTCTATTCTGAATAATATATGTAATAGATGTTACAGATGTGGAATACATGTTGTGACATCTTTTTTTTATGTTTTACTTCTGTAAAACCTTCTATATGAAGTATAATAATTAATAGGGAAAAGTCATATATTTCCGTAAAAGTATGTTAAACTTGATTTAAGTTAAATAGTTTACTACAATTTCAATAATTCAAATATCTTCTGTGAAACGGTGTATATCCTTTTCATTTTATGACAGAACAGCATACAATAGAGTTAGAGACAACTGTGAACACAAAAATTCATGTTGACAGTTACTCGATGGTTTTACTGTAGTGTGGTCAAAGGTTGAAAAACAAATGCAGTATGAAGGTTAAAAACAAAGAATAAAAGCATACTAATGAAACAAACTGTTTTTCGACATATGACAGTGAAGGGAGATGAGGTCTAGTGGACATCGAACGTGTAAATGAAAATACACTCAAGCTCTTTATTACGTACAATGATATAGAGGATCGCGGCTATAGTCGTGAAGAAATTTGGTACAATCGAGCAAAGGGTGAACAACTTTTTTGGGATATGATTGATGAAGTAAACACGGAGGATTATTTTGATGTAGAGGGTCCGATTTGGATTCATATCAATGCATCTGAAGTAGGCTTAGAAATCATTGTCACACGTGCACATATTTTAAAAGACGGTGAAACATTAGATGGTCATTCGAATTTTGATGAACACAAAGATATGTTTGCACCATTCGATGAAGTTGGAGAGGATCTTCTTAGCCAACTAACTCAATTTGGTGACATGGATGAGTCAGAATTATTTATGGATACAGACATTTATGTTTATAAATTTAAAGATATTGATGAGTTAATCCCTGTCGCAAAACGAATGACAGACGAATTAGTGGATTCCTCATTATTCAAATATGAAAATTGGTACTATCTAGTTGTTGATTTCGGAAACGCAGATGAGGATTTAAATCGTCATGATAGAAATGCAGTTATCAAGGAATTTTTAACACCATCCAATTTTACAATTCATCGTCTAGAGGAGTACGGTGAAAAGATTATGGAATTCAATTGCTTTGAAACAGTTCGAAAATACTTTGCATAGGCAATGAAACACTAATTATTTTAGACTGTAGTGAAACTCGTAAATGAATCGAGTTTCGCTACAGTCCTTTTTTATGTTTTCAGCATCAAAGAGCTTGAATAAGAGCGCATTTTTAAAATTTCAAGAAAAAGGTGCTTTATTTTTGTTAGTGAAAATCCATTCTATTATAGTTGGCTAAAAAGGAGCTGATACTATGCTGATTGCCTATAACAATCAACAGCAACTATTTCTCCCATATCAATATACGAGGAAAGCTTTACAGCGATATAGGCGGCAAATGAAATTTTATTGCCCTCAATGTTTAGAAAAAGTTCAATTGAAAATAGGTAACTATAATATTCCCCACTTTGCTCACTTCACAAAAAATCAATGTTCACAGCTGTTCGCAGAAGGTGAATCTAAAATACATTTACAAGGTAAAGTGCAATTATATGAGTGGCTCCAAAAGCATGGACATCAGGTGAAACTAGAACCATATTTAAAGGAGCTTTCTCAGCGCCCAGATTTGCTTGTTACACTCGATAAGGAGCAGTTTGCAGTTGAATTTCAATGTAGTACTATCTCTCATGAAAAATGGCACCAACGAACAATGGGCTATGAAAGAAACGATATACAAGCAATTTGGCTTTTTCAAACTCCGCAAGGCAAAGAAGCTGTCAACGGCATCAGAAAAATTAGAATCTCTCCACTCTTGCAAAAAGCGTTTATAACGACAACGGATTTACCCTATTTATTGACGTACAACCCGGTGACAGCCCAGTTTGTTTATTGGACGAATCTTCTTCATGTTCATGGGCATACTTTCATAGGTAAAGTACAGAAAATTTCGGTCGATCTACAACATTTCCCTTTTTATAGACCTCAACGTATTACCCCAGAAGAATTTCAACGCTATTGGCAGCTCTATAAACAGACTTGTAGGCAATTTGCGCATAGTCGTCTTTTACATAGCAAGAAGGGGGCACAAGATCCATTTTTACGTAATTGCTATGAATTAAATCTTTCTCTTACTGCTCTGCCACCATACATTGGTATTCCAGTGAAAGAAGGAGCAGCTATCCCTTTGTTTACGAGCGAGTGGCAAATAATGCTGTTTTATTTTAGTAAACAATTAGGACGTCTTCCATTTGAATTAACAAAGGGGCAGATGGAAAACTTTTTATGTAAGCATCAGCTCGAAGTAACCGAACAAGCACTCAGGGCTATTCAAAATTATGGGTATCTTCTTAAGGGTATGCATCATGAGGATGGTTTACTAGATAATTGTGAGCAAGTCTATGTACATTTATTTGCAATTGCCACAATATACTGAGAAAATATGAGAGTAAAAGGAAAAAAGCACATATAAAGGGGGCTGGCATATATGGCTAGTAACAGTAATCAGGTTTTGGTTCGAAAAGAAGTACCAGAAGAATTAACATGGCGCTTAGAAGACATCTTTGCAACAGATGCAGCTTGGGAAGAGGAATTGAAGGAGGTTGCAGAGCTTGCTAAACAAGCACCTAGCTATGCAGGTACTTTAAATAATGGGGCAGAGGCATTATTAGCAGCTTTACAGTATCATGATCATATATATGAACGTGCAATGAAGCTCTACACATATGCTCATATGCGCTATGATCAAGATACGACAAATAGCTTTTATCAAGATATGAACAGCCGTATTCAAACATTGGCAACGAGTATCTCAGCTGGCCTTTCCTATTTAACGCCAGAAATTCTGTCATTAAGTGAAGAAACGATTGAACGCTACTTAACAGAAAATCAAGACCTACAACTATATAAGCAATCTTTAAAAGAAATTACAATGGCACGTCCACATGTATTACCAGCCGAACAGGAGGCATTGCTAGCGCAAATGTCTGAGGTGACAGGTACAGCTTCGAATACATTCAGCATGTTAAACAATGCCGATATGGTATTCCCTCATGTGAAAAATGAAGAGGGAGAAGAAGTACAACTTACGCATGGTAATTATATCAAGTTTTTAGAGAGCAAGGATCGCTCTGTACGTGAAGGCGCATTTAAGGCTATGTACGAAACATATGGCAAGTTTAAAAATACGTTCTCAGCTACGCTAACTGGTAATGTAAAGAAGCATAATGTAAGTGCTCGAATTCGTCATTATGAATCTGCACGCCACGCTGCCATGTCTAATAACTTCATTCCTGAAAATGTCTATGATCAGCTGGTGGAAACAATTCATAAGCATTTACCAGCTATGCAACGTTATATTTCGTTGCGTAAGAAATTATTGGGTGTAGACGAATTGCATATGTGGGATTTATTTGCGCCACTAGTTAAAGAGGTGGAAATGAAGGTCTCTTATGATGAAGCGAAAGATATTTTAGTAAAGGCTTTAGCTCCATTAGGGGAGGAATATCAAAGCATCGTTCAAAATGGACTGGATAATCGCTGGGTCGATGTTTTAGAGAATAAAGGAAAGCGTAGTGGAGCCTATTCTTCAGGCGCCTATGGTACGAATCCGTATATTTTAATGAATTGGCAGGATAATGTGAACAATCTATTTACATTAGCACATGAATTTGGCCATAGTGTTCATAGTTATTATTCACGCAACAACCAGCCATTTGTTTATGGAGACTACTCTATTTTTGTGGCAGAGGTCGCTTCTACTTGCAATGAAGAGCTATTAAATGACTATTTACTGAAAACAATTGATGATCCACAACAAAAAATATACTTATTAAACCATTGGCTAGATGGCTTCAGAAGTACGGTATTCAGACAAACAATGTTTGCAGAGTTCGAACACCTTATTCATCAGATGGATAAGAACGGTGAATCCTTGACAGCAGATCGTTTAACAGAAGTTTACTATGAATTAAACAAAAAGTACTTCGGTGATGATATGGTGGTAGATGAGGAAATAGGCTTAGAATGGGCTCGTATTCCACACTTCTACTATAATTACTATGTTTATCAGTATGCGACTGGTAAATCAGCCGCTACAGCATTGAGTAAACAAATTTTAGAGGAGGGTGCACCAGCTGTAGAACGTTATATTAATAACTTCTTAAAAGCGGGATGCTCTGATTTCCCTATTGAGGTTTTAAAGGCAGCAGGCGTTGATATGAACGTAGCTAAGCCAATTGAAGATGCATGTAAAGTATTTGAAGAACGTTTAAATGAATTAGAAAAATTATTGTTAAATAACTAATTGATTGGGCTATAGGAACATTCCTATAGCCCAATTCTTTTTATTAACCGCATAAATTAGAAGGAAAGAATAATGTTTTTTTTTGATTTCTAAATAGTTTAAAAGTGTGCATCTTGGAAAAATACTGTTTGTAATCGCTTTCTATTTGACAAATTTGTGAATCTAGTATTGGTTTCATTGCTAAATATATTATTCCATGATAGAGTAATTCTTGTGAAATAAATCACAAAACAAACATACACCCCTTTGTTTGAACGTGAACATTTCTCCCATCCCCTTTGTGAAAAAGAAGCGTCTCTATCGGTCGAGGATAGAGGCGCTTCTTTGTATTTTGCGTTAGCTTGAAAAAGGGACTCCATCATGATGATTGGAGTCCCTTTTGTTTATTTTATTATTTAAGACGCCATAACGTAGCGTGAGTAGTCTGGATTCGTTCGATCTTTTGTTGCAGCATGCGTTTCTTTAATTCACGCTCTGCTGCTTGCTCTGTTAATGAATAGATAAAAGCTATTTCATTTGTAGAAAGAGTATGGAATTTAGAAAATAAGTCCTCTATTGATGGTAAAGGCTGACGGACAAGCTGTTCGTTCAGCATTTCTTGTAAAATATGTTCATAAACTTCATAGGAATAGCTACCACTAACTTTTAGTCCCTCATCTTCAATACATTCATTGAAAAATACGATACTTGGTACTTCATCTACGTCCATTTCGCGTTTAATATATAAATCGCATTGGAAAGCACGTGCTGCCTCTTTTGAACCAAAGTCAACAGTAAACTCATTCATATCGAGTTGAACATCCTCAGCTATTTTTAAAAGCGTTGCATAGGAGTTTACATCTTGATGACTTAATAATACGTATTCTTGTAGTTTCGATAAATAACGTGCACCTGCACGTTTCCCCTGCAATTCAGCTGCTTTAATAGCGATAGAAGGTAAAACAGGGTGATTAATATCAAGTTCGATTCCTGAAATACAGCCTTTGACACGTTTACTTAAGCAATTTAAAGAAGTAAGTTCTGTACTTAAAACAAAGCGCCATGTGAAGTAATGGTTGTATTCAAGCTGTAATTTACGAAGAGTTGCTTGCATACTGAAAGCTTCAGGGCAGAGTGGATCTACGAAAATATACAATTCAATTGGCTTGTTTGCAGTAGAAATCGTTGGCGTTGGCTCTTGCAACATTTGAATATTATTCACGTAACAATTCCCCCTCATCGTCATTTGGCGTATTAACCATGTGATGAGCTGTTAATACTAAACGTTGATAATAAGTTTCACGGAACTTCCCTTCCAAACCTACCTCATCCATTGCTTCTGACATACACTCTAGCCAAGCTTGAGCGCGGTCAGGTGTAATAGGAAAATTCATGTGACGTGCACGCATCATCGGATGACCATGCTCCTCAGTAAAAAGATTTGGTCCCCCTAAATACTGTGTTTGAAATTGAATTTGTTTACGGGCTGTTTCTGTTAAATCCTTTGGAAAGATTGGAATAAGATCAGGATGCTGAGCAACTCTTTTATAGAACGCATGAATGAGTTCTGACAGTTTTTCAGCTCCCAGCTCCTCATAAGGAACAGTGTATTTTCGACTCATAAGTTATATGCTCCTTTAATTCTTTATATCGTAAAGTACCATTTTGTATACTTCATCCTCATCAAATTGTGAAATTCTTGTGACTACCTTCATTCTATCAACGTCTTTTCGTTAACACAAACAAAGAGCTCTTTCGAATTGCTGTTCGCTACAAAAGCACAAATTTCACCACTATGGGTGAAATTTGTTGGAAATGACATAGATAACGGGAAAGATGCGATTACACTGTAAAGTAATTCATCACTTTTTTGACATAATTCTGTGTTTCTTTGAAAGGAGGGATTCCTCCATATTTCGTAACACGAGATGCACCAGCATTATAAGCTGCTAATGCTAGTGAAGGGTCATTATTAAACTTATCTAGCATTTGCCGCAAATATTTTGCACCAGCCATAATATTCTGCTCTGGATCAAAAGCGTCAGTCACACCCAAATATTGTGCTGTTTTGGGCATGAGTTGCATTAAACCTTGCGCCCCCGCATGGCTTACTACAGTTGGATTAAAATTAGATTCTTGTTTAATAACCGCCGCAATAAGCTTCGCGGGTATCTGATAAGTAGCTGCTGCTTTTTCAATAATGGCAGTATACTCATTTGATCCTGCTAGTGAATTGGCATATGCTGTAGAGCCTATTACATCGTCTGAAACATAGGAATCAAGTTTGTTATTAGCATATGTGTTTGCTAAAGCTTGTTTGACTGATTCAGGTATAAACACAGCATTAGAGCCTTTGTAAAGTAATGATTCTACTGGATTTTGCTCCAAAGTAGCCAATTTGTTGACGAAATTTGAATTATTTGCTGTTCCTGTAGCAAGCAAGCTTGATAATTTAGCATTACTTGCTGTCGAAGTTTCTCCTAATAATTCGTTAATCATGTCAGAAAAAATAGACTCATTGTCTGTGGGTGAACTTTCGCTAGATCCAAGTGTTTGCAATGCCCGAATTTCTAATAAAGATTTGAATGATTGAATATCCAAGGAGTCAGACACCTTCCTTTTTCTACTTTTATAAATTTTGTGCTTTTAGTGCCTTCATAAAACGGGCAATTTTTTTATCAGTTGGTTGCTTATCAATACCATATTGTTGTAAAAATTCGTCGAAAATTATATTTCCTTTTATTGCATCTTTTGCTTCATATTCTACCTCATAATCGTCGCACTGCAAATAGAAAGAATGATCAAAAACGAGAAGTCCCTCTTTGTAGGGGATTTCGACACGATCTGTAGTGAGAGAACCAAATACATGCAATTGTTCTAAAGGAATGTTATAAAGAGCTAATCTTTTAGTTACCTCTTGAGCATAAAATCCATTGCCATCTAACATTTGTTGTGCCTCTCTTGCTGTTATTTCATCCGTCGTTTCAAGGTGAGCATGCTCGGCGTTTTTTTCTTTGAGCGTGCATTCGAAATAATCACCAATTTGTCTAATACGAAGACCACTTTGTAGGTTGCGAATTGCTTGATTAGGTGTGTCAAAATAATGATTTGTTTGACGATGAATAGCATTTTGACTAATGTGGAACTCTTGTAATAATTGCTCGTATTGTTGTTTTGTTAATAGATTTTTAAATTCAATTTCAATTTCTTGTGTCATTTATAGTCACCTATTTATTTTTTATTTTTCATCCGTTGTTTCGCTCGAATTAATATTTACACACTGCAACTATTTACCCTGTGTGCTAAAATAAGAGGAAGAGTACAACGAAAAGGGGAACCGCATGTGCGTAAAATTTATACAATAGATACATCGAATTTTGAACAAGATCAACTTCATTTTAGTTTAAACGACAATGAAGTAAATTTACAGTTAAAACCTGCTGGACAACTCATTGCAGATTCAGATGATTTTGCATTCATTTATTTACTTGATGCAGGTGAAGACTATCATTACTTGCGTTTTCCACCGAGTAGTTGGGAGAATCTTGTACATATTTTACAAAAAGGGAAAAATCCATTGCTACGAATAGGTGAAGAAGTGATCGAACTGACAAATTTCTACGAGGAATTAGAAATGCTCGTGTATAATATTGAAGGAAATTACAATTATGGGGCAGAATTTGTCCAAGCAGTGGAACAACACTTCAAGGCTATTCTCGCTGAATAGAAAGACAAAACGAACAGACGGTGGTGTTCGATACCGATTGTCGGGAGGTTTTTACAATGGGACAATGGGAAATTTTTTTAAGTCCTTATAAACAAGCAGTAGACGAATTAAAAGTAAAATTAAAGGGCATGCGTTCGCAATTTGGTATTGTTAATGCCAATTCGCCAATTGAATTTGTCACAGGACGTGTCAAGCCTTTAGCAAGTATATATGACAAAACGTTAGAAAAAGGACTAGCTTTTGAGCCTTCTAAACAACTTGGTGATGAACTTGGTGATATTGCTGGCCTTCGGATTATGTGTCAATTTGTTGATGATATTTCAACGGTAACTGAGCTAATTCGTCAGCGAAAAGATATGCGTGTAGTGGAAGAACGCGATTATATTACACATAATAAGCCTAGTGGTTATCGCTCCTACCATATGATAGTGGAGTATCCTGTTGAAACAATTCAAGGAAAAAAAGTAGTATTAGCGGAAATACAAATTCGTACACTAGCCATGAATTTCTGGGCTTCAATAGAGCATTCTTTAAATTATAAATATAAGGGCATGTTCCCAGAAGAAATTAAGAATCGCTTGCAAAGTGCTGCCGAGGCAGCATTTCGGTTGGATGAAGAAATGTCATCCATTCGTAGTGAAATTCAAGAGGCACAGGCCTACTTTAGCGAATATAAAGAAGCATCGAATCCTAATTTACTAACGGAGAAGGAGCGTGACGCACAATGAAATTTTCGATTCAATCACGTAGAGATGCACAATCCAACGAGCTGATGGAACTTGCTAAAACCTATTTACAGGATTTTGGCTTGACCTATGATGAAGAGACGCCAGAAATTGTTGTTTCGATTGGAGGAGATGGCACACTATTGCATGCCTTTCATCGATACTCCCATTTATTAGATCAGGTAGCCTTCGTTGGTATCCATACAGGGCATTTAGGATTTTATGCGGATTGGAAACCATCTGAATTAGAAAAATTAGTTTTGTCCATTGCTAAGAAGGATTTTAATGTTGTGGAATATCCACTGCTGGAAGTAAGGGTAGAGCATCATAATGCCGAATCAAATACGTATCTGGCTTTAAACGAAGCAACCGTCAAATCGCCAGATGTTACACTTGTGATGGATGTAGAGTTAAATGGCAATCAATTTGAGCGTTTCCGTGGTGATGGTCTTTGTGTATCCACTCCCTCGGGTAGTACGGCTTATAATAAAGCTCTAGGTGGAGCCATCATACATCCTACACTAGCGGCACTCCAAGTCACTGAAATTGCCTCAATTAATAACCGCGTTTTCAGGACAGTAGGATCGCCATTAATCTTACCAGCACACCATCATTGTGTATTGCGTCCTGTAAATGAACAAAATTTTAATATGACTGTTGATCACTTGCAAATTACGCAAGGTGATGTCAAAGCCATTGCGTTTAATGTAGCAAATGAAAGAGTACGTTTTGCCCGTTTCCGACCATTCCCATTTTGGGAGCGAGTGCATGAATCATTTGTTGCAAATGAATAACGTGGATACAAGATTTACATTACAATTTGAGGCGAAGAAAAATGGCCAATTATTACGAGAGGCTCTTCAAGAGTGGCGTATTTCTAAGCGAGCTCTAACAGCTATTAAGTTTGATGGTGGCATGTTGACTGTGAATGATGTCGAACGTAATGTAAGACATATCCTGCAAGTTGGAGATTGTGTGAGAGTAACGTTTCCTCCTGAAGAAAAAAGTGAAGGGCTTGCTATCGAGCATGGTGAGTTGACCATTGTATATGAAGACGATGCCATCTTAGTGCTCAACAAACCAGCTCATCAAAGTACGATACCCTCACGAGAGCATCCAACCAACAGCATTGCAAATTTAGTTTGTGGCTATTTTCAGCAACAAGGATTGGCCTCTACGGCTCATATTGTTACAAGGCTAGACCGAGATACATCAGGTTTACTATGCATAGCTAAGCATGCTCATATTCATCATTTAACAGGGCTTGCTCAGCGTAAGAGAGAGATTTCAAGACAATATGAAGCCATTGTACATGGACATATCGAACAAAACTTTCAATCGATTATAGCTCCGATTGGTCGTAAAGAAGCTAGTATTATTGAAAGAGAAGTACGAGAAGATGGGCAATATGCACATACGGATGTAAAGGTTCTGAAGCGTTTTTCACTGGGTGCTGAACCAATGACATATGTACGACTTCAACTGCATACAGGGCGTACACATCAAATTCGCGTGCACATGTCGCATCTTGGACATCCACTTGTGGGGGATGACCTTTATGGTGGTAGTCGTCTTCAAATTGATCGACAAGCATTACATTGTGTATCTTTAAGTATGGAACATCCTTTAACAAGTGTGCCATTACACTTTACAAGTATGCTAAATGAAGACATGCAAAGATTACTGAAGGAATCTTCAGCATAAATTTTTGATAAAAGGAGGTGTTCGCGCAATCGAGCATCTCCTTATCATTTTTTGATTTAGGTTAAACTGCGTATTTCTTCACGAGGGAAATTCTTAACATCACAGGTCGTATGGTCGACACATTGGGGAAAATAGGACGTATCGTTTATCTGCGTGTCAACGAAAATTATCCTGGGGTTTGCTAGAGAAGTAGATTATTTACACCTTTTTCATAACAACGTGACAAAGGTAAGGTATAGTAAAATAGAATCGTCATGATTTTAGGCGTAATATTGAATTTTATAAAAATCTGCCCAATTGCTCATAAATATAACTTAAAAAAGAGTTTGCAGAAAAGGTACATTACACTCTATTATATAGAAGGTAGATTTACGGCAGGTATTGCCCGTAAAATGATTGAAAGCTCGGAAGGAGGGGACAAGCATGATAGAGGAAAGAAATGAAAAGGATGATGTGCAATTTGATGAGGCACATCTACGAGAAATGCTAGAAGCACATAATATTGACGCATTCCGTGATGAGTTTTTAGAACTTCATCCATATGATCAGGCAACGTTTTATGAAAAGGTGGAACCTGATATAAGGAAAATCATCTATTCGTTCTTGTCTCCAACAGAAATGGCTGATATTTTTGAGGCAATCGATATTGAAGATGATGAGTATAAAGCATATCTTGCTGAAATGGATCCATCATACGGTGCAGAAATGCTATCTCATATGTACGCGGATGATGCGGCAGATGTCTTAAATGAACTGGATACAGCACAGCGCGAAAGCTATTTAGAAATGATGGATGAAGAAGCGGCAGAAGATATTAATGAGCTACTAAGCTACGATGAATATACTGCTGGCTCTATCATGACCACTGAATATGTCGCTATACCAGAAAATTCAACAGTTCGTTCAGCTATGGCCATTTTGCGTAAAGAGGCACCAGATGCTGAAACTGTTTATTATATTTTTGTAGTGGATGAAGAACATCGTCTGACGGGTGTGATATCGTTACGAGATTTAATCATTGCTGATGAGGATACACTTATTCGTTCCATTATGAATGAACGTGTCGTGATGGTACATGTAGGCGATGACCAAGAAGAAGTCGCGCAAATTATGAAGGATTATAATTTCTTAGCGACACCTGTTATTGATGATAAAGGAGAATTACTTGGTATTATCACGGTTGATGATATTATTGATGTTATTGATGAAGAGGCTTCTGAGGATTACTCTAAATTAGCCGGTATTTCGGATATGGATAAATTTGATGTAACACCATTCCAAGCGGCTAAAAAACGTTTGCCTTGGCTAGTAGTTCTACTGTTTCTAGGTATGTTAACAGCTAACCTAATGGGGCAATTTGAGGATACTTTAGATAAGGTTGCCTTACTAGCTGTCTTTATTCCATTAATCTCAGGAACTTCAGGTAATAGTGGAACACAGGCATTGGCCGTGGCCATTAGAGGGATTGCAACAGGTGATGTAGAAGAACATAGTAAATTGAAGTTACTATTACGTGAAGCAGGTACTGGCTTAATGTCAGGCATTGTTTGTGGATTAATTGTTATTGGGATCGTTTATTTTTGGAAACATGAACTTGTCCTAGGTATGTTAGTAGGGGCAGCGCTTTGTGGTTCTATTTTAGTGGCAACATTAGCTGGTTCATTTATTCCATTGTTAATGCATCGACTAAAAATTGACCCTGCTGTTGCATCAGGACCCTTTATTACTACATTAAATGATATTACAAGTATTTTAATTTATTTGGGCTTAGCGACAGTTTTCTTAAGCCAAATAGGCTAAGAACCAATTTGCTTACTTTCGCATATTGTATGGAAAAAAGGGAAGTGAGTAAAGTGGATCAAGAACCACGCTTGTTTATAAAATCACCATCATATTTTTTAAATATTTCTAAGGTGTTACATGAACTTGATTTGGATGAAAGTACATCTGTCTATGTAAAGGACACTATGTTCGATGAGCAAATAGCTGAAGAAAAAAAAGAGGCAGTGGATGAAGTACAAATAGATCCTTATTTACTGAAACAGCTCCAGTTTTTAGAAAAACCATTTCGTCAGAGAGCCTATCAGCCATTATTAGTTTGTTTAAAGGATGGTAGAAAATTAACTGGGACAGCTTCAGATGTACAGAATGATTCTTTAATGCTCACATCATTAGAATTAAAAATACAGGAAATCATTCATTTTGAAGATATACAGCAAATACTTTGGCGCGGAAGAAAATTGCCAACTTTATAAAAAAAGTGTACAGCAGAGGATGCTGTACACTTTTTTTATGTGTGTGTGTCAAAGGTGAAAGAATTAGTCACAAATCCCTAAGTCAACATCAGCGATACATTGTACAGCGCAGAAGCAAGATAAATCCACAGTAATACAGCTATCTGTTGAGCTCCAGTCATCTACTTTACAGATTTTCTTCATGTTGATACAACAACCATCTTTGCTTAGTAAGTCTACTGTACTTTCACTAGAGTCAAATGTACATAAAGGCTCTAAAACACGTAAAGTAGCACAGCATTCATCAAACATATCTTCTACGCGGAAGAATACGGATGTACAAATACAAGGATCTGCTGTTGGAGAGTTAAAGAATGCTTTGAAAGGAGTACCATCTTTTGTAATTAACATGAAAACACGTGTATCTGCTTGTGAGCGAGCAGGACTAACAATCCCGCCTAGTGGCTCTAAGAAACAGTTTGCTGTACATGGAGAACACTCATCTCGCACCGCTTGATTTTGAATATCTAAAATAGCGCGAACTACGTCACAAACGCAGCCTGCTGAATGGATTGGTCCAATAGGATTTGTTGGCTTACCACAACCCATATTGTCACCCCCTTTCCTTGTTACTACTTCTACAATATGTACTTTTGAAAACTGGACTCGGGCTTTTGTGTATTTCTTTGAATGAATAGTTTTTTTATGTGTGGAGAAACTGTAAAGAAAAGGAGGGTAAAACTTGAGGCTACTAGGAATGACGTTACCTCTCTTAGTTGTTTTATCGCTGTTAAATGGTTGTGCTGAAAAGGAAAAATTTATCGTCTATGGGTCTCCACAAAATGAAAGTGAAGTCGAAACCCTTATAAAAGAAGAAGACTATGTTGATCGCTCAACGGTTATCCAATATGACGATAGTATGCTTATTGCAGTACAAATTAAACCATGGGAAAAGTGGAAAAAAACTAAGTTAGAGAAAAAATTGCAAAAGAAATTTGAAGAGAAATATCCAAACAAAGATGTGTTTGTCTCCGCTGATTACAAAATTTTTTATGAAGCCAATAAAATAAAAAAGGATCAGATGGAAGATAATAAATTAAGCGATAAAATTACAGAACTAAAAGAGCTTGCAAAGGAGGAGACATAAATGGAAAAAGAGCAATATCAACAGTTAGAGCAAAATGTTACACCAAAGCCCCCTTATTTAAAGAATGTAGCAAAAGCCTTTTTCGTTGGCGGTTTTATTTGTGCAATTGGTCAAGCTGTGTCTCTTTTTTATATTATTTTCTTCAATTTTACAGAGGCAACAGCAGGAAATCCAACTGTTGCAACGATGGTATTTTTCGCCATGATATTAACAGGTCTTGGCCTTTATAAAAGAATTGGTCAATTTGCTGGGGCTGGATCGGCAGTTCCAGTAACAGGCTTTGGGAATGCTGTTATTTCGGCAGCTATCGAGCATCGTTCTGAAGGGCTAGTCTTGGGAGTTGGCGGAAATTTATTTAAATTAGCAGGATCAGTTGTTTTATTTGGCGTAGTGTCAGCATTTTTTGTAGCGCTCATTAAATATATCCTCGTAACGATAGGAGTGGTTTCATGGTAATTGTATTTCAATCGAAACCCTCTCTTTTAGCTGGTGGAGTGGTAGCGGGTCCTTTAGAAAATCGGAGTGTTTTTAGTCAGTATTTTGACTCCGTTTATGATGATGAACGTTGGCAAATGAAAACAAATGAACAGGGTCATCGCAAAATGATTGAAGAAGCTTGTGAATACGCTATGAAAAAAATGGGCGTGCAAAAAGGTGATATCAATTATTTAATGGGCGGAGATTTAGTCAATCAAATGACACCAACTAATTTTGCCGCTAGGGATTTAGAAATCCCTTTTATTGGACTATTCTCTGCATGTGCCACTTCCGTATCTTCAGTCATTATTGCATGTCTGTTAACTGAGTTAGGTGCTGCTAATTTTTCATTAGCAGGTGCCTCTAGTCAACATAATGCAATTGAACGCCAATTTCGTTACCCCATCAATTATGGCGCTCAAAAACCGCAAACAGCCCAGTGGACTGTAACTGCTGCTGGTTATGCGTTAATTGGGAAGCATCGCGAGGAATATCCTTCTATAGAAGCGGCAACAATTGGCAAGTCTGTTGACTATGGTATGGATGATCCTTTCCATATGGGTGCTGCAATGGCACCTGCTGCTTTCCAGACGATTCAATCTCATTTACAACAGAGAAATCAAAAAATTTATCATTACGATTTAATTTTAACAGGCGATTTGGGACAGCTTGGCTTAAAGCTATTGAAAGGTATGCTTGTGGAAAATGGCGTAAAAAATGAAGAGCTCTCATTATTACGTGATGCAGGTGCTGAATTTTATGGACAGGATGAAGCATTCCAATCTGGTGCAAGTGGAGCAGGCTGTTCGGCAGCTGTTTTTTTTAGTTATGTTATTCAACAAATGCGTGCAGGGAGCTATAAGCGAGTTTTACTAGTAGCAACGGGGGCGTTATTATCTCCGCTATCCTATCAGCAAGGCGAGACGATTCCATGTACAGCACATGCGATAGAAATTACGATGAAATGAGGCAAAAAACATGGTTATGACTTTTGTATTTGCATTTATTGTTGGAGGCATTATTTGTGTCATAGGCCAATTATTAATGGATGTTGGTAATTTAACACCGGGCCATACACTAAGTACGTTAGTGGTTGTAGGTGCGATTTTGGATGGTATGGGCTTATACGAGCCATTAATTAATTTTGCTGGAGCAGGGGCGACAGTGCCCATTACATCCTTCGGGAATTCATTAACACATGGTGCTTTGGCAGAGGCAGAAAAACATGGACTTGTTGGCGTATTAACAGGCATGTTCGAAGTAACAAGCTCAGGAATCAGTGCTGCTATTGTGTTCGGCTTTATTGGTGCCTTAATATTTAGACCAAAAGGGAATATTGACTAGACGAATACCCCTCCCATTTTTACGACCGAAACATATTATAGGTTGTAGAAGGGAGGGGTGCTTTTATGGGATACCAAGGCTGGGGCTCACAACCGTACGGAAATAACGTTGGTGGGTGGAACAATAGCTACTGCGGAGGATACTCTGGAGGCAACAACAACTATGGTTATGGTTCTACATTTGTTCTAATTGTTGTACTATTCATTCTATTAATTATTGTTGGCGCTACTTACATCTAATTTGATGAACATAATAAAGGCTTTAGCTTTTATTTAGGAAATTCTAAATAAAGTTAAGGCCTCCACCATTTGCGAAATGTTTCGTGCAAGACGCAAGGTCATTTTGAGTTTTAATGATAGGAGGGAAAACATGCATCGCTCGTTTTTTAATTCGATTGAGCAAAAAACAGGTGTATCGATGGATGAAATCTTCGCATTAGCCAATGCCATTCAACATGCGGATTTTACCAGTGAAAAACAAGTAAGAAAAATTGTACGACGTGTTGCTAAAATATCTAACAGATCGATTACGCAAGAGTTAGAAGATAAATTAGTACAATCTATTATTCAAGATGGAGCATCACTAGATTTCGATAAAATCACTAGAATGATGAAGTAGCGCATGGCATATCTACTTGGCAATGCAGCTTGTTACGATAGAGTAGATAAATGGTGGCAAGCGAATTCGTCTCATAAAAAAGGGGTGTTACGACATTATAAATATCGTAACACCCTTTCATTAAATATTTTTCTCCATAGCACGGTGGGGAATACCTGCATCCATAAACTCAGGTGAGGTAACTGTAAAGCCTAGCTTTTCGTAAAAGGGAATTGCATAGCTTTGTGCATGAAGTTTTAAGGTTTTTTTATTGATGGAAATGGCATGCTTCTCCATTTCCTTCATGATTAACGCGCCTAATTTTTTGCCGCGTTGAGATTGTAAAATACAAACACGCTCAATTTTAGCTGTATTGTTGTCAATACTGCGTAAACGTGCTGCACCTACAGGCTCATCGTTATCATACATAATGAAATGTGTTGCAGTTGCATCCTCAGCATCACATTCTAGATGAAGCGGAACACCTTGCTCTTCAACAAATACTTTTTTGCGAATAGCAAAGGCATCATCGTGTTCTTGCTTTGTTTCAACAATTTTAACGTTATACAACAATCACTCAGCTCCAGACAAACGGAATGTTTCGTAAGTTGTCCATGAACCATCTTCTAATTGATATAAAAGATGAATGCGATCAATTGTATCTTTTTCATCAACGCCTGTCATGCGTAATTGACCAAAAATATCATCATGCTCTGAATCTGACATTTTTTGAGCGATTGTAATGTGTGGAACAAATACATGCTTCATTTCCCCATAAGGGATTTTTTCTTGAAGTTCATGTTGAAATGCTGCTAATTGTTCTGTTGGTTCAATGCGGAAGTAAATCGCATTTGTTGTAGGGAAAAACGAACTAATGCGAGATGCATGAATGTTTAAAGGTGCATATTTAGCAGCAAATTCATCTAATTGCTTGACGATGGTTTGAATCTCTTCTTCAGACGCATCGAAGCTGTCTTTTAATGTCATATGCGGTGTAATCTTTGCATAATGAGGATCGTATCGTTTGCGATAAGTATTCGCTAAATCTTGCAATTTTTTTGATGGAAATGCCACAATACCGTACTTCATAGTCCATTACCTCCCGAAAATAAACAATTTTTCTCATTAAGTATAACAGAAATTTCAGTTTTCGTAATTTGAATCGCCTAATATTAATTGAAATTTTCAATTAATGCACGACGAAGGTCTGGTTTCCAATATTTCCATGTATGATTGCCATCAAACTCGTCATAAAATGTAGTAAACCCTTTATTTATCATGAGATCATGCAATTGACGATTAGGTGTTAAAAAATCTTTGATGGTTTTATCCATTGTCACAACCTGATCTTCGCCTTTGCCGACGATATGGTAGATAGAAATAGATCCTGGATCTTTAAAATTTTCCACAGCCTTTAATACATCCTCATCTACATAAGGGGATTGTAGTATGACTTTGCCAAAGATACTTGGATATTTTAAAGCAGCCATTAAGGAAGCAGTAGCAGCCATAGAGTCACCAATCACTCCACGACTCATACCCATTTGGTAAGTGGCATACTCCTGATCTAAATACGGCACTAGCTCATGTGCTAAAAAGCGAAGATAGGCTTCATGTTGCTCACCGCTCGGGATATATTTATGACGTCGATCTTTTATGTCTTTGTAAGGAACAAATGCAATAATTAAATTTTCGATTTCATAGTCATCAATCAGTTCATCAGCTAGCTTGGTAATACCACCAAGCTGGAAATAATCTTTACCGTCTGATGCGATTAAAATATTGTATTTATATAGTGGAGAATAATTTGCAGGAACATAAATATAGAGCTGTAATTCTTCCTGTAATGACTCACTGTAAAATGTTAAATCCTGTACTGTTCCCTTATCCAATGATGACACTCCTTCTTGTGTTTGTAACAAAATTGTACCATATTACGTAAGTAAAGGTATAATAGGTTGGGCTAGCATTATACTAGCAATAAAAATCGAAATGAGGGTTAATTATGCATAATAAAAGTATTCGTGTGCACTCTGACGAAGTAGCAAAGGCAGCTCAAGCCGCGTTAAATCGTAGAGGTGTAGCGATAGAGGATATCGCTGAAATTGTTTACGAAATGCAAAAAACCTATAATGAAGGTTTAACACTAGAGCATTGTGTTCATTCTGTTGAACGTGTATTACGTAAGCGAGAAGTGCAACATGCTTTATTAGTAGGAATTGAATTAGATGAATTAGCAGAGAAGAAGTTATTATCTTCACCACTACAACAAATTATCGAATCAGATGAAGGTTTATTTGGTGTAGACGAAACAATTGCACTAGGATCTGTATTTACATATGGCAGCATTGCCGTTACCACTTTTGGTCACTTAGACAAGCAAAAAATAGGGATTATCAAAAAACTAGATACAGAACCTGGACATCATGTCAACACGTTCTTAGATGATTTGGTTGCTAGTATAGCAGCTTCAGCGGCTTCACGTATTGCACATCGTATGCGTGATTTAGAAGAGGAAGGCGAAACATTTGCTGATATCGAACCTGAAGAGCTAGGGCCAAAGCCAAAATCACATAATGAAATATAAAATGAGTTTCTTCCATTAAAAAAGAGCCTTCTCAAATTTTTTGAGAAGGCTCTTTTTTGTATTACTTATGATCATTATATGCTTTTACAAATTCTTTTACTTTTTCGCTGTCTGCTTCAAGTTTTAAACCTGTATCAATTAATGGAGAAACTGTGGATACAGCTGGTTTTTTATTGCCTTGATAATAGCTAATGAATTCATCTTGGTTAATAGAGTATAGAATTGCTTTACGTAAATCTGCTGAATCAGACACCGCACGGCCAGATGTATTCATTTGTAGGTACGACACAGCATTACTATCTGCCGTATTTAATGTTAGTTTAGCATCTGATTTAACAATATCCAGTTTTGTTTCTGGTACTGTTTGTAGAACATGAATTTCACCATTACGTAATGCAGATAGGGCGCTATCGACATCAGAGATAAAACGGACATTGATTTTAGCAATTTTTGGCTCATATTCGCTGCCAGCTCGATAAGCAGGATTTTTCACAAACTGTGCTTCATAATCATTTTTATTCACTAAAATGTAAGGACCACTTGCATATAATTGGTTATTGAATGTAGCTGAACCTTCCGTTACAGTAGCTTGATCACCATAGGCAATGTCCTTGTCAGGGTTGTAGTTAGCCACATCATACGTATTAATACTTGTTACTTGTTTTTCAGATACGATACCACCAGATTGGTGGGCTAAATAGTTTAATACTTGTGGGAAAGGTGTAGGTGTTGTAATTTTAACAACTTGGTATGCACCTGCTGCATTATTAACAGCACCTTTATCTTTTGCTAATTGCGCTACAGAAGCAGGTAGATTTTGTGATAATGCTTCTAAAACGGATTGCTCAGAGCCTGCTACTTTTTTATTTTGTAATTCAGTTAAATCAGAAACGATTTCGACTGTTTCAATGTTTTCATGAATGCTGTAAGTACGATGATCTGGTACTGAATTAGCGTCTTTCGCACGGTTTAATGAGAAGACTACATCTTCAGCTGACACTAATTCACCTGTATCAACAGCTGCACCATCTTTCACTGCTGCAAAATTAATATCATCGCGTAAAAGGAAGTAATATTCTTGATTACCTTCAGCCATTACATGGTTATAAGATAATGAACCATCTGACACAACTTCATCAGTGTCTGTTAAGTTAACAAGACGAACATACATATTTGTGTTTAATGTGTTGATTGAACCATCATTCCCTTTGATCGGGTCTAGTGAAGTAAGAGAATTGATTGTTTGGTGTAAAATTAAAGGTTCTGTTGCATTTTTAGATGTATCATTAAATTCTATTTTTTCCCAGACCTGTGCACGAGATTTTGGTAAAAGTACTGTTTTAGGGTTTACAAGTTCAGAGTAGATACCTTGGTACTTATTGGAAATATATAAAGGTGCAATATAAGCTTGATCGAATACTAATAATTGTTCTAAATCTTTATATTTAGCTGCTGCTTCTTCACCAGTCAATGTGCTCGCTTCATCAATCAGCGCATCTAGTTTTGAATCTGCCACCACACTGTAGTCACCGCCAGTTTTAAATAAACCACGAACAGCATAATCAGGGTTCCCTGTAACTGTCGTCCAGCTTGAAAGAGCAAGGTCATAGTTACCTGCTTCTTTTTGAGCAGAGAAAGAACCGTAATCTGGTTGAATATTTAGCTTTACATCAAAACCATTTTTTACTAATTGGTCACGTACAATGTTCATGTCTTCTTCAGAAGCTGCCATTCCTAATACTTCAATGGCAATTTTGTCATTGCTCTTGTCACTATCTTTTGAATCTTTACCGCCTTCTACGTCAGTTTTTGTTTGTACACAGCCAGCCAAAGCTAGTACTGCAACGAATAAAAATACAAGTAATTTCTTCATAGTTACCTCCGATTAATTTGTTTTTGGATCTAAAGCATCTCGTAAACCATCTCCTAAGAAATTAAAGGAGAGGACAAGAAGCATAATACAAAGACCTGGGAAAATAGCGACATATGAATGTGTTTCCAGGTACGTACTACCAACTTTTAAAATATTGCCCCATTCGGGAATATGTGGCTCAATACCAAGCCCTAAAAAACTCAAGCTACTTGTTGAAATAACAGCTCCGCCAATCGTTAATGTTGCTTTCACAATCATTGGTGCTAAAGAATTGGGGACAATGTGCTTGAAAATAATAGCTGCATCAGATGCACCTAAAGCTCTAGCCGATTCTACAAACTCATAATTAGCAAGCTGCATAACATTTGCCCGCATTGTACGGGCATAGGTTGGAATGGCTCCAACACTAAGTGCAATAATTAGATTTACCGTATTAGCACCAAATGCAGCAATAATAGCAATGGCTAACAATATCCCAGGAATGGCATATAAAATATCGAGACTTCGCATGATGATATTATCAGTGGATTTACCATAATAGCCTGAAAATGCTCCTAATGCGCCCCCAATAACTGCGGGGATAATCGTGGAGAAAAATCCGACGATTAATGATATTTGTGCCCCAAACACAATACGAGAAAATAAATCTCGACCATAATTATCTGTGCCTAGTGGATATTCTAATGTCGGTGTTTGTAGCAATGCTCCATAATTATTTTCAGTAGCGAAATCATAGTCGAAAGTCCAAGAGCTTGTCACGGATAACGAGAACATGAAAATAATGAAGAATAAGCCGAAAACAGCCATTGTATTGCGTAAAATCTTCTCCCATATTTTTTGCCATTTCTCAATAGAAGATGGATTTGCTTTTCGAGCCTTTTGGATGAGGCTATATCCTAGTAAAGTCGCAAATAGATTACCAGTGAAAGTCGCCAATAGGAGGACAATACCTGGAATAAGCATCCATTTAGGTGCCTCAGTTGCTGTAACATACTTTGTACATAAAATGGCCATCACGATATAAAGAAGCGAGAGTACTAGGAAAACGCTCATTGCTAGTAAAAACGTATCTGTTACATATGGCTTAAATAAATTCAATGCTGCAATACCTAAGATAAATAGCTGTGTTATAAAGGCATAGGCAGCAAAAGTATATTCTGCAGTCTTTCTTTTTGACACAAGCATAAATGCAAAGGATGTCGAAAAAATATTGCCTGACAGTATCGTTATTAAAAGGGGATAGCCAAACATTCGAGTATTATTTTGAATGGCACCATGCGTTGCTAAATCCCTTTTAATTCGTAAATTGACGAAGGCAACATATGCCGTAATAATGGCATAAATAACAAAAAGAAGCAGAACCACTGGTCGCCAGCTATTGCTGGAAAAATTATAGCTATAGGCTAGAAATAGTAAAGAAAACAGTAAGGAAAAGACAAAAGTAAAATGAGAATTGACATATTCCTGTGTAATCTTCAAGAGTAGTTTGACATGTAAGATGTTTTTCACAGGTGATCCTCCTTTAAGACTTCTTCATTTTCGAGCGAATGCGTGGATCAAAAAAGGCATACATGATATCAATGAATAAATTGACAATCGAAATGGTGATGGCGATATAAACAACGCCGCCAAGAATGGCCGGAATATCAGGGATAAATTGTTTATCGACGATATAGCTACCAATCCCACTAATGTTGAATACCTTTTCTGTTACAGATGCGCCTCCCAACATACCTCCAAAAAGAAGTCCAATCACCGTAATAATCGGAATCATAGCATTACGAATGGCATGTTTTGAAATCACTTTGAATTCATTTAAGCCCTTAGCTTTTGCTGTAATAATGTAATCCTCATGAATCACCTCAAGCATACTTGACCTTGTCATCCTAGCAATAGATGCCGTAATGGATGTTCCTAAGACGACAATTGGCATGATGAGCGATAGCCAATTATGAGGATTATAGGTAGCTGGAAACCATTGTAGCTTTAGAGCAAATGTCAAAATAAAAATTAAACCTTGCCAAAAGCTTGGGATGGATAAGCCAATTAAAGCAATGAACATAAATGTGTAATCCAAATATGAGTTTGGACGAACAGCTGAAATAATCCCGACTGGAATGGCAATAGCAATAGCCATTAGCAACGACAATACGGCAATTTCAAGAGTGACAGGAAATTTTGTAGCAATGCTATGTGTGATATCTTCTTTACCTGCAAAGGATGTACCTAAATCAAATGTAAATAGACCGGATAATGCGTTCCATAGCTGTGATAAATAAGGTTGATCCAAACCATGAATGCGATTAAAGTTTTCTATTTGCACAGGTGTTGCTTCAACTCCGAGTATGTTTCTTGCTGGATCAAAAGGTGATAAATATAAAATGGTAAACACTAATGTAGCCACACCAACAATCACAATGAAGCTTTGTAAAATACGTTCAATGATAAATTGCAGAAATGGATTCGCAAATAAGATAAGTACTACATAAAATAAAACAGCTGGTAGAAAGGTAAGAGCCACAAAACGTTTGTTAGTTAGTTGCTGATTAAAAAATTGGGCATAGGATAGTTGTTGTATGTCCTCTTTTTGTAAATCCTGATCCACTTGCTGCTGAAGCTTCCTTTGAGCTAAGTGCTTGGCTGTGAGCTGAATTTGTGATTCCAATACAGCCTCTTTAAAAAATGTAGCTTTTGCTATTTCTTGTTGCTCAAATTCCTTTTGCCACTGGGCAACCAATCCATGCTCTATATAGTACTGACTACGCAATGCAAAAGCCTGATCATAAGTGTTTGAAAGTTTCCTTTTCCGATAGATAAAGTATGTAAAAGGGTGAACTAAAATACTAAAAAGAAAAAGAAGTAGATGATAAGGCTTTTGATGCATTAGTTTTTGATAAACCGTAGAAAAGAAAATAAATTTCTCGGGTTTTAAATGATTTTTTGAAGTAACCATGCATTTCCTCCAAACGTAAATAAAATATTCAGCATTATATTGTATAATTCCTATCAGTATTGTAAAGTATGGATTATACTTGAAAGTAAGTCAATCACAAATTTTAAAAAGGATGGGTCGAATGAGTGAAAAGCTTTTAGAAATCAATAATCTTCGCGTATCCTTTATCACAGGGGAGACAGAATTTGAAGCAGTTAAGGACGTTAGCCTCCATTTAAATAAAGGTGAAACACTAGGAATTGTGGGAGAGTCTGGAAGCGGGAAAAGTGTAACGGCTCGCTCCATTATGCGTTTATTACCATCGCCACCTTCATTTTTGAAATCTGGCTCAATTGTGTTTAAGGGGCAAGAACTCACTGAATTTAATGAAAAACAAATGGAAGGGATACGTGGACAAGATATTAGTATGATTTTCCAAGATCCGATGACATCCACAAACCCTACTATTCGAATAGGTGATCAAGTGGTTGAAAGTTTAATCAAGCATCAGTCAATGTCAAAAACCGAAGCCTATCAACAAACAATAGAATTATTAAAACTGGTTGGTATTAGAGATGCAGAAGAACGGTATCGACAATACCCTCATGAATTTTCAGGTGGTATGCGTCAACGCGTAATGATTGCTATGGCGCTTGCTTGTAATCCCTCACTGCTTATTGCAGATGAGCCAACAACAGCACTGGACGTTACTATTCAAGCTCAAATCCTAAAATTGATGCGCGATATGCAAAAGAAAATGGGAACGTCTATTATTTTAATTACACACGATTTAGGCGTTGTTGCAGGTATGTGTGATCGCATCATAGTGATGAAAGAAGGAGAAATAGTTGAACAGGGCACAACAGAAGAAATTTTTGCAAATGCCCAACATCCGTATACCCAGAAATTATTGAATGCCTTACCAAAACTGCATGAGAAAAAGCAGCCAAAAGAGATTGCTACTATTCAGCCAGGTATCGATCGACATAAGCCGTTAATAGAAGTGACCCATCTATCCAAAGAATTTCCATTAGGTCGTGGTCAAACGTTAAAAGCAGTGAATGATTTATCGTTCTATATATATCCTGGTGAAACATTGGGCTTGGTTGGTGAATCTGGTTCAGGTAAATCGACTACAGGTAGGACGATTCTTCAACTTCATCAACCTACAAATGGAGAGGTTCTCTATCAAGGGATACCTGTAACAAGGCTATCGAAAAAACAGCTAAAGGCAATGCGTCGCCATATGCAAATTATTTTCCAAGACCCCTATTCATCGTTAAATCCTCGCAAAAAAATCTTAGACATTATTGGCGAGGCTCTAGATATTCATGGTCTGGTGAAGACACATGAGGAGAGGCGACAACGGGTAGAGGAATTGCTTGAACTTGTTGGTTTGAAAAAAGAGCATGCCATGCGTTATCCTCATGAATTTTCAGGAGGTCAGCGTCAACGAATTGGTATTGCGAGAGCATTGGCGGTTGAGCCAAACTTTATTGTTTGTGATGAACCCTTATCGGCACTGGATGTTTCCATTCAAAGGCAGATTGTTGATTTATTAAAAGAATTACAACAAAAGCTTGGATTGACGTATTTATTTATTGCCCATGATTTATCCATGGTAAAGCATATCAGCGATCGTGTAGCCGTCATGTATGGTGGAAAGATTGTAGAACTGGCAGAAAGTGAAGAGCTATACGCTAACCCACAACATCCATATACACGTGCATTATTACGTTCTATTCCTATTCCAGATCCTGCAATAGAGAAGCAGAAATATAATGAAGCTGAACATGCAGAAGATGTGAAAATACGTTATGAGGTAGAAAATAGTCAACTAGTAGAGGTTACTCCTAATCATTGGGTAGCTGTGAATAGATGATAGCTTGAATGTAGTAGCTTGATATTTTACAATAGAAACATCGTGTAACTTGTCATCTTCTTGATGATGAGGTGCACAACTTATACGAATCGTAAGTATAAGCAATGATGATTAGTTGTGAGGGGCCTACTACATGAAAATGCAAGACATAAAAACATTAATAACAAGTGGTACGATTATTTTGGCTGTAGCATTGTACATGATATTTGGCAGATCACCTGCGGAAGATCAAGATACTAAATCAGTTACAGATCAGCAAGGTACTATTACCATTGAACAAGTGGAAGAAAAAACAGGTAATAAACGCTTTGAGATAGACTATATTAAAGCATATGATGGGGATACGATTCAGGCGACAATTAATGGTGAGAAACGAAAAATTCGTCTATTAATGGTGGATACTCCTGAAATGAATTACAATAAAGGTGGCGCTCAGCCATATGCGGAAGAAGCAAAAGAGTATACGATCAATTTATTGGAAAGGGCTAATAAAATTGAAGCTGTCTATGATGTTGGACCAGAAACAGACAATTATGATCGCCTTCTAGCCTACGTGTTTGTAGATGATGTCTTATTACAGGAATCTTTATTAAACGAAGGGCTTGCAGTTGTACGTTATATTCATAAGCCAAACAATACATTTGAAGATGCATTTGGAGCTATTCAACAAAAAGCTCAGAATGCAAAATTAAATATTTGGTCACATAAGGATTACTTCCAAAAAGATGGTTTTCACCCTGAAATAGTTCAATAATCTATAAATTCTTTACTATATGCTTTTAATTTTAGCTAGGAAGCTGCTGCCAGTATCTTATAGGTAGCAGCTTCCTATTTTAAATTTCCTATTCAAAAGCTTTTGGCATGGTGAGAGGTCAAGGTCGTCTCTCTGTATGTAATGCATGATATTGGTCGTAAAAATCTACTGTAGAGGTTCAGTACACGGTTGCGGAGAAGGCGATCTCACAAAGGAAAGCAAGCAGCCAACCAGGAATGTTTTATTTTCCAAAAAATGGAAGATAGCTACTGATAAATGAAAAAATCATTTTTATGAATGTTGACAATCAATATGATAATGATTATCATTATCATATAAAGAATATTCCTTGTTCTACAATACAGTGTAGAGAGGATGAACTTTAGCTACTTTTCTCCAGAAGTTTGCTAGTTCATAATTACGCTCCTGAACCCCCCCTCATTTTTGGGAACGTTAAAAAATGTAGACGGCTCATTCTATTATAGAATGAGCCGTCTACAATCTGAATCTATTTACTAATGAGTAGTAAATGGGTTCTCTTTTTATGCTTGTACATCTTTCGTCCATTCGGCTACTTTATCTTGATTGTTAGCAATCCATTTTTTCGCAGCATCTGTGGCACTCATGCCTTCCATTATATCAAACATTACACTTTCTATATCTTCAGCACTCCAGTTGAAACGGTCAAGGACACTATAGGCTTCAGGGGCATCCTCTTTGAAACCATTCCGCGTAAAAGTGCCAATATATTCTTCTGTTCCATACAAACCTTTGGGGTCATCTAAGTATTTTAAATCATAGGCATTAAAGATCCAGTGTGGTGACCAGCCCGTGATGATGATTTCTTCATTATTAGAGATAGCTTGACTGAGGGCTGCGGTCATTGCACCAGCAGACGAGGTCAATACATTCCAACCTTCCAGATTCTTATATTCCTTATAGGCATTTTCTGTCGTAGCCATCATATTAGCTCCTGGTTCAATGCCTGTAATGGTTTGATTAGCTTGGGTTGTTAAATCTTCAATAGAATCGACATCCATATAACTTGGTACAACCAAACCAATCTTAGCACCAGTTAGGTTTTCTCCTAAGTTCTCTATCTTATTGTTGTATTTTTCTACTTGTGGGGCATGTGTTTGTGGCAACCAAGCAGATACCATACCATCGACCTCTCCGTTTGCAAGTGCTTCCCACATGATCCCATTGTCTAAAGGTGTCAGTGTTACCTTATATCCTAAATCTTCTAGTACTTGTCCTACTACATGTGTAGATGCAACCTCAGTATCCCATTCAACATATGCTAAATTGATTTCACCTTTATCCGTATTCTTTGTGTCCTCATTTTCCGAACCACATGCAGTTAACACAATAAGGCATATAAATGCTATGCCTATTTTCAATAACTTGATGAGTTTCATAGTACATCTCCTTTCTATTATTTCTTACATAAACGTATAAATATTAACAAGTAACAACTTAATTCTATAAACAAGTTGTCACTTTTGTCAAATTGATGGTTTAGTCATACCGTGTTAAAAAGATGGAACATAATCAACTAAACTTCGTTGTGCCCATTAATTTTTTTATTATTGACATACGATAGGTGAAAATGGAGTCGGAAATTTGAGGAGGCATAGTATGCATTGGATTACAATTATCTTAATAGGAATTGCTGCGAATTTAGATAACTTGGGGATTGGTCTAGCCTATGGAGTTAAACAAGTTAAAATTCCAATTTTATCAAATGCTGTGATTGCTATTATGTCGATGATTGTCACATATGTCGCAGTAACAGCTGGTAGCACAGTTGTTGAGTATATTTCACCGCATACTGCCAATTTACTAGGGAGTTTACTACTGTGTGTGATTGGTCTATGGACTTTGATGTCCAATAATTTTTCTAATCAGCGGATAGCAGGAAATCCCGAATTATTTGATGAAGATAAAAATCTAGTGATCTCAACAAGAGAAGCAATGGCACTTGGCTTTGTCTTGTCAGCGAACTGTTTAGCAGGAGGTATTGCAATAGGCGCAAATGGCATCTCAGCCCTTTGGACAGTCATTTCCATCGGCGTATTTTCCTTTATCACAGTTGGAGTGGGAAGTAGATGTGGCTCTTTACTAGCAAAAACGTTTATTGGCAAGCATTCTACAGCAATATCAGGGTGGCTACTTATCATGATTGGTATTTTTGAGGTTTTTGCAAAATAATTTATTGCTACGCTTAAATATTATCAAATATTGGTGATATTCTTTTTATTACATAGAGAGGGATGTACCGATGACTCGGACATCTTTTTTTATGTTTTAAAAATTTATTTTTAATTACTTGACGTAACTAAATTATTAATATATATTAGGTTACAGAAAGTAATTAAAAACTTTTCATAAGCTAAGATGTAAACAAATAAGTAACTACAAATGTTTATCCTATCCAATTTTGGGTAACATAAAAGATGTAGTTGCTTCATATTTTAAAATATATCTCGAAATCGAGATAAAATCAACCAATTGGAGGAATTTATAATGGCAAAATGGAACATTGATTTAGGACACTCAGCAATTAACTTTCAAGTAAAACACATGATGGTATCAAAAGTTAAGGGTGTATTTGACAATTACTCAGCAGATATCGAAGCAGCAGATCTTGCAGATTTAACAACTGCTACTATTAGTTTTACAATTGATCCAGCGAGCATAAATACACGTAGTGAAGATCGCGATAATCATTTAAAAGCAGCAGATTTCTTTGATGCCGAAAAATATCCAACGATTACGTTTAAATCTACAAACATTGCTAAAAAAGCAGGCGATGAATATGCAGTAACTGGTGATTTAACAATTAAAGACGTTACAAAATCAGTAACATTTGATACAGAATTTAATGGGAAAGGCACAAATCCATGGGGTCAAGAAGTATACGGCTTTGAAGCTGAAACAACAATTAATCGTGAAGACTTTGGTCTAACTTGGAATGCGGCATTAGAAACTGGTGGAGTCCTTGTTGGGAAAGATATTAAAGTAACGGTTGAATTAGAAATTAATCCAGCTTAAAAATAGATAGCTAGGGCATGTTTGAAGTAACCTTCAAACATGCTTTTTATGTAGCTCAAAATAGATCCTTATGGAATGAAGCAATCTAGCAAAAAGAATTTGAGAAAAATTACCAGTAAATAAGTTTCTTGCATATTTTTAGTAATTACTGCATATAAATCATCATATTGTTTTTGGGGGCGATAGGATGAATGTATTAGTGACAGGCGGCTATGGTTTTATTGGCAGTGCAGTAGGTAGGCGTTTTTTTGAAGAAGGTGCAACGGTTTATATTATTGATAATTTAAGTACAGGGCATCTACGGAATGTTGACTTTGAGCATAAATCCTATCTTTTAAATGTTGAGGATGAGGTTTGCGAGCATCTCTTTAAGGAAATAAACTTTGATGTGGTCGTCCATTGTGCAGCGCAAACGAGCGTGCAGCAATCTATCCAGGAGCCAGTAAAGGATATTTTGACAAATATAGTTGGACTTAGCCAAATGCTTTTTTTATCATCGAAGTATAAGGTACAGCACTTTGTCTTTGCCTCCTCAGCAGCTGTTTACGGGGATAGTCACTATCCTCCATTAGAGGAATCAGATGTCTGTGAACCAATATCTATGTACGGATTAAACAAGAGCATTGGCGAAACCTACTGTGAGAAATGGCAAAAAGATTATCGTTTGCCCGTTCTTATTTATAGATTTGCCAATGTTTTCGGGCCAAGACAGCAAATGCAAGGTGAAGCAGCTGTGATTCCAAGTATGTTAAAAAGTAGTATGGCAGGTAAACCATTTACAATTTATGGTGATGGTGAACAAACGCGAGATTTTATTTATGTAGACGATATTGCTGATGCTATATACGCAGGTGTATCTGCACGTTTACAAGGCACGTATAATGTATCCACTAATGAGGCTTGGTCTATTCACCAGGTCATCTTACTGCTCCAACACTTAAACCATCCACTTGAAATTCAATATGCTCCAGCACGAGAAGGGGATATTGAGCATTCGTTTTTAAATAATAATAAGTTAGCCAATGCAATTGGTTGGAAGCCTAAAATTTCTTTTGCAGAAGGCATTGAACGTACATTGCATGCGCTACAAAATGAATCATTAGCAGAAATTCAACAAAAAAGTGGATAAAGGGACAATAAAGTAATAAGACATATTACATTGCGTAATATGTCTTTTTCTATGTCTATAGTATAATAATTCATTAAAGAAATGGTTGTGGACGGAGGCTTACATATGCTTGTAGATTTTAGAGTAAAGAATTGTTTAAGTTATAAAGATGATACGTTGTTTTCAATGGTAGCTGGAAGTCGCCTACGAAAATGGAAGGATACCCATACAATTCAGTTTGATACACTTCGTCTTGTAAAAAGCGCATTTATTTTTGGTCCAAATGGAAGCGGAAAATCTAATCTGTTTACGGCTATTAAAGTATTACGTTCCTTGCTTTTTAATTTTGAAAACTTAAATAATGTAAAGCAGTTACGTCTACCCTATCAACCGTTTAAGTTAGGAAGTCAGCAAGACAAACCAACAGAGTTTATGATATCGCTTTTTTTGGACGGAGCTTTATATGATTATGAAATACAGTATAATGCTTCTCAAGTTCTCTATGAACGTCTTGTGAAAACGAACAAGTCACTGAAGGAAGAGCTATTTGTCAGACAATGGGATGGTACAGAATATTCTTATGAGACATTTCAAACAGCTTCACAGGAATTGACAAAATATACACGTAATAATACAGCCTTTCTATCCGTATTACATGTTTTTAATGATCCAGACGCTTTAAAGATATTCGATTGGTTTTTACATAAAATTCTTTTCCTAGATGAAGCAAATCGGTTATCAAGTCATCCCCTTATTCGTAAACTTGAAGAGGAGCCCTTTAAAAAGGAAGTGATCAAACTGCTAAAAATTGCAGACCTCTCCATTCAAGATGTCACGGCTAGACGTGTGGAACGCAGAGAGAAAAATACAATTGGCTATGAATTTGATTCGCCTGAGGTGATTCAAGAAGTAGATATTGATCTACATTATTTATCATTTGATGAAGCAGGTGCACCGATAGGGACAAAAACAATTAATTGGACAATGGATTCTAAGGGCACCGTGCGAATGCTACATTTAGCCTGTGTGATGGTGGATGCTTATAATAAAGGAAAAACCATTTTTATAGACGAATTCGACACAGCCTTCCATGTATCGATTTGTGAGTTTTTAATGGCCATTATGAATAGCAAACGCAATAGCAGTAATCAATTTGTCGTGACAAGTCATGAAATAGAATTACTTGATCAGCCACTACGCGCCGATCAAATTTGGTTTGTTAATAAAAGCTTTAAAAATGAATCGGAACTATATTCCTTATTTGATTTTGCAGATTTACAAAAGAAACGTGGAGATCTTTCTTATGCGAAACGCTATATGAAAGGGGAATTTGGTGCAACGCCTGTCATTAATGAGTATTTATCTGAACAATACTTAGAAGAAGCGGAGGTATCTGAGCAGTGAGAGTACGTCAACAAGGGAGCCGAACACTGCGTAAAACTATTTTAATTTATTGTGAAGGTGAAACAGAACGCATCTATTTTGAACAAATGCGTATTTTAAAGCGCTCTAAGATGGTTAGCGTCAAAATAAAAAACGTTAAACGTTCAGCGATCAAGCTTGCCCAACATGCTTATCGAGATTCCAGCTACCAATACTTTGATGAAGTTTGGATTGTATTTGATAAGGATGATCTAACTGAAAAGCAACTAGAGGAAGTAAATCAATTTTGTGAGGAAAAAAGTATTCATATTGCGTATACAAATGAAGCATTTGAATTGTGGTTACTCTTGCATTTTGAGGAAGTCGATAGTACAGAAAAATATCCCCGTGCTGTCCTCAATGACAAAATGGAACAGCACCTTGGTGTGAGTCGTTATTTCCGGCATAAGGCTGATGAATCCATCATAGCCCCTATTGCATTACGACATGAGGTAGCAATTAAAAATTGCACAGATATGATGGCACTCCGAGAGACAGAGAGCCGTGACAACCCATACTGTAACATACATGAAATGATACGATACATATTTTAAGATTGAGCAGGTTTTCTATTAACAAATAGAAGCCTGTTTTTATCTTTCCATAATGCTTCGTCGAAAGGAAGGCATGTTTCTTTTTCCAAAACATATAGTGTATATGGAGCGAAATTAGTACATGTATGAAAGGGGATTGCGTGGATAACTCAAAGTCGAATCAATCCAAAAATGTAGAAGGAAACCCAAAGGATCATCAATTAGAGCAGTTTCGTGTCGAGAATGAGGGTACGAAAATGACAACGAATCAGGGACTAAGGGTGTCCAATGATGAGGATTCGTTAAAGGCAGGTGTTCGTGGTCCGACAATTATGGAGGATTTTCATCTTAGAGAAAAAATTACCCATTTTGATCATGAGCGTATTCCAGAGCGTGTTGTACATGCCAGAGGTTTTGCAGCACATGGCGAGTTTGAATTATATGAATCCATGTCGGAATATACGAAGGCAAAATTTTTGCAGGATCCGAAAAAGAAGACACCTGTTTTTGTCAGATTTTCGACAGTGGTAGGGAGCTTAGGTTCAATGGACACAGCTCGTGATGTACGTGGGTTTGCCACAAAATTTTATACGGATGAGGGGAATTATGATTTAGTTGGTAATAACATCCCTGTATTTTTTATTCAGGATGCCATTAAGTTTCCCGATTTAATTCATGCCGTAAAGCCTGAGCCTCATAATGAAATGCCACAAGCAGCCTCCGCACACGATACTTTTTGGGATTTTGTAGCCAGTAATCAGGAAATTGCACATATGGTAATGTGGGTAATGTCTGACCGTGCCATTCCTCGAAGCTTTCGTATGATGGAAGGTTTCGGTGTGCATACATTCCGTTTCGTCAATGATAAGGGAAGATCAAGATTTGTGAAATTTCATTGGAAGCCTGTGCTAGGAGTGCATTCTCTTGTTTGGGATGAAGCCCAAATAATTGCAGGGAAGGATCCAGATTTTCAACGAAGAGATTTATGGGAAGCCATCGAAATTGGAGATTATCCAGAGTTTGAGTTAGGCATACAGATACTAGAGCCTGAGGATGAATTTAAATTTGATTTTGATATTTTAGATGCGACTAAGCTTTGGCCGGAGGAACTAGTACCTGTGAAGAAAATTGGAAAGATGACCTTAAATCGCAATGTGGATAATGTCTTTGCTGAAACAGAGCAAGTTGCCTTTCATCCAGGTAATGTTGTGCCTGGCATAGATTTTACCAATGATCCTCTACTACAAGGTCGATTGTTCTCCTATTTAGATACACAATTGATTCGATTAGGTGGACCGAATTTTGCTGAAATTCCTATTAATCGCCCGATTTGCCCCGTGCATAACAATCAACGTAATGGCTTTAGTCGACAGACCATTAATTTAGGCAGGGTAAGCTATCATAAAAATTCATTAGCAAATAATACACCAGCCACCTCTACTGCAAGAGAAGGCGGATATGTTCATTACGAGGAAAAGGTTGAGGGAAGAATTACGAGAGCGCGGAGTAAATCCTTTGACGATCACTTTTCACAAGCAAGGCTATTTTGGAACAGCATGTCTCCACCTGAAAAACAACACATTATCGATGCCTTTAGCTTCGAAGTAGGAAAAGTGAAAAGTAAATCTGTTCGACAGCAAGTAGTGGATATGTTTGTTCATGTGGATAAAGTAATGGCTACCACAGTAGCAGACAACGTTGGTGTTAATCGACCTAATGGTGAGCAGTCTAAGGTAACGGCCTCTTCACCTGCACTGAGCCAAGCCAATACCGTTAAATTGCCTTATACGCTGAAAGTAGGCGTTTTAATTGGTGATGGCTTTGATGCAAATGAAGTCGGGGAAGTATTGAAATATTTAACAAGACAAGGTGTGCGCTATAGCATAATCTCTGATCGACTAGGTGTGGTAATAGGGAATAATGGTGTGCAATTAACGGCTACTGACACATTTATTACAACCGATGCTGTATTATTTGACTCGTTATATGTTGTTGGAGTAAAGGCAAGTAATCAGGCGAAATTCAATACTTATATCGTCAATTATATAAATGAAGCATATCGTCACTTTAAGCCTATAGGATTTGCTGCATCTGGCACAACCTTCTTTAATATGTCGAATGCCAATGTAGGGCCGGGAATCATTTTAGCTACAGGTAATAAAGATTTTCCGAAAAAGTTTGTAGCTGCCATTGCTCAACAACGATTTTGGCAGCGAAATATTTATTAAATCAATGAGCGTCGAATACTCACGAAAGAGAAGCGAATACCCACGGAGAGTAAGCCTCATACCTGCGAAAGAGAAACGTATGCTCATAAACGTTAACAAATAAGTCAAAAGGCCTTTCGTTGTAATGAAAGGCTTTTACTATGTCTGTCATTGCATTCAAAATTTGCAAATGATATGGTGGTACATGAGGTGAAAATTATGGAAAATTTTGATATTGCTATTATTGGGGCGGGACCAGGTGGCTATGTGGCTGCCATACATGCCGCCAAGAATGGCAAAAAAGTAGCACTCATCGAACGAGATAAATTGGGAGGAGCCTGCTATAATGTTGGCTGCATTCCATCAAAGATTTTATTGGAGCATAGTAAACTTGTGCAGGAAATAAAAAGAGGGAATAGCTGGGGAATAGAAGTGCCTAAAGTGGAAATTAATTTTCCTCGACTAATGCAACGGAAAGATACAATTATTCATGAACTACTAACAAACATTGAGCAATATATTATCGATAATCATATAACTTTATATCGTGGTGAAGCTTCAATCGTAAAGGACTTAACGATAACTATCGGGAATGAGACGATAATGGCATCAGATATAATTTTAGCGACAGGTAGTAAACCCTTTGTTCCACGATTCGAAGGGTTAGAGACATCCACCTACTATACGACGGACACATTTTTTGAGATAGACAAGCTTCCAGCCCAGCTAACAATCATTGGCGGGGGCGTAATTGCCATTGAAATGGCGTTTAGTTTAGCACCACTTGGTACAAAGGTAACAGTGCTTAATCATAGCGAGGATATTTTACAAACGGAAGAGGCGGATGCAAGACCGCTGATTCGAGAAAAGATGAAGAAACTTGGTATTGAACTTGTGACAGATTTTCAATTTGAAAAATTTGAAGGTAATAGCATTCATACATCTAAAGGATCTTATACATATGAAAACCTTTTATTTGCAACTGGACGTCGTCCCAATATAGAAATTGCTGAGCAACTAGGATTAGCTTTTGATGGTCGATTAATCGCTGTCAATGAGCATTTTGAAACAAGCCTGCCGAATATTTATGCGATTGGTGACTTAGTGGGTGGTTATCAACTTGCACATTCTGCCAGTGCTGAAGGAATTTACGTTGTCGATTATATTGTAGGAAATCAACCAATACCAATTGATCAATCAAGCATTCCACGTTGTGTTTATACAAACCCTGAAATTGCTACATTTGGTTTACTAGAAGAGCAAGTCAAAGCACCGTACATGGTGACGAAAATGCCACTACAAACAAATCCAAAGGCATTAATGGAGGGGAATACGGAAGGCTTTGTGAAGCTAATTTCATCGAAGGATAATGGGGAAATTTTAGGGGCTTGCGTAGTAGCTGATGGTGCAACAGAAATGCTTAATGCCCTATTAGCAACAAAAAATGCTGGTGGTACAGCTCGATCACTTGCAAAAATGATTTTTCCACATCCTACTGTATCAGAGCATATTGGAGATGTAGCTAAAGCTGTGTTTGGGAAAGCAATACACCAATAAAAAGCTGTTGACATTCTAGAAATTCATGATAAATTAATTTTATAAGAATACTAGGAATTTTAAGTTAACTAGACATCTAGAGGCTTCTATTTTACAAAATGATGTTTCATCAATTTGTAGAGTAGGGGCCTTTTTTATAATATTGATAAAAGGAGTGGGCAAGATGACAAAAGCAGTCATTATTAATGGAAGTAATTCGAAAAATTCTAGAGTTACCGCCATTCATGAAAAGGTGGAGAATCATTTCATTGCACAAGGAGTAGAGGTTCACTCAAATTATATACATGAGCTCCCAGCTACAGATTTAGTAACAGCGAATTTTTCTAGTAAGCAAATACAGTCTGAAAATGAGCATGTTAAGGAAGCAGATTTTATAGTTATCCTTACACCAATTTATAAAGCATCCTATACAGGGATTTTGAAGACTTACTTGGATCTACTGCCGCAAAAAGCCTTGCTCGAAAAGGCTATACTCCCCATTGCTGTAGGCGGTTCGATCAGTCATTTGTTAGCATTGGAATATGCATTAAAGCCAGTGTTAGCTGTATTAGGAGCCACATCCATTACTAATTCTGTTTACATTGTAGATAAACAAATTATACGTTTGGAAGAGGGCGGCTTTGCGATTGAAGAAGAGGCCATCAGTAGACTTAAAGCACAATTAGATCAGTTGCAACAAGTATGCATTGTTAATTAGAATAAATGAAAACGCATTATAGGGGCATCCTATAATGCGTTATTTTTTAATTTCCTTCTGGAATTTCTTCATTCTCCACAGGTATTGTAGAGAGATATAAGAAAGCCTCATCTTGCAATAGCAATATTTTTTCTTCACAAATTCCATGCGATAATGGTCCAGAAAAAATGGACTCCCACCATGTTCCTGTTGTTGTTGTCATTCATCTACGCCCCCGTTTCGGTTTTAATATGTAGTTGTATATTTCCCGAGATGAAAAAACTAAAACATTTCATTTCACATATTGCTATTTCACCCCCTCGATGTAGAAAGAGGATTTTTGCCTCTCGATGTTGTATCGTATAGACAAAGATAGTTTGTTTCAAAATGAAAAAACTATGTATGCCATTTTAAAAAAGGGGTGCTTTATTGATGAATTTTACGTCACAAGATGTGGAAAATATGATTACAGAGCAACGTCAATTTTATTTTTCCCGTGCTACAAAAAGTGTGAAATTTAGAAAAGAGCAATTAAAGAAATTAAAAACATCAATTTTAAAATATGAGAAGGAAATATTGAATGCGCTTTACGTAGACCTTCGTAAAAGTGAATTTGAAGCGTATGCAACAGAAATTGGCATTGTATTAGATAGTATTTCATATATGGTAAAACATGTAGAAGAATGGATGGAACCAGAAGCAGTCAAAACACCGATACAATATCAAATGGGCAAGAGCTTTATTGTTCGTGAGCCCTATGGCGTAACATTAATTATCGGGCCATTTAATTATCCATTCCAACTTGTAATGGAGCCACTAATTGGTGCTATAGTTGGAGGAAACACAGCAATCGTCAAACCATCAGAAACCTCTGTACACACAGCAGCCATTGTGAAAAAAATCATTGAGGAAACATTCCCGTCTTCATATGTACGTGTTGTGGAAGGTGAAAAGGAAGAGGTTACGGCTCTTATTCATGCTTCTTTCGATTATATCTTTTTTACAGGTAGTGTAGCCGTTGGTAAAGTAGTAGCAAAAGCTGCTGCAGAACGTTTGACACCAGTTGCTTTAGAGCTTGGTGGCAAAAGTCCAGCAATTGTCGATCAAACAGCAAATCTAGAGGTAGCGGCAAAGCGGATTGTATGGGGTAAATTTACTAATACTGGTCAGACATGTGTGGCCCCTGATTATCTGCTTGTACACAAAGATGTTTATGATCGTTTTATGAAAATATTAAAAGAAACAATCCGTTCATTTTATGGCAAAAATCCTTTAAAAAGCCCTGATTATGGACGTATCGTCAATTTAAAACAATTTGATCGTTTACAGCAAATAATTGTGGAAGAACGTGATGCCATTACATATGGTGGACGAATAGATCGGGATGATTTATATATTGAACCTACAATCGTTGAATATGTAAAATGGACAAGTCCATCCATGCAGGAAGAACTATTTGGTCCTATCTTACCTGTTATGATGTATAATGATTTGCCACTTGCTATTCATCAAATCCGGCAATTACCGAAGCCTTTAGCGGCATACTTCTTCTCAGAACATGAAAAAGCCATGCAATACTTTTTAGAAGAATTACCATTTGGTGGGGGATGTATTAACGACACTATCACACATGTTGGGAATTTACATTTACCATTTGGTGGTGTAGGTCCATCAGGTGTGAAAGCATACCATGGCAAAGCAAGCTTTGAAAACTTTACTCATCCGAAATCTATCTTGAAAAAATCTTCCAAGCTGGAGACAAATGTGCTATTCCCGCCATATAAACAGAAAGTGAAAATTGTGCGCTCAATTATGAAATAGCTTAGCAATGGAGGTATCAGAAGATACCTCCATTGTAACTATAAGCTTAAGATGCATAGACAATTGTTCTCTAAATAACCCTTTCTCGTTATGTCGAAAAATGCCGATTGGTGATTATAATTAAAAATTTAAAGAAAACATGATTTTTTCTTCAAAATGAAAGCGTTTTCGTTGAAAAAATACAAGAGAGGCATTTTATTTATTATGAAATAAGTAGTAAAATAAGTTCAATAGAACGTGGGGGATTTCATATTGTCGTTTTTTGTCGATTATTAAAAATGATGACATGAGTGTAGAGATTGATTGGAGGACTATGAAATGTATGCAGAGGAATTGTTAAGCGCATTACCTTTGAAAAAAATAATTGGCGTGCTGCCTGATCAGGTTAGCGATATCGTAGTAGATTCAAGAAGTGTGCAACCAAATAGCATGTTTGTTTGTATCAAAGGTTATACAGTAGATGGGCATGATTATGCACAAAAGGCTGTAGATGGTGGCGCAACAATTGTTGTGACGGAGCGAGAATTACCGCTAGGAGAGACGATTGCACAAGTCATTGTGAAAGATACAGATCGTGCAGTAGGTTTACTAGCTGCGAAGTTCTTTGATTATCCTTCTAAGGACATAACAATGATTGGTGTAACAGGAACGAATGGTAAAACATCCGTAACAGGAATTATTCAAAATATCATGCATGGTATGGGCGAGAAATCAGCTTTAACCGGCACAATTGGCTTTAATTTAAATGGAATTTTATATGAATCAGCTAATACAACGAGTGATGCGTTATCGACACAACAAATGATTTTCCGTGCAAAAATGGAAGGCTGTCGATTAATGACAATGGAAGTTTCATCACACGGGTTAGCACTTGGACGTTTAGCAGGTGTCGATTATGATATCGCTATTTTTACGAATCTAACGCACGATCATCTTGATTTCCATGGTACGATGGAGGAATATGGGCATGCAAAAGGTTTATTATTTTCCCAACTTGGACAAGATTTAGAAAAAAATAAATTTGTTGTATTGAATGCTGACGATGCTTGGGCAGAGCGATATGCTGCAATGACACCATTTCCAGTGTGGACATATGGTTTAAAAAATGAAAATGCTGATTTCCGTGCCATTAACTGTGAATATCACGACTATATGACATCATTTGATGTGGAAATGCCTGAAGGAATTTATCGTGTAAAAATGAATCTGCTTGGGGAATTTAATATTTATAATGTATTGGCAGCCATGATTGCGTTTTATGGTAGGGGCTATTCAATGGAGTCCATTATTGAACAAATTGAGCAACTACCGCCAGTCAAGGGTCGTATGGAGAAAGTATGTTCAGATCTACCTGTGCAGATTTTTATTGATTATGCCCATACTCCAGATGCAATTGAAAAGGCAATTGAAGCAGCGCAACCTTATAAAAAGGGCAAGTTGATTTTCTTAGTTGGAACAGGTGGCAATCGTGATAAATCGAAGCGTCCTGCCATGGCTGAAAAAGCGTCTGCTGCGGAATATGTCATTTTAACGACAGATGATCCACGCTATGAAGACTACGATAGTATTACAGGCGACCTTGCTAAAGGTATGCTTCATGATAATTATGCTTGTATTGGAGATCGTGCAGAGGCAGTGCGCCATGCGATTGAAATTGCTGAACCGGGTGACATGATTATTTTTGCTGGTAAAGGCCATGAGGATTATCAAATTATCGAAAATACCAAATTTCCACATAGTGATGCAGAAATTGCGATAGAAGCAGGCCGATTAAAATTCGTGTGATGAAAGCTAAATTCTTAGGAAACCCTTTTAGTTGTAACTAAAGGGTTTTCTTTTTTGAGATTTCATGTAAAAAGGTTGTACGAAAGGCAAGTCTTCTTTTATTATTATTAAGTATGAAAAAAGGAGAATGACGAGATGAATTCAAATTTAGAAAAAGATATACTATCGCGTCGTACTTTTGCCATTATCAGTCACCCTGATGCTGGGAAAACGACGATTACAGAAAAGCTTTTACTTTTTGGTGGTGCCATTCGAGATGCAGGTACAGTAAAAGGGAAAAAAACAGGTAAATTTGCAACATCGGACTGGATGGAGATCGAAAAACAACGTGGGATTTCGGTTACTTCATCTGTCATGCAATTCGATTATAACGGCTCTCGTGTGAATATTTTGGATACCCCTGGTCACCAAGATTTCTCGGAAGACACATATCGTACATTGATGGCTGTAGATAGTGCTGTCATGGTAGTGGATGCTGCCAAAGGGATCGAGGCACAGACTTTAAAGCTATTTAAGGTTTGTAAAATGCGTGGTATTCCTATTTTTACATTTATTAATAAGTTAGACCGTCAAGGGAAAGAGCCGCTTGAATTGATCGAAGAGCTTGAAGAGGTATTAGGTATCAATGCATATCCTATGAACTGGCCAATCGGTATGGGTAAAGAGTTCCTTGGTATTTATGATCGTTACAATAAACGCATTGAGCAATTCCGTACAGATGAAGCGGAACGTTTCTTACCAATTGACGACAATGGGGAGCTTGCTGTGGAGCATCCAATGAAGGTGACTTCTTATTATTCACAAGCAATGGACGATATTTTACTTTTAGATGAAGCGGGAAATGCATATTCTGAGGAAAAAATTCGTCGTGGGGAATTAACACCTGTATTCTTTGGTTCAGCATTAACGAACTTTGGTGTTCAAACTTTCCTGGAAACCTATTTACAATTCGCTCCGACGCCGCAGCCAAGAATTACTGAAGATGAGCAGTTTATTGATCCTGTGGAGCATGATGAGTTTTCAGGTTTTATTTTCAAGATTCAGGCCAATATGAATCCAGCACACCGTGATCGTATTGCCTTTGTACGTATTGTTTCTGGTAAATTTGAACGTGGAATGAATATGACGTTATCTCGTACAGGGAAGTCATTTAAAGTCACACAATCTACACAGTTCCTTGCAGACGATCGTGAGACAGTAGATGAAGCAGTTGCTGGTGATATTATTGGTTTGTACGATACAGGAACATACCAAATTGGAGACACTGTTGTAGGTGGCAAGAAAACATTCCAATTTGAAAAATTACCACAGTTTACACCAGAATTATTCGTCCGTGTCACGGCGAAGAACGTTATGAAATCAAAGCAATTCCATAAAGGGATTTTACAATTAGTGCAAGAGGGTGCTATTCAATACTATAAAACGCTGCATACAGAGGAAGTTATACTTGGAGCAGTTGGTCAATTACAATTTGAAGTATTTGAACATCGTATGAAAAATGAATACAATGTGGAAGTAAAAATGGAGCCAATTGGTTCGAAAATCGCACGCTGGATTGAAAATGAAGAGGATGTCAAAGAATCAATGTCATCAGGTCGATCAATGCTTGTAAAAGACCGTTTTGACAATCTTGTTTTCCTATTTGAAAATGAGTTCGCTATGCGTTGGTTTGCAGATAAAAACGAAAGCATTAAACTTTATAGCCTTTTATAATTATAAAACACGAATCGACAATTTTGCGATTCGTGTTTTTTTGCAAGGAAAAATGACACTGTTTGTAGAATATATACATTATTAGGAAATATAAGTTTCCTTAGAGATAGTATCTCAATAACGGGAGCTTATTTATAAAATAATCTCCTTTTCGGCTATCATAGAAAGGAAGAGGTAGAAAAGGAGTTTGTTTATATGAATATTAGTCATTTTTCTATTAAAAGACCTGTCTTTACGATTGTTACTATGCTTTTTGTCATCATACTAGGCGGTGTATCTTTATTAAAAATACCGATTACGTTAATTCCAGAGTTAAATCCACCTATTGGAGTGGTTGTCACCTCTTATCCTGGGGCAAGCCCGACGGAGGTAAATGAAAAGATAACGAAGCCATTAGAGGCTACACTTGCCACCTTACCTGGTATCAAAAAAATCCAGTCAACCTCCCAGGAAGGCTCCAATTTAATTGTGCTTGAGTTCAACTGGTCCACAAATATGGATGTTGTCCAACTTGATATTTTACAGCGAATTGATATGACCCCATTGCCTAATGATGCTGGCAAGCCTAGTTTCCTAAAATTTGATCCGTCTCAATTTCCTATTATTCAGCTGTCTTTACGTGCGGAAAATAATCAAGTAGATGTACGTGTATTAGCAGAGCACTTAGAGAAGGAACTGCTACGGACAGTGGGTGTTGCCAGTGTGAATGTTTCTGGCAAATTGATTGATGAAATCCAAATAGAATTGGATGAAGCAAAGCTAGTTGAAAAAGGCTTGACTCAGACAGACGTGATGCAAATAGTTCAAGCGAATAATGTGTCTCTTCCTGGTGAGCCTGTTTCAACAGATGCTGGCAAAATGCTAACAACACGTATAGTTAGCACATTATCTTCTCCGGAGAGCATTGCCAATTTAATTGTTTCGGTGGACCCTTTAACGGGCAAATCATTAACCATTGGTGATCTTGCAACCGTTAAGAGGACAGAACAACAATCTATTACCACAACACGAGCAAATGAGCTTCCAGCAGTTCTTATGTCTGTATTACAGGAATCTGGTGCAAATACGGCAGAGGTTTCTAAGGATTTCCAGAAGGCCTTAGAGACATTACTAAAGAAAGATCAGTATAAAGGTATCACAGCAGATATTTTAATTGATCAAGGTAATTATGTGGATTTAGCGATTAGTAATATTGGCTCTTCCTTACTTTTAGGTGGATTATTTGCGATGTTCATCCTATTTGTTTTTTTACGTAGTGTAAAGAGTCCGATCATTATTGGTATTGCGATTCCTTACTCCGTTATTGTCACATTTGTTTTGATGTTTTTTGCGGATTTTTCCCTCAATATTATGACATTAGGTGCTCTGGCACTTGGAATTGGTATGCTTGTGGATAATGCCATAGTCGTTATTGAGAATATAGAAAGACATCTAGGACTAGAAAAAGACCCGATAACTGCAGCAAAGGAAGGAACAAAGGAAGTAGCCCTTGCCATTACAGCTTCCACTTTAACCACAATAGCAGTATTCATTCCTGTTATGTTCATCGAAGGATTGATTGGTCAAATATTTACAGAGTTTGCCTTAACAATCTCATTCAGCTTAATTGCATCTTTAGTAGTTGCGCTTACAGTCGTTCCGATGCTAGCAAGTCGACTTTTAAAAATGAAAAACAATAATTTTTATGTACAACGCAGTAAATCACGTTTTTATAGGCATTACAAGGCGTCAATTGTATGGGTACTAAAGCATCGAATGCTTATACTGCTTTTTACAGTGGTTTGCTTTAGTCTTTCTTTGTTTGGACTGACTAGAATAGGTACTGAATTTTTACCGCCTACAGATGAGGGGTTCACCTCTATAAGTGTCAATCTTGAAAAAGGTGTCGCTGTATCAGAAACAGAAAAGATTGTTAAGCAAATTGAGGAACGTTTAAAGCAGGAAAAGGATGTAGATGTGTATGTTAGTTTAATTGGCGGTACACAACAATCCCAAGCACGTGGACAAACTAGCGCCAACCAAGCTGAGATATATGTAAAGCTTGTCCCATTAGCAGAAAGGCAACGTTCCATTTTCAAATTTGTAGAAGAGCTAGAACAAGATATACAGGGAGAGCTTGAAGAGCAAGCTGAAATTACATTTAATGTATCGACAGCTACAGGATCGTCACCACACACTTTAACATTCCGTTTAACAGATTCCGATGAACAGAGGCTACAGCAAACTGTTAAGAAAGTGCAGCAGGAACTACTAGCGATTCAGCAAGTGACAAATGTCTCTACGGATTTAGATAATACTGTTCAAGAGATTCAAATTGAGGTTAATCGTGAAAAAGCAAAAGACTATGGTTTTGCTCCAGCACAAATCGCTCAAACTGTAAATCAAATGACAAAAGGTCAATTAACGTCCCAATTGATTACTGATGACGGCGCAGTATTACCCGTTTATACAGGTTTTGGGCAGTCATTTAATACGAGTATAGATGCTTTAAAAGCCATGCAGCTGCGTTCGCCAGCAGGATTATTTGTAAAATTAGAGGAAGTGGCTACTGTTTCTATACAAGAGGGGCCAGTATCCATTCGTCGTTCTGATCAAGCAGCAGCAGTGGCCTTTTTTGTAGATTATGAAACAAAGGAATCGTTGGGAGGAATCTCTGCAAAAGTAGATCAAGCATTAGAACAAGTTAGTTTACCAACTACTACTCAAGTTGTATTCAGCGGGGACAGAGAGCTCTATGATAGTGCAATTGATGATATGTTACTAGCTGTGATGCTAGCAATCGTGCTTGTATATATTGTGATGGCAGCTCAATTTGAGTCATTTAAATTTCCGTTTGTTATCATGTTTACTGTCCCATTAATGATCATTGGTGTAGCGATAGCTATGTTCCTAACAAATACTTTAATTGGTGTAACCTCAGTTATCGGTATCTTAGTGCTAGTAGGAATAGTCGTAAATAATGGTATTGTGTTGGTAGATTATATTAATCAGCAAAAGGCAATGGGCATGCCAGCTTATGAGGCAATTTTACTTGCTACCCAAGATCGACTTCGTCCAATTTTAATGACAGCCTTAACAACTATTTTAGGGCTATTACCACTTGCACTGGGTATTGGAGAAGGTACCGAGATGAATCAGCCAATGGGGATTGCTGTTATCGGAGGGCTTGTGACCTCTACTTTACTGACGCTGTATATTGTACCGATCATTTACAGTTTAATGGATAAAGAAACAAGAAAGTTGCACTAGGTTCAAGGGGGAATGGGAGATGAAGGTTCATTTTTTTACAGGTTTTCCTGGTTTCATTTCAAGTCAACTAATACGAGCATTACTTCAAAAGAAACAAGCACAACAAGTCATTGCAATCGTATTGGCAGGTGAAACCATAAAGGCATATAAAGAAAAAAATAAAATATTAGAGGATTTTCCTGACTGTTCGATTCGCATTGTGGAAGGCGATATTACACTACCAAACCTTGGATTAGAAAATCAAATCCTTAAAGAAATTGTACCGCAAATTGAAGTGTTTTGGCATTTAGCTGCAATCTATGATTTAGCTGTACCACGTGATATTGCCTGGAAGGTAAATGTTCATGGTACAACAATGGTAAATGATTTTGTTCGCACCTTACCAAATTTACAGCGCTATATGTATTTCAGCACTGCCTATGTGGCTGGTACACGTGAGGGCGTACTGCGTGAAAATGAATTAATTCGACCAAGAGCATTTAAAAACCACTATGAGGAAACAAAATATGAGGCTGAGCACAGAGTAGAAGATTTAAAATCGGAAATACCGTTGACAATAATTAGACCTGGAATTGTTCGTGGTCATTCCCAAACTGGTGAAACCATTAAATTTGATGGTCCTTATTTCTTCTTAAACTTAGTTGAACGTTTAAAGGGTTTACCTTTTATTCCGTATATTGGTCAAACTACATCAACTATTAATGTAGTGCCGGTTGATTATATTATAAATGCTTCTACTTTTTTGGTTAGTGAACAGAGTGCAGAAGGGAAGACACTTCATTTAACTGATCCTAATCCTCACCCTGTACAGGAGGTATACCGTACAATGGTGAAACTAGTTACAAATTCTTATCCAAAAGGACGTTTACCATTTACATTGGCTAAGCTTTCATTGCAGATTCCATTTATTCGAAAAAAATTAGGTGTCGAACAAGAAACATTAGATTATTTAACATGGAATGCCTCATTTGATACGACTGAAGCACATCATATCTTACAAAAAGGTGGTATTACATGCCCTGATTTTTTACAGACGATGCCAAAAATGATTGAGTTTTATTTAGCACATAAGGAAGAGAAGAGCTATCAAATTCAGATTAAGTAACGAAAAAAACATATAGATATTTTTGTCAGTTGTAAATGATAGTGCTATAATATTTGAAAGAAGATACCTTCGACAATTTGTCAAAGGGGAGTAGCTAACAGGTAATTAACTTTCCCTGGTTTCACATTCGTCAAGACATGGTACAACCATCGGGTGTGATAGTGAATGGCTCTATACGTATGACGTGTAGATTGAAGTACCATAAATAGAAAGGGTACGAATTTACTTAGCGAGACCTTTGCCTGAATTAGGGCAGGGGTTTTTTTCTTTTATACTTGAATGACAGGGTCATTGAGGGTATAGAGAGCTTAGAGGAGGCACTAGAATGGAAGCGATTTTATTACAATATGGCTGGGTGTTAATTGTCCTTGTTGTATTAGAGGGATTACTAGCAGCTGATAACGCGGTAGTAATGGCTGTTATGGTGAAGCATTTACCACAAGAGCAGCAAAAAAAGGCATTATTTTATGGACTATTTGGAGCATTGATATTCCGATTCTCCGCATTATTTGTTATTACAGTTTTAGTAAATTATTGGCAAATACAAGCGGTCGGTGCAGCTTATCTATTATTTATGTCTGCGAAAAATATATATGATTTACGAAAACATAAAGATGAAGAAGAAGCAGCAACCGAAAATGGTGGAAAAAAGGGTTCTGGTTTCTGGTTAACAGTACTAAAGGTAGAGGCGGCCGATATAGCATTTGCTATTGATTCGATGCTAGCAGCCGTTGCAATTGCCGTCACTTTGCCACACTTAGGTGAATTTGATATTGGTGGCATCAATGGCGGTCAGTTCATTGTGATGCTCCTTGGCGGATTTATTGGTGTCATTATGATGCGGTTTGCGGCCCAATGGTTTGTAAAAATATTAAATGATTACCCTTCACTTGAAACAGCGGCATTTCTAATCGTTGGCTGGGTAGGTGTGAAGTTAGTTGTCTTAACATTGGCACATGAGAAGGTGGGAATATTGCCTAAAGAATTTCCACATTCCACGGCATGGGAGTTAACATTCTGGATTGTCCTAGTAGGTATTGCTTTTGTCGGCTATTTAGTCGGTGTAAGAAAGAAAAAATAAGTAGATGAACGTTGGAGGAATAGTTATCACTATTCCTCTTTCTTTTTTTATGTATTTTTTCTATACTATAATCTATCTAGTTGGGCATCATATGTGGGAGGAGTTGTTAAAGTGCCTTGGAAAAAATCATCAAATAAACTAGTCACACCATTTCAGGTACTTGTTTCTTATTATTTTATAGCAATAGCGATTTCCTTCCTGTTATTACGGCTTCCAGGCGTTCATCAAGAAGGTGTAAAAGTCTCTTTTTTAGATAGCTTGTTTACAGCAGTAAGTGCAGTAAGTGTTACTGGGTTAACAACCATTAATATTTCGGAAACCTATACTACCTTTGGGCTTGTAATGATTCTTGTTATTTTACAGTTAGGCGCCATTGGTATTATGTCACTTGGTACCTTTGTGTGGCTGCTTGTTGGGAAAAAAATAGGCATGCGTGAGCGTCAGTTAATCATGATTGATCATAACCAGTACAGTGTCTCTGGTGTTGTTAAATTAATCCGCGAAATTTTAAAAATTTTATTTGGCATTGAATTAACGGGTACCATTATTTTAACGCTACATTTTACCAATTATTTTGATACTTTAGAAGAAGCCTTTTTACATGGAATTTTTGCCTCTATTTCTGCTACGACAAATGGTGGATTCGATATAACGGGAATGAGCTTACTCCCATTCCATGATGATTATTTTGTACAGATGGTTACCATGGTACTCATTGTATTAGGTGCTATTGGATTTCCGGTGTTAATTGAATTGAAAACTTTTTTGCTTAATCGACGCGAGAATTTCCGTTTTAGTTTATTTACTAAAATCACTACTTCAACATACGCTATTTTATTCATAGTTGGTGCGCTTGTCATTTTACTACTTGAATCATTCCATTCTTTTAAGGAAATGTCTTGGCATGAGGCATTATTTTCAGCAATGTTCCATTCCGTATCAACGAGATCAGCTGGACTGACAACTTACGATGTCACGACTTTTAGTGAAGCTACAGATATATTCATGAGCTTCCTGATGTTCATTGGCTCTTCCCCAAGCTCAGTTGGTGGAGGTATTCGTACCACAACTTTTGCTTTGGCCATTTTATTCTTAATTACCTTTGCTAGAGGTAGAGAGGATATTCAAGTATTTGGACGAGAAATTCATTTGATTGATGTTTTCCGATCATTTGTTGTAATTTTATTAGCCTTTTTCATGGTATTAGTTGCAACCCTTATCTTGCTTATAACAGAGCCACAAGCATCTCTTATTCAAATTATTTTTGAAATTACTTCAGCGTTCGGTACATGTGGTATGTCATTAGGCATAACATCTGATTTATCAGTGGTTGGTAAAATCATTATCATTATTTTAATGTTTATTGGTCGAGTTGGATTAATATCATTCCTTTATACTCTTGGGGGTGGCGGAAGAGGAAAGAAATCAGGCTTCCACTATCCGAAGGAACGAGTAATCATTGGTTAAATTTTTAAAGTATGTGAGGCATTAAGTAAGGAATAATTCCATCGTAAACCTCATATAAAAGTAAAAATTAATATCTTGTCATAAAATATTCAAAAAATTTAAACTTTTATTTCCTGATTGGATAGATTGTTTTTTGGGCATTTTTTACAAAGTTTTATCAATCTTTGTTTAAGGAATTTGACCTAGATTTGTAAGAAAGGCTATGAGTACTTAACTAACCAAAAGAATGAAGCGCAGAAGGAATAAATTTAGTAGTAGTTACTGTTACTATGAGGATTTAAGAATCGTTTAAGTAATAAAAAAAGCTAGTCCTGATAGTTATAACAGGACTAGCGTTTCTTATTAGTTTGAGTAGATTGTTGCAAAGTAAGGTGCTTGACCATGTCGGAAATAGGTTAACAGATAGCCATTTTTTTGTACAATTTTGCCATTTGCGAACTCTTGGTAGTCAAGAGCATGAGGGATAATCAAGGTATGCTTAAACAATTCTTTTTCTGTTAACTTAAAGTTAGCAAATTCCTCGCCTGCGATAGCTGGATCTTCTCGTAAAGCGTGATAAAGGGCTTTTTGTTGCTCTTCTGTAGGACGCTCATTCCACCATAGCTTCCGTGGTTGGAACTGCTGAGCCATTAAATAATCAAGTTGCATTAAACTCTGGACAATGTTTAAATTCACATCATCAATCGTTTCTAAAAACATTAATAAACGACGGAATAAATCCTCTAGCTGATGGCCAATACGAGACCAACCTTTTGTTTCCCAATATGTTCCGAAGTTTTGGAAGAAATCAAATGGTGTATCAAAGACCTCTGTAACCAAGTATTCAATCGTATGATCCATACGGTGATCATTCCAATACTTTTCAAGAACATCCTCTGCATGTTTAATGCGAACGATATCATCAAATGTTAGAACATTATTTGAGAAGATTTCGTAAGGAGATAGATCCACATAGGTATAGCCAAACTTTTCGGCTTCTAATCGAAGTCCAGTGCCGCGTAAAAGTTTCAAAAATCCAAGCTGTAATTCCTCTGGCCGCATTGCAAAAACGTCATTAAATGTTTGACGAAAACTAGCGTAATCTTCCTCTGGTAAACCAGCAATTAAATCTAAATGTTGATCTATTTTTCCGCCATCTTTTACCATAGTTACTGTTCGCTTTAGTTTTTCAAAGTTTTGACGGCGTTTTACAAGGGTATTTGTTAAATCGTTCGTAGATTGAACACCTATTTCGAATCGGAACAAACCTTTTGGTGCATTATCATTTAAGAATTGGATGACTTCAGGGCGCATTATATCAGCCGTGATTTCAAACTGGAATACAACACCTGGTTTGTGTTCATCGATTAAAAATTGGAACATTTCCATTGCATAGCTACGACTGATGTTGAAGGTGCGATCCACAAATTTAATTGTACGAGCTCCATTATCCATTAAGAAACGAATATCCTCTTTTATTTTTTCACGGTTAAAGTATCGGACGCCAACTTCAATAGAAGATAAACAGAATTGGCAGCTAAATGGGCAGCCTCGGCTCGTTTCAATATATTGAATTCGCTTTCCTAGATAGGGAAGATCCTCCTCAAAACGAAAAGGACTTGGTAATTCGCGTAAATCAATTTTAGGAGGCATAGCGTGAATCTTAACTTTCTCGTCCTCTAAATAACAAATACCAGGAACATCTTCTAACAATATTTCACCATGGAAGTAGCGCAGTAATTGTTTAAATGAGGTTTCACCTTCACCCATTACAATGAAGTCTACCTCAGGTATTCGACGTAACCAATGGTGGCAATCATAAGATACCTCAGGCCCCCCGAGCAGAATTTTAACATTTGGACAGACAGTTTTTAACATCTTGATAACGTGTATGGTTTCTTCGATGTTCCAGATATAGCAACTAAATCCAACAATATCAGGTTTTTTTTGGAATAAATCTGATACAATATTAAAAGCAGGGTCTTTAATAGTATACTCTGCTATAATTGGATTAAACTCCGGTAAAGCTGCACCTTTTAAATAACGCAATGCTAAATTTGTGTGAATATACTTTGCATTCAAAGTAGTTAAAATAGTATTCATGCGATAATCTTCCTTTCAACATCCTATTGTATCAGTCAAGTATCTGACATACAATATAATTCTTTTTACCTATTTATTTTGTGAACGGTTCGTGAAATAATTTAAAATACTTAAATTTACTAAATTTTGTAATAATAGAATCGTGCTGTCATAAAGTATAGTAAAGGCTCAAAATTCGATTTTAGAGGTTTTTTACTCTTTTGAAAGGTTCGGTGAGAAAGTTGAAGCAAAATGATATTAATCAATGTTTTGGAAATCTTATGAAAAGTACTTCGTCACCAACACTTATACTCAATAAAGCAGGGAAAATTTTGAACGTCAATGAGGCTGCTATCAAACTTTTCAATCTTAATTTAACCTATATTGGCTATTTAGCTATGGACGAGCCATCTAATTTTAAATGGACTAAGTTCGTCAAACAGTTACAGAATGATTTACGTTCAGAGGAAATTTTCAATATTCGCACAGTTGGAAATGAATACGAAATGTTATCTTTCAAATGTTTTTACGATCCCAATACAGAGGAAATTGTTGCGCAAATTTCAACATTAAATGATGATGTTGCCCATAAATTATATGTTAGCCAAGCACATGAAAGAGCGCAATCTTTTAATGCCTACGATTACTTACCTTATGCTGTTATTGTTAGTGACGCTAGCGGTATTATTCTTGGGCTTAATAAATATGCCGAAATGTTTCTGAAAGTTGAAAATTCACAGCTCCTTCATAAAGCACATCAGCATATATTTGATTCATTTACATTAAAAAAAGGGCAAATTACATCCTACCTTTCTAAGTTAATGGGTGAAAAACATGCAAGCATTCATGTAGTCGATGAAACACAAGTGAGCAGAACTTGCTATTATGAAATTTCAAGTATTTTTGACGAATACAATAATATTATTGTCACTGTAATTAATGATGAAACAGAGAAAAAGCAACTTCAGCATAAAGTTGAGCATCAGCAAGCATTAAACGTGGTTGGACAGATGGCTGCGAGCATTGCACATGAAATACGTAACCCATTAACCTCTTTAAAGGGTTTTACTGAATTACTAAAGTTAAATGCTGATGATGAATCACGCATGTATCTCTCTGTTATTGACAGTGAGCTTCAACGGATGGAGCAAATTTTATCCGAATTATTAGTATTATCTAAGCCAACAACGATGAAAGTGGAATTATTAGAACTGGATCATATTGTAAAGCAAGTCATTGAGTTTATGCTACCAGATGCACTCATGAAAAATATTATGATTCAGTATATTTCAACCTCTACTCAAGTCTATATTGGTGGCAACGAGAATCGACTAAAGCAAGTGCTGATGAATTTAATTAAAAATGCAATGGAATCCATGAATAATGGTGGTACGATTACCGTCGAAATGGCAACAAATGACTGTGCGATTGTCGAACTGATGATAAAAGATGAAGGTGTTGGTATGGACAGCACGACACTTCAAAACCTATTCCAGCCTTTTTACACGACAAAATCAACAGGGACAGGACTGGGCCTTGCTTTCGTGAAAAAGGTAATTGAAGAACATGAAGGTGTAATTGGCGTTAGTAGTGAACTACAGAAGGGGACATGCTTCCATCTGCAGTTTCCAATTTACACATTTAATCAGATGGATACAATGGAAGTATCCACAAAGGATTCTGCTTATTTAGTAACATAAAGAAAGTAAAAATGGTTCCATAATGGACAACAAAACCTTCTAAATCATATATTGCTTTTGACAATGCTTTTCTAATGTCGCTATAATGTCATGTATAAAGAGCGAAGTGAGAGGAAAAGAATATGCCGTCAGAAGATCTAAAACAATCTTTAAAATTATATATTGTATTATCACGTGCACTAAAAGCAATTAATGAAACAACACATCAATTATTTCAGGATAATGGTTTAAACCCAACTGAATTTGCTGTTCTAGAACTTCTCTATCATAAAGGAAGACAGCCATTACAGCAAATTGGCAATAAAATTTTGTTAGCCAGTGGGTCTATTACGTATGTCATCGATAAGCTGGAGAAGAGAGGTTACTTATTAAGAGTATCTTGTCCTGCTGATCGTCGTGTTACGTATGCAGAAATCACCCCTGAAGGTGAAGCTTTTATGGGAGAGCTGTTCCCAAAACATGAACAGCATTTGCATGAATTAATGAGTGTACTATCCCCAGAAGAAAAAGAACAAGCGATTACGTTATTGAAGAAAATTGGTCTTTCTATAAAGGACCTATCTTATTAAAAAAGTTGTCTCATTGATTTGAGACAACTTTTTTATGATCAAATAGAAGGACGATAGACTTTGTCTATCGTCCTTAGCATTTTATTATTTTTTAGATATAGTCGCTGCCATATTAAGCATAGCATCTGTTAAATCCTGTTCATCATTATCATGAATAGTTAATTTTGTAATGAGACCATCTTTCTCAAGGACGACTCCAATTACTTTCTCAGTGTCGAAGTCCACAACATAACCCTCGATATTTTGAACGTCTTTGAATGCTGCTAATTCCTCAGCAGTTAGAGCTACTGTTTCACCTACTGCGTTCATATAATCTTGCATAGTTGTTTTTACTTCTTCAAAGCTTGATTGTGAAGCTTCAATTGTTTCAATACGCATAAACACTTCGTCATCATCATTGGACACTAACATGTCTTTACCAGGCTCTTCTTGTGTCAGTGTAAATCCAGGAAGCTGTTGTAGTTTATAGCTTTGATCAACACTTGCTGATTCAGTTGCCTTTTCTGTTTTATCTACACCATTTTGGACGTATTTTACATCTTGTTGAGGCTGTTTAGAAGCATCCTCTGTATTTGTTTCATTGGATGCAGGTGTCTCTTCTTCTTCCTCGTTTGATTCACCTGCTGTATCATCTCCAGATGGTTTTTGATCGGCAGCAGTATTTGATGGCTCATTTTGTTGAGCATCTGAATCCCCTGTTTTATCAGATGTATTACAACCTACAACTAATACGGCTGTTAGTAATAATGCAAGAATAGAAATTAATTTTTTTTGCATAAAAAACCCTCCTTTTCTAAATTAAACGTTAGTAAAGATAAAATGTTTCCAAATATTAATGTTATGATGTTAAAGGCAACACTAAAAATAATAATAGTACAAAAACGACATGAGCTACAATAACAAGTGGCATACTTTTACGCCATTCATATAAGAAGCCCCAAACAATGCTTGTTACCAATGCAGCAATGACACCAAGCATAAATCCGCTAAGGGCAATTGATACAGCACATAATACTGCGGTAACTATGACAGCCAGCGGAGGACGCATAAAACGTTTTAACTGTTGTTGGATATAACCACGCCAAAATAATTCTTCACCTATGGCGACGATAAATACGAGTAAAACATAGTGCCAAATATTTTGTGGTCCGTAGCTTGCTAAAAATTTTTGAACGGATTGTACTAAGTTATTATTAATATATGGAGCGAGCCAGTAACCAAAGCGAATAATACCATATGTGATGGTACCGTATCCAATACCGAAGAGTAAAAATTGCCATGTAGGTAATTGATCTTCAATGGAGCCAGCTAAAATGGCAATGGCAATACATACTAGTAAAGTGAATGCATACATGTACCAAAATACAGCTTGGTTAGCAAAGGTAAAAGCAAGCATGCCATAAACGAATAATAAAGAAAGGAGAAATAGTATTGTTTGTTTCGAATTTGTTAGCATATTCGACCTCCATACCTTAATCTTATCAAAAAAATAGTCCCTTATCATCTATTAAGACAAATAGGGACTATTCAGACTATTAAGCTTCATTAGTATATAAAATTTTATATCGTTTATGATTGACGACCGTTTTTTCTTCAATTTCAAGGGAATCAAAATTCTCCATATATGTTAAATTAACGATCACCGAATTTTCATTTACCTTTTCTACAATACCTTGGAGACCATTTTTAAACTCGATAATATTTCCAACTTCAGCTATTTTCACAGACAGTCAGCTCCTTCATCGACTAATAATATACAGTTTGCATGAAAAATTGGTAAACGTAAAGCTTTTTTTAAATAATTCATAATTTATTACACAAATGAGGCAAAGAGAGGAATAAAGTTCATGGAAAAATACGAAAATATGCTTAAACAATTACAAAATGGGGAAAGGGAAAGTATTGAAATTCAAAAGGAAGAATTTTACGAATTTCGTGAAATTCTTGTAAAACACCCATTATTTAAACATTTCAGAGGTGAGGCCAAGCAAAATGGGCGAATTATCTATACTTATACTGAAACACCTAGAAGTTAATTTGTCGAACATTGTCGTAAGTTAATGCTGTAAGAAATGAAATATAAATGTATAATAATGGTATGATTATTTGTGTGTGGAGGGTTGTATGAATGGTCAATCTACTCTTGAAACAAATGGAACAAACTCGTGAGATGATGATTCGCTCAGGTGTAGAAAACGGGTTACAAAATGCAAAAACCATTCAACTGAGTCGCAGATTAGATCAGTTAATGAATACTTATTATAGACAGATGGCATTTGAAGAAGAAAAAGACCAAGAAAACTAAAAAAGATTGTTCCAGTATTCAGAGTAAAAAACATTTTAACATATATGTTTAAAATGCATTTCAATGGGGAATAACTTACTATGAACACAGCAACATTCTCATTTCCCCCTTTAGAGCAGTGATCCCCCAATCACTTGCTCTCTTTTTTTGCTTATTCGGTATATATGCCCTACATATAAATTTTAGTACAAGTTGTGGGAAGAGTTTGAATTATTCCATTCATTCACCTAAACTGAAAAGATAGAGAGTTGGACTCCCACGGAGAGTACACACATTCTAAAACAAAGGAGCATGTACATATGACAAAGAAACGTATTGCATTTATTGGAACTGGAGTAATGGGTGCTAGTATTATTAAGCATTTATTAAAAAATGGTCATGAAGTAACCGTCTATACTCGTACGCAAGAAAAAGCAGAGCCTCTTGTTGCTCTAGGGGCTTCATGGGCAAGCTCACCTGCTGAAGCATTTAAAAATCATGAAATTGCCTTTACAATGGTTGGTTATCCTTCAGATGTAGAGGAAGTATATTTTGGGGGAAATGGCCTCTTCCAAACAGCAGAACAAGGCAACATTGTCATTGATATGACGACTTCAGAGCCATCTTTAGCAAAGAAAATTTATATGCATGCTCAATCCATTGGTGTAGAGGCTTTAGACGCCCCTGTTTCAGGTGGGGATATTGGTGCACAAAATGGCACTTTGTCTATCATGATGGGTGGCGATCAGGACACATACGACAAGGTATTGCCCATTATGAAGCAATTTGGTGAAAATATAATTTATCAGGGTGAAGCAGGAGCTGGGCAGCATGCAAAGATGTGCAATCAAATTGTCATTGCCTCTGGTATGATTGGCGTGTGTGAATCACTAGCTTATGGACTAAAGGCAGGATTAGATTTACCGACCGTATTACAATCGATCTCTTCAGGTGCAGCAGGTTCATGGTCTTTAAGCAATTTAGCCCCACGTATGATAAAAGAAGATTTTGCACCAGGCTTTTATATTAAACATTTTGTAAAGGATATGAAAATAGCTTTAGATGAGTCAAACAAAATGGGCATCACATTACCAGGACTTGCATTAGCCTATGAAATGTATGAGAAATTAATCGCAGCAGGCTATGGTGATAATGGTACACAAGCACTCTTAAAGTATTATAAATAATTCTCGATGCGAATATGAATAGGAAACCTGAAGACTCCTTAAATGGAAGACCTTCAGGTTTTTTTGTTTTACTCTTTCCCGAAAAGTTGAGAATCCAGTGAGAAGTTTGATGCGCCTGCGAGAGCAAAGTAAAGAGCTATTGCACCTAAAGCTAAATCTAATTCATAACCAGCCAATCCATCTGCCCCGATAAAGCCGATGCTAAGTTTTGCTGTAAAGATCGCCACAATCATTGTAATGGTTAATAAAGCACCAAATATTCTTGTTGCTAAACCTAAAATAATTGCAATTCCACCTACTAATTCAATAATTGCCACGATATACGCCATAAATCCTGGTATACCTAGGCTTTCAAAGAAGTCAGCTGTATAGCTAATACCACCTTGAAATTTTTGGAAACCATGCACTGCAAAAATAACGCCTAGAACGATACGTAAAATTGTTGAACCAATATTTTGCATAATAAAGTAACTCCTTTTCTTTTTTGCTTACAATTCGTAACTTAGTTTATTTTTAAAAACAACTTTTGTCAAGTAACTTAATGTATTTTTAGAACAGACTTTTTAAAAAAGTGATATACTGTTAAATAGGAACTAATATACAAAGGGGGTAAGTGATTTGGATCAAAAAAATATTTGTCCACGATTTGAAAAAGCACTCATGATATTAAATCATCGTTGGAATACACTACTTATTTATCAGCTACTAGATGGTCCGCAAAGGTATTCGACTATTAAAAATCAGCTGAATATTAGTAGTCGTGTATTAACAGAACGTTTAAAGGAGTTAGAGACTGAGCAAATAGTGCTACGTACAGTAATTCCATCAACACCAGTTGTCATTGAGTATGAACTGACGGAAAAGGGGTATGCTATTGCACCCGTGTTAAAAGCGATTGAGCAATGGTCCTCTGAATGGGTGACAATAGATATAGAATGATAAAAAGGTATTCAAGCGAGGGGCTTGAATACCTTTTTTGATTTTACACAGAAAACAAGTGTTCAATTATCGACCATTTGGCAGTTATTTTTCAGTGAATTTACTGTTATATTGTAAATAATATTAATTTTCTTTAAAAAAAGGTATTTTTTATTTCAGAGAGAAATTAATTGTTTATTATAGAGAATGGAGAGGAGGGTTTTATGAAGAAGAGTACAGCTATAGACGTACAACATCGAAGTCAATTAGCCATTTATTTATCATTACCGATACTTTCATGGGCATTTTATGATTTTGCGAATACAATTTTTTCTTCAAATATAAATACAATATTTTTTCCCTTTTACATGGATGAGGTTTTAGGAACAAATGAAGTCATGCAACAAGTTGCGAGCACCTTTATATCTTATGCAAATGCCATTGCAAGCTTGTTGCTCGTTATCTTTTCACCACTTTTCGGTGTGTGGATTGATAACACAGGTTATAAAAAGAGATTTATTGTATGGTTTGCTTCCATATCTATTGTGTTTACGTTTATGATGGGAATATTTGCGAATGTACAAACCACTGTCAATTACTCTGGTGTGCCTCTTAGTTTATTTTTGGTAGTTGCAAGTTTTGTCATAGCAAAATTTTTCTTTAATTCAAGTTTAGTATTTTATGATTCTATGATGGGCGATCTAGGAACAAAAGAAGAGATGCCCCTCATTTCAGGGTATGGTGTTGCAATTGGGTATCTTGGTACACTTTTTGGATTACTTGTTTACTTGTATGTTGGTAACAGCGATTTTCATCGGGCGTTTATTCCAACAGCCATTCTGTATTTACTCTTTTCATTGCCATTATTCTTAATTAATAAAGATACACCGATCCCAAAGTCACAACGGAAGTCCTTAAAGTTTTTAGATGGTTATAAAGAAATCATTCAAACATTTAAAGATATGAAGCAATATAAAGCAATCTTTACCTTTATGATTGCTTATTTCTTTCTAAATGATGCCATTGCTACAACGATTGCTATGATGGCTGTTTATGCGACAACAATTGTTGGCTTTAGTTCTGGCCAATTTATCGTTCTTTATTTGGTCTCTACTGTCTCAACAATCATTGGGTCACTTGCCTTTGGGTATATTACGAAATCAATAGGCGCTAAACGTGCCATTACAATTGTTGCCCTTATTATGATTGTTGCTTTGATATTCGCTGTTTTTGCTTCAGCACAATGGATGTTCTGGCTTGCTGGTAGTCTATTTGGTATATCACTTGGCTCAATGTGGGTGACATCTCGGACCTATATTATTGAATTATCACCGAATGAGAAACGTGGACAATTTTTTGGGTTGTTTGCTTTTTCAGGTAAAGTTTCATCCATTATTGGTCCAGCCATATATGGAACGGTTACATTGTGGATGAAGGATTATGGTACTATTGCTAGTCGTGTAGCATTATCAACGTTGATCGTTATGACTGTCGTTGGTCTATTGGTACATCTAAAAGTTAATGATAAAAATGGAAATAGCAAGTAGGAGAAATGTATTGCCTATGATACAATTGAATTATAAACAGATGTAGAGAAAGGAGCGGGGTTGCATTGGAACATAAAGGAATATTATTAGAAAGTGGCACAAATGAGCTAGAGATTGTTGAATTTGAAGTAGCAAACAATAAATTCGGCATCAATGTTATTAAAGTAAAAGAAATTATTCAACCGATCCCAGTAACGTTTATCCCACACGCGCACCCGCATGTAGAAGGAATCATTCAATTACGAGGTGAGGTATTACCTGTTGTAGATATGCTACGAGTATTAGGGATTCAAGGTGCTGAGCGTAATCCACAACAAAAATATATTGTAGCAGAATTTAATAAACAACGTGTCGTTTTCCATGTAGATAATGTAACACAAATTCATCGTATTTCTTGGAATCAAATTGAAAAGCCTTCAGATATGTATCAGGGAGGTACATCGCAAGTAATCGGAGTGATTAAACAGAATGAGCAAATGATTCTATTATTAGATTTCGAAAGAATTATGGTGGATATCAATCCTGCATCAGGAATTAGTGTGGAATCTGTTAAAAAGCTCGGTAAACGTGAGCGATCTGGAAAGCGAATTTTAATTGCAGAAGATTCACCGTTATTACGTAAATTACTGTTCGATACAATGAGTGAAGCTGGTTATGACAATGTTGAATTCTTTGAAAATGGCCGCGATGCTTATGAATATTTAGAGGGAATTGCAAAGAGTGGTAGTGACATAGCTGAGCATATTCAATTGGTGGTAACGGATATTGAAATGCCACAAATGGATGGCCATCATTTAACACGAAAAATCAAAGAGCATCCCGATCTTCAAAAGCTTCCTGTTATCATTTTTTCAAGTCTAATTACAGATGACCTTCGTCATAAAGGTGATCAAGTAGGGGCTGAGGATCAAATAAGTAAGCCAGAAATTGCAGAGCTCATTTTACGTGTTGACCAACTTATTCTGTAATCACCATGGCTTGATACTTCTCAATTTTAATAATGGGTATCCTGCAAGTATAAATAAATGAAAGTAAAGTCGGATGCCTGAATTAAGAGGGTCCGATTTTTTGTATATGTCCAAATAATATGAACAAAATAAATGGTAGATGCTTGAAGGATGTGATTATTTGAATGAATTAAAAACAGCTATTATTGATATCGGCTCCAATACGATCCGATTAGTATTATATCAATATGCTAATGAAGAGGGACTTCGTGAGCTTGGAAATATTAAAACGGTAGCACGATTGCGTACATATTTACAGCCCTCAGGAGAGATGTCTGATGAAGGTATTCAAGTGTTATCAGAAACTTTATTAACATTTAAAGCCATGCTTGAGGATTTTGAAGTAACAGATGTAAAAGCTGCGGCGACTGCGGCTATTCGACAAGCCACTAATCGAGACAAAATTATAGAGGAAATGAAAGAACGGACTGGTATCCAAATAGAGCTTTTATCAGAAGAGGAAGAAGCCTATTTTGGCTACGTTGCTGTTGCCTACTCCATGGGTACGAAATCGGCCGTAACGATCGATATCGGTGGGGGTAGTACCGAAATTACGCTGTTTGAAAATAAAGAAATTCAGCAATCACATAGTTTTCCTTTTGGGACAGTTTCTTTAAAGCAACGTTTTGTAAAAGGTGACATTATCAATAGTAGTGAGAAAAAAGAGCTTCTTACCTTTGTCAAAGAGCAGTTCCAAACACTCCCTTGGATAAAAAATGTTGCGCTACCTATTATCGCAATTGGTGGTAGTGCGCGGAATATTGCTCAAATACATCAGCAAAAGCATGATTACCCTATTGCCAGCGTTCATGGTTATGAAATGACAAAGGAAAATTTGGATGATTTAAGCTTATTTTTAGGGCAATTAAGCTTTCAGGAATTGAAACAATTGGATGGTCTCTCATCGGACCGTGCAGATATCATTGTTCCCGCATTAGAGGTATTTAAAGTGTTGATGGAGGTAGTTGGTAGTGAGACTTTCCAACTGACAAAGCGAGGTTTACGTGAGGGACTCATTATTGAACGGATTTTGCAAACAGATACGCAGGCATTTGATAAATATAATGTCTTTGAAGGAAATGCTAGAAGCTTAGCACGGCAGTATGGTCGGAGTGAAATGGAAGTAGATTATTTAATGCATTTAGCAGACCAATTGTATCGTGAATGTTGTCATTTAGGCTATTTGCAATATCATCCAGATGATTTGCATTTATTGGCAAAAGCGGCGAAGGTTTTTAATATAGGAGAGTATATCGAATTAAGCTCTTCAAGCCAACATACTTTTTATTTAATTGCGAATCAATCTATTGATGGTTTAAATCATTTAGAACGAGTAAAACTAGCACTTCTTGCCTCTTATAAAAATAAAGATTATTTCGAACGATTTGCTGCTCCATTTGCTACATGGATGAGTCGGGAGGAACTTCGTAAAATAAGAGATTTCGGAGCGCTATTAAAATTTGTCTATGCATTAAATGTTTCAAAACGCAACATAGTACATGCTATTGAAATGCACACCGAAGAAGATCATGTTCAGCTTAATATTTATGTAAAAAAAAATGCCGCGGCTGAAAAGTATCAAGCCAATCGACATAGAAAGCATTTAGAACGTGCATTAAAAATCCCAATGAAGATCAATTTTATTGAAGAAGGGTGGAACAATGGATGACAACTGAAGTAACGAAAAACGAGCTACATGGGGAAGAATTTTCCGAAAACTACAATCTATTGTTAGAGGAAATTGCAAAGCCTCAATATTATAATAATCGTGAATTAAGCTGGCTTGCCTTTAATGAGCGAGTGCTAGAGGAAGCAGAGGATATTAATAATCCTCTGCTCGAGCGTTTAAAATTTTTAGCTATATTTAGTTCCAATCTAGATGAATTTTTTATGGTACGTGTGGCAGGCTTACAGGATCAGGTACGTGCTGGTTTTCATAAGCCTGAAAACAAATCTGGCTTAACGCCGAAGGAACAGTTGGCCAAAATAGCAGAACGCACACAAGCATTAGTGCGACGACAAACTGAGGTATATAGACATTTAATCTATGATTTACTACCTCAACAAAATGTACATATTGCGGATATGAAAGATTTAAATAGCAAGCAAAAATCATTTATCAATGAAATGTTTGCAGAAACTATCTTCCCTGTTTTAACACCTGTTGCAGTGGATGCCTATCGTCCTTTCCCAACTTTACTTGGTAAAACTTTGAATTTACTAGTGCTGTTAGAGCAGGATGAGTCAGATCTTGAAAGTCGTGAAAAAGTGGCGATTGTCCAGGTTCCATCTGTGTTAGATCGCTATATAAAAGTACCGTCCGAAGAAGGAAAGACAGTTGTAGTTTTATTGGAGGATGTGATAGTAGCGCATATTGAAAAGCTGTTTTATGGCTATAGCGTAAAATCAGCACAAGCCTTCCGCTTAACAAGAAATGCAGATTTAACTATCCATGAAGAAGGGGCTCGAGATCTTCTTGTGGAGATCGAAAAAGAGCTGAAAAAGCGAAAATGGGGTCTAGGAAGCCGTTTAGAAGTTCGAGTTGGAGAAATGAACGAGGAAGTGCTGCAATACTTACTAGATGAATTCGAAATAGAAGAATCTGATGTATTCCATATTGATGGTCCTTTGGATTTAACGTTTATGTTCTCTTTTGTGAAAGGTATTTCAGTAGGTCGTGAGCATTTAGAATATGAAAGCTTTATCCCACAGCCACCTTTAGATTTACAGTCTGACGAAAATATTTTTGAAAAAGCACTTCAACAGGATATATTTTTCCATCATCCATATGAATCTTTTGCCCCTATTGTTGATTTTATTTCTGAGGCCGCTGTCAACCCGAATGTGCTGGCTATAAAACAGACATTATATCGAGTAAGTGGGAATTCACCGATTATTCAAGCGTTAAAGCTTGCCGCTGAAAACGGTAAACAAGTAACGGTATTAGTGGAGCTAAAGGCTCGCTTCGATGAAGAAAACAATGTGCACTGGGCAAAACAATTAGAACAAGCAGGTTGTCTTGTGATTTATGGGATGAATAATTTAAAAACACACTCAAAAATCACGCTAGTCGTTAGTCGTCGTAACGGCAAAATTGAACGTTTTGTCCACTTGGGTACAGGAAATTATAATGATGCTACTGCAAAAATCTATACGGATATGGGCATAATAACGACAGATAAAGAGTTTGGCATTGATGCGACAAATTTCTTTAACTACTTAAGTGGCTATACAGAAAAGCCAACCTTTAATCATTTAGTCGTTGCTCCATTTGATATACGAGATGAATTTATTCGTTTAATGGATGAGGAAATTGCCTGTCATAAAAAATATGGAAATGGTTTTATTCGTGCAAAAATGAATTCATTGACAGACAAAGATTTAATGATGAAGCTTTATGAGGCATCAATTGCTGGTGTAAAGGTCGAACTTATTATTCGTGGTATATGCTGTATTAGACCAGGAATCCCAGGTATTAGTGAAAACATTACCGTAACAAGTATTGTTGGTCGTTTCCTTGAGCACTCTCGTATTTATTGGTTCCATCATAATGGGGAAAATAAAGTATATTTATCCTCTGCGGATATGATGACACGCAATATGATTAAACGTGTAGAAATTTTATTCCCTGTATATGCAAGTGAAGCAAAAACTCGTATTATTGACATAATGAATGCACAATTAATGGATACTGCCAAAGCCCGTATTCAAGACTCTAATGGTAAGTATCATTATAAAGAGTTTGATCGTAGCGAAGATCCATTAAATAGCCAGGAAATTTTCTTGAAGGATGCATTAAAGCCTACGCTAGACGAAGAATAGAGCAAACACGCTACTTAGTGAGGGATAGAATGAAAAAATGTAGAGAAAATGTAGCGCCATTTGCAGAATATCAACAGCTCATGCAACTAAATCCATTTGATGCAATCATTTGTTTGAGACAAGTTGATAAGACAGTGTTTGAGGTCGTTGAATTTAATGAAAAGCTATCGTCAATGATTGAGTTGGAGGATATAACAGCCAAAAACGCTGAGAACTTTTTTACTAAGCAATGCTGGCTGCAATTGTCGGGATTTCTAATTGAAGAAATCAATAAACAGCATACTCTTAAATTAGGTAACGGTCTTCAAGAGAAAACATTTGTGCTTCATGTTCAGCACTTTTCTGAATCAATAGTTGCCATTATTCTTCGAGCGACATCATTTGAAGAAAATCCCTATTTACAGTTCATTGAACAACATATAAGTCCAGTGTTAACGACAGATTTACAAGGTCGAATAATTCATCAAAATATTGCTGCTACTGCTACACTATCGAGAGAGCAGAACAGTCTAATTGGACTAGATATTTTTTCATTACTAGAAAGTAAATATCTCAATGAATTTAAACTATTATTTACCAAAACAATCGAAGGTTCAGCGTTTGGCATGCCTAAATGCTTATTGAAAGGTGATTTACTAAGTAAGGAGCCCTTTTATTTAAGAACGCATCCAACCTATTATAATGGTGAAGTTGTGGGTGTCCACCTATTTGTTAAAGATGCTAATTCATTTATGAATGATCATGAAGCATTCTATTACCTAGCACTAATGGATGAATTAACAGGTATTTGGAATCGAAAAGCTTTTAAGGAGCATTGGCTACAGCATTTAAATGATAAAAAGCAAGAGCATAAGCAAGCAGCTCTTATTTTAGTTGACATTGACCGTTTTAAAAAGTTTAATGAATCCCTTGGAGAGAGCAAGGGAGATGATTTGATGCGTATGTTTAGTCATAGGTTACGGGAGCTTTGCTACTCAAAGTGTTCGCTATATCGATATAATAGTGACGAGTTTATTTTTGTGCTAAAAGATGCAACCATCCAAAAAATTGAACGAACTGCAAACTTGATTATGGACGTATTAAAACAGCCATTTATGATAGATGGACAGGAATATTTTATTAGCGTATCGATTGGGATTTCACTTAGCCCAGCAGATGGTAAAGATATCGAGACACTTGTACGGAAAGCAGATAAAGCTTTATTTTCTGTCAAAGAACATGGTCGTTCACATTACCGCTACTACCGTGAAGATATGACGGCCATTTTTCCAAACGAAGCATTGATGGAGGCACATTTACGTCGAGCAATTGAATTTAATGAGCTAAGTCTCCATCTTCAACCGCAAATGGATTTAGCAAATAATAGCATCGATAGCTTTGAAGCATTATTACGATGGAATAACCGTAAATTTGGTTTTGTCTCACCAGCACAATTTATTCCTATTGCGGAAGCCTCAGGGTTGATTATTGAAATCGGTGATTGGATTATTGATGAGGTATGCCGTTACCAAAAAGAATGGCAATCGAAGGGATATCGTCCTGTACGGATTGCAGTCAATATATCCCCAAAACAGTTTAGAAAAGAAAATTTTGCCCGAAAAATTAAAACAGCTTTAAAGACATATGGTGTACCACCTGAATTGTTAGAAGTAGAAATTACTGAAAGTTCTATGACAAATGTTCATGAAACATTTTCGATTCTTACAGAACTGAAGCAATTAGGTGTTTATGTGTCTGTGGATGATTTTGGGACAGGCTATTCCTCATTAAGTTATCTCAAGCGTTATCCGATTGATATTATTAAAATTGATCAGTCATTTATTGCAGATATAGCAAAGGATGATAAAAATGAAGCCATCATAAAAGCCATCATTTCGATGTCTCATAATTTAGGATTAGAGGTCATTGCTGAGGGAATTGAAGAACCAATACAAGTCGATTTTCTCAAACGCCATCGTTGTCAAAAAGGGCAAGGCTATTTGTATAATAAACCATTACCAGTTGAAACAATTGTACAACAATATTTTGTAAGCTAGAAAACGGTAGCACTTTCATCACAAAATAGATGAAGTGCTACTTTTTTATTTGCCGTTTTTAAGACCGTTTAAGACAATTGCTGTAAATTGCCCCATCTCAGAGGCTAGGTCAAAGTCTTCACTATGTATTAACCAATCATAGACATTGGCACGCATACAGCGCTGAATAAGTGTTTGTATGGTAGTAGCAGAAACATCTTGTCTAAATTCTCCTTGTTGAATACCTTCCTCGATATATGTGTTCATTATCTGAAAAATCTTACGTTGTGGATTGATTAAATAATGATCCTGTTCTACTTGGTTTGTCATAGCAGCCGTATACACTGTACGTAATAAATCCTTTCCCACAATATTTGTTAAATAGTTCATTTGCTCTTGATACACTAATAGTATTTTTTCACTTGCTGGTAATGTGGAATCAATATTTTTTTCAACTGTACGATAAAAATTATCAAGCTCCTTAAATTTTTCTAAAATAACATCATATTTAGATGGAAAATGTGTATAAAATGTCCCCTTTGAAACATTACATGCCTTCGTAATTTGTTCAACAGAAACATGTTCATAACCATGCTTGTTAAATAAAGCTAAAGAAGTTTTCAATAATTTTTCACGTGTTTCTAATGCCTTTTTCTGTCTGCTTGTGAGCGTTTCCATTAGCAGCTAATACCTCCTATATAAAATATTGTAAAATATCTTTTGTAAAAAATATTCTGAAAATATTAGTTTTTTAATTGACGAGATGGATTTCGATTGATTATGATTTAAATGACCGAAGTCAATGACTGCAGTCAATGAGATTATCTCGTTATTAATGTTACTTTAAAAAATGAAAGTTGGCTAGTAGATCATCAAGTTTTCTGTTGTATTTTCAAGGAATGGGGAGGTCACAATGAAGGAAAAATTAGGCTTTATTGGCTTAGGAAATATGGGTTTACCGATGGCTATTAACTTATTAAAAGCAGATTATCAGGTATATGGTTTCGATACGAATACGAAAGCAATGGAACAATTCACAGCTGCAGGTGGTTTCGCCCTTGAGACAGCTCTGGATATCGCGAAGCAATGTGATGTTATTATGACAAGCTTGCCTACCCCTCAGGTTGTAGAATGGGTTTATCAGTCAGAGCAAGGAATTTTACAACATGCAAAGAAAGGGTGCCTACTGATTGATTTTAGTACTGTTAATCCCGAATTGAATGATACGTTACATACAGAAGCTATAGCTTCGGGATTACGTTATTTGGGAGCACCTGTCAGTGGGGGTGTCATAGGGGCTATCAATGCGACATTAACTATTATGGTTGGTGGTGACACAGATGATTATATAAGTGCTAGCGAAATATTCAGAATAGTCGGTAAAAATATTTATCATTTGGGCACATCTTCAAGTATAGGAACGCGAATTAAATTACTCAATAACTTAATGATTGGCTTTTACACAGAGGCAGTCGCTGAAACGATTGTACTTGGCGAAAAAATGGGTATTCAGGCAGACACGCTCTATGAAGTATTAAACAATAGTTATGGGCAAAGCCGTATTTATGAACGTAATTATTTGGAATATATGAAAAATGATAATTATGAGCCAGGCTTTTCGACAAATCTACTATTAAAGGATTTGAAGTTAGCTAAGGAAATGGCGGATGAAGCAGGCGTATCGCTGCGAATCGGCGAAAAGTTAGTGGATCTTTATAGTGAAATTGCTCAGCAGGGCTATGGAGAAAAAGATATGTCTGCAGCTTATTTAAGCTTAAAGGAAACATGTAAACTAGAACAATTTTAAGAGGAGGAAATGGATATGACAACAGCACAAGAGGTTAAAACATTAACACATTTTATTGGTGGCAAATTGGTTGAAGGAAAAAGTGGCCGATTCGGTTCGGTATTTAACCCAACAACAGGTGAAGTCATTGCTAAGGTACCCCTTGCAACAATAGAAGAAACACAAGATGCAATCGAGCAAGCTCAAGCAGCATTTCCAGCTTGGCGTGATACTTCAGTGGCTAAGCGTGCAGAAATTGTACTAAAGTTCCGTAACCTTATCACTGAAAATATGGAGGAACTATTAAAAATCATTTGTACTGAAAGCGGTAAAACGATTGAAGATGCTAAAGGTGAAATTACACGAGGACTTGAATCTGTTGACTTAGCCATTGGTGCACCACACTTAATGAAGGGAGAATACTCTGTAAATGTTGGAGGTCAAATAAATGCTTATTCTGCAAAATATCCATTAGGGATTGTGGCAGCAATTTCTCCATTTAACTTCCCTATCATGGTGCCTCTAGCACAAACGAGTATGGCCATTGCTGTAGGAAATGCGGTTGTTTTAAAGGCATCAGAGCGTGTGCCAATGACAGCATTGTATGTTAGTGAGCTTTGGAAGAAGGCGGGATTGCCTGATGGTATTTGGACAGTAATCAATGGTGATAAAGATGCGGTCAATGAACTTTTAGAAAACCCAGCTGTGCAAGCGATTTCATTTGTTGGATCAACACCAGTTGCAAAATATATTTATGAAACTGGATCAAAATATGGAAAGCGTGTTACAGCGCTTGGTGGGGGTAAAAATAATATGGTTGTAATGCCTGATGCCGACCTTGAACAGGTAGCCAATGCCTTTATTGGAGCAGCATATGGGGCAGCCTCACAACGTTGTATGGCGATATCTACCATTATGCCTGTAGGAAAGGATACTGCAGATCGTCTCGTGGAGATTCTGAAGGAAAAAATCGCGAATCTGAAGGTTGGCCCTTATACAAATCCTGATTCAGATTTTGGCCCTGTTATTTCTCAACAATCAAAAGAAGCAATTCTTACTGCAATTGATCGAGGGGAAGCCGAAGGAGCTTCAGTAATTTGTGACGGACGAGAACTTGATATTGTCAAAGAGTCTAAAGGGTTTTATGTAGGGCCTACATTATTAGATCATGTAAAACCAGGCATGGAAGTTTACGAGCAAGAAATATTTGGTCCAGCTCGCAATGTTGTTCGTGTAGATTCCTTAGAGGAAGCTATTACACTAATAAATAAGCATGAGCTAGGTAATGGTGTCACAATCTTTACGAATGATGGATTAGCAGCTCGAAAATTTACAACAGAAATTGATGTTGGCATGGTTGGTGTCAATGTACCAATTCCAATTCCTGTTGGCTACCATAACTTTGCAGGCTTTAAAGGCTCTCGTTTTGGTGAGGGGCATATGTTTGGTCCAGACCAAGCACGATTCTTCACAAAAACTAAAACAATTTCAGAGCGTTGGATGGCTGGTAATGCCTCTTCAGCATCCACATTTGCATTCCCAAGCAATAACGACTAATAAAACCTAGAGCTGTAGAGTTATACAGCTCTTTTTCTAAAAAAGGGGATGGGTGGGGTGTAAATGTTAGCGTATATTGGTCTTTTTGGTAGTTTAGCATTATTAGTTTATTTAACAATGAAGGGTGTAAATCTACTTATTTCAGCACCGTTAACTGCGCTGTTAGCAGCCTTAACAAACGGTCTTGCATTTTTTCCTCAAACAGCTGATAAAGATCAGGCAAACTTTCTAACGAGCTATATGGATGGGTTCACCGGATTTGTTGGTTCATGGTATTTAATGTTCATGGCGGGTGCCATTTTCGGTAAAGTCATGGAGGATACAGGCGCTGCAGATAGTGTCTCAAAATGGATTGTAGAAAAAATAGGGGTGAAATATGCCACATATGCTGTAGTTTTAGCTGCAGCAGTACTCACATATGGTGGTGTTTCAGTTTTTATCGTAGCCTTTTCTGTTTATCCAATGGCTATTAGTTTATTTAAACAAGCAAACTTTCCACGACGTTTTATTCCTGCTGCACTGGGCCTAGGTTCTGTCACATTTACGATGACATCAGCAGGCTCACCTGAGATTCAAAATTGGATACCAATTCCATATCTTGGTACAACTCCATATGCAGGTTGGCAAGTTAGTATTGTCGTGGCTATTTTTATGGCCGTTGGTGGCTCGCTTTGGCTGAATTGGATGATTAAACGCGCTGTTAACAAGGGGGAAGTTTTCATTGAGCGCTCTACCGATCCAGTAGCTGATGCAACACGTAAGCTACCGAGTCCCCTTTTGAGTCTTGTACCATTATTAGTTGTTTTAGTCATTTCTTATATTTTCCATGATTCACTTGGAACCTCTGCTTTAATTGTAGCCTTAACTAGTGGCTGTATCGTGGCTTATTTAGTGAGTTACAAATATGCAAAGTCAGTTGGTGCAACATTAGCAGCAGGTGCAATGGGTGCTATTATTGCCATTGCAAATACGGCGGCTGTTGTCGGTTTTGGCGGGGTAGTAAAAGCAACACCATCCTTTGTTGCAACTGTTGATGTAATGACCAATATCCCTGGCAGTCCGCTAATTGGAGGAGCCTTAGCCATTGCGGTTATTGCTGGTTTAACAGGTTCAGCATCAGGGGGACAAACAATTGCAATGCCCTTACTAGCACCGCATTATATCGAGATGGGTGTAGATACAGAAGCGTTGCATCGGACAATCGCTATAGCATCTGGTTCGCTAGATTCATTGCCACACGGAGGATATGTGGTGACAACCATCAATTCAGTATGTAATGAAAAGCATAAGGATGCATATATGCCATTTGGAGCCTTGACGGTTATTATCCCTATCATAGGTACAATACTTGCAATCATATTATTCTCATTAGGGATGTAGGAGGGATGAAGTATGCAAGGAAAAACGGTTTTTATTACAGGGGCAGCTCGTGGTATTGGTCTTGCTATGGCACAAGCATTTGCTGAGCAAGAGGCTAATGTTGTAATAACAGATAAAAATGAACAGCTTCTTGAGGAAGCCGTCGCACAATACCCCTCTTTAACTTCCTATATATGTGATGTGACAGAAGAACAAGCCATAAGAGAAGCCATTGATTTTACGATTCATAAATTCTCAACCTTAGATATTTTAATCAATAATGCAGGATTTCAACATGTGTCGCTTATTGAGGATTTTAAGACAGAAATTTTTGAGTCAATGCAAAAAGTGATGGTCGTTGCTCCCTTTGTGGCGATGAAGTATGCGTTACCACATATGAAGAAGAATCAATTTGGTCGTATTATCAATATGGCCTCCATCAATGGCGTCATTGGGTTTGCTGGGAAGGCAGGATATAATGCAGCAAAGCATGGTGTGATTGGGCTTACTAAGGTAACGGCACTAGAGGTGGCGACAGAGGGAATTACGGTAAATGCTATTTGTCCAGGGTATGTTGACACGGAATTAGTACGTAATCAGTTTATGGATTTAGCACAAACACGGGGAATTCAAGTGGAAGAAGTTCTTGAACAAGTGTTATATCCACTTGTACCGCAAAAACGTTTACTTGATGTCTCAGAAATTACAGGACTTGCATTATATTTAGCAAGTGATGTAGCAAAGGGGTTAACCGGCCAGGCCATTCTATTAGATGGTGGCTATACAGCTCAATAGCTTAGGAGGGAAAATATGATTCAAACAAAAACCATCTTTACTGTTCATTCACCAGGTACGATTGTATATGGTCGAGATTCATTTGAAGAAGTAGGAGAGTATGCGAAAAAACTAGGTTCAAAGGCATTAATCATTAGTGATCCAATTATGGACAGTTTAGGCCTTATCAAGAAATGCCATACACTGTTAAAGACCCAAGGGATAGACGTCGTTTCATATATAGGGGTGACAACTGAGCCAGATGATACGTATGTAGCAGAGGGATTGCAGCTTTTACAGAAAGAAAACTGTGATGTCATTATTTCTGTTGGTGGTGGTAGCTGTATTGATACGGCGAAGGCGATTGCAGTAGTGGCTACAAATGGCGGCTACATAGGAGATTATATGAAAATGGCAAAGGTTGCAGCTAATGCACCAATTCCACACATTGCGATACCAACAACAGCAGGTACAGGCTCTGAAGCAACAGATGCCACTGTTATTACCAATACAAAAAGTGATGTGAAAATGATGATTAAGCAACCAGCTTTTATGCCCACTATAGCGATTGTTGATCCTATATTAACCATTACTTCACCTCCAGCAATTACCGCAGCAACTGGAATAGATGCATTGAGCCATGCCATTGAGAGCTATTTATCGCGTTTAGCTCACCCTTATTCGAATGTGCTCGCCTTATCTGCTATGGAATTAATTGTGAATAACATCGTAAGGGTTTATGAACATGGAGATGATGTTGATGCTAGGGAAGCGATGTCGTTGGGTTCGATGCAGGCAGGGCTGTCATTTTCAAATGCTTCTGTTGCCCTTGTACATGGAATGTCTCGTCCGATTGGGGCACTTTTCCACGTACCACATGGCATCTCCAATGCGATGCTTTTACCAGCTGTACTAGACTATTCAAAAGACGCTTGTATAGATCGATTGGCAGATTTAGGACAATTTTTTAATAAAACAAAAGAACGTCTATCGCAAGAGGAGCTTGCGCAGCTTGCTATTACGTCCATTAAAGATATGTGTCAGTATATGAAAATTGGCAATTTAAAGCAGTGGGGAATCGAGGAGCATGCTTACTATCAGGCCATTCCTAAAATGGCTGAGGATGCACTTGCAAGTGGAAGCCCTGGTAACAATCCGAAGATACCCACTTTAGAAGAGATAATGGAGCTATATAAAATTGCCTATACGTATGAGTTTTAATGATACTGGAGAGCTATTCAATCGAATGAATGGCTCTTTTATATTTTCTTAGAAAATAAACTCGCATTCTATAGAATTAATATGACATATCCGAGAATATATAGTAAACTTTTAGTGAATCATCATTCATTTTTAACAAAGGGGGAAATGGAATGTTGCAAGGAAAGACGATTATTATTACGGGTGGATCAAGTGGCATGGGGCTGTATATGGCAAAGCAGTTCGTGACTGAGGGAGCTAATGTTGTCATAACAGGTCGTAACGAAGAACGATTAGCAGAGGCAAAGAAATTTATAGCGGAGGCTGGCCCCTCAATTGAGACATTCCAAATGGATGTACGAGTACCTGAGCATGCTGAGGCTATGCTCGCATTTGCTATTGAAAAATTTGGTCAAGTTGATGGGCTTGTGAATAATGCAGCAGGTAACTTTATTGTACGTGCAGAAGATTTATCACCGAACGGCTGGAAGGCTGTCGTAGATATTGTATTAAATGGTACATTTTATTGCTCTTCAGTAGTAGGCAAGTATTGGATTGAACATAAGATCAAAGGATCTATATTAAATATGGTAGCGACGTATGCTTGGAATGCAGGAGCAGGTGTGATCCATTCTGCTGCAGCAAAAGCAGGGGTACTATCATTGACGAGAACGCTAGCTGTTGAGTGGGGGAAACAGTATGGGATTCGGGTTAATGCTATTGCACCAGGTCCAATCGAGCGTACTGGTGGAGCCGATAAGCTTTGGGAATCAGAAGCAGCGGCAGCTCGTACACTAGATTCTGTTCCACTAGGCCGAATAGGAACACCAGAAGAAATTGCTGATTTAGCTACATTTATGATGTCTAACAAAGCAAGTTATATGAATGGAGAATGTGTAACTTTGGATGGTGGGCAGTGGCTCAATCAATATCCATTCTAAAAATGTTTGCATAACGAATAGCTGGGTTGACGCATACTAAGGGTAAAGAAAGGAGTTTTGCCGATGGGTATGTGGTTAATACCAGCAATTATTGCCATTGTGATCATTTCTGCTATTTCGTTTGTCTATACGTTAAAAATAGCTAAAATGACTTCTGAACGGAAATCTGAAAATGATACCCCTATTTCAGAAACGGTTGAAGAATATGCAACGATGTTGAACCCAATTGTTTGGGTCTATGCAATTTTTTTACTTTTTTTAGGGATCATGATTTTTTACTACTGGAGTAAGGCTGGCTATTAGTTAAGAACCATCTTCATTCGGTCGTGAAAAACTTGACTGGATGAAGATATTCTAAGTTTTTGCTGTAAAGGCTAAAATAATTCATTGTTCATGAAAACTCTTCTCGGCCTGGTCATGGTCATACATAGAAAAGTTGTGATATGATGAAAGGGAAGGACTGTTCTACACAGTGAGGACAGAAAAGGAGAAGAAGTTCATGATTTCAACTAACAGCAAAGACTTATTAGCAATGCCAATTAGTGATTTTATCATTTCCTCTGAAAAAGTTGCGCATGTACAAAGTGGAAATAGTGCGGAACATGCACTCCTTGTACTAACACGTACAGGGTACTCGTCCATACCTGTATTAGATTTGAAATATCGACTTCAAGGTTTACTTAGCATGAAAATGATTACCGAATCGATTCTTGGACTTGAGCATATTGAATATGAAAAGCTACCTGATATTAAGGTTGACTCTATTATGGAAAAAGAGATCGCTGTATTAAAGCTGACGGATACTTTCCAGCGTGCTTTGGATTTAGTTATTAACCACGCCTTTTTATGTGTAGTGGACGAAGATGGTACATTCGCAGGGATATTAACAAGACGTGTTATTTTAAAGCAATTGAAAAAATATATTTATCAAAAAGAGTAGTAGCTTAAGAGGGAACTCAGATGAAAATCATGAGGCCCTCTTTGCTTGTATTGGAGGTTTACAGATTGATGGCAACAGAGGCAGAAATTTTAAAAATCTTAGCTGAAGAACGCAATATGCGGAAAGCAGCAGAACGTCTATTTTTATCCCAACCAGCCCTTTCACAACGATTACAAACGATTGAGAAAGACTGGGGTGCACAATTATTTATTCGCTCACAAAAAGGTTTAACAGCGACACCTGCTGGTGAACAAGTTATTGCTTATGCAAAGGAAATGCTAGCCAAAAAGGAAGAAATTTTTGAAACGATTCAATCCTTAACGACAAAAGTAAACGGGACATTGAAAATTGCTTGCGCATCCATTGTTGGGCAGAACTGGCTACCAAAAATCTTGCAGGATTTTGTGTCCAAATATCCAGAGGCTAAAATATCACTGATGACGGGATGGAGTTCTGAAATTGTGAAAGCTCTTTATGAGGGCGAGGCACATGTAGGTATTGTACGAGGCCAAGTTGACTGGAAAGGAGAAAAGATCCACCTTTTCAGAGATACTCTTTATTTGGTGGACAAAGAGGTTAAAACAATTGAAGATGTGTTAAAGACAGACCGTCCATTTATTCAATATAAGAGTGATTCCAACTATTATCAAGAAATTCAACAATGGTGGCAGCAGCATTTTGCTTCAAATCCAAGAAAACAAATTTTAGTGGATCAAATTGAAATTTGTAAGCAAATGGCTTTAAATGGGATCGGTTATGCGATCTTACCTTCTATTACATTAAATGACCATGATGCCATTCATAAAATTCCTCTATCAAATGATGAAAAAGAGTTTGGTCTTACACGCGATACTTGGCTAATTGGTTATGAATCCTCTTTTGAATTAAGACAAGTAGAGGCATTTGTTGAAGTAGTGCAGGATCATGCACGATGTTTGTTTGATTATACTAAATAGAATATCAGGCAGCTCTAGGTTGTTTTGGAGTTGCCTTTTTGCATTGTAGAATTCTTAAGAGTTTATGAATATTAATGAAGATAACATAAGAAATGGAACAAAATGCAATATAAATCGTATAATTATGTAACCATCTATTTACATAAAAAGGGGTTGAGCTTTTGAAAAAGACAAAATGGACGGCACTGACCTTACTAGTCATGCTTGTAATGAGCTTTATCTTGCCTACAACTCAGGCGAGTGCTGCTGCTACACTAGAGGTGAAAGCAACAGCTGGTGTTTCTGGTAAAGCGAAATATCAATCAGTAGTACCACTTCAAGTTACAGTGAAAAATAATGGAGCTGACTTCTCAGGAGATATGGCGATTAATTCATCAAATTCTTATGAGGCAGCTTCAGCCCTTGTCGTTCCAATAGATATAGCAGCAGGAGAGGAAAAGACATTTACTTTCTATCTTGATGGTTTAGCTGACTATAGTTACTCGGACACAGATTTATTTGCCTTTTATGAGGGAAACATTGAAAAAGGAAAAAAGATTGCCTATAAGGGAACTAAACGTCTGCAATCAAATTTTTTAGATCCCTCATCAACATTCATTTATACATTAACAGATAAAAGTGATCGACTTTCAGCACTATTACGTTTATCAACATTTGTAGCTCAAAGTAATGTGGAAGTATTTAATATCAATCAATTAAAAGATTATACACTTCCAGAAGACTCGCAGGGACTTGCGATGGCCAATGTCATTGTTGTAGATGAAGTGGCTATTGCTGATTTAACACCGAAACAACAAGAAGCATTACTAAAATGGGTACAGGATGGTGGTACCTTACTTCTAGGTGCTGCTGACCAAATCAATGCTACAGCAGGGATTTTTAAAGAGTATTTACCTTTGTCATTATCACAAGAAACGACTGCGATTTCTGCAGAAGCTTTAACTAAATTGTCAGGTGGCGGCATTTTTACACAGCCGATTTCAGTTTACGCAGCTACTAGTAGTGAAGGAAGTTTACCTGTACTAACAGAAAATAATGCAGTGTTAGCAGCAAAGAAAAAAGTGGGTAGCGGGGAAGTGATTCAAACAACCTTCTCTTTAGGTGATCAACCACTTGCTTCTATGGACGGCTATGGAGCACTTTTAGCCAAAGTGATGAATATTCAAAGTATTTCACAGCAAGGAATGATGAGACAGGGACAATCTCCTCTCGATCAAATATCTTATGAGCTTCGTAACATTAATGAACTATTTCCATCTTTCGAAGTATCAGTGAGCTATATGCTAATTGTCATTATTCTTTATATTTTAATAATCGGGCCAATCCTTTATTTTATCTTGAAAAAAGCGGACAAGCGTGAGCATGCATGGTGGATAATACCGTCCATCTCTGTTGTTCTTTCCATTGTTCTCTTTATTGTCGGAGCGAAGGATCGTATTGTACAGCCACAAGTTCAACAATCTGCATTCTATAAAGTAAATGAAGACAATAGTGTAAATGGCTATTATGTAGAGTCCATTCTAACGAATCGCAGTGGGGATTTTGTGGTCAATGCTGACCAAAATACAACTGCCGTTGCATTAAGAAATTATAATAACTTCACAGGCACGATGGGGCCATTACATGAATCTTCTTATATAAAAGAAAATGCTAGCGGTTCAACACTAACATTACGTGATTTAAGCTACTGGTCTGTGCAATCCTTTGGTGGAAAAACATCAGCACAAAATATCGGGAAGATGGATATAGATATAACACTGAAAAATGAAAAACTAACAGGAACAGTTAAAAATAATTTCCCGTTTGCATTAAAAGATGTCACATTAATCTCGGGTGTGAAAGAAGTAAAACTAGGTGATATTGAAGCAAACGGAACATTACAGGTAAATAAGGAACTGAAAACAACGGTTCTTCAAAAACCATCTATTTTCAATAATTATAATTATAGTTACCCATCGAAAAAGGATGAGGTAGACCCAATGCGGATTGAACGAATGAAAACTTTAGCATTGCCGCTTGTAGAAAAGGATAACCAACCAATACTTACAGCTTGGACAGATCAAGCGGTGGTAGGAGTTGAATTAGAAACAAGTGCCAATATGTCACCAATTACGATGCTTGTTCAACCATTTAAAGGAAAAGTTGAGCTAACAGGTCCATTTACAATGAAGCGTAATAACTTCTCGTATTCAGTAGAGCCACTATCAGTAAATGGCTATTATGAAAAGATCGAGGAAGAATTGAATAAATGGTACCTATCTGAAGGGTTGTACGAAGTAACGATGACCATGCCAGATCAATTTATGGATGCCGTTGAATCACTTAATGAGCTGACAATTTCTAATAAGGATGTCTCACGTATGCAGCTATCCATTTGGAATAATGAAACGAATATATATGAGCCTTTAGTCGATACAAAGCAAGTGTTTACAGACAAGGTTTCAACATACTTTAATCAAGATGGAGAGCTTCGAATTGAAATCAAATATGGTCCCGATCCATCAGGAGAACAAACGAAATTACCAGACATAGAGCTGAAAGGAGTGGCAAAATAATGATTGAAATTCGTGATTTAACGAAACGATACGGCTCCTTTACAGCATTAGATCATTTAAACTTATCTTTAGAAGAAGGCGTTGTATTTGGATTTGTTGGCGCAAATGGAGCAGGGAAATCAACGACATTCTCTATTTTAGCGACCCTATTGTCACCGACTTCAGGAGATGCTCTGATAAATGGCAAAAGTGTTGTGAAGGAACCTAAAGAAGTTCGAAAGCAAATTGGTTATATGCCCGATTTCTTTGGTGTATATGATCAGTTAAAAGTAGATGAATATTTAGATTTTTATGGAGCGAGCTACGGTATCCAATTAGCAGAGCGTCAAGTGTTAATTCCACAATTATTAGAACTAGTGAATTTATCAAGTAAACGCTATGAATATGTTGATTTATTATCACGTGGTATGAAGCAACGCTTATGTTTAGCTCGTGCACTTATCCATGATCCAAAGGTACTGATTCTAGATGAACCTGCTTCAGGACTAGATCCACGTGCTCGTGTGGAAATGCGAGATATTTTACGAAATTTAAAGTCTATGGGAAAAACAATTTTAATTTCGTCGCATATTTTGCCTGAACTTGCTGAGATGTGTGATGAAATCGGTGTTATTGATAATGGTAAATTAATTGCACATGGAAATGTAGCCGCGATTCAGGCCCAGCTACAAGGAGAAAAGCGTATTGTATTAAAAGTGACAGATCAATTGGATGCAGTACGAGCGTTTTTAGAGGAAGATCCGCATATTTCATCAATTGATGTCATTGAAAGTCGTTTAGAAATAGCCTTTAACTATCGAGGAACAGATGCTGAGCAGGTGGCATTGCTAAAAAAAGCTATGCTTACAGATTTACCAATCTATGCATTAAGTGAAGAAGAGAAGGATTTAGAGGATGTCTTTATGGCGATTACGAAGGGAGCGGACAATCAATGATGGAAAGATTTTATAATCCAGTACTTGTTAAAGAATTGAAGTTACGCTTCCGTTCTTTTAAAAGCTTTTCAGGTTTAATGTTTTATTTAGCTGTACTGTGTATTTTCATTGCAGGGTTTTTATTGCTTACAACTGAATTTACTGGCAGAGGCTTCTTTAGACCAGAGACAAGCTTTATGATGTTTGCTGTGCTAACCATCTTGCAAATGGCATTAGTTCTTTTCATTACACCAAGTTTGACTGCAGGTGCTATCAGTAGTGAGCGCGAAAAGCAAACATTAAATATTTTATTAACAACGACACAAAGTTCTACACAAATTGTTATTGGAAAATTACTATCCTCCGTAGCATTTCTAGTATTGATGCTGGTAGCAGGATTACCACTATACAGTCTAGTGTTTCTATTCGGTGGTGTGTCGCCTTCACAGCTTATTTCTATATTTTTATTTTATTTAGTCACTGTAGTAGCAATAGGTAGTATAGGCGTGATGTTTTCTACGATTACTAAGAGGACTATTGTTGCCATGATTGCCACATACGGCTCAATCATTTTCTTAGGAGGTATTACAGCATTCTTCTTCTTTTTAACAATGGCCTTTCATCAAATGGGCAATGCCATTGGAACAGGTGCCTCCTTTATGACCTATTTCTGGGCATCTATTAATCCAGGTGCCTTGATGCTGACACTTATTTCTCCAGAGATGGGGGATGCATTAGCAGAGCTTTCGGGAGTAGAACTACCTGTATGGATTACTTATTTAATTGCTTATGTATTCATCATTGTGCTTTGTTTAACGATTGCGATTAAAAAATTGCGTGCCAACATGAAAAGTAACCGATGAGGAGGAATTGGTATGGAGCGTCGTAAGCAATTACGAAAATATATTCAGCGTGCAAAATCGAGATTAACTCTTGAAAGAAGCATTCCCATTGCACAATACGGTTTGTTTTTGGCATTGCTTTCGAGTGCTTCTCTCGTACTTATTTCCCGACTATTTGTCTGGCCATATTATCGCCAAATAGCATTAGGAGCCTTTATTACCGTTATTATTGCAACCATTGCTTATATTTGGTGGGAACGGGTCAAAGAGAAAGAGGCATTGCATAAACTGGATCATTATTTCTCACATAATGAATTAGTGACAGCTTTATCATTTAAAGATGATCAGGATCCTCTTGTTCAATCATTATTATCGAAAGCTATCCAAAATGCTGAAAAAGCTTTCGCAGACTTTAAGGCTCGAAAGAAAAATCTATTTCGTCCAAAGGCGTTTATCGGATTATTTATTACAACAGTTGTACTAGCCATTCTTTATATGTTCCCAGCAGCTACGCAAATTGAAGCAATAGAGGTTGAAAAGGAGCAAGCAGTTATCGAAGATATGAAGAAGGAAGTTGCTGAATTAGAGAAGAAGGCGGAAACAAAAGAAGTAAAGGAGCAATTGCAAGAACTTCAAAATACTTTAAAAGAGGCTGAAACAGCAGAAGAAGCTTTACGAGAAGTTGTCAAAAAGCAAAAGGAGCTAGCATTAAAGGAGCAGCAATTAAAGGATAAACAAACGGCTAGTCAAGATGGCACAACAGAAGGCCAAGGATTATCGAAGGAAGAGGTTGAGCAGCTAAAAGAGCTTGCCCAAATGCAGCAAGGGCTGACAGAAAATGCAAATGCCACACAAACTGCTATGAGTAAACTTGGTAAACCAGCAAGTAACTCCTTACAAAATGCAATTGCGAGTGCCAATAATGCCAGCAGCCACAATCAAAACAGTCAACAGTCATCTGGTAATTCCCAACCTAGTAATCAACAAAGCCAGTCTAGTCAAACTAATGCTCAAAGTGGTTCTCAACAGCAAAATGGTAGTAGCCAGAGCAATGGTCAAGGGCAGGGACAAGGTCAAGGACAGGGACAAGGCCAAGGCCAGGGACAAGGCCAAGGCCAAGGTCAAGGCCAAGGACAGGGACAGGGTCAAGGACAGGGCCAAGGCCAAGGTCAGGGACAAGGTGGTCAAGGAGCAGGAAGTGGCCAAGGCGGTCGGAATTTGCTAACGACACCGAATCGAATAGGTGGGGCAAGTGAGACATCAGTAGATGGTGGCGCATTAGGAGATGGTTCCCATGTATCTGAGCAACAAGGAAATGGTCCGATAACAAAAGGTTCTATTCGACCTTATGAAGAAGTAATTGGCTCTTATAAAGACAGCTATTTAGAGAGTTCAGAGCGCTTACAATTACCGAAGGATTTACAAAATGTCGTGCAATCTTATTTCACGTCAATTGAGTCGCAGTAGGAGGAAAAGAAATGGCCTTTACAGAGCAACAGTATGTAGATATGAGTACGAAATTACAGCAAGTTAAAGAAGAAATTCATCGCTTCATTGTTGGACAGGAAGAAGCAATTGATTATACCCTGTATGCAGTATTAGCGGATGGTCATGCATTGTTAGAAGGTTTACCTGGTTTAGGAAAAACGATGTTAATTCGTACCATTTCAGAGGTACTGGATCTGTCGTTTTCACGTATTCAATTTACACCAGATCTTATGCCAGCAGATATAACAGGTACGAGCATGATTGAACGTACACCCGATGGGAAGCAGCAATTTACCTTTCAACCTGGGCCAATCTTTAGTCAAATGGTATTGGCTGATGAGATAAATCGCGCAACACCCAAAACCCAAAGTGCCTTGTTGGAAGCAATGGGAGAAAAAACGGTAACCATATTAGGGGATACAAAAAAAATGGCGAGACCATTTTTCGTGTTGGCAACTCAAAACCCTATTGAAATGGAAGGAACATACCCATTACCAGAAGCACAGATGGACCGTTTCCTTTGTAAAATTCTTGTACCCTATCCAGAAAAAAGCGAACTTATGGAAATTATGAAGCGAACGACAGGTGCCCAGGAAATTGGTTTACAGAAACAGATGGATACAGATGCTCTCATTCAAGCTCAGCAAATGGTAAAGGAAGTGATGGTTGCTGATGAAATGCTAGAGTATGCAACTGATCTAGTAGTGGCTACGCATCCTGAGAGAACAGATGCGCTTGATGAGGTTAAACAATATGCAATGTATGGCAGTGGTCCACGTGGTTTGCAGAGCTTAATCAAATTGGCAAAGGCAAGAGCTTTAATGAATGGTCGTTTTCATGTTTCTGTAGCGGATATTAAATCTGTTGCTAAGCCTGTTTTACGTCATCGCATGCTGTTGAATTATGAAGGGGAGGCTTCAGGAAAAACAGCAGACGATGTGATTGATGTTATTTTAGAAAAAGTTCAGCAAGGTATTAGCAAGTGACAGCAAAATACTTATTGCCCGAAGACTGGTTAGCGAAAATCAGTCGCTTTCAAGTAGCGACGGCCTCCAAACTACGCGGGCAACATAAGGGCTCGCACCGTTCTCAACGCTTCGGGGCATCCCTTGATTTCTCGGATTTTCGAGAATACCATTTAGGAGATGATGTACGCCAAGTGGATTGGAACGTCTTTGCTCGTACAGATAAATACTTTATAAAAAGGTTTTTAGATGAGCAAGAGATGCGTGTACATATTCTACTAGATGCTACCAAATCGATGGGGCAACATGCTAAGTGGTTATTTGCTCGTCAAATTGTGGCCTCCCTCGGTCTAATGGTATTAGGTCGAGATGATCGTCTATCTTTTTCTTTTGTCCAAGATGAAGTGAAGCCACCATTTCGACGGAAGGGTACCATGTATCGCCGAGCTTTTTTACAGCTAGTAACAGATATAGAGGAAGCTAATTACTCTAATCGTTTTGCCAAGGATGCACTTAAAGCTTTACCTAAAGATAGTACCGTATTATTCATTGTTACAGATGGATTAGAGCCAATTGAGGAATGGGAACAGCTATTAAAAAGGCTACCACGCTATGCTGGAGATGTTCGCATTTTGCAAATTGTAACGCAAGAAGAACTGTCACCAAATTATTCGGGTGATGTACGTCTCCTTGATCGTGAAACAGGTAATGATGTGAATGTGACGATGTCCTCTAAAGTATTAGAGTCCTACCATGCAAGACGCATACTACATGAAGAAGAATTTGAAGCCATTTGCCGTCGCTTTGGTGTTCGAAAATTACAATTGAAAGTGGAAGATGGATTGCAACATGCGATTTTCCAGCAATTATTAAAAGCACATTGGATTAGGTGAGGTGAGCCGTATTGGGCTTTAGTCAAATTATATTTAGCTGGACGGCCATCATCCCGGTCATTGTCCTACTTTATTATTTCTTTCGAAAAAAATATACAGATCAAACAGTTTCTTCGACGCTTTTTTGGTCGGAGATTATGCAGGAAACGCGAGTATCGCCTTATTTAAAGCATCTACAAAAAAATGCCCTACTATATTTACAGCTTCTTGCTTTAGTGCTACTTGTTTTGGCATTGATGAATCCTTATATAAAAAAATCAACCATTGTTGGTGCACAAACCATATTTATTGTAGATACTTCAGCCACAATGCTGGCAGGTAAAGAGCAATCAACCTTTGACGCTCATAAACAGGAAATGCTGAACTTGATGAATGAATTGAATGGTCGACCTGTCACATTAATTACAACTGGTGCTGCACCAAAAGCTGTTTTACAGCAAGAAACAAACACGAGTGAAATAAAAAAAGCTATTCAAGATTTACAAATAACCTATGAAACTGCTGAAATGAATAAGGCGCTGGATGTAGCACAGGCATTTGTGGGCGATACACCAACTTCTATCTATGTTTTTACAGATACACTTGATAAAAAGCAATTACCGATGGACAAGGATTCTGTGAAATGGCTAGTAAGAGGTGCTACAAAAGACTTAACAAATATCGCTATCACCCGCTTTGCTGCTACGACAGATGGACAAGCTACGCTGGCACTTGTACAACTCCATAATGATACAAATACCGAGCAAAAGGTAACACTCGCATTGAATAATGCAGAGGGTGAGGAGCTGGTAGCAGAAAGTGTCGTTGTGCCTCCAAATGAAGCCATTACGAAAACATTTAAAGATTTGCCTTTAGCAAAATCCATGACAGCTATTATTGATGCAAATGATGATTATGACATAGACAATCAACAAACAGTTTTACTACAAACGACTACGTCAAAAATTATTGTTGATCAAGGCTTGCATCAACTGATACAGAAAGGTTTTCAAACAGTTAGTAGTGGCGTAAAAATCGTCCCTTCCTTGCAAGTAGCTGACAATCAAGATGCTACCATAATCACAAACCAATCAGCCTTATTGGAAAAGATGGACAATCCCCTCGTATTATTTGGTCGTGATGATGCAGAAAAAGTAGATGCGAATGGGACGGTAAGCACTAGAAGTGATGCATTATTTGCCTTTAGTGAACTAAAGGATGTTTATGTTAGTGCTGTTTATCCTGGCTTTGCGGACTATGAAACGATTGCTTCTGTTGGAGAAGAGCCGTTCATCCAACGCTCCCCAAAAGGAGATATCGTTGTTTTAGCCGATATTGCTGATACAGATTGGCCTTTACATCCATCATTCCCACTATTTCTATGGAGTACAGAGCAGCAGCTAACAGAATCAGTTGGGTCACTTGGGATTTTTTCACCCAATGAACAACGTGCAGTTGCTTTAGCGCAAGGAGACTGGAATGTTTATTCGCAAGAAGACGAGTTTCTTTCGTCTGTTACGAAGGGGATGCTAACTGCGCCCAAACAGCCAGGCATTTATATGGTACGCTCAAATAATGAGGAAAAACAATTGATTGTCCAATTGCAAGCACAAGAACGTGTCATTGAACAAGGAACAAGTTTTACATTAGGTGATATTTCAGACAATGGAAAGGAAGAAGTGTCGATGACCTCTTTCGTGCCTTGGCTAATTGTAATTATTTTACTATTGCTTGTTTCAGAGTGGGAGGTGCAACGACGTCGTGGATTTACGAATTGATATGCCGTTAGTATTGTTGTTACTCCTTCCATTATTCTTGTATTTTGGATGGACATACTTTCATGAGCGACAGCGACTTAAAAGAAGTCATATTGTTGTACTTACTATTCGCATAGTGGCAGCAGGCTGTTTAGTTTTTGCACTCGCAGGTCCATATCTATTATTACCAATCAAAGAAGAACAAATTATTTATTTAGTAGACCGTTCTGCTTCTATGAATGGTACGGAAGATGAGATGGTTCAGTTTATACAGGAGAGCCTCCAATCAAAAAAAGAACCACAGCTTGCGGGCATTTATTCATTTTCCTCTACTTTACAAACAGAGGCCATTTTATCTAAAACATTAAAGGAAGTACCGAAACTAACTGAAATTAAAGCTACCGATCAAACAAATATAGAACAAAGTCTACAGCTTGCTTCAGGGATTATAGATCCTAAAAAAGCAACTCGTCTTGTGCTATTAACAGATGGTAATGAGACAAAGGGCGATGCTTTAGAATTTGCTACGAAGTTGAAAGGCTCTAATATTAGTGTGGATATTAAGCCTTTTAGTCAACCAGTTGTCAATGATGTATCACTAAAAAGCTTTGTATCCCCTCAGGTTGCTTACGTTGGAGAGCAACAACAATTAGTGACAGACATACATGCAACATCAGCAGGCCAAGGCGAGCTATTACTATATGAAAATGATGAGCTTATTCATAAAGAGGCAGTTGAGCTGACTGAAGGCACGAATGTGTTTACCTATAAACATGCAGCAACAGCTGAAGGACTTGTAAAATATGAAGCCGTTGTTCAAGTTGGTCAGGATGCCATTTTTGAAAACAATAAGTTAACTAGTGTCACAATGGTTCAAAGTGAACCACATTTATTAATCGTTAATGGTTATGAAACAGCTTCACCCATCGCAGCAGCACTTGGTAGTCAATCCATTGCCTATGATGTTGTAGCGCCCGACAGTCTACCAAATGAACTGTCCAGCTATTTGCAATATAATGCTATTATTTTCGAAAATGTGCCAGGTCATTTAGTGGGTGAAGCAAAAATGAGTGTTATTGAGCAAGCAGTCAAAAACTTTGGGGTTGGTTTTACAATGGTGGGTGGAGAAAATAGTTTTGGTCTAGGCGGCTATTTTAAAACACCGATTGAAACCTTATTGCCAGTGGAAATGGAAATTAAGGGCAAAGAGCAATTACCTTCCTTAGGGTTAGTGATTGTACTTGACCGTTCTGGCAGTATGCAAGGCTCGAAGCTTGAGCTTGCTAAGGAAGCAGCGGCACGTTCTGTTGAGATGTTGCGAGACGAGGATACATTAGGATTCATTGCCTTTGATGATCGTCCTTGGGAGATTATAGAGACAGGGCCTCTTAGCAGTAAAGAAGAGGCTGTGGATACTATTTTATCAGTAACACCTGGTGGGGGAACAGAAATCTATAGTTCATTAGCTAAAGCCTACGAGAACCTTGCTGATTTAAAGCTCCAACGTAAGCATATTATTCTCTTAACAGATGGGCAATCACAGGCAGGGAATTATGAGGATTTAATTACTGAAGGAAAAGAAAATGGTATAACCTTATCGACAGTAGCGATTGGACAAGATGCTGATGCGAACTTATTAGAAGCGCTTAGTGACATGGGTAGTGGACGTTTCTATGATGTCATAGATGAGCAAACCATTCCGTCTATTTTATCTCGTGAAACAGCTATGATTTCCCGCACCTATATTGAGGACAATCCATTCTATCCAGCAATTTATAATGCAGCAGGATGGAACTCGCTGTTTGCAAATGGGGTCCCACAAATGAATGCATATATTGGGACAACGGCAAAACAGGGGGCTACTGTTGTAGCAGAAAGCGAGAAGGAAGATCCTGTGTTAGCGCAGTGGCAATATGGTCTTGGTAAAACATTTGCCTTTACATCTGATTCAACGGGTAAATGGACAGGAGATTGGGCAAGATGGCAGAATTGGGGAGCATTTTGGCAAACACTTATTTCTCAGATGCTACCAAGCTACAATGATGTAGCCTATGATGTAAGATTGGAAGCAGATGGTTCCTTTATGATTACAGACCCTACAAATGAAGCTGCATTTTTAGATATTGTAGCGGTAAATGAGGCAGGGGAGGAGCTAGAAACACAACTTGAAACCATTTCCGCATCCCAAGTTCGAGCTGTAGTACAAGCTGAACCTGGATTAATTTTCTTCCGTGTAGCAGATGAAAAGAAGGCCATTTATCAGGCAGGGCTAAGTGTTCCTTATAGTGCTGAATACGAACTACTCCCTGTAAATAACCAACTGATAGAAGAGTTAACTAAACGAACAGGAGGCACTGTTTTAAAGGAACCACAAGATGTTTTCCGTGACTTTACGACAAAAGGAGCAGATCGGCAAAATATTGCCACATGGCTACTCTTAGCAAGTATGCTTCTTTTCTTTATTGATATTACCATAAGACGCTTTGGTTGGAATTTCCTAACGAATGTGAAGAGAAAAGAGCCGCTGGTTGAGGAAAAAACTATACAAGCAGAAGATACAAATGTAGCACAGTTGTTAAAAGGCATGAAAAAACGATCTTAAATAGAGGAAGCAGTGCAAACTCGAATAGTTTTGCACTGCTTTTTTTATGTTGCTTGAAATAGAGAGTTATCCCCTTTGTAGAGAGGGGAAGATGATCTACAAAGTGGACTCTTTTTCTCATAAGGAGGAGAAAGGCGCTCCAAATTGGACTGCCCGCAGCTCAATGAATGCTCATAATCCAATACCTCTTAATAAAGAGAAGAATTAAATCTCTTTACGAGCTCTGTTTTACGCAAGCTACTCGCAACCATTACACCTAAAATAGCACCGATCGTACTTGATGTTAAAAAGGCTGGTAGGAAGAAGAATGCTGCTACAGATGTTCCCATGAATAATTTTGCATAAGGGACGGCAATAAGTGAAGCCAGAATGCCCGTTCCGATAACCTCTCCGATACCAGCTAACCACATTTTATTGCTATATTTATAGGCAAGAGCAGCACAGACCGCACCGATGATACTACCAGGGATAGCTAGTAGAGAGCCTGTTCCAGTAAGGATACGAATGATGGCAGTGACAAAGGCAACTATAACAGTTGGTACAGGCCCAAGTATAATGGCTCCTATCACATTAATCGCATGCTGAACGGGGTAAGCACGTGCGATGCCTGTTGGGATGGATACGAAAGTAGAGCCTGCAACAGCAACGGCTACTAATAAAGCCATGACTGTTAATTTACGAATTGACATAAAGTTCACTCCTTTTGGTAAAGTTCGTGAGGAAAAATAAAAAGGCCACCCCCTTTAAACAATAGGAAGCGGCCTTGCGTGTATATAGTGACAACAGCAAGTAGCGCCACTTCCCTCCGCTAGTGTGAACTAGATCAGGTTCAAAGGGTCCGTATATTACCATATACGTCTCAGCCTTTTAAAGACTCCCCTAGTGGTTAAAATCATTCAATTTTGTGAATCAACAATAATGTACCATACTGCTAAAAATAGTCAATGATTTTTCAGACTATTTTGTATCGGGATGCATTAAATGAGGTGCTTTTTTCACTGTCCAGATGAGCGCAAGGAAGAAACAGGCTAATAATATGATAGAACCGAAAATATATGGGCTATTCATATTCCAGTCAAATAATAAACCTGCCAAAGCGGGTCCAATCATATTTCCGAGGCTCATATAGGCATTATTCAAGCCCGCAGCAAATCCCTGCTCTTTCTCTGCAAGCTTTGAGATGAGTGTATTAACAGCTGGACGAATTAATGTCGTTGCTGTAGAGAAAATTGTTGCTACAACTAAAATAAGGGCAAAGCCAGAAACAAATAATATTAAGAAAATAGCAACGGATGCAATAAATAAATTTACTAGTACTACTTTCATTTCACCATAACGATTGAACAGTGGTGTAATAATAAACATTTGTACTACTACTCCAAAAGCACCACCAACAACTAATATAATCGCTATATCTACAGGTGTGTAATTAAACTTTTCTGTCACAAATAATGACAATGTCGTTTGGAAATTTGCAATTCCAAACGAGAACACCAGCATAATTATGAGCATAACAAAATAAGGCATATGTATGGAACGAGCCATTTGCTTCGCCAGATTGTCTTGCTTTTGTTTCTGTTGCGCAGTGTTTGGTTTGGTAGAAGGTAATAAAAAGTAAGATAAAATAGATGCTACAATGGCTGCAGCTCCAGCTGTGAAAAATGGGAAATGTAAGCTTACCTTTGCTAAAAAGCCACCAATACCAGGTCCAATCATAAAGCCAAGAGACATAGCGGCACCCAACATCCCCATACCTTTCCCACGTTCTTCATAGGTTGTGACGTCAGCGACAAAAGCCATAATAGGAGGTGCAACAAATGCGGAACCTAGACCACCTAAAAATCGTGCTAAAAAGAGCATCCATACATCTGTAGCAAGGCCAAATCCGATTTGTGCAAGACCTGTTACGATAAGACCGAAAATAATTAAATTTTTTCGTCCGTACTGATCTGAAAGATTCCCAGCAATAGGAGAAAATACGAATTGAGCTAAGGCGAACGTTGCGATTAGCATACCTAGAACTTGTCCTGCTGCACCAAATATTTTTAAATACTCTGGCATGACAGGAATAATAATGCCAATACTTCCCATTGCGATAAACATATTAAACATTAAAATATACAAAGCCGCCTTATTGGACTTCTGCTGGGTCATCGAATGAACCCCCTTTTTGTAATCAAATATAGTACAGTCTATCATAAAGAATTATTGCTTGGCTAATAGTTAAGATTATCGTACTGGTTCTATATTTAGAATGGTTTTCCACAAAAGTTTTCATCCGCGCACCTATGCATGAAGAAATAATAGATGTTAGTCATAAAAATTGAGGGGAAAAGAAGCTATGGGGATAAATTAGTAAAGCAACAACAATCTATGGACTTCTCTTATAAAGTGAGAATTAAAAAATGTGAGAGTCTGTCTGTAATGGCATAAAGCATGGCTATAAATTGTAGCGATGTTATAGCGCATCAGAAGGAATATCACAAGAATACTGATGTGAAAATCTATTAAAATTCAGACAAAATATTTTCTAAATATAATAATGCAAATAGTCAATTGAAAATGTTCTTATTTAATAGTCAGTTAAATAAGCAGAGAAAAAAACTAGCGAATTGATGTAAAAGTCAATTCGCTAGTTGAATTATCGGATACCCATTTTAAATTCTAAAAATAATTCGTTGTATTTCCCTAAATAATCAGGTCCTAAGTTTTTGTAGACCTCTAATGTATCGCGTTGTTCTTCAGAAGGATAGTAGCGTTCGTCAGAAACAACTTCTTCGTCCATTAAGTCCATAGCTGCAAGATTAGGCGTAGAATAGCCTACAAAATCGGCATTTTGAGCACCTGATTCAGCACTTAGCATGAAGTTTATAAAGGCGTGGGCACCATCAATATTCTTCGATGTCTTTGGGATGACCATATTATCAAACCATAAGTTTGAGCCTTCCTCAGGTACAGCAAAGTCTAACTCTTCATTTTCATACATCATGTCAGCTGCTTGGCCAGACCACGTAAGGGCAACGGTTGCTTCATTATTGATCATTAATGGTGTAATTTCATCTCCAATGATTGCTTTTACATTTGGTGCAAGGGTGATTAGTTTGTCAGTAGCTTCACGAAGTTCCTGATTATCTAGTGAATTCAGAGAATAGCCAAGACTGTTTAAGCCCATCCCAATGACTTCGCGCGCACCATCTACTAAAAAGACTTTTCGCTTTAAAGAAGGGTCCCATAAATCATCCCAAGAGGAGAAGTCTAAGTCTCCAACAAGGCTTGGATTGTAGACAATACCTACTGTTCCCCAAAAATAAGGGACAGAATATTTATTGTTAGCATCGAATGGTAAATCTAAAAAGTAAGGATCAATATTTTTAAAATTAGGGATTTTCGTTTTATCTAAAGGAATCAATAATTCTTCTTCCTTCATCTTCTCAATCATATATTCAGAAGGGACAGCAATATCGTAGGCTGTTCCGCCTTGCTGAATCTTTGTCATCATAGCTTCATTGGAATCGAATGTTTCATAGATGACATGAATGCCTGTTTCTTTTTCAAATTCTTTTAACAAATCAGGATCAATATATTCTCCCCAGTTAAAGATGGTTAACGTGTCTTTTCCACTTTTACCGCCACCCGCACTTAAGGCATCAGCCGCATAGAATAAAAGGGCTGAAACGACAAGGATGGCGATGGTAGCTTGAATTAGTGACTTCATCGTTGCCCCTCCATTCTTTTACTCGTACGACTTGTCATGAAATAATAACCAACAACAACTAAAACCGTAACGAAGAATACTAAACCTGAAATTGCATTCACTGTTAGAGAAATTCCTGCGCGGGCCATTGAATAAATTTCTACGGATAGAGTACTAAAGCCATTACCTGTTACAAAGAATGTCACGGCAAAATCATCTAATGAATACGTAAGGGCAAGGAAGAAGCCTGCAAAAATCCCTGGCTGAATATAAGGAAGAATGACACGCATCATAACGTCCTTTTTCGTTGCCCCTAAATCTAATGCTGCATCGATTAATGAGTTATTCATTTCTAGTAGCTTTGGTAAAACCATTAATACAACAATCGGTACACTAAATGCAACATGTGCTAATAAAACAGATGCAAAGCCCAGTTTAATACCTACCATTGTAAATAAAATTAAAAAGCTAGCCCCGATAATTACGTCTGGGCTGACGATTAAGACATTGTTTAAGGATAATAAAGTATTACGCATCTTAGAATCCTTAACCGTCACAATTCCAATTGCTCCTAGCGTACCAATAATAGTAGAAATGAGAGCAGAAAGTAATGCCACGATGACCGTATTTATTAATATAACAAGAAGACGCGAATCTTCAAAAACAGCTTGATAATGCTCCAAAGTAAAGGATTCAAAATTATTCATGGAGCCGCCACTATTAAACGAGTAAAAGATTAAATAGAAAATTGGAGCATAGAGAACGATAAAAACAATTGTTAAATAGACTTTGGCTGAAGCAGATAGTTTGTTCATCGTACGCGACCTCCTTTATCCTTTTGTCCCGTAATTAGCATGATAATCACCATGAATAAAATTAAGAATACAGCAATAGTGGAACCCATACCCCAGTTTTGTGTCACAAGGAATTGCTGTTCAATCGCTGTGCCTAGAGTAATGACACGGTTCCCTGCAATTAAGCGAGTAATCATGAACAGGGATAGGGCAGGGATAAAGACAACTTGAATACCAGATTTAACGCCATCCATTGTCAATGGTAAAACAACACGGCGGAAGGTTGTAAAAGCCGAAGCACCCAAATCCCGTGCTGCATAAATGAGCGTTGGGTTTAAACGATCTAAAGAATTGAAGATCGGTAAAATCATAAATGGAATAAAAATATAGACCGACACAAAGACAAAGCTAATATCAGTAAAGAGCATTTGCTTTGGATCGAAGCCAAATACTTCGATAAATGCATTAATAGGCCCGTATAACCCAAAGATGCCGATAAAGGCATATGTTTTTAACAAAAGATTAATCCATGAAGGAATAATAATAAGTAGAAGCCAAAGTTGTTTATGCTTGGTCTTCGTTAAAAAATAGGCAGTTGGGTATGAAATTAATAGTGTAAAGAATGTAATTAAAAATGCATACCAAAACGAGCTCAAAGTCATCTTTAAGTAAACAGAAGAGAAGAACGCTTTGTAGTTATCGAGCGTAAAGTTGCCATGTAAATCAAGCAGGGAATAATAAACAACGAGTGCAATTGGCGCGATAACGAAAAAGGCAATCCATAACACATATGGAAATAACGCTGATTTCGATGTTTTAGTTTGCATCTTCATCGTCTCCATACGATTCTAATCGTTTATCAAACTCTTCCTCTGTTTCGTTTAAGCGCATTACGTGAATTGCCTCAGGATCAAAGTCTAAGCCAATCTCAGTCCCTACTTCTGCTTTCTTCAATGAATGGACTAGCCACTCATTACCATCTTTATCGTATGTGGATAATTCATAATGTACCCCTCGGAATAATTGTGTATCCACTTTTACCACAAGTTTGCCTTTATCAATTGTTGTCATTTCTAAATCTTCTGGACGAATGACAATATCTATTTTTTCATTTTGCTTCATCCCTTGGTCGACACATTCGAAAACTTTGCCAGCAAATTCAACCTTGAAATCCTCAATCATCACGCCAGGTACAATATTGGATTCACCTATAAAGTCAGCAACGAAGCGGTTAATCGGTTCATCATAAATATCCACGGGTGTACCTGACTGCTGAATTTGGCCTTCACTTAAGACAAAAATTTCATCACTCATAGCAAGTGCTTCTTCTTGATCATGTGTAACAAAAACAAATGTTTTGCCAAGACGTTGCTGTAATTCACGTAGCTCATATTGCATTTCTGTACGTAGCTTTAAGTCTAAAGCTGAAAGTGGCTCATCCAGTAAAATTACTTCAGGGTCATTGACAATGGCACGTGCAATCGCGACACGTTGTCGTTGTCCACCAGACATTTCAGATATTTCGCGGTTACCATAGCCTGCTAAATTGACAAACTTTAAGGCTTCAGCTACACGCTCTTTTATGTCCTTTTCAGGAAGCTTTTTAATACGTAGGCCAAATGCGACATTTTCAAACACATTTAAATGAGGGAACAGCGCATAATCCTGAAAAACAGTATTTACTTGACGTTCATTGGCAGGAACTGCATTAATCTTTTTATCATGGAAAAATACATTTCCTGTTGTAGGTTCTGTAAATCCTGCAATAATTCGTAAAATGGTTGTTTTACCACAACCTGATGGACCAAGGAGTGTATAAAACTTCCCTTTTTCAAGCTCCAAATTGATATTTTTTAAAACGACGGTACCGTCGCTATATGACTTTGAAACATTTTCAAAGCGGATAATTGAATTGGTTGTCATGGATGCGCCTCCTTAAGCTATAAATAAGAATCTGTTGCGACAAGTAAAATTTTTGTTTCATCATCATGTGCATTAAAAATCTGATGATGGTCTGTCGCGTCATAGTAAAGTGCATTGCCTTCACTTGCGATATACTGTTCATTCCCTAATACGAGACGAATACGCCCTTTAACCACATAAATAAATGTTTCAGAGAGCGAAGGCTCAAACTGTTTGAACTCGCCATCTGCAGCAAAGGTTAAGAAAATGGGTTCCATTTCTTTTTCATTCGAAGTAGGAATCAGCCATTGAATTTCATATTTTTTTTCTTCATCTGTATAGGTAGATTGATCTTCCTCTGTATAAACAACCTTCTGTTCAGGTGATTCATCATCAAAAAAGTCTTTGGGTCTCGACCCTAAAACTTCTAATATTGAAAATAATGTTTCAATTGAAGGTGAGTTTAGATCACGTTCTAATTGGGAAATATAACCTTTACTTAAATCTGTACGTTCTCCAAGTTCCTCTTGGGTAAGACCTTTTTTTAAACGAAGCGCTTTAATTTTTGCTCCTATTTGCATCTTTTCCCTCCTAAGAGAAGTTTAGCAATGATAAACTTTTGAAATATGAAGTTTACTTTAACGAAACTTTTAGTTTACTAAAACCATTACAATTATACATAATAATAAAAAATTTGCAATCGTTTTTCGTGAAAAAAATAGCTATAAAAAGTTGAAAAATGGGGTATAAATGAAAGTGAGAAAAATTTTGAATAGTGTAGAATATTATTGTCAAAAATAGCTTGTAGATAGACAGTAGCAATAATTCCAGTTATGGATTTGACGAATTTTTGTCAATCCATTTCAATCATCCAAACGGGCGGAGTTTACTTGTTTGAAAAACTGCGGTTACTCTGCTATCGTAGAAGACGAGTTCGCTAGTGCGAATGGAATATATAAACTACATATTTATTCGGAGGGATTTATTATGGCAGAACGCATGGTAGGTAAACAAGCACCTGACTTTACAATGGAAGCAGTACTTTCAGACAAATCATTTGGTAAAGTATCACTAGAAGATATTAAAGCACAAGATAAATGGACAGTTCTTTTCTTCTACCCAATGGACTTTACATTTGTATGTCCAACTGAAATCACTGCAATGAGCGATCGTTATGACGAGTTCGAAGACTTAGATGCAGAAGTAATCGGTGTTTCTACTGACACAATCCATACACACTTAGCATGGATTAACACAGACCGTACGCAAAATGGTCTTGGTGAATTAAAATACCCATTAGCAGCTGATACAAACCATCAAGTATCTAAAGAATATGGTGTATTAATTGAAGAAGAAGGTATCGCGTTACGTGGTTTATTCATCATCAACCCAGAAGGCGAATTAAAATACCAAACAGTATTTGATAACAACATCGGCCGTGATGTTGATGAAACACTACGTGTACTTCAAGCACTACAAACTGGTGGTCTTTGCCCAGCTAACTGGCGTCCAGGCCAAGCAACTCTATAATTTAAATAGAGGATTATGCGAAAAATTAAAAGTCCCCACGACAAGTTTGTGGGGACTTTTAACTGAATTTTTGTTTTGGGAAAGAGTTTTTATACCGTTATCTAAATATTTGAAGACAAACGATCTTTTAGAGGAGGATTTTTATGAAACTTCGTGAACAAATGCCTGAATTAGTTGGCGCAACGACTTGGTTAAATGGTGAAGTAACGAAAGCAGAATTAGTAGGCAAAAAACCAACATTAATCCACTTCTGGTCAGTAAGCTGTCATTTATGTAAAGAAGCAATGCCAGATGTGAACAATTTCCGCGATCAATATAAAGATGAATTAAACGTTGTAGCAGTACATATGCCACGTTCTGAGGCAGATACTGATTTAGACACAATTAAAGCAGTAGCAGCAGAGCATGATATTGTGCAACCAATCTTTGTAGATAGTGAAATGAAGCTAACAGATGCTTTTGAAAACCAATATGTTCCAGCATATTTTGTGTTCGATAAAGATGGTCAGCTGCGTCATATGCAAGCTGGTGGTAGTGGTATGAAAATGCTAGAAAAGCGAGTAAACCGCGTGCTAGATGAGATGCGTAACGCAGAATAATAATGATATGTTGAAGACGGGGATTAAGGTCCTCGTCTTTTTTGTTGTCCACCATTGACGAATTGACTCTTGTTTTGACAATACATATCGCAGAGAATAGGCTACAATGGTGGTATAGTAGTTTTCGGAGGGATTTTTATGATGAAAAAAGAGTTTGCAGTCATAGGGCTTGGACGTTTTGGAGGCAGTATTGTTCGTGAATTAATGAGTCAGGGCGCACAGGTAATGGCCATTGATCATTCTTCAGAGCGTGTGGATGAGTTTGCTTCCATTGCCACACAAGCTGTTATTGCAGATTCAACCGATGAATCGGTGTTGAATTCGTTAGGTATACGTAATTTTGAGCACGTGATTGTAGCAATTGGGGAAGATATTCAAGCAAGTATATTAACAACAATCATTTTGAAGGAAATTGGTGTTGAGCAAATTACAGTAAAAGCTCAAAACGATTACCATGAAAAGGTTTTACGTAAAATTGGCGCAGATTTTGTCGTCCATCCTGAGCGAGATATGGGTATTCGTATTGCTAATAATATGTTGTCGAATACTGTTTTAGATTATTTAGAGCTATCAGATGAACACTCCATTATGGAATTAAAGGCTAATGATGCAATTGCTGGCTATTCCATAATGGATTTAGATATTCGCGCTAAATATGGCATCAACATTGTAGGAATTAAGCGTGGGGCTGATATTATCGTATCTCCACAGGCGAGTGACAAGATTTTATTAGGAGATATTATGCTTGTTATAGGCGCTGATGTTGATATAAATCGCTTTGTTAAAAAGGCCTTGAACGGGTAAGAGCAAATGACGAAACGCAGATGGAGACTTATTATATTCGCTGGTATTTTATTAATTGGTGCTTTTATTATGCAAAATAGAGAAAAAAGTGAAGATGAAGCAATTTCTTTTGTTCTAGATCATGCCACAGAAATTGACGACATTGAATTATTCCAAGGAGATCAATCACTATTTCATGCTACAGGCGATGAAGCACAAGACTTTATTGAGAAATATCCTTTAAGTCATGTAAGGAAGCTTTCCAAAAAGGAAAGAACTATTTTTGAAGAAAAGCCTGTATATCATATCGTTTATAAAATGAAGGATAAGCCTCTTTATGAGGTAGAAATATTAAAAGTGGCTATTAGTTCTGAACTTGATGAAGAGTTACAGCAAATGGTTTTTCGTGTGGATGATGCACAATATTTGGTTTATTGGGCAAAAGAGAAAAAGGTACTCGAACAATCGACCAACACGCAACGATTACTTGAACAATACGGGCAATAATGCAGGTAGTGATACAGCAATTCATGCTGGTCACTACTTTTTATTCTATTTTTAATAAAAATTGGAAAGAATATTTGATTTCATCGAGAGAGTTCGATTAAACTTTGACATAAAGAAGGGGGCTAGATGTAATGAAAATCATGTCAACTAATTGTGTAATCGAACAATTACAACCAGAGCATTTTACAGATATACAAAAACTCTACTCTAATAAACAAGTTCGAACTTATCTCGGTGGTGTTCCATCAAACAGCTATATAGAAGCATCTTTTAAAGGCATGCTAGAAGCGCCATTCCCTAATACATATTTATATATTACTTTAAAGGAGACAGGTGAATTTATAGGTCTTGTCTCGATCGATGAATACCATGATAAGGAGTTATATGAGCTTTCCTATCAATTTTTACCTCAGTTTTGGGGGAAGGGGTTAGCTTTTGAAGTGCTCACGCAGGTAATTCAGGATGGTTTGAATTATCTGAATATAGAATCTATTGTGGCAGAAACACAAACAGCGAACAAGGCATCATGTCGCTTGCTCGAAAAATTAGGAATGAAGAATGTACAGATGTTAGAAAGATTTGGGCAGGAACAAGCTGTCTATGAATTAAGTAAAAATAATGAATCGATAAGACAAATCATCGCCCTATCAGGTGGTGGGTTTTCTCAGCAGAACCCTTCATTTATCGATGAGTACATTTTACGACAAACGCAGAAAAATGAACGAGTTAAAATTTGTTTTATTCCCACAGCAAGTAATGATGCACAAGGGTATATCGAGAAGTTTTATGCAGCATTCCATCATTGTGATGCAACCCATATCTTGCAAAAAGATATGCATGATAGAAGCATTCGAGAAAAAGTACTAGCGCAGCATATTATCTATGTGGGTGGAGGGAATACAGGTTATCTTCTTGAAAAGTGGCGAGAATATGGTTTTGATAAATTGTTAAAGGAAGCTTATCAAAAAGGGATTATATTAGCTGGCATCAGTGCTGGGGCAATGTGTTGGTTTGAAAAATGCTATAGTGAAAATACATATGATGGTTTTGAGGAATGGAATGGCTTAGGGTTATTATCAGGTACCTATTGTCCCCATTATAATAATCAAGAGAGAAGGTGGGCATTTGATCGCTGGATAGAAAATCATCCCACATTACAAGCATACACACTCATAGATACTGAGACACTCCATTTTAGAGATGAAAAACTAGTAGCTAAAATTCAAACCTACTAGAAGGGACGAAGAAAAGTATGAGAATTCCAGCAAAACTAACACTGGGTGATGAGATACGTGTAATTGCTCCAAGTAGTAGTGTACAAGTTTTAAAAGTAGAGTTGGTTGAACAAACAATACAAAAGAATTGAGCATTGAAGTGACTATATTTTAGAAGGAGAGCGTGTTCAACATGATCATACGAGAAGCAACCCGACATGACAGTGAACGAATTATAGCTGTTATGGCAAATGCAGAGGCATCAAATTTTATGTTATTTGGACCAGGTGAGCGCAATTTAGCACCTAAGCCATTTGGAGAGTATATAGACAAGTTATATCATAGTCACCACTCAGCTTTGTTCATAGCTGAAATGGATGAGCAGGTTGTGGCGTACTTAATTGTACAAGGCAATGAGCCGTCAAGAATTGCTCACCGTGCTTATCTTGTCATAGGCATACATAGTGACTATAGAGGAAGAAAAATTGGAACAGCTTTATTTCAACACGTAGAAAATTGGGCAATAGTGAATGGTGTACATCGTCTAGAATTAACCGTCATGGAAAATAATGAGGCTGGTGTTGCTTTGTATAAGAAAATGGGCTTTGATATCGAAGGAACGAAGCGGGCTTCGCTGTATGTAGATGGACAATATATTAATGAATACTACATGTCAAAACTATTGATTGGGAAAGGAACTACCGTATGACTTCAAAAATAAACATCGGCATTTATTCCCCGTCCTCCCCAGCAACGGTGACGGCTTTGGAACGATATGAACGTGCTAAAGCATTTCTCGAGAATAAAAATTTTCAAATCGTGACAGGTTCTTTAACTGGTAAAACTGATTATTATCGTTCAGGTTCGCCAAAAGAAAGAGCAGAAGAATTGAATGAGTTATTACGTAATCCAAATGTGGATATGATTATGTCTACGATAGGGGGCACCAATGCTAATAGCATGCTACCTTATATTGATTATGAGGCTTTTCGTCAACATCCCAAAATGGTCGTAGGTTATTCGGATGCAACGGCCGTTCTACTGGCACTTTATGCAAAGACGGGAATCTCAACTTTTTATGGTCCAGCCCTCGTACCTTCCTTTGGTGAGTTTGAACCATTAGTAAATGATACCTTCAAATTTTTTGAGCATTATTTCTTTAAGCCTCAAGCATTACCATACGAAATTCCAATGCCTTCTTATTGGTCGGATGAACCTGTTAATTGGCTAGAGAAGACAGTGGATAAAAAACTCAAGAAGAATGAATGGTTAGCGATTCAGGATGGGGTTGCTGAAGGAAGGTTAATTGGCGGGAATGCCAATGCCATGTATGGATTTATTGGTACGCCGTATTTCCCTAAAATTGTGGAAGGTGATATTTTATTAGTGGAGGACTGCTTAAAAAATGCTGCTGTTGTTGAAAAGAATTTTGCAATGCTAAAATTGCATGGTGTCTTTAACAAAGTTAGTGGGATTATTTTGGGGAAACATGAATGCTACGATGATTTAGGAACGGGTCGACAGCCATATCATATTCTACTTGAACAGTTGGATGGAATAAAGATTCCTATATTAGCAGAGGTGGATATTTGTCATACACATCCTATGCATCCAATTGCGATAGGCAAACGAGTAAGGATAGATGCCACAGCTAAGAAGATATACTGTTTGGAAAGATGGTTGTAATGATAAAGCCTTGCAAATCGTAGCAAGGCTTTATTTTCTAGAGGTTCCTATAATCATCATCAGTGATAGCGTACATTTTTACATGTTGGTATTGTCCCTTAACAAGCATACTTTTCCGTAATAACCCTTCAAACTGCATACCTGACTTCTCCATAACCTTTTGTGAGCCAATGTTTTCTTCAAAGCATCGTGCTTGGATACGTACTAAATCTAATTCATTAAAACCGAAGTCAATGAGTTTTTTTGTTGCTTCTGTTGTGAACCCCTTATTCCAAAAATCCTCAGAAAGCACATAGCCAATTTCCGCGTATTTATGGGTGTCATTAATCGTCACAATATCAATCGTTCCAATAATTGTGCCTGCATATTCAATACCCCATAACATCAAATTACCTTGCTGATAGCCATTAAAAATTAATGCCATAAAAGCCTTTGTATCCTCTAAGCTCGTGTGTGCTTGCCATGTCACATAACGCGCCACATTTTCACTGGAAGAGTAGTCATACATTGCTTCTAAATCCCCATGTGTAATAGGTCTCAATAGTAACCTTTCCGTTTTCATAATTGGTATTTTACTCATGATTTACCCCCTTTAACAAATAGTATATAAAAAAGTCGACCCATAATTATGAATTAGGTCGACTTTTTATATTTATTCATTTTTGCAGCGTTCACATTATGGATAGCGCTTATCTGTTGCAGAGGAATCCTTCGTTTTGGTTTTATGTTGTTCATCTTTCACTTTTTCATTCAATTCTTCGACAGGTATTGGATCTACTGTTTTCATGTCCTCGTGTTTATCAAAAATGCTTTCTTTATCTGTATCTAATACATCAGGGTTATTCGTATTACGTGTTTTTGCCTGTTTTTTATCATTCATTCACTATCACCTCTTACTATTAACTTTCACTTTTTTACTAGAGTGTAAACATTTTATTTTGGGTGATAGTGTAAGCTAATTGTTTGTTGTCAGCATCAATCCATAAGGACATAGCTTTTACTCGAATGATAATGAGTATAGTGAAACAGAGATGGCTATCATTTCTACCATTTTTCTTAGGAAGATATAGTGGTCTTTCCCTGAAGTGCACGTTCTTCCATAGCTGTGTCAAACTCTTTTTCAGATTTTGACACGACAACACAAGCTACGCCATTACCAATTAAATTTGTAACAGCTCGAGCCTCAGACATAAAGCGATCTACACCGATTAACAGCGCTATTCCTTCCACTGGTATCATTGGGAAGGCAGCCAAAGTTGCTGCTAATGTAATAAATCCTGATCCTGTTACACCTGCTGCACCTTTAGAAGTAATCATTAAAATTCCGAGCAGTGTAATGATTTGAATCCAAGTTAGTTCCATTCCATATGCTTGTGCGATAAACAATGCAGCCATGGACAGGTAGATGGAAGTCCCATCTAGATTGAAGGAGTACCCTGTAGGAACGACTAAACCTACAACCTGCTTCGAGCAACCATAGTTCTCAAGCTTTCGCATCATAGATGGCAGTGCTGATTCAGAAGAGGAAGTCCCAATTACTAAGAAAATCTCATCTTTGATATAAGCGATAAATTTAAAGATGTTGAATCCAAAGAACTTTGCAATGGCACCTAAAATAAAGACAACAAATAAAAACATTGTTATATATACGGCAGCCATTAATAAACCTAGATTACCTAAAGATTTTAAACCAAAATTTCCAATTGTATAGGCCATTGCACCAAAAGCTCCGATTGGTGATATTTTCATAACCATACTTACGATTTTGAAGAATATCTCTGCTACTTGCTCAAAGAATGTGATGACTGGTTTTGCGGGTGCACCGATTGAGGCAGCTGCTAAGCCAAATAAAACAGCAGAGAATAGGACTGGTAATAATTGACCAGTTGCCAATGCACCAACTACATTTTCTGGAATAATACTAGAAATGAAGGCACCCAAGCCTTGCTCAGATTCAGCTGCAGCAGTTGTATATTTTGAAATATCAGCATCAGATGCACCTGATGTATCCAAGCCTGTACCAGGACTTACGATTAAAGCAACAGCAATTCCGATTGCTAATGCAATTGTGGAAACTATTTCGAAGTAAAGCAATGCCTTACCTCCGATTTTCCCGACCTTTTTCATATCTCCCATACTGCCGATTCCAATAACAACTGTTAGGAAAATAATAGGAGCAATTAACATTTTAATTAATTTGATGAATAAATCTGCTAAGATTTTCAAGCTGGCACCGAACTCGGGGAAAATGGCTCCGACAATAATCCCAAGTATGATAGCCACTATAACCTGAACAGTCAAATTTTTCAGTAATTTCATTTTTTGCTACCTCTTTTCTAAATTTTCTCTTTGATATCGCTTTCACTAAAAGTATCATAGCGAATATTTCTTTAAAAAAGAGATTTAGAAAATAAGAAACATATCGTTCATTAAGTACATTTACTTACATTTACATATAAATATAGTAATATCAATAACTAAATCTGTTATGGTACGCTATAGTTAATTAATTATTGTTATAATACAAAAACATAGAGTGATAATTAAGTTCTTTTTAAATTATCAGTTTATAATATTGTTCATTAAATTCAATATTTTCTGCTACTTAGATAGACTAAATATGTTGTCAAAAGATTTTTTTGCAGATAATCTTAAAACTAAATATGTGTGCCACTGATTACGAGAATGCAAATTTGAAAGGAAGGAATTTTTTAATGATGAAAATGCCTGTGAACGGCAAAATACTGTTAGTGACATTTTTAATCATTGCACTCTCCTTTTTACTAGGTGGTATTTTTTTACTCGGTAACCTATTATCTGAACAGGAAAAAGATTTTGGACAGCGAGCAATGCTTGTGGCAAGAACTGTATCAAATGTACCAGAGCTTAGTGTACATCTGGAAAATGCCAATATAAAAGAATCTGCAAAAAATATTAATAAAATTGTAGATGGCATTAGAGTGATTCATAAGGCCGAGTATATTGTTGTAATGAATATGGAGCGTATTAAACTATCACACCCAGTAAGTAAGGAAATAGGAAAACGCAGTGAGTCCCAGGATTTAAACGCCGCATTTAGTGAACATTATTATGTATCAAAGGCACGTGGAGAATCGGGTGTTATGATACGGGCTTTCGTGCCAATTATTAATGATAAAAGGGAACAAGTGGGCATTGTAGTCGTTGGCTATTCATTACCAGATTTTCTGGAAATGTTACAAAGTTATGAGCGAGAAATTATGATAACTATTGTTATATCACTGATTTTCAGTATTTTCGGTGCCTATACACTAGGACGACATATAAAAAAACAAATGTTTGGGCTTGAACCTCATGAAATTGCAAAAATGTATGTGGAAAGAACAGAAACCTTTAATGCTATGCATGAGGGAATAATAGCGGTAGATAAGGAAATGAATATCACCATTTTTAATGAAAAAGCGGCCGATATTTTAGGTGTTACTAGGAAAATAGAGGAATGTATTGGACAAAAGATTTATGACGTTTTGCCTGATACCCGTCTGCCTGAAATTGTTGAAACAGCAACACCTGTTTATGATCAAGAGCTTTACATTAATCATCATAGTATCTTAAGTAATCGTGTACCTATTATTGTGAATGGAGAGCTAGTTGGTGCAGTTGCTATGTTTAAAGATTTAACAGCTGTGAAAAAGCTTGCGGAGGAAGTAACAGGTGTAAAGGCCTTTGTTCAAGCATTACGTGTACAAACCCATGAGCATAAAAATAAGATTCATACGATTGCGGGACTACTGCAATTGGGACATACAAAGCAAGCACTTGAATATGTTACTGTTACTACTGAAAATGAAGCCTCATTGACGAAGTTTTTAAATGAACGCTTTCATAATGAAAATATTTCAGGTTTGTTATTAAGTAAAGTAAGTTATGGAAAAGAACTGGGTATCGAGGTTGAAATTGATCGGAAAAGTCATTTTAAACGCTTTCCACCTCTATTAGATCATCATGATTTTGTTGTGTTGTTTGGCAATTTAATTGAAAATGCTTTTGAGGCTTTAAATGTACTTTCTAAGGAAGATAAATATGTAGCCATCTCTGTAGACGAGCATGATGGCGTCTTAGCGATTGCAGTTACCGATAACGGGATTGGCATGACCAAAGAGGTGCAGGAGCGTATGTTTGAAAATGGATTTTCGTCAAAGGCTAGTGAAAATCGAGGCATTGGCTTGCATTTAGTCTATGAAATTGTAAGAAAAGGCAATGGAGATATTGAAGTAACAAGTGAATTTATGAAAGGAACCAGTTTCTTAATTTTATTTGAGTTAGGAGAAGTATAGATGGATGTAATAAGTGTCTTATTGATTGAAGATGATCCAATGGTACGAGAAGTGAACAGACAATTTATTGAACAAATCAAAGGTTTTTCGTTAGTTGGCTATGCTAGCAATGGAATTGAGGGAATTCAAAAAATTAAACAATTAACCCCAGAGCTTGTCTTTATGGACATTTTTATGCCAGAGCAGGATGGCATTATTACGTTAGGGAAAATACGAGAAGAGCATCTTCATGTTGATGTTATTGCTGTAACAGCTGCGAATGATATGCCCACTGTGCAGCGAATATTACACTTAGGTGTCTATGATTATATTATGAAGCCCTTTACGTTTGAGCGGATTGAGCAGACTTTAAAAAATTATCAAAGCTATAGAAGGAAAATAAGCGGCATGCAAGATTTAACTCAGCATGATGTCGATCATTTAATGCAACAACGTCTTCCTGAACAAATTGTAGTAGAAACAACAGGAATGGATGCCATTCTTATAGAAGAACTCCCCAAAGGGTTTAATCGAGCTACCTTAGATAAGGTACTTGCATATATAAAAAAAAGTGGCGAGGCAGTATCAGCGGAGGAGGTATCAGCTTATATAGGTACAGCACGTGTTACAGCTAGACGCTATCTAGACTTTTTAGAAAAGCAGAAACTATTAAAAGTAGATATACAATATGGAAACGTAGGACGTCCTATTCATCGTTATTATATTTAGTTCAATTAGATTAAAGTGCGTATTTTAAATAAGTTATGGTGAAAAATGTACAGATAAATTCTAAGCGTCCTATTTCCTAATACATATCTTTAAATTCCTTTAAGGGCAACATCTAAAATTTTTGGATACCGAAGTTGTTGCGTATTGGAAGAGATCTTCATGACCATTTAAATTTTAAAGCAAATAATTATAATTCAGATATTGTGGGAAGCAAGATGCTAAAGCACAAAAAATTATTCCCAAGACATAAATAAAGATGGAAAAAGCCCTGCATAAAGCAAGGCTTTTTTAACGTCAAGATTCGTTTGAGATTGTGTATAGGCTAAATTTAAATGTTATTTTTTATTAACAATTTTCTTGAAATAAAATCTTCACTTTTTTTCTAGCGAGTCAACATGCTCAGCAGTAGGTTTACCAGCTTTTAATAAGACTTTACTGCCCAGAAGGAAAAATCCTTGGATGAAGAGTAATAATCCTGTACCGATGAGTAGCCACTCAATAGCAATAATATCAGCAATTGGCCCGAAAATTAGCATTCCTAAAGGCATCATAGAGGTAGATATCATACTAAGAATGCCAAATACTCTTCCCATATAGTCACTTTCCACTTTTTCTTGTAATAACACCGTTGCAGGTGTATTAAAGATTGGCATGGCTATGCCAGTAATGGCCATGATTCCGAGGTACAACCAAAAAATAGGAATGACGCCGAGAGCCATTGTACAAAGACCAAATAACAAAGCAGATAATGTCATCGTATGCACTTTATTTTTAAAGCCACCCCATGTTGCGATTGCGATACCACCGATTAACATCCCAATGGCAAAGGCCATTTCGATGGCAGTCAAACGCCATACATCATTGCCAAAAGTTCGTGTAACTTGTAAAGGCGTTAAAAAGGCAGCAGGTGCAGCAAGCAGCATGAAAAAGGCAAAGAACAAGAATAATTGTTTCAAGAAAGCATGCTCTTTAATATAGATGAAGCCTTGTTTCATATCACTAAAATAGCCTGTTGTTTGTGGCTGATTAGCTTTTGCATGTGCAGGGATATGCAGAAATAATAAGAAGATAGCGATGGCAATAGCCGCTGTTGTCACATCAATAAAGAAAATGGATTCAATAGAAGCCATCGTTAATAATGCACCACTTGCCATAGGTGCAAGAATCATGATGAAGGCTTGAATACTACTATTTGCACCATTAACCTTCATTAAATGCTCTTCAGGCACAAATTGTGGCAAAATTGCGCCCACTGCTGGTGTTTGAATACCTGCACCAACTGCGCGTACGGCTGATATTACAAATAGTAGCCAGAGCTCATCATAGCCTATTAAAAATAAAATAGCTAGAATTAGCGTAGATAAGGCAATCATTCCATCTGCTAAAATAATAAGCCATTTACGGTTATAGCGATCTGCCCAGACACCAGCAATAGGTGCTAAGAAGAAGGTTGGTAAAAAGCCACAAATGATCGCGATGGTCATCATGCTGCCTGATTGTGTTGTAAGTGTGATATACCATGTAATGGCATATTGCACAAGAGCAGAGCCAAAAAGTGAAATCGTTTGACTACTTAAAAAAAGTATTGTGTTACGTTTCCAATGTTCCAATTTCGTCATCCCTTTCTAACAGTAGTGCCTGTGTGGAAAGTAAAAGACAACACAAAAAAAGAGGGGAGTAGAAGCCCCCTCTTTTCAAGTATTCCTAAAACAGACTAGACCTAATTCCATTTCCCTTGCACAGCAGGCAAAGCGTACACATATTTAATTAGTAAGATGAAATCGTAGTCTAATTGATGCTGTCATTGGGAATACCCTCCGTTCTATATAAGTTGTGTTGATTGTAGCATAAAGTTCATCTTTGCGTAAAGAAGGAATGAAGCAAAAACTAGGTTGAATTTTAAAAATATGGAAATTGTGAAATTCATCTAATAAAATGACATATTTATCGATTTCTTTAAAGGAAAAGTACGATTCATCGCCTTTTCAGTAGTTTTTAATGGTTAGTATACATATTTTGAATCTATCGGGAACGTTTGTTAGAGTTGAAACTAATTATCTGCTTCATTGATTCCGATAAAGTTGCTTTGGAGACGTGCATATAGCGAGTACTTGTCATATACTAAAATAGAAAAATAGCAAATGGAGGAAATATGAGAAAGAAAAATAGTAAATGGAGAATATTAACTTTAGTCGCGATGATTTTTGTGTTATGTCTATCGACAATCCCTACAAAGACTGCTTTGGCAAGCACGACACAGCCAAAAAGGGAAATGAGGGCTGTCTGGATTTCAACCGTTCTTAATCTTGATATGAAAGCAGGTATGACGAAGGAGCAGTACACGACTTGGACACGCCAAACATTGGATCAACTAAAAGCCAATAAATTCAATACTGTTATTTATCAAGTAAGACCAACAAATGATGCAATGTATGCCTCTGATCTAGCGCCATGGTCATCTTACATAACAGGCAAAAAGCAAGGCACAAATCCAGGCTACGATCCTCTTGCGATCATGATAGAGGAAAGTCATAAACGGGGTATGGAGCTGCATGCTTGGATGAATCCTTATCGTGTAACAATGTCTGGACAAAAACTGACAGACCTTGCTGCTGATAATGTGGCTAGAACACATCCAAACTGGGTTATCAAATATGGTAAGCAATATTATTTAAATCCTGGTTTACCAGAAGTTCAAGACTATTTAGTTGAAGTAGTAAGAGAGCTAGTAGGTAATTATGATATTGACGCAGTGCATATGGATGATTATTTTTATCCATATAAAATTGCTAATGAAGTTTTTCCAGATCAAGCAGCTTTTAAAAACTATGGTGCTTCCTTTAAAAAGGTGGAGGATTGGCGACGAGATAATGTCAACCGTCTTGTAGAAAATCTTTACACGGCCATTAAAGACACAAAACCATATGTTCAATTTGGTATTTCACCATTTGGTGTATGGCGCAATAAATCGCTAGATAAAACAGGAAGCGATACAAGGGCTGGTGTTAATAATTACGATGATTTATATGCAGACGTCAGAACATGGATTCAAAATGGCACAATTGATTACATTACACCACAGATTTATTGGTCAAGAACATTATCTGTTGCGAAATATGGAACGCTGCTAGATTGGTGGAGCCATGAAGTGCAAACCTACGCAACAACACACCCTGTGCATCTATACATTGGGCTTGCTGATTACAAAGTTGGCAATGATAGTGATGCAGCATGGAAAAATAAAATGGAGTTACCAAGTCAAATACTAGCGAATCGTTCGGAAAAGGTAGCTGCTGAGGGGCAAATGCATTTCTCCTTAAGAAGCTTTCAAAACAATAAACTAGGCTATGCAACGATTGTTAGTCAACAATTGTATAATTACACAGCACTGACACCCGAAACAACTTGGGATGATGACACAGTGCCGAACGTACCGACTTTTGTGCAAGTGACGAAGGAAGCGGCAGGTCGCAAGATAGAGATTATAGACGAAAATGAACCACAGCCACGCAAGTATGTCATTTATCGTTTTACAGGAAACAAAGAAGGTTCTTATGATGACCCTCGAAATATCGTGGATGTTGTTTATAATATGGATGGCCTCACTAAATTTGTGGACAAGTCAGCTCTTACTAAACATAGCTATACATACGGCATTAAGGCTGTATCAAATACAGGTGTGGAAAGCAAGGAAGTTTTTGTAGTAATAGAAAATCAATAAAAAGATTAGGATAAAAACAACCACTCACGCAAAGATTGCATGAGTGGTTGTTTTTTTTATTAATTTTCTTCAATATCTTTACGGTTTTTCTTTAACATTTTAGATAGCATTTCATAAACAATTGGTACAACAACAAGTGTTAATAGGGTAGAAGATAATAAACCGCCAATTACAGTAATAGCTAAGTCTTTGGAAATTAATCCACTACCGCCAGTACCAAGTGCCATTGGAATCATAGCACCAATTGTAGCGATGGCTGTCATCAGGATAGGACGTAAACGTGTTGCTCCTGCTTCAAGGATCGCCTCACGCATGGAAAGACCATCATATTCCATATGAATGATACGGTCAACTAATACGATGGCATTTGTGACGACGATACCAATCAACATCAATAGACCCATCATGACAGATACAGAAATAGTTTGCCCTGTAACGAATAATCCAATGAATGCACCAATTACTGCGAATGGTAGTGAGAAAAGAATAGCGAATGGAGCTAAACCTTCTCCGAATGTTACCACTAGAATGAAGTAAACAATGGCAATGGCTGCTAACATCGCAATACCAAGCTTAGTGAATGTTTCTTGCATATCAGCAGCAACACCAGCAACACCAAGTGTTACACCTTTTTGTAAATCTAATTTATCAATTTTTTTATCAGCAGCAGTAGTGGCTTTTGAAATATCGTCACCGATAATCGTTCCAGATACTGTTGCGAAATATTCACCTTTTGAACGAGATAATGAGTTAAGTGTTGTACCTTCCTCAACATCTATTAGTTCTCCGATAGTCATTGTTGTACCCAATGCTGTTTTAATTTCAGTGGCTAAGACATCATCAAGTGAAGTCGCAGCTGCTTTAGCATCTCGTTGAACGATGACATCGATATCTTTACCATCGTTTTTCACGGTAGTTAATACTTCTTGTGATGTATTTGAATTTAATGCCATCACGATTTGAGCTGTCGTTAGCCCGTATTGAAGGACATTTTTTTGTTCAACTTTTAGCACATGCTCTACATATGGATCTTCATTATCAGATTTAATATCTTCTAAGCCATCCACTTCTTTTAGAGCGCCTTCTACTTGTTTCACAGCATCTCGAAGTTTATCTAAATCATCACTATACAGTGTATAGCTGACTTCGTTTGATGACATCGACATAGAAGAGAAGTTTTGAGACTTCCATTCTCCTGATTGCCCGATGTTAAATACATAGTCTTCAACCTCTTCACGAGCTTTAGGGAAGTCTTCCATATCCGGATCAAAGATAAGGTACATTAAGGCACCGCCAGCACCTCCACCCATCATCATTGCTGATGGATCGACATTGTTCGCATCTGTAATGGAAACTTGTAAAATATCAACATCTTTACGTTTCATTAATTCTTTTTCTACTTTTTCAACATTAGCTGCCGTTTCGTCAGCCAGTTCTCCCGTTGCAGGCGTATACGTTAAGTACATAACTTTTTCTTCTTGTGAGCCCATAAAACTAAAACCAATAAGTGGTGTTAATGCAAGAGAGCCAACAAGTAAAAGAATCGCAAGGACAGATGTAATAATTTTGTGATTTAATACTTTTTCTAAGACACCTTTGTACCAGATAGCAAGTTTACCAACTTCTTTATGTTGGCTTTCAGTCTTCTCACCGTATAACTTTTTACGGAATAAGAAGTGAGATAAAGCAGGTACGATTGTGATCGCAACTAATAATGATGCACCTAATGCAAATGTCATTGTAAGGGCAAATGGCATGAATAATTCGCCTACCATACCACCTACGAAAATAAGAGGAGCGAATACAGCGACCGTTACCAATGTTGAAGAAAGAATTGGTTTGAACATTTCAATTGTTGCTTCACGAATTAGGGCACGACCTGTAAGTTTTTCTTGTTTTAAGTGAATTCGTCGGTAAATATTTTCTACAACTACGATTGAGTCATCGATAACACGACCGATTGCGACGGTAATCGCGCCGAGGGTCATGATGTTTAATGTGATATCCATCCAGTTTAATAGGAGTAATGCCATGAAGATAGAAACTGGGATAGAAATAATTGAAATAATCGTTGATTTGAAATCACGTAAGAATAGTAAAATGATTAATACGGCAATTGCGCCACCAAAGACTGCTTTTTCGATCATTGTAAATACAGAATCTTCTATTGGGGCACCTTGGTCAAGAGAGATCTCTACGTTTAAGCCGTCTAATCGTTTTTCCTCATCCTTCATAAGGTCTTTTACTGCATTAACAACTGTTACGGTATTCGCATCTTGGCCTTTAACGATTTGAATAGCAATGGCATCTTGACCATTTGTACGTGAAACAGATTGCACTTTACCTTCTACTTCAATTTTTGCAATATCACCTAGACGAACGAAAGGTGAAGGATTCGTAGCTGAAGGTGTAACTGGAATTAATAAGTCTTTCAGTTCATCCACTGATTTTACCTTACCGTCTACTGAGACTGCTTGTTCCCCGACAGTAAATTGATATAAACCAAGTGACAGTGACATATCACTTGCTTGAATCATTTGTTTAACAGTATCCTCTGTTAAACCAAGTGCTGCCATTTTTTCTTCATCATATTTAAACGATACTTGTTCAATATGCTGACCTGTGATGGTAGCGGATGCAACACCATCAATCTTTTCGATTTTAGGCAGTAAAACATCTTCAACTGTTGAAGTTAAATCAACAATATCTTCCTTAGAGCTACTTACAGATAAAGCGACTACAGGCATCATGTTCATGCTGATTGCCATAATAGTAGGCTCTTGAGCACCTTCAGGTAGTTTAAGATTATCTAAAGCTGCTTCTAATTGTCGTTTTTTCTCATCCATATCAATTCCATAGTCGTATTCCACTTGAACTTGTGCTACGTTGGAAGAGGAAGTTGAGTAAACAGCCTTCACATCTTCTAAACTTTCTATGGATTTTTCGAACGGAATGGAAAGATCATTCATGACTTGTTCAGGCGTTGCGCCAGGATATACGCCCATGACAATTAAATACGGGATCGAAATATCGGGTATCGATTCCATTTTCATCCGTGTACCCGAATAAATACCAGAGACAGTGATGATAATTGTTAATAACCACACTGCCAATTTGTTCTTTAATACGAAATTAACTAAACCTTTCACCTTCACACCTACCCTTTATTGACTATCTAAATTCAATTATTTATACTAATGACTAATCGGTCATTTGTCAACGAAATGCATTAGGAGAGAGTTAAAAATATGTTAAAAAAGCAATTAATTATGGAGAAAGCGTTAGAACTGTTTTCTGAACAGGGTTTTGAAGCTACGTCAGTACAACAAATTACAGAACGCTGCGGGATTTCTAAAGGTGCATTTTATTTATCTTTCAAAACCAAAGATGAGCTTGTAATATCAATGGTTGATTACTATTTACAGCAGTTTATTACAGATGTTGACCAAGTAGTCAGAGGAACGTATAACAAAGAAACTGTTTTGGTTGAATTTTATAAAAGCATTTTTCAAGCATTCAAAGACCATTCCGCATCCGCACGTGTATTCTTTAATGAAAAGGTCTTTTTAACAAAAAAAGAGCTATTTCATAAAATAACAGCGTATGAAGCAGAAATGTCGAAATCAATTCTCTATATGCTTGAGCAGCTTTATCAGGATCAATTACAAGAAATGAAATATGATGTAATGTACTGCATAAAAGGATTTATGAAGAGCTATGCTGAGCTTTTTATTTTTTCAGATATGCCACTTGATTTAGAGCAATTAGCTAAATCTTTAGCAGAAAAGACAGATATTATTGCCCATCATACAACCATTCCATTTATTACAGCAGATCTTGTGCCGTTTATTGCAAAGCCGTGTGAGCAAGACGTGTCAAAAGATGCTTTACTACAATTGTTGGAGCAAAATATAAATCATACTGAGGATTCTATAGAAAAAGAATCCATTGAGTTGTTAAAGCAAGAAATAGAAAATCCTACTTATGGTAAAGCAATCATTAAGGGGCTAATTGAAAATCTACGTGTAGACCCAGCGTATCATTGGATTGCATATGTAACTGCAAAATACTTTAATATTTGAACTCTAGGATAGAATTGTTCACGATTGGCGGTGAACAATTCTATTTTTAATGGTTTTTATCTATGAATGGGGGCATAGATTGCAAGGCCTCTAAAGCACTTGCGAAGGGTTCTTGAATCCATAATAAGCGCTCTAGAAAATCTTGGACTTCGATTGGTAATTTTAATTCCTGCTGCCAAGCTTTCTCTTTTTTCTTGCTTGGCTTGTAGTCTGAGTATAGTAAAAATAATAAAAAATGGCCGACAAAATAAAGATCGCTTATATGATTTTCAGCACGTTTTGGATTTTCAATCGTAGAGATATCGATTTGCTTTTGATAAGTGGTAGCTAGACCAAAGTCAATAATATGCAATTGTTGACCCACTAACAATATATTTGGAATACGTAAATCTCGATGTACAATACCATAATTGTGTAACTGTACAATTTGTTCTAATAGTTGCTTTGTAATAGCAAGGGATTGAGCGATTGTAAATTTGGCACCGTTCTGAAAAATAAGCTGCTCAAAAGTTTGCCCATTAACATAGTCCATGATAAAAAATGGGCTGTCTGAAATTGTTCCTGCTGAATGGATGGTAGGAACATAGGACAATGAAAGTTGCTGGAGTATGTGAATTTCTTGTTGAAATTTATGAATGGTTTTCTGGTGGTGACGATGTTTGGGGCGCAAGCATTTTAAAACAAATAGACTTGCTGATGAGCAATCTTCAATTAAATACGTACGACCATATGAGCCATAGCCAAGAAATTTTTTAAAAGAAAAATCGGGATGCTCTGCTATGTAAAGTTCCACAGCCTGGTCAAAACTTTTTTCGGAAAGTCGTTTCCACCACATTAGCTACTAAAGAAACTCATAGAGCTGAAAAAACTGCGTGAGCTTTTACGAGAGCTACGCTTATAATGCTTGTGACCATAATAATTATGTCGCTTTGAATACCTACTACGGCTACTTGATGAAGAATAATGGCGTTTGGATTTACTATTGAATAAGGAATGAAGAATTTTATCTAGCATAAAAACGCTCCTTTTTGATGTTGTTATTACTATATACGCAAAAATAAAAAGGAGGTTTCAAAAATAAAAAAGAAACTATGTAAATTTTACATAGTTTCTTTTTACGAGGTTAAACCTCCATAATAATCGGTAAGATCATTGGACGACGTTTTGTTTTTTCAAATAGATAAGGTCCCAAAACGTCTGTAATTTCATTCTTCAATTCTGTCCATTGAGGAGTTTTGCTTTGAATTGTTTCATTCAGATGACGGTTTAGCATTTTTTGTGCCTCGTTGATCATCGTACCTGATTCACGCATGTAGACAAATCCACGTGAGATGATGTCAGGGCCAGAAACAATTTTTTGGTTTTCCATATCAACACTTACAACTACAATCACTAGACCTTCTTCAGAAAGAATACGACGATCACGTAACACGATATTACCGATATCGCCAATACCATTGCCATCAATGTAAACATCTCCTGAAGGAATACGCCCAGCTACATGTGCTTCATTGGCACTTAGTGCTAGAACATCACCATTTTCCATAACAAATGTATTGTCTAGTGGAACATCGCAATCTTCAGCTAAATGTGTATGCATTTTTAACATACGGAATTCACCATGGATAGGCATAAAGAACTTAGGCTTCATTAAACGAAGCATCAGTTTTTGTTCTTCTTGAGATCCGTGACCAGATGTATGAATGTTGTTTAATGCACCATGAATGACTTCTGCACCTGCACGGAACAATAAATTAATGATTTTATTAACACTCACGGTATTACCTGGTACTGGTGAAGAAGAAAAGATAACTGTATCGCCAGGCTGTATTTGAATTTGACGATGTGTCCCGTTGGCAATACGTGACAAGGCAGCCATTGGTTCACCTTGAGAGCCTGTACATAAAATCATCACTTCGTTTGCAGGAAGTCGATTGATGCTTTGAGCATCAATAAATGTATCCTTTGGAGCAGTAATGTAACCTAGCTCACGACCAATCGTAATAGCATTGTCCATTGAGCGACCAAAGACAGCAATCTTTCTTCCGTATTTTACGGCTGCGTCTGTGGCTTGCTGTAAACGGTGAATATTTGATGCAAAGGTAGCAAATATAATACGGCTATCCACCTTACGGAAAATCTCATCGATACTTTTTCCAACTGTGCGCTCTGACATTGTGAAATTAGGCTTTTCAGCGTTCGTACTATCAGATAGTAAGCAAAGTACGCCATCACGTCCAATTTCAGCCATCTTTGTTAGGTTGGCTGGTTCACCCACTGGTGTAAAGTCAAATTTAAAGTCACCTGTGTGAACGATATTACCAGGTGGTGTTTTAACAACAATTCCATAAGCATCAGGAATACTATGTGTTGTTCTAAAGAAGCTAACAGATGTTTTTCTGAATTTAATAACATCCTCTTCTTTAATTTCAATGAGTTTTGTTGTACGTAGCAAGCCATGTTCTTCTAATTTATTACGTAATAAGCCAAGTGCAAGCTTACCACCGTAGACAGGAATATTTACTTGACGTAAAAGGTATGGAATACCCCCAATATGATCCTCATGTCCATGGGTAATAAAAAGTCCTTTAATTTTATCGACATTACGTACTAAGTACGTGTAATCAGGAATAACATAGTCAATGCCGAGTAAGTCGTCTTCTGGAAATTTAATACCGGCGTCAATTAAGATAATTTCATCTTGAAATTGAACGCCATAAGTGTTTTTGCCGATTTCGCCCAGTCCGCCGAGCGCGAAAACAGCTGCTTGGTCATTTTTAACAAACTTCATGTTTGTTAAATTTCCTCCAAGACGAAGTTCGGGCTTGCTTGTTCGTACTCTAAGTAGTTACCCTCAAGCAGTTGAATGAACTCGATGTTGTAGTTTCGGTCTTTTAGCTTTTCACGTACTTCACGTTCTGAAGTAGCTTCTAGGTATAGACTTTTAGTATTTTCGCGAACTGGAATCTCATTTGCATTTTCTTGATAATAAACTTTGTAAATCATAGTTTGCTCTCCTTTAATTGCGTACAATTTTCTTGCACCTTTGACTACTACCACACACGTGCTACAAGAAAACAACGAATTTCTTTTATTGAAGAAATGTACGTTTGTAATACTTGTATCTCAATGCTTCAGATGTGCACTATGTTATAAAATTGTATAGGAAGTAGTGAGACAGTGGTTGCGTATAGCCAAATAAATGCATTTCCTTTATATTATCACGCACTTCCTCTAAAATAAAGAAAAGCCCTTCAAATAATGAAGGGCAAATGTTAGGCAATTGATTTTTTTCCGAGTACGCCGCGAAGTTGCTTCAACAATTTCCGTTTGAGTTTCTTCAGCATGGCACATCACTCCTTAGGATCATTATAATTAAAATTATTGTCTATGTAAAGTCATTTAGCTTGAAAGGATAATATTTATGGAAAGGGTTAATAGAATGAACAAAATTTTATTTTTTGATGTCGATGGTACTCTCTATAACAGTGAAAAAAAGTTACCTTCATCTGCAAAAGAGGCACTTTTGACAGCACGACGTAATGGTTATGAATTGGCGATTGCTACTGGTCGAGCACCATTTATGATTGAGTCATTGCTAGAAGAATTAGAGATCGATACGTATGTTACCTTCAATGGCCAATATGTTGTCTATAAAGGTGAGGTTGTCTATACAAATGGGATTGCGAAAGATGAACTAGCTAAAATTATTGCCTTTGGTGAGGCGCGTAACGAACCGGTAGTGTTTTTAGATGATAAACGGATGATTGCCTCAGTTGGCGATCATCGTATGGTAGCTGAAAGCTTAGATACTCTTAAATATCCGTATCCAGAATTAGACTCATCTTATTATATGCAGAACAATGTATATCAAACACTTATTTTTATGGAAGAAAAAGATGAACCTTTATATAATGAAACATTCCCAAATGTTCAATTTGTACGTTGGCATCGTTATTCTTGTGATATTTTGCCAAAGGGAGGTTCGAAGGCTGCTGGTATTGAAAAGGTGCTTGAAAAAATGGGCATCACTTTACAAGATGCCTTTGCTTTTGGCGATGGCATAAATGATATTGAGATGCTACAGGCAGTTGGGACAAGTGTGGCTATGGGAAATGGCCATGAGCGAGTGAAGGCAGTCGCTCATCATATTGCAGACCATGTAGACGAGGATGGTCTCTCTAAAATAATGCGTAAGCTATCCATTATTTAAAAATGAAAAACAACTAGTTGCGAAATTTACAACTAGTTGTTTTTTATTGATTAATGGTCTATGCCATATTGACGGCTTTTATTTGAACACCTTTTTCCGAAAAATGTTGAATCGTCTTTTTGGATAGTGCGTCATCTGTGATAATGACATCTACGTCATCCACTGGACAAACTTGAATCGCAACATCTTTACTAAATTTTGAGGAATCTGTAGCTACGTAGACTTTTTGAGAGATAGAAATAATTTGCTTTCTAGTAATCGCTTCATCCAAGCTAAAATCAGATATGCCTTTTTCAATTGAAACGCCACTAGCGCAAATAAAAGCTTTATTGATATTAAGATGCTCGAAGCGAAATAAAAATTCATTTGATGTCACTGATTTTTCAGAATGGCGTACTTTACCCCCAAGCAGTATAACCTCAATGTTAGAGCCGATTAGATCAAATGCTACAGGTAGTGAATTTGTCACCACTGTTAGTTTTTCCTTGTCCAATAAAAATGGTGTCATTTGATAGGTAGTTGTTCCGCTATCAATGAAAATACATTCCCCATCTTGAACGAGCGAAGCACATGCTTTGGCAATGGCGATTTTCTCTGTTAACTGTTCGTGAAGTCGGTGATCCATTAGTCCTTCTACTGGCTCAATATATTTAACGCCCCCATAAAATTTTTCAATTTTTTTGTCTTGCATCAACTGTTGGACATCACGACGGATCGTTTCCATTGAAACGTTAAACTCTTTTGTAAGTGTTACTAATTTTACTACCTTATGTTGACGTATAAACTGCAAAATTTGGTGTTGCCTTTCTATCATATACATTTCATCACCTCTACTAGATATTTACTCAAAACAATCATAACTTTGTCAACAGTTTGTCAGAATTTACCCAACATTTACACAAATAAGCATTTTCCTTTACAAATAGTCTCTATACTGAAGCTAAGAACTGAGTGAGGTGACCCAATTTGTTAGAGCTAAAAAATATCTCAAAAAGCTATAAAAATAAAAAAGTTTTAGTAGATATCAATGTAACCATCGAATCAGGTGAGATTATTTCATTGCTAGGGCCGAGTGGCTGCGGTAAAACTACTTTGCTTAATATCATTTTAGGACTTGTAGATCCAACTGCTGGTCAGCTTGTCTACAATGGACAAGATATTTCCAAGCAATCAATGCAAGAAAGAGGATTTAATATAGTGTTTCAGGATTTTGCGTTATTTCCTCATTTAAATGCATACGACAATATCATTTATGGATTAAAAAATAAAAACGTGAAAATGTCCAAAGAGGAGATACAAGAATACATTGATTTTTTAGAGCTAGCTCCTCATTTGCATAAGAAGATTCATGAATTGTCTGGTGGGCAAAAACAACGCGTTTCCATTGCAAGAACACTCGTGATGCAACCTAAAATTCTATTATTAGACGAACCACTAAGTGCACTAGATGGCGTTATAAAAGAATCTATAAAGGAGCGTATTAAATCTATCGCCAGTGAATTTAATTTGACGACAATTATCGTGACACATGATCCAGAAGAAGCCCTTACCTTATCAGATAAAGTCATCATTATTAATGAAGGTACAGTTGCTCAATTTGGCACACCTCATGAAATTGTTACAGCGCCCAAAAATCAATTTGTAGAGGATTTTATCTTAAGGCAGCTTCATATTAAGCGCCATAACATCTATCAATTATTTGGAGAAACATATGCTTAAAACGAATAAAATAATGAAATTAATTTTTCTACCGATTCTACTATTTTTTCTATTCTTTTTAATTGTGCCATTGCTTTATATGTTTTGGCAGTCATTCAAAATAGGCAATGTCGTGACCACTCAAAATTATATAGAAGCTTTACGGAATATCGAAATTCGTGAAGCTTTTACGAATAGTTTTAAAGTTTCTTTTGTAGCATCAGTGATTACAACCATTTTAGCCTTTTGGTTGGCCTATGCTGTTCATTTTACTACGATGCATCGCCATACAAAAAAGCTAGTTCAAATTGGAATAACCTTGCCGATGCTACTGCCAACCATCACCTATGGCTTTGTATTGATTTATACATTTGGGAATCAAGGAATTCTAACAAAATTAGTGGGGCAGCCTCTTTTTACAATCTATGGGTATAACGGCTTGGTGATCGGTTACGTCTTATACACATTACCAGTTGCTTTTATATTAATGCAAAACTCCATGCAATATATCGATAAGCGGTTTTTACTTGTTTCAATATTAATGCATGATCAGCCAATGCGTCGTTTTTATCATACCGTATACCGCCCTATGGTTGGGACAATTGGCGGGGCATTTATTTTAACATTTGTTTTAAGCTTTACAGATTTTGGAATCCCTGCATCAGTTGGTGGCAATTACAGGGTAATAGCTACTGAGCTCTACCAAGCCATGTTAGGTTCCATTGTACATTTTGAACGTGGAGCAGTCATTTCAGTGTTAATGCTAGTACCTGCTGTATTAGGTGTTGTCATGCTAACGATTTTAGAGCGCTTCAATTTTCAATATAAACAGGTTGGGCAAAGTGAACTTGTAAAGCATCGTTTACGAGACGCGCTATTTACAATTTATTCAATTCTCAGTGTAACAGCTGTATGTATTATTTTTTCAACCATGTTTATTGTGCCTTTTACCAAAGGCTATCCGTACGATTTCAGCTTTACATTAGAGCACGTTCAAAATGTACTTGCAGAAAAAGATTTAACGAAGGTTTATATCAATTCTCTCATCGTAGCGGTTCTAACAGCCATATTCGGTGTGGGCATAACATTTATGTCGGCGCTTCTTAATACAAGGACACCATTAAAGGGAAGAAAAAGCTTAGATGTAACTTCTATGATGACAAATACAGTTCCAGGTATGGTACTTGGATTATCCTACTTATTTTTCTTTAATGGAAGTTCTTTAAAGGGTACTTTTCTGATCATTATCGCATGTAATATCGTGCATTTTTTTACGACACCTTATTTAATGGCGAAAAATTCATTGCAAAAAATGGATCCTACGTGGGAAGTGACAGCTGAGCTGTTAAAGGATTCGTGGTTAAAAACCGTGATACGAATTATTTTACCGAATATTAGGCCAACGATTTATCAAATGTTTAGCTACTATTTTTTAAATGCGATGGTTACAGTAAGCGGTGTTATTTTTCTTGTCAGCACAAAGACAATGCTTGTATCGACAAGGATAAAAGAGCTACAGCATTTCGCAAAGTACACTGATATTTTTGTTTTATCGATATTCATTTTATGTACAAACCTCATTGTGAAATTAGGTTGTGATTATATAGCAGCACATAAAGAAAAAACGGAGGAGATTACAAAATGAAGAAGTCAACAGGCATGATGTTAGGGACAGTAAGTGCAGCAGCAGTCGTTTTAGCTGCATGTGGAGGGGTAGCAGCAGATTCCAAAGAGCAAGTTATCATTTATTCAAATGCTGATGATGAAGCTATTGAAGTGATGGAAACTACATTGGATGACAAGGGCTATAAAGGTAAGTATTTAATCCAGTCGTTTGGTACTTCTGAGTTAGGTGGAAAAATGATGGCGGAAGGGACAGATATTGAAGCAGATGTTGTAACAATGGCTTCTTATTTTATAGAAAGTGCACAAACCTCAAAATCCATGTTTGTGGATATTTCTTCAGACTTAAAGCCTCTTGATGGGAGTGTTACGTATGCATTACCGATTTTAGGCAATGTAGGCTCTATCTTTATTAATACAGAGGTATTACAACAAAAGGGGCTATCTATTCCGAAATCCATTAAAGATTTGACAGACCCTGCTTATAAGGATTTAGTGTCATTCCCAAACATTATGGACTCCTCAACAGGGTGGCTTCTAGTACAAGCTATTATAAAGGAATATGGTGAAGAGGAAGGGAAAAAAGTTCTAGCAGAGTTAATTAAAAATGCAGGACCACATATTGAAAGTTCAGGCTCTGGCCCTATTAAAAAGGTGAAAACAGGAGAAGTTGCTGCAGGCTTTGGTTTACGTATCCAAGCTATTGATGCCAAAAACGAAGGGTTACCGATTGATTATATTGACCCGACAGAAGGTAATTTCACTTTAACGGAATCTGTCGCTGTTGTAGATAAAGAAGGTGAGGAAGCATTAGCAAAAGAAATTGCAAAGGTAATTGCAACAGAGGCTCGTGATGGTCTTCTAGAGCAATATCCTGTAGCTCTATATGAAGGAGAACAAGTAAAGGACGAGCACGTTCCTACCTATTTGAAAAAATGGGATACAACCTTAACCGTAGATTTATTAGAAAAACACCAAGCCTTCTTTAAAGAAGCGCAGCGATAAGGAGTTATAGCAGATGAGTAACTATAAATTATTGACGCCAGGTCCATTGACAACAACTGAAGCAGTGAAACGAGAAATGTTAAAAGATCGTTGTACATGGGATGATGATTATAAAAATGTGACACAAGTGATTCGTAAGCAACTCTTAAAATTAGCAAAAGTTGATGAAGCTGATTACACTACGGTACTAATGCAAGGAAGTGGAAGCTTTGTAGTAGAGTCTGTACTCACAACAGCAATTGGTGAAAATGATAAGTTGCTGATACTAACAAATGGTGCTTATGGTGAAAGAATTGTTGAAATGGCTAAAGCCTTAAAGTTACAGCATGTTGTTTATAGTGCTCCTTTTGATGAACAGCCCTCCTTGTTAGAAGTTCAATCCTTCCTTGAAAGAGATAGGAGTATTACTCATGTAGCTCTCGTACATTGTGAGACGACTACTGGTATTTTAAATCCTATTAAAGAAATTGGGGAAGTTGTTCATTCGTTCAACAAAACGTTTATTGTAGATGCCATGAGTAGCTTTGGAGGCGTACCAATGGATTTATCAAGCTTGCATATTGATTTTTGTATTAGTAGTGCCAATAAATGTATTCAGGGTGTGCCAGGCTTTGGTTTTGTTATCGCGAATACAAGAGCACTGGAAAAATGTAAGGGACAAGCTCGAAGTGTTGCATTAGATTTGCATAGTCAGTGGGAAGTAATGAAGCAAGATGGGAAATGGCGTTTCACATCGCCTACACATGTAGTGGCAGCTTTTGCTAAGGCGCTTGAAGAGTTGAATGAAGAAGGCGGAATTCATGCCCGCTACAAACGCTATGCGTATAATAATCAACTACTTCGCTCTCGCTTGTCAGTGCTGGGATTTAAAGCGTATATTTCGGAGGAGCTTCAATCACCAATTATCACAACATTTTTATTCCCGTATAAAGAGTTTTCTTTTGAGCATTTTTATCAAGAAATAAAAAATGCAGGTTTCGTTATCTATCCAGGTAAGCTGACGGATGCCGATACATTCCGTATTGGCAATATTGGTGATATTCATGAGGAAGATATTCTTGCATTATGTGAAAGCATTGAAAATTATATGGTGGTGAAAAACAATGAAAATTGAGACGGTTATTTTGGACTGGGCAGGCACAGCAGTTGACTTTGGTTGTTTTGCCCCTGTTAATGTTTTTTTAACAATTTTTGAAGATGCTGGTGTAATAGTTACACTGGAAGAGGCTCGTAAACCAATGGGGATGCTGAAAATTGATCATATCCGCACCATGCTAGAAATGCCAAGAATTAAAGCAGAATGGCATCGTGTACATGGACAATCCTTTACTGAAAAGGATGTACATGTATTGTATAATCATTTTGAAACAAAATTAATGGAGTCTTTGGCGACCTATACAGATCCTATCCAGCACGTGAAAACAACCGTACAGCAATTAAGAGATGCAGGTATTCGAATAGGCTCTACAACTGGCTATACAGATGCAATGATGGAAGTAGTGACAAAGCATGCTACTGACAAGGGCTATCAACCTGATTTTCTTGTAACACCAACACAGGTTGGTGATAAAGGGCGACCATATCCATATATGATTTTTAAAAATATGGAGGCATTAGGTTCGCAAGCGACGAAGCGAGTTGTGAAGGTTGGCGATACAACATCAGATATAAAGGAAGCCTTAAATGCAGGTGTTTGGGCTGTTGGCGTTATTATTGGAAGCTCAGAAATGGGACTATCCGAAGAAGAATTCAATGCCCTATCTTCAGAAGAACAGCGACAAATCATAGAGAAAACAAAATGTGTTTTTGAAGAATCTGGCGCTCATTATACAATTGAAACAATGGCGGAGTTGCCAGCATTAATTGAAACGATCAATGCTCGGTTAAATATGGATAGACAATTAGAATATAAATAATAATTAACCTCGGCAGAAGTAAAAAACTGCCGAGGTTGTTTTTAGTCGCGCTCATATGGGATTGAATCTGGTATTTCTGCAAATGGATTCTTTTCATTGATGCGGTCATAAAACATAACGCCATTTAGATGATCTAATTCATGCTGAAAGGCAATCGCTGGCAAGCCCTTAAGGCGCATTTTTTTCTCTTCACCATCAACTGTTTTAAATTTTACTGTGATACGTGCATGGCGAGGTACATACCCAGGAATATTACGGTCAACAGAAAGACAACCTTCTCCTGATGATAGGTATGTGTTTTCAACAGAATGGCTAACGATCTTTGGATTTATGGCTACAAAGCTTAATTGTTCACCAGCCTCATCTTTTAAATGAAGAGCAAACATACGCTGTAAGCTATTTACCTGATTGGCAGCCAAACCAATGCCACTACGCAAATTATATTTTTCTGCCATTTCAGGATCTTGGCTGTTGATTAAATATTGAAGCATATCCTCAGCAAGCTTTCTTGTTTCTTCAGTTAAAGGGAATTTAACTTCCTCTGCTTTTGTGCGTAAAGTCGGATGACCTTCGCGGATAATATCATCCATTAAAATCATAATAGTAATCTTCCTTTCAACTTTGTAGTGCTTACTAATAAGTATACATCACGTTTTCGTACAATCCCATGAAAAAAGTCCTTATTTGAATATACTCAAAAAATTTTTCTAATGCTATTAGATTTTCGAGAATGGGGTATTCTACTAGGGGAAAACCTGTTGGAAAACGTAAGAGTTGTATGGTGTGAGTAAGGTGTTGTAATACAGAATTTGAATATTAGTAATACAGTATAGGACAGCGGTGTTTGATTGTTATTCTAGAAAAAATCTTTGTATATAGCAGTAATAGATGATTGACCGACAGTATTTTATTCAGTATACTGAGTGTCAAGAATAAGTTGTACTAGTTAAAAAGGTGATTTATTTTAATACAGCTGAAAGGGAGATGTGACAAATGAGCAAGAAAAACAATAATATTTTTGATGCTAAACAAACGCTAACTGAAATCGAAGATAAGTTTGAAATGTTTCAAATTTTGAATGAAGAAGGCGAAATTATAAATAAAGAGGCAGATCCGAAATTATCAGATGAGGAACTAGTTGAGTTAATGACACGTATGGTTTACACACGTATTTTAGATCAACGTTCAATCTCATTAAATCGTCAAGGACGTTTAGGCTTCTATGCACCGACTGCTGGTCAAGAAGCTTCACAACTTGCTTCTCACTTTGCATTAGAACAAGAAGATTGGATTTTACCAGGTTACCGTGATGTACCTCAAATTGTATGGCATGGCTTACCTCTTGAAAAAGCATTTTTATTCTCACGTGGTCACTTCATGGGCAATCAGGTTCCTGAAGGTGTAAACGTTTTAGCTCCACAAATTATTATTGGAGCACAATATATTCAAGCTGCTGGGGTAGCACTTGGTATTAAAAAACGCGGGAAAAAAGCTGTTGCAGTAACTTATACTGGTGACGGTGGTTCTTCTCAGGGAGACTTCTATGAAGGCATTAACTTTGCAGGTGCATTTAAATCTCCAGCAATCTTCATCGTACAAAATAACCAATATGCAATCTCAACACCTCGTGAATTGCAAACAGCTGCTAAAACAATTGCACAAAAAGGTGTAGCAGCAGGCTTACCAAGTATTTTAGTAGATGGAATGGATGCGCTTGCAGTTTATGTAGCAACTCGTGATGCTCGTGAGCGTGCGGTTAATGGTGAAGGCCCAACATTAATTGAAACAATGTGTTACCGTTATGGTCCTCATACAATGGCTGGGGATGACCCAACTCGTTACCGTACTTCTGATACAGATAATGAATGGGCTCAAAAAGATCCTCTCGTTCGCTTCCGTAAATACCTAGAAGCAAAAGGTATATGGGATGAGAAAAAAGAAGAAGCAGTTATTGAGCGAGCAAAAGAAGAAATTAAAGAAGCAATCAAAAAAGCAGATGCTGCTCCAAAACAAAAAGTAACAGAATTAATGGAAAATATGTATAAAGGCGAAATGCCATCTAATCTAAAAGAACAGTATGAAATCTATAAAGAGAAGGAGTCGAAATAACCTATGGCACAAATGACGATGATTCAAGCAATTACAGATGCACTTCGCACAGAATTAAAGAATGATGAAAACGTTCTTGTATTCGGGGAAGATGTAGGTGTCAACGGTGGGGTATTCCGCGCGACAGAAGGCCTACAAAAAGAATTTGGGGTTGACCGCGTATTTGATACACCATTAGCAGAATCAGGTATTGGTGGCTTAGCAGTTGGCCTTTCTCTTCAAGGATTCCGTCCAGTTCCTGAAATTCAATTCTTTGGTTTCGTTTATGAAGTAATGGATTCAATTAGTGGCCAGCTAGCACGTATGAGCTACCGTAGTGGTGGCGTCTACAATGCTCCAGTAACAATCCGTTCACCATTTGGTGGTGGTGTACACACACCTGAAATGCACTCAGATAGCTTAGAAAGCTTAATGACAGCACAACCAGGACTAACAGTTGTTGTTCCATCAACACCATATGATGCAAAAGGTTTACTTATTTCTTCTATTCGTAATGACAACCCAGTTATTTTCTTAGAGCATTTAAAACTATACCGTTCATTCCGTGAAGAAGTGCCTGAGGAAGCATACGAAATTCCACTAGGAAAAGCGGATGTAAAACGTGAAGGTACTGATTTAACAATTGTTGCTTACGGTTTAATGGTTCATGAAAGCTTAAAGGCTGCAGAAGAACTTGAAAAAGAAGGACATTCTGTAGAAGTAATTGACTTACGTACAATTCAACCAATCGATGTGGAAACAATTATCGCATCTGTTGAAAAAACAGGTCGTGCAATCGTTGTCCAAGAAGCTCAAAAACAAGCAGGTATCGCTGCGAACGTAGTAGCAGAAATTACAGAGCGTGCAATTTTAAGCTTAGAGGCTCCTGTTCTTCGTGTGGCTGCACCAGATACTGTGTACCCATTCCCACAAGCTGAAGGTGTTTGGTTACCAAACTACAAAGATGTAATGGAAACAGCGAAAAAAGTTTTAACATTCTAATAAAGCTTCTAAACTTGAACAACAGTAAATAGAAAGGATGGGTACACATGGCATTTGAATTCAGATTACCGGATATTGGCGAGGGTATTCACGAAGGCGAGATTGTGAAATGGTTCGTTAAAGCTGGAGATACAGTAAAAGAAGACGATATTCTTTGTGAAGTACAAAATGATAAAGCAGTAGTAGAAATCCCTTCACCAGTTGAAGGAACAGTAGAGGAAGTTTTAGTAGGAGAAGGAACAGTTGCCGTAGTTGGCGATGTTTTAATCCGATTAGACGCACCTGGCTATGAAGACTTAAAGCTAAAAGGTGACGATCATGCCGAAGCAAAAACAGAGGCACAAGTTCAAGCAACTGCTGAATCTGGTCAAAACGTAGAAAAAGCTCCTGCTAAAGAGGAAAAGGCACCAGAAAAAGCTCCTGAAAATGCTCCAGAAAAAGTGGAGACAGTAGTTGATGAAACAAAACGTGTGATCGCGATGCCTTCTGTACGTAAATTTGCCCGTGATAACGATGTAAATATTCGTGAAGTGAAGGGTACAGGCAAAAATGGTCGAATCCTTAAAGAAGATATTGAAAACTTCTTAAAAGGTGGCGGCACTGTAGAGGCTGAAACTGCAAATATCGAAACATCAGAAGATACAGTTCAACAAGAAACGTCTACACCAGCAGCACCAGTAGTTCTTGAGGGGGATTTCCCAGAGACTCGTGAAAAAATGTCAGGTATTCGAAAAGCGATTGCAAAAGCAATGGTACACTCGAAACAAACGGCTCCTCATGTTACACTAATGGATGAAGTCGATGTAACAGCTCTTGTAGCACATCGTAAAAAATTCAAAGATATCGCTGCCGAAAAAGGTGTTAAATTAACATACTTACCATATGTAGTGAAAGCACTTATTTCAACTTTACGCGAGTTCCCAGAATTTAATCGCTCTTTAGATGATGCAACACAAGAAATTATCCAAAAGCATTACTATAACATTGGTATTGCAGCAGATACTGAAAGAGGCTTACTAGTACCAGTTATTAAGCATGCAGATCGTAAATCTGTATTTGCAGTGTCTAATGAGATTAATGAATTAGCGACAAAAGCCCGTGAAGGTAAGCTAGCACCACATGAAATGAAAGGTGCTTCCATGTCCATTACGAATATTGGCTCTGCAGGAGGACAATGGTTTACACCAGTTATTAACCATCCTGAAGTAGCAATTCTAGGTATTGGTCGAATTTCAGAAAAACCTGTAATAAAAAATGGTGAAATTGTAGCCGCACCTGTGTTAGCATTATCATTGAGCTTTGATCATCGTATGATCGATGGAGCCACTGCGCAAAATGCTTTAAATCATTTAAAGCGTTTGTTAAGTGAGCCAGAATTATTATTAATGGAGGCGTAACAAAAATGGTAGTAGGAGATTTCCCAATCGAAACAGATACTCTTGTCATTGGTTCAGGTCCTGGAGGATATGTAGCAGCAATTCGTGCAGCTCAAACTGGCCAAAAAGTAACAATCGTTGAAAAAAATGTACTTGGTGGAGTGTGCTTAAACGTAGGTTGTATCCCATCAAAAGCATTAATTTCAGTAGGTCACCGTTTTGAGCAAGCTAAACATTCAGATGACATGGGAATCATCGCTTCTGATGTGAAATTAGACTTCTCAAAAGCACAAGCATTTAAAGACAGCGTTGTTAAGAAATTAACTGGCGGTGTTGAAGGCTTACTTAAAGGTAACAAAGTTGAAATTGTACAAGGTGAAGCTTATTTCGTTGACGCTCATTCAGTGCGTATCATCAATGGTGAATCTGCTCAAACTTACACATTTAACAATGTCATTATTGCAACAGGTTCTCGTCCAGTTGAAATTCCAACATTCAAATTCACTGATCGTGTATTAAATTCTACTGGTGCACTTTCTCTACAAGAAGTACCTGGTAAATTAGTTGTTATCGGTGGCGGTTATATTGGTACTGAGCTTGGATCAGCTTATGCGAACCTTGGCTCTCAAGTAACAATTATTGAAGGCGGAAAAGATATTTTAGCTGGCTTCGAAAAACAAATGACGCAAATCGTGAAAAAAGGCCTTAAAAAGAAAGGCGTTGAAATTGAAGTTAACGCATCTGCAAAAGGCGTAGAAGAAACTGAAAACGGCGTAGTAGTAACTTATGAAGTAGGCGGAGAAGAGAAAAAAGTTGAAGCTGATTACGTATTAGTTACTGTAGGACGTCGTCCAAATACAGATGAAATGGGCCTTGCTGAAATCGGAGTTGAATTCGGTGAACGTGGTCTAATCAATGTTGACAAACAATGTCGTACAAATATTCCAAACATCTATGCAATCGGTGATATCGTAGCAGGTCCTCAGCTTGCACATAAAGCATCTTACGAAGGTAAAGTTGCTGCTGAAGCAATTGCGGGTGAAAAATCAGTTGTTGATTATCTTGCAGTGCCAGCTGTATGTTTCACAGATCCAGAAATGGCGACAGTTGGTTACAATGAAGAACAAGCAAAAGCTGAAGGCATTGAATACACTGCAGCGAAATTCCCATTCGCAGCAAATGGTCGTGCTCTTGCATTAAACCAATCAGAAGGTTTCGTGAAACTTGTTGCTCGTAAAGAGGATGGCTTATTAATTGGTGCTCAAATCGTAGGTGCTGGTGCATCTGATATGATCGCTGAAATGGGCTTAGCGATTGAAGGCGGCATGACTGCTGAGGATATCGCATTAACAATTCACGCTCACCCAACATTAGGTGAAATTACAATGGAAACTGCTGAAGTATTACTTGGCAACCCAATCCACATTGTAGCGAAAAAATAATTTGAATAAAGGAGTGTAGATAAAGCGGGATCATTCGCTTATCTACACTCCTTTTTTGATGCCACTGTATTATTAAGAACAGATGGGTGAGTAAGAAAGGGTAACAACTCGAAAATGTGCTCTCCGATTGAAGTGAAAAACGGAAATTTTTATTATAAAAACCGTCATTAGAAATCTAAATCTTTTTATGAACAATTAATTTTTATATTAGCTTGTTCCCATAACAGGCTTTAATGATAATGAAAAGTAATAAGTAGCTCTTCATGAAAAATTCCGTCATTATAGCTTTCAAATCGAATTTCTATCATTTAGAAGCTCCTTTGATTATTCTGAATAATCGATAAATGCTATAATGATAGCATTGTAGAAAGTAAGGGAGGATTTAATAATGGAGCTTAATTTAACGGGGAAAGTAGCAATTATAACAGGATCGAGTAAAGGAATTGGCTATTATACAGCCATGCAGCTTGTTAAAGAGGGTGCACAGGTTGTACTTTGCGCTCGTGGTGAAAAGCAACTGCAAGTGGCTGCAGGATGTATAAAAAACGAAACAGGCGTAGATGTATTAATTGTTCCAACTGACATTACAAAAGAAAAAGATTGTAAGTATCTCATTGAGCGTACTGTAGAGCATTTTGGACGTGTGGATATTCTTATTAATAATGCTGGTACAGCTTCAGCGAATTCCTTTGAAACGGTGAGTAGTGAGCTGTGGCAGGCAGATTTAGATTTAAAGGTATTTGGTGCTATTCATTGTTCAAAATATGCTGCTCCATATATGCGAAAGGCTGGTGGCGGTGCAATCGTTAATGTGACTGCTGTGATGGCTAAAACTCCACCTGCAAGCTCACTTCCTACTACTGTAAGCCGTGCTGCGGGGCTTGCCTTGACGAAAGCGATGAGCAAGGATTTAGGGAAGGATAATATTCGAGTAAATTCTGTATGTATAGGACTTATTCGTAGTGATCAAATCGAAAAGAAATGGAAAAAGGAAGCACCAAATTTATCGTGGGAAGATTATTCTCGTAAAGTGGGACAAGCAATTCCGCTTGGTCGAGTAGGAGATACACAAGAAGCAGCAAACGTGATCGCTTTCTTAGCATCTGATGCGGCGAGCTATGTTACAGGAACAGCTGTTAATATTGATGGTGGCTCTGGTCACGCATTATAAAATAGTAAAGATCCACTATACAAATAGAAGTATAGTGGATCTTTAAGAAAAATTACCCTTCTTCATTAATAAGAACATTTTTACCACGTATTTTCATAATCAGTGGTATAAGTACCATGAAATGGAAATCACTAAAAATAGTAATGATAAAGGCATTGTTATAAAAGTAGAAAAGTCTCCATACGAAATGGTTAATGCACGGCGCATATTATTTTCAATCATTGGCCCTAGTACCAGTGCAAGGACTAAGGGAGCTACTGGGTAATCATTTTTAGCAAATAGATAACCAAGAACACCACAAGCTACTAATAAAAATACGTCAAATGTGGCGAATTGCACGGCATAAACACCAAAAATTGAAATGGCAATAATTATAGGCAATAGATATTTTTTAGGTGTTTCGATGATTTTGGCAAAAATGCGGACTAAAGGCATATTTAATACTAGTTACATTAAATTTCTAATGAACATACTGGCAAATAATCCCCAAGCAACTTGAGGATGTTCATCAAATAATAATGGACCTGGCTGAATATTATACATAATAAGTGCACCCATTAAAATATCAGTAGTACCTGAGTCGGGAATTCCTAATGTTAGTAATGGGATCATTGCACCGCCTGAGGCAGCATTGTTCGCTGATTCTGGCCCAGCTACACCCGCAATATGACCTTTTCCGAATTGCTCGGGTGTTTTACTAAATTTTTTTCAGTAATATAAGAAATGAATGAGGCAAGTGTTGCACCTGCACCGGGTAATACGCCAATGAAAAAGCCTCATAAGGAGCCGCAAGCAATAGGAACAGCACTATCCTTTAAATCTTCCTTTGTTGGTAATACACAATTAATTTTGGCTAATTGACCATCCTCTTCTTCTTTTTCAAGAATGGTTTTAAATACTTCGCCTAATGCAAATAAACCAACAGCGATAGTTATAAATACAATGCCGGAGAACAACATTGGCTGACCAAATGTAAAACGTTCGATACCTGATACGGCATCAATACCAACTGTCCCGAGCATAAGCCCTAAAACAGTCATAATTAAAGCTTTGGTAATAGAACGTCCTGCTAGGCCACTAACTACTGCAAGTCCTAATAACATCAAAGAAAAATATTCTGCGGGTCCAAATTTAAGTGCTAATTTTGACAATGGATTTGCCAATAATATCAGACCTAGTAGCGCTACAACGCCCGCACAAAATGAGCCAATGGCCGCGATCGAAAGAGCACTTCCTGCACGGCCTTGTTTAGCCATTTGATAGCCATCCAATGTTGTCACAACTGATGACGATTCACCAGGCGTGTTTAATAGAATGGAGGTTGTTGATCCACCATACATGGCCTCGTAGTATACCCCTGCAAGTAAAATAATGGAGCTTGTAGCAGCAGCCTCAGTAGGTAGTCCAGTTGTAATAGTTGCTGTAACAGGTATTAATAATGCAACTCCACTCATTGGACCTATACCTGGAAGTACACCAACTGCTGTACCAATTATGACACCCACAAGAGCGAATAAAAGGTTTTGCCATTGAAGGGCAACTGCAAAATCATCAGCTAAAAATTGCAATGTTGACATATGTTCACTCCTATACTAAAAAATTGGGAAACTAGGTAATGATCCTCCTAGTAAACTTGTAAATAAATAATAGATGCCGAGTGAAAATCCAGCTGCAATAAAAATTGAATAAGTAAGTTTAGTAGTTCCATTGTTTGGAAACTAATACACAAAAATAAAAATGTTGTGATTATATAGCCAATTTTTTCAAGGGAAAATACATACGCAAGAGCGCTACCTAAAATGATTAAGAACTTTTTGAGCTCTGTTGAAGCTATTTTAGAAGAAGTAGTTGATCCTCCTGTGACTCGCTCTCTCACAGCTTTTTTCCATGATTCATAAAATAATTGAAGACTTAATAAACCTAAAATAATACCTAAACCTAATGAAAAAATTTTAGGCCCAACTGTAGACCCATAAGCACTATCAGAAATCTGAGTTGCTTGAAAAATAAACAAAATGCTAAGTGCTAAGAGGATAATGCTAGATGTTTTATCAAATGTATAGCTCAACCGTTTTACACCTCCGTTGAAAATAGAATAGAGTTACACAAGTAGTTCTATATTTAATGGAAATACTTGTGTCTTTTTTTAAAAAACGATTCGTTATTTTTGCATACCAAGAGCTGTTAGTAGTTCAATGATTATTTTATTTTGAATGTCCGGTATTCTGCTTGCCAACCATTACGGGTCACCTCAGCTTGCCATTCTTTTGATTCAGACATTGCCTGTAAATTTTCAGACCAATAGGCAATCGCATCTTCACTCATATTTTTGAGTCTTATGAAGTTCTTGTAGAATAGGACTTTTAATACTGTTTTATAGAATTGGTTGGATATTTCTCCATTTGATTGTTATTTTTATAAAATTATAATAGACAGAAAATTCCTACAGATGTAGAATGAACGATATAGGGGGTGAAAAGTGGCGAAATGTTGAACGAAAATTTTGCTGCGTTGTTGTTACGAGTTGTTCGGATTATTGTGCAAATTGGTATACTTACTATTTTCTATTACATGGGGGTTGGCATTGTTTCTTATTTGCACATACCTCTTCCAGGAAGTGTCATTGGCTTACTTTTATTAGCACTTTCACTCAATTTTAAAATTATTAAGGTCGAATATATACAAGATGGAGCAGGTTTTTTAATTGGCATCTTAACGTTGTTTTTCATTCCAGCAACTGTAGGTGTTATTGATTATCCAGAGCTCATGTCAATCACTGGTCTGCTCATAATTCTAGCAGTTATTGCTAGTACATTAATCTCTATTTATGTAACAGGATTGCTGACACAACTCATTGAAAAAAGAGAATTGGCGAAAAAGGAAGGTACGAAAATTACGGGAGAAGAAGGAAAGGGGGAATTGACTGTTGATTGAAGTAACGGTTGTCCTTAGCACCATCATCATGTTTATTTTATTTACAAAGCTCTATCAACGATTTCCCCATCCTATCATGATTCCCTTGGTCACGACTACGATTGTCAGTGCAGTGATTTTACTTGTGTTTGATATTCCATATTCAACTTATATGCAAGGTGGGGAATGGCTTCAGAAAATGCTTGGGCCAGCTGTTGTGGCACTTGCATATCCTCTCTATAATCAACGGGCAATTATTATGAAATATAAGTATTCTATTTTATCAGGACTTGTAATCGGCATGATAACAGGCTTAGTGACAATTTTTGTGTTACTAAAATGGATCAGTGTAGAACCAAGCTGGATGCTGACAGCCTTACCTAAATCATTAACAACGCCTGTTGGAATGCAGGTGAGCGAAACGATTGGGGGCATTCCTCCTTTAACGGCTGTTTTCGTTATGATTGCAGGGTTTGTAGGGGCCATTATCGGACCGTTAGTCATTAAGTATGGTAAAATCGACTCTGCTGTGAGTAGGGGAGTGGCAGTAGGAAGTGCCTCACATGGGGTAGGTCTTGTGAAATTAAGAGAATATGGGGAACAGGAATTATCAGTGGGTTCCTTATCAATGGGCTTAACGGCTGTTATCGGAGCTTTCTTCTGCCCTTTATTTGTGTATTTATTTTTATAATAGAATCGTGCTTTGTGGAAAAAGGAGCTTTCCCAAAAAAGATAGGAACAACCCTTTTGTTGTAATAATTAGTTATTTCTAGAAGCGGTTAGTCATTGTGAAAATCAACTAAAAAAATACTTCAGATAATATTCTATTATAGCGATTTTGTAATGAAGAGAATGTTTACTAATCTGTATTTTATAAATATAAAAGCTAGCCCATCTTATTGAAGAGCTAGCTTTTATTTTTTAGAAAATTGGCTTACGTTCTTTGATAACACGAATTGTTTTTAATGTTGTATCCTCTGGTCCTTGAACGGGTAAACCTGCTTCAATATTCATTTGAATATAATGAATATTTTCTTGAGTAATTATTTCCCCGGGAATAAAAATAGGAATCCCAGGAGGATATACCATAATAAATTCTGCACAAATACAGTTATCTGCTTCTGCAAGAGGAACGACTTCTGTATCTGCATAAAAAGCATCACGTGGAGACATGGCAAGAGCTGGAATTTCTGGAACATTTACCAAAGCCTCTGTTATAGCCGCTTCAGAATCAAATGCTTTAGACATACGAGTTAACGCATTTATTAAAAGATTAATTTCCTTTTTTGTATCTCCTAAAGTCACTAAACATAAGATATTATAAAGGTCAGACAATTCGACTTCAATATTGGCATTATAACGCAACCATTCCTCAGCTCGATGACCAGAAATACCTAAATCTTTCACACTAATCAGAAGTTTTAATGGATCCATATCATAAGTTGCAGAAGAATGTAACTTTTCCTTACCTGCACACTTTAAATGTGGGATTTGATTGATACGTTTACGAGCATCCTTTGCTAAACGTAATGCATCGTCAATTAAATCGTATCCATGAATGGCTAGCTGACGTCGAGCTGTGTCAAGTGAAGCAAGTAATGGATAGGATGTCGATGTAGTTGTTAACATAGAAAATACAGCTTGTACACGTTTTGCAGAAACAAGACCCTCACGTACATTTAAAATAGACGTTTGTGTCATGGAGCCACCAAGCTTATGAACGCTTGTTGCTGCCATGTCAGCACCTGCTTCCATAGCTGAATATGGAAGGTCATCATGGAATTTTATGTGTACACCATGCGCTTCATCTACTACTACCGGAATATTACGGTCATGAGCAATCTCCACAATACGCTTTAAATCAGCTGTAAAGCCAAAATATGTTGGATTAATAACAAGTACTGCTTTTGTATCTGGGTAAGCATTTAATGCTTTTTCAACAGCTTCAGGGGATATGCCATGAGAAATCCCATATTCGCTGTCAACTTCAGGATGAATAAAAATTGGAATGGCACCAGCGAATACAATCGCCGACATAATAGATTTATGAACATTCCGTGGCACTAGAATTTTATCACCTGGACCGACGACGGTCAGAATCATCGTCATGATGGCGCCACTAGTACCTTGAACGGAAAAGAATGTATGATCAGCACCAAAGGCTTCAGCTGCTAAGTTTTGCGCTTCTTTTATAGCACCCTTTGGTGAATGTAAATCGTCTAGTGGAGCAATATTAATTAAATCGATTGATAAAACGTTGTCGCCGACGAATTCTCGGAAAGCAGGATCCATCCCTTGCCCTTTCTTATGGCCTGGAATATGGAACTGAATGGGATGTCTGTTCCGATGTTTTAGTAATACGTCGAACAATGGAGTCTCTAATTGTGACAACGCAGGTACCACCTCACTTTATAATATCTAAGAAAACAAATGAATTATAGCACCTAACGACACGAAAAAATAGGCTTTTCCTAAAAAAATAAAAGGATTTTTTTCAGGATACCGAGAAAATAGTATTGTACGAAAGGGGAGGTACTATGAATTGGAATACACGTGTGACGGATCTTTTACAGGTTAAATATCCAATTATTCAAGGGGGATTAGCCTATTTAGCATATGCTGATTTAGCTGCAGCGGTGTCGAATGCTGGTGGTTTAGGGCAAATAACGGCTATGAGTTTACGAGATCCTGAATTATTACGAGCAGAGATCCATAAGGTAAGAACATTAACAGATAAACCATTTGGCGTAAATTTTGCGATTGGTATGCATGGTACAGGCTATGAGGATATGGTGCGTGTGGCAATCGAAGAAGAAGTTCCAGTTGTTACAATGACGGGGGGGAATCCAGCGCCTATATTTAATTTGCTGGCAGGCACAGCGATAAAAAAATTAGTCCTTGTAGCTGCTCGTAGACAAGCTCAAAAGGCTGAACAGCTTGGGGCAGATGCTGTAATGGTAGTGGGTCAAGAAGGTGGCGGTCATCTGGGGCGTGATGATGTCGGTACAATGGTTCTTGTTCCCCAAGTTGTTGATAGTGTAAGTATTCCTGTCATTGCTTCTGGCGGAGTTGGCGATGGACGGGGCTGGATGGCTGCTCATGCATTGGGAGCTGAAGGCATTGAAATGGGCACTCGTTTTATAGCAACACGAGAGTGTGTTGATGCTTCAGAGGCTTATAAAGAGGCACTAGTTGCAAGTACTGAGGCAGATACAACCATTATTAAGCGCTCGATTGGTGCACCAGCTCGTGCATTACGCAATGAATTTACTGAAAAGATTTTGGAAATTGAGGAAAAGACACCAACATATGAGGCGTTGAAAGAATTTATAAGTGGTTCAGCAAATAAACGCTTTATTTACGATGGTGATAAGGATCAAGGCTTTGGCTGGGCTGGACAAGTGACTGGAATGATTCACGATATCCCAACCGTTGATGACCTTATTAAGCGAATGGTTGCAGAAGCTGAAAGTATACGGTTAAAATGGGGGCAATAACGTAAAGGTGGTTTTGTCGAATGGAATACTCTTATCCGTTTTCAACTGATTGGTCCACAGAGGAGATTGTGGATGTTGTTCAATTCTTTGAGGGAATTGAGAAAGCTTATGAAAAAGGCATCAAGCGTGAAGTTATGCTAGCTAAATATCGACGTTTTAAAGAGATTGTTCCTTCCCAAGCGGAGGAAAAATCAATTTTTCGCGAATTTGAAGAGGCGAGTGGCTACATTAGCTATCCAGTTGTAAAACAAACAAAGGAAGCCGAGGATGGAATGATTATAAAAGTTACCCCAAGAAATGGCCGTTAAAAAAAGTGGATGTGAGATCAACTCACATCCACTCTTTATTTTTTTGTGTTAAAAAACGACATATTGCATAAACTACATCAATAAAAAACTTTATAAGGTTAGCCTATTTTCCAACAATAATATTGTAAAGAGGAAGTAAGCTGTTAAATGTGTCTTCTGTTAATTGATGTAATTCGCTTACTGTTAGTTTGGTTGCTTGTTCTTTTGGAATATGACGCCCAATTAAGAACTCACCCTTTTTGACATCTCGTAGGCGAATAAGCAGTTCTTCAAGCTTGTCTTCTCTTGCCTCTTCGAGAGAAACAGCCTCAGGGGACATATGGTCTCCTGACACGATAAAATCATCGGGAAGCTGCTCAATTAAAGATTTATGAGCTAGTAAACGCTCAGCCATAACATTTTTTTGAGGCGCTTCATAAATAATAGCTAAGACGATGAATAAATGTGTGTGCCATAGACCAATCTGAAAGTGAGGCAATGATTTATAACCTCTTTTATAAGGGGCGAAGGCAACCCAGCTATCTTTTGGAGGGTTAACGGTTCTTCGAGCATGTTTAGCCACATGCGGGAAGAATTCTTCACCTAATTGGCTAGAGAAATATGCTGAAAAATCTTCACCTAGCGAATTAAATTTTGGACGTACATGTAAATTTAAAGCATCCATTCTCTGTTCTAAACCGTCTATTGTAAAAACTTTAAAGTCTTTGTTTGTCCACTTTATTTTTGGCAATTTTATTTTACTCCTTTCGTTTTATAAGGTTTATTTTACGCTGAATTTGGGAAAAAATCTTATAACAAGAACTTTATCAAATGAGCAAAGTTTTTGTAAAAAAATTTAAAAAAGGAAGTGTTTTTTATGAAACCGTTCGTAAAAATTATACGTAAAGTTGACATTGAAAAGCAATATGAGCACATTTTACAATTAGAATTAGATTATGAATTAGCTTCACTCTTTGCAGCAATGAATGAAAAAAATGACATGGAAATTGAAAAAAGTAAAAAACGTCTGGCAGAAATTCAGATGGAACTTGAAAGTTTGCACGCCTATGCGTAATCAAAATCTAATACCCATTTAAAAAATCACTTGCTGAATATTCCGACAGCAGGTGATTTTTATTGTGACAAAGGGTAAAATAGAAATTATATCATAAGGTAGTACTAGGTTTTATATAGCAAAAGTTGTGATGTAGTGGGAAAAGGTAGCATAAACATACGAGAGCGATTTATATAAAAGGCCTTTTCTTATATTCGAAGGGTGGGTTATGAGTGGATTTACAACAAATTGATAAATTTGCAAAAGATATTATTTTTGAAGCTGGGCGACGTATTCGGGAGGCTTTTTCGTATAATCTAGTAATTGAGACAAAATCAGGTGCAAATGACCTCGTTACTAATATTGATCGAGAGACGGAGTTATTCTTTATTGAGCAAATTAAAGCCTTTGATCCAACCCACAAAATTCTAGGGGAAGAAGGAATGGGCGAACAGGTTAAATCACTAGATGGTGTAGTTTGGATTATTGATCCAATTGATGGAACGATGAATTTTGTTAAACAGCATCGTCATTTTATGATTTCTATCGGTATTTTTGTCAATGGCGTAGGAAAGTTAGGTTACATATTTGATGTCATGCGGGAGGATTTATTTAGTGCCATAGAGGGGCAAGGGGCATGGTATAATGATTCACCATTGCGTAAACTACAGTCTGTTACAATGGAGGAGTCTGTCATTGGCATAAATGCACATTGGGTCGCACCTAATCGACATATTCACCATGAAAAGGTGATTGATATGGTTCGAAAAGTCCGCGGTACTCGGTCCTATGGCTCCGCAGCAATGGAAATTGCATTTGTTGTAAGTGGCAAATTAGATGCCTATGTCTCTATGCGTTTAGCGCCATGGGATATTGCAGGAGGGACCATCATTGCTCAGGAAGTTGGAGCAGTTGCTACAAATCTACATGGTGAAGGCTTTGATTTCCTTCATCAGGATACATTTATTATTGCTAATCCCGCTATTCATAAAGAATTATTAGAAAAATATATAGTGCCATATGAATAAAAAGGAGCCGTCTATTTATTAGACAGCTCCTTTTTATGTTCTTTAAAGTAATCCTTGCGCACGTAGTTTACGCTTCATTTTAAAGGCTGTCATGAAAATGACACAAGTAGCCACAATACCAGCTATTACACCAAATACATTACTAGCTGCAACAGAGTAGCCGATAGAACACATTGCTAATACAGCTGCCAATGCATAGATGGCCATTACGATTTTTGCACGATTCATAGCCTAGCCTCCTATATAAAAAATTTGTCGATCAAATATATTTTTTAGAATGATGGAAATTCTAATAAGGACATTTCTATCCTTCTTGTGCTATAATATCACAGTTAAACATTCGAAAAAAGAATATGGAGTGGAATAATGACAAACTTACGTCAAGATCTTCGCAATATCGCAATTATCGCCCACGTTGACCATGGTAAAACTACTTTAGTCGACCAATTATTAAAACAATCAGGTACATTCCGTTCAAACGAACATGTTGAAGAACGTGCAATGGACTCTAATGATATTGAACGCGAACGTGGTATTACAATTTTAGCAAAAAATACTGCAGTAAACTATAACGGAACTCGTATTAACATCCTTGATACGCCTGGACACGCCGACTTCGGTGGTGAGGTAGAACGTATTTTAAAAATGGTAGATGGCGTTTTACTAGTTGTCGATGCGTATGAGGGTTGTATGCCGCAAACACGCTTTGTACTGAAAAAAGCGTTGGAACAAAAGTTAACACCGATTGTAGTTGTAAACAAAGTTGATAAAGATTCAGCTCGTCCTTTAGAAGTAGTAGATGAAGTATTAGAATTATTCATCGAGCTAGGCGCTGATGATGATCAATTAGATTTCCCTGTTGTGTATGCATCAGGTGTAAACGGTACAGCTTCTCTTGATGCTGATCCAGCAAAACAAGAAGAAAATATGCAATGTCTATTTGAAAAGGTAATTGAAGCAATTCCTGCACCAGTAGACAACTCAGCAGATCCATTACAATTCCAAGTGGCATTACTTGACTACAATGATTATGTTGGTCGTATTGGGATTGGACGCGTATTCCGCGGAACAATTGAAGTAGGGCAACAAGTTGCTTTAATGAAGTTAGATGGGACTGTGAAACAATTCCGTGTAACGAAACTATTTGGTTTCTTTGGTTTAAAACGTGAAGAAATCCAATCAGCTAAAGCTGGTGACTTAATTGCTGTTTCAGGTATGGAAGACATCAACGTTGGGGAAACAGTATGTCCGGTGGAACATCAAGAAGCTTTAACACCATTACGTATAGACGAGCCAACATTACAAATGACTTTCTTAGTGAATAATTCACCGTTTGCAGGTCGTGAAGGGAAATGGGTAACTGCTCGTAAAGTAGAAGAGCGTTTACGTTCGCAACTTCAAACGGACGTATCTCTACGTGTAGAAGATACAGATTCACCAGATGCATGGACGGTTTCTGGACGTGGTGAGCTACATTTATCAATTCTTATTGAAAATATGCGCCGTGAAGGCTTTGAACTACAAGTATCAAAACCTCAAGTTATCATTCGTGAAATTGATGGTGTAAAATGTGAACCATTTGAACGTGTACAAATTGATGTTCCAGAAGAAAATGTAGGTTCGGTTATTGAATCGATTGGTACGCGTAAAGGTGAAATGTTGGATATGGTGAACAATGGCAATGGCCAAGTACGTTTAACATTCCTTGTTCCTGCACGTGGTTTAATTGGATATACAACAGAATTCATGTCTATGACGAAAGGTTTCGGTATCATTAACCATACATTCGATTGTTACCAACCATATATTCCAGGCCGTATTGGTGGACGTCACCAAGGTGTTCTTGTATCAATGGAAACTGGTAAATCGACAACTTATGGTATGATGCAGGTAGAGGACCGTGGTACACTATTTGTTGAGCCAGGTACTGAAATTTATGAAGGTATGATTGTTGGTGAAAATACACGTGATAATGATATCACTGTAAACATAACAAAAATGAAGCAAAAAACGAATGTTCGTTCTGCGACAAAAGATGCAACAAACGTTATTAAAAAGCCACGTCTATTAACACTAGAAGAAGCATTAGAGTTCTTAAATGATGATGAGTATTTAGAAATCACTCCAGAATCTATTCGCCTTCGTAAACAAATTCTAGATAAAAATGAACGTGAAAGAATAGCGAAAAAACTAAAAAACGCTGAACAATAATTTTTTGCTTCCACGAAAGGAAGAGGAGTCTTGGATCTGAAGTCCGCTTTATTGGGTGAACTAAATGTTATTCAAGTTGCTGCACAGGCAGGTACAGATGAAACAACACGAGTTTATGGGAGAATGGCTGGTATCACTAGATTTTTATATGAAAATTTACCAAGCTATGAAATAGCAGGTTATGTTGTATTTCTTCTTGTATTTGTACTTTCTGCCATTGTCTATAAACTAGGCTTTGCCAAGAAATTAAAGTTATCTCAAAATATTATTATTTATGCGTTCCTATTTTTAGGTTGTATCATGCTTACATTCTTCGCCCTATTCTTACCAATGATTGAAGGTCTGATTGTAGCGGCCTTAATTCTAATTGTCTATAAAACAAGACTTTGGCGTGAAAAAAGAGAAGAGCAACAAGCTACCAATCAATAACAATTACGTACTTTATAATAAGAACTTTTTATCTGTTATAAACAGTCTTAGCGGTTTTAATGCTAAGGCTGTTTTTTTGTACGTTTTCCCTGTAGTCAAGCTGAAGAAAACACCCACACTCTACACAAATTAAAAAATGATAGGCACCGAAATCTTCTTATGTGAATAAGTTAATGTCGATAGGCTTATTTTCAACACATCAAGGAGGAAAGGGAATGCGTTGGCTTACAAAAGGTTTATTATTAGGTGTCATTGCTTTGTTACTCCTTTCTTTGACGGCATGTAATAAAGCAGAGCTAGAAAAAGTCAAAGTAGGAGAAGTAACTCGTTCAATTTTCTATGCGCCTCAATATGTAGCACTTGAGAAAGGTTTCTTCGAGGAGGAGGGTCTTTCAGTTGAGCTACAAACGATTGCAGGTGGCGATAAAACGATGACGGCGTTACTGTCAGATGGAATTGATATAGCTTTAGTTGGGTCGGAGACGTCTATTTATGTCACATTACAAGGTGCAAATGATCCTATTCAAAATTTTGCACAGTTAACACAAACGGATGGTACCTTTTTAGTGGCAAGAGATAAGATAGATAATTTTTCGTGGGATCAATTGAAGGGCTCAACGTTTTTGGGGCAACGTAAAGGTGGAATGCCACAAATGGCAGGTGAATTCGTGCTGAAAAAACATGGCATCGACCCTGTAAATGATTTAACGCTCATTCAAAATATTGATTTTGCCAACATTGCTACTGCTTTTGCATCAGGTACTGGTGACTATGTTCAATTATTTGAACCTACTGCGAGTGTCTTTGAGAAAGAAGGAAAAGGTTATATTGTAGCTTCGTTTGGAACGGAGTCTGGTAATCTTCCTTACACGTCCTTTATGGCCAAAAGTAGTTATTTAAAGGATGAATCTTCAACTGTTCAAGCTTTTACAGATGCATTGAAACGAGCACAGGATTTTGTGCAAAATGAGAGTGCTGCTGACGTAGCAAAGATTATTCAACCGTATTTTGAAAATGTGGATATAGAGATAATTGAAACTGTAATTGAGCGATATAAAGCACAAGGCTCTTATGCTACTGACCCAATCCTTGATGAAGGAGAGTGGGATAACTTGCAAACAATTATGGAGGAAGCAGGTGAACTTCCTCAACGAGTGGAGTATGGAAAACTTGTGAACACTACTTTTGCCAAAAAGGCTGCTGAGTAATATGGAATTTTTACAGCTGGAGAATATTCACCATAGTTATTTTTCAAGTACACAGGCAAAGGAAGTATTACGTGATATCAGTTTAGCCATTCATGAAGGAGAGTTTGTTTCGTTTATTGGGCCGAGTGGCTGCGGTAAAACCACATTATTATCAATTATTGCAGGATTATTCCCTGCCACTGAAGGCAATGTTTATATAGATGGTGAAAAGCTATCAGCAAGTAATCAATCAAGCATTGGCTATATGCTTCAGCAGGATTATTTATTTCCCTGGAAGACCATTGAAGAAAATGTCACAATTGGCTTGAAAATAATGGAGAAAAGTCATAAAACACATAAAGTAACGGCCAATGCGTTATTACAGGAAGTAGGATTACCGCATGTGGGGAATAATTATCCTCGAGAATTATCAGGGGGTATGAGGCAACGTGTCGCCCTTGCCCGTACCTTAGCTGTAAACCCGAAAATTTTATTATTAGATGAACCATTTTCTGCATTAGATTATCAGTCGAAATTAAAGCTTGAGGATTTAGTGGTGGAAACATTAAAAACTTATAAGAAGACTGCTATTCTTGTGACACATGATATTGGTGAGGCAATCGCAATGAGTGAGCGTGTAGTTCTATTTTCTGCAAATCCGGGGACAGTTCACAAGGTGTTTGAAATTCCTAAAGCCCTTAATGAACTATCACCTTTTGATGTAAGACAGCATCCAGCCTATGCAGATATTTTCCAAACTATTTGGAAGGAGCTGGAGAGCCTTGGATAATACATTATTTAAGCAATATCAGCAATTGTTAAAAAAAGAAAAACGCTATGTTCGAGTGTATCAGCTTATTATTTTACTGCTATTCTTTGGAGGATGGGAGCTGCTTTCAAGATTAGAATGGATTGATCGGTTAATTTTTAGCTCGCCAACTCATGTATGGCATACATTTATTGAAAAAGTCAGCGATGGTTCTTTAACATTGCATGTGAGTGTTACATTAATGGAGACCGTAATTGGCTTTTTAGCGGGGACTTTATTAGGAACATTGATAGCTGTTGTCTTGTGGTGGTCTCCGTTACTATCAAAAGTACTCGATCCCTATTTAGTAATTTTAAACGCGATGCCAAAAGTTGCACTTGGTCCGATTTTGATTGTTGCACTCGGTCCAGGTTATTTTTCCATCATAGCTATGGGTGCATTAATATCCATCATTATTACAACGATTGTTGTATATACGGCATTTAAAGGTGTCGATCCAAATTATAGTAAGGTTTTACAAACCTTTGGAGCGACAAGATGGCAAATCTTTCGTGAGGTCATTTTGCCTGCCTCATTTCCTACGATCATTTCGACCTTGAAAGTGAATGTTGGTTTATCATGGGTAGGGGTTATTGTAGGGGAATTTTTAGTAGCTTCAAAAGGACTTGGTTATTTAATTATCTATGGCTTCCAAGTATTTAATTTTAACCTTGTCCTTATGTCACTTCTGATCATTGCCTTTTTTGCTACCATTATGTATCAAGTTGTAGAATTAGTTGAAAAGACGATTATTAAAAATAATGCATAGTAGAAAAAAGAGGTGTCTCAAAATAGAGGCACCTCTTTTTAATCTGTTCTTTAGTTAAAATTCTTTATCCATCTGGGGTGAAGTACGATAAAAACGGAAATTGCCTGTTTCCATTCGTGCTACAGTATTTTCCGAAATGCGATCATGACAAATATTGCACATATAAGTATGAATTGGTCGATTACGCAATTTTTTGGCTAAAGGTAAATTATCATCTAAATTATGAATCGTATCGCAAATAACGCATTTAACGCGCATTGCATTCCCTCCTATTCAGCGCGAATGGCTGATACGTTTTTAATAGGATTGTCAATATTTGAACCGTCTCTTAGTAATACATGGATTGGACCGTCTTCTAAAAGAGGCTTACCGTCTTGGCTATATTTTAAAATAAGTGTATAAGCTTCTTCAATTGTGAAAGGATATTCTTGCCCATCTTTGCAAGTTAAGACGATTGTTGTCGCTTCTGGTTTAATTTCAGCATTTTTCAAGAAATGACTTAATTCGATACCAAATGTACCTGTCTCCATTCCTTTACGGTCAAATTTCCTTTCTGATTTTAATGTAGGTGGGAATGTTGCTCCTTCCATAATTTCACGTGACCAGTGTGCTCCTACTTCACGCATATATTTGACGTCAGCATCTTCCTCAACATTTTGAGTAGTGAAGTAAGTGTTTAAATCTAATTTACGATCATCGAAAATCCACACAGTAGGATCTAATGTTAGTTGGTATGTGACTGCACCTGTGATAGGAATTATTGTTTCCATAATAGAAATCCTCCTCAAATCTTGTATATCCATGACATAGTATAACGCTAATGCCTAGAGATAATAAAGAAATATAATTCGAAATCTCTATTTTCCAATGAAGACACTTGCATTTTTATCGACTAAAAGATAAACTTTATTAAGATAGAATCGAAGAAATATCAGATAATGGGGGCGTCCTCATGGATACGAAATCACAAACTTCTTTTCAAGAGAAGGCTTTGGAGCTATTAGTTGCTGATGCAGATAAGATTGCTCGCCTTATTCGAGTACAAATGGATCATTTAACAATGCCACAATGCCCTTTATATGAGGAAGTATTAGATACACAAATGTTCGGTCTATCACGTGAAATTGACTTTGCTGTGAAGCTTGGATTGATTGAACGTGAAAAAGGCAAAGAAATTCTCGATTCACTCGAGAAGGAACTTTCTGTACTACACGACGCGTATACAGACAAATAAAAAGAAAAACTCAAACGCTTCTTTGCGCTTTGAGTTTTTTTACTAGAACGAGGTTTTCCAATGAGACAATACTTAAAACGCTATGCACAAAATTTTGATTACCCCTTATTTTTTACGGTCCTATTATTAAGTTTATTTGGGTTAATAATGATTTACAGTTCAAGTATGATGGTTGCTATTGCACAGAAAGAACAGGCACCTGATTATTTTTATCAAAAACAAGTGACTAATTTAATGGTGGCTTTCCTCGGCTTTATAGTGACCGCCTTTTTCCCATATAAACATTATGCGAATAAGAATATTATGTTGTTACTAACGGTCGTATTGGCGGTGTTATTCACATGGTTAAAATTATTTGGTCATGGGGCAGATGAAGTAGGCTCTCAAAGTTGGATTGCTATCCCAGGATTAGGGAATTTCCAGCCTTCGGAGTATGCGAAACTATTTATAATTTTATATTTTGCAGCTGCTTTTTATCGAAAAGCGCAAAAATATACGTTTGAAAAGCTACAACCTACTGAAATTTTTTATCCAATTTTTCTATGGATTTTAGTAGTTGCTGGGGTAGCCTTTGAAACAGACTTAGGAGCAGTCATTATTCTATGTGGTATTGCTGTTTCAGTGGTAGCTTCAAGTGGTATTCCATTTAAAACATTTTGGAAATTTTTCGGTGTATTAGGTGCATTTGGTACAGCTATTCTTGGTATTCTATGGGTATTTAAGGGAGAGCTACTAACAGGAAATCGAAAAGGACGGATATTATCTTACTTAAATCCGTTTGAATATGAGGATGGTAGTGGTCATCAAGTGGTGAATAGTTATTATGCCATTGGCGGAGGCGGCTTAGAGGGACGTGGTCTAGGTCAATCCATTCAAAAACTAGGTTACTTACCTGAACCACAAACAGATTTTATTATGGCAATTATTATGGAGGAATTAGGAATATGGGGAGTTTTAATTGTCCTAGGTGGTTTAGGATTTATTGTATATAAAGGTTTTTCTATTGCATTGCGAACAAAAGATCCATTGGCACGCATGATTGCGGCTGGTATTGCGAGCTGGATAGGCTGGCAGTCGTTTATTAATCTTGGGGGTGTAACCGGGTTAATCCCGTTAACCGGTGTAACGTTACCTTTTATAAGCTATGGCGGTACATCTATAATCATTCTATCTTTAGCGATGGGAATATTGATCAATGTTTCTATGTTTGAAAAGGTAGAGAGGAAAAAAACACAATCATAAAGGGGGATACCTATGGAATCAATCAACAAAATTCTCGTAGCCAATCGAGGAGAAATTGCAATTCGTATTTTCCGTGCTTGTACGGAGCTGAATATCCAAACTGTTGCCATCTATTCAAGAGAAGATAGTGGTGCTTTTCATCGCTTTAAGGCAGATGAAGCTTATTTAGTGGGAGCTGGCAAGAAACCAATCGATGCTTATTTAGATATTGAAGGTATTATTGCCATCGCAAAAGATGCAGATGTTGATGCGATTCATCCAGGGTATGGTTTTTTATCAGAAAACGTGGAATTTGCACGTCGCTGTGAGGAAGAGGGCATTGTCTTTATCGGACCAACTTCTCAGCATTTAGATATGTTCGGAGATAAGGTCAAAGCACGTTCTCAAGCCATTGCGGCTGAGATTCCTGTTATTCCTGGTACAGATGGCCCAGTAGCCGATCTAGCAGAGGTCGAGACGTTTGCTAGCAATTATGGCTATCCAGTTATGATTAAGGCAGCACTTGGCGGTGGTGGTCGAGGGATGCGTCTAGTCCATACGCCAGAGGATCTTGCTTCCTCCTATGAAAGAGCAAAATCTGAGGCAAAGGCTGCTTTTGGTTCCGATGAAGTATATGTAGAAAAAGCAATCATAAAACCCAAACACATTGAAGTACAAATTATTGGCGATAAACATGGCAATATTGTGCATTTATATGAGCGTGATTGCTCAATTCAGCGTCGTCATCAAAAAGTGGTAGAAATTGCGCCATCTCATTCGATTTCACAAGAGTTAAGAAATCGTATTTGCGATGCTGCTGTGAAATTAATGAAGAATGTCTCGTACATAAATGCAGGGACAGTGGAATTTTTAGTCGCAGGAGACGATTTTTATTTCATCGAGGTAAACCCTCGCATTCAAGTAGAACATACAATTACAGAAATGATTACAGGTGTTGATATCGTCCATGCCCAAATTAAGGTAGCGGCAGGCTATGGACTTCACAGTGAAGAAATTCATATGCCAAAGCAAGAAGATATGCCAATGATTGGCTATGCCATTCAAGCCCGTGTGACAACAGAAGACCCTGCAAATGACTTTATGCCAGATACAGGAAAGTTAATGGTTTACCGTTCAAGTGGTGGTTTTGGCGTGCGATTAGATGCTGGGAATGGGTTCCAGGGTGCTGTCGTAACACCATACTACGACTCTTTGTTGGTGAAAATTTCCACTTCGGGTATGAACTTTAAAGAAGCTGCTGCGAAAATGGATCGTAATTTAAAAGAATTCCGTATTCGTGGCGTTAAAACAAATATTCCGTTTTTAAATAATGTGGTGACACATGAGAAGTTTTTATCAGGTGCCTTTGATACTAGCTTTATTGATACAACACCAGAGCTTTTCGAGTTCCCTGTGCGTAAAGACCGTGGAACAAAGCTGTTAAGCTACATAGGGAATGTGACCTTAAATGGCTTCCCTGGTGTAGAGAAGAAGTCAAAACCTATCTTTGTTCAGCCAAACCAACCTAAAATTGATCCTTTAATTGTACCTCCAGCAGGTACAAAGCAAATTTTAGATACACAGGGAGCAGATGGCTTAGTGCAGTGGATTTTAGCACAGGAAGACGTACTACTTACAGATACTACATTCCGTGATGCACACCAATCTCTACTTGCAACACGTGTTCGTTCTCAGGATATGTATCAAATTGCAGATGCAACAGCTCGCATGATGCATCAGTTATTCTCGCTGGAAATGTGGGGCGGTGCAACATTCGATGTAGCGTATCGCTTCTTAAAAGAAGATCCATGGGAGCGACTAGCGAAACTGCGTGAGCAAGTGCCGAATGTGCTATTCCAGATGTTACTGCGTGGAGCTAATGCTGTTGGTTATACAAACTATCCTGACAATCTAATCCGAGAATTTATCGCTGAATCAGCTTCATCAGGAATTGATGTATTCCGTATTTTCGATAGCTTGAATTGGATTAAAGGCATGGAAGTAGCAATAGATGCTGTGCGTCAATCAGGAAAAATTGCTGAAGCGGCAATCTGTTATACAGGGGATATCCTCGATGACAGCCGTGTGAAATATTCGGTGCAATACTATAAGGATATGGCGAAAGAGCTTGAAGCAGCTGGCGCCCATATTTTAGCTATTAAAGATATGGCTGGTTTATTGAAACCAGAAGCGGCGTACCGTTTAATTTCTGAGTTAAAAGAGACGACAAGTCTGCCAATCCACTTGCATACACATGATACTAGTGGCAATGGAATTTACTTATACGCTAAAGCGATAGAAGCAGGTGTTGATATTATTGATACAGCGCTTGGATCTATGGCAGGCCTAACATCTCAACCGAGTGCAAACTCCTTGTACTATGCAATGAAAGGCGGCAAGCGTGAGGTACGAGCAGATATCGATGCATTAGAAAAATTATCGTACTACTGGGAAGATGTTCGTAAATACTATAAAGATTTTGAAAGTGGCATGATCAGCCCACATTCTGAGATTTATGTGCATGAGATGCCTGGTGGTCAGTATAGTAACTTACAGCAGCAAGCAAAAGCTGTAGGGCTTGGTGATCGATGGGAAGAAGTGAAACGCATGTATTCCCGTGTAAATCTACTATTTGGAGATATTGTTAAAGTTACACCATCTTCAAAAGTGGTAGGTGATATGGCTTTATTTATGGTGCAAAATGATCTAGACGAAAATACGGTCTTAACAAGAGGAAAAACGATTGACTTCCCAGATTCTGTGATTGAATTCTTCCAAGGTTATCTTGGGCAGCCACATGGCGGGTTCCCAGAGGCATTACAACAAGTAGTGTTAAAAGATCGTGAAGCAATTACAGTTCGTCCAGGAGAATTATTAGAGCCTATTCAGTTTGATCAATTAGAGGCTGTACTAGAGGAAAAGTTAAATCGTCCAGTTACGAAAAAAGATGTACTAGCTTATGCACTTTACCCAAAAGTCTTTGAGGAATATGCGAAAACAGCAGAATCCTTTGGCAATATTTCAGTTCTTGACACACCGACATTCTTATATGGCTTAAAGCTTGGAGAAATTATTGAGGTCGAAATTGAAAAAGGCAAAACATTGATTATTAAACTCGTTTCAATCGGGGAACCACAACACAATGGAACACGTGTCCTTTACTTTGAGCTTAATGGACAATCGCGTGAATTGGTGATTCAGGATATGACAGTTGAAGTTGATGGTAATCTAGCATTAAAAGCCGATCCAAGCAATCCAAACCAAATCGGTGCTACAATGCCAGGTACTGTGCTGAAAGTTGTTGTTTCTAAAGGTAGTCCTGTTAAACGTGGTGATCACCTGTTAATTACAGAAGCTATGAAAATGGAAACAACTGTACAAGCACCTAAAGATGGTATTGTTAAAGAGGTATACGCAAGTGCAGGAGATGCCATTTCAACAGGGGATCTATTAATTGAAATTGAATAAATAGTCGTGAAAAAAGGTTATATAGATGCTTTTATTAGCATCTATATAACCTTTGTTATTGTGTGTAAGCGATAAATTATTATTATACCGACTCGTAACGTTAATTTGTCTATATTTTGACATTTCTTTTCCAACATTTTTTTAGGATTATGCACTAGTGTCCATGATTATCTTCATTGTTGGAATTATAGAAGCTATGAAGAAACCAAAATTGTCATAGAAAAAAGATTCGACACATCGTTGGTGGCGAATCTTTTTTAATGGGCTATTTCTTTTTCTCATTATAATTACTTCGAGCAACTAGCATGATCATATAGCATAATAAACCGAATAAAAGGGAAATAAATAATGAATGCAGTAAAGCTACCGTTAAATTCAGTTTAGTAAGGACTACTAACATACCTGCAATAACTTGTAAAACTACTATAGTAAAGGCAATTATCCATCCATAGTATATAACACGTTGATGTTTATATTCCTTTACAGCGTGCCAAGTTATGTATGCAATCCAAATGAAAATAATAAGAACAGCTAATCGATGTCCCATTTGCACCCATTCATACATATTATTCGGGGGTGCTAATGGTGTTTCATTATAGCAAAATGGCCAATCAGGACAAATTAAGCTCGAATCTGTATGACGAACTAGCGCCCCAGTATAAACGACTAAATAAGAATAAATTGTGACAGCAATTGTATGCCAACGTAACTTTTTACCGATAAATACGTTATCGGCATCAAATTTCCGATCGACTTCAAATACAATCATAGAGAGAAGAAGAACCGCAGCAAAGGAAATCAGAGATATCCCAAAATGAAGTGCTAAGATGAAATCACCTTGCCCCCATAATACTTGAGCTGCTCCAATAAGAGCTTGCGCGATTAAGAAAAACATTGCTAAGAAACCTAATAGTTTTACTTCGCGAATATGTCCGAGCTTACGCCATGTCCAAACGGTTAATACAAGAATTGAAATAGATACAACTCCTGTTACGAGACGATGTGAGAATTCAATAAGGACTTCTGGTGTAATCTCCTTTGGAATAAGAGATCCATTACAATCAGGCCAGTTTCGACCACAGCCTAGGCCACTATCTGTTTTGGTAACGAGAGCCCCACCTAGTAATATAAGGAGCATCCCTACTGTAGCGGCAACAGCAAACCACTTCAAATACCTGTTGTGTTGCATAAAATGAGTCACCTACTTTATCTATCAACATTACAAGAACGTAATGTTTCTGCTACTAGATAATATCGAAAATACGTATAAAAAACAACTTGTAAAGAGAAGGGACTACTAGATGTCGATTCCATTTCACAAATTGTTCATAATTTCGTGCTTTAACCTTCACAATTCATTTTAGAAAATGTTTTACTATAGATATGTTGTTTTTAATTATATTTCTAGACAAAACTAATTTTTACAACTTCATCTAAATTTCACTTAATGTCTAGAAATCAATCGCAAATTTCGCTATAGTTATTGTTAGCGGAATATGCTTACAAAAATGAAAGGAGAGGTATTATGTCAAACGGTCGTACACTGGCGGCTACTAGAAATCCTGGTCCAGAAACAACATCTGTTGTAAAAGATTTCTTAGCACTAATAAAAATTGGAATCGTTAACTCGAATCTTGTCACAACGTTTACAGGGATGTGGCTGGCTTTTCAGTTTACTAGTAGACATTTCTTGCAAGAGCTTGATGTCATATTTTACACCATGCTGGGTGCGGCATTAATCATTGGTGGCTCAGGTGCAATGAATAACTTCATTGATCAGGATATAGATCCAATCATGAAAAGAACAAAGGCAAGACCGACAGTGACAGGCAGATTTAAGCCAAACCTTGTGTTGACCATTGCCCTCTCATTTTTAATTGTAGGTGAAATTTTGTTATTTGCGGCATCGTTTGCAGCCGGCATGTGGGGACTAGTAGGAATATTTGCTTATGTCGTTCTGTATTCAATGTGGTCAAAGAGGAAGCATGTTAGTAACACGGTTGTAGGTAGTATTTCGGGGGCTATTCCTCCTGTTATTGGATTCGCAGCGATTGAGCCTGCCTTAGGTCCAGGAGCACTAGCCTTATTCCTTATCATGTTTGCATGGCAACCACCACATTTCTATGCGCTTGCAATGAAACGGACTGAGGAATATCGTGCAGCTAAAATACCAATGCTACCTGTTATAAAGGGATTTAAACGTACAAAGTACTCAATGTTATTCTGGATTCTTTTATTATTACCGTTACCTTTCCTTTTAACAGAGCTTGGAATTGGCTTTTTAACTCTTGCTACTGCATTGAACTTGGGTTGGTTAATACTAGCTCTGAAGGGCTTTACAACAAAAGATGATATGAAATGGGCAAATAAAATGTTTATTTATTCGTTGAATCATATGACCATACTATTTGTATCCATCATAATATTTGCGGTGTTTAGCTAAAGTTAGGGATTCTTTCTTTTTATAAGAATTCATATAGACAGAACTGATGTCCTAGGTACACATGAAAATACAACAAAGAAAGAGGGGTTTAATTAAGCTATGATGAAAGGGCTTAAAAAATGGCGTCTTTTTTCACTTCTAGCAGTGATGATGGTTTTCCTTTCAGGTTGTGGTGAAGATTATCTTTCTACACTAAAACCATCTGGAGAAGTAGGTAAACAACAATTGAATTTATTACTGTTAACTACTGTAATTATGACGCTAGTAGTAGTAATAGTATCCGTTATTTATTTACTTGCATTCCTAAAATACCGTCGCTCACGCGTTGGTGAAAATGTTATCCCTAAGCAAGTAGAGGGTAGTCATACTTTAGAAGTGATTTGGACAGTTATTCCGATTATTTTATTATTAATTATCGCTGTACCAGTTGTTACAACTACTTATAAATTTGCAGATGTAGCTGCAATGGATGAAGTAGATGAAGAAGGGAACAAAACAGCCCTAACGATCAATGTAACGGCAAAATTATACTGGTGGGAATTCGAATATCCTAACCAAGGTATCGTAACGGCTCAAGAGCTAGTGGTACCAACAGGTGAAAAAGTTTACTTTAATTTAAAAGCTGCCGATGTTAAGCACTCATTCTGGATTCCTGCTGTAGGCGGTAAAATGGATACAAACGTAGAAAACTTAAACAAATTCTACTTAGTATTCGATAAAGAATCAAAAGATCTTAAAGATGGCGTATTTTATGGAAAATGTGCTGAATTATGTGGACCTTCACATGCATTAATGGACTTTAAAGTAAAAACGTTAAGCCCAGATGCATTTGACGCATGGGTTGATGCAATGAAAGCGACAGAAGGACAAACAGCTGACAAAGCTTCAACTGATCTTGGTGAAGCAACTTTTGCTAACAGCTGCTTAGGCTGTCATGCTATCTCTGGTTCTGGAGCAGGTGGTACACCAGGTCCAAACTTAACTACGTTTGGTGACCGTAACCGTGTTGCTGGTTTCTTAGAGCATAATGAAGAAAGCTTAAAAGCTTGGATTAAAAACCCTGAGGAATTTAAACCAGGTAACTTAATGATGAATGCTGAAGGCACTGCGCCTATCTACGGTGATTTATCTGATGAAGAAATTGAAGCTCTTGCAACTTACATCATGGGCTTATCAGTAGAAAAATAATTTTCGTTCTATGTAACAAATTTTGAGGGAGGTAAAAGTTGTGAGCTCATACACACAGAAAAAGGGCTTTGGAGCAGCTGTCTGGGATTACATCACTACTGTTGACCATAAAAAGTTAGCAGTGATGTATTTATTAGCCGGTACATTGTTCTTCGCTATCGCTGGTTTTGAAGCATTATTAATGCGTATTCAATTAATGAAACCAAATAATGATTTCATATCAGCTGGTTTTTTCAATGAATTATTAACGATGCACGGAACAACAATGTTATTCCTAGCTGCTACGCCACTACTATTCGCATTTATGAACATGCTTGTACCATTACAAATTGGTGCGCGTGACGTTGCATTCCCGTTCCTTAACTCATTAGGGTTCTGGTTATTCTTCCTAGGTGCAGTATTCCTTCACCTGTCATTCTTTATGGGTGGCGCTCCTGATGCGGGCTGGACTTCTTATGCATCATTATCTTTATACTCTCCAGGACATGGTATTGATTTCTATGTTCTTGGTTTACAAATTTCAGGGGCAGGTACTTTAATTTCAGGTCTTAACTTTATCGTTACGATTATTACAATGCGTGCTCCAGGTATGACATTTATGCGTATGCCATTATTCACTTGGACTGCTCTTGTATCAAGTGCATTAATTTTATTCGCATTCCCTCCATTAACAATTGGTTTATTAATGATGTTATTTGACCGTATGTTCGGTGGTAACTTCTTTGACCATACAATGGGTGGTAACACAGTAATTTGGGAGCACTTATTCTGGATCTTCGGACACCCAGAGGTTTATATCTTAGTATTACCGGCATTCGGTTTATTCTCTGAGATTATTCCAGCGTTCTCTCGTAAGCGTCTATTTGGATACTCTTCAATGGTATTCGCTACAATTTTAATTGGTTTCTTAGGGTTCATGGTTTGGGCTCACCATATGTTTACAGTTGGTCTTGGGCCAACAGCAAACGCAATCTTCGCTGTTGCAACAATGGCAATTGCGGTTCCAACAGGTATGAAAGTATTCAACTGGATCCTAACTATTTGGGGCGGATCAATTAAAGTTACGACACCAATGCTTTATGCACTTGGTTTCATCCCGTCATTCGTTGCGGGTGGTGTTACAGGGGTAATGCAAGCATCTGCACCTCTTGACTACCAATTACATGATTCTTACTTTATCGTTGCTCACTTCCACTACGTAATCGTTGGTGGTATCGTTACAGCATTATTCGGTTCAGCGCACTTCTACTGGCCAATTTTCTTCAACCGTATGTTAAACGAAACGCTTGGTAAGATTACTTTCTGGGTATTCTTTATCGGATTCCATTTAACATTCTTCCTTCAACATTTCTTAGGTTTGATGGGTATGCCACGTCGTGTATTCACTTACATGGATGGTCAAGGTTGGGATCAATTCAACTATATCTCTACAATCGGTGCATTAATGATGGGTGTAGGGGTTATCTTAATGGTAATCAACTGCTTAATGTCTATTAAGGGCAAACCAGCAGGTCGCGACCCATGGGGTGATGGACGTACTTTAGAATGGTCAATTCCACAACCAATTCCATTCTACAATTTCCGTCAAACACCACTTGTTCGTGGTTTAGATCCATGGTGGATTGAAAAACAAGAAGGTAATAAAGAAGTTACATTTGCTGAGCCACTAGGTGATATCCATATGCCAAATAACTCAGCGATTCCATTCGTTATTTCATTAGGTATGTTTATTGCAGCATTCGGTGCACTTTACAATCCAGATGCAGATAAACCATGGTCAATCTATGTATTAATCATTGGTTTAGCGATTACATTTGGTGCGATGATTGCTCGTTCTGTTAAAGACGATCATGGCTTCCATTTACACAAAGAAGAAATTCTTGAAATTGAAGAACATCTTTACGGCAAAGGAGGAAATAAATAATGGATTTCAATACTAAATTTACTCCTCATACTTGGCCAGATCATCCTGAACAAGCTACGATGGAAGGTAAAAATAAAGTCGTTGGTTTCTGGATTTTCCTTGCCTGTGAAGTTGTACTTTTCGCAAGTTTATTCGCTACTTATTTAGCGCTTAAGAACAAAGGGCCAGCTGGCATGGAGTTCACAACTCAAGGTTTATTTGAATTACCATTAGCATTTGCTATGACGATGTTATTATTAACATCATCACTAACATCTGTTTACGCAATTTACCATATGCGTAACTTTAACTTTAAAGGTATGCAAACTTGGTTAGCGATTACATTAGCTTTAGGTCTTGGATTCTTAGCACTTGAAATCTATGAGTTCAACCACTATGTGCACCTTGGTTTTACATTTAATCAATCTGCATTCGCAACAGCGTTTTACTCTTTAGTTGGGACACACGGTTTCCACGTAACTTTAGGTCTTGTATGGATTGGTACTTTAATGATCCGTAATGCTAAACGTGGATTAAACCTGTACAATGCACCTAAATTCTTCGTTGCTGCTTTATATTGGCACTTTATCGACGTAGTTTGGGTATTTATCTTTACAGTAGTATACTTGATGGGAGTGATCGGATAATGTCTTCACACGATACACCTATAGTTGCTAAGTCACAGGCACAGTATGAGTATGATCGTCATCATAATGCCGTTCATATGCGTAAACAAGTAATCAACTTTGCGATTATGATTTTCTTCACTTTTATCGCCTTCGCAGTAGTTGCAGCTGATTTTTCTAAATACTTAATTATGCCATTCGTATTATTATTGGCTGGCGTTCAAGTTGTACTTCAACTTTATTCTTTCATGCACTTAGAAGATAAAAAAACTCACTTTGGTGGCGTTATTGGTTTCTTCATGTGGATGGGAATTTTAATCGCATTTACATTCTTCTTAGCATTTTTAACAATCATTTGGTGGTAATCACCAAAAAAAGCACGTTCGTTATTTTGTACGAACGTGCTTTTCCTATGTTTTGAGGTTATGTAGGTATCGAAAGAGGCAAACACTGTTAAACTTAACATTTGTTCACCTTTCGTTCATTGCAGTATAGCTGTAAGCGTTTTATAATAGGAGTACTGAAGTTTAAAGGAGTGCGTTCTATATGCCACTTAGTATATTTGGTTTCCAAGCATTGTGGAGCCCGTATTTAATAGGGGTTCTTGTTTTTATAACAATCATCTATTTTTTAGTCACAACAAAGTGGCGTAAAGATTTTAAAGTAAGTGAACCTTTGAAAAAAGGCGAAGCTATTTACTTTGTTTTAGCTATGATTACCATCTATATTATCAAAGGATCTCCTATCGATTTAATGGCTCATATTATGTTTACCATGCACATGGTGCAAATGGCTATTCTGTTATTGCTAGTCCCTATTTTCTTAATTAAAGGGATTCCTTGGTGGGTTTGGAAGGTGGCTATTGAAGCACCAGTAGTTAGAACATTGTTTAAAGTGCTAACATTACCAGTTGTTGCTGTCTTTGTATTTATCGGTCTATTTTCTTTCTACCATTTACCGTCCATATTGGATTACATTAAATTAAACGAAACATTACATGGAACCTATACATTTGTATTATTTCTATCTGCGGTGTTTATGTACTGGCCTTTAATTCAAAATATGCCAAATAGTAATCAAATGAAGCCTTTGCATAAATTGGCGTATATTATTGCTAATGCCGTTTTAATTACACCTGCTTGTGGATTAATCATCTTTGCCCCAAATGCAATGTATGAGACATACACAAACGGTGATGCATGGTTAAAGGCAATGGAGCTTTGTGTACCAGCCTCTACATTGTCAGGATTATCTTTATCTGGACCAGAGCTATTTACAGACATGAAACCAGTTGCAGATCAGCAATTAGGTGGCGTATTAATGAAAATCCTACAAGAGCTTATTTTTGGTGTACTAATTGGTACAATCTTCACAAGATGGTATCGATCCGAGCAAAAAGATCCAGATAAAATCACTGCTGACGCTTTAGCTGCCCACCAAAAGAAGTGGGAAAGTCAACAGCAACATTAATTGAAGAATAGAAATTTACTTTGTGTAAGGGGTTTTGACAATGGAATTGCAAATTTTGCCTACTATTAGTACATCGTTTATCGTTATTAGTGCTGTACTAGTAGCGATAGGGTGGGGCTTAATTATAAAAAGAAATGTAGAGGGACATAAGAAAGTGATGCTTGCTGCAGGTGTTGCGGCACTTATTTTCTTTATCATCTATGCGTCCCGTACAATCTTTATTGGAAATACAGCTTTTGGCGGTGGAGAAGATTTAAAACCATATTATACGTTCTTCTTGATTTTCCATATTATTTTAGCGACATCTGGAGCTGTGTTTGGTATCGTTAGTATTATTTCAGGTTTGAAAATGAACATAAAATTACACAGACGAATTGGGCCAATTACAAGTATTATTTGGTTCTTTGTTGCCATAACAGGTGTATTAGTTTATTTATTATTGTATATTTTATTTGAGCCTGGTGAAACAACATCAGTAATTAAAGCCATTTTAGGATTTTAAAAAAATCTCCCTCCTTATTTCTGTGCAGGAGGGAGATTTTTTATCGTTGGTTGGAATAGTGAAAGCACTACGACAACCAGTAATGGACCAATTAATATTCCAATAAATCCAAAGATTTTAAAACCAATAAACATGGCAATAAAGGTATTCAAGGAAGAAAGTCCAATTTTATCGCCAATAATTTTTGGCTCAATCATTCGTCGGACTAGAAATTGTCCAATGGTTAGTAAAATTAAGACAGCCGCATATAAATAATCGCCAGCAAAGACCTGATAGACTGCCCATGGGACTAATAAAATAAATGAATCAAGAAAAGGGATAAAGTCTAAAACAACAAGTAAAAGTGCTAACAGTATAGGAAATGGTGTTTTTAAAAAATAAAATGCAGCGAATGATATAGCAAAGATCCCTATCCCTACAAGTAATTGAGCTTTCAGAAATCCAAATAAGGCTAGCTTAACACGTTGGCCAATAAAGATAATTTTTTGATGGTAGTGAAAAGGAACGGGCGATAATAATTTACGATTAATTGTTGGTAATTCTAAAAGCAACATATACAACACAATCCAATAGACAAATATATCAAAAAGACGTGTGGGAATATATGTCAGTAAAGTTGACCAAACATTGACGTTCGTTAAGGATAAAGAAAATTTTTCGATGGATGCTAATGCTTTTGCAATCATAAATTGAATTTGTGAAACTAGCTCTACAGGTAAATGATAGGTGTAATTGCTGAGCTTAGATTGCATTTGAATCCATAGTGCGGACAATTGATTGAGATAATCAGGTATATCAATAATAAAGGATGAAAATTGTTTCCAGCTTATATAGAGGATAAGTGTACATAATAATAAAGATATACTTAGAAAAAACAAAAAAAAGAAGAAGACAACGATTTTTCGTTTTTTTCTAAACCGTTTACTCATTCGAACGATGATTGGTTCTAACAATAACGCGGTTAAGTAGGCAAGTAAAATTGGTAATGATATGGAGATGGACCAAAGGATCAGTATACCCATTGCGATAACAATAATGGGATGACGAAAAAAAGGACGATTAAAAAATGATAACATTTTTCTCACCTACATCTTGTAATAGATATAGGTAGTATGAGAAAAAAAATATTTTTTACTCAAAATAAAAAAGACTGGACCACCAGTCTTTTTACAACCATGAAGCTATTTACGCTTTCTTGCAGTCACTTCAATGTACGAAAGATTAGCGTGCGTTAACAGGTTCAAAGTTATTTTTATTTGTAGGCTCGATTGAGAATTGATCTAACTCTAATTTAACCTTTTTTAAGATTTCTTCACATTTTTTTACAAGGTGTGCTGGATAAACCTCGTCATCGCCATATTCAACACCATGTGGATAATAGTATTTACCAAGGACTGGTTTCATTAATGTAAGGATGGCATCGTGTGCACCTACGTCACCAGAAATAGCATATGCGAATACGCGTAGGTAATAACGACCTTCACGAGTATCGAATCGTTTATCGAATGTCATACGCTCGTAATCCCAGCCGCCATCACATTCTAAACCATGCTTTTTCATAATGCTGACAAGTAGCTCTTGATCAGCTGTTAAATTTTCAAGGTTAGTATTTTCAAAATACATGTATAGTCCTCCTTTAGGTTCTCGTACAAAGTATACGCTCATTTTTATAATAGAGCATATTCGACATTGTTGCAATGACAACATTGTGTCAACCCAATTACAATTGATATAATAACTTACAATAATGGTGATGAAAAGGAGTCCTCTATGAAAGCTTTATTCCGCATTTTAATGGTTTGTGGTGCAGTTGCATTAATTGGCTTTATGTTTTTTAATACCCCTAAGGAAAATGAGCCACTAGAAGGCCCAAATACCAATTCGAATATCATACCTCAAACACAGCTAAAGCAGGAATCTGCAATAGGAGCAATGACGCGTCCACAAACGGGTATATCCACATTGATAGGAAAAGGCACACAAGCTGTTTTAGAACGATATGGGGAGCCTGCAAGAAAGGAGCCGTCTTCATTTGGTTATCAATGGTGGGTCTATAATGAAGATGTTTCAACTTTTTTTATGATTGGTATTGATAATAATATTGTGACACAAATTTACATAGCAGGACAAGAAATTGATGCATTTCCTTTTAAAGTGGGCCAAAAACGTGATGAAATATACAGAATGACAATCATTGATTATGAGGTAGCCGCCACTGTAGGCGAAAATATTTTCATTTTCTCCATGAGTGAAGAAGATATGCAAACAAGGCTACTTATCAAATTTGATGGTCTTTACGCACAGCTTTACATAGATCGGGAAACAAGTGAGTTGCAGGGGATACGATATACAGATAGTGAAACACTTGTCCTTCATCAGCCATATGAAATGAGCTATCAAGGGGAGCTTGTTAGACGTACTCCTCCTTCCTCTTTCTTACAGCAAGAAATTGATGTGGCTAGCGCTAAACAATTAGATGATTTGCTAAATGTAACAAGAGTCCATCATGATTTACTTCCTTTAGAAATGGATGAATCATTGGAGGAAGCAGCAAGAATGCATAGTGAGGACATGAAGGTGCAAAATTTTTTAGCGCATGAATCTCCAACCTATGGCGATCTAAAAAAACGATTACAGACGCAAAAAATCGAGTATAGTGAAGCGAACGAAAACCTGGCAACTGCCTATTTTGATGCGATTGAAGCCATGCATGGCTGGACAAATTCTCCTGAACACAGAAAAGTTCTTTTGAATGATCGATATACCCGCGTTGGTTCTGGCGCCTTTGTAGATTATTATACGCAAATATATCTTGAACCTACTACACAAGGAGTGGGTAGAGAAGAGCAAGATAATGAAGAGACGAAAAATGAAAAACAAGATAGCGAAGAATCTACAGATAAATCAAATCAAACCTTACCATAACAGAAGAATATTCAGATGAAGACAAGCTTTCAACAAACGGGCTTGTCTTCATTTTTTATGTGGAGTTTCTCCTTCTTTTAGGCTTCTACATTTTTCGTCACACCGTTACAAACGCCGTCATATGATAGAGAACTGAAAGGGGGAATGAGGTTTGCAATTAGCAGAGTTATTAAAAGACTGGCCATGTAGCGTGACGGGAGGATCTATACGGACAGAAATTACTGGTGTAGAGGACTATGCGCAGGCGGTACAACCTGGTGATATATTTATTGTGCGAAAAGGTAAAAAAACATCGGGAAGTCGGTTTGTCAAAGAGGCATTGGCACGTGGAGCTGCTGCCATCGTTTCAGAAGAAAGTATCTCTTTGCCAATTATAGATAAAGAAATTCCTTTTGTATGGGTTCCAAATACAGCATTATTTTTATCGTATGCAAGTGCGAAGCTTGCTGCTTTTCCAGCAGAAGCTTTAACTGTTATCGCCATTACAGGTACAAATGGAAAGACGACAGTGAGCCATTTTGTTAGTCAGCTTCTAAATGCACTACATAAACATGCAGCAGTTATTGGAACGGTTGGCTTTTTCATCAATGGTGAGAAACAACAAACGGCTTATGAGCAATTAACAACATTGCAAGCTAAAGAATTACAGCCCATTCTTAAGCAATGTGTGCGAAAAGGTGTGACCCATGTTGTATTAGAAGCTTCTTCAATGGGGTTGCAGCAGCATAGGCTCGATCATTGTGACATTGACTGTGGTGTATTTTTAAATTTATCAGAAGATCATTTAGAAGATCATGGAGGGTTGGAAGCTTATAAACGTGCCAAGAAACGTTTAGCGGATTTATCAAAAAAGCTAGTATTAAATGGAGATGATAATTTTTGCCGTTCTGTTGGCATTTATGATAAGAAAAAATCTTGCTCATTTGGTTTTGATAATCACAATGATTTACATATCCAAATCGTCAGTGAATCAGTTGGTAAAACCGTACTATGTTTACAGACTTCCGCGAGTGAGCATATTGTAGAAATTCCTTTTGTCGGTAAATACCATGTGCAAAATGCTGTTGCCTCCTTAATGGCTGTATGGCGCTTAGGTGTCCCTATGGAAGATATAGTTAGACATATGTGGTCATTAAGGCTACCAGAGGGCAGGCTAGAGAAAATTGAAAATCCATTAGGAATTGATGTTTATGTAGATTATGCCCATACAGCAGAAGCTTTACAAGCGGTATTGCAAACCTTTGATCGCTCTAAAACAATTTACCTTGTCTTCAGTTGTGGAGGAAATCGTGATAAGGCGAAACGCTTTGCAATGGGGGCAGTAGCAAGTAAATACGCTGATGTTATTTATTTAACAACAGATAATCCACGTGATGAAGATCCTATTGTGATTAATGAAAGTATTATTGCTGGTTTTACAGAGCAACAATATTATGAAATTTATTTAGATCGCAAACTTGCTATCCATCAAGCATTAGCAAAGGCAGAAAAGGGTGACATTGTCCTTGTTGCCGGAAAAGGGCATGAACAAACACAGCAAATTAAAAATCAAAAGTTCCCTTTTTCCGATCAACAATGTATTAAAGACTATTTTGCGAGTTTAATTACGGACGACGCTGAATAACGAAGAACGATCCTGTAGCAATGGCAAGCCTGCGACCAGTCTCATCTTCAATATCACATTCCATGACTAGCGTTTGGCGTCCCTTATGAACAAAGCGACCACGTGCAATCAATTCTTTATTTGTAGTGGTAGCAATATACGATACATTCATATTCGTAGTAACTACATTATAGCCCTCGGGTACAGAGCGCGAAGCAAGCCCTCCCATAGCGGCATCAGCAATCGTTGCAACAATACCTCCGTGCGGCACCTTTATCGTATTGTGGATGACCGGTGTAATAGGGATACGGACCTCACTGACCTCAGCCTCAAATTTACCTACCATATGTAAAGTAGCATTAATATAACGACGGTGAATGCCTTGCTGTTTCTCCCGTAGGCCATTTAAAAGATGTAATAAAACTTCTTCATCTTCCTCGGTACTGTCTTGTAAAATCTCAGCCACTAACTGTTCAACCTGCTCTTTAGATGTTGTCATCATTTGGAAAACCTCTTTCATTAAAATTATCATTAATGTAAAATTACCATAAAATCTGTTATGATGGGAAAGAGATTGGGGGAATTAAAGATGATGATGACCTCTGACTGGGTAATCATTTTGGATGAGGCGGAAGCGCTTTGTGAGATGATTCTTTCCTCAGAACCTGCGATGGCGCTACAACAAGCGTATGAAGCTGTATATAGTGATGCACAAATTGTAGAGGCTATATATGCATTTAATCGCATGAAAGAGCAGTACGAAGATGTACAACGTTTCGGAAAATATCATCCGGACTACCATACAATTATGAAGTCGATTCGCCAACAGAAAAGGGCACTTGACTTAAATGAGAAAGTTTCAGCCTTGAAAATTGCTGAAAACGATTTTCAGGATTTATTGGATGAGATTAGCCTATTAATAGGAAAAACGGTCTCTGAAGCGGTAAAAGTTCCTGTTAGTAATCCATTCTTTGCATCTGGTTCATCTTGCGGAGGTGGATGTGGCTCGGGCGGGTCATGCTCTTGCTCAGCGTAAATAGGATGTGTATATAACATATCTCTTCTAGACTGTAGACAACTCGAAGGCAACAACTGAGTTAGTTTACAGTCTTTTTTAATAATTAAATTGAAGGAGGAAGCATTAATGAAAACTTATCGAATTGCTGTAATACCTGGAGATGGAATAGGCAAAGAGGTTGTGCCAGCTGCAATAAAAGTTCTTGACCAGGCAGCGTTGTTAGATGGACGCTTTCAATTTGAATGGACAACTTTTCCATGGGGCTGTGAATACTATTTAGAGACAGGGAAAATGATGCCTGATAATGGTATTGAGCTGTTAAAACAGTATGATCAAATATTTTTAGGTGCAGTCGGAATGCCTAACTTGGTTCCGGATCATGTATCATTATGGGGCCTGCTCATTAAAATTCGACGTGAGCTACAGCAATCTATTAATGTACGACCTGCAAAGCTACTTCAAGGGTTACCATCACCTTTACGACAACCAAATGATTTTGATTTTATAGTTGTCAGGGAAAATTCTGAAGGGGAGTATGCTGAAAGCGGAGGAAGGATACATAGTGGTCAAGATGAGGTGGCAATCCAAAATGCTGTTTTTACAAGAAAGGGTACAGAACGCGCGATGCGCTATGCATTTGAACTAGCCAAAACACGTAATGGACATGTAACAAGTGCTACCAAATCAAATGGGATTACATATAGCATGCCTTTTTGGGATGAAGTGTTTAATCAAGTAGGAAAAGAGTATGAAGAGGTAGGTCAAGCCTCTAATCATATTGATGCACTAGCGGCATTTTTAGTGATGAAGCCAGAAAATTTTGATGTTATTGTAGCATCCAATCTATTTGGGGATATTTTGACAGATCTAGGAGGTGCCATTATGGGAAGCATAGGTATTGCACCTGCTGCAAATTTAAACATTGAAGGGCTATATCCATCAATGTTTGAGCCTGTCCATGGTTCTGCACCAGATATAGCTGGTCAAGGAATTGCCAATCCTATTGGACAAATTTGGACAGGTAAGATGATGCTCGATTTCCTTGGTTATCAAGATGTGGGAACAAGGATATTAAATGCTATAGAGCAAACATTAGCGCGGGGTATAAAAACGCCTGATTTGGGTGGGGCTGCCACATTACAAGAAGTATCGGATGCAATTATAGATTATTTAACATAAGTATTACTGTAATGGGAAGTAATAATGGGTCTAACATTTACATGAAAGGGAAGCACATCAGTTCAGTGTGCTTCCCTTTCATACCTTGTCTTATTTAGACTCTTGAACTTCTAATAACTCAACAGCTGTATCCGGACGATCGGTAATAATACCCTTTGCCCCATTATTGAGTAATTTTTTCATCGTATCTATGTCATTGATTGTCCAATAGTGGACAGGTATATTGAGGTTGTTTAAAAACTGAATAAATTTAGGAGAATCTAATGCAATAACCCCTGACCTTGGAGGAATTTGAAAAACATCCACTTTAGGGTGATATAAATGTCCAAACTGACTTGAGAAGGAAGCAAATGCTTTTCTGACATCTGATTCACCTGCACCAAGTGCTACTTGATTTTGAGCATATAAATTAAAACGATCTATTTGCTCACCATAAAAGCTTGTCACAACAACACGTTGTTCAGCTTGTAGTTCTTCAATTAAGCGCCAAAGTTTAGAAGGCATGAGACTCCCTTCGTAAGTATCTGGAGCATCTTTGATATCAATGTTGATTAACATGTTTGGATAGGTTTCAAGCAACTCACGTAAAGTTACGACATCTAATTTTTCCTCTCGATATGGGAAATTTCCTTCTAAATCTTCAAATTGGTAGCCATGATTTAAGGCATTGATTTCTGCCAACGTCATATCTGCAACGAGCCCATAGCCATCCGTTGTACGTTCAACTGTCTCGTCATGGAAAACAATAATTTCCTCATCTTTCGTTAGGCGAATGTCGATTTCAAAGCCATCAACACCTAGCTGTGCAGCTTTTTCAAATGCGACCATTGTATGTTCTGGTGCTAAAAGAGCTCCGCCACGATGTGCAAGAATTATGGGGCGTTCGAATTGTAATGCTTGTTTACCTTCACGTTGCTGTGGTTTTGAAATAGCTTTACTGCCTGCCCAAGCTGCTGCACTTGCTGCTGCAATTGCAAGCGCAATTTTTGTTTTCTTACCCATATTCGTCCTCCTTAACAATTATCTCATATAAAAAGTAATAGTGAATTCATTGTTTAATCAATAGTAGTAAATACAGGGTCTACTATTAAAATTAGTTACTAGTATAAGTGAATGATGATTTTTTTTATGCCGATTTTTTCCATCATATTGAAAAACAATCATTATGGAGGTGCAAATGTCTTGTAAAGTGTTCATTTGAGGCATGATCATCTTTCAGCATTCTTCTGTTCCTGTAATGATGCTACAATTGAATTTAATTAAAACAACTGATTCATCTTCACGATGTTCAACGTCGTATGCTTTTCCATTATAACGGAAAATTGAGCGTTCTGTCAGCTAAACTCTGTTGCTATCATTTTCTGGTCTATGGTATTCTTTTATGTAAGAAATGAGGGAATCCACTATGAACGAACGACAAGGGCTAATCGTTTACGTCCATCAATTAAAACATGCGAAGTCACTTCGGAAATATGGTCATGTTCTTTATATTTCTAGAAGGCAAAAATACGTAGTGCTTTACTGCGATCGTGAGGATATTGACATGATGACAACAAAACTACAACGCCTTCCATTTGTGAAAGACGTTGTGGCGTCTTATCGTCCTTTTGTAAAAACTGAATATGAAAATGCAAAACCAGATAAAGCAAAGGAATATGACTATAAAGTAGGTCTATAAACTTATGTTAATGCGGGTATATAGTTATTTAGTCTTAATATACCTATTAAGTATTGATAAAATAGTTTTGATTCCGAAAATATAGATGAGTGCTTTATTTCTACAACTACTGCTTTTCGACCGAGTTGTTCTATTTGTGCTTCAAACATTTTTTGTCGCTGTGTTGGCTGTTCTTCATTGTATGGGATGCCCTCTCGACAAATATAAATAGGCATGAACTTACTTTCGCCGACTGGTTTAAGAGCGACAGCTAAAGAAATCACCTTCTTGTCTTCTTTTGTAGATGTTAGTAAAAAGGCTTGATGAAAACGTTCCTGGTTGGTTTTAATAATTTCGAGTAGCTCGTAAACATCACCATAGCCTTCACCTAATTCTATAAATTGTTGTGGCATAATAATTGCACATCCTTTCCACTACTCATAGTATCATGCTGCGGGAGGTCAAGCACATGAAATTTGCATTAAGCTTTTTTTCTATTTTAGCACTAATCATTACAGGAACGGTATTTTTTCAATACCATGCTTATTCATCTGATTTAGAAACAGGCATAGGGGATTTTCATTATTCTCAGGAAATAGAAATTGTCTATCGCGAAAATAGCTTAGATATTCGACAACATTTTAAAAACCTACCAAATCAAAAGGTGAAAATTAAATGGCCTGAAAAAGCAACAAACGCGAGTTGCTTTATTGAAAATGAAAAAAGCTGTGATCGTTTATCAGATGAAGTTTCTTACTTTGCAAAAGGGGAGACAAAATCACAATCTGTATCATACATAATTCCAATTGAGGGTGGCTTAAAAAATAAGATGCTCCTTCAAAATGTTTTTGCTACACTAATAAATGGTGAAGCATCGTATTCAATTGTTTCAATTTCTACAGACAGTAAGGTGAAAGGACAATGGGTTACAGGTTTGCCCCTAGTAGGTCAACAACAACTTGTACTTGTCAATTACACAATGTTTAGAGGAAACGGTACTATTCAAGATTTATATTGGCAAGCCGGGGAGCTTAAAGCGCAAGAACAGACACCTGTGTTATCAATTTATGCCCAGCAAAAAGTCCCTCATGATTTTCTAAAGTCATTAGAAAATTTACAGCTTCTAAGTGATGAGCATATTGCAATTATTCAAGAAAAAAGTCCAGTAGCAGTTCATGACGAAAGATTGTTATTTTTACCAACACTTACTGAACAAGCTGTAGAGCAAGAAGTGATTTTATCACAAATTAAATCACAATATAATTTTGTAGATTCCCCAGAATGGTTGTCTGAGGTTGTGGCATCCTATTTAATAAGCGATCCCATTGGTGGAGAAAAAACAAAGAAAATCATCAAGACATTAAATAATTACATGACGGATACTCAACAACAAGCTTGGCAGGAAACATTAAAAAAGCTTGGAGATGAAACGATTTCACCTGATACAATGGACAAGTACTTATCACAGGTATTAGATGCCAAGACATCTTATTTTGCATTAAATGCAGCTCAGCAAAATGGAACCTATCCACTTTTATTTGAGGATGCACGTGATGTCTATGTGGATGATACATTGAAGGAAGATGTTCATGTAATTCTCTATGAGGGACAGGTGTTGTATACGGCAGATACATTATTGCCTTACCTTGGCTACTCAGCTGAGGAAGGAAAGAATGGCTATTATGTAAATAGCGAGCATCGTACATTCCGCTTCCCTAAAGAGCCTGGATTTTATGTATTCAACCAGCGTAGGTATTCATCAATCTCTGAACCAATCATAAAGATAGCTGATCATTATTATGTAGAAGAAGCTTGGTTACAGCGATTATTCCTAGTGGAACTACAAAAAAAGGAAGAACGCATTCAAATATTAAAACAAGAGCAACAATAACTTTTGCAGCGGAGGGCCAACCTTTCGCTGCAAAATACTTTATATAGACGAAAGTACGGTGAGATGCTGATATGAGAGTTGTAGCAGGAGAGCGCAAAGGAATGCCGCTAAAAGCAATAGCAGGAAATACGACAAGGCCTACAACTGACAAAGTAAAGGAATCCATTTTTAATATAATTGGGCCATTTTTTGATGGAGGTTTGGCGCTAGATCTGTTTGCTGGAAGCGGCGGCTTGGGGATTGAATCATTAAGTAGAGGAGCAGAACGTGCTATTTTTATTGAGAAAGATCCAAAAGCATTCCAGGTGCTACAAGAAAATATAAAAAAATGCCGTTATGAAGAATATACAGAGCTTTTTCGTATAGATGCAAAGCGCGCTGTGAAAGCGCTATTAAAGCGTGATATTACATTTAAACTCGTTTTTTTAGATCCACCTTACCATCAGCAGGAGTATTATGACCTCGTACAGATTTTGGTCGATAACCGTAAAATACAACAAGATGGTATTATTTTATGTGAACATGCAAAAGAGATAGGATTACCTCAAAATTTTGGGGAGTTTGTTTTAACAAGACAAGAAACCTATGGCGGAACAATTATTTCTGTTTATCGCTGTACAGAGGAAGAGGGAGAATAAGTTGTCTGAAAAAATTGCTGTAGTTCCTGGAAGTTTTGACCCTGTAACATTCGGCCATTTAGATATAATTAAACGTGCGGCTGATGTGTTTGATATCGTATATGTAGCAGTATTAAACAATTCAGCAAAGAATCCTTTGTTTTCTGTAGAAGAACGTATGGCTTTGATGGCTGAAGTGACAAAAACCTTACCTAATGTTCGTATAGAGAGTTCTTCAGGCTTATTGATTGATTATGCTAAGGAAAAAAAGGCGAGGGCGATTGTTCGTGGTTTACGAGCAGTTTCGGATTTTGAATATGAGATGCAAATTACATCCATGAACCGTTTCCTAGATGAAACAATCGAAACATTTTTCATCATGACGAAAAATCAATATTCGTTCCTAAGTTCTAGTATAGTAAAAGAGGTTGCGAAATATGGTAGTGATGTTAACGAGCTAGTCCCTACATGTGTCGTAAAGGCTTTAAAAGAAAAATATGGTTTTACACATTAAGGATGCAGAGGATGTCAAAAGATCGATGACATCCTCTTTTTGATATTTAGAGCGATTGTTATTTTAGAAAAAACAGAGCATAAATAGTGGGTACAATGATTATGCTAAGGAGGCGGAATTTAATATAAGGTCGTACAGAAAGTTTTGCAGATTTGGCGATAACAAAAATTTGTAAGTGAATACTTATACTTTGCATCGTTAACAAAATCACAACAAGTAAATGGATATACGGAAGATCTGGAAATGCTGTAACTGTCATTTTAAGACCGTTCGTTACCTCCAGAACAGCTGCTATGGAAAGCTCAATCGTATAGGGAAGCTTTGGTATAAGCTGATCTAAGCCTTGTTGTACAATGGTTTGAATCGTTGTGAAAAAGATGATGGTTGTACCAACTAGCAGAATGGTTGGGGCAGTTTCTTTAATACTTTCCGAAAATGGAGCACTATAGAGTGGTGTGTTGTGTACGGAGATATTAGGTGAATCAGTTTTGCGAAAGAAAAAGTAGCCAGTTACTAGGCAACAAATATTAAACGTATGTAGTAAACATAAAAACAACCATCCAAACGTATTACTGTGTAATAAATCAAGGCTTACAAAACCTAATACAAAAAGTGGACTGGGTGCATGACAAACAGCTAGCAAGAAATTTGCCTCTTTAGGGTGTAATTGACCACTATTTTTCAAATAAACAATAGTAGTTGCGCCAGTTGGATAGCCTCCAAGGGCACTAATAATGTAGGCTTGTACGTATAAAGAAGCCCTTTTTGTTTTGGTACGCATAGGGGCTGTTAAACGCAGAAGCCATTGTGTTAACACAAGATACGGCAATAAGTACGGAAAAAGTGCTTCCATGAAAAGATTTACGCCTAAATCAGTACCACTGTGAGCAGTTTGTGGGAATAACAAGAGTAAGAGAATTAGAATTACGCAGAGCACTATTTGAATTGTAGCAAACATGTTATCATCTCGTTTCAACTTTTTGTCATTCACATAGGCAAATGCTAAAATCAATATATGTGAGAAAGGCAAAAACATGAACGTATGGTTTTGCAAGCGTCCTAGGAGGTGTTTTCAAGTGAAGAAAAAAATTGGTATTTATGCAGTGTTAATAGTCGTGATTTGTTGTATGATGTTATACCGACTAGACGCGTATATTATGAAACCTGGAAGTGCCTACGATGTCAGTAAATTTGTTACTGTGGATAGTAAAGAGGCAGATAGTAAGGGGTCTTTAAGTTTAATGACAGTTGCTATGCAGCAAGCCACACCATTTTCGTATTTGTGGGCAAAAGTTCAAAAATATCAAAAGCTAATGGATATTGAACAAGTACGAAATCCTTTAGAGGATGATGAGGAATATAATATTCGACAGTTAAAGTTAATGTCCGATTCACAATTTAATGCCAAATATGTAGCCTTTCAAAGAGCAGGGCTAGAGACAAAGGTTCTTTTTAATGGTGTATTTATATTAAACGTTTTAGACGGAGGAGCTTCGGACGGTATTTTAAAAGCTGGAGATGAAATTGTTGAGGTTGATGGTCAAAAAATAACTAGCCAGCAAATGCTTGTGGATCTATTAAAACCTAAGCAGCTTGGCGATAAGGTAACCATTCAATTTATACGTAATGAAGAACAACATCAGGAGACTATTACACTACAGGAAATTCCTAACGCCCAAGAACATAGAGCGGGTTTAGGTATTTCCTATACTGAAAGCAAATCGATTGAAACTAATCCGAAGGTAACGATGAAAACAGAGGATATCGGTGGACCTTCTGCTGGACTGATGTTTACACTTGAAATATTAGACCAATTGCTTGATGAAGATTTAACAAAAGGCTATGCAATTGCTGGTACAGGTGAAATGCTAATAGATGGATCCGTTGGCAGGATTGGTGGAATAGACTATAAGGTTATTGCCGCTGATCGTGACGGCATGGAAATCTTCTTTGCACCAGATGATGAAATCTCTCGAGAAATGAAGGCGAAGTATCCAGAGCTAGAATCGAATTATGCAACGGCTGTCAAAACGGCAAAAGAGATTAAAACAAAAATGAAAATCGTTCCAGTGAAGAGCGTTGACGATGCTATCAATTATTTAAAGCAACTTCAACCAAAATAATATAAAGGGATGCTAAGAGGACCTTAGCATCCCTTTTGATGCCTTTAGCAACGAATAGGTGGTGTTTGATAATCCTTCGGCAGCGTAAGATTCTTTGTTCCTTGCTCGATACTTAAATTATAAAGCTCTGCTGCATGTATATCGATAGCTAACATCGCATCATTGGTAGCTGCAACTCGACTGATTAAGGGTAATTCTATATTCTTTTTTTGCTGTCCTAAATAAGCTTGTCCCATCGAACTCATACCCAATAGCCGAATAAAGGATGGCGCGTTAAAACTTTGAAGCTGCTGTTTGGTAAACCCTGTATAAATATGTGTTATCATCCGTTGAAGGCGGGTCCAGGTATAACGCTTAGATTTTATTTTTTCCATAAAGCTATAAAATGTAGAACTGGTTTTGGCAGCTTTGACAATTGCGTTTTCTATGCCCTCAGTTACTTCTGCATAACGAGTAAGCTCTGAAGGAGTATGTCTTACAATGGTGAACTGTAATAACGGCCAAAATGTTTCCCAGCTTGCAAATTGGTTATACTTTGTATGCCAGTCAGTTAAATATTCAAAAGTAGCAGTAGGAACAACATTTTGTACACTTTGTAAAGAATTTGTAGAGGCAAGGGCTTTACGTATGCCAGTGGCACTGGCGATTGATGCATCTTCCTTTAAAGCATCATGATATCCTGCTGCAACGCGAGGAATTGTTAGTGGTTTAATGTTGCTGTTAAGTGTCCTCGCTGCTTCAAGATAATGAAAGCCCAATATATTATTTGGTTGTGCAAGATCGATGTATGGAGCAGGGTACATCTGAGAAAGCTGTTCATAGGCGTAATGTAGGCTTTTTGGGTAGCTGGCACCTGTTTTAAGGCTGTCTTTAATGAACTGGTCATATTCTGTACGGTGGCTGTCAATCAGCTCAAAAGTGTTTAGAAAGGGCTGAATAGAGCCGTCTTCACTTCCAAAGGCAAAAGAGTTGCAACCAACAGCACTTAATAAGGAAATGGCTCCTTTTGCGAAATCTGTGGCAGGTGCTGTACTATAGACATAAGGCAGTTCAATAACAATATCTACACCGCCAGAAAGCGCCATTTTAGTACGTGTCCATTTATCTACCATGGCAGGTTCTCCACGTTGTAAAAATGTGCCGCTCATAACAGCGATTACGAGATCTGCCTGTGCTGCTTTTTTAGCCTGTTCTAAATGATAAGCATGTCCGTTGTGAAAAGGATTATATTCTACAACAATTCCAACTGCTTGCATGCTTCTCCCCCTTATAATTTGTGTCTTTATTTTAAACTGTTAGGAGTAAATACACTTCTCATAGTATATAATTATAGGTGGGTTTTAAAGTGGTGACAAGAAATTATCTTGACATCTATTTTTACACATTATATAATCAACAGTGTTGTCTCGAGGTGATTAAACGAATGAAATGGTCAATTCATCAATTATCTAAATACCGCCAAAACGGGATGCCAATCGATGCCTTTGTCCAGCTGGACGAAGTGATGGAGCGAAACCAGGATATTCGAGCAATTTCGCCCGTTCATGTAAAAGGGCTATGTACTTTTGGTGCATCGCAAATGACATGTCAGTTAACTGTGACAGCAACGTTAACACTACCATGTGCTCGCACATGGGAGGATGTTGAGTTTCCAATTGAAGTTGAGACAGTTGAAATTTTTAGCTGGATTGACGAAGATAAACGAGGAGACGATGACGGAGACATTCACTATATTGACGGTGAAGTCATCGACATGAAACCGGTTCTTGAGGAATTAGTTTTGCTTGAGGTACCAATGCAAGTGTTCAAGGAAGATTCTGAAGGACAAGTGCATGGTGGTAAAAATTGGTCTTATGCAACAGATGAAGACGTAGAGCTACACAAAAAAGCTGACGAACAAAAAGTGGATCCAAGACTAGCTGCTCTAGCTAAGTATTTTGATCAAACAGACGAATAGACGATCTGTAAGGAGGTGCCATCAATGGCTGTACCATTTAGAAGAACTTCTAAAACTGCAAAAAGAAAGCGTCGTACGCATTTCAAATTATCTGTACCTGGTATGGTAACTTGCCCTAACTGTGGTGAGGCTAAATTATCACACCGTGTTTGCAAAGCTTGCGGACAATACAAAGGTAAAGAAGTAGTAAGCAAATAATACAGTGTTTGCTCACTTAAAAGGCTAGTAGAGAGACCATGGCTCTTTACTAGCCTTTTTGTTTGCTTAAAAAGACGGAATATTTCGTTGATTATGAAGTTCTTTACAATAGTGAAATAATTGTGTGATACAATTTATTCATTGCGACAAAGGGGGTAGTGATATGTCTTATACGATTGACAATCATGATGGCATTATGACGTTTACCATTAACCGTGAAGAGAAACGGAATGCTGTCAATGATGAAGTGATGAACGGTCTTCAAGAAGTCATTACATATATTCGTGGGCATGAAGATGTGCGTTTCTTAGTAGTGACTGGTGCTGGCGATAAATCGTTTTGCTCAGGAGGGGATTTATCTGAGTTTCATTCATTGGAAACAGAGGATGAGGCATTTGGTATGTTAAGTAAAATGGGGAAAATATTATACGACCTTGCTACGCTTCCTGTACCAACTATAGCACTTATAAATGGTACTGCTGTTGGAGGGGGCTGTGAGATTGCAACAGCTTGTGATTTTCGTTTAGTAGCTAGCCATGCGAAATGCGGATTTATTCAAGGGACACTAGCCATTACAAGTGGCTGGGGTGGTGGTACATATTTATTTGAACGAGGTTTGCGTCATGATCGTGCAATGAAGATGCTAGTGGATGCGAAGCCTTACCCTGCGCAATTATTATATGAGATAGGGTGGGCTATGCGTGTTTTTGAAGGCTCAAAAGAAGATGCCTTGAACGATTTTATTGAACATATGCGAAAGATTCATCCTTCTGTTCATAAAGCTTATAAGGAGATTGAGCTTCGAAAGTGGCGTGAACGAAATATGTATGAGCGTGTGATGGAAGAAGTTCGTACCTGTGCAAAGTTGTGGGAAAGCGAAGCGCACCATCAAGCGGTTAATAATTTCTTGACAAAGAAGAATAATAAGTAATGTATAAAGACAGTGATGTGAGTAAAACATCATCACTGTCTTTTTTCATGCAATGATTCTATTTTGCTTGCTTTTGCATATAGTAGTAAAAAATGCGAGGGTGATAGATTATGGAATTGAAAAAAAGAAAAGATCAATGGACAAAGGAAGATGATGAAAGACTAGCAGAAATCGTATTGCATAATGTGCAAAATGGCAAAACACAGCTAGAGGCCTTTGAAATGGCGGCCATAGAACTAGGTCGTACAAAACAAGCGTGTGGTTTCCGTTGGAATAAAACATTGCGTGGTCAATATAGTCAGTCACTATTAGCTGTGCGAAATCAGCCCCAACAATCTATGCGAAGTCATTTGAAATTAGCGTTGACAAGTTTTGACGAATTAACGGAGGCTTATCAAACGCTTGAAATGAAGCATCGTGAATTGCAAAATGAGCATGAGAAGCTAGTGAAATGGCTTCAGCAAGGTTATTCATTAATGAAAGATTAAAATTATGATTACGTGGCTGTAGAACATGAATTACATTGCTTTTCTTTTATGGACATAAAACCCTTTCTGTATATCGTCAATAATCAGTCTATCCTGTATAATAAAAGAACCTGCGTAGAAGGTGCCTTAGATGTATTCTAAGGCACCTTATTCTTATAGTTTTATGAATGTATGCTATTCGGAGGTGAAGCATTATATGGTTGTTTTAAAGTCTGCTGATATAGGAGGCACGCCAAAAAGTGCGTCAACCTCTTTAATGGTGTGAATAATATCGTGTTGCTCTAAAGTATCACAGAGTGTTTCGAGTTTTTTGGACAATCTGGATGTAATGACGCCGAGGTAACAATGATCAGTAAAGATGGAAAGGGTGTAGACAATGAAAGTAGCGATAATTGGGGCAGGGGCAGTTGGTCAATTAACAGCAAGTTTTTTAGCGGAGTCTGGTGTACCAGTAACGTTGGTTGCCAGAAGGCAGGAACAAGTAAATGAACTAAATGCCAAGAAGTTAACACGTATCAACGTTGATGGGACTAAAACTGTGCAAAGGATTGTTGCTACTACAGATTTGGCTAATCTACCAAAGCAAGATTTACTAGTAATTGCTGTTAAATACGGACATTTGCAAAAGCTCTACAATCAATTAGCCTTATTTCCAAGTGATATGCCGTTGCTTTTTATGCAAAACGGCTTAGCGCATTTGGAGGAGGCGCTACTCTTGCCACAAAAAAATATCGCCTTTGGTTCAGTGACCTTTGGAGCTCAATTGATGAACCAATCGACGGTTCAGCATAGAGGAGTAGGACTATGTAAAATAGCGATAGAACGAGGAGAACACCAGGCTTTTCAACAGCTACTACAATTACAACATTCCTTATTTCCTATTGAATTGGCTAGTAATGCAGAGCAAATGCTTTTTGCAAAAGCGGTGCTTAATAGCTTAATTAATCCATTGACAGCTGTATTGCAAGTAAAGAACGGAGAGTTAGTGACTAATCAACAAGCATTTTTACTGCTAGAACATATTTATCGAGAGCTTACAGAAGCTTTTGAAGAAATTGAACACACCATATCTTTTAGTGATGTGATAGACTTATGTAGGAAAACAGCCAACAATACTTCATCTATGCTAGCGGATCGTCTGCAGGGTAGAAAAAGTGAAATCGAAACAATTGTTGGTGTCATACTAAATAAAGCTTTAGCAAACGGTCATAATTTACCTACTTTGCGTACTTTATATCATCAAGTGCTTGCAATAGAGGAGAGCGGTGAAAGAAGTTGAAAGACCTTTTACATATAGTTATTAGTATCCTTATTTTTTGTCCAATTGTTCTTTTCGTAATTGTTTATCTGGTTGGCAGGAAAGTTAAAATTCGTGGCACACATGCTTTTGGAGCAGCCTCTGATGTTACGACATTGTGCTTGTTTTTTTCTGTTCCGTTAGCCATCGGCGTACTTTGGCGTGTGAATGTTGGGGCTCTTTTGGTAATACTCGCGATAATGATGGCTATGATTTTTACATATATTGATTGGCGAACTAAAAAGGAAATAGAAGTAAAGCCGTTATTAAAGAAAATTTGGCGTTTTTTATTCTTAATACTTAGTACAGCTTATCTAGTGATATGTATCGTGGGTGTTATTCAATCCATTATGGAATATTTACAGGTTGTCTAAGCATTTTCTTTTCATGTTGAAGCTTTAAGCGTTAAAATAATAGCATTAAAATAGTTATAAAAATCATTCTATGGGGATGAGAATATTGATTGCATTCATAAACCTTCGTAACTAGAAGCGTAGTTCAGTGACATGAGGATGTGAACCAGCACATGTTTTTTGTACCGAAAGCGAAGTTAGGTATAGAAAATCCTTCTCGAGGGAGAGCAATGGCTTTTAAATCGAAATGTCTGCTGCAACATTGTTGCCTAAAAGCCGCTAATAGATGCCGCGGATTTTTTGAGCAATTTGAATGTCAAGGCGACATTGAAAGCCTTATGTGCATAGTATGAATGAAATTCAATTTCTTGTTATGAGTAAGGAAATGATTTAGTGAGTAGAGGAGTTTATGTTAAATGAAACTGGAGTCAATCCAAGTACCTATAAAAAATCATGTACTAGCAGATTACTGGTCGCCAAATACTGCCATTCATCAATTTTTTGAGTATGAATACAATGATCAAGCTTTTGAGAAAAGAGCGGAGCATTTAGCGCGAAATTCCCGTGATCAAAAAGAATTAACTACAATCATCCGTCAATTTATGGAGCCGCTGGGGTTATCAAAAAAAGCGAATGAACATTTAGAACAACTAGAGCAAGGAGCTATGGTAATAGTTGGTGGACAACAGGCAGGTATCTTAACAGGCCCTCTTTACTCCGTTCATAAAGCTATTTCAGTTATTGCATTAGCGAAAGAGCAAAGTACGAAGCTTCAACAGCCTGTTATTCCTGTTTTCTGGATAGCTGGAGAAGATCATGACTTAGAAGAAATCAATCACACCTATACGGTCCATGGGGAATTGCTGAAAAAAAGAGCTTATGGAGAGCGCTCTAGACGTAAAACGATGGCTTCTGCAACAACCCTAAACAAAGAGTCGATGACGCAATTAATTAATACAATTATTCGTGATATTGGAGAAACAGAGTATACAGAAACGTTGATTAAGCAATTAGTTGACGCATTGAACAATAGTGAAACATTTACAGATTTCTTTGCCTGTCTAATGAATCAGTTATTCAAAGAAGAAGGCTTATTATTAATCGATGCCGCCAACTTTCAATTCCGTCAATTTGAACATAAATATTTTGCTCAAATCATTCAATCCAATGAAGAAATTGCTAGAGTAGTAACGGAAAAGGAGCAAGAGCTTGAATGTGCTGGCTATGGTAAGCCTATTTTAGCAACATATGAAGCCGCTAATTTATTTTACGTAGAAGATGGGGAGCGACATCTTTTAGAAAGAAAAAATGATCTGTTTGTTAATTTAGCGGCAAACCTTAAATTTACACAAGAAGAGCTATTAGAAGTGGCGCATAATCATCCTGAACGTTTAAGTAATAATGTAGTAACTCGCCCGTTGATGCAGGAGATGACATTGCCAGTATTGGCGTTTGTTGGTGGCCCGGGAGAGCTAGCTTATTGGGCGACACTGAAAAATGCATTTTCAGTGTTAGATTTACAAATGCCGATTTTTGCTCCGCGCCTACATATAACTATTGTCACTCGTCATGTAGAGCAATTATTACGCGAGCATCAACTAACTGTTACTGACGTATGGGAAGGGAAAGCATTACACCTGAAAGAACGTTTTATTGCAGATGTACAGGACAGTGAAGCCAAACGCCAAATTCAAGCTATGCAGCAGTTGTTAGTAGAAAAATATGAAGAGCTAGCCTCCTATTTAGAGAAACAGCATCTGCAATTAGATAAGATTCTTGAAAAAAATCAAGAAAATCATGCGAAGCAATTTGACTATCTACAGCAAAAAATTGAACAAACTGTATTGGGTAAGCATGAAACGACGATTCGTAAATTTATGACACTGCAAAATGAATTATATCCTAATGATGGTTTCCAAGAGAGATCCTTTAATCCGTATCAATATTTCAATGAGTTTGGACCTATGTTAATTACTGAAATGCTGAAGCAAAATTATAGTATCGGTAAACACCACTATTTACTTTATTTATAAAAATAAAAATAGATACTTTTTACCTAATTAGTAATTTGATATCCTGTGAATTTGATGAATAATGTCGAGATAAATAGTATTTAAAGAGCTATCCTACCAGGGGTGGCTCTTTTTTTGTATCATTTAGCACATGTCAAAAAAATTCCTAAAGGTCTAATTGCATATTAAGTGATAAAATGTCAAGTTTTTTTTAAAAAAAGTGGAGGAAAGTGGGGGGATGTGGTACATTATTTAATAAAGTGGGGTGAGTAGTATGTTCATGGGAGAATATCAACACTCCGTTGATGCGAAAGGGCGATTAATCGTACCGGCAAAATTTCGTGAAGCTTTAGGCGAAACGTTTGTTGTCACAAGAGGTCTCGATAACTGTCTATTTGGCTATCCTATGAATGAATGGCGAAAACTCGAAGAGAAATTAAAAGGTTTACCAATGACCAAAAAGGATACACGAGCATTTGCGAGGTTTTTCTTTTCTGGAGCAACAGAGGTAGAGATAGACAAGCAGGGGCGTATCAATATCCCAACTACCCTTATGCAACATGCGCATTTAGTAAAAGAATGTGTGGTGTTGGGTGTTTCAAATCGAATCGAGATTTGGGCTAAGGATGCTTGGGAAGCTTACTTTAGTGAGTCTGAACAATCTTTTAATGAAATTGCAGAAAATATGATTGGCTTTGATTTTTAACTTGTAATAGGCATTACAACGTGATAGTTGAATGAGGTTAAGGCCTGAGAGGAGCGAGTGGTATGTTCGATCATACAACCGTGTTATTAAAAGAAACTGTTGATGGGTTGAACATAGATCCTGATGGTGTATATGTGGACTGTACACTAGGTGGTGCGGGACACAGTGAATATCTAGTACAACAATTATCAGATAAAGGCCGCTTAATTTGTTTTGATCAAGATATGACGGCTATTGAAAATGCGAAAATTCGATTAGCACCTTATATAGAGCGTGTTACATTTATCCATTCGAATTTCCGTTACTTAAAAGAAGAACTATTAGCTCATGGCATTAAGCAGGTTGATGGTATTTTATATGACTTAGGCGTATCTTCTCCACAATTAGATACACCTGAGAGAGGCTTTAGTTATCACCACGATGCACCACTTGATATGCGTATGGACCAAACTGCAACACTGACAGCATCAGATGTTGTTAATCAATGGGCATACGAAGATCTTGTTCGTATATTTTTCCGTTATGGAGAAGAAAAATTTTCTAAACAAGTTGCTCGTAAAATTGAAGAGGCACGAAAAACAGCGCCGATTGAAACAACTGGTCAACTTGTAGAATTAATTAAAGAGGGTATTCCAGCAGCGGCACGCCGAAAAGGTGGACATCCGGCAAAGCGCATTTTCCAAGCAATAAGAATTGCTGTTAATGATGAGCTAGGCGCAGCAGAGGATTCATTAGTCGATGCGATTGATATGATTAACGTAGGGGGGCGCATTAGTGTCATTACGTTCCATTCATTGGAGGACCGCCTATGCAAGACAATCTTTAAGGAAGCGTCATCATTACCGGAATTACCGCCAAATTTACCTGTAATTCCTGATGACATGAAGCCAACTTTAAAGCTTATTACACGAAAGCCTATTATTCCTTCTGATGAAGAATTGGCAGTTAATAATCGTGCGCGTTCAGCGAAGCTTAGAGTGGTGGAGAAAATTAACGACAAAGGGCGTGAGTAAATGGCAGCAGTTCGTGTAAGGCAACAGCACCAACATCAACAAGTGCAACAACCGATAACACCACCTAGTCCACAACCCACTATCATACGTCGTAAAAAAACGAACCAGAAGTTTGAAAAGACAATGCTAATTGTTTTAATTGGCATTATTGCTGTACTAGGAATTCTTGTATTAAATAAACAAGCAGCGATTCAAACAACAAGTATAGACATTCAAAAAATCGAATCAGAAGCAGAAGAGATTGCGAAACAGAATGTTGACTTAACGGTTCGTGTAAGTGAACTTTCTACATACGAAAACATATGGAAAAAAGCCAAAGAACTCGGTTTAACTCAAAATGAGAAAAATGTAAAGGTAGTGCCGGGAGAATGAAAAAAAAGAGATTTCGATTCCAATGGGGAGCCTTTCTATTATTAATTTTTTATGGAGGGCTCTTTTTTCTATTATTCACAAGAATGGTGACATTACAGGCTACAGGTGAAGTGGAAGGACAAGAGCTTGCAGCGAGAGCAGCAGCTAAGTATGGTAAGGAAAGTGTAATTACAGCTAATCGTGGGAAGATTTATGATCAAAATGGACAAGTAATTGCAGAGGATACATTGAGTTATCGCATGATTGCCATTGTAAGCGAAAAGGCTACAACAGATCCAAAGAATCCTCGACATGTAGTAGATTCGGAGAAAACGGCAAAAGTACTAGCGAAATATATTCCAGCGATGAAGGAAAAGGAAGACGAGATTGTTAAAAAATTGAACAATCGATATAGAAGTGATGGTGAACCTTTATATCAAGTTGAGTTTGGTAGCGCAGGCCGTGGCATTAGTCACGAGGTCATGAGTAAAATAAAGGAAGAAAAATTACCAGGAATTCTCTTTGTGAGTGACTTAAAACGGTATTATCCAAATGGTGTATTTGCCTCTCATTTAATTGGCTATGCTCTCAAAAAAGATAATGAAGATGGCACGGTTACAACCAAGGGAGAAATGGGTCTAGAATATACGTATGATAAAGAATTAACAGGCGTTAATGGCAAGGTGGAATATGAGACAGATGCTTTCCGCTATTTGCTTCCAAACAGTGAGAAAATGATTACACCTGCAAAAAATGGGGACGACATTTATTTAACACTTGATAAAACAATCCAAAGCTTCTTAGAGGAAGCAATGACAAAGGTTGAACAGGAATATAATCCTGAGTCCATGACCGCGGTAGTAGCAGATCCGAAGACTGGGAAGATTTTAGCAATGTCACAGCGTCCTACATTTAACCCAGAAACACGTGAAAGTCAAAATATGAAGTGGCTGAATGAGGTGATTGAGGAGACAATTGAGCCTGGCTCAACGATGAAAACTTTCACGCTTGCTTCAGCTATCGATACTGGAAAATGGACACCGAATGATAGGTTTATGTCAGGTTCATATACAGTATTTGACCGTACGATTCGAGATCACAATAGATATGGTTGGGGTCCAATTACTTATTTAGAAGGTTTTCAACGCTCTGCCAATACTGGTATGGCCCATTTATTAACTAAGATTGGCGATGACGTATTTATTGATTATCTGGATCGCTTTGGTTTTGGGCACAAAACGGGAATTGATTTACCGAATGAAGCAGCGGGTACTATTTTATCGAAGTACCCTATTCAACGAGTAACAACAACTTACGGCCAAGGTTCAACAGTAACACCTATTCAGTTAATCCAAGCGATGACTGCTATTGCGAATGATGGCAAGATGATGCAACCGTATGTTATCGACCGTATTGTTGATTCTTCTACAGGGAAAATTATTCAAAATCATGAACCAGTTGAAAAAGGACAGCCGATTAAAGCTGATACAGCGAAACAAGTACGAGAAATCCTAGCTTCAACATTAACATCAAAACATGGGACAGCAAAGGATTTTATATTGGAGGATTATGAGGTTGCAGGGAAAACGGGGACTGCCCAAATTCCGAAAGCTAGTGGTGGATATCTTTCAAACCAATACCTTTATTCATTTTTAGGCTTAGCTCCTGTAGATGATCCACAGCTAATTGTATATGTCTCAGTGAAAAAACCTAAGCTGAACAATGAGCTTGGATCTGTACCAGTATCAAAAGTCTTTAATCCAGTTATGTTAAATAGCTTAAAGCACCTTAATATCAACCCAGACGATGTTCAACATGTCAATAAAGTCAGCATTCAGGACTTTACAGGTCAAAGTGCTGAAGCGGTTGAAGTAGAATTAGCCAATGATGGTTTACAACCAATTGTTGTTGGTAGTGGTGGTAAAATTATTGAACAATATCCATCGAACACTCAAAAACTGGTAAAAGGTAGTTTTGTATTTTTAAAGACAGATGGCGAGGTAACATTGCCAGACTTTACGAATTGGTCATTACGTAATTTACTAGTCTTCAAATCTATGACTGGACTCGAGATGGAAATATTCGGCGAAGGTTTTGTAGCAAGTCAAAGCGTTTCAGCTGGAACCGTCATCACTGATAGTTCCCCGATTGTTGTTAAGCTTAAAACACCTGCCGAAAGCTTTGTACAAGACGTTGAAGCTGCCTCTGAGGGCGAAGTTGAAGAAGTAGAGGATGAATAATACTGAATAGAAGTCCACTTTATTTCATACGTTGTAAAAAACAAGGTGTGATGTCGAATGAAGTGGATTTCTATCCATTCTAAAAAGCGTTTACGTATTTTATATGTGTTGTTTATGTGTGTAGCAGTGGCAATTGTTGTTAGGTTGTTCTTTTTGCAAGTGTTAGATCAAAAAGAATTGACTACCAAGGCAGAGGAGAACTGGGACAGGGAAATTCCATTTGCGAATGAACGAGGGCATATAACAGATCGAGATGGAGAGAGTATTGTAACTAATAAGCTAGCGCCTACTTTATATTTCATGCCTTCACAAAGCAATGATATTGAAGGAGCTGCTGAAAAAATTGCCCAGGTTCTCGAAGTGGATAAGGCGAATCTATTAGAGAAAATGCAAAAAAAAGCGTACTTAGTGAAACTAGCACCTGAAGGCAAAAATATACCTTATGAAAAAGCAGTAGAATTACAAGGCATGCAAATTGAAGGGTTATATAGTGGTGTTGATTATTCTAGGGATTATCCTTACGGCACGCTATTATCTCGATTTTTAGGTTTTACAGGGTATGATGCCCAAGGATTAGCTGGAATAGAATATGAATATGATAAATTTCTGCAGGCTAATTCTTCTGCGATCCGTCTCTTTACAGATGCAAAAGGTAATAATTTGCCTAATGTTTCAAGTGCTTGGAAAGCAGGAGAGGATGGTGCTACGATCGAGCTAACAATTGACGTTGATGTACAGCAAGTCGTAGAGCGTGAGATGTCGCAAGCAATGAAGCGCTATGAAGCTGACCAAGCACTAGCGATTGCGATGAATCCAAACACTGGCGAAATTTTGGCATTAGCCTCTTATCCTACTTTCCATCCAGCTGAATATCAATTAGTAGAGCCAGCCATCTACAATCGAAATTTACCTGTATGGATGACGTATGAGCCAGGTTCTACTTTTAAAATTATTACCCTTAGTGCTGCGTTGGAAGAAAACCTAGTGGATTTGGAGCATGAAACCTTTTATGATCCAGGTTATACGATGGTGGCGGGTGCAAAGCTTCGCTGTTGGAAACGTGAAGGACATGGGCATGAAACCTTTTTAGAGGTGGTTGAGAACTCCTGTAACCCAGGCTTTATAGAATTAGGTCAGCGCCTAGGCAATGAACGACTACTACAATATATTAAAGACTTTGGTTTTGGAAAAAAGACAGGGTCTAATATAGCTGGTGAAGCATCGGGTATTTTATTTTCTAAGGATGCCTTTGGTCCTGTTGAGCAGGCCACCACTTCATTCGGGCAAGGGGTAGCCGTGACACCTATTCAACAAGTTCAAGCAGTAGCTGCTGCCATAAATGGAGGCAAGCTTTATACGCCATATGTTGTGAAAAAGGTATTTAATCCAAATACAGGAGAAGTCATACAAGAAACACAACCAGTTGTTAAAAATCAGGTAATTCGTGAAGAAACCTCTGCTAAGGTTCGAGGTGCTTTGGAATCAGTAGTAGCGAATGGTTCAGGTCGACAAGCCTTTCGAGATGGACTGCGCATTGGTGGTAAAACTGGGACAGCACAAAAAGTTGAAAATGGCCGTTATAAAAGTGGAGAATACATCGTATCCTTTATTGGCTTTGCACCAGCAGACAATCCGCAAATTGTTGTCTATGTAGCTGTTGACAATCCGAAAAAGACAACCCAGTTTGGTGGTGTTGTAGCAGCACCTATAGTGGGGCAAATTATTGAGGATGTTGCGCCTTTTGTAGGTATTGAAAAATCGAAGGAACAACTGGAAAAGGATTATCGTTATGGTGACCCAATTACTGTGAAGGTACCGAATTTTATTGGTCAAACAAAGGATGATATTGCCAAGCAATTTTATCCATTCCGTATTGAATGGCATGGAGAAGGGACTAAAATTGGTAATCAATTACCTGAAGTGGATAGTGTTATCAAACAAGATGGTACCATTCATTTATATTTGGAGAACTAAAATAACTTTACCTTTAAAAATTGGGAAAGAACCACTATTATTATGAAGGGTAGTAATAATAAAATGAAAGTTAATGCTTTTTTCTTAAAGAAGAAAGTGAAACAAGATTTAAAGGAGATTTTTCAATGAAACTCGCAACAACACTTACCATTTTAGCTCTTGCTTTTATAGTAACAGTTATCCTGGCACCAATTAGTATTCCACTTCTTCGTCGTCTCAAGTTTGGGCAAAGTATTCGAGAAGAGGGACCAAAATCACATATGAAAAAAGCTGGTACACCAACAATGGGGGGAATCATTTTCTTAATATCCATCCTCCTAACAACTGTTGGTGTAGGTAGCTTTTTAGATTTATTAACGACACAGACCGTAGTACTTTTATTAGTATTAGCAGGATTCGGCTTAATAGGTTTATTAGATGATGGTTTAAAGGTTGTATTTAAAAGAAATTTAGGTTTAACCTCTCTTCAAAAATTGATTGGTCAAATTGTTATTGCTATTCTTGCGTATTTCCTTCTACATGTAGGATCGTTTGATACAACGTTAGCTATTCCTTTTACGGAGTGGACAATTGATCTTGACGTATTCTATGTAGCCTTTTTAATTTTCTGGTTAGTAGGCTTCTCCAATGCAGTGAATTTGACAGATGGACTAGACGGGCTAGTGGCGGGTACTGCCTCCATTGCCTTTGCAGCATTCGGTGTTATTGCACTATTCCAAAGTCAGGCAGATATTGCACTATTTTCGTTTGCTGTAACAGGTGCTTTATTAGGCTTTTTATTATTTAATGCAAATCCTGCAAAGGTATTTATGGGGGATACGGGGTCATTAGCATTAGGTGGAGCATTGGCTATGGTATCTGTCTTAGTAAAAGAAGAATTCTTGCTTTTACTAGTTGGTTTAGTGTTTGTGATCGAAACACTTTCCGTTATTTTGCAGGTAGGTAGCTTTAAGCTTCGAAAAAAGCGTATTTTTAAAATGAGCCCTATTCATCATCATTTTGAATTATCGGGTTGGTCAGAATGGAAAGTAGTGCTTGTCTTCTGGTCAACTGCCTTAGCAGTAGCATTAATTGCAGTCTTATCGGAGGCGTTCTAATGAAAAACTATACAGATTTACAACATAAAAAAGTACTTGTGTTAGGTCTAGCAAAAAGTGGTGTGGCCGCTGCGGAAATTTTACATGAGCTTGGTGCATTTGTAACAGTAAATGATTCAAAACCATTTGATGAAAGTCCAGATGCACAAGGGCTATTACAGAAGGGGATTACTGTAATCTGTGGTCGCCATCCTGAAGATTTACTTGATGAAGGCTTTGAGTTAGTGGTAAAAAATCCAGGTATACCTTATAGCAATCGAATTGTGGCTGATGCCCTTAGTCGAGAGATTCCAGTCTGGACAGAGATTGAGCTAGCTTTTTTAATTAGTGATGCACCATTTATTGGTATAACAGGCTCAAATGGCAAAACAACGACGACAACTTTAATATTCGACATGTTAAGTAACGGAAGTAAAAATCCGTTAATTGCTGGAAATATTGGGACAGTTGCTTGTGGCGTTGCAAAAGAAGCTAATCAAGATGACATCATTGTAACAGAATTGTCTTCTTTCCAATTGATGGGGATCAAAACATTTAAGCCTAAAATTGCTATTTTGACAAATCTTTATGATGCGCATCTAGATTATCATGGAACATTTAATAACTATGCTGAAGCGAAGTTTGGCGTAACTCGTAATCAAGATGACAGTGATTATTTTATTTATAATGCCGACCAACCGATAGTGGTTGGATATGCAGCACAATCTCATGCACAGAAGATTCCATTCAGTTCGAAGGGGCGTACTGCAAATGGGATTAGTGCAGATGATACAACAATTTATTGGCAAGGTGAACCATACATGGATCGCGCGAGTATTGCCTTGCCTGGTAAGCATAATTTAGAAAACATCCTAGCAGCTGTGGCAGCCTGTATTTTAGTTGGCTGTGACAAAGAGAAGATGGAAGAGGTTTTAGCGACATTTGGTGGAGTTAGACACCGTACACAATTCGTACGTGAATGGAACGGTCGTAAGATTTACAACGACTCTAAGGCAACGAACTGTTTAGCGACAAAGAGTGCTTTAGATGCTTTCCAAGCTCCTGTCATTTTACTCGCAGGTGGCTTAGATCGTGGACATTCTTTCGAAGAACTTCGCCCTTGTATGAGTCATGTAAAGGGTGTTGTTGCGTTTGGAGAAACTGGCTTACGATTTGTAGAATTTGCAAAATCGTGTGGTGTCGAACATACCGTCATTGCTCAAAATGTAGAAGATGCTGTTCAATATGCAGCACCGATGTCTTCAGAAGGAGATGTTATTTTACTATCTCCAGCATGTGCAAGTTGGGATCAATATGACAGCTTTGAAATACGTGGAGATGTTTTTATTGATGCTGTAATGAAGCTGTAATGAGCCTGTAACTATTTTAGAATATACTTGACTTGGAAGGATGGCATTACTGAGAGGTAAAGAAAGCTACTTATTGCTCGTCACAACTTTGATGCTATCAATAATCGGCATTATTTTCGTCTATTCTGCAGGTACCTATTGGAGTGCCGTTCATTATAGTGGAAAAATGCCGTTTTATGTGAAGCAAAGCGTATACTTTGTGGTAGCCATTATCGTATTTTTAATCACGATTCGATTAAATATTTTGAGAGAGCAGTCCTTTTGGAAAATGGCCTATATATTTTCGTTAATTTTACTCGTTCTCGTACTGATTCCTGGTATAGGATTGGTGCGAAATGGTTCGCAAAGCTGGATTGGTGTAGGTCCATTAACAATACAGCCAGCAGAGCTAACGAAAATTACCGTCATTGTGTACTTGAGCCATATATTAGCCCAACATAAAACGGGCACTCCTGTTGTTAACTGGCGACATGGTTTCATCCTGTTACTTCCTGTTGTTCTTATCATGTTGCAGCCGGATTTTGGCTCAGTATTTATTCTCGTTGTATCTGTGTTTTTATTGTTTTTTGTCGCTGGCTATCCGCTCAAACTATACGCTATGATTATGCTTGCTGGCGTCGCTGGATTAGTAGGTCTCATAGCGACAGCGCCTTATCGTCTAAAGCGTATAGAAGCATTTCTTGATCCATGGGCTGATCCCTTGGTTAGTGGGTTCCAAGCGGTGCAATCTTTAATGGCTATCGGTCCAGCAGGAATTTTTGGGCATGGCTTTGGACAAAGCCGACAAAAGTTTCTGTATTTACCAGAGCCTCAAAATGATTTTATTTACGCCATTATTTTAGAAGAAGTCGGATTGATTGGTGGCCTCGTTATTTTAGCGCTTTTTGTACTAACGATTTATGCAGGCTATAGATTTGCTGTACAGGCTAAAAACCGAACGTCCTATTATGCGATAATCGGGCTAGTCACAATGCTTATGGTGCAGGCTTTTCTAAATATAGCCGTAGTAATAGGTTTAGTGCCAGTAACGGGTGTTACATTACCTTTTATTAGCTATGGTGGAACATCTTTAGTAACAATGTGGTTAATAATAGGTATTATTTATCAATTAGCGAAATAAATATAAAGGAGGAGTACTTTTGTGGAGAAAGTAATTGATATAGAAGAACGCATACCTACGCTAAAAAAGCGACGAAAAAAGCGTACAAACCGGAAATTTATAGTGCTAATATTACTTTTCTTTATTGTGTTAGCAGTACTCCTTTATTTTCAGTCTCCATACAGTAACATCAATAAAATTACAGTCAATGGTGCTAAGCTAGCGAATGACCAATATTATTTGGAGGCAAGTACTCTTGCACCAGGAAAATCAATGTGGAGTTTCAAAGTGGAAGATATTGAGCAGATTTTATTAAAGGATAAATGGGTAAAAGAAGTACAGGTTAACCGTAACTGGCTACAAGGCGTAACAATTGATATTAAAGAATGGAAAAAAGTTGCGTACTTAGCTGGAGATGGGACTTATTATCCTTTGCTAGAAAACGGCAAGCGCTTTGAACAAACGGGAAATGATACACCCATTGATGCACCTGTTTTTATCGGGATAACTGGTGAAAAGACAATTAATAAGCTTGTTGAACAGCTAGCACAATTAAAGCCAGAAGTATTAGCTTTAATTTCTCAGGTTAACACGAATAGTAATGAAGCAAATCCAAATGCAGTCAAGCTTTATATGAATGATGGCTACGAAGTACGTGCTGTTATTCAGACACTAGCGGAAAAGTTAAATTACTACCCCTCTATTGTCGCACAAATTGCTAACTTAGAAAAAGGTGTGATTGATTTAGAGGTCGGTTCATACTATCGTCCCTTTAACGAGGAATACAACAAGATTAGTATTGACATGGAAGTAAATGCAGATGGTGAAATGGTTAACCAGGAAGTGACAGAAGATGAACAACAAGAAGACGAATAGCAAAGGTAGTTTTTTTACTAGAAAACAATTCGAATTACTAATTGTTTGTGTAACAACAGGATTTATCATCGGCTATTCATACAACCAGGCGAAAGATAATCGAGAAGCAGGCACTCTTAATTCTGAGCTTTTTGAGCAAGAAGATTCTTATCGTGAGGAGCTAATCACTCAACAAGAGCGCAATAAAGAACTCACGGAAGAACTAAATAATTTACAAGAACAAATTCGAAAGTATGAAAAATCCTTTGCTTCAAACGAAAAGGACTATAAGAAGCTTGTTGAGCAAGCAGAAGATTTACGGCTTTTACTCGGTGAACTAAAGAGTGAGGGGAAGGGCATACGTATAACCCTTCAAGATGGAGACTATGATCCAAAATCCTTAAATCCAAATGACTATATTGTCCATGAAAGTCATGTATTTAAATTGTTAAATGAACTAAAAATTTCAGGCGCACAAGCTATTGCTATTAATGGACAACGTGTATTAGCGAGTTCTTATATTCGCTGTAATGGCCCAGTAATAACAATTGATGGTACACAACATCCAGCTCCGTTTGTGATCGAAGCGGTTGGTGATTCAGATACATTAATAGCTTCTTTAAACTTAAACGGGGGCGTGGTGGATCAATTATTAAATGACAATATTGTGGTGTCACTTGAAGAAAATCAGAAGCTTACCATGCCAAAAGTAAAAATAGAAAGTTAGGACAAGTTCTATACTTTAAATTTCATGTTTAATTTAGCCTCCAGTTATATAGTCGATTGTAGAAAATTATACAATGCAAAGTCGTATTCTGAGGGGCATACGATACGTCTAGGAGGGGCTATTTTGAAAAGAAATATGTACACCCGAATAACGATCGTGCTATTTATTATCGGTTTGATGATAGCGGTACAATACAATACCATACAAAAACCAGCTGAGCGAGATACACGAGATATTTGGGCAATAAGAGAGGAATTAGCACAAGAAAAACAAAGACATTCCGCACTACTGGCAGAAATTCGCTCACTTCATGAAGTAGTGGATCGCTATGAGCAATCTGAAAAAGTAAATCAGCAAGCAGCCTTAAATGAAACATTAAATCGTTTAAAGCTGCAAGCAGGATTAACAGAAGTTATAGGGCCAGGTGTTGTACTTCGAGTTGAACCTGCACCTGAACTGATAGAAATGGGCTATGAAATTCAAGAGATTTCACCTGATTTGTTAACTCAATTATTGAATACCCTTTTTAAGAACAATGCTACTAATGTCTCAATTGATGGTAATCGTGTAGTACAAACAACAGCCATACGTGATATCAATGGTAAGACAACGGTAAACAGTATACCACTGTCTTCGCCTTCATTTGAGATATTTGTTGGGACAAGCGATTATAAAGCAGCGCAAAAAATGTATAATTCCTTGCTGGCCTCAACATTTATAGACTCATTTTATTTAGACAATTTTAATTTAGTAATTGAAGAACCAATTGAACAGTTACAACTTCCAGCATTTGATCAGCCGTTGACAAATGATTATTTAGCAGAGGTAAAAAAAGGAGATTAATATATGTGGCTACCATTTTTAGGTTTGATATTTGGACTTGCCCTTGGCTTGTTAACAAATATACAAATCCCCTCTATGTATGAAAATTATCTGTCAATAGCTGTTTTAGCAGCTTTAGATACATTATTTGGAGGTATTCGTGCTCAATTACAGCAAGTTTACGATGATAAAGTTTTTGTATCAGGATTCTTTTTTAATATAGTTCTAGCAGCAGGATTAGCTTTTATAGGAGTGAATTTGGGGATAGATTTGTATTTAGCAGCGATTTTCGCTTTCGGAGTACGTTTATTCCAAAATATAGCAATCATTAGGCGTATATTACTAACTCGGTTAGATGAGAAACGTCACAAGCGGAAAAAAACTTCCATAGAATGAGAGAAAAATTGACCAAAATACTCGATTTGCTTAGACATTATGCGAAGTTTACAATAGAATGAAAACAAGAGCATTTTTCAAGGAGGTGCAGCGAATTGAATCAGCAAGATTTATACATTTCCCTTGATATTGGGTCCTCCTCTGTCAAGGTATTAATAGGTGAAATGAGTGACGGGCAATTACATGTAATTGGCGTCGGAAATGTAAAGTCGAATGGAGTTCGAAAAGGTGCGATTGTTGATATTGACGCAACAGTACAATCTATTCGAAAAGCAATAGAACAGGCCGAACGAATGACTGGTTATCAAATCCATGAAGTCGTTTTAGGCGTTCCAGCTAACCAGACGATGTTACAGCTAGTTAAAGGTGTTGTCGCTGTAAATAGTGAAAATAGAGAAATTACAGATGATGATTTAGACAGAGTGGTAGAATCTGCACAAGTCATGTCAATACCTCCTGAACGTGAATTAGTTAACATCATTCCAAGACAGTTTATTGTGGACAACCTTGATGAAATTAAAGATCCTCGTGGTATGATTGGCATCCGTCTTGAAATGGATGCAACAATGATAACGACATCCAAAACGCTTTTACACAATGTTCTTCGCTGTGTTGAGCGAGCGGGTTTAAGTATACGAGAAATATATTTGCAGCCATTAGCATCAGGCTACTTTGCATTAACAGAAGATGAAAAAAACCAAGGAACTGCCTTCATTGACTTAGGTGGCGGATCTACAACAATTGCAGTTTTTGAAGAGGGATTATTAACGCATACGGGTGTCATACCAGTTGGTGGTGATCATATAACGAAAGATATTTCAATCGTTTTAAAAACACCAACAGAACAAGCAGAACAAATTAAACACCAGTTTGGACATGCCTTTTATGATGACGCATCAGATGATGAACTCTTTGAAGTGCCTGTCGTGGGTACAGATTCTACTGATCAGTACAGCCAACGCTATATATCGGAGATTATCGGTGCTAGATTAGAAGAATTACTAGAGTTAGTTATAGATGAATTAGCACGTTTAGGTGTTAGAGATTTACCAGGCGGTGTAGTTTTAACTGGTGGTGTTGCAAAGCTTGAGGGGATTGCCCAATTAGCACGTCAAATTCTACAAACGCGTGTTAGAATCTATACACCCGATTATATCGGTGTTAGAGAGCCTTCATTTGCGACGGCAGTTGGACTTATTCGTTACGCCTATTTAGAAGATGATTTTTACGGTAAAAGTACGAATACGCAGCCTGTTGAATATGCAGTTGTAGGGGCTCAACCAGCTATAAGCAAAAAGCAAGAGTATTCTGCACCTTCAGAACCAAAAGAAAGCGTAATTGGGAGAGCAAAAAAATTATTTGATAAGTTTTTTGATTAACTAGAATGCGTAATGAATGATACAGAGTCGAGTTACCGTGGGAGGAAAAAGAGATGTTAGAATTTGATACAAGTGTTGACGAACTTGCAGTAATAAAGGTCATAGGTGTTGGTGGCGGCGGTAACAACGCTGTCAATCGAATGATAGAACATGGTGTACAGGGTGTTGACTTTATCGCAGTTAACACGGATGCACAGGCATTAAATTTATCCAAAGCGGAAGTAAGGCTACAAATTGGGGCTAAATTAACGCGTGGATTAGGTGCAGGTGCAAATCCAGAAGTAGGAAAAAAAGCTGCTGAAGAGAGCAGAGAACAGTTAGAAGAGGTTTTAAGAGGCGCCGATATGGTATTCGTGACTGCTGGTATGGGCGGCGGAACGGGTACTGGAGCAGCTCCAGTGATTGCACAAATTGCACGTGAATTGGGAGCCCTAACAGTAGGTGTTGTCACTCGTCCATTTACTTTTGAAGGTCGTAAACGTCAAACACAAGCAATCGGTGGAATTGGCGGTATGAAAGAAGCAGTAGATACACTGATTGTGATACCAAACGACAAGCTACTACAAATAGTTGATAAATCAACACCGATGTTAGAAGCCTTTAGAGAAGCCGATAATGTATTACGTCAAGGTGTACAAGGTATTTCAGATTTAATTGCTACACCTGGTCTTATTAACTTAGACTTTGCAGACGTGAAAACGATTATGTCCAACAAAGGTTCAGCTTTAATGGGAATTGGTATTGCAACAGGGGAAAACCGAGCTTCTGAGGCTGCAAAGAAAGCTATTTCAAGTCCATTGCTTGAATCATCCATTGATGGCGCTAAAGGTGTTCTTATGAACATTACAGGTGGTTCAAATCTTAGCTTATTTGAAGTACAAGAAGCAGCAGATATCGTAGCTTCTGCATCAGATGAAGAGGTAAATATGATTTTCGGTTCTGTAATTAATGAAAATCTTAAAGATGAAATTATTGTTACAGTTATTGCGACAGGCTTCACCGAGGAAGCTTTACAGCAACAACGACCTACAGCAAAACCAACACTTAACATGAACAGACAATCTGCTCCACAGCAACAAGCACCTATTCGTGAACAACGACAAGAAATGCATGTTCAACATGAGCAGCCACGTCAAAATCAGCAAAATTATGCACAGGATGACATGCTTGAGGTTCCGGCATTTTTACGTAACCGCAAAAATCGTGGTTAATTAACTTCTAAAAAGCTCGTATTTTACATATGTAAAATACGAGCTTTTTATATTGACTGCCATGATGTTCGAATGTGTAAGGAAACCATGTTTTTTGTCAAAACATTTTTAGGAAATGATGCGATTGTTTGACAATATTTGTGGGAGTAACGTGCTAACTTTGTAAGTAGGAGGCGGCTGTTATGTATGGAGAATGGCTGGTGCTCATTAATACGCTTTTTAATCTAGCGATACTCACGTTTACGGCAAGAGTAACAGGAGTCCTTGTAAAAAATTCAAGATTATTAATGAGTTCTATTTGTAGTAGTTTTGTAGCTGTCATTGGCGGTCAAATGCTGTGGACGACAATTCTGAGTTTTATATTGTTAATTGGTATAGCGTTTCACTTTAAGATTCGAAGCTTTCAGAAGCAAGGACCGATTGTATTAACAGCAACGATCGTCATTGGCGGATTGTTAACAGCGCTACAACCTTTTTTAAAAAATCTTTCTGCCACCCATTTCATTATGATTTGCTTTTTGCTTGCAGTTTTAAATCTTATTGCATTTTATAAGCAATGGGGTTTTGTAAAGCTAGAACGCTTAAGTGGTCAATTTGTATTTGATACAACTTTAACAATCTTTGGGGCAAAAATACCACTTTCTGCCTTTGTAGATACAGGAAATCAAGCCATTGAGCCATTATCAGGAAAGCCGGTTCATTTTGTTTCCTATACTGCTTTGAGACCACATTTACCTTCAGCGTTCCGGGAATCATTAATGAAATGGCAAGAAACAGATCCGTACAATGTATCTATGTTTTCAGAAGATTATCAGCGTTATATACGATTTATTCATGTCAATACAGTACAGCAGCAAACCGTTGTCCTTGGTTTTCGCTTTGATGAGTGGCATATAAAGGGGGAGCCTTCGCAAGTGAAAATGAATGAATATATCGTATTAACCAAAAAAGCTAAAAATTTTCCACATAGCACAGCAGCAATTTTACATTTTTCAGCGCTTTCAAATAACTCATAGAGGGGGAGAACTATTGCTTCTTAGGCTACTTGCTAGCTTGAAAAAATTATGGAGTAAGTTTCGGAGTCGTGAAACGTACTATATAGGGGGAAATGATTCATTGCCAGTGCCATTAAGTCGAGAAGAAGAAGTTACAGTCATTGCATCCTTTATGAATGGTGATTTACGAGCTAGAGACACACTAATTGAACGTAATTTACGTCTTGTTGTTTATATTGCTAGACGTTTTGATAATACGGGAACGCCAATCGAAGACTTAATCAGTATTGGCTCCATTGGTTTAATAAAGGCAATTGAGACGTTCAATACGGATAAAAATATTAAGCTTGCAACATACGCATCACGCTGTATTGAAAATGAAATTTTAATGCATTTACGAAAAACAAGTCGTATGAAGGGGGAAGTATCCTTAGATGAACCATTAAATTCTGATGCAGATGGAAATGAATTATTACTGTCAGATATTTTAGGAACAGAAGAGCATATTATTTTAGATAATGTAGAGAAAAAAATTGAACGTCAGCATATGTTCCACGCTATTAATTTACTAGGTGCGCGTGAACGTTATATTATGGAATGTCGCTTTGGTCTCAATGGAAAAGTTGAAATGACACAAAAAGAAGTTGCAGATCATTTAGGCATATCGCAATCATATATTTCCCGTTTAGAAAAGAAAATTATTCAAGATTTACGTGAAAATTTAAATCAACCAATTTCTTAGAAAGGGAAATTTATCCTACCTAAAATTGGTCGCATCTTTTGTGCATATTCTTGTTTCTCTCGGACAAACTGATGTCACGGTTTAGTCAGAGAATAACATCCGGAGGAATCGAATATGCGAACAAAAGTAGATCTTTGCGGCTTAGATACATCGACTTTGCCAATTCTAAAGCACGAGGAAATGAAGGAACTCTTCATCCGATTGCAAGCTGGAGAAACAGAGATTAGAGAAGAGCTTGTGATGTGCAATTTAAGGTTAGTGCTTAGTATTGTCGGTAGATTTGCCTATAGAGGTGAACAGGCAGATGATTTATTTCAAGTTGGCTGTATTGGCCTCATGAAAGCCATTGATCATTTTGATTTAAAGCATAATGTACGATTTTCGACATATGCTGTACCAATGATTATTGGTGAAATTCGTCGCCATCTGCGTGATCATCATGCATTACGTGTATCTCGCTCTCTAAGAGATATAGCTTATAAGGCAATGCAGGCAAAAGAGCAATGGATAACCGATAATTTGCGAGAACCAACGATTGAAGAAATTGCCGAGATGATTGACATGAAAAAGGAAGACGTTTTATTTGCTTTAGATGCCATTCAAGATCCAGTTTCATTACAGGAACCCATTTATTCAGATGGCGGAGATGCCGTTTATATGATGGACCAATTACGTGATGATGATGTATCAGAGGATCAATGGGTTGCCTATGTGTCGGTAAAGGAAAGCTTGCAAAAGCTAGATGAACGTCAGCAAATGATCGTTGCCAAACGATTTTATTATGGAGAGACCCAAACTGAGATTGCCAAAGAACTTGGGATTTCTCAAGCACAAATATCACGTCTTGAAAAAAATGCAATTGAAACAATGCAAAAAGATTACAAATAAAAAAATGCGCATCGTATAATTCGGTGCGCATTTTATCTTCATTCAATGAACAAATGATACATAAATATAAAGTAACAGCAAAGTTTAATGGTAGTAGAAATGTTTATACGAAAGTAAACAATAGAGGAGGTATGTCATTGCGTTTTTCGATGTTACAACAAAAAGAAGTCATTGAAGCAGGAAATGGACGATTTATAGGCTTTGTAATAGATGCTGAAGTATCAAAAGAAACAGGCTATGTGACAGCATTTTTGATTGCAGAGCCTCGCAAATATCTTGGTTTTTTTAAAGGTGAAGAGTCTGTGAGAAAAGTGTATATGAAGGATGTGCTTGTTGTTGGTAAGGATGTCATTTTAGTCAAAGCCCTTTCCTAAGACATAGGCACATTAAAATTGTGAGAATTGTATGCTGACATAGGTCAGGCTATTCATTGATAAATCAAGCATTGCTTGTTACAATAAAAGAAACTATTGTTGTAAAGTTGGGAAAAACAGTGACAAAAATCTTAACAAATTTAAACAAACTAAATGATTTAATAACAGCAGCAGAAAAAAAAGGGAATCGTGAGGGCGAAAAAGTCCAAATAATTGCCGTGACGAAGGAAGTTTCTGTTGAAAGAACACAAGAAGCAATTGAAGCAGGGCTCACTCATTTAGGAGAAAACAGACCAGAGGGCTTACATCGTAAAATTACTGAGATACATGCTGATGTTCATTGGCATTACATTGGGTCGCTTCAAACACGTAAAGTAAAACAAGTGATTAACAGCATTGATTATTTACACTCCTTAGATCGTTTGAGTTTGGCAGAAGAAATTGAAAAAAGAGCCGAACAACCTGTTAAATGTTTTGTACAAGTAAATATTTCTGGTGAAGAATCAAAACATGGTTTAACTATCGAAGAAGTTTTGCCTTTTGTAGAAGCATTAAAAGGTTTTACGAAGATTCAAGTTGTAGGTTTAATGACTATGGCACCAAACACCGAAAACGAAGCAATTATTCGCTCTGTTTTCAAGCAATTAAAACAATGTCAACAGCAAATAGCCGAGCAAGGATTCGCACACGCACCTTGTACCGAGTTATCAATGGGCATGTCTAATGACTTTGAAATTGCGGTAGAGGAAGGGGCTACTTTTGTTCGAGTCGGAACGGCTCTTGTTGGAAATGAAAGAGGGGAACAGGATGAGCATGAAAAATAAGATTAAAAACTTCTTTTACCTTGAAGAAGAATTAGAAGAAGAAATCACGCAAGCTCCTATTCAGCAACAACAACCCATACAACAACAGCAACCGATTCATCCAATTAAGCCAAAAAAAACGATGAAAGAACGCAAAGCACCTATTCATGAAATCATGCCACAAAGCACAGCAACTCCTAATAACATTGTCAGTTTGCAGGCAGCTATGAGTTCTAAGGGAGCAAAAGTTGTTTTAATAGAACCGAGAGTTTATGCAGAAGCACAAGATATCGCAGAGCATTTAAAAAATAAACGTGCAACAATTGTCAATTTGCAACGTATCGAAAGAGAACAAGGTAAACGCATTATTGATTTTTTAAGTGGCACAGTCTATGCTCTTGCTGGAGATATTCAACGTATTGGTAAAGATATCTTCCTTTGTACGCCAGATAATGTAGAAGTGACTGGTGAAATTACAAACTTTATTTTAGACGATAATTAATAGCGAGGATTGTAGTTTATATGACTTTTTTTATTATACTTGGTTATGTATCATTAGCATTTAAGATTTACTCATTCATGCTAATTGCATATATCTTAATGTCTTGGGTGCCTGCCGCTCAAAATTCAGCAATTGGTCGCATGCTTGAAAAAGTTTGTGAGCCATATTTAGGTATTTTTAGGAAATTCATTCCGCCTCTTGGTATGATTGATATTTCGCCAATTGTGGCCATCTTTATGCTGAATTTTATAGAAAGAGGGCTTTATATAGTCATTCAGAAAATATATTTTATGTTCGCTTAGAAATAAATCCTCACGTTTTGGTGGGGATTTTTTATTTATTTTAATTATCCTCGCTACAAAGCGACTAATAAAAAATATTAAAACAATGACGTCCAAACGTTATGAATTGGGAATACTAAGTTTCCAACTAACAAAGCAAAAAGGAACTAGTGAAAGAGGAGACAACAAGATGGAACACTTAATCCAGCATTTTCGAAAAGATGAACAGCCCTTTATTGAACAGGTAATAAGCTGGCAGCGTGAGGTTGAAGATCGTTATGCGCCTAAGCTGACAGATTTTCTTGATCCAAGACAGCGTTTTATTGTGACATCGATTATCGGGCAAGATGATACGCTAAAAACTGCATGCACAGGTTTATTTGAAGAGGCGGAGAGGCAGCGTATGCTTATTTTTCCTACTTACTATGAAGTGATAGAGGAGGACTTTCAGTTAGTGGCATTTACGATTCAATATCCAGTGAAATTTGTCCAATTACGACATCCTGATGTTTTAGGTGCGTTGCTTTCATTAGGTTTAAACCGTGGCAAGTTTGGTGATATTCGGGTAAATGATCAGCAGGTGCAATTCGTTGTAGCCCAAGAGGTAGCAGAATATGTTCGGTTACATTTAACAGGTATTGGTAAAGTTAAGGTGCATATTGAGTCTTTAAAAGAAGCGGATTCCCTTATTGTAAATGAGGAAGAATGGTTGGAGGAATCTCATACAGTATCTTCCATGCGCTTAGATGTAATTATTGCGACTGTATTAAATGTATCACGCCAAAAAGCTCAAGCTTTAATAACTGGAAAAAAAGTTCGTGTAAATTGGACAGAAAGAGATACAGTTGCTTTTGAATTACAGGAGGGAGATATTTTATCGATACGTGGAAGTGGACGGATGAAAATTATTATGACTGAAGGCCGAACTAAAAAAGATAAAATCCGTCTTCAAGTCGGTCGATTGGCCCAAAAAAGCTGAAAGTGAAGTAAATTTCATTAATTTTTACTGCTAAGTTGTCGGAACAATTGTATAATAGAAATTACGAATGTACATGTAAAGGAGAGAAGGATTGTATGCCATTATCACCTATTGATATACATAATAAGGAGTTTACAAAAGCCTTCAGAGGTTATGCTGAAGATGAAGTAAATGAATTTTTAGATCAGATTATTAAAGACTATGAAATTCTGCTTCGTGAAAAAAAAGAGGTTGATAAGCAATTAGAGATGGCTTTAGAACAAGCGAGACATTTCAACTCCTTAGAAGAAACTTTGCAGAAGTCTATTGTCGTTGCACAAGAAGCGGCTGATGAAGTGAGAAGAAATTCTCAAAAAGAGGCAAAACTCATTGTAAAAGAAGCTGAAAAAAATGCTGATCGAATTGTCAATGAAGCTTTGACGAAGGCTCGTAAGGTGACGATTGAAATTGATGAGCTTAAAAAGCAATCTAAGGTATTTCGTAATCGTTTCAAGATGCTTGTAGAAGCACAGCTGGATTTACTTAATGCAGATGACTGGGATCATTTGCTGCAATATGATATCGATTTAACAGAAATTCAAGCATCTGTTGAAGAAGCACAGGATTCTGAGGATATTTAACTTTTCTTTTTAATTGCTGTAATTGACAAATGAAACTTGACGCGATTGTTTGAATTTCATATACTTTGTAATAGTAATTATTTTGAACAGATATGCATAAAAGCAGAGACGAAGACAGTATTTGTTAGGCGTTGTTAAGCGATTTGGGGACAGTGAGAGCCCAAACATACAACTAGCATTGAACATCACTTCTGAGCTAAATAACTGAAAAAAGTAGGTTATTTCGTGATGCACGACGTTAAACGTGCTTTTAAGAGGTAGTGCAATTTTTTGTACTACAATTAGGGTGGTACCGCGAGTAGAAGCTTCTCGTCCCTTAGTGGGATTGAGGGCTTTTTTTGTTTGTTTCCGAATCGTTTTAGATAAGTTTGCCAATAACTGTCTTATGAGAAAAATGTCTACCTGTTTGTGTAAAATAAAGGAGGAATTTTAATGGTTGAATACAAAGATACTTTATTAATGCCAAAAACAGATTTCCCAATGCGTGGAAATTTACCGGCAAATGAGCCAAAAATGCAAGAAAAATGGAATGGCATGGATATTAACAAATTACAGATGGAACGTACGGAAGGTCGACCAGAATTTGTTCTACATGATGGTCCTCCCTATGCAAATGGTGATATCCATATCGGCCATGCTCTAAATAAAGTATTGAAGGATATGATTACACGTCATCGCTCCATGACTGGCTACCATGTCAATTATATTCCAGGTTGGGATACACATGGTTTACCAATTGAGCAAGCATTGACTAACAAAGGTGTAAAACGCAAAGAGATGTCAGTAGCAGCATTCCGCCAACTTTGTGAAGAGTATGCTTATGAGCAAATTGACAATCAACGTGCCCAATTCCGCCGTCTAGGCATTCGAGGTGATTGGGAAAATCCATATATTACATTAAAGCCTGAGTTTGAAGCTCGTCAAATTGAAGTATTCGGTAAAATGGCAGAAAAAGGTTATATCTATAAAGGGTTAAAGCCGGTTTATTGGTCTCCTTCTTCTGAATCTGCTTTGGCGGAAGCTGAAATTGAATATAAGGACATCAAATCTCCATCCATTTATGTAAGCTTTGCAATTAAGGATGCGAAGGGTGTTGTTCCAGCAGATGCTAAATTTATCATTTGGACAACAACACCATGGACATTACCAGCAAACTTAGGGATTTCTTTGAATCCTGAATTTATCTATGTAGTAGTTGCAGTGGCTAATAAAAAATTCATCATTGCCAAAGAGTTATTAGAGTCAGTGGCAACTACGCTTGGATGGGTAGACTATGAGGTTGTCCAAGAGGTAAAAGGAGAGGCATTAGATCGTATTGTAGCACAACATCCATTCTACGATCGTGAATCGCTTATTATGGTAGGTGAACACGTAACTGCTGAAGCGGGTACAGGTTGTGTTCATACAGCCCCAGGGCATGGTGAAGACGATTATCATATTGGTAAACAGTATGGTTTAGGTATTCTTAGCCCTCTTGATAATAGTGGCTGTTATACAGATGAAGCACCTGGTTTTGAAGGCGTGTTTTATAATGATGCAAATAAACTCGTCACAGAAAAACTAAAAGAAGTAGGAGCGTTAGAAAAGCTTGATTTCTTTACGCACTCCTATCCACATGACTGGCGTACGAAAAAGCCTGTTATTTATCGTGCGACACCACAATGGTTTGCATCTGTTGAAGCATTCCGTGGGGAGTTATTAGAGGCTGTAAAAGCAACAGCATTTACACCAGCTTGGGGAGAAACTCGTCTTTATAATATGATTCGTGATCGTGGAGACTGGGTAATTTCACGTCAACGTGCGTGGGGTGTGCCGATTCCGATTTTCTATGCTGAAAATGGTGAACCTATTATTACACCTGAAACAATTAGTCATGTCTCAGCATTATTCCGTGAGAATGGATCAAATATTTGGTTCCAAAAAACAGCAAAAGAGTTATTACCAGAAGGCTTTACACATCCAGGTAGCCCGAACGGCGAATTTACAAAAGAAAATGATATTATGGATGTATGGTTTGATTCCGGTTCATCACACCAAGGTGTACTAGTAGAACGTGGTATGAAATATCCAGCTGATCTCTATTTAGAGGGTTCTGACCAACATCGTGGTTGGTTTAATTCCTCTCTTATTACATCTGTAGCTATTAACGGCTATGCACCATACAAAGGACTTTTAACACATGGTTTTGTACTTGATGGTGAAGGACGTAAAATGAGTAAATCTTTAGGGAATGTGATTATTCCGCAAAAAGTAATGGATCAGTATGGAGCAGACATACTTCGTTTATGGGTTGCTTCTGTTGATTATACAGCAGATGTGCGCATCTCTATGGATATGTTAAAGCAAGTATCTGAGGTGTATCGTAAAATTCGTAATACTTTCCGTTTCTTGCACGGCAATATTGCTGATTTCGATCCTACGAAAGATCGTGTAAGTTATGCTGAGCTTCGTGAAATGGATCAATATGTGTATATGCGCTTACAGGATGTCTTAAAAACTGTGCGTGCTGCCTATGATCGCTATGATTTTGCTGCTGTCTATCATGTAGTCAATAATTTCGTTGCTGTAGAGTTATCTTCATTCTATCTTGATATTGCCAAAGACGTAGTCTATATCGAGGGTCATGACAATAAGGATCGTCGTGCGATGCAAACAGTTATTTATGATACATTGATGACATTAGTAAAAATCATGACACCAATTATCCCACATACAACGGATGAAATGTGGTCTTATTTACATGTTCAAGGTATTGTAGAAGAAGTTTCTGTTCAATTAACAGATTTCCCAGAGGTAGATGTTCAAGCGAATTTTGACAGCCTACGTACAAAATGGGAAAAAATTATTGATGTACGCGATGATATTTTAAAAGCATTAGAGGAAGCACGTAATGCGAAAACAATTGGTAAATCACTTGAAGCAAAAGTCACTGTCTACGCGAAAGAAGATGTTGTCGCATTATTGAACGATGCCAACATTGACTTTGCACAACTTTCCATCGTTTCAGCTTTTGAGGTAGCTGCTATCGAGGAGGCACCTGCTGAAGCTTTAGCACTTGAGCATGTTTCCATTGTTGTTGAGAAGGCTACAGGTGAGAAATGTGAGCGTTGCTGGTCAATTTCTGAAACAGTTGGTTCAAATGAAGCACAACCTACAGTATGTGCTCGCTGTGCAGAAGTTGTAGAAAAGTATTACGTTTAATCTATAAATAACAAGAATCTGCATTTAAATGTAGAGGATGTGCAAGTCTCCTTGTTGGAGGCTTGCTTTTTTCATGGAAGTTTTGCAGATTCTTTTCCATTATTTAAATAAAATTTCTGTCGTATTGCGATAGTCTGTTGGAGAGATCCCTACATATTTTTTAAAAGTTAAGCTATAGTAATTTGGTGTATTGAAGCCACAGGTGGAGGAGATTTTTTCTATGGTGTAGTCGTACTTGCGTAAAAAAGGTAAGGTTTTGATAATGCGTGTATAAGCAACATAGTCAACAAAATTGCGACCTGTTTCTTTTTTAAATAGTCTACTAAAATGAGTTGGGCTAAAGTTAATATATTTTGCAACATCACGAATGGTCAGTTGTTCGTCGTAATGTTCTTCAATATACTGAATAGCTTTTTGCAGCTGCTCATGCTTTGTTAAATCTTCGTAATATCGGATGTGTATATTATGGATAGGTGGTTTTCTACGTGCTTTTCTAGCCTGGCTATAGGATTCCTTCACTTGCATAGCATCCTGAAATACACCTCCAACTCCCATAAAAAGATGAATAGAACAATCCCTTTTTAGGGTCTCGATAACCTCTAATAAACAGGCTTCACCCTCAGTCCAATGTTTGAAAGAGTTATAAGCAGTAGGAATTCGCATGAGAAGTAATAAATAGCGTTCAAAATGTAAAAAGGATAATGAGGCCTTCTCCGCAAAGTGCTGACGAAAAACAGTTGTAATACTACTACTTGCATCGTGTGGGACAGCTCTCTTATTATCCCCATCAATATAGCCTTGAATTAAAAATACAATATTAGGAATACAGCTTGTCGATAAAAATGAAGCAGATTGTATTATTTCTTGTTCATTGTCAATTTCTCCACGGATCAGGCGTTTTAAAAATGCTTCCCTAAATGGAGAGGTATGTTGTTGGGACACTTGTTGTGATAGCTCAAGTATTGTAAGCGTACTCGCCTTTTTTTCCTGATAGGACGTATACAGTTTTTTTACGATTCGTAAAAATTTTGATTTTTGTAATGGTTTTATGAGAAGTGCAGGTAAAGCTAATTCAATTGCTATACCAGTCGAGTAGGTAAGGTGTTCTGTAACAAACGGGACAATAATACTATTAGGATAGTTTCTTTTTAATCGATTAATTTTTACCCAGTCAAATAACCGATTGACTTCATAGACAATAATGACCTCATCTTCTGGCTTTGGCACTTTACATTCCTCTAAAGCGTTTGGTAAAACCTCTTTTAACCATTCACTCATCTGCAGCTTGTCAAATGAGCTTTCCATATACCATACCACCTTTAAAATGCTACCAGCCCCCTACGAATAAAAAGATAAAAATATTTTAACTTAAAATAGCAATTTTTTGTACTAATACAGCAATATTTTATATCTATATTGAAGTTGAAATAGAATAGAATAATTGTAGTGAATAATAATTTGAAATTTCAGTTAATTATTTACTTATCAGAAAAGGGGGAGTTGGCTTATGGCGGAAGTAGGCAGTCATGATTATGACTATGTAGAAGCAGGAACAATTGATGTGAAAGATCTACCACCTTTAGATGCAACAACAAACAAAATTATGAAAGATGAATTTACAACAGGTTTAGGTTTATCGATATTTTACTTTATTTTGATTTTTAGTATCCCTGTTATGAATTGGTTTGCGCCAGCATTTGCGTTTAAGAAAATCTGGGGTGGTATGACAGTCACATGGTTTGTGACAACGATTGTAATGATGGCTATGGCATTTATTATTGCATATGTTCATACAGCCATGTACGAGAAACGTCTAAAAAAATACGATATAGCAAATAAGTAGTTGGAACAAAGGGGGAAATGTTGAATGATGGAAGCTCTATTAGAACCAAAGATGTTAATGACCATTGCTTTAATGGGGACAATTGTATACATTACGTATTTAACAAAAAGAAATGCAACAGCATCGGATTTCTTTGTAGGTGGCCGAAGCTTCGGATGGTTTACAAATGGTTCTGCCATTGGTGGGGATTACTTAAGTGCAGCAACATTTCTGGGCATCGCAGGGTTAACATTTCAACTTGGATATGATGGTGCTTATTATGCTTTTTGCTTTTCCATTGGGTTAACATTATTAGCGATTTTTGTGGCAGGTCCTTTAAGACGCTTCGGTGCATTTACCGTTGCAGATTTTTTAGGCTATCGTTTTCATAGTAGACGAGCACGGCTTGTAGCGGTAGCGGTGGTTTTAGCAATTTCTGGCTTTTATGCAGCTCCACAATTATTAGGTGCCGCACAAATTTTAAGTATGTTTTTTGGTACTTCTTATGAATTCGGCATTATATTTACTTGTGTTGTTATGATTTTTTATGTAGGTATTGGTGGTATGAAAGGAACAACCATCAACCAAGCATTAGAGTTGTGGATTCGTCTAGGTGCGTTTATCGTGATGTTAATTGCAGCAGTTTATGGCGGTTTACATTATGATAAAATTTTAGCAGCCATCCATTCATTTAGTGGTCCGATCACTGGCACTTCACCGTATGCCCTAGATGGCAATGATATCAATTTTGATGGTGCTGCTTGGACAGGCACAGGCTTCTATTTCCCAACGTTCTGGCAAACAATTAGTATGACGATTGGGTTAGCACTAGGAACAATTGGACTTCCACATATATTATTGCGTTTTTATACAAATCCAAGTGCTAAAGCAGCTCGTAAATCTGCACTCATGGCCATTGGGATTGCAAGCGCGTTCTTCTTGTTAGCTGTTTATTTAGGTGTTGTAGGTCGATCTATTTTCATTTCTGGGACAGCTAGTGAGGAAGTTATGCGTGATTTAGTGCTGGGTGGGAATAATATGGTCATTCCTACTACAGCCCTTGCACTAGGTGGCAAATGGCTACTTGGATTAGTTATAGCAGGAGCATTTGCAGCTATTTTCTCCAATCTTTCAGGATTGTTTATTACAAGCTCGGGTGCACTAGCTCATGATTTATATGCCAATATCATGAAAAAGGATATTACACAAAAACAACGAGTTATTGCTGGGAAAGTGGCTATTGTAATATTAGGTATTTTATATGGAGCATTGGGCTTACTTGTAAAGGATGCATCCATTGGCCATTTAGTGGCGCTCGCCTTTACTGTCGCTGCAAGTACATTTACCCCAATATTTATTTTAGGTATTTGGTGGAGAGGCATGACAGAGAAAGGAGCCATTGCAGGATTATTAATAGGACTTGGCGTGTCTATGTGGATGATCTTTTTACCAGGAACGTTACCAAGCTTCTTGCAGTTTAAAATTCCGGGTATTGTGACAGTGCCTGTGGGCTTCTTATCTGTTATTATCGTGTCTTTAATAGATCGCAAAGTTCCTGCTGATGTTAATGACTTCATGAAGCGAGTACATTCAAAAGAATCTGAAACTGTCTAACCAATAAGTTATGGCTATTTCTATTGCTTAAACGTAATAGGGGTAGCCTTTTTATATTTCTTGAAGAGATTTAGATTAGATAGGATATTAGTTATTGTGAATGGAACTGTTATGGTAGAATAGGTAAGATGTTGAGTGAACGGAGGAATGTCTGTGTATAAATATTATGGATTAGCTGCTTTTGTCGTTTTACTGGATCAATGGACAAAATGGCTGATTGTGAAAAATATGGAATATGCTGAACGCATTGCTGTATGGGACCCTTGGTTTGGTATTTTGTCTCATCGAAATAGAGGGGCAGCATGGGGGATGCTAGAGGGGCAAATGTGGTTGTTTAGTATTGTCACAGTTGCTGTTATCTGTGCGATTGTCTATTTTTATCATAAAGAAGCAAAGGGAAAGCCTGTTTTTCAAGTCGGCTTAATGCTTTTGCTTGGTGGTGCAGTAGGAAACTTTATTGACCGTCTATTTAGAGGAGAAGTGGTCGATTTTGTAGATGTTTTAATTCCGATTATTAATTATGATTTCCCTATTTTTAATGTGGCAGATGCTGCATTAACAATAGCGGTTGTCGTGCTGATGATTGGCTTAATTATGGAAGATAAAAAAGAGAAGAAACAGGTGAAACAATGACGCAAGTAACATATACAATCGAAGAACAGCAGCAAGGAGAGCGCATTGATAAAGCACTTTCCAGCTTACAATCTGAGTGGTCACGCACGCAAATTGGGAACTGGATTAGTGAGGGAGTCATTAAAGTAAACGGTGATGTGGTAAAGGCAAAATATAAGGTTAAAGCTGGTGACATCATCGCTATTGATGTACCAGAAGTGGAAGAATTGGATGTTGTCGCAGAAAATTTAGATTTAGATATTGTTTATGAGGATGCAGATGTTCTTGTTGTGAATAAACCAAAGGGTATGGTGGTACATCCAGCACCGGGCCATATGGGAGGTACACTGGTAAATGGCTTAATGTATCATTGTAAAGACTTATCAGGGATTAATGGTGTACTACGACCAGGGATTGTCCATCGTATCGACAAAGATACATCGGGCTTATTGATGGTTGCTAAAAACGATACGGCTCATGAATCATTAGTCAATCAATTAGTGAATAAAACAGTTACTCGTAAATATATTGCTCTTGTCCACGGGCATATTGCGCATGATAAGGGGACAATTGATGCACCAATTGGTCGTGACCAAAAAGATCGCCAAAAACAAGCAGTTGTCGATAATGGTAAACATGCTGTCACACACTTCCAAGTTGTTGAACGTTTTGGTGACTATACGCTTGTGGAATGTCGTTTAGAAACAGGACGTACACACCAAATTCGTGTGCATATGAATTATATTGGCTTCCCACTTGTTGGAGATCCAAAATATGGTCCGAAAAAGACAATCGACTTTGGGGGACAAGTTTTACATGCAGCGACTTTAGGTTTCGATCATCCTTCATCTGGAGAATATTTGGAGTTTGAAACACCACTTCCAGCTGATTATGAACAATTATTAAATGATTTACGAAATAGGCATTGACGTATACGAAAAGAAAGTCTATACTAACGACAGTGAATGAACAACATAACTAAATATTCACCTTTAATGGCAGTCCAGAGAGGCTGAGAAGGGACATGTGATAGTGTTGTGGAAATTTGTGCTGCAAATTTTTCCAACATGCTTTTTCGACACGTATACAACCCTCTCAGGCTATTCGCCTCGAGAGGTTTTTTTATGGACACATGGCCGATAATAGATTGGAGAGAGGAGGATACGAATATGGCACAAAATGAATTATTAGATGGCCCATCAATGACACGAGCATTAACACGTATTGCCCATGAAATAATTGAACGTAATAAAGGAATCGATGAATGTATTTTAGTTGGCATTAAAACAAGAGGTGCCTTTCTAGCCAGACGTTTGGCGCAGCGAATTGAAAAAATTGAAGGTAAACCGATTCGTACAGGGGAACTTGATATTACACTTTACCGAGATGATTTAACAACGAAACATGAAAACGAACAAGCACATGTAGAACAAGTTGATATCGAGTATCAAGTGAAAAATCAAAAAATCATCTTAGTGGATGATGTACTTTATACAGGTCGAACAGTACGTGCAGCTCTAGATGCTGTAATGGATTTAGGAAGACCGGCACAAATTCAACTAGCTGTTCTAGTAGATAGAGGACATCGAGAGCTACCAATTAGAGCAGACTATGTGGGAAAAAACGTTCCAACTTCTGGCTCTGAGCGCATTGTTGTCAATTTACAAGAGGTAGACGGAGAAGATTGCGTCATTATTTATAAAGAAGACGAACAATAAAGTGAGGAAACAGTATGTCAAATGCAGTTTTAGATATTAAGGATAAACCGACCCCGCTCCAGCTAGTGACATTAAGTTTCCAGCATATGTTTGCGATGTTTGGTTCAACGATTTTAGTACCGCAGTTAGTAGGTCTTAGTCCAGCGATTGCCCTTTTAACAAGCGGAATTGCTACATTATTCTTCCTATTAATTACAAAATTTCAGGTACCAGCTTATTTAGGATCATCCTTCGCCTTTATTGCACCAATCCTACTTGCTGCAGGTGGTTTAAATGAAGACGGTTCAAGTGTAAACCCAGGCAATGCCATGATCGGTGCTATGGCAGTCGGCATTACGTACGGGATTGTATCCTTAATCATTTGGAAAAGTGGTTATAAGTGGATTATGAAAATTTTGCCACCGATTGTGGTAGGCCCAGTAATTATGGTAATTGGGCTTGGACTTTCAGGTACGGCTGTGAATATGGCAATGAACGTCAATGGAGAGTATAGCTTTTTACACTTCTCAGCTGCTTTAGTGACGGTCTTTACAGCTATCATCTTTACGATTTTCTTTAAAGGAATTTTAAGCACTATGCCAATTTTGATGGGCCTAATTGTAGGGTACATTTACTCCATGATGATCGACATAGTAGACTATACACCGATTGCCAAAGCAAAATTCTTCGCAATGCCTGATTTCTTAATACCAGGTGTGCATTATGAGTTTGAAATAACAACAAAAATTCTACTTATCATGGTACCAATCGTAATTGTAACAATTTCGGAACATATAGGACATCAACTGGTATTAGGAAAAGTAGTAGATCGGGATTATATTAAAGAGCCAGGACTACACCGTTCGCTACTAGGTGACGGGCTTGGCACATTTGTGAGTGCTTTAATCGGAGGTCCTCCGAAAACAACGTATGGTGAAAATATTGGTGTACTAGCCATTACTCGAGTATACAGTATCTACGTTATTGCAGGTGCAGCAGTGGTTGCTATCTTACTATCATTCTTCGGGAAAGCAATGGCAGTAATTGCAACGATTCCAACCGCAGTACTTGGTGGAGTTTCCATCTTACTCTTTGGAATTATCGCAGCAAGTGGCTTACGTATGCTGGTAGATAATCATATTGATTTTGGTAACAGTCGTAACCTAGTAATTGCTTCAGTGATTTTAGTCATTGGTATTGGCGGTGCCAAGTTTGTTATCTCAGAATCATTGAGTGTAGAAGGAATGGCACTAGCAGCGATTATTGGTGTGCTATTAAATGCGATTCTACCAGGTAAAAAAGAAGCTGATATACCCGTACAATACAATCAAAATAAAGATTCATAGTAGTACCTTTTAATGAATTGTCCAGAGAGGCAAAAAAAGGGAAGTTGTGGACAGGCTGAAGTGGGATGTATGTCTTGCTGTAGTTTGTCACGCCTCCTCATGCCTCGTTGATGACATCAACGGGGCTTTTACTTTATATACAGAGAACGTCATACATAGGCGTTCACGATTCACAACCTAATGGAGGTCACATGATGAAGAACTTATTATCGATGGAACATTTAACAACAGAAGAGATTAACCAAATCCTAGATCTTGCGCAAGCATTTGAAAATGGTGAAACATCATCGTTATCTCGCACACACAAAGTGGCCAATCTATTCTTTGAACCAAGTACTCGTACAAAAACAAGCTTTGAAATGGCAGAATACAAAATTGGCTGTCATGTTATCCCTTTTGATGCAGGGTTTTCGAGTGTTACGAAAGGGGAAACGATGTACGATACGGTCAAAACATTGGAAATGATTGGTTTAGATGCTGTCATCATTCGAGCGTCAGAAGATGAGTATTACAATGAGCTGCTGGATGGTATTAATGTAGCGATTATTAATGCAGGAGATGGTGCTGGGCAACACCCTTCACAATCCTTATTGGATCTTTATACCATCAAAAAGGAGTTTGGCTATTTCGAAGGGTTGAATGTCACAATTGCAGGAGATATCTCTCATAGTCGAGTAGCGAAATCAAATGCAACAGCATTACAAAATTTAGGGGCAAATGTTCATTTCCTTTGCCCAGAAGAATGGTCTGGCGGTTTTGAAGCGCACCATTCATGGGATAATCTGATCGAAATAAGTGATGTCATTATGTTACTACGTGTGCAACATGAACGTCATAAAGTAAATAAAAGCTTCTCAAAGGAAGGTTACCATCAAGAGTTTGGTTTAACAATTGAACGAGAAAAGCAAATGAAAGAATCAGCCATTATTATGCATCCAGCACCCGTCAATCGTGATGTCGAAATTGCTTCTGAGTTAGTCGAGTGTGATCGCTCTCGAATTTTTGAACAGGTGCGGAACGGTGTTTACACACGGATGGCTATTATGGAAACCATTTTAAAGGGGAGAGAATAACATGACAAAGGTACTTCAAAATGTACAAATGCTAGATGAACAAGGTGAATTAAAGACAGTCAATATTGCAATGGCAGACGGAAAGATTACGGCTATTGGTCAAGATGTGACTGTAGCAGGTGCAGAACTGATTGAAGGACATGGTTTAATCGTAGCACCAGGCTTTATCGATGTTCATACACATTTACGAGAGCCAGGATTTGAGCATAAGGAAACCATTGCAACAGGTTCGGCATCAGCAGCAAAAGGTGGCTTTACGACAATTTGCGCAATGCCTAATACAAAGCCAGTACCTGATTCGGTTGAAAACATGCAACTCATCAATGGGCTCATTCAGGACAGTGCGGTTATTCGAGTACTCCCATACGGTTCCCTAACAAAGGATATATCGGGTGAGGTTCGAACAAATATTGAAGAATTAAAAGCACATGGAGCAGTGGCATTCTCAGATGATGGTGTTGGTATCCAGCTAGCCTCAACGATGTATGAGCAAATGAAAGATGCGGCCCAGCACGATATGGTCGTTGTAGCGCATTGTGAGGACAACTCATTAATCTATGATGGCGTGATGCATGAAGGAAAGCGTAATAAAGAGCTAGGCCTCCCAGGAATACCTTCCATCTGTGAATCCGTACAAATTGCACGAGATGTACTACTTGCAGAAGCAGCAGGCGCTCGTTACCATGTTTGTCATGTATCGACGAAGGAATCAGTGCGTGCGGTAAGAGATGCAAAGGCTGCGGGAATCCGTGTTACAGCAGAAGTTTGTCCACATCATTTATTGCTAGAAGAGATGGATATTCCATCTGATGATGCTAATTGGAAAATGAACCCACCATTACGCGCAGCTGATGATAAAGATTCTCTACATGCAGCACTACTTGATGGTACAATCGACTGCATTGCAACAGATCATGCGCCACACACAGTAGAAGAAAAATGCTGCGGTATGGTTGGCGCACCATTTGGTATTGTAGGTTTCGAAACTGCTTTCCCACTACTTTATACACAGTTTGTAGAAACAGGAAAGTGGACGTTAAAACAATTAATTGATTGGATGACAGTGAAAGCAGCTGAGATTTTTGATCTGCCATATGGCACATTAGAAGTAGGTGCTTCAGCTGATATGATTTTAATTGATATTCAAAAAGAACAAACGATTGATGCAGAAGGCTTTGTATCAAAAGGTCGTAATACACCATTCAACGGCTGGGTGGCAAAGGGTTGGCCAGTACTAACGATTTTTGAAGGCAATATCGTATATCAGGAGGCAGAGTAATGAAAAAACGTTTACTAGTTTTAGAAGATGGCACAGTATTTACAGGTACAGCATTTGGTAGCGAGCGCGCTTCACAAGGTGAGGTTGTATTCACAACAGGGATGACGGGTTATCAGGAAACGATTTCAGATCCTTCATTCTATGGACAAATTGTCACTTTAACTTATCCTTTAGTTGGTAACTACGGCATTAACCGTGATGACTTTGAATCGATTACGCCAGCAATTCGTGGATTTGTTGTACGTGAATTAGCTAAAAATCCTTCGAATTTCCGCTGTGATTTAACTTTAGATGACTATTTGACATCAAAGGATATCCCAGGAATTGAAGGGATTGATACACGAAAATTAACACGTATTATTCGTAGTAAAGGTTCCGTAAAAGCGATTTTGACAGCTGCTGATGAAGAAGTAAATGTGGATGAAATTGTGGCACAATTACAAGCAACGCCAGCCATTACGCACCATGTTCGTGAAGTATCACCAAAAGCAGCCTATCCATCTCCAGGACGTGGTAAACGAGTTGTTCTAATTGATTATGGAATGAAGCATGGAATTTTACGTGAGTTAAACAAACGTGATTGTGATGTGCTAGTCGTACCGTATAATACGTCAGCTGAGGAAATTTTAGCTTGGCATCCAGATGGCATCATGTTGTCGAATGGACCAGGAAATCCTGAAGATGTTCAAGAAGGCATTGAAACAGTACGTAACTTAATTGGAAAAGTGCCAATGTTCGGTATTTGTTTAGGCCATCAAATCTTTTCTTTAGCAAGTGGTGCGAAAGCCTTTAAATTACCATTTGGACACCGTGGTGGTAACCATCCAGTAAAAGATTTACGCACAGGTCGTACAGATTTAACATCTCAGAACCATGGCTATGCCATCGATATCGAATCATTAAAAGATACCGATTTAGAATTAACACATATCGCGTTAAATGATGGAACATGTGAAGGTGTACGTCATAAAAAATATCCAATTTTCACAGTGCAATATCACCCAGAAGCATCACCAGGTCCAGAAGATTCAAACCATTTATTTGATGAATTCATCGAAATGATGGAAGTAGAAGCAGGGAAGGGGAAACAACATGCCTAAACGTACAGATATTGAAACTATTTTAGTAATCGGCTCAGGCCCAATTGTTATCGGACAAGCAGCAGAATTTGACTATGCAGGAACACAAGCATGTCTTTCATTAAAAGAAGAGGGCTACCGCGTTATTTTAATTAACTCAAACCCTGCTACAATCATGACAGATACAGAAATCGCAGACAAAGTCTATATTGAGCCAATTTCTCTTGATTTTGTATCGCGTATATTACGTAAAGAACGCCCAGACGCGATTTTACCAACACTTGGTGGTCAAACAGGCCTAAATATGGCGATCGAATTAGACAAATCAGGTATTCTAGATGAGCTTGGAATTGAAATTCTAGGTACTAAATTAGATGCCATCCATAAAGCGGAGGACCGTGATTTATTCCGTAATTTAATGTATGAGTTAGGAGCTCCAGTTCCTGAATCTGATATTATTCATAACTTAGATGAAGCGAAAAGATTTGTTGCAAAAATTGGCTACCCTGTCATTGTTCGACCTGCCTTTACACTTGGCGGTACAGGTGGCGGTATTTGCTACAACGATCAAGACTTAGAAGAAATTGTGACATCGGGTTTAAAATATTCCCCTGTAACGCAATGTCTATTAGAGAAATCAATCGCAGGCTATAAAGAAATTGAATACGAAGTAATGCGTGATGCAGCTGACAATGCCATCGTTGTATGTAACATGGAAAACGTTGACCCAGTAGGGATTCATACAGGTGACTCAATCGTTGTTGCACCAACGCAAACACTATCTGATCGCGAAAACCAAATGCTACGTAATATTTCACTCGATATTATTCGCGCTTTAAAAATTGAAGGTGGCTGTAACGTACAGCTTGCACTTGATCCATATAGCTTTAATTACTATGTGATTGAAGTAAATCCACGTGTCTCTCGTTCATCTGCGTTAGCATCAAAAGCAACAGGTTATCCAATTGCTAAGCTAGCCGCTAAAATTGCAGTAGGCTTAACGTTAGATGAAATTAAAAATCCTGTAACAGGTTCAACATATGCTTGTTTTGAGCCTGCACTGGACTATATCGTAGCAAAAATTCCTCGTTGGCCATTCGATAAATTCGAATCTGCTAAACGTAATCTTGGTACGCAAATGAAAGCTACTGGTGAAGTAATGGCGTTAGGTCGTACTTTTGAGGAAGCTATGCTAAAAGCGGTTCGTTCTCTTGAGACAGGTCAAGTACACTTAGAGTTAAAACATGCTGAAGAAAATTCAGATTCTTGGATTGAAAAACGTATTCGCAAGGCTGGGGATGAACGTCTATTCTTCATCGGTGAAGCTTTACGTCGAGGTGTAACAATTGAACAAATTCATGAATGGTCAGCAATCGATCTATTCTTCTTAAATAAATTTAAAAATATTGTGGATATGGAACAAACGCTTGCTGACAATAAGAATGACAAAGACGTACTACGAACAGCTAAACGTTTAGGCTTTGCAGATAAGAAAATTGCTGAGCTTTGGGAAACAACACCAGAAGAACTGTATGCTTATCGTAAAGAGCATGGGATTATGCCAGTTTATAAAATGGTGGATACATGTGCAGCAGAATTTGAATCAGAAACACCATATTTCTATGGCACATATGAAGACGAAAATGAATCGATTAAGTCTGAAAAACCTTCTGTGGTGGTACTAGGTTCAGGTCCAATCCGCATTGGCCAAGGTGTAGAATTTGACTACGCCACAGTACACTCAGTTTGGGCGATTCAAGAAGCGGGTTATGAAGCGATCATCATTAACTCAAATCCAGAAACAGTGTCAACAGATTTCTCAATTTCCGATAAATTATACTTTGAACCATTAACAATTGAGGATGTTATGCATATTATCGACTTAGAACAACCAATTGGTGTTGTTGTTCAATTCGGTGGTCAAACGGCTATTAATCTTGCTGATAAATTAGCTGCTAATGGCGTGAAAATCTTAGGTACGTCTCTTGAGGATATTGACCGTGCAGAAAACCGCGATAAATTTGAGCAGGCGCTACGTGAATTAGATATTCCACAACCTCAAGGAGAAACAGCAGTTTCTACAGAGGAGGCTCTTGCCATTGGTGAGCGTCTAGGCTTCCCAGTGCTTGTTCGCCCTTCTTATGTACTTGGTGGACGTGCAATGGAAATTGTTTATAACCAAGAAGAATTACAGCACTATATGGAAAACGCGGTAGAGGCATCTCCAGATCATCCAGTATTAGTAGACCGTTACTTAACAGGACAGGAAATTGAAGTAGATGCTATCTGTGACGGTGAGAATGTGTTAATACCAGGAATTATGGAGCATATCGAGCGTGCAGGAGTTCACTCTGGTGACTCAATCTCTGTTTACCCACCGCAAAAATTAACACAGGCACAAAAAGATACATTAGTTGACTATACAACTCGTCTTGCGAAGGGGCTAGGCATCATCGGCTTAATGAACATCCAATATGTCATTTCACAAAACGAAGTATTTGTTATCGAGGTGAACCCACGTTCATCACGTACAGTACCGTTCCTAAGTAAGATTACAAATATCCCAATGGCTAATATTGCAACAAAAGCAATCCTTGGCAAATCCATTGTAGAGCAAGGCTATCCAACAGGCCTAGCAGCTGAGCAAAGAGGTGTATTTGTAAAAGTACCAGTGTTCTCATTCGCTAAATTACGACGTGTAGACATTACATTAGGACCTGAAATGAAATCTACTGGTGAAGTAATGGGGAAAGATGCAACATTAGAAAAAGCTCTTTATAAAGGCTTAGTTGCAGCAGGTATGGAAATACGAACAGAAGGTACAGTATTATTCACTGTGTCTGATAAAGATAAGGAAGAAGCGATTGCATTAGCAAAACGCTTCTCAACAGTAGGCTATCGCATTGTAGCAACAGAAGGTACAGCAAAAGCATTTGAAGCAGCAGGTGTACGAACTGATGTAGTAGGCAAGATTGGGGCGAAAGGACAAACATTGATTGACCTTATCCAAAATGGGGAAGCTCAGCTTGTTGTCAACACTTTAACAAAAGGCAAGCAACCAGCTCGTGACGGCTTCCGAATTCGTCGTGAGTCTGTAGAAAATGGTGTACCTTGCCTAACATCTTTAGATACAGCAGAAGCAATGGTACGTGTTATCGAATCTATGACATTTACAGCAGAACAAATGCCAAAAGCGGAGGTAGTACACTAATATGATACGTCAAGAGAAAATGACGGTCGTCTCTCAAAAGCAAATTGCGACAAACATTTTCGAACTGACACTTCATGGTGAACTGGTTCAGGAGATGACTCCTGGCCAGTTTGTCCATGTAAAGGTGTCGGATTCACTGGAGCCGCTTTTACGTCGACCAATTAGTATTGCAAATATTGATAAAGACAACAATGAGTTTACAATGATCTATCGTGCTGAGGGGCGTGGTACGAAAGTTCTGGCAACAAATCGAGAAGGTCAGCTGGTCAACGTACTTGGACCAATTGGGAATGGTTTCCCAGTAGAAGCGGTGCAGGAGGGAGGTACTGCACTACTAGTTGGTGGTGGCATTGGTGTCCCTCCATTACATGAGCTAGCCAAGCAATTGAATGCTCGTGGTGTGAAAACAATCCACGTCTTAGGCTTCCAAACAAAAGACGTCTGCTTTTATGAGGATGAATTTAGTGCACTTGGTGAAACGCATTATGTTACGGTGGATGGCTCGAAAGGCACAAAAGGCTTTGTAACAACGGTTTTAGAGTCGCATGCTCCTGAATTTGATGTTTTTTATTCCTGTGGCCCCTTACCAATGTTAAGGGCATTAGAAGGCTTTTATCCTGAAAAAGAAGGCTATTTATCATTTGAAGAGCGTATGGGCTGTGGTATTGGAGCTTGCTTTGCATGCGTATGTAAAACAACTGATCAAGTTGAAAAAGACTATGTTAAAGTATGTTCTGATGGTCCAGTTTTCCCGAAAGGAACGGTGGCACTATGAGTCGTTTAACAATTCAAATACCAGGCTTAGATTTAAAAAACCCTATTATGCCAGCTTCAGGTTGCTTTGGCTTTGGTCGTGAATATGCACAGCTTTATGATTTGTCAAAACTAGGTGCTATCATGATTAAGGCAACAACGGTCGAAACGCGTGCAGGTAACCCAACGCCACGTGTTGCCGAAACAGCGGCGGGGATGTTAAATGCCATTGGTCTACAAAATCCAGGCATTGAAAAAGTGATGAATGAGGAATTAAAATTTTTAGAGGATTATGATGTACCTATCATCGCGAATGTTGCTGGAACAGAGACGGCAGACTATGTGGAAGTAGCACGCCGTATTTCAGCAGCACCGAATGTCAAAGCATTGGAGTTAAATATTTCTTGTCCAAACGTGAAATGTGGTGGTATTCAATTTGGAACAGATCCTGCTACAGCACGCGAGCTTGTCAAGGCTGTCAAGGCTGTGTCAGAAGTGCCAGTCTATGTGAAGCTATCACCAAACGTGACGAACATCGTTGATATTGCCCTAGCTGTTGAAGCAGGTGGAGCAGATGGTATTACCATGATTAATACATTGGTTGGTATGCGTTTAGATGAGCGTACAGGTAAGCCAGTCATAGCTAATGGCACAGGTGGACTATCTGGTCCTGCTGTAAAACCTGTAGCAATACGAATGGTTTATGAGGTGTACAAGGCTGTCAATATTCCGATAATTGGTATGGGCGGTGTAACGGAAGCACAGGATGTCATTGATTTTATGTCCGCAGGTGCTTCAGCTGTAGCAGTAGGAACAGCTAACTTTGTTGACCATTTCGTTTGTCCAAACATAATTGAAGAATTACCAGCAAAGCTGGATGCATTAGGTGTAGAACATATAACAGAGATTATTGGAAGGAGCCATCGTTGATGAATACGAAGCCTATACTAGCTCTAGATTTTCCAGGAGAAAAAGAAGTATTCGATTTCCTTAAAAAGTTCGATGAGCCTCTTTTCGTGAAAATTGGAATGGAATTATATATGCAAGAGGGACCTGATATCGTACGCAAAGTAAAGGAGTTAGGTCATGATATTTTCCTTGATTTAAAATTACATGATATCCCGAATACAGTAGGCTCTGCGATGAAGGGTCTAGCAAAATTAGGGGTAGATTTAGTCAATGTCCATGCTGCAGGCGGACGTCCTATGATGGAAGCAGCTCTAGAAGGACTTGAAGCAGGAACACCAACAGGCAAACAACGTCCTGCACTAATAGCCGTTACTCAATTAACATCTACAACAGAAGAACAAATGCAAGCAGAACAAAAAATTGCTCTTTCATTGAAAGAGTCTGTCCTACACTACGCAGGGCTGACAAAGGAAGCAGGTTTACAAGGTGTTGTTTGCTCTGTCCATGAGGCTAAGGCGATTGCTGAGGTGTGTGGAGATGAGTTTCTACGTGTCACACCTGGAATTCGTTTAGCTGGTGGTGCTGCACACGATCAAAAACGTATAGCAACACCTGATGGGGCAAAGCGTGATGGTTCATCACTCATCGTTGTGGGCCGTGCTGTAACAGGTGCACAGGATCCAGTAGCAGCATATAAAATCGTAAGTGAATTATGGGAGGCATAAATTATGACATTACAAAATGAAATTGCACACGCTATGTTAAAAGTTGGAGCTGTAGAATTAAATCCTACAGAGCTATTTACATGGGCATCTGGTATTAAATCACCTATATACTGTGATACACGCTTAACAATTTCCGATCCAGTTATTCGTAAACAATTAGCAAATGGTTTAGCCTCTGTCATCAAAGAAAACTTCGGAGCGACAGAAATTGTAGCAGGAACAGCTACAGCAGGTATCCCACATGCGGCGTGGGTAAGTGATATTTTAGAATTACCAATGGTTTATGTACGCTCTAAAGCGAAGGAGCATGGCCGTGGTAATCAAATTGAAGGAAAATACGCAGCAGGACAAAAAGTAGTGGTTGTGGAGGATATCGTCTCTACAGGTGGTTCTTCCATTACAGCAGTAGAAGCATTGCGTGCAGCAGGCTGTGAGGTGCTTGGAGTTGTTTGTGTTTACACATATAATCTTCCACGCGCTGAACAAGCATTTGATGAGGCTGGCATTCAATACGTATCATTAACTAATTTTGATTATCTGATTGAAGCAGCAAATGAATCAGGCGCTATCAAAGAAGAAGATATTCCATTCTTAAAAGAGTGGCATGGAAAATTAAAAGCTGGAGAATTGTAAAAGTAGTAGTAAAACATAGAGTTACTGGAATATAAAAGAGAGCAAATGCATAGAAACAACTATCGATACTTTTGTTGATAGTTGTTTTTTGTGTTTTTTCGACGTAGTCAAAGGAAAATAAACTTTATTAACTTTTAAGAGAAGTATGGCCTATAGATTAAAGAAATTGTAAAAATAATTTATTTTTTTAATGTAATATAAAACACTTCATTTGTTTAGTGCTTTAGTAAATAAAATTATTCGTTAATAATAATTAGGAAAATTTAGTATCATTCTATGAATTAAATAAACAATAAAAATCCTTTTATAATCATGTTTTCCAAATAAAAGTAAATTTTGACATAGTATGTGTGGATCAAATGAGTAGGTTATTATTATTTTAATAAAATAAAAAAATGATACTTTAGGCAAATAAAGTTGAAAATGAACTAATATTCAGTATGCTAAAATCTAAAGCATCCAATCTGAAATGGTATAGTTGTATGGATTATTTTGTATGTAATATTATAAGAATTGTAAAAATTCACTTGATTAAATGTATTATTTCCAGATAAAATAGCATTACGCCTAATTGTCAGAATATTATATACCGATCCAGTTACTATTACATTTGGAAAATAGGGTCAATTTTATGTAATGAAGATGTACTCTTTAAAATTTGGTGTTTTTTTTAGGTAATATAATTTTGAAATAGGTTTAACATCTTATGATCTAATTTTTCGGAATATTGAATCTTATGAGGGAAGCCAAAAGCTAATTTCTATTTACATCTTTTACTTAAAGAATACATTTTAGACATATGTTTCTGTTGCTTACATAAAGGATGTAGTGATTTTTAGTAAAAAAATTAAAGGTGTGATATTAAATGAGCTTAATGTTAGAAGTGAAAAACCTTAAAACTGGTTTCGATATAGATGGGGATATCTATCATGCTGTTGATGATGTTTCTTTTTCAGTCAAATCAGGTCAAATTATTGGGGTAGTTGGAGAATCTGGATGTGGAAAAAGTGTCATGTCACTTTCAGTTATGCAGCTTCTTCCAAAAGGGATTGGCAAAATCACAGGCGGAGAAATTAAGTTTGAAGGAAAAAACATCGAAAATTATTCTAGCAATGACATGAATAAGATTAGAGGAAAAGATATCAGTATGATTTTCCAAGAACCCATGACATCATTAAATCCCGTTTTTACAATTGGTTCACAAATACAAGAGATTATCTTAAATCACTCTAAAATCTCAAAGGCTGAGGCTAAAAGTAAAGCAATAGACTTATTAAAACAAGTCGGCATACCCAGAGCGGATCAAATTGTAGATGAGTATCCTCACCAATTATCTGGTGGAATGAGACAAAGGGTTATGATTGCCATTGCCATTGCATGTCAACCTAAACTATTAATTGCAGATGAGCCTACTACGGCACTTGATGTGACGGTGCAAGCTCAAATCTTAGAGCTATTAAAGACAATTCAAGCAAAAAATGATATGTCCATCGTACTTATTACACATGATTTAGGCGTCGTAGCCGAAATGTGTGATGAAGTAATTATCATGTACGCGGGGAAAATTGTAGAAAAAACAAATGTAGATAATTTGTTCCACAATCCGCAGCATCCTTATACAAAGCTATTAATGGCTTCTATACCAAGAATCGATGAGGAAGTTGAAAAGTTAACGACCATTCAAGGGATTGTACCTTCATTGAAAAATATGCCCCAAATAGGTTGTCGTTTTGTGGATAGATGTCCTTCAGCTATGCCTGATTGTAGCAAGGTTACGCCGCAACTTTCCTTTATAGATGATGGACATGAGGTATCTTGTTTACTTTATGAAAGTTGCGATACTAGAAAGGGTGTGAGCTGACAGCATGAATGAAACAAGCGTAAAACAAAAAAAGGATAACTTATTAGAAATAATTGATTTGAAAACATATTACCCAATCAAAGGTGGCTTCTTAAGGCATACTGTTGGTCATGTAAAAGCAGTGGATAACATTTCTTTTTCTATTAAAAATGGCGAGACATTAGGGTTAGTTGGAGAATCGGGTTGCGGAAAATCGACAACTGGACGGACAATTTTAAGATTATTAGACTCGACGGATGGAAAAATTATCTTTGATGGTAAAGATATTACAAACTTGAGAGGGAAATCTTTAAGAGATATACGAAAAGATATTCAAATGGTATTTCAGGATCCATACGCATCTTTAAATCCTATGCAAATGGTAGGAAGCATTGTTGCAGAGCCAATTATGAATTTCAGTAACAAATCATTGAAATCATTAAAAGGCGAGGTAATGGAGCTATTAAGAAAAGTCGGCTTACCTGAAGATGCCTATTATAAATATGCTCATGAGTTCTCAGGTGGTCAGCGCCAGCGTATTGGTATTGCTCGGGCACTTGCACTTAGACCAAAGCTTATTATTGCAGACGAGCCTGTTTCAGCCTTAGATGTATCAGTACAATCACAAGTTCTTAATCTATTAAAAGAACTTCAGGATGAGTTTGATTTAACATTCCTGTTTATCGCACATGATTTAAGTGTGGTCAAGCATATGAGCGATCGAATTGGCGTGATGTATCTAGGAAATATTGTAGAAATAGCTGATAAGGAACATATTTACGATGAGCCATTACATCCTTATACACAAGCATTGATCTCTGCAATACCTGTGCCAGATCCGAGAAAGAAAAATAGTCGTATTGTTTTAGAGGGAGATATACCGAGTCCTGCTAATCCACCGTCAGGCTGTCCATTCCATCCAAGATGTCCAAAGGCAATGGCAGAATGTTCATTATCTAAGCCAGCTTTAAAGGAGGTGAAGTCGGGGCATAGTGTTGCTTGTCATTTATATTAAAAACTAAAAACGGAAAATAGTTATTGACAAAAATAAAATTACGGGGGGAAAAAAATGAAAAAATCAGCATTATGGTCATTTATGCTATTGCTAGTTATGGCATTATTTTTAGCTGCATGTAATAATGACTCATCAAAAACAGAGAAGGAAAATGAAAAGGATACAAGCGGGGATACAACGACAACAACAGATGAACCTTCTACAGAGGGTGGCATCGTAACATATGGTACAGATGTTGCACCTGAAGGCGTATATGATCCTGCTTATTCAGGTAGTATTGTAGACAGCTATATTCAAAATTTCACAATGGAAGGTATTTATGATGTAAATGATGACTTAGAATATGTTCCAAACTTAGCTTCATGGGAAATTAGTGAGGATAAATTAACGTATACGTTTACATTCCAGAAGGGTGTAAAATGGCATAATGGTGAGGAATTAACAGCTGATGACTGGGTTTTTGCTTTAGAAACTCTTGCGCATCCTGATTATGCTGGACCTCGCTACAATTATGTTGAGGGAATTAAAGGTGCCAAAGCTAAAAAAGAAGGTAAGGCTGACAAAATCGAAGGTATTGAAGTAGTAGATCCATACACTGTAAAAATCACTTTTGAACAAGTGAAAATTAATAATTTAGAAAATCTATGGTCAAATCCAATGCCGAAGAAACATTATGAAGGTATTGCTGTTAAGGATTTAGAGGAGTCAAAGCAAGTTCGTGAAAATCCTGTTGGCTTAGGGCCATTTAAGGTGAAAAAAGTTGTAGATGGAGAATATTCTGAATTAGAGCGTTTTGATGATTACTGGAAGGGCAAACCACAGCTTGATGGTGTTATTGTAAAAGTAATTGACCCATCATTAGCAACTGGTGCATTCCAAAATGGAGAAATTGACATTATGGATATTAGACCACAATCCGTAAAAGAATTAGAAGCATTAGGCAATGTACGTATTGAAGAAACTAATGGTGTGGGCTATTCATACATCGGACTTCGTTTTGGTCATCGTGATAAAGCTACATTAAAAAATGTGGCAGATTTTGATAAATTTAATGCAAAAGAATTACGTCAAGCATTATTATATGCAATTAACCGTCCAGCAATGATCGATGCTTTCTTAGAAGGAAAAGCAACAGTTGCCAACACTGTGATTCCAACTACTTTCTGGACTGCTGCACCAGAGTCAGAACTAAACCAATATGAATTCAACCCAGAAAAAGCAAAAGAGCTATTAGCATCTGCAGGTTATGTAGATAAAGATGGTGATGGTTTCGTAGAAGATCCAAAGGGACAACCATTTAAAATTTCATTTGGTCACTATGCAGGTTCAGCAGCATTTGAAGGACGTGCACAAGCAATTGTTCAATCTTGGAATGATATTGGTGTGAAAACAGAATTAGCGACAGGTAGTTTAATTGAGTTTAACTTATATAATGATATGAAAGATAATGATGATGCAGCTTTAGAGGCATTCTTCGGTGCGTGGAGTACAGGTGCTGATCCAGATCCATCAGGATTATGGGGTAATGACGCTGAGTGGAACTATGGTCGTTGGGTAGATCCTAAAAACCAAGAATTATTGGATAAAGGCTTAAGTGAAGAAGCATTTGACAAAGACAAACGTATGGCAACATATGTTGAATGGCAAAAATACTTCAACGAAGAATTACCTGCACTTCCTTTATGGGAAAACTTAGATTTATATGGTATTAATAACCGTTTACAAGGTGTTCATGTCAACGCTGTTGGCTTCCAAACGGATGTTTATAAATGGCATATTAAAGAATAAGCTAATTTGTACTTTAATTCTTGCTAACTAAGTCCTTGAAAAGAGGACTTAGTTAGTAAATTTATAGATAAGGAGACGTTACATGCTTCAATATACACTTCGACGACTACTTGGCATGATCCCATTGTTACTCCTTATTTCGTTGGTGGTATTCTTTTTAGCGAAAATGATGCCAGGAGATGCATTTGCTGGTGAAATTGATCCTTCTAATACGAATCCACAATATATCGAAGAAATGAGAGAAAAATTAGGCTATAACGATCCTATTATCCAGCAATACGGTAGATGGATTGTTAATTTTATGCAAGGGGATTTTGGTAAATCAACTGTTTATAAGAAACCAGCAGTAGAAATTATTGCGCAGCGTATACCTAATACCATATTTTTAGCTTTAACATCGTTAATTTTTACCTACATATTTGCATTTATCATGGGCATGTATGCTGGTAGAAAACCCTATACACTTGGGGATAATTTGATTGCAACGTATAATTATCTAGCTTTAGCCATTCCGTCATTTGTTGCGGGAATTGTAGCCATTTACTTTTTCTCGTTCAAGTTAGGTTGGTTCCCATTTAACGGATCTGTTGGTGTAGGGCTAGAGCCTGGAAATTTGGACTACTATATAAGTAGATTCCACCATGTTTTACTACCTGCGCTTATATTAGGATTGATGGGAACAGCATCCTATACACAATTTTTGCGGAATGACATTATTGAAAATAGTAGAAAAGATTTTGTAAGAACTGCGAGAGCAAAGGGAACAAAAGAATCGAAAATTTATAACAAACATATTTTACGAAATTCTATTATTCCTCTTATTACGTTCCTTGGGTTTGATATCGCAACATTAATTAGCGGTGCAGTAATAACAGAAACGATCTTTACGTATCCTGGAATAGGTGCTCTCTTCCTTGAATCAGTTGGAAGAAGGGATTATGCAGTCATGATGTCGATCACAATGTTACTTTCGTTTTTAACACTTTTTGGAAATTTAATAGCGGATTTATTATATGGTGTAGTAGATCCACGTATTAGATTGGATTAAGGAGGGGGAAATATGACATTGGTAACGGATCAAGAAGTTTTAACGCCAAAATCGCCAAAGAAAAGCCCCTCGCCATGGGTAATTGCGAGACGAAAGTTCTTTAAAAATAAACTAGCCTTGATTAGCCTTATATTTCTACTGATCGTTATTATCTTATCGTTTCTAGCACCATATATTACAACTAAAGATATTGTCCGGGTTGATTTTACCCAAATAAGTAAACCACCATCTAGTGAAAATTGGTTAGGAACAGATACAAATGGACGAGATGTGTTTACAAGAATGCTCTATGCTGGTCGATCCTCCTTAACAGTAGGATTAAGCTGTATGTTCTTTATTGTTTTAATTGGAACTACAGTCGGCGCTATTTCAGGGTACTTTGGTGGAAAAATAGATCAAATACTCATGAGATTTACAGATTTTATCTTAATGTTTCCATTTATGATTTTTGTAATTGTTTTAAATCAAATTCTAATTGGAAAAGTATCTGGTCTATGGACTTTGATTTTTGTTATCTCACTATTAATGTGGGGATCAGTTGCAAGGATTGTACGAAGTAGAGTGCTTGCTGAAAAGGAAAATGAGTATATATTAGCAGCTCAATCAATAGGATGTAAATCATCAAAGATTATTATGAAGCATTTACTACCTAATGTTGCTTCGACGATTATTGTACAAGCAACATTGCTGATGGCTGTAACAATCGTCGCTGAATCTGGTTTAAGCTTTTTAGGGTTAGGCGTACCAGCAGATACGCCAAGTTGGGGGAATATGCTGTCCGAAGCTAGAAACTCAGAGGTATTAAAGGAGAAGCTTTGGATGTGGGTGCCTCCTGCAACAGCTATTACGCTAGTAATTTTGTCCATTAATTTTATCGGGGAAGGCTTAAAGGATGCATTAAATCCAAAATCCAGAAGGTAATCAAAAAATGGATATTAAATAAGTGACAAGAAAATAGGGCACCTTTAAATGTAAAAGTAATCACATTTAAAGGTGCCGAATTTTATAAAGGATAATAGTTTAATACATAGTAATATTGATTGTCCTTACAGAGACCATAGAGACCTGGAAATAATGTTTTGAGAGCAACTATTATGGTCTAATCACACAAGGCTTTGGACTGTGGCATGGACCAGGATAGGCAGATGCTGTGGTAGAACCAACACTAATTAATACGATTGTAAAACAACATGTAGCAAGAAGAAGTTTCATACTTTTTTTCATTGGACTACACCCCTTTATTCGTGTTAACTCTATCATAATATATTCGGGAAATTATTTAAACTAATTTTACAAAAATGGTATTTATTAACTATTTATTTTGTGTAAAATAAAAGAGTGAAGGGAATTAGAGTCTACTAAAAGGTTGTAAGTTTATTTAGGTTTCATTGACGGGGATATTGGGTAACAAAGAAGTAAATAAAAAAACTCCCATCACAGTTTTTGTACTGTCGATAGGAGTTATAGCTTTTAGCGATTACCAACCCAAGTTTTTACTAGATCAGCAGTACCATAAACATAATGCTGGTCACCTACTTCATGGTAGGTTGCACTTTCGTCAACCTCTGTATGCTTGTACTGAATACGTTGACGGCGCTTCTCTGACATTGGATCAGGAAGTGGGATAGCTGATAATAAAGATTTTGTATACGGATGAACAGGGTGATTGTAAATATCATCTGCTTTACCGATTTCCATGATTTTACCACGGTACATTACAGCAATACGGTCACTGATGTATTTTACCATAGATAAGTCATGGGCAATGAAAAGATATGTTAAGCCACGTTCTTTTTGTAATTCTTTTAGTAAGTTTACAACTTGTGCTTGGATCGATACGTCCAGAGCAGAAATTGGCTCATCGGCAATGATGAATTTCGGGTCTAGGCTTAATGCACGTGCAATTCCTATACGTTGACGTTGACCACCAGAGAATTCGTGCGCGTAACGATTCGCGTGCTCTTTGTTTAAACCAACAGCTTCAAGTAACTCTTGGATTTTTGCACGACGTTCTTTTTTATCCTTGTAAAGGCCATGAATATCAAAGGCTTCTCCAATGATCTCACCAGCTGTCATACGAGGGTTTAAAGAAGCATAAGGATCTTGGAAAATCATTTGCATTTGACGGTTAAATTTCTTTAACTCATTTTTAGATTTTTTTCCATGGACATTTTCACCATCGAAAACAATCTCGCCACCTGTAATATCATATAAACGAATAATTGAACGACCAGTTGTTGACTTACCACAACCTGATTCACCCACAAGACCAAGTGTTTCACCTTCGTAAACATCAAAGCTGATACCATCTACAGCTTTAATAGGATTACTTGGCGAACCAAAATGCTGCTGTAAATTTTTGATTTCAAGAATTTTTTTCGCACCAGTTTTAGTCATTTTCTTGTGCCTCCTTTGCTAAATACCCTTCAATACGTTTAGCAACCGCATCTGGAAGAGGAATCTTTGGTGCATCAGGATGCAACAACCAAGTCTTTGCAAAATGTGTTTCGCTTACTTGGAACATTGGTGGCTCTTGTTCATAATCAATCGCCATAGCATACTCGTTACGAGCTGCAAATGCATCACCCTTAGGTGGATTTGTAAGATCTGGTGGTGAGCCTGGAATGGTACGTAATAGCTCATCAGTATCATTATCTAAATCTGGCATTGAACCAAGTAGACCCCATGTGTAAGGATGCTTTGGATTATAGAAAATATCATTTACAGTACCATATTCAACGATTTGTCCAGCGTACATTACTGCTACACGGTCAGCGATATTCGCCACTACACCTAAATCGTGTGTAATGAAAATGATAGATGTTTTCGAGTTTTTCTGAATTTCTTTCATTAATTCTAAAATTTGCGCTTGAATGGTTACGTCTAGAGCTGTTGTTGGCTCATCTGCAATTAATAGCTTAGGATCAGCTGCAAGGGCAATGGCAATAACAACACGTTGACGCATACCACCTGAAAATTCATGTGGGTATTGGTTATAGCGTTTTTCAGGGAAGGGGATACCTACCTGTGTTAAAAGCTCAATCGCACGTTTTTTCGCTTCATTTTTAGAAACTTTTTTGTGTTGCAAAATTACTTCAGTTATTTGACGTCCGATCTTCATTGTTGGGTTCAAACTTGTCATAGGATCTTGGAAAATCATTGCAATTTCATTTCCGCGTACTTTAGACATTTCTTTATCAGTTAATGGAACTAAATCACGACCATTAAATAAAATTTGTCCTGACTCATAAATACCAGGTGGCTGTGGAATTAGTTTCATTAATGCATTACTCGTAACACTTTTACCAGAGCCTGATTCACCTACTATAGCGAGTGTTTCACCCTCCTTTAAATCAAAGTTAACACCACGCACAGCATGGACAAGCCCTGCATAAGTTTTAAAGTTAATTCTTAAATCTTTTACTTCTAGAACTGTTTTACTCATTTTGGCCACCTCCTTATTTACGTAGTTTTGGATCTAGAGCGTCACGTAAGCCGTCACCAACTGCGTTAAACGCAAAGATTGTTAGTGAAATAAATACCGCAGGGAAAATCAAGCGCCATGGGGCATTCGCAATGGCTTTATTACCATCAGAGGCCATTGTCCCCCAAGAAGCTGTTGGAGCAGGCACCCCAAGACCAAGGTAGCTTAGGAATGATTCGGTGAAAATAGCAGATGGAATTGTTAGCGTCATCGTTACTAAGATTGCACCAAGGGCATTCGGTACCAAGTGTTTGATAATTAAATGGCCTGTACTAGCACCTAATGTACGAGCAGCAAGAACATACTCTTGATTTTTAATAGATAATACTTCACCACGAACGATACGAGCCATGTTAATCCATCCAGTGATGGACAGGGCAATAATCATAGGAATTAAACCAGGTTGCATAACAACTAAAAGTACGATTACTACTAAAAGGTAAGGTACTGCTGTTAAAACGTCAGCAATACGCATCATGATGTTATCAACGCGACCACCTGCTAAGCCTGAAATACTTCCCCAAATAACACCGATAATTAAGTCAATAATCGCTGCAGCAATTCCGATAAATAGGGAAATACGAGCACCTTCCCAAATACGAACGAAAATATCACGACCAAGGTCATCCGTCCCGAACCAAAATTGTGCAGATGGTGGTGCATTGAAAACACCCAGTTGATCACTTGATTTATACTGAGAAAACATTGGTACGAATGTAGCCATTAAAATAACAATGATTAAAATGATTACCCCAATGATGGCTAATTTATTATGAGAGAAACGGAGAAATACTTCTTTCCAAAAGGAGACTGATTTGTCAGCTAACTTATCCGTTGCTTCATGATTGCCACCAACAATTTTAAATTTATCTTTTTCAATTTGTTGCTGTGTCATTATTTTTTCGCTCCTTTCAGTTTAATACGCGGGTCAATCACGCTATATAGAATATCAACGATTAATACCGCAAATAAAAGGATGATGGAATAGAACACCGTCGTACCCATAATGACTGTATAGTCACGGTTTGTAATACTTTGAACGAAGTGTTTACCAAGTCCAGGAATAGCGAAGATTTGTTCAACAATGAAACTACCTGTTACAACACCAGCTGTTAATGGACCAAGGTATGTTACGACTGGTAGAAGGGCATTTCGTAATGTATGACGGAATACGATTGTCCATTTTCCAATACCTTTCGCACGAGCCATTTTTACATAATCACTATTGTTTTGTTCAAGCATACTAGAACGTGTTAATTTTGCAATAAAGCCCATGTGAGAGAAAGCGATTGCAAGAGCTGGCAATATACTATAGACGAAGCCCTTCCAGCCACTAATCGGGAACCAGCCTAGCTTGAAGGCTAGGAAATACTGCATTAAACCTGCTAAGATAAATGAAGGTACTGATATACCGAGCACCGCAAAGGACGTTGCCAAATAATCCGGGAACCTATTATGATATAGCGCGGAAACTACGCCAATTAATACACCGAATCCAACTGCTAATAGCATAGCTTCAATCCCTAATGTTAATGAAACAGGGAAACTTTCAGAAATCATATCATTTGTAGAACGCGCTTTATATTTCATTGACTCACCGAAATTGAATGTGGCCGTATCGATTAAATAATCTTTATATTGTATATACCAAGGGTTATTTAATCCATACGTTTCGTTTAACTTCTCCTCAATTTGAGGTGGGAAATTACGTTCACTCGCAAAAGGACTACCAGGAGCGAGACGCATTAAGAAAAACGTAACCGTTACGATGACGAAAAGCGCGAGAAGTATATACATCAGCCTTTTCAAAATATATTTAATCACATAAAACTCCTCCTTCTATTTGTCAATTTTCAGACAAATATATGCCTTCGTATTTTAAAAAGAGCTGACTCGTGCCGAAGTGGCTACGAGGCAGCTCTTCGCTGTAGAGCTAAATAAGCGAAAGGTTGTTGATTATTTCTCTACTTTAACCTCTTTAAGAGAGATGTTACCAAGGATGTCTGCCTTCATATCTTTCACATAATCTTGTACTACAGAAAGGTTCGTGTAGTAGTAGATTGGAACAACTGGGAACTCAGAAACAGCAATTGCTTCAGCTTGTTTTAAAAGCTCAAGACGCTTGGCTGGATCTGCTTCTGTATTAGATTGATCTAATAATTTTTTGTATTCTGCATTTTCCCAACCTGTATCATTGTTACCGTTTGCAGCAGTGTCATACATTTCTAAGAAAGTATAAGCATCGTTGTAGTCACCAACCCAGCCCATACGGCCAACTTGGTAATCTAATTGGTTAAGTTTTTCTAAATATACTTGCCATTCAGAGTTATCAAGACTTACAGTGATACCAAGGTTTTTAGTCCAGCCCTCTTGAACGAATTGTGCGATAGCAGCGTGTGCTTCACTTGTGTTGTAAGAAAGGTTAATTTTAATATCTGCTGGGTTTGTAATTCCAAGTTCTTTCATACCAGCTTCAAGTGCTGCTTTAGCACCTTCGATATCATTATCTTTGTAGTAACCACGGTCTTCTTCAAAGCCATGAACTGCGATAGGAACCATACCTAATGCAGGTTTTTGCTCACCTTTAGTAACATTATCAATTAAAGTTTGACGGTCAACTGCTAATGCTAACGCTTTACGGATGTTAGCATTTCCAGTGATTTTATCTTTTGTATTTAGCTTGTACCAATAAACAGAAGCTTGGTCTTCAATACGTAATTTCCCATCTGCTTTGAATCCATCGATTGAGTCAAGTGCCACAGATTGGAAAGGTGCCCCTACATAATCAAGTTCTCCAGCTTTGAAGCTTGTAGCTACAGTTGTTTCAGATTCAACCATACCGATATTAACAGTCTCTAAAGAAACTTTATCAGCATCCCAGTATTCTGGGTTTTTCTTTAATACGATTGTATCATTGTGTCTCCATTCAGCTAATGTGAAAGGACCGTTTGTAACAAAGTTTTCACCAGCATCTGTGTACCACTCATCATTACCTTCAACTACTTTTTGGTTTAATGGTGCATATGTTTTGAATGCTGTTAATTCTAAGAAGTAAGGTGTTGGATTTTCTAAAGTTACTACTAATGTTTTTTCATCTTGAGCTTTAACGCCTACATCATCAGCAGAACCTTCACCGTTGTTATATGCTGTAGCACCTTTAATTGGGTAAAGGATTGAAGCATATTCAGAAAGATTGTCTGGGTTTAATGCCCATTTCCAAGCGTATTCGAAGTCACCAGCTACTACTGGATCTCCGTTTGACCATTTAGCATCACGTAATTTGAACGTGTATGTTTTTAAATCTTCACTAACTTCCCAGCTTTCAGCAGCAGCAGCAACTGGACGAGCGTCTGCATCAAGTGTTGTTAATCCTTCAAAAGTATTTGTAAGAATAACACCAGAAGTTGTATCTGTTGCTAATGCAGGATGAAGTGATGGTGGCTCAGAAGCTACAGCTACATTTAATTCGCCGCCTGAAGTTGTTTCAGAAGAACCTGAATCTTTTTCATCGTCTTTTGATTTGTCAGACGAATCTCCACCGAAGCCACATGCAGCAAGTACTAAAGAAAATACTGCAAGGACTGTTAGTAATAAAAACTTTTTGTTTTTATTCATGTGAATCCCCCTTATACAATTTTTAAGCCTTTTGTGAAGCTCCTATTTAATATACCAAAAAAATCATTGTGTACAAAATAAAAAAGATTCGAATTTATATAGTATTATCTGACATTTAGGAGAATAATAAATTTTTCCGATTTATCACGCTAAAGAGGCGAAGTGTATATATATTAAAAATTTGATATTTACTTATTCTGAATATCAAAAATAAAGTAAAAATAAAAAAATGATTTACTATACGGAAAATTCCTATTTTTTTGATAATATTATCGATATTTGAAAAATGAATCAAAAGTCATGGATGTAATACCTTGAGGAATTTGTATAGATTTGTAGAAAATCTATGTAAAACTCAGTGAATTAGATTCTTTTACAGGCAATTTCTTGTAATTTATTATCGCAAAACATGAATATTTTTATCTATTAATGATATATAAGAAACTTGTTTTGTATTTTTCTAGGATTATCCATTTGTGGGGAAGGAAAAGAAAAAAATGAGCATTTGTATGAAAAAAGGTACCCATACTAAGAAAAAATTGGATTTAGTGACAAGCTAGTTTACGAGATTAAGTTTTTTTGAAATAATTTTAGAGCTAGTTGTATATACATGCATATATGCAGTTGGTTACTGTTTTATTCATCAGTCAAAAAAGAAAAGAAATGCTTCATTTAGCCTTATATTCTTTCTCAGAGAACCGTTTAAATCGTATTGTTTTTTTGAGGATGTCATTTGTCTTACTGAAGAGGATTGATAATGCAAATAATTACTAAAAATCAGTTTATTCATCGAATGAAAACGTTAACAATAGCTATTCAAAAGGATATTCTTCCGCATTTTAAGTGGTGTACTATGAAAAAAATATAAAAAAACAGTGCATCCCAACTATAAAATGCACTGTTTTCTATTTAAAGTTTAAATTGATTGATTTGATTCTGTAAATCTAAGGACTTTTCACTTAGATCTGCGGCAACTTGGTTTACTTGTTGTACTGTTATAGATTGTTCTCTTGTTGCTGAAGCTACAATTTTTGTATTATCCGCGCTCGTTGAAGCACCATGGGCGATTTCTGCAACGGATGCTGCAACCTGTTCAGCGCTAGCTGAAATTTCTTCAGAGGTAGCTGATATATCTTCTATCTGATCTGTCATCGTATTAATTGCTTTCACAATTCCTTCAAAGGCTTGTCCTGCATGTCCAATGATTTTAACGCCCTCTGTGACAGAATGAAGTCCATCAAAGACAGCTTTTTCTACATTATGTGTATCCTGTTGAATATCTAGGGTTAAGGCAACGATTTGGTTGGCGGATTGTTTTGATTCCTCAGCTAACTTACGAACCTCATCTGCTACTACCGCAAATCCTTTGCCATGCTCTCCAGCTCTAGCCGCTTCAATGGCTGCATTGAGTGCCAATAAATTTGTTTGATCGGTAATGGCTGTAATAACTGCTGTGATCTGACTAATTTCATCTGACTGCTTACTCAATTTTTGAACAAGATTATTAATCGTTTGTGTTGATTCATGGATGACGTTCATTTGTTGCTGAGCTTCTTCTACCGTCTCGTTTCCATTTGTTGCTAATTCAGAAGTTGTTATAGCGTTTTGATGTAGTTGTTGAGTTGCCTCAGCTATTCGTTGAACACCTACAGCCGTTTCATCCATTGCGTGTGCGCTTTCGTTAGCTGCAACTGTAGCTGTCACTGCAGCATCAGCTGTATCATTAATCCGTATTGTAATTTCATCAGCAGTGGCAGTAATTTCTTCAGTTGAGGCAGAAAGTTCCTCTACTGAAGCTGTTAAATGCTCCGCATTGTCCTGTATATGCGTTAATAAATTTTTCAGATTACCCTTCATGGCATTAAAAGATGCTGAAAGCTGACCAATTTCATCTTTTGATTGATGGGTAATATCTGGATGAATTAATTCACCATTAGCTACATGGTTTGCTGCCAGAACGACAGATTTTAAAGGGCGTGAGATTGTTCGTTGTATATAGAAAATAAGGAAAATACCTAGAGCGATACCAATAATGATTGCGATAATGGAAATAAGTTGGGAATTAAACACAGCCTGTTTAGATTCTTTTGTCACAATATCTAGTTGTTCCTTTTGATAGGTTCCAATTTTATCGGATACATCTTGTATACCTTTATTAGCTTGTTGTACTTCACCATTTACCTTCTGCAAAGCACCTTCTAGATTACCAGCTTCAAATAGAGCTATTGCTTCGGTTGCTGCCTTGTTAAAAGTATCATTATAAACTTTTAATTCCTGTGCATATGTTTCCATTTCGGCTGAATTCGATTTTTCAATGATTTCTTCTACATGTGTGTCGAGCATACTTGCATATTTTGAGAAACTCTCTTTGTTAGCAGGTTTGTCTTCGATGATGATGGCACGAATGAAAAGACCTTGCATAGCCATTTCGTATTGAATATCATCTGCTAATTCTACAAGGGCAACATGTCCTTCTAATGCATTTTCAATCTTTTTTTCAATGTTTGAAAATAACAGGAACATAATGAACAAAGAAATGATTAATGTGAGAATAATTGCAAAGAAACCAAAGCTTAATTTTTTACCTACAGACATATAGATACGCCCTTTCCTTAAATGCTCTATAAAATTTTTTATACTTTAATTTAGCGTTTCTCAGTAGTAGAAGTCAATATTCGTTGAAGGAAACAGTGCAGATTATTCATGTGCTTTTATATTGTTATTATAATAAGGAAGATTGTCTGTAAAAATCAATCAAAAGAAGGTTGTTTTCATCGTTTTATAGTACTGATTACGTGTACGCGTTATAAAAAAGAAGAAACCGATACAATTTGTATCGGTTTCTTCCTTTATGACTGTTTCTTTAACTGTAAAATGACTGCCTCATCAGGGTCAATATACAGTGTCTTTTGTTCAAAATAGATGACGAAACCAGGTTTAGCACCATTTGGTTTTTTGACCTGTCGTATTTCGGTATAGTCTACAGGGACAGAAGAGGATTCTCTGGCCTTAGAAAAATAGGCGGCTAATGTGGCAGCTTCTCGCAATGTCGTTTCATCTGGTTCACTTGAATGAATGACAACATGAGATCCAGGAATATCTTTTGTGTGTAACCAAATATCAGTTCGTTTTGCTAGTTTAAATGTCAACATGTCATTTTGTTTATTGTTTTTCCCAACAGAGATTGTTACACCTGTAGAAGAAACATAGCGTTCTGGTTCAGGTTTTGCTTGTTTTTTCTTTTTCTTCGCATGACGTAGTTTTAAGTAACCTTGCTCTGCTAGCTCTTCACGAATTTCCTCAATATCTCCAGGGGAAGCCTGCTGAACTTGCTGAGCTAGCATTTCGAAGTAAGAAATTTCATCAGTTGTTTTTTCTAGCTGCTCTTGAACCATGACTAAAGCATTTTTTGCCTTTGTATATTTTGTATAATAGCTTTGGGCATTTTCAATCGGTGTTTTACGTTCGCTTACTGGAATCGTTATTTCTTCGCCAGTTTCACTATAGTAATTTGTAACAGTAACTTCCTTAACTCCTTTTTCAAAGGCATAGATGTTAGCCATTAATAGCTCACCATATAGTTGGAATTGATCGAGCTTGGAGGCACGTTCATAATCCTTTGTTAATTTTTTTGTTTTTAAAGCTAGTTTATCAATCTCATTTTGTAGCCAGCGCTCTAAATCGCCTGCTTGTTGTTTTACACGATCTCGCTCTGCACGTGCAAAGAATACACGATCAAGAAGCGCATGGACATTAGGATAGATTGTTATATCCCCATCATGCAAGTGCGTTAATTCGATAGGGGAAAAGTATACTTTCTGATTAAAGAGTACGTACATAGGCTTTATTCCACCGTTCGCAAAGGCGGTCATAAAATCCTTGAAACATGCTAGCATATTTGAAGTCGTCTTCATTCGATACAATAATTCTTCCGCGTGAAGAGGTGAAAAACCAGCTAATTGTTGCACTAGCTCTTTAGAGGTTTTTCCTTCAGCAAAAAATGCTGTTAGTTCTTCATCTGTCACTGTTAAAGGATTCCATTTGTTTTGTGGGGGTGGCGCAATATACGGTTGCCCTGGTAGTACAGTACGGAAGCTATTGACTGAAGGCGGTAGATGTTTTAGGCTGTCAATAATTTTTCCCTGCTCTTGATCAATCAACAGTAGATTACTATGTCTACCCATAATTTCAGCATGTATTTCTCTTACAATTGGATCTCCAATTTCATTTTTACTTTCAATTTCTACTATTATAATGCGATCAAAATCACGCTGTTTTATAGAAGCAATAAAACCACCCTCTATATGCTTACGCAAAAGCATACAAAACATTGGCGGCTCTGCTGGATTTTCAATCACATGTTCAGTAAGGTGTACACGTGCATAAGAAGAGTGGATGGAAAACAGTAATTTATGATTCTTTCCGTTCGCTCGCACATGTAAAATAACTTCTTGTGCATTAGGTTGATGTATTTTGGTAATCCGACCAGTGACTAGCTGTTGTAGGTCGGCAGTTATTGAATAAGTAAATAAGCCATCAAATGCCATATGAATTCCTCTTTCCAACGATATCAAGCATCTTGGTACTTTCGTATTTTTTTTCTTAATGTATCTGCATTTACTATTTTTAAGCTTCCGCAAATACTCTTTTGGTATGTTTATCATAGCATTTTTTAGGTGAATATTAAAATATAGCTTCAATTGTGGTAGAATTAGCTTTTACTTTATCCAAATTTTTTTGGAGAGTCGTCATAATCGACAAAGCTTATGTTATAATAATCCCAGTATGCAAAGAAAGGTGTGACGAACCTTGGTGCGTAGTATGACTGGTTTTGGCAGAGGTGTCACAACAACTAGAGACTTTCAATTAACCGTGGAAATGCGCTCGGTCAACCATCGTTTTTTAGAAATTAATGCAAAATTTCCGAAAGAATGGCTTGAAGCTGAAATTTTTGCAAAGAAACTAATTACTCAAGCTTTGTCACGCGGCAAAATTGATGTGATGGTATATGTGAAGGACTTAGAGAACGTAGAGCAATCTATTGAGATTAATTGGTCATTAATTGAAGCGTATCGTAAGGCAAAAGAGCAATTAGCAAGTAAAGTACCACTTGAAGAAAAATGGACGATGCAAGAGCTTTTATCGTTAGAGCAGGCACTTGTACAGCAAAAACCCCAGCTTACACCAGAGGATTTGCTCAGTGCTGTTGAACAAGCGATTTCACAAGCAATTGAACAGCTCGTTCAAATGCGTGAGCGTGAAGGGCAAGAATTACAAGAGGTTGTTGTACAATATAAGGAACAGTTAATGGAGCAGGTCAATCAGATTCGTTTGTGTTCTTCACTTGCTGTTGAAAAATATCGTACACGATTAATAGAGCGAATTAATGAAGTTGCAAATGGCACATTGCTAGAAGATCGTTTACTGGCGGAAGTAGCAATTTTTGCGGAACGAGTAGACATCTCCGAAGAGTTAGACAGATTAGATAGTCACTTCAATCAACTGGAGGAAACATTACTTGAAAAGGTTTCGGTTGGGCGTAAATTGGACTTTTTAATGCAGGAAATACATCGCGAGATTAATACGATTGGTTCAAAAAATCAATCTACAGAAGCAGCGGTTGCTGTTGTTCAGGCAAAAACAATTTTAGAAAAGATGCGTGAGCAAGTGCAAAACATCGAATAACTTGCACGTATCTGTTATAAATTAAGGGAGATATAGAGAATAAATGATAAAAGAACGTGGATTATTAATTGTTCTGTCTGGCCCCTCTGGTGTAGGTAAAGGGACAGTGCGAAAAGAATTATTTTCTCAGCCGAATACGAATTATGAGTATTCCATCTCGATGACAACACGAAATCCTCGCGAAGGTGAAGTAGATGGTGTAGACTATTTTTTCAAGACACGTCATGAATTTGAAGTGTTAATTGAACAAGGTGGCTTATTAGAGCACGCTGAATTTGTCGGTAACTATTATGGAACACCATTAGCTTATGTAAATGAAACACTTGATGCAGGTCGTGATGTATTTTTAGAAATCGAAGTGCAGGGTGCAGCACAAATCCGTAAAAAAGCACCAGATGCCTTATTTATTTTCTTAGCCCCTCCAAGTTTAACGGAATTAAAAGATCGTTTAGTTGGACGTGGGACAGAAACAGAGGATATCATTGCCAAACGAATCGCTACTGCAAGTGAAGAGCTTGAAATGATGAGCTTGTATGATTATGTTGTGGAAAATGATGAAGTGACGAATGCCTGTGATCGTATAAATGCGATTATTAAAGCCGAGCATTGTCGTAGAGAACGTGTTGAAAAAAGATATTTGTCAATGTTGAGAGGAGAATAAAACAATGCTATACCCATCAGTAGACGCTTTAAAAAAAGAAATCGATTCAAAATATTCATTAGTGAGCCTTGCTTCTAAACGTGCTCGCCAAATGCAAGAAGAGCAAGACACAGAACGCTTACACAAGTATGTTTCCCATAAATATGTAGGGAAAGCACTTGAAGAAGTAGCGGCAGGTGTACTTACGAAAGTATCACAGGATGAGTCAACTGTGTATGAGGACGAAATCTAACATCATGTAAAGTGCTTTACTATGTTTACAAGCATGTTAGTCTAGTTAGCAGTTGATTTTGATTATACAGAATGCCGAAAGCTCCCAGGGAATCCTTCTTTGGGAGCTTATCGTTTGAAAGGACGACACCTAACATGAATAAAAATATTTTACTTTGTGTTTCAGGCGGGATTGCCGTATACAAGGCTGTGGCACTCGTAAGCAAGCTATCACAAGCAGGAGCCAATGTAAAAGTCATCATGACAGCTTCTGCTAGAAAGTTTGTAAATCCATTAAGTTTTCAAGTGATGTCCAAAAATGATGTTTATTTTGACACGTTTGATGAAAAAGATTCAAGTGTGATTGCTCATATAGACTTAGCAGACTGGGCTGATTTAATTTTAGTAGCGCCTGCTACAGCAAATATAATAGGAAAAATGGCCAATGGTATAGCAGATGATATGATCACAACAACCCTGCTTGCTACGACAGCACCCGTATGGATTGCACCAGCCATGAATGTACACATGTACGACCATCCAGCGGTAAAACGTAATTTGGATAGGCTATTAGCTGATGGCTACAAATTTATTGAGCCTTCCGAAGGGTTTTTAGCATGCGGCTATGTCGGGAAGGGACGTCTAGAGGAGCCAGAAAAAATCACTGCACTTGTTCAAGATTTTTTTTCGGGAAAAACTAAACAACTGACAGATAAAACAGTCATAGTGACAGCAGGTGCCCTGCATGTACCATTGGATGAACAGCATGTAATTAGCCCACAGGCAAATGGAGCCATAGGACGAGCTTTAGCACATGAAGCAAGAATGCTAGGCGCACATGTAATTGAAATAGAAAATTCTAATTTGTTTGATGCTATACAGCAACTAGAAGCTTATAAAATCCAATACCCTCAAGCAATATTAATCCATGCGGCAAATGTGCCGACTATAAAGGAAACGCCGATCATTTCGGTAGAAGGCATAAAAGCGATCACTTTCGGACAAAAAGTGCAAGGAACACCAATGCTTAACATACTTTCTGAAAGTTGGATTGATTTTAGTGAAAAAGCGCAGCTTAACGGACAGTTTTTAGCTACAATGAACCCACAACTTTTTGCTCAGACATTATGGTCTTATATTATAAAGGGTGAGGAACAATGAGCTTTTTGATAGCAGAGATCATTGTAGATGTCTCTACTTACCATGTAGACCGTCCATTTGATTATCAAGTACCTGTAGAATGGGTTAGTGTTATCGAATTAGGAAGTCGTGTTAAAGTGCCATTTGGTCCACGAAATGTCCTGGGTTTTGTTGTTGGATTGAAGAAAGAAACAGATGTACCGTTAAATAAACTAAAGGCAATCAATCAAATTTTAGATATGGAGCCAGTCCTGACAGAAGAGATGTTGCGAATGGCGAAGTGGTTGAAGAACGATACGATTTGCTATGAAATAGATGCCTTACAAGTGATGTTACCATCTGCACTTCGAGCCAAGTATGAAAAAATGATTAAGCTACAACAAGGTCAACAATTGCCACTAGAGGTACAGGCTATATTCGGCAAGCGTCAACGGGCAAATTTTAAAGAATTTGAACGAGCAGGTTTACTACCCCTATTAAAACATTTGGTTGCAGAAAACATTGTTACAATCGAAAATGTTGTCAAGCAACAGGGAAATGTGAAAGAAATTCGAATGGTTCAAATAACAGCAGACCAACAACTTATTGAACATGCTTTAGAGCAGTCATCCAGAGCAGTTAAACAACGGCTATTACTGCAATGGATGTGCCAACACTTAGGAGAGGTTTTTTCTCCTCAACAAATTTGTGATGAAGCAGGGGTCTCTATATCAGTATTAGAGGCAGTAATTGACAAGGGAGCTGCTCAATTTATTCAAGAGGAAGTATTTCGTGATCCATTTACGAAGGAAGTTTCACGTACACAAGCCTTACAATTAACGGGAGAGCAACAGGTTGCTCTCAAAGCTATTACTACAGCTATGGATCAGCAAATAGCGCAAACCTTTTTATTACATGGTGTAACAGGGAGTGGCAAAACAGAGGTTTATTTGCAGGCTATTCAAAAGGTATTAGAAGAAGGAAAAGAAGCCATTATGTTGGTACCTGAAATCTCTTTAACTCCACAAATGACCGAACGATTCCGCAGTCGCTTTGGTGAGCTGGTTGCTGTGATGCATAGTGGATTATCTGTAGGGGAGAAATATGATGAATGGCGTAAAATCCAACAAGGCAAAGTGAAGGTCGTAGTTGGAGCTCGTTCAGCTATTTTTGCTCCCTTTACGAATATAGGGCTTATTATATTGGATGAGGAACATGAATCAACTTATAAGCAAGAAGATTCACCGCGTTATCATGCAAGAGATGTAGCCATCTGGCGTAGCGAATTTTATAACTGTCCTATTATTTTAGGGAGTGCAACACCAGCATTAGAATCATTTGCAAGAGCTAAAAAGGGAGTATATAAGCTACTCTCCTTAAAACATCGTGCTTTACATCAGGCTTTGCCGACTGTTTTTATTGCAGATATGCGTGAAGAGCTGAGACAGGGTAATCGTTCGATGTTTTCCCAATCACTGATTGAAGCAATCCGTTTAAGACTTGAGAAAAAAGAGCAAATGGTGCTGTTTTTAAATCGTCGTGGCTATTCATCATTTGTACTCTGTCGAGATTGTGGAACAGTTGTCCAATGTCCAAATTGTGATATTTCATTAACCTATCATCGAACAACTGAAAAATTGAAATGTCATTATTGTGGTTACGAGGAACATGTTCCTCAAATATGTCCGCAATGTCAAAGTGATCATATTCGTTATTTTGGTACAGGTACACAAAAGGTGGAAGAGGAACTGTACAAGTTGTTTCCTGAGGCAAGAGTATTACGTATGGATGTAGATACTACGAAGCATAAAGGGGCACATGAAGAAATATTGGAGACATTTGGGGCAGGGCAAGCAGATATTTTGCTGGGTACTCAAATGATCGCGAAGGGTCTGGATTTTCCAAATATTACACTAGTCGGTGTACTTAGTGCTGATACATCCTTACATTTACCTGATTACCGCGCAGCAGAGCGAACATTTCAGCTATTAACACAGGTAAGTGGCCGTGCTGGGAGACATGACAAGCTAGGGGAAGTCATCATTCAAACGTATACACCTGAGCATTACGCAATTGAATTAGCTAAAACCCAAGAGTATGAACCTTTTTATGAACGTGAGATGTTTTTACGTCGCAGATCCAACTATCCACCTTATTATTTTGTAGCTCTTATTCAATTATCCCATGAAGATGTCATGATGGCTGCTGAATATGCTGGTCGAGTGGCTGATTGGTTACGAGGAAACTTATCGAATCAAGTAGCAATAATAGGACCAACAACTGCGAGTATTGCTCGTCTCCAAAATAGATATCGTTATCAATGTTTGATAAAATATAAAATTGAACCAAATCTAATTCCCGTGTTACAACGTTTACTTGCTATGTATAGAGCAGAGTGGATTAAACAAGGAATATTAATGACGGTAGATTTAGATCCGTCTACTATATAGTTAGCGTGTAAGAATAGCACGATTTTTAATAAAAGTATCAATTAGCTAGTGCACTAGCTTTAAAGCAGAAATGAGGAAATAATAATGGCTATAAAAAAAGTAATTGAAAACCCTGCAAAAGTACTATCAACACCGTGTGCTGAAGTGACAGAAATTAATGATGAAATTATTACATTACTGGATGATTTATATGACACTATGGTGGAATATGATGGCGTTGGAATTGCGGCACCACAAATAGACGTAGGGTTACGGGTAGCAATTGTTGAACTAGGTGAAGAACGTGATATTTTAGAAATGATTAATCCAACTGTCGTTGAAACGGACGGAGCAGAAGTAGATATTGAAGGATGCTTGAGCTTTCCAGGGTTATATGGAGAAGTGGAACGTCCTAGTTATGTCAAAATTGAAGCGTGTGATCGTGAAGGACGTGTTTATGAATTAGAGGCAGGTGGCTTTGATGCCCGTGCGATTTTACATGAAATTGATCATTTAGATGGTGTGCTTTTCGATTCAAAAATCAAGCGTATTGTCACAGCAGAAGAATTAGAAGAAATGTACGCTGAAGAGGAGGAATAAAATGACATCTATCGTTTTTATGGGGACACCTGACTTCTCCGCACCTATTTTGCGTATGCTACATGATGAAGGATATGCTATTAAAGCAGTTGTAACACAACCAGATCGTCCAGTTGGGCGTAAGCGAGTATTAACACCGCCGCCAGTAAAGGCAACGGCTTTGGAACTTGGCTTGCCAATTATTCAACCTGAAAAATTGCGTGGCTCCGAGGAGTTACAGCAGATTCTTGCTTTACAGCCTGATCTAGTAATAACAGCAGCATTTGGACAGATACTACCAAAAGAATTATTAGATGCACCAGCTCTAGGCTGCATTAATGTCCATGCCTCACTATTACCAAAATATCGTGGAGGGGCTCCAATTCACCAAGCCGTCATGGATGGTGAAAAAGAAACAGGAGTAACAATCATGTATATGGCAGAAAAGCTTGATGCGGGAGATATTATCTCTCAAAAAGCAATCCCTATTGAAGAGGATGATCATACTGGTGGACTTTTTGATAAGCTAAGTATGGTTGGCTGTGAATTACTTAAGGAAACACTTCCTTCAATTATAAATGGTACAAATAACCGTATAGTTCAAGATGAAGCACAAGTTACCTTTGCGCGTAATATTTCAAGAGAACAAGAACGGATTGATTGGACCAACGATGCTATTACTTTATACAATCAAGTGCGTGGTCTTCATCCGTGGCCTGTTGCTTATACCACTTTTGAGGATGGTAATTTTAAAATTTGGTGGGCAACGATTGGCAAAAGTAAGCATGAAGCTAATCCAGGTACAGTGGTGGCCATTGCTAAAGATCATTTTGAGGTAGCAGCTGGCAACGGGACAACTTTAGCATTATATGATGTGCAACCAGCTGGAAAAAAGCGTATGACCGCAGAGGAATATTTACGTGGGACAGGTTCTAAATTACAGATTGGGGACCAATTTAAATGAGTAAAAAAAGTGTAGTGATTTGGGATGGCAATGTACGAGATGCCGCATTGTCAATTCTATTAGCAGTTGATAAAAATCAGGCTTATAGCAACTTATTGCTAAATGAAACAATTAAACGACATAAAATTGAAGCAAAAGATCGTGCTTTATTGACTGAAATAACGTATGGAACTTTACAGCATAAAATGACACTTGATTATTACTTAGAGCCATTTATTCGTGGTTCAATTGATCATTGGGTTCGCTGGTTATTAAGAATCTCGTTGTATCAAATCCATTATTTAACACGTATTCCTCCACACGCTGCAGTAAACGAAGCAGTAGAAATTGCCAAGCGTCGAGGGCATCGTGGGATCGCTTCTATGGTCAATGGCATATTAAGATCCGTGTTACGCGGTGGAGTCTCTTCAACAGATGACATAGCAGATCCAATTGAGCGTCTTTCTATAGAAACAAGTCATCCAATGTGGTTAGTTCAAAGATTTGTTGATAACTACGGTCTTGAAGTAGCGACTGAAATGTTGCATGAAAATAATAGACCGCCTGTGCAGACTGTGCGTGTTAATACAACAAAAGCAACTGTTCAGCAAGCAATTGCCGAGTTAGAGGCAGAAGGATTAACGGCTAATCAAAGCGATGTTATACCAGAGTGCTTATACATTACAAACGGTCAACCAGCTCGTACAAAAGCCTTCAAAGAAGGTATAATTACTATTCAGGATGAAAGTTCAATGATACCTGCTAATGTGCTAAAACCAGCTCCAGGTATGCGTGTCTTGGATATGTGCGCGGCACCTGGTGGAAAAACAACACATATTGCCGAAATAATGAAAAATGAAGGGTCTATTTTAGCAACAGACCTTCATCCACATAAATTAGATTTAATCGACCATAATACTGAACGTCTAGGGCTTGATATTGTTGAAACAGCCCCAATAGATGGACGGAAAGCACCAGAATTTTTACAAGCAGCGTCTTTTGATGCTATCTTAGTCGATGCACCATGTAGTGGACTAGGAGTTATGCGACGTAAGCCAGATATTAAGTATACAAAGCGAGAAGAAGATTTAGAAAGTCTTCAAAAAATCCAATTAGCTTTACTGGATGCTGCAACGAAAGTTTTGAAAACAGATGGTAAGCTTGTATATAGTACGTGTACAGTAGACATACAAGAAAACGAAGGCACTGTGAAAGCCTTTTTAACAGCACATCCAGAAATGGAAGCTATACAACTAGAATCTTTACCAACAAAATTAGCGGAAAAGCAAGCTAATGGCATGCTTCAAGTCTTTCCACAAGACTTTGGCAGTGACGGTTTCTTTGTCGCCGCCTTTCGTAAAAAAGGAGAATCCAACTAATGGTGGATCAAGAGAAATTTAATGAACGTATTAACGATTTAGTCGAAGAAGCGGAAGAAAAGCCCGTTCGACGTGTAAAAAAAGAAAAGCCAAATTTAAAAGAATCCATTTATTCATTACAACCTCATCAATTAGAAGAATGGCTAAAGGAAAATGGCGAAAAGCCTTTCCGTGCTGCTCAAATTTTTGACTGGCTGTATAATAAACGTGTAAAGACATTTGAAGAAATGTCAAACCTTTCAAAGGGATTACGCGAAAAACTAACTGCAAATTTTGCATTATCCACACTATCAACCATTATTAAACAAGAATCTAAAGATGGTACCATTAAATTTTTATTCCAATTACAAGATGGCTATTCAATAGAAACTGTGTTAATGCGCCATGAATATGGAAATTCTGTCTGTGTAACAACACAAGTAGGTTGCCGAATTGGCTGTACGTTTTGTGCATCCACTTTAGGTGGTTTGAAGCGACATTTATTAGCAGGGGAAATTGTGGAGCAAGTTGTCAAAGTCCAACAAACATTAGATGAATTGGGCGAGCGAGTATCTCATATTGTCATTATGGGTATTGGTGAACCTTTCGATAACTATGATGCAATGATGAACTTCTTAAAAGTGATCAATCATGAAAAAGGTTTAAATATCGGAGCACGTCATATCACGGTTTCAACATCGGGTATTGTACCTAAAATTTACCAGTTCGCAGATGAACAATTACAAATTAACTTTGCTGTTTCTCTGCATGCGCCAAACCAAGAAGCACGTCAAAAGCTAATGCCAATTGCCCGTGCTTATAAATTGGAAGAATTAATGGAAGCAGTGCGATACTATACAAAAAAAACAGGTCGACGAGTGAGTTTCGAGTATGGACTGATGTCGGGTGAAAATGATTCAGTAGAAATAGCAGAGGAACTATCTGCTTTAATTAAAGGAATTAAATGTCATGTCAACTTAATTCCTGTAAACTATGTACCAGAACGTGATTATGTTCGTACATCTCGTAGTCAAATTTTTGCTTTTGAAAAAACATTAAAGAAAAATGGTATTAACGTAACGATCCGCCGAGAGCAAGGTTCAGATATCGCTGCTGCGTGTGGTCAATTACGTGCACAAGAGAGATCTGAAGAAACGAGGTGACCAGTATTGGAATACACAGTCGAAAGTGATATTGGTTTAAAACGATCCATTAATGAGGACCGTGCTGCATTCTTTAAACGTCCAGATGGGCTTGCACTAGCACTTGTAGCGGATGGCATGGGTGGTCATAATGCTGGTGATGTAGCAAGTGATATGGCAATTCAACAAATGGAATCCTTTTTTTTACAGGCAGACACACATCATTTTGTATCCACAACATCAAAAAAAGAATGGTTATTACAAACAGTTAAGCAATTGAATAAAACAATATATGACTATTCTTTATCACATGAAGACTGTAAAGGAATGGGCACGACATTTATTGCAGTGTTAATCGAAGAACAACATTGCTTCATTGCACATGTGGGGGACAGTCGTGTGTATTATTTCTTTGAAGATGGTGCACAACAAATAACAAGAGATCATTCATATGTGAACGTCTTGGTCGAAAATGGTGAGATAAGCGAAGAAGAGGCTTTGACACATCCAAAGAAAAATTTCATCTTAAAAGCGGTTGGGACAGAGGACACAATCGAACCAGACTTTTATGAAGTAGATTTAGCATCAGAATCGTATTTACTCATTTGTTCAGATGGATTAAGCAATAAACTAACTGTTTATGAAATGGCATCGATCATTACGTATCCAGACTCCATTAAGGAAAAGGGACGTAAACTTGTAGAATTAGCAAATGCCAGCGGGGGAGAAGACAATATCTCCCTCGTGCTATTAACAAAAAGGGATGAGGAGGTGTAAGAATGCTTGTAGGTAAAAGAATTAGTGACCGCTATAAAATTATAGAACTCATTGGTGGCGGAGGTATGTCCAATGTTTATTTAGCACACGATATGATCTTAAATCGTGATGTAGCCATTAAAATATTACGCTATGATTTTTCCAATGAGGATGAATTACATCGACGTTTTCAACGTGAGGCACTGTCTGCTACAAGTCTTACACATCCGAATATTGTTAGTGTTTATGATGTAGGTGACGATGGAGATCTACACTATATTGTGATGGAATATGTTCAAGGAAAAACATTAAAGCAGTACATACAAGAATTTGCACCAATTTCTCCTGCAAGAAGTGTGCATATTATGAAGCAATTAACGTCTGCCATTGCTAATGCCCATGAAAACCATATTATCCACCGTGATATTAAACCGCAAAATATTTTAATGGATGCGGAAGGTAATGTGAAAATTACGGATTTTGGTATTGCCATGACGTTAAGTGCTACATCATTTACTCAAACAAATTCTGTGCTTGGCACAGTGCATTATTTATCACCGGAGCAAGCTCGCGGCGGTACAGCTACAAACAAATCAGATATTTACGCACTCGGTATTGTATTATATGAATTATTAACAGGTGAACTTCCATTTTCTGGTGAATCAGCTGTTTCAATAGCACTTAAGCATTTACAAGCCGAAACGCCTTCTGTCCGTGCTTTTGATGCAACGATTCCCCAAAGCTTGGAGAATGTAGTATTAAAGGCTACTGCCAAAGATTCATCCCATCGTTATACGACAGTGGAAGAAATGTATGAAGATTTGGAAACTGTACTATCACCATCTAGAATCAACGATCCCAAATTTGTCATACCTGTAGATAATGATGTAACGAAGGCTATTCCCATCATTAAAGAGCAGATGCATAAAAAAGACGAAGATTTAACTAAAACAAGAGTTATTGAACCAATTATGGAAGCTAAAGCTCCTTCTCAACCACAACCTAAAAAGCCTGTAGAAAAGCCAGTTCCTGTTAAGGCAAAGAAGAAAAATTGGCCCAAATATGTTGCTGGACTATTCATTGCTGTGATTGTCATTTTCTTATTCTTTATTTTTGCAAAAGATTTATTTAGCCCGAAAAAAGTGGCTATACCAGATGTAGCAAATTTAACAATAGAGGAAGCGACAAAAAAATTAGAAGCAGATGGATTTGTTGTTGGTGAAGAGCATCAGGAGCGAAATCATGAGGAAATTGAAAAGGGGAAGGTTATTGAAACGGACCCATCAAAAAATTCATTACGTGAAAAAGGCTCAGAGGTAGATTTAATCGTTAGTTTAGGTGTAGAGATGACGACTGTAGATAATTATGTAGGACAAAATTATAGTCAAGTTGAAGCTTTAATAAAAGGAAAGTATAAAGACGTGGTAAAAGAGGATGTCCCTTCTAATGAGCCAGAAGGAAGTATCATTGAGCAAAGCATCCCTCCAAATTCTGAGGTAGTAGCGAAAGAAGAAACAATCACGTTTAAAGTTAGCCAAGGAGTTAGAATGGTAAGGGTTGAAAACGTTGTAAATTATACGAAAGCGGATATGGATGACTATGTGAAAAGAGTAGGCCTCAATTGGCGTATATCTCGTGAAGAACATCATGAAACCATCCCAGCTGGGAGTGTAATTTCGCAATTGACAAAAGCGGGTACTATGGTAGAGGAAGGTTCTATGATATCGGTTGTAATAAGTAAAGGGCCAGCGAAACAGCCTGATAAACTACGTCTAATACCTGTAGTCATTGAGTATAAACCTACAGAAGAGGGAATAGCTCAAAATATTCGAATTGAAATTCAAGATAAAAATCATACATTGTCTGAACCTGTTGAAGTATTTGAAATTTTAGGTGATACGCCATACAACATTCAGCTTACAATTGAAGATGGCAAAGATGCGAGTTATAGAATAATTCGGGATTCAGAAATAATTTTAGAAGGCAAAGTTCATTATAATGATGTCGATTAAGGAGGAATTGGATGGCGCAAGGCCAAATAAGAAAAGCATTAAGTGGTTATTATTATGTATTTGATGGACATCAACTGATTCAATGTCGAGGACGTGGGGTATTTCGTAATCGTGGCGAATCCCCACTCGTAGGCGATATTGTAGAGTATACAATGGAAACTGAAGGCTCTGATGGGACAATACAAAAGATTTTTGAGCGTCAAAATGAATTAGTACGTCCGCCAATTGCGAATATTGATCAAGGTATTTTGGTGTTTTCCGTAAAGGAACCGAATTTCAATACCATTTTACTGGATCGTTTTTTAGTTGTGTTAGAATCCTTCCATGTACATCCTATTATTTGTTTAACAAAAATGGATTTGCTAGAAAATGATGAACGTGATGAATTACAAAATTATATAGCAGATTATGAAGGCATGGGCTATACAGTTTTGCAAACATATAAAGATGAAGAAGAATTAGTAAAACGATTACGTCCTATTTTAAAGGGAAAAACCACCGTTTTAGCGGGCCAATCGGGCGTTGGCAAATCAACTTTGCTTAATACGCTCATTCCAGAGTTGAACTTAAAAACGGGTATTATCTCCCAAAGCTTAGGACGGGGTAAACATACTACTCGTCATGTTGAACTGATAGAAGTCTGTGATGGTTTATTGGCAGATACTCCTGGATTTAGTTCCTTTGATTTTGACGAAATTGAGAAAGAAGAATTAGGTGTATGTTTTCCTGAAATGGCTAGAGTAGCGGATGATTGTAAATTTAGGGGTTGCTTACACTTGAAAGAGCCAAAATGTGCAGTAAAGGCAGCAGTAGAAGCAGGGGAAATTCGTGACTACCGCTACAAGCATTATGAACAATTTATGCAAGAAATTATGGATCGAAAGCCGAGGTATTAATGATGATACAAATAGCACCATCAATTTTAGCAGCAAATTTTGCAAAGTTAGGTGAAGAAGTAAAGGAAGTAGAGCAAGCAGGTGCACAACTTATTCATATTGATGTAATGGATGGTCACTTTGTACCGAATATCTCATTTGGTTCCATTGTATTGGATGCTATCCGTCCATTAACGAAGTTACCATTAGACGTGCATTTAATGATAGAAAATCCAGACCAGTATATTGAACTGTTCGCAAAAGCTGGAGCAGATTATATTACGGTACATGTAGAAGCATGCCGTCATTTACATCGAACAATTCAATTAATCCGTTCTTTTGGAGTAAAAGCGGGTGTCGTATTAAATCCACATACACCGATAGACTCAATTCAACACATTTTAGAAGATATTGATATGGTATTATTAATGACTGTTAATCCTGGATTCGGTGGACAAAAATTTATCCATTCTGTTATACCTAAAATTGAAGCATTATCAACATTGATTAAGGAGCGTGGCTTAGATATTGCCATTGAAATTGATGGTGGTATTACTGCTGAAACAATTGTGCCATGTGCACAGGCTGGAGCGACAATTTTTGTAGCTGGGTCAGCTATCTATAGTAAAGAAGATCGAACAGCTGCTCTTCAAGAGATTTTACTAGCTGGAGAGGCAGCGATTAAAGGATGACGACAGTCGTTGTTTGTGCAGGTGGTCCAAAAAATGAGCTATGTTCATTTTCATCGTTTCAGCAACAACAGGATGTTGTGTTTATCGGGGCTGATCGTGGTGCTTTATATTTAATTGAGCAGGGAATTACACCTCATGCCATTGTTGGTGATTTTGACTCTTTAACGGATGAAGAATATCGACAAGTGATGGCACAAACCAATGATCAACAACGTTTTCAAGAAGAGAAAAATGAAACAGATACGGATTTAGCTTTGCTTAAAGCCTATACGTTTGCACCACAAGAAATTGTTCTGACAGGTGTGACGGGTGGGCGTTTAGATCATTACGAGGCAGCTGTTCGTTCTATTTATCGGTTACAAAAAGAGCATCCTCAAATTGAGCTAAAGATAATCAATTATACTAATATGTTGCAATTTTTACTACCAGGTACACATACAATTTATGCGGATGATCGATACCGATACTTGTCTTTTTTTGCTCACGAGGAGCCTATTCAAGATGTAACTTTACGACAAGTAAAATATGAAACAACGAATGAGGAAATTTCCTTAGGAACATCTCGATTTACAAGTAATGAAATAATAGGAACTTCAGGGTCTATATCTTTCTCGCATGGCATATGTTTAATGATAAGAAGCATAGATTAGCGTAAGGGGGAGAGAGTCCTGAAAGTATATACATTCCAATTGCCGAAATTCGTGAGTAGTATCACGCGTACGTGTATTAACCTATTTAAAAAAGATAAGAAAGTAAAAAAATCCGACTAACACTAGTCGGATTTTTTTACTTTCTTCTAGAATACTAATCAAGAAAAAAATCGATTGCGCTCAATGCGAAATCGATTTTTTAGAAGCAGCGATTAAACGCGCTCGATTTTACCTGATTTTAATGCACGAGCAGAAACCCATACACGTTTTGGTTTACCGTCAACTAAGATACGAACTTTTTGAAGGTTAGCACCCCAAGTACGTTTGTTAGCGTTCATAGCGTGGGAACGGTTGTTACCAGTACGAGCTTTACGTCCAGTGATTACACATTGTTTTGGCATGTTGTATTCCCTCCTTACTGTTGATGCTGAAAGATTATTATTTCAGTTCGGTATTTCACATACCATAATAATTTAACATACGATGGCGTTCAGTGCAACAGTTTTCACATAACCTTTCAAGAAAAAAACCTTTACAGACATAAAACGTTTATGAAAAGTAGAGAAGTTTAATGGGGAATAGTTCTCCTAACCTTTTCCTCGATAACCAAGTTTCAGTGATACACGTCTACCAGTATCAACTAATCGCTCAATTAATGTATTAATATGATCTTGAGAGACATTAAAGTTTACAAAACTAATACTGACTGCTCCTATCACTTCACCAAAACCATCTAAAACAGAGACAGCAATAGAGGAAGTACCTGCAGTTCGTTCTCCGTGACTTATTGCATAGCCTTGTTGTCGAATTTGATGAAGCTGTTCCTCTAATTCGGCCATTTCATCTTTAGTTACTAGTTGCTCTAGTATTTCTTTGGATTGAATCACGGACATTGAGGCAAGTATGGCTTTATTGGCCGCTCCGATATGCATAGGTATGCGAATACCCAACTGATCATAAATACGAATCGGATTTGCTGCACTGTCTATTCGTTCTATAATAATCGTATCTAATCCAGCTGGTTTACTTAAATAAACGCTTTCTTCAACCTCTCTGGCTAATCGTTCTAACTCAGGTCTGATTTTGCTAATATAATCCATCGTATCATACACCTGTAAGCCAAGTTCCATCCATATGGTTCCAAGCCGATAATATTTAGTCTGTTCATCTTGCTCAATCATCCCTTGTTTAATCATGGCTTTTAAAATTCTATGTAAAGTACTTAGCGGTAAATCGCATTTTGTAGAAAGCTCTGAAATGGACAAGCTACTGTCATTTGCATCAGCAGCTAAAACCTTGGCAATTGTCATCGCTCGCTCTAATAATTGCATTTGTCCCACCTCCCTTCATCCTATTTTATTTTTATTCTCCATCTACGTCTAGTTTCAATATTCCCAGAAAAATCAGAAGTCTAAACAAAGGCTTTATTTTAATACACGAAAGCGACAAAAGAATCCTTTTAGGCTTATTTAATAAATGTTTTACGGCTCTTTTTCCAAGGGTGAATGCAAGCTAGATTAAAAGAAAAATTAAAAGTTTTCTAAATATATTGACAGTATAGCATAAAACGAATATATTCTTCATATAAACTTTCCTCTTAACGGAAACGTTTTCCACTACACGGAAAAGAGGTGAAAGGAATGCATTATTGTTCATCAATGTATGCGCCTTTGAAACACGTTATTGTAAAAGATCCAAAAGATGCTTTCCAAAGCCAAACACATCTTAGTAAGGAATGGAAAACATTTAACTACTTATCTGAGCCTAATTATGAAGAAGCTCTAAGCGAATACGTTGAATTTATTGGGATTCTTGAAAGGTATGTTGAGACTATTGAATATTTGCCTAAAGCAGATGAAGTAGGATTAGATTCTCTTTATGCACATGATCCAGTTAAATTCACACCAAATGGTGCCATTATACTGAAATCAGGCAAAAAATTAAGACAACCAGAAGCAGCAGTATACAAGGACTTTTTACGGCAAAAAGGTATACCAATAATTGGTGAACTTACTGGAGAGGCAGTTTCAGACGGTGGAGATATTGTTTGGCTAGATAATCGAACGCTCGTTGTGGGTAGAGGTTATCGAACAAACGATGAAGCCATTCGTCAGTTAAAGGAAATGACAGCCGATATGGTAGATGAATTTATAGTTGTACAACTACCACATGATCTTGGTGAAGCTGAATGTTTACATTTAATGTCTTTCATAAGTATGGTAGACCGAAATTTAGCTGTTGTGCATTCGCGTTTAATGCCAGTATTTTTCAGACAACTGCTAATTGAGCGGGGCATCCAGCTAGTAGAAGTACCTAAAGATGAATACGATTCGTTAGGCTGTAATGTGTTAGCGCTTGCACCGAGGGTATGTGTGATTCCTCAAGGCAACAAAGCAACAAAGCAACAGCTACTTGATGCTGGAGCCACTGTGTACGAATATAAAGGCGATGAAATTACTGTTAAAGGAACAGGTGGGCCGACTTGCCTAACTTGCCCAGTAGTAAGAGGATAAAGGAGAAGATGAATATGTTTAAAAATGTTATTGTTAAAAATCCAGGAAATAGTTTTGTAAACGGTTTAACAACTAGTGATTTAGGAAAGCCGATTTTAGAAAAATTATTTGAACAACATGAACATTATGTAGAGGCTTTAAAAAAATGCGGTGTAGAAGTTACACAATTACCAGCAAATGAAGCATTTCCAGATTCAACATTTGTAGAGGATACAGCTGTATTAACGCCTGAATTTGCTATTATATCGAATCCTGGAGCAGCAGCTCGTAACCGCGAAATTGAAGAAATCGAACCAGCTGTAAAGCAATTCTATGAAAAAATTTACTATATTAAAGGTTCAGGAACACTTGATGGCGGAGATGTACTACAAGCAGAGAAAAAGTTTTACGTAGGGATCTCAGATCGCACAAATGAAGAAGGCGCTCAGCAATTTAAAGAGATTGTTGAACAAGAAGGCTATGAAGCAACTATTATTCCATTAAAAGAATTCTTCCACTTAAAAACTGGAATTGCCTATGTTGGGGAAAATCGTATGGTGTTAGCTGGTGAATTTGTCGATCATCCTGCATTTGAATCTTACGAAAAAATCGTGATTCCTAAAGAGGATGAATATTCAGCTAACTGTATTCAAGTAAATGATTATATTATTATCCCAGCTGGCTATCCAGAAACAAATCGTAAATTACTGGACCTTGGCTATCAAATAATTGAACTTGATATGTCTGAATTTAGAAAACATGATGGTGGTTTAAGCTGTTTATCATTACGTTTTTAAGTAAATCTAACAATACCCAATCAATTTAAAAGAGAAAATTGATTGGGTACTTTCATTCTAGAAAAATCAGAATATTTAATATTTTTACATTATATGGGAAGTAGGGATGGATGTTGAATAAAGGGGATCAGCTTCACAATAATCAATTAAAACGTTCGATGAAAAGTCGTCACTTGTTAATGCTTTCACTTGGGGGGGTAATTGGAACAGGTTTATTTTTAAATGTAGGCTATACCATTAACCAGGCAGGACCCGGAGGTGCACTGATTGGTTACTTATTTGGTGGCTTAATTTTGTTTATGGTCATGAATTGCCTTGGGGAATTGGCTGTTTACATGCCTGTTACAGGCTCTTTCCAAACATATGCAACACGTTTCATTAGTCCTTCAGCTGGTTTTTCATTAGGTTGGATGTATTTTGTCGGGTCTGCTGCCACAGCGGGCGTTGAATTTACGGCTGCAGGTATTTTAATGCAGCATTGGTTTCCAAGTGTACCAATTTGGATATGGTGTGCTGTGTTTATGGTTCTTTTATTTGTCTTAAATGCTTTAACAACGAAGGGCTTTGCTGAAGCAGAGTTCTGGTTTGCTAGTATAAAAGTTGTTGCAGTGATTGCATTTATCATTATTGGTGGAGCGGCAATCTTTGGTTTAATTCCATTAGCAGATCGACCTACCCCACATCTCACAAATTTAGCACCTTCTGGTTTATTCCCAGCAGGTATTACGATTATTTTTGTCACAATGATGAATGTAATTTTTTCTTATCAGGGATCAGAGCTGGTGGGGATTGCAGCAGGGGAGACCGAGAACCCTGAAAAAAATATTCCAAGAGCGATTCGTACGATTCTATTTAGAATCATCGTTTTCTATATTGCTTCCATTATTGTATTATCAGCAATATTCCCAGCATCAGAGCTTGGGCTGATGGAAAGTCCATTTGTCACGTTAATGAATTTAGCTGGTGTACCATATGCCGCTGGTATCATGAACTTTGTTATTTTGACAGCTATTTTATCAGTCGGTAATTCATGTTTATATGCATCAACACGTTTATTATTTTCCATGTCACAAGAGGGGATGGCGCCCAAGTTATTTGGTCGATTAACGAAAAATAAAGTACCTTTAAATGCGCTTATTTTTACGATGGTATTCTCACTCTTATCTTTATTAACTAGTGTTATGGAAGCGGATGCTGTATTTGTATTACTAATGTCGGTAGCAGGTATATCTGTCACAATTTCATGGATGGGGATATGTGCTTCTCAGTTAATGTTCCGTTATCGCTATGTGAAGTCGGGAGGAAATGTGGCTGAACTAAAATTTAAAACACCACTATTCCCGTTGATTCCAGTATTTTGTATAATCTTTTGTGTTTTAATTTTAGTATTTTTAGCGTTTGATCCAACGCAAAGGATTGGTTTACTATACGGGATTGGCTTCTTTATTGCCTGTATGATCTTTTATCAATTGAAATTAAAAAAAGCGGCGACTGCTGCTACAGATAGCAAAAATGAAGAAACACTAGAAGTTCGTTAATCGTACCTCTAACGAAGGGGAGTTAAAGGAGAATTTTATGAATACTTTTATGTGGGATATACCCGAAAAACTACGTGCCCTATTATGTGAGCTTGTGAGCTGGGAAAGCCGAACATTAACGGAGGGCGAAAATAAATTTGCCTTTCGCTTAAAAGATAAATTGTTAACGCTTCCATATTTTGAAAAGCACCCAGACTTGATTGACGTTGCCGAAGAACTGGACCGCCTGGAAGCGCATGTCAAAGAGACCTACAACATTCTGAAGAAAAAAGAAGCCGTTGGTCGTCGTCTGGACTTTATGATGCAGGAATTCAACCGCGAGTCGAACACTCTTGCGTCGAAATCTATCAATGCCGAAGTGACAAACTCCGCCATCGAGCTGAAAGTGTTGATTGAGCAGATGCGCGAGCAGATTCAGAATATCGAATAAGCTATCAATAAAAATCACCAAGCAGCAAAAAACCACAAAGCCCGCGAAATGTCGGGCTTTTTTGTTATCATGAGCTATCATAACGACGCAACAAAGCGCACAATATGCGTGTACATAGAGGTGTACATAATGACTTTCATGTACATTGCTTTATGTACACACCCATATTCGATATTCAGGTATTCGCAATGCCAAAACTCACAGATATGCAGATCCGCGCATGGATAAAGGCGGGAGACAGATTTGATGGCAAGGCAGACGGCAACGGCCTTTATATTTGCTACCCAAAAAACTACACAGTCCCGTTCTGGCGATTCCGCTATAAGCTCGCAGGAAAGCAGCGGGCTATGGTTATAGGCTCTTACTCCGAACTGTCACTATCAAAAGCCAGAGAAACAGCAAAAGAGCTGTCAGCCAGAGTTGCTCTTGGCTATGACGTAGCAGCAGAGAAACAGGAACGAAAAGCTGAAGCACTGGCAAAAATGGAGGCTGAGAAAAACGCCATGCGCGTTTCAGATCTGGCCGCCGAATACTTCGAGCGCCAGATACTTCCAAGATGGAAACATCCCGATATCCTTCGCCGGAGAATTGATAAGGATATTAACCCCTGCATTGGGCATATGAAGGTGGAGGACGTTAAGCCACGCCACATTGACGACATGTTGAAAGGTATCGTTGACCGAGGAGCACCAACGATAGCAACAGATGTATTACGCTGGACACGCCGTATCTTTGACTATGGGATAAAACGCCACGCTCTGGAGATAAACCCTTGTTCAGCGTTTGAAGTATCTGATGCTGGTGGTAAAGAGGTTTCCCGCGACCGTTGGCTAACTCGCGATGAGCTTATCAGGCTATTCGAAGCTATGCGCACCGCAAAAGGATTCAGCCGCCAGAACGAACTGACATTTAAGCTATTGCTGGCACTATGCGTTCGTAAGATGGAGTTATGCGCCGCACGATGGGAAGAGTTTGATTTAGATGGTGCGGTATGGCATTTGCCGGAAGAACGCAGCAAAAACGGAGACCCTATTGATATACCTCTACCTTCCCCAGCCGTTGAATGGTTGAGAGAGCTACACACCTTTTCATGTAATAGCGCATGGGTGCTTCCAGCCAGGAAGATGCAAAACAGAATGATCCCACATATTCAGGAAAGCACTTTGCCCGTAGCACTGGCTAAGGTTCGCGCCGAAATACCGGATGTGCCTAATTTCACGATTCACGACTTCCGACGCACCGCACGTACTCATTTAGCAGCGTTGGGTGTTGATCCTGTCGTGGCGGAACGATGCCTCAATCATCGCATTAAGGGCGTAGAGGGGATTTATAACCGCCATCAGTATTTTGATGAGCGTAAAGCAGCACTGGCACAGTGGGCTGATCTGCTGGTGGCACTGGAAAGCGGAAAAGACCACAACGTAACGCCTCTCAGAAGGGCGAACTAACTGAATAGATTGAGCCTAGCTCGACGGGGCGAAAAGCGGGAAGCCTTACCGCCTGGCTCAATCACAAAATAAGGCGCAGCGTAAAAGGTGACGCAATGAAAAAACTACCACCAAATCTCTTTTTCCGACTTAATAGAGCAGCAAATTTATTAGAAATAGAAGTCGATGATCTTCTACTTATGGGAGTATCAGGCTCTATATTTTTGAGCACAATAATTCACCAGTATGAAGGCGTACTCTATCAAGCGGGAAACTTGCCACCAGACCACGGCAGCAAAGACATAGAAAACTTATTATTTGGTTCTATTATTTCTACTAGAGAAGATACCGAAAGATATCTAAATGAAGGTGTTTTCGATGGTATGAAGTGCTTAGCAAGTGGATTATGGCACGTTCCTAGTGATTTCATTGCTTCCCTTGCAGGGGTTAAGAGAGCCCCTGACATTCCACTCATATTCTCACCAGCATATATAAAAAAAGAACTAGATATCACATCAGGACGTTACTTTTTCTACGATTTTCGCGAACATGATACCACCGTATCGTCTGTGGAAGATTTGTATATATCAAGACCGTGGGTTGAATATATAGCTGAAAGCATGGATAAAAATCAGCCAATACCCAGCATACTCCATTTGGGTTCACACGATCTTTATGAAAAGGAATTTAAAAACATAGAGCATGGAAATAGAGCACGACATAGCCTGAACCGTGAGAATAGCATTATGGCGTTGATTTATGTGAAACGGCACTATCCGGAAGAGTGCAAAGGGAAAAACGGGAAAGAAACCAACGAAGCGTGGGCAAACGCTACGATAGACCACTGGCCACATGTGGGTGGCGATTATGATGAACCATCTACAGATTATTTAAAGAAGATCATATCTGACATGGACAGATTGCCGGAAAAACGTACCACGGCAGGAAAGAAGAAATCATGATAATAAAATTTAGTATCGTGACAATAAAATTTACTGTAATTCACTTTTGAGCATGCACACCATTAAATACCCGTAACGAAGCAACAACTATCGCTAAGAGGTTACGGGAAGCATGAACACCGACACGATTCCTACAAAAGGCTATATCAGACGCTTTCGCCTGGCTGAATTGCTGGGCGTTAGTGTATCCACCATCGACCGTAAAGTAAGAAACGGTTCACTACCACGTCCGGTAAAGCTGGGAGAAAAAATAACTGCGTTTGATGCGGTTGAGATTCACAACTGGCTGGCAGAACGCCGCGGGAAGGTGGCCTGATGGAAAAGAAAAACCGCCCATTACAGGCGGCTAATTCAGATACTCGCGTATCTGATGTTACGCCCCTTACAAAATCCCTTCAAGCACCAAAGCGCACACCGAAAAAGCATCGTGCCAGAGTCTATATGCTGCGTACTGGTATAGAGGGATGGACAGAAAATGACATTCTTCGCTACTGCCGCCTGTCTTCTGGTCGTAACTATGCAACAGAGTTAGAACGCCAGCTTGGAATCACTCTGGAGCGTATCGACGAAAAGAATCCTGATGGTATCGGAACACACCTTCGCTACCGTTTCTCCTGCCGCGGTGATGTTCTGAAAGTGATCACTCATATTAACCATCTTGCGAACATAAATGATCACAACGGACTTTCTCAGCAGGAAATTGCCGACATTCTGAAACTCTACCCGGACGCGTTTAACGCCGCCTAACGGAGACTGAAAATGAACATCGAAAAAAGCAGATTAATTTCTGAGGCCGCCCCTCATCTGAACGCCTCTCTGGGCACAATTAACGGTAATGAATTTGCCGCAATTGTCCCGGTTATTCCTGGTCACATCGGTGGGCGTGAAACCAATATTGTTAGCGCAAAAGCGTTACACAAAGCGTTGGGCGTGGGAAAAGACTTCTCTACATGGATCACTGATCGCATCTCTGAATATGACTTCACCATTGGGCACGATTACTCAGTCCATAAAACAATTTCCCCAAATTTGGGGAAAAGCCCGAATGGCGCGGCTTACAGCAAGATTAAGCAGTCTGGCAGACCCGGCAAAGACTATCTGTTAAGTGTCGGAATGGCGAAAGAACTGGCAATGATCGAACGCAATGATCAGGGTCGCGCTATCCGTCGTTATTTCATCCAGTGCGAGGAAGAATTACAGCGTAGCGTGCCTGAAATCGCCGCCCGCTATCGTCGCCAGCTAAAAGCCCGTATCAGTGCCGCAAACAACTTTAAGCCAATGTGCGATGCGCTGAATATGGCCCGTGCCGAGCAGGGGAAAACGACGCAGCAACACCACTACACAAACGAGAGCAATATGATTTCTCGTATCGTTCTTGGAGGGCTAACTGCTAAGCAGTGGGCGCGGATAAATGGCTATTCTGGCGAACCTCGCGACCATATGAACGCAGAACAGCTTGAGCACCTCTCATATCTCGAAAGCACCAATATCACGTTAATTGATATGGGCATGGAATATGAGCAGCGCAAAGGAGAACTCACCCGCCTGTCGCAACGCTGGCTCGCCAAGCGTCTGGAGGCGGTCCATGTTTAAGCCGACAGGAACACCACAACCTCAAAAACGCTACAAAGATGCCCACGGAGCACTCGTTACTGTCGAAAGCGTGTCTCACAACCGAGTGACGTTTTATCGCGACGGGTATCAATCGCCATGCGTACAACCGCTGGCGCGCTTCATGAAGGAGTTCGCGGAGGTTAACAAATGCTAACCGTCCAGAAGAAGATATTTTCACTGGCTGGTATGTCGCCAAAATCCAGCAATATGACAGCAAAGTCTGGCATTAATACAGCAGATGCAAGCAAAGTTTATCATTTTCTGGTGGTAGGAGCGGATGCCTTAACTATGTCAGAAATTACGGTCGATGGTGTTAGCGTTGAGAAGGTCGGCGGCTGCGCCAGAGAATTTCTGGTCGTAGATGGCTTTCTCTGCTCGCGTAGTGACTCCACAAAAACCTTCGTCCACACGCGCGACGTTAACGAAATGAGCGCGATGTATTGTGCATCTGGTGCTTCCAATAGTGAGTTTTCGGAGTCCATAAAAAAGAGCTTGCCGTTATGCGGCAACACGGTTTATGGTTATAAGGCACCTCATAAAACGGGTGCCGGGATTGGCGTCCTGGTAAATCGAATGGCGACATATGACGCGCCGAGCGTCTTTTTTTATGTCGTAGGTCTGACTCACCCATTTTTTGGGCGTTGGTGTATAATCCAGCGCCTTTGTCAATCAATGGTGGCTCAGGCAGGGGCTTCTTCGGAAGCGCCGGTATCCATTCGAGCCGGTTACGCCAACCCTGTCTGGGCTACCACCAGCGAAATTGGCGTTTCCGGTGGTAGCGTTACATGCTATCGAATGGAGGCTGCCACATGCTGGCTACTACCCCTACCCAAAAACCGCAATTTATCTGGATTATCGCCGCAGTTCGCCGCGATTGCCCGACAATTACCGCCAAAATTCATCATATTGCTGCCGAGTCTGAACGCGATGCTCGCCGTTCTCTGGTGCGCGATCACGTCTGCTTTTTTGCTGGTCGTATCCGCATGGAGGTGGCACATGATTAAAACCTACGATGTGCATATGGATCCCCTCGAACGCACAAGCCAGATCATCACACTGACAGAAGTGATTAACGACATTCTGGTGAGCAACTCTCCCTCACGAGACGAAAGACTGAAGGCGTTACTCGCGATATTGGATCTCGCCGTTCGTGACGTTCATTTCCTGCTGGAAGGTGGCGAAATGCCAGGAAAAACGGGGGCAACCAATGAATAACTCAATTAATGCCCCTCGACTTACGTCCGCACTTCAATTAATCGAGCAAGCAGCGGCTGTCCTGGTTGCTGTCAGTCTTTCGGCTGAAGAAATGGACGCTGCTGATGTCGTGGATGCGATTAAAGCGTGCTCATCTTTGGTTAACGATGCCCGTGCAGAGCTGGTAATTCTTGGGGGTGAAAAATGAATATCAACTTAATTTATCGTCATCCGTGTGAGCTGGAAATTGAATCATTGCTGAGTCGTGAAGAGCTATATCCAGACACATTCACTCTTGCAGATCGCACGACTGAACGGCTTACCAGAGCGCGCACAGGTCTGGTTCATGTGATGAATGAGATTCTTCCATCGGTGGGAGGGGAACAGGCGACAGTAATCAATAGCTGGCTACAAAAAGTTACCTCCCTGATAGATATCAGTTTAATCGATGCGGAGAGTGCGAAATGACCAACATCCAGCTCATTGAAGCGCAATGTCGCATCGAACAGGTTCAGACTGTTTTAGGGTTCTGGCTTGAAGGGGCCAGCCCCAGCAACAGAGACAAGTTAATGATTGGCGCGGTTATGTCACTGCTCAATGGCGTACCAGAAGCTATTCAGGAAGCAGACGAATTGTTGGGCAAATATGAGTTACAGAATCATTCAGGCGAGGCGAAACATGAATAATTTCTTAACCTTCCATGCAGAAGCAACGCCTGACGGCGTAAACATCATGCACCGCAGCAACGATGGCATGACAGAACGCGTTGAGACCGTTTCATATATTGATGCCGTAAATCGTCTGGATGCCGGGGATTATGACGATAAACCAGATGAAGGTATGTCAATACATCTCGCTATTGCCGATGGCGGCAACCAGGGATATTTCGATTACACATCACAGCATAACGTCATTATGTGGAGATGGCTGATCGCAACAGTATTCATGCTGGAAATGAGAGAGGAAAACGGCACTGTCAGCATCATTGATGATACTGGCAATCCTTCCGAAGTGGCTGTTTATTCCAACGGCATCGTCGCCATGCCGCTGTATCCAGTAGCAGAGCGCCTCGCTATGGCAAACAACATTGAGGGCGCGATGATAGAACGTTTTGGCATCGAGTCTGGCACAGAACGCGCCATCATTTTCTACAGAGCCATGATGGATGTGGAACAAGGAGCACTGACTCCATTTGGTCGTGAAACGCTTGCTGAACTTCACAACAGCTTTATAGCTGAACTGAATGAAAACGGCATGCCAGCGGAACCAGTGACGCACTGAGGATGGATCCATGATTACTAAAAATTTCCGACTGAATGCGCTGGCAAATAAGTATGCGTCGGCACTGTATAACCACATTACCTCCACCAGCGGCGGGGACTATTTCATGGTTCATGCGGACGGCGAGGCCGTCCGTGTGGAAATCGTCAATGGAGTAAAAGGCGTTCGCAGCCTGATCGATAGCTACACACTGGCAGCCATGAAAGTGTTCTACCCGCAGTGGGAAACCGTGGGGATAGAGCTTCTTGATCGTTGCGTCACTAAGGACGGATTGACTGACGTCGGGCGTGAGATATGGCAAAGCATGGTTAATGACATGGGCGCAACTGTAGCGGGAGGTTCTCATGCGTGAAAATGCAGAAATGGCGCTTAGCTCCGCAATCGGAGAGCAGGTGGCAAAGATTGCTGGCGCTGTGTGGATTCATAACCTTCATTCTACTGGTGAAGAGAAAATGGCAATTCAGACGCCAGAGGGACGCACCATTACTACATCTCTGAAGGCGTCAGATGTTTGTGATCTGATTTGCGCATTCATGTACCCAGCAATGAGGACTGTCCACGGCGATAAGTGGAAACTTGCGACAACCGCTGAATTTGATATGTGGCTAAACAATGATGGCATGCTGACTGATTACGGAATAACCAAGTGGCAGATGCTGGTTAGCCATATCGCAAACGCTATAGACCACGTGGGGTACGGTGATGCGAAACATTGATCTTATCCGCCAGGTTATCAGTGCGTCTGAAAACAACTGGCCTCATGTGCTGGGCTGCCTGAACATAAATGTCCCTGACTCTCCGCGCCGTCATGCTCCCTGCCCTGCATGTGGGGGCAAAGATCGATTCCGGTTCGATGACAACGGGCGCGGTAGCTTCATCTGTAATCAGTGCGGCGCTGGTGATGGACTGGATTTAATTAAACGCGTAAATAACTGCGACACAACAGAGGCGGCGCTTCTTGCCGCTGATGTTCTGGGTATTGATTACCGGACAACGGAAACACCAGAAGCCACCAGCCAGAAACGGGAACAACTGGAAACCGAGCGCCAGCGACGCGAACAGGAGCGCCTGAAAAGGGCAGAGAAGGACGAACAACAAAGACGGGATACGTTTTCCCGTCAGTTTGATGACATGCGCAGAAAGGCTGTAAACGGCAAATCTGATTATCTGGTTGCGAAAGGGGTAGGTGATTTTACATTCCCCGTGTTGCCCGATGGATCTCTGTTGCTGGCGCTGGTGGATAAATCCGGCGCAGTAACAGCAGCACAGACTATTACCTCACATGGTGAAAAAAGACTCCTGACAGGTTCAGCAAAGCGAGGGGCATATCACGCCATAAACGCACCAGAAACAACACAGAGCATCTTAATCGCAGAAGGGCTGGCAACGGCATTATCTGCCCATTTAATTCGTCCAGAGGCGCTGACAGTGGCGGCGATTGATGCCGGGAACCTGTTATATGTCGCCCAGGTACTGCGGGATAAATTTCCTTCAGCACAAATCATCATTGCTGCGGATAACGACCACAGCGAAGGAAGACAAAACACGGGGAGAATAGCAGCAGAAAAAGCAGCTTTATCTGTTTCTGGATGGGTGGCATTACCCCCGACAGATCACAAAGCAGACTGGAATGATTACCACCAAAAACACGGCATTAAATGCGCCACAGAAGCGTTCAATAAGTCAATGTACCAACCACAGGGTAATGGCGTGAAACAGGAGCCACAGACCATTGAGGGAAGCGATTTTAAGGTTATGGATACCGACCCACTGAAACCAAGAATAGAAAGCCGCGAGGATGGTATTTATTGGGTATCTCCGAGAGCTGACAGCCAGAGTGGAGAAATCATCAATAACGAAAGCTGGTTATGTTCTCCGTTAAGCGTTATCGGTACTGGCAGAGACGATAAAGACCAGTATCTCATTCTTCGCTGGCTGTCGTTTGGTTCTGAAACGCCGACAACCGCTGCCATTCCACTGGCTGATATTGGTGAACGTGAAGGATGGCGCACACTTAAAGCTGGTGGGGTAAATGTCACGACCAAAAGCAGCCTCAGAGCAATACTGGCAGACTGGCTACAACGCAGTGGCTCTCGTGAATTGTGGCGTGTTGCTCATGCCACTGGCTGGCAATGCGGAGCGTACATCATGCCTGATGGGGAAATCATCGGAACACCTGAAAATCCTGTGCTGTTCAGCGGGAGAAGCTCAGCCGCAGCCGGATATACCGTCTCAGGGAGCGCGAAAAGCTGGCGTGATAACGTGGCGCGTCTGGCCTTTGGTAACTATTCAATGATGACCGGGATCGGCGCAGCACTGGCAGCGCCATTGATTGGGCTGGTGGGCGCTGACGGGTTCGGCATTCATTTCTATGAGCAGTCGAGCGCAGGTAAGACCACCACGGCAAACGTGGCGAGCAGCTTATACGGCAACCCTGATTTACTGCGGCTGACGTGGTACGGAACCGCGCTGGGGCTGGCAAATGAGGCCGCCGCCCACAATGACGGACTAATGCCGCTTGATGAAGTTGGTCAGGGCGCTGATCCTGTCAGCGTTTCACAGTCTGCCTATGCGTTATTTAACGGTGTAGGGAAACTGCAAGGCGCTAAAGATGGTGGAAACCGGGATCTAAAACGCTGGCGTACAGTGGCAATCAGCACCGGAGAAATGGATTTAGAAACATTTATCGCTACTTCCGGGCGAAAAACCAAAGCCGGGCAACTGGTGCGACTGCTGAATATTCCGTTGAGTAAAGCAGTACGCTTTCACGATTACCAGAACGGAAAACAGCACGCAGACGCACTGAAAGACGCTTACCAGCATCACCACGGCGCAGCCGGGCGTGAGTGGATTAAATGGCTGGCAGACCACCAGCAACAGGCAATTAAAACTGTTCGTGACTGCGAAAGCAGATGGAGAAGTCTGATCCCATCCGATTATGGTGAGCAGGTTCACCGTGTAGCCGCGCGATTTGCCATTCTGGAGGCCGCATTGCTGTTAGGCGAGGTTGTAACAGGCTGGGATGCTCAGACATGCCGTGATGCGATACAGCACAGCTATAACGCATGGTTGCGCGAGTTCGGCACAGGTAACAAAGAACATCAGCAGATTATTGAACAAACGGAGGCATTTCTTAATGCCTATGGGCTTAGCCGTTTTGCACCATTTCCATACAGCCCGGCAGATTTGCCCATCAAAGATTTAGCCGGATACCGTCAGCGTGGAGAACATGACGAAAGCCCAATGATTTTCTACACATTCCCGGCCACATTTGAAAAGGAGATCGCATGTGGTTTCAACGCAAAACAGTTTGCTGAAGTGTTGAAAAAAGCCGGGATGCTAACCCCACCAAACAGCGGTCGTGGATACCAAAGAAAATCACCACGTATTCAGGGACGACAAATAAACGTTTATGTACTCAATTACCAGCCAGGAGATTACAACTCATCTGAAGAATGAGCTTCTTCATGTGCGTAGAAAAGGCGTTGGTTCAGTTGGTTCAGTTGGTTCAATTTGTAAAGAGTATTGTTTTATAAGGATTTTATTCTTTTTATTGAACCAACACTGAACCAACAACACGGTATTTTGAACCAACACAATGTGACTGAATTGATGCGCACAACACCTGGCTGGCATCAGAGAGTGTTTTACGAGACTTTCGTAAAATCCTGTGTACAAGGGCGTGACGTTTTTGAAAGTGAGCACTACGAAATTTTCGTAGTTCAGAAAACAGCCACTGAGAAGTTGTTATGCCTGTTCAGCAAACCATCCGCATAGCTGATCGCGAATCAAATTACCAATGGAGCCAGAAGCAAGGGCAGAACTGAAAAGCGCCTGCCGTGAAGGGTAATGCGACACCATAAATATAGTTTTTAGAGTCCATAAAAAACCTGTCAAAACCTGACACACAGAACGATGCCACCAGCTACTGAGCGGTGGCATTTTTTTGTGCTATCTGTTTCATATTTTGCAATTACGATGATGAATATTGCGATTTGTGAAACTATAATAACTGTTGTTTTATACAGTTCTAAGGGGGCGTTATGGCTATTTCAGTAAAGCCGGTATTGATAAGTGAGAAGCAAATGGAAGCGATAAAGAAAATTCAGGAAGAGCAGCGTAAAAAATCAGGAATTGGAGTAGCGCCAACTCTGCATGAAATTGCTCGAGGGTTAATAGATAAGGCGCTGGCAGGCTGTATGTGAAAATGGATGGCATCGCATGGAACTAAAATTTATTGATAACCCTGTGCGATTACAGGCCTTTCTTAACGATCCTGGCAATACCGAAAATATTGTTGAGCCGGGGCACACGTACTACATCAAGCCTGATGCGGTATATCTCGGCATCTACGAAGGATTGGTGCTGGCTGGCGTTCATGAAGTGCGTAACTTCTGGCATAGCATTGTTGAATGCCATGCGGTGTACGACCCCGGATTCCGTGGTGAATATGCACTGCAAGGGCATCGATTATTCTGCAAATGGCTTCTCGAAAACTCACCATTCCTTAACAGCATCACTATGGTTCCTGACACCACGAAATACGGACGGGCAATTATCCGTTTGCTTGGCGCTACCCGTGTTGGTCACCTTGATGATGCTTATATCAGATGTGGTAAACCCGTCGGCGTAACGCTTTATCAGTTAACTCGGCAACAATATAAGGAATTCAGCGAATGTTAATTACCCATATAGCTCATAAACATCTCAATCGTGCCGTATACGAAAAAGGCGGTGATGGTGGTGCCTCTAAAGCTCAGGCGAAGGCCCAGCAGCAGGCAATTGATTTGCAGCGCGAGCAGTGGAATACGGTGATGAATAATCTCAAGCCGTATGCAGAAGTCGGATTGCCTGCTTTACAACAACTACAAGGACTGATGACTCTGGAAGGGCAGAATAAAGCCGCGAATGATTTCTTTGGTTCTGGTTTATATAAAACACAGGCAGATCAGGCCCGTTATCAGAACCTTGTCTCAGCAGAAGCTACCGGGGGGCTTGGCTCAACAGCTACCAGTAACCAGTTATCTTCCATTGCGCCCATGCTTTATAACAATTGGCTTAGTGGGCAAATGCAAAATTATGGAAACCTGCTAAATGTCGGGATGAATGCGGCATCAGGGCAGGCAACGGCAGGGCAAAACTACGCCAATAATACCGGACAACTCTTGCAGGGGCTTGGCGCTATTCGTGCAGGTCAGGCGCAGCAGCCATCCAGTCTTGCGCGTGGTATTGGTGGGGCGGCATCAGGCGCTTTAGCGGGTGCGCAACTTGGTTCCGTTGTTCCGGGTATAGGTAATGTCGCCGGGGCTATTGGTGGTGGGCTTATTGGTCTTGTTGGGGGGCTTGGATTCTAATGGCGACATGGCAACTTGGCGGGCTGCCTAGCATGGCACCGCAAAATGATAATGCTCCTCGTTCTTCCGTTCCTCAGCCTGTGCAGTATCAGCAGCAGCCAAACGTAGGTTTAATGGCGCTACAGGGGCTAAGAGGCGTTGCTGAGATTAATCAGCAGGCACGTCAACAACAGCGTAAAGCAGAGTTTCAGAAAGCATATGCCGGGGCTTTTGAGTCTGGAGACAGAAACAAAATGCGCAGTCTTATTTCTGAGTATCCAGAAGAATTTGAAAGCGTTCAGAAAGGGATGGGCTTTATTGATGACGACCAGAGAAATTCTATTGGTCATCTTGCGACTAGTGCTCAAATCGCATCTTCGCTCGGAACTGGGGCATTTGGAAAATTCATAGCAGATAACGAAGATGAAATGCGTCGCTTGGGAATTTCTCCTGAGTCTGTTGCCGAAATGCATGTTAATGATCCACAGGAATTCCAGCGGCTTGCTGGTAGTATGGCACTGTTTTCTCTCGGTCATGAGAAGTACTTCGATATCAAAGATCGAATGGAAGGTCGGGATATTGAGCGTGGCAAGTTGGCAGAGACAATCCGCAGCAATCAGGCTGGAGAGGCGCTTCAGGCGAGAGGGCAGGATATTAGCCGAGCAAATGCGTTAACGTCAGCATATGCACCAACAGCCGCAATGCAGAATTACAATCAGTACGCGCAAATGTTAAAGGCGGATCCAGAGGGGGCAGCGGCATTTGCGGCAGCGGCTGGAATTAATACAAACGCCAAAAAATTAATGAGTGTTAGGGAAAACGATGATGGCACTGTCACAAAATACTACACAGACGGAAGTGAAGAGCAGGGAAAACTAAACCAGCCAATATCTGGAGATGGGTTTCGTCCAATAGCTTTGCCAACAGCCCAAAAGATCATGGAAAAGTCGCCAGAAGGGGCTAAAAAAGCTGCTGGATTTGCATACAGAGTTAGGGATGCTCTTGATTCAATGGATACACTGAAAGGCCAGCTTAGCCCACAGCGAGTGGCGATCATTAATAATGCTTTGGGTAATGGGACGCTGGCTAACTTAACGCTCAGCCCAACAGAGCAGCAATACGTTGTTAATGCTAATGACGCAATAATGGCAATACTCCGTCAGGAAACAGGGGCAGCTATCGTACCTGCTGAAATGTCAAAATATTATCAAATGTATTTCCCTCAGCCTGGCGACTCCACAAAAACCATTGATACCAAGCGCCGGAAGATGGAAAACCAGTTCAATTCGCTGAAAGCTGCTTCTGGTCGAGCTTATGATGCTTTGCGTGTTATTTCAGCAGTTGACAGAGGAACTTCTTCTTCGTCGCAGACATTGCCGCAATCTGAGCAGGTATCACAGCCAGCAGCCAGCAGTAATTTTTCTTCACTATGGGGTGATTAATGGCTAAAGCATGGAAAGATGTTATCGCCTCTCCACAGTATCAGGCGTTAGCACCAGAACAAAAAGTGCAGGCTCAGGAGCAATACTTCAATGAAGTCGTGGCCCCGCAAGCCGGAGAAAGTGTAGAGCAGGCTAAGCAGGCTTTTTATGCTGCCTATCCACTACCATCTACGAATGAAATAGACCGATCCCAATCAGCAACTCAAAATATTCAACATACATCATCTGATAATTCTCTTGCGTCAGGGTATGCAAAGTTAGCTACTCAGCAAAGAGAGGGGCTTGAGCGTTCAGCAGAACAGGGAGCCAGTCTTGGGGCTGCGATGCGCGATGCTATAACAGGCGAAAGCCGAATGACTCCAGAGATGGAGAGACTGCAAAATGTCGCCTCTGCCCCAGAATTGAACTCACTAAGCATGGATGCCCTGAAGGCTGGATGGTCTCAACTTTTCGGCTCTGACGCGTCTCAGGAAAAGATTCTTCAGGGAATGGGGGCGACATTAAGGCAGGATGAGAAGGGGAATACTATCGTTTCTCTGCCATCAGGTGATTATGCCCTGAACAAGCCGGGTTTATCACCGCAAGACCTGACTTCGTTTCTTGCTAATGCGCTGGCGTTTACACCAGCGGGCAGGGCTGGAACGGTGCTTGGTGCCATAGGAAAATCAGCAGCTACAGATTTAGCACTACAGGGAGCCACCAGCCTTGCTGGTGGAGAAGATATTGATCCGTTACAAACGGTAATTTCTGCTGGCATTGGTGGTATTGGTAAGGGGCTGGAAAATACAGCGAGTGCGGTTTCGAGGGCTGTTCGTGGTGATATGTCGCCTGAAGCAAAGGCTGCTGTCGACTTTGCATCGGAAAGAAATCTGCCGTTAATGACCAGTGACATGCTGAAAGATAAAACCTTTATGCAGAGTCAGGCTCAGACATTAGGCGAAAGAGTTCCTTTTTTTGGAACCGGTAAGAATCGGCTGAATCAACAACAAGCACGAGAAAATTTAGTCAGAACATTTAGCGATGGTCTGGGTGGCATTTCTGATAAACAGCTTTATGAATCTGCGACTAAAGGGCAACAAAAATTCATTGAGGCAGCAGGAAAGCGATATAACCGCATAATTGACGCTATGGGGGATACCCCTGTCGATCTCTCAAACACGGTAAAAACTATCGACAATCAGATTGCCGTGTTAAGCCGCCCTGGCAAATCTCAGGATAGAGCCGCGGTAAAAGTCTTGCAGCAATTTAAAGACGATATCACCAGCGGACCAAATGACCTGCGTCTGGCGAGGGAAAACAGAACCGATCTTCGAAAGCGATTTATAGCGTCATCTGACACTGTTGATAAAGATACGCTCCAGAAAGCCAGCGATATTATCTACAAGGCATATACGGCGGATATGAAAAAAGCCGTAGCCAAAAATCTTGGAGCAGACGAAGCCATTAATATGGCAAGGGTTGATCGCTCATGGTCTAAATTCAATGACATGATGGGAAGAACGCGCGTTCAAAAGGCAATAGCCAGCGGCAAGGCCACGCCTGAGGATGTAACAAAACTCGTTTTTAGCCAAAGCCCATCAGAACGTTCTCAGCTTTACAGGCTTCTGGATGACAATGGTAGGCAAAACGCACGAGCAGCTATAGTTCAGAATGCTGTAGATAAGGCGACTGATCCGTCTGGAAATATCAGTGTTGAGAAGTTTATTAATGCGTTACACCGGAACAGGAAGCAATCAGCAACTTTCTTTAAAGGCGTACATGGAAAGGAACTGGACGGCGTTATTAAATACCTCAACGATACAAGACACGCGGCAAAAGCGAACGTTCAAAACTTAAATGGTCAGCAGCTTTATGGATTGTTAGTTGGTGGTGGCATCATAAACGCAGCAGTATTGGCGGGGATGCTAAAAACGGCTGCGTTTATTGTTCCTGCTGCTGGTGCCGTAGGCGGAGCAGCGAAGGCATACGAAAGCCCTGTTATACGAAATGCCTTGTTACGTCTGGCAAATACGCCAAAAGGTAGCACAGCATATGACAGAGCGATCAGTACGGTCACACAATCGCTCACCAGAGTCGTACAGGCATCACAAAAAGAAGCTCAATAACTGGTTAGCCACGGATGGCTAATTTTTGTTCTTTGCTCTCATCCACAGGTAAAGAAGGGCAATAACAAGACAAAAAACAGAGAATAGATAACCTACCTCATATGGTGCGCCAAAAAAATTAGCTATTGATACGGGCAAAAAAGCTGAAGCGATCAAAATTGAAAGGCAAAAAATAAGCCCAGTAATATAGTTTATTAAATTCTTAAATGAGAAATGTTTTGCTTGATTTACGGTCTTAGCGAATGATCGCTTAACGACGGATAAAAGCAAATAGATGGCGACAGTTGCTAATGCCCCTTTCCACCAGTCTGGATATAGTTTTGCGACAACCAGACCAAGGAAAACCATGATGACAGCCTGAGCATTCACACCAACCCTCCCTTTAGCGTTGTTTAGAATGGCAATCATCATATATCCAAGACATGGCATTTGGTACATAGCTTGGGTCGGGATTTCAAATCCGATCCCCGTTGATGGGGCCGTTACAGTACGCGCATATCCGCTTTATGTGAAACAGGAAGATTTTTCTGATATCACTGCCACAGCAAAACACCAATTTCGTGACCAGTACGCGCGCGAGGTGTATCAGTTGCAAAATTTTTTGCAGCTGTGTCCGACCAGTACGCACGCGATGGCGGGGAGCACCATAAAACTGTTCTCTACATAAGACAGAGTGGTGGTGATGTGTTGATTATCGGCGTATATGCGCACAGGACGCGCTATGACGATGTTTTATGCGGGTACACCAATCACATGTATCTGGTGTGATAAATCGCGTTACATGACCTCTCATGTTGTGCTGGTGGTTATCACGACGTTCTGAATCTGGCCTTTGCCTGGTATTTTGCGACAAGTACGCGCACGTAGCATCGAAATAATCGGATGGCGTATGCTGCTGGTAATATGAAGACCGATAGCATTAACCGAAAGGATAAAGACTTCTCGATAACGGCAAGGGGGCTGAATTGCGAGGCGAGATTAAGCAACTGTCTTGAACGTAAAAATCATGGAGCAACATGATGGTACGATTCATTCCATTCTTCGTTCTTTCTGAGCATTGCGTTCAGGCTTAGTCAAAATTAGTGTTGCGAGCGGACCTATTAGTAATTGTTGGTGCGATGCGCCTGTTATGGATTGTTATGGTTGTGGCAGGCCTGATTAATATCCAGTATGACCACCAGCTATGAGAGGCCACCTCAGTGGTTCGCAGTTGCAGGTTTGCACTCAGGTTCGCAGGGTTTTGGCTACTTTCACGTGCGAACCTGCAGAATTGCAAAGGACAACTAAGTCCTCTGGCCAACTCCCGGTTTATGAGCGACACAGTCCGCCTGGCGCATCGTTTTCGTCGAGTGCGCCCATCAGCTTGTCCATGGACTATCCACCACTCGATATTAAAGTTAATCATTGGTTGCCAGCCCGCGAATCAAGTTTGTTCTGGATCCAAGCTTCAACCTCCTCAAGCGACCATCTAGCTGATCTACCAATTTTAACTGGCTGTGGAAACGTGCCCGTCTTAACCCATGAGTAGATTGCCGTTTTCTTGAAGCCCGTTCTGAGCATGACTTCGCTTAATTTGATAAGGCGCATAGAGGCTCCTCTGCTTTAGATTAAGCATAGTGACAATCTGGCTTTGGGCGGTATCCAAAAGCGAGGTATCCATGTTGGTATCCACCAAAACGCTGTTTACCAAAAAAGTTACCACCGGAACAGGACATTTTGAGCTGTAACTTAACACATAGCATATGGAGTTCACGCATAGACTTCACGCACAACGGCTCCGGCCAGTGAAGAATCACCCTGGCTGGCAATATAATGCCGATCACCATCAGAGGGGAATCCATGACACCACGAGAAATCGAGCTGCTGACCATTGCCAAGCTGGAGCATGACGGCCACCAGCTCAGCCCGGCAGAATTGCGGGAATTAAGGCGCCAGCTGGCAGAGGGCCCTGTAATAGCCAGGCGGTACCGCGAAATGATGACCAGCCCCGCATATCGCTGGAGCAAACCAGCGCCGCTCCGTGCGCGGTGAGCAGCACCTAACCAGCACTAGACAAGCCCTGTGCTGGTGGATGTCCCTCATAATTAGCGGTTTTTAAACGGCGTGTTGGTTCACGGCCTCTTTTTGTTGGTTCAAAAATGGGGTGTGTTGGTTCACTTTTTGCGAATAATCCTTTTAAAAACAATACTCTTTACAAATTGAACCAACTGAACCAACTGAACCAACACCTTTTTGCTTATCTATATAGTCTGAGAGGCAGAAATGATAAGGGACAGGAAAGCTGAAGAGCTGGAGTCAAAAGGGCTATGCCGGAGAGCTGCCGCACGATGGACAGAAGTCCTGACGCTGGCAGATGGCGATAAAGAACGTGAACATGCAGCAAACAGACGCTCTGAATGTATCCGTAGGGCGGCACGCCCACCAGCAACTATAGACAGATTCGGAGATTTAAGACAGGCAGTTAAGCGAACTCATTCGGCTCTTGGTATGGATGAGGAAGCGAGAGGGTACTTCAGGCGTTATCGTGATAAAGATTGCCAGAGACAGTAATGCTCTCTCTGTTTTTGCAAATTACCCCTCACTTTGAAGGGATCGGAGCTATAAAAATGGTTTTAGGTACATTCCTCAAATTGAGGATTGTGGAAAAACCAATGGGGTAGCCTTTTCCCCCAATGGGGATTTTCGAAAGAATCAATGGGTTAGGCCATCGTGCAAATTTGCACTCTGCCAGCCAACGCAATTTCTCGTTGGCGGAAATATCAGGTATTTACTGAACGAACGGTCTACCAGTCTGTTCAGTTACCAGTTGCACATGGCTGTTTCATGTGAGGACGGAGTTTTTTTCGGACATCACTATTGGGTACAGCAATTTCGCGAGCAATACGCACGCGTAACAAATATGCCTAGCATCTTAGCTACGTGCTGACAAATTTGCGATACTTCCCATCCTGTAGTGTGTTTGTCACCCGTGCCTTAGAGTTTCATAATTCATAACTGCTATAGTGATCTCCAGCTTAGTCGTTTCAAGTATTTCTTCACATAAGACCAGATCATGAATGATGTTTTTGAGTAGCTCCTTATCGATTGCTCCATCAGCCACCCAAACTGCGATGTTTTCCATTTCTCGCACAAAAAGTTGTACACAATGGCCAAAACCATTTATCTCAAGAAAGTATGTTGAAAGGGCGATGCTTGATCTTTTATTTCCGTCACTAAAAGCATGGAATTTATTGATTGCAAAGAACAAGTGACTTAGTTTGTCTACAAACCCGGGGTAATACCAGTCGTTTTGGATATGCTCAAGGGCACTCTCCAGTACCCCTTGGTCTCTGATTCCGTGTAAGCCGCCTGTTTTCTCAATGATCCAATCATGAACCCGAATGGCGTGTTCAATATCAAAATAATTGAATTGTATATCGTCCATTGATCCCCCTATCGGTCTTTTAGTCTTTTGAACACTTCTAGGGTTTCTGGATCGTTCAGGCGTTCTTCAAGTGATTTACTTTTCTCACCCAAGAAACGTTCAAAGTCTCCTTCAGGTACAGCTCGCACATATGCTTCCAGTTTTTCATGTAAAGCATCGCGAAAACATAAGTCTCGGCTTGCCATTTTCGTTCGCACATCAACCAACATTGGTTCATATAGAGGATGTTTTTCCATAGTGGTTAATATGGCTTCAGCTTCTTTGTATGTGAGTTTCCTACCTATCTGGAGTGACTTTTGTTTTATCTCATGAGCCAAACCAGCTTCGAAACTGGCAATCAGCGTCAACACTTCAGAGTACATAGTGTCACGTATTTTATCGTGCTGATGGAGTTTTAATACGCTTCTGTACTCATTGGCATTTTCATGGAAAATGCTTTGATAAATCGCATTTGTTAGTTTTCCAAACTTCCAGCCATTGGCATCAACATATTCATTGAGGGCGTCAGTAAATTGCTTTCTGTAACTCTCTTCTTTAAAGGAGGCAACTAAGTAATCTTCGTCACGTTGGTTGATGAATTTCGTGTGACCACCGGCTCGTTCAGCAAGCGTATCAATCACTATATCTAACAGTCTAGTGCGAATTATTTTGGCTTGCTCGCTTTCGACAAGTAGCATTGCAAGGTTTAATACGGCTCTAAACTTAAACACTCCCAGCACTGAAGTCTTGGTACCCTCATTAATGAGGGCACCATCAGCTACTTCCTTGAATTCTTTTAGATTTTTACCTCTCAAAATGATGTAGCCATTGTTCTTCAGCTCATCCAAGTTGTTAGCTATATACCTCTCAATGGTCGCATCACTTACATCAAACAGATCTACCAGTTGATTCTTGGTAAAAACTCTTTCTCCATCGAACTCAACTCCGCCAAGAGCAAGGTGTTTTTCAGCATGTCGGAGTGCATAAGAGTTATTCAAAATATTTTGTCTGTCATGAGCAGAGGTTGTTAAATCTTTAGCCATGTTAACACCTATAAAGACGCAATAACGTGTATACGATAACATTGTTAATGCCAGTATGGGTAAGTGAACTTTTAGTCTGATTCATGCTGGTTTAGGATGGGGGTCTGAAAAACCGAATCTGGTACTATAACTATCTACATACCGACAATTTCTTACTGAGCAAACAGTGCTCGATAAATGCTCAATGATTGATAGCACCAGAAAAAACCGTGTACATAAGGGTGTACATAATCAAAAATCGCATTAGCAAGAAACCAGCCACAATGCGGCATTGAAGCCAATACTCTACAAACAGATTCAATATTGAGTAACTCGTAACACTAATTCTTACTTTTCAGCCTTCACAAATGCCGCCCACTCAAACAGAGCGGCATTTTTCTTCCCCGCAACTTCAATTCTGTTTTGCGTGCCTGCTCCAGATTTTGCGATGTTTTTTTGCCCAGCACACTGAGAACGTGAGATAGCAGAATGGTTGATTGGAGTGGAGCCAGCGTCACGCCTAGGGGATTTAGCGTCACTGAGGAGACCCTGGAGCGAGCGCAAGTGAGTGAAGCGGCTCATCGGACGCCCCCTGGAAAGGACGCTGGCGGAACGGAAATCAACCTCTCACCTTGCTAAAAGGTCTTTTTCTGCTAGTGACATGATCTTTTTCAACAACAGGAGGAGCCCCTTACGTAGTGTAAGGAGGCTCATCTTTCCTTTATGCTTCTGGTTCAGCAGTATTTTGTCCTGTTGCTTCCATCACTTCTGGTGTATCGTCCACTGTATCATCTTCCTGTACGTTTTCAGCAGCAGGTGGTGTAATCGTCACGAGTGTGTAGTCATCCTCTTGTAAAATTTCAAACGAGAACTGTTGACGAATATCTCCGACGTATAGAGAAGTCCCAATTGCAACATTTGTAACATCTATTTCAATGGTTTCTGGAATGTCAGTTGGCTTCACTTTAATACGCACTTCACGATTAGGCTGGAGCAGGAATCCGCCATCAGCAACTCCTACTGCATCCCCAATTACAGTCACTGGAATATCCACTTCTAGCTCCTCTGACATATTGATGGATTTAAAATCCACATGCTTAACATTCCCTTTTAATGCACAACGTTGTACCTCTGTCAAAACTGCATTAATCCGTTTTCCTTCAACATCTAATTGGAAAACACTTTTTGTGCCGTGTGTAGCTAACATTTTTGCAAAGGCTCTCGCATCTAACATAATCGCCGTTGATTCCATTTGAAAGCCGTAAACTACACCTGGAATGCCCCCATTTTGTCGAAGCTGTGTTAAAGAAGATTGTTGTCCCTTTTGACGTTTACTGGCAGTTAAAACCATATTCATCGAATATTTCCCCTTTCATGGAAACTAGTCTCATAAAAGGTTTTGCCTTTTCTATTGTATTTTATACATAGCAAGCAAGCGATTATTTGGTCAGCCTTGTAGTAATAATTTAAATTTTATTAGCGAAAAAACATAAAAAAACACCTCCTCTGTTCATGGAACAAAGGAAGTGTCTTACTGTCTTAATATAGTGCTATTTTTGTATGCAATAGCTCATGTAACTCATGCAATTTTTTAATTTCATAATGTGGTTCAATACCACTCGTATTTTCAACATTGCGGATGTTAAACCAGCATGTATCAATGCCTGACAGCAATCCGCCTTTAATGTCTGATGTCAAAGAATCGCCGATTATAAGCGTTTTAGCTTTATCAAAATGCTCAATCCGCTCAAATACATAATCAAAAAAGGCAGGCATTGGTTTTTGATAGCCCGTTTGCTCGGAGATAAAGATGCCTTTAAAATATTGTGCTAAATCGGCATCCACTAGTCGTTTATTCTGTGTCAACGTTACGCCATTTGATACGACATACAAATGATAGTGATTGGCTAGTTGAGCGATGACTTCATAAGCTCCCTCTACATAATGATGTGCTTCCTGTAAGTATTTTTGGAATAACGATTCAAAGTAGACACCATCGACCTCCATCCCAAATTCCTTTAAAGCAATCGCAAATCTTGTATTATGTAGTGTATTTTTGGTCACTTCCCCACGCTCAAAAGCTCGCCACATCGATTCATTAATTTCTTTGTAACGCGCTATCATCTCGGGCGTAGTGGCTATCTTTTCCTCGCTGAACATGCGGTCAAGTGCTGCATTTTCAGCTAAATCAAAATCTAGTAATGTATCATCTACGTCAAACAATAATATCTCATATTTCGTCATGTTCATTCCCACTTTCTTTAATGCATTATGACTTTTACTCTATATCATGATAACGTTTTTTATGAAAAATAACAGTAAAATGTCCTATGACAGAATATTAGAACATGTATGCGCTTTATACACATGCTTATCCGTCCATTGAAACGAGGGAACTTTTTCGATAATGGAAAAAAATGTTCGTCTAGCCCTAAAATAGCCCGTTCTGCAATTTCATATTTGAAATTATCGTTGAATATGAGACAATAGAATGCTAGAAAGGAAGATGTACGAAAGATGACGACCTTACAAAAACGAAAATGTTAGAGTAATTGCTTCCGTTGCAGGTTTTAGTATGAATGAACAATTAAGAGGTACTGGTGATTGGTATTTTAATACAAAGCCATATTAAGGAGGTTTATAGGTTTGCAAAAGTCTAGCATATTTAATAGAATTGCGTTAGTAGTGCTGTCTATTATGGTTATCGGGGTTCTTTATTCTTTCATTTGGCATAAAGAGCGTTTTGATAGACCAATTTGGATACAAGTTGTTATGACTTTTTGCTTTTTAATGTTGAGTATAAATAACTTCAGACTAAGGAAATACGCTATGGGTTGGGTTTTTGCTGGAGTAGTAGTAGCTTTTGGAATCAGTATATTTTGGGGCACTACTGCTGTTTAATCAAGCAACACCATGTCAGTAAACTTAGATCAGCCAACGATTTCTTGTTAATTTTTATGACAAAACTTCAAATTCAGATAAAGAGTAAAACGACTGTTTAAAAAGAATGGTCTTACAAAGACAAAGGCTCAAAGCTGTGAATAACAGGCTATAGGCCTTTTTCTTTGTATTAAGGTACAAGTAAATTGTGTTTTGACAAACTTTTAAATTTAAACTGAGTAGAAAAATTATATAGTATATATCGCTAAAAAACCTCCAATGGTTATTCCAATGGAGGTCTTCAATTCATTATTTAACTGAGCCACTAATAAATGTTTTATCAGGATAATACATATTCTTTACAATTACATTTGGTCCTAAACATTTGACTGCTGGACAGTGGCAATTAATTGATTTAGAAATATTGGAATCTAACCACCGTTCGTAAATTTGAGGTAATGATTCATTTTTTATATTTCCGAAAGCCGAACCGTCATCTGAGAAATCCGTAACCGATATATCCCCTGTGAAAATATTTAAATTCATTCTTGATCGTCCATCAACATCATTTCTGATTGTTATATTATGTTCACTATTGATTCGCTTGATTAACGCTAAATCTCGCTCATCTTGACTACAAGGGTAAAATGGCAATGTACCAAACAATACCCATATGTCTTTATTTCTATAATCAAGAATTTCATTCACAACTTTTCTGTATTCCTCCAAACTAATAACTTCTAAATTTTCAGCGAAGTCACTAGCATACATAGGATGAATTTCGTGTCGCTTACATAACATTTCGTTAGCCACTTCATTATGAATTTTTTCCATATAGGGTACAGTATTACGATTTAACATTGTTTCTGCTGATACAAACATCCCTCCTTTGGAAAGTTCCCTTGCATTGTCGAAAATATTACGATATAAATTGCCTCTATATTCAATTGAAGGTTGCTTTTCCATCATAGCGAAGCCTGTTTCAACAAATTCTTTTTCATCACACCAGTTATGTGATATGTGCATAACATCTAGATAAGGAGCAATTAATTCGTAATGAGACATAGGCAAAGTTAAATTCGAATTAATTTGCGTCTTAATTCCCCTACCCTTAGCGTATTTCAAAAGTGGTAACAAATTTTCCTTTATACCCTTTTTAGTCATTAAAGGTTCTCCACCTGTAAAACTCATTGTACGTAAAGTTTCCACCTCATCTAACTTGTGGATAATTTCTTCTGTAGGTAATGCTGGTAATTCTTTGGTTAATAATGTGTAGCCAACTGCACAATGCGAACATCTCATATTACATAAATGTGTTGTAGTAAATTCAATATTTGATAAAGTTAATTTCCCATACCTATCAATGTCATGGTAACTTTCCCATTCATCATGAGTTTTCTGTACTGTAAACATATAAAAAACTTCCTTTCCATGCTTATAATTTTCGCACAGATAAAATAATTTTTAAAGTGCATTTATTTATAAATTATCTCGGAATCGAACTTAATCTTTATTATAACTTTTTTATTATTTTGTTTACATCTGCTCTATTTCTGACAACTCTATCTTCGTATCCTCTTTTATCTTCTATACAATTAATTTTTCTTGCGCCACTGTAATTACAAGGAGTTTAAATTATATGCTTTTATTTTCGATTTACAGTAAACAGGCGATGTGATTGTTACCGACTTTGGTGACACACCAGCCCTCGGCACTATTGTACATGACGAACTACCATTGATTTTTGATAAATGGATGGCAACCGACTTGGCAAAATCACTTAACTGCCACTGTCCAGCAGTCAAATGCTTAGGGCCAAATGTACTTGTAAAAAATATGTATTATCAAGATGCCGCGTTTGTGAGTGGCTCTGCTCGTGTATACGTTCATCGATAAAGAAAGAAACTCCATGTTGAACAAAGACTGATCAACATGGAGTTTCTTTTATATATGGCGTTATAGATTGTAGGTTGTCCTTATACCTGTTCTTTAAGGCATTATATATAATTGTTCGATCGTAAGTGAGGAATCCGCCTCTTGATTTTTCTTGTCTTCGGAAATGATTTTCCCTTCATAAATCAATCCACCTGTACGTAAATCAACGATAGACAACCACTGTCCATCAGAAACACGATATATTAAATAAAATTTTCCCTCTGCTATACGTAAATATGGAGCATCATTCTCATTCGTAATGCTTGAATATTGAAGGGTTAAGGGGTCTTCCCACTGTTTCTTTTCAATATGATATCGATTCAGCGTTAAACCATTGGCTGAATATACAGGAATGTATATCGTTTCTTTATGAATAAGCATTGACTTCCGATAGGGTTTTAATTCTTCTGGCATAGTCCATTCCTCTGCTTCATTCTTGGCATTATTATAGAGATATATTTGACTAGAGATAATTTCTGGCTCAGTACCTTCTTTTCGATCACTATATTTTTCTACCATATATAAATAATAATTTTCGTTTTGAGTAGTAGTATTGTTTTCATTAAAAATACGGATACTGGAAGTGCCTCTTTCTTCTGACACTAATTCTGCAAGGATGTCGTCCTTTACTAATTCCTTCTTGTTCTCATCAATCGTATAGACATGCAACTCTTCCCTACCTTTTATAAGATAGTTGGCTGATAAATAGTTTGTTGTTAATATATTTATTTTTCCATTCCCTACGTAGACGTCATTTACATTAATCCAATCATAGCTTGCTTTGACTGGTATATCGATCTTAAAGGAAGAACTATCATTTGTTTTTTTATCAAGTGTATCAATTTGAAGCGTTATAACATTGCCTCTAGCTTCTTTTCGACCATCATCTAGAAATATTGTGTAAGTCAAATGTGATTTGTCTTCATAATATTTTCTTGGATCAAATTCTTTCCCACGCATAAAATTACGGTGTTCCTCAATATATTTTCGAAGAATCATAGGTTCATTCGGTGCCATCAAATCTCTAAAAAAAGACTGACTATTGGGATTCGTGGAACCATCCTTTGATATGTACAACATATGATAAAGATCATTACTTTGATAACTTGTTTGAAGAATAAGATTTTCAATTTCTTCCTTATTTCCGCTGATCGTTTCAATTTTATAGGTTCTATCATTTTTAGAAGCCATTGCTGTTTTTTGGATATAGTAAGAACTGATAAACACCACGATGAAGAAACTAATACTGATTGTTTTCCAATATTTTTTCATTGTTATACCTCCTCTAGACCCTGATTTTATATTTTAGTAAATGATTCGCAATCCAAATGGCACTGCCTAAAACAATCGTGCTCGTAACCAGTACCATTAAGAAAATTTCAAGTGGGTAAAAGTAATTTGTATAAACATTAACTAATAGGATTGGAGCAAAAAATACCCCAAGTGACAGTAAGCCATAAAAAATAGCGTAAAAAATCCCTTTTAAACCATAACTCCGCTCAATTAAAATCGCGGTAAATATTACTGCCACGAAAAGTAACCCAAGTGCATAAACCAAAATAAACTCTGTAAAGCTAGTCGGATACAGCCACCTCCACATATTTAAAGTAGAACTAGCATAAATTGAGAAATTTGATTGGAGGTCTATTGGTATAATCTTATTCACTATTTGTTTTTCCATCAAAATTAGCAAGATTTGCAAAGCAATCAAGCCAAGAACTAAAAGCATAATCGTCGTTAATTTCGCAAAATAAATGGCGATTCTTTCAGTTGGTAACATGAATAATCTGTAAATAAATGTATTTTTACCAAACCAATCTCGATACCAAATAAAGAAAACATAGATCATCAACATGGCGATACAAAAAAAGATTGGCAGCAGAAACCATTCTGAATCAGTGAATCGATCGAAAGAAAAAGTCCCGTATTGCTCCACATACTGGTTCATGGATAACTGGTTTTCTGCCATCAACTGTTTAGCATTTTTCATATAGGTTTGTGAGATAATTCCCGCTCCTATAAGCTGGCTGAGCATGGTCAAGCCTATTAAAATCAAATACAATTTAAAAAATCGATTTACTTCAAAATTAACAAGTTTTAAATAGTTTTTCATGCTCGATATACCTCCCTCATCACATCAACCACTGATTTCCCTTCATTTTCACGTACTTCCTCCACGCTAAATTCCCTCAATACTGCACCGTCATCCATAAGGACTGCTTTATCAATCAAATGCTCAATATCACTAATTTCATGCGTTGTTATAATGACACCACGTTCTTCAATTAAATGGCTTGTAAACACCTCTGCAATCTGCTCACGAGAGAAAATATCAATGCCAGAGAATGGTTCATCCATCAGTAAATAATCGACATCAAGTGACAATCCCAGTAGCATATTCACTTTTGCTGTATTTCCTTTCGATAAGTTAGCAATACGTTCATTCGGATCAAGTTTAAAAAATTGTAATAATTCTTCTGCCCTCTGAGGATTCCAGCTTTTATAAAAATCAGCCATGAACGCAAAAGCTTCATTGATTTTCATTTGTGGCAACATCGTTATTGTGTCTGGGATGAAGGTTATTTTTTCAAAACTTTCTTTTGTGATTTTTTCTCCATCCATTAAAATTTCACCACTATTAATTGGGGTGAGCGCCATAATAGCTTTCATAATGGTCGTCTTACCTACACCATTTATTCCTATTAAACAAGTAATCTCTCCTTTTTCTGCAGTAAAAGAAATGTCTTTTAAAACCTGTTTCCTGCCGTATTTCTTGTTAATATTTTTTACTTCTATCATTTCGATTCCTCCGCTTCTCCGCTTTCGGCATCATGTTTTTTCTTTACAAGTTCCAATACTTCGGCTAAAGGCACATCGATAGATTTAATAGAGCCTAAAAATAAGTCAACCGCTTCGATAATCAATTCCTCACGAACATTTTTAAGGACTGCTTCATCTTTCGTAATGCAGCTAGGCATATTCCCCTCTGTAAAAATCAATCCTTGTTCCTCCATTTCCTTATAAGCTCGTTGTGCAGTATTTGGGTTAATCTTTAACTGATTGGCTAATTCCCTTCTGGATGGAATCTCCTGACCTGGCTCATAAAATCCCTTGGCAATTTGTTCTTTCAAATGCCGAATCACTTGGACATACACCGGGTCCCGATTATTAAAATTTATAGTCAAATAACTCAACTCCTCAAAAATTAATTCCGCGTATTAAACACTTAATACACAGTATGTAGAATGATGGGTTGCACCTATCAACATGGACATATTTTTTCTCACGTTAACACCTCAGCGTATTAAGCACTTAATACACCGACAATAAAAAAATGTATTAAGCATATAATACACTTCTTGAAATGTATTATATGCTTAATACACATTTTAAGTCAACCACATTTATGGAAATATCTATCAATAATTAAAATAACAGCCAGTTTTAGCATGTACATCATGGATGCAAATATACTTTTCTTCAAACAGACGAGTGTTTTTATCTTCATTGTTAACTGGTAATGACTGTATGTTTTCTTGTATTTACTTCTTTAGCACAAAAAATTAAATTTTATGGTCACTAGAGGTATAAGAAATAGAGGTAGGGTTATACTATTAAAGATTTCACTTCAAATCCAATGACTAGGAGGGTTAACCCGATGAGTGCGATTGATCGATAACTCAGAAGGACCATCAAAACTGAATAAGCTAAAGTACAGATTTCTTAGGAATATCTTAAGATCCTATGCGGAAGCGAGGCAGTGTGTCATGGAGCAGAAAATGTAAGTGGTAATCAGACCCGGAAGTAAATTTCCGGGTTTTTCTAATTGTAAAATCGCTATTCTATTTCAGCTAAATACATAAAAGCCATATTCATCTGAATATGGCTTTTCCTCTTATCTGATTAATTCCTTCGCAAGGAATCTATAGGTATTTAAACGACTTTCTAATGCATATTGATTGCAATTTAGCATCACTTCATCAAAGCCATAGCGTTCTTGCTCAGCGCTTAAAAAAGCAGCAATATCTTGGGGTGTCCCGACAAGATTCGCCTTGCGATTATTGTCAATCGTCAATTTATCCATTTCAGTTAATGGATAATCTTTCGCTTCTTCGGGTGACATTGTTTGAATGATTTGCCCTTTCATTAATTGAAGACGAGAAATATCAATCGGTTTAGCTAAATATTCCGCTTCTTCTAGGGTTGGGGCAACTGTTGCTGCATATGTCACAATGATTTGTGGTTTATCCATATAATAAGAAGGCGTAAAATAGGCTTTATAGGCATCAAAGATATCCTTTGACATATTGCCCGTGAAAAATTGTGCATACGAATAGCCTACTCCCAGCTGGCCAGCCTGCATTGCGCTCTGACCACTAGAACCTAGTAACCAAGCCTCTGGTAATGAAATATGAGCAGGAGCTGCAACGACTTGATCATAGACATGTTCACCTGTTTTTTGATTATTCATTAGCTTTAATATGATTTCTAGCTTATCATACTGTTCTGTGAAGCGTTGTCGTCTTCCCTCTGCCAAGGCATAGATAGCGGCATGATCACCACCAGGAGCTCTCCCCACACCAAAATCAATACGATTGGGTGCCAGCCCCGATAATGTTTTAAAGACCTCTGCTAGCTTATAGGGTGAATAATGCATCATCATGACACCACCCGTACCAATGCGAAGCCGCTGTGTTTTAGCAGCTAAAAAAGCAGCAGTTACTTCAGGAGCTGAACTCGCCAATGACTGGCTATTATGGTGTTCAGCAAGCCACATACGGTGATAGCCAAGCTCTTCACCTAGCAATGCCAGCTGTTCTGTACGTTGGAAGGCCTCTTCTGCAGAATGACCTTTTGGAATCGGCATTTGATCTAAAATACTTAATCTCATGTAAAACATCCTCTCTGTCTCTAGCTCCCCCTTTTACTGTAATACAGTTTGGATGATTTACAAAATAAAAAACCTTACTCATAAGCTAGTTGTTTCTTTTCCCAAGTGTGATAGACCATGCCAACAAGCTTTTGTTGTTGTTGCTGGTTTAATACGACTTCTTTAAATTTCATTGCCTCTAGGGAAAATTGCTGCGTTTGTTCGTTCACGACAAATTGGAGAATAGCATGTCCTTTTTCGTCTTGAAACGTAATATCACCTGATAATTCTACAACTTGCTCCCCAGTTTTTGCTTCATAATAGCGCCAGTAAGGTTCATAAAAAGCGTAATTAAACGCATTTCGAACTGTGACATCTGAAAAATTCTCCAAATAGCCTTCCTTTACGGTATCAATATACTCATGATCTGTTATATCTTTTTTTGCATTAAAGACATACCCTACAAGTACGCCCATAAACACAACACAGAGAAATACACGTATATGATTTCCTAAACTCATGTCATCACGTCCCCTTTACGTAAAAACACCATTATCTACATAATACATCAAAATAATGACTCCAAGTAGAATTTTTTTGAGTTATGTAGAAATTATCGTCATTTCAAATCGAATCACTTCATTTATTTCTATTAAAAAATAGCAGCTAGAGTGTTTACAGCCTATCCTCAGTTCGCTACTATCAGATTATTATGATAGAAAAGAGATGACCTATTGTGCCTTTTGATTTAGATTTAGATGTAAATATTTTATTAATTTTAATCCTCTTCGGTTTTTTAGCAGCCTTTATTGATTCAGTGGTTGGAGGAGGTGGGCTTATCTCATTACCAGCTCTTATGTTCGTTGGTCTTCCTCCCTCTGTTGCCGTAGCAACCAATAAATTGGCAGGTACAATGGGTTCCCTTACTAGTACAGTGACATTTTATCGCTCTGGTAAACTAGATATAAAAGCCGTCTATAAGCTATTCCCCTTCGTCTTTTTTGGCTCTATGCTGGGTGCTTGGATTGTCCACTTAATGGACCCAAGTGTACTGAAGCCATTAATGCTGATTATGCTTGCAGTCGTTGCCATTTATACCATCTTTAAAAAAGACTGGGGCAGTATGACCACCTTTAAACAATTAACTCCTAAGCGTTCTATTATTTTTGTTTTCGTGATTACACTTATTGGCTTTTATGATGGCTTTTTAGGTCCTGGGACAGGCTCGTTTCTACTCTTTGCTTTTCTCATAGTTGGCTATGATTTTTTACAATCAGCAGGAAACGCCAAATTTTTAAATTTCGGCAGTAATGTAGCTGCCCTCCTTATGTTTATATACTTAGGACAAATAAATTATGCCTATGGACTACCAATGGGTCTTGCGCAAATTGCAGGAGCTATTGTTGGTTCAAAATTTGCCATTAAACGCGGCAGTGGCTATGTACGTAAATTATTTATCGTTGTGACCATTCTATTACTCTTGAAAAATACATATGACTATTTTTCATGATCAGCCGTTATACTAACGTATGCCAATACTATAGAAGGATCAAACTTATCTCAATTGGGGTAAGTTTTTTTCATGGTATCAACTTTTTCCCTCTCCTCGTACGTCTAGTAAATGTATACAATTTGATAATGTTAAAAAGGAGCTTCTTTGGACATGAGAACAAGAAATGCATTTCAACATGAAGAGGTGTTTGTCCAATTCATTCGAGAACAAAAAGAGCGTTTTTATTTGCTCGCGTATAGCTATACAAAAAATGAACAGGACGCACTAGATGTTGTACAAGACAGTATCCAAAAAGCCATGCTTTCATTAGATCGACTTGAAAATGTGACCTATATGAAAAGCTGGTTTTATAAAATAGTTGTCCGTACAGCCATAGATTTTTTACGTAAGCATAAACGCTTACAAGTGACAGATGATGATACATTACAATATTTAACACCTGCTCAAGAGGATGTTTATGAGAATGTTGACTTGGAGCATGCGTTGGATGAACTCCCGCAAATGTATCGAGAGGTTGTCATTCTCCATTATTTCGAGGATTTAAAACTCGCTGACGTGGCGAACATCCTCGACATTAAGTTGAGTACAGCCAAATCGCGTCTTTATAAAGCATTAAAACTATTGAAAATCCAATTGGAAGATGTGAAGGGAGAAACTGCACATGGATAAAAAATTACAGGAGTTAGAAAAACAATATATGAAAGTCCCGATTCCAAAAGAGCTAGACTTCGTGGTTGAAAAAGCACTTAAGCAAGGTCGAAAAAAGAAAAAAAATCGTACACCTCAATGGGTCCTTGGATCTGCCGCTGCAGCCATGCTATTTACAGCTGGTTTAAATGTAAATCCTGCAATGGCCCGCACACTCTCAGAAATTCCCGTGGTTGGTAGTGTGATAAAAGTATTGACTTGGACAGAATATGAAGTGGCTGAAGATAATTATGATGCCAACATTAAAGTACCTTCTATTGAAAACTTAGAAAATCAAGATCTGGCGAATACATTAAATGAAAAATATCGTGCAGAAGGTAAGACACTTTACGATGAATTTATGGCAGAAGTGGGCGATTTAAAATTAAATGGCGGTGGTCATTTAGGTATTGATAGTGGCTACGAAATCAAAACTGATAACGAACAAATTTTGTCGATTGGCCGTTATGTAGTGAATACCGTTGCTTCTTCTTCAACGGTGATGGAATACGATACGATCGATAAAGAAAACGAAATTTTAATTACTTTACCTATGCTCTTTAAAGATCAACACTATATTGAAACAATTAGTGAAAATATTAAAGAACAAATGCGTACACAAATAGCTGAATCGAATCAAGATAAAGTTTATTGGGTAAAGGGTGCTGGCCTTGCCGATGAAGCGTTAATGGAGGAATTTACAACTATTAAACCTGATCAGCAATTCTACATTTCTGATAAAGGCAAGCTTGTGATTTCCTTTGATAAATATGAAGTGGCACCTGGCTATATGGGCGTTGTAGAGTTTGAAATCCCAACAGATGTCTTAAAAGACGATCTTGTAAGCACAAAATATATTCATTAATTTAGCTTACTTTTCCTATGACGAGGTATTGGATGATGGTGTCATCCAATACCTCGTTTTTTCATGAAACCATACCATTTTCTGCTTATAAAGCCGACTTTTTTTGTCAAAGCTAATATGTATCAATCAATGTTAGAGGGTTTTCAACATGAAAAGTGTAGGATCAATCAGTATTTTACATGTCATCTTCCTATCAATGACTGTTATTGGCTTAAAAAATCATGTAACCATTATTCCTCCACTACTAGATGTGGCCAAAAGAGATGGCTGGCTATCCGTATTATTTGCTGGAGGAATTATTTTCTTTTGGCTATTTTTATTAGTATATATTCAATCAAAATCTAATCAGGAGCCCATCCGAGATTGGCTCGATTCAAAAATAGGGAAAATTGGCTCTACTATTGTTATTTATACAGTTGCTATTTTTTTAATGATTATCGCAGCTTTTACAATGGTTGAAACACTGCAATGGATTAATACTACATTTTTACCACAAACCCCTGTGATCATCTTACTATTTATCTATACCATTCTGTGTATTCTTCTTGTGACGACTAGCTTACAGACGCTCGTTATTTTAAACGTTTTTGTATTATTCGGAGTAGTTATCTTTGGCTTTTTCGTTGCCTTTACGAACATGCAGGTGAAAGATTATGAATTATTACGTCCATTTTTTGAACATGGATTCCAGCCTGTCTTGCGAGGCATGATTTTCCCTGCATCAGGGTTTATCGAGCTTTTAATGTTGCTATTTTTACAGCATCAATTTAAGGAACGTATTCGCTGGTACCACTTTGCTATTATGCTGGCCATTTTAGTAGGACTGACATTAGGACCTTTAATTGGAGCCATTACAGAATTTGGACCGAATGAAGCGGCTAAGCAACGCTATCCTGCCTACGAAGAATGGGGATTAGTGACAATTGGTCGCTATATCGAGCATCTTGACTTTTTCTCCATTTATCAATGGCTGACAGGAACCTTTATTCGTGTTAGTTTCCTTTTGTACATTGTGGTAGATTTATTGAAGATGACAGGAGATCCGAAGCGTATATGGCAAATGCTCGCTCCTCCCTTCTTTATTCTTTGTTTACCATTAATCATGCTAAATGAAAGCCTATTTTTAAAGGTAAAAGGACATTATATTCTTGCAGCCACTTTTATTTTTTTCTTTTTACTGTCAATATTTTTCGTAGTCGTAGCTTTCTTGTCGGATAAATCTTCTAAAAAGGGGAAAACTGAAAAACAAGATAGGAAAAGTGGTGAATCATAATGCCTCAGCAAGAACAAGCGCTAGATCTTAGTACGCTCAGAAAATTATTTCAAAAATCAGCAGATATTCAATTTCAGGAATATATGTTTAATCAGCAGAAAGTACACTTTATTACGTGTGATGCTATGATTGATCAACAAATGCTTAATGAAGTGATTATTCAACGTATTCAATATTTATATGATCATTTGGATGAGGTTCCCTTTGAAGAGAATATCGCAAGGCATCTTCATGTTCCAAGTATTCAAAAAGTACAAGACAAGGAACAGCTAATAACTTTTGTCTATAGTGGCTTCTTGTTGTTGTATTTTGACGAAGACAATCTTTTATATGCAAGCAATATTGCCCAAAAGCCGAATCGCCAGCCTGAAGAAACGCGCATGGAGGTTCTTGTTAAAGGGCCAAGAGATAATTTCATTGAAGATATTCGCGTCAATATCGCACTCATAAGAAAACGTTTGCCGACCAATTCATTTTGTGTGGAAAAAGTGGAGCTTGGGAAACGATCAAAAACTACGGTAGCCATTCTTTATTTTGATGATATTGTGGATATGGATATTTTACATGGCATCAAAAAGCAGCTTGCTGCTGTTGATACAGATATTGTTTTTAGTGGCGATTTATTGATGGAACGGGTGAATAAAAATTCCAAGCTTTTTCCGAAGTTTGATTATACGGGACGACCTGATTATGCGGTTCAGGCCTTAGCGAGAGGACGTTTTATTATTTTTGTAGATGGCGTCGCCTATGCTATCATTACCCCTGTCAATTTGTTTCTCTTACTGAAATCAGCTGAGGATAATGAATATCCTATTATTTTCAGTTCACTCGAACGATTATTAAGAATATTCGGTATTCTAATCGGATTACTACTCCCTGCATTTTGGCTTGCCTTGACAACCTATCACCAAAACCAATTGCCGCTTCAACTACTCGCAACCGTCGTGCAAGCGAAGGCTGGCTTACCGCTCCCCTCTTCGCTTGAAATGTTGCTCATGTTGCTGATGTTTGAATTATTTCGTGAAGCAGGCTTGCGTCTCCCTTCCGTTATTGGTGGGACCATCAGTGTTGTAGGTGGATTAATTATTGGGGATGCAGCCATTCGAGCAGGTGTAACGAGTCCTGAAATGATCGTTGTCATCGCTATTTCTACCATTGCTTCCTTCACATTAGTGAATCAGTCACTTGTTACTTCAGTTAGCATATTACGCGTTGCCTTTATCTTTGCTAGTGCCTTTTTCGGGTTATTTGGCTTCTTTGTTTCTTTATACCTGACACTGCTTTATTTAAGTAATATTCGAATTTACGGCTACTCTTACATGAACCTAGCAACAGATCTAAATTGGGCAACCATTAAAAAATCCATCTTTCGATTATCACCCAAAGGCTATACAGAGCGGAACAAAGCGCTTGCTCCTCAAGATTATACACGAACTTCAAAAGGGCATGAGAACAAAGATTCTCCAAATAAAAACAAATAGCATCCCTATCGATTGTGAAGGGATGCTATTTTTATTCGCTCAACTATTTTGGACTCTTTCTTTGATAAGGTCCAGTACACTTTCCCAATGACCTTTCATTTCTTCTCGTACTATTTGATCAGAAAGATGTTCTTGATGAAAGCTAATGGTTGTTTTATTACGCTCTTTGGGTAAAATACGGATTTGTACGGTAGATGGTTTTGACCACTCTTCCTTTTGCCAAGTCAATCGAAGCTGCTCTAATGGTTTAACAATCCTGATTTCGCCTGTCCCTGTCTTTGAATGGAATTTGTACCCAGGTTCGAATATAACTGAAGTGTCTTCCCCCAGCCATGTACGTACTCCTTCTGTTGTCGTAATCAATGCCCATGCTTGCTCCTGCGAAATTGGAAATGTCCTTCTAACCCCGATTTGAAAACCCACACTTTTCGTTTGACCGATGATTCTCTCGTTATCCATTGCTTCACCCCTATTTTATGACCTTTATTGTGAACTGTAATGTTCTATTCGATTTACCTGCTAAACATTCCTTCTATGATTCATAAATGAATGTTCCATTTTCCATATTAAAGATTTGACCTGTTACCCTATGCATATTCGATGGCATTACCTTCAATCGATTCCCTCTTTCCACATAAACCTTCACTATGCATGTCAGTGTCCTTTGGCTACCACATAAGCAGTAGGACAAGTAACTAAGGGAAGCAACCAAAAAAGGGAAATTGTTTTAAAAAACAATCTCCCCCTCCTTCATTTACGTCAATTCCACAAACTCTTTCTGAACGCTTTGTTCTGTTTGTCCCTTGCGAAATTGAATATGATGAAGCTTTGCAAAAATCCCATTTTGAGCCACTAGCTCATCATAGGTACCATCCTCTTCAATGCCCTTCGGTGTCACAACTAATACGCGATCGGCATTGCGAATAGTTGCCAGTCGATGGGCAATAACTAGTGTTGTACGATTTTCAGCAAGCTCTGTTAACGATTGCTGAATAATCATTTCTGTTTCTGTATCTAAGGCAGAGGTTGCCTCGTCCAAAATTAAGATAGGCGGGTTCTTTAGGAACATACGAGCAATCGCTAGTCGTTGCTTTTGTCCTCCTGATAATTTTAAGCCACGTTCACCTATTTGTGTATCATAGCCATCGGGTAGCTCAGCAATAAATGCCTCTAGATGTGCTTTTTTCGCTGCCTCTCGAATTTCCGCTTCACTTGCATCTAATTTTCCATAGGCAATGTTTTCACGAATCGTACCTGTAAATAAAAAGACGTCCTGCTGTACGATACCAATTTGAGCACGTAATGACGCTTGTGTCATATGACGTATATCGATACCATCAATCGTAATAGCGCCTTTTGTCACCTCATAAAATCGAGGAATCAATGAGCAGATTGTAGTTTTACCAGCACCCGAAGGCCCTACAAAGGCAATGGTTTGGCCAGCTTTTACATCAAATGATATATCATGTAAAACCTGTTTGGATGCATCATAATTAAAATGAACGTGATTGAAGGCAATATTTCCATCTAAATGTTTGATAACCTTTGCATCCTCACGATCTTGAATTTCTGGCTCCTGTTCAATTAATTCACGGAAGCGCTTAAAGCCAGCCATTCCTTTCGGATAAAGCTCTAATAAAGCACTAATTTTATCAATTGGTTTAATCAGGACATTCGTATATAAAACAAAGCTCACTAGCTCCCCATAAGATAATTTCCCATTAAAGCTTAGCCAAGCGCCGACCACTAACACCATTAATGTAAGGAGGCGCGTCATCATGTAAATACTGGAGTGTGTCCCTGCCATAATTTTATAGGCATATAATTTAGCCGTACGGAAAAATCCATTTTGCTCCTTAAAGCGTTTAATTTCAAAATCTTCATTTGTAAAGGATTTCACAACACGGACACCAGACACACTATCCTCTACACGTCCGTTCACATCAGCAATTTTGCCATACATCGTTTTCCAAGCATTGTTCATTTTTATATTACTAAATGTCACAAGCCATGTTAAAAATGGCACCATAATCGCTGCAATCAAAGCGAGTGTTGGATTGACATTAAACATAATGGCAAAGGCCCCAACAAAGGTCATGATCGCAATAAAGAGATCCTCTGGTCCATGATGGGCAAACTCACCTATATCAAACAAATCATTGGTAATGCGACTCATAATATGACCTGTTTTCGTATTATCAAAGAATCGGAAAGATTGCCTTTGTACATGCGTAAATAATTCCTGACGCATATCCGTTTCGATATTTATGCCTAGTTTATGCCCTAAATAGTTAACGATAAAGTTCAATAATGTACTAATGGCATAAACAAGCAGTAATAGGACACTTATTTTCACGATCATGCCCCAATCCCCTGTTGGCAATAACTCATCGATAAACCATTGAACAGCCAATGGAAACGCAAGCTCTAAGATTGCTACAATAATGGCACTCGAAAAATCGATGACAAACAATCGTTTATGTGGCTTGTAGTAGGAAAAAAATTTTCTATACATGTTTGTCTCCTCTCTAAGTTGTAAAAATTTTGCCTATCTTTTAATAGTACCATTTGTGCAAACGTAACGGAAAAGTATTTTTTCTCCATAGCAGTATATTTTTATTTACTTTTAAAATGTTGCATGTTACTATGTTAGTAAGAATTGAATAGCTTTTGACTTTATTGTCAAAGGGGAGTAGCTAGCAGATGCGATCGAAGCATCTGATTCACATTCGTCATTACATGGTATATTACCATCGGGTGTGATGGCATTTTTTGTCACACAGAACACTTTCTGTGCAACGAACAGTTAATTGCTTAGCAAGACCTTTGCCTATTTTTTAGGCAGGGGTCTTTTTCTTTTGCTTAAAATAGGGAAAGAATAAGTTAGCAAGCCATTCATTTCTGTTCAACAATTAAAGGAGGCAATAAATTTGGAGGCAATATTTTTAGAATACGCATGGGTACTTGTCGTATTAATTGTACTAGAAGGTTTGTTAGCAGCAGACAACGCCGTCGTAATGGCTGTTATGGTTAAGCATTTACCAAAGGCACAACAACAAAAAGCTTTATTGTATGGATTGGTGGGGGCATTTGTTTTCCGTTTTGCCGCATTATTCCTTATTACAACGCTCGTTAATTTCTGGCAGATTCAAGCAATAGGTGCAGCTTATCTACTGTTTATGTCTATTAAGCATATTTATGATTCGCGGAAAGCATCTCAAAACTCCGAAGAAATTCAAGAGCCGAAAAAACAATCTGGCTTCTGGATGACGGTTGTAAAAGTAGAACTTGCTGATATCGCATTTGCTGTGGATTCTATTCTTGCGGCGGTTGCCATTGCTGTCACACTTCCACATATCGGTGATTTTGATATTGGCGGTATTAACGCAGGTCAGTTCGCAGTGATGTTCTTAGGTGGTATTATTGGTGTCATCATGATGCGTTTCGCAGCTCGTTGGTTTGTAAAGGTTCTCGACAAATTCCCATCACTTGAAACAGCTGCTTTCCTAATTGTCGGCTGGGTTGGTGTAAAATTAGCTGTATTAACATTAGCACATGAAAAATTGGGTGTGATTCCACACGAATTCCCCCACTCCACTCTTTGGAAAGCTATTTTCTGGATTGTCTTAATTGCTATCGCATTAGGTGGCTACCTAATCGGTGTCAAAAATCAAAAGAAACAAGAACAATAATAATGAAAAATCGCTTCGATTACGATCGGGGCGATTTTTTTATTTTCTTAAAAGTATAAAAGAAGGTATTTTCTAATTGAGAACGAATATCAATTATTTTTTTACATGAATTACTTTAAAAATTAAATTTTTTGTATGTTACGGCTTCTACGCTGTATACTAGTAAAGAAGTCATTTACTGCAAAAGGAGGAAAACTTTTATGTTATCTGAAAAACTACACACAGCTCTTAATGAACAAATGAATTTTGAATTCTACTCTGCGCATGCCTATATGGCAATGGCAGCCTATTGCACAGATCAAGATTATGATGGCTTCGCTAACTTCTTTTTAGTACAAGCAGAAGAAGAACGCTTCCATGCCATGAAATTTTATAATTTCTTAAGTGATATGGGCTACCGCGCAACAATTCAAGGTTTTGAAAGCCCAGGCAATCATTTCGAATCCATTTTAGATGCCTTTAAAACGGCTCTATCACACGAAAAAGAAGTAACACGCCGTATTTACAATTTATCAGACATTGCTTTAGATGAACGTGAGCATGCGACAATGGCCTTCTTAAAATGGTTCATCGACGAGCAAGTAGAAGAAGAATCTACATTTGATACATTAATTCGTAAAATCGAGCGTATCGAAACTGACTCAAACGCAATCTTTATGCTTGATGCAGAATTGGCGACTCGTACTTTTACACCAGATACAGAAGCATGATAGTTCTTATAAAAAAATCTGCCATGAAGGCAGATTTTTTTAGGTAACTATCTTGCTTGTGGGATTTTCAAAAGATGCAATAAAAGAGAAACGTTGAAAAATCAACGTTTCTCAGGTTCTTTATGGTTCTCTTACCACTCCATCAAAGGCAGCTTGATAGATTTGATAGATATCTTCACGCCCTAATGGCATTGGACTTCGAGCTAAAATGCGAGTTTGTTTTGTAGCATCCTCTGTTAGCTGTTCAAGTGCTGATGCAGGGATATTAAATCCTTGTAATGTTGAGGGAATTTTCACATCTTGAACGAGTTGTTGTAAGGCATCAACACATTTATAGGAAGCCTCTTCTTGCGATAAATAGGATGATGATATTCCCATGGCATCTAAAATATCTTTCATTCGTTTTTCACAGCTTTGACGAATATACCCCATGACATATGGTAATAGTACTGCATTGGAATCACCATGAGCTATATGGAACTGACCTCCCAGGGGATAGGCTAAGGCATGGACGCCTGCTACACCGGCATTGAAAAAGGCTAATCCTGCTAAATAGCTGCCATAACTCATATCTGTGCGCGCTTGCTTGTCTTGTCCATTATGGACAGCTGTTCGGATTGACTGGCTAATTAATCGGATAGCTTGTAGTGCAAGTGCGTCCGTTACTGCATTCGCATTTACGGATACGTAGGCTTCTATCGCATGAGTTAACGCGTCTACCCCAGTCGCTGCTGTCACCTTTGATGGTAAGGAAATCGTTAAGGCAGGATCTACAATCGCTACATCCGCTAATAAATAATCATGTGTCACAACATCCTTGGTTGTATCCAATGATAACACAGAAATATTTGTTACCTCCGAGCCTGTCCCAGAAGTGGTAGGAATTAAGATTTTAGGTAACCCTTTATTATCTAATGTTTTCGTTCCTGTTAGGTTTAAATAATCTGCAACTTTTCCATCATGTTTTGCTAATACAGCGGCAAGCTTTGCTAAATCTAGTGCACTGCCCCCACCTACACCAATCACCAAATCAAATGGATGCTTTCTCGTAAAATCAACCAGTTTTTCGCCAATTGCAAGCGGAGGCTCTGGTGCAATATCCGTATAAATGGTTGTGGTATAGCCTTTCTCCATTAAAGGCTTTTCCACATTGTCCGTTAGACCTATTTCTTTTAATAATGGATCGGTCACGATTAAAATATTGTGAGCATTAAACTTCTTTACCTCTAGCAGAAGCTGACTCAAACAGCCCCAGCCAGTATAGCTAGCAGGCGTAAAGGTTAATTTATGCATGGCTTCTCTACTCCTATCTATTCATAATAGCCTTCCGTCGATTTTCTAAATGATTTAAATTGAATAGGATCATGGCCAAACCATACCTGTGAATTTGTTTCATTTGCTAGTCTTCGAATCCGTTCCACAGTTGTATTATAACCTACAGAATCGTAGATAATGCCTGGTGGCTTGACAGGAGGGCCAAAGCTTTCTGCCGTATAAATGGCATCTGAAGCTAAAATAATACCACCTGTGTCAGGCATTTGAATATGCAAACCTAGCATTCCCCAAGCATGACCACTACCAAAATTTAATACTTGTATCCCTTCAGCTAGTTTTACATGATCCTCGCCACGTTTGATTAAGCGCCATTGTAGATTGTTTTTAATCCACATATCAATGTCACCCCAAACATAGGCACCGTCTTTCACGTTTCTAGCATATGTTTGTAATGTGCCATTAAACTCATCTTCCTGTACAATAATTGTGGCATTTGTAAAGAGTTCTAAGCACCCTGCATGGTCGAGATGCAAATGGGAAGCAACAACATACTTGATATCCTCTGGACGAACATTTAATTCTTCTAGACGATGATGTAAATAGCATTCTTCTGGCATATTAATAGGAAATGCTTTTTGCGTAAATTCACCCCATCGCCCTTCTGGACCCATTGAGTTTGGATTGCATGCTGTATCAAATAGAATTTTACCTTCTGGATGATCAATCAATACTGTATAAACAGGGAATTCAACAAATTCATTTGGCTGGTTTGGATGATCGATGGTTGCGGGATTGTGCATCGCAATCATATAATTTTTATCCATTCGCATCGTACCATTGTCCATCACATACAATTTTGGATGTTGTTTAATCATTTTCATTTTCCCATCTCCATTCGTGATTATTGGTTATTCCAAATTACTAGCTTCATTTCCGTCATTTCTTCTAACGCATATTTAATGCCTTCACGGCCTGTGCCGCTTTCCTTTACACCACCATATGGCATGTGATCTACTCGATAAGTAGGTACATCATTAATGATGACTCCACCAACGTGCAATGCTTTTGTAGCCTGAAAAGCTGTCTGAATAGAAGGAGTGAAGATGCCTGCCTGTAGGCCATAGTGAGAATCATTGATAGCCGCTATCCCTTCATCAATGGTGGATACCGTATTAACGATAACAACAGGTGCAAAAATTTCTTCACAGGATACACGACTCTGTGGCTGAACATTATATAAAACAGTGGGCAATAAAATATGATTGTCAATGTGACCACCTGTAATTACTTGTGCCCCTTCAGCTACTGCCTCTTCAATCCATTGATAAGCACGCTGTTGTTCAGCTTGTGAAATCATCATAGCAAGATCTGTTTGATTATCCATTGGATCACCAATTGTAAGCTGCTCTATTTTTTCCTTCAGCCGTATTAAAAATTCCTCCACCATACTTTCCATGACATAGATACGTTGTAAAGAAATGCAGACTTGACCTTGGTTGGAAAAGGCCCCCATCACAATGCGATCCATAATACGCTCTAGCTGTACCCCTTCGTCTATAATTACGCCTGCATTGGAACCTAATTCTAAGGTTACTTTCTTCAAGCCTGCTCGATTGCGTAGAGAAATCCCTACCGCTGGACTTCCTGTAAACGTTATCATCTTAACATTTGGATGTGCTAAAAATGCATCGCCTACTAATTTACCTTGACCAGTTACAAGATTAAAGGCACCTGCTGGTAAATTTGTTTGCGCCAATAATTTTGCCAAAAAATGGGCAGATAATGCTGTTTGTGTGGCAGGTTTCAATACAATCGTATTGCCAGCAGCTAATGCAGGTCCAACTTTGTGTGCTACTAGATTTTGCGGAAAGTTAAATGGTGTAATCGCTGCCACAACACCGATTGGCTCTCTTAATGTATAAGCAAAGCGCCCCTCTCCATTTTTTGATGCATCCATTGGAACCATTTCACCAGTAAGTCGCTTTGCTTCTTCTGCCGCAAATTTATAGGTTTCAACTGTGCGATCAATTTCAGCGTAAGCATACTTTAACGGTTTAGCTGATTCCATTGCAATGATACTTGCTGCTTCATCTCTATTTTCTGCAAAAAGGGTGGATAACTGCTCTAATATCTCTGCTCGTTGAAAAGCAGTTAATGCAGCCATTTGAGGAGCTGCAGCATGCGCACTTTCAATGGCCTCCTGTACATCTTTTTCAGTGGCCATCGCAAAGTGTGCCAATACCTCTTGTGAATAGGGAGCATGGATCTCCATCCATTCAGCAGTTATCTTCCATTCTCCATTAATCCATAAGCCCTTTTTCAATCGTAATTCACTCCTTTCTTTTTATGGTTACGTATTCATTTCAGAAAATAAAGAAATGAATACGTAACCATTTTGGTGTAAAAAATAAACTGATGGTCTATCAGTTTATTTTACACGTTGTATTTCTTGGGAAAATCTTAACAGACTCTGTTTGTCTAATGCAAGTACTTTTTTTCTCCATTACCTCAAATAATTTTTCGATAGCAATAAAACCTAAGTTCTCTTCTGATGTTAAACCTACTGTTGTTAAGGCAATAGAGTGATGTTTACTAAGCTCGACATTATCAATACCAATGATATTAAAATCTCTCGGAACCTGAAAACCTCTCTCTAAACAAAGATTCAATATTTCAATGGCAATGGCATCCGTAGCAGCACAAATAGCTGTTGGTCTTTTTTCGAGTTGTAAAAGCTCTGCAAACGCACGTTCAATATCCATTTTATTGGTGTTCGTTAAAAAAGTAGGCACTAATTTTGCATCTAGCCCATAATCCTGTAAAGCTTGTTCAAATCCCAGATAGCGTCCATAGAAGGTACTCATTTGATGTGGACCCCCTATCCAACATAAAGAGTCATGCCCTAATGATAGGACATGCTTGGTCGCAAGGTAACCTGCTTGAACATTATCAATTTCTACAAAATGTCTATTCTCTTTATGCTTACGGTTAAACATAATAAATGGAATAGCTAGTTTTTCTAGTTTATAAAATAAATCATCTTGATACAACATAGAAGACAATATAATTGCGTCTGCTTTCGTTTCTAAAACAGCATTGTAGATTGAATTAAGATTATCCTCTGTGCCAAAATAGACATTCACTTTATAGCCACGTGCATTAACATAATTCACGATGGCTGTAGTTGTATCAACAAAAAAAGGGTTGTGTAAGGGCCCCGAAATCAATGTAATAATGCCTGTTTTTTTCTGAACAAGCGATCTTGCTATATCATTTGGCACATAGTTTAGTTCCTCTATCGCCTGCATTACTTTTTCAATTGTTTTTGGCTTTACAAGCTCTGGTGTATTCAATACTCTAGATACAGTTGTTTGTGAGACACCAGCATGCTTCGCCACATCTTTTGAAGATACCAAAAAAACCACCCATTTCATCATTGTGAAGCTATATTATATCATCTATAGAATAATGATTATAGTGATGATTTCTTCTCTACCTTAACGCTTTCGCTCATATGGCTTTGCAGCTTCACTCGCTTTAAAGTTATAAACAGGTTTAATAACTTTGACAATATCTACAGTTTCCCCAATCGCAGAAGTAATTTCTGTCATCGGCTTATAGGCCATTGGTGCCTCATCCAATGTTTCTTCATTGACTGATGTTGTCCAAATCCCCTGCATCGTATCTTTAAAATCGGCCATATTCAAAGCTTTTTTCGCTGCGCGTCGTGAAAACATGCGTCCTGCTCCATGGGGGGCTGAATAATTCCATTCCGCATTGCCTTTCCCTATACAAATCAGAGATCCATCCCGCATATTCATTGGAATAACTAGCTTTTCATCTTTATTTGCACGAACAGCCCCTTTGCGAAGCGTCATCGTTTCTGTATCGATATAGTTATGAATCGTATCAAACGTATCCGTAAAATGCCAATCCATCTGTTTAGCTATGGTTTCTGCAATGGTCCAACGATTCATCCGTGCAAATTGCTGTGCAATCTTCATATCATGGATATAATCATGGAAAGCTTCACCCTCTAAATATGACAAGTCTTTCGGAACGAACGGTGTTTGTTCTTTATAGGCTTGTATCATGGATTGAATCTCTTGTTGTCGTCCTTGCTGTTTCATTGCTTCTATTTTTTCTGTCAAATCTTCTCGACGTAAATTTTCATAAGCTCTTTTTTGATGCCAATTAGCAACCTTTGCCCCTACATAGCGTGACCCCGTATGGATGAGCAAATAGTGCTGATCATCTTCATCTTTGGCAAGCTCAATAAAATGGTTGCCTCCCCCAAGTGTACCTAATGACAAGTTCGTATAGTCATCTTTCAAGCCGCTCGCTCGAAATTGTTTACCTTCAAACTCTACAAAATGTCGGCTTGGCGATACTTCTTTATGAATATCCTGCCCACTGGGTACATATGTGCGAATGATGGCATCGAGTTGAGCAAAATCAACTGTTGTTACGTCAAGTTGTGCTACAAATACACCACACCCCACATCAATGCCGACAAGATTGGGTACAACACGGTCTTGCAATTGGATGGTCGTGCCAATGACACATCCTTTACCCGCATGATAATCTGGCATAATACGTACTTTAGTGCCTGCCATAAAAGCCTGGTCTGTTAGTTCTTGAATCTGATCAACAGCTGTTTGTAATGCTGTTTGCGCAAAGATTTTTGCATTCGTGAAGCGTCCATTTATTTCAATCAAGTGTATCCCTCCTTACTACTTATACGTAAAACTGGAATGATTTGTTTCATATCATAAAGAAAACGTTCTAAAAGCATGCTACTTTTAGAACGTTTGGTGAAAACCTAATCTTCATATTGTACAACTAATTTTTTAGGTATTTCGGGTATATCATTTGATTTTACATCTTCTTCCCTTAAGTCAAGCATTTGCATGGGATATTTTTCTTGCACCTCAAAAGGTATTGCAATACTTTCCATTTTATTATTCATTTGACTTCTTGCGAGTAAGCCATTGTTTGATAAATCAATGGCTAAAATAGCCTGCACAGTTTCCTCAAGCATGGCAATATCCTTCGATTTCAACGGCATTTGCTCATTCATTAAAAATGGTTGAAGATGCTCTTTTATATAACCCTGTGCTTCGATTAAGCAAGAAAATTCATTTAATTTTTCAGCATAGCGCTTTAACTGACGCTTATCTTTTGCACGCTGTTGATTTAGTTTCTGTACTTTTTGTTCAATACGGCTCATGCGTACTTTCACTAAATCAATCAAAAAAGGCTGTGTATCTCGAATCGCCTGTAGCATTGAAACCTCTGCTTGTTGTACCTTGGCATATTGGGCGACACAAACCTCTTGCTGCTCATTGAGTTTTTGAACACGCTCTTTGAAAAATTCATTTTGCGTATGTTGGCCAAAGAAAGCTTTCATAAGACCTTTACCATGAATTTTTTTATGTTGTGCATCTAAACGCTCATATTCGCGTAAATACTCACTGTGCATGTTGCGGTATTCACGCAACACTTGTTGATAGTGCACAGCAATTTCAGTAAATTCTTCCACCTTGGAATCGTGTAAATAATCATGTTGCGCTATCGTTTGTAATAGCTGATACAGTGTTTGAACCTGTTTAAACGTGTTCGCTACCTGTTCATATTCTTGCTCATATTCTTTGACAATTGCTAAGTCACGTTGATAGCGAGAATATTCATATTGGGTATCGCCTGCGTATTTTTCAATATTCTCTACAGCAGATTGAAATGGATCTCGTTGTGGAATTACAGTTAATTCGAAGCGGAATCGTTCAAGCCATTGTAAGAAGCGAATTAGGATGGCATATGTTTTTTTATCACTATTTTCAGCCACACGATGAATGTGAGCAATTAATTGATCATACTGACTTTTTTGCCAAAGCTCATGACTGTCTGTTTGTTTGGCTACTAGTGCATTAATTGCTGAAATCCCTATAAAATCACTCATCAAATGACCAATACGTTGTTGTTCAGAGTCCATAAATGCTGTGGCATGTTCCTCATCATCGATGCCGTTGATGACACATAAAGGTTCAACACCTTTATTCTTTAACGTTTCAATTAAGAGAAGTTCAGCATCCATTGCCATTGAACCAGCGCGTAACACCCAGAAAATTTCATCAACACGGTTCATAAGCGCCTCTGAAAAATAAGCCATTTCTCCTCCGCCTGCTTCTAATGACACAGAATCAATTATTGTCACGGATTTTAATAAATCATTTTTCAAATAGACTTCTAGGTAATCTAAGTGTTCACGTAAAATCTGGGAAGCAAACGTATCGCCAGTTGTTAGTAGCTCTAATTTACTGAGATCAAATACAGCGACAACACCATCTAAAAAATAAGCTTTAATCTCTTCTTGCTCGCCGTAGCGTATAAACGTATTTACACTTGTTGGATGCTGATCATCTACCGATAATATTTCGCGTCCTAGAAGTCCATTCACAAGTGTTGTTTTGCCCACCCGCTCTTTTCCAACTATTAAAATCATCGTCTGGTTATTGGCATCTTGAATGATTCGATTTAAATGTTTTGCTGTATCTTTCACATATGTATTTTGGACGATGATGCCATACAAGTGTCGTAGTTGGTCAACAAATTGCGGCAAAATATTATTCGCTGAGGTTGTATTTTCGATTGGCGTATTGTCAATGTTCGTCATCCTCAAAACCTCTTTTCGTATGTATCTATAAGACCATTATAAATGAAACTATGGCTTTTCTAATACACGGATTGATAAAAAGAGGACAATATACTTATACGTTTATACGACAAATAGGAATTCATCCTTACACCTATTTCCTGTCTGCTTCATATATGATTGCTACACAGACTAAAGGGAATAGTCCCATCTATGAGTTTAGAAGTATTAGGCTTGGAGATTTCTCTCCAAGGTTGCTGAATAGCTGACCTTTGTCCTATTCCTCCAAACCAGCCATACGAGCATAAACAGCTCCAAGTAATGGCATTCCACCTTGGGCACCTAATTTCTCTACAGATAAGGAGGCAGCGATATTAGCAAAATATACAGCCTCATCCAACGATTGCCCTTCTACTAAAGCATAGGCTAAAGCACCATTAAAGGTATCACCTGCGCCCGTTGTATCCACGACTGTTGTCATATAACCTGGAACATGAATTGGATAGGAGCCATCGAAATAACGTGCACCATCACTTCCTAGCGTCACGATTAATTTATTAGGATATTTTTCTAAAACTTGTTCCACTGGCTCGTTAAAAATTTCAGCACATTCTGTCTCGTTAGGTGTTAAATAGGTAATATCGTCCATCCACTGCACATCAAAATTGGCTGCTGGAGCAGGGTTCAACAGTATCGGAACACCCGCTTCTTTACATAAATGAATGGCATGGGCTGTCGTCTCTTTAGGGATTTCAAGCTGTATAATTACCAAGTTACTTTTTTGTATCAACTCTTTTGAAGCTTCAAGATGGGATATGCTTAGGTCATAATTAGCTCCAGGTACGACAACAATTCGATTATCGTTATTGTAAATAAGTATATTAGCAATGCCTGTAGGAGCAGTGGTGCTTTTTACAATGGCGTTTGTCTGAATCTGCTCTTGCTGTAAAGCAGCATGTAATGTCTCACCAAAATGATCATTCCCTAAACAGCCAACCATCGCCACCTCACTGCCAAGACGAGCTGCGGCAACTGCTTGATTAGCCCCTTTTCCTCCTGGAACTGTTTGAAACGAGTTACCTAGAATGGTTTCCCCCTGCTTTGGAAAAGCATTCATTTGTACAACTAAATCCATATTTAAACTTCCTATAACTGTAATCATGGAATTCCACCTTTCATCTTTTGATCAAACAAAAAAACAACTGAAATGAGTAGTATCATTTCAGTAGCTTAACAATATAAAAATTCGTATGAATTAAAAATTTCCGAAATGCCTATCGACTGTTTTAGGGATGCTTTCAAAAGCTAGCTGGATTTGTCCTTTAATATACAAATATTTTTATAATGATAACATAGTGCCACCTTCGCATTTGATGTTTCCTTTATTATAAATAATTTCATATAGGAAATGCACTACAAACACAAAAAAACTGAAGACAACATCAAATTTGTCTTCAGTCACATCCATTAATAGGCTACTCGCTTCGCCTCATATGCGGCGATGTGGTCCTCATATTTAAAGGTTAAGGCGATTTCATCCCAACCATTCAGTAACGTTTCTTTATAATACGGGTCAATTGTAAAATGATAAACTGTACCATCTTCACCTGTTACGGTTTGCTCTGCAAGATTTACTTCCATACTATAGGGCTTTGCTAAGCCTTTTGCTAAAATAGCATCACATTCCGATTCTGTTAGCTTAATCGGTAAGATACCGTTTTTGAAGCAGTTATTATGAAAAATATCTGCAAAAGAAGGTGCCATCACAACGTTAAAACCGTAATCTAAAATTGCCCATGGTGCATGTTCACGAGAGGAGCCACAGCCGAAATTATCTTGCGCCACTAGAATTTTAGATTCTTTAAATTCAGGTTTATTTAATACAAAGTCAGCTATTTCATTGCCTTGTGCATCGAAACGCCAATGGTAAAATAAAAACTGTCCAAAACCTGTGCGCTCAATACGTTTTAGAAATTCTTTTGAAATAATTTGATCGGTATCAACATTTTTTCGATCAAGTGGTGTGATGACACTATTTACGATATTAATTGGTTCCATTTTTCAATCATCCCTTCCCGAGTAAAGCAAGACTTACACTGTTTCCTTCACAAATTCACGTACATCGACGAAGTGACCTGCAATCGCAGCGGCTGCTGCCATTGGTGGTGACACTAAATGTGTACGAGCTCCTGCGCCCTGACGTCCTTCAAAGTTGCGGTTTGAGGTAGAGGCACAGCGTTCTCCAGCTGGTACGACGTCATCATTCATCGCAAGGCACATCGAGCAACCAGACTCACGCCATTCAAAGCCAGCATCCAAAAAGATTTTATCTAAACCTTCTGCCTCAGCTTGTTTTTTCGTTGTATGTGAGCCTGGGACAACGATGGCTGTGACCTTGTCATGCACCTTACGTCCTTTGATGACATCAGCAGCTGCACGCAAATCACTAATGCGTGAGTTTGTGCAGGAGCCAATGAAGACATGCTGGATGTCAATGGATGTTAATGGCTGGCCTTCCTCTAAGCCCATATAGGCAAGTGCTTTTTGAAGTGCCGCCTTGTCTGATTCATCCTCATAATCTGCTTGTGTTGGAACATGCCCAGAAACACCAGTACCCATCGATGGGTTTGTTCCCCACGTAATGATTGGTTCAATTTCTTCAGCTTTTATAATACGAACCGTATCGTACGTTGCATCTTCGTCTGAAGCAAGACTTAACCAGTAAGCGGCTGCTTCTTCCAATTTTTCTCCCTGCGGTGCATATTTGCGTCCACGAATATAATCGACTGTTGTTTGGTCAGGTGAGATAAGCCCTGCTTTTGCGCCTGCCTCAATTGACATATTACAAATCGTCATGCGTTCTTCCATAGATAGTTTGTGGATAGCCTCTCCAGTGAATTCCACAATATGTCCTGTACCAACACCTATTCCGAACTTGGCAATGATGGCTAGAATAATATCCTTTGCCGCTACCCCAACTGGTAGCTCCCCTTCGACACGAATCTCCATCGTTTTCGGCTTATTTTGCCATAATGTTTGCGTCGATAATACATGCTCCACCTCTGATGTTCCAATACCAAATGCAATGGCCCCAAAGGCACCGTGAGTCGATGTATGAGAATCCCCACAAACAATGGTTTTACCAGGCTGTGTTAATCCAAGCTCTGGCCCAATCACATGGACAATCCCTTGGTCAGGGTGACCCATGCCTGCTAACTCAACGCCAAATTCCTCAGCATTTTTAGCTAATGTTTCGATTTGATTGCGCGCAATGGGATCATGGATAGTTGGTAAATTTTTTGTTGGTACGTTATGATCCATTGTCGCAAAGCTTAAATCAGGACGACGCACTTTACGTCCGTTCATGCGTAACCCTTCAAAAGCTTGCGGAGATGTTACTTCATGAATTAAATGAAGATCAATATATAACAGGTCCGGTTTGCCCTCTTCCTGATAAACAACATGTTTATCCCAAATCTTTTCAATTATATTTTTACCCATTGTCTTCACCTATTTCTTTAAATATATGTTGTCATAATACTTTGTGATACAAAGCTAGTATCAATTTCGTTAATTACCTTATCTGTCCATTCATTAGTTGATAAAATACGACTGCCGTCACGAGCAAGATCTGCTGTAAAGTAGCCATCATCAAATACTGCACTTACCGCGCGTTCAATTTCTGCTGCTTCTTCTTTTAAGCCAAATGAATATTGCAGCATCATCGCTACGGATAAAATGGTTGCAGCAGGATTTGCTACACCTTGCCCTGCAATTTCTGGTGCGGAGCCATGTACTGGTTCATATAAGCCAAAATTATCACCACGAATGGATGCGGATGGTAAAACACCTAGAGAACCAGTAATAACAGATGCTTCATCACTTAAAATATCACCAAACATATTTTCAGTAACGACTACATCATAGTGTCCAGGATTTGTAATCAGTTTCATTGCGACAGAGTCTACTAGGTTATGTTCTACGATTACATCTGGATACTCTTTTTTCTTTGCTTCTACAACTTCACGCCATAAGCGACTTGTTTCAAGCACATTCGCCTTGTCAACAGAGCATAATTTGCCACCACGTAAACGTGCTAGTTCAAAGGCATTTTCAACGATACGCTCTACCTCTGCTTTAGAGTAAACCGTTGTATCAATTGCGCCATTTTCAGTACGCATACGTGGTTCCCCGAAGTATACGCCGCCTGTTAGTTCACGTACAATCATTAAATCAACGTTCTCAGCCACTTCACGCTTTAATGGTGAAGCATCTAGTAAACTCGGGAACGCCTTTACTGGACGTAGATTGGCAAATAAATCGAAGTGTTTCCGAATTCGCAGTAACCCTTTCTCTGGGCGCAATTCAGGAGGGTTTTGATCCCACTTTGGACCACCTACAGCTCCTAATAAAATCGCATCACTATTTTCACACATCTCGATTGTTTCATCCGGTAATGGATTATTATGCTGGTCGATCGCAGCACCACCAATTGTTGCATATCCTAAATGAAATGTATGATTAAATCGTTTACCAATCACCTGTAATACACGTACAGCAGAAGCAACAACCTCTGGCCCAATTCCATCACCGGGAAGTACTGTAATTTTTCTCTCCATCGTCAAAACACCTTTCTTTGTATAGCGTATTCGCTAATTTAGTAAAGACGCTCACCTACCTTTTATCGAGGTGAGCGTAGTCATTACGTCTAAGCGTAATTTTTGATTAATTGATACAATACGCCATGACATCATTGCATCCGACTTGTGAATGGTACTTCATACAATTCACTACCTCAGAAACCTATACAGGATGTGCGCGAAGGCTTGCTTGAATTAAATGACGGTTAATAGCATTTAAATAAGCTTTTGCCGATGCTTCTAAAACATCTTGAGAGGAATTACGGCCTGTAGTCGAAACCTCATCATAGCGAATATTAATAACCGCTTCACCCAGTGCATCTCGTCCTTTGCCAACCGAGGTCACACGGTAATCAATGACATGTACAGCTCCAGGTACAAGTTGCTCCAGTGTATTAAAAATGGCTTCTACTGAACCAGAGCCAGTAGCTACAACGGTTTTCTCTAGTCCCTCAGGTGTAAGCACAATGGCTGTCGCTGTAGGAATATTTTCAGTACCATATTGTACCTGCACCATTTTCAACTCAAAGAGTGGTACATCTTCTACTTGAACTTGCTGCTCAGTAAGAAGAGTGAGTAAATCTTCCTCTGTAATTTCTTTTTTACGATCAGCCAATTTTTTAAATTCCACAAATGCTTTGTTCAACTTTTCATCAGAAAGATGGAAGCCCATTGTTTCCGCACGATCACGGAAGGCTGCACGACCAGAATGTTTCCCGAGAACTAATGGTATTTCACCTTCGCCGATTAAAGAAGGTGAAATAATTTCATAGGTTTCTGGATTTTTTAAGACACCATCTTGATGGATGCCCGATTCGTGTGCAAATGCATTTCTTCCTACAATCGCTTTATTTGGCTGAATCACAACATTTGTCAATTTACTGACTAATTGAGACGTCCGTTTAATTTCTTGCAACTGAATGCCTGTTTGCACCTGATAAATGTCCTTGCGAATATGAAGTGCTACAGCAATTTCCTCGAGTGCCACATTACCTGCGCGCTCGCCGATACCATTGATCGTTCCTTCGACTTGTGCAGCACCATTTTCTATTGCTGCAATCGTGTTAGCTGTTGCCATCCCTAAATCATCATGACAATGGGCGGAGAATTTCACTTTGTCAGCACCTTTGACATTTTCCAGTAGGAACTTAAATAATGCACCATATTCTTGTGGGGATGCATACCCTACAGTGTCTGGAACATTAATCGTTGTTGCACCAGCAGCAACCACTTCGTTCATAATTCGCACTAAAAATTCACGATCAGAGCGGAATGCATCCTCAGCAGACCATTGTACAAGTGGGAAGAATTTTTTAGCGTATTTAACAGCCTCTATCGCTTGCTCCATCACTTGATCAGGAGATTTTTTTAATTTGTATTCCATATGAATAGGTGATGTGGCTAGAAAAATATGAATATGTGGCTGTTGTGCTAATTTTATCGCTTCCCATGTAGCATCAATATCCTTTTGGATACAGCGAGCTAGCCCCGTCACAATGGAATTTTTTACTGTACCTGCAATGCGATGGACCGCATCAAAGTCACCGGGTGACGAAGCAGGAAATCCTGCTTCGATAATTGTCACACCAAGGCGCTCTAATTGTTTGGCAATTTCAATCTTCTCAGCTGTGTTTAAGTTAATCCCAGCAGATTGTTCACCATCGCGAAGCGTAGTATCGAAAATATCAATTTTTCGCACTTGTCGCCACTTCTCTCACAACTTTTTCTTTACCTTCGTTGATGAATGGCATCATAGCACGTAGTTTAGCGCCTACTTCTTCGATTTGATGGTTCGCACCAGCTTCTTTGAATTTTGTATATTCTGGACGACCATTTTCATTTTCTTGAATCCAACGACGAGCAAATGTACCATCTTGGATATCTGTTAATACATCTTTCATACGAGCTTTTACAGACTCATCGATGATGCGTGGTCCTGCCACATAATCTCCCCACTCTGCTGTATCTGAAACTGAGTAGCGCATTGTTGCCATACCGCCCTCAAACATTAGGTCAACAATTAATTTAAGCTCATGTAGTGTTTCAAAGTAGGCTAATTCTGGTTGATAACCAGCTTCTACTAATGTTTCGAATCCTGCTCTTACTAGCTGTGTTGCACCACCACAAAGTACCGCTTGTTCACCAAATAAATCTGTCTCTGTTTCTTCTTTGAATGTTGTTTCAAGAAGCCCACCACGTGCAGCACCGATTCCTTTACCATACGCAAGCGCTAAATCTTTTGCTTGGCCTGTAGCATCTTGGTGAATAGCGAATAGTCCTGGTACCCCAGCACCTTCTTGGAATTGACGACGAACTAGATGTCCTGGTCCTTTTGGTGCTACTAAAAATACGTCAACGTCTGCTGGTGGTGTAATTTGACCGAAATGGATATTGAAGCCGTGTGCAAACATCAATGCTTTACCAGCTTGTAAATGTGGCGCAATTTCCGCTTCATAAACTGCTTTTTGACGCTCATCTGGTAATAGAATTTGGATAACATCTGCTTCTTGTGCAGCTTCAGCTACTGTTTTTACGTCAATACCATCTGCTTTTGCCGCATCGAAAGATCCACCTGGACGAACGCCTACTACCACGTCAAAACCTGATTCTTTAAGGTTTAAAGCATGTGCATGACCTTGTGAACCGTAACCGATAATTGCGATTTTCTTTCCTTTTAATACGTCCTCGTTGATATTTTGCTCATAGTACATTGTAGCCATAGTTAATTTCCTCCTAGAATATGTTTTGTTTTTTATAGCTTTAGATTCTTGCTTTGTCTATAAAGCTATTTATTTTTATATGCAAACTATTTTAAAATAGAGAGCTGCGGGTTTGAGACTTTTTGTGTTTCACGAACGGAGGCAGTTGCTCCTGTACGTGTAAGTTCTTTAATGCCATACGGTCGAATGAGTTCGATGAAGGCATCAATCTTCTCTGGATGTCCTACTACTTGATATGTCACAACATTTTTGGCTGTATCAATAATTTGGGCTCGGAACGGCTCAACAATTGAATTCATTTCCAAACGTAAATTTGGTGGGGAAATCACCTTTACTAGTGCTAGCTCTCGCAGAACAATCGATTTATCGGTTATGTCATTGACCTTTAACACATCAATTTGCTTGGATAACTGTTTCACTAGCTGCTCAATTTTGCGTTCGTCCTCTACGTTAACAACGAAGGTCATCTTTGAAAAATTCGGTTGCTCCGTATGACCTACTGTAATCGATTCAATATTGAACTGACGCTTCATCAATAAACCTGTCAAACGGTTTAATACACCACTTTGGTTAATCACAGTTACGGTAATTACTCGTTTCAATTCTTTTTCACCCCAATCATTTCATGTAAGCCTTTGCCAGGTGCTACCATTGGGTAAACACATTCAAGCTGTTTCACTCGACAGTCAATTAATACTGGCTCATCAGACAGCAGTGCCTCACGGAAAATAGACTCTGCTTCATCGATTGTGTTAATACGATAGCCTTTAATGTCATAAGCATCAGCTAACTTAACAAAATCTGGTTGGATCGGCATCAGTGATGATGAATAGCGCTCTTCATAGAATGTTTGTTGCCATTGACGCACCATGCCTAGACAGCTATTATTCAAAATCACTATTTTTACTGGTAAGTTAAATTCCTGTAGGATGGATAGCTCCTGTGCCGTCATTTGGAATCCTGCATCTCCTACAATCGAAATAACTTTTTTGTCTGGCTTCGCAAATTGGGCGCCAATTGCGGCCGGGAAGCCGAAGCCCATCGTACCAAGTCCACCAGACGTTACCCATGCATGATCATTATTTAAATGATAATATTGTGCTGCCCACATTTGATGCTGCCCAACATCTGTCGTCACAATGGCATTCCCTTCAGTTACCTTGTGCACTAATTGCAATGCCTCTTGTGGTAGGATTTCTTGCGTATTTGTATCCTTGCAATACCATAATGGATATTCCATTGCATGATTCCTTAAATAAGCTAACCAATCGGCTGTATCAGGACCTTGGAAATCCTTTTTCAATAGGGCTTTTAAAGCCTCCTTGGCATCAGCAACAATTGGAATATCTGTCGGTACATTTTTGCCAATTTCAGCAGGATCAATATCGATATGGATAATCGTTGCATTTGGTGCAAATGTAGCTAGATTACCTGTTAGACGATCATCAAATCGTGCCCCAATATTGAGTAATAAATCCGATTTTGTGATCGCTGTATTTGCTGTAGCTGTACCATGCATCCCAGCCATCCCAAGGAATAAGTCATGTTCACCATGGATGGAGCCCAATCCTAGCAATGTGTTCGTTACTGGAATACGATATTTTTCTGCGAAAGTCGTTAATTCCTCACGTGCATCCGCAAAAAGAACACCTGCACCCGCTAAGATGATTGGGTTTTTTGCCAATGAAATGGCTTGAATCGCCTTTTGGACTTGTAGATAATTTGGTTTATATGTTGGCTGATAGCCTGGTAAATAAATTTCATCAGGTGCTTGCGGTGGATTCTCTACATCAAACAACATTTGGGAAACGTTTTTTGGGAAATCCACGACAACTGGTCCCTTACGACCTGTGCTAGCGATATGGAAAGCTTCCTTCACAATGCGGGGAATATCATTGACATCCTGCACCTGATAGTTGTGCTTTGTAATCGGTGTTGTAATCCCCATAATATCGGCTTCTTGGAAAGCATCTGTTCCGATCACAGATGTCGCAACCTGTCCTGTAAAAACAACCAATGGAATAGAGTCGATCATGGCATCCGCAATACCTGTTACAAGGTTTGTTGCACCAGGTCCACTTGTGGCAATAACAACGCCCGTTTTACCTGAAACACGAGCATAGCCTTCCGCCGCATGAATAGCACCCTGTTCATGTCTTGTTAAAATATGGCGAATTGGGTTTTTATACATCGCATCATAAATTTGTAATACGGCTCCTCCTGGATAGCCAAAGACAATTTCAACCCCTTGATCGTGCAATGCCTGCACTAATACATCTGCACCGTCCTTTGCTTGATAGGTTTGTTCAGCTGTTGCTGTTGTAGCTAATTGTTCTTGTTCATTGATTGAAACATTCGCACTCATCAAATTATGCCTCCTTCATTTCTTTCAAACTCACACATCAGTGTTGTAGATTAGTGAAGTGTCAATAGCTGGATTGACTATTCCTCTCATCCTTTTCGTTGAGAGGCTGTTCAATTGCATCGTGAAAATAATAAAAAGCCTTTTTCTCCACACGCAAAGAACTACCTTACGTAGGGATGAAAAAGACTTTCCATGGTACCACCCTTTTTTATAGCAAATAATTGCTACCTCGCGAATAAATGACAGCATTTATGCACCAATGCGAAAGACATCGCATCCAATATAGTGCCATAAAACATTTATTCATTAATAACGAGCACTTTCGACTATGCCCGGAGCTATCTAATGGTGTTAACACGTTTAATAGCCCACTCCGAGGGGATGTCGGATCTAGTTGTATCGCCGGCTTCCAGCACGACCGGCTCTCTGGTAGATACAAGGCTCTAGAACCTTTAACCTCATCAACGTTTTTATTTATCTAGTTGTTAAATTTTCATTACGCCTCCAGTGGAAGCGCTCGTCACTAATTTTGAATATCTTGCTAACCAACCCCGTTTGATTTTTGGCTCAAAGACTGGTAATTTTGCACGACGTTCAGCTAAAACTTCATCTGAAACTTGTAAATTAATCGTACGATTTGGTAGATCAATTTCGATAATATCTCCGTTTTCTACTAAAGCGATTGGACCGCCTTCAGCAGCTTCTGGTGAAATATGGCCAATTGAAATACCACGAGATGCACCTGAGAAACGACCATCTGTAATTAATGCAACCTTTGTACCAAGGCCTCGACCTTGAATGGCAGATGTTGGTGCAAGCATTTCTGGCATCCCTGGGCCACCCTTAGGTCCTTCATAGCGAATGACGACTACATGGCCCTCTTTCACCGTTCCATTATCAATGTTTTCTTGTGCTGCTTCTTGTGAATCAAAAACAATTGCCTCGCCCTTGAATACTTTGATAGAAGGATCAACGGCCCCTACTTTAATAACAGAGCCATCTGGTGCGATGTTACCGAATAAAACGGATAATCCACCTACAGCACTATATGGATTGTCTTTTGTTCGAATGACTTGATCATTCGTGATGTGATAATCTTTGACAAGCTCACCCATTGTAACGCCTGCTACGGTTGGACGGTCTGGATGAATAGCACCTGGAATAGATGTTAATTCATTAATAATGGCACTTACTCCACCCGCTTTATTAATATCATCCATTGAAATATCTGAAGCAGGCATGATTTTTGCTAAATAAGGCACTCTTTCCGCTACTTTATTAATATCTTCAATGTTGTAATCTATTTCGGCTTCATTGGCAATTGCTAATGTATGAAGAACTGTATTTGTGGAGCCCCCCATTGCCATATCAAGAGCAAAAGCATCATCAATTGCCTCTTTTGTAATAATATCGCGAGGTTTAACGTCTTCCTTGACCATGCGAATTAATTGCTTAGCTGCTTCTTTAATCAGCTTGTGACGCTCTTCAGAAGTGGCAACGATTGTACCATTTCCAGGTAAAGCAACACCAAGCATTTCCATTAAGCAGTTCATGGAATTTGCTGTAAACATGCCTGAGCATGAACCACACGTCGGACAAGCATTATTCTCAATATCCAACAGCTCTTCCGCAGACATTTTTCCTGATTTGTGTGCTCCTACACCTTCAAACACAGATGTTAAGGAAAGCTGTTTCCCTGCTGCAGAAGTTCCTGCCTCCATTGGACCACCTGAAACAAAGATAGATGGTACATTCGTACGAACCGCTGCCATAAGCATTCCTGGTGTAATTTTGTCACAGTTTGGAATATAAAATACGCCATCAAACCAATGTGCATTAATAACTGTTTCAGCAGAGTCTGCTATAATTTCACGACTTGGTAAGGAATAACGCATACCAATATGCCCCATTGCAATACCATCATCGACACCAATTGTATTAAATTCGAATGGAATACCACCCGCTTCAATAATAGCTTCTTTCACTACATCAGCGAACGTACGTAAATGAACGTGACCTGGTATTATGTCGATATAAGAGTTACAAACCCCAATAAATGGTTTGCCTAGATCTTTTGCTTTTACTTTGCCTGTTGCATATAAAAGACTTCGATGTGGCGCTCGATCTACGCCTACTTTAATCATGTCACTTCTCATTTTAAACGCCCCTCATTGCTATCCATACTATGTTCGTTTCTATAGACAAAATGTTCTGTCTTTTTAATTTTTGTTTATAGAGTAATAGTCTCTTAGACGATTACCGCTGTAACGAACGTGTTAAATTGTTGTTATCATAGTACGAAAAAAAGGTCTCGTCAACAGTATTTTTTGAATTGTTTAAACAATTCAAAAAATCTGTCAAAATTGAAATCGTTTACATGCTGATTAAGCATCAGTTTTATCTCGTTTTGATAAAAATTTTGACATTTCGTTCAAATTTTAATTTTTCAATAATAAACAACAATAAGTAAATAAATAATTCCCATATATTTGAATAACTTAAATCATCCAACCCTAGAGATAACGCTTACAATAGAAACAATTTTTTTAAGTATCCTGTAAAAAATACTTGTTCAGGATCATATTGGTGTCGAATGCTTAAAAACTTTTCAATCTCTGGATACAACGCATAGACCGTTTGCGCTGTTAAATGATGTTGTTTTCCCCAGTGAGGACGACCTTCATATTTTTGCATCAATGTATGCACCCATTTAAAGTAAGGCTCTTCTGCCATTCCCTTATACATATGAAAGGCTATAAAAGCCGACTCACGCCCTTGTGTTGGACTTAAAAAACCTGCTTCGCCTGCAGTTGTTCGACACTCTAAAGGAAAATGAACATTAAAAGTCCCTTTTTTAAAGGTTGCATGGATTTCCTCCAAACAAGCTGCAAACTGTGATAGTGGGATGGCATATTCACTCTCTTGGAACTTCACGCTACGAGGTGAGGGATAAATTTCATAGCTTATCCCTACTTTTTCACTTTCTACCACATTGGCAGCCGCTATTTTGCTCATGGCACCACTTAAACCTGGTTTCCACTTACAAAGCTCTGACATCGCAAAGAAAGCACCATTTTCTACTATTTGTAGCTTTAACGTTTCTATTTTTTTATTCCATTCACTTTGAAAGACAGGCGCGACCGCGTTCATCCGTTTTACTTGAATTGTTTCACTACCAGGGAAATAAAACCACTCCACATGACGATGTTGACGAATATCCCCCGCAAATAACGAGAGACCATTTGTTAATGTTTCTCTTGCCCCCACATAATGCAAACCATATAGTGGTATGACTTTAATCGTTACTTTGACCAGAACACCTAGCATCCCAAGAGATACATGCAGTGCTTCAGATAAATCATCCATACCTCTCCTATGTTCCTGATAAGTACCCGTACCGTCTACAAATCCCCATGCCTGGACAGCTGACGATAGAGAACCAAGTGTAACCCCTGTACCATGTGTGCCAGTTGACACTGCTCCTGCTATGGTTTGCTCCTGTATATCGCCCATATTGATTAACGCAAAACCGTGTTTCGCTAGCATTGGTCCAATTTCATATAGGTAGGTCCCCGCCCATAATGTTGCCTCCTGCCTTTCCTCATTCACAGCGATTAATCCACGCAGATTATGTAAGGAAATGGCTATATGCTCAGGCATAGCCACAGCGCTAAAAGAATGAGCAGCACCTGTGACACGGATTGTCTTTCCTGATTGACACGCATGCTTCACAATTGCTGAAACTTCATCAATAGAGTGTGGTAAATAGATTTCACTCGGATAGGAAATAACATTACCAGCCCAGTTTGTCCACTTTTCACCATTTCGCCATTTTTCTATAGAAAACATTGTCCATCCCCCCTATATGTTGTGTAATGTCCTGCATACTTGTTCCCACGAATAGCATGGAGGACCTGAAAACGCTCACAAAGCTCTCCAGCCTTCGCATGTCGAAAATAAATGGTATCGCCAATATGGACACTCTTCCCTTTGACCTTAATGGGTGTTTGCACTTCCCCTGCGCCTTCTAGGCTAAGATATGCAAAAGTAGTAGGGTCATAGAATACAGGCAAACGATCCATCCCAATGGCTCCAGAAGCCGTGTAGCCTCCCCCATGACAAACAACGATATTTTTTTCCGGCATTCTTGTTACACGTAAGGCAAATCCAGCAGCCTTTTCTAGCTGTAAATGTGTAAATTGATCGAACAATGCAGGTGCATAAAAAGCTGAGCCAACTGTAATTTCCGTTACTTCCTTCTGTTGATTGGTGTACGTCATACTTCCCGATCCTCCACCATTCACAAAGCGCAGATTGGGAAAATAGGCCTTGATATGGGCGATCGCTAATCGACGAAACTGCGTTACTTGCTTTTTGGCTTGTACTTGCATGGCTTCTATGATTCTACCTTTTAAAGCATTTGCAGGACGATTGCCAACCCCTGCTATTTGTGCCTCATAGCCCATCGCTCCTACCACTTCAATTACAGGGGTATTTTGAATGGTTTGTAAAAAAGGTGTCAACGTTTCAAGAGAAGACAATGACGAACGTTTTGTTCCAAAATACAATACTTTAAAATCATTAGAAACATTAAGATCAATACAAACCTGTACACGTACGCCAATCTCTTGTCCTAATTTCGCCAATAGTTGGATATGTTCTGCTCTGTCTACCATAAAGGTAACGATTTTTCCTTCCTTTACAAAATGCAACAATCGACGAATCATTGCTTCCTCCATTACTGGATAGCCAAGCAATAAGTCATCAAACTGCTGCTCCAATAAAAAAAGGGTCTCTGCTGCAGTAAATGTCATAACCCCCACAACATTCACAAGTTTTTTCTGTATATAACGAAGGACCTCAATAGAACGAATCGATTTTGTTGCAATACGAATTTGTTTTCCACCACAAGCATCTTGAACCATTTGTATATTTTTATCTAGTGCATCTAAATCTAACCATGCAAATGGTCTTTCCAAATCACAAAATGCTTGATCCAATCTTGACGTCATTTCATCACTCCCTTGTATAAACTATGTATTAGACATTTAGCAGAACAATTCCTTTTTTCAGTTAATTAAGCATAATAAAACAACCGTGAGCCTGTTTTACAATAAGACTACACGGTTGTTTTAATAGGGGATAAACATTTTATTCACCTTTCTATTAAGTTGATTACGATGCGTATAAGAATTCAGCTGCAAGATTTAGCATCACTAATAAATGCAAACCAGCAATTAAAAACCCTTGACGATTTAAACGTTTCATAACAGCCATATTCATACGACCACGCTCCTTTTCTACATTATAATTCCTTTATACAGAATTTTCAAACTATTAAAAAGTGGAAATTTACCCATTTTTCTTTCTCTACTCTAAAAATTCTCCCCAAAAATAAGGAATTGTACAGGGAATTGACATTCTGTTTCAATAAATAATGTATTTTTTCACGAATGAAATGGCTATTGTAGTAAATAATTTAGTTAAATGGCTGTTTTTTATTGTTACTGGCGTTTCATTCATTTCTGGTACGAATTGAATGCATGAACATACTATAGAAGTAAGCGATAATCGGTGTATGTACAATATAGAAGTAATTGTAGTTAATGTGGACATTTTCACAGTAATTTATGCAGTTGGATTAGCTATAAAGTGAGCACAGCAAAGGAGCTGCATTCATTTGTCTACAGCCTTATTTACAACATGTAATAATTACTAAACAAATCACAGTGTTTAATCTACTCCATTCAGGGTATAACTAAGTAATCGCCATTATATCTTAAATTTAAGGAGATGAAAGTAATGATTAGTTTCATTTGGTATTTAATTATTGGAGGAATTCTTGGATGGTTAGCTGGCGTCATTTTAGGTAAAGATGTACCAGGCGGCATCATCGGGAATATTATTGCAGGGATTGTCGGTTCTTGGATTGGTAGTATGGTTTTAGGGAACTGGGGCTGGAGAGTAAGTGATTTCTACGTGTTCCCAGCACTAATCGGTGCCATCGTGTTGATCTTTATCGTCAGCCTTATTTTAAAAGGTATGCGTAAAGCAACTTAAATATGTAATGAAGAGCCATCCAGTGTGATGGCTCTTTATTATTTTCCATGTAAAAGAACAGCTGCTTGGAGCTCATCGTGAAAATCATCATACAACTGGTAGTAATATAACACATCCTCAACATATTTCTCGCTATGGTTGTATTGATAAACAGCTTTCTTAATATTCCCTGTCGCAGCACCGTATTTAGATAAGTAATTCGCAGCACTAAATACTGCATCCTCTATATCATAAGGATCGGCTATTCCATCCCCATTTGCGTCAACACCATATCCTCCGTATTTAGCAATTGTCTCAGGACTCATTAATTCAGTTTTCGTGATACTTCCTTTACCTAAACCTGAGCATGTAGGATGCTGCCAGCCAACGAATGTACAGGGCATGAATTGCATATGCCCCTCTGCCCCAGCAGATGATACCATTGATTTTACCGTAGAAAACCGTGTTTCAATACGATGATGAGCAGCAAGTAATGTCCAGGGTACACCATATTTTTCTTCTGCAGCTACATAAACGGGAATGTATTGCTCAGGAATTTTCATATCGAAATGCTGTTGAATCTCCTCAATTGCCTTTTGCTGGACAAGCTTTTCGAATATCGGTAATGTTTGAAGCTCTTTCCAAGTAAAAAACGTGAGGACATACACGGTAATTGCAATTGGAATCAATAATGCTATCATACCCAATTTTGTCGCGGGTGATAACATGGGTTTGTTATTCTTTTTCTTTGCCATACGTCACACCTAATCTAGTATTCTTTTTCTATATTACCAAATTTTCCGTCATGTGCAGTATATCTTTTCATTTTGAAAGATTGAAGTCTTCCACATCTATGAAAGTACATCATTTCCACCATGAAAGCAGTTGAAAGGTTTGGTAAAAATATAGTAAAATACAGATTGATTCGTTTATTGGTTATTAATAGGGAGGAATTTATTTTGTGGAAAGACTTTAAAGAATTTGCGATGAAAGGCAATATTGTCGATCTAGCAGTAGCAGTAGTTATTGGTGGTGCTTTCGGTAAAATTGTTACCTCCTTAGTTGAAAATATCATCATGCCATTAGTCGGTGTTTTAACAGGTGGTATTGATTTAACAAAGAGTTTTGTTTTTGGCTCAGGTGAAGCCCAAATCAATTTTGGTGTATTTCTACAATCCATCATTGATTTTTTAATCATAGCATTTGCCATTTTTATGGCCTTACGAATTATGACAAAGCTCACACGTAAAAAAGAAGAAGCAGTCGTGGAAGAACCAGCACCTGAACTCGATGCCAAAGAAGAGCTTCTCAAAGAAATTCGCGACTTGCTAAAAAAAGAACAAGCCTAACATGTTGTTAAAGCATCTGTCTCTCAAAGGAGGCAGATGTTTTTATTTTGCATCCTTTACTTTTTGTGTTCTATCCGCTACTTCAAAACCTATCCCTCACTTTGTCTGTTCTATCCGCCACTTTTCACGTTGTATCCGCTACTTTTCACGTTCTAACCGCTACTTCAAAACCTATCCCTCACTTTGTCTGTTCTATCCGCCACTTTTCACGTTGTATCCACTACTTTTCACGTTCTAACCGCTACTTCAAAACCTATCCCTCACTTTGTCTGTTCTATCCGCCACTTTTCACGTTGTATCCACTACTTTTCATGTTCTAACTGCTACTTCAAACCTATCCCTCACTTTGTCTGTTCTATCCGCCACTTTTCACGTTGTATCCACCACTTTTTACGTTCTATCCGCTACTTCAAAACCTATCCCTCACTTTGTCTGTTCTATCCGCCACTTTTCGCGTTGTATCCACTACTTTTCACGTTCTAACCGCTACTTTCTATCTTCTATTCGCTAACTTAGAAACTATTTATTTCGCATAAAGCCACAGTTAATCTCCTACTATTCCTAGGTGATTAACTATAAATAATCTAGCTAATTTTCAGAAATCACCTTGTTCTTCTTTAGTATCCATGTTAAATTGGTAACAATTATTGAGAATACTATTAAATTGAAAGCGAAAGCTGTTGCTTTTAATAATATTGAAGAAAAGAGTGACGTCATGACATTAAACAGAAGTATAGAAACAAAGCTTGTACAACTTGGTAATTTAAGTGACCCAGCAACAGGAGCTGTGAGCCCACCCATTCACTTATCGACTGCTTATAAACATACTGGGATTGGTGAATCTACTGGTTTTGACTATACACGTACAAAAAATCCAACACGTGCTCTTTTAGAAGCAGGAATTGCTGATTTAGAGGGTGGCGATATGGGCTTTGCCTGTAGTTCCGGGATGGCTGCCATTCAATTGGTGTTATCCCTATTTAAACCAGGCGATGAATTAGTCGTGCCAGATGATTTATATGGTGGTACATATAGACTATTTAACTTCTTCCAAGATACTTATAATATTAAGCCTGTTTATTCAAAATTTGAATCGGTTGAACAGGTGGAAGCATTGATGAATGAAAATACCCGTGCAATATTTATTGAAACACCAACAAATCCACTTATGCAGGAGTTTGATTTACAAGTGTATGCGGAGTTAGCACATAAGCATGGGGCATGGCTAATTGTGGATAATACATTTTATACGCCATACTTCCAACGCCCTATTGAATTAGGCGCAGATATTGTGCTTCATTCTGCAACGAAGTATATTGGTGGTCATAATGATGTTTTAGCTGGGCTAGTGGTTGCTAAAGGCACAGAATTAGCCGAACGCATTGGCTTTATTCATAATGGTAGTGGTATGGTGCTAGGAGCTATGGATTCATGGTTACTTATTCGTGGTCTAAAAACAATGCATCTACGCTTAAAGCAACATGATGCCAATGCGAAGGCAATTGCTGCTTACTTAGAGGAAGAAGAGTTAGTGACCGATGTCCTTTATACTGGAAAAGGTGGCATGCTGTCATTCCGCTTGCAAAAGCCTGAGTGGATTGACCCATTCCTTCGTAACTTAAAGTTAATTACTTTTGCTGAAAGTCTTGGCGGTGTCGAAAGCTTTATTACGTATCCTGCTACACAAACACATGCAGATATGCCTTATGAAGAGCGTGTGGAGCGTGGCGTTTGTGATCGTTTATTACGCTTCTCTGTTGGCATTGAGGAAGCAGAAGATTTAATGGCAGACTTACGACAAGTGTTTGATATCCTTAGAAAAGAGGCGTAATTGATGAAGCACCGTATTGAAACAAGCCTCATTCACGCAGGTGTTCGTGATGGCTATAGTAATAAAAAAGGGGCTGTTAACGTCCCGATGTATCTGTCGTCTACTTTCCATCAAGAAAGTATAGATGAATTTGGAGAATATGATTATGCTCGTTCAGGCAACCCTACAAGAGATGCGTTAGAAAAAGCTGTAGCAGAGCTTGAGGGTGGCGTTCGTGCCCATGCATTTTCATCTGGTATCGCTGCCGTATCAGCAGCATTAATGCTGTTATCGCAGGGAGATCATATCGTCATGACTGAGGATGTTTATGGTGGAACCTATCGTTTTGTAACAAAGGTGTTGCCGCGCTTTGGGATTTCCCATACATTTGTAGATTTTACGGATCTAGCAGCTGTAGAAGCAGCAATCACGCCAGCTACAAAACTACTTTATATGGAAACACCATCAAATCCAACGTTAGGCATTACAGATATTCGTGGTGTAGTGGCGCTTGCTAAGCAACACCACTGCCTCACATTCTTGGATAATACTTTTATGACACCGTTACACCAACGCCCACTAGAACTTGGTGTAGATGTCGTCATTCATAGTGCAACGAAGTTTTTATCTGGACATTCTGATATTATTGCTGGCTTAACGGTTACTGCCGATGAAAAGCTAGGTCAGGATCTCTACTTTATCCAAAATTCATTCGGTAATATTTTAGGTGTACAGGATTCATTCACACTACTACAAAACATCAAAACAACAGATGTACGTTTTAGTCGTTCTGCTGAATCTGCACAAAAAATTGCTGTGTATTTGGCTAGCAATCCACTAGTTGAGCAGGTCTACTATCCAGGGCTTGCTTCACACCCTGGCTACGCTATTCATCAACGTCAAAGCACAAGTCCTGGGGCCGTTTTATCCTTCCGACTACCAAGCTATACAGCTGCAAAGGCATTGGTTGAGGCGATGACAATTCCAGTATTTGCGGTCTCTCTTGGAGGAGTAGAATCTATCCTTTCTTACCCTGCAAAAATGAGTCATGCTGCTATGGAGCCTGAAGAGCGTGCTAAACGAGGCATCACAGATGGTCTTCTACGTTTTTCTGTAGGACTTGAGCATGTTGATGATTTAATTGCTGATTTTGCACAAGCCCTAGAGATTGCTGCCAAGGCTTAATTGAATCAACATAAAAACCGCGTCCAATTGACGCGGTTTTATTATGATAGGTTCAATTTCTCACCTTTGCTAACAATCGGTATAAATAATCGCCATGCCCCTTTGCTAGCAGGGCATCTTGCTCAGCTGAAATCCAATAGAATGAAAAGATTAAATCCCCTTCGTTTAAGCCTGTTGGATGATGTTGCCATGCATCCCGTGTTTCATCGGATGTTAAATGATAAAAATACCGTTTCTGTAAAACACCTGATGGATGGTTAAAATAATCCTGTGCTATTAGCGCTTGAACGACAAGTGTGGTTAGACCTGTTTCTTCTAGCATTTCACGTTTCACAGCATCTAAAGGTGTTTCCCCTTCCTCAACCGTACCTTTGGGCACCTGGATACCTGCCCCAACTGAATTCTGTTCAAATACGAGTACCTGTAATTGATCCTCATGCGTTCTCGTGATATAGCCAAAAGCTTTTTCAATTACTTGCATGAAAGTGACCCCCTTTGAATGATTGAATGTTACAATAAAGAGAAAAATTGGAATAGCAGGTGAAAAGTGTTGACACTTATTATACGACAGATGCAAGAAAATGACATTACTTTTGTACAAGAAATTGCTAGAATAAGCTGGCATCATACATACGAAGGAATCATTCCACGTGACATTCAAGATCGTTTTTTACAACTAGCTTATAGTCGAGAACGATTAATCGAACGTCTTATCAATAGTCCGTTTCTCGTTGCAATTTTTGATGAATGGCTAGTAGGCTTTGCTAATTTTTCAAATGTAACACAAGGTGAGGCGGAGCTACATGCGATTTATTTACATCCTGATATGCATGGTAAGGGCGTGGGTACTGCACTTTTACAGGAAGGACTACGCATGCTCCCAAATCTATCGTCTTTATTTGTTTGTGTAGAGAAAGAAAATAAACTTGGTATGCATTTTTATCAAGCAAAGAGATTTGTAGCAATAGAAGAATTTGATGAACAATTTGATGGCCATCTACTTAAAACAGTTAAATTGGTTAAACAATATGAAAAAGTGTAACGGTTCTTGCAACTACCGTTACACTTTTATTTATGTAAGATTTATCTGCTCCGCTTGGATAACAAGTGCTGTTAAGCCCGTTATACTACCAGATTCATGTGCCTGTCCTTGATGCCATAGTACTCCCTGTCCAGTTTTTATCGTGATTTTTTCACCATCTTCACCACTAATCCATCCCTCTCCATTAATAACGATAAATAGCTGTGGAATGGGGGCGTCATGCAAACCAACCACACCGCCTGGCTCAATATAGATGAAACCAATCATCGTAGGTACTTCCGTTTTCGTGATTTTTCTATAAAATGTATCGATGGATTGGTATTGATGAATTGGATTTGCTAAATCTTGTGTAAATTGTATGAGTTGCATTTCGCGAAAATCCCTTCCTATTAGGCTAGTTCTTCTTCAGCAAATGCTAAAAGTGTTCCATCTTCTTTTTTAAAATAAAAAGCAAATGCATCATAGCCATTTCTTTTAATCGTTTCCCAGTTAGTGGTTTCTCCATTTATAAGTTGAACATTTTCTTGTTCATCTACCTCATAGTCGTCTATTTCTTCGTCATAGTCGATGTTATAGAAAAATGATAATACGACTTTTGTTTCGGGTAAATTATATTTTTCTAGTGGACGGTTGTCACGGTGATTCTCTGTATACGCCTCACAAAATAGCGCATTATAACCATGTAGCGTCGCATCAAAGAGCAAAATTTCCTCGGCGGATAAAGGATCTTTAGCAACGATTCTAGCGGTTGAGCCTGTAATATAAGGCATTTCCTCCCCTTCAATCATTAGCAAATCACCGTAATACCAAATTTCAAATTGTTCATTGCCTGCACTAGAATGAAGCTGAAACTGGGATTCAACGTCATCTATAATTTGGACGTTTCCTGCAAATTGCTGTAGATAAATGGGAATAGGATTAATCATAGCTTTCCCCTCCTTTTCTGTTAGAAATTACTTCCTTACAATATAATACATCTTTCTTAGTCATAAAGAAAAACCCAGAATTTTTTCTGGGCTTGATGACACTTACTTTTCTAGCATGATTAAAACTGACGGGCCTTTGCTTCACTTCGCAAGAGACGGTTATGGAGAGTAATCTCCGTTTCACCATTTACTTGCGATTTTGATCGCTTAATCCTTGACCAGTTGCGGTGGATTTTTTGAGATTTGGGGTCTAGTTGTTCGAACCTACTCATTTTTCATCCTCCTCATCATTATAGATTTCATAAGTGAAATCTTCTTTATTATGACCAGTTAAGGTGAATTTATACTAATTTCATAAGAAGCTTATTTACTTCACTTTATTAGTTTTCGCTTAACCAAGTTAACGCATATTGTACATATAATTCGGCTCCAACGCGCAAACCATCTTCATCGATAGTAAAATGGCCGTTATGATGTGCCCAGCGTGTATCCTTTTCTGTATTGCCTGAGCCTACTAGAGCAAAACAGCCAGGTACTTCATCTAAGTAAAAGCTAAAGTCTTCTCCACCCATTGTCGGATCATCAATATGATAAGCATCCGCGCCAAAATGTTCAGCTGCAAGGCGCTCGACTAAGCTGGCACTCGCCACATCATTGTTGACGGCTTGTGTACCATATTCATAAACGACCTCTGCTGTGCCACCATAAAGTGAGGCAATCTGGTCAGCATAATGACGAATTTGCGTTTCGATATGTGAACGAACCTCTTTATCAAAACAACGCACAGTCCCTTCTAAAATGGCATCTTCTGCAATTACATTAAAGCGTGTGCCAACCTCCATTTTTCCAATTGTAAGAACGGCAGGTTGAAGTGGATTGACTGTACGTGCCACAACTGTTTGGACATTCAAAGCAAACGTTGAAGCAATCATCACGGCATCAATGGCATCATGTGGTACTGCGGCATGACCGCCCTGCCCTTTAAAGCGCACTTTGAAAATATCAGCAGAGGCAAAGGCAGGACCTCTATTACACTGAATTTTCCCTGTGTCAATTTGTGACCAAATATGAATACCAAAGACGTTATCTACACCTTTCATTGCTCCTTGCTCTACCATCGCTTTTGCGCCTGTAGCTACTTCTTCCGCTGGCTGGAAAATAAAACGAACTGTTCCCTCAATTTCTTCTTGTACCGTATGTAATGTCTTAGCTGCAATCAGCAACATGGCTGTATGCGCATCATGACCACAGGCATGCATCTTACCATCCGTTTTAGAGCGATACGGAATATCTTCTCGTATTTCATAAACTGACAATGCATCCATATCTGCACGTAAGGCAACGGTTTTTCCTTCCTTGCCCCCTTTTAACTCCGCAATAATGCCTGTTGGCTCTGTTCGTCTATATGGAATACCCAGGTTATCTAAATATGCTGCTACATAATTCGTTGTTTCATATTCTTCCCAAGAAAGCTCTGGCTCACTGTGCAATTTTTGACGAATTGCCACAAGCTCACTATTTAATTCCGCAATAATTTCTTTCATTTTATTCATGCTGACTCTCTCCTTCTTTATAGCCAATTGACAAAAATACCCGCTAAAATCACAGATGTTATCGTTACACTAATGAAACCTCCCACAAGCATCGGTGGTAACATATGACTTAACAGCATTTCTCGTTCTTTTTGATCGGCTGTGGACGATTTCACTACTTCATTCGTTAAAATATAATCTGCGGGGAACCCATAGAGCGCTGTTAAGGATACAGCAAACGCTAAATTCGGGCTGACCTTTAAAACTTTCCCTACGATGAAAGAGAAAATATACATACCAATAACTGCTAAGACAATAGACACTACTAATGGCACAATAATACGCATCAGCATTTCAGGGGAAGCCTGTTTTAAGCCATCAAATATAAAGAGCATTAACCCCATAATGGCAAAACCGAAGCCATTTGCTTTTTGCAATGGTTGTCTTTCTAAAAAACCAAATGTCGATGCAAGGACACCAAACACTAGGCATAGCACTAACGCATTGACTGTCACAACAGGTGCTAATGCTGTAGATGTACCATACGCTAATAATCCAACAAGCGCTAAACGGAAAAATTTAAAGTATTCTGTATTGTACTTGGGAGGAATTTTCCTAAATAATTTTGGTTGCTCAGATGCCTGTTCAACATCTTCCTCTACCTGTGTTACCGATTGTATATTCCCTTGCTGGTGTTCTTTTAATAAACGTTTTGCTTCACGCTTCAATACAATGGACGTGATGGGATATCCTGCAAAACCTTGAATGACATAAATTACAATGGCAAAGACGGCTAAATCCTCTAAGCCAGCTGCAGAAGCGCCTTCTGACATCACTAGCGCTGCCACAACACCACCGACTAATGGTGGAACTGCAACAATCATCGTTTTTAAATCAAATAGCAAGGCACCAATTGTAAATAATATGGCGATGATGCCTACAATACCTGCTAAAGAAATAACGATGGCTTTCCACTGGTTTTTCAATTCCTTAAGGGACAGAAGTGTACCCATATTCGTAATTAATAAATACATTAACATCGTGGCAACGACTGGACCAATCCCGGCAATACTAACAATATCTTTCGGGAAGAATGTCCAATAGCCAATTAAAAATAATACCGCACAGACGAACACAGATGGAATCCACGCCTTCGTTCTTGTTGCTACGATATCTCCGATGTAAAGAATAGCAAGTACTATCGTCAGTGCTAACATTTGCGACATATCAAAGAATTCTCCTAACTTAGTAATTTTTTAATGTCATCTATAATAATACTAATTATTCTTAAAATTCTATTTTTACAGAAAAGAAGAAAAACAGCGCGTGAACGAGCATATTCGCGACACTAAAATTACGGTTTTCCAAATATTTAGATTTTAAAGAATTTTCATAAAGCGCTTACAAAAAAATAGAACCATTATAAAATGGTTCTACTTTCTCTTACATGCTATTTTTTGAAACGATTACTTGTGTTCGCATAGATCAATAAAAATATCGTAAGGGCAACAAAAAGTACAAGACCTACATGAAATAACCATTGTGTATGGAAAAATTCGTTTAGTATCCATAAAAGGACACAAAAACAGTAGCCATACATCATTTTTCCCATAAATCTTGCCAGTGCCTTTTCATCATATTGTTCTTTATTTTCCTGTGCCATCGTATGAAAGCCTTCAAGTAGAAAAGCTCCTTTACCTTGCGATAGAACAATGGCGAAGATGAGAAACGGCAGCATGATTATTAAATAGACAAGTACTCCCAAGGTTAATTATCCTACTTTTCATTTTTAATAAATTGCTCAATTGCTGGTAGTAATTCTTCATGCAGTGGCAGCGAAGGGTCTGCATAGGTTGCTAAGTTTTTGGCGCGATCTGCCGGTGCCTTTTTCAATACGTGATTCATACCCGCTAGATAAAGTAATTTTGAGTCTTGTTTGCCTTTCTTCAATGCCTCAGCATCGGCTTCCTTCACTTGTAAATCCGTTGTTCCTTGGACTAACAATACACGGCTTTTTACTTTTGCAAGCTCATTAGCAGGTTGATATTTTAGCAAGGAAATTAGAAAAGGCTGTACAGATGGACGGAAAAGGGCCTGTAGCTCTGGCGAAATATTTTTCACTTGCTCCCCTTGCTTTAAAGCTGTCAAAATATTCGTGGATTCATTAAAAAGCTTTGGTGCTAATTGACCTTTTAATTGCTCTAAAAGCACTTCATCTAACGATCTACCTGCACCAGCTAAGGAGACAAAGGATGCTACGCCTGTCTTTTGAGCCGCGAGCAAACCAATGAGTGAGCCTTCGCTATGGCCAATTATATGGACACTTGTGTAGGCTTTATCAGCCATCAATGTTTGGATAATTTGTACAGCATCATCCACGTATTGGTCAAACGTTCCATCCTCTTCCTTTGTTAAGAGCGCTTGATTGTCACCAAGTCCTCGCTTATCATAACGCACCGTCGCAATGCCCTGTTGTGCTAAACCTTCGGCCAACATTTTCAAGCTATTATTTTTTCCAGCCAAAGCGGAATTACCATCTTTATCAGTTGGCCCCGATCCTGCTATTATCAGTGCCACTGGTGATGGAGATGGGGAAGCCTTTTGTACAGCTACCGTTAAGTTGCCGTTTTGAACGGGAATTTTTAATGTGTCATAGGTAACAGGTTGCTCTTTATAAGCCTTTAGTATTAAAGGAAATTTCCCACCATTTTGTTGAAATGTAGCCTCTATTTGTTCATTTTTGATTGTGCCATTAATGGCAATAGCAGAGCCGTTTAAATTTATGGACACTTTTACTTTATCACCTGTATACGTCACACTTTGAAACGGAAAATTAGATAAGCCCTGTGCTGGCACGGATAATGTACCACTTTCCTTCTTTAAATCAATAATAATCGGTAATGGTCCGTTTGGCGTTTCAATATTCCCTTCCCATTTTCCAATAAACTGTTCATTCATTGCATTTGTCCCCTTTGTTCCTTGATGTTGAGCAGTGACCTCTTTTTGCCCACAGGCAGCTAAAAGTAAAATTGTACAGCAAATCAATAACCATTTTTTCATCTAATCTTCCTTTCTATATGAAAATCACCAATAAAATTGGCAGTAACGTAATCACTATTAAGATGTAACACCATTTGTTCGCGAAATTAACAGTCCAACCAATCCCGAACTTTTTAGGCACTAATAGGGATGGATCATTTTTATTGCAATAAAAAATACCCCATTTCCAGTATTGATCATCTGTGGCAGCTGTTTCATTTGTATGTACCTCATCAAAACGTTCATTACTTTTACTGAGCTTCCAAATGAACACTAGTAAACCACCCAACGTAACGACATTAAAGACAAGAAAAAGTGGGAAGAAGTAGGGAGCTGTTTGGTCTTGTAAAATAACAGTTGTATAGTGTAAAACAACAAATAGAATTGTCATACTAAAATTAATAGCTGCCAGGTACCAGCTTCCGTATTTACGCTGAGTTAACTCCCGATGAATGGATGCTTCTTTGGCCTGTGCACTTAATTGAATTTTGGCACTTTTCATGCCTTGACTCATCATGAAAAAACTAATTTGTATTGCCAATAATATCAGTGGCATACTGATGACTGAGAGCCGCGATTTTTGAGTCCAACCATCGACCTCCCCTGCCCCATTCCAATGTATCGCGAAAACCTCAGGGATTGACTCATAGTTCATGTACGTAAAAGCGATTAATGCAAGTGTGATGATAATGGGTACACTAAAAAATATAGGTGATAATGTTTCCTCTTTCTGACGGATAGACAAATCTGTCACATATATTGTTTTTATTTGTGCCTCCCACTGCTCCTGCACCTTTAATTTTTTCGTTTTAGCATGATAACTCATGTAAAGACCTGATGATAAAAGGAGCATGACATACAAAAGGATAAAGGAAATTAAAGATACCTTCTCCTCTTGTATAGGTGAAAGATAGAGAGCGATTTGACCTACTAGGAATAAGCCAGCAATCCCTGCGATGATTTGGCTATAATGCTTCTTCCACAGCTTTAATTGTGGATGTTTGACATATGGTTCGGGTATGGAAACACCAAAAACAAGTGTTTTTCTTGTTAAATGTGGTGTCATCATTTCCATAATTCCGACAATGATAAAGATGCCTACAATTATAAGCATACTACCCCTACTTCCATTGTTTTAAAATTCGCTGGAACAAACTTGTCATTTGCTCTTTCTCGAGGCCACGCGCAAAAGCCTCCGCCATGATAGGCTTCAAGGCATTTTCGACTTTTTCAACCTCCGTTTCTTCCAGCGCCCTCTTTTGACCACCAATAATGACCGCTTTTGCTTTCGGCTTCAATTCAATTAAGCCCTTCTCTTCAAGCTCATGATAACTTTTACTGACCGTGCTAACATTGATGCCTAGATCTGTAGCCATCGAACGTACAGACGGTAAAGTATCACCATTTTTCAGCTCACCTTGCGCAATGCATTCTATTATTTGATTGGCCAATTGTTTATATAGCTGCAATTCACTGTTTGGATCTAATTGTATTTGCATAATAACCCTCCAATCTGTATTGCTTGTAACCAAACAGAAATCTGTTATGTATATAGTAATACAGATTTTCTTTAATGTCAAATGAAGGAATTTTTTATGGTGTTGAGTAGAGGTTTTTTCACAATAAGGGCGGGAGCCTTCCCTTAGTAGTGCTTTGAACTTCATTTAGAGCGGGTTCTCCTCCCCTAGGAGCACTTTGAACTCCATTTAGAGCGGATACCCCTTCCTTAGGAGCGCTTTGAATTTCATTTAGAGCGGATATCTTGAGTACTTTAGACCCCAAATAAGAAACAAAAAGGACCCAGAATAATTCTGGATCCATGGACACTTATTGCTTCTATTTGATTTTTAACTGGTATGGTTTACACTTCTTCTTAATCTATAGCAAAACAGAATAGTCTGTTTCACCTTTAGGCTTAAGATTTATGAAGCTTCAACCTTCAACAGTTGTGGCGGACTTTCCTGAGATTCTTGGTCTTTGGGTGTTTGACTATTACTACTCATTCTGCATCCTCCCCATCAGATTAGATTAATAAGTGGTTCCTCTCTTATTATGAGCCTTCTTCTATTTTTTATACATGCTTTAGCTTTTTTCTGCAAAGACTTGTTGGGCTATCGTTAAAGCATTTTGCACTCTTGGAAAACCGATGTAGGGTGCTAATTGTAAAAGTGCCTCGACCACTTCTGTCTGTGTCAAGCCTGCATGTAATCCACGCTGAATATGCGTTTTGGTTTGTGGTGCAGCACCTTGTGTAACTACCGCTGTTATCACGACGAGTGCTCGACTCTTTGCATCCAGCCCAGGCCGTGCATAGACATCACCGTAAGCAAATTCAATAATCATTTTGCGTAAATCGGGTGCTATATCGGCTAATGCATCGGATTCAATCATCCGTGCTGCTTCTTCTTCTGTCACATATTGTTTAATTGTTTCGAGCCCCTTTGTAAAACGTTCATTCATTTCTTCATCCCTCCTACATTTACTTATACAAAAACCCCAATTCCGCGTCTCCAGAATTGGGGATTGTCCTTCACATATGTAAGGTTCTCTTCTTTACGTCACCCTCTGGCTCAGTGAAAAAGGATAAAGGTTTTCATAGTGCCTCACAGGACAGCTTTAATGAATATCTATGCAAAAAGTCACAAGGACATGCACGCAAAAATTAAATGGCTACAAGACAGGCTTTCGCTTTTTCAATTTGGATTTTTACTTGTTCAAAGCCAGTACCACCTAAGGAATGGCGGCGGCGAACAGCAGCTTCTGGCGCTAGTACATCATAAATATCCGCTTCAATTAACGTACTTTCTTGCTGCATTTCTTCCAATGGCAAGTCTAATAAATAAATGCCCTTTTGAATACATGTAAAGACAAGCTTACCAGTCACCTCATGTGCCTCACGGAATGGCATCCCCTTTGTAGCGAGGTAATCTGCTAGCTCCGTTGCATTTGAAAAATCAGCGTGAACAGCCTGATGTAAGCGTTCCGTGTTGACAGTCATTGTACGAACCATACCTTCAAAGATTTTAAGTGAACCAAGAATCGTATGAACAGTGTCAAACATCCCCTCTTTGTCCTCCTGCATATCTTTGTTATATGTTAATGGTGTGCCTTTTAACACCGTTAATAAGCCCATTAGATTCCCATAAACACGCCCTGTTTTACCACGAATAAGCTCTGCCATATCTGGGTTTTTCTTTTGTGGCATAATCGAAGAACCTGTTGAGAAGGCATCATCCAGTTCGATAAATTTAAATTCATCTGTAGACCAGATAATAATTTCCTCAGCAAAGCGTGATAAATGCGCCATAAGTAAGGAGGAATGACTTAAAAATTCTACGATAAAATCACGATCACTTACAGCATCCATGGAGTTTGCGTAAACCTCGCTAAACCCTAATAGCTCTGCTGATTTTAAACGGTCAATCGGGAAAGTTGTCCCTGCCATTGCCCCAGCACCTAAAGGTAAAATATCAATACGTTTTATGGATTCTGTAAAACGTTGTTTATCACGCTCTAGCATCCAAAAATAAGCCATTAAATGGTGTGCAAAGGAGATTGGCTGTGCACGTTGTAGATGCGTATAACCTGGTGCAATCGTTTCAATATGCTCTTGTGCTTTGTCTAATAGTGTTTGTTGGAACGTCACAATTAAATCAATTGCTTCCTGCACACGCTTTTTCAAGAAAAGATGCATATCCGTTGCTACTTGGTCATTTCGGCTACGTCCTGTATGTAGTTTGCCACCGACAGGACCTATTAAATCAATTAACATTTTTTCTAAATTTAAGTGTATATCTTCATTGGCAACGCTAAATTCAAGCTCACCTGCGATTGCCTTATCTTTTAATTGGGCAAGACCACCTAGTATGGCCTCTACATCAGCTGCTGGTAAAATTCCTGTGGCACCAAGCATTGTGACATGTGCAACACTACCTTCAAGGTCCTCTAGCACAAGTTGCTGGTCAAAGCCAATGGATGCGCCAAATTCGTCTACCCATGCTTCTGCTGATTTTTGGAAACGTCCACCCCAAAGTTTTGTCATGTCAGCTCACCTTTTCCTCGATTACTTATCAAAAGGTGTAGTATAAGCACAAATGCCTCACCACACCTTGCTTGTTCAACATTACTTTTTATTCACAGATGAGTTCACTACAGTTGGTAGACCCCATAACTCGATAAAGCCTACAGCGGAAGCATGATTGAATTGATCTTCCTTCGAGTATGTTGCTAGCTTTTCACTGTATAATGAATTTGGTGATTTACGTCCTTCTACAATCGCATGTCCTTTAAATAGTTTCACACGTACTGTACCATTCACATATTGTTGTGTTTGCTCAAGGAATGCTTCCAGAGCATCACGTAATGGTGAGAACCATAGACCGTCGTAAATTAATTCGGATAGTTTTTTCTCGATTACTGGCTTGAAGTGTGCTAATTCTTTTACAAGCGTTAAGTCCTCAAGCTCTTTATGCGCTGTTAACAGCACTTTTGCACCTGGAATTTCATAAACCTCACGAGATTTAATACCAACTAAACGATTTTCAACGTGATCGATACGTCCTACACCATGAGCACCCGCTACTGCATTTAATTCTTGAATTAAATCAGCAAGCTTCATTTCTTTTCCGTTTAATGCTACTGGTTTACCAGCTACAAACTCGATTTCCACATACTCTGCTTCATTCGGTGCATTTTCAACAGAAACAGTTAAGCCATACGCTTCTTCTGGTGGTGACACCCATGGGTCTTCCATGATGCCAGCTTCATTCGCACGGCCCCATAGGTTTTGGTCGATTGAGAATGGTGAATCCAATGTTGCAGGAATCGGTACATTATGCTTCATTGCATATTCGATTTCCTCATCACGGCTCCAGCCCCACTCACGTACTGGTGCTAATACCTCTAAATCTGGATTTAATGCTTTAATCGATACTTCAAAACGAACTTGGTCATTCCCTTTACCTGTGCAACCATGCGCAACAGCATCTGCGCCTACTTGATTAGCAATCTCTACTAGTTTTTTCGAGATAAGTGGACGGGAAAGTGCTGATACTAAAGGATACTTTTGCTCATACCATGTATGTGCTTGTAAAGAAATTAATGCATACCCTTCAGCAAATTCGTCTTTCGCATCTACCATATAAGATTCAATCGCTCCTACTTGAAGCGCTTTATTTTTTACGAATTCAAGATCTTTCCCTTCGCCAACGTCAAGACATACTGCAATTACGTCCCAACCTTGTTCTTTTAACCATGGAATTGCTACCGAAGTATCAAGTCCACCTGAATAAGCTAATACCACTTTTTTATTTGCCATTAAAAATGCGCCTCCATTGCTCTATCGATATGTATGTTTATACATTCATTTAAAAGTTTATACACGAATAGTATCATGTTATAAAAATAAATACAAGTGTATTTTTATAAATTCATAGACTTTTATTTTTATTGTCAAAAGTAAGTCGTTCCTTGTATAAGGTTGACAAGAAATCCATGGCAATTCACTCAAAAAAACGTTTTTTTACTATATATATAAATGTATACTATATAAATTTAGCAACGGACGAAAAAAAAGAATCCATGATACAAACTGGATTCTTTCTAGTTACTTAGCTGATCTATCTTATACAATACTTTTTTAGGATTAATCAAAATCAGTAGAACGGCCACCGCCGAATATAAAATGGCATTATACATGATTAAATCAATTAGGTTGCCATTGATAGAGCCGATAAAAAAATTAAAGAGCTGATGAATAATAATAGGAATCATTAAATTCTGATTGATCGTATAAAATACTGTCATGATGATGGTCGTAGCTATAATCGTTAACATAAAGAAGAAGCTATATTTGATCAAATCCATTCCTATAAACCCTGTTGTAAGCCATATCGGTAAATGCCACATTCCCCACCAAAAGCCTATGATAATTGAAGCTATTAATGGCGAATACTTCTTTTGCAGCTCCAGCAGTGCAAAGCCCCTCCATCCTAACTCCTCACCCAGTGGTCCTGACAAAAGCGTTTTAACAAAATAAAAACTGAGCATGCCCCATGAAGACACCGTAAAAATAGAGTTTTCTTCATAATTATTCATGATTTGAAACAAAATCATGATAAAGATAGCTGTTTGTATCATCACGATTAAAACAATTACTGAAAGTGACAATTTGTTTTTGAATTTTTGTTTGACAAAGTGGATAAAACGTTGCCCAGGATAGATTCTTGGAAATAGTAACGCAAAGGCAAAGGTGGATGACCAAGCCGATAGACAGCGTACGGTATCAAATAGCCAAGTAGGATAGCCTAATAGCTTGACGGCTCCTACAACACAGAAAAGTGGCCAAAAAATAATATTGGTTAAAATAATAAAGCTTGCTACTGGTTTTTTTAATTTCTTTTTTCTACGCAAGTAGATCCCCCATTTCATCTGAATATCTTCAGCATAAACCTAGGGGTTGCTCACAGGTCAAACCCATTTTGCCATTATTTTATCGGTACATACATTTCTAAAAAAATACGTTCAAGCCCTTCTTCATAAGTGGTAAGCAATAAGTTGATATAAACAAGCCCTAAAAGCTCATAGCCATTTTCCTTAGCTACTTTTCTTATACCAGCCTCTACTTTATTGTCTGTATTTTTGCCACCTGTTGACCAGCGCCCATCTTCAATAATTGTATAAAGACATTTGGGATGCGCTAAAACTTCACCTTTAATTGGATGATCGCTATTTTCTACTTTCCTGACAACCATAAATTTATTTACGAGCATTCCGCTATCATCGAATCTAATAACTCTTCTTAAAGAAGTAAGAATTACCGCTTTCTTTATACTATCTGCATTTTCTTTTAACGAATCATATTCATCATAGGCTGTATAATGATCTATTACGCCCATTATTTCTAATGGTTTCATTTCCTTTATAGTATACGTGCCTAGATATTGGCTAATTTTTTGACAATCCTCTTTTACAAGCTGGAGCTTTTTTAATTGTAGCTTTTTATAAGCTATTTCCTCTAATACTTCTTGTTCCTTTTCTACTAACAATGATTGGATGCCCTCTATACTCTTGCCTTTTCTCAATTCCTGAATCTTTTTGATTTCAAAATCAATTTCTCTATAAAAATTGATTGTTGTAATGTCGTATATATCAAAATGATTGTAAGTTCTATACCCATTTTCACTATTTTGCTGGGGCTTTACTAATCCCTTTTCTTCGTAAAATTTTAAGGTATCTCTAGAAACTCCTAAAAATTTTGCAACTTGACCAATTGTATACATCTAAGTCTTCCTTTCATCTCTTCCTCTTTACTACTATAGCTACTATTATATGTAAATATGAAAAAAACCGTAGACAAGCTCGTGAAGCATGTTTACAGTTTCAAATGTTGTTATTTCTTATGGAAAAATGATTTGCCTAGCCATTCAATGGTCGCAGGGGCTAATGCATACAATTTACTCGACAATCCCATAATTCTAGGTAGATTAATCTCACGAACAGGACGATCAATCGTTTTCACTGTCTCTTTGGCTACTTCCTCCGCTGACAATAAAAAGCGCCCTAAGGATTCTCGGTAGCCACTTGTATCATTGGCTTTATCTAAAAATGGTGTATCAATGGGACCAGGATGGATGGCTGTCACTTTTACATTGTACGGAGCTAATTCCATACGCAATCCATTGGTAAAACCGACAATAGCATGTTTCGTCGCAGCATAGACACTCGCTTTTTGTGTGGCCACCTTCCCAGCCTGAGAACCAATGAATATTAAATGGCCCTGTTTACGCTCTATCATCTTAGAGGCTAATCGTTTGGCAAGATAAATGGGTACGCTAACATTTAATTCGATCATTTGCGCAATATCCTCATCCTGTAAAGCAGGGGCTACAGCAAACTTCCCTACACCTGCTGAAAGAATCGCTACATCAATCGGTGGTAGCTGCGCACAAACATCATCAAGTGTATGTAGATTGGTTAAATCCGCTTGGATCACTTGAGCACCTAAACGCTCTAGCACCTTTAGTGCAACGGCATTGCGACCTGTGGCATAAACGATATGCCCTTGAGCTACTAGTAATTCAGTTATTTTTAAGCCAACCCCACTTGTAGCTCCTGTCACAAAGATTGTTTTGTTAGGATGTTTCATGTATAAACCTACTTCCTTTGAAATAAATAGATACCTGCTTCTGTCTTTGTTGACGTAATATAGTCATTGGCCTCTAGGTAATCTAAATGACCAAGTGTTTTAGATAAAGTTAAACCAAGCTGATGCTGGAAGATAGCAGGATACAAGCGTTTTGTTACTTGGACAACTGTTAATTGATCATCGCCTAATAATTCAAAAACTTTCATTGATTGTTGGTGCTGTCGCTCTAATCGTTTAACAATTAACAACGGAATATCCTCTAGCTCTGCTCCATGCCCTGTATGCATCATTTTGACAGGTAATTGACGTAGAATTTCAAGGGATGCATTATATTGTAGTAAAGATTTTGTACGTCCTACAGTACGATCCAATGGTGGCTCTATTAATGGATTGGGCGTTATTTTTTCAAGCAATAAATCTCCACCAATCACATGATGAGTTTTTTCATCCCAAAAAATGAAGTGACTTTGTGCGTGACCTAATGTTTCGATTGCCTTTAATCCTGGATGCCCAGGAACTTCATCTCCATCTGCCAAAATTTGCGTTAATGGTCGTTCCCCTACAAGCTCCAATTCACGACGAACATGGACACTTTTTGCAATATATTCTTGTGGTACCCCATGCTCCAATAAACGTTCACTGTAAAATTGTTCATGATAGCGTAAAAAGTCTTCATCATGACGAAGCCATTTGTCATTATAGGCATGCCCTAAAATTTCTGCATATGGAAAAGCATCGACCCATCCCGCATGATCTGGATGGTGATGGGTTAACACAACCTGTTCAATATCTTGCATGTCAAAGCCTGCTGCTCGAATCCCCCATTTTAAAGCATCATAGGCTTCCATTGTTTTTGGGCCAACATCAAAAATGCTAAGTGCATCGCCTTTTACAATAAATGCATTGACATCTCCTACTGCATAGGGTGTTGGTATTTCTATCTTGTATATAGACAAAGTTGTCTCCCCCTTTTCACGCACTTGTGAATACTGATTCATTCTATTTTACAAGTTTTTTCTGTTTTCGTCATCCTCCTGTTGACAGGTTGCTTATTCCTCACTATAATTTTGAATAATCTAATTATTTATGTGCGTTGAAGAAGACGAGTACGTATCTGGTGAAGGTGTTAGAGAGTGTTACATTTGCTGAGAGTAACATCACCCGCTCCCATTACCGAACCTACTTCTGAGCAGTTATGCAAACATAACCGTTTCCCTTGCGATAAGAGGGCTAAGAGTTGTGCCAACAATTGGCAAACAAAGGTGGTACCGCGGAAACGAGAGCGTTTTCGTCCTTCTAGATAAGGACGAGAGCGCTTTTTTATTTTGAACTGGAGGTTTTGTTCATGAGAAAAATTTTATTTATCGGTGCAGGCTCAATGGCGGAAGCATTGATGCAAGGCTGGATTAAACAAAAGGTGTTCACACCACAGGAAATTTACGTCACCAATCGCTCAGACAAGGAACGCTTACATTTCCTACATGAAACATATGGTGTCCATTGTGTGTTTGATCCTGCGATTTTTCAACAGGCAGATCTGATTATCTTAGCGATGAAGCCGAAAGATGCTATTGCTGCTATGTGTGATTTAAAGCCTAAACTTACGGCACACACTGCTGTACTATCTATTTTAGCAGGCATTGCGATTGATACAATTACAGAATTTTTAGGGAGTCGCCCAGTAGCAAGGGTGATGCCGAATACTTCCGCTACAATCGGCATGTCAGCAAGTGGCATTGCATTCAATAACGAGGTATCTGCAGACCAGCGTATCCTATTCCTCCAGTTATTAGAGGCTGTTGGCTCCGTTATTGAAGTCGATGAGGATCAGTTACATGCAGTCACAGCCCTTTCAGGTAGCGGCCCTGCCTATATCTATTATTTAATGGAAGCTTTTGAACGAGTAGGGACGAAGGTAGGCTTATCGAAAGATACGGTGCGCTTGCTAATGACTCAAACACTTGCGGGGACAGCTGAGATGCTCAAGCAGTCATTAGATGAACCAGATGTCTTACGCAAAAAGGTGACAAGTCCTGGTGGCACGACGGAGGCAGGGATACAGGCATTAGAGCAATATCAATTTAATGAAGCCATCGAAGCCTGTATTAAAGAAGCCGAGGCACGATCTCGTTCACTTGCAAATGGGTAGCATTATGTGCAAAATAGAGTGTATCACTAGGAATTAGGAGGCTTTATTTTGAGTAAATTATTCGAACCCTATACATTGCAATCTATCACCTTAAAAAACCGTGTTGTGATGGCACCTATGTGCATGTACTCAGCACAAGACGATGGCATGGTAACACCCTTTCATTTGGTCCATTATGCAACACGTGCAGCTGGTCAAGTAGGCTTAATCATTTTAGAAGCTACTGGTGTTGTGCCAGAAGGTCGTATCTCAAATAAGGATTTAGGGATTTGGGATGATGCACATATTGAAGGATTAAGTCAATTAGTTGAGGGGATGAAAGCGTACGGCGCTAAAACAGGCATCCAGCTTGCACATGCTGGTCGCAAAGCAACAGTAGATGGCGAAATTTTTGCTCCATCAGCGATTGCCTTTAGTTCAGACTATAAAACGCCAACAGAAATGACAGAAGAGGACATTCACTATGTCATCGAGGCATTTAAACAAGCAGCTATTCGTGCCGCAAAGGCTGGCTTTGATGTACTAGAAATTCATGGCGCACATGGCTATTTAATTAGCGAGTTTTTATCACCTGCTACGAATAAACGTCAAGATCGATATGGGGGCTCACAGGAAAATCGATATCGCATTCTACGTCAAGTCATCGATGCTGTTCGCAGTGTATGGGATGGTCCTTTATTGGTACGTGTCTCTGCGGAAGATTATGCGGAAGATGGTACAACAATGGATGACTTTATTGTTTTTAGCCGCTGGATGAAATCTCAAGGTGTTGATTTAGTTGATGTGTCAACAGGGGGCGTTGTACCAGCAGCCATCAATGTCTTTCCAGGCTATCAGGTACCACATGCAGAAGCGATTAAGCATGGGGCTGATATTCCTACTGGTGCAGTTGGTCTTATTACCACAGCCATTCAAGCCGAAGAGATACTCCAAAATAATCGTGCAGATTTAATATTCTTAGCGCGTGTTTTATTACGAGACCCTTACTGGGCACTACATGCAGCTAAAGAGCTAGGAGAAGACGTGCAGCCTCCCGTTCAATACGTTCGTGGTTGGTAATTACATTTCCATCAAAAAACAGCTTGTGCTCCAGCAAGCTGTTTTTTCATTAGAAAAGTGGATTTTGTTTTAATTCTTCATCAATAGCCTGTACCAATGTCTCCGCGTCATCTGCTGTCACAACTTCCCCATTTACTATCGCAAAAATACCTTGCTCACAGATTTCACAATGGGATGTACAACCAGATTCCTCTATCTCAATATCTTCTCGTTCTACTAATACATCATACGCATCTGCCGCACCAAGAGCTAAATTAGTGATACAAAACTCCACTCTATTTTTTAGCTGCTGTGGTTCCTTCTTTTTTTTAAAAAGAGAAAATACCATGTTTATTGACCCCCTACTCTCTAAAAATAATCATACCACAATTCCATAAACTACATGAAAACTGTAGCGTTAAGCAAAATGATTATCATAAAATACTATTAATCTTTCAGCTCAATCAACATAAGTTTTTCTTATGAAATTAATGTACAACCATTAAACGAAGATGACTGCCTTGAAAAAAGGTAGTTACAAACTTATCATGCAAAACCTTCAAGTACAATTTTGCAGTCAACTAAAATAGCTATTTATGTTGTTCAATCAAATCATCAGTCATAGATCGTGTAAACAAAACTCCCACACAAATGTAGTGCTTTTATTAAGTAAATATTAAAAACAACCAAGTCTCTTATGTATGACCTGGTTGTTTTATCTCTTATTTAACGTATTGTGTCTTTTTAATAACCGATTTTAACGCCACCCTACTACACATATAAATCCAATAAATAACAATAAAAATCCTATTGGAATAAGAAAGAATGGTTCTTCTAATGTACCATCAGGTGCTACATTACTCCCTTTCACCATAAAGATTAAAAAACTAAGTACGCCTAATATGATTGGCATTCATGCCAAAATATATTTTTTCATAACTTTTTCTTCTCTCCTAAATATTTTTATGTTTAATTCCTACACTGCAGCTTTCTACAACTCGCTGTAACAATCACAAACCCAAAATATATTCTAAGTCAATTATTTTTTATTGATAAACAATAAATTTTTATTCTAATTCAACCAATCTCAAAATTGACATTTTGAAATTCTAACTATAAAATGACCATAATCTCAAGTGATAATATGGAAGGATGATTTGTATGAACTATGAAGATTTAATGCAATGGAAAGGTTATTTGTTTTTAGATAATATAGTAGAGCCAGGGACAAACTCTCTGAGAGTCTCTATTTCTAGAGCTTCCGTCAGCTCCGAAATCGAGGATATAAGTTTTGAGGAATATACTATAAATGATGTCTATCCTATTGAAATTGATAAGACATTACCGGTCATACATATAGAATTCGATTCATATGTAGCCTATACTGTTTTTGACGAATCATTTCATTTTGTCAATCAAGAAGATGATTTCTTGGGTAACTCAGTACGTCTTTTTACAAAATCAACTTATTTAGATTTTATAAGTAAAGGAACTATAGCTCTCGATATCTATTCCTACAAGGAGCTATTCCATTATCAGATTGTTTGTTTAGACCATATTATTGATATTGTCTCATTTGATAAACCTACTATTATAAGCGAATAAGTATTTTTTAAAACAGTCAATGAAATTTTGTTGTCTGTTTTCTTTATTTCTATTAAAGCATCTCGTAAAAGGTAGCTCCCGTAAGTTCAATTATTTTTTAATAGAAACTTTAAAATATTTTTTGTAAACTCTTCGTATGAAGTATTCTTTCCACGCTGGTTATACCACTTTCGTATTGTTTCTACTAACCAAAACGGCACAGAATTTCCATCAATTACATGATAGTATTGCTCATATCCTTTTTTTAAATGCTCCCATCGATGATCATTACCCTGTAGTGTGTACTCAGAGACATCAATTATTTTTGCCCTTCCATTCTGTAGCAAAATATTTTTCAAATGAATATCACGAGGGTTAAGGCCCTTCTTCCGAACATATTCTCTTGCATCCTCCACTTCATTTATAACCTGTTTTGGAATGTGAATACCTTGTAGAATGCAATCAAAAAGCGTTTTTCCTTCTTCGTAACTTAAAACAAGGTATTCGTCATGTGAAGCAAAGCATGTTGAAAAGAAAGGTGAATCTCCAAGTATTTGATACACATTTGCTTCAACTTTTACTTTGTGCACTTTGTCTTTGGCATATAGTTTAAATGCATACGCTGGGGCGGAAAGAGCTTGAAAAACAGCCGCATCCGTTCCAACACCTATACATTTCAAATCATCAGCTTCACCACTTATGGTAACAGGCTCGTTATTTGGGTTTGAAAAAACGTTTATTTTAGAAAGAGAACCTATAGCTTTGTCCCAGTCGTTTTCCATTTCCATCTCTCCCATCATTTACATTGAAGAAAACTACACTACTTCAGTAGGAATTCTATATCGCCCCTAACAATATTCAAATCTCAAGTTTCCTACACATACTCTTTAATTTTAAAACGTTGGGAACTACTAGAAGTTTCTATTTCCATTTCTCCATATGGAAAGTATACTGCTTAGTTAGCTACAGAAGAACAAGTTCTATTCTCTATTTACCCTTAACCACCTTTATTAAAAACTCAAAGTGATTTGGGTTTTATTTTTTATCATGATTGTCACGAACTAATAGCTAGCCTTGACACAAAAAGAAACGCTGTGTCAGACTACTTCACAGCGTTTCTTCTATTAATCTTTAAAAATCATATTCAGCATCTTTTTTGGCTCGAATTTCTGCAAAAGCCTCTGTAACCATCACGGTATCCTCCGCTAACCGTTCTAGACGAAAAAGGACATCATCATTGACAATTTCTTTACGTAAAAAATCCTTTTCTTCTATAAATACATAGGTCGGTACGATGTGCGCTTTCATATAAGCAAGGATCGGCTTTAGTTGCTGTTCCACCATTAAATAATGCTTGGATGTACCCGCTGTAACAATAACACTGACGACTTTATCGCGGAAGGCATTGACAGGTAAAAGGTCAAAGATGTTTTTTAATGTAGCTGGTATAGATGCTTGGAATGTTGGCGTCCCAATAACGATCGCATCTGCAGCCATAATGGTTTCCGTCACATATTTTGTATCGCCTTCATAGTCAAAGTAATTACGTCCATCACTAAAAACTAGCTGATAGTCAGCAAGATCTAGTAATGTTACTTCATGCTGTGGGTATTTTTCTTGTAACATCTCGACTAACTTTTGTGTAGCTGTTCTTGTCTTTGAGCCGACAATAGAACCCGCAAGTGCGACAATTTTCATAATGAGCCACTCCTTATTTTGCTGTGTGTTTTTTTATCGCTGGAATTATATCATTACCAATGATTTCAATATTTTTCATCAATTTTTCGAATGGTACGCCACCAAAATCGATTTGTGCCATAAAGCGTTGCATGCCATATAGTTCGTATTGATAAAGTAGTTTTTCAATAATTTGCTCTTTACTGCCCACCATTAAAGCATCACGTGTATCAGGCGCTTGTGCAAATTGTTGCTTTGGATAGCCCCCACCACGAATCGCTTGGAAACCACCGTTTAAATGTGGATACATGCCCTGCAATGCCTCTTTTGTTGTGTCTGCTACATAAAACAAGCTTGTTGTGGCAATAGGTAATTCATTTGGGTCAAAGCCTTTGCGCTCTGCCGCTTCGCGATAGGCATCCACTGATGGTTTAAAGTTGATAGCAGGTCCACCTAATGTTGTAAGCATCATCGGAATGCCCATATAACCTGCTTTAATGGCGCTGGCAGGTGGTCCACCCACCGCACGCCATATTGGCAACGAGCCGTTTTTTGGCTGCGGTAAAATTTGTGCATGGTGGAGTGGTGCTCTAAATTGCCCTTCCCAAGTCACAAGCTCCTCATCATTGATTTTCATAAGAAGCTCTAATTTTTCCTCAAAGATTTCTTCATAATCTTGTAAATCAACACCTAGTAAGTGATAGGCACCTACACGTGAACCACGTCCCGCTACAATTTCTGCACGACCATTTGATAATAAATCAATTGTGGCAAAATCCTCATATACTCGTACAGGGTCTGAAACACTTAATACGGTTGCGGAGCTAGATAATTTAATGGTCGAAGTTGCTTGTGCGATAGCACCTAACACGACCGTATGTGCCTGTGTTGTAAAATAAGACTGATGACTTTCACCTATGCCAAATACATCAATTCCAGCTTGCTCTGCTAATTGACTTGCCTCGACTAGCTCTTTTAGTCGTTGTTGAGCAGAAATACGCTCGCCCGTTAGTGGATTAGGGATATGATCTCCTAAAGAGTACAGTCCGAATTCGAGTCCTTGTGCTTGATCAATACGATATTTTTCCATCATGTGTTATCTCTCCTTATTCTAGCGGTTCTAAAATAGCTTCAATTTCTGAACGTCTCTCTTCTAAAAATGGCGGGAGGTCTAACTCTTTGCCAAGTTCTTCGACTGCTGAATCTACCGTAAACCCTGGCCCATCTGTCGCCATTTCAAATAAAATACCGTTACGATCTCTAAAATATAGACTTTGGAAATAATAACGATCAACCACACCAGTACTATCCAATCCAAGCTCCTTAATTTTGGTATCCCATTGCTGTAATTCTTCAACGGTTGCAACACGTAACGCAAGATGGTGAATACTGCCTTTACCAGGTTTCTCGCTTGGTCCTTCTAATTCTTTGACAACAATCTCGCCAAGCACTTCCCCTTCTATCGATTGTAGGACCGTTTCTTTGTCCTTTTCGGCAATAACTGTATAGTGAAATAAATCTTGTAATAAATTGACCGTTCTTGGTAAATATCGCACAGTGATTTCGATCGTTCCCATGCCTAAAATACGATGTTCCTTCGGTATATTATTTCCATCCCATGGTTGCCATTGAGCAGGCGTTTCTTGTCCTTGGTGGTTTAACAATACCATCCGTAAACCTTCATGATCTTCAAAAAATAAAGCCTCTTTGCCTGCATAAGTAGTGATATCGCTATGTTCTACCTCTAGCTGCTGAAAGCGTTCTTTCCAGTATAGTAGGCTTTCGGAGCTAGGTACAAGTAAGCCAATGCGCGTAATAGCATTCGTCCCTCGCACTGTACGTCCTGCAACAGGCATTTCAAAAAATGTTAATTCTGTACCTGCTGCGCCTGTTAAGTCTCCATAAAATAAGTGATACATGGAAGGTGAGTCTTGATTCACCGTTTTTTTCACACGTCGTAACCCTAAAATAGTTGTGTAGAAATGATTATTCTGTTTACCATTTTTCGTTAGCATTGATATATGATGGTGTCCGCTTAATTTGTTCATCATAATTGTTCCTCCTCATTATTTTCACTTGACTAAGCAAGTGATTTCACAAAAAAAATTACACGGGCGGCAATTTTTTTTCTCGGCTATGTTTTTCAAGTTTTGTCATCGCAATATATAAAGATTTAATTTCTTCAGCTGATAATACTTCTTCAAAAAACGAAGACTGGAAGTGAAGTTGACTAGGTGTTGCTGCATCAATCATTTGCTCCCCTTTTGATGTCAATGAGATGGTTTTCGTCTTCCAATTTTGTTTACGCTCGATTAGTCCCTCTTTTTCTAGTCGGGCAAGCATGCGAGACATGCCACCTTGCGTTACAGTTACTTTTTCTGCTAATTGAGACTGTGTAATCGGGGCATATGTTTTAATCTGGATTAACACATCAAATTGTGCTGTCGTTAAGTCGAAACGTTTTAAAAATTCATTCGATAACTGATTACTTTGCGTTGTAAAGCGCATCATCCGAATCCACGTTAAGGTGCCTAGTGTATGATTTCTCATGACTTCACCCTCCCTTCAGTTATCACTTTACCACGCAAGTGATACTTCCGCAAGAAAAATATCTCGAATTCAAGATATTTTTTTAACATAGGGAGACCCCCTATATGATGCCAGGTGTTGTAACAGGATATAAATTGCCCTTAAGAGCAAAAGAAATTCTACCCGTTTCTTCTGATACAACCATTACAAGTGCATCACTTTGCTCACTCAATCCCAGCGCTGCACGATGCCTTGTTCCTAATTTCTTTTCCCCTGTATACCGCTCTGACAATGGCAGTACATTGGCAGCTGACTCAATTTGATTTTGATGGACAAGTACCGCTCCATCGTGAAGGGGATTACCAGGGAAGAAAATAGATTCTAATAAAGAATGGGTTAAATCTGCACCAATATGAATACCAGGCTGAATTAAATTCTCTAAAGCATCCTGTCTTTGAATAACAATTAAACCACCATGCCTTCTCAAAGACATATTTTGCACACTGTGTGATAGCTCTGGATACTTTTCAGTAAACGGGGAAAGATAACAATTTAAATAGAACGTTGCAGCTTTCATTTCAATTGTCATAAACTTCTCTTTAATTTTCTCAAAATTACCGAGGAGACAATTTGCATCTGTATCCATTTCCTGCACACTCTGCTGTAAGGACATGATCACTTCGAGAAGCTCATCTTTTAAAGTTTCTTTCATTGGTGAAAAATCACAATTTGTTGGATCCACAAAAAGCACCTCTTTTCTAAAATCGTGAAGCCTCTTCTCCCCTTAGTTTCTCTATTTAGGCTATTTTTATGCGTATTAGAAATAGAGGTTAATGAGTACTTGGCCCTTTCCTTACATATAGAGACAATAGTAGTCCAATGCTACTTAAAATCGTTGTGGCAATAAAAGCAGTTCGAATACCATTTAGCATCGCATCAGCTTCTCCCAACTCATGTTGTAAAGTCGTCACAGTACTCATGATGGTTACAAGTAATGCCGTCACTAATGCACCCCCAACCATACGCAATGTGCTAGTCATTGCTGTTGCATGGGCCATTAAATATATAGGTAACGCATTCATGCCAGCCGTTGTTAGGGGCATCATAATCATTGAAATCCCAAAGGAAATCATCGTAAACACCCCTGCCAGTAGCAAAAGGTTCGTATTCATTGATATCACTGTAAGCAGACTTGTTCCAATAAAAATACATGTGAATCCTACTAGTGCTAAGCCCTTTCCTCCAACTTTATCGAAAATCTTCCCTGTCACTGGAGACATAAAGCCCATCACTAGAGCACCAATTAATAAAACTAATCCTGTTTCAAGTGCAGAAAGTTGACGCACGTTTTGAATATAAAAGGTTAATAGTATTTGCGTACCAATCATAATGGCATAGACCAAACTTGATAGGAAGGTTGTGATAGAGAACATAGTAGATTGAAAGACACGAAATTCTAGCATGGGTTTGGGTAATCGTAGCTGTCGCCTAATAAATAAAGTCAACATCGTCCCACCTATCCCTAATGTGACAACAACCTGCATTGATTGGAAGCCAGCTGTTCCTGCAATACTAAAACCATATAACAAACCTCCCCACCCTAAAGAAGAAAACACGATGGAAAGAGCGTCTAACTTTCCCTCTTTTGTAGTCGTTACATTTTTCATAAAAATCGTCGCTACTGTCAACACCATGACCGAAACAGGTAGGACAGTAAAAAATAAATGTCGCCATGTAAGATGTTCTAATATCCAGCCAGATAAAGTTGGGCCAACTGCTGGCGCAAAACCTGTTACAAGACCAGCTAGCCCCATAATTGAACCCCGTTTTTCTTTTGGATACATCGTTAATAAAATCGTTTGCATTAACGGCATAATCACCCCTGCTCCAGCTGCTTGAATAATTCTTGCGAGAAGCAAAATTGTAAAGGTTGGGGCAAAGGCACCTAAAAAAGTACCGATACTAAATAACGTGAGGGCAACGATTAGCAGCAATCGATTTGAAAAACGACCGATTAGAAATGCTGTAATGGGGATGAGAATTCCATTCGTCAATAAATAAATTGTCGTGAGCCATTGTGCTAAGTTAGCATGAATCTTAAAATCTTCCATAATGGGCGGCATAGCTATGAGTAATAAAGTCTGGTTGAGAATAGACACAAATGCTGCAGATAGTAAAATTGCTACTATAACATTTCTTTTTTCCTTCATGTTTGAATCCCCTTTAATTTGTTAGTTAGTTATAACTAACATTTTATTTAAAAAATATATGAAAGCTTTGTGGGTAGAGCATTAAATACAGACTCCACCCACAAAAGTAGCTACTAAATGATCAACAAAACTTTCCTTTTGGTTTTTTAAAAAATGATCATCCCAAAATGCATTGGATACAAAGAATCCGAAAAGGCTCGTTAAAAAAACAGTGGCCTGCCCATTTGTATCAATATCCTTGATCTTTCTCTGTTGGATTTGGACTTGAAAATAACCTTCCAATAATTTTAGTAATTGTTTGGTTTGGCTATCCGAAATAAGCTCCATTACTCCTGGTAGTATACTTCTATCTTGTATAGTAATGAGAAATATCGCTTTATTTTTTTCCATAAAAGCTAGATAAGCGTTAGCAATTTGCTGTAAGTCATTCACTAGATTTCCTGATAAATCTCGAGCAAATAACTGTTCAAAGTATGGAATATAAGAATGTCTATCTAGCACAGCTTGTAGAATCCCCATTTTTGTTTCAAAATGACGAAAAACAGTCATTTCACTCACTCCAGCAGTTAAAGCAATATCTTTCACAGAGACATTGGAGTAGCCCCTTTCAGTCATTAAGCTTGTCGCAGCAGCAAGAATTTTATCCTTTGTGTCTTTTTTCATTTTACACGTCCCCTAAATGTTAGTTATGACTAACAAAAATATAGAGGATTAAACCCAATTTGTCAAAAAAAAGTGTTGTTAATAGAACATGTTCTATTAACAACACTTGTGAGTTACATATGCCCTGCTCGGATTTTATTTACGATGCTGAAAGTCGTGTAGGCAGCAGCAGGTGCTAATACGACAATAAAAATAATCCACACAGTTAAATTATTTGTTGCTTTTAATGTTTCATAATTTGTCATGACAAAAATAAGTAGACCGAACAATAGTAAATAACTCAGCACATTTGGAAAAATGACGATTAATCGTAATAATGCTGGCGGCATCTTTTGTTGATTCATTTAAACCACACCCCTTTTTTCAATTATACGGGAATCTAGTGATTTATCGTACTATATTTTTCCTTTTATACTTTATATTTGCCTGCTGATAGTTGGAGGTTTTCCGCTGTTGTATTCAATTGGTCGATAAATGCGGTCATACTCTCCATATTTTCCGCTTGATGTTTAGCCTTTTGAGCAACGGCATCAACACTTTGCGAAGTCTGCTTAGCCAAGAGCGAAACATCTTCCATGGTAGCTGTTACTTCTTCTGTACTAGCAGCAATTTCCTCGGTGGAGCTTGACACTAAATCCACTTGTGTTGCTAACACCTGTACATCATTATGAATTCCTTCAAACGATTGCTGTGCTTCTAGTACGATAGCACGTCCTGTATGTAAGACATCTGCTGTTGCTTGGATGGTTGCTACAATATTGGCTGTTTCCTTTTGGACATTCATCACCACCTGGGTGATTCTATCCGCCGCACTCTTAGAATCTTCAGCTAATTTCCGAACTTCTTCAGCTACAACGGCAAAGCCTTTCCCCGCTTCACCTGCACGTGCCGCTTCAATAGATGCATTTAATGCCAGTAAATTCGTTTGATCAGAAATTCCTGTAATCACATTAGTAAATTCCCCAATCATTGTAGATAGTTTTTCAAGCTCCTGTGTTCCAATCACCGCAAAATTCGTTTTCTCATGAATAGTCACCAGTTGCTTTTGTAAGGACTGCATAATTTGTAATCCGTTATCTGCGTTTTCCTCAGTATTACGCGAAATACTAGAAATTTCTGCTATGGATTCCGAAATATATTGAATGCTACGTGCCAATTCCTCCATTGAGTGTGCACTGTCTGCCGTATTATTCTGTTGTGCAAAGGAGGCCTGCGCTACCTGACTAGATTCTCCTTGGATAATTGCGGCTGAGTCAAGTGTTTCATGAGCATTTTCTTGAATTGTATAGGTAGCTTCTTTTATTTGATTGGCCCCTTGCTTGATTTCACACATAATTTGTTGGAAATTATCCATCATCCCATTAAATGATGTCACTAATTGGCCAATCTCATCCTTTGCATGGATTGGAATACGCTTGGTTAAATCGGCTTCTCCTTTACTAATTTCCTCTAAGGAGTTGCGCACACTTAAAATACGCGATACTTGCTTCGAAATAGACAGGCCCGTAGTGAAGAAAATCACACAGACAACGATCAATGAAGCTACAATTGTGCCTACCAAAATTTGTGAGAGGATCGCATTGGATACAATGATAGCTAAGTATGTACCGTTTGATAATGGTTTTACATATTGCGTGACACGCGTGCCATCGTAGCGCCCTGAAAATTCAGTTGACTTTTGTGCTGAAAATTGGGCTGGCTCAAAACCAATATCCGCTAAATTTTGTTTTGCTGTAGCGGCAATGGCTTGGCCTTTTTCATCTACAATTGCGGCGAATAATACGATTGAGGATAAATAGTTGTCCAGTTGATCGATATAGGATTCACTACCGATACTTGCTTCTAAATCTAGTAGCTGCTGTCCATGGCGGGCCACCTGTACAATTTGTGGAGTTGCTGGATTCCAGCTACCTACCCCGACAAATTTGAAAAATTGATCATCGACATCGCGAATTTGTGCTTTTTGGACAATTTCTTTCGCTCTTCCATCTAAGAGTTGCATATATTCAGCAGCTTGTCCGTTTGGATCAGCACCAAAGTTAAAATCAACAGTTGGAGCTACTGATGTCACCGTTGTATTCCCTTTATCATCTGTACTCCAAATCTCATCAATGCCACCTCGCTCAGCAATGGCCTTTAAATCCTCATATGTAGCACCTTTGTCAATGATGTAAGAAGCCATTACAGATTCAGCAATCATTTCTTTTTCCATAATTTCTTCTGCTTTTTCTCTAGATTGAATCGCTCCTTCCAACCCCATGACAATGGAGTTGGCGATTGCTTCTCCATTGCTTTTTTCACTTTTATATGTAGCTTGATAAACATAAATAGAAAATGCCGCTATAATGAACACCACAATGCCCATAATCTCCAGAAGCATTTTCCATTTCATTGACTTTCTCATGATGAGATCCCCCTAAAAATTACGATTATTTCCACTTCATCATACAATATTACTTCCATATATTTCATTAACAATTTATTAAATATAAAATAATAAGTTTTGAAGAAGTTCAAATTGTCATTAATTTGTAAAATTTTCGAAATAGATAAGCATGGAGGATAAAACTAACTATTTTGTACTAGTAGAGGCATACAAAAAAGCATATTTCTCATGACTAAACAGTAATATTTAAACAAATTCATCTATACATCTTTAGGACTATAAACTAAAAACATCTATTAGAAGAATCTCCTCTAATAGATGTTTTTCACTTAATAATTATATCAAAATAATTTATTGTGTTGCCATGTATAAACGGCTTGATCAGCTGTTAGGAATGTATTCGGAAAAATCCCCTGTGCTTCAGCTAAAAATTGTGGTAAGTCATATGGAAGAAAACGCGCGCTTAAATGATTTAATAATAAATAGTGTGCACCAGCTTGCTGTGCGACTTTTGCAGCCTCCACGTTTGTTGCATGACCGTAGCTTGCTGCTAAATCTGTTGTTGTACCATCAAAAGTTGCTTCATGAACAATGATGTCAGCGCCCATTGATAATTGGATTGCTTCTTCACAATATTTTGTATCGCCTAAGACTGACAATGTAAAGCCCTTTTTGGCTGGTGCAACCACGTCTTTCGCAAGTATCACATCACCATTTTCAAGTACAATATCGTGGCCATTTTTTAATTGACCTAGTAAAGGTCCCTTTGGAACGCCAAGTGCCTGTGCTTTGTCGATTAATAATTCGCCTGGTAAATCCTTTTGTTCGATACGATACCCATAGCAAGGTACAACATGGCGCAATTCTTTAGCATGAATTGTAAAATGAGCATCCTCAAAAATAATGCCTTCTTGTACCTCTACAAAGCGTAAAGGATATGTTAAATGGGTTTTTGATAGCGCTAATGTTTGTTCAATCCACTGCTGTAAGCCAGATGGCCCGAAGATTGTTAGGGGCTCATCCCCACCTTGAAAGGAACGCGAGCTTAAAAAGCCTGGAAGGCCAAAAATATGATCTCCATGTAAATGTGTAATAAAAATTTTCGTTACTTTCCGTGGCTTTAACGACGTATGAAGGATTTGATGCTGTGTCGCCTCCCCACAGTCAAATAGCCACATTTCACTTACTTCGTCTAATAGCTTTACCATCAGAGCACTTGTATTTCGTTCTTTTGAAGGCATGCCTGCGCCTGTCCCTAGAAAATGTAGCTGCAACATATGTCACCTCACTTCTTATTAATATCGTTTTATTGTACCTTATCCGTTCCCATAAGAAAAACCTTTGGTGTACAGTTTCTCCAAAGGTTTCTTGATTATTTTGGTTGCCATGAAACAAGCGCCGCATGGAAATCATGACGATAATAATAACGTCCATCCTTTTCTTCGATAAAAGGTAGCAGTGATTCTTCTACATGGGCTCGCTGAAAATTCGTCGTTAATATTTTTTTACTCTGCGTTGTCACAAGCTGCTCATAGCTTTCATATTCATAGACACGTTCTAGAGGGATAATCTGACAATCCGCGTAAATATCCATTTCATAGAGTAGATTCAAAAACTCGATATAATCTCTGCGCGGAAATTTAATGTCATACCCATACTTTTCATATAACTTTTCATAGTGTGGCTGAATGGGGCCTGTCGTCATCCCAATGATAGCACGCTTTCTCGCCAGCCGATTCATGTGATATAAAGCCGCTTTTATTTCATACATTCGGTAAAAACAATTCACGCCCAAGACGATATCATGTGGTTCAATCTCATCATCCTCTAAACTTTCCCACTTTGCATGAATATAGGAAACGTGCTCCTCCTGCGGTATACACTGTTGTAAGTAATGTAAAATGCTTTCCGAGCTATCTACACACGTGAGCTTCCTTACTTTATCAGCTAATGGAAATGTATAATTGCCCCACCCAGGACCAATTTCTAATACAGAATGCTGAGGTTCAATCTTTTTTTGAAGCTCCTGAAAAATCAATGTAGCATAAGGATCTGTTTGGCCCACTTTTTTACGTGCCACGGATTGGGCCCAAAATTGCTCCTCTAGCTGATCATTCACCATTCGTTCAGGCATATTGCCATGCCAGTCCTTCATGCCTTCCTGCCATAATGCCTCATAGTTAATGGCTAACGGTCCTTTTCTCGTCATATAGATACCTCTAACGATAATATTTCATATATTTTTTTCATATCAAGATTTGCTCGAACGTGGTCGGCTAACATATTATAGGCATCTTCTCTTCGTTCTGCGTCACTTTTCACATCACCTGGTAAAGCTGCTAGCCCTTTTTTCACTCGTATTTCATTGACGAGCTGACGGGTAAAGGGACGATTATGGAACAAGCCGTGGAAATACGTGCCAATCACTTGCTCATCTTGACTAACCGCTCCATCTTCTCTTCCATCCTCTAACAGTAAAAACGGTGATACCGCATCACGTAAAATTTTCGTACGTCCTAGATGGATTTCATAGCCTGTCAATGTGTCCTGCCCTCTTACGCCTGTCATTTGCACCGTTTTTTTATTGCCTACAAAAATGGTTTCCATCGGTAATAGCCCAAGACCATTTGCAGATTCACCATTCCCCTCCACTGCTTCTGGATCAAGTAATGTTTCACCAAGCATTTGGAAACCGCCACAAATGCCAATAATTTTAGTACCGCACTCACGTAAATGTGTGATGGCTTGATCGAAGCCCTGTGCTTTTAGCCAAGCTAAATCATCCATTGTACTTTTCGTTCCTGGCAGAATGAGTAAATCTGGTGTACCTAATTCATTGACATGACCAATTAAACGTACACCCACCTCAGGCTCATCGAAAAATGGATCAATATCGGTGAAGTTTGAAATACGAGGTAAACGAATCATGGCTACATCTACAGCAAATTCGCCTGGCTTTGGTTTTTTAAAACGTAGTGACGATAATGCAAGAGAATCCTCTGCTTCAATATTGACATCGACATAAGGAATCACACCAAGTACCGGAATACCCGTTTCGCGCTCCACCCATGCCAAACCATCATCCAGTAATTCACGCATGCCTCTAAACTTATTGATAATTAATCCCTTCACACGTGCTCGTTCTCCCTCATCTAACAATGCCAGTGTACCAACAATCGAGGCAAAGACACCGCCACGATCAATATCAGCAACGAGGACTACCGCTGCATCTGCTAAATGAGCCATTCGCATATTAGCAATATCGCGATCCTTTAAGTTAATTTCTGCTGGGCTACCAGCGCCCTCTAGGACAATAACATCATATGTATGTTGAAGCGTGCGTACTGATTTTTCTATGATTGGCATCGCTTCTTGCACAAAATTATTGCGGTAGCTTTTGGCATCCATATTTAAAAAATGCTTACCATGAACGATAACCTCTGACATCATATCTTGCTTCGGTTTCAGCAAAATAGGATTCATATCCGTCGTTGCAACAACACGAGCTGCCTCTGCCTGTACCCCTTGTGCGCGGCCGATTTCACCGCCATCCTTTGTAACAAATGAATTAAGAGCCATATTTTGTGATTTAAATGGGACTACCTTCAGTCCATCATCTGAAAATATACGACATAGTGCAGTACAAATCATACTTTTTCCAACATCGGAAGCTGTTCCTTGAATCATGATTGATTTTGCTGGCATAGTCACTCTCCTCCGTAATTATTCTATGGCAGAACGCATGTATTCGTTTTCGCTTTGTGTGTATTTCCTCCAGCAATTGCAAAGGGCTTTAAAATTCAAGCCCTTTCACCGCTGTAATCCCTTCATCATAATAATGCTTTGTCGCCTCAATGGTTGACACTAAATCAGCCATTGCTAGTAATGCCGGATTCGCACTTCGCCCTGTGACAACCAAATGCATTGTTGAAGGGCGATGTAGGATTGCCTCAATGACTTCTGCTAGGGGAAGAACATCATCGATTGGAAACTTGGTGATCGCTAGGGCATTGTTCAGTTCATCTAAGACCAATAAATCAATGCTGTCATCCTGTAGAGCTGCCTTCGTTTTTTTCCAAGCCTTCGCTAATGCAGCTCGATGCTCCTCAGGTGTTTTTGTCCATGTAAACCCTATGCCCATTTGTTCCATTTCTACGCCTAGCTTTCGAAGGGCAATTTGCTCTCCATAAGTACGTTCTGGGGATTTGATAAACTGCATATAACGCACATTTAAGCCTCGACCAACCGCACGCAATGTAACACCAAGTGATGCAGTCGTTTTGCCCTTACCTTCACCTGTATATACTAAAAACAAGCCTTTTCTTGCCATGCTGATAGCCTCCTTACAGCCATGTTGTCTTTTCTGCAAACGGTGTTCGTTTCTTGTCGGTTTGTTCTTGCTCCTGTGGGTAGCCAATAAATATTGTACCAACTACTTTTTGAGCGTCGCTTGCACCAATAAACGTATGCATACGAGGATCATGTACGAGGCCAACACCACGTGTACGCCAAACAAAGCCAAGACCTAGCTCCTCTGCTGTCAACCACATAGACATAATGGCACTACATACAGCAAAGACATTATCTTCTGTCGCATCTGTGTCTCCCTCTACTATGTCAGCTGTCACCACAATGGCTACAGGGGTTGTTTGTACAACCTTTAATGAACTTTCCACTAAATTTGGCTTCGTGGGAAAGCGTTCATGTAAATAAGCACTTGCCATTTCTTCATAACGCTTCATGGCTTCATCTTGAATGACATAAAAATGCCAGGGCTCACGCATCCGGTCATTCGGTGCATAGGTTGCTGCCTGTAAAATTTGCTCAATTTTTTCTTTCTCTACTGGTTGTGTCGTGTAATTACGAATTGCTCGACGTTTTTTTAATGCTTCCGTGACAGTCATAGTACTTCCTCCTTGTGCGCTTATAAGAAATGATTATGAAAAGGTAAGTCCTTGCTCTTCAAACCATTGAATTTTTTCACGTACATTGACAACCTCGCCAACCACAATCATAGAAGGATTATGGTACCCTTCACGCTCAATGATGCTAGCTATCTCATTTAACGGCCCTGTAATCGTGCGTTGCTGAGCAGTTGTTCCCCACTCAATGACTGCTACTGGCGTTGTTGCCTTCCGTCCATTTTCGATTAATTTGCGAGCAATGTAGGCAATATTACCAACGCTCATATAAAAGGCAACGGTATCTATACCCGTAGCTAATGCGGGCCAATTCAAAAAATCTTGTCCTTTTTCTTCACGACCATGTCCAGTTACAAGGGCAAAGCTTGTCGCAAAGTCTCTATGTGTAACTGGAATTCCTGCGTATGCAGGAGCTGCTATTCCCGCTGTAATCCCCGGAACGATTTCATAGGCAATGCCATGATTTTTTAATATTTCAGCTTCCTCCGCGCCTCGTCCAAAAACAAAGGGATCGCCACCTTTGAGGCGTGTAACAATTTTACCTTCTTGTGCTTTTTCCACGAGTAATGCATTTATTTCCTCTTGAATGAGATGATGCTTCCCAGGTAATTTGCCACAATAAACTAGCTCCGCATCCTTTTTTGCAAAATCAAGCAATTTAGGATTTACAAGACGGTCATAAGCAATTACATCAGACTTTTGAATACATTCCAGTCCATACACAGTAATGAGCTTCGGATCGCCAGGACCTGCTCCCACGATATATACGATTCCATCCTTCATTGCGTTGCTCCCATCAATAGTTGTTGTAAATAGGCTTCTCGTCGATCGATCTCACCATGACGTGTCCATTCAAGGATGTTTGGCTCTAGCAATGCTTGTAATGCCGCACGTCTTTGTGGACCTTTATCATACTGAGCAGCAATCATTAATCGAGCTTGCTGTAAAAAGCATACATAGTCATCATAAGCATCATCGAATTGCTCTTCTAAATCTGCTTTAATCTTACGGGCTAGGCTTGGGCTTGCTCCCGATGTCGAAACAGTTACCACCAATGGACCACGGCGAACAGTAGCAGGCGTAATAAAATCACTTTCACTTTGTTTATCTGTGCGGTTGATTAATTGCCAATGCTGTGCTGCTTCTTGAACGGCTTCGTTCACAGCTGTCACATTCGTTGCAGCGATAATGAGAATGGCATCATCTAAATCACGAGGTTCAAATTCCTTTTGCTTCCAAGTAATTTGCCCTGACTCTGCAAGTGACTGTAATGTGTCATGTAAGGTTGGACTGACAATCACGATGTTTGCCTTTGCTGGTAACAGGGATGCTACCTTCTGCGTTGCCACGTGACCCCCGCCTACAATCACTACTGTTTTATATTCTAGATTGATATGAATAGGAAAATAATTAGTCATTACTTTTCACCTTCTTACAAGCTGTTAACCAATTGTCAACTAGCTTTGGGTTTGATACAAAATGGAAATGAGTATAGCCAGCCACTAAATTTCCTTCTTGATAGCCTTCTTTCTTTTTGCCAAAACGACCAATCGTTTCATAGGCTGCTGTATTGTGAGAACCACTATATTTGGAATAATGGAACTCATGGCCCTTCGCTTGTTCCTCAGCACCAATTAAGAAATTATCGGCTGTGCCAAAAATTTCACGATAACCAAGTGCTGCTAGTTTTGTTTGCATCGCCACTTCTCCAGGAATTACCCCTACCATGTCATAACGGTCGCCATGGCTATTTGTAATGGCCTCTGTTAAATACATAAAGCCCCCACACTCAGCTAATGTTGGAAGACCTTTAGCAATGACTTGACGAATAGAGTCTTTAACGACTGTATTGGTAGCAAGTGACTCTGCAAATTCCTCAGGAAAGCCACCACCAATATACAAGCCATCTGCTTCAGCTGGTACAGGCTCATTCGCAAGCGGTGAGAAAAACTGTAGTGTCGCACCTTTCGCACGTAACAAAGCCAAGTTTTCTTCATAATAAAAATTAAAAGCTGCATCTCTTGCAACTGCTATACAAATATTTCGTGAAGGCTCCTCCCTAAATAAATGGCCTGATTCTTGCAAGATAGGAGCCTTTGTTAAATGTATTAATTGATCCAAATCAATCGTTTCCGCCATCAGGTTCCCTAGTTTATCAAAAAATGAATCTAGCTCTCCTCTTTCAATAGCAGGTACTAACCCTAAATGACGACTCGGGATATCGATCCCTTCCTCACGCTTTAGGTAGCCAATAACAGGTATGCCGCATTCTTGTTCAATAGCTGCCTTCGCAATTTCGTAATGACCGACACTACCAACCTGGTTCGCAATAACACCAACGATATTCGGCTTATCTGATAGTAATTGGAAGCCTTTCACAACTGCTGCTACGCTACGTGCCATGCTAGCACAATTGACAATTAAAATAACAGGACTCTCTGTCACTACACTAATATCAGCAGCAGACCCAGCGTCAGATAAAGGGCTTTTACCGTCATAAAAGCCCATCACACCTTCAATAATGGACACATCTGCATCTATACTTGCACGTGCCACAATATCACGGACTGCTTCGTGTGAGAACATCCAGCTATCAATATTACGTGATATTCTGCCCGTTACAGCTGTATGATAGGTTGGGTCGATATAATCAGGACCGCATTTAAAGCCCTGCACCACGTTCCCTTTGTTTTGAAGTGCCTTCATCAGTCCAATGGTAAAAGTAGTTTTGCCTACACCACTGCCCGTACCAGCTAGTACAAAGCGATTTGTTTGCATGGACTTCCTCCTTAAAATAGATATCTAGCAACTGAAATCGTAGCATTACCCGATTTTTTCTTCCCTAATAGAAGTGATGGAACCTGTGCATAGCGCATTGCTGCTGGTTCACTCACGCCGTATGCACCTGTATATTTAAAGACTGTTTCAGAGGGTGATGGAAATTCGATTTCATTTAATTCATCCGGTGTATACGTAACGAACTCCCAATCATATTTCTTCGTAATCTCTAAGAAACATTGCTCATCTTTCTTCAAATCAATCGTGCATAAGGCTTTCACACTTTTTTTCGAAAGCTTTAACTCTACCAAGGTTTCATCGATTACTTGTTCAATTTCCTCTAAAGATGTACCACGGTTACAGCCCATTCCTAGCACAATGGATTTTGGGCGATAAATAACACCGTTTTCTAGAAGAACCTCTTCTTCAGGTTCAATGATTCGATCTGTTATTAATAATGTGGCATGGGGAGTAGCTTGGATGGCTGCCTGTGTGGATGGATAGATTTTAATTTGCTCTGGCATCGGTGTATCACGCATCCACCAATCACATTCGCCTGTTTCCTGTACAATGGCTACATGTTCCTCATTTACAACAGATGCACTAACTGGTGTCAATTTATCCGCACTATCCCATACCCAGCCAAAGCGGGCTCCAAATAAATCAACTGGAATCGTCTTTTGTACATCAGAAGCCGTTGTAATAATCGGATTTGCACCAAGTGCAGCTGCCACCTCGTGTGTTAGCTCATTAGCCCCACCTAAATGCCCTGATAATACGCTAATAACATTTTCCCCTCGATCATCAATCACCACAACGCCAGGGTCTGTCTTTTTATCCTTTAAAATCGGTGCAATCATTCGTATAACTGCCCCTAGTGAAATAATTAAAATTAACCCTTTATATTGCTTAAAAAGTGTTGGCAATAGCAGACGCACTGTTCCTGTAAATAGTTGAATATGCTTTTCTCCTTCATCGCCTTGTTCAAATTTACTCATATAATATAAATCACTTGCTGCAAAGGTTTGCTGCAGACGACGTCCTATTTGGACACCATGCTTCGTAATAGCTACAACGGCATAAGGATTACGTTGGTCAACCTCTGGTAACACACCCTCTTGTAACTCAATCACTCGTCTTCACACCTTTTCTAAAGCCATGTGTAAAGCTTGCATCATATAACTTCGAACGATATTGATCCTTATCATGAATGTTCGGATCTAATGCCCAGCCCGCTAAAATCATCGCATGCTTACGAATACCATTCACACGCATCGCTTCATCTAATTCGATTAAAGTTGTTCGTACGATTTTTTGATCGGGCCATGAAGCACGTTGAATAACTGCTACAGGCGTGTCATCAGCCCAACCAGCATTTTGTAGCTCTTTGACAATTTTCTTCGTCAGCGTTGCACTAAGGAATAAGGCAATTGTACAATGATGGCTCGCTAAATCACGTAGCTTTTCAAATTCTGGTACAGGTGTGCGCCCCTCTGCACGTGTTAGAATAAGGGTTTGGGTTAGATCAGGAATTGTTAGCTCAGCTCCGATTGCAGCGGCCGATGCAAATACAGAGCTAACTCCTGGAATGACTTCATACCCAATGCCTTCCTTTTTTAATAGTGCAACTTGCTCCATAATGGCACCATACATCGCTGGGTCTCCTGTATGCATACGTGCCACTGTTTTCCCAGCATTGACTCGGTCCACCATCACAGCAACCATTTCCTCCAAATGCATACCAGCTGTACGAATGACCTCAGCATCTGGTCTAGCTTTCGCAATAAGGTCCTCACTCACTAAAGAATCTGTATACATGACAACGTCCGCTGTTTGTAACATATGTAAACCTTTGACTGTAATTAAATCTGGATCACCAGGACCAGCGCCGACAATATAGATTTTTTTCATTATTTACGCACCACCATTAATGTTAAATATTCTAAATCGACACCATCCAACTCACGCACATCCCAAATGATTTCTTCATCAGATGTTACCTTTGTCACCACGGATGCTTTATCTAATAAATCTAAATCGCGTAGCACTTCAAGCATTAAATCAATCACTTTCGCCACTTTAATAAAAACAACAGCATCATGGGTTTCAATCGCTTCACGCATAGCTTCGTAATTGTCATACGCTGGAATAATCGCAACACGATCATCACCATCCGCTAACGCAATGCCTAAGCGCGATGCAGAGCCGTTAAATGAAGAAATCCCTGGTACCGTGCGAATTTCAACATCTGGATGCTTGTCCTGCATTAGCTTCATCATATGAATAAACGTACTATACAATAATGGATCGCCCTCTGTAACAAAGGCTACATCTTTGCCTGCTTGTAATTTTTCGTAGACAAGTTCTACTGACTTTGTCCATTCACGTTCTAAAACAGCCTCATCTTTCGTCATTGGGAATACAAGACCAAGCATATCTTTTTCTTCTGGATTAATATACACATCTACAATACGATGGGCATAGCTTTTACTGCCTTTTAACTTTTTTGGGTAAGCAATAACAGGTGATTCCTGAATCACTCGAAATGCCTTTACTGTAATTAATTCTGGATCGCCAGGACCAACGCCCAAGCCATATAAAATTCCTAGATTACTCATGATTTTCTTCCTTTCGATAAGCGGAAATAATGTATATTGGATTTAATGGCACAAAGCGTGTCATATCTAAAATTGGTTTACTGCGTGCCAGCTGAGCCTGTAAAATGTCAACTGCAAAACCACAAGCTTTAAATGCCTCAACAGCTTTATATAAATTTTCAATAGTCGCCGCATTTAAGACAATGCGCCCATTTTGCTTTAAACGCTGACAGCATAATTGCAGTAACTCAACCATTTCACCACCAGTGCCCCCTATGAAAATGGCATCAGGGTCTGGAAAGTTGTCTAAACCCTCTGGTGCTTTACTATGGATAGCAGTTATATCGACTCGAAACTTTTGTTGGTTTTGAAGACAGTTTTCTAAATCAGGAGCATTTTTTTCTACGGCAAAAACTTGTCCCTCAGGAGCAAGCTTACCTGCCTCAATAGCCATGGATCCCGTACATGTGCCAATATCCCAAATAATGCTATCCCGTTGAAGCTGCATGGCTTGCAAACTTAGAACTCGAATTTCTTTCTTCGTAATAAGTCCTTTATCTGGCTTTCGTTGTGAAAATTCCTCATCATCAATCCCAAGTGTGTAGCGTTTCGGTGCTATTGTTTGTTTTAAAACCACGACATTTAAAGGAGAAAAATGAGTAACTTCCATTTCATCGAGCGAGTACCAGCCACTTTTTTCGTTGTCGCCCTGTAAATTTTCGGCTACAAAGGCACGATATTCCGTCATACCAAAATGCTTTAAATATCGAGCAAGAGCATTCGGACTATTCTCTGCATCTGTTAAAAGTGCTACTTTCTTTTTGCCATCAATTCGCTGTGCCAAGCCCTTCATTGGTCGTCCATGAATACTCGTTACGTAAGCATCCTGCCAGCTCTCTCCCATTTTCGCAAAGGCCAGCTGGACAGAGCTCATATAGGGATAAACCTCTATTTGTAGCTTTTTTGCTAAATAGCCTCCGATGCCATAAAATAATGGATCTCCAGATGCAAGAATCACGGTATTTCTTGTTTCTTCAGACAATCTTTCAACAAGTGTTGAAAGACCTCCTTTTATCAAGATTTTTTCACCCCTAAAGTCTGAGAAAAAATCAAGTACTCGCTCACCACCAACAAGTACCTCACAGTCTTCAATCCACTGAAGGTATTGCGGTAATAAGCTTGCTAATCCGTTATCCCCGATCCCAATCAACTTCATCGATCGATGCAATGTCATCAGCCCTTCCTAATAATTGTCCCTGCATCGAATAGATCGATGTGGAAAGCGTTAAACCGCCCTTAATATGATGGATAGAGGAATAGCAGCAAGCCTCACATAAACGATGGAAGAACGCATCATAGCCCTTCTCCATCATCATCTCACCTACTTGTGAAGCTGTATTTGCCTCTAGAACTTGTGCTATCGTTTCTCTATCTGCCCCTATATCCTCTGCCAGTTGTGCTAAAAAATTAAAATCGATTGGTGCACTTTTGGAATGCACCATCATGACTCCTTGTGCGACTTTAGAAAATTTCCCCATCATCCCAACGAGTGAAACTTGTTTGATGCCTAGACGCTTACAATGCTTTAATGTAAAACCTACAAAGTCACCCATTTCAATAAACGCTTCTTCTGCTAGATGTGGGTATTGTTTCATCGCAAACTTCTCACTTCGTCCACCTGTTGTCACCACTAAATGCTCACAGCCAGCCTCTTTCGCTACACTAATAGCTTGGACAATACTGGCCATATAAGCAGAACTCGAAAAAGGCACGACGGTTCCCCTTGTGCCTAAGATTGAGATGCCCCCAAGTATACCGAGTCGTCCATTTAACGTTTTTTTAGCAATCTCCTCTCCCTTAGGTACAGAAATCACCACATTCACGCCTCGAGTAATGTGAAATTCGTCCAACACACCTTGGACCGTGCTATAAATCATTTTACGGGGTACAGGATTAATGGCTGCCTCTCCGACAGGCACTGGCAGGCCAGGCTTTGTGACACGCCCGACGCCAATACCTCCATCTAAATGAATCCCAGGTGTATCTGCCCAGCTCACTGTGCCAACGATGAGTGCCTGATGGGTCGCATCAGGATCATCACCAGCATCTTTAATCGTTTCACAGCTGACAGCATTTTCTTCAAATATGCATTTTTCAATTGTAAAGGTTGCATCTCGACCAATAGGTAAATGAATCGTACTTGTCTCTTGCTCCTCCTTGGTAATAAGGGCAAGCAGTGCAGCCTTTGATACAGCAGTTGCACAGGCTCCCGTCGTATAACCGTGACGCATGTCCTTGGGGTCCTTTTTTGGCTTCCGCTCCATTATTTTTTCGCCTGTTCGTCCGCTAAAAGTGAGATGGCATTTAAAGCAGCAACCGTCACTGTACTACCGCCTTTACGACCAACATTTGTAATGTACGGAATCCCTTCTAGTTTAAGCAGCTCTTCTTTTGACTCAGCTGCTGACACAAAACCAACAGGCATACCGATAATTAAATCTGGTTTTGCTAGCCCTTCTTTAATTAATCGAATCAATTCCAGCAATGCAGTTGGTGCATTACCAATGGCATAAATACCACCTTCATGTAATTTGGATGCCTTTTGCATCGAAATAATGGCACGTGTTGTATTTTGTTTTTTCGCTTCTATTGATACATCTTCATCCGCAATATAGCAATGCAAATCACCGCCATGTTTTTGGAAACGCTTTTTACCAGAGCCACTTTCAATCATTTGCACATCTGCAATGACATGACGTCCTGCAAGAATAGACTTGATACCCGCTTCAATAGCACCTGGTGTAATGATGACACTACGACCTAGCTCGAAATCAGCTGATGCATGGATAATGCGACGTACAACTTTCCATTCATCTTCTGAGAAGTCATGCTCGCCCATTTCCTCTGCAATAATAGAGAAACTGTAATCGTAAATTTTATCTGGGTCTACCGTTAATGGTTTAAAATCTGTTTTAAAATCCATGGAAAATGCCTCCTAAATTGTATGTTCAACAGCCTGTAATACTTCTTCAAATGTTGAATATTGTTGGCCGTACTGTATATTTGGTCGTGCAATAAGAATCGTTTCAATCTGGCATGCGAGAGCTGCCTCTAGCTTCTCATCAACTGAGCCCACTTTACCGCTTTCTTTGGTAATCATCAACGTCACTCCGTATTGACGAAATAGAGCTTCATTTAATTCCTTTGAAAACGGACCTTGAATAGCCACAATATCTCGCTGCGCCACGCCAAGTGCCTCGCATTTTTCCATATTATCCAGTCGTGGAAGCATACGAGCGATTACTCTTGTATTTTCTAAGCCCTGTAAAACCCTTGTAAATGTAGCGAGTGTTTTACTACCTGTCGTTAGCATAATGACACCGCGTTTTTCTGAAGCTAGCTGAGCTGCCTCCTCATAATCCTTTACAACAGTAATCAAAGGATGGGCATAATGTTCATGAGCTCTTTCATAGCGAATATAAGGAATCTTTGCCTGCTCTGCCGCTGCCATCGCATTTTTAGAGGCTTCCTCCGCAAATGGATGAGAAGCATCTACCACCAATTGATAGCCCTGCTCTGTCATGATGGTCGCCATTTCCTCAGCTGTCAGTCTACCAATTAAATGTGGCAGGCCAACGTCAGCAAGACTAGAGGCTGCCGATTCAGTGACGACCGTAGCGGTTACCGCATAACCTGCGCTTTGTAATGCAAGGGCTAAATCCCTTGCATCACTTGTCCCTGCTAACATGAAAATCATTTTACCGGCTCCTCTTCATGATGATGGTCATGGTCATGATGGTGATGGTCATGATCGTGATGGTCGTGATGATGATGCGCATGTCCATGATCGTGATCGTGATCATGATGGTGATGATGATGTGCATGTCCATGTACTGCCGCATAGGCGCGATAATCTTCTAGATCCTGCATACCTGTTGATGTACCGTTGATTGCCTGTTCAATACGCTCTAATAAAACATTTTGTAACCGTTCATGGTAGCCAAAATAGTTAGCAATTTGAATATCACAATCTGGATAAAGTTCATTAAACTTCTCACACATGCCATGCATGCGTTCCATCAAAATGCCTGTGAATAAAAAGTATGGTAACATGATGATTTTTTTTGCACCTAGTTTGACACAACGTTCAATTCCTTCTTCAACGCGTGGATCTGTGACACCCATAAAAGCACTTTCTACGTATTTTACAGGTAGTTTTTCCCATAAAAGTCGCGTGATTTTATAAAAATCACCATTAGCAGATGGATCACTGCCACCTCGTGCAATCAATAAAATCGCTGTGTCTTCCTGCTCTTGTTCTGAATTAAAGCCAATTTCAGCTAGGCGATCTTGTAAAATGGCAAAGATTTCATCATGGATACCAATTGTTTGACCATATGTGAAGGTAATCGCTGGATAATGCTCACGCGCATGCTCGATTTCCGCTGGAATATGCAGCTTTGAATGGCCTGCATGCAGTAAAATGATTGGAATTACATGTACCTCTGTAGCTCCCTTTTTCACACAGTTTGTAATACCTTCTTCGATGTTAGGTGAAGCAAATTCAAGGAAACAAGTTTCCACTAAAAATTGTTCATCAATACGAGGTGTCATTTGTTCGATAAATGTACGAACCTCATCATTTCCTGCTGCTAAACGGCTCCCATGGCCGACAAATAAAATAGCTTTCATCTCTCTACTCCTTACTAGTCGCCGCACGGAGCTGGCTCTACTTTTATTTTGGAAGACATATCTTGATACGTAAAATGCAGTATTTTTTTCACACGTTTAAAATATTTAAATAAGCGTTCATTTGGATGAGCATTTGCTTTATATTCTTCAATAATATCTGTAATGAGTGGAATCAGTTGCTCAGGCTCCAGCCCTTCTACAACAGGCTGTGCTGCGTGTGCTGTACGACCGACTGGTTTTGCTCCAATAAAGACATCGAATTTACTTTTGCGGTAGACGATGCCAATATCATCAAATACAGCCCGATAACAGGCCATCCCACAGCCATTAAAGCCAATATTTAATGTCTTCGGTAAGGACATACCGCCTAGTTTTTCTTGTATTTCCTCTGCATATGGTATTGAATCAGCCTTTTCACCGTAGCAAAAATCACAAGCCTTCAGTGATAACACATCACCAATCGGGGCTAATAAAAACCCTACTTTCTGTAATTTCTCTGTGATCTGTTCAGGGGCAGTCGTTGGTATTTTCAAATGAATTTGATGATCTGGTGTGTATTCCATCGTCCCCTCATCCCCAACGACCTCCGCTAACGTCATCATTTGCTGGGGAGTAAAAAACTTATTGGCTACACCAGGACTTACTGCTAATTCAAAAATAGATTCTATTTTTTGCTGTACAAGCTTCGGTGTTATTTTGACTGCGCTTGTCCCTTTTACCATTGCAAGTGCCGCTGTAGCCATTTCAAGAGCTGTTTTTTTCGGCTTTGGCGTAGCGGCTATACTGGGTTTATTAAAGCGCCCTGCATTAGGATCAGCCGTAAAGTCATTTCGCGCTGTTCCTGTCTCTTGGTTCATTGCCCAAGGTTCATTTTCTTCGCGTAAACGTTGATGTGGACGTAATGGCTGTTTCTCTTCACCCAGGGTATATTTACGTTGGTAACCGCGGGGCGTAATCATCTTATTGTCATAAAAAAATGTTGACGAATTCCCGATAATGACAGTTGTCAGCATACCAATATCATGTTCTAGCATTTCTGCTAGTGTTGTCATGGTCACTTCTTGACGTTCTCGATAGGCACTTTTCACAAGCCCAACTGGTGTGTCTGGCGAACGATATTCTAAGAGTATTCGTTGAGCCTCGACAATTTGTCTTGTTCGACGTCCACTTTTAGGATTGTATAAAGCAATGACAAAGTCCGCCATTGCAGCTGCCTCGACACGCTTTGCAATTAAATTCCAAGGTGTTAGATGGTCACTCAAACTGATTGTACAAGCATCATGCATAATAGGTGCACCAAGTATGCTAGCGCATGAATTAATCGCAGAAATCCCAGGAACAATTTCTACTTCAATTCCTGTAGCTTCTGTCCAGCCTAGCTCAATTAACACCTCATAGACTAATCCTGCCATGCCATAGACGCCTGCATCACCACTCGAAATTACTGAGACGATGCTCCCTGCTTCGGCTTGACGAACGGCTTCCTGTGCACGCGACACTTCTTCTGTCATGCCTGTACTAACAATCGATTTTGTACTTACTAAATCTTGAATCAGCTCTACATAGGTTTTATAGCCTATAATCATATCACTTTGTTGTAAAGCCTCTACTGCACGTGTCGTAATATGCTTAAAATCTCCAGGTCCAAAGCCTACTACGAAAATTTTTCCTTTTTGCGCCATGTTGTTACCCCTCTTTCACCTTTTCGATCCCTTTAATGGCAGTTGTTTGAGCAGTACGCTGTAATGTACCTTCACGAAGTGTAAAGACATGTTCGTTGTATAAGGATTCATGATGTAAATCTTGTACTAGTGTTCTAGCATGCTCTGTTGATGGCACACGATACCAGTTTCCTTGAGGATAAGCGATTACCACACAAGCATCCTTGCAGCGTCCATTACAGCGCGTTCTTGTCGTATGTATTTCCTGATCGAGTGCTTGCCGCTGTATCTCATCTCGAATGGCTAAGGTAATTTCCTCCCCATCCTTTTTCATGCAGCTACTGCCATTGCAAATAAAGAGATGTGTTTTCATCCCCTCTAAATTCCAAGTTGTCATCTTCTGTCTCCCCTCATTTGCTTTTTGGAAAAAGAAAAACCTTTACTCTATAACGAAGAGTAAAGGTTTTGTAGAAGCCAAATAAAAACGAATAGAATGAAATACAGGTACCCGCTTTCGCTTCAACTTCTCCCTCCGAAAAGTTTGCATGCACAATCAAATAAGCAGGTTTCCTGACTTAAGCTTCATTTTACTGTCGCACCTTCCCAAGTTTGTACCAGTGGCTTTGCGATTTCATCAGCTATTACAGTAGCGGGGGCTGTATTGGATTTTCACCAATTTCCCTATTATCTCGAGCTATTCGAGCACTTATTGACGTTTTATATGAAATTTTTAGTAGAATTTTAAATAGAAAACTGTCTTTATCATATCTTATTATTTTAAAATTTCAATATTTCTTTAAAAATTTATGACAAATTTATCAATTTTGAATGGAACTAGGTATGAAATTTATACAATCATATAATTTGCACACAAAATTTTATCAGAATATTCACCGTTGACCTTTAATTTAAAAAATTTTATAAAAGGTATAGCATATTTATGGAAATTCATGTTACACTTTGTCGTGAAATCTCACAATTTGAATGTTTTTCGGTGCAAAGTGCTTGTCATTTTGCTTAAAAGGGAAGCCGGTTTGAGTCCGGCGCGGTCCCGCCACTGTAATAGGGAGCTTTATAGAATATGTCACTGTCCAACGGATGGGAAGACCTATAAAGCATTGAACTAGAGCCAGGAGACCTGCCGAAAAATAAGTGATCGTTTCAACCTACGAGGATAGGTGTGCGGCTTAGCAGATGAGACTGTTATTTGCTTTTTTAGCTATGCACTTTTCCACCTAAGGAGAAGTGCTTTTTTTAATTACGCACGCAATATTCTAAAAATCTATTAATTAGTTAGGAGGAAAGCTTTTTGACATTATCATGGTGGAAACTTAGTTATTTTTTACTGGCCTTTTTAATCGTGCCAAAACGTGCCTTTGCCATGCATATCATGGAAGGTTTTTTACCAATCGAATGGGCTATTTTTTGGTGGGTGATCTCTATCCCATTTATCATTCTAGGATTGCGTTCTATTCGAAAAACCATTGATGAAAATCCTGAAACAAAAATGCTTTTGGGGCTTTCAGGAGCCTTTGCCTTTGTGCTATCCGCCCTAAAAATCCCTTCAGTTACAGGTAGTTGCTCTCACCCAACTGGTGTAGGACTTGGGACAGTACTCTTTGGCCCTCTAGCAATGAGTGTAATTGGAACAATCGTTTTATTATTTCAATCTTTATTATTAGCTCATGGAGGAATTACAACTTTAGGGGCTAATGCCTTTTCTATGGCTATTGTTGGTCCTTTTATTGCTTACTTTGTCTTTAAAGGGGCTCAAAAAGTAGGGTTGTCATTTTCACTAGCCATATTCTTTGCAGCTATGCTTGGTGATTTAGGTACATACATTGTGACTTCTGTACAACTAGCACTAGCCTTTCCTTCAGAGGTTGGAGGCTTTATGGCATCCTTTACAAAGTTTGCAGGTATTTTTGCCTTAACGCAAATTCCTTTAGCAGTGAGTGAAGGAATTTTAACGGTCATTGTGATGAATTTCTTGAAAAAATACAATGTTAGCGAATTAAAAACGTTACGTGTTTTCTCAACAAAGGAGGCACATTAACAAATGAAAAAAAATTTATTGTTATTAGCAATTGTTGTGTTGTTAGCCATCATTCCCTTATTCATACAAAAAGGTGCTGAATTTGGTGGTGCTGATGGAGAAGCAGAAGCAGCTATCGGTGAAATCAATGCGGAATATGAACCATGGTTTGAAAGTCTATGGGAGCCACCAAGTGGTGAAATCGAAAGCTTATTATTCGTGCTACAGGCAGCTATAGGAGCTGGCTTTATTGGCTACTTCATCGGCTATATGCGTGGCAAACACAAAGAAGGTTAACCATTATGTTACTCATTGATAAGTATGCCTATCTGAATAAGCTAGCGTCCGTTCATCCGCTAGAAAAAATGATATTTTCACTTGGACTACTTCTCATAACGCTCATCATGAGAGATGAACGACTTTCACTCATTACATTTTTTGTAATGAGTGCTTTTATCATTTTAGGTGCAAAAATTCCGCTTGCATACTACGGCAAATTATTATTGCTACCTAGCTTTTTCTTATTAACAAGTCTCGTATCTATTTTACTTTCCTTTACATCATCAACGAATACACTCCCTGCCCATATTTGGTCGTTTACATTTAGGAATTGGACTGTCTTTATTGGGAATGCAAGTGTGTTAGCAGCGCAACAGCTGTTCTTTATTGTCCTTGGCAGCATTAGTTGTTTATACTTTTTAATTCTAACCACTTCCGTACAAGGAATATGTTATGTGCTACGACAATGGCGACTCCCCTCTTTATTAGTGGAGCTCGTCGAACTAACCTATCGTTTTATTTTTATGTTTTTAGAAAGCATGCAAAATATACATCTCGCCCAGCAAGCACGTCTCGGCTATCATTCACCGATGCAATGGCTACGCTCTGTCTCCATGCTTATTGTGGCATTATTTGTGGAAATGTTTCAGCGTAGCCGGGAGCTCAACAACGCCATACAATCACGTGGAGGCGAGGCCGTCTACTGGCAAGAGATGGGCTCTTATAGCAAGAAAAATTGGCTAGGCATGGCAGCTATTTTACTAGTCCTCATCGTATATGGAGGGTATTTTACATGACAGCATTTTATTTTGAACTCAACCAATTATCTTATGCCTATGCGGATGGTACGAAGGCGTTGTCAGATATTACATTAGACATTCCAAAAGGTAAAAAAATCGCCATACTCGGGCATAATGGCGCAGGAAAATCGACTTTATTTCAGCATCTTAACGGTATTTTAAAACCTACAGCTGGGACGATTATATTCGAAGGCAACGGTCTGGAATATAGTCGAAAAGCTTTAAAGGCCCTACGCCAAAAAGTCGGCATTGTTTTTCAGAATGCAGATCATCAGCTTTTTTCAGGGACCGTCAAGCAAGATATAGCATTTGGCCCATTGAATCTCGGCTGGTCTACTGAAAAAACGGAAGAAAAAATAGCATGGGCCGTTGCGCAAACCGAAGTGGAAGATTTGCTTGATAAACCCATTCATTTTTTAAGCGTAGGTCAGAAAAAACGTGTAGCAATGGCAGGTGTTTTAGCGATGGAGCCCTCTGTCCTTTTGTTAGATGAACCAACAGCAGGTCTTGATAATTATTATGCTACACAAGTATTACAATACTTAGCCAAATTAGATGATGGTGAGAGAACCATTTTACTAGCAACCCATGACATACCTCTCGCCTATGAATGGGCAGATCTAATCATTGTTATGGAGGCTGGAAAAATTATTTATAACGGTGATCCAATCACCTTGTTTTATGAAGACGAATTGTTACATCGCGCGCATCTTGAACGTCCATGGATTTTTGAAATGGTCATAGCTTTGCAAAAAAAGAAGCTATTGCAGGAAAATATCAACATCCCTCGTTCCAAGCAGGAGCTACAACAATTAATAGAAATGATCTAAAGCTTTTAACAATGCTAGGTTTTTTCGTTAAACCTACCAAAAATTAAAATAGCAAAGAAAAATTTTCCTACATTACGAAACTTTTCTAATCTTTGTCCGTATTAATATAGTCGAGATTTAATTTATAACACCAAGGAGAGATAACAATTGAAAAGTTGGTATAAAAAATCAGTCGCTGTTGTAGCATCTGCTGCACTCATGGTTCCTACTGCTTCTGCCTTTGCTGAGGCACCTCAGCATAAAGCGAAAAACATGCTGGCAAACAGTGCGAAACAAACAGAGAAGAATGAAGAAAAATGGATGAGTAAGGATACAATTGTTATCAAGCATTCAGGTCTTGATAAAAACGTACATAAAAAAATTGGCTCCAAGGTCATCCGCTCCATTCCTTCATTAGGGTATGATGTTGTACAACTAAATAAAGGCGTATCGATTGAAAAAGCCGTCTCTTACTATTTAAAGCAAAACGGAATATCAAGTGTATCTCCTAGTTACATCTATCATTCTTTTAATAAAGAAGCTGATCCTAAAAAACAAGAGATGTATCATTTAAACTTACTGCAAATGGATAAGGCACTAGAATTAGCAGGCAACCATGATGTCACAGTTGCTGTCATTGATTCTGGTGTAGATTTTAAACACCCCGATCTAAAGTCACAAGTACTCCCACCCTATAATGCAGCAGCACCTGCTAATACTACCTATTCAGGCGATCACGGAACACATGTGGCAGGTATTATCGCCGCAGCAAAAGATAATGGCGTAGGTGGGCATGGGATTAATCCGAATGCAAATTTACTGCCAATTGATGTATTTAATGGCAAAGAAGGTGCTAATGATTTCATCATTGCACAGGGTATTCTTTATGCAATTGAGCATGGCGTTGACGTCATTAATATGAGTCTAGGAGGCTATGGTGAATCTCCCCTGATGAAGGAAGCCGTTCAGAAGGCGATTGATAGTGGGATTACAATTGTGGCGGCCGCAGGCAATGAATCGACAGATGAATATTCCTTCCCCGCTTCTTACGAAGGTGTCATTAGTGTTGGTTCAACAAACGAACGCAACAAACTATCAAGCTACTCCAATTACGGCCCGTCTGTGGATATTGTTGCACCAGGTGAAGACATTTATAGTACCGTTCATGATGCGAAGAAAGGATCATCTTTTGTCAAATTTAGTGGAACATCCATGGCCTCTCCTGTCGTGGCAGGTATCGCCTCTCTTCTTAAATCCAAAGACTCATCTTTAAAACCGCATCAAATAGAAGCGATTTTAGAAATGACCGCACAAGATTTGGGCGAGAAAGGCTATGATCTTACTTATGGTCACGGATTAGTTGATCCTGTAAAAGCATTACAATTTGATTTAAATAAATTGCCTAAGCATTATTCAGAGACAAAGGAAGATCGTATTAAGAACGCCAAGATCCTTGCTAAAAATAAGCTAAATACAGAACAGGGTGCTTTTGAACAGCAAGACGAAAAGAAATGGTATAAAGTCGATTTAGAAGAAAATGAATATGCTCAATTAACATTAAAAGGCGCTGACAAATACGACTATGCCTTTGATTTATATTTCTACCCAAATAGCGGGATTGGAGATGTAGAGCCTATCCATGTCAATGATGTTCGCGTAGGAAAAAAAGAAGGTTATCTATTTAAAGCAGATCAAAAGGGAACGCTTGTCATTGGTGTCAAAGATCATAATGGAAGCTATAGTTTAAAAGGCAAATCTACTTACATTTTTACAGCACAAACGACGAAGGACTTGCCAATTGATACAATAGACAAGTCTACGATGGAGCCTATTAAAAAGTTCCCATATAGTACAGCAGGTAAAAACTATACATTACTGTCAAAAGATCAACAACAAGATCAAGATTACTTCACGTTCTCTGTCAAAAAACCGACGACGTTACAATTTGATCTATCGGGAATTCCAGGTGTCACTGCCTCTATGGAGCTTTATCTAAAAGATGACTTTAATCCTGTGCCACCAGAAGAAATCGATCAAGCTGAAAATGATGAAGGTGAAGAAGAAGCCTATCCAATGCAGACCGCTTATGGTACAGCAAAAGGTGAACCGGTTCGTATGATTATCGATGCTGTTCCAGATCAAGAGTACGTTTTAAGTGTATCTAATGAAAGTAATAGCGAGTTTTCTATGGAGATGTTCTTTAGTGGCGGCATCGAAAAAGAAGAAACGATCAGTGAATCGATGATCCCTTACACATTAAAAGGCGAAGTAGTTTCCCTCCCACCTGATGAGGATGGTCTCCCTATAGATGAAGCCATGATCGAAGAAAATGTTCCAGAGAGCCAATTACCGCTTATAGAAAACAACATAAAAAAACGTAATGAAATTGACAGCCTGATGAGTATGTTATTGAATCCTACGGCTTCAGGCAACCTAGAAAATGTTGACCCTATCATTAAGCAGGCAATCCGGTTTGAAATAGGTGACGATCAAAAAGCTTATTTCCAAACATATTATGATGAGGATTATTTCTTATTTAAAGCGAAGGAAGACGCCCTTTATAGCTTCAGCTTTTTGAAAGGCATGAACCAAATGCCGACAGGTACAGTGTTTGAATATGATGAAGAAACAAAAGAATTAATTCCCGTTTCTTCCTTAACTAATGACCTTGGTATACTGGCACTACTACTTGGTTCAGCTGGTAACGAAGACGATGCAAAGGTCATCCCATTGAAAAAGGACAAAACATACGTGGTAGCCGTTGTCAATGCTGGAGAACGATCTGCTGAGCCTTATACATTGAAAACAAAGAAAATAGGCGATATTCCAGCAGAGTACAATCCAAACAATCATGAGGAAGCAAAAGCGCTAAAAATTCAACCAGGTACAACTTATAAAGACCACCTGATTTATCAAGATGATGTAGATTATTACTACTATAAGCAACAAGGCAATGATGAGGTCATGAGTCTGCTTCTTTCTTCGGTTCCCTTTACAAATGAACAATTAGCTCAGCTACCTAAAGAACTACAAAAAGACTTAAAATTTGCAGGAGCTATCATCGAAGATACGAACGGCAATATGAAGATTGATGCCAAAGAAATGGAAACAGAAATTCCATTCGGACTAGGTGATAATATTCTTGAAATGTTACTTGGAATGATGGGTACAAACGATGTAAATACATCGTTTAAGGCAAAGAAGGATCGAGGCTATTTTATTCTAGTCAACAGCATGGGGCTTGGCCAAGTATCGATTCAGCCTTATACATTAACATTGTTTGATCATAAGCATGTGGATGAAGATGCGGATTCAAAATTAGTAAATGGAGTACCTAGCAAGCCATCTGTTCTTGTGAAAAAGGATGAGAAATGGGTTGCAACGCAATATTTAAATGCAGGTATACCATTTGGTGATAAAGACTATTTTGAATGGAATAACGACCAGAAACGCGAAGTCTTCTTCTCACTCCAAACCGAAAAAGCATTGGATGGTGTTATTCGAGTGTTAGATGCAAACGGAAAAACCGTCAAAACATTCGATCTTTACGGTGTTGGTGATGCCGAGGTTGGTACGGTGGAGCTAGATGCGGGTAAATATTATATTGAAGTAAGTGAGTTTGATGGCAAAGCTAGCACACAACCCTATACACTTGAAATAAAATAGTTAGAATTAAAAATATCCCCTAGATCAAAACGATCTAGGGGATATTTATGATCTGAAAGAAGCATTTTCATCCAACGATGTGCTTCACCACTTCAGCTTACATAAAATATTTAACATAATTACAATATTCATCTTGCTTCATTTGTAGCTTTTCATAAAGCTTACGTGCATTTACATTATCAGCCGCCGTTTGTAACGTGACATAGCGAGCATACTGTTGCTCGCAATAATGAAATACCTTTTCCATCAATGCCTTGCCCACCCCTAGGCCTCTAGCATCTTCTGTTACATAAATATCATTTAAAATATAGGCTCGCTGTAAAGCAATGGACGAAAATGTTGGATATAATTGTGTAAATCCAATTATCTTGTCATCCATCAGCGCGATAAAAATGACGGATTCTTTCAAGGCCAATCGTAATTGTAAAAATGCCTTGGCACTGCTTATATCTGACTCAATTCCATAAAATTGACGATATTCATCAAACAGTTTTGCTAAGTCCTCTAGTTCATCCATTGTTGCTTGTAGTATTTCCATTCTAGTCTCCCCTTGTGTCTACCCATGATTGTCTAGCTTTATAAAACTAGTTTTTATTATATAGGAAATACTGGTATAAAGAAAAGAATCTCCTCTCAATCCAGAAAAGATTCACTTTTATTCACCTAAATAATTGGCAACCTTCTTGACGATCTGCCTCCAATTTAATTCCTTGCGGGCAAATGCTTGAAGCTGGACACAAGTATCTGCCAACAATGTTTCCTGTGCTGCAACTTGTTGCAATGTCCGACCTATCGCCTCCCAATCATGTGTAGGATGGATTGTACCAAAACGCTGTTGTTGTGTAATATCAGTAGCACCATCCACATCTGTTGTCACGATATAGCAACCATTTTTAGCTGCCTCCGCAAAGACATGGGCATAGCATTCGACTAAAGACGTTAAGCAAAAAATTTTAGCCTTACGATACTCCTCTTCTAGCTGGACCTTATCAACAATAGGTCCTACCATCGTTACTTGAGCGGCAAGCGGATGACTATCTAGTAATAGTCTCAGCTCTTCTTGAAATGAGACTGACATCGGCCCTACTAAACGAAGCTCCCAATCTGGCAGTTGTGCTGCTAAAAATGCCTTGACTGTCAAAATTGTTTGCTTCTCTGGTGCATCCAATCGCCCAACTGTTAGAATTCTATTTTCTTTCTCATGAAACGGCACTGGCTCAGTGGGAAAATGTTCATAAAAACCATTGGGTATATGTTTAACATCCGATTGTGAAAAGTCTTTGATGGCTGTTTGAATAGATATGCATTCAGAGGTAAGGAGATCACAAAGCTGCAACAACTCTAAAAAATAGGGATAGGTTTTTAATCGATTTAGCCAAAATCGATTAACATCTAATTTCATATAAATTTTGCCATTTGGATTAAAATGCTTATAGGTTTTCAAAATAGCTAAATAGGATGGATAGGGTCCAATAGCAAAGGCAATGTCGATGTCCCTTGCATGCTGGGCTAAATAAGCATTCATATTCACCACATAATCATCTTCAAATGGTACAGACTCAAATTTTACAGTGGGAAAGACTTGTTGAAGTAGAGCTTCATTCATTTCTGTCGTGACAATTGTGACCTCATAGCCTAAATGTTCCCCCAACAAAATAGGTACTAGACACAAATCTTTGAAAATATGGGCATCCGAAAGTTTGTAAGATTCTACGCTACAAATAAATGCTATCCTTTTTGTCATTTTATCCCTCTTTCTAAAAAAAGCGCTCTCGCTAGTTTATGACCTCTCTTGCTAAATGTGCTTATGTTAGTAAATTTTCGTCTTTCTTATGCCATATCTCTAGTAACCATAAAAATTCTATCTAAAAACACTCTCTTAAAAACATCCTAAAATAAGCAATTGCCTACAGTAGCACTACGTCTACGCATATTGTATTAAAGGATCTACTCAGTCACATGGAACAACTCTACTAATGAACATAGAATGGAGGGATCAGATGAAGATTAGTTTTTTATCACCTGCATTTAATAGCGAAGAATGGATCGTAACGATGCTTGATAGTATTCCTAAAGAATATGCCTATGAAATTATTGTGGTAGATGATGGCTCTACAGACAATACGCTAGCCATTTTACAGGATTATCAGAAAAACTGTGCAGCTTTAAAAATCATCGTTCATCCTACGAATTTAGGTGCAAGTGTTGCCTACAATCGATGTATTGCAGAAGCGACAGGAGATTATATAGCCATCATCGATAGTGATGACCACTATTTACCTGCTATTCGCAATGTACTAGCACAAGTGGATGGCACATTTGATATTTACTATTACAACATGATTATTAAAAATGGCTTTGCTTTTATTAAAGATGAATCCAACCGCTATTCCTTGCCCGGGCAATTTAAGATTATCAGGAGAAGTTTAATTGGAGATGCGAAATTTACGATACGGAAAGATATTGCAGGAGATTGGGATTTTAATTGCGCCCTGATGGATAAAAATCCGACAAGTAAATATACTAACGAATTTGCTTATTGGTACAACTACCCTAGGGAGAACTCAGAATGTGACCTACATCAAAGAGGATTGAAATAAGAGCATGCAGGAGGTGTAACGAACTATACAATGTTTACAGATAAAATATTATTGATTACTGGAGGCACGGGCTCTTTCGGGAACGCCGTATTAAAGCGATTCTTAAATACGGATATCAAGGAAATTCGGATTTTTTCAAGGGATGAAAAAAAGCAAGATGATATGCGAAAACACTATCAGCATACAAAAATTAAATTTTATATCGGGGATGTCCGCGATATTCAAAGCATTCACAATGCGATGTATAATGTTGACTATGTATTTCACGCCGCCGCTCTCAAGCAAGTTCCCTCCTGCGAATTTTTTCCCTTAGAAGCTGTGAAAACCAATATTTTAGGAACAGATCACGTACTAACAGCCGCCATTCAAGCTGGCGTCAAGAAAATCATTTGCCTGTCAACAGATAAGGCCGCGTACCCTGTCAATGCGATGGGTATATCCAAGGCAATGATGGAAAAAACGTTTATTGCGAAGTCACGAATGGTTGACCCTCGCCATACCCTAATTTGTGGCACTCGATACGGTAATGTCATGGCTTCACGAGGCTCGGTTATCCCATTATTCATTGAACAAATAAAGGCTGGGAAACCTTTAACGATTACGGACCCTCATATGACACGTTTTATGATGAGCCTTGAGGAAGCGGTAGAATTGGTATTGTACGCATTCTCACATGCTCAAAACGGGGATATTATGGTGCAAAAATCACCTGCTGCCACAATAGCAAATTTAGCACAGGCTTTACTTGAGATCTTTCAAGCAAACAACGCCATACAAATTATCGGAACACGGCACGGAGAAAAAATGTATGAAGTATTATGTACGAAGGAAGAAGCGGCAAAAGCTATTGATATGGGCCATTTCTATCGAATCCCCGCGGATAATCGGGATTTAAATTATGGAAAATACCTCGATGAGGGCTCTCCAAAAATTACATTAACGGATGAATATAACTCGAACAATACCCAACAATTAAGTGTGGCTGACATTAAAGTAAAGCTATTAACATTGCCTCTTATACAAGAAGAGCTCCTTCATTGGACAGGAGGAAAACCATGAAATTTTTAGTGCTCGGTGCTACAGGCATGGCTGGTCATACTATTGCCATCTATTTATGTGAACAAGGGCATGATGTAACAACATACTCTCGAACCCCTTTTCCCTATGGCAATAATAGAACAGGGGATGTGACAGACGCCCATTTTTTAAGGTCGCTACTACTAGACAATGAGGTAGATGTCGTCATTAATTGTATTGGTGTTTTAAACAATGCTTGTGAGGCTCATCCTGCCCAAAGTGTTTTACTGAATAGCTATTTACCACATGCCATTGTATCTCTCCTTGAAAATCGTCACACAAAGCTTATTCATCTAAGTACCGACTGCGTATTTTCAGGCAAAAGTGCTCCCTACTATGAAAATAGTGTACTAGACGGGGAAACCTTTTATGACCGCACCAAAGGTATAGGGGAAGTGAATAACGACAAGCACATAACATTTCGTAATTCCATAATTGGTCCTGATTTGAAAAAGGATGGCATCGGACTCTTCAATTGGTTTATGCAACAAAAAAGTCCCGTCTATGGCTATTCGGGTGCTATTTGGACGGGAGTGACAACACTTACTTTGGCTAAAGCCATTGAACGTGCTGCACAACAAGATTTAACAAGACTTTATCATCTCGTCAATACGACAAATATTTCTAAACACGATCTACTGCATCTATTTAATAAGCACTTCCTGAACAACAGTATAAAAATTCTTCCTCATCACGTTGTTCAAATCAATAAAACATTAATAAATACAAGAAATGACTTTTCATTTCTTGTCCCTAGCTACGAAGAAATGTTGATAGAGATGAAGGAATGGATATTGCAGCATAAACACTTATATCCTCACTATTTTCAATGATCCATACATCAACTCCATTATGGATGACGATTCGTAATGGGGTTCCCCTACCGAATAACTGTCCCTTCAGGTAATTGACCATCCTTAATCCAATTCTCTACAAAGCGATTAAAAAATGCAGGCTGGGCTAATGAGACGCCGTGACCGATGTTCTTCAATAACACACCCTTGCTATTTGGATGACTTCGCACAAGTGCTTTAGCGGATTTTCTCATGTTGCTTTTCTCTTTTTCTCCCACAGTTATTAGGATCTTTCCTTGAGCTTTGTTAAAGTCAGCTGGGATGGAAAACGACATATTTTCTCGCAAAATTTGAATCAATGTATCTACTTTCATCGTGGCACTCTCTTGATAGTAACGCTCAAAATAATCTTCTTGAATGTACAGGGCTTTTGCTTGAAGTTTCGCAAATGTTTTATTTTTTATAAGTGGAAATGACAGCCGAATAAACGGTTGAAGCATCCTTTCTACAGTAGGAGAGGGTATCACGAGCGCACTATTGATGATCGTAAAATCGATTAAACTAGGCTGTAGACTTAGCATTTGAATAGCGATTTGCGCTCCTAAAGAGAAACCAATTACTATAACAGGCTTCCCATTGGCTTTTTTCTCAATAAGCAGAAGAAGCTCTTTCGCACTTTGTTCAATGGAAAATGGATTGTGTGTCATTAACTCAGGTATAACACAGTGATAATGGGAAAAATGGTGAACTTGCTGATCCCACATCCACCCTCCAACCCCCCCTCCGTGAATAAACATCATAAAAGGATTGTTAGCATCCCCATACTCCTTGTATTGCATAGATACACCTACTTTCATTCTTTCTCATTCATGGTCATCTAAAAAATCTTTACTAAAGCTTGTTTGTGATTGATAGGAGGAACGTTTCCCTAAATCTACACCACGTTTTATAATCCCCTTGCCAAACCGTCCCTCAATTTCATCGACAAGCTTGAGAATCGGTTCATCTTTCGCATGCTCCTGAAAATCAAATATCGATAATTGCTGTGAATAATCTTTACGATCCACCACATTGGAAACCGTTACACCAAGTAATCTTACAGGAGATTCATCCCAATGCTTATCAAATAAAGTACAAGCAATGTCGTAAATTTCTTCATAACGATACAGGACATTGGACATTGTTTTCGAACGTGTATGATTATGCCAATCAGCATCCCGAATTTGAATGCTCACAGTTGAACCTGCTAAGCGCTTGGCATCAAGACGCTCCACCACTTTTTTACATAGACCTTCGATTGTTTTATGAAGTGTACGAACATCTGTTACATCTTCTGGTAAAGTTGTTGAATTCCCAACGCTTTTCGTATCAAAAATTGCCTCAGGATCGACCATGCGCTGATCCACCCCATTGGCCCTTGCTCGAAGCCGTACCCCATTCTTCCCTAAAATTTGCTTCATTTTAAATTCTTCTGTCTTAGCTAGATCACCTATTGTAAAGATGCCTTGTGCATTTAATTTTTTAGCAGTACTTGCTCCAATCCCATGCATGTTGACAACCTCACGATGCCATAATTGCTGTTCAATATCCCGTATTCGTAGTACGGTAATCCCCATTGGTTTCTTCATATCAGAGGCTGTTTTCGCTAAAAATTTATTCGGTGCAATACCGATGGAACAAGGTAAATCCAGCTCAGCTAAAATGCGCACTTGTATTTCCTGGGCAATACTTAAGGCATGCCGTTCCTTGCTTAGCTCAGTCACATCCAAGTAGCCCTCATCAATCGAAACAGGCTCTACTAATGGTGTATAGCTTCGAAGAATGGTGAACATTTCTTTAGATGCATGACGATACTTTTGAAAATCTGGAGGTAATAACAATAGCTCAGGACATTTACGCTTCGCTTCATGAACAGTCATAGTTGTATAAATGCCTAGCGCTCTTGCTTCATATGAACAAGTTACTAAAATGCCACGCCGTTCCTTTGGGTTCCCTGCAATTGCGATAGGCTTCCCCTTTAAACTTGGGTCATGTGCTTGCTCCACAGAAGCATAGAAACTGTTCATATCCACATGCAAAATAACACGCCCTTTATGTGCCATGTTCATCACCTCGTTTCTTTCTTAGCCTTATTATACGCCCCATAACCTCTAATCAACAAATGCATAATCACCATTACTTTCGAGGAGGTCCTTTAAAATAATTAACGCTTGCTCAAGTTGAGATTCTGGTGCTGCAATGGCTAAACGAACGGCATTGACAGGCTTTGTATTCCCTACGGCAAAGCGTTCCGCTGCATAGACTTGTACACCAGCTTTCGAAGCTAACAATTCAAATTGAACACCCGTAAATTTGTCAGGCAATTGGAGCCACCTAAAAATACATTCCTCATCCCCTAATATGTGATAATCCCCTAAATACTGATCGACAAGCGCATTTTGCTGCTTGGCATATGCTCGGTGTTTTTCTAATATCGTTTGGGCAACACCTTCATGGATTAATCGTGCTGCAAGCTCCAGCATGATAGGAGAAACAGAAATGTTGATATTATAGAGCGTTTCCATTATTTTTTTACGTAGCGCAGGCGGTGTCACAAGGAAGGATAATCGTAAACCAGGTGATAGTGTTTTAGATAGGCTAGCAATGTAAATAACCTTATCGGGTGCATAAGAAGCAATCGGAGCAAGCGGTTGCTCCTTGAGAAAGCTATAGATAGCATCCTCGATTACAAGCAAATCCTTCTGTCTTGCCACGTCTGCAATCATTTTTCTTGTTTCTACTGACATCGTATGAGTCGTTGGGTTATGAAAATCAGGGATCACATAGATTCCTTTGATATGTTCATTTTTACACGCATATAGTAATCCTTCTTTTGTCATTTCACCCTGACATTGTTGGATAGCCACAAGCTGGATACCAAGCATATTTGCAGCTGTTTTAATGCCTGCATAGGTAATTGGATCTGTACCAATGCGGTCGCCTGGCTGAAATAAAGCTGCAAGGGTTCCCACAATGGCATTTTGTCCGCCTGCTCCTAGAAGAATAGGCTGATCTGTTTGAAAATTTACTAGTTCGAGTAGCTTCATCACGGCTTCGTTTTGCCATGCATTGCCCTCAGGTCGTCCATATTGAAATAGCATGCTAAAACTAGGTTCGTTTATCATTTTCTTCATAAAGCGTGTAATATCATCATTCACAAAATTATCTGGTAAAACAGAGCCCATTTCAATGATAGGTGTGGCATGGTTGGTTGGCAGTAACATTTTATTGCTAGCCGCATCTGTTGAAACGAATGTACCGCTGCCAATCGAGGCATAAATTAATCCTTTTTGGCCACAAAGCTTAAAGGCTCTTGTAATCGTACTCAAATTCACATCTAAAAAATCAGCTAATTCACGCTGGGGTGGCAATTTTGTGCCTGGTACTAGCTTTCCATCCTTAATATCTTGTTCTAGCTGATGTGCGATGGCTATATATAACGGAGCAGAAATATTGCTAATATCCGGCTTCCAACTCATTGGATACTCGTCAAATGAATTAATAGGCATTCACTAGGCCCTTCTTTCTCTTAATTTGCATACAATAGTTTAATTGTCTTGCATACAATGATAATATTGTATGCACACGATGACAATGATATAATTTTTAAAAAATCAGAAAAAAAGGACCGATAATTATGCAATATTCTGAAAGAATCTTAAAAACACCATCCTCATTTATTCGAAATATTTTAAAAGTGACAGATGCAGAGGACGTTATTTCCTTTGCAGGCGGGCTTCCAAACCCAATTTCTTTCCCGATTGATGCATTGAGAGCATCCGTAGACCATGCTATTACAGTAAATGGCAGCCGATTATTCCAATATTCATCCACACAGGGTTATGCACCATTGCGTGAATATATTGCCGCGAAATATCAACGTGTCCATGGACTTGATGTACATGCTGACGATGTCTTTATTACTACAGGTTCACAGCAAGCGCTTGAACTAATTGGTAAAGTACTTATCAATAAAGGCGATGGCATTATCATCGAAGAGCCAGGTTACCTAGGGGCTATCCAAGCCTTTACTTTAACAGAGCCCACTTTCCATGGTGTTACGCTAGAAAATGATGGTCTTAACTTAGAAGAGTTAGAGCGTGCTCTACAACAACCAAATGTAAAATTCATTTATACGGTGCCGAACTTCCAAAACCCAACAGGACTCACATATTCGAAAGAAAAGCGTGAGCAAATTTGCGAAATAGTGGCAAAATATGATGTTGCTTTAATTGAGGATGATCCATACGGGGAGCTACGTTTCCAAGGGGAGCCACTTCCATATATCGGTGCTGGTAAATTAGAAAATAGTATTTTACTAGGTTCTTTCTCTAAAACGGTCACACCAGGCATGCGTCTTGGCTTTATTATCACAAAAAACAAAGAGCTTTTGCAGCATATTGAAACAGCGAAGCAAGCGTCTGATCTTCATACTAATATTTTTTCACAATATGTTATCTACGATTACTTAGCAAGTAATGATTATACCGAACATGTAAAGAAAATTATTGCTTTATATAAAAATCAGTCGGATGCGATGCTTGATGCTATGCAGGAGTTTTTCCCTGCCCATGTTGAATATACACGACCTGAGGGTGGCATGTTCATTTGGGCAACCATGAAGGACGGTACACCGGCCCTTGATGTATTCAATAAAGCGATGGAACAAAAGGTTGCCTTCGTGCCTGGCGATCCATTCTACACATCAAAAACGAATGTGAACACAATGCGTCTTAATTATACAAATGCAACACCTGAAGTCATCCGTGAGGGAATTAAACGTTTAGCTAGTATTTTATAAAACGAAAACGTATAAACGCTGTGAAAAGCGTTTATACGTTTTTTAATGTGGATAGTAAATAGTCATACTAAGTCGTGTTACTGTACTACCTGGATTGCTGTATGTGTGTGGACGGTCAGCCTTCAATCGTATGGCATCACCACTTGTTAATCGATAATCCTGACCCTGTATATGGATGATTAATTCCCCATCAAAAACGGTTATATATTCCTCCGTTCCTTCTCGATGAGCCTCAGCATCTAACGTTCCATTTTCTTTGATTTCAATTGTATATATTTCAAAACGACTATCCTTTTGATAGGGGAAATGAGGATAAACCATATATCGGCCATGATCTTCCTTCAATACTTGAATTTCTTTACCGCGAATAACCTCCGTCTCAGGTTGGGGAGGATGAATAAGCTCTGTAAACGAAACCTTTAATCCATTTGCAATTTTCCAAATCGTTGTCAAAGTTGGACTGGATTCTCCCCTCTCAATTTGACCAATCATCGTTTTACTCACGCCACTAAGCTGAGAAACTTTCTCTAAGCTTAATTTCTCCCTTTCTCGAATTGCCTTTAAATTTCTCGCAAAGACGAGATGAATTTCTTCCATCCAAAAGCCCTCCTTGTATGTACAATATAACGTACATTTTGTATAATAAAAAGACCGACGTTATACAGTCTATTTCGTGCATTATATCACACAACTTGAAAGAAGGGATTGTTTTGCCTGTATTTTCCTTTTTATTATTTATCATCATTACAAGCTTTACACCTGGCCCTAATAATTTTATGGCGATGGTTTTTGCTAAACAACATGGCTTAGCGAAAACGATTCCATTCTGTTTAGGTGTAGGGATTGGTTTTTTCATCATTATTGGTCTTAGTAGCTTTTTTAACACGATCATGTTAAACATTTTACCTGCCATTGAATTACCCCTAACCATATTTGGTGTAGGCTATATGTTGTACCTGGCTTATAAAATTTTAACAAGCAAAGAATTAGAGGAGCACGACAACGAAGAAGAAAAACGAAACCTATTTTTTTTAGGAGCGTTCGTTCAATTTATTAACCCAAAAGGTATTTTATTTGGTCTTACTGTTGTCGCAACTTACATCCTACCCTACTACTCATCCTACATAAGCTATCTACTCTTCTCGTTCTTTTTAGCGCTAATAGGGGTAATCAGTACATTTAGTTGGTCATTATGTGGCTCCGTTTTTCAAAAAGCACTACAGCAATACCGAAAACCATTTAACATGATCATGGCACTATTATTAATGTACAGTGCTGTTTCCATTGTTGTACATTAAAAAACAGCCCTCTGTCGGTAGAGGGCTGCTTTATCAGCAACTTATTTTGTATACGTTAAAACGGCATTTTTCTTGAATTTTGCTAAAGCTTCTGTTGCCTCATTTTTGCTCGCGTACTCAAAAATTCGAACGTCCTTTTTATCAAAAACTGTAATAACCCACATGTGAAAAGCTCCCTTCACTCATTATTTTTGTAATATAACAACCACCAAAATTTGTGATACGACTTATCAACTGTTTTATAACAATTCCTTACTTGATTCTTATTTTACGCTGATTTTTTCAAAAAGAAAGCTTTATGTGAAGGTCTTCACAAACTGTTCAATTTCAAAACGCTTTCATTGAACAATTTGTGAAAACCTTAATTTTATAGGTATATCAACAGCCAGTGATGTCAGGTCTATCCGTCTCTTTTCATCTATAGCCAAAAAACCGTACAAAAGTACGGTTTTTGCTGTAGTAGTAGATTTGCATGTCATAAGTTTAACAAAATACTTCTTCTTGTTTATGTGTTAATTCAATTTCGAAGCCCAAATCCTCCAGCATGCGATAATCGCTATTCGCTTCCTGTCCTGCTGTTGTTAAATAATCCCCAACAAAAATACTATTAGCTGCATAGAGACCAAGTGGCTGAAGTGAGCCTAAATTGATTTCACGACCACCCGAAATACGGATTTCCTTTGTCGGATTGATGTAGCGGAATAAAGCTAAAACCTTTAAACAATAACGGGGATTTAAATCCTTTGTCCCTTCTAGCTTTGTGCCATCAATTGCATTTAAAAAGTTTACAGGAATAGAATCAGCGTCCAATTGATGGAGGGCGCGTGCAATATTGACGACATCCTCTTTTGTTTCCTTCATCCCAATAATGGCACCCGAGCAAGGTGAAATTCCATGCTTTTTCACAATCTCTACCGTATTGACACGATCCTCATATGTATGTGAGGTCGTGATGAAGGAATGATGACGTTCCGATGTATTTAAATTATGATTGTAGCGATCCACCCCCGCTTCCTTTAGTTGCTGTGCCTGTTCTTCTTTTAATAAGCCAAGACAGGCACAAACCTTCAAGTCATACTTTTCTTTTATTTCAGCAACCGCCTCACTCACGACATTGACATCCTTACGTGTTGGCCCACGACCACTGGCTACAATACAATACGTCCCAATCTTATTGTCAAACGCTCGTTTTGCACCTGCTAAAATTTCCTCTTTTGTAATAAATGGATATTTCTCAATAGGAGCCGTTGATTTAGAGGACTGGGAGCAATAGCCACAATCCTCGGGGCAATAACCGCTTTTGGCGTTCATAATCATATTCAATTTAACTTTTTTACCATAATAATGACGACGAATCGTAAAAGCACCATCCATAAGCTGTAATAGCTCATCATCCTCACTATTTAATATGGCAAGTGCCTCTTCATTGCTAATGATCTTTCCAGCAATAACTTCTTGTGCTAATTGGTAATAATTCATATTACATTCTCCCCCTCTACGTGTGAAAATTTCACATTTCTTGCTGACTGAAATACTTTATACAAGCGCTCAGCTAATAGCGCTGATGTAATAGCTAAGCAAAAATCAGCGACAATACTACTTAAAAAGCCGACAACAAACACATGTGACCAGCTTGACTTCATGTCTAACCAGAAATTCAATGCTACATACAAATAAGGAACAGCCACAGCATAAATAATAACCAGCCCAATAATGGTTGCTACAATAAAATGCTTTTTCGTCGGCGTCTCAATCCTTTCAATAATGAACCCAATCACATAGGCGGCTAGGGCAAAGCCAATCAGATAACCAAAAGTTGGCTGTAAGACATATGTGATACCACCACCCTGTGTAAAAACAGGTAAGCCTACTAAGCCCACGCTGATATAGACAAGTTGACTATAAAAACCATTCCGACTACCCAATAAACAGCCTGCTAAAAATACAAAAACAATCTGTAATGTAAACGGTACGACAGGCAATGGAATTTTAACAAAAGCTCCGATTGCTGTTAGAGCAGCAAACATGGCAATCATGACTAGCGCTAATGTTTGTTGTCGCTTACCCACCCTTAGCCCCCCTGTCCTGGAAAAATTGTTCGATTGTCTCTTTCGTTGTATGAATCATAAATGACATTTCCTCTTCAGAAATAATATAAGGTGGCATAAAATACAGAACATTGCCGAGCGGTCTGATGAGTAAGCCTTTCGTTAAAGCCCGTTGATAAATTTGATAGCCGATACGCTCCTCACTGGCGAACGCTTCCTTTGTCCGCCGGTCCTTTACTAGTTCAATCGCTCCCACTAAACCAACTTGTCGGTATTCACCCACATAAGGCATATCACAAAAAGCTTCCATGGCTAACGCTCGCATGTATTGTCCCTTGTGCTGAATCATCTCCATCACTTGTTCCTCTTGAAACATCGTTAATACTTCCAGTGCCACACGACAGGCCAATGTATTGCCTGAATAGCTATGCGAATGTAAAAAAGCCTTCATTGTTCCGTAATCATCATAAAAAGCGTCATAGATTTGCTCCGTCGTTAAGACAACTGATAAAGGTAAATAACCACCTGTTAGCCCCTTTGATAAACACATAAAATCTGGCATGATGTCCGCTTGTTGACAGGCAAATAATGTACCGGTCCGACCAAAACCTACAGCAATTTCATCTGCAATGAAGTGCACATCATAATGTGAGCACAACGCCCGTAAGCGCTGTAAATAGACAGGTGGGTACATTTTCATACCTGCTGCAGCCTGAATTAATGGTTCAATAATAACTGCCGTGATTTCCTCATGATGCGCTTGAAGTTGTTCCTCAACAAATTGACTACATGGTGCATTACAGCTTGCTGGATCTTCCTGAAATGGACAGCGGAAGCAATCTGGTCCTTTGGCACGAACAGTATCTAATAACAGAGGCTGGTAAACTTCATTGTAAAGCCCTACCCCTCCTATGGATAAAGCACCAATAGTTTCTCCATGATAGGCATCCGTCAAGGCGAGAAAGCGCTTTTTTGCTGGTTTCCCCGTCTGCATATGGTATTGAAAGCTCATTTTCAGTGCAACTTCAATAGCAGATGAGCCATTATCGGCAAAAAAGACTTTATGTAATCCCTGTGGTGCTAATGCAGTTAATTTTTCAGCCAATTGTATGGCTGGTTCATGTGTAAAATTAGCAAAGATCGTATGCTCTAATGTAAATGCTTGCTCACTTAAAGCTTGGCTAATACGCGGATTGGCATGTCCAAATAAATTAACCCACCAGGAAGATACAGCATCCAAGTAACGCTGATCATGTTCGTCATAAAGCCACACGCCTTGCCCCTTTTTTATGACGATGGGTGGAAATGCCTCATAGTCCTTCATTTGTGAGCATGGATGCCATACATGACGTAAATCTCTTAGCTGTAAATCAGTTAATGCTTGTTTCATAGTTAAAAAGCCTTTCAAACAGTGTGGTGTGTGTCATGGCATAATCCATTAGCTGTGACACATTTTGTAGCTTTAAAATAATCGCATAGGGCAAGGGATGGTACTGTAAAATCGTTTGTATATTATCTTGCTCCATACGGCTACCTGTGTTCCCATTAAACACTATGCCAAGAACGTCAACTTCACGAGAGCGCAATGCCTCTATTGTTAATAATGTATGATTGATCGTCCCTAGGGATGTCCTTGTAACAAGCACTACTGGCAGCTTGCTACTGACGATGACATCAAGCAGCGTCATCCCATGGGGAGCAGTAAAAGGAACAAAAAGCCCACCCGCTCCTTCACATATCACAACATCATAGGATGCTTGTAATAATTGAATCCGCAATAATAGCTCATTGACATCAATTTGCTGCCCCTCCAGTTGCGCAGCAAAATGTGGCGATGCAGCTTCTCTAAATGAATAGCTATTGAGATGCTCTTGTTGAAGCTTTTGTAAGGAATACTTCTCATACATGGCTGTATCATGATAATAGCCACGACCGTTTTCGTATACCTCTCCTGTTTGCACAGGCTTGTATGGTGAAACTTTCAAGCCTTGTTTTTGTAAATGACACATCAACATGGTGGTGACAATTGTTTTCCCAACATCCGTATCTGTACCGACAACCCAAAAATGTTGCATTGTTAACCTCCCTCTTTTAAGTTAACCATTAACACTATTTAAGTTAACACATATATTTTTGTTTTGTAAATGCTATTTCTATATTTTTCTGAATACACTATTTTTGTTAATAAAAACAGCAAATCTTGTATTAAAATAAGAAAACGCTAAACTCCCACCATTTATGGCAAGAATCTAGCGTTCATTGATAGTCATGATAATAATCTCTCAAAAATGATTTCATAGTCTGTTGGTTTCCCATGTCCATTATAAGCAATCGGCAATACTTGCACTAAACGCCAACCTTGCTTCGCGTATTCTTCGATTGTTTTCCGATAGGTAGATTCCTGAAAAAAGCTACCTAAATGTGCTTGTACAAATTTATACTCATACATTGACTCACCCCCTGTAAATCTTTACGTAACTACGGAGTCAAGGTTTCAATAATTAGTAGGTTCTCGCTTTTGAATATTATGATTATTTTAAAGGATTTTAATCTTCACTCGTAGTATTAAACTACATGGGGGTGGTAGTATGTTTGGCATTTTTAAAGAACCAGCGAAGTTCATCGATACATATGAACAAGTGCATTCAATTTTAAAATCATTACTTACCTATGAACTAAAAGAATTACCAAATCGCTATGAATTTTGGTATCGGGTGGCCATCCGTCAAGAGGAGTATCGGACATTACAAGCAGAGCATCGGGCAAAAATCTCAATGACTTCTGCCGTAGGGCGTTTTCATCAAACACAATATGAAGTGATGACACAGAAATTAGCAAAGTTTGAACGCTTATCCGATATTTATAAACTATTTTGTATGGAAGAAGAACGAGAGCTATTAAACCATCGTCTCTCTTTTCATCAAGAAACGATTGCTGCCATCTATGACCATGTTCAACATAAAGAGCTGTATACGTACAGTGATAGTGTTCAACAGCAATTTTGGGAGGCCGTCCGTGATGATCTACTCCATGCTATCGCACACCTAGATTAATTTTTTAGAGACTTCATTTTCTCATGGGGGAAATAGAAGTCTTTATTTATTTTTAGTGATTATTTTAACCTAAAGGTTATGAGGGATTCTAAAATCATGCGAGTTCTAAGTCTTCTAATTCCCAACCTAGACAAAAGTTGGTATATTTGAAATAGGAAGGTGATTAATAGATATGTCGAACGAGAAAATTTTAATAGTGGAAGATGATATAGATATTATGGAGGTTTTGTCGCTCACGCTAGCTAATGCTAATTATAGTGTATTAAAGGCATCCTCTCTATCCAGTGGCTGGCATCTCGCTGTCACGCAACAACCAGATTTAATCTTGTTAGATGTTAATTTACCAGATGGTACAGGCTTCGAGTTAGCCAAAAGAATTCGTGATGTGTCGGATGTCATTATCATTTTTGTGACCGTCAATCACCTAATTGAACAGAAACTTGAGGGCTTTGAGGTGGGGGCAGATGATTATATGACAAAGCCATTTATTCCAAAAGAATTATTGGCCCGTATCCAAGCACATTTAAAAAGAAGGAACCCATCAAAGAAAAGTAATATTGTACATATTGATAATTTGTCCATACATTTAGATGAGAAAAATGTTTATAAGGATGGTCAGCTTTTAAATTTATTTACGAAGGAGAAGCTGCTCCTCTTTTTTCTAATTGAGCATGCGAATCAAGTGATTAGTGTTGATCAACTCATTGATCATGTGTGGGGCTATGACGGTGTCACTGATTTGAAAACCGTATCTGTCCATATTAGTACACTTCGTCGTAAAATTGAAGATATCCCCTCAAAGCCGAAATGGATTCAAACAGTGAGAGGTTTTGGCTACCAATTTGTCTATAAAAAAGAGAGTGGTGAGAAGTAAAAAAACACTCACCACCCCTTTTTAATTTTTTATCAATGTCTTAACTAGTGGTAATGTAAAGCTAAATATGCTTCCTTCATTTTCAAGACTTTCAACAAAAATCTCACCATTATGCTGGTGAACAATTTGTTTACAGATAGCTAAGCCAATGCCGTGCGAATGTGCTTCATGGATGTTAGTTGCTCGATAATAGCTATCAAAAATAAAGGGAAGATCACTCTCAGCAATACCAATGCCACTATCTGCTATTGAACAACTCAAGTGCTTGTTCTCTACATGAATGGACACTTGAATACCACCATTTGATGTATATTTCATTGCATTGGTCATGATATTTTCAATCACTTGATTGATTCGTGTTTTATCAATCAAGAGCTGAGCTTCTTCATGACCATAAAAGTGAGCACTGAATGTTAATCCTGATTGTTTTACTTCATCCTCATAACGGGTTACCATTTGTAAAAATAATTCCTTCGCCTTTACCTCAGTAAAAGAAAATTCTGCTCTACCAGCTTCTAGATTTGCTAAATCAAACAAATCTTGAATTAAGCTATTTAATGATAGTAGCCTTTCTTTACTCCGTTTTAAATATTTCTTTCTGGCTACTGCGTCAACTATCACGCCCTCTAGCATAAGTTCTATATACCCTAATGTAGAGGTTAACGGGGAGCGTAATTCATGGGAAATACTATGCAAGAGTTTTTTACGTTCCAGTTCATTTTTTTCTAAACGTTCATTCATTTTTATCAAATGCCGATTCGTCTCATCTAGCTCCTTAGTACGCAACTGAACACGTTTTTCTAAATCTCCATATATTTTCGCATTTTCAAAAGAAACGGCAATTTGAGCCGCAATCACTTTCAATAGCTGAACATGAGATGGATGGAAGGCATTCGTCATTAAGGTATTCTCAAAATACAAAATCGAAATAATTTCATTTTGATGGATAATCGGCAGGCAAAGAATAGATTTAGCCGTCGAGTAGGAGAAAAGAGGATGCTGTGTCATTTGTGCATTGTCGATAATCACATGCTCTTTACTATTAAGAACATAGCGTATAATCGATTGCATATTCGCATTAAAATTCTCCATACTTTGGTGTTCATACATCGTAAACGTTTTTTCTGCAGCTTCCGCCTTTGCCAACACCAATAATTCCTGCCGCTGTTTATGAATGAAATAACCACTATTTGCCCCCACATGCTTTAACAGTGAAAACAATATTTTATGCAGTAAATCTTCCATACGAATAGCTGTTGCAAATGATTGAGTCGTTTCAAAAACCGTCATCATATCAAACGTGAGTGAATCTCTACTATGATTCTCCAGTTTGCGATGTATTTGATAATCTCTTGCCCATCTTCTAGCAACTGTTTCTGCTCCCCACGTTTCAATATTTTGAATACCATTTAGTATATAATGTCTTGCCGTTTTCTTTTGCTGTTTTGCGAAATAATAGTTTGCCGCTCGTTCATATGCTAAGGCTGTGTCCTGGACAAATCCATTCATACTTGCTAATCGTATTGCTCGGTCATAATAGAGTTCTGCCTCATTGTCGTTGTTGTGTAAACGGTAATTCTCTGCCATTAATAAAGCATAGAGATGCTCATAATTTTCTGAAGAATAAACAGCCCATTTCTTAAATTTCTTAAGGCTTTGACGTATATCCTTTAAAAACAACCTCTGCTCCTGTACCTGACAATTTTGACTATGCAGAAAGTGAAATTGCCACATGGACCGATAAAAATAATAGACCGTGGTGATTGGTAATGTATAAGTGTCCTTACTTAGCTTCTTTAATTCAACCAGAATCGCTTTCCCTTGTTTTTCATCAGCTAATAAAAAAGACATTTGTAAACGCACTGAATAATGCATGATTTTAATAGCAGGCTGATCCTGTATTGTGATGGGATAAGCCCAATGTACAGGATGATGAGGAGTGCGGAGGATATTCATCCATCTCCCCATTTCCGCTAAAAAGTCAATCGAAAGGGTACTTGCATGATTAGAAAATTCCTCTTGTTGTCGTTTAATTTCTTGTTGTAAATCCTCTAGGGCAACACCCTGAATAAGTCGTATCGCAACAATAAAACATGAAGCTGAGGATACTAGATGATATAAGCCGAGCTCTTGGCATTTTGCTTGAGCCTCGTCAATATATTGAATACTGGTTTCATAGGGTTCTGTCCAATGACTGATAAACACGCCATACACATAATAAGTATGGCCCTTGATATATATGCTTTCTTGGTTATCTGCCACAATGATGGCTAGTTTGCCAAAGCGAGTGGCTTCTTTTATATTGGTAAAACCTGCATTTAAAAGCATAGCATAGTTAATCAATACCATGCCGCTTTTCGATGTAGCGCCATACTTCAACTGTAAACGTAGCCCTTTCATTAAAAGAATACCTGTTAAGTTAGGATTTAATAGGAAAGCACTTGCCGTCATATTAATAATTAAATGAATCAAAATATCAATTTCTTTACTATTCGTTGGTGGATGCTGCAACAAGTCTTGGTCAGACATACGTCGCAATGCCCATTTCAACAATAAATACTCTTTTAGAAGCTGTGACTTTTTAGGATATGCTGAAATTTTAAGATTCGCAACTTGAAAACCTGCCAAGCCTGCTTCTAGACCAATAATAGGGTTATCGGACTCAATGTATAATACTGTTTTCAAATTGTTAATCATCAGTTTTTCTAATTTTGTCTGTGCATGCTGCAAAGCTTCTGTTAAATGCCTTTCCGATTGTTCGTAGTGACCAGTTAAATATTCACATTCACCTAAATTTGCATATAATTTAACCGACTGTTCTCTCCTAGTCTCCCAATGATCAGGTGTCAATAGTTCTTTACTAGTTGTAAAAAATTTTAGCGCATTATCAAAGAGCCCTATTCTTTTAGCCTCAATACCGAGTTGATAATTCCAAATAGCCAGCTTTTGCTTTTCTTCCCCAGTCAATAAGTGTCGACTGTAATTGAAATGCATGACGATTTCGCTTAATCGATCATGATCAGCAGCTATTTGAGGATCATCTGTTAAAAGTTGGCCAATTTGATAATGAAATTTTGCACGCAATTGCCCTGATAATTCCTGATAAGCTACTTGTTGAATACGATCATGGATAAATCGGAATTTGGTAGAAAATGTATGTAAAATCCCTTCATGCTCTAACGTACTTGCCCATTTATAATGGGCATCTAACGGAATAATAAAGCCATTTTCAACAAGTGTTTCCAGGTGTTTTAATAACGCTTGAGCGGATAAGGACACGAGCTTTAAGACATCTGTAAATTCAAAGCGCTGACCAAAACATGCAACTATTCGTAAAATCTCATGGGCTTCTGTTGTTAAATTAGCCATTCTAGTTTCAATAAAGGCTAGTAGCTCGTTATTTAAACGGGATAAATTAAATTTCTTACGATTAAACTCCCATTCTTTTGTTGTTGCATTAAAATAAATTGTGTTATCTTGCTGGAGTGAACGAAACGCTTCTTTCACAAATAACGGATTCCCTTTGGTCAAATTAAATAATTGCTTGGTAATGAGCTGTATGGTATGAGGCTTTGCATGGAAAGACGCCTTCAACCATTGTTGAACATGTTGTTCCTGAAGCAGAGGTAAATGGATATGATGACCGCTCGAAAAACTAGTAGTTCTTTGCTGATTTTCCTCCCCTGTGCTGTCCTTATTCACTCGGAATGTACCAATCATCATAAAGTATCCTGCTCGGTGTTGCTCAAAGATTTGGGTCATAATTTCAATTGTACTTTGATTGGCCCAATGCAAATCATCTACAAACCATATAACTGGTTTCTTCTGAATAGCAAATGTCAATAAAATTTTTTGAATCGATATAAACGTATACGAATGAAGCTGTTTTGTATTTTGGCTAACTTCTTTTTGGAAGTGTACTTCCTCCTTCACAAACCATTTAAGTTCAGGTAATAGATGGATAAGTTCATCTGTCACAACTAATTTAACCTCTTGAAATAATTTTTCCCACAAATGGACAGACCTTTCACCTTCCATATAAATAAATTTTAATAAACTCCTTAAAGGATGGATGACAATGGAATAGTCATTTTCTAATTGCAATTGCTCATACTTAGTTGTAATAAAATAGCCTTTTGCGGCCGCAATTTCACCCTTTAGTTCTTGAACTAACTTGGACTTTCCATACCCTGCTTTTCCTGATATCGTAACCATCTTTTTGTCACCTTTTGCAACCTGACGAAAAATAGAGGAAAGCTCTGCGAATTGCGATTCTCTCCCATACAGCTTCGTAGACAGCCCCATATTCAGATGCAAATCCTGTTTACCAAGCAGGAAATTTTCAAGCGGTTCGTTTACTAAAAGTTTCTGTTGGATATGTAGTAAATCCTCTCTTAAACCAATGGCACTTTGATAACGATCAGCTGGATTTTTAGCTAATAGCTTTTCAATGATTTCCCAAAGCAAAGAATGATAACGACTGTCTATACTCACCAATGCCTCGGGTTTTTTGGTGATGATTTCATAAATCAAATCGACGGCATCCTTTGCTTGAAAAGGTAATTGCCCCCCCAGTATTTCGTAAAAAATGATCCCCAGTGCATATAAATCTGTCCGATAGTCTACCTCTAAATGAAGTCTGCCCGTTTGCTCAGGTGCATAATAGGGTAGCTGTTCTAGTCGTTCATAGGGATTTTCTATCACAACTGGAGATTCTACATCATATTTTGTACTAAATTCAGAGCTTAATAGTTTTATTTTTAAAGAATTAGGATTGATTAAGATTTGATTAGGATGTAGGTGTAGGTATAGTAAACCACTTTGTTGCATTTTCATACAAATATTGACAAGGTCAATCGCAATCTGTAGAAATTGATGCAAAGAAATCAAGTTATTACTGAATTGCTTTAAGGGGACTCCATTAAAATTTTCATAAATGATCGCATATTGATCATCTATATAATCAATAGCAATTGGCTTTAATAACCAAGGATTTTGCTCATTCGAAAACAAAGAAAATTCATATTGTAGTTTGGCTCTCGTCTCTGCTGAATTATGATGAACACTTTTTACCAGTACCAGTTTGTTAAATTTCTTCATATACATTCTTTGTAGATGCCAATCTTGACTAGACTGTAAAAGAATACAATCATTCACACATAAACCCTCCTCTTCAATGCTAGTTGTTTATTATCTTTGTAACCGCTTTATATTTTTGCAACGCTACCTTTATATTGATTTGTTTCATCGATTGTCCAGCAAAGCTAAAAACAAGGCTCTCTAACTTCTTTGGTGTAATATGATAGAGCTCCAATTTTCGGTTTGTACCGATTAATGGGGTATATTCCTCTTCAAATGAACAGATGGCAGTCGCTTCACAATAATCTGCGATTTGCAATAACTCCTCTTTGCTTGTTGTAATGTCTATCATAATAGGACAGATTCCCTTTACATAAAAAACACCTTCTAATAACAGTAAAGGAATACTTGCTCGTAGATTTTGATCGACTAGAAAGATGGAAGAGCTTTTTGTTTTCGTATCTTTTCGCAAATGGAATATAGCCTTGTTTAATAACCCTCTTAACTTTACTCGTACATTTTCTAACATTACTTGTTCTTTGAGCACATCAAAGATTTGGTATACGGGGATATAAATTTTAGTAATGCATTCGGAAATGGTGTGTTGCTCAACTAGCTTATTATAATATTTCTCCATTAAATGCGCTTCGCCTTTTATTAAATACTCAGAAAATTTCCGAAACAACTGATCCGGTGTTTCTACATAATATGTAATAAGTTTCTCAATTTTTATTTGAAGATTTACTGGTAACTTAAAAATTGTATTCGAATCTAATCTTCTAACCGTAGGAAGAAGCGGGAACATAAGATTGACATGTTCTACTAAGGCATGCGTTCCATCTGACAAAAGGACAATGGACTTTTCCGGATAGATACCAATAAAATCAACAAATTTAGCCAAAAGCTTTCCGTCTAATAAATGCTTTTCTTTATAGATAGTAGCTATAGCTTCTGCAGCCCCTATTTCTTGTTGATAGGGGCGATTCATCGTGATAGCCGAGTAGATATCAATCAGCTGTAGTAATAATACTACCTTTGGAATCTCTTTTCCTGCTAATCCATCTGGATAACCAGAGCCATCGATCCGTTCATGATGTAGTTTTGCCAAAAAGGCAATGGATTCAAGTCCAAGTTCCTTTAATAGGTCATAGCCAAGCTGTGTATGCTTCTGCATGATAGTAAATTCTTCCACAGTTAGTTTTTCCTCTTTCGATAAAATTTCATGTGGAATATTTAATTTACCAATATCATGAAACAAAAAGCCTAATGCATAATGCTCTAAATCAGGAATACCTTCTTTTTTCGCAAATAATGTACCGAGTGTAAATACGTCAAGCGCATGCATATAAGTATATTCATCATATTTTTTTAGTGTCTGCAATAGCCTTCGATAGCTTAGATTCTCCATATACATTTCAAATAAATCTCGCACAAATACGATATCATCCATATTTTTTAAAGCATGACCATATCGTCTCTCCGTACTCAATGCTGCTAGCGCTTGCAGGAATTTAGGCATTCCATTCCATTCACTACTTACTAAAGAATCTTGTTGCTGTTGTACTGTAATAGACTGTATTTGATTAACCTCTTTGTCTATCGGCACTTCAATATATACCTGTTGAACATGACGGTTTTTTAATAATGTAATAATACGTGCTGTTAATACACTTCCCTTTTTTATTAGCATACGATTTTCAACATATAAATCTTTCCCTAAAACAAAGCCTTCCTGTAAATCAGTAATCTTTCTTGGAACTACCTTCAAAATAAACACTCCTTCTATTTTAGTTCATTAAAACTATAAAATCCGAAGGTTAAAATTAGGTTAAATAGTATTCATCACTTTTTATTAACACAGGATAAAATAATCATATTCTAGTAAATCACTAGGTCCTTTGTTGTTAAAATGCAATCTCCGAGCTAAGTATATTGGATATTTTATTAAACTATAAAGAATGGATTTCTCTCCATTTCTTAACAGATGAGATGATAATCATCAGTAAAGACTTTTTATCCGAAACCATGGCTAAAAATCAATCAATAAAAAAATAGTCCATGTTTTGATCATAAAACATTGACTATTTCATGTTGTTAAATAGAGTTGAAGTCAACGGCAGAAAAAGCAACTTTGCAAGGTGAGAAGTTGATTTCCGTTCCGCCAGCGTCCTATCCAGGGGGGCATTCGATATGCCGCTTCACTCACTTCCGTTCGCTCCAAGGACTCCTCTGAGATGCTAAATCCTCCTAGGAGTGACGCTGGCTCCACTACAATCAACCCTGCTGCACAAGTGTTTTCAATATAGAAAAGTAATACGTGACAACACCTCTCCATAAAGAGTTGCGAACCCTTTACTTTATTTGAAAACCAGGGCAATATTTTTATGGGGTGGAGTGGAAGGCTACTTTACTCCCGTAGGATAGCGAAAGAGGCGAGGCCATAGGAAAACCAATATTCTGCAACAGAAATTCGTTTCTACCTTTTAATTGACTATTTTGTTTTTTAACACTAAAAATAGTCAATGTTGTTGGCTTATTGCCATTCCTTCTACAAGCATTTGTCTAAATTCTTGAACCTGGTCTGCTTTAATGGCGATATGACTATAGTGCTTCTTGATCCCTAGCATAAACGTAACTTCCACAGGCTCTTTCATTTTCAAAATAAAATGCGGATAGGCCTCACCAAAATCACGTGCTATAAAGTCTATTGTATCTTTTGATAATTTTCCCTCTAATCGCTCCTTGTCTTCGATGATTTCAGCAATATGATCAAAACGAATTTCAGTACGTTTCATTAATCCCAGAGATAAGTACAATGTATCATTTGTGACATACACAGGATTTAGGCGAATAGCCTGCATATCCGCAAGAAAGAAGATTACTGAATAAATATTAAAAACAAGCAACACAATGGAAAGTATCATTGACTTTTCATGTAGCCACCAATGAATACCAATTGTTTCAATAGCAATCCCATGAATAATCATGAGCTGAAAAGCGATATAGCTAGAATTTTTATGCAAAGTTAAACCTTGTCGTTCTTGTCTTTTCCAACTCGCGAAACCATAATAAAGCACTAATAAATCGGCACAGAACATCTGAATAACTGGATGCTTGGGTGCATGTTTTTCTACAGCTTTTGAAAATGAAAAGAGATCAGGTAAAGAGCTGCTCCGCACTTCCCCTAGGATTTTAGGCAGGTATCGTACAAGTGTTGCCACTAGGATAATTTCTAATAGAATAATAGACCCTTCAATCGCAAATCCAGCCCATGTCACTGCCACATAAGGCTGAAGGTGTTCCATAGGAATGATAAAACGTGCTGCAATACAGCCAGCTGCAGCTAATAGGATGGCTTGCTTTAATGAAAATTTTCCTTTATAAAGCATAAATAGCACAGGTACCACCACAATACAATCAATCAATGAGCCCATGACAACACCATTTGTTTCGATAGGTAAAAGAGATGTGCCAAATCCTGTATTATAGAGTGTATAGTTACTTGCTAATACCACTAATAATAAGGCTAGCCAAATATTTTGCTTACTTTTTAAGACCATTCACAACGCCCCCTCTCTACTAATAATTTTACTTTATGCCAAATGGTTCATCTTGTATAGAATTTGAGAATAAAAGATGTTCCTATTTCCATTCACGTTCAATTATTTTTCACACTTAAAAACTTCTTACGATAAACATGTGGCGGATAGCCAGTGTATTCTTTAAACTTTTCAATATAATAACTGACAGTACTAAAGCCTGTTTCAACCGCTATTTCTGTTACAGATCGCTCACTACCTTTCAATAATTCTATGCTTTTGCGCAGTCGATATTGGCATAAATAGGTAAATGGTGTCATGCCCACTATTTTCTTAAAAAAACGACTACATTCAGCGCGACTTATATACACATGGCTAGCTAAATCTTCTAATGCTATTTTCTGCTGATAATGTGCGTGTAAAAAATCTAGCATAGCTTTTGCTCGTTCATGCTGCACAATAGTGGCAGAATCCATTATTTGTTCTGTCAATAAGGATTGGGTTAGCATGGATTCCCAAATAAATAGAAGCTCTCTCCGTACCTTTAACTCAAAAAAAGCAGTTTGCTCTCGCATTAATTCAGCAATCGTTGCTACTTTCTGTGCTAACTCTTCTGTTAATTTGACATAAGGTATTCGATTTCTTGTAATATACGGTTCTACATATTTGGAGAAAAAGACACTGCCCTCATGCCCCCCCATTAACTTTGGATCTACATTTACACAATAAACGATCGCTTGCTCAATTTGATAAGGTTTTGCTTCATGTAATCCCGAGGCATTAATAAAGAGCCCCTCGCCTTGCTTCAATACAAAAACGTCCGTCCCCACTCGATACTGTGCACATCCCTTTTTTATAAAAACAAATTGTATTTCTTTATGCCAATGGAGAGGTAGAAAATCCATGCTTTCTAATCGCATAATCGTTTCATACAAGGCAACTGGAAATTCCTTTGTTCCATGCAAGGTTAATTCTTGTAAATCTTTAGCAATTTTAATATGTGTTAATGGCATTTATAACACCTCAATATATTGATATTTTATTGGATTAAATCGATATTTTTTTCCACTTAATCACTTTATAATCATCTTATATTGATAGTTTAGGAGATGTAAACAGATGAATCAAATTATCCAAAATAAACGTACACTGGGCTTTCTACTAGTTATTCTTGGAGCAAGTTTCTGGGGAATCGGAGGGACCGTTGCCCAACGACTATTTCAGCAGGACAATTTAGAAGTTGGCTGGCTTGTTTCTAGTCGTTTACTTTTAGCAGGTCTGTTACTAATAGCTATTTATAAAATGACCCATCGGCAAGAATCCATTTTCATCATATGGCGCACAAAGCAAAATGCTTTTAGACAAATTTTATTTAGCCTACTCGGCATGCTTGCTGTCCAATACACCTATATGATGTCAATCGCTATTGGTAATTCAGCTGTAGCCACATTATTACAATATTTAGCGCCACTGTTTATCATGGCTTATTACTTTCTAACCAGGCAAAGTCCATTGACAAAGCAGGATGGTATAGCTGTGTCACTTACACTTGTGGGGACCTTTTTATTATTAACAAACGGTTCTTTTTCAACATTGTCCGTTCCTTTTATGGCTGTGTTGTGGGGGATCTTATCTGGTCTTTCTGTTGCATTTTATACCATTTATGCCGTCCCCCTTTTACAGCAATTCCATTCATTACTAGTTGTCGGCTGGTCGATGATCATCGGTGGTATAGTAATGAGTATAGCTCACCCACCATGGGCTATCGACCTATCAGAATGGACGTTTTCAACCATTGCCTATTTTCTCTTTATTGTTATTTTTGGGACAATGTTCGCTTTTTGGTTTTATATTGCTAGCTTGCACTATCTTTCACCAAAGGAGTCAAGCCTACTAGGTAGTCTTGAACCATTAATGGCTGTCATCACAAGTGTTTGGTGGTTAAAGATTGCTTTTGGTGGCTATCAGTTTATTGGTACATTGCTAATTCTTCTGATGATTTTATACCTTACAGTATTTCAGAAAAAGCAAGCTTGAAAACAGAAAATTAAGAGAGTTATGAATTTTAATAGTCAATACCTCCTATTACCAAGATAGTAATATATGAATTTATACATAAAATTTACATATTTTATCTATCTTTTCTCCTTATTTGTCTACTATACTGAACATAACAACAGATATAAGGAGGTATTTTATGGATAAAAAAGTTATTTTTTTCGAGGTGGAGGGCGGCACAGATAAAGGACCAGATGGCTATCGCCCAGATACAATGCCAATGGTGGAAGCGCTACAGCAACGTGGACAAGATGCAGAGGTGCTCTTCTTTGATATCACAAAAAAGCAGGAAATCTTTCACTATGTGAAGGAACATGGTGTTGCCTATGTATCTCGTATTAACCCAGGCAACTTACAGCATGAGGATGAGTACTTTGCTATGCTACGAGAGCTATGCCAAGCTGGCGTTATAGGGATGCCACATCCAGACGCCATGATTAGCTATGGTTCAAAAGACGTATTATCAAAACTGACGACAACAAATTTAGTACCTGATGATACATTTGCCTACTACACAATCGAAGCATTCAAAAAACAATTCCCTGCTTCCTTAGCCTTAACAGAGCGTGTTTTGAAGCAAAATCGTGGTTCCACTGGAGAAGGTATTTGGCGTGTAAAATTGGTGGAACCGCTTGCAGAGGGGATCACTGAAGTGCCACTTGATGCACAAATCAAATGTACTGAAGCAAAAGATAACCATGTAGAATATTGGCAGCTTGACGACTTTATGACATTTTGTGAGCAGTATATTACAGGGACGAATGGTATGTTAATTGATATGCGCTTTCTTCCAAGGATTACAGAAGGCGAAATCCGCTTATTCATGTTGCGCGATCATCCTGTACACGTCGTACATAAAAAACCAGCTGCTACCGAGGATGCATTTAGCGCAACTCTATTCTCTGGCGCTCAATACCGCTATGACAAACCTGAAGACTGGCAAGAGCTGGTACAGAACTTTTTAAAGCAGCTCCCTCAAGTAACAAACCTACTAGGCAATTATGATTTACCGCTAATCTGGACTGCTGACTTTATGCTAGATACCAATGAAGTCGGAGAAGATTGCTATATTTTAGGTGAGATGAATTGTTCTTGTGTTGGCTTTACTTCAGAACTAGCATTAGCGCATGAAGTAGCAGAAGAAATTTTAGCTTGTATAAAAGAGCATACTGAGGCTGTTGCACAATAAAAAAAAGTGCGATCTTTAGGGATCGCACTTTTCATATATAAATCTTAATTCCTTGTATAAATTCATAGATAAAATAACAAGCAAAGCCAATCAATAAGAAGCCTGCGACAATTGTAAATGTCCTAATCATCTTCCGATTCATAGCTTTACGAGTAACCGAGACAATGGTCAGCAAACCGATATCGTGGAGTAAAATTCCACTTAAAACACCAGCAGCAATAATTAAAAAGCTCGTTGACCCCCCTTGTCCATAAGATTTTGCTAGCACCACACCAAATACGTTGACCCAAAAAACAAGATTACCAGGCGAAATGGCCACTAGTAAGCCGTTAAAATAAGAGGCAAAAAACGATTTGGTTACTTTTTCTCCTGCCAATGTAATATCATGGTCAGCATTCTTGATAGAATCATAGCCTAACAAGAATAAAAAGCCCGCTCCAATAATCCACATAGGTAGTTGAATCAAAGGCATAGCCAAGATGGAGGCTAGTCCCATATACAAAGCAAAAACCAATACTATATCAATAGTCATACCACCAAGCCCAACTGCCCAGCCGTGCATAAAACCATTTTTGAGTCCTTGCTTTGTCATTTCTACTGTAATAGCTCCTACAGGCATGGCAATGGCAAGTCCTACCAATACATACGCTACATATAAACTCAAAAAAACACTTCTTTCATGTCATCGATAAGCTTCATACGTCCGTTTATGGTTTCACTATAGCATAATTATACTTGAAAGGAAATAATTATTAAAAGATACATGTCTTTTTACCTGTTAGAGCATTTGCTTTTTCCATTGTGCTAACAAATCTTTTGACTTCTCCAAATCCAATTTCAATGAGATTTGCTTAGCTGTACAACGTTTTTTAGCTTTCTCCCACGCTTCTTCCAAGGCAGGCAAATAACTTAAATTTTTTGTCGCTGCTACTAGCTGGAAAAATATATTACCTTGAATATAGTGCCAACGAGGATTCATTCCATCTAGGAGTATTGCTTCTTCAATCAGTCTTAATGCCAAATAAGGGCTACCTTCGTGGCGATTTAAAAACTGTGCAAATGCTCCCCAATACAATGCCTTATTGGGCTGCAATTTGATTGCCTCCGCATACTGCACTGATGCCTTGTCCTGTTCTTTTGCAAGGACATAATATTCTGCCATTGTATAATAGGCGTTCGCCTGCGCTTCTATAGGTCCTGCTAATAATTCATCGACCACTTTACCAAATTGCTCATCATCCTGACTACCTATATAAGCTGCGAGAACATCTCGTTCTGGATACGAACCATCTGTACGTTCCTTACTTTGCTTTGCTTTGTCATCAGTAGGCTGAGGCATATTTGCATACCCATTTGCCTCTAGCATTGCCACATGCTGCTGAATGACTTGATAGGCCTCTTCTGCGATCGCTGTATCATTGCCCAATATTTCTTTAGCTAGTTGATAACTTTCCTTTACTTGACCACTCAAAAATAAGTCATTGACTTGTTGAACTTGCTCGTTCATTTGTTTTACCACCATTAAAATCCTCACCTTCGCAAAAGAAAAATCTTATTGCTAGTTTACCATTTAAGTAGTATAAGCAAAAGCCAATATGTCCTAATCTTTCTATTATTCTTTTAATTTAAACGCCTTTACATGTTGTTCGAGTGTGTGTGCCATGTGATTTGTTTCATTAGAGCCATGTGCCACCTCATCAATGCTTGCAGTTGTTTGCTGTGCTGCGACAGTAATCATATTCATCGTTTCTTCTATATCACGAATAGATTCTGTTAATTGTTGAATCATCTGCACAATACGTGAAGATTTTTCGTTTTCAGCGGTCATAGCATTAGAAATGGTAATCATTTCTTCTACTGTTGCAGCCACTGCTGTAGAAATATTTCCTAAAGATTGTGCGGTTAGACGCACTGTCTCTGTTCCTTTTTCAATATATTGCGTATTATCATTCGTAGATGACATGACCTGCTGCACATGCTTCATTATATCCTGAATCAGCTGTTCAACTTGCAATACCTCTTGATTAGATTGTTCAGCAAGCTTCCGTACTTCCTCAGCAACAATAGCAAAGCCTTTGCCATGCTCTCCTGCTCTAGCCGCTTCAATGGAAGCATTCAGTGCTAGTAAATTTGTTTGTGATGCGATGTTCGCAATAGACGTTGTAATCGTTTGAATTTTGGTTGCAGATGTAACCAAGTTTTCTACTGTTTGTCGTACCTCACCTGATCCGCTGTGAATTAATGCCATATCACTGCTTATATCTTTTGCTAGTCGCTCACCCTCTGTTGCTAATTCCATCGTTTGTCGAGCATTATCAGCACTGTTATTGGCATTGCTTTGAATCATTTGAAGGTCCTGTGCTAAAGAAGTAAGAACATCTGTCGCATTTTCAGCATGATGCATCCCTGCCGTCACGGCACTTGTTACCTCTTCGATATTATTGGCGACACCTTGAATGGTATTACTCATATCGTTCAAGGTGGAAGCGGTTTCATCTGCATTATTCGTTAAAGTATTAGAAGTGGAACGCATCGTCATAATCATATTTTGTAAATTAGCTGTCATTCGATTTAATGTATTCGCTAAATCTGCTACTTCATCTTTACTGTTTATTTTTGTTTCAGGTACAGCTAAATTACCATTGGCAATTTCTTTCGCCTGCTGAATCAGCACACTAATCGGTCTTACTTTACGACGGATTAAAAAGCCTGTAATAATGGAAGCAATTAGCATAGGGAAAATACTAATTAAAATCCCATTCCGTACAACATCCCAAGTTCGCTCCTTAACAATATTGGCATCAAAGTCGATGACACTAATGGCAATAATCTCTTTACTGGAATCATGGTCTTTAAAAATAGGGGCATAACCAGATAAACGGTCCATCCCTGCATAGGTATAAGGCTGTGAGTATGTTGGATGCTTATGTGTAAGCAACATATCAATAGCTTCTTTATCTAAATAAAATTGATCACCAGGGGTATAGCCTTTTTCAGCCAAATGATCATCAAGCGCTAATAATGTGCCATCCAACGATAAAATATATTGTGTTTGGAAAATATCTTTATGACCTGTTGTCCAGTTCAAATCTTTCCCAATGCTTTCCTGTACAGCCTTGTCGCCTTGAATGGCCTTGTCCAATTGTTGCGGATTGATCAAACCTGTCGTGATATTGGCACAGCCATAGGCCTCAACACCAGCAGCATCATAAAGTTTATTGTAAGCAGTTATGTATGTAGCGAACGAAGTAATCCCTAGCATCACCACTAAAATACCAGCGATAATCGTCCCAAGTTGAAAAGTTAATGAATTGCGTAATTTCACGATCCATCCTCTCCCCTTTCTTGTAATAATCTATGAATATTCCTGTTGTTTTTCATCATACTACAAAAAGATGTATTAAAAAAGCATCTTTAATTATTCTAGTAAGATAAAAACATTGGAAAAAGTTCTGAATTGTGCGATAATTGAAGTTAATTATCTTGAATCCTGAGCATTACCAATTCATCTAATAGGAGGGCTTGCTATGAATAAACGCTTTCATCTTATATCGATTGTTACAGGAAACTTCTTAACAATAGGGGCCATTTTTATTTATGCCATGCAAAGTCAAATGGAAGTAGCCCTCAGTACGTATGCTCTTGTGATGGGTTTTTTTAGTACTTTGCTTGTGGTTTTCTTCTATATATGGGGGGAAGAAAAACACCAAGTATCCAATCGTTTTCTGAAATAATATGTATCTTTTTCCAGTATATAGATACATGTAGCACGATTAATGTGGTTCCTTCCCTTTCTATAGAGGGATTTTTTTATGTAAAGTCAGTAGGAATGATTTAGTAACAGGAATCAAATAGTCAATCGGAAGAGATACTAGGTCATAACATTCATTGAGAAAAATTTTTACTTGATGTCGATGTATCTAGGATGAGTTCTGATGTAACGTCACCAATTATTTAGGTCTATACAACAGCTATTTTCCTCAATTTTTACTAAAATGGCGTTGTAGATTTATTCATGATTCCCTTCTTTTCCGAAGCATTCCCCTCCGTATACGTCTAATTGTTGTAGAAAAATAAATTTTTTTGTAGAAAATTTTAAAACAATGATTGAGTAGTATATCAATTTTCTGTATAATCAGCTTGTTTGACAATACTTTATATGAACTTGGGGGTAGACAATTGGGTAAAGCATTGATTATCGGAGCTGGCGGAGTTGCCAGTGTTGTGGTACACAAGTGTGTTCAAAATTCGGACGTATTTGAGGAAATTTGTATCGCAAGTAGAACTGTTTCAAAATGTGACGCTCTAAAAGAAAAACTAGACGGCGGAAAAACAAAAATTCATACTGCACAGGTAGACGCAGACAATACAGAAGAGGTTATTGAGCTTATTAAAGCTTTCGGACCAGATGTAGTGATTAACGTGGCTCTACCTTATCAGGACTTAACGATTATGGATGCTTGCTTAGCGACAGGTGTGCACTATGTGGATACTGCAAACTACGAGCCACCTGAAACGGCAAAATTTGAATATAAATGGCAATGGGCTTATAAAGAGAAGTTTGAAAAAGCTGGCTTAACTGCATTACTTGGAAGCGGTTTTGACCCAGGTGTAACAGGCGTTTTCACAGCTCATGCACAAAAACATGAATTTGATGAAATCCACTATATCGATATCGTGGATGCCAATGCTGGAGATCATGGATATCATTTCGCAACAAACTTCAACCCAGAAATTAACATTCGTGAAATTACAGCGAATGGTCGTTACTGGAAAGAAGGCGAGTGGATTGAAACAGCACCACTTGAGAAAAAAGAAGTGTATAACCTACCTGAAATCGGACCAAAAGATATTTACCTTCTATACCATGAAGAGCTAGAATCACTTGCAAAAAATATCAAAGGTTTAAAACAAATCCGCTTCTGGATGACGTTCTCTGAAAAATATCTAACACACTTAAAAGTATTAGAAAACGTAGGTATGACATCAATTGAGCCAATCGAATTTGAAGGACAAATGATTCAACCAATCCACTTCCTTAAAGCGGTATTACCAGATCCAGCTTCACTTGGACCACGTACAAAAGGTAAAACAAACATCGGTTGTATCATTCGCGGTCTAAAAGATGGTAAAGAAAAAACGTACTATGTGTACAATGTATGTGACCACGAAGAGTGCTACAACGAGGTTGGTTCACAAGCGATTTCTTATACAACTGGCGTACCAGCTATGATCGGTGCAATGCTTGTGATGAACGGTGAATGGCGTAAACCAGGTGTATGGAATGTGGAAGATTTCAATCCAGATCCATTCATGGATGCACTAAATAAATGGGGTCTACCATGGCAAGAAAGCCATAATCCAGAATTATTAGACCTTGATTTAGATGCAAAGGAATTAAGCCGATGAAACCAATTGATTTTTCAAAAGTTCCATCCCCTTCTTATGTAGTGGATGAGCGATTATTAACAAAGAATCTTGAGCTTTTAAAATCAATTCAAGATCGAACAGGCTGCCGCATTTTATTAGCCCTTAAAGGCTTCTCTATGCATTCAACATTCCCACTAGTAGGGGAATATTTAGCGGGCATTACAGCTAGCTCACTGCATGAGGCACGTCTTGGCTATGAAAAAATGGGCAAAGAAGTTCACGTTTATGCACCTGCTTATATTGAGCATGAAATGGACGAGCTTCTAGGCTATGTGGATCACATCGTATTTAACTCATTTAACCAATGGGCTCAGTTCAAGGATAAAGTGAAATCTGCTGGTAAAACAATTGAATGTGGTATTCGTGTGAATCCTGAATACTCAGAAATTGAAACAGCTCTTTATGATCCTTGCTACACAAACTCTCGCCTTGGTACAACATTGGCTAACTTTGATAAATCACAGCTTGACGGTATCGATGGCTTGCACTTCCATGCGATGTGTGAACAAAACTCTGATACATTAGAGCGTATTATTGAAGTAGTTGAGGAAAAATTTGGTGATGTTTTACACCAAATGAAATGGTTAAACTTCGGTGGCGGTCACCATATTACACGTGATGATTATGATGTAGAAAAACTTGTGAACATCATTAATTATATTCAAGAAAAGTATAACCTGCTTGTTTATCTTGAGCCAGGTGAAGCAGTAGCCCTTAATACAGGCTATTTAGTAGCAACAGTGCTAGATATTCAAGAAAATGGAATGGATCTTGCTATTTTAGATACATCAGCAACATGTCACATGCCTGATGTACTTGAAATGCCTTACCGTCCAATGATTATAGGTTCTGGACAAGCAAATGAATTAGCACACACATATCGCTTAGGCGGACTAACATGTCTAGCTGGTGATGTGATTGGCGATTATTCGTTTGAACAGCCATTAAAACCTGGTGATCGTCTTGTATTCACAGATATGGCTCATTATTCAATGGTTAAAAACCATATGTTTAACGGTGTCAACCTACCATCTATCGTTTCTTATAATGATGAAGAAGGTATTAAAATCATTCGTGAATTTAAATTCGAGGACTACAGTGGTCGACTGTCCTAATACCAATAGAAAAGCCCTTCCAGTTTAACACTGGAAGGGCTTTTTTTATGGACGCATAGTCATCCAATTCTCCACATAATGAATGGCTACTCCATGAAAAGCGTCATTATTTGAAAAATGTTGCTGAACAAGTATAAGCTGTTCATTCATAAAGGCTTCTCCATTATCATAAAAAGTAATATTTACCCCTTCCTCTGAAGCGCCTGTTTCTACACCAATTACAATTGATTTGTTCATAGTGGAAGCATAAGCGATTTCATGTTCTACAATAGTGATAATATCTTTTGCAGCATCACGATAGGCCATGATCGTCACACTATCCACATGGTCAATGACCCAATCAGCTAATAACCCTTTTCCAAATTCATTATAATACGGAACTTCATCAAACCAAAATGGCATATCTACTTCTAAAGTAAGTTGTAACTGACTCGCTTTCTCACTTGCTTTCATTATTAGTGTTTGATAGGATTCTATCGTTTGTGCTTGATGTAAGTTCCATCCACTATTTAAATAAGGTTCTACATCAAGGTGAATCCCAGAAAATTGCTCAGATTCAGTTGAATTCTCATTATATGTATGTAACCAATTAAACAATTCATCTTGGCTTCGACTACCCTCAGCTGAAACCCAGCTTGCAGCACCATCCAATGCATAAATGCGAATACCTTTGTCAGAAGCGTTACTAATAAAATGCTTATAGTCATCGCTCGCTATGCCTTGATCGATTTGCAGATAAACTTTATTGACATCGTTATGTTCTAAAAATAATAATATTTTTTCTTGGTCATCCCTGATAAGGGATGTATCCCACAGCCACGTAGCCTTTTCCTGTATAGCCATGGCATCAACCTTTCCACTTGATAAAGCTAATGAACTAATCATGATGACGATTAGTGCGGTCCATACTTTTAATTGTCTCTTCATACGAACTAACTCCATTCTACTCGCCTCGGCTCCTAGAACAGAACCTGGCAACCTGACAATCATGCACTAAATTATAGTGTTTAGACTCATGGCTTGGCGTCCCTCCCTTTCGATGAAGTTTGCCTTTTTCAGTTTTTTCTTAATCATTATCATACGCGGTTAGCGATGGTTTGTCTGTAGGTATAATGCATAATTGTCACATGTATGATCAGGTAAAAACGACAAAATACAGGTTAAATTTACTATTCAAACATAAAAAAACGTAGAGTACTTAAGCCTCTACGTTTTCCTTTTCATTTTCAAGCATTTTGTGTAAATAATTGATGATCTCACGAATGCCCTCTAATGAATTAACCAATATTTTGGGATCAACATACGTAATCATTCGATTTTCAAGATTAGCTACCGCAGTAAAATAGCGTGTTTTACTATAATTGACTAGACCCAATTGCTGAAGTACTGATTCATCGAAATCAAGAATTTCACGTGCTTCTGTAACAAGTAATCCATAATTAACAACATCTGTATTCAACACAATGATACGAGCAGTTGCTGTATTCGATGAACGATTGTACAGTATGCGTTCAAAATCAAGAACAGGTACAAGCTCACCGCGAATTCTTGTAAAGCCTAGAAGATAGTTAGGTAAATGAGGAATAGGTGTTACTTGCTCTAATTTTTCAATTGAAATCGCTTGCTCCACAGGCACAGCATACTCCTCTGTCCCACAAGCAAATACGACTGCTTTGACACTTTCCATAGGGTCACATCCTTATTCGACTGTTAGTTTTTCGCCGATTCTTTGACGATTTCTACTAGTAAATCTGCTAATTTTTCAAGTTCTTCTACTGGTATTTTTTCATTTGTTGTATGGATATCCTCGTATCCAACAGATAAATTAACTGTAGGAATGCCAAAGCCTGCGATGACGTTTGCATCTGAGCCTCCACCAGAAATACCTAGTGTCGGTGTGCGATCAATATTGCGTGCAGCAGCCATAGCTACCTGAACTACTTTATCAGATTCCGTTACACGGAAGCCTGGATACATTAGCTTCACTTCTACCTCTGCACGTGCGCCTAAAGAAGCAGCTACTTGTTCAAACGTATCTTGCATATGCTTTGTTTGCGCATCCAATTTAACTTTGTCTATAGAGCGTGCTTCTGCAAGAATTGTCGCTTCGTCACAAACAATATTCGTCGCTTGTCCACCTTCAAAACGCCCAATATTTGCTGTCGTTTCTTCATCTAAACGACCTAGTTTCATTTGAGCAATACATTTTGATGCGACTGTTATGGCAGAAATACCCTTTTCAGGAGCAACCCCTGCATGTGCCGTTTTTCCAATAATCTTTGTGAAAATTTTCGCTTGAAATGGCGCTGCTGTCACGATACCACCAACTTTGCCATCGCTATCAACCGCAAATCCATATTTTGCTTTAATGTTTGCTGGATCTAACTCTTTAGCGCCAACAAGGCCACTTTCTTCACCAGCCGTAATAATAAATTCAATATCGCCATGTGCAATATTTTGCTCTTTCAAACGTTTGATCATCTCCAATAGAGCAGCTAGTCCTGCTTTATCATCGGCCCCTAAAATCGTTGTACCATCTGATACGATATAGCCATCTTCACGTAAAGACGGTTTGATGCCTTTTCCCGGAACAACAGTATCCATATGAGAAGTGAAATAGATTGGCTCTACATTCAATGTGCCCTTTAATGTAGCAATAATATTACCTGCCCCATGTCCATTACGCGTATGTGCATCGTCTTGAATCACTGAAAATCCTAGTGCAGTTAACTTATCTACAAGAATTGGTGCTATTAGTTGTTCATGTTTTGTTTCTGAATCAATTTGTACGAGCTCAAAAAACTCTTCTACTAAACGACTTGTCATGTTGTAAAACTCCCTTAGTTTACGTGTATTTCCACGTTATAGTATATGTATTATTTTAGCACAACGTCAGAAGAGTTGAAATCATTGAACAATACTACCAAAATAAAAAGTCTGAGAAAAATCTCAGACTTTCCTTAGTCATTGAAAATAAGCTCTTTTTCTTTTTCTAATGATTGTAGGTAGTTGACAGCTTTATTATGTTTATCCTGTAAGCGCCAAATCGTATTATGTACATCATCTTGAACACGTGAGACCTGTTCCCTTGCTGTTGAGATTTTAGAATGAACAGACCATGCTGAAAAAATATCATCAAAAAAGTAATCCGCAAACTTAACAAACCCATCTGTTTCAATATGCAACGATTTCGTAGACATCTCATGAACATCTAATAATTCATTATGAAACCGTTGTAAGGCAATTTGAGCACTGTGTAAATCGTTTTCAGACTGATCGAGCGCATCATGCTTTAAGTGCGTAGCAATCAGCCCTCCACCAAGAAATGTATCCCATGTGGAATACCCATTGGCCGAATGTAATGAAGCTGCTGCTTGCCCTAGCCTTGTAAGAGCTACTTCTCCCGCTTCCTCCGCCTCTTTAATTTCTCTAATGAGCTGCTTTGTTAGCATTTCCTCATGACCTAAATGCTCTAGCCTTTCTGCTTGGGCAGCATCATGAATCTGTAAATATTTCTTCTTTTTTAGGTAGACCTGTTGAAGTGATTGCTGAAGCGCATTTTCATCAATCTGGGCTAGCTGATTCATCACTTGCATGTTGTCCTCTGCTAAATCTTTTTGCATTTTCTTTGCTTCATTCAGCTTTAATTCAAGTACTGCCGCCTTATCAATTTTTTCTGCCCTCAGTTCATCTTGTTGCCCTGTCCACGTACGAATCATATTCATAAACGAGAAACCATCCAATTTATCAAGTTTGGATCGAATTTGATGGAGTGCTGCCGTATGATTGTCTATTTCCTGTTGTGTATGTTTAATTTGCCCATCAATTAACTGATTTTGTTCGTTTAATCTAGATGCTTTTCTAAGTTGTGTATGAATCTTTTCTTGCTCTATTTGTAATTGCTGCCATTCCATTCATCTCAACTCCTCCTATCTATCAGTACGGATGACAAACAAAAATGTTTCACTTTTTGGCAATGAAAAACCTAGCAACTTTTGAGCTGCTAGGCTTGTATGACTATTATAGAGGAATATTACCGTGCTTTTTCTCCGGACGTGTTTCATGTTTGTTTGACAGCATATCAAGTCCTTGAATCAGTTTGATACGTGTATCTCGTGGATCGATTACGTCGTCTACCATACCGCGAGATGCTGCTACATATGGGTTAGCAAATTTTTCTTTATATTCTTCGATTTTCGCTGCACGAGTTGCTTCTGGGTCATCTGATTTTGCAATTTCACGGGCAAAAATGATGTTAGCTGCGCCAGCAGCACCCATAACAGCAATTTCAGCATTTGGCCATGCAAATACAAGGTCAGCACCGATAGATTTAGAGTTTAAGGCAACGTAAGCGCCTCCATAAGCTTTACGTAAAATCACTGTAATTTTTGGAACAGTCGCTTCTGAATAAGCATACAGAATTTTCGCACCATGACGAATAATACCACCATGTTCTTGTTTAACACCTGGGAAGAAGCCAGAAACGTCTTCAAATGTGATGATCGGGATATTGTATGCATCACAAGTACGAATGAAACGAGCTGCTTTATCAGAAGAATCGATATCTAAGCCACCAGCAAGAACTTTTGGTTGGTTACAAACAAGTCCAACTGATTCGCCAGCAATACGTGCAAAACCGACTACTACGTTTTTAGCAAACTCTGCATGGACTTCCATGAACGAACCTTCATCCACTACTTGCTCAACAACTTTACGTACATCATATGGACGTGTTGTTTCGATTGGTACTGTATCTACGATTTCTGGACGGTAGTCATCCCCTTCAGGTCTAGCTTGTCGAGGTGCCTTTTCTTTATTATTTTGTGGTAAGTAGCTTAATAGTTTTTTAATTTCATCAATTGCCGCCTCTTCAGAAGGAGCACGGAAATGAGCATTCCCACTGACCGCATTATTTACTTTCGAACCACCTAAATCTTCAGCAGAAATTTTCTCTCCTGTTACCGTTTCGATTACTTTAGGTCCCGTAATGAACATTTGAGATGTTTTATCCACCATTAGAATAAAGTCAGTAATAGCTGGAGAATAAACAGCTCCACCAGCACAAGGTCCCATAATCACAGAGATTTGCGGAATCACACCAGAATAAATGGCATTTCGGTAGAAGATATGACCATAGCCATCTAGTGAAAGAACACCCTCTTGAATACGTGCACCACCTGAGTCATTGATGCCGATAAATGGTGTACCATTTTTTGCAGCTAGATCCATCACTGTGGCCATTTTTTTCGCATGCATTTCACCGAGCGCCCCACCAAACACTGTGAAATCTTGAGAGAATAAGTATACGGGACGTCCGTTAATTTTACCAAATCCAGTTACGACACCATCACCAGGTCCCTCCATTTTTTCCATGCCGAAGTCTACTGTACGGTGTGTAATAAATGGGTTAATTTCGAAAAATGTACCTTCGTCTAGCAACAAGTCTATACGCTCACGAGCAGTAAGTTTCCCCTTCTCATGCTGCTTATCGATACGATCATAGCCCCCACCAAGTTCAATTACCGTTTTACGGTCATACAAGTCATTGATTTTGTCGAACATATCCATACTAATCACTTATCCCCTTTTCCACTTTTATCACATAATTCATATAACACCCCAAATGAGGATTTAGGATGCATAAACGCAACCTCTGCCCCTCCAGCACCTGGCCCTGGCTCTTCGGATAAGAGACGTACACCTTTTTCACGAAGCTCTGCCATTCGTTCACGAATTCCCGTCACACCAAATGCAACATGGTGAATTCCTTCTCCACGTTTTTCAATAAAACCATGGATGGCACTTTTATCACTCATTGGTTCTAATAGCTCGATTTTCACGTTCCCTGCATCGATAAATGCCACACGAACCTGTTGAGATTCTACTTCTTCCACTTTCATCAACTTTAAGCCTAAAGTTTCTGTATAATATGTAATGCGTTCATCAAGATCGCGCACTGCAATCCCAATATGGTCTACTTTCTCCATGGTGACATCTCCTTCTGTTATGGTACATACTCTATTTTACAGACTTTTTTGTCAAAACTCTACTACTTGAGAAATTTTTCAGATTTGCTAAACTATTTATAAGAAAAGAAGGAGCGAACGAGCATATGAGTAATAAAAAATTTCAAAAAGTCGTTATTTATAGTATGATCGCGATTATGCTAATCTCATCTCTAGCATTCGGATTATCTATGATAATTTAAGGCAAAGCATGAGGCGTCCACACTACTGTGGGCGCTCTTTTTTAGTCTTTAACCCTTTAAATGACTGCTTTATTTCTAAATACCTGTCCATTTCCTCTATAAACTGATAGAGGGCTGCCTGAGCGATAAATTGCTCATGGCTTTGTGGTAAAGGAAGCTGAGAAAAATCGCGCTTAACGTGTTCGAGCTTTTCGCGGTAATGACTAGCCGTATTCCCCGAATGAACATGCTCACCTAGGTCTTGTAAAAAATCTGCCACAATTTCAGCCTCTTGTACTATAACAGGTAATGTCGTCACTTTGGGTAGCACTCTCTCGATAATTTCTAGCTGTTGCTCTCGCATATCGAAATAGACATAGTAATCATTTTTACGTCTTGTAAAATGGTTTTGAACATCTTTAAACGCCAATGATTTTGCCTCTTCTAGTGCTTTGATTGCCTCGATAATTTCTTGGCCGTTCCACAACGTATCTCCTTGCCGTAAATAGCTGGCAATTTCTAAAAAAATCTTACTATATAGCTCCTCTATTTTGACTCTGTAGTAATTTAATTCCTTTTGAATGTCTGGCATATACATATTAATGGCGATCCCTGTTCCATAACCGATAGCCATCAACGCTAATTCATTATAAACAAGTGTCAATGAGTAACCTTCAGCAGCATAAATATGCATAATAATCACGACACTGGAGATAAATCCATCCGCAACCTTTAAAGATACAATGGTAGGTATAAAGAGTATAAGCATGCCTGCTAGTGTAAGTGGATGGTAAGCAAATAACTCAAAGCTTACAAAGGCAAAAAGCATTGCTACAATACTTGCAACCAATCGAGTATAGGCTGCATAAATGGATTTCTTTTTTGTTGGCTGCACACATAATATGGTTAGAATACCAGCAGATGCATATGAGGCTAAATCAAAATACTGTGCAATGGCAATAGCGATGGCCGCACCAATTGCTGTTTTTAAAGTTCGATAGCCGATTGAAAACTTCTTCAGGCCGACTGCCTCCCATCCTTTAGTACTCTTCACTCATTCAGCTAATTATTTAGACAATATTACAAAAATTTTAACAATAATGAAACTATCTATACATGAGGATCAGTAGGAAGCCTACATAGATAGCATGATCTATGAGGCTTTTCTACTTGATTGAAAATGATTTTTCTTATGCAAGAATAGACTTAAAGCTCGTCACAATATTCTTCAAAGTTTGCTTGTAAATTTGTCACAACTGACATTGGGTCATGCCCTTCAATTTCATAGCGTCCCACTTCTGCGACAACTTGTCCGTCTTTTAATAGTACGAATGATGGTGATGAAGGTAGATGATCTTCTCCAAAATGGTAACGCGCTGCTGCAGTTGCTTCTTTATCTTGCCCTGCAAACACTGTTACTAAATGGTCTGGACGTTTATCATAATGAACGCATTGTGCTGCTGCTGGACGAGCGATACCACCCGCACAACCACACACTGAGTTCACCATTACTAATGTTGTACCTGGACGAGCAAACGCCTCTTCTACAGCTTCTGGTGTTGTTAATTGTTCATAACCAGCTGCCTCAATTTCAGCACGTGCTGTTTTTAAAATTTCCTGCATAAATAAATCGTAATCCATATTCATATAGCGATAGCTCCTTTCAAGTTCGCGCCAATTTAGTTATATTTCAGATAGTAGATTTTTGACGCTTATCCATCTCTTATCATAGCAGTTTGCAAGCAATTTGTGCACCTACTTGCTCAACACATTTCAGTTGAAATTACTACGATTTCAATAAGACTCGTTTACTTGTCTTCCTGCTCCTCGCTAAATAAACGATCCACACCTTGTGTAACTGTCAACTGTCCACTTAAAATTTGACGTTCAAGCTGTTGTACTTGTGCTTTACGTTGCGGGTTTCCATAAAAGAGATCTATTAAATGATCGGTAATCATCGATTGGAACCACTCTTTTGTTTGTTGCTGGCGTCGGGTAGCCCAATAGTGATTTGCTTCTACGATTTGCTTGAATTCCCCAATTGTGTCCCAAACCTTATCAAGCCCTCGATTTTCTAGTGAACTAACAGGCATGGCAGTTGACATCCAACCAGGTGTAGCAGGCTGTAAAAAGTGCAAAATTTGTTTGTACTCTGCAACCGTTTTTTTAGCTAGACGTACATTATCACCATCCGCCTTATGCACGACAATTGCATCTGCTAATTCCATAATGCCTTTTTTCATGCCCTGCAATTCATCCCCCGCTCCTGTTAAAACAAGAAGCAGGAAGAAGTCAACCATGCCACGGACATAGGTTTCACTTTGTCCAACACCAACTGTTTCAATTAAAATCACATCATAGCCTGCTGCCTCACAAACTAACATGGTTTCTCGTGTCTTTTTGTGAACACCCCCTAGGGTACCTGCCGATGGCGATGGACGCACAAATGCACTAGGCTTCTTAACGAGCTCTTCCATACGCGTTTTATCGCCAAGTATACTTCCTCCCGATAGAGAAGAACTTGGATCAATGGCAAGAACAGCAACTCGTTTCCCCATATCACAAAGCATAGTACCGAAAGCCTCTATGAATGAGCTTTTTCCTGCCCCAGGCACACCTGTTATGCCAATTCGGATACTATTGCCTGTATGTGGAAGAAGCTCCTGCAATAGTTCTTGTGCCTGTACTTTATGGGTAGCGTTTGAACTTTCAATGAGGGTAATGGCTTTTGATAAATGTGTGCGAGAGCCCGCACGTACTTGCTGTGCAAGCTCTCCTACATTTAGAGTGTCTGCCTTTTTCTTTCGGAACTTTTTGGGTGTACCATATTGCATCCCGTCGTGAGTCGCCTCTACTCCGTCCATGACAAATAGCGCACTGTCTTCCATTCCTTTATTTTTGTCCATTATTCAGACACTTCCTCATAGCCTAAACGTTTGTAGATTTCTTCAATAATTTTTTGTGCGGATACAGGAATCACTGTACCTGGTCCGAAAATAGCTACTGCACCGGCATTATAAAGGAAATCATAATCTTGTGCTGGTATAACACCACCCACAATAATGATAATATCTTCACGACCTAGTTTTTCAAGCTCAGCTATCAATTCAGGCACTAATGTTTTATGTCCTGCTGCTAGTGAAGACACACCAATAACATGAACATCATTTTCAACAGCCATTTGAGCAGCCTCAGCAGGCGTCATAAATAATGGAGAAATATCTACGTCAAAGCCTAAATCTGCATAACCCGTTGCGACAACCTTTGCACCACGGTCATGTCCATCTTGTCCCATTTTAGCAACTAAAATACGCGGACGACGACCTTCATTTTCAAGGAATTCTTCTGTCATTTGTTTCACTTCCGCAATTTGCTCCTCATCAGAGAAGTTTGCAGAGTAAACACCAGAGATCGAACGAATGACCGCTTTATGACGACCAGAAACTGCTTCAATTGCATCAGATATTTCACCTAAAGAAGCACGAGCGCGCGCTGCATCCACTGCTACCGCTAGCAGGTTTTCTTCTCCATCTTGAGCCGCCTTCGTTAAGCGAGCTAAATGTTTTTGAACTTCCGCTTCATCACGAGCTGCCTTCATCGCTTCTAAACGTTCAATCTGTTTTTGACGAACAATTGTATTATCGATATCTAAAATATCAATTGGTTCTTCTTTTGCTAAACGATACTTATTCACGCCAACAATCGTTTCTGTTTTAGAATCAATTTTAGCTTGACGTTTTGCTGCGGCTTCCTCAACCTTCATTTTTGGAAGTCCCGTTTCAATCGCTTTAGCCATACCACCAAGTGCTTCAATCTCTTCAATTAACGCCCAAGCAGATTTCGTAATTTCTTCTGTTAATTTCTCCACGTAGTACGAACCACCCCATGGATCAATGACTTTTGTCATCGCTGTTTCCTCTTGTAAAAATAACTGTGTATTACGCGCGATACGTGCAGAGAAATCAGTTGGAAGTGCAATTGCTTCATCCAGTGCATTCGTATGAAGAGATTGCGTATGTCCCATCGAAGAGGCATTGGCTTCGATTAATGTACGTGCAACATTGTTAAATGGATCTTGCTCAGTTAATGACCAGCCAGATGTTTGGGAATGCGTACGTAATGCTAATGTCTTCGGATTTTTCGGGTTAAACGTAGACATCATTTGTGCCCAAATACGACGTGCTGCACGCATTTTAGCAACTTCCATGTAATAGTTCATACCAATTGCCCAGAAGAACGATAGGCGAGGTGCAAATGCATCAATATCAATACCTGCTTTTAATCCTGTTCGTACATACTCCAAGCCATCTGCTAATGTATAGGCAAGCTCAATGTCATTTGTTGCGCCTGCTTCTTGAATATGGTAACCCGAAATTGAAATAGAGTTAAATTTTGGCATATACTTCGCAGTATATTCAAAAATATCTGCAATGATTTTCATTGACATAGCTGGTGGGTAAATATATGTATTACGCACCATGTATTCTTTTAAAATATCATTTTGAATAGTACCTGCTAATTGATCTGGCGTTACCCCTTGTTCTTCCGCTGCTACAATATAGAATGCAAGGACGGGTAAAACGGCACCATTCATGGTCATTGAAACAGACATTTGGTCTAACGGGATTTGATCGAAAAGGATTTTCATATCCTCAACTGAGTCAATCGCAACCCCAGCTTTTCCTACATCCCCTGTTACACGTGGATGATCAGAGTCATAGCCTCGGTGTGTTGCTAAATCAAACGCTACCGAAAGACCTTTTTGTCCCATAGCCAAATTTCGTTTGTAAAAGGCATTGGATTCTTCAGCAGTTGAGAAACCTGCGTATTGGCGAACCGTCCATGGACGTGCTACATACATAGTAGGGTATGGCCCACGTGTGTTGGGTGCAATTCCTGCCACATCATTTAGATGTTTAGCCTCTTTAATATCTTCTTTTGTGTAAATATCTTTAATTTCAATTCCCTCATTTGTCATGAACTTATCTGCAGACGCTTGAGGTGCTTCAGCTGTTAAAACCTTTTCTATTTCTACTGCATTAAAATTTGGCTTGCTCATCGTTGGACCTCCTTCATGCTCGCAAACACGGACTGTAATTTTTCAATGATGTTTTGTCCTGCGAAAATAAAGCCGTTTAAGCCATTTGCTAACCATGCTTCTTCTTCGTCTTTAAATTTGCCCGCTACATCTACAAGCATATTCGCTGGTTTCTCAGCTAAAATAGCCGATACAAATGCTTTTGTATCATCATCATTGCCTGCAATCACTACATACTTAGCCTCTGTTGCCTTCAGCCAAGCTACTGCCTCTTCTACAGTTGTCACTGGCTCACTTTTTTCTGGTACAAGACCCACTGTGTTTAAGAAGCCCGCTACAAAATCTGCGCGTGGTTTAGAGTTTTTTAATGATCCTAATGCTAATATACCTGTTTTCACATTTGCTGCTGTCATGTCTGCACGTAAATCTTCAAATGGAGCAGCAATTCGCTTAATATCAGCAAATAATGGATTTGTTTCCTGTTCAAGGATATCAGCTGGATTAGCATAAATATTCGTTCCAATTAATGATTGCTTACGTGTTTGCGCAGCTTTGATGCGCTTTTGATAGGATGCTTCCACTTCTTCTGCAAGCTTGCCAGAGGCTGTATAGTTATCGATACCGCCAGCTGCCTGAATATCTAAAAATAATGCCCATGCTTCTTTCACAAAATCTGCTGTTAACGACTCGATAAAGTAAGAGCCCCCTGCTGGATCTTTTACTTTTAAGACATTTGTTTCTTCTCTTAAAATTAATGACACATTACGAGCGATACGAATGGATTGATCCGTAGGCTTCGTTAACACGTCATGTGGATGAACAGTAAAGAGATCAGCACCACCGATTAAACCAGAAAGCGCTTCATTTGAAGAGCGTAATAAATTTACATACACATCTAATTTAGAAAAGCTTCTTAATGATGTTTCAGCAACAGTAGGGATTTTCACATGATCTGTTACGCCATAAGCCGATGAGAACGCTTTCCAAAGTACTTTAAAAGCACGTAGCTTTGCAATCTCCGTAAAGAATTGTGTATCAATGGCAAAAGATACAAAAAACTTCTTCGAGAATGCTTCAAAGCTTTCTTCTTGTTCTGCAAATTTGGCTGCTAATGCAAGTGCAAAGGCTAATTCTTGTACAGCGTTAGCACCTTCATTATGATAAACCGTTGTGTCTGCACTGACTGAGCGCACGTTCGGAAATGCAGTCAAAGTGATAGGGTTTTTTGAAATAATGTAACCTTTAATGGACTCTTGTTGATCTACTGGAATGTTGTCGAATACTGCTAATAACGGGTCTTTTGAATTTTCAATAGTAATTTTAAACGAATATTCTGAGAAATATGATGCTAATTTGACCAATACTTCTTCTGTCCAAGCAAAGCTCACTCGGCTATCAATCGTAATAACTTCATTGCCTCGAGCTAGGCTATCATCAAGCTGTGCAAAAAAAGCTTCGCTTGAATCAGCGTGAATTTGTTGTGCCACCTGAAATACTTGATCATTTTGTAGGGAACGGATTGTGGCAACTTGTAAATCAAGCTCTTCTCCAAGCTTAGCTACTAAACTTTCTTGCGTGTAAAGCGGCTGTAGTGTAACACCTTCATTTGTTTTTGTGAATAGTGACTCAAATGGTTTCCCTTTTAAAGCTTTGATTGCTGCATCTTGCCAGTCTGAATAGGCTGGTATTTCAAATTCAATATTTTTCATGTTGTTTGACATGCGGACGCTTAATCAGCTTCCCCCCTTAGTAGTTTCTATTTGTTATTCTACATGACAAATTGCGACTCGAAAAGCATAAAAAAAATCGGAAACCCTTATACAGCAGGTTTCCGACGAGTCATCAGTAGACTGACGTTGAAGATTTATTTGTATTTTCGAGTATTTCTTTCACTCTATTTAGGAATTTACCACAGACAAGTCCATCAAGTACACGATGGTCTAATGATAAACATAAATTCACAATATCACGTGCAGCAAACATTCCACCTGGTAAAACAACAGGTTTTTTTACAATACTTTCCACCTGTAAAATCGCTGCTTGTGGGTAATTGATGATGCCCATTGATTGAACAGAGCCAAAAGCACCAGTATTATTCACTGTAAATGTACCACCAGTAATGTCATCCATTGCTAATTTCCCAGCACGAACTTTGATAGCCAGTTCATGGATTTCTTTCGCAATTCCTTTAATGGATTTTTCATCTGCGTGTTTTATAACAGGTACAAATAAGGCATCATCCGTTGCTACTGCAATCGAAATATTGATGTCATGTTTTTGAATGATTTTATCTTCCGCCCACATCGAATTCAGCATTGGGAATTCTTTTAAAGCTTGAGCAACCGCTTTTACAAAGAAGGCGAAATATGTAAGATTAAAGCCTTCTTTTTGCTTAAATTCATTCTTTAAGCTATCGCGATAAGTCACTAAATCTGTTACATCCACTTCCATCATCATCCAAGCATGCGGCGCTTCATGTACACTTTTCACCATATTATTCGCAATGGCACGACGGATCTTCGTCACTGGAATTTCGATATCTCCTGGATGAATAGGTTGTACAGGAGCAGCTGCTTTTTCCACTTGTTGCTGAGGTGCTGGAGCTGCTGCAGGTGCTGATGTCGTTTGAACGGTTGGAGCTGCTTGTGCTACATCATTTGCCGTTGGGATATTACCCGTTTCAATTAGCTTTAACAGGTCTTTTCGTGTAATACGACCACCCTCGCCAGTACCTGTTACAAGGTCTAAAGCTATATCATGCTCCTGCGCAAGTCGAAGAACAGCTGGTGAATAACGTACTTTACCCGTTCGTGCCTCTTTTGGTGCAGATACTGGAGCGGCTACCTGCTGTGGCGCCTCCTGTTTCTTTTGAACACCTGCATTTAAAATAGCCGTACTTACCGCTGATTTTTTTTCAGGTGGCGGAGCTGGTAATTCACCTTCTCCTGCTATTTCAATCGAGCAAACGACTGCTCCAACTGGTAATGTCTGACCTTCTTGCGCAAGAAGCTCCGTGATAACCCCTTCAAATGATGACGGGATTTCAGCATTTACTTTATCTGTAACAACCTCTGCTAATGGATCATATTTTTTAACTGTATCTCCAGGCTTTACAAGCCATTTTTCAATTGTACCTTCTGTTACACTTTCGCCGAGCTGTGGCATTGTAATATTTTGAACCGACATCCTTTATTCCTCCCATCAATTAAGCCTAGGCGTCATTGTACCTGATGCAGCGCTAAAAAACATTAAACGTAGATAGGCATTTAGGCAGATTTTGACTTTGCACATATGAAAGTCAAAATCTGTTGTTCCGTCTGAGGCTTTTATTTTTTCATTCAGCCTTGTTGTGATCTATTAGAACGCAGCAAGTTCTCGCATAGCACGTTCCACTTTATCAGGATTAATCATAAAATATTTCTCCATCGTTGGTGCATATGGCATGGCTGGCACATCAGGTCCCGCTAGACGTTGAATTGGTGCATCAAGTTCAAATAAACAATGTTCTGCAATAATTGCAGCAACCTCACTCATGATACTACCTTCTTTATTATCCTCTGTGACAAGCAATACTTTACCTGTTTTACTTGCAGCCTCAATAATCGCTTCTTTATCCAGAGGGTAAACTGTACGCAAGTCAAGGATATGAGCGGAAATACCGTCCGCTGCTAGGCGTTCTGCCGCTTGTAAAGCAAAGTGGACTGCTAAACCATAGGTAATGACTGTCACGTCATCCCCTTCACGTTTTACATCTGCTTTACCAATTGGCAATGTGTAATCATCTAGTGGTACTTCCCCTTTAATTAAACGATAGGCACGTTTATGTTCGAAAAATAATACCGGATCTTCATCACGAATAGCAGCTTTCAGTAAACCTTTTGCATCATACGGTGTTGATGGAATGACAATTTTCAAACCAGGTGTACCAGCAAAAAGTGCTTCAACGGATTGTGAATGATAAAGTGCCCCATGAATACCTCCGCCAAAAGGTGCGCGGATGACCATTGGACAAGTCCAGTCATTATTAGAACGGTAACGAATTTTGGCTGCTTCAGAGACGATTTGATTGACAGCTGGCATAATAAAATCAGCAAACTGCATTTCAGCAATCGGACGCATACCGTACATCGCAGCACCGATACCTACACCAGCTATTGCACTTTCTGCAAGAGGTGTATCAAGCACGCGGTATTCACCAAATTGATCGTATAGTCCAGTAGTGGCTTTGAATACACCGCCTTTACGACCAACGTCCTCTCCTAAAATGAAAACTCGTTCGTCACGTTCCATCTCTTCTTTCATTGCTAATGTAATCGCATCAATATAAGACATTACTGCCATTACATGTCACCTCCGTCCACTGGTGCATAAACATATTTAAGTGCATGCTCTGGTTGTGCATATGGAGCCGCTTCAGCATAATCAGTTGCTTCATTTACTTCTGCCATAACACGCTCTTCAATTTCAGTACGTATCGCGTCAGTCATCACGCCAGCATCCATTAAATACTTTTCAAATAATACAATTGGATCCTTTGCTTTGCCTTCTGCAATATCTTCAGCCGTACGGTATTGACGGTCATCATCATCTGAAGAATGGGCTGTTAAACGATATGTTACTGTTTCGATTAAGCTTGGACCTTCCCCATTACGTGCACGATCTGCAGCCTCTTTTACCACTTTATACACTTGTAACGGATTTTTCCCATCCACTGTCACTCCTGGCATTCCGTAGCCAATCCCACGATCAGATACTTTTGCACAGCCTAGTTGACGTTCTACTGGCACCGAAATCGCATATTGATTGTTTTCTACCATAATAATGACTGGTAGCTTATGCACACCTGCAAAGTTCGCTCCTTCATGGAAGTCTCCTTGGTTGGATGAACCTTCACCAAGCGTAACGAAAGAAACAAAATCTTCTTTTTGTAGACGTCCTGCAAGTGCAACACCCACTGCGTGTGGAACTTGAGTCGTAACAGGAGAAGAACCTGTTAAAATACGATTTTTCTTTTGACCAAAGTGGCCTGGCATTTGACGACCCCCAGAGTTTGGATCTTCTGCTTTAGCAAACGCAGATAGCATCAGTTCTTTTGGTGTCATACCAAAATGTAAAACAACACCCATATCACGATAATAAGGTGCAATATAATCCTTACTTTTATCCAGTGCAAAGGCTGCTCCAACCTGTGCCGCCTCTTGACCTTGACAGGAAATTACAAACGGAATTTTACCAGAACGGTTTAACAACCACATACGCTCATCTAGTCTTCTGGCCATTAACATTGTTTCGAACATAGCAAGTACATCTTCATTTGACAAACCTAAATCTTCATGTTTGATTTGAACATCTTGCATACGAACACCCCTTTCGTATTATAGAGAAATAACTATCTTATCCTATATCCCCACATTTGGATATGTTAGTTATGAAATTCAGAAAATTAAAAATGGATAGCGCGATCATCCACTGCTAGAGCAGATTCCACTAACACCTCATTTAAGGATGGATGTGGATGAATTGCCTGACTAATTTCCCATGGTGTTGCATCTAACACTTTTGCTAACGATGCTTCACCAATTAAATCTGTTACATGAGGTCCTACCATATGAATACCCAAAATATCATCTGTTTCTTCATCAGCAATAATTTTGACAAAGCCTTCTGTCTCTCCATTTACTAATGCTTTACCAATAGCCTTAAACGGGAATTTACCAATTTTTAATGAAAATCCTTGTTCTTTAGCAGCACTTTTTGTTAATCCTATGCTAGCAACCTCTGGATAGGAATAAACACATTTTGGTACTTTTAGTGCATCCAATGTCTCTGTTTTCCCTGTTGCTATATGCTCAATAGCCGAAAGCCCTTCATGAGAAGCAACATGCGCTAATTGTAAGCCACCAATCACATCTCCTATGGCATACATATGAGACTCTTTCGTTTGATAGGAATCATTCACTTTAATAAAGCCATTCTCCACTTGAATCTCTGTATTTTCTAGACCAATACCTTGCGTATTCGCCTCACGTCCTACACAAAGTAATAGTTTATCAGCCTCAAAAACTTCTTCTTTTTCATTCACTTGCGCAGAAATGAAAACGTTATCATTTTCAATTTTGAATGTATTTGTATCTAAGCGAGCATTCGTAACAATACGAACGCCTCGTTTCTCAAGTTGTTTCGTCACTTCTTTAACGATGTCCGCATCTTCTGCTGGTAAAATGGATGGACCATATTCTACCACTGTTACATATACACCAAAATCGCATAGCATAGATGCCCACTCAATTCCAATGACACCACCACCAACGATCAGCAAGGACTTTGGTAAACTTTCTAACTGTAATGCGTGGTCTGAATTCAGCACATATTGCCCATCTATCGTTAACCCTGCCATACCACGAGGCTTTGAGCCCGTTGCAATGACAACATTCGTAGGCACAAGCATTTCATTTTCATCGCCATTGGACATTTCTACAGATATTGTACCAGGCATAGGTGAGAAAATAGATGGACCCAAAATTCGCCCTGTACCATGATAAACATCTATTTTGCCTTTTTTCATCAGTGTATTCACACCCTGACTTAATTGCTCAACGATTGCTTGTTTCCTAGCTTGAACTTTGTCAAATTGTAATGTCACACCTTCAATATCGACGCCATATTCGCTAGCTGTTTTATTAGCCATACGATATACTTCTGCACTTCGGAGTAAGGCTTTACTTGGAATACAGCCTTTATGCAAGCATGTACCTCCTAAACGCTCACGCTCTACAATGGCTGTTTTTAAGCCTAGCTGAGCAGCTCGGATGGCTGCAACATATCCACCTGTACCTCCACCTAAAATGACAACATCATAATTTTGAGCCATGTTTATTCCCCCCTATTGAGAAAAGTGCTAAAGGATTCTATTAAACAATAACCAAGTGATATTTTTAACAGTCAGTCTTTAGAAAAACTTTAGCATTATTTCATTTAAGACCTAATTTCTTCTTGAAAATAGAAGAAGTCGACAATGCGACTTCTCTTCATGTATCAACCGTGTAAATTAGCGACCGTGTAAAATATTTTTTTCATTTTTTAAAAATTGGCTGCGAGATTTTGCTACGCGAGCGATACGTTCCTCAGCTAAGCGGTTCGCTGCCACATATGTTGGAATGCCATCTCGTTTTGAAATAGCAAAGATTTTTTCAATACTATCATAAATGCCATCAACACGTTTCATTGCACGTTCACGATTATAGCCATATAATTCATCTGCAACGTTAATTACGCCACCAGCATTGATTACATAATCTGGCGCATAGACGATACCTAATTCATGTAGGTAGTCACCATGACGTGAATCTTTTAATTGGTTATTGGCAGATCCAGCAATCACTTTCGCTTTTAATTGCGGAATTGTTTCATCATTTAAAATTGCCCCTAATGCACAAGGTGAGAAGATATCAACTTCTTGTGCATAGATTTCATCTGGTGCCACTGCAATCGCGTCGAAGTCATTAACAACTCGATCAATAGCTGCCTGATTGATATCTGTTACAACAAGTTTTGCTCCTTCATTATGTAAATACTCGCAAAGCTTGTAGGCTACATTTCCTAGACCCTGTACAGAAATTTTTAAACCTTCTAGTGAGTCTGAACCGAATGCTTCTTTTGCAGCTGCCTTCATACCACGGTAAACACCATAAGCTGTTACTGGAGATGGGTTACCTGAAGAACCAAATGCAGGAGAAATTCCTGTTACATAATTTGTTTCTTCATGGATTAAATCCATATCCGATACCGTTGTACCTACATCTTCAGCTGTAATATAGCGGCCATTTAATCCTTGGATGAAACGACCTAATGCACGGAACATCTCTTCGTTTTTATCTTTAAATGGGTCACCAATAATGACCGTTTTTCCACCGCCAAGGTTTAAACCAGCTGCAGCATTTTTGTAAGTCATTCCGCGTGCTAAACGTAATGCATCTTCAATTGCATTTTCTTCCGAAGCATACGTCCACATACGTGCCCCACCTAGTGCTGGTCCAAGTGTTGTATCATGGATAGCGATAACCGCTTTTAACCCTGATGCTTCATCTTGGCAAAATACCAATTGTTCGTAATCATACTTTTCCATATACTTGAAGATTTCCATGAAACTCGCCCCTTTGCTTTGGAAAGTGCATCCCCAAATGCCCATCCAATCAAGTTTTATCTAACAATCTAATCTTTATAGCGTACTCACTCAGCAAATTCTGAGCTCCTATTCGGTAGTAGGTGTTTAGACCCTAATACTTAAAGAAGAAATTGTTTAGTAATGGATAATATTGCTCCACTTATTTTTACAATACTGACAAATTCACAATTTCGCAACTATTATTACATATTCTTATTTAAGTAAGAATTTTCTAAACATTCAGTTACAATTGCTACTTTCTGTCCTGTCACGTTTTTAGCTAAAAATATTATATTGGTTTATTCCCTTCCTTGACATTCCCCCATCCACAGGTAAAATTAATCATAGGAATAAGGAGGGGTATACATGGCCCGTTTAGCTGCATTTATTGTAATGCTTATTCCAGGTCTTATGGCTGCAGGTGGCATTAAATTTATGCGTGATACATTATTTGGTAAGCTCATTTCACCATTCCCATTTTTATGGCTGCAATTTGTAGTTGGTGTCATTTTCTTTGTCATAGGCTTTGGGTTTTTCGCTGGATTTTTACTGCATCGTGATCGAAAAAACGGAAAAGTAGCACCACGCTTCCAAAAAAAATAAAAAAAGCTATCCAAATAAGTCATGGAAGACTTACTGGATAGCTCTTTTTATACCCGTTGCTGAGATGTGATGACTTTGTCAGGATAATCCGTAATCCAACCAATAACAGAAGGGTGCGGATTGGTTAAAAATGGTTCTGTGCCATCAATAGCATAAAAACGACATGCTTTTTCACTTGTAACGCAGGCCTCTAAGTATCTTGGTTTGTAGTACCTTTTATGCATATGCACACTATCAGCCGCTTTATAATCAGCTAGAAGATCCCATTTTATTTTTTTCGTAGCAATAAGGGCCGTTTCAAATTCAGGTCTATGCTTTTTTACGATCTCTAAAAGCTCATAGTGAAAGGATGAAAAATGACTACCCTTTGGCAGAGCCAACCCTCCAAGAAAATGAATTAGCCCACTCTTATTGTCCAAGATCGTTGATTTTAATTCAATATTCAACGGCATCTGCTGTATATTTGCCCATGCTAAAACTGCCTCAAACGCTGGCATTTTATAGGACGAAAATAGACGTCTCCAAGGCTTGCCAAGTTTAAAGCGCAGAAGCTCCTCCATCGTACAATCACTCACCAATTTATTGGTGCCTACTAACCTCGATAATTGTGGGTCATGATACACTACAGGTAATCCATCTTTTGAGAATTGAATATCTAATTCAATCCCATCAGCACCTAGTTCTAATGCCCTTTCAAAAGCTTGAAAGGTATTCTCTAATGCATAAGCAGAAGCACCTCGATGTGCAAAAACAGGGATAAAAGCTGCCTTAGACATTTAACTCACCAAATTCTAGCAGGAATTTACCATTCGTCATTTTGCTTAATAAAGATGATTTTCTGCCAATTTGAATATAAGTTCCAGGGTGGGCCTCTTTTGTCACAATAATCTCTTCTTTCCCTACATAACGCATTTCATCCATCAATAATTTTATTTCACGATCTAACGTAACCGCTTCTGCCTTTAATTTAGTTAAGGCTTGCTTTGTTACTTCAAATGATGCTGATTGTTCTTTGGACATTTGATTGAGAAAAGGCAATAAATTTTTCATGCTATTCTCGTGTGTTGAAATCTCTGTTTGCAATTGTTTTAGCTGCGCTGCCTTTTCCTGCATCACGGTGCTATTTTCCTGCTTATTTATACTTTCTATTATTAAATCAGTTCGACGCTCTAATCGGTTTCCTGAAATGGCCGTAACAATCGTATTTTTGGCTACTGCACGTCCCCCAATAATTTTACCTTTTCGTTCATCCACATAAATCGAATGAGCAGAAAGCTGTGATCCTAGTGCGTAAAAACCAATATGAATACTATTAGCTGCAAATAAATTTGCTTCATTCACATGTTTAACAAATATATTGCCACCTGCTTCTACCACTGTTGAACCAAGCCCAAAGATCCCCCCACGGATATATACATCACCCTCAATGGATTTAATAAGCTTGGCACCGCTTACACCCTCAGCCCCTTCAATGGAAATATCGCCAGTCGCAATAACTGTATAGCCATTTGTTACTGTACCTTTAATACTAAGTGACCCATTAAATTCAAGGTTCCCTGTTTCTACCCCAACATCACCATTTATAGGAAGGTGCCTGTTTACACCAATCATGCCTTTGACATCATCTAAAACGCCAGCAATCTTCGAGCGAATGACGATTTTTCCGTCTTCTTCTACTTCATAAGCAGATTTTGTATCATATTTGATAGGATAATCTCGTCCAGGTACAGCAGCAACTTCTTGACCTAGCACATTTTTCCCTGGTTTACCTAATGTAGCAGGAATCTTTTCACCTAGCCAAGAGCCTTCTGAAATTTCTGAAATAAAATTCATATCATAGTAATCCGCTTTACCATCTTCACGAATGACTGGCTTTCTCTCGGGTTTAGGTAAGTATGTAATTTGTGCATCTATTCCTGCAATTGGTTGCTCGCCTTGAGCAATTAAGAATGCCTTTCCTGGTTCAGCCTTCAATATATCAAAATCTAATATGCCGTGTATAATTCCATTTTCATTGAGTGTTTCGCGGATTTGTTCTGTTAATTTTTCTTTATTATTTTGAATATAATCAATCGTTTCATATATAAAAACAGAGGCTGACATCTTATCACGTGCCACTTCTGCTTCAATGTTCGGAAGCCAACGTCCAATTTCAACAGGTTTGGTATTTTGGGTTGATAACACATTTTTTAAAATTGAAAAATTAGATAATTTCAGTCGTGGATGACTACGTAGGATGCTATCAAATTCTTTTAGTGGGAAACCTGCGCTAAAAGTAAGCATAAATACCTTGCCATTTTCCTCAGAAATTTCGAAGTTTTCATTTCGAACTAGAATCAAGCTACCTCCTCCTTCCCTCTACATGTAAGTATATACAATCCACATACATTTGTTTAGAGACCATTGTCACTACCGAGAAAGAAAATAGTACCACTTAATCATTAAAATATAAGACAATATTTTATTTTCTCTAAACAAATATAGATATTTCATACTAATAAATTGTTTGTTTTTGAGTTTTTTATTAAAATTACCGATAAATTCAAAGTAATTCCATCAGACTATTTTGAATAAATCACCTTCCAAGTACAGGTATCAAGAGGTGCTTCCCACTAAACTATAGGTCAATATAGGTCTTTTTATCTAATAACGTATGGATATTCCTTTCAATTTGAAAAGTAGAACCTAGTTGTATCAGTTGCTGTCGATTCATATATTGCATACTTATTTTACCACCGAATGCTAAACGCACCTCAAATAGCTCTTCTGTTATCTGTGTGATTTCGAGTGAATTCATTCCATCTAATTGAAAATTTATACTTTTTATTGTGATCACCTACTTTAAGTTTTGTGAAAAGGTCTCAAATGATTTTTCTATTCAACTTAGAATATGTCTTTAAATCCACTATTCATGTATATATCGCGTATTTTTAGCTGATTTAGACGTTCTTTTAACGGTATCAATGTTAAAGGTCAACCACAATAATTTCCACAGTATTTGTTAAAGTAACAAAAAAAGCGCCCCTTTAAACAATAAGATTTAAAAAGGCGCTATACTATGCGAAGTATAATTGCTGTATATGTTAATGATCTGTATCGATACTAGCTAGCCATCATGTCAATACGAATTTTGTCTGCGATCATGGCGATGAATTCGCTATTTGTTGGTTTGGATTTCAAGTGATGGACTGTATAACCAAACATTGATGAAATGGATTCATAATTGCCCCTATTCCAGGCAACCTCGATGGCGTGGCGAATCGCACGTTCCACGCGGGATGGTGTTGTATTGAATTTTTTAGCGATTTCTGGATATAAAATTTTTGTCACAGATCCTAATAATTCAATATCCTCAAAGACCATTTGAATGGCTTCACGCAAATAAGAGTAGCCCTTAATATGTGCAGGTACACCGATTTCTTTGATGATGGCTGTAATCGTACTGTCTAATTGATGCTGATTTAATTTTTGAGGTACTGTCGGTTGTAATACGCTTGTTTTTTTCGGAAGTGTCGCCTTCTGTCCAGCACAATGTAAAATCTTTTGTACCAATTGGTCGAATTCAAAGGGCTTTAGCATGAAATAAGAAGCTCCTAAATCCACCGCCTGTTTCATGACATCCTCTTGGCCAAAAGCCGTTAGCATAATGACTTGAATTGATGACATTTTTTCATTTTGATACATGGACTCTAATACTGCTAAACCGTCAAGATGAGGCATTATTATATCTAGAAGTAAAATATCTGGTGTAAATTCCTCAAGCATTTGTAGACATACTTTTCCATTTGAAGCAGTTGCAATAATTTCTATTTCGGCATGTCCTTGAAAATACTGCTCCATCGTTTTTAATAACTCACGATTATCATCTGCAATCGCTACTTTTACCTTTGTCATTTCAATTCCTCCTTCTGGACTTGCTTTGAACACCTCAAAGCGATAACCTAAACCCCTAAATGCCGTTTTTGGCACACTGTGGAATTTTCGACATTTTTGTTTTAAAAACCTTTTCTATTTCCAAAAATGAGTATGTAGTCCGATACTTTCTTTTTATATCGACAAGTTACGCTAAATGACGCGACTTGTCGAATGCTCTTATAACTTATTTTAGATAAATTTAGTAGATAAAACTACAGTTTTTTTAAATATCATGCCTTCTTCAGGAAATTATCGGAAATACATGTTGGATTCGATGAAATAAAGGTAAAAAATCCGTGTAGTTTCCCGCAGCTTTTGTCCTGCCTGGGGAAAATTAAACGGATTTTTACCTTTCATACCTTTTTATGAAGACCTTCTTAACATTTCCGCTACTGTTAGCGCTGCACCTTTTTTCGGCTCCTCCACAAACATATGTGTCACAGCACCGACAAAACGACCGTCTTGGATAATAGGACTGCCACTCATTCCCTGCAAAATGCCACCTGTTTTTTCAATGAGCTTCTCGTCAGATACTATAAATTCAAGGCGTTCATTTTCCACTTTGGTAATTTCTATTGAAAAGGTTTCCACCTTACTGCCTTCAATGGCTGTATAGATTTCAGCTTTCCCCGTTTTTATATCTTTTTCATGCATAATTTCTATCGCTTTGGGCAATCTTTGTTGATAACCGTCTTCCCAGCGGCCAAAAATACCATAAATAGTATTTTTATCTATACTGCCTAGACGTTCTTGATGCTTTTCAATGGAGGAAATTTTATAGCCTGGTTGGCCTGGTGTGCTTTTTCGGATTTGCTGAATAGAAGCTAAAAAAATGGAGCCAGCTCTAAAAACAGGGGCTTCTTGTAGGGTTGAATCGACAATTTGATGACCTAGTGCACCGTAATTTTTTGTCTCTGGATCAATATAAGTCAGTGTTCCTACTCCATCTGTTTCATCTTTTAAAAAGGAAATGACATGCTCTGCTTCTTGGTTTTGTAATTCCAATGTAATTTGTTGGCCTTCACTATTGATCGTCCATTTCTGTTGGCCATCTTTTGCCACAGCCTGCTTGGCATCAGCAAGGGATTTTACTGGTATATCGTTTATTTTTTCAATAACAGCGCCTCCTTTCATCCACTGATTGGAAGCTAATAGTACATCGTGTGCGACAAATACATGTGACAATTGAAGTTGAATTCCAATTGCTTCGCCCATCGGTATAAGCTTTTTGGCGGCTAAAGCTTGTATAGGCATCACTAATAAAAAGATGAGCATAGGCAAAATGACTAATTGACGCCAATGACGATTCATACGACACCTCCTTTTCATTTTTGTCTTTTTACTATGTGTTGTTGTGACGTTCTTATAAGCGGTAAATATTTGCGCAAAATGAAAAAAGCCAGAAACAGCTGAACTGTTTCTGGAATAATGGTTAACGCATTTGTTTTTTTCGTTCATCTGCCATTTTTAAAAGCTCCGTGGCATGCTGTAGTGTCAAAGCTGTAATTTCTGTTCCGGACATCATACGGCTAACTTCCTCTATACGAGCATCTTGATCAATTTCTGATAAGGAAGTAAACGTTCGATCATGCTCGACTTCTTTTTTGATGAAGTAATGATGATCAGCCATCGCTGCAACTTGAGGTAAATGTGAAATACATAAAACTTGAGAATTAACAGAAATTGCGGCAATTTTCTCTGCAATCGCTTGCGCAACACGACCACTGACACCTGTATCCACCTCATCAAATATAATGGAAGTAATTCCATTGGAAGAAGAGAAAATCGTTTTCAACGCTAGCATCATTCGTGATAATTCTCCACCTGATGCAATTTTCGGTAAAGACTTTGGTGGTTCCCCAACGTTTGTGGAAATGTAGAAGATAATTTGATCTTTCCCATTGGCATCGAAATAGGGTAATTCATCGAAATTGACAATAAATTTTGCTTTTTCCATATGTAATTCACGTAGCTCTGCCATAATTGCTTCACTCAATTGTTGAGCTGCAGCTTTACGTACAGTTGAAAGTTCACTAGCCAGCTCATTGAGTACAGCTTCCATCTCTAACACACGTCGTTCTTTCACCTGCAAAATCTCATCACGATTCAACAGCTCATTTAACTCGTTTTTAATTTTTTCATAATAAGCCAAGATCTCTTCCACTGTCGTACCATATTTGCGTTTTAAAGTTTGCAACAGCGCTAAACGTTGCTCAACTTCGTTTAAACGTGCAGGGTCAAATTCTAATTCATCTAACACATTTTTTACCTGATAGGCTGCATCCTGTAATGCATAAAACGCAGTTGTCACTGCCTCAGATGACTCTTTGAATTGCTCATCAACCGTCGCAGCATCTTCTAAAGCACCCATTGCCGTTCCAATCCAATCAAGCCCTTTTGTTTCACCCTGAATGGCTTCATAGGCTGCACTAGAACGTTCAAAAATTTTGTTAAAATTCATCAAACGACGGCGTTCATCTAGAAGCTCGTCTTCTTCACCTAACTTTAAATTAGCTTCGTCCAACTCTTTAATTTGAAATTGATACAAATCGATACGTTGTGCCATCAACTGCTCATCAATGGATATAGAAGCTAAGTCTTTTTTGAGCAAACGGTATTCATCGTATTGGGAACGATAGTTTTTTTGAATTGGCGACAGCTCTTCTTCTGCAAACTGATCCAGCAAATTGATGTGCTGTTTTTCATCCATTAGCTCTTGATTTTCATGTTGGCCATGAATATCAATGAGACTTGCCCCAATGTCTCTTAGTACCGATAAAGGCACAAGCTTACCATTCACTCGGCAAATACTCTTACCAGTATCATTCAAATCACGACGTAAAATAATTGTATCTTCTTCTATTTCAATGCCTGCTTCTTCTAACTTTTTCAGAACAGGATGAGCTGAACTCGAAATTTGAAATAAGCCACCCAATTCTGCTTTTCTTGCGCCATGACGAATAAATTCAGTGTTGCCTCGTCCACCTGCAAGTAAATGCACCGCATCAATGATAATGGATTTCCCGGCACCTGTTTCCCCAGTGAGAACTGTTAAGCCTTCTAAAAAGCTGACAGTCAAATCCTCAATGATAGCAAAGTTTCGAATACTAAGCTCTCTTAACACAAATTGTCACCTCTAAATCAAATTAACCATTTTTTATAGCATGTCTAATAAACGATTTTTTGTATTTTCACGCTCATTTTCATTTCGACAAATAATTAAAATGGTATCATCTCCAGAAATTGTCCCTAAAATTTCCGGCCAATCTAAATGGTCAAGTAGGGAAGCAATGGCATTCGCATTCCCAGGAAGAGCTTTCATGACTAAAAAATGTGATGCCCCATCAATACTTACAAAAGCATCCGCTAATGCACGATGTAATTTTTGGACTGGATTGAAACGTTGATCCGCGGGTAGGCTATATTTATAACGCCCATCCTGTAATGGTACTTTTACTAAATGAAGCTCTTTTATATCTCTTGATACTGTAGCTTGTGTCACATTATAGCCTGCTTCTTTTAAAAAATCGACTAAATCATCTTGTGTTTCAATTTCATGATTGGCGATAATATCCCGAATCCGTATATGTCGTTGCCCTTTATTCAACGAAATCACCTCTTATAAATAATTGTATATGTGTATAATCACACTACCATTTTCAACAAAAAAGCACAAGAAAAAACACGGCTCTATAAGCGAGCACGTGTTATTTTAAAGAATTATGCGCTTCTTCAACGAGTGCATTAAAAGCTGTATATGCAGGTAGCACTTCTTGTTCAATAGGATTCACTAAATGGAATAAAAATTCAATATTTCCTTCTCCACCTGTGATTGGAGAGAACGAAGCATCTTTTACAACAAAACCAATTTCAGTTGCCATTGCAGCCGTTTTTTCCAAAACTTCTAAATGTACTTTTTTATCACGAACAATTCCCTTTTTACCTACTTTATCTTTCCCAGCTTCAAACTGAGGTTTCACCAATGCCATAACATCCCCGCCTGGCAGCAATAATGTTTTTAATACTGGTAAAATCAGTGATAACGAAATAAAGCTAACATCGATTGTTGCAAAATCAGGTAAACCTTCTGATAAATCGGCTGCCGTTGTATAGCGAAAATTCGTTTTCTCCATTACTGTCACTCGTTCATCGGAACGTATTTTCCATGCTAATTGGTTCGAACCAACATCTAGTGCATAGCAATGTCTTGCACCATGTTGTAAGGCACAATCTGTAAAGCCACCTGTAGAGGAGCCAATGTCAAGCATTAGCTTCCCTTCTACAGACATATCAAAAATTTGTAGCGCCTTTTCTAATTTAAGGCCTCCACGACTCACATATTTTAAATCTGAGCCCTTTACTTGTAGCGGTGCATCCACGGCAATTTTCTCGCCTGCCTTATCAATTCGTATTTCATTTGAAAAGACAAGGCCTGCCATAATGGACCGTTTTGCTTTTTCTCTTGTTTCACATAGTCCACGCTCTACAAGTAAAATATCTACACGTTCTTTTGGTTGTTTTGTCATTATTTATTCAAACCCACTTGCTGTTTTTGTTGAAGTAATACGTGCATACGTGCAACCGTATCTTCTGCTGTCATATGAATTTCTGCGAGTAGCTGATCTACGTTGCCATGCTCAATATATTGATCTGGGATACCCATTCGATCAACTAGCGCATTTAAATAGCCGTGGTCATGAGCAAACTCTAATACACCACTACCAAATCCACCTTGTAGAACAGCTTCTTCAATTGTTAAAATCGGTTTTTGACTAGATAATATACGGTGTAGCATATCCTCATCCATCGGTTTGATAAAGCGAGCATTGACCACTTCAATATCGATTCCTTGTTGCGCAAGCATTTCAGCAGCAGCCATTGCCATTGGAATCGTTGTTCCAAATGTCAAAATAGATGCGTCTTTCCCCTCACGTAAAACTTCCCAGCTACCAATTGGTAAAGCTATCAGCTCATCATCTAATGGCACACCAATTCCATTACCACGTGGATAACGAAGTGCAATTGGACCACCATCATAATCAATCGCTGTTTTTACCATATGTTGCCCTTCATTCTCATCCTTTGGCATCATGATTGTCATGTTCGGAATATGACGAAGGAAAGCAATATCAAATACACCTTGATGTGTTTCCCCATCTGCTCCCACTAAACCAGCCCGATCAATACCAATAAAGACATTTAAATTCGGGCGAGCAATATCATGCAATACTTGGTCATATGCACGTTGCAGGAACGTAGAATAAATTGCTAAAAATGGCTTCATCTTTTGCGTAGCTAATCCTGCAGCCATCGTTGCCGCATGCTGCTCCGCAATCCCTACATCAAAGAAACGATTTGGGAAGTCCTTTTGAATACCTTGTAGCTTTGAACCTACAGGCATGGCAGGTGTAATCGTTACCACTCGCTCATTTTCATGAGCAATTTTACGAACTGTCTCAGCAATTAAACTACTCCAAGCTGGTCCAGTAGTTTCAGACTTCACAAAGGCACCATTTTCAATTTTATAAGGCCCTGTTCCATGCCAATTCCCAATTGTATCATCCTCGGCTGGTTTATAGCCTTTTCCTTTTTTCGTAATAACATGAACAAGGACTGGCCCTTTTACTTTTTTCGCATGTGATAATGTCATTTCAAGCGCTTCAAAATCATGTCCATCAATTGGACCTAGATATTTAAAACCTAGCTCCTCAAAAAACACTCCAGATACTACTAAATATTTTAAGCTATCCTTTACGCGTTCAACAGTAGAGGCAAGCTTTCCACCTAGTACTGGAATCTTATTAATAAGTGATTCCAGCTCTTCCTTGGCTTTTGAATACTCCTTGGCTGTACGTAGACGACCTAAAACATTGTGTAATGCGCCAACATTTGGTGCAATCGACATTTCATTATCATTGAGGATGACAATCATATTTGTTTTTGCATGGCCAATATGATTTAATGCCTCAAGTGCCATACCACCTGTTAAAGCCCCATCACCAATAATAGGGATAACAAAGTTGTTTTCTTTTTTTATATCACGTGCTGCTGCCATACCCATGGCTGCTGATAAAGATGTCGAGCTATGACCTGTTTCCCACTCATCATGTTCACTCTCCACGCGCTTTGGAAATCCACAAAGCCCTTTGAACTGACGTAGTGTGTCAAATTGACTCGCACGACCTGTTAAAATTTTATGCACGTAAGCTTGGTGGCCAACATCCCACAAAAACTTATCTTTAGGACTGTCAAACATTTTATGCAGCATCATCGTTAACTCAACTACGCCTAAATTCGGCCCGATATGCCCACCTGTGACAGAACATTTTTCGATTAAGAAGGTACGAATTTCTTGGGCAAGCTGCTCAAGTTCCTTCTTATTTAAGTTTTTTAAAAAGGATGGACTAGTTATTTTATTTAAATCCACCTTTCTCACACACCTTTTCAATAAAATATTCACCGCAATTGTGTTTCCACCATTATAGCAGTGTTATCAATATGCTAAAAGTACGAGCACTTCATTGTTTACATATTGCAAACGTTCCCACCTATTCTAGCATATTCTTTTCCTTCAACGCCTTGATTTTCTCTTAGTTTTTACGATGAACTATATAAGCAGCAAAGTCACGTAATAGGCTGACATCTATTGGTAATTGATCGAGTGCGTTAATGGCATGTTGATAATGCTCAGCAAGCTTTTCTTTTGCTCCCTCTAGGGTTAAGAGGGCTGGATAAGTGCTTTTATCACTAGCGACATCTTTTCCAGCTGTTTTTCCTAGTTCTTCAGTCGTTCCCTCAATATCTAAAATATCGTCTTGAATTTGGAAAGCTAAACCAATATGATGCGCATATTGTTTCAATGTAGCACGGTCTTGTGCTGATACATCTGCAAGTACGGCTCCCGCTTCAATACTAAAACGCAATAAAGCACCTGTTTTATTGACATGGACTTGTTCCAATTCAGCTAAATTAAGCTGACGTTGCTCCCCTTCCATATCTAGTACTTGACCACCAACCATGCCTTCTGCACCTGCTGCAACGCTTAGCAATTGGACAAGTTCAATACGCTTTTCAGCAGAGATATCCATACGTGCTAAAATGCCAAATGCCAGTGTGTTTAATGCATCTCCAGCAAGCGTAGCCAGCGCTTCTCCATAAACTTTATGATTTGTTGGCTTGCCTCTTCTGAAATCATCATTATCCATGCTTGGTAGATCATCATGAATTAAAGAATACGTGTGAATGATTTCAATGACCGAACCGACAATCAAACCGTCCTGAAGATTTTCGCGGTAAAGCTCTAGTACCGCTAACACAAAAAGAGGACGAATTCGTTTCCCCCCTGCCTTTAATGAATAAAGCATGGATTCCTTTAAATCTGCGGGTGCATCAATTTGTTCAACAAGTGCAAACATCGTCTCTTCAATTTGTGGTGTATTGCTTTCAATAAAGTACTTTAATGGCTCATTCATTTCCTAATTCTCTCCCTTTAGTGGATCAAATGCTGTTGTTTCACCAGTCTCTTGGACAATTGATACAAGCTGCTCCTCAGCATGTTGCAGCTTACTATGGCAAAACTTTGATAGCTCCATTCCTTGCTTGTATAAATCAATCGCATTTTCCAATGGCACATCACCCTGTTCTAACTGGCGAACGATTTCTTCTAATGCCGTCATGGCTTCTGCAAATGTTTGTTGTTTTTCAGTCACAACAATTCCCCCTCATTCTTTGGCAAGATATTCGTCACTTTAGCCACAACCTTTCCATCATGGAAGGTCAGTGTCAGTTGATCTTGCTTTTGCACCTCAGTGGATGATTTGATCATTTGCTGATCTTTATATGCTACTGTAAATCCTCTTGTTAGAATGGACAGTGGATTTAAAGCTTCTAATGTTCTAACGGTTGACTCAAATTGTTGTTGCTGTTTTGCCACATAATACGTTGTAGCACGTGATAATTGTTGAACGCGCGCTTCAAGCTCTCTCTGATGAAAAGCAAGTGCCTTTTTGGGTGAATGTTGCTCCACCGTACTATGTAATTGTTGAAGTTGGGCAGCTTTTTTCATCAAGCTCACTTGCATTGCTGCCTGCAACCCTGACTCAAGCTGTGCCAATCTTTCTGTAAAAGGTCGATAAAGTCTTTCCGGCATGGACAATGGATAAGACTGCTGGAGCTTATTTAGACGTTGTCGCTCTGCCATAAGTTGCGACCTAACCATTTGATGAAGCTGTGATTTCTGCGTAAGCACACGTTGGTAGAGATCCGCTTGATCTGGCACAGCCATCTCTGCAGCAGCTGTTGGAGTAGGTGCACGTAAATCGGCTACATAATCGGCGATCGTTGTATCTGTTTCATGGCCAACCGCACTTATAATAGGGATTCGGCTTTCAAAAATAGCTCTTGCCACAATTTCTTCATTAAAAGCCCATAAATCCTCGATGGAGCCTCCTCCTCGCCCGACAATCAACACATCACAGCTTGCCTCTTGATTAGCACGTTGAATATTTTGCACAATATTCGGTGCAGCCTGAGCTCCTTGCACAAGTGTTGGATAAATCAAAATTTCAGCAAGTGGATAACGCCTCTTTAAGGTTGTACAAATATCCCGTATAGCTGCACCAGTTGTTGACGTGAGTACACCAATTTTTTCAGGAAATTTTGGTATCGGTTGTTTCCACTCAGGTTTAAAAAGGCCTTCTTTTTGTAATTGCTCTTTTAATTGATTGAAGGCAACAAATAAGCTACCAATGCCATCCGGTTGCATTTCTTGTACATATAGCTGATAGGTTCCATAGCCTTCGTAAACGTTTACATCCCCTCGGATAAATACTTGCATACCTTCCTTTGGTTCAAACGCTAATTTGGTAGCCGCTGTTTTAAACATCGTCGCAGCTATTCGGGCACCATCATCCTTTAATGTAAAGTAAATATGGCCGGATTGATGAATTTTCACATTCGATAACTCACCTTTTACATACACTTCACGCAAATGTGGATCTGCATCGAATTTTCGTTTAATATATTTTGTTAACGCTTTTACTGTTAAATAAGAAGCAGAGGACATGTTTTCGGCTCCTTTACTAAAATCAAGTTTTTCACAAAACTACACCTATCATAACATTTTTTGCAGTCGTTGACGTGCCAAAATGCAGTTTCGGTAGAAAAAATGACTGTCTTTCTTCTATTGAAAAACAACTATAACACATTCCTACACGTTCTCACTATTAGAAACCGTATATTATGACAAATAACAAATAAAGCCCCATAACTTCATACGTTATGAGACTTTATATTTTAATAGAATAGTAATAAAAGAGTTCCTACAATAAAACAATAATACGTAAAGTAGCTAAGTTTACCACTTTTCATAATGCCCATAAACCAACGCATCGCAAAATAAGTCATAATGAGAGTTGCCAAGAAAGTGGCGGCATATGGAAGAGCTAATGCACCTTTACTCGGCTCGTCTAAAAAATCTGTAATGCCAAGGACTACCCCACCTAAACTTACAGGAATATAAAGCATAAAGGAAAAACGTAAGGCTGTATCCTGCTTCATTCCTACTGCTATGGCGGAAATAATCGTGGCTCCTGAACGGCTAATACCTGGCGTTAAAGCAACTGCTTGCCCCAGCCCTACAATGATGGCATCTTTAGCACGTAAATCCGCATCGTTCTTCTTGCCACGCATATTACGAATTAGCCATAATGCAGTCCCTGTCACAAATAGCATGAGCGCAATCGTCGTCATACTTACGTTATCTGCAATGACATCACTTAATAACACCCCTAAAACGCCAGCAGGAATTGAACCGATGATAATATAGAGAGCAAAGCGAAAATCCGCGTTATACCGCTTTTCTCCAGTTTTTAAGTAAAGAAAAAAATGACTGATCAGACGAACAATATCCTCACGATAAATATACATAATAGCAAGTAACGAAGCTGTATTTGTTAAGATAGCAAAAGTAAAACCTTGTTCACCTAGTCCCAGCATTTCGCTAGCAATCATTACATGTCCACTCGACGATACAGGAATTGGCTCTGTAAAGCCTTGGACAAGTCCAATAATGATATGCTTGACAATTAACACAATATCGATATTTTCCATAAAAACCTCCTCCTCAGTATGTATGTCCCAAACGTTACATTAGACGACATAATCGAAGAAAAGTTCTGATTTTACACAACAAAAAAGTCACCTCAAACAATGTTGAGATGACTTTTTTCAAAAGGTCTTTTATTTTGCAAGCGTATTTTCAGCTGCTTGCACTGTGTTGAATAGTAACATCGTGATGGTCATGGGTCCTACACCACCTGGTACAGGCGTAATATGAGACGCAATTCCATCTACTTCTGCAAAGTTTACGTCACCGCATAATTTATTGTTGTCATCGCGATTAATGCCTACATCAATAACAACAGCCCCTTCTTTCACGTGCTCTTTCGTAATAAAGTTTGCACGTCCAACTGCAGCAATTAAAATATCTGCTTGTTTTGTAAATGAAGGTAAATCTGGCGTTTTAGAGTGTGTATAGGTTACCGTAGCATCCTTTTGTAAAAGTAGTTGTCCCATTGGTTTACCAACGATATGACTACGACCTACGATTACAGCATGCTTTCCTGCGATTTCAATTCCTGAATACTCAAGAAGCTTCATCACGCCAAACGGTGTACAAGGTAAAAATGTATCTTGGCCAAGCATCATTTTCCCAACGCTTACAGGTGAGAATCCATCGACGTCCTTCTCGACAGCAATCGTTGCAATGACTGTATCCTCATCAATATGTTTTGGGAGTGGTAATTGAACTAAAATACCATGAATATCCTCACGTTGATTTAAAAGCTCAATTTGCGCTAGTAATTCCTCTTGCGTTGTCTCTTCTGGTAATTTAATGAGTTCTGAAAACATACCAATCGCTTCACAAGATTTTTGTTTATTTCTCACATATGTAGCTGATGCCTGGTTGTCTCCAACTAATACAACCGCTAAACCAGGTGTTAGCCCTCGCTCTTTTAAACGAATGACACGCTCTGCTACAGCATTACGAATTTCTTGACCAATCTCTTTACCATTAATAATTGCACTTGACATAAACCTTCGTTACTCCTTCCAATTCAACACATTATTCTTGTTCTGTAAATTTAGAAAGTACACCATTGACGAATTTAGATGAACTATCATCGCCAAATGTTTTACATAACTCGATTGCTTCGTTTAGTACTACTCTTTTTGGTGTTTCTGGCATGTATAACAATTCATATACAGCTAAACGTAAAACCGTTCTTTCAATTTTGGGTAGACGGGCAAGTGACCACTTTTCAAGATGCTGTTCTAATGTAGCATCGATTTCCTCCAAATGTTCAGCTGTTCCATTCACGATCTTTTCGTAGAAGGCATTGGTAGGTTGACCTTTAATATGGCCCATTGCTTCTTCAACTGTTAGATCCGTATTGTCTAGCTGAAACAAAACTTGCAACGCTTTTTCGCGTGCTTCATGTCGTTTCATGTAAAGCTCTCCTTCTTAAGTGGCATTAAGGTTTATAATAGCATAAAATCACATGAGAAACACGATTTCAAGCAAGTTTTCAATAATCTGAACCTTTTTCAAGGAACTTTTTGTTTAAGCCCACTTCTCATCGAATAGTGGTATTCAAAAATAAATGTTTCCTGTTCGGAATGGTATAATAAAGAAAAAACTTTAGAGGTGTCACAATGCAACATGAAGCTATATGTTCTAGCTGCAAAAAACATTTAAAATGGTTGAAGGTGAAAAAAATATCAACAAATGAAGGAACGTACATCTCACCTATTTTACTGGGTGGATGCAAGCATAAAATTCGTTTTGATGCCATTCAAAACTTTTTTAGCTTTTATTAGTGGAGGCCATTTATGAAGGAACATTATTATACGATAGGTGAGGTTGCCAAACTTTCAAACTTATCGGTTCAGACATTACGTTATTATGATCAAATTGATTTATTTAAGCCTGCTTATATCGATACCTTCACCAATTATCGGTATTATAAAGGCAATCAGCTATTCTATTTAGACATTATAAAGTCCCTTAAATATATCGGCGTGACGCTCGATGATATAAAAAAAGCACTTAGATTAACCTCTGAGGAATTGCTTGATTTTTTAGCTCAGCAGGAGCTACGCATCAATGAAAAAATTTCACGTTTAAACGAAGCAAAAAATACTTTACTGAAAACAAAAAAGCAATTACAAGAGCAAATTGATATCCCAGTCTTCGGTGAAATTTATGTGCAGATAGAGGAAGCAATGCCCGTTCTTCAAGTAACCACTACTGCATTAACACCGACATCGAGCACCAGTACATACTATGCCACTTTAATTAAAATCATCGAAAAGGAAGGCAGTGTCTTAAACAGTCGTTATGGCTGTATTTATCCACTAGAGCCCTATAAAGATGTCAATGACATCATTTATGATGCTATTTTCACTCCCCTATTAACGGAGCGCACATTTTCGCAGCTTTCACCAAACATACAACAAACTATTATTCCTGGCGGTAAATATGTATGCATTGCCTTTATTTACGATCCTGATACTTATTTTTCATTCTATGAAAAATTGAGAAATCATGTATTAACTCAGCAGGAACTATTTGAGTCGCAAGTGTATGAGCTATACATGCCAGCAACGCTCACTATGGAAAAAGAAAAGAAATTTATAGTAGAGTTAAAGATTAGGCAAAAACAAGAGACACAAAGTTCCTTCGAAAAAGTAGTGGCGCATTCGTATAACTCTCAGCCAGAACTCCCAAACTGATAAAAATTTTAAAAAATAAAAACAAATCTTTTGACCCTATAGTTACTATAGGGTTTATCGTATTACATGGAAATATTCTAGTAGATTGAAAACATGTATCGCGAACAATTAGAAGGAGAAGTTTATGAGCAAGAAACAAAATATAACCTTAGCTATTTTATTATCTAATCTTTTCATTGCCTTTTTAGGGATTGGTTTAGTCATCCCTGTTTTACCAACCATCATGAATGAGCTACATATTTCTGGCTCTGTCGTTGGTTATATGGTGGCAGCCTTTGCCATTACACAATTAATTGCATCACCAATTGCAGGTAAGCTTGTTGATAATATTGGCCGCAAAGTTATGATTGTTGCAGGTCTTTTTATTTTTGGACTTTCTGAGTTTTTATTTGGGTTTGGTCGTTCTGTTGAAATTCTTTTTGTCTCTCGTATGTTAGGTGGCGTGAGTGCAGCTTTCATTATGCCAGCCGTAACCGCCTATATAGCTGATATTACGACATTGGCACAGCGTCCTAAGGCACTTGGCTATATGAGTGCAGCCATTAGCACAGGTTTTATTATCGGCCCTGGGATCGGTGGATTTTTGGCTGAAATTGGTACACGTGTCCCATTTTATGCAGCTGGGGTACTTGGTCTGTTTGCAGCTATCCTGTCATTGCTATTTTTAAAAGAGCCAACACGTGCTACAGACAATGAAGAAGTAGCACAATCCATGTTAGGTAGTGTCAAGCGTGTGTTTAGTCCACTCTACTTCATACCATTCATTCTTATTTTCGTGCTATCATTTGGCCTCGCTGCATTCGAATCATTGTTTAGCTTATTCGTCGATCACAAATTTGCGTTTACACCATCGGACATTGCCATTATTATTACAGGAAGTGGTATTGTAGGCGCACTAGCTCAATTAATACTATTTGATTGGCTGACAAAGAAAATGGGTGAGATTAATGTTATTCGTTACTCACTAATCCTTTCAGCAGTATTAACATTTGCCATGACGATTGTGAGTCATTATTTTGCCATCTTATTCGTTACATTCTTTATTTTCGTAGGCTTCGATTTAATTCGACCTGCCGTTACTTCGTATTTATCGAAAATTGCTGGCAATGAACAAGGATTTGTTGGTGGCATGAACTCTATGTTTACAAGTCTTGGTAATATTTTTGGCCCTATCCTAGGTGGTGTATTGTTCGATATCAATCTGAACTATCCATACTACTTTGCTACAATCGTATTGGTGCTTGGCGTCATACTTGCGTTATTCTGGAGAAAGCCAAAGCATATAGAATTATAAAAATAACGATACACATCCACATGAATCCTAGAGAAATCCATTTAAAAAGGATTGCCCTTTGATGAATAAATCATCATCGGGCAATCCTTTTCTTTTTTATTCATGCACTACTGTTTCTTCTTTTTCAAAGTGAATACCTGTAATATGCACATTTACTTCTGCTGTTTCTAGTGCCGTCATATTAAAAATAGCCTGACGGATTTGCGTTTGAACTTCTTTTGCTACCTTAGGAATGGCATATCCATATTTCACAGAGCAAAATACATCAATCGCAATTTCACCAGTTTCCGTTACACCTGATTTAATGCCTTTATTGTGTACTTTTTTACCGAAACGTTCCACGACACCCGTCGCAATATTCCCACGAGTTGCAGCAATGCCTTCTACTTCATTAACAGCAATCCCAGCCACAACCTCGATCACCTCTGCCGCTACCTCAATTTTTCCAAGCTCTTCTTTCCCAGAAGGTGTTGGTTGTACGAAAGATTGTCCTACTTTCTCTGCCATACAAATATCATCCTTTCCCTTACACATCACAAACAAGTGCTGTACTTACATTTATTATACTATAAAAAGGAAGGTTTGGCTGTCGAAAGCCGTTTTAAATTAAAACCGACTTTACTAATCCACTACATCGATTAAATAAATTCCCTTTTCAAATCCCCCACGAGCTTTTCTCTTGTGTTCACGCGTCACTTCTAGCTCCTCAAAGCGTACACCTAGCACACCGATAGCCATATGAATGAGCTCCAGTATATCTGCGAGCTCTTCAACACTATCTTCTTTATGCTGGGCTTCGTAAAATTCTGTAGCCTCTTCTATCATTTTAGCCTTTATTGCCTTTATTAGTTCACTAGGCTCTAAAATACGTGCATGATAGGATAAACCCTTCGCTTCAATTACTTCTAAAATTTTATCCCTCACTAGCTTATTGTATATAGGCATCCATTGTTTCACTCCTTTTAAGGGGGATGACTATTTCTTTCTTCTATTATATAGTATTCTTTCTATAATATAGAATCAATTTGAGATAAAGTAGAGGTAGAGCATGTTACAAAAATGGTTGTTTGGTATCGGTGGGGTTGTCCTCATGTTGACAATGCTCTTTTTATTTTTGGGGAATAGAGCTAATGAAGACACATTGCTTGCGAAAAATATAATGGAAAAAGCAAATAGCGGCACAACAGTAGTTTCACTAAATAAATTAACGGATTTTGACTGGGAAAAAGCGCAAATTTTCGGACCTTATACAACGAAAGATGCGATTGAAGAAACAATGGACATACAATTTAAAGGTAGTATTAGTGGATTAGATGTACGGGAAGATATTTGCCTTCTTGTCTTTGTGAAAGAGGGCCATGCGATAAAGACAGCTGTGCTTTACAGAGACATAGGAGACTATTCAACAAAGAATGGTATGTTAACACCAGATAACGATCTTCTATCTATAAAATAGAACTTTTATCATCTTTTTCACCACACTTCTATTGGTAACGGTTTAAGCTTCTATAACGGTCAATCTTTCTTCTATAGATGGATCTTCCTACCTGTAAGTAGGTCCTCTATCTATTTGCGCTTAGACATAAAAAAAACCTCCTAACTAATAATAGCTAGGAGGTTTAAAATTGCGAACGCTTACTTCACTTTTTCTGCTACACCCAATACATCATTCTCTTCTAGGAACTTCGTATTGAATTGTGCTGATTTGAAGACGTCATTGTTCATCAATGCTTGGTGGAATGGAATGGTTGTATTAATTCCAGGACCAGATACTTCGAATTCACTTAAGGCACGATTCATTTTTGCAATCGCTTCTTCACGTGTATCCGCATGAACAATTAGTTTTGCTACCATTGAATCGTAATATGGTGGGATTGTATAGCCCGCATAGACAGCAGAATCAATACGTACACCATAACCACCTGGTGTTATATACGTATCAACAGTTCCTGCTGAAGGCATGAAGTTTTTATAGGCATTTTCTGCGTTAATACGGCATTCAATCGCCCAACCATTTAATTTTATATCATCTTGTGTGAATGGAAGCTTCTCACCAGATGCAATTTTTAATTGTTGTTGTACAAGATCTACACCAGAAATCATTTCTGTTACTGGGTGCTCAACCTGAATACGAGTGTTCATTTCCATGAAGTAGAACTTGTCCTCTTGATAGTCATAGATAAACTCGATTGTGCCAGCACCTTCATAGTTACATGCTTGTGCCGCTTTTACTGCAGCTGCACCCATTTCAGCACGACGCTCAGAAGATAGAGCTGGAGATGGTGCTTCCTCTACTAACTTCTGCATACGACGTTGAACCGTACAGTCACGTTCGCCTAAATGCACCACGTTACCGTAGCCATCTGCTAAAACTTGGATTTCACAGTGACGGAAGTACTCGATAAATTTCTCTAAATATACGCCAGGGTTACCGAATGCTGCCGCAGCCTCTTTTTGCGTAATTTCAATACCTTTTACAAGATCTTCTTCTGTACGTGCTACACGGATTCCTTTACCGCCACCACCAGCAGTTGCTTTGATGATGACAGGGTAACCAATTTTAGCAGCCCATTCTTTACCAGTTTCGATATCTGGTACAATACCAGTACCTGGAACAAGTGGAACGCCTGCTGCTTCCATTGTTGTACGTGCAACGTCCTTGATGCCCATAATTTTAATAGAATCAGATGATGGACCGATAAATTTAATGCCAGCGTTTTCACAAGCTTCCGCAAAATCAGCGTTTTCTGATACGAAGCCATATCCTGGGTGGATGCCATCAGCACCTGTCTTTTCAGCTACACTAAGTAGCGCTGGGAAGCTAAGATAAGAATCTTTTGATAGCTTCGGTCCGATGCAATAAGCTTCGTCTGCTAACTTCACATGTAATGCGTCAGCATCTGCTTCAGAGTACACAGCAACCGATTGAATGCCTAACTCTTTACAAGCACGAATGATACGCACAGCGATTTCGCCGCGGTTTGCAATTAAAACTTTTTTCATTTGTTTTGCACTCCTTACTCAGCTTTTACAAGGAATAATGGTTGGCCGTACTCTACTAAGTCGCCATCTTTAACTAGAATTTCAACGATTTCCCCTTGCACTTCTGCTTCGATTTCGTTGAATAATTTCATTGCTTCTACGATACATACGATTGTTTCGTCCCCTACTTTGTCACCCACTTTTACGTATGCAGGAGAATCTGGGTTTGGTGCTTGATAGAAAGTACCGACCATTGGAGATACAATTTTATGTAACGATGGGTCGTTAACTGATGGTGCCGCTGCAGCTGGTGCTGGCGCTTCTTCTTTCGCTGGTGCAGGTGTTACTGCTGGAGCTTCTGCTGGTGCAGATTGTTGTACAACAGGGGCTACTACTTCTTTTTTAGGTGCTACAGTTTCTGTAACAACAACATTATTCTTTTTAAGTTTTACTTTTGCGCCATCTACTTCATACACAAACTCGTCAATTGAAGAAGAATCCACTAATTTGATAATTTCACGAATTTCTTGAATTTTGAACATTTCTAACTCTCCTTATGAATTAAAATCTACTACAATAACTATTCTATATTTTTTCGTATCAATTTGAAATAGTTAAATGAAAATTAAGTAAATATGAACAAAATAAAAGGCTTTCCTTTACTAAGCGAAAGCCTTTTCATGAAGCTGATATATAACAACCCTTTGCGAATTAACTAAAAATTTGTTTTTTTCTTTATTTTTTAATAATTATTTGCACTGAACTTGACTTGCACATCATTTGCGCCTTCCATCTCTGTTTTTACCAGGTAAATAATTTCGTTTGCTTGAGCTTTTGACAATTCCTCAGCCATCACTGTCACCGACACTTTTTCTCCCTCAGCACGAACAAACGCATCAGAGTAACCTAATGATTTTACGAGCATCTCAAGCATAGCTTCCGCTGATTCACGTTTAATAAGGCCATCCATTTCATTATATGCCTCATTTTTTTCTTCGGCAGAATATTCTTCTGAGGCAATCTTTTGTGTTAACTGTTCACGAAGCTGACTTCTCTCATCACTAACCTGCATACGCATTTCTTCAAATAAGTGACTTGGTGAAGATACTTCTTGTGTTATATCATTTGTTGCTTCCTGATCTGTAACACCTGTGACAGCTGTTTGTTGCAGTGTATCATCTGTAAAAATAGTAAGACCATTGAATTGCTTGGCTGGATCTACCAAATAATACACTGAAATAACTGCTACTAAACTTAATAATGTCATAAACCAAACTGTTCTTCTACGTACGCGCATTTACTTTTCCTCCTTATTTTCCATTGGAACGATAATAATTCGATGAATCGGTAATTGCATCACTTGACTGACGACAGCACGAATTTCATTTTTCACAAAGATATCGGAAGCACCCTCTGAAACAACGAGCATTCCTGTCACGTTTTTCGCGCCTTGTTCAGTCCCTCGAAAATATTGGCTGAATAGTTTATTGGCATCCTGATCATCTGTCATCTCTCCATAATAAAAGTAGACTTTAACCTTCCCTACACCTTCCATTGCCTTCAGGGTTTGCTCAAGTTTTTCTTCATTCGTGAGCGGTGAACCTTTGTCGCTTGTCGAATTCGTTTGATACATAGGTAAAATGATGAAAATTCCCACGGAGGCAGCTATCAAAATTAAAACCATCAATGACGTTGTTTTTTTTCGTGTCTTTTCCACATCACTTGTACATTGCCTCCTTTCATCTTCTCTTTTTCAAGTGTATGTACGCTTGTTTCTTCCTATGAATTGATAAATGGAATCTTTAATAGCAATTGCAAAAATACTAACGTGATGACCAACTTTGTCAGTGAAATTATTTCCTTATCATCCGTTAGAAACACAAAAATCTGACAGACAAACAGCAATGCCAATAAAAGAATCAATCTATCTCCCCCCTGCCATGACTTGTACGAACACAATGAGGAAAAAACAAGAAAACATAAATGAAAAAGCAATTAAAAATGATACAGCACATAAAGTAAATAGCGATTTGCTAACTTGATCTAGTAGTCTACAAATATCATCAAAGGCAATGGGTTCTAAAATAGCCGCGAGCATTTTCAAAGAATAGGCACTAACTACAAGCTGCACGGTTGGGATAAAAGACACTGTAATGACAGCGATAAAGGCGCTAATACTTGTAAGAGAAGATGTAAATTGAGTCATATGCTGAAACATCGAAAAACTATCCACAATAAAAGAACCTACAACTGGAATATTTTCTTCAATTAATTTTTTGACGGGCTCCGCTACAGCCGCATTGACACTAAATGCTGCTACACCGCTTGCGGTCATCAGTAAGACATAGCAAATAACTGAGGCCGACACGATGCTCATAATTGTAAAGCGAATCAATTCAGCTATTCGAGTAAAGGATATTTCCTTAACGATTACACTGCATACATCAAAGACAATGGCCAAAAGCACGCCAGGAATAAGCCACTTACTACTGATAATGGTGAGGACTTGTACAAAAAACAGTAAAAAAGGCTGCCAGGAAGCAATCGCTGTAATACTACTGGATAATAAAAAGCTTGATGTAAGAATTGGATAAAATGCCGTAAATAGATGGGCTAGTCCTTGTGCAATTTCATCAATTAATGTAAAGGAGTTGACAACAACAGGACCGATTGTTGCTAAAACGATAAGAAAAAAAAGTATCCTTGTCCCTTTTTCAAACTCTGGTAATAGCATGTTCACAATCAAAATGATGATGACGTAGCTGCAAAGCATGAGCGTCATCTTGAGCAAGAGAAAGAATGGGTCGATTAAAAACGATAATATTTGCTCCTGCAATGGCTTCGCTCCTTAGTTTAGCCTTTTTAAAATGGCCGACACCTCCTGTAGAACAGCCAGAAATTCTTTAAACCAATACAGCAAAATCACAATTTTCACCGCAGCAAAAACGATGTTCCCGAGCACTTTATAATTATGCTCTGCCAAAAGCAATGCCACCCACTGCCCGACATAGAACATACTTGCACTGATTAAAATAGCCTTCGCATAAGGTAAAAACGCAAGTGTTTCTAACAATTGTTTGGCGAAAGGCAATAAAAGCGTCGAGAACAACATGCCAAAAAGCAAAAAAGAAAACATCACACTGATTAGCGCATGGAGTGGCTGTATAACTTCTTTTATCAGCAATAATAAAAGCAGCATGACAACAGCGACGATGACAATTTCCATTCACATTACCCGGATGAGGTAAGCCATTGGAAGAAGGTTAAAATCTCATTAAAGAATAGACGTAAAAAGCGAAGTAATTCTGCTGTCATATATAAGTAAGCAATGAAAAAGAGGAAAAATGAAAACTCCTTCTTCCCTGTTTGATCAAAGAAAACATGAAGAAGCGCAACGACTAGTCCCACTCCAGCAACTCTTAATACGTCTTGTAATTCCATTCCTACGCCCCCTCGTGTACAGCAATATATGTCGCTCTTCAAAAAAAAAGACCTCTATACAGATGTATAGAGATCTTCTACGATAAAAAATTATAATAGTTTGCTCACAATGTTTTTCACCGTATCCGTTTGCTGTATGAGGTGACTATTTTCACCCATCCACATGGATAAATATTCTGCATTACCTTGCTCAGCACTTTCCTTACGAATGGTAGTCGTTAGATAATTTTGTAGTGGATAGGGTGCTACTGTCGCATCCTCCATACGTTTCGTGAAATCATTTGCTAAACCTCTTGCTGGTTTACCAGTAAAGGCAAGCGTAATCGTCGTTTGTTGTTCTTTTGATGCCAATACAGCATTTTTATAGAGTGGCGAAATTTCGCATTCATCTGCCACTAGTAAAGCCGTCCCAATTTGAACTGCCTGTGCCCCACTTTCAAGTGCCTTTTGAATATCCTCTTTGGTTACAAGGCCTCCCGCAGCTATAATCGGAATCTCAACTTTTCCCACTACTTGTTGTAGTAAGTCATGCAATGGAATTAATTGCAGAGGGTCAGTAAATGAGCCTCGATGACCGCCTGCCTCTCCCCCTTGTAATACAACCGCATCCATTCCTGCTTGCTCCACCAGTATGGCTTCCTCTAATGTGGTTGCAGTACCAATCGTATAGACGCCATGATCTTTTAATTGTTTAAGAACAGCTGGAGATGGCAGCCCAAAAGTAAATGAACAAACTGCTACCTTTTCTTCAATCACAGCTTGAACCTGTCCTGCAAAAACTTCCTTTGATGTTACGCTCTGTACAGGGGATAATCCTAATTCATCGTAAAAAGGTTGCAGTGCCATTCTGGCTTGTTGTAAAACCTCGACATCAATTTTGGGTTCTTCTTGCACAAATAAATTGACCGCAAAGGGCTTTGTCGTTAATTTCTTCACTTCTTGAATAAACTGCTTTGTTTGCTCACCATCTAAGTAACCTGCACCAATTGAACCTAATAGGCCTGCCTCAGCACAAGCCGCCACAAATTTAGGTGATGTCACGCCTGCCATTGGTGCTTGTATAATTGGATATCGCATATCAAATGTTGTTTGTAGCATACCTTTCACTCCTTACTCTGATTGTAAACAATTCTACCAGTAATGACCATCTATCTGATGATAGAAACTTGATAGTACCTCAATAAAAATTAAATAGTGCTTCTATCTATTATCACATTAAATGAACGATTTGACAGTATATGTATAAGAAAAAAATAAAAACCTACTCTTTAATGAAAAGAGTAGGCTGATCATTATGCACGTGAAACGTAAGAACCTTCATCCGTGTTAATGATTAAAACGTCACCTTGGTTAACGAAGAATGGTACTTGTACGATTAGACCTGTTTCAAGAGTAGCAGGTTTTGTACCGCCAGAAGCTGTATCACCTTTGATTCCTGGTTCTGTTTCTGTTACCTCTAATTGAACAGTGTTTGGTAATTCAACACCTAACATTTCACCTTGGTAAGATTGAATATGCACTTCCATGTTTTCTTTTAGGAATTTTAATTCATACTCAATAGCAGATGAAGCTAGTTCAGTTTGCTCATATGATTCCAAGTCCATAAATACATGCTCATCACCTTGTGCATATAAATATTGCATCTTACGATTATCGATTTGTGCCTTTTCAACTTTTTCACCAGCGCGGAATGTTTTTTCATTCACTGAGCCGTTACGTAGGTTACGTAATTTAGAACGTACGAATGCAGCACCTTTACCTGGTTTCACGTGTTGGAAATCTAACACGCGGTATAATTGGCCATCAACAATAATTGTTAGACCTGTACGGAAATCGTTTACTGAGATCATTTGTGTTCCTCCAAAGTTTATAAAATAATGAGTTCTTTTGACGAATGTGTTAGTAGTTCATTACCCGTTTCTGTGATTAAAATATCATCCTCGATACGGACACCACCGATTCCAGGTAAGTAAACACCTGGTTCAATCGTCACGGCCATACCTGGCTCTAGCACTGTATCAGAACGCATCGATAAGCCAGGGCCTTCATGTACTTCAAGACCAATACCGTGTCCTAAAGAATGACCAAATGCTTCGCCATATCCTTTTTCTTTTAAGTAGTCACGTGCAATCGCGTCCGCTTGAATGCCTGTTAATCCAGGACCCACTTTTTCAAGTGCTAACAGTTGAGAAGCAAGGACTGCATTGTACATATCTACCAATTTTTCAGATGGTTCTCCCACAGCCACAGTACGTGTGATATCCGAAATATAGCCATTATAAAGCGCACCAAAGTCTAATGTAACAAAGTCGCCTTTTTCAATCACTTTATTCGTTGCAACGCCGTGTGGTAATGCTGAACGAAGACCAGACGCAACAATCGTGTCAAACGAAGACTGAGTTGCTCCTTGTTTACGCATGAAAAACTCTAATTCATTCGAAACTTCAAGCTCGGTTTTACCAGGCTTGATGAAGCCTAAAATATGTGTAAATGCGTGATCTGCAATTTCACACGCAGCCTTAATAATATTAATCTCTTGTTCCGTCTTAATCAAGCGAATTTTTTCAATTAGCCCAGAAATCGGCACTAAATCTGCTTGAATCTTCGATTTATACAGTTCATAGGTGCCATAGCTTACAGTATCTTTCTCAAAGCCCAATAATTTGATACCCATATTATTTACTTGAGTAGCAATTTCTTCAAAAATTGTGGCTTCATGCTTGACAATACGGAAGTCCTGAATTTGTGCAGCAGCCTGCTCTGTATAACGGAAATCTGTAATAAATACAGCATCATTTTGAGACACAATTGCTACGCCTGCTGTCCCTGTAAAACCTGTCATATAGCGACGGTTGTACCCATTCGTAATTAAAATACCATCGATGCTTTGTTCTTGAAGTGCTTTACGTAGCTTTTGTAATTTCAACATAATCAATTCTCCCTCTCGATAAATGTACGTAGTGCCAGTTCATAGCCTTTCGTACCTAGTCCACAAATTTGACCAAGGCAGGCCGGAGCAAGATAGGAATGATGTCGGAAAGCCTCACGTTTGTGGATATTGGAAATATGTACTTCGATAACTGGCACAGAAATACCTGCTATCGCATCATGCAATGCGATACTTGTATGGGTATATGCACCAGGATTAAAGATAATACCATCATATTTTTCGTCCTCTGCTTCATGCACCCAATCTACTAGTACCCCTTCATGATTGGATTGACGAAATTCAACTGTAGCACCTAAAGAAGCCGCAAGATTTTGAACATTTTCTCGAACATCATCCAATGTTTCATGTCCATAAATATGTGGCTCTCGTTTACCAAGTCGATTTAAGTTCGGTCCATTCAAACATAATAACTTCACGCTTCTATTCGCCTCTTTCTATGTACTTGCCATTTATTTTATCATACACCGTGCATTCAGCAACTAATTTCAACTAGTGGTGCCATAAATATCCCCTTAAAGGAAGGGGATATTTTGTACCTTCAACTTTGTTTTTGTGCTGTATGTTCCTTCTGATGGAAATTGGCGGTTTCAAGCAAGAAACGTAATAAACAAATAACGGTCACCATAAAGGGAATCGACAGTTTTTTGAAAGACGTAAGCTGTAATGGTAAATCCAAAGCAATCCATTCCAATGAGATGGTCACCAAGAGACCTAATAAAAGGGAAGAAAAGACAGCTGGGATAATATATACATAGCGCATAGTCATGTATAAAAATAAGCCGATAATAAATAGTAGAAAAATAAAAAAGGTCCATTGAAATAATTTGGAGCTTTCTTCAAACCAATTCCATTTTTTATAAAACCCTATCGGATGCCATTTAATGAGATGGAAATAATGTAAACCTTTTAAGCACAGCGCTAAAACAAGCGCATTGACAAGTGCTGTAATTGTCGCTACTTTCACCCTATACCTCTCCTTTATGCACACTAATTATTTCCTAAAATGTACGATTAGTGTAGCCATATAGAAAATTTACTATGCGTAACGGTAGAGGTTTTTCACTAAATTTAGTACAATGGTACAGTTGAAATATATAAAGAGAGTGGTGTTAGCCTTGAGCAATTCACCTGTATACGGGGGACAAGCACAATTAGAGGGTGTGATGTTCGGAGGAAAGGAACATACTGTTACAGCCATTCGTCGTAACGATGATTCCATTGATTATTATCATTTCAAAAAAGTACAAAAACCTTTATTACAAAAGCTTAAAAAAATCCCATTTGTACGAGGCGTTGTGGCGCTGATAGAATCCGCTGGCTTAGGTTCTCGTCACATGCAATTTGCTGGGGATCGCTATGATGTGACACCTGGTGAAGAGGAAGATCATAAAGAAGAAGGCTCTAAACTTCAAATGATACTGGGCGTTGCTGTAGTAGGTATTCTTTCTTTTTTATTTGGAAAATTTGCCTTTACATTAATTCCTGTTTTTATAGCTGATTTTTTCTCAAAATGGATTGAAGGCAAAACGGGACAGATTTTACTGGAAAGTGGTATTAAATTATTATTACTGCTAGCCTATTTATATTTTATCTCGTTAACGCCCCTCATTAAACGAGTATTTCAGTACCATGGTGCAGAGCATAAGGTGATAAACTGCTATGAAGCTGGATTAGACATTACCGTAAAAAATGTTCAAGCTCAATCACGCCTACACTATCGTTGTGGCAGTAGCTTCATATTATTCACCGTGTTCGTCGGTATGTTTTTATATTTCTTTGTACCTACAGATCCACTGTGGCTTCGTATTTTAGATCGTATTCTATTAATCCCTGTTGTTCTGGGGATCTCATTTGAAGTCTTACAAGCGACAAATGCCTGCCGTAATATTCCAGTGTTACGCTTCCTTGGCTACCCTGGCTTATGGCTCCAATTACTAACAACTCGTGAACCGAAGGACGATCAAGTAGAAGTAGCAATTGCTTCCTTTAATATGCTACGCCAAGTAGAGCAGCAACCTGAAATCGCTGCGACATTAAATCATGATTAATAAAAAAGGCAGCCCAACGTCGGAGCTGCCTTTTTCTTATTTTGACCCGTCTTGCATTTTCTGTTTAAACATAAAGATGGCGAGAGTTGTCATAATGACTGTATAACCAATGACAACAATAAGTGAATAAAACATATTAGCATACTCTGCATGTAAGATAGCCCTAGCTGCATTGACTGCGTGCATGAAAGGTAAAAGCTGCGCAATCTTTTGAAATGTTCCACCAATCATATCTAATTCGAACCATGTTCCACTTAACCATGTTGTCACATTAACAAAGATGGCAAATATCCCTCCTACCTGCTTATCTGTAAATAATGTCCCAAATAATAATCCACAACTAATATAGAGTGGTGAGATTATTAGAAGTATAAGGATCATAAAGAGGATAGACTTATTAAATGGCAACCCTAAAAACATGGCGGTAGCTAAACAAACAAAAATTTGTAGCAGGGCTATTGGTAGCAAAGGTATCATATACCCTAAAATGTAATCAGCAGCAGACAAAGGAGAAACAAAAATCCTCATTAAAAAGGATGAGCTTTTATCTTTTCCTAGTAACATTCCTGAAAACAGTGTGAGAAAAGAAAAACTAAATACAATGACGCCTGGTGTCAGATTATTCATTTCATATAAAGCAAACGGCATATTTTTTTGCATAACAGAAAACAAGCCTAATAAAAGGATTGGTAAGCCTATACCAAATAATAAAGTGATTGGATCGCGGACAATCTCTTTATGATTCCTTGTTGCAAACGCTGCTACCCTCACAATAACGCCTCCTCTGTTTTTTCCAAGAATACCTCTTCTAAAGAATGCTTGTCTGTTTCACTGATCAATTGTTGTATCGTGCCTAGTGCACATATTTGCCCATTGTGCATAATTCCTACACGATCAGCCAAAGCCTCTATTTCTTCTAAATAATGGGAGGTCAAAATAATCGTGACATGTCCTTTTAAGTGCTTCAATATGTTCCATACATCATTCCTTGCCCGTATGTCCATCCCTAAAGTCGGTTCATCGAGGAACAATACTTTTGGGTTTGACATGAGGGCCATTGCTACACTTAAACGACGCTGGTAGCCGCCTGATAGTGTCTTAGCCTTATCATGTTGACGTGGTGTCAGTCCGAATAAGGCCATTTTGTCATATACTTGTTGTTGTGCTTGTTCCTTTTCGTAGCCATAAATCTGACTGAATAATAATAGATTTTCATATACCGTTAAATTAGGTGCAACGGCCGTTTCTTGGGGAGAAATATTAATAACCTTTTTTATAGCCTGTGTATTTTGCACAATGCTTTTTCCATCTATTGTGGCATCCCCCTCTGTAGGTGAAAGGAGCCCACACAACATTTTGATAGTGGTTGTTTTGCCAGCGCCATTTTGTCCTAAAAGAGCAAAAAGTTCCCCTTGATGGATTTGTAAATTTAAATGATTAACGACTACGCGCTCTTTATAAAGCTTTGTTAAATCTCTTATGTTAATCATCATGCTCTTCACCTCGCTTGATAAGAATCGCATTAATTTTTTCTATGTCACGTTGTGAAAATCGATATTGTAAAACCCATGTCACAATATAAGTTCCGAGAAAGCTGGCTACGAGAGAAAAAATATTAGCCATCGTTTTTGGCATCCATAGTAGCGTTACAATCGGTATCCAAATCATTGCCGTTATGAAAAAGTGGACAAAATATTGTTTCAGCATTCCCCAGCTAGCCATTTCAAAAATAAGAGCAGCAAGAGCAAAGGTAATGCCAATAACACCCGTTAATAGAATTTGAGTAATAATTGCACTTATTTCATCTATAAAGTAAGCACGAAATTCTGGCACCACCCAAACATATTTTCCTTGCTCTATGCCCATTGATACAAAAAATTGCACAATTTGTCCCATTACTATACCGATCAAAAATCCACCAACAATACGTGTTAAAATGTCTTTTCGCATATTTATCACCTCAGATTCCTAATTGCTTCTTGATTTTGCTTACATAACGCCTTGAAGCGTATGTTTTCGTGCCATTCTTCAATTCAACTCCGATTGTACCTGTTCTACTAATGTCCATATGCTTGATCATGTAGCGATTGACTATTTCAGCATTTGAAATACGGAGAAACATTTGAGGATTGAGCTTTTCCTCCAGCTCATAAAGACGCAAACGTACCGTATAAACACCGTGCATACTCTGGACACAAACCTTTTTTTTCTCTGTATAAATACGCACGATCTCCTTACTATCGATCAATTCAACGCCTTTATGAGAGAAAGCTAATAAAGTGCTTTCCGCTGTCGTAGTAATAATTTGCATAAGATGCTCAATGTCATCAGTCATTTTATCTGTGAGAATGATTACTTTAGGTTCTTTATATGTAGGGTCAATCGATATTTCCACCTTCATATGATCACTGTCCTTTCTACGCCTCACTATAAATTTTTCCATACATGTTGTAAATGGATTATCGACAACTGGTCGTTATCAAGGAATAAGTGGTAATCTCAAAGATTCTGGCGAACAATAAAAAACACCCTTTAGATAGGCCTATCCAAAGGGGTTAAACGTACAACTTAGCTTACTTAGAATCTTTTTTGACTTACTGTAAGCGCGTAAAAATACCCAACATATTCGGGAGCTTTTAAAATATTGGAGGTAAGCTCAATGATTGATTAAATTTTCCCAAATCAATTGCAGTGATTGATTGTTTTGAGACACCAACTAATTTGGACAAATCCTTCTGCGATTTCTGCAATTCACAAATTATATTTTTCAAATATCTACAGATAAATAAACCTTGCTAAAAATGTACAGAGAAAAAAACGTGTTTTGAATGGAGCAAAACACGTTTTTCTGTGAATTATTTACTTAGGATATTGATAATCTTTTGTTGCGCATCCACTGCCTCAGGGATCGGCATCACAACAAACACATGATTCATCTTAGGATAAACAAAGGTATTGATTGCAACGCCTTGTTCTGTTAGCTTCTCATCAAACTGTATTGCATCTGGATATAAGCTTTCGTGGGACCCAATAAAATGAGTAATCTTGCCAACTCCTTGAAAATCGCCGTAAATTGGACTAATTATGGGATCCTTTAGAGCTTTATCAGCTGCCCATATTTTTGTTATGACTTCCATCCCTTCACTAGCTAACATGGGATCGTTTTCTTCATATTCCTGAATAAGTGGATTTTCTAAACTCATATCAACACATGCCGACAATAAAATAATATCTTGCGGTTGAGGCAGACGGTCTTGCTTCAACAGTTGAATGAGACCGAGTGCTATATTTCCACCTGCTGAATCTCCTATAATGGTTAATTGATTAGAGCTTTCAATAGATGCTAAAATCTCTTTATATAAGCTGAGCATTTTTGGATACGTATCTTGATAGCTAAAATGAGGTACTTTTGGATAGATAGGCGCAATAACTTTTGCATTTAAGGCTTGTGCTATTTTATCCATGAACAACCAGTGTAAATTTAAAGGTTGATTCGTCCAAGCTCCACCATGAATATAAAGAATCACCATTTGTGATGAAGACTTTTGGTCATTTAAAATAAAAACCTGCATATCCTCGAATGTTTGCTCCTTCAAAGCGCTTAAAAGATTGACATCCTCCCCAATCACATAGGGGTGAATATTTTCTGTTCCTCTTTGCTTAATAAATTGTTGAGCATTTTCAATACTAGAAAAGCTCTTTTTATTACTTTGTGAAAACAATAATTTTTCAAATTGCACACTCTCTACAGATCGTTCTCCATTAAAAATTTCTATACTCATGTTTTTCTCTCCTTTTATTGTTCATTCTGTTTCCAAACATGTAATGATTAATAAAGTGATGTGCCAAACCACTAAAACTGAGTAATCGACAATAGTAAAATGCATCTTTTTAGCGAACTTTATTTTAATTCCACATTTTGAAGAATACTCCTTCTAAAATCTATCATCAAATAAAAAGACCTTCCTGTTGTAATCCATTGATTGTGCTGTATATAAAAAGCTGCCATTTTGAAACAAAATGACAGCTTTCATGTTGTTGAAAAAAGATGATGTCAACAGCAGAAAAAGTAACTTTGCAAGGTGAGAGGTTGATTTCCGTTCCGCCAGCGTCCTTTCCAAGGGGCGTCCGATGAGCCGCTTCACTCACTTCCGTTCGCTGCAGGGTCTCATCTGTGACGCTAAATCCCCTAGGAGTGACGCTGGCTCCACTCCAATCAACTATTCTGCAAAATGTCTTTACTTTTTTCATAGTAGTGGAGCGATCAAATCGCCAATTATCTATATTCTTAGAGGGTTATTTTCAATGTGGAGATGTGATGCTTGGCAACACCACTTCATAAAGAGTAGTGAACACCTTCAATTTACTAAAAAAACTTTCGCTAAAAAGGTAACACTTTGGTGGGTTGGAGTGGAAGGCTACTTGACTCCCGTGGGATAGAGAGACAGGCGAGCCACTAAACGGAGCGGTAGCGGAGGAAGCGGTTTGGCAGTCGCCCACAGGAAAGCAAGTAGCTTGCAACGGAAATCCATTTCTACCTTTCAATTGACTGTTTTATTTTTCAACACTAAGAAAGCTGCCGTTTTGAAACAAAATGACAGCTTTCAATTAGGTATCTGTTCCCTCCAACCTACCGCTATATTATTGGAGGTGGATTTGATAATGGCGAGTAACTATACCTATCCCATTTTCTAACCTCTTCCACTCTATGAATGAGGCTAATCAATTTTGTCTTGCTAAATGTAGATAGTTAAGATTGATTATCCTGAAATAATTCATCTACTTCTTTTGATAAAATTTCTACCTCATCTTCTGAATTTGGAAATAGGGCTTGATTTGCCTTTTCATCTATTGCTTTATGTTTTTGCTTGTTTATTATGTGGAGTTCCATCATTCAGAGGTAGCTATACAAAAGCGACACGTATGTATTCCTCGTTCTTTAAGCTTTCAAGGTGATGCAATTCAAGGTCATCCATCGTAATTCGACGGATTTTTAGTTTTTTATCATAATCCCCTGCCCAGAACCTAATTAATTCAGCACCTTGCTCTGGTTGTATATGTTCCTTCAAATAACTTAAAAAATCTTCTAAAAATTGAGGACCCCAATTTCCCTCGATGCCGTATACAAAGGATTTTTCATTATAAAGCCCTAAGTCATAAGGTGGATTATTCCATTCAAATATATTCAAATTTTCAAAAGCTGATTCATCTGCTGCATGTAAAACTCGTGTATCATCATCCATCAAATGCCACGACTGTGTTGGTGTACTCTCTGTAATTGGATATAATTTTTTTAATTCTCTTACTGTTATTTCAGCAATTCCTGTACAATCAACTGTTTGTAAAGCACTGTTCGCCACTAGGACAGAATATAACGTCATATGCTTGTCTCCTTAAGCTTTATTCTAATATTCGCTTCATAATGTTCTTCATTTAGTCTCACTACTTCAAGTTCTTTTTTATTGTCATTCAATTTTAATGCTAAACTTTGAATGCCAAAGAATTCTGTGAAGGTATGGCTTCCAATGATAAGATTTATTCCTTTAAATTGGGCATATTGAATTGTATATAAATTACATTCTCCTGTAATGTATACATCACATTTATTTTCAACCGCTTCCTTCAGGCAAGCTGTTGTGCCTCCATTTCCACAGACTAAGCCTACTCGCTTCACCATTTTGTCATTGAACTGCCAATATCTAACGGGTTCTTCAAGTAAATATTCAAGTTTTGTTACGAAATCTTTAAATTCAATTTCTTTCTCATATTGAGCGATTCTACCGAAGAACAGTCCTTCCCATTCATGGGTTCTTTTAATAATCTCTAAATTCAATTTTTTTAATAAGCTATCATTTGTGCCAAAGTTACAGTCATCAAGTGGTAAGTGATTATAGTAATGGCTTATACCGTTCGCTGCTAGTTTTTCAGTACATGCCTCTTTTAATCCATAGATTTCATCCCATGCATCATGGTGTGTTAACATCATGTCCACTCCATGAATTCTTGCTTCCTCTATCGTTTCAAGCGTTAGGTTAACACAGTATCCTATTTTCTTCACTTCTTTATTTGCCTTGTATGTAACCCCAGATTCATTAGCATAGATTTCCTGATTTGTTACATTAAAAAGTTCATCAATTCTTTCAACTATTTGTGAAACATCCATACTTCCATCCCCCTTCTCATTTCAATACTTCTTATCTAAATTAATAAGTAAATATTCCCATTTACACAAAAATACCCCTTTAGATTATCTTAAACTAAAGGGGTAAAAAGTTACAACTTGTAGGTTTGGAATAAAGTTTGAGCAAAAATACCTCGCAAACCCTTACTTTATGATAAATAAGAAGAATCCCTTTAAAAAAAAGATTGATCAAAAGGGATACCTCTTTAGCAGTTTTAAGTTAGGTTTTTATAAAAAAGTTTGATTGTTTTCTACCTATGTTGCTCCACAATCGCGCCCTTTAATTGAATAAAAATATTTACAACTCATTTCTTTATGTAATTTACAACGTCATTAATATAACTATCGATAGGTTCGCCAGTATTTACAACTATGCACTGATAATCAGTGGGTCTTTTACTATTGACTAATGTATATTTAAAATTCTCTTCGGAAGTTACCTCACTTATTTGACTTATCATTCTTTCTCGATTTTTCAATCTAAAATTAATCTCTTGAAGATCATCAAGGTAGCACTCAACATATTTGTACTTCACATTATATTTTTTTGACATAGCAATTCCTCGATCTACCATTTCTTGATAAAGGCAAGGGCTATCAAATACTACATTTTGCCCTTGTGATAAGTAAAATTCAATTAAAGACCAATCAATATTATATGAAATCTTACCAGTTAATTTTGAATCGATTTGAATTTCTTCTGTTGACTGTAATAAAGCAGATTTTACAATGTCGTGGTCTATTATGACTGCTCCTGTACGCTCAGCAATTTGACGAGAAAGTGTAGACTTTCCAGACCCAGGAAAGCCAGACATTTGAACAAAAAACATGTTAATCCCTCACTTCTTCTACTATAAATAAAGTATCTATTGCAATAACGGAAAACTCTTATTAAATAACCAAGTTGTTTTCAAGAACTACCCCTAAATTTTAACATAAATGTACAAATCTCTTTAGAGGCAGTTATTCAACTAAATGGCCCTTTAAACAAAAAAGACGCGTTCCTAAATAAACGCACCATTTAATAGAATAAGTATAATATGCTCAAATATCTTCTTTAGGGAGCGAGCAGAAACTATTATTCTAAATTTATTGAATAATGTATTCTATTATATTAGAATTTAGGAAATACATAATAAGGAGGCTCTTTTATGAAACACCTTTATTCCCCATATCCAGCTGAAAGTATTTCCTTACAAGTAGAATCTTCACCTGTTTGGGAAGTGATACTTGGTATTGCAGGTTACACACATAGGCAACTTCGACATACATTCGATTTAGATGGAAAGTGGTTATCAGAGCAAGATTCAATGCCTTTATCATTATTAAAACATTTGAAGGTAATTGAGGAGACCAATTTATGGTATGGACTGATTATGCTTCAAGATAAATTATCTGCATTATCTGTTCAAGATTTTTCGAATCAACTTTCAGAAATTCCAATTGCTCGCTTTTATGACATACTTTTGCCGTACAAAGATCGGAATACTGAGCCTATAAGAAAAGCGACAGCCACTGAACATCATCGAGGTGAATTATTTGAGAAGTATGCGACATATTTTGAAGACCACGATTACTTAGGTGGGTATGTGCGTAATCTTAGTCGTTATACACAACAAGAAATTTGTGACCTATTCAACAATACATTAGTTGAGTGGTACATGTGGATAAGTCAACAAGAAGAATGGGAAAAATGGACTCATGCGCTTGCTTTTGAACAGAAACAATACAAATCATTGGATATAACAAATCCTATTGAGGAAATCGAACGAATTACGGGTGGAATCAAGTATCTCCCTGAACCTTCTGTCTGGAATGTCAAATTAATTCCACACGTATCTTATCGTCCTTGGATCTTAGAAAAACGCACACCTGATACTAAACTTTTCTTTTATCCTTTAAAGGAAGAATATTTGATAGAGCCTGGTGTTCCATCAAATGAGTTAATTCGTGGTCATAAGGCCTTAGGGGATGAACTTCGATTGAAATTGCTTTATCAACTTTTAAAGGGACCTTTATCACTTCAAGAGTTGAGCGTGCAGTTTAATACATCTAAAACAACACTACATCACCAACTTTCTATATTGAAAGCAGCAAAGTTTATTCGTGTTGATAAAGGTATCTATTCAGCAAATCTAACGCAGATTAACGCTTTTTCTGGACGACTCACTCAGTACCTGGGGTTCACAAATGAATAAGTTCTCTAATTCATTTAAAGCACTTTGGATAGGTGAAATTGTATCCGAATTTGGTGGAGCAGCTGGAGCAATCATTAATGGATTGTTACTTTATGAATTGACAGGTTCAAAGGAATGGATGGGTGTACTTTGGCTTGTATATTTTATCCCCTCTTTAATTTTTCAAGGCATTAGTGCGCCTTTCCTAAACCATGTTGTGAAGGAGAAAATGCTTCAAAACATACAGTTGATTCGTGCTGGAGCCTATATCCTTCCACTTGTTGGTTATTTAATTGGTACAGACGTGGGGACCATTTTAGGATTAGTCGTTTTACAATGTTTGTTAGGCTTGATGCAACCAATTTACGCAAGTCTATCTTTTTCACTTCTACCAGAAATTTGTAAAGAGAAAGAACTTGTCGAAGCAAATGCATTACTAGATGGAACTATTCGACTTATGAGTTTTATCGCTCCTGGAGCAACTTCATTATTGCTGTTGGTCAGTCCTATACATTTTATATATGGATTTTCATCTGTACTGTTCCTCGTCAGTTTTCTCGCACTTTCACGTATCCCTCAATCAAGTAAGAAGAAAGTGGCAACTTGGACAAAGAAATTTTGGTGGGCAGAAATGAAGGAAGGCTATCGAACATTCTTTAAATATCCAAATCTTTTTCGACTTACCATTCTTTCTTCCACGGTACAGTTTGCAGTTGGAGCAACGATGGTTTTAAGTATTCCTTTTATACAAGGAGACCTTAATGGTCATTCTTGGGAATATGCGATCTTTTCTGGGTCTTTCCCAGTCGGTTATGCTGTAGGTATGGTACTACTTACGAAGTTACCAAAAACTTATCAAACTATGTACCTCGGTTTAATAGGAGGAGGTCTTTCATTCGTACTCTTGTTTTTTGTAAATTCAGTTCCTATTGCATGGGTGTGTGAATTGTTTGGAGGAATGGTATTTCCTTTATTCAATGCTCAAAGCGCAGCAATTTTTCAGCGTGAAGCACCTAGAGATCGTTTAATCCAACTAAGTGCAGTTCGATTACTATTCATTCGAGTTACCATGCCATTAGGGATATTGTTTGCTTCCTCAACATTTTTAGATTTAAGTACGCGACAAATATATGCGATTGTTGGTATGTTAATTGTCTTACCTGGATTATTTCACCTCCTTGCTTCATTTTCCCAACCAAATAAAGATTTACTTACAAATAAAAAATAAAAAACAAGTGAATATAGCTTCAGAATATAGATTGATCAAAAATTTACCTTCAGACTTTATTTATCAGCAAATGCAAAAACTCCATTTTGAAAAAAGATTGGTCAAAATGGAGTTTATCTTTATCTAACGCTATATTTCAACAATAAATCCATTGAAAACGTTCCTCAACAATTTGGTCCGATTGCTGAATAAGGAAAAAATCCTGCATATAACAGGATTTTTGATCAAACTATTATAAATTATTATTCTAAGATCTAACAACAGTTCATCTTTTTTATAAACGGTATAACTTTTTTCAAAACGGTACAACTTTATTACAAACGGTTAAACTTTGTTTTAAAGATACAACAACTGTTATTAAATCTAATTTATAAACCGCATTTCAACTGTGCGCCACAGTTTGTACATGTATTACAGCCGCCCATTTCTTCGACTGTGCCTTTACGGCATACTGGGCATGTATTCCCAACGTCTGAGCCAATAACAGTTGTTGACTCTAACGCTTGAATCGTATCTACTAATACGACTGGACGTTTTGTATGTTCTTCAACCAATTCCTCTTCAAATGAAAGTTGATCCATATCATTTTCTTCTGCTTTTAGTGTAAGTACTTGTGAATCACGGCTACCGTCAACATAGACCGTACCACCCTTAGCGCCACCTTTATATAGTCGCTCGTACACTTTTTCAACTTGCTGTACTGTATAGCCTTTTGGTGCGTTTACAGTTTTAGAAATAGAGGAATCGATCCATTTTTGAATAATGCATTGCACATCCGCATGCGCTTCTGGTTTTAGCTCCATTGCTGTAACGAACCATTCTGGAAGCTCTTGCTCATTTACTTCTGGATGACGGTTCAAATATTCTTGGACAATTTCAGCTTTTACTTCAATGAATTTACCTAGACGACCAGAACGATAGTACGTGAAGGAGAAGTATGGCTCAAGACCTGTTGCTACCCCTACCATTGTTCCTGTGGACCCTGTTGGTGCAACCGTTAATAAATGTGAGTTACGGATACCAGTCGCTAAAATTTGCTCTTTGATATGAGCAGGCATTTTTTGCATAAAGCCTGTCTCTGTAAAGGCTTTACGTAAACGTGCTGTTTCTTCGTCTGTAGCACCTACTAAGAACGGGAAGCTACCACGCTCTTTCGCAAGCTCTGTAGACGCCTCATACGCAGTTTCAGCGATTGTTTTAAAGATATCATCGACTAACGCATTCCCTGCTTCTGAACCGTATTCTTTTTCACAGTAAATCAGCAAATCGGCTAAGCCCATAACGCCTAATCCAACACGACGTTCACCAAGAGCTTGTACACGGTTTTCTTCTAAGAAGTAAGGTGTCGCATCAATCACATTATCCTGCATACGAACACCAACACGAACTGTTTCACGTAGTGCTTCGTAATCAACTGATTGATTTTCTTTATTCGCAAACTGTGCTAAATTCACAGCAGCTAAGTTACACACAGAATATGGTGCAAGTGGTTGCTCGCCACATGGGTTCGTCGCTACAACACTTTGACCGTATGCCTTTGCATTTGTCATGTCATTGGCGTTGTCAATGAAGAAAATACCTGGCTCTGCTGAGTATGTTGCACATACATTAATTAAATTCCATAACTCTTTTGCTTTAATTGTACGGTATGTGCGGACTTTATAGCCCATTTTCTCCCATTCACGAACATCACCAACTTCATGCCATTTCGTGTTGTAAACGCTCATTTCTTCCTTTGTATATTCTTCAACAGCTGGGAAACGAAGCTCGAAGTCAGCATCTTTTTCAACTGCTTCCATAAATTCTTTTGTTAATGTCACAGAAATGTTGGCACCTGTTAAAAACTCTGGGTTATGAACAGTGTACGTGCCACCATCACGTAATTTATTTTCAGCCTCACGAATGATCGCTGTATCAAATCCACCTAAGCCTTCAATGTTTTTATAATTCACGATGCCTTGATACATTGCTTCTTCTTGCATAGAAAGTGGCTTGAAGTTTAATTTTTCTTTGGCTAGACGGATGATTGTTTCATCCGTTGTATTTTCGATCAGGTAACGCAGAATACGTGGATTTTGCATTTTGGAAATAATAAACTCCACAATATCTGGATGCCAATCTGCTAGCATAATCATTTGTGCGCCACGACGTGATCCACCTTGCTCCACAAGATGTGTCAATTTAGCAATGTCATCTAACCAGGATACAGAACCAGATGATTTACCGTTTACACCACGAGCTAATGTGTTACGTGGGCGTAATGTTGAACCATTTGTTCCAACACCTCCACCGCGGCTCATAATCTCCATAACTTGCTTACGGTGATCACTGATACCTTCACGAGAGTCAGCGACAAATGGCATCACGTAACAGTTAAAGAAGGTTACATCAGTTTCAGATCCAGCTCCATAAATCACTCGTCCAGCTGGAATGAATTTCAAGGATACTAATTGCTCATAAAATTTTTCAAACCATTCTTGGCGTTTTTCTGGTGTTTTTTCAACAGCGGCAAGGCCCGTTGCATTTCGTTTTGCAATTTGTTCATAATATATCTCAAGAGGCTTTTCTAGCACGTCAATTGAACGCGTAATCACACCCGTTTCTTGCTCTTGCGGATCGTCTAATGCGCTACGATAATCTTCTTCAATCAAAATCTCTGCTGTTTTTGTAGACATATCCAATTTTTGAATTGTCCCTAAACCACGTGCAGGAAATTTCGGATCAGCTTTTACCGTTAATACAACAAAGTCGCCGGCTTTCAATGTTTTCTTTTCTGTGTCTTTAAACGAATAGCGATCGATCATGACAAGTCTCGATACACCTTTGTGTGTAATATGCATATCAGATGTTACGGGATGTACCTGCGGGAATTGTTCAATATCTTTGTTTAACTGTTCAAATTGATTGTTTACTTCGGGTTGATGATTTGTGAGTACCATCGTTTTGCCTCCCTTATTTTCTTCATTACAAAATAAATACACAATATCTCGTGTTGTTAAACACTACATATTGTGTATATGTCTTTAAAAAAGATACTATATATAGTTTTTTAATTCAACTCTTGCTTTTTTTAATAGATTCAGAACTACTTGTTATGACTAGGATTGAACGTTAAAAAATATTTTTTTCATACCATTTTTTACTTTTTAAAGTTCCACTCATCTGAAGCATATTTTTTTTCTTCTAAAGCTTGGACATATTCTAATTGCTCCTCAGAAAGTGTAAATGGTTTTAATTCAATTTGCAACGATTTTGCAAAACCATCTCTAAAAGCTGTCACACATTGTTCAACTGTCACTGGCTCTTTTACAAGACTGTTGATGGCAACAGCCTTTTCTGGTAGCTTTCTACGCATACGATTCTTCGCTTCTTCACTGGAGAAATTAAATACGGATAATAATTTCTCTTGATCCAAATCTAATAAAATGGCGCCATGCTGTAAAATGACACCCTTTTGACGTGTTTGAGCACTTCCAGCTATTTTTTTCCCTTCTACGACAAGTTCATACCAACTTGGTGCATCAAAGCAAACAGCACTTTTTGGACTCTTCAGGTCCGCTCTTTTCTCCTCTGTATCAGGTACACTAAAATAGGCATCCATACCCAGGTTATGGAAACCTTGCAAAATTCCCTCACTTAACACACGATATGCCTCTGTCACAGATTCTGGCATATTCGGATAGCTTTCCGTCACAATGACACTATAAGTTAGCTCATGTTCATGTAGGACAGCTCGTCCACCAGTTGGTCGACGTACAAAACCTAAGCCTTGTTCACGCACAGCATCTAAATTAATATCTCTTTTAGCTTGTTGAAAATAACCAATGGATAATGTCGCAGGCTCCCACTCGTAGAAACGAATTACTGGTGGAATTAACCCCTCACTATGCCAATCAAGTAAGGCTTCATCTAGTGCCATATTAAAAGAAGGACTACATTTCCCTGAATTTAAAAAATACCAAGTTGTCATATGCTCATCTCCTACAAATATAAAATGATCCATCAGGCCCCACCTGTGGGTCAACTTTAACGAATAGTATACTACAGTTCAAATTGCGAACGATTGCTTGTGTAACGAAAAAAGCGATTTCGCTACAACCTAGTTAATTTTATCAAACTCATTGGACTATCGCTAGCGCATCTTTTATAATAATAGAGAAGATAGAAAGGGGTAAGAAAATCTTGGACATACTTATCACAATCGGTGTCGTTTTAGTAGTCACAATTGCATATATCGGAATTAATGCACTACGACTCAAAAAAGCCGTAACCAACCTAACACAAGAGCAATTCATAGAAGGCTATCGTAAAGCCCAGCTGATCGATGTTCGTGAGCAAAAAGAATTTGATGCTGGTCACATTCTTGGTGCACGAAATGTTCCTTCGACAACACTACGTCAACGTTATAAAGAAATTCGCCCAGATTTACCAGTATATCTATACTGTCAAAATACAGGCCGTAGCTCACGTGCTGCACTATTTCTTAAAAAACGTGGGTACAACCAAATTTACCAACTTCAAGGTGGTTTCAAAACTTGGACAGGTAAAATAAAAGCAAAAAAATATTAATGCTCTCATCAGAAAAAGTCGTCTCAAAGTACTATGAGACGACTTCTTTTTTAAAAAATTCAGAGTTTCTACTATATTATATCTATTTCAAATGATGCTGTACGAGCTTCATGTCATTAAATTAAAAAAGTAAAGCAACAAAACGCATTATAATCCCCTTTTTGATACAAAGTCTACTTTGAACGAGTTCGCTACTTGAGTCGGGTCCTCATAAAAATGAGCGCTTCGTCCACTTTTTTGAGCGTCCTTTTCATTTGTTTGAGCACTTCCACACTCTTTTGGAGCGGTTTTCACTTATGTTTGAGCACTTCGACAGCTATGTTGAGCAATCTTCCAATAATCCATCTCATATTAAAAACCCCTTCACGAAACACTTTGTATGACCAAAAATACTATTTTTCGTTAGAGATATGCCTGTTACGAACCCCATTCTTCTATTTTTCTGAAAATAGTCAAAATTTATTGTTGAATAATTTTAGAAGCACTGTTAGGATGTATAATATCTTACAATAATAATTGATTATCAAGTTAATAAGCTATGAATGCTATGGATCAAACTATAGCAGGAGCAGTTCTGGAGAGAGCGCACATTGCGTCGCCGAAGGGTTCACTATCTCAGGCAAAAGGACAGAGGAGTAATACAGCTTTTATAAGCGATGCTACATAAAATATTTAACCTATTTCATGTAGACATCTGTGAGTAAATGATATTTGTTATTCTGACGTTTTTCCGAGACTAGTGTCACAACTAGTCTCTTTTTATTTTTCCAGTCATAGTTTTTTATGCATCTTTGAGGGGGATTAACGTGGAACAGCAACAATTAAAACGAGATTTAAAAAATCGCCATGTGCAGCTTATTGCCATTGGCGGAACAATTGGGACTGGTTTATTTTTAGGCTCTGGAAAAGCCATTGCCTTAGCAGGGCCTTCGATCATCCTAGCCTACTTAATTGTGGGGACAGCGCTATTTTTTGTGATGCGTGCCTTAGGTGAATTGTTACTATCCAACGCAGGCTACACTTCATTTACGGATTTTGCATCCGAGTACATAGGGCCTTGGGCAGGTTATGTAACAGGTTGGACATACTGGTTCTGTTGGATTATGACCGCAATGGCAGACATTATTGCGGTGGGGGTTTATACACAATATTGGTTTGATCTCCCACAATGGGTGCCAGCCATTGGTTGCCTTGTATTGTTATTACTACTAAATCTATTAACCGTTAAGCTTTTTGGTGAGCTAGAATTTTGGTTCGCTATTATTAAAGTTATTACGATTGTCGCACTTATTATTATTGGTCTTATTATGTTAGTAACTGGCTTTCAAACTAGCTCAGGGACCGTATCAGTTGAAAATCTGTGGGCACATGGAGGCATGTTCCCAAATGGTATATACGGCTTTTTAATGGCCTTCCAAATGGTAGTCTTTGCATTTGTTGGAGTGGAATTAGTGGGGGTTTCAGCAGCTGAAACCGCAGATCCTCAAAAAAATATTCCTTCTGCCATTAATAAAATTCCATTTCGCATTTTGCTTTTCTATGTAGGGGCATTATTTGTCATTTTATGTATTAACCCATGGTATGAAATGTCTGCTTCAAGCAGTCCCTTTGTCCAAGTGTTTACATTAGCAGGTATCCCGATTGCTGCTGGTATTATAAATTTTGTTGTGCTTACTTCAGCGGCTTCAGCAGGTAACAGTGGGTTATTCTCCACAAGTCGGATGCTCTATAATCTTGGTAACAATAAACAGGCGTCTCCAGCATTCGCAAAACTCAACAGAAACAGTGTGCCAAGTAATGCTCTCGTTATTTCTGCTATTGTTGTATCAGTTGGTGCTCTGTTAAGTAAGTTGATGCCAGAGAATGCCTTTAGTGTTGTGACGACAATCAGTGCAATTTGTTTTATATGGGTGTGGAGCATTATCATCATTTCTCACATCATCTACAAACGAAAAAAACGTGCTTTACATGAAGCTTCCATCTTCAAAGCACCACTGACTCCTTTTATCAACTACGTCGTGCTTGCGTTTTTCGCCTTTTTATTAATGGTGATGTTTATTTCTGAGGCTACGCGTACAGCACTGCTGTTAACACCAATTTGGTTTATCGCTTTATTTATTATTTATAAAATGAAAAAAAGATGACTTCAGACTAAGCGCTGAAATCATCTTCACTTATTAAAAAATAGTCATATCCCATTCTGTTGCTAGCTGTTTCAGCAACTGTACACCTGCCACACTGTTTCCTATTGGATCAATCGCTGGTCCGTAAATTCCGATACCACAGCCAGTAGGAAACGGCGAGTGCAGGCCTGCATGTCCTGGAACAGCCGCAAGAATCGCACCTGATACACCACTTTTGGCAGGGAGGCCAATAAATGCCGCAAACTTCCCTGAGGCATTGTACATACCACACGTTACCATTAAAGCCTTCGCTAATTTTGCCACTTGTTTTGGGAATAGCTGTTTCTTTAACAGTGGGTGATAGCCATCATTCGCAATAACTAGGCCAATCATGGCTAAATCTGATACATTGACTTCAATTGCACATTGCTTCAAATAAACCTCAAGTGCCGCCTCTACTGGACAATCTAAAAACCCTGAATCCATTAAGTAATAGGCCAATGCTCGATTACGATTAGCCGTTTGCCACTCTGACTGGAATACTTCTTCATTGATACTCAATTGCTTGCCGATGATTTGTTCTAAAAATTGTAGAATCTTTGTGACCTTCTCTTGCGGAGAATGACCAGCCAACATGGAGGATACCGTAATAGCCCCAGCATTAATCATCGGGTTAAAGGGTTTACCTGGCTGATGACTTTCTAAGCGAATAATTGAGTTAAAGGTATCTCCTGTTGGTTCAACATCTACTCTTTCTAAAACATATGGTAAGCCTCGATCCATACAGGCTAAAATAAAGGTAATAACCTTGGAAACGCTTTGAAGGGTAAATAGTTCTTCGGTATCTCCCGCTTTGATTTCGTGGCCTTCAGTCCCCACAATCGCCACAGCTAATTGATTAGGATCTTTTTTGGCTAAAGCAGGGATATAATTAGCACATTGCCCTTCTTTGGTAGCTGCACGATACTGTGATACCCACTGTGCTAGAAGATGATGCTGATGATTGGGTTGTGTTGACATGTCGCGTTCTCCTTTCAAAATGAGGCAAAAACAGAGCCTTCATAGTTCTCCTATGAAGACTCTATCCTGTTAGCGCTTAGGTGGCTGTGTTCCCTCTGGAATTAAAGATTGATATGTTTCACCATCTAGACGTTCTTGCCATTCCTTTTTCGCTTTTTCAATGTATAGAGGATTATCCAGCAACGCTAAGGCTGTACAAGCCATAATTTTAGCAGCCTGTAGCATTCCTTTATGCGCTATTGGGGTCACTCCCTGAGACACTACCTGCCATGTATGTAATGGTGTCCCTAATGCCATGCATACAGTTGTACACTGTACGGTTGGTACGTTCCAGCTAACATCGCCAACATCTGTAGAGCCACCCATAATAAATTCAGGTAGCATGCCTGGAACATGATCAGCAATCACTTTGCCTTGTAGTTGCTTGGCATCTTCTCTGCGTAAGCCCACTAATGAAGCTGCTTGTACTTCTGGTGTAAACGTATTGAAAATTGCCTGCGCATACTGTTCATCCTCTATTGTATAGTCTGGCATACCAATTTCAAGTATTTGTTGATACATCACATCATAAAGTGTTTTATTTGTAATAAGATTTGATGCAGCACCTTCAAACTCAATGTCCACTGACGTCCCTGTCATCATTGTGGCACCCTTTGCAATGTTCTCAACGCGCTGATAAATTTCCTGCACTTGCTGCTTTTTAGGTGCCCTAACTAGATACGTTACCTCTGCATATGGTTGAACGACATTTGGCGAAGTTCCGCCAGAATTAGTAATGGCATAATGCACACGTGCTTCTGGAATGATGTGTTCTCGTAAGTAGTTTACCCCAACATTCATAAGCTCAACAGCATCTAAAGCACTTCGTCCAAGATGTGGTGCAGCTGCGGCATGAGCACTTTTGCCCGTAAACTTAAACGTTGCGGCATAGTTTGCTAGAGAACTACACGTCATCACAGTCGAAAACGTACCTGGATGCCAAGAGATCGCGATATCAACATCATCAAAAAGGCCAGCCTTTGCCATATAAGCTTTACCAGATCCATTCTCCTCTGCAGGGCAACCGTAAAAACGGATTGTTGCTGACTGATGATTTTGCTCTAAATAATCCTTTACAGCAACAGCAGCTGCGAATGCGCCAGTACCTAATAAATTATGACCACAGCCATGTCCGCTTCCACCATCCACAAGAGGCTCATGTTGTGTCGCCCCACCTTTTTGACTCAAGCCTGGAAGCGCATCATATTCACCTAAAAAGGCAATGACAGGCTGACCAGAACCATACGTTCCAACAAGCGCTGTTTCAAGAGCAGCAACACCGACTTCTGTTTGAAAACCCTCTTTTTCTAGTGCCTGTTTCATATATTCCATCGATTTCTTTTCTTGAAAATGAAGCTCGGGCACAGCCCAAATCGCATCGCTTAATGCTACTGTAGCTTGCTGTTTTGCTTCAATTAATGTTGAAATTTTTTCATGATAACTCATATTTGTCCCTCCAAATTCATTATGCTTTTAATAATGTTCCTTTTTGGTCGTTTAATGTGACAAGCGATACAATACAGATAAGCGCAAAGCCAATTAACATCCAAAAGGCTGCATCAAAGGAGCCATTAAAGGCATCAACCATAAATCCAATTGCCATCGGTGTAACAAACCCTGCTAATTGTCCCCCTGTATTGGCAATCCCCATTGCAGAACCTGTGATAGAGGAAGGTAATTTCTTGAGCACAATAACAGGTAGTAATGTAATGACAAACGCAATAAAGATCGAAACGACTGTTTGGTAACCAATAAATAACGTCACTGTTTTGGCAGTAAACATTAAATACAATAAAAGACCAATGACTGCGCAGGAAATAGAGCCTAACACTTTCTCCATACCTTTTGGTAGCTTATCAATGATATAGCCACTACCATATACACCAATTATCGTTGTAATAGCTGGTATTGTTTGCGCCCAACCAATGGACATTAAATCCAAGCCTCGATTTTTTTGAAGATATGTTGGAATCCAAGAAACTAATCCCCAGTTCACTGCATAAATACAAAAATAAGCAATGATTAAATTCCACATTAGGGGTGTTTTCAATAACTCTTTAAAATTCACTTTGTTCGTAGTATTTTCTGTTCCAGCAGTAGCTGCCTCATCTTGCGGGAGTTGAATGTATTTCCAATATAAAAAGGCAATTATGGCCCCAATTGCTCCAATGATGATAAACATCATGCGCCAGCCAATCGTTCCTAATAGATAAGCAGCTAGCAAAGGGACAATGAGTGAAACAATGCCACCAGAAGTAAGCATGATGGACATCGCTCTACCTCTTTCCTCTTTTGGGAAAATCGTAGCAATAATTTTAGAGCTTGATGGCTGAAAACCACCCTCACCAATACCAAATAAAAAACGAATTACAATCATCGCTGTTAAAGACCAAGCAATAGCTGTTAGGCCCGTAAAAATAGACCACATGATAACAGCCATCAATAAAACTCGTTTTGCGCCAAACTTATCGGCAAGCCAGCCACCCGGTATTTGCATAATGGCATAGCCTAAAAAGAAAGCGCTTAAAATAATACCCGTTGAAGATGCATCCAGTTGCAAATCTCCTGTAATCGAAACCACTGCATAGTTCATAATATAGCGATCTAAATTCCCTAAAGACCAGCCTAAAAATAAAAGTGCAAGGATGACATTTCTAGATTTCTTCGTTATTTCATTTGTTGTCATACATATCCCTCCCATATATAGAAATCCTCTCTTTATTGCCACGACTATTCTTGAATATGCTTGCCCCCTTGTCCGTAAATCCCCTTTTATATACCGACATTTTCGTTATATATTCGTATAATAATCAAAGTTCAATAAAAAGACAATATTTTTTTGAAAATTTCTAATAGATAATCGTCTTCGTAAATCCATATTATGTACCTAAATAACCGCTGAATTTAGTGATTTATCAGTATTTAAGGCTTCAAAAAGCATAAAAAAATGTCCCACACCATTTATTGGTTTGGGACATTTTTGTTTTTAGACAAGTTGATACATTTTAATAGGTCTGCCTCGAGTATGCTGTAATTCTTCTCCACAAATTCTCGCTAAATCTACATTACATAAATCTGCTACGATTCGTTGGGCATTTCTCTCGCTCATTTGCAGTTGTGTCGCTAAATCCTTTGTCGTAAAATGCTTCCAATGCATTTTTTGTACAAGTGCATGGATTTTCATATAGGTTTTAATACTAATATTCCCTTTTTTTAGTTTTTCTAAAATATAAGGGTCTTCTGCTCGGTAGGAATAGGATAGCTCTTCTACATGCCCTACCGATTCAATAATGGTGCCATCATCCTGTATCATCACGATGTCAATAGCCTCGTTTTCCTTCGTCTGTCTTAGTCCTCGGTGAGCATGTAACTCAGCATTGAACACTGTTTGAGCAAAGCCAATGCCTGCTGTCACCTTTGTCTCCATTTCAATCGACAACTGATACATTTTTTCCTGTAAAAATCGTATTTGCCCTTCAATCGCACCTCTTGTACTAAAGATCGTATATTTACCATTCCCCTCTTCAATAAGAGAGCCATCAATCTGTTCACAGAGCTGTAGTAGATTTTCCTTCGTGCGCAATTCTAAATATTGAATACGATAGCCTTGCTTCATGCGTTCTTTTAATGAATCGAAGTCCTTAATTTCAAGCATGACTGCACCAATTTGTGTCTCTTTATAATAGGACGTTTTGATCTTCTCTGTAAAAAGTTGAACTGTATGATAAATTTCTGTTTTTGTTGGGGAAACCCAATAAGATGGCACACCACGTTTCTTCAGCTCTTCATCAACAGAGGGATAACAAGTAATCGCAAAATCAATTTTGCCCGCCTGCCAAAGGCTATAGTGGAAATCAAATAGCTCTTGTGGATCAATAGCGACATCAAATTCCTTTAGATACATATGGTGGACATTATGCTGAATCTCTGCAAGACTTTCTGAAGCCATTTGAGAAGGCGAAGGAATAATATCGATACTAACATTTTCTATAAATTTTTTTTGCTGATAGGATTGTTCTAAAAAACCCCGATAAATAGCCGCTTCGGAAAAAATAATATGGGTCAATTTATCTTGGGATACATTCGTTTGGCGGGCAAGTTTATAAGGGATGTAACCAGAAAACAACCAGAAATCGACAGCCTGATTATGTGTCTCCACAAGATGCTTTGTTTCCGTCGCCACTTCATATATATACGGAATAAATTCCATATCCTGTTCGATTTCTCGTGCTAAGGCAATAATTCTTTCAACGGATTGAATGGGACCAACAACACCTATTTTATACATCTTTTGTTCCTACCTTCTTTGTGAAACTACAATCTTATGTAAAAAATTTCTTCCTTTGTTGTACATAGTATAGCGGACAATCAAATTACTAGACAAATCTTATGTATAAAGAAAAGCCTCGAAAACTGTTCGAGGCCATCTGGAAGTAACAATTATTGCTCGGTTGGATACATGTTTGTATAGAGTAACTCTAATCTTTTAGAGAGCTTTCCATAGGCTGTTTGCCATGCTTTACGTGCAGCATCATTACTGCTCCCTGCTGGTTCGTATATAGCATGCACCTCTTCAACCTTCTTCAAATCACCCTCTGCTTGCGTGAGCTTCGAATAATTTTTAACAACCTTCTTATCAGCATCACTCAGAGCATCATAGGCTTTACGGATTTCACTTACTTTCTCCTGTAAACCATTGATATATTCACCTTTTACAAGAAGTGAATTGATGGATTCAATTAATGACAATGCATTTTCATTCGTTTGCTGTTGTCCTTTTTGCTTATCAATGATCAATTGTCTAGTTCCTGCATCAATCAGGCTCACTTGTTTAGATGTAAGCTTTTCATATGCCTTGATCACAGTGCTTGGATTTGAAGCAAAGGATTTCTCATAGGTCTTCATAAAGCTTTCCACTTTTTTCACGTCAGCAAGCGCAGTTTTTAAAATATCATAGTTTGTAATCAATTTTTTCTCACTTGAACTAAGGCTACTATATTGTGTCGAAAGATTTTTAATACTTTCAATCGTTACGACATAGAGATTATTGGAAACAATTGTGGCAATATCATTATTTAGCTGTGTAATTTTCGATGCATTTTCATCTATATTTTGATTTTTTAATAAAGCTTCATATTGTTCTTTTGCTAAATGCTGCTGATTCGCAGGTAATTTCGCATAAGCTTTTTGCACTGTTTCAATTTTTTTAGCCTTTTTTGCAGCATCTGTTTCTTCTCTAGCGGTCTGTATTTTTTTATAGAAGGATTTCACACCTGTAATATCCTTATTTGCTGCTGTTAATAAATAATAATTTGTCACGTATTTTCTTGCAGCTGAAGACAATTTTTTATAGGATTCAGAAGCTGTATTAACAGCGGTTTCTAATTGATTGAATGAATATTTCGTAACATCCGCAAATTTGGCAATATCCGCCACTAACGCCTCTGCTGCTGCTTTATCAGTAGGCACTTTACCATTGCCATCAACTGAAATCTTTGGCGTGTTTAGTAAAAATTCTTCAGCATTATATACAAGTGATTGCTGTAAATTTGTAAGATTATTATAAGCTTTTAAAGTACTTGTATAGCTTGAATTAAGTTTACTTTCCTTTACACCAGTTGTTGCAGATAACTTTTGATAGGCATCCATATCTTTAATTACTTTTTCAGCTGCTTTTAAATCTTTCTGTAAGGCAACAAGACTATCGTAGCCAATAATTTGTGCTGCTGAGGCTTTCGTTAAGCTCTTATATTCCTTGATCATTTGATTGACATTATTGACATGACTTTGCCATGAACCAGCAGACGGATTGAACGGATAAACATCATCGCTAATATAGCTATCTATAACATTATTTAAATTTATAATTTGGCTTTCTTCTGCACGTTCTGCTGTAGTCAAACGCTGCACATACACATCTGGCACTAATTTTAATTGTTTATACGTTAATTTTTCATAGGCTGTACGGATTGATTTAGCAGTCGTCACTTGTTTATTAGGCGTACTATTTGTAGCTAATTTATCAAATGATTTAATGAATTGCTCGACCTTTTTAATATCCGATTTAGCCTCAGACAAAATTGCTTGGTTTTGAACAGCGGCTCGGTAGCTTTGTGATAATTTCTCAATATCTGCTTCGATTGTCTTTACGCTCGCTTGTAAGGAATCAACATCCGAAGCTACATATTTCACAAGTGAATTCTCATAGGATAATAAATTAATAATAGCTTGATTGAGTTTTCTCACTTCTTTTATCTCTTCAAGATCATTTGGCTCGTTTAATAGATTTTTAATGCTCTTATATAGGGTCTCATCTACATCTAAGCTACGCTGTAACAGATCTAGCTTATTATAAGCCTCTTCTAGTTCCTTTATTTCTTTTTCATTACTAGTCTCTATTTTGCTCCATTTTTCGTTTAACTTAGTTATTAATTCAACATCAGCAAGTGCTCGCTTTAAGACATCATAATTAGACACATTCCCTTTAGCTGCCGCTGATAAGGATTGATAGTTTTTTTCTAGTTCCGCAACTTTAGCACCAAATTCTGCTAAGCTTGATACATTGTATTTATTATCATTGACCAGTAAAGCTTTAATCTCTTTCGTTAAAGTATCAGTGGGTTGTTTAGAGACAGTAATGGTATCAGATAGTTTAGATTCCGCAAAAGAAAGACCCACTTTTGCTTTGACGGTGACAGCAATATTTTGAATATCCTTTTCAATGGCATCCTTCGGAATCGTATATGTACTACCTGAAGCACCCTCTATGATCGTAAAGGAGGTATCACCTAATTTATAAAACCATTGATAACTATATGTAATTTGATCACTTTGCAATTTTGCACCATTCTTATCAGTGACAGTAATACCAGCTACTTTCACTGTTTCTCCAGGTGCTACAAAACCAGCGGATTGACCTTCTAACGTTGGGATGGTGATATCGAGCTCTAATGGCTCAATATGGCGCGGTGCACTTTTAAATTTTTTACCGTCTGTCGTAGTTGCTTCCACAAAAATGCTTTTTCCAGCTGCTTCAACAGGCACTTTTAAGGAAATAGACGTTGCTCCAGAGATGGGCTTATTTGTTGAACCCTCATCACCAGTAATTTCCTCTAGATAATACCATTGATAGGCATTGACGATTGTATCATTTGGTAATTTTTCTACTTTTAATGTTGCATTGACAATATTTTCACCAGTGACTGAAACTGTTTCGGCCGCACCTGCTACAGTGGGAACGATAAGTGCTACAGGAATAGCTGCTGCTGTTAAAAATAATTTTTTATTCAAATCTATTGACCTCCTCAATCCTTCTCCTGATTATATCGGTCATATGGCCATAATTTCCTTGAATATTAGGTAAATACTCTAAAAAGTGTATTTTTTCCTGATTTACTATTTAACAAATAATATTTTTTTGATAACGTTTTATTATTTTTGATTATAAATAAAATACTTTTCAAACAAAAGCCTTCTAACCCACATTCGTAGCCTCTACGAAGAGATTAAAAGGTATTAAAAAAATATATGCACTTTTGCTTCCGCTTCATCTGGTTATCCTCGTATCATATAAGTTGGTCGGGTCAGGGTCTTATAGGTATAGGGATTCGTATGCTGGGTTTCACTTACTTGGATACGAATCGTCATCCCTTCTCCTACTTTGCTATTTAATGCGAATTTCCCATTAAAAGCTTGAACGCGCTCCTGCATGCCTTGTATGCCCATAGAATCGGCAAGTAGAATATCATCTATATTACAACCAACACCATCATCGCTATACAAAATTTGGAATCCCTCTTCGGTGCCTAGTAAATGTATTTCAACTGTATTAGCATAGGAATGTTTTAACGCATTGTTTAATAGTTCTTGGAACAGCCGATAAATCATTAAATTTAAGCGCTCATCCTCTAAATAGAGGCGGTCAATTGTATAGATCAAAACAAAATTAGCCCGTTTATGAATTTTTTGTATTAATTTTTCAAGGGCTGCATTTAAGCCCAATGTATCTAATAGAGGTGGCTTTAAGTTTTCGCAGTAGCCCCTCAAATCATTCAGAGAGATAATCATATGTTCATGAAGCTTTATAAGTTTAGATGGGATCTCCTCTTTTTCTTTTGTATGCATGAGGACATCCATTTCCCTTGCAATGTGCAGTTGCTCTTGTAAAATCGTATCATGAAGTTCCTGTGCTAACTGATATTTTTCTTCCTCAAACCTTAGCCAAAGCAATTTATTGAGCCATGGTAGCTGTCGATTATCAGCTTCTTTCATATGCTTTAACTGATTTAAAAGCTCCTCAACCATTTTTGTGTTTTCGATAAAATTATTTAAATAGAGTAGCAATAATTCTAGCCATAGCAGTTCCTCGTCCTTGAGATAAATCGTTTTATTATGATCCACAACAAGGATTCGTTTAAAGTTCACATCCTGATGAATAAAGGCGATATAGAAATGATCTGTCTTTTTTATATCTCCCAAGCCTAATCTTTCGACTAGTACCTCATCTATTTGATGCTGCGTGTATTCTTTGGATTTATTGGTTAAGGTAACTTGATGTGTTTGAAAATCATATGTGAGCACATACACACTTTCCATTTCAAGCTGCACCACAACCTCTTGTACAAATTTCTCCAATAAGTCCTCAATCTTCACCACTCTACCAATACTCTCAACGGTCGTATACAAACGGTGGATGTAGTCGCCTTTTGTAGAAAATAAAATTTTCCGCTTACGATAATCAATCCGCTCTTTAATGTAGAACAACGCCATTAACGATAGAAAGGCAAAAAAGAAAATCTCTGTCATACGCGAAACTGATAAATCTGCAAATAAATATAAACCGATTAACAGCCATATCGTAAAGCCAAATGAGAAATTAAAATAATAACGCAATCGAGAAATGAAATACTCCATATCAAAAATACGTTCAGTGAGTTGTGTAAAAATGAAGCTGAATGGAATTAGTAAAAGAAATAATGAACAAATATCAGCAGAAAGTAGTTGTTCATTGACAAAAATTTGAGGTAAAGCATATAAAAATAAAAAAGGCAGAAATGGGATAATTATACTCATTAATAAAAGCTTTAGATGGGAAGATTTATACTTAAAAAAACCTACAATTAAAATTCCAAGATTCAATAGTATTAATAGAAAAAATAGCCATAGTATCAATTCAGATAATATCGGATTAATTGATGGATAAAAAATACTAAAAACACTCATTGCAACAGCCAAAAAAGGTAAAACAAAGAAATTTCTTATATTTTTTAAGAATAACCACTTTATATCTAAAAACAAAAAATATTCTTTTAAAAAGAGCAATAAAATGACTAAACACAGAAGTAAACTACTACGATTAATAATCATACCTATATTATCTAAACGTCCTGAAGCACCAATACTTACATAGGCTAAAGAAACACTTAGAATAAATAATATAAGTAAATTAGTAAGTTTTTGGTTAATTCTTTTAGAATATAAGTATATTGTAATGAATAATGTTAGAAAATAATAACAAGCTGGTATTATCAATAAATAGTAAAATTGTTGAGGAATATCTAGATTTTTTATCTGTATAGAGACTATCCTTCCATCCGACTTTTGAATTGTAATTTCTTTCGCTGCTCTTATGGCAGAATCAAAGGATATATAAGATAAATTACTTATTTTAACATTATCAACGTATAAAACAATATCTCCAGGAACAATTTTATGCTTAGACGCCCAATTTTTATAGTAAGAATCCGTTATTGTCCAATTATCATTTATTTTTTCTAATTCTATATTTAAAAAGGGCGTGCTATAAGTAATATAAAGTAAATAAATACCTGAAATTAAATAGAATCCTATAGCAAGCCCAAACCATTTATTTTTTAAATATTTTAGTACCAAACGCGATTTTCTAAACATACATCTTCATCAAACGAATCCAATATTGCCTTTTGTTCTAATGCTGTTACACCAATGAGAGAAGCTTTTTTTTCTTTTAACAATGTCACCAACGTCGGATTTTGCTCTAAATACTGAATCATGTTAATCATTAAAATCGCCTCATTTCTTCATTTTTTAAGTTTATAGTCACTATTTTTTGCCAATAATTCCTCTTAATAAGGAATTATTAACCATTTATGTAACTATATTTTCATTATACTACCTCTTTCCAATAATTCAACATTATTTTCTAAAAAATTCAAAAAATAATAGAATACGTAATAATTTTGCTTTATTTTCAATTATTTTTCTCCAAAACTAGACATAGAAACAAATAAAAAGCTCCTTCCTTCTAGTAGGAAGAAGCCTTTCATTTGTCTCTCTTGCTAATACTGACACCCTTCTTGTAGCCACTTGCATAAATCACAAGTAATCAATGTTGCATGCTCCGGGTTCATATCACCACTATCTACTGCTAAAACACGATAATCCTCTGCCTTTATGTCCATTAAAAAGACCATTCCTCCACTATCATCACCAATTGCAATATAGCCTTTTGCATATTCCTCCACTTCCCAAGTCTGGTTTCTTTCTATTACTTCCTCTGTACCATAAATGAACACACCATTCGTAAACGATAAACCGTTACTTTCCTTTAATACAAGTGTATACGCACTCGGAAGTTGGCAATTCAACTTATTTTCTATGTGTAAAATTTGGCGATCTGTTGCTGGAGGATATGCCGTATAGCTATTATGTATAGGTAACATGTCGTCACCGTCCTTTCCAATAAACTTTTTTACGTCTGCGCTGCACAAAATTCATAAAACGCCAGGATTAAGGCATCAACCTTTTGTTTACTGACAATTTTACCTAACCATTCTTCTGGAATATTGTCCAACTGTTTATACATTCCCGCGATCGATCCTGTAATTGCTGCAACGGTGTCCGTATCTTCTCCTAAATTAACTGCCGTCAGAATCGCTTCTTTAAATGTTGTAGAATTACCTACACACCAAATAGCCGCTTCTAGCGAATGAACAATATAGCCACTCGATTGAATCTCGTCTTCAGGCGTATTTAAAAAGTTTTCATGAAAAATCCTTGCATAAGCATTTAACTCTGCTTTCATTTCATGTTGTAAATTATTTTGAAGTAGTTCAAAAACCTCTTTTAAGGCCACTTCTAGTGAATTATTTCGGTATAAGCTTAATAATAGCTCAATGTAAATAATGGATCCTACTATGGAACGCGGATGACCATGAGTAATCTCTGTATATTGATGTACTAAATCTTTTCTTTTAGCAAAATCTAACTCATGCATGACCACGAATACTAAAGGAGCTATCCTCATTAGTGTACCATTGCCATTATCAAACTCGCCCGTTTTACCACATTGTGCTGGCGGAACACCTTTTTTATAGTTGGAAACGGCTTCTGCTGTAGTTATTCCAATATCAAACATTTCGCCAAATGGTGTAAGATAGCCCTGCTCCATGTATTGTACAAATTTGTTCATTAATGTTTTGGTATCCCCATTTTCAATAATGTTCTCGACCAAGCAGAGTGTTAGCGAAGTATCGTCAGACCAAGTGCCAGGTGGCTGATTATAAGTACCATACCCCATCACATCTTGCACATGGAAAGTTCCTCTTTGTTTAAACTCAACAGGTACGCCCATTAGATCACCAATAATCCCGCCGTATAAAGTGTCAAACACTCGCTCCCTCAATTTTGTATCTACCATTGATGCCACCCCTAACTTTTATTTAATTTATCACAATTCAAAAACAGTACATTTAATTTTATAATAAATCAATTCCTCATTTATTATTTTTTCAATCTCTCTCCTATCCCCTCCTGCTAAACCTGAACCAATTTTAGGCATCTGTATCGATAATCGATTTTTTAATGCAAATCTCGCAACTTTTCTTAAACATAAACGAAGCGCATCATAATCAATATAGGCTGTACGATCTTTATCATTTTTCCTCACACCATGCTGTGCAAGCATATTGGCAACAAAAGTAGCTTTCTGCTGGTCTACACATACAAACTGAACCTCTCCTAACCCAAAAGTTTCTTTATCCTTCGACCATTTTATATATTCATTTTTGGCAAAAGGGAATTGCTTTGATAAAGATAAAACAAAGCCTTTTCCCCATTTTCCTAAAATATTAACAACATGAATGATGAGTGTATGTTCTTCGAAAGGAAGAGAAGCATCACCCTTTAAGTAGTTTATGTGAGAATTGTTAGCTACAATTCCCTCCTGCCATTTATTCTCAAATTCTAATTGAGTAATAGGTACACTATCGCTTAAATCTAAACTCTCGATATGTCCGTCATACAATAAAGATCCAACATCTTCGTTCCAATCGTGCAATGATGAAGAACTATATATATCATTATTTATTATGTTGATCTGCCTAGTTGCAACGCCATCATCAAATTCTGTATATAATTGTCCATAACCTTTTAAAAATTCAATATTATCACATTTATAGTATAATAGACTATTACTAGTCCTTGCGTGACTCTCTACCACTGTTTACCTCCATTTTGGAATATCCAAATACATTTTTCAACCAATAATAAAAGTCCTGTTTCGACTAAAACTTTAATTCGCATATATTTAACAATCAAAACCACTTCCATAATCAATTTTCATAATTTAAAGACACTTTCCCTTTTTATGAATAGTATAGCATTTCTAGGTATTTCACCTAATATGAAAACCTCAGCATCTTTCTTTGCATAACTATATGCTGGATTTTCAAGTGGGCAGTCATTTGTAAGAGTGTTTCTAGTAATCTACCACCAGCACCATAAACACGATCTTTTTTGTCTTTTGTTTCATATAGATTGCCTACATCATCGACGCTACGGTATAAGAAATAAGCATTTGCACCCTTCCAAGCTAATACTGTACGAGGAAGTGGAGCGTAATACGCCTTTTCGCCCCAATCTGCTAATGTATAAGATGTTCCACCGATAATTTATTCAAATTTCGGGAACTCATTTGAGATTGTATAACGTGAAGCTGTTACGGTAGGTAGCTTTTTATGAGCCATTTGCATCTTTGTAAATCACCATTGTTTTTTTAGCAGTTTGATTACCTGAAGCGTTTAAGTTATAGTTATGGTTTTTTGCGAATGTTTTACCATTCACAGTAATTGAATTTCCAATTTCATTAACGTCAACACAGATAGAGCTAGAAGATGTAGGTGTTTGATCGTAAGATTGAGTGTTGTAAAAAACCGCCATTGATACCATAATACGATGTACTCGTTAAGGGTTTACAGATTGTTTCTGTGCAAATGTTAGATAAAGGTGTTTTAATCATGTGAACGAAGGGGCGACCCATCATCCAAAGTTCGCTTGAATAAGTATAATTTGTAGCCATAAGATAGTTCCTCCTAAAGTTATGCAATATTTTGTTGCAACACTCTATAAAGGGGAATTTCGATTTGATTTAACAACCTCCTAAAAAAAGGTTTTAAAAAGGTTTTATTCACGTTCATACATATTTAGTCTTATTCGTAAAAAAAGCCCAAGCTGTATACAAAATGGGAAATGCCCCCGAACATCCTCGCTACAATGACTGTTGTAATTTTATAGATTTGGAGTTTTCGCGATAAATACCCATAGGTTATACATCGTTGATTTAACAATGTTTTTCGATTGGATCACCAATCGCAGCATGTATAAAATTCTGCATAAATAGCATCAGAATTTAATCTTTACTTCTTATGATAAACAAAATATTCTAAGCCTCCATACGTCTTAAGCCATTTAAAATCAAAGTATGAGTATAATAACCTTGAATAAAATAACCATCTTAAACGAACGTAAACGACCTATAATTTGATTTCCATGAGTCTTATTTGGTAAAACAAACAAAAAAGCATTTCCCAAAAAACAATACAATACTGTTAATTTTCGGCAATGTATAAATAAAAAAGACCACCTCGTATGAGATGGATACATCATTCATCTATTCAATTAAAGCACCACGTTTGTTGAACAAGGAATTTTGTTTACCCTTCAACAATTGCAAGATATTTTTTGATTTCTCCTTCAGATTCAACAATTAAAATATCTCCTCGTTCTTTGGTGGAAAAAATCTTTGTACCAACAGGAATTCATTTAAAGACGGAAAAATAACAAATAAAATTAAATTTACGCAATAATTTTATTTTGTAAAAATTGAAATTTATTCATTAAAAAGAAAGGTAATCTAGTTGCATCCTCCTATAAAATCAAAGGTATTTCTTTTTATTTAAAAGATAAAATGAAGCGAGTTCTGTGCTATGCAAGTTAATTAGTTTTAGCTCCCCCTTTTTACTTAAGGTATTGGTGATTACCAAACACGTCATGATATGGATGAAATTCCCTCTATGCGTTGTTCCATCTATTTGGTATAAATAAGTTATTATAGTTAGTATTAGCTGTTAAATAAAGAATAATTAACAGGCTAAAGACATATCACCTTTTAACATTCATTCGTCCGGAAGTTTGAACTGATACATAGGAAGGTCTGACCAGAAACATATATACTATAAAATTTTCTATTGTACTTTTTGGAGGAATTTAATTGCAGTCTCAACGTTTATTTCAACTAGCTATGGCTTCTGCTTTAGCAACAAGTGCGATTATTATCGCACCACCCGCACACGCAGCATCATTTTTTCCTGATATCAACCCAACCAATGAAGAAGGTAAGGCTATTATTCAATTAGCAGAGCGTGGCATTATTTCAGGCTATATGGATGGGACATTTAAACCCGCTAATCCTATTACACGTACACAGGCTGCGAAGATTTTAGCAGGTATTTTAAAGTTAGATACAGTTCACGTAAAAAACCCCCAATTCAAAGACATCAAACCTGGCGATGAAAACTACGGAGCCATTGCAGCATTAGCAAATGCTGGCATTATTAATGGTGCAAATGGTTATTTCTACCCTACTCAAAATATAACTCGCGAGCAAATGTCTAAAATGATTGCGAAGGGCTTTGGATTAACAAGTACGAGTAACACGCAATTACCATTTACAGACGTTAAAAAGGGGAATGAATTTGAGCCTCATATTAAAGCATTGTTTGTAAATGGGATTACCAAAGGAACATCTGCAACGACTTTCGGCCCAAAAAGCAATGTAAAGCGCTCTCAGCTGGCTGCTTTTGTTGTACGAGCTGAAAAGTTGCTAGGCAATGCAACCGTCTATGCAAGTCAATTTAAACAGGACTATATTTTTGCTTCTTATGGTGGTCTTGAGCCAGCAGAGGATATTTTCACATGGAATGAAGAGGAAGATATGACAGAGTCTATCACGATTACCCCTATAAAAGAAGGTACGGGTAAATTAGTGATTACTGGATTGACTGATGATTCAGAGGACTTTATTGACATTTTTTATTTAGTACATGTCAAAAATGTAAATGGTAAGCTGAAGGTAACACTTGAAGAAGTAAAAGAAGATGATTATATCGAAAATTTACCACTCGATTTGTCTGAGAGCAAATTACCATTCATGCCAACAGAGGTGACGGTTCAAAATGCGAATGGACAGCCACTCGCTTCAAATTTCTATAACTTTAATCAACAAGATCAAACACTGTCCATCTCGCAAAATGGACAATACATTGTTACATTTTCAGATGGGACGCAACAACAAAAGATGGCCGCAGATGTGTATTCCTATGATTTTGTTCGCAGCATTGATTTATATCATTTGACAGATGAATTAATACTGACAGCGCAAGAATTACCTTTCGAACCAACACATGTAGCACTCGAAAGCTTTGGTTTTGAGCCAGTGCCTGTAAAAGCGACAATTCTTGACGGGCAACTACATATTACGCCAAAAGCTGAAGGTCTAGCGATTCTCCATTTAACAGGTAAAAACAATGAAACAGCATACCTTTATATTGAAAGTAAAAAAATTGCTGGACACTGGGCCTTTTTAGTGACAGAGGATGAGGATGAATTTTAAATAACGTGAAATGCCAGATGAACATTATGATTCATCTGGCATTTTGTCTTTCGAGCGTATTTGCAGTTCAGGGGTACGTTCTAGTTGCTCTATAAATTTTCTCGTCTTAAACCGAATACCGGTTTGTTCTTCATAAATGGTTGTTATAATTTTTTTAATGAAATATTTTGTTTCTTTTTTTAGTTCTATTTTCCCAATTTGGTCGATAGGAACGGTGTAGAACATCCTGATAAGTTTCAGCTGTGTTGGCGTTAAGCGAATGATATAGGGGTCATGCTGATAACAGCGATGGCATAAGAATCCTCCTTGAGCAAAGGAAAAAGCGAATTCCCCATCTACTGCGCCACACGCAGCACAGGCATGTAAAATAGGTTGTACACCTGTATAGGGCAACATTTTCCATTCAACAAATAGCGTAATAGCTTCAGGATCATAGCCATCCTCAATTGCTTGTAGTGCATGTAGTAAAACATCGAACGCAAATGGCTCTGGCTTTCCTTCTTCCACAACTCGCTCCACTAATTCCATAATATAGCTAGCATAAGCAGTAGCCATAATATCCTCACGAATATGGCGCATGGAATTTAAATGTTCTCCCTGTTGCAAAGTTCCCATGCCTGTATGATGTTGTACCATAAACATCCCATAGGTAAAGGGTTGCGTGATGGAAGCCAATCTACTAGAAGGTTTTTTTGCCCCTCTAGCCATCGTAGCCACTTTACCAGCTTCCCGAGTTAGCAAAATAACAATCTTATTCGATTCCCCATAAGCGCGAACCTTTAATACAATCCCCTCCCATTTATGAAGCATAATCCCCCTCCTTTCTTAAAAGAACAATCCATGAAAAGAAAGCTGCCCAAAATAATTTTGGACAGCTCAAAAATAAAAATGATCAAATACTGCTAGATCCTTTTGTGCCTACAAGAAGAAGTGAACCTGAAACCGTCACGTCAAAATTTGGCGTCTATTCCTGATTCAACTTGCAATGAACACTGACGGAAAAACATATGTTCATGTCCACAAAAAGTGGAATTCTTCACTTCACGAACGGTACAACTCATTTGATAAGCCAGGAAAAAACTTAATATTCATCATCACGGAATCCAAAATCGCGTAAATGTGTAGCTTTATTACGCCAATCTTTTTGCACCTTTACCCATAGCTCTAAATAAACTTTAGACCCTAAAAGCATTTCGATATCCTTTCGCGCACGTGTCCCTACTTCTTTTAGCAGGGCTCCACGTTTTCCGATAACAATCCCTTTTTGAGAATCGCGCTCCACAATAATCGTAGCCGCTACATGAATTTTATCATCATTTTCTTCATCACGACGAATTTTATCAATTACCACTGCGATAGAATGGGGAATTTCTTCACGCGTTAAATGTAGGACTTTTTCACGAATAAGTTCAGAGATAATAAATCGTTCAGGATGATCTGTCACTTGATCTGCTGGGTAATACTGTGGTCCTTCTGGTAAATACTTCGCCAAGGTCACTAATAAATTTTCAACATTATTGCCTTGTAGCGCAGAAATCGGTACAATCTCCGCAAAGTCATAACGCTCTTTATAGCTTTCAATAATTCCCATTAGTTCATCTGGATGAATGGCATCAATTTTATTGATGACCAAAAAGACAGGTGTTGGATTTCCTGCTAGCATTTCTAAAATAAATTCATCACCTTTACCGAGTTTTTGCTCAGCATTAACCATAAACATAATAACGTCCACTTCACGCAATGTGTTTTTAGAAACCTTCAGCATGAAATCGCCTAGTTTATGCTTTGGCTTGTGAATACCTGGTGTATCAATAAAAATCATTTGGCTATCATCTGTTGTCAGTACGCCTTGTACTTTATTTCGTGTTGTTTGCGGCTTATCACTCATGATCGCAATTTTTTGGCCAATGACACGATTTAAAAATGTCGATTTGCCAACGTTTGGACGACCAATGATGGAGATAAAGCCTGATTTATAGCCATTTTTAGTTTCCTGCATTCTCTAAATCCTCCGTCGTAAATGCAAACGGTAGTAATTCGCCTACTGATGTTACCGTCACATCACCTTTTAAGTTCGTTAAATAGACAGGCATAGTTGGAGCACAAAACTCCATCATGACCTGGCGACATGCTCCACATGGGGCGCATGGCCCATCCGTATCAGCTACAATGGCAATGGCGTCGAATTCGTAAATCCCCTCCGATACTGCCTTAAAAAACGCTGTACGCTCAGCACAATTTGTCATACTATAGCCTGCATTTTCAATATTACAGCCGTGAATAACCTCTCCATCTTTTGTTAGTAGAGCTGCCCCTACTTTAAATTTTGAATAAGGAACATAGGCTTTTTCACGTGCCTTTTTTGATTCTTCTAATAATGCATGCATATCCATTGTCATCTATACTAATTCTCCCTCACATTTATGGTTTATTTTCAATTAGAAGACACTCATTTCCATTAAAACCATTTTGGCAGAAAGATGAGTAATCCGATTATAGCACTGAATAGCGCAAATACAAGCACTGCACCTGCTGCAATATCTTTTGCTTGCTTAGCAAGCGGATGTATCTCCGGGGAAGCTAAATCGACTACCCGTTCGATAGCTGTATTCATCATTTCCAGTGCAAACATTAGTGCTATTAATAGTAGCACAATATACCACTCCATACGAGATAAACCTGTCAAATAACTAGCCAGTATAACAATGATTGCACTTACTATATGTGATTTAAAATTTTGTTCTTTACTTGCAGTTATGATGCCTTCAAAAGCATAGCCAAAAGATCGCAAGTATTTTCGCAAATTCATCTAGTCTCGACCTAAGCCAAAAGTTTGGAGAATCTCATCTTGCTTTGCAAACATCACTTTCTCTTCTTCTGGCTCCATATGGTCATAACCAAGTAAATGTAAAAAACCATGTACAGCTAAAAAGCCTAATTCTCGTTCAAAGGAATGATTGTATTCCTCAGCCTGCTCTTTTGCACGATCAGTCGAAATAATGATATCACCTAATACACGTGGCATACCTTCAAAAGTAACTTCCATTTCTCCTTCCCCTAGCTCCTCTAGTGCAAAGGAAATGACATCTGTTGGCTGATCTTTGCCACGATATTCACGATTAATATCTTGTATTGCCTTGTTTGTAACAAACGTCACTGAAACCTCTGTTTCTGGCTCAATATTTTCTACACTTGCAGCATGCTGTAATAGCTTTTCAACAAGTTCGATATGTTGTGCTCCCACTTCATTTGTTTCATCCGTAAAATCAATTGTTAAAATCATAGATCCTCCTACTTATCTGCCTTTGGATATTCAATACGTGAATGGAATATCCCATTCAACGTTTCACAAAGAACTCTCTCTATACATTTTAACTCTTTTATTGAAATATCGCATTCATCAAACTGATTATCTTGGACGCGATCATCGATAATCGCTCGTACTAGCTTCTGAATTTTCTCTGCATTTGGCTCTTTCATAGAACGTACTGCTGCCTCGACACTATCCGCAACACTTATAACAGCTGCTTCTTTTGTTTGTGGTTTGGGCCCTGGGTATCGGAACTTTGACTCATCAATATTTTTTCCTTCTTCCTTTGCTTTAAACAAGAAGAATTTTAACAAACTTGTGCCATGATGTTGTAAAGCGATATCGATAATTTCTTGGGGCATTTTATAACGTTTTAACATATTGGCACCATCTGTCGTATGGGCGATAATAATCTCTGCACTTGTTTCAGGTGGTAACGAATCATGCGGATTGATGCCCGACATCTGATTTTCGATGAAAAAGGAAGGTCGTTTAGTTTTACCAATATCATGATAATAACAACCCACACGTGCTAATAAACCGTCAGCACCAATCTCTTCACACGCAGCTTCCGCTAAGTTCGCTACCATCACACTATGATGATATGTCCCTGGAGTTTCCATTAATAATTTTTTTAATAATGGATGGTTGGGATTGGATAGCTCAATTAAGCGCAAAGACGAAAGCAAGCTAAACGCCGATTCAAAGAATGGTAAAAGTCCCATCGTTAATGCCCCTGAAAGTAAGGCAGATAACATCGCTGCTATTAAGTAAAATGCTAACTCTGGTAAGCCATAGGATGATTGTGTCATTAACAAATAAAACGCGATAAATGCCATATTTACAAGCGAAATCACACCAACCGCGTGTAAAATATGTGAGCGTTTTTCCACACTACGCAAAAAGAATAGGCTTGCAAACCCTCCGAATATAATATACAGCGTAATTTCCATTTGCATAACTGAAGAATAGCCTTCTTGAAAAATTACTCCTGCTGAAGCAGCCGTCATAACTGTAATTAATACAGCAGCTCGCTCATCTGCTAGCAATCGTACAAGCATCGTAGCAAGTGCTGTCGGGAATAAAAAGGCAATCGTCACATCAAAGCCACTAGAAACTAAGCTAATAAATTTCATTAGCAAAATAGACAAGCTATAAACAATCACTGTCACTAACAGTGCATTACGTTTTTTTCGTTCGTTCGTCTCCCAACGCTCAAATAAAATATACAAAAACATCATTTGCAGTAGCGTTAAAATAATAAGCCCTGCAATAGGCTTCAAGGAGGCTTTATTACTAACCATCCCTAATAGCTCTAATTGTCTATAAGCCTCATTGTCAATAACTTGGCCTTCCTGAACAATAATCTGACCTTGTAAAATTCGTGTTGGCTCTACACTTTCTTTGGCCTGCTGTTTTCGGATCTTTGTTTGTTCTTCATTAATTGTTTCATTTTCAATAATGCTTGTACGTCCTATTAACACGACTGTATTGAATATTTTATCAGGATATCCTCGTTGTCCACGAATCTTTGTCTCAAAATCATTTTGTGCAACAAAGACGTTCTCGGGTCGGATGGATTTTTGTAAATATTCCTCTACAAATTTAGATAATTGCGTACTTGTTCTAGTTAAATCATCTTCACTTTGCACTAACAGACCTTCGAGCTGAGAATCTGTAAAAATTAACGGCATCTGGTCTTCGTCAATGGATTCAAATTTTTTTCGAAGCTGTGTAACTTGATCTGCAATAGGAATAGGTTCCTTACTATTAGCAACATCTTTTTTCACTTCCAAAACATAATCAAATAATGATGTTACAATCGCTGCTCTTTGCTTGGCGACATCCTCCGAAAATTGATAGACTGAATCCACTGCATTGGCAGCTTTTTCTCGCTCTAGCTGTGTTTTATAAGTGTCTTCAATCGTTTTAGTAGATCGTACGGTTTCAGGCGCAAGCTGTAATGGTTTGAAATCATATGTAACCCCTTTAACATCGCCATACATGAACCCAAATTGTAGGCCACCTGTTAAAATGAGAATGATGATAAGAAAGTAGCGAAAACCGATAAGCTCTGTAAATTTTCGAAGTTGTTTCTCCATCTGGCACCTCCTCTATCTACCTACTATCATACCAATTCAGCATACATTTTTCTCGAAAAATGTATAAGAAAGCAAAAAACAGCTATGCATCTTCGCATAGCTGTCACATTTTTTTCCATATTTTGATTAAATTCGTGGTTTAGGTTTTAACTATACGGATGTTTTAAACCTCGTTACCCCTGTCGCTTCGCTTTCGGGCAGACTTTAAACCTCGTTGCCCCTGTCGCTTCGCTTTCGGGCAGACTTTAAACCTCGTTGCCCCTGTCGCTTCGCTTTCGGGGCAGACTTTAAACCTCGTTGCCCCTGTCGCTTTGCTTTCGGGCAGACTTTAAACCTCGTTGCCCCTGTCGCTTCGCTTTCGGGGCTGACTTTAAACCTCGTTGCCCCTGTCGCTTCGCTTTCGGGGCAGACTTTAAACCTCGTTGCCCCTGTCGCTTCGCTTTCGGGGCTGACTTTAAACCTCGTTGCCCCTGTCGCTTCGCTTTCGGGGCTGACTTTAAACCTCGTTGCCCCTGTCGCTTCGCTTTCGGGGCAGACTTTAGAATTGCTACGCAATTCTAAAGTTGCTGTTCTTCGTAGGCTTGAATGATTTTGGCTACGATTGGGTGACGTACGACATCGCCTTGTTCTAGTACTTGGAAATGAATAGATTTAACATACTTTAATGTACGTTCTGCTACAATCAAGCCAGATTCTGTATTTTTGGGTAAGTCGATTTGTGTTTTATCACCTGTGATGACCATTTTAGAGCCGAAGCCTAGACGAGTTAGGAACATTTTCATTTGTTGATGTGTTGTATTTTGTGCTTCATCTAAAATAACAAAGGCATCATCTAATGTACGGCCACGCATATAGGCTAAAGGGGCGATTTCAATTGTTCCGCGTTCAATTAGCCGCTGTGTCTGTTCCGAGCCGTAGATGTCGTTTAAAGCGTCGTAGAGAGGTCGTAAATATGGATCGACCTTTTCCTTTAAATCCCCTGGAAGAAAGCCTAGAGATTCTCCAGCTTCAACAGCAGGACGAGTTAAAATAATTCTCTTAACATGGCCGTTTTTAAGTGCCTGTGTTGCCATGACTACCGCTAAATACGTTTTCCCAGTACCGGCTGGACCAATACCGAAAACAACGTCTTTATGACGGATTGCTTGTATGTATTCTCGTTGACCAATTGTTTTTGCACGAATTGACTTACCTTTCGTCGTGCGTGCTATTTCTTCATCATATAGTTCTGCAAAATACTCGATTGTTCCTTTTTGTGTCATTTCAATAGCTGTTGTGACATCACGTTGATCAATATTAATTCCTTTGCGAATGACCTTCAATAAAGCATGCAGAAGAAATGTTGCCTGTTCCTTAGCATTTTCTTCACCCGCAAGTTGAATTTGTTCACCACGCGTAATGATATGAACATTAAGTGCTTCTTCAACTAATTTCATATTTGCATCGGAAATACCTAGTAGCATAACCGCTTCATTTGGATTATCCACCTGTAATACAGTTAACTGTTCTGACATAATCATTCTCCTTGTAGGCCTTGTATTGGACTTGCAATGTTTTCATTGACTAAAAATAGAACTTTCCCTTCAACTGTACCATTCCCCCACTTTGCCTGTAAAAGGTTTTCTTTCTTGATGATTGTTTTTGCAGGTAACGAACGTAATACTTTTTCATGCAATAAAGGAATCAGCAATGACTCAATTTTCGATTCATCTAACTCTACTTGCATCGTTTTCGTCTGTTGCTCCTCTACAATTGAAACATAGGGGGATAGCCAATTCGGTAAATCTTTTCTTTGTACATAATCCACCTTTTCCTGATGTATACCCTTTATCAACACTCGCCATTGCTTTTGCTGCAAGGTTTCCACAGTAATTTTTGTTGGAATTTTAAATGAACATTCAAGCCAATAGTCTGCATAAACCTCTCCCTTCGCCCCTACAAAAACTTGATCTGTACCACTTTCTAATACCCCACTTACGAGGACGTCACCCTCGTAGGCTGTATCATTTACTGAAATTTTTCGCTCGCCATGCTGTATATTAAAATGTGTAATGACACCACTTTTCGTTGCTACTATATGGGAGGCTAATTTATCAGTTGTTTGCTCTGTTTGTTTAGGTGATTCTTGTGGTCTCAAAATTACTCGTCCGCCATGTTTATCAATATGAACCCATGATAGCTCTCGGTGTTGCTCTAACAGTTTTTGTCGTATAACCGTATTGGAAGGTAACCTTTTTTGAGATAAAGGGGTTTCTAATTGAAAGGTTTCATGAAAGGTCTTACCTAAACGCTGCTCTAGTTCTGGTGTTGCGGCTTCTATGTCCACTCGCCATATGACTTGTGCACAAAGAATTGGAATAGCAATCATAAAGGCTAAGCCCAATAAAGTCCAAATTTGCGCTCGAAAAACTTGAAGCTCATCTGCATAAAATACAGCCATTTTTAAGCGAAAACGTCTTCGTACACGGCGAATTTTTGGTAGATAATGCATCGTCGTTTCAAAGGAAACTTCCTGCTCACGAAAGACAACACGCTTTAATGGGACATGTTGAGCGTGCAATGCTTGAATAAAAGGATGAACATTTTCATGGCGCTTTATACGTATAATAATTGGCCGATTATTCCACATTTTTGCTCACACCCATATTCTTTGTCATTTTCATATGAAGCTCCTGTAGATTGTCAACAGTGAGATGTAGCATTTCTTCTTTGAGCGCATTGATTGTCACTGAATCCGCATTGACAGTAATATGATAATCTGCATAGACAAACGAACAGGTCGTCGCATCTGCATGAATAAAACGGTAGGGTCCAATAATTTTTAATGATTCGTATTCTAACAACTCAAGTAGTGGCGTTAATTGAAATAATTTTTTCATAAAAAAATGCCTCCTTCTTCGGCAATATATGCATCGAAAAAGGAGGACATGCTAGTTATTTTCTTTTTGATTTCGGTGGACCTAATATTTCAGCCATCACGATTGCTTGCATAAGATCATTTTTAGATTGAGGTAGTTGTAAAGTCGAATTTGTGCCAACTGATTGCACTTCCTTTTTTCCAGCAGCTAATCGTCCTCGACCTTCTCGATTAGAAGAACGGCTAGGGATATCTGCGGGAATGACAGTTGGGGCAACATAGCTTGGCATTTCTTTTTTCACTTGTGCTTCAACAAACTTTTTAGGTTCCTCGACTTTCTCATTTTCTGGAATCCAATCTCCTATAAATTCTCGTGCAAAATCTTCAAAACTCTGTGCTTTCCCAGTCCGATGTGGCGCTTTCTCCGTAACTGGAGGCTCTACCACGGTATCTTTATTAAAAGGAGGCATCTGCTTCTGAGGCTTTTTATTTTTTGATTTTCCGAAAATAGAGCTGACTATGGCAATTATGGCAAAGAGTATTAATTGTTCCATATTATTAGTTCTGCTCCTTTCCGTTATTAAGCATTAGGTTCATTTGTTTCAGGTTTATCTGTGCTCACTTTTGAAATCGAATCGCGCATCGCTGTATCCGCTTGGATATTACGATAGTTCATATAATCCATAATACCAAGATTACCGGAACGTAAGGCTTCAGCCATCGCTTGTGGTACTTCTGCCTCTGCTTCTACTACTTTCGCCTTCATCTCTTGAACACGTGCAATCATTTCTTGCTCATTTGCAACAGCCATAGCACGACGTTCCTCGGCTTTTGCTTGTGCAATGTTTTTATCTGCTTGTGCTTGTTCAATCTGTAATTCTGCACCGATATTTTTACCGATATCTACATCGGCAATATCAATGGACAAGATTTCAAAGGCTGTTCCTGAATCTAACCCTTTAGATAATACTGTTTGCGAAATCATATCTGGATTTTCTAAAACTTCTGTATGATGTGTCGCTGAACCGATAGTTGAAACAATCCCCTCACCAACACGAGCAATAACTGTTTCTTCACCAGCACCACCGACTAAACGCTCGATGTTGGCACGCACGGTAATACGAGCCTTTGCTTTTACTTCAATCCCGTTCATTGCTACACCTGAAATGAACGGTGTTTCAATAACTTTTGGATTAACAGACATTTGAACAGCTTCTAATACATCACGCCCAGCTAAATCAATTGCTGCACAACGTTCAAATGACAGCTCTATATTGGCACGGTGAGCCGCAATTAAGGCATTCACTACACGGTCAACATTACCACCTGCTAAATAGTGACTCTCTAACTGATTAATCGTTACAGGTAAACCAGCTTTATGTGCTTTAATCAACGGATTAACAATTCGAGACGGGATAACACGACGTAAGCGCATCCCAATTAATGTGAAAATACTCACACGTACACCTGCTGCTAATGCAGAAATCCACAATGCTACGGGTACAAAGGTAAAGAATACCGCAAGCACAATGAATAAAATAACTAGTCCAGCAATAGGACCAATCAAAGCTAAATCAAAACCCATTTTCTATTCCTCCATCTCTTTATCTGTTTGTCTCACAACAATGCGTGAGCCTTCAACTTTAATAATTTCTACATGTTGATTAACATCGATATAGCCACCTTCTGATACAATATCAATGCGTTCACTACCAAGTACCATTGTTCCAGATGGACGAAGTGGCGTAAGCGTTTTCCCAATTTTTCCTAACAGTTCTGTGCGATTCACATTGGATACATACCCTTCTTCTGTCGTGGTTGCATCCATTAACACAAGCCTGTTTAAGACATGCAGTTTTTTTCCGAAAAATTTCATCAGAATCACCATTCCTATCATCGCTATCACAAGCGCAATGAGAATTGCTACTATCATTTGCATCATATTTGCACCTGCCAGTATCAGACTTAGTACTATTAAGACACCACCTAAAATACCAATAATTCCACCGGGGACAAAAAACTCTGCAATTAAAAGGGCTAAGCCAACAATAAATAACAATAATGTTTCATATCCCGCAAAGCCGGCCACCATATGTCCAAAGAAAAATAAACCAAGTGCTGATAAGCCCATTATACCTGGAACACCAAATCCTGGCGAATAAAGCTCCATCACAAGTCCTAAGCTAGCGATAGACAATAGAATAGGTACAATGATGGGATTTGTAATAAAACGAGCTAACTTTTCAGAAAAGGTTGGTTCAATGGGAACAACATCACTACCATTCAAGTTGGTTACTTCTAAAAGCTCCTGAAAATCTTTAACCGTCCCTTCAGAATATTTAACCTTTGCTGCCTCTGAGGCTGATAGGGTTAACAAATTCTTTCCGCCAGCACGGTATTCTGGTAGTTCATAGTTGGTATCTGCCATTGCTAATGCATATTTAGGGTCGCGCCCTGACGTTTCTGCTGCTGCTTTCATTTGAGCAAGCCAAGCGCTATTGGCCTTTAGGTCGGCTGCATTACCTGCTGAATCGATAACTGCTGCTGCACCAATTGTTCCATTTGGAACCATGTAGATCTTATCCGCATGTAAGGCTAAAAACGCTCCTGCTGAGTGCGCATCCTTATTAATATAAGCAATCGTTTTTATTTGCGTTGCATCCATAAGCATGGCGATATCGCTTGCTGCATTCACAAAACCGCCAGGCGTATGTATTTCTAAGATAATTGCCTCTGCATTGTTTTCTTCAGCCTCTTTAAAAGCTCGTTCTAAAAATGCATGAAGTCCTCGCTCTACTTCATTACGAATCGGAACATGATAAACCTTATTACTGGCAAAAGCCGAAGTTAATGGAAACGCTAACAAAAAAGTCATCCATATCACTAGTAAATAGCTGAGGATTCTCCGTTTTCGCATCTTTTCCCCTCCCTTCTAACATGCCTCTCCTCTGTATATACGGTCAATCATGCGAAAAGTTTCACAAATCTTAAAAATTTATTCACTTATTTATCACTAGATCTAATCCCAATTATCAACACTTAGTATGCGAAAAAAAGCCGAATGAAATCATTTTGATTCATTCGGCTTTTTCATATGTACGTAAAGTTGAGCAATGTAAAATACCTGAAATTAATCAAAAATGTGATTAATTTCAGGTATAACTTTGTCTGCTCAGTGAATCATACAATTGCGTGTTATGAACGTAGGGATTTTTAATGGGAAATTAAATTACCACTTACGTTTACGTGCAGCTTCTGATTTCTTTTTACGTTTTACGCTAGGTTTTTCGTAGAACTCGCGCTTTCTAACTTCTTGAATTGTACCACTTTTTGATACAGTACGTTTGAAGCGGCGAAGAGCATCTTCAAGCGATTCGTTTTTGCGAACGACAGTTTTTGACATCTCTCTTTCCCTCCCTCCGAACACACGTCAATACACAATTAGGCAAATCACCTTCTGTTGTGTACTAAAAAATTATATCGTATTGTCTAATAATGGTCAATAGAAAGTATGCGAAATTATCAAGTGAATTTTTGGTTTTATTTTTGCTCGAATTATTCATACACAATTCGCCCACAATAAAAATAATTACATTTTCTTAACAATTAAGGGGTTTACAAAAAATAGAATAAGGGCGTAGAATAAATCACATTCAATTTCATATCGGCCAAATCTCAACTATTTGAGAACGGAGGAACCAATCTTTTGGGGTTAATTCTGCTTTAGCAGAAGGGATGAGAAAGCTCTTTCGCCATCCTACCCGTCAGCTAACTTCGTCGGCTAAAGCGAAGGAGGTCGTTATTGACCACCATTATTAGCATGCTTTCTACCCTTTTCATGCTCTAATCGTAGGTCTTTTTATTATGCCATCTAACAAACAGTTGTTTACTATTCAGAATTGAGGAAAAATTAAATGAACAATTTTAAAAGAGCATTAAATCCTCCCAAAGTTCTTGTATTGGGCTTTGCCCTCATCATTGCCATAGGTACGTTTCTTTTAACAATGCCATTTTCTACTGAGGATGGGAAGGGTTTGCCCTTTTTAGATGCTTTATTCACTGCTACATCAGCTACTTGTGTCACAGGTTTAATTGTAGTCGATACAGGTGATACCTTCTCTACTTTTGGCGAAGTGGTTCTTTTATTCTTAATCCAAATTGGCGGTTTAGGATTTATGACATTTGCCACATTATTATTTTTGCTGCTTGGAAAGAAAATTTCATTAAAAGAAAGACTGCTGCTTAAAGAAGCATTTAATAATATCTCCATTGCTGGTCTTGTTCGATTAGTGAAAAGAATATTGCTCTTTACAGCATGTATTGAAATAATCGGTGGTCTTATTCTATCCATTCGTTTTTCTTTTGATATGCCTATTAGAAAGGCCCTTTATTTTGGGTTTTTTCATGCCATATCCAACTTCAACAACGCTGGCTTCGATTTAATGGGTGGCTTTAACGGAATGACTGCCTATGTTGATGATCCCTTTGTTGTTTTCACCATCTGTACTCTTATTACAATCGGCGGATTAGGCTTTATTGTGATGAATGAATTATATGAATATCGTGTGACTAAAAGGCTTTCTGTCCATTCAAAAATAGTCTTAGTAACGACACTTTTGCTAACTGTTAGTGGAACCATTTTGATATTTTTGTTTGAGTATGGCAACCAAAAGACACTGGGACCATTATCCGAATGGGGTAAAGTGTTAGGTTCCCTTTACCAAGCGGTTACACCACGAACTGCTGGCTCCAATACACTGGCTATTGGGGACTTAACGCATTCTACATTATTTTTAATGATTCTTTTCATGTTTATTGGGGCAGGCTCTGGGTCGACTGCTGGAGGTATTAAAATCACAACCTTTGCTGTTTTAGTAGCTACTATGTGGTCACAAATTCGAGGAAAAGAAGATGTCGTTCTCTTTAAACGTAGAATTGTTACTGAAACTATCTTAAAGGCTTTGACGGTTACAATGTGTGGAGGATTAATTGTTATAGTCGTGACGATTCTTCTCAGTATCACGGAACAGCATCATAGCTTTATGATGTACTTATTTGAGGCTACCTCTGCGTTTGGTACTGTTGGTCTTTCGATGGGCCTAACTCCAGAGCTAACACCTGCTGGTCGTCTTCTTCTGATTATTACAATGTTCGCAGGAAGAGTAGGACCACTAACCATTGCTTTTGCCATTGCAAAACGAAGAAAAAAAGAGAGTTTCCGCCACCCAAAAGGAAATATTATGATTGGATAACCAAATGAGAGGAAGACAGAACGCTATGACCATTAAACAATACGCTGTGATTGGCTTAGGTAGATTCGGAACAAGCGTCGCTCGCAGATTGCATGAAGCTGGACAGGAAATATTAGGAATTGATATAAATGAAGAAAGAGTAGAGGATGCCGAACCCTATGTGACTCACGCTGTGGTAGCAGATACAACAGAAGAAAAAGCCTTAAAATCGATTGGTATTGGTAACTTCGATTGTGTTATCGTGGCGATCGGTAATGATATGCAATCTAGTATTTTAACCGTCTCTTTATTAAAAGAGCTAGGGATCAAAAAAGTGATTGCAAAGGCACTTGGTAAAAGACATGGGCAAGTGTTAGATAAAGTAGGAGCTGATTGGATTATTTACCCAGAAAGAGATATGGGTGAACGTGTGGCTAATCAACTCCTATCCCCAAATATGTTGAATTATATCGAATTATCAAAGGAATACAGCATTGAAGAAATTATGATTCCTTCCAAAATGGCTGGACAAAACCTTCGTGATTTAGACTTGCGCGCAAAATATAACGTCAGTGTAATTGCAATTGTGCGCGAAGGAGAAATTATTATCTCCCCTTCTCCTGAGCAAATTATTGAAAAGGAAGATTTATTAGTAATGATTGGTCATCGAAAAGATCTTAGCTTATTCTCAAATATTCAGTAACCACAAAAAGGCTGTTTCAAGCTCAACTTGATACAGCCTTTTTGTCTTAGAAAACTTTCTTTTGATCTCTATCATCTTTTAAAATTTCAACAGCCTCTCTGAAGCGTTGGGAATGAACAATTTCCCGTTCACGTAAAAACTTCAAACTATCATTTAAATCCGTGTCATCTGATAAGTCAATAATCCATTGATATGTGGCACGTGCCTTTTCTTCAGCTGCAATATCCTCATACAAGTCCGCGATAGGGTCGCCCTTTGCTTGAATATAGGTTGCTGTGAATGGTACACCTGAGGCATTTTGATAAAATAGAGCCCGATCGTGATTTACATAATGATCACCCAAACCAGCTTCTTTCAGCATTTCTGGTGTTGCATCTTTTGTTAGCTTATAAATCATCGTGGCAATCATTTCTAAATGTGAAAATTCCTCTGTTGCTATATCGGTCAATAACCCTACTACTTTGTCAGGAATCGTATAGCGCTGATTCATGTAGCGTAGAGCTGCTGCCAGTTCCCCATCCGCTCCTCCATATTGTTCAATTAAAAACTTTGCAAGCATTGGGTTACATGTACTAACTTTTACCGGATACTGGAGTTTCTTTTCATAATACCACAAAGATTTTTCCTCCTAGTCTTTTGTTTAGACTTGCCATGGCCATGGTGTATCAATCCAGTTAAAAGGATAATTCGAATAGCTTCTCCCAAAATTCATGAGTGGTCCATACTTTTGCTCAAAATCAATTTTAAGTTTCATACTTTTCTCTGTATTTTCATTAAATTGCTGAATAGCGTCATAATCGTGCGGATGAGTGTCTAAATAGAGGTTTAATTCAACAATGACGAAATCAATTGCTTGTATTTCTTCTAATTGCTTATAAAATTCGGGCGGCATCTTTTTAGTCATGCTTCCTCCCTCCTTTTAGGGGAAATGGATATGGGCTAAACAACTGTGGCCATAGTGTACCCGCCATTAGCGCTTCTCTTGCGGTTGGAAATTGTGGAAGTCCAGGTGGTTGAAAACCCATATATAATTGTGGGGGTGTTGCATAATATTTAACTTCTATAGGCTTACAAGGATCAAAGGGGCTAATATAGGGCCTCCAAGACTTATACTGTGTAAACATGACATCCTCCTTTCTGTATTTACATTCATCAGTGGAGTATATGTGCATAGAAAATTATTATGCTGATTAAACACAAAGAAGCCATAAGCTCATGTCAATGTACACATGAGCTTATGGCGCTATAAAAAGATAATATTAATAGTTGGAGTCGGCAATTAAACCATTCATAATAGCTACACCAGAGCTAGCCCCAATACGAGTCGCACCTGCTTCTACCATTTTTTTCATGTCCTCTAAGCTACGAACACCACCTGATGCTTTTACACCAAGTTCTGGACCTACAGTTTTACGCATCAGCGCGATATCCTCTGCTGTTGCTCCACCAGTAGAAAAACCTGTAGATGTTTTCACATAGTCAGCACCCGCTGCTACAGCTAACTCACATGCTTTCACTTTTTCTTCGTCTGTTAGTAAGCATGATTCAATAATGACTTTTACAAGTGCGCTATCTTTAGCTGCTTCTACCACAGCTGCGATATCTGCCTGTACAAGCTCATAGTTTTTATCTTTCAACGCACCGATATTAATAACCATATCTACTTCTTTTGCACCGTTAGCAATGGCGTCTTTTGCTTCAAATGCTTTGACTGCTGGCGTATTGGCACCAAGTGGGAAGCCGATAACCGTACAAACTAACACGTCTGTACCCTGTAATAATTCACTACTACGTTTTACCCAAGTTGGATTTACACAAACAGAAGCAAAGTTAAATTGTTTAGCTTCTGCACATAATTTTTCAATTTGTTCTTTTGTTGCCTCAGCCTTTAATAATGTATGATCAATCATACGTGCAAAATTTTTTTCCATTGTTGAACGCTCCTTCATTAAACAAGATGTACGTACCTCTTCGAATCATATCATTTTTTCGCGATGGCGTCTAATTTCTTTCTATATAATGAACACCCAAATATAAACATTACAGAACGAGTCATGTTTATCTGAAGTCCTCAAAAGATTGTATAGAAAGTGATAACTTAATTATTTCACAAAAAAATCTTATATGTACTGATTTTATAAGGATTATGTTATCATAAATCACGTATCTAAAATATGTACAACGAAAAACTTATTAAATGTTTGGAAACACAAGGTAATGTGAATTGAAAGGATGATATATATCATGAGTAACGAGCGATCAAAAATCGTGAGTTTTCATACTCTAGGTTGTAAAGTAAATCATTACGAAACAGAAGCAATTTGGCAGCTGTTTAAAGAAGAAGGCTATGATCGAACAGAATTTGATCAACAAGCAGACGTTTACGTCATTAATACATGCACAGTTACGAATACTGGAGATAAAAAATCACGTCAGGTTATTCGTCGAGCAATTCGCCAAAATCCGGATGCAGTTATTTGTGTAACAGGATGCTATGCACAAACATCCCCTGCAGAAATTATGGCAATCCCTGGTGTTGATATTGTTGTTGGAACACAAGATCGTACGAAATTACTTGGTTATATTGAACAATATCGTGCGGAACGACAACCGATTAATGCTGTACGTAACATTATGAAAAACCGAGTATACGAAGAATTAGATGTACCAGCATTTACAGACCGTACACGTGCTTCGTTAAAAATCCAAGAAGGCTGTAACAATTTCTGTACATTTTGTATTATTCCATGGGCACGTGGTTTAATGCGTTCTCGTGACCCACAAGAAGTATTACATCAAGCACAGCAATTAGTAGATGCTGGTTATCTTGAAATTGTCTTAACTGGTATTCATACAGGTGGCTATGGTCAGGATTTAAAAGATTATAATCTTGCTCAATTACTACGTGATTTAGAGGCCAATGTAACAGGCTTAAAGCGTCTTCGTATTTCATCCATTGAGGCTAGTCAATTAACAGATGAAGTAATTGAAGTACTACGTGAATCAAAGATTGTCGTGAATCATTTACACATCCCTATTCAATCTGGTTCTGATACGGTATTAAAACGTATGCGTCGTAAATATACAATGGAGTTCTTCGGTGAACGTTTAACAAAATTACATGAGGCTTTACCTGATTTAGCTGTTACTTCTGATGTAATCGTTGGTTTTCCAGGTGAGACAGAGGAAGAGTTTATGGACACATATAACTTTATTCGCGATCATAAATTTTCTGAGCTACACGTTTTCCCATTCTCTCCTCGTACAGGAACCCCTGCTGCACGTATGGAAGATCAAATTGATGAAGACATTAAAAATGAGCGTGTGCATCGACTCATCTCTTTAAACGATCAGCTAGCAAAAGAGTATGCTTCTCGTTTTGAAGATCAAGTGCTAGAAGTTATCCCTGAAGAATTTGTGCATGATGACAGTGAAGAAGAAGGCCTTCTAACAGGCTATACAGACAATTACTTAAAAGTAGTTTTTGAGGGTCCAGAAAGTCTAATCGGACAACTTGTAAAAGTAAAAATTACACAAGCAGGCTACCCTCACTCAAAAGGACAATTTGTACGCGTTTTAGAAACAGTGAAATAAATAGTGAAAAAAGGGTTGCCCATTATATATGGCAACCCTTTTTCCTTTTAATGAAGCTAATCATTCACTTGTATTTGATTTTTCATAATATTGATAAATGCTTTTAAAGATTGACAGCTCCTATAAGAAAATTAGTAGTACAAACAAAATATCCATCTGTACTACCAGCTTTGTTAATATATTATAATCTTCTACTGTCCTCTAAACTAGCATTTATCAAGGACTAGGAGGAGGTGTAAGTCCTAAAAGAACAGGCGTTATTACGCTACTGCCAGCACCAAGGCGGATTTGTTGAATTTGCAATACTTTTACAGTAAGTTCTAAGACAATTTTTTCACGTAATGTGCTGAATGTCCCTTCAGGAGCCGCCATAATCGGTGAAAAATCAAGTTCAAAGAAGTTGGCTGCTACTAATTCACCAAATGGTTGTTCATTGTATTTAACAAGATTTTGGAAGAAAGCCTTATCTAATCGAGCATCCATTTGTGTTCTTTCGTTAAGGAAGTTCGCTTCAGCAAACTCGGAAATGCCTAAGATTGGTGTTGCGCCTCCAGGTGTTTGTGGGAAAATAAGATCTGTAAAACCAGAAAACGGAACGTCAGCAATTCTATCTCGAAGTGCCCCATTACATGCTGATGAAGCATATTCAATATTTTTCCGAATATGTCCTGCTACAAATAATTTAGCTCTTGTTACTCTAAAGAAATCAGTACCACCAATACGTGCAAAGCTAACTGGTACCAGTTTCACTTGATTTAGGAAGACATTCTTTTTCACTCGTTTGATTTCTGTAGCAGCAGGGCTAAGTGTAATATCCGACTCAACAACGATTTGCAGTGTTGGTTCTGCCAATACAACTGGAACTTTGATAGTTGGCGTTGTAACTGGTGTAGTGACTACTGGTGTAATCTCATTCGTTAATGGAATTTGTTCAGTTGATGTTACAGGACAAGGTTGAAATTGGCTTTCTAATTGATCGCTCAAAAAATTCCCTCATTTCATTTTTTAGTATTAGAGAGCTCTCCTATCGCTAGAATATGTAGCATTTAAATCTATACATGGACGTATATATTAGTTTTATTTTTTATTTGAATTAAGGGATAAATTTCTATAACCCTCCATTACCTTGCCAGTCAAACAGTACTTTAATTTTTTGTACTTGTAACATTTGGATAATTAATTCTAATACTATATTTTGACACAATCGATTGGGATGAATGGCTGACTTATTTTGCGTATTAGATACCCTATATTCAATATTATGCTGTATGTAGCCTTCTATAAATAAATTCCCCTTTAATACAGTTCTTGTTCCATTTCCCAATGACTGGGATCTATGAATAGGTACAAATCTACAATCGGATAGTACTACCTCATTTGTGATCTCTTTAACCTCTTCAATTCCTTTATCAAAAGCAATTTTTTCCTCCATACATATTTCTATTTTGTATTCCCCTAGCACAACAGGAACTCGTATATGTATAAAAGGCTCAGAGGAGTTAATCTCTCCTTTTTTAATTGCTTGTGAGTTATGTAAGGGAACTACTACTGATTTAAACGGATGCTGCTCACTACCATTTTTTTTATTAGTATCCGTTCTCATTAAAGAAATCATTTGATTAATGTTGGAGCTAACCAAACGACAATATGGTTGTTCAGGGTAAATCGAAATCGTTTGGAGTAGCTTCGTCTGAAGTTGGGGAGATAGGTTATCATTTAAATCAAGAAAATCAAATATTGTATTTTGAACATTATCACCATAAATAGGAGCATGAAGAAAATCGTTAATTTCTACATAAGTAGAAAAGGGACTTTTTTGGATAATGGTGCATACTTCTCCTTGTAAAGACTTTGCAATCTCTTTATTACGATTTGGAGGATTGTTTTTCTCCTTTTCTGCTATATCATCCAAATGCATATTATTTTCAGCCTCTGACAGAGCTCTATTGAAAGATTTTGGATTATTGTCTGATTGGGCTGTTGAATTTTGTTCTTCAAGGGAGTTCTCATCACTATCTAGTAGATGGTCAATTTCTACCTTTGTTGGACTGGGTACGATTTGATTGCATGCTATCTGGTCTAAAGTGAATTCCTCTACATGGTTCTCATCCATATGTCGGAAATTTTCTTCGTTCTCCTTAACATTCGCTTCTATAGGTATGGGTATGGACGCTAATTGCTCTATTAAGGTCACTTTTGTGTGACTCTCATCGATATCTATGTGATGTTCGTTTTCTTGCTCAACATTTGTTTCTTTAGATATAGGTAGATCTTCATTAGATGGTAATAGCTCTGCTAGGCTAGCATCCTCCCTGAAGTTCTCAAAATTTGGGTGATGTTCGTTTTCTTCCTCAATAGTCGGCTCCATAGGTTCGGAGAGCTCTTCATTAGAGATTATATGGTCTGTTAAAGTTGATTCCTCTGTAATTGGTTTATATTCTTTTTCATCAAGCAGATTATTATTTCCATTAAAAGTCTGTTCTAATGGAGATTCGTCATCTATTTTAGTTTGATACCTCCACTCAGTGTATTTATTTTGTTTAGAGGATATTTTTTTCATCTCTCTAAAATTAATCCATGGAGTTGCCATTCATTCACTCCCAAATAATGATTTGACAAAAAAAGCATAACCATCAATTTTTAATTAAGTTTTAATCCATTAGCTAATTCTTCTGATACGATTATGTTAGGACAATTGAAAATCTACAATACTAATTACAATCCATATTATGCAATATTTTTACTTTTGTCACAGTCCCACCATGAGATACAATTGGAAGACGCATGTCCTTATCTTGCCAAAAAAAGCAGTTAAAAGTTCGAGTAAAAGTGAACTTTCAACTGCCCAACAACATATTTGATTTTATATCAGTATTATTGTTACCATTTTTGCTCCACTACATAAAAAAATTAACAAGGCTCAGTAGGCGGAATCATATCAGGAACAATTGGTGTTGCTGGTGGAGTAAGCCCTGGTAGAACAGGTGTTACTACACTACTTCCAGCGCCCAAACGGATTTGTTGAACTTGCAATACTTTTACAGTAAGTTCTAATACAATTTTTTCACGTAATGTGCTGAATGCTTCTTCAGGAGCTGCCATAATCGGTGAAAAATCAAGTTCAAAGAAATTGGCTGCTACTAATTCACCAAATGGTTGTTCATTGTATTTAACGAGATTTTGGAAAAAAGCCTTATCTAATCGAGCATCCATTTGTGTTCTTTCGTTAAGGAAGTTCGCTTCAGCAAACTCGGAAATGCCTAAGATTGGTGTTGCGCCTCCAGGTGTTTGTGGGAAAATAAGATCTGTAAAACCAGAAAACGGAACATCAGCAATTCTATCCTGAAGTGCCCCATTACATGATGATGAAGCATATTCGATATTTTTCCGAATATGTCCTGCTACAAATAATTTAGCTCGTGTTACTCTAAAGAAATCAGTGTTAGCAATACGCGCAAAGCTAACTGGTACCAATTTCACTTGATTTAGAAAGACATTCTTTTTCACTCGTTTAATCTCTGTCGCTGCAGGACTAAGTGTAATATCCGACTCGACAACGATTTGCAGTGTTGGTTCTGCCAGTACAACTGGAATTTTAATAGTTGGCGTCGTAAGTGGTGTAGTAACTAGTGGTGTAATCTCATTCGTTAAGGGTATTTGTTCAGTTGATGTTACTGGACAAGGTTGAATTTGATTAAATTGTTCACTCAAAAAATTCCCTCATTTCAATATAGTATTAGTGAGCTCTCCTATCGCTAGAGTATGTCGCAATTAAATCTATGTATGGACATTGAACTTGTTCTTTTACATATTTTATTTGGAATGTTTGAGGTTGTGATTTTCCCGGTTGATCTTACACAATGGGCTAAAACTCCATTTAAGCAGGAATTTAACGCAGACCCCTTCAAATATGATTTACGTAAAAAAACCACTTAATAATATTAAGTGGCTTTCTCTAAGTTATGTTGATAATAAATTATACATAGCTGTTATTCAAATTCATAGGATATGGCAGACAGTGCGTATAATGGCGCTGTTTCTGCTCGTAAAATTCTCGGTCCTAATGACATCGTTTGAGCGCCTGCTTGTAATAGCGCTTCCGACTCTTGACGAGAAATGCCTCCCTCAGGACCAAAGATAATAAGCATTGATTTCGATTTCTTATCATACACGTTTTTTAGCTTCTCCGCAAACCTTGTGCGCTTTTCAGCCTTTGCATCCTCTTCATCAGCAATAAAAACGGCATCGAATTGATCTATTTGTTGTACTAGCTGTTTAAATGATATGGGTTCAAAAACTGTTGGAATATGCGTACGGTGAGCTTGTTCCGCAGCTTCCTTAGCAATTTTCTGTAATCTTTCTTGCTTTTTTGCTCCTTTTTTCTTGTCCCATTTCACAATGGAGCGCTCAGCTTCAAAGGGTAATAAAGCAAACATTCCTAGCTCTGTGGCTTTTTGGGTAATAAGCTCCAGCTTATCACCCTTCGGTAAACCACATGCTACTGTTACTTGAATGGGTAACTCTGGGGAAGGGATTGTTTGTCCAGTCGCTTCAATGACAACCTCATCCCCTTCAAATCCTTCAATTGTGCATATATACGCAGTGTTTTGTGCAACAACTACAATGTTGTCGCCTTGCTTCATACGCATCACTCGTTCAATATGCCGTGCATCTTCTCCACTAATACGTGCATTTTCGATAGCTGTCTCAATAAAATAACGTTGCATGCCACACAGTCCTTTCTAGCAAGAAAGGAAAACGCCAAATCACAAGCACACGGCTCACGATTTGGCGCTTCCTCAGTCATGTTATAGTGGACGACGGGCAATAATGGCTACCCAATCTTCCATTAATAATACTTCTTCAATCACAAAGCCTGAAGCTTCTAGTGCTACTTTCACATCATCTCGTTTTGCACCGATGATGCCCGAAGTGACATATAATCCACCTGGTTTTACAATTGTATACGCGTCATCTGTGAAGGACATGATGATTTCAGCCAAAATATTAGCGACTACTACATCTGCTGGTTCTTTTACAGTATCCAATAAGTTACCATGGAACACTGCCACCTTATCTTCCACTTTATTTAATGCTACATTTTCTCGCGCTGAACGTACAGCAACCTCATCTAAATCAAGCGCATGCACACTTTTGGCACCAAGTAATGCTGCACCAATAGACAATACACCCGATCCTGTACCGATATCAACAACTGTATCCCCTTCTTTAATGACCTTTTCAAGTCCTTGTAAACACATTACCGTTGTTGGGTGGGTACCTGTACCAAATGCCATACCAGGGTCTAATTCAATAATTAGTTCATCTGTTGAAACAGGTGTGTATTCCTCCCATGTCGGTACGATAGTAAAGCGTTCAGAAATCTTAACAGGATGGTAGTATTGCTTCCAGGCAGTTGCCCAATCTTCTTCATTGACTTCCACAATGGATACCACATTTTCACCGATATCAATGTTAAAGTTCGTTAAATTTGTGATAGCTGCTTTTATTTCTTCGACTGTTTCATTTAAAAAACTAGACTCTGATAAATAAGCTTTAACAATCACGCCATCTTTCGGAAAATCATCTTCATTTAGCGCATAAATTTCACCATATTGATCTTCACGTGGCTTCGCAAACTCTGCAGAATCTTCGATGACAACACCACTTGCACCTGCTTCATGCAAAATATTCGAAATTGCTTCTACCGCATCATTTTTTGTATGAATGGATAATTCTGACCACTTCACGTAGCTCTTCAGCTCCTCTAATTATTCACCTTGGAATTTTTTCTTAATTTTATCGAATAGTGAACTACCTTGTTCTTCAGGGATATCGCCACTAATTTCTGCAAATTCTCGTAGTAATTGTTTTTGTCTTTCCGTTAATTTTTCTGGTGTCATCACTTTTACTGTCACATATTGATTACCCATACCATAACCATGAACATTTTTAACACCTTTATCTTTTAGACGGAATTGAGCACCTGACTGTGTTCCAGCTGGAATACGTAATTTTACTTTCCCATGGACTGTTGGTACTTCAATTTCATCCCCAAGTGCTGCTTGAGGGAATGTTAATTTCAACTCGAAGTAAATATCGTCTCCATCTCGTTCAAAATCCTTGTGTCCTTGAACGCGGAACATAATATATAAATCCCCTGCAGGTCCACCGTTTATACCTGGTTCACCTTGACCAGATACACGAATTTGTTGTCCATCATCCACACCTGCTGGAATCGTCACTTTAATTTTCTTACGTTTTTGGACTTTTCCTTCTCCACGACAAGTCGTACATTTTTCTTTAATAATTTTACCTGTTCCATGACATGTTGAGCATGTACGACGATTCATCATACGACCAAATGGTGTATCCACTGCTTGATTGATTTGTCCTGCACCTTTACATGTCGAACATGTTTCTGGTTGCGTGCCTGGTTTTGCTCCTGAACCGTGACATGTTTCACACGTTTCATCTTTTGGGATTTCTATTTCTGTTTCTTTTCCAAAAATAGCTTCCTCAAATTGGATGTTCATACGATATTGCAGATCATCCCCTTTACGTGGCGCATTTGGATCCTGACGGCGACCACCTCCGCCAAAGAATGAACTGAAAATATCCTCGAAGCCGCCAAAGCCGCCCCCTCCAAAGCCACCACCAAAACCAGCATTCGGATCCTCATGACCAAATTGGTCGTAGCGTGCTTTTTTCTGGTCGTCACTTAATACTTCATATGCTTCAGCGATTTCTTTGAATTTTTCATCTGCACCTGGCTCTTTATTAAGGTCAGGGTGATATTGTTTTGATAATTTACGGTATGCTTTTTTAATCTCATCTTTTGTAGCCGATTTTGTTAAACCAAGCACCTCGTAATAATCGCGTTTCTCCATGATTCACACTCCGCTCTGTTTGCATAAAATCTATTGTAACATGCAGTTGAAAAAACTGCCTCATTTTTTCGATTAAAGGTTCTATAAATTCCAATAATGAAGATATTCACTTCCTAGCAGCTAACGTATGCAACTATCCCATAAATGGTGCATTTACGTGAAGTGACCTCACATCATGACAAAAGCCAAAGCCGCAAGCGGTCTTTGGCTTTTTCACTTTACTGTGTTACTTCTTATTTATCATCTTTTACTTCTTCGAATTCAGCGTCTACAACACCGTCATCTTTTTTACCAGCATCAGTGTCTGCACCTGCATCGCCACCTTGAGCTGCTTGAGCAGCTGCTGCCGCTTGTTCGTAAACTTTCATCACTAGTGGCTGTAATACGCCTTCTAGTTTTTCTTTAGCTGCTTTAATACCTTCTAATTCACCAGCTTCAAGCGCTTTTTTCAATTCATCACGAGCATCTTCCACAGATTTTTTCTCGTCTTCTGTAATTTGCTCACCAAGGTCAGCAATTGTTTTATCCACTTGGAATACTAATTGGTCTGCTTCGTTACGAAGATCTGCTTCTTCTTTACGTTTAGCATCTGCTTCAGCATTAGCTTCAGCATCTTTTACCATGCGTTCAATTTCTTCCTCTGATAAACCAGAATCAGATTGAATCACAATTGTTTGCTCTTTGTTCGTACCAAGATCTTTTGCTTTTACAGATACGATACCGTTTTTATCAATATCGAATGTTACTTCGATTTGAGGTACACCACGAGGTGCTGGTGGAATATCTGCTAATTGGAAGCGACCTAATGTTTTATTGTCAGCTGCCATTGAACGCTCACCTTGTAAAACATGAATATCTACAGCTGGTTGGTTATCAGCTGCTGTAGAGAAAACTTGAGATTTTGAAGTAGGGATAGTTGTGTTACGGTCGATTAATTTTGTGAACACGCCACCCATTGTTTCAATACCAAGTGAAAGAGGTGTTACGTCAAGTAATACAACGTCTTTCACATCACCTGTTAATACGCCACCTTGTACTGCAGCACCCATTGCAACAACTTCGTCAGGGTTAACACCACGGTGAGGCTCTTTTCCTGTTTCTTTACGTACTGCTTCTTGTACTGCTGGAATACGTGTAGAACCACCAACTAAAATAACTTGGTCAATTTCAGAAGTTGACAGACCTGCATCAGATAATGCTTGACGTACTGGTCCTACTGTACGATTTACTAATGGTAAAGTAATTTCGTCAAATTTCGCACGCGTTAAAGAAATTTCTAAGTGTAATGGACCTGCTTCTCCAGCTGTAATGAATGGTAGAGAGATTTGAGTTGATGTTACACCAGATAAATCTTTTTTCGCTTTTTCAGCTGCATCTTTTAATCGTTGCATCGCCATTTTATCTTTTGATAAGTCAATGCCATTTTCTTTTTTGAATTCAGCTACTAGATATTCGATAATTGCGTCATCGAAATCATCTCCACCTAGTTTGTTATCACCAGCTGTAGCTAGTACTTCAAAGACACCGTCACCTAACTCAAGGATAGATACGTCAAACGTACCGCCTCCAAGGTCAAATACTAATACTTTTTGATCTTGATCTTGTTTATCTAATCCATAAGCAAGAGCTGCAGCAGTTGGTTCGTTGATGATACGCTCTACTTCTAGACCTGCGATTTTACCAGCATCTTTAGTAGCTTGACGCTGTGCATCATTAAAGTAAGCAGGAACTGTAATAACTGCTTTTGTCACTTTTTCCCCTAAGTAGTCTTCAGCATAGCCTTTTAAGTATTGAAGAATCATTGCAGATACTTCTTGTGGCGTGTAGTCTTTATCTTCTACTGTTACTTTTTCAGCTGTACCCATTTTTGATTTAATAGAAATGATTGTGTTAGGATTTGTTACTGATTGACGTTTCGCCACTTCACCAACTTGACGTTCACCATTTTTAAAGGCAACAACAGATGGCGTTGTACGGTTTCCTTCTGGGTTTGGAATTACTTTTGGTTCTCCACCTTCAAGTACAGAAACGCAAGAGTTTGTTGTTCCTAAGTCAATACCAATAATTTTGCTCATTAAAATTTCCTCCTATTATGTCAACGCAAGGGATGCGTTTTCTAACTAATTTTAATTGATTAAATAGTGCAAGACTATTCGTTCACAGATACCATTGTTGGGCGTAATACACGATCCTTTAAGATATACCCTTTTTGTAGTTCGCGTAAGACGATACCCGTTTCTTTTTCACTATCTTGTTCTTGCATAACAGCTTGGTGAACCGTTGGATCAAATTGCTCACCTTCAGCTTTAATGACTTGTAGACCTTCTTTTTCTGTTGCTTCAATTAAAGAGCGATACACCATTTCAATTCCTTTAATGATCGATGCAGTCTCTTCAGAAGTTGTCTCAACTTGTAAAGCACGTTCAAAATTATCAAGGACTGGTAATAGATCAGATAGTAAGCTTTGGGCGCGATACTTTTCAGCTGCCTCACGGTCTAACTGATTACGACGGCGCATATTATCGAAGTCAGCACGTAAACGTAGGTGACGATTTTCCTCATCAGCCAGCTTTGCTTGTAGTTCAGCCAGCTTAGCCTCATACTGTTCTTCAATTGATAACTCTGCTTCTTCCTGAACTTCTGTTTGCTCTACTTCCTCAGTTGTCGTTTCAGCTTGTACATCTTCTTGTACTAAATCTTTGTTTTCAGTTGTTTCCGTCACTTGAATCCTCCTCATTATCATTCACTACGATTCTTCATAAAGGCTTGTGTTAAATCCAAGCGCATTACGTCTAATAAAGCCACAACACGCTTATAATCCATACGTGTAGGGCCAATAATAGCAATGGCTCCCTGTTGATCATCACCAATAGAATAGGTAGTGGTAATGACACTGCAATTTTCCATTTCTAGTTGTTTATTTTCTGAGCCTATCCGAATATGAATACCTGATTCATTCGGATGGAAAAGTGACTGCACTTGGCTAGTCGTCTCCATTAAGTCCAAAATCATCCGGACTTTATTTAAGTCATGGAATTCTGGCTGGTTGAACATATTCGTTTTCCCACCATAGAAAATTTTACTTTCTGAATTATGCATTGTTGCTGTGATAAGTGCGCGAATAAAATCATCCGCTGATCGAACATGTTGCTGTAACACGGCTAGCACTTCAGCTTCAAGGCTTTTATGGAGATCTTCTAATGAAACTCCAATAAGGCGATCATTTAAGATATTCACCATTTTCTCTAAATCAGAAGCGGTAAAGTCAGGTGGTAGAGTGAACATGCGGTTTTCTACATGCCCATTATTCGTCACGATAATCGCTACTGCTGTGTCGCTAGAAAGGGGGACAATTGAAAACCGTTTAACACGATGCCTCTGGACATCAGGTCCTAAAAGTATGGAAGTATAAGATGTCAGCTCTGATAAAATGTTGGCTGACTTTCGGATAATATGCTCTACTTCTACTAGTCGATCATTAAAAATTGATTGAATTTGTTGAATGTCCTTGGAATTAATACCTTGAGGACTCAACAAATGATCTACATAAAATCTGTAACCCTTTTCCGAAGGCACTCGACCAGAGGAGGTATGCGTTTTTTCTAAAAAGCCTAATTCCTCTAAATCCGCCATTTCGTTTCGAATAGTGGCTGGACTAAATGTAATCCCTTGTTTTTTGGAGATTTGGCGAGAACCTACCGGCTGCGCAGACACAATAAAGTCGTCTACAATGACTTGCAATATCTGTAACTGCCGATTTGTTAGCATGATTATCACCTCTGTTAGCACTCAACTAAGAGGAGTGCTAATACTATTATTAAGTTATCAAATCCCACATTTTATGTCAACGATATCGCTCAATCTTCTAGCAAAAATTGTTGAAATACTTCATTGCCCACAAAACGTCCTTTTCTTGTCAGGCGTACACCAAGTTCATCCTGTTCTAAAAGCCCCTTTGACACTAGATCTTTTATTACCACATCATAATGGGCAGACATCGGTGTTTTAAATTTCTCTTCATATAAAGTGTGCATAACACCCTCTGTTTTTCTTAGCCCTAAAAACATTTGTTCTTCTCTTTTTTCCACTTGTGATACTTCATGTGCGTGGACAATTGGTAGCTCATTTGCCTCAACAGCTTCCATATACTTTTTTAATGGACCGTGATTGGAATAGCGTATACCTGCTAAATACCCATGTGCCCCTGCACCAAACCCCGCATATTCATCATTATCCCAATAAATCTTGTTATGCTCTGAATGATACCCAGGCTTTGCAAAATTACTAATTTCGTATTGTTGAAGCCCATGTAAGGCCATTTGTTGCATCAGCACATCATACATATCCGCTTCTAAATCTTCTGTCGGTAAATACAGTTTCCCTTTAGCGTACTGATTATAAAAAATCGTTTTGGGTTCCACAATAAGAGAATAGGCGGAGAAATGTGGCAAATCAAGAGTAAAAGCTTTGGCTAAGGAGTCCTTCCATTGAGCCATTGTTTGTCCAGGTAAACCATACATTAAATCAATGCTAATATTACGGAAGCCAATTTTTCTTGCCAAGGCGATCGTTTCATAGACATGATCATTACTATGAGTGCGTCCAATCTTCTGTAGTAATCCTTGGTCAAAAGATTGTACACCCATGCTTAATCGATTAACACCACCGTCAAACAACACCTGCAATTTGGCTGCAGACAATTCATCCGGATTTGCCTCTGATGTAAATTCTGTCACACTATTCATTGGAATATACGTATGAATAGACGTTAGTAGTTTGTCCAATTGCTCAGGAGATAAAGCTGTCGGTGTTCCACCACCCAGAAAAATCGTCTCGATGTTATGGAATTTTTCAGGATGTTTTTCTGTTGTCAAGGCCATTTCTTTTCCAAGCGCTTCTATATATTCATCCACTGGTTGATTTTTAAAATAAAATTTATTGAAATCACAATAATTGCAGATTTGATGACAGAAAGGAATATGAATGTAAACACCTCGTGCCATAGCAATCCCTTCTTTCCCGTTAAGTCTTTTCCATTTCTACATTATAACGAATCGATAGAAGGAACGCTATGAAACCCCATAGGTTCTTTTAATGAATATTGCTTCTGTAATGACAAAACAAACTGCACCTCCGATTATTAGTTAGAATCTAACAATCGAAAGTGCAGAATTTTTCATGTATAAAAAATGATGCCCACAGCCATTCCTAACAGCACCAATAAATAAGGCTGTATTTTCCACCGAATTAAACACCATAAAAAAATAGCCACTATGAAAATATCTAACATGCTAAGGATGGTTTGTGTCACAATAGGATCTACAAAAGCAGCGGCTAGAATGCCAACGACCGCCGCATTCGCGCCTGCCATCGCACCTCTAAGACGTGCAATTCGACTTAGGCTAATCCAAAATGGTAGCGCCCCAACCACTAGCAAAAACGCTGGTAAAAATATTGCAAGAGTAGCAATAATTGCTCCTGGAACGCCTGCAATAACCATACCGATATATGCAGCAAATGTAAATAAAGGTCCTGGAACTGCTTGTGTCATACCGTAGCCAGCTAAAAAATCTGAAGTACTTATTTGACCACTTTGAACAAATTGTGTTTCCAGTAAAGGTAAAACTACGTGACCGCCACCGAATACTAAGGCACCTGCAAGATAAAACTTCTCTATCATGGAAATCCACTCATGATGCCATAAGGCACTTAATATAGGTAAACCTAGGAGTAGCATGAAAAAAAGTACTACTAAAACCGTGCCAGTTGTTTTAGAAATAGGTATAAGAACTAATTTTGAGGTATTACCCTCGTCACTTTTTTTTAGAAGTTGAAAGCCTAAACAAGCAGCAATCAATATTGCTGCGATTTGAGCAAATGGATTTAGCCATGTCAATACTGTTATCATTGTCAATAAAGCAATCAACCAATGCCATTTTGTCGAGAGTAGCTTTTTGCTCATATCAAAAATAGCATGGGCGACAATCGCCACTGCTACTAACTTCAAACCATGAATCCAATCCATCTTTAACTCTGTATACTTGGAGAAATAGGCAAAAAGTATAAGTATCAGAACGGATGGTAAGGTAAAACCAAGAAATGATAGAAAGCTTCCTAACACTCCTCCTCTAAGTAAACCAATTCCCATCCCCACCTGACTAGATGCAGGACCGGGCAAAAATTGACTTAACATAACAAGTTGACCATAATCATGTGCAGAAAGCCATTTACGTTTCTGTACATATTCCTGTTGAAAATAACCTAGATGAGCTGTTGGGCCTCCAAACGAGGTACAGCCCAATTTTAAAGCAACAAAAAAAATCTCCCAAAGCCTTCGCAAACTCTCAACTACTTTCCATATCTTTTATTTCATCTTACACGGAAGGCTATGTTTTTTAGGTTAAGAGTTTGTAAAATTTACTTCATTATTCATCTCTCTTTATTTTAATTGCAGAACCTACTTTACTACCCTCTTTATTGATTGGAATTAAAGTGTATTTTTTTTCTGTTAGATAGAGTGCATCTACACGACTTCCCCACCTAGTACCCTCTTTATTTAATGGATAGGGTGTTGCAAAAGTCCATGATTGTCCAGATTTTGATTGGATTTTAAAGTGTAGCGCATCATTGACAACACTTTCCTCAGTATGAAAATAAATCGTTGTAGAAATAGGTGTGGAGACAACTTTATCAATAGTTATTTCCTGCCGATCAACATGTTTCACTTTTTTATCAATAGAAAAGATTTCACGATCTTGTTGTAATTGCTCTTGTGAAGCATCTACCTGAAATTCCCATGGCTTCTCAATTGGTGTTTCAACATTCCAATCTTTATAACGAATAACTAATTCTAATTGTTCATCAGTCGGAAAATCATCCATTTTAATACTATTGTATATCGTATAGACGTTGGCAGACTTTGCTATGGACTGTCCTCCATTACGAACCATATAATCTTGACCATTGACGAGAATTTGCGGAAAGAAAAACACTTGATGGTCTGGCTTAAACTCTTTTCCAGGTTCGAAAGTTGCATTCAGTAAAATTTGATTGTCATCTATAATCACTTCATTTAATGTTAACCGTCCTAAGCTATTGCTAGCTGTTTTCCCCACATCCGTTTTATAGGCTTCAAAATTCACATCCTGATCCCACCACAAATACAGCGTCGATCCACTAGCAATCATTAATAAAAGGATCACAATAATAAGCCATTTCTTACTTCTCCGATTTTCCTTATCCAAATCCACAACTCGAATCATATCATTGGACAACCGTACACCTCATTTTTATAAAAATCGTTATGATTCATTGTAGTGCTCAATCATGCATTATATAACCTTCTATGTTGAAGATTCATTATGTATAAAAGGATTTACATCCCTTTATGTAGATGACGAACTTTATTGACTTCACGCATTAAATAGTCCACAAAGAGATCATCTCTTACTAGCCATGCTTGTTTATTTCGCTTTAAAAACCACTCTGCTTCATTAAAGCTCGCAAAGGATTGTGTCAGTGGCATGTTATTTTTTTCAATTATCCAATCAACCTCATCGTTTGAAGAAAGCACGAACATTTCATCTTGCTGATTTTTATAGAAACTCCCAAACGTAGACCCTTTTACATTATAGCGATTTCTTTTAGCATCCTCTGGAATAGGCTCTATATGGAATGTTGCCACTACATACTGGTTGTAAGCTTCCACCGTTAATGAGCAGCCAGCAGCCTTTTGATGCCCACCTCCACCATATTTGGCAGCAATTGCTGACACATCAATATGATCATGGATTGTTCGAAAGGATATCTTTTTACTGCCCATATTAATCATCGCAATATAATCAAGATGCGGATTTTCCTTTCCCAATTCATTGCCAAGTTCAGAAAGATAGGATTCTGCATAGACAACCCCAGCATAGTATTCACCCAAAGTGGTTTGAATAAGTTCCCGTTTCTTACGCCGAATGTAACGTTCTGTTTTTTCTTCTTCCATGCTTAAAATTTTCTTTTCAAAATCATCGAAGTCAAAGTGATCACTTGTTTTTAAACGCTCAAGCATCTTCTCTTCAAACTCTTCAATAGACACTAGAAAAAAGAGTGCATTTAATCTTTGCGCTTGTAAATTGCCGTTCTTTTCCCATTCCCATGTATCGTATTGTCTTACTAACTCTACAAATTCAGAAACGGCTTCTGTTTTTTCTAATAGTCCATGGATAACCAGGTATTGATAATATAAAGATGTAGCTGACGTTAAAAAGCCTTGCTCGTCCTCAATTAATACTTTTCCCCATTCATATTGATTGAAATGGAGTGCTGTCTTATGATGATCCAGCAATTGCACATTACCAGTCGCCTGATAATAATCATGAATCCTTTTTTCATTCTCTTCATTTGGAGAAAGATCTGTAATAAACAAAAATGTTTTCTGTTGCTCATTCTCCAAAAAGAATTCGATTTCGCGATCAAGTGCAGTAATGGAATTGTAGCGTATCTTCACCTCATCGTTAAAAGCAAGCTTGGCTAAAATCCCACACCCTACTCCGTCTAAATCGTTATGTGATAATAATTTATACATGCTCTCACCTCGATTGTAGTATGAGTATTTTTTCGGTATTCAAACAGCTAATGACGTTCAATACGTAACAACATTGATATTGTTTTTCAGATAACATACATTAAAACCATATATCTTTAGGATGAAAGGGGACACAGTGAATGAAAAGGAAACTAGCTTATAGTGGAATCGGATTTATTTTGTCTTTGTTTTAAACCTTTGTAATTGTAATTAAATTCTTTTATTCTTGCGAAATTTTCTCCAATTGGGCGATCACTTTATCGTATGTTGCCAATTTAATTTGTTCTAGCACTTTAATCTGAGCCTGTTGTCTTTCAGCTTCCATCATTATCAAAGTTGTTTCTACATTCATTTCCCTCTGCTCCTTCTACATTAAAATAGGTTATTTAGAATCTCTATTCAAAATCTCCTTGATTAACCCAAAATATTTCATCCAATGTCGCATTCACTGTATAGCAAATCAGTAAACAAAGCTTCAAGGATGGATTAAAACTCCCCTTCTCTATCCGTAGTACAGTCTGTCTTGATATTCCTACTGCATCGGCTAATTGTTGTTGTGTCAAATCTGCTTTGACACGTGCAATTTTTACATGATTTTTCATATATTAACCTCCATATATATGGAGTAAAATATAGTTTACTTTATGTAAATTATATATCACATATATTTTAAAAATAATATCTAATGTTACACCTATTTAGTAGAACAGAATATACTTCGTAGTATAAAAGAAAATAAAATAATTGGTATATTTATGGTAATTAAATATTTTTTATGTTAGAATTTTCCATGAATGGTTTTTGTATATCAACCGTTCCCGAAATATCAGAAAAGAATGGGGGTCTTAAATGAAAAAATCAGTCCTACTTAGAGTATTGGCATTTATAGCCGTATTGCTTATCCTTTTTTCAGATGGGATACAAACCTATGATTTTCTTATCCTATTGTTTGCTGTTTTCTTTATAGGTACCCCGTGGTACAAATTTTTCAAAAAAAAGTAAATTTAAATTTAGGAGGAATAGTAAATGAAGAAAAAATTGATCTTTTTTGTAATGGTTATGTTTTTAGCATTTCAACCCCTATCTGTAAATTTAGGTGCTTTAGCTAAAGAAAAAAATGAAACTACTGACACTACTGATTGTAATAGTTGCTCACAACAAGCACCTTTGCAAATTGAAAAGAATGGTTTCCTTAATGACTCAGTAGTTGTAAATGAAGTGAAACAGGATTTAGATATTGCAGAGAATTTCACACATAGTGAATACAGTAGAGAAGACTTTGATTGGCAAAATACTGAGTATATGGATTACGGTAAGAATAAAGATGGTTTGATGATTCCTTATAAAAAGAACAATGAAAGTTTTGATATTCGATTATTGACTACTTATGATAAAACCACTGGTGAAGTTGGCGAATTTATCATTATGAAATCAACTTTAGATATAGAGAATAATGAAATCAATGTTACTTATGCAACATTAAACAATGAAGACATGCTTGGTATGACTCTTGAAGTAGGTACAAATAAAGTAATTGATAAACAAGTTTATTTCGATGAAAATTCAGAAGTTTCCCTTTTATCAACTAATAGTGCTAAAGCAGGTTATTGGAGTGATTCATGGGAATGCTTAAAAAACTATTGGTATGATGCCCCTGAACTAACAAAACAAATTTGTAGTGCCGCATGTGCGTCAGTAATATTTGGTGGCAATGTTGTAGGTGCTGTTGCGTGTGCTAGTTGTTTAGGTTCTCATGTTATGGTATGTCTAATCCATTAATAGTTAATTAAAAATCCCCTTCTATGGACGTTTAAAAGGTAAACCGATAATAAAATTGTTTAATATTATTATAAAAATATAAGAGCCTTGCTACACTCTAGCGTGTAGTAAGGCTCTTTAAAGTTGTTTAATTCTTATTGAACTAAAGCACCCTGTTAGTTGAAGAACTAATTTTACGAAATAATTCCTTTATAATTGTTGTATAGTACTATATTATTCCGCATGTTCTTTCATTATTTTATCAAGTGCTTTAAGATAAACATCTTTATTTTCCTTACTTAACTCATAAAGTGCATTATCCCAATTTTCCCCATCTACACCCGATAAATGTGGAGTACTTTTTAGTACAGCTTCTTGCATATTCGGTTTATCCTCTTTACTAGCGTCTTTAATAAGCTTTGTTGCTTTTCTTGCATCTGTAACCCCTACTTGTATGTCTTTGCGAATGTCTTTGTATTTAACAGGAACATTTATATATTCCATATTGTCTAAAATCTTATCCATCTTGATTGCTGTTTTTAAAATATCTTTTTCTTTTTCTTTTTCTTTGTCTTCCATAGCTTTCATCGAGTTTACTATGAATATCTTAAAAATATCACTCAAGCATTTGCCAACTACTCTAAGCAATCATGGAATATTGGCAAAATGGCTCAGATGAATAATCGTTTTTTAATTAGCCTGAGAAATAAGTTATTAACATTAACACCTCAAGTAATGATTCAAAAACAAGCACAGCATGTCTATAATTTTGAAACCACAAAATAAACAAACTATAACGAAATTCTTAAAATCTGCACTTTCTTTGTGCAGATTTTTTCTTTTAACTAGGCAAATAGATAAAAAGTAATAGCTATTAAAGTTTTTCCTATAATAATATCATCATCCTTTTTCATTTTAAGATATTTCTTTAAAAATCAAGCTGCAGTAACATAGTTAGAATTTGTCAATAAAACTTAGATTTTTCAGAAATGTCTATAAATATTTTTTCAGTAAAATATAATCACCATCTCTGCTAAAATATGCTATTATACCTTTAGTATAATGTCCTATTTTTATGGAAGTAAAAATAGAGGAAATATGAACTATAAAAGGATGATGAATATGCAAAATATCCAACAATTATTCCAGAGCGAAGATGGAAATATCCAACAAAGAGAGAATTTTTTGTCCCTATTAGAGAAAATTGTTTCCTCATTAGATGAATTAAAGAACCCAAATAAGACAACTCTTGGTCCAATGAAAGAGCGATCTGCTAATTTTTATCAAGAGCTTATGCAAGAGCATCAAGTGCCAACAACTGGGATTGGACTAGATCAAGTTGTAAAAGAATTGACACATTTAATGCAAGGACACCCTTATCATACACGTAATTTTGTAACAAATGTTTTACCAATGGCAAGTATTCCTGGAGTGTTAGGACAGTTTACAAATGCGCTATTGAATGGCAATAATTTATGGGATGTTTATGGTCCTGCTGCAGCTGAGTGTGAGGTTAAAGTAGTCGCAATGATGTCTAAATTAGTAGGCTATGATTATACAAAAAGTTTTGGCTACACAACATGGGGTGGACAAGGTGCTGTTTTCAGTGGACTTCGTCTTGCCATTGCAAAACAATTCCCACAAGCAAAAGAAGATGGTGTTCCTACTAATTTATATTGCTTTGCTTCAGAGAATGCCCATTACAGTCTTTTAAAATCAGTAGAAGCAGTGGGTATCGGCAGTAAACATTTAGTGCGTGTAAAAGCGGGTAAAGATCATTCGATGGATGTGGAGGACTTACGAGTACGTATGACAGAAGTCATCGAAAATGGCGGTATTCCTGTCTATGTAGTAGCGACAACAGGTGCTACTGATCAATTTGGTATTGATGATGTCCAAGCCATCAAAGAAGTCACAACAACCCTTGAGAAGAAATACAACTTACAACCAGTACATATTCATGCTGATTCGGCTTTAGGTGGTTTTTATGCCTTCTTCAATGATTATGATTTTAATAAAAATCCACTCCAATTCGAGGCAGAGGTTTTACAAGGATTAGCACAAATCCATGAACGTATGCAACATCTAGCCATTGCAGATAGTCTTTGCTTTGACTTCCAAAAGCTTGGACAAACACCTTATTTAACTAGTCTATTCTTAATTAAGGAAGGTAAAAGTTTACAGCTACTAGATATTGAGGACTTTGATACGCCATATGTAGGCAATCGTGGCTATGGCTCTTATCATACTGGCTATACATTAGAATGCTCTCGTATGGGTAGCTCCATTGCAATTTTTGCTGCATTACAGGCATTCGGCAAAGAGGGCTATCAACAACTATTAGCTAATTATGTACGAGTGAATTTAGCGTTCCGTGCTCAATTAGCTGATAAAACACCAATGTTACAAGTGGTGAATGAAATGAATATCGGTCCTGTAACAGCTTTCCGTTTGTATCCAGATGGGCTGAATTGGCAAGCTGAACAAGCTGGTCATTATACACAAGATCAAATTGAACATATTAATGGCATCAACGCTTCATTCTTTGAAATTATTGGAGAAGGTCGAGACGAAGTATTCTTTGGTGACACAACACGAGTTTGCACCGTTCATACAAGTGATACAACACAACATGTTCCAGTTGCAGCGGCAAAATTCTTCTCAATTTCACCTTATACGGAGACAGCGCATATTCCTGATATGATTCAATTCTTACAGCAAAAGCTTAAAGTACTGGAGGCGTCTCACATTGCGTATCGTCACTAAATTTAAGAGCTCTTTACTCTATAAATATATAGCCAGTTTCACCATTCCAATAGCGATTATTTCCTTGCTCTTTAGTATTGTGTTATTTGCCGTTTCTTACCGCATTATTGACAACTTTGTTATTAAACAATTTGAATCTACTTTAGAGATTACATCGACAACGATTTTTGAAGATATTGAGAAAAATGATGTAAAGGCAGCGGATAATGGTAGCCCTGACAAATACAAAAAGCTTTTAGATCAATTGAATGCAACGGTTAAAAAATATGATGTTGAAAACGCCTATATCCTTTCTAAAGCAAATGGTAAGGAACATATCGTCGCTCTAAGTAATACCGACAATCATCAGCAAGATTATGTATTTAGTGAAGAAATGCATGAAGCCGTAGCTACTGGTAATACACAAACAAGTGATATTTATAAGGATGAGTATGGTATCCACAAATCCATCTTTATCCCATTTAAAGATACAGATATTATTTTCGGTTTAGATATGGATGCCTCCTTCATCGCTGAACTTCAAACGGAAACACTATGGATCTGTATTATTCTTACAGTTATATTTATTATTTTTGGCGTGATCGTTGCTTACTTTATTAGTGTAGGTATTACGAAGCCAATCAAAAAAATGACTCGCTATGTCAGTCAAGTTGCACAAGGTGATTTAGCCGTCGAACCTCTCCAAATAAAAGGGTCCAATGAAATTGCCCAGCTGTCTTCAGGGATAGAAAATATGACGGAAGATTTACGCTCGTTGATTCATCAAATCGCCCAAAATGCTGAACAAGTGGCCGCCATGTCGGAGGAATTAACAGCAAGCTCTGAACAGACAAGTGCATCCATTCAGCAAATAACCTCTTCTATGCAAGAGGTTGCAGCGGGTTCGGAAAAGCAGACCTCTTCGATTGAAGAAGTAGATAGTCATATTACAACCATCTCAAACAAAATGTCAGAGGTAGTGACAAGTGTAACCGATGTTACAGATAAGGCATTCCAAGCATCTGCTATATCAGAAAAAGGCAACACAACGATCCAAGATGCTACTGAAAAAATGGCTGTAACATCTCAGGCTATTCAAGAGTCAGCAGCTGTAGTAGAACGTTTAAGCACATACACAAATGAAATTGGGGATATTGTGACATTGATTACCCAGATTACGGATCAAACGAATTTACTTGCATTAAATGCTTCGATTGAGGCAGCGCGTGCAGGCGAACACGGTAAAGGCTTTGCAGTTGTAGCGGAAGAAGTCCGTAAATTAGCCGATCAATCATTGGAGGCAACTAACAGTATTCGAACACGCATTGAAACGATTAAAGAGGAATCTTCACAAGCCGTCAAATCAATGGCTATCAGTAGCAGTAATCTTGCCGAAAGCTCCACAACATTCAATGCATCCGGAGAGGCATTTGCTGAAATCTATGCCCAAGTCACTGCACTGACGAGAGAAATGGACCATGTCAATAACGTGATGTCCAATATCAATGAAGGTGTTAGTAGTATTGCTAGTTCTGTTGAACAAGTGGGGGTTGTAGCTGTACAAGCTTCAGGCAATATTCAAAACGTAGCAGCTGCCTCTGAGGAGCAATCCGCAAGTATTGAAGAAATAACCGCTTCTTCGAACAACTTAGCTGAAATGGCGCAACAGCTTCGCAATATTATTCAAAAATTCAAGTTATAAAATATAACTAATCCGCTATCCTAATTATGAGATAGCGGATTTTTCCATCCATAAAAAAACTTCTACCGTAGTGGTAGAAGTTTATGCAATAATACTCTTCACAACTTTTGAAATAACGGCACCTTCAGCCTGACCTGTCAGCAATGGTTTTGCAATTTTCATCGCTTCTCCCATGTTCATTCCTTTTCCAACACCAGCTGCCACTAATTTCTCTGCAATTTCTTCTTCTGATAATTGCTTTGGTAAAAATGATCTCAAAAGTGTCAATTTGGCTTCCTCTTTTTCAATCAGGTCTGCTCGCCCTGCCGTTTGTGCACCTTCTAAAGCTTGATTTGTTTGTTTGACCTCTCGATTAATAATAGCTATTTCTTCGTCAGCTGTTAAAGCCTCTCCCTTTTCTTTTTCAGCTAAGTCTAATGCTGACTTTAAAAGGGATAATACACCCTTCGCTAACGTATCTTTTTCTCTCATTGCCGTTTTTAATTGTTCAAATACTTCAGTTTTTAACAATGATCTCACTCCTTCTAACCGTCTATATCAAAAAAATTATATCATAAAAATCATGAAGGATTATAGTTCGTTGCATCTGCTAACTTTACTTTATAGTGTAATATTCCCTTTAACTCGCCTTGATAAGAAAAAATGCCTTGCTGAATTAATTGGCGTAGACGATAGTCAATCCATTCAACCTCTCTCAATTCCTCCATATGCCCCATTACCTCTCCAATTAACCTAGCTGCAACTTGATAATGAATTTCCTCTTGTTCTTCCTGTAAACGTTTCGCACAGGCAATGATCAAGTCATCTTCTCTATCTTCGTTGTTATTGCCCCAAAGTTCATGGTATTTCCAGGTATGTATGCAATCGTAATCATCCATTAACAGATTTAGCCCTTCTTTGCATAGGGAGTGCCTCAATGCCTCTTTTAATGGCCGTGATTGGAAATGCTCATAAAAATAACATAAATCCTCTGCTCTGACTTCACCAGTTGATCTTGGATAATGATCCTCTGCTAACTGTGGTAAAGTATACAACTCATGAAATAACTGAAAAGTATCTAATACATAGATATCATTTGTTTTCTGTTTGAGCATCGCCAAAACGAGTCGAAGTCCTATTTGCTCATGAGCATTTTGACAAGTCCAAACGATTATATCCTGATGAGGGGGAATATTTTTAATTTTATCTATTGCTTCCTTCATCTCCCGCTCACCTATCATCAATCCATCGTCTTCTATTAAATAGCGCTGTTCCAACCATTGAAAACGAGCTTCAATTCCGTCCCGTGTATGTACATCTTTCAAAGGACCAACAGAAAAATTACCTGGCACAACAATAATCTCCTCGGACTTAGCATAGTCAGGATTACGAAAGGCTGCTTTCAAGCTCCCCCCAGGTGAATGACCGAATACAATATGCACCGTTTGTACCTTTGAAGGATCCCGCTCCTCGGCTTGTTGTAATAAAAACTGTAACATGCTGTCTCTTGACTGTTCATTTATTAAAGTTAAAAGCAGCATCTTCTTTGCATCAGCTTCACTCAGTCGTTGTATTGACTTTTTTAGTTGATTGATCTTCTTCATCATCTATACTCCTTTATTTCAAAACACCTAGCCTAATCATACCTCTTTATTACCTCAAATTACTAATTTAGTTAGTTTTAAAGATATGTTACTACTATTGCTAGTGAATTCTTTAATCTGGGCGGAGGCTCACTTCTTTTGAGCGACTTGCTCACTTTTTGGAGCAGGACAATGTATGAACTATTTTCTCCAGAGCTAAAAACACTCATGTCCCTATAAAAAAACATACTACACGTAGTAGCTCAACTACGACGGTAGTATGTTATTTAATCAACATTCGTTAAAAATACTTTTCCTTTTTTAGTTCCCTCAACAGCATCGATTGCCTTATGGATATCCAATAATGGATAATGAGCATGTACATTCATCATTTTTAAGGAGCCATCCTGTACAAGGTATATAAGCTGTTGCATCGTTTGTTGCCATTTTTCAATTGACGTCTGACGTTGCCAATGGCGTAAATGAAACATCCTCGCTTGTACCTTTGCTTCCTTCACAATGTTTGTCCAATTTACCTGAATACCCGATAAAAGGCCAATAGCTAAAAAAATACCCTCGGGCTTTACGCAGAAGGCAAGCTGATTGCCAGCCTCTCCACCAATCGAATCAATTGCTGCATCTGCTCCCTTACCATCTGTTAATGCCATAACGGTTTCGTAAAGTGGCATTTGAGAGGTATCAATGACAAATGCTGCCCCAAGTTGCAGTAATTCTTCAGTATGCTGATTATTTCGTGTCACTGCAATAAGTCGATAGCCTAGCAATTTCGCAAGTTGAGCATAAAGATGTCCAATGGCAGAACCACAAGCATTTACTAATAAGACATCGTTTGCTTGTAAATTAAGTACCTCTGAGCATGTTACGAAGGCTGTAATTGGATTAATATACATTTGTGCTGCTGTAAAATCATCCATCGTGTCAGGAATAGTCACTGCAAAATCTGCTTGCGTTTTCACTACTTCCTGCCAAGTTCCCTCCCCCCTTAACGGTAATACGCGCTGTCCAATAATCTTTGGTGAAACAAGCGGTCCAACAGCTTCTATTATTCCTACTCCCTCATAGCCAGGGATAGTTGGTAAAGTGATTCTATGAGCATATTTCCCCCATATTGGGATTAAATCTGAGGGATTAATCGGTCTGGCTAGCATGCGAACAAGAATTTCTTGACCTTGAGGAGGCTCGATTGTTTTATTCTCTAGCCTTACAACCTCTTGCGGATTTCCAAATTCATAAATTTTTAGGCATTTTGCTTTCAACGATTCTAGCTCCTTTATTCATTCCGTATAAAACAACATCATACCAGGAGCATCTATTTCACGTTCCTTAAAGCCAAGCTTCTGGTAGAAAGGTTGTTTACCTTTGGCACAAAATAATTGAACCCATTTTATATTTTCTTTCTGACATTGCTCTAAAAGAGCATCCATCACCATTGTGCCAACTCCTTTTCTTTGATAATCAGGGTGCACCATCACATCACAGATAAATGTTTGATAGATACCATCAGAGATAATACGTCCATAGCCAATTAGATTGCCTTCATCATATATAGATGTACTGAACCAGCTATTACAAATAGCCTTGTATAATTGTTCATACGTATACTGCCCTTTTGCATTCCAGCCAGTTGTTTGGTGCAATGCTTTATACGAGTCTATCGTCGGATTTGTTTCTTTGATTATATACATATAACACCCTCCTTATTTTGAATAAATATACAAATATATATATATTTAATCAACAATAAGTTTATGATGTTAAAGTTGCAGAAGCGTTAATTGACCTTCTTCATCCATATTTAATTGTAAAGCTTCGTCTATTTCAATACTAATTGGACTGATAACTGCTTTCTTATCAGAAAAATACCACAGACGTCCACTCGGTCCTAATAGGATATTGGCTCCGTCTTCATAGTTTCCTAGAAAATTAAGGCCATCCAGTTGAATTTCCTTGTTTGCTATAGGGTTTATAGCATATTTCTTTAATTTTTCAGCAATTGTTTGAATGTCATCTGACGTTAAATTGATTTCTCCAATATGTAACACTTGCTCTACAGAAAAATTAACTTCAGCATGTTTTGGATTTATTTCCTGTCTTGAAATAAGCTCCACTATATTGCCTTCTGGATCGTAGAAATAGCATGCATATGCTTTTAAAAACTCAAAATAGACTTCATCCTGCCCCTCTGAATCCAGCAAGCCTACATGCTCTTCTGCCCAAATCTTTGCCTGTTGAAATAAGTTACTAGGAATATTTAATGCAAAATGATACTGCTTTGGCATTTTAGAAGACAACTTTTCAAATGTCATCCTGCTTTCCCCCATGGCTATTGTAAAATAGTCAGCTGTTCTTTCTAACAAAGTAAAGCCTAACAAATCAACATAAAACTGCTCCATTTTTTGCATATCATAGGCATATAATTTTACCTTCGTAATCTTCATCTTTAAGCACCCCTTTACCCTCCCTACTATACAAGCAGCTGATAAGAATGGCTTCATGCAAAAGAATGAAGTTTACTTTCGTGTAGTTAAAGCCGCTCTCGGTCTCCCCTGCTATTTGGCTGCGATATCACGAGGAATTCTACATCTTCTTGTGAATCGTTTCGCATTTGATGTGGTACATGTGGAGGTACTTCAATTCCGTCATGCTGCTTTAACTCAATTCTTTGATCATTCAGTTCTATTGTAGCTGTGCCTGAAAGAACAAAGAAAAACTGCTGTGCATGATGGTGATAGTGATTTACCTCAGCTGTTTGAGCAGGCATTCGCTCATGTATCACACTAAGCTCCTTATTTTGAACAAGATGCCAGCCATCACACTGTGCACCCCATTGATAGTGTTGTGCTAATGCTTTGTTAATTTTCATCCTTACACCTCCTTTCCTGCTTTAGAGGAGGGATATCCATCATTCTTGTTAATTTCCCTCATTCAATAAATTCAGCTAGGCTAATTTTCCTTTTTTGAAAATCTGCACGGATAGCCTGTAACTCGGCTTCTAACTTTAAGGCACCTGCTTCAACTCCCCTATAAATTACTAGCGGGGGCTGTTCTAAAGCCCTTCTCGCTTGTGAATAATCATAAGATAATAATTTTTTTAGCAACAATAATGTCTTTAGTTTATCTTTTCCGTCCCCAGTAATAGTTAGTTCATAGTACGCTACAGAACTTTCTTCAGGCAACATGTCTTCTAAACCAGGTGGAATCAGTACACTTTCAAGGAACAAAATTAAATTGTCATAAGCCATGGAAAAATGCCAACTGCCTGTCCCATGAAGAGCGGTAAAAACAGCCGTATCACCTCTTGATAGATCCAGACAATAGGGATCGCCTTCATCTGTGGCAATGACTAAATAATCATGTGGCCAATCCTCAATCATCTCATCTGTCACCGGATTATAATTATAGCCCTCCTGCCCACGTATTAAATCTCTTGCGCCATAGATATTTAGATTAATATAATCACCTGTAGCCCATGTAACCCTTTCCACAACATAATGTCTCAAAAAATAAACATACTCTGCTGGCAATGACCACCCACCATCCACAAATTGGCTAATATCCTCTTCTGATTGATGATAAAAAACCATGGGATAGGCTGACTCCCGCTCCTGAAGTTCATCAATAAAATCATGCATTTGCTGTAATACTGCATCGAGTTTCTTTTCTGAATCTTTCAATGGAATTCTCTCCTTTTGATGACCAAGTGTCTTTCTTGCATTTTAACATACCCCATCATTAACCAAATAAGGGGAACATGTTATAATCATTAAAATAGACTGGTAGTATGCATAACGTGAACAAAAATAACGGATGGGAGCGATCTGTCATGCAACATACGAATGAACAGATAATACAGCAAGCCAACACGGAATTTTTGAAAGCACTTCGCTATTTAGATTATGGCAAGGTAAAACAAGGGGAAGCATGTCTCAAACAAGCCACCCATTTGGCAAATCTGCTGAATGACCATATCACATTTATTCGTGCTGCCATTTGTTATGGAGAGTTGCTATGGCACGCTGAAAAATATGATGCCTCCGATCATTGGTTACAGCTGGCACTTGATCGATTGACCGCAGTACAGCAAGATATAAATGACTTACTAGATGTGGATGTGCATCGAGCTCGATCCCTACTAAACCACCAACGACATCCATTATAAGGAGCAAGCAATCATGAAATTACTTATTAGACGTCCAGAACAGTCGGACATCCAGGCGTTACACGAATTCTTTGATCTTGTCATTCGGGATACTTATAAAAAAGAAGGGATTGCCGAGCTAGTGGACGATCAACAGGATGAATGGGAAACGAAAAAACAGTATGTAGCAATGGACTTAGAAAGCCAGGGCAAAAAAAGATTTTTCTGGTTAGCTTTAAATGAAGAAACCCATGACATAATAGGTACTATCGAATGCGGTGAAGCCAACGAAATCATTCAACAAACGATCAAAGAAGAACTATTCAATTGTCTAGAAATCGGCACCCTTTTTGTTCATCCTGACTATCAAAATCGTGGGATCGGCACCATACTACTACAGAAAATGCTCCTAACGTTAGAAAATCGAAGGGTTCCTAGTTTTTGTTTAGATAGTGGATATAAACAAGCGCAAATGATCTGGCAGAAGAAATTTGGACAGCCTGATTTTATCCTTGAAAACTATTGGGGAGCAAATAGTCACCATATGATATGGAAACGAACACTACCATTTCGAATATAGAAGTAAAAAATGCTCTATCCGATTACACAAGAACTTTATGTAAAAAACAAATCTTTAGTCAATAACATGCTTTATGCATACAATATAAAACACTTTCCAAAAGATTTACAGGGTCGTTATTAGGAGATACACACAAGCTTCGTGGTTTAGGGTATGACAAATTACAATGAATATTCAGTATGATTTCCACTTAGCTTTCAAGTGTTACCATCTGATGAAAATATCCTAATAACAATTTACGGGACTCTCGATATGTGGGATAAGACTCTAAAAAAGACTTTAGATCAGTATGATGATTGGTAAGCAATAAAGAGATTATAAATGCTAATACTTATTATGTTTGGAGGGGAATGAAATGTTAAAATTCATTGATGATTTAGCTGGTGCGGTTTTCGATGTTTTTATGTTGTTTTGTTATTTCTTTGCAGGCGTAATAATTGTAGGAGTCCCCATTTTTTTATTAGCCAAGTTTTTCCTATTGTTTCACTAAATTTCAAACAGGTTGGTCCCACTATAAAAGGAATCACTATAAATAGTGATTCCTTTTATGACGAATACACTCAATATTAGGCTAAATATTTTGCTGCTAGTTCTCAGGTACTTATAGGCGAGACAATGCTATTATTTAATAAATTTATCATAGAACCGTTTGAGCATCGTTGCCATTTGTTGTCTTGTGAGTGTATCTGTAGGATTCATACACTTGCCATCGCCTCGTATAACTCCCTCTTCAATGGCCCACTCCCAATCTTCTTTATGTGCTGGTGATACCCTAGCATTTGATTTTATCCCAACTAATAACTCTTTCATTTCAGTAAGTTCCTGTTTTAGTTGTTTATTTTCTCTCTTTAATTCTTCATACTGAGACAATGCTATTTCCTTCTTCTTATCAGTATCTGTGAACCAGGATAAAGACTTAGATCCATTTAATTGGTTTAAATCTACAGTTCCTTTAATACCTGCTACAATCCCTTTGTCTGTGTACTGCCATAAGTCACAAGCAAAGTTTGGCTTTAGTCCAGGTGAGCTAGAGCCACTATAGCGAGGAATCCACAGGAAATCATAATTTTTAACGGTATCCATCAGATAAGGTTTGTAAAAATGATGGCCTGTATATAGCCCGACTTTTACAGCCTTACTTTTTAAATAATCAATAAACACCTGTGTGCCTTGTACGATATTTTGGACACTAGCACCAAAGCTTTCTTCGATATCTACAACATAAAATAGCGGATTATAGTTTTTTGCTCTGTTATAGAAGTCTTTTGCTTGTTCCAATGCCTCAGTACCATTTTTAAAGGTAACATAAATATAAACACCAAAAGGTACCTTGTACTTAATACATGCTTCTATATTTTGAACGTATTTACGGTCAATTGTGCTTGTACCATATTGTGTGCGGATGATAGCCAAATCAACATCTTTAACCGCTTCAGACCAATCAATATCTCCTTGATGATGTGAAATGTCTATGATATAACTCATACAATTTTCTCCTCCCTAAAAATAGTAAATAAATTATGAATAGCGACAAACCCATTGCTTCAAGCATTATTTAGAATCATTCATTAAATAAAGTTATGTAGATTATTTTAGTCCTTATAGGTTCTTCATTTACCGATTTTTAGTGGTCAGATAATTAATAAGACAGAGCACATTTCACATAGTCGAATTAACTCTAAAAAAATAGCGGCTTTATATCAAATATTTACTTTGTAATTAAGTGCTAATTCATCCCCAGGTAACCCTCTTATTCCCCAATTATGTTTAGGCGTTTCAAAAATTGTAATTTCAACATCTTGAGGTGAAATATTTAATTGGTTATTTATGCGTTCAAATAGTAGCTTTACTAATTGTTTTTTAGCTTGAATCGTTCTTTTCCAGCATTCGAATAGCTTCTAAGATTATCCCTCTGAAATTACTCATTTTCTCCCTCTCATTAATGGAATCTCTATCTAAATAAGGACTGTAGAATTATTTACGCTTGTTCATCTAACCTGCCCCGTTTTCCATCCATGTAACACAAAATAGATACTACACCAAAGAAAATGGAAGATTTTCACGTTCTTTCATTGGAGTTTAACAACACTTCTTTCTTTATGTATGGCTCTCTAAAAAACAAAAATAACGGTAATGCCAGCGATAAACCAACTGTAAACAAAGTTAATAGACATATCCACTTTTCTTTAATGTTATACTTTCTTGACTCATTAAACATAAAGATTATAAAAACAAAGCATGAAATAAAAAAGTCAACAGCGAAGAAGGTCGATATCGAGTTTGCAAATAATAAATCTACTAATAACCCTAAATCAAATCCGTTTTTGTTCAAGAATTGCACCAAAAAATAATACGGGAATACTGTGCCGATAATCGCAAATAACAAGTACACGTTTCTCATTTAAATTAAACTCCCCCTCTCTATGATTTTTCACAAATATTATACTTCTTAATTAATCTCTTTTAGTTTAATAATACCTCATAAATAATTAATTTAAATAAATATTTCCATATATGATAATTAATTATAGATTAACATTTAAAATTTTAATATTATAAACTATATATTCCAAGAGAATATTGTGAATTATTTCTAACACTAAGAAAAGGTGGATTGATTATGAATTCAATATATAAGCCATTAATTTTAGCGGTGGTAGTAGGGGTATATGTATATATAGCCAGTAAAAGTGATAATAATGTGATATCAAATTTTGTCATACTTTATCTTATAATTACAATAGTTTATTTATTATTCAGAAAAATTGAAGAGAAAAGAAAAAGAGTAAGGAGAAGATAACTTAATTAAAAGTAGGAGATTCGAGACTCTGTGAAAAGATTCACTGTAAATTAGCCAACTATCTGAAAAAAAAGCAGCTGATAGTAGCCAAATACCCAGTTACTCAATAAATACGAGTATCTCGGCATTATTATTAACGATGCTAACTGAAAATGGACAACCAATAAAAACAAGTCAAAAAGATTAGGACATAGCAGATCAGCAATTACTGAAGACCGCTATGTCCATTTAACACAGAAGATGGCAAGAGATGCTGCCTATATTTTTGATGCCATCGCTAAAGATTTTTAAATTGCTTGCACAATTTCAATGCGGTGGCAAATGGTGGCAATCTCCACCCACCTGATACAAGACTATTTGCTTAAATCCTTATAAACCCTGATTATATCAAACTTACTTCGAATCATCCATTTTCAGCACAGCCATGAATGCCTCTTGAGGGACTTCGACTGAGCCTACTTGTTTCATACGTTTTTTACCTTCTTTTTGTTTATCAAGAAGCTTTCGTTTACGAGAAATATCTCCCCCGTAACATTTCGCTAATACGTTTTTACGGATGGCTTTAATTGTTGAACGCGCCACGATTTTTTGTCCAACTGCTGCTTGAATTGGTACTTCAAATTGTTGGCGTGGAATTAATTCTTTTAATTTTTCTACGATGATTTTGCCTCGATCGTAGGCAAAGTCACGGTGTACGATAAAGCTTAGTGCATCGACTTGCTCACCATTTAATAAAATATCCATTTTTACTAATTTCGATGGCTGGTAACCAATAAGTTCATAGTCGAATGATGCATAGCCCTTTGTATTTGATTTTAAATAGTCAAAGAAATCATAGACAATTTCTGATAATGGCATTTCATAAATAATACTTACGCGCGACGTATCAATATAATCCATTGTCATGAAATTACCACGCTTCATTTGACAAAGTTCCATAACCGCTCCCACATAATCATTTGGTACCATGATGGTTGCTTTCACATATGGTTCCTCGACACGATCGATTTTTTGTGGGTCTGGCATAAAGGATGGATTATCAACTTTAAGCTCGGTACCATCTGTCATATGAACGTTGTAAATTACGGAAGGTGCTGTTGTAATTAAGTCGATATTAAATTCACGCTCAATACGCTCCTGAATAATTTCCATATGTAGTAATCCTAAGAATCCACAGCGGAAACCAAAACCAAGTGCTTGCGATGTCTCTGGCTCATATTGTAGAGCAGAATCATTTAACTCTAGCTTTTCTAACGCTTCACGTAAATCGTTGTACTTGGCTGTATCAATTGGATACAAACCACAGTAGACCATTGGGTTCAAACGGCGATAACCAGCTAATGGCTCAGCTGCAGGTCGATTTGCATAGGTTACAGTATCCCCTACACGTGTGTCTCCTACATTTTTGATAGATGCAGTTAAATACCCTACATCCCCCACTGTTAATTCAGCCTGTGGCACAACTTTTGGTGTATGTACCCCAACTTCAATAACTTCGAATTCCGCACCGGTTGCCATCATGCGAATTTTATCGCCAGGCTTGACAGTACCATTAATGACACGAATCGAAATGATAACACCTTTATAAGCATCGTAAACAGAGTCAAAAATTAAAGCTTGTAGTGGAGCATCTGGATCACCAGTTGGTGCAGGTACCTTCTCTACGATTTGCTCTAAAATATCCTCGATACCAATACCTGCTTTTGCAGAAGCTAAAACTGCTTCAGAGGCATCTAATCCAATAACGTCTTCTACTTCTTGACGTACACGTTCAGGGTCAGCTGCAGGTAAATCAATTTTATTGATTACAGGTAAAATTTCTAAGTCATTGTCAAGTGCTAAGTAAACATTTGCTAGTGTTTGTGCTTCAATCCCTTGTGCTGCGTCCACAACTAAAATGGCACCCTCACAAGCAGCTAAACTACGTGATACTTCATATGTGAAATCGACGTGTCCTGGTGTGTCGATTAAATGGAATGTATACACTTCGCCGTCTTTTGCTTCGTACTTTAATTGAACTGCATTTAACTTAATTGTAATGCCTCGCTCACGCTCTAAATCCATTGAGTCGAGGAGCTGTGCCTTCATCTCACGGGAAGTTAAAGATTTTGTTTGCTCTAAAATACGGTCAGCAAGCGTTGATTTCCCATGGTCAATATGTGCAATAATAGAGAAATTTCGTATATTCTCTTGTCGTTTTAAACGTGCTTCTCGGTTCATCTTTTCCACTCCTAATTAAACTATAATGAATTATACTATGAACGTTACGCAAAGTACAACAGCAACTAGACTTGAAAGCCTATAATATCAATACTTTCAGTGTTTCACATCGTTTTTAAATTTTACAGTATTAAGGATGTAAATACAGAGAAATCTGCTACGGTAGCACACGATGTGTGACAATATAGATGGAAATGCGTCTACTTGCCAAGAGGAGGGATTCGGTTGAAAAAATTCATAGTAGGATGGTTGGTGCTTCTTGTCTTAGTTGGATGTGGCACACCAAAAGACCATATAAACAATAAAGAGGCGGCAACAATTGAAGGATATGTGACAGCCACTCAAGAAAGCAGGTTCCTCGTTGTAAGCAATGAACCTGTCCCTTCAAATGATTCCAATACACAATTTGTAGATGCACTTTGGGTAACAACAACCAAAACGTTAGAGATAGGGGATTATGTCAAAGTATGGGCAGATACGATTGATGAATCTTACCCTGGTCAAACAAATACAGAGAAGATTGAGGTTTTACCCTCCACCGTAAAAAGTACGCTTTCTCCAAAAGATATCATCATCCATGTAGCCAAAAAACTTGAACACAATCCCATCATTACAAACATAAACTATGATCCTAAAAAGAAAGAATGGATACTGAACTATTTTCCTCGTACTCAAGGGACCGATCAATTAGTTAAGCTTACTATACAGGATCAACAACCAATAGAGTAAATAGGCCGAGCAAATAGTCTTAAGGTCAATTTTTTTGAAATAGTAACACTCCAAGAAAGATGTCAGATATAGAAAAAGTCAGCTACGCAGACAAAACTGTGTATACTGACTTTTTTATTTTATTTGTTTAAGGATTGTTGAATGAGCTTTGTTAAAACTTCTACCCCTTTTTTCTCTAAATGTACACCGTCAGGGGCAAAGTATTCAGGGTGATTGATGGCTGCTGCATGCCAGTCAATTAGTGTTATTCGCTCATGTTCCTGTGCTTTTTGCAGTAAAGCTTCATTCACCTTTGCTTCCCAAGATCGCGGCACACGTGTATTCACTAAATAAATATCGGCATTTGAAAAAGCTTCAAGGAGGGCATCCATTTGGTCAGTCGTAAAATAACCATTTGTCCCCAATTGTAGAATGACGGCATGATTAGGTTGATTAAAACTTGCATAATTTGGGGCAAGTTTTACAGCTTGCGAAACTTGACGGCCTATTTTTCCATCGATTGTAATAGTCGGATACATAGTATGTAAGCTCGGGGCAATATCAATCATTAAGGAATCGCCAATGGCTAGTATGCCACGATAAAACTCATCCTTTTCAGGCTCTATAATGGTGTTATTTTCTTCTTGTTTAGGTGTTTCTATCTCCTGAACATCCTCTCCTCCCTCATCCTTACTTTGAGAAGGCTTGTCAGTGGAGGCTTCAGCTTGTTTGTCCTGCTTGTTCAGATTGGCTGTAGGCTCTTCGCCATTAATTTTTATCGTTGTTGGCAGCGTTTTAGATGGGTGTTGCTGACTTTCACCCACTACACCTGTCATGCCTGTGAAAAATACAAGCAGGAAAAGAGGAACCATAACCGTTGATATTTTTCGTGGAAAAGTAAGGCTTCCCCACTTATTTTTATTACAAATCAGATATTTTTGACAATAGACTCTGAACCCTTCTTTTCGGATGGGCATCTCAATGAAGCGATAGGATAGCTCTGCAATCATCAGGATTAGTAAAAGCTGCAGGAATATTCGCCAATAGGAGGGATTACCAATTTCATGAATGGGTGTCCCTAAAACCATGACAGGATAATGCCATAGATAAATGCCGTAGGAACGAGAGCCTATCCAACATAATGGCTTCCATGCTAATATTTTTCCTAGTATGCTGACTGGATGAGAAATACATGCAATCAAAACGGCAGCATTCAAGCAAAATAAAAACATGCCTCCTCTATAAAGAAAGGATTGATATTCATCCACATACACTATGCTTACTAAAAAAATAGTAAGTGCCATGAAACTCATCGTATTTAGTTTCTTCACATGGTTCGCTGATAATTTTTGAGAAGATAGTCGTTTCATTGGCCAAACAAGTGCTAGCCAACAGCCTATTAATAATTCAAAACAACGTGTGTCCGTTCCATAATAAACACGACTAGGATCAGCGCCTGGCTGATAGAGTAATGCCATTACGAATGCTGAACAAAGGGCACCACAAAAGACGATATTTGCTAGTTTATTTTGTTTTTTAACAACAAAAAGTCCAATCATTAAGAGCAATGGCCAAATCAAGTAAAATTGTTCTTCAATAGCTAATGACCATAGGTTTTTTAAAGGTGATGGAGAACCGAAACTATCAAAATAAGAGAGTTTATGAAAAATGAACCACCAATTACTTGAATAAAAAATGGAGGACAATGCATCCCCGCGCAAAGTATGGAGAAGCTCTTTATGAAAGAGCATTGCCCAAACAAATGATGTAACAATCATAACGTAGGCAGCTGGTAGTAGCCTTCTAAATCGTCCCACCCAAAATTTCTTTAGGCTGACTGTTAATTGATTGCCCTTTAAAGGTAAGATGGTAGAGGTGATTAAATAGCCCGATAATACAAAGAAGATATCTACTCCTAAAAAGCCACCTCTAGCCCAACTGAAGTTAAAATGATAAGCAATAACTGCTAATACAGCCAATGCTCGAATCCCGTCTAGTCCAGGAATATAACGATGATTTAATGACTTGCCTGACATACTATTCCTTCCTTCAATAATCTCTCAATTTCGTTTCGGTATAATGTGTTGGTTTTTTCTAGCTGTACAATGAGAAGTCAATCTAAAAGCGCTGTCACAATCTGTAATAACCGCACACGGCTTCGGATAAATGATGTTAGGGAGTAGCGCTTTTTGAAGGTATTCCCTTCCGTATCAAGATAAAACCTGTTGTCACGTAATAGAACCTTTTGATTAATAACCATCCCCTCTCTATTATTTTTACTTATTCACTTATATGTTTGACGATTGAAATACGATAAAAGTTTGAGAGAAAAATGAAACGTTATCACTTTTTATCTTCTAAAAATTCATATGTATATTTTGCTATAGACTTAAAAAGGCATTCCAAAAATGGGATATACTTCAAAAGTATGTTTGCTTTATTTGCATATGCCTTCACTTAACGTTTTATCATGAAATTCGCGAGCCAACTTGAAAATTATAAGACAAGAATGGAGCAATGGAAAGACAATTAATGAGAATTATTTCTGGAAATTTTATTATCATACAATATTAAAAAAGTGAGCCCACAAGAGTCCCACTTTTTAATATGATTGGTCTATTTTGTTGAATCATTGACAAACGCTTTTGATATGGCCTTACCAATTACAGCAATTGTACGATTAACCTCTTCCTCAGTATTACCAATTCCACCAATCTCAATAATCATCATTTGCTTTGCTAAATCCTGATTGTATCGCCCATCAACCCCATCACCACTTTTAGAAATAACCCCTTTAGAAATTTTTGGAACGATGGCATTTAGTGTGGATGATAAACTTTCAGCATAGGCTGTATTCCAGCGGTAATTAGCATGCTCTGCCCCAACAACAATAGCGATTTTCGCATAATTTTCCCCATTATATGAGATCGTTGTAAGATCATGTTTTAATGAGTCACGATGTAAATCAACTATTAAATCATAATTATTTGTTTCTAAATGCTTACTTAAATATGGCCTCATCACATTATAAGATTCATGATAGCCTTTACCCTCTTCTTGTAATTTCTTCATAATATCTACATCAAGAACATCCGTCTTTAAACCATTTACATTAAAATGATTCACAATCTTATCCTTCAGGCTCATAATATTGACCGTTTCATGAGAAGTCGCTACCTTACCACTCACTGCTTTCACCATGGGTTCATATGCTTCATGCGTATGGGTAAATAACACTAACACTTTAAATGGGTCCGGGTCTAGGGCTTGATCTGGTTCAGGTTCTTTCGTTTGTTCCAGTACACTTTGTTCAGCTAAATTGGTAGCAGCAAACACGACTTGCTTATCTTCTGATTGTTTGATCGGAGTCGATGCTTGCTTGTTGAACGGAAGTTGCCCAGCAATGACAGGTAATACGAAAAAGAACAATAATATACCAAATGACCATTGTAGTTTTTTTAGCAAAGTCACACCCTCCTCCCCATATCGTATGGAGGGGGGATGTTAATTAGAACGAAAATAAATTTCTTGTTTTACGCATAAATAAGCGTGTTTTAGAAGGACTACTCTAAGCATTGTTTCTTCATTATTTATAAATCACTTGCCCAATCCATTAGCATAGAAGCCACTAATTTTGCATAGCGATCAATCCAATAGTCTGCTTCTTTTGGTGTAACCATCAATTGTGTGTGGGAGCCAGCGAAGGTTTCCTCAAACAGCTGCTGCCGCTCCTCCTTCGTCCATGTCGCCCATTCTCCAAATATAGGTTGTACTAACGTCATATCCAGTTCCTTGTTGATATCTGGTTGCCATGAGGATAATGAAAGCTTCGATGACGGTTTACTGCGTTCAGCCACACGAGCAGCTATCGAACGGAGCATAGTTTCTACCGCATCAGCAATTAATACAGGTGCATCTACTACAGTAGGGATCCCTATTGCTGTTACGGGAATGCCAAGCATCTTATAGGAAATCTCTTGCCGTTGATTGCCTACTCCTGAACCTGGATGTATGCCTGTATCTGTTAATTGAATCGTTTTACAGAGTCGATTACTCGCTCTTGTAGCAAGTGCATCTACTACAATGATTAATTTCGGTTGCAGACGTTCAGCAATAGCAGCCACAAACTCACCTGTTTCGTAGCCTGTTTGTCCTGTTACACCAGGAGCATACATGACAAATTTTTCATCAATGACATCTAAACTATGCAAATGGTCAATTAAATAGGGACCTATTGCATCAGGTGTAATAGTGCGATTGCCTAAACCGACTATTAAAATTTTATCGTCTTCTTGCCAAGAAAGTGCGTCATGCATTTTTTTGAAATTGACAAGCAATTCTTGTTCAAGTTGTGCAAAGCCTTCTTGATCTTCTAATGTTAGCGTAGGGACAGAAAGGGTAATATACTGCCCTTCCTTTTTACCAATTTGCTTTTCCCCTTCAGCATCTACAAGAACATCTGTAATTTTTACTCGACCAGCATTCCGATCTTCAATTTGAATGCCACTTGATTGTTCAAGCTTTTCTTTTTGCTCTTTGGTCTGATGGACAACTACCTCTTCTGATTCATCGATTAAATCTGTTCGTTGCCAATTAAAATTTTGCATACAGTTCACCTCAAGCTGTAGTTTGTTCAAACTGTCAAGTAAATATTCTTTGCATTTATCTATTGCAATTTGGCCAAGCGTTTGTTAAAATGATTTTTGTTGTATTGACACAAGAAATCAATGAGAAGATATCATCTCGTACCTAATTTAGGAGGTGAAATATATGCCAAACATTAAATCTGCGATTAAACGCGTAAAAGTTAACGAAAAAGCTAACATTGCTAATTCTCAAGCTAAATCTGCAATGCGTACTACAGTGAAAAAAGCTGAAAACGCTGTTGCTGCTAACGCTGAAAACAAACAAGAACTTTTACAAGCAGCTTTCAAATCTTTAGATAAAGCAGCTTCAAAAGGACTTATCCACAAAAACGCGGCGGCTCGTAAAAAGTCTCGCCTTGCTAAAAAAGCGTAATTGTTTAAAGGATCAGATACTCTATTAGGAGTAGCTGATCTTTTTAATTTTATAGAGAACTTAAAAAGCTGCCCTTATTGGACAGCTTTCTTTGCCTATAGTTGGCGCAATAAAAATAGCTCTAGATAGCGCTCTCGATTTCCACCAGACGATTTGAGCTGTAAATCAACCTCTGCTAATTGATATAATGCCCGTAGCAAATTTTCTTCTGAAGGCCGATGCCGTTGCTCAATCATAAGTTTGACGCGATACGGATGAATTTTTAAATTTTTAGCGATTTGTTGAGGGTGATACCCTTTTTTCAATAAATAAAAAACATTGGACATGGTACGAACATTGGATGCTAGCAAGCCCACTAACATAATAGGTTCTTGTTTTTGTCGCAATAAATCATGGTAGATGGACAAGGCTCCGACAGAGTCATTCGCCAAATATGCGTTAAGCATTTTAAAGGCATCTTGCTCTAATGTTTTTGCCACCAAATCCTCCACTAAAGAAGTTGTAATTTCGCCACCATCACCTAAATAAAGGGTTAGCTTGTCAATTTCCATCTGTAATTGTAGCATGTTGGCTCCGACCATCGTAACAAGCAATTCAATAGCATCTTGTGTAATGCTATTACCTTGTGCTTTGACAATGCCTTGAATCCATACGGCTAAATCCTGCTCTTTTGGTGTTTCTGCTTGTACAAATAATGCATGCTCTTTCATCATTTTAGTCACTTTTTTGCGTTCATCCAATTTTTCATAAGGGGCAATAAAAACCGTTACGGAAAAATCAGAAGGATTTGACAGCCATGTTTCCAATCGTTTCACATCATGATCGATTTTTTCCTTCCCTTTCTCGGTTGCCTTTAAAAACGAAGCATTTTTAGCAATAATAAGCTTACGTTCTGAGAAAAAAGGAATGGTATCTGCTTCATCCATGACTGCATCTACTGGTACTTCTTCTAAATCAAATGTGGACATCTCCAGATCTTCTTCTGGACCCATTGCCTCTTTTAAACGTTTAATGGTTTCATCTATAAAATAGCTTTCTTCACCAACAAGCAAATATACTGGTGCAAGCTCACCTTTTTTTATTGTATTCCAAACCGTTGAAATCATAATTTCCCCTCCATCTAGCAATACTATTAGTATACATGATTTCATAGTCCTTTGTGTCTTTGACCGAATTGTGTCGATTCCTTGCCAGACGGGGAAATCACCTTTTCGATATAGCTTTTATGACCATGTTGTCTTATAATAAATAACAGAATTGGAGGGATAACAATGAATCCATTTGAAGGAAAAAACATACAATGTCGACGTAACGATGCCATCGATTCTGGTGTTGGCTTCGGTGTATCATTTGGCGTTTTCACGCTTATGTTTATTATTGCAACTATAGTAGAATTTGTATCACAGTAATTGGACTTATGCAGGAGAAGGGCCTTGGTCATTGGACAAGGCCCTTTTCATTTACGCTAACGGACCAGCGATTATCACGAATACGTATTTCGATTGATCCATTCACCCCTGTTGTCCATGTCACTAAATCTCTACTGACAAAACGTTGTACTACTTCTTCATGTGGATGACCATAACGATTATGGAGACCTGCACTCAAAACGGTTAATTGGGGCTGTAGCAGCTCGACAAATTCTTCTGTGCTTGATGTCTTACTCCCATGATGCCCTGCCTTCAGCAATGTGAGATTGGCCAATAAAGGTCCATAACGCTTGATCAGCTGTTGTTCGCCATATTGCTCCAAATCCCCTGTAAATAACGCTGTAAACGCCTTTTGCTGCATGTACAGGACAAGAGAATCATCATTTCCCTCATAAAAGGCGTCATCAGGCCATAAGTAATAAAAATCTGTATCCCCTACATGCCACGAAGTCCCCTTCATTTTTTCTTTAATAGGAATATGTCGCTTATTTGCTTCGCGTAATAAATCATTCATTAAAGGCTCATTCAATGAACCAGGTGTAACGTGTATTTCCCTCATGTTAATCTCCTGTAATACTTCCTCTGCTCCCTCAATATGATCTGCGTCCGCATGCGAAGCAATAAAAATATCGATAGTTCGTATACCCTTGCCTTTTAAAAATGGGACGACAACTTGCTTCCCTACCTCATAAGGACTATCTGCTTTTTTCCACGATGCCTGCTCAAAGCGCAATACTCCACCTGTATCTATAACATAGACAGCCCGTCTAAAGGGCAATTCAATGACGATACTATCTCCTTGACCTACATTTAAAAAGGTAATCTTTGTTTCGTTATACAACATGGGTGCCAAATGAATCCCAATAACAGGGATGACAAGGATCAACATAGCTTTCCTGAACCGTTTTATTTCCAAATAATAAAAGCTCGCTAAAACACTTACCATCGCCACGCTACTCAGCCAAATAGATGGTTTGCCTGGTGACCATAATTGCCAAGGAAGCACTTGCATATAAAGGATTATTTCGGTCAGCCAATTACGCAGTGGTTCATAGCCAGCAAATAGGACATTAGCAAGTGGTAAAGAAAGATAAGATAGCACAAAGGCAATCATGTTAAAGGGTAATATAATAAAGGAAAACAGTGGAACAAAAACAATATTGACAAAAAATGAGGATAAAGATAATTCATAAAAATGATGGAGTAATAGTGGGTAAACGAGCAGTTGGCACACGAATGTGATAAAAAAAGAACGACCTAGCCAAGTTCTTGTCTGCTTAAAAATAATACCAGAATAAAGAAGACTAGCGGTTGCTAAATAGGATAGCTGGAAACCAATTTGGAAAATAACACCTGGCTCAAGCAAAACAAAGCCTATAAAGCTAATAGCTAATGCATCATCGATCGAAAGAACCCACTTAAAAAAGCGCAGTAACATCATCAATTCTACTACAGAAACAGCACGCCATACGGAAGGTGCTCCCCCTGCAATGACTCCATAAATCGGTAAGAGGATCAATAGCACGACTGTAGCCATTTCCTTGCGAACTCTTATTCTAAGTAATCCTTGAAAAAAGAGCCAAGACATCAGCGCGACATGTAGCCCAGAAATCGCAAATAAATGGGTAATACCGAGCTTTTGATAGGCACGCTGCAGTTCATCCTCCATCTGATCTTGCACCCCTATTAAAAGTGCTTGAGCCTCTGCTACAAGTGATTTGGGAAAAGTCTTCTCTATATGCTTTTTCATATTGTGTCTTATTTCGGCAAGAATAGTGAAGATGGATGTTCGTTTTCCTACATAATGCCAATTCTTGATTTCAACAACGCCTGTTGCTCCTTTGCTCGTTAAATAATTTGACATGGAAAAGGCATAAGCATGGGCAGATGGAGAGGGAGTCACAAGTTCACCTTTTGCAGAATACGTCATTCCAGTTAATGAGGTATTTTCATAAAAATTTTTCTCTTGTTCCGAGGAAAAAGTATAAACTACGTAAAGTTTTTGGCCATGTGTTGTTGTCGCAAACCCACGGAGTTTTTGCCCGTTTATTTTATAGTCACTTGACCAAGTTATAGGGAAGGTTGACGGTAAAGAGGAAGGTTCCGTCAGATGATTGATAGAAAGGAAACAATAAGTTAGGAGACCACTAGTTAGCACAAAAATTGCAAGAAAACGTGACTCACCTTTTATGGTGAGCCACAGGACTAGTAGCAGTAAAAAAATGAGTAGCCATGCTGATTTGTATACTGCAATAGCAGCTATTAGTACAGCAAGAGCTACCATAATCCATCTATGCTTTAAAGCTTGATGCCAAATAATGCACTCACCTTCTGTTCATATGGGAGCAATTTTTCAGCAGATATCCCACTCTCGCGAAGCTCGTGCAGCATTTCTGTATACAAAGCTAGCTTGTCATCTCGTAAAAAATCGATTTTACGTTCATCAAAGGGTACATGAACTACTTCTACTCCAGCTTTTGCAAATAACTCCTGTGCATATGGATTATTTTTATAATCCGTTGCGTAATACACACGTTCGATGCCAGCTTGAATGATAGATTTTGTACATGGTAAACATGGGAAATGTGTTACATACAAATCAGCACCTTTTGTCGGTGTTCCATATTTAGCACATTGCAGTAAGGCATTCATTTCAGCATGCACGGTGCGGACGCAATGGTTGTCAACCACATAGCACCCTTTTTCGATACAATGCTCGTCCCCTGTAATGGAACCGTTATACCCACCTGCAATGATGCGTTTGTCCCGTACAACAGTTGCTCCTACAGCTAGTCTTGTACATGTACTGCGTAATGCGAGTAAATGGCTTTGTGCCATAAAAAATTGATCCCAAGTAATTCGCTCCATATGACTACCTCCAAAAATTGTCTAACAAATTAACTTTCTCTTGCTTTTCTACTATAGTGTAGCCCTTTTAGAAAAGGGGCGTCAATATACCATCCTGTAAAAGCATTACTTTACAGTAATCGCATCCTTTAGCTTCTCAAATGTTTTATCACCAATCCCACTAACATTTTTTAAGTCATCTATAGTTTGAAACTGCCCATTCTCCTCTCGATACGTAAGGATACTTTGTGCTTTGGAAGGACCGATTCCTGGCAATGTTGCTAACGTTGCTACATCAGCTTTATTGATATTAATCTTTTGCTCCTTATTAGTCTCAGTAGGTAGCGTTAACAGGGAAGAGGCTTCTTCCTCTAGCTGTTCGCCCTTGATAGGAATGTAGATAACCATTTCATCCTGTACCTTTTGGGCATGATTGATCAATTGTGTGTCAGCCATCTCTGTATAGCCACCAGCAAGCTGTACAACATCTTTTATACGTTGATCTTGCTGAAGCTCATAAACGCCTGGATACATTACAGCACCCTTTATTTCCACAAATACCTGCTGCATAACCGCTTCCTCAGCAGATTCACTCAAATTTTTTTCTTCAATAGGTTGGATTGTTTCGATGAGCTCTTCTTGGGGAGGTGAAGAGTCAGAACTCGAAAAATAGAAGTAACAAAGTCCACTGACGACTAGTATGCTGGGGAATAACATACTTTTTTTGTACTTTTGCCATAAAGATTGTAGCACAGTACCATCCTTTCCTTGCGAAAGGTCATCATATGGAGTTATATATATCTTACACTATGGATGGGTGGTTGAAAATGATAAAAAAACATCAGGAGTTTCAATTTACCTGTTGAAGAGAGCTATCCTCTTAGTTATATCCAGTTTTATCCGACAATTTAGCCTCTTTATCCGCCTGTTTAAGTGTTCTATCCGCTACTTTAATCTTTCTATCCATCAAAAAAGCCACACTGCGTATTACACAGTGTAGCTCCCTTTTCTTTATTTCAGCGCACGAATAAAAATGCGTTCACTTTCCTCATCAGGTGCCTCATCTGTAAAGTCTGCTGTAATTTCCACATGACTAAAACCAATCGAATGCAACCAAGCCATATACTGCTCGATAGTGTAAGTACGTTGCACGTGCTCCTCATCAAAGCGTTCATATAATTCACTTGCGTCATCTCGTACATAAAAGGTCATTTGATGAATAACCGAATGTTCAAAGTCGGCAGGCTCCGTATGCCATATATAACTAATGTCACCATCATCATATGTGAACGGACCATCTAAAAAAATCTCATTCATTTTAAATAACGAGTGAACATCAAAAAACAGCTGACCTCCATCACGCAACGCCGCATAGATACGTTCTAATGTCGTATAAACAGAGTGCTCCTCTACCACATAATTCAAGGAATCAATTGTGATTGTGACAACATCGATTTCCTCAAAGCCATCTAGTTCGACCATAGACATACAGTATAATGGTGCATGGTAGCCTGCACGAGCAAAGCGTTCTGCGGCAATGGACAGCATCTCTTCTGATAAATCGATTCCACTGACTTGATAACCAGACTTTGCAAATAACAAGCTAAGTACACCAGTACCACAACCAATATCCAACAGTTTTGGGTACTGGCTGCTTGGTGCATGCTGTACAACCCAATCTACATAAAGATTGTAAGGAATATCCGTTTGCAGCTCATCATAGACATGAGCAAAGCGTTCGTAACTCACTTAGGCCTCTGGCATGTCTAGTTGCGGTGCATCGCCCCAAAGACGCTCTAAATTATAATAAGCACGCTCATCCTTATGGAATACATGTGCCACAACATCGCCTAGGTCAACTAGTACCCAACGAGCTCCATCGAATCCTTCGACACGGCGAATTTCATAGCCTTGTTGTTCAGCTACATCCTGTAATTCGCGTGCAATGGCTTGCACTTGGCGATCTGAGTTACCATGAGCAATGATAAAATAATCTGCTAAAAGGGAAATTCCTTGCATATTTAAAACGACAATATCCTCACCATGTTTGTCGTCAATTGCTTTGTACGCTGCTTGTAATAAAGTTGAAGTCATCCTTCACTATCCTCTCTGTTCATCATATCGTTATAACATTCTATAGATAAAGGATAAATCGGCTGCTTTGTGTCAATTAAAAATGCCAAAGTATGGCGTACACATGCACTCATCGCCTTATCCAAATTTTTTTGTGCTTTTTTGCGCAGACGATCAACTCCATCAAATCGACGGTTCGGTTCAATCATATCTGCGACAAAAATAATTTTTTCTAAACGGCTCATATTAGCCCGCCCAGTTGTATGGAAACGAATAGCATTCAACAGCTCTTCGTCTGTGATACCGAACTCACTTTGTGCTATATATGCACCTACTGGACCATGTAGTAATTCACTACCCCATCCAATTAGTCTTTCATCTAATTCTTCATCACGAACGATATTTTCCATCCACTCAATATCAGCATATTTAGCAATATCATGGAGGATAGCTGCTGTTTCAGCTTTTTTTACGTCCTCGCCATATTTATGAGCTAGGTTGATGGCCGTTTCCATCACGCCGACTGTATGAATATAACGTTTTTCAGGCATTCTTGGCTTAATCGCCGCTAAATACTGTTCGCGTTCCATAAAGACCTTCCTCTCGTATGAACGTCTCTACCGCTTCTGGTAGTAGAAATGTCACCGTTCCTCCTGTAGCCAGGCGTTCACGAATCAGTGTGGACGATAAATCGATTTGAGGTATTTCCACCATACGTATAGGGTACTCTGTTGCCGCAGCTGTCCCTGGACGTTTTACTCCGACAAACTGAACAAGTTTCACTAAATCATCTATACAATGCCATGTATGTAGCGAATCAATCATATCGCCACCGATGATAAAGTAAAATTTCACATTCGGCTCTCTTCTACACAATGCAGAAAGTGTCTCATAGGAATAGGATACGCCACCCTTCTCAAGCTCATACGACTCTACTGAAAAATAAGGAAATGGACGAATCGCACGTTTTACCATTTCAAGTCGTTCAACATTACTAGCATCAAAACGTGCATGCTTATGTGGTGGGATGGCATTAGGCATAAAGCGGATTTCATCAAGTTCTAGCGCATGAAATACTTCATTTGCCATTAAAAGATGACCCATATGTGGTGGGTTAAATGTACCTCCAAGTAAACCGACCCTTTTCATCGTCTCACCTTATTTCGTTACTTTTGGTAATACAATCTTTTTATGATTGCGTGACTCTTTATATAAAACAACTGTCAGACCGATTAATTGGACAAGCTCCGCATGAGCGCCTGTGGCTAATGCTTCTGCGACTTCATGCTTATCCTCTTCACAGTTATCTAAAATACGTACTTTAATCAATTCACGTACTTCTAATGCCTCGCGAATTTGCTTTGTCATTTCATCATTAACGCCACCTTTTCCCACTTGGAAAATAGGTGTTAAATGGTGTGCTTCTGCACGTAAAAAACGTTTCTGTTTACCTGTTAACATAAAAATTAGTTTCCTCCTAATTGCGCCTTCAGTTGCGCAATCATTGAATTTGTATTTGGATAGTTTCCTAACCAGTGTTCAAAAGCGATGGCTCCTTGATGGACAAACATTCCTAAGCCAGTGACAATCGTTGCTCCTTTTTCTTCAGCCGCTTGTAAAAAAGGCGTCATTAATGGATTATACACAATATCCGCAACAATTGCTTCTTTCATCAGCCGATCTAATGAAAATGGCATTGAAAAATTGCCCGTGGAAAGGCCAGCTGATGTCATTTGCACAATAATGCTGAAATCAGCTAGCGTTTCTTCCGCTTGTTGTAATGAAATAGCACGTCCCATACCCATTTCATCAATAATCATTTGTGCATTCGTCACCGTACGATTGGCAATGGTTACATGACAATAGCCTTGTTGCTGCATAGCAAAGGCAATGCCTCGAGCAGCACCTCCAGCACCAACAAGTAATACAGGCTTGTCTTTATGAGAAACCCCAACGGCTTCTTCCAGTGATCGAACAAATCCAATACCATCTGTATTATAGCCTTTCAGCTTTCCTTCTGTTGTTCGTACGACTGTATTCACTGCGCCCATTTTTTGTGCCAGCTCATCTAGCTCGTCTAGATACGGAATGATTGCTGTTTTATGAGGAATGGTCACGTTCCAGCCACTTGCCCCTAATGTCTTCAAACCAGCAACAGCAGATTCTAATTGATCAGGCGTTACATGTAAAGGAATATATGTCGCATCAATTGACATGTCCTCAAACCAAGCATTGTGCATGGCAGGTGATTTTGAATGTTCAATTGGATCACCCATAACTGCAAACCATTTCTTCATTTTCTAGTCCCTCTCTCTACTATGTCCTCCATTTAGATCAGCGAAGGACGAATTGAAACTTGTACACCTTTTGGGGCGTAAGCTGCTACTACTACATTCGCATGTTGAACGGTAATCCAGCCAAGTCCAGAAAATACAACATCTGTTTTCGCTTCTTTGATGGAAAATTCGTGACGAACCAATGGCGGTAACTGGTCGATAAAGTCCGCAGTTGGGGGAGCCAATAATTCTCCTTTATGCTCTTCATATAACGCATCTGCCTTCTCAAGCTTTGTACGATGAATTGGTAAATCATTTGCCACATGGATGGTAAAGGCAGAACGGTCACCCTGAATAAAATCAAATCTTGCCAATGCACCAATAAATAGCGTTTGCCCAGCATTTTGTTGATAGACTTTCGGCTTAATTTCTTTTTTCGGCATAATATATTTTAATTCACTGGCATCAATATGATGAGCCATTTGATGATGATTAATAATACCTGGCGTATCATATAATGCACTACCATCATCCAATGGAATATCTATCATGTCTAAAGTAGTACCTGGGAAATGTGAGGTTGTAATCACTTCACCCTCACCTGTTGCCTGCTTAATAATTCGGTTAATAAACGTAGATTTCCCAACATTTGTACAGCCAACAACATATACATTTTGTCCTTTACGATATTCATCGATGGCTTCCATTGCTTCTGCCATCCCTTTGCCTTTATGGGCACTGACTAATAGGACATCCACAGGCTGTAGCCCAAGAGCCTTTGCTTCACGTTTCAGCCAGTTGATAACTTTTTTTGGCTTCACTGACTTTGGTAATAAATCAGCTTTGTTGGCAATCAATAGGACAGGATTCTTCCCTACAAAACGATGAAGCCCTGGTAGCCAGCTTCCATTAAAATCAAATATATCAACAATTTTTACGATTAAGCCTTGCTGTGTACCAAGACCATTTAAAATACGTAAAAAATCGTCATCTGTTAACGATACTGGTTGAATTTCATTGTAATTTTTCAAACGGAAGCAACGCTGGCAAATGACCACATCCTTTTCTAATGATGATGGGGGTGCATACCCAACTGCTGTTTTATCTTCTGTTTGAATTGTTGTACCACAGCCAATACAATTTGGCATTTCAATCATTCTTGTTCCTCCCAAGTTATAATTCCTTTTCGTTTCAAATCATTAAAAACGCGACGTTCAATGAAACGATTCAATTTTGTTACAAGCCCATCTGATTGTGCAACAGGCTTCACGAGCACTGTGTGCAAGCCTAAGCGGTTTGCGCCCATTACATCCGTAAGGAGTTGATCTCCTACCATTACTACTTCATGTGGACGCAAGCCTAGTTGTATCAGCGCATTATAAAAAGCATTACGAAGTGGCTTTTTCGCCTTGTGAATGTAAGGAATACCTAATGGCTCAGCAAAATGCTTTACACGAGCTTCCTTGTTATTTGACGCAATAATAACACGAATACCTGATTCTTTCATAATGCGTAACCAAATGATTAGCTCTTCTGTTGCATCTGGACGATCCCATTCAACAAGTGTATTATCTAAATCCGTAATGATTCCTCTAATCCCTAATTCTTGTAACTTTTCCGGCGTAATTTCAAAAATATTCGTCACAAATTCGTTCGGTAATAAAAAATTATACAAAATAGCGACCCCTAATCTTAACGTATTATTCGACCATTATAGCATATTTGCAAAGGCTTCACCCATTCGAATTGGGCTTCCTTTTACAACATTATCCGTAAATTTAATTGTATCCTTTTCAAACAGCATCACAACAGTAGAACCAAATGAGAAATAACCAACTTCCTGCCCTTTCTGCCATTTCGTTGTTGTATTGGTAAGCACAATGGAATTCACAAAGGTTGCACCTACTTTGATAAATGCAACATGCTGATTATTTGCTGCTTTCAGCTCAGTCACTAAACGATAATTATGAGAAATTGGTTTTTTACCGTATGTAAGACCTAACTGATTCACAGGATAAGATTTCTGACCAAGTGTATATTGTCGTAAGACTTCTCCATCTATCGGGCTATGGATACGATGGTAATCAGCAGGACTTAAATAAAAAACGATAAAATGTCCGTCTGCATATTGTGCAGCTCGTTCTGTATTGCCGAGTAAATCTTGTAATGCATAAGGCTTACCCTTCACAAGAAATGTCATATCCCATTCAATACGTCCAAAGGATTCCACTTTTGCGTCCACTGGGCTGGCATAGACAGTTGGATTTTTTTCAATAGGTCGAGCTTCTTCAATAAGTTCTCTTGTAAAAAAATCATGTAAACATGAAAATTGTTGTTGTTTTTTTGAAACTTCTTCAAGGTTAATATCGTATAACTTCATGTAGCTTGGTATTATACGTTTACTCCACTTCGCTTTTGCTATTGTCTGCAAAAGATGGGAAGATTGCTTACCATTCGTTAGTTCTATCAAGCGTTGATATAGTTTTTCTTTCATACAGTAAAACCCCTATCCATTAATTTAGACTGTCAATTTTTTCGCATTCGAAGTATAATGGTACAATATCTTAAGTGCAAAGGAGTGATCCCCCTTGTTTTTTTATCACAAGTTGGTGGATACCACGGTTAAGAAAATGAAATCGCACGCAGCTAACTTCATAACAATTAGTAATATGTCCTTTGGAGGCGCGGCTATTATGGCCACTCTACATGAATACTATAGCTATAGTGTCTTGTTTATCTTTATAGCAGCTCTTCTTGATCGCTACGATGGTAAGGTAGCGAGAGCGCTCGGACAAGTGTCAGAATTAGGTAAACAATTAGATTCTATGAGTGATATTATATCATTTGGTGTGGCGCCTGCATTATTAATGTATGAAGTTGTTCTAGTTGATTTTGGTTTTGTCGGCATGATGATGGCCGTATTATTTATCGTCTGTGGCGCGATGCGTTTAGCTCGCTTCAATATTAGCGAAGCGAACGGTTATTTCACAGGTTTACCAATTACAGCCGCAGGTACGTTCTTAACTTTAACGTATTTCGCAGCTTATACGTTCCATCCGGCATTTTATCTTTTCCTTTTCCCCATTTTAGCTTTACTCATGATTAGTACATTTACGTTAAAAAAAGTGTAACAGCACATTTGCTGTTGCACTTTTTTCATTTCCCACGTCTTTTAAACATATACTGTCGAAAAATGGGGAAAGGATGAAATCTTTCAATGAGCGGAATTTTTACATCGATGTTGCAGTTATGGCTTGAAATCCCTGCGTTGCTTGGCTATTTAAAGGGGCAAACATTCCATAAACCCTTTTCAAAAGAAGAGGAAGCTGCTTGTATTGAACGATTTTTAGGTGGCGATGAGCAAGCGCGTCTTGATCTAATAGAACGTAATATGAGGCTTGTCGCACATGTCGTTAAAAAATTCCATCCAAAACATGAGCAACTCGATGATTATATTTCTATTGGAACAATTGGACTAATGAAAGCCGTTGAGAGCTATACTCCTGATAAAAAAACTAGACTTGCCACATATGCAGCTCGTTGCATTGAAAATGAGATTTTAATGCATCTACGCACCCAAAAGAAAGTGCAAAAAGACGTTTCGCTATTTGAGCCGATTGGAACTGATAAAGATGGGAACGCACTGCAAATTCGCGATTTACTTCAGTGTGATGAAGAAAGTGCCACAGAGAAGCTAGAGCATAAAGAGCATGTAGCACAACTATACCACTATTTGCATATGCTCGATGAACGTGAGCTCGAAATTGTGACACTCCGTTATGGCTTAAATCAACAGGATGCACTTACGCAAAAGGAAATTGCAGCACGCTTAAATATTTCACGTAGCTATGTATCTCGCATTGAAAAACGGGCACTTATTAAACTCTATCAACTATATAAACGAGACCAAAAAACTATTGAATAATATATTGTAAAATGGTTATGAAAAAAATTCAATCCTTCAATGGCGGAAGAATATGCCTATTTCATGGCATATAAAAAAACTCCTTTGCGACATGACTATGTCGCAAAGGAGCTTTCCCGTCATACTAGTGTGCTGATTCAGATAGTTCTGCTGAAATCAACGTACCTATTAAAGTTGTAATAATGACTACACCTGCTGTTAAAAATAACATCATGAATGCCTCCCATTCTATTATGAAGAGATTGATTAATGTCAGTGTAGCATTTGTTTTTTGTATCAACTGTGATTTTTCTCACAGAATAAACCACACATTTTGACCATTCTGTGTAGTTTATAGTGAGGAAATTGCTTTTAATACGACTTGTGTCGAATGTTTTGCAGCAACTGGTAAAAATTCATCAAAGCTAATATTCGATTCTTTACCTGCAATATCTGATAATGCACGAATGACTACAAAAGGTGTAGCAAATTGATAACAAACTTGTGCAACTGCAGCCGCTTCCATCTCTACAGCTTTCATTTGAGGGAAATGGCGACGAACAGCCTCTACACGTTCAGGATCATTCATAAAAGCATCCCCAGAGCAAATTAAACCAACGCCATACTGGTGCTCTCCAACTGCCTTTACAGCCTCCTCAGCTACCTTCATCAATTTCTCATCTGATTTATATGCTGCTGGCATACCAGCCATTTGTCCAATTTCATAGCCAAAGATTGTGACATCTACATCGTGGTGACGAACTTCATCAGAAATAACGACAGCGCCTACCTCAAGTGCTTCATCATACCCACCTGCAGAGCCTGTATTAATGACAACATCTGGTTTAAACTCATGTAAAAGGATTGTCGTAGACATAGCAGCATTTACTTTACCAATACCGCTTTTTAATAATACGACTTCATTTCCTTCAAAAGTTCCTGTTGTATACTCACTACCTGCAATCGTTGTGCTGTGTGCATCGTCTAATGCTGCTCTTAGAAGCTCCACTTCCTCTTCCATTGCGCCAATTACTGCAATTTTCATCTACTGTTACTTCCCTTCTTTTATCAACTCTATTAAAAATAATCAAAAGAGTGATTTTCGTCAATAGGCGCCTTCTAATGTATTTAGTTGCTCAAGCTTCACTGGCTTCCAACCTTCATTATCAACCCATTCCATACTTACACGATACATTTGAGATTTATCATTGGTCGAAACAGTAGCAATGGATGAATTAGGACCACCATTATTTTGCATACGCCAGATGATCATATTGCTTTGGTCAATACCAGTCACCGTAGATACTGTTGCTACTTTCTCAGCCCAGTCTACAGACTTGTCGTCATATGAAGACACATGCTGACCTGTTTGAGTTGTTGGTGTTGGCTGCCAATTTTTATTCGTGATAACCTTCTCAACAATAGGATTATCTGAGGCTGATTCTTCTGCTGTGCCTTGTTCTTCCTGGGATGTCTCAGGTTCTGATTCTTCCTCTGAAGGTTTATCTTCTTCTACAGCTAGATCTTCTTTTTCTTCATCCGTCGGTTCTTTCTCTACTTCTTTTTCTTCATCACCGCTCTGTTCTTCTTGAGCTGGTTCCTCTTTCACCGCTTGATCTGCATCATCTTGCCATTTAAACACATAGGTTGCTGTGATAATAATGAGGACAACCACAACACCAATTAAAATATTCAATAGTTTATCTAGCTTTTTATTACGAGATGGCTGCAAATGACGACCACTTCGAGTTTGTCGTTCACTCATAATGTCTCCCCCTCTCTAGGCAATATTCTATCAAGTTCGACAGCACTTGCAAAATAATTCTACTCACTATTTTATTAAATAGTTTTCACGCTAAAAATGGTACAAGCAGTCAGCCAAAGGCTAACTGCTTGTACCTATACATATTATTTAATTGAGAGAATTTTCACTTTCATTTCGCCGCCAGGTGTTTGAACGACAACCTCTTCACCTTCAGCACGACCAAGTAGACCTTTTGCAATTGGTGATTCATTCGAAATACGGAATTCCATAGGATCTGCCTCAGCAGAACCAACAATTGTATAAGATTCTTCATCTGTTGATGGCTTACCATTGATGATTTCTACGAATGTAACCGTTTTCCCTAATGATACTACACTGTTATCTGTCTCGTCTTCAGAAATAATCACTGCATTGCGAATCATAGATTTTAATGTTGAAATACGACCTTCTAAAAAGGCTTGTTCTTCTTTAGCAGAATCGTACTCAGCGTTTTCAGAAAGATCTCCAAAATCACGTGCTATTTTAATGCGTTCAACGATTTCTTTTCGTGTTTCAGTTTCTAATTTTACTAATTCTTCTTCTAATTTACGTTTTCCCTCAGCTGTCATAGGGTACTGTTTTTCATTTGCCAAAGTCCTTCACTCCTTGTTTCTTCAATATAAAAACATAAAACTCGACTAAATGCATGGAAGATGCATCTAATCGAATTTTATTATTTTTAAACGTTTTCAAATTACGCTTTGACCTAATAGTATGCATGCTTTTTCAAAATATGCATGTAAATATTGTCAATACCACTCTATCTTATTACAATACGTTGTCGGTTTCAAGAATAGTTTTAATTTTCGTTACCATTAAATCAATCGCCACCTCATTATCCCCACCTTCAGGAATAATGATATCAGCATAACGTTTCGTTGGTTCAATAAATAAATTATGCATCGGTCGAACCGCTGATAAATACTGCTCAATCACCGAATCCGTTGTACGTCCACGCTCTTTAATATCACGCATAATGCGGCGAATAATACGTAAATCTGAATCTGTATCCACAAATAATTTAATATCCATTAAATCACGTAAATCAGCATCCTCTAAGACTAGAATACCTTCTAGTATAATAACATCTACTGGTTCAACGTGTATAACTTCTTCTGCCCTTGTATGCTGGACGTAATCATACACAGGTTTTTCAATTGGTTGACGCACTAACAACTTTTTTATGTGCTCAATTAATAAATCATTATCGAAAGCTAACGGATGATCGTAGTTAGTTCCTAAGCGTTCTTCAAATGTTAAATGACTTTGATCCTTATAATAAAAATCTTGTTCAATTACCACAACAGAATGCTCACGGAAAACATCATAAATGGCACGCGTCACGCTCGTTTTTCCCGAGCATGAGCCACCTGCGATTCCGATGACAACAGGACGCTTCACTGCCATTAGTTATTCTCCTTTCGCATCATGTTATGCGGCTTCAATGGTGTCTCACATTTAAATTTGACAATTTGTAATGGATGACGAGCTGCATCTAGGCTATTGCCATCCTCGTCCCAAATTTCACCCATTGTTAAACGGAAATTCTCAATTTCAGGACCAAAGAATTCTACTTCGTCACCAGGTTTAAAATAATTACGCTGTTGCATTGTCACTATTTTTGTCTCTGGATCATGCTCTAAAATAAGTCCAGCAAATTCATAGGTTGTTTTACGACCATGCACACCAAACATCTGCTCCTCAAAGCCAGGTGCATCATGGAAGAATGCTTCAGCCGTATCACGGTTAGCACATTTGTCTAATTCCTCTAGCCATTCACGTTTAATTTTAAAGTTATCTGGATCTGCACAATAAGCATCAATCACTTTACGGTACACAGAAACAACTGTCGCTACATAGTGAATGGATTTCATACGACCTTCAACTTTTAACGAGTCGATACCTAGCTCAATCATATGAGGAATCGCTTCAATTAATTTTAAATCTTTTGGACTCATCGCAAATGGTGCATGACTCTCATCGAAAAGTGCTTTTTCTTCACCATCTTCTAATTCATATAGATCGTAGTCCCAACGGCATGATTGGCAGCATCCCCCTCGGTTTGAGTCACGAGCCGTCATATGATTAGAAAGAACGCAACGACCAGAGTAGGCAATACACATTGCTCCATGAACAAAGGCCTCAATTTCAATGTCGACCTTTTCCTTCATCAGCTTCATTTCTTCTCCGCCCACTTCACGTGCTAATACAACACGATGTAAACCTTCTTCTTTCCAGTACTGCACGGCCTTCCAGTTGGACAATGATTGCTGAGTAGAAAGGTGAATTTCAAGCTTAGGTGCTGCTGTACGACATGTTTCAATAATGAGCGGGTCTGCTACAATAATACCAGTTACGCCGACTGATTCAATATCCTTTAAGTAACGCTCTAAGCCATCCATATTTTCATTGTGGGCAAAAATATTTGTTGTTACATATATTTTCGCACCATATTGATTGGCAAATTCTACACCTTCACGCATCTCTTCAATTGAAAAGTTATCCGCATTCGATCGTAGACCAAACTCTCGCCCACCGATAAATACAGCATCTGCTCCGTAATGGACAGCTATTTTTAATTTCTCTAAACTACCCGCTGGAGCAAGTAGCTCTGGTTTTTTAGTAATGACACGTTTACCGTTGACAATCTCACGGATTTTGTCATTTTGCTCTAACGCTAATGCCATGTTATTGTCCCCTCCTAGTAAACTGTTTCCTTAAAGATAAAGCCTGTATCTAATGGTCTAATAGCTGGTTGCATATCTTCAATTTTTGCTAATAAATCGTCTTTTATTTCTTCATATGCCTCTTCTGATTCGTCAAAATACGTATCGATCGCTTTTCGATAAGCTTCTGTTACTGCGACTACATAGTCTGGCGTTTGAAGAACACCTTCAATTTTTAGAGCATCGATGCCACCTTCAAATAATTCGCCTAGTTCATCAATAATACACATATCATTTGGACTGAAAATATGTGTACCATTTACATCTTCATATATTGGATACTTATTATTTCGTTCATCATCATGTAGGAACATATTACGATTTTCTTGGCGATTTTCAATCGCCATTACTTTATCTTGATATAAGAAATAATGGCCGAGTAATGGACGTTTTGATTGGAACATACATGTCATTCCATGTACTTGTACTTCAATTTCCATCTCGGTATTTTCTTTAATTTCTAATACTTCATCAAGAGAAAGCTCACGCGCTAACACAGCACGCGTTGCACCACGTTGCCCCCAGTAATTAGCCGTAAACCAGTTTGTAGCTGTCGTTTCTGGATTCCAATGTAACGGGATCGTAACACCTTGCTCTCTGCGAATAATGAGTACCGCTGGATCACCGTAAATTAAACGGTCCACACCGATACGTTGCATTTCTTTTACATAATCAGCAAGTGCCTCTAGTTTCTCATTATGGAAAAGTGCATTGACTGCAACATATACCTTTTTACCCGCTTCGTGTATAAGCTTTGTCGCTTGTTCTACTTCTTCAACTGAGAACTCTCCTGCTAGACGTAGACCAAATTGTTGTTCACCAATAACAAAAGCATCTGCTCCAGCAACTAAAAGTGCTTTTATATGTTCTAATGATTGTGGTGTCACAAGCAATTCTGGTTTTTTCATAGTAGTCACCTCTTCAAACATAGTAATAAACCATCACCGACTGGTAAAAAAGCACTTGTATACTCCGGGTGCTGCATAATCCAATCCGTGAAGTTTTTTAAATTGCGTATCATTGTTCGCTTACGACGTGGAACATCCTTCAACTCTAAATCAGACAAACCATGCATGTACATATTATCGATATACAATACCCCTCCTGATTTTACTAAAGGTGCATATTTTTCAAAAAAGCGTTGGTATTGTCCCTTCGCAGCATCAATAAAGACCGCATCGAATGTTGTGTTAATAGCCTCGTCATCCACTTCTAAAGCGTCACCCTCAATGACCGTAATTCGATCGGATACAGTCGAACGTTTAATATAGGCTTTTGCCCTTGCTACACGATCTTGATCACGTTCAATTGTAACAATTTGGACATGAGGCAATGCCTCTGCCATACGAATAGCAGAGTAACCAATTGCTGTACCTATCTCTAAAATTTTTGACGGATTCTGAATACGCAACAGTTGATTTAATGCATCAATACCTGCTAGTTGCATGATCGGTACGTGATGCTCCTCCGCATATGCTTCCATTTCTAAAAGCAATTCATTACGTGGCTGTATAAATGATTGTATATATGCATCTGATAATTCCATTGTTTCCACCCTCATTTAAAAGGCAACGAGCGTTTGCCGTTGTCTGTACTTCATCATTTATCAACAAAAAGAAAAAGACCAAACGTGATGTCTTGGTACTTTGCCATACAAAAATGAGCAATTGCTTCGATATGCTCAAACAATTGCCACCACGCATATTTGTCCCGCATAAATGAACGGATTGATCAAAAATCACACTTTATAATAGCATGAAAATAGAAGGAAAGCTATTTTTCTTTCCTTCTATCCATCTGTTTGCTATATGATTTTTGTTCTTCCTATACGTTTACTCTTCTTTTCGTAAATATTTTTCTACCTTCTGCAAATGCTCATCATAGGTTTTTGAGAAGTGGTTGACACCCTCTTTATCTGCTAGGAAGTAGAAATAATCTGTTTGACTTGGATTTAATGATGCCTCAATCGAGGTTTTACCTGCACCCGCTATTGGACCAGGTGGTAGACCTTTATTTTTGTATGTGTTATAGGCATTATCCACTTCTAAATCCTCATATAGAACACGATCCTTGTGATCACCCAGTGCATAGAGTACGGTTGGGTCGGTTTGGAGTGGCATCCCTTCATTGATTCGATTATAGAAGACACTTGCAATAGTCTCTCGATCCGTTTGAGCAGTCGCTTCTTCTTCCAATAATGAAGCAAATGTTAACAGCTGATGTACGGACATTTGTTTTTCAGCTAATACATCACTATAGTTCTTCACCACATTGTTCATGGCTGCTATCATCTCTTCTACAATCGCTTGTAAGGATGGTTTTTCCTCATAATAAGAATACGTAGCTGGATATAAATAGCCCTCTAAGTCATAGCGAATATTGTCAGCTAAAACCGCCTCTGTAACTAGCTCAGGATAATTAGCCATCATTTGCTGAACAAATGTGTCACTCGTCACAAGATCCATAAATTCTTTTTGTGTGTACGGTGTTTTCTTTTCAATCACTTTCCCAATTTGTTCAAGTGTTAAGCCTTCTGGGACTGTCATCGTAAAGACAGGCTTACGATATACCTTCCCTGTTTTCAAGCTTTCAATGAGTTCATCAAATGTCATTGCCTGTGTTAAATCATAATTTCCCGCTTGAAATTGTGATTCATTTTTAAATTTTGCATAGTATTTAAAAACACGTGCATCTTTTATGACACCTTTTTTCTCTAGTAGTGTTGAAATGGAGGACAAACTAGAGCCAATTGGTACTTCTACTGCAATTGTTTTCGTTGCATTAGGGTCTAATGGTTTTAGAGCACCTTTTACATAATTGTACCCAAATAAACCAACAACTCCAATTATTAGTACGAAAACAATGGCAATAATTGCGACGATTTTTCTCACCATTTTTACCTCAGATTTTCTTTCTTGCATTTTTGAAAACATTTCTTGTTTTTTTGAACCGTTATCCACGGGTTTCCCCCCTATCACTATTCAATATCATACTAGAAATCAACTTTCACGACAAACAGAAATCGACAATTCAGGAGAAATTACATATGTAAAAAATCTGCCAACAACTTTCGTTAGCAGATTTTTGAGCATTCTAGAAATAGTTTATCCTATAAAGTGTTTAATACTTCTTCTACAAATTCCCATTCTTCATCTGACTCAATCGGGTATAACTCTTCAATCTGGCCTTCATTTCCAGCTAGATATTGGGCTGCAAAAATATCACGCTCATCAATCGGTTCATCTGTTGCTGGCACATATAATACATACGATTTACCGAATTGCTCAGATGAAAATGTATGAATGACTTCGCACACTTGATCTTTTCCTTCTTCGTCTGTCACAGTAATTAGCTGTGGTTCTTCTTCAAATTCATCAAGTAATGTTAACACCACTTCATTAATCATTTCCCATTCGGCATCTGTTTCAACAGGCTGTAAATTTGTCATCTCACCTGTATTGTCATCATAATCAAAAGTCATCGCCGAAAGGTCTCCTGGAATTTCTTGACCTGTTTCATCTAGAAGGGAAAATAACACATAGGACTTGTCCTCCGCATCAAAGGTAAAGACCACACGACACTGCTGTTCCTTACCATCTTTCCCAATGATCATAAATTCTTGCGTTTCTTCATTCATTCTGTTTCCTCCTTTATGACAATTTGATGTCATTTATTAAATCGTTTTTTTGAGGTTAGACACTTTAGAATAGCTTCTCCTATTTTTGAGCAAGTTTTCCCTGCATTTCTTCTCTACCTTTGAGCAGGTTCTCGATGTTTGGAGTGGGGCTTGGAGCGGTTACACTCTATTTCTAAGCGAATCCACAAACTTTATGAACGTTTCTCAACAATTGTGGATCAAATTCACACATCTACAATGCATTCATTCTTCAATTTAACAATCCTTCTACATTAGAAAAGCTTCAATAAAAAAGGAACAAGGACTGCAAGCTGCGATCCTTGTTCCAAGCTTTGAGTTAGAAGATTAGTCTTCGTTTTCATCCTCTAAAGCGTTTAAAACGTCCTCTACCATATCCCACTCTGCTTCAGTTTCGATTGGTGTTAATTCACCATCTTCACCATTTTCAGATGGTACAAATGAAGATACAAAGATTTCAACTGAGCCATCTTCATCTTCCTCTGCGCCTACCATTGAGTAAAACACATATGATTTGCCAAACTCTGGAGATTCATGAACGTGAATCACTTCACAAAGCTGCTCGTTTCCGTTTTCGTCAATCACTGTAATGTGTTGAACATGTAGTTCTTCTTCATGGTTATGCTCGTGTGCCATGCATTGTCACCTCATCAATTAATTTTTGCTATCTAAGTAGCCTTGTAAAATCATCACAGCTGCCATTTTATCAATGACCTGCTTGCGCTTTTTGCGACTCACGTCCGCTTCGATCAGCATACGTTCAGCAGCCATCGTCGTTAAACGTTCATCCCATAATTTGACCGGTAGTGAGAAATGCTCTTCTAATAGCTTTTTATAGTTTTCAGAAGCCTCTCCACGCGGTCCAACCGTATTATTCATGTTTTTTGGAAAACCTACAACAAATTCTGTTATAGTATATTCCTTTACTAGCTCAGCGATACGGTCAATACCGAACTCACCATTAGCTTCATCAATTTTTACGGTTTCAATACCTTGGGCGGTCCAACCAAGTGCATCACTTACAGCAACACCCACAGTTTTTGACCCAACGTCTAATCCCATAATTCTCATTTCTAGTCCTCGTTATTCTTTTTGATATAAAATTTAACAAGCTCCTCTAGAATTTCGTCACGCTCAAGCTTGCGAATTAAATTACGAGCATCCTGATGGCGAGGAATATACGCCGGATCACCAGAAAGTAAGTAACCAACAATCTGATTGATAGGGTTATATCCCTTTTCCTCTAATGAAGAATGAACTTTCAACATTACCTGCTTGACTTCCTGTTCCATTGATTCTTCTGGAAAATTAAATTTCATCGTTTGATCAAATGAACTCATGACCAGCACCTCGCTTTCAGAAATAAGGAGATGTGCAAACAAGCTCATCTCCAATTTCTCTTTATTATAACATGTTTTGGTGAATTAATTAAATGGATTTAACATAATCATACACAGAAAGTAGTGCTTCATCAAGTTTTGATGCATCTTTTGCACCTGCCATCGCCATATCTGGACGACCGCCACCTTTACCACCACATGCTTCCGCAACCATTTTCACAATATTCCCTGCATGGTAATTGCCACCAACTAATTCTTTTGAAACACCAGCACATAACATAACTTTTTCACCATCAACTGCTCCAAGAACAATGACTGCTTTTGGCATTTTTGCTTTCAGGTCATCCATCATTTGACGGAGTTGATTGTTATCCTTCGCTTCCACTTTTGTAGATAGCACTGTCACATCTCCAATTGTTTGAGCGGCATCAACAACTGCCCCTGCCTGTGCATTGGCGATTTTTTGAGATAATGCTTCGTTTTCACGTTGTAATTCTTTATAGTCTGCTTGTAATGCCTGTACTTTTGTAACAATATCTTTAGCATTTGCTTTTAATAATGCTGCTGCATCATTTAATAATGCTTCTTCTTCTTTTACTGCTTCATAAGCAACTTTTCCTGTAACAGCTTCAATACGACGAGTACCTGCACCGATACCACCTTCTGAAACAATTTTAAAGAAGCCAATTTCAGAAGAGCGTTTAACATGGATACCACCACATAGCTCAATCGAATAATCTCCGATGGATACTACACGTACAACATCTCCATATTTTTCACCGAATAATGCCATAGCACCCATTGCTTTTGCTTCATCAATGCCTTTTTCTTCAATAATGACCTCTATATCATCCCACACTTTTTCATTTACAATACGTTCAATTTGCTGTAATTCTTCTTTTGTAACTTGACCAAAGTGAGAGAAATCAAAACGTAAACGATCAGGTCCTACATATGATCCAGCTTGGTTCACATGATCACCTAGCACATCTTTTAATGCACGTTGCATAATATGTGTTGCCGTATGGTTTTTAATGATTAAATTACGGTCATCACGATTGACCACTGCTTGCACTGCATCTTCCACATGCATTTCCCCAGATTCAACTACTACTGTATGAAGCGGTTGACCATTCGGTGCTTTTTGAACATCTTTTACAACAGCCGTAAAGCTATCATTTGAAATAGTACCACTATCAGCAATTTGACCACCCATTTCAGCGTAGAATGGTGTCTTCGCTAAAATAACCAATGCTTCCTGACCTTCAGAAGCGACTTTCGCAACTTGACCATTGACGATCATTGCAGCGATTTCAGTATTAACACTTAACGTATCATAGCCAACAAATTCACTTGCAACCGTTAAGTTTGCTAATACTTCATTCTGGACTTGCATCGAATCAACATCTTGTCGTGCAGCACGCGCGCGTTCACGTTGCTCTTCCATCGCTGCCTCAAAACCTTCATGATCTACTTTCATGCCTACTTCCTCTGCATATTCTTCCGTTAGCTCGATTGGGAAACCATACGTATCATATAAACGGAAAGCATCTGCTCCTGGGATGTAATCATGACCAGCTGCTTTTTGAGATTCCACTACTTCATTAAAGATAGCTAAACCACCATCTAATGTTTCGTGGAAACGAATTTCTTCATTTTTAATGACACGTTGAATAAATTCGCATTTCTCTGTAACTTCTGGATAGAAGTCTTCCATAATTTTACCCACAGTTGGTACAAGTTCAAACATAAATGGTTTTTCAATACCAATTTGTTTAGCATAGCGAACGGCACGACGTAGTAAGCGACGTAATACATAGCCACGGCCTTCATTTGAAGGCAGGGCACCATCGCCTATAGCAAATGCTACTGTACGGATATGGTCTGCAATCACTTTAAATGGTGTATTAATATCTTCATCTGAGCCAAAGATTTCATTTAAGTCTACTTCGCCAGGTCGTTTATATTTACGATTGGCAAACTCCTCGATTTTTTCAATAATTGGCATAAATAAATCAGTATCAAAGTTTGTTGGTACATTTTGCACGACGGACACAATACGCTCTAAGCCCATACCTGTATCAATATTTTGCTTTGGTAGTGGCGTGTAAGTGCCATCAGGATTATGGTTAAATTGAGAGAACACAAGGTTCCAAATTTCTAGGTAACGCTCATTTTCTCCTCCTGGATACATTTCAGGGTCATTTTCATCTGAGCCGTATTCTACGCCGCGATCATAAAAAATCTCTGAGTTCGGACCAGATGGGCCTTCTCCTATATCCCAGAAGTTCCCTTCTAAACGAATTAAACGTTCTTCTGGAATACCGATTTCCTGATGCCAAACATCATATGCTTCCTGGTCTTCTGGGTGAATCGTGATGGATAATAATGCTGGATCAAAGCCCATCCATTTTTTATCTGTTAAAAACTCCCAAGCATAATGAATTGCTTCTTTTTTAAAGTAGTCACCAATAGAGAAGTTTCCTAACATTTCAAAGAATGTATGGTGTCGAGCTGTTTTCCCAACGTTTTCAATATCGTTGGTACGAATCGATTTTTGAGCATTTGTAATACGTGGATTATCAGGGATAATACGGCCATCAAAATATGGTTTCAAAGTTGCAACACCTGAGTTGATCCAAAGAAGTGATGGATCATTTATTGGCACAAGTGGTGCTGATGGCTCATGATGATGCCCCTTTTCTTTAAAAAATTCCAAATACATACGGCGAATATCTACTGCTTTCATTGGATAAATTCCTCCTATTTTATATTGTAAAATCACGATACGAATCCTGCGATTTACCGAAGAAAATAAAAAAAGCCCTCATCCCCAAAAAGGGACGAGGACTTGTCATTAGTCTCGCGGTACCACCCTAGTTGTAAGTAAAAACCTTACTTACCTCTTTAGCACTTGTAACGTCAGTGAACGGCAGGGATTAGCTGCACTCTGGAGTAGCTTTCGGCATTTGCTGTTGTGAGGATTTTTTCAGCCTAGAAATCCCTTTCTTGTGCACACACAAATACGTACTTTTTCCATCATCGTTTTTACTTTTTCTATCGAAAATTATAAAAAAAATCTATTGCGCTGTCAATTAGTACTAGTATGACTAACACTAACTAAGCAATCATTTTTTTGAAATATATCCACATACCCCATGTAAAGATAACTAAGAAGGCGCTAATTGCAATAGTTGTATAAGGGGTATCTTGATAAGGCAAAGGTACATTCATTCCAAAAAAACTAGTAATTACTGATAGTGGTAACATAATTGTCGAAATGACCGTTAATAAATTCAGCTTTTCAATGGATTTCCCACTGATAATTGAAAAATACGTATCAAGCGTGCTGTTCACTAAATCGCGATATGTCTCTGTGGAGTCGACAATACGCTCTAGATGGTCATTCAAATCTTTATAGAATGGAATATTTTCTTCTTGAATATCAAATTTCCACTGGCCATTGATTGTAGAAAAAATTCTTCTTTGTGGCATAATGGCCTGACGAATTAAAATAATTGTCCGCTTCAATGCAAGAAATTCCTCTGTCACCACTTTTGGTTGATAATCATAAATTTCTTCTTCTAGTTCATCTATACGTGCGCGAATTCGTTCTAATACTGGGAAGTATTCGTCTGTAATACCGTCAATAATTGTATGCAATAAAAAATCAGTACCCTTTTCCAAAAATCTTGGGCTATTAACACAAACATTTTCCATTTTTCCTAGCCATTGCAACTTTTGTTTATGCACAGTCACAATATAGTTTGGTCCCATAAAAATATTTAACTCAACGGTTGTAATTTCATTGTTACTTTTCTCATTATAAATTGGTGCATGGAGCACAAAAAATTTATAATCACCATAACTATCCATTTTTGGACGTGAGCCTTCATGTAAGCAATCTTCAACTGCGAGTGGATGAAAGCCAAATACATCAGCTATATTATTCAATTCATTATAACTATAAGCATATAAATCTACCCATAATAAATCTTCGTTATGAATAGGGAGTTGTAAATCAATCATATTGAAATCATGTTGGACTGTCTTACTGCAGCTATTATAATAGTGGATTTTAATCATTGCATTTCACCTCGTGTTTGTTATTGAGGGAAACAAAAGGTCATCCTGAATCACCCTTTGTCTGCATCGGTGATCAGAAATCGATGACTTTTTATGTGTTTCCGTTTGCCTAAATGATACTTATTCGGTTCAGGACTACTATCCATTTCTCATCACCTTCCTTCCATAACAAAAACACGCCTTCGACGAATGAAGGCGTGTTGAATACACATATCAAAAAAATAGCAATAAAATACATTGCATGCTTGTTACCTTCAAACGTTGAGTTTTAGCACTATGCGGCATAGGAATATGTCCAGCTACGTTAAAAAACACCTTATTTCGATGATTTCTGTTGACCCATTGGCGTCTCTCGACATTTTTGGGTAGTAGCGTATCTCCAGCATAGGAGCCTCACCTAACGAAGGGAGTCTTATTTTTTTATTCCTGTAAATGATAACGGATAGTTTCACAACTGTCAAACTTTCTATCATTCATTTTTCAAAAAGTCTTCCACTCTTTGCACTAGATGCTCTCGTTGATAAGATTGATAAAGCAGGCTAGATAAACGTACAGGATCACCAAAGAAAAAGCGTTCGTACAATGTCTGTCTTGTGCCAAAACTACTCATCGTTAAATCCCAAGCTAAACGGAATTTCTTTACTCGCTCTTCTCCTTTGTCTTTGAATGATTGCAAATAATGTTCAAGATCACCGTCATCCGTTGCAAAAGCTTTTGCACTCGGTATAGACATTAATCCACTTGCTCCCAGTTGCTGGATGATATCTGTAAAGGTAGGATATACTTTCGGGAAGATATGAATAGCGACCTGTAATGTTGATTGGTCTGGTCTGATATAGCCAAAGGAATCCCTTTGTGCCTCAATTTCTGATTTTAATTGCAATGCTTTCATCGTTTCTAATGCTACGATGACATCTACCACTTTTTGATGGACATGTTGGTAATCCCCAATATTTATGGAATCCACAATCATTTGTACAACCCCTAAGATGAATTCCGTCTTAGCAATTTGACGTGATAGCACATGATGCAAAGTATACGCTTGGAAGCCACTAACATTCATAAATTGATTGGCTACTTCAACATTTTCGTAATAAAATACTCGTTCCCAGGGGACAACTACATCCTCAAACACAACGATTGCATCCATTTCTTCAAAACGTGCACTTAACGGATAATCAAAGGTAGAATCTCCCCCTACAAATGATTGCCGGCATAAAAACTTTAAGCCTTTCGTGTTACTTGGAATAGAAAACCCGAAACCTTTTCCTTCATCATAGCCATTTGTCGATAAAACAAGAAGCTCATCTGTGATGCCACCCTGTGTCGCTAGTAATCTTGCCCCTTTAATGATTAAGCCCTCACTTGTTTTCCCAATGATTTTAGCTGCAATGGTTACTTCTTCATCCTCATAGTAAAAGCGCTTGCGATTTACCTGTGGTTCGATAAAGGTATGTGTCATCGTAATATCATTCTCGCGAGCATACTCATAGAACTTTAGCAAATGCTCTGGGAAACAATTTGGCTTCTCTTTTAAAAAATCTGACGCTGATGCAAGGGCCATTAATGTTGTATTCATATAATCAGGGCTTCTCCCCATAAAGCCTTGAGAAGATAATGCCCATTCCCTTGCCGCTTGGCGCCTTTTCACAAGATCTTCTGGCGTCAATACTTGAAGAAATGACATGCCAACTTTCTGTTTACTAGTTGGCGATTCATAGGTCATTTTTTCAAGAAGTGCCTCTTGATGTTGTAAATCAAAAAGTTTCGCTTGACTCTGGATAATTCCTTTAAAGGCAGGATGTTCTGACACCTTTCCTGTCACGACTTTCCCATCTATCGAAATATACGTTTTTAAAGCATCAATTCGTTCAATATACTGCTGCCCTGTCATTATCGGCATGCTGTCACCCCTATATATTCCCTATGTTTTTGTACTCATCTAGTATATGAAATGTCCAAATATTAGGTGACGATACATCAATTAGAAAAACCCGATTAGACAGTCTAATCGGGAATATATATTTTAGTCATCCAAAAAATCATATGGAGAGACATCATTCATACCAATCATTGGATGAATATAAGGGGCTGTTTCTACTGTTAGCTTTGGTTCAATGGAAACCGGCTCCTGCATCCCTTCATTTTCTACTGGCACTGCCTCGACTTCCACAAGTTCTTCCTCAATTTCCATTGGGTTAAGTCTTGCACGTAAAGAGGTGAAACGCTGAAGGTCATCTGTACGCTGTAAACCATCCGCAAGCACATCTGGTTCACCACATAAAATCAAAAAGTTTTTAGCACGTGTAATACCTGTGTATAAAAGGTTACGCCGTAACATTTTGGAATACCCTCTAACCACTGGCATAATGACCGTTTGAAACTCAGAGCCCTGTGATTTATGGATGGAGCAACAATAAGCTAGTGTCAATTGATTGAGATCACTTCGTTGATAGGTCACCTCAATGCCATCAAAGGATACGATCAGTAAATCTTGTTTTTCGACCGTCTCTTTCGCTTTAATAATACTAATGACCTCACCCATATCTCCATTAAAGACATTGCTTTCAGGTTGATTGACAAGCTGAAGCACTTTATCCTTTATTCGATAGGTGACATCCCCAAAAACTAGCTCTTTTCGTGTGCCAGTATCATTTGGGTTAATTAGCTCCTGAATCATTTTATTTAAATTATCTATCCCAGCTGGTCCTTTATACATGGGCGCCAACACTTGAATATTACGGATTTCCTGGCCCTTTGCGACAGCACTTTTGACAACCTGTGTAACAACGTTGGCAACTTGATCGGCTGAAGCCTTTATAAACGAACGATCAGAGGTTTTAGCTGTTAACTCTTGTGGAATCGTTCCTTTTTTTATTTGATGGGCAAGTTCAATAATCGTCGAGCCTTCTGCTTGTCGGTAAACATCTGTTAGCTCGACAGTTGGTAGCTGCTTGGATGCTAATAGATCCTTTAACACCTGTCCTGGACCTACTGGTGGAAGCTGATCCTGATCTCCAACAAAGACAACTTGAACATCTTCATGTAAAGCCTTTAATAATTGATGGGCAAGCCATGTATCAACCATGGACATTTCATCCACGATAATCAACTTACCTGTCACTTCACGCTCTGTTTCTTCCTCTTTTTCTTGCCCTGTAAAACCGAGCAGTCGATGAATGGTCATCGCAGGAAGCTCTGTTGATTCGGCTAATCGTTTAGCAGCACGTCCAGTTGGTGCACAAAGAATAATCGGAAAAGGCTCCTCTTTTTGAGCATACTCTTTTGGATTTAAGGATAAGCCATGAAGCTTTGCATAAACTTCCACAACTCCCCGTACAACAGTGGTTTTCCCCGTACCAGGACCACCCGTTAAAATCATAACAGCTGAATTTAAAGCCTGTTCGATGGCATTCGCTTGTGTTTCTGCATAGGTAACATTGAGTAGCTCCTCTGTTTCTCCAATGGCTTTTCGAATTTCATCTTTACTAAAATGTTCAGCCTTATTATTTCGCTCGATAAGCGATAAGATTTTCGATGCAATCCCTACCTCTGAAAAATAGAGTGACGGTAAATATAACCTTGTCTCTTCACCACAAATTTTGCCTTCTTCACGGAGACCGATACAGGCTTGAGAAATATCCTCGAATGGTATCTCCTGTCGTTGGCTTTGTTCAAGCATTTCCTTAACGAGCGGTAAAACATGTTCTGCGTCTAGATAGACATGTCCATCCGATAAAGCTGCTGTATTTAAAATATGTAAAATCGCTGCTTTGACACGATCAGGGTGTTTACCAGTTATACCCAATTTCGCACCTAGCTCGTCAGCTCGAAAGAAACCTACCCCTTCCACATCTTCAATTAAGCGGTATGGATTTTCTGTCAGTAATTCAATGGCTTCTGTTCGATAGGTTTGGTAAATTTTCATCCCAAGCTGTGGACCAAATCCCCACTCATTCAATTGAATCATGACCCGCTCTAAGCCTAAGTTTTGCTCAATGGTGCGGTGAATGACTTCTTTTTTTTCAGCAGATAGACGTGGAACAGCATCGAGGGCACTGGGATCTTCTAAAATAACACGGAGTGCATTAGCACCTAGTTTTTCAACAATCGTTTCAGCTGTTTTTTTCCCGATCCCTACAAAGAGATCACTAGATAAATAATGAATAATTCCTTGCTCGGTTGCTGGTACCTCTTTTGTAAATGTCTCAATTTGAAATTGAGCGCCGTATTTAGGATGCTGTTTTAAAATACCAGTAAATCGATATTGTTCATCCATTTGTAGTGGGGGAAAATAACCTACAACAATAATCTCTTTATCTTCATATTGCAAATTCGTCTCTTGAATTTTCACACGTACAATCGAATACATATTTTGCGCATTATGAAAGATAGAGACGATCGGACGTCCGAGTATAAAAAATTTATTGAGTTCAAATAAATCTAAATGATCTGTCATGTTCGGTCCGTCCTTTCTTATAGTTTTCAATCTTTTTATTTTACCATAGCCACATGAAAATATCGCAGACAAAAATATATTCACTTCGTTATTTTTACATTATTTTGACAAATGACAATTCTCTGCCTTTATCCTCCGTTCCATGCTATGATTAATATGAATTAGTTGCACGGAAGGATTGTGAAATTATTGGAATTTAGACCTTGCATCGATTTACACGATGGCAAAGTAAAGCAAATTGTGGGCAGCACTTTGGGATATACAAATCAAGCAGTTATAGAAAACTTTATTTCTCAACATGACGCTAGCTACTATGCACAAATGTTTGCCCAAGATCGTTTAACAGGTGGACACGTTATTATGCTAGGCTCTGGTAATGAAGAAGCTGCCATATCCGCTTTAACAACCTATCCTCAAGGCTTGCAAATAGGTGGTGGTATTACGGCTGACAATGCTCAAAAATATATTGACGCAGGTGCTTCGCATGTCATTGTCACATCCTATATTTTTCATGATGGTCAGCTCGATTTAGCGCGTTTAAAGCGTTTAAATCAATTAATTGGTAAAGAACACCTTGTCATCGATCTTAGTTGTAAGATGCGTGACGGGAAGTGGTTTGTCATGACAGATAAATGGACTACATTTAGTCATTTCGAAGTTAATGCTGCGTCGATTGCCTATATTGAAGATTTTTGTGATGAGCTGTTAATACATGCTGTCGATGTTGAAGGAAAAAAGGGTGGCATGCAGGAAAGCCTGGTACAGGATTTAGCTGACTGGACATCTATTCCAACTACCTATGCAGGTGGCGTTCGTTCAATCGAAGACTTAGAAAAATTTAATCAATTAGCCCATGGAAAACTTCATGTAACCATTGGAAGTGCGCTCTCAATTTTTGGTGGCGATTTACCTTATACAGATGTAGTCGAATATTGTAAAAAAGGCGGGATCTTGTGAAGCTTATTTATAAAGATTATGTTTTTCCATTTCAAGAAACAAATTTAGAGAGAATTATAGATGGTAAGTATTTTAAAGTGAATAAAAAAGATCATTCTCTTGCGATTCATGTGCAACTTGACAACGAACAAATGTTACTGGAATTTTCAAAATCACTGAAGGCAACATGTGGGTTCTTACGCGATCAAGAAACAGAGCCTTATATCGGAACCTATATTGATTTACAAATTTTCGTTGATGAGTTTAATAAGCGCTATAACTTAAATGCTGAAATTATTAGTTAAAACAGGGGGACAGATGGTTCCCTTTGTTTTTAACCTTAAATCCTCTTCTGCATTCTTCCTTACCCCTATTTATGAAACCTTTTCATTGTTATGTGAGTTATATATTGTATAGCATAACCATAGGAGGTTTACGTGACTAATCTACATACTCAAAATTTCCTTCCTTATTTTTTTATGCTCCCTGCTCTTCTAATAGGGATGATCACCATGATCTCCTATGGCGTAGGCTTTCATATTTGGATACAGAACATGTTCATCTGGGTTGTTGGCATTAGTTTTTGCTATGTTATGTCAACAAAAAATACCTTTAAATTTTTAGATATTAGCCCTCTTTCTATTCTAACTTTTTTAATCTTTTTACTCATTATGCCCTTTTGGTTTAATGGTATAGAGGGTGTCCATCGATGGATAACTTTCGGTCCTTTTAATTTTTATATAGCTAGTATTTGTTTGCCTATATTAATTATTAATTTATGGACGCTTTCAATCAATAAAAATTTATCATTCATGATAGGATTCATGTTCCTCATAGAAGGTATATTATTATTGCAACCTGATGCAGGGCAAATCACTGCGTTCGCTAGTGCATCCACCATTATTTTGTGGAGAGCTATAGAAAATTCCATTTGGAAGTACATTTCACTACTCTTATTAGCTTTTTTTGTCATCGCATCATGGATTTTTCTTGATCATTTAGCTCCAGTCCCATATGTCGAGCAAATTATTTTTTTAGTGGCTGATATGGGCAGTATTTTTCTTTGTTTAGGTGTTTTAGCACTCCTATTGTTAATTTATCCATTCTTTATCCCATGGAAAAAAGATACCTTGTCATTAGCTTTAGGCTTATATTTTCTAATGACAATCCTTGTCACATTCGCGGGTCATTTTCCTATGCCTATTATGGGCTATGGCATTTCACCAATTATTGGCTATCTCATTGCCATCACAGCTATACAAAAAATAAAAATTGAACAAACCGAAAAGAAAGGATTTACAAACGATGAAAACTGAACTAGAAGTAAACACTTTAAAATCATTTCAAACTGAATTAACACGCTTCTTTTTAGCTTACAAATTTGCTCTACAGGAAGTGGAAACGAAAATTAATATATTACAAGAAGAATTTAAGTTAATTCATGAATATAATCCAATTGAGCATGTATCTACACGTGTAAAATCACCTAAAAGTATTTTAACGAAGATGATGAAAAAAGAGCTTCCTCCATCGATAGAAGCTGTGCGTGAAAATATCCGCGATATAGCTGGTGCTCGCATCACCTGTTCCTTCGTGGAGGATATTTACAAGGTAAGCGCCATGTTACAAGCACAGCATGACATAGAAGTTGTTGAGGTGAAGGATTATATAGCCAATCCAAAAGAAAATGGCTACCAAAGCTTACATCTCATTATTAAAATTCCTATCTTTATGTCAGACCATATGGAAAAGGTCTATACAGAGATCCAAATTCGTACAATTGCAATGGATTTCTGGGCAAGCTTAGAACACAAAATTTATTATAAGTATAACAAAGAAGTACCTGAGCATATTCGACATGAATTAAAGGAAGCCGCGCTACAAGCAGCTGAATTAGATCGAAAAATGGAGCGACTGAATAAGGAAATCAATATTTTAAAAGAAAATGAAGCCGAGCCTTCATTGCTAGACAGTACCCCCATCGCACATTTAGCGAAATACTTAACGGAACTACCTGGCAATAAAATAATGGATGACGCTCTATTCAAAAAGTAAAATTATGCTATGGTTTAGTCATCAAATAAAAAACCCACCTCACATGCTGCTTGACCACAGAATGTGAGGTGGATTTTACTATTAGTTGCTATTGCGCCTTCCTTGTGGATTTCGTTGCTACAAAAAAGGAGAAAATAAGTGCACCAATAGCAAAAATAAAGGTAGCTATATATACATAACTGACGCCATTCGCGATAGTGTCCTTTAAAAAGCTTACTTCTTCTAAATTAAACCCACCTTTTGCAAATTCACCGTTTAATTGAATTTCACCTTTTCCTAATGAAGCCATTTTTTCACTCGTTGCTAGGTTGAAAATCATACCGAATAGCGCTGCACCAATCGCTTGGCTAAATGTATTTGTAAAAGAGTTCAAACCAATTGAAATACCAAGCTGCTTTGGATCTGCCACCTTTTGTATGGAAATCATCAACATCGGCATAATAAAGCCCATCCCAAGCCCTATTAACGATGAGGCGAAATAAACGCTGAAATCACTAGAATCTGAAGATAGTCTTGCCAACAATAGTGTACCCGTAACAAGTAAAATCGTACCCATTTGGATAATGCGTTTATTTGTTAAACGACCGATTAAATAACCTGCCATAATCGAGTTCACCGTCCAAAAAATAGACATTGGTGTTAATAATAAACCAGCCTGCGTTGCATTTTTGCCTAAAACACTTTGAGCAAATATAGGAATATAAACAGTTACACCAATGACAATAGACATACCGCTTAAAGTTAATGCATTAATGACCATTAGTCGTCCATTTTTAAACAGTGTTAACGGAATAATTGGCTCCTCTGCTCGTAACTCCACCCAGATAAAAATACTTAAGAATACAAGAGCAACACCGTACATTAACAGCGATTGACCTGATAACCAGGTTTGTGTTTTACTGTTTTCGATAATAACAAATAGTAACGCTACCATGCCAATTGTAAAAAACACTGCACCTAGGTAGTCAATTTTACGCTTCACTGCCTCTAGTTGTTCTTTATAATGTTTAGCAATTAAATAAATAGAGGCTAAACCAAACGGTACATTAATGAAGAAAATAAAATGCCAAGATACTTGGTCAACTATAAAGCCTCCAAATAACGGACCTACTACACCAGAAACGCCCCATACCATACTTAAATAGCTTTGTCCTTTGGCACGCTCTTTTTCAGTCTTAAACAATTCACCCACCATTGTTAATGTAATCGGCAAAATTGAACCTGCGCCGATACCTTGAATTGCTCGAAAAACAATTAATTGCTCCATGGATTGAGCTAAACCACATAACATAGAACCTACTAAAAAAATAATGATACCTGTAATAATCATCCGTTTACGCCCAAATAAATCGGCTAATTTACCAAAAATAATCGCCGCTATGGCTGAAGCTAGTAAATAAGCAGAATAAATCCAGCTTATTAAGTCTACGCCTAATAAATCAGCTGTTATACTCGGAATAGCAGTACTAACAATAGTTCCCTCAATTGCAGCGAGTGCTGTTACAAGTAATAGTGCAATAAATACTTTATTCATTCTGTCACCTTTTCCTTTCCTGCATGACATACATTACCAAGTTTGAACTAGAATTAAAAGAGAAAGGGATTCAATTTATGAAAAAAATAAACGATGTTTTTATGTTTTACTAGAAAAAATCAATAAAAAAGCAGCAAGAATGTTAATCAACATTCACTCGCTGCTTATTATCTATCAGTTAAATCGTTGAGCAATCATATCGTAAATATAACGTGCTTGGTCATATTCAGGTTGTAAGGTAAAGGCTTGTTTCAAATGATACATTGCATCCTCTGTTTGTTCAGTAGACACGGCATATAGTACGCCTAAATTATAATGTGCATCGGCATTATTCCAATCCTGTTCAACCAAAAGATCCAGTTCCTGCTTCCCTTCCTCAAACATTTCTAATGCACATAGTACTATCGCATAGGCTAAACGAATCTGTGTATCTTCAGGAGCAATTTCTACCGCACGTTGTAAATAAGGTAATGCCAATTTTGAGTTATCCAACCGTTCAAAGCATTTCCCCATCATATAATAGACATCGGCACCTTCAATATGATGTTTTAGCGCTTGCTCATATAGCTTCACAGCCTCGGCATAGCGTTCAGCATTGTAATATAAATTCGCTAGACCGTAATAGGCTGTAGCTGCTGATTCATCTACAGTGATTGCCTTTTGGAAGAAACGTTCTGCGCGTTCAGTATCCTCTAATACGGCTAATAAATTGCCGAAATTTACATACCCAATAGCATTTTCAGGCTCTGCCTCTATTGCTTTTGTAAATAGTTGAGCAGCATCCTCATAACGTTTTTCTTGAAATGCTTGGATGCCCTGTTCATTATAATTCATTTGTTCTTCACCTCTATGTAGCGAAAGACTGCTTTTAGGAAGCCAAGAGGCCATAAAAGCAGTCTTAACGCAATTTATCCAACATATGTTAGTTTTTCATTACGTTTAAAGACTTCATCAATCGTTCCGCCACCCATACACTCTTCTCCATTGTATAGTACTACAGCTTGGCCAGGTGTAATTGCACGTACAGGTTCTGCAAATGTAATGTGTGCACGCCCATCTGGTAAAATTTCAACTTCTACTGGTGTATCAGTTTGACGATAACGGAATTTTGCGGTGCAAGAAAATTTCCCAGGCAATTTTTTTGTCGAAGTATAGTTCATTTTCACAGCTGTTAATGATGTTGAATACGAATATTCATTGTCAAAGCCTTGTCCAACAAGTAGAACATTACGTGCTAAATCTTTTCCTAGCACAAACCAAGGCTCGCCATCCCCACCAATACCAAGCCCGTGTCGTTGGCCAAGTGTATAGTACATTAAACCATCGTGTTGGCCCATTACAACGCCATCCATTGTTTCCATTTTCCCAGGTTGCGCTGGTAAATATTGACTTAAGAACTCCTTGAAATTACGTTCACCGATAAAGCAAATGCCTGTTGAATCTTTTTTCTTTGCCGTAGCAAGGCCAGCTTCTTCTGCAATTTTTCGTACTTCTTTTTTCTCTATATCACCAATTGGGAACATTACATGCGCCAATTGCTCTTGCGATAATTGATTTAAAAAGTATGTTTGATCTTTATTATCATCAACGCCACGTAACATTCTAACTTCACCATCACCATTACGATCAATTCGTGCATAGTGACCTGTCGCTAAATAATCAGCACCAAGGTTCATGGCATGCTCTAAAAATGCTTTAAATTTAATTTCTTTATTGCACATAACATCAGGATTTGGTGTACGCCCTGCTTTATATTCTTCTAAAAAGTATGTGAAAACTTTATCCCAATATTGTTTCTCGAAATTGACAGCATAGTATGGGATACCAATTTGATTACATACTTTTATTACATCGTCATAATCTTCCGTTGCCGTACAAACACCGTTTTCGTCTGTATCATCCCAGTTTTTCATAAAGATCCCGATTACTTCATACCCTTGTTGTTTTAACAAGTATGCCGCCACCGATGAATCTACCCCACCTGACATGCCGACAACAACTCGAATTTGAGAGGGGTCACGTGTTTCTTTCATTGTGGTCACCTTTTCTTTTATCTAATTACAGTTTATGTTTCCATATTTTAACGAAACATAACATAAGTATTTTGCAAATTATTTTTTAGCTAGTTTTTTCACAATTTGAGCCGTTTTTTCTGCTGCATCTTGTATATCCTTTTCCGTTAAACCCTGCCCAAAGCTGAATCGGATTGAATTCCGTAGCTCCTCTGCACTTTGTCCAAACATTGCTACTAACACATGAGAAGGATCAATCGATCCTGCAGTACATGCCGAACCACTCGAAACATAGATACCTGCCATATCAAGGTTCACTAAAAATGATTCTACCTCCATGCCTGCAAAGCTAATATTTAAGACATGAGGCAACGAATACACCTCATCACCATTTACATGGAATGCTAGCTTTTCCTGTGAAAAAACAGCAAGCATAATTTGCTTAAAGTGATTGTATAGTGAACGCTTTTCTTCACGCAACTCATTTGCAACTTGCACTGCAGTCGCAAAAGCAATAATGGCAGGTATATTTTCAGTACCTGCACGACGTTTTTTCTCTTGTGCGCCCCCAAGAGCATAACTTGCTAACGGTGTTCCTGCTTTTTGATAAAGGAATCCAACACCTTTTGGACCGTTGATTTTATGAGCAGATACACTTAATAAATCCACCTGTAATTCATTTACATCAATGCACTCTAAGCCATAAGCCTGAACCGCATCTGTATGGAATATGGCACTATGCTCACGCAATAACGCGCCAATTTCAGCAATTGGCTGAATCGTTCCTACTTCATTATTTCCATACATAATTGTTACTAAAATGGTATCATCACGAAGGGCTTTTTGGACATCCTCAACCGCGACACGCCCTCTTTGATCGACAGGTAAATAGGTCACCTCAAAGCCATCACGTTCAAGTTTTTCACACGTATGTAATACTGCATGATGCTCTACTTGCGTTGTAATGATGTGTTTTCCTTCATTTGCACGGGCATAGACAGTTCCTAAAATTGCCATATTATCAGCTTCTGTGCCACCACTTGTGAAAATAATTTCCCCTGCTTGCGCACCAATTGATTTCGCCAATAGCTCACGTGCATCATCTAGATATTTCCTTGCTTCTCGACCTGCTTTATGAATACTCGATGCATTGCCAAAAACCTCTTGCATAGCAGTCGTCATCGCTTCTATTACTTGGCCATTCATTGGAGATGTGGCCGCATGATCGAGATAGATATATGAATTCATGTTGAAAACTCCTTTTTAAACTCTGTGACATCCGCCAGAGGCTTTCGCTTGATTCAGTTAATGCTTGCAAAATAATACAAGTGTTCTTCGCTCCTCTATAAGTGGGGAGTCTTCCGTACTTAGTGGTTCATTTTAGTACAAAAACATTGCTGAATCGAGATAAAAGCACAAAACCCACATCACTCATCGTAAAAATAGTCATTGGGATGTGAATAGTTCACAATCTCCCATAAAGATGAAGTGAATGCAGGAGTAGCGCTTTAGCTTAAACTATTTTAAATATAGAACATGTAGCCTTCCACTACATTTTCTTCTGTATACTGTGCTAAATCTTCAATTGTCGTTGTATCTAACACATTTTTTACTGCATCGCGAATACGTAGCCATAACTCACGCTGAGGTGCTTCTTCATTTTCAATACCCTCTACTGGTTGAATCGGCCCTTCTAGCACACTAATAACATGGGCTGCTGAAATTTCGCTAGGTGGATTTGCTAGCATATAACCACCATAAGCACCACGTACACTTTTTACTAAGCCTGAATTACGAAGCGGAGATACTAATTGCTCTAAATATGCCTCTGAAAGCTCCTTTTCCGCCGCAATTTTACGCAAGGGAATTGGCCCTTCCCCATAATGCTTTGCTAATTCAATCATAATTGTAAGCCCATAACGGCCCTTTGTTGAAATTTTCATTTTATCACCCTCAATTAGTCTAGTCAAAATACTACCAACAGTATATCATAATCTCCTCTTGATGAACTCGGAAATACACCTAGAAGGATATGATATACTAATTAAAGCGATTCAAAATCGTTCAAAATCCATATGAGTGCTTTATTTTAGCGTAAAAAATGTATGAAACAAAATGACAACGACAGAAAGGGGAAGTTATTTTGCACAATGAACCACTCGCTTTTCGAATGCGACCTTTGACCCTTGATGAGATTGTTGGTCATCAGGATTTCATTGGTCCCAACACAGCCCTTTATAAAATGATTCAAAATGAACATGTCCCTTCTATGTTGCTATATGGAGAACCTGGAATCGGTAAAACATCCATTGCCAATGCCATTGCAGGAAGTTCCAAGCTCCCTTTCTTCGCACTTAATGCCACACGAGCTGGCAAAAAAGATGTGGAAGATATTGTACAGGAAGCCAGAATTTCAGGGAAAGTAATACTTTTCTTAGATGAAATTCACCGTTTCAATAAATTACAGCAGGATACGCTGTTACCACATGTAGAAAATGGATCAATTGTATTAATTGGTGCCACGACAGAAAATCCATATCATGATGTTAATCCAGCAATTCGTTCGCGCTGTGGCGAAATTTACCAGCTGAAACGCTTAACGAAGGAAAATTTAATCGAACTAGTTGAAAAAGCACTGGCTGATGAAAGACGGGGACTAGGTAAATATCATTTTGCCTTAACACCATCACAAATTGAACAAATTGCAGCCGCAGCAAACGGAGATGCACGAAAGGCATTAACTTTGCTAGAATCCATTTACTATGCCAGTGATGAGGTGGATGGACAAACGGTTGCTGCCGACCATGTCATTGAACATCTCATTAGTCGAATTGGTGTGTATGGTGATAAAAAAGGATCACATTTTTATAATTTACTATCAGCCCTGCAAAAATCTGTGCGTGGCAGTGATACTAATGCTGCTCTGTATTATTTAGCGCATTTATTGGAAACAGGTGATTTAGTGGCTGTCAGCAGACGCCTACTTGTGATGGCCTATGAAGATATTGGTCTAGCTAATCCCGACGTCGGACCTCATATATTAGCTGCTATTCAAGCAGCAGAACGACTAGGATTACCAGAGGCACGTATCCCACTTGCGAGTGCTGTCATTGAAATGTGCCTTGCCTCAAAATCCAACTCAGCCATTGTGGCAATTGATGCTGCCATTAAAGCTATTCATGAAGGCAAAACAGGTGATATACCTCATCATTTGCGAGATGCTCATTACGAGGGTGCAAAAGATTTAGGACACGTTGGCTATCAATATCCTCATAACACACCAATTGGTACTTTTGGTGGTTGGGTAGACCAACAATATTTGCCAGACGAACTTGTAGGAACTGAATTCTACAAACCTGTTATTGCTGGTGAGGAAAAGCGCATGGCTGGCATCTACGACAAACTAAAATCATTTCATGATAAGAAATAATAAAACAAAAGCAAAGTCACTATCTTAAGTAATTGAAATGACTTTGCTTTTTATATAACAACAGGATGGGCTGCTCTAGCAATCATCCCGTAAAGCTCGGGTTATTTGTCGTATATCGTTCTTGATAAAACAAATTTAATGGTTCTGCCAAATGTCGAAGTGATGGCAAGATGGATTCTTTCACATCTCCTTCATTTGCCTTACTATGCAAAAAAACAATCAAATTATACGACTGATACAACAAGCTCGCGAACTCTTGACTGTTTTCTCTTACCTCAAAGCGAATTGCTTTTACAGCAATTGCTTGTGCAATTTTTTGTTCTCTTGTTTCACAGGAGGGCTCCTTACTTAATTCATCATCCGACACTCTGTATAACCGTTTTAATGCACCATATACCTCTTTATTTCCACTAAATCGATCTTTTAACCATTGCAAGACAAATTGCAAAAGAATGACTGCATACATAAGGGAAAGACATTCATCGCCACGTGATTTTTTTGCTAAGCGTTGGAAATATTCTGCTTGTGTGACTAGTTCAAAAAGAATTAAACGTATTGGATAAAGCATGGCATGACCGCTATTGATGTACAGCTTTTCTCGATCTCTATACATAGCCAACCAAATATCTTTGACCAATGAAATAGATTTCCTTGTTGAGAGCGCTAATTGACATTGAATAAGCTCCTGCTCAATTGTCGGTTGGATAAGCTGTAGAAATAAAAGTTCATCTTCCTCACTAACTAATAAAAGCGGATTTTCCAAATTCGCCAAATCTATTTCTATTCCATTTACAATCATTGCTTAGCCCCCTTCCCATAAGTTTTTACAGCGTTAAGCAGAGTGAGCATATCTATTACCCATTTTTTAACTATAATTCGACAAAAAAACATAAATACCTTTCTAGAAAATATGTCTTTTTACTTTCCCTACAACTAAAAAAGAATCCACGCTACTAAAAAAGGCAAGTAAATCACTCTCTTTCCAATCGAACATTGTAGAAAGACTGATTCAATTCCTATTAGTTACGTAGATTCTTGACGTATAGGCTATTTTCAGAAAATAGATAGTCTATTATTGTCTAAGGTCTATGCTGGAAGTTCTTGATCCACAAATAATTTAAAGTGTTGAAGACATTGCTTCACTTCACCTTTTTGTGACAGCACCTCGTTGCGTATGTTTGTTGCTTTTTCTTCATCCTCTAGCACTTCAGTTAAAAGAGCCATGATATCTTCTAATAATTGCTCATTCTCTTCCTGCTCAATACTCGGTAAGGAATACGCTGCTATTTTTAATAAATGCTCTACTTTTTCAGGTGTTTCTTGCAAAGCATTCGAAGAATAATAGGTCGATGCAGCTAAAAAGTAGCATAATTTTGCACAACAATCGATAAATAAATGCCAATACGTATTTGCTTTTGGTAATTCCCCTGCCCGTTGATTAACATATTCCTTATAATAGGTAGTGACTTGTATATATAAAGGATTCAATTCTCTCATGGCTTTCGGATAGTTGTTGGATGTATCCAAATAGTCAAATACAATGGCATTCATTTTCTCTTGAAGTTTAACAATATCTAAATGATCACGAATTACTTGAATTTCCATTTTCCCACTCTCCCATATGTCATTTGCTGTTTAGCTTCCTGGCTATTCACTGAGTAGCACCAAGCATCCCAAACAAACAGATCGATTATCTAATGGATGATTCAAATTATAGCAATAAACCATCTGAAGTAGTGTGGACATGAAAAAAATAAGACAATTTCGTGAATTAATAGCATTTTATGTACATAAGAGGAACTATTTTGGTAAAATTATACCCTTTGTACATAATCCTCAAATAAGCATGGTTCGTTTGCTCGATCGATAATTTCAATAATACTTCCATGCACATATTTTTTAATGCGCTTTTGAGGTATATAAAAATAAGCATTGTTCATAATTAACCATTCACTTAATGTTAAATCACTACCTGCTTGTTGATTCGTTAAGATTTTTTTGTGTCGCAGAACATCGGCCATTTTATAAAAACCATCTGACAATTCGTAGGCTGATACATCAAAATTAAAAATGGGGCTGACAACCTGTCCAACATCAAAAATATGTATAGTTTGGTTTTCTTCATCTATAGCTAACTCTACTGTACTAATCTCGTCAAAAAGATTTAAACCTCTATACGCCATTTGATAAATTTTTTCCATTTGTATACGCCTCCTTTTTTACAACGGTCTAATTGTAACATAGAAAAAGTAGCTACCTCTAAAGACAATTAAGGCAGCTACTTCTACGAAAATGAACATTTATGCTGTTTTTTGACTATTACCAAAGCACCGTACTTGGTATTAACCTTGTACGCGCGTAATTTTCACATCTTTTAGGATGGTATTGACTACCCAGCTTGCTGCAATTAAACCTGCTACCGACGGTACAAAAGCGTTAGATGAAGGTGGCATCTTTGCTTTACGAATTGCTGCATCAGGCTTACCTACATGTTCGACAACATCTGGACGTACGACAATTGGACTTTCATCTGAAAATACAACCGTAACACCCTTATGAATTCCTTCTTTACGTAGCTTAGTACGAATGATTTTAGCCAATGGGTCTGTATGTGTTTTTGAAATATCTGCAATTTGGAAGCGAGTAGGGTCCATTTTATTTGCTGCACCCATGCTTGAAATAATAGGAATATTACGCTTTAAACATTCCTTCATTATATGAATTTTATACATCACTGTATCACTTGCATCGATCACATAATCAATACCTTGTGCAAAAAATTCTTCATAGGTTTCTTCCGTATAAAACATGTGCATGTCAATCACTTCACATGCTGGGTTAATATCTGCAATACGCTCTTTCATGACAGCTGATTTTGATTGACCAACTGTTGATAAGTATGCAACAAGTTGTCTGTTGACATTTGTGATATCTACATTGTCCTTATCGACTAGAATAATACGGCCGATTCCGCTTCGTGCACATGCCTCAGCAGCAAATGAACCAACACCACCCACGCCAAGAATGGCAACCGTTGTATTTTTTAATTTCTCGAGACCCTCTGTTCCTATTGCGAGCTCGTTACGTGAAAATTGATGTAACATCCTGACACTCTCCATCTATGAAATTTTATTAGTAAACCTAGTTATATACTAAGATAAAATCAAAACCTATCTTACATTTTATCATGTTATTGTTCAAGATAAAAATATAAAGAAAAAGTCAAAATTGTCTACTTAAATCCTCTGAGATAATAATCCATAAAAAGATTTCATCCCTTTTAGTTCAATATATGGTAAAATAGCACTTTAAAAATTAGTTAATTTAATTAGGTAAATCTTAGATAACATTATGCTCAACCACATAAAGAAAAAGAGATTGATGACTCAATCTCTTTCTCACTCTTCTTTACTTTGTAAAACCAAATGATGCCCATGGTTGAATGCATGTTAATAAAAATAGTTCTTCCTCTACAATGCTAGCTACGACATTACTCGATCCTGTATTCGGAATGTCCTTTAGCACAATCTGTAGCTCTCCCTTATAACGAACATCTAAATTATTATCAATCGTGACATCTCCTCTTTTTAATGGCCGTATATCATGCACAGGAAAATCTCCATTTTTATATTTCACACGGGATTGGGTGCTTCGAATCACGTATTCAGACACATCACCTCGATTAAAATGAGGCTCTTTATAAAGAATTGTCTCCTCTAGAATGCTTGTGTCTTCAGACTGGACAACCCTTAACTCAAGCTTATTACGATTTAATTGTCCTAATGCACGTAGTTCTTCCTCAGAAGCAAACATATTGCCAATAATACAATCGTCAATTAACCCTGTATGCCATAAATCTTTCGCCTGTACAGTGATTGGGAGATAACGGTGTTCCTCTAATGTAGGTAACCCGTGCTCTGTTTGCTCCCAAGGTCCATATTGACCATGTTGTGAGGAGATCATTGCTGCTGTTCTCACATTGTGCGCTTTAAAGTGTTGTGACGTTTGTAAAAAATGCTGACGAGATAGCCCCGTAAATCGTTTTGGATAAAAATTATGACAGCCGATAATGTTCTCTTTATTGGGCTGATAAGAGATAATATTATCTACATACTTCGTACCATTACTCATGTTTAATTCTATTTTTAGATGACTCCCATCAAGTGACATCAACGCTTCTTCTTGACCTGAAAATCCCATATCTAAACGTAAGGCTGCCAAATAATAATGTTCTTTTAAATAGCCAATATCCTTATAGGTTAAGTCTAAATCATCAAAAATACCTGGTGCAATATCAGCGGATATATCAAAGCCAAGGCGTTGCGCAAATTCGTTGATTTGTTGTAATTTTTGACGCTCCTCATCCTGTTTTAATGACATTAGGCATGTGAATATACGATCAAAGCCATTGTCATGAGCCAGTTGAACATAGCGCTTCATCTCCTCTAGCGTACTATGCTGCGGATATAGCGAGATTCCTAATCTTTTCACTTCAAACCCTCCGTTAATTGACGCTTATACTTCCACTTTTTGTCCTCTGGATTCCACTACAGATTCCTCACTCTGTGCCGCTAAAGCAGCTTTTTGCTCATTCTGCCTTGCCATACGGTTCGCCATTGAGATAAATGGCAGATAAATACAAACAGCGATGACAATTAAAACCATACTCAAAACTGCACCACGCCAAGATTGAGTTGCTAAAAAACCATTAATAATCGGCGGTGTTGTCCAAGGCGGTGAAACGGTAGCGGCTGGCACCCAGCCCCATTTCGTTGCAAAGAATGCAATTGTTACGTTTATCATTGGTGTCAAAATGAACGGAACAAATAAAACCGGATTTAATACAATTGGTAACCCAAAAAGTAATGGCTCATTGATATTGAAAATCCCAGGTGCTGCGGATAATTTCCCAACTGTATTATATTGCTTATTCTTTCTCGCAAATATGAAAATCGCAATAATAAGTGCTATTGTTGTACCAGAGCCTCCCATATTAATAAAAGCATCAAAGAATGGTTTATTGACAATGTAAGGCGCAACTTTACCAGCAGAGATTGCTGCAACATTTTCATTAATAGCTGGTAAATTAATCGTTTGCATGAATGGTTCGATGATATTTGCTCCATGTACGCCAAGTGTCCATAAAAATGTAGGTATAAATGCCAAAATTAAAGCAGCAAGCCATGTATTTGTTAGACCCATAAATGGCTCTTGAATCGCAGAGTAGAAGGACCCGACAATATCTGGTATATCAAAACCTGCTGAAATAATTGTACGTACTAAAGCAAATATTCCAATCGTAATAATGGCAGGAAGTAACGCAGCAAATGATTTGGCAACAGCTGGTGGTACACCAGTTGGCATTTTAATTAGTAGTTTAGGATTGCCAGACAATCTACAAAACAATTCTGTAGAAAGTAGTGCTACAATCAGAGCAATAAATATACCACCCGTGCCTGTTGTTAAGCCGGTTAATCCGCCTTCCCCGAAAGTCCCAAACGTCATGTAGCTTGATAGACTAATTACTCCAGCAGACAGACCATCTTTTTGATAACTTTTAGCAAGATGATAAGCAACAGTAAAGGCAAGTAGCAGTGAAATGATATTAAATGTAGCACTCCAAATATTACCGCCAAATTGAGTCCATGTCTCATGTTTCCAAATGGCATCGAGTGTATTTTGATAAAATTTGATAGGCAAATTGTTAATAAGTACAGCCAAAGATCCCACAATCGTTAAAGGCATAATCGTAATAAATCCGTCACGAATGGCAACTAAATGACGCTGATTCCCAACCCTAGCAGCAACCGGTACAAACTTTTCTTCTAAAAAACGGAACACTCACATACACTCCCTTTACTTTTTATTGATAACATCAAAATTTGATGTTACTCCCCTTGGATTCGTTCATATAGCTCAATCATTTCCTGTGCTAAATCTCGAAAAGTAATAGCATTCATTAAATGATCCTGGGCATGAATTAATAACATGGAAACCTCTACCTTTTCTCCCCTTGCTTCTTGAGACAGTAACCCCGTTTGAGCATGATGCGCTTCAATTAATGACTCATTCGCTAATTTGATTTTTTCTTTTGCTGCCTCAATTTGCCCCTTTTTTGCTAGCTGAATAGCTTCCATACACTCACTTTTCGTATTTCCACTATGCACAATCAGTCCCATAATGGATGCCATTAATGCTGTATCTTCCATTCCCCATTGCCCCTTCTTTCATCCAATTAGTTGTAGAGCCTGTTTCAGGACATTTTCACCGTTCATCATGCCGTAATCCGCCATATTGATCACATCGATTGGAAAACCTTTATCCTTATATTTTGTTTCAAATGACCCTTTCAAATAACGAACCTGTGGGCCTAATAAAAGAACATCAGCTTTCTTTGTCGCTAATATTTTTTCCACCTCTCCTTCTGCAATGGCGTAAATATCCGCTTCAATATTTTGCTCTTGCGCTGCTTTTTGCATCTTTGACACTAATAAACTAGTACTCATACCTGCTACACACACTAACATGATGTTTTTCATTCGATACACTCCTTTTATTTTCTTCGATTGTGTAATCGCTTACTTATTTTGAGAATAGCACCTATTGGTATATACCACAATACAAATTTTCCATTAATTTTATTTATATCAAGTTATTTACAAAATTGGACTATATCAATTTTGTCGTGAAATTAATGATTAAAACCAACTGGTATAGTCCAGAAAAAAACGCAAAAAATTTTTAAATTTTCTTATTATTCAATACCTAGAAATACTCATAAAATGCTGGTTTTTCAGTAGGGATTGCCCATTGCCACTGTTCGATAACCTTTTCTACCGTAGGTTGATTAGCATAGACCACCACTTCTTTGACAGAAAGATAACCTACCATCATCGCAGAAAAAAGATTAATTGGTAGTGTTAGCATATGCTTGTCAGAGACCGAATTTGTCTCAATTATTGAGACCTGACCATTTTTATTTATTTGATAAACATGCTCATTCCAGAGACAAAATGGATCTTCAATACGAATAGTTAGTGTTTCTTGAATATCCTTCCACGGATACTGCTGCATAAATACATAAACATCTACTACTCTAATCATCACATCCTGTATGACTTCCCTTTTGAATTGCGGCTCCTTGAAATAAAAGCCAAAAGGATAATGATTACTAGTAACTCCAGTTATGCTACTGACACTTGCTGCATGAGATGTCATATAACGCCACATAGCTTGTTCAGCTAAGAGATTTGCTACAATAAAGTCTTGGATAGTAAATGTCCCATCTCGAATCGTATAACGAATATAGCCTTCTAAGTTATTGTCTTGAAAATAGGCAGCAAAGTGACTATCTGGGCTCCTTCTTTCAAGTCTTTTCCACCATCCTTCATCCCTTACCATGCCACCATTTCGAATGATTGCCTGTGCATTATGAAAATCCTTAATCATCTGAAAGAGCGCAGGATCTAACCACTCAAAGCTCATCCTTTTCATGTCGTCTACTTGTTTCCCTAAAGAGGGAAACATAGTTTGAGGGATTGTATAATGGAGCTTCTCAAAAAATAATTCCCAACCAAAATAACGATAGAAGGACACAGAAAATGGCGCTAATACTGAAATCGTTTGTCCATTGTCTCTCATTTTTTGCAGCGCTTCTGTCATAAGCCTTTTGATAATACCCTGTTGTCGATACTCAGGATACGTTGCAACAAAGCCGATGCCTCCCATTTTAAATGAAACTCCATGCACTGTAATATTTAGCGGTAATATTAATAGCTGCCCAACAATTTTTTTGTCATCATAAGCACCTAAGGTCGTGCTTTGTTCAATCCAATAATGAAAATCCTCTCGACGAGCCCCTGAGTACTTATTTGGAAAGCAATAGTCTCTCAATCGATGAATCTGCCCATAATCATTAGGCGAGACGATGTGAATGTCCATTTAATCACCCCTTAAATTCCAAATATTCAGATAATTATTCATAAGATTCTTTTACAGTGGCATAATCACAACCACTGCAAGAATCTATTATCCCTCTTGCCATTCTTCTCCTATTGCTTTAGACAACATGACTTCAGTAATAGTTTGAAATAATGTTGCTACATCTGGCCCATCTGCTGAAATTTCCACTACACTTCCTGGTTTAACACCTAATGACATCACGCCCATAATAGACTTTAAATTAACGGATTTTTCTGCGTATGTTAATTTAATATCACTTTGAAATGGTGTCACTGCAGTTACGAGTAATGCAGCCGGTCTGGCATGAATACCTTCAGTAGATGTAATTTTATACATTTTCTTCATTTACATACCTCCACTCTTTCACGTGAAATTAATCCGATGTTGATATTTGGCAATCATTTTCTCATTATGTGACCAATCCGAATCAACATTATTGCTGACAAAAATCGGTAACTCTATTGAGGACTTTGCTAGTGTTTCTATGATTTCACTGAACAAAGCATTTAATAGTAATGAACCAATAACAGTAGATGCTGGCGCATACTGTATGTCATGTATAGTTAGTACACCATCACCAATCGGTATATGGGTATTAATTACAAAATCTACCACATCTTCTAGCCGCAGCCCACTGTGATGACGTGTAGTCTGTTCCTTATAGTGGAGCGATTGGAGGGATAGCACAAATATCCCTGAATCCTTTGCTAATAAAGCGGCGTCAATAGGTGCTGCATTTCTCCCTGAGGTTGAAATGACGATGCAAACATCATTTTCACGAAAGTCAAACTGTTCCTTATGCTGTTCAATAATAGTTGAATCTTTCTCATTGATTGAAGAAGCTAATGCTCCAGCATGTAAAGCTAATGGTTCAATGAATATAGGACGGACGGGTACTAAACCACCTGCTCGATAAAATGCCTCCTGTGCCAATAGCTGTGAATGACCACAACCAAATAATTGAATTATCCCACCTTTTTGGAGACGTTGGACAATGATTTGAGCCACATTACTTATATGTGATGCCTCCTTTTCCTTCACAATCTGGATAAGCTTTTCGATTTCAGAAAAATATGCATGCATAAAATCACCTTTTAATTTCACTTATGAATTTATAACGATCAGCTCGATACGTACTGCGCACAAGCTCAAAGGGCTTACCATCTGATAAATAACTTGTACGTTTGATAATTAAAACTGGTGCTGTTTGATTAATTTGTAGAAACTTACTATCCTCTTTCGATACGATGGCTGCCTCCATCTGTTGTACCGCATTCCCAATTTTTTGATGGAACTTTGCTTCGATTAAGGCATAAAGCGAGCCCATTATTTGCTTCTCATCCAACTCCGGATAAATTTTAACTGGGATATATGTTCTTTCGATTGCCATTGGTTGCGCATCTGCATTTCTTATGCGCACTACAAAAAATACTTCTTCGCCAGACTCTATCATCAAATCTCTTGCAATATCCACTGGTGGTATGATTTTCTCAAATCGTAATACCTTACTGCTTGGTTCCATTCCTCTTGCCCGCATATCTTCCGTGAAACTCGTTAAGCCTTTTAACGGTTGCTCTAATTTTGGATTTGCAACATACGTTCCTCTCCCTTTTTCTCGATATAATAGACCACTATTTACTAGATTGGTAATGGATTGACGAACAGTCATTCTACTTACATCAAATTGTGCAGAAAGCTCTCGTTCTGATGGGATAGTCTCACCAATTCTGTATTCTTCTAAATAAATCCGTTGTTTAATAATCTCTTCTATTTGTATATAAATAGGTATATGAGAATTTTTCTCTAACAATTCTTGCACCTTCCTTATCGCCTTTATGATTTCTCCATACAACTTTACCTCGTTAGATCGGTTTTTGTATTTCGCATGATTAAACAAAGCTAAATGATATCCACGATAACAGTGTGAAAAAGACATATTTACACAGTCGCTTGATGTGGTAACTTTCTCACTATCATTGTAGCATCTGAGCTCAATCATTGTACCATTATATTCTCAACTGACTAATCACCGTCTTGTAATTTTGATCCAATTTGCCTTCTTTCAATAGGCTTTTCCCTCACTGTGTTTTGTATCAACCACAATTAAAACGTTTTCAAAATCATTTAAATAAAGTGTTTTTCCTCGTAATATCTGCCTAAAGATATAATGTATCTTTTCCTTTAGCGGATATAGCTTCTCAAAAGGTATAGTTGTCTATACCAATTATATGCTGCTTCATCAGAAATAAAAAGTAATTTTTCATATTTTCTAAACATTCACTCAAAAAACTCCACTAGTTCTTGTTTAATTTTATGTAAAAAAAAGGAGCTATTAATAAGCTCCTCTCAATCCTATGTATAGGACGAATCCCAATTGTGCCGTAATGCCAAGAAACATTCGTTTTGAACCCGCAATTTGCAGGTGGGTGCCCGCTTTGCAACTTTAAACGTCCCGCTTTGTTAGGGGCATGTTTGCGACTACAAAATGAAGGCTCCCGATTCTATAATGTTCGGTCAAAACTGTGAAGTAGAGTTAGCAGTTAGACAAACACATCAGGATTCGTATTACAGTTATCATAACACCACTTTTCTGATAATTCAAACGATTTTCTCTAATAATCTATAATTTCTTACGAAAACGCAAAAAATACCTAGATTCCCAACAGTATTTGCTAGGTAATCCAGGTATTTTGAATTATACATTATTTTCTAAATGGTTTGATAGCCAGGCTTAGTTCACTTAGTTGCTCAGGAGATACTTCGCTTGGCGCTTCTGTCATCAAGCAGCTTGCACTAGCTGTTTTAGGGAATGCGATTGTATCGCGTAAATTAGTACGACCTGCTAATAGCATAACGAAGCGATCAAGACCAAAGGCAAGACCTGCATGTGGTGGTACGCCGTATTCAAACGCTTCTAATAGGAAGCCAAATTGTGCTTGTGCTTCTTCTTCTGAGAAGCCAAGTAATTCAAACATTTTCTCTTGTAGGTCACGTTCGTAAATACGTAATGAACCACCACCAAGTTCATAGCCGTTTAAAACGATATCATATGCTTGTGCACGTACTGCTGCAGGGTCTGTGTCCATTAACGCTATATCTTCATCAAACGGGCGTGTGAATGGATGGTGTGCTGCATAGTAGCGTCCATCTTCCTCAGAGTATTCGAATAATGGCCAATCAGTAATCCAAAGGAAAGCAAATTGTGATTCATCGATCAGATTTAAATCTTGTCCTAATTTTGTACGAAGAGCACCTAATGAAGCTGCTACAACATCGGCTTTATCTGCTACAAATACTAGAATATCGCCAACTTCTGCTCCCATACGCTCGATTAAGGCTGCTGCTAATGCCTCGTCAAAGAATTTCGCAATTGGTCCGTTTAAGCCTTCTTCTGTTACCTTTAACCAGGCAAGACCTTTTGCTCCGTAAATCCCAACGAATTTTGTTAACTCGTCCATGTCTTTACGAGAATATTTGTCAGCTGCACCTTTAATATTGATACTTTTCACTTGTTTTCCTTGTGCAACCGTATCAGCAAATACTTTGAAATTACAGCCTTCAAAAATATCATTTAACGCCACAAGCTCTAATCCAAAACGTACATCTGGCTTATCTGAACCATAACGATCCATTGCTTCTTGGTATTTCATGCGCTGGAATGGTGCAGGAATGTCAATTCCTTTTACTTCTTTCATAACCACTTGAATTAAGCGTTCGTTCATTTCTAATACTTCTTCTTGTGTTAAGAAGCTCGTTTCAATGTCCACCTGTGTAAACTCTGGTTGACGGTCAGCACGTAAATCTTCGTCACGGAAGCAACGCGCAATTTGGAAGTACTTTTCAAAACCAGCAACCATTAATAATTGCTTAAATAATTGAGGTGATTGTGGTAAGGCATAAAATTCACCTTCATGTACACGTGAAGGAACTAAATAGTCTCGAGCACCCTCTGGCGTTGATTTTGTTAAAATTGGTGTTTCAACTTCTAAGAATCCTTCATTTTGTAGGAAGTTACGAATTGTACGTGTCACATCAGAACGCATTTTGAAAGTATCGAACATTACGGGACGACGTAAGTCTAGATAACGATATTTTAAACGTAAATCTTCTGATACATCTGTACGATCTTCGATTTGGAATGGCGTTGTTTTTGCCGTATTAATTACGACTAATTTTGTTGCTTCCACTTCAATTTTACCGTTTGGTACATTCGGGTTGATTTGATCCTCTGTACGAAGGATGACTGTGCCTTCCACTTCGATCACATATTCACTACGCACTTTATCCGCTAATGCGTGTGCTTCTGCAACATCTGGACTAAACACAACTTGCGTAATACCTGTACGGTCACGCAAATCAATAAAAATTAAACCACCAAGGTCACGACGACGCTGTACCCAACCTTTTAATACGACTTTTTCGCCTTGTAACGCTTCTGACAGCTCGTTACTAGCATGTGTTCTTGTAGCCATTGTTAAATTCCTCCAAAATATCTTCAATTTATGTAGCATTTCCTAGAAATGCCCTCTGTTTATTTTTAAGCTTTTTGTGTTAAATAGTTCACTAGCTCTGAAAACGCCACTTTGTGCTGCTCCCCAGATTCCATATGTTTTACAGCCGCTGCTTGCTCTTCAAGTTCTGTTTCGCCAAGAACAAGCGTATATTTTGCACCTAGTCGATCCGCTGATTTCATTTGAGCTTTCATTTTACGGTCTAAATAATCCATCTCTGTCGCAAGTCCCTTTGCTCGGAAAGTGCTTGTCAGCTCAACAGCCTTTTGCTTCGCTTCATCGCCCATTGCAATAATGTAAACATCTAGCCCTGATGCTGTGTCTAATTCAACACCCTCCGCTTCAAGTGCCAGCAACAAGCGCTCAATACTTAATGCAAAACCTATACCTGGTACATCTGGACCGCCAATTTCTTGCACTAATCCATTGTAGCGTCCACCACCACATAATGTTGTAATAGCACCAAAGCCTGATGCTGTGGACATAATTTCAAAAGTTGTGTGATTATAATAATCAAGTCCTCGTACAAGATTTGGATCGACCTCATATGAAATACCCAATGTATCTAAGTACGATTTCACTTGAGCGAAATAAGCAGCTGACTCTTCTGTTAAGAAATCAGTTAACGCTGGAGCCGTTTGCATTAATGGATGCTCACGATCTACCTTACAATCTAAAATTCGCAATGGATTCTTTTGTAAACGATTTTGACAGTCTGAGCAAAATTCATGAATATGTGGCTCAAAATGCTGTAATAAAGCAGTACGATGTGTATCACGTGTTTCTTTATCGCCAAGAGAATTAATCACTAATTTTAAATCCTTTAAACCCGCTGATTCGTAGACGTCCATCGCAAGAGCAATGACTTCTGCATCAATCGCAGGATCTGCTGAACCAATTGCTTCTACCCCAAACTGTACAAATTGACGATAACGACCAGCCTGTTGGCGCTCATAGCGGAACATTGGTCCTAAATAAGAAAGCTTAACTGGCTGATCAGGAGCACCAAACATTTTATGCTCCACATAGGCACGTACGACACCAGCCGTATTTTCTGGACGTAGTGTTAATGAACGCCCTCCACGATCTTCAAATGTATACATTTCCTTTTGTACAACATCAGTTGTTTCCCCAACACCACGTGCAAATAGATCCGTTTGCTCGAAAATTGGTGTGCGAATTTCGTTATAGCGATAAACACGACAAATATCACGAATAATCGCTTCAACTTTTTGCCATTTTTCAGATTGACCTGGCAAAATATCTTGTGTCCCTCGTGGCACTTTAAAACTCATGTAATTCCCTCCTATATTGATTGCTTATGATAGAGCAGCTGTAGTCCCACTTTGAGCGAATGCATGCTTTGGTTGAGCAAATTTTTGTCCTGTTGGAGCGGGTTACAGCCTTGATGAGCGCTTTTCATACTAATTAGAGCGCCTTCCCCTCTTTTCTGAGCAAAAACAACAATCCCTCTTCAAAAACTCATTACTTTTTGAACAACAAAAAAGCCCTCGTCCCTTGCAATAGCAAGGGACGAGAGCTGTATAAGCTTCCGCGGTTCCACCCTAGTTGACACAAATGATTACATGTGTCCTCCTCTTAATCGGATAACGGCCGATTCCGTTTTTTCCTACTAGGCACTGCTTTTCAGAAAAAAGCCTCTCAAGTGTTATTCACGTGATACATTTTTGTAGGAAAGATTGCAGCCTAAGTCTTTCCCTCTCTTTTCCAATAGTGGTATACGCTACTTGCTTGGTCATAAGCGATTAATCATTTTTCGATTACCCTTTATGTTAGTCACTAGCCAAAGCAATGTCAACTATTTTTGTATTTTTCATCAGTCTATCTTGAAAATAACTAATTCTGTTACCATTTTACCACGAATTTTATGATAAAAGCATGGTAAAATAGCACAAGGAATAGGAGGAATCTGATGAGGACAACAATTTTACATAGTATAATCATCTTCGTACTAATGGTAACGATGGCGATTCCAAATAAGAACTTTGTTCAAAGAGCTTCCGCTGACACCAGTGATCTAAAAGTCGCTGGAACGATTCTTCATTTGCGAGAGGGTCCTGGATTGTCTTATCCCATTATTACGACTTTAGAAGAAGGTGACCCTTTAACCTCAATCGGTCGAGAAGGTGATTGGTACCAAGTCAAAGCAGGTAATTACGAAGGATGGGTTGCCTCTTGGTTGACAGCACCTACTAATGCTAAACAAGTGATTGACAAAACCGTCATTTCACAAGTTGACCGTTTAAATATTCGAACAGAACCAGATATCTCTTCAGCTGTTCTTGGTCAACTTTCTACAGGTAACCAAGCAAACCTCGTTGAAGAAAATGAAGAATGGGCAAAAATCGATTGGAATGGATTAACAGGATGGGTGTCAAAGGATTATGTCACGATCAACGATAACCCTAAAAAAGAAACGGAACCCAAGGAAGATGCTGTTGAAGTAACTACTACACCCACAGCACCCGCCAACAAAGATACAACCTTCACCATTTTAGTGGACACCCTTAATGTTCGTAAGAAGCCAGATTTGAACGCTAAAAAAATCGGCACAGCAACAAAAGGACAAGCCTTTAAAGTACTTACACATGAGCATAATTGGGTACAAATTCAGTACAATGATAAAAAAGTAGGTTGGGTCTATAGTTTTTACGGTACATTCTCCAATAAAGTAAAAAGTACCTCAAAAACGTCAACTTCCAAAGAGTTAGAATCTGTTACGATTATCTATAATGGGACAAACCTACGAACGGATGCCTCAACAGCTGCAGAAGTAGTTGAACGGGTAGATGCTGGTGTAAATTACCCAATTGTAGGCGTTAAAAATGATTTTTATGAAATACAAATAGACGACGAAAAAACAGCTTTTGTCGCGAACTGGGTAGTTACAACAAGTTCCAATAAAGCGACAAGTCCACAGAAAGAAAAGGAAGAGCCTCGCAAAAAAGGTACGTTAACTGGATTAACGATCGTTGTTGATGCTGGTCACGGTGGAAATGATCATGGCACAACTGGTCAACGAGGTACAGAGGAAAAGGGCATTACTTTAAAAACGGCTACTTTGCTTGCTTCCAAGTTAAGTGCTGCTGGCGCAAACGTTGTCATGACGAGAGAATCGGATGAATATGTGGCATTGCGTAAGCGTGTATCGATTGCCCATCAATATGAGGCAGATGCCTTTATTAGCCTTCATTATGATGCGACAGATGATAGCTCCATTAACGGCTTCACATCCTATTATATGAATAGCAATCAAAAAGGGCTTGCTGAAGCAATTCATGATGGCCTTTCCAGTAAACTAGATTTAAGAGATCGTGGTACACAACAAGGAAATTATTTAGTTTTACGAGAGAATCGTCAAAAGGCCGTCCTTATTGAGTTAGGCTTTTTAAGTAATTCCAGTGAGGAGCGCGTCATTACAACAGCTAAATTCCGTGAACAAGCGACTCTTGGTATTTATCAGGGAATTCTCAGCTACTTTAATGAACAAGATGAATAAGCAAAAAAAAGCTGCGGATGATGATAACATCCACAGCTTTTTTATATTTAAGATATTCCTAATGCTACCGCAGCAATTAGCGCCAGACAGGCAATCAATGCCCACCCAAGAATCATCTTCCAGATAAACTTAATCCATTTTTCATATGGGATACCTGCAACAGCTAGATACGCCATTAATGCAGACGAAGTAGGAATAATAGAGTTCGTTAAGGAATCCCCATATTGGAAGGCTAAAACAGCCACTTGTCGCTCTAATCCTAATAAATCAGTGATTGGAATCATAATCGGCATTGTTGCAGCTGCCTGTCCACTACCAGATGAAATAAATAAATTCAAAAGAGCTTGGATAAATAACATGCCGATTGCACTGATAGCATGTGGCAAATGTCCAATTGTTTCTGATGCTGCATAAACGATTGTATCAATAATTTTCCCCTGCTCTAAAACAACTGTAATAGCACGGGCAAAACCTACAATTAAAGCACCAAATGTTACGGCCTTGGCTCCCTCAATAAAGGAATCAAAGATAGTAGCAGGTTTTAAACCACCAATTAATCCTGCAATTAACCCCATAATTAAAAAGGATGCAGTTAGCTGCGTTAAGAACCAGCCCCAGTTAAAGACACCATAAATATTAAAGCCAATCCCACAAGCCATGACAATAAATACGAATTTATGCTTGCCTGTTAATGCAGGGATGTCAATCGCTGAAACATTGGATTTAGCTTTTTGCTCAATATCGTAAATAACGCTTGCTTGAGGATTCTTTTTCACCTTAAAAGCATAGCGAGATACATAGAAAATAGCAAAACTTAATACAAAAACATAGACAACAGCACGGAAGCCAATCCCTGAGAATAATGGTACATCCGCTAATGATTGTGCTACACCTACCGTAAAGGGATTAAGCATTCCTCCAAAAAATCCACTGGCGGCACCAAGTGTAATCATGGCTGTTCCTGTTACAGCATCAAAGCCCATCGCGCGTGCAATGGCCACACCAATTGGTACGAAAATAATAGTTTCTTCCGCCATCCCCATTGTAAAACCACCAACAGAGAATAAAATCATCGATAAAGGAATCAGTAATTTCTCTCTGCCCTCTAAAGCTTTTACTCCTTTATAAACACCAGCCTCAATAGCACCTGTAGAACGAATAATACCAAATACACCACTGACTAAAAAAATGTAGAAAATAATTTGAGCCCCTTTTTCGAGACCCATTGGAACCGCTGTAAACATTTCAAAAAAGGAAACTGGCTCACTCTCAATATGATGATAGCTTCCATCTACAACGAGCATTCGCCCTTCTTCATCCTCTACACGTTCAAACTCACCCGCTGGTATAATATAGCTTGCAATACCTGCTAAAAAAATAATAGCAAAAATAATCGTATATGTATGAGGTACTTTCAACCAGCTTTTCTTCTTGACCCCCTGTTCATTTTCCATTAAATCGCGCTCCTTTTTCTGATTTAGACATTAGCCGTATATTGTCGCTATTTGTCGCTAATTGAAAATAAATATACATGAGTTTAAATTTATTGTAAAGTATTAATTTTCTATTATTTCTGAAAGCACACGCTATCTTTCCTAATTAAACCTCTTGTTCCTCTTCTATAAACATGGAAAATTTTATTCACATACTCAAATAATAATGGGCATTTTCAACGTTATTTTTTGTTTTCCAAAATAATAATTTTATCTTATATGACGAATTGTTTTTTATTAAGGCAGGAGCAATATGCGGCGGTGTTAGAAATGATAAAGTTTGAATGGATTGTCCTTAAATGCTTTTTATTCATGAACTTCATAAAGTTCCCCTTATTAGTGGGATAAATTAATGATGAAAGACATCAAAGGTTGTAAGTAGAATGGAAAATCGTAGATTAACTATCCATGAGGAATCAAATGGACTTTCTTACATATCGTTTATATTTTTTTAAAAAAATAATATTCAAAGAGTAGCAACTGTTTTAATAGTTTTTATCTCTTCGAAATAAATTTGCTATTTAGGTATTATTATTTGCATTAAACAAATAAAAAAGAACCTTCTATCATTTATGATGATTTGAAGGTTCATACTTTCTCATTTTTTTGTAGTTTCCAATGTAACCCATACAATTTCCTCCATCCGAATGAAGAAAGGCGTACGATTTATCTCAAGAACCATATGGTCAGGTAGTATGGATAATAAAATACCTTGTTGAATATTTTTTTCTGTTTGCACAACTACTGCCTGACCAATCATCATGTTAAGAGTTTCGTATAAATATGGATTTGTTATACTTCTCGTCTGCGTCATGTTTAAGACACTCCCTCCTATAAAACTAACCATACTCTTTAGTATATGAAGGAATTATAGGAAATGTTCCATTATTTTGACTCTAGAAGAATTGTGACTGGACCATCATTAATTAGTGCTACATCCATCATGGCACCAAAAATACCTGTTTCCACATGTAAGCCCTGTTCGCGTAAAGCTTGATTAAAAGCCTCCCACAGTGGCTCAGCTGCTTCTGGTCTAGCTGCATTGATAAAACTTGGACGATTCCCTTTTTTTGCATCCCCATACAGTGTAAATTGCGAGACGGATAAAATAGCGCCCCCATGCTCTAAGATCGAATGATTCATTTTTCCATCTGCATCTTCCCAGAGACGTAAATTGGCTACTTTTTTTGCTAAATAGGCAACATCCTCTTGTGTGTCTTCATGTGTAATTCCCACTAAAAGAACATAGCCATGATCAATTGCTCCTGTAACAGTTCCGTCCACTGTTACAGAGGCAGCTTTACTGCGTTGTAATACTACTTTCATGTACTAAACCCCAATCCTATATTGCCTATCAATTAGTTAATGACGCGTTGCACCGAATAAATATCAGGTGTTTGTTTAATTCGCTCAACTACTTTATGCAAATGTGAAATATTTGAAATAGAAATTGTTAAATGAATTGTTGCCATTTTATCACGGTCAGCACGTCCACTTACTGCTAAAATATTCGTTTTCGTTTCACTAACAATTTGCATGATTTCATTTAAAATGCCAGGTCTATCAAAAGCTGAAACCTCAATATCAACAGGGTATTCCTTTTTCTCAGGAATGACACCATGCTCCCATTCCACTTCAATTAAGCGCTCCTGCTCATCCTCAATTTGAATATTTGGACAGTCCTCACGATGGACAGAAACACCTCTCCCCTTCGTAATAAAGCCTACAATATCATCCCCAGGAACGGGCGTACAGCAGCGAGAAAGTCGAATGAGCATATTATCAATACCCTTTACAATAACACCCGATTCCGTACGCTTTTGTGGAATTGGATTTTTCATTTTTTGTTCAATTTTCTCTAGTGCTTCTTCCTGCTCACGTTCTTTACGACGTTTTTCAGCTAAACGATTTACGACCTGCTGCGCAGTAATACCATTCACACCAACTGCCGCATACAAATCTTCTTCATTCGTATAGTTAAATTTGTCGCATACCCGTTTTAGGTTTTCGGAGGACATCGTTTCCTTTAAATCGAAATCCTGAGCACGGATTTCTTTTTCAATCATTTCTTTACCTTTGACAATATTTTCTTCACGCAGGTGTCGTTTAAAGAATTGCTTTATTTTATTCTTCGCCTGCGAGGATTGAGCTATTTTAAGCCAATCGCGACTCGGACCAAAGGATTGTTTAGAAGTTAAAATTTCAATGATATCGCCCGTTTTTAATGGTGTATCAAGCGGTACCATCTTGCCATTGATTTTCGCTCCAATCGTACGATTTCCTACTTCGGAATGAACACGGTAGGCAAAATCAATAGGAACAGAACCTGCTGGCAATTCAATGACATCACCTTCAGGTGTAAAGACATAAACCATATCAGAAAATAAATCAAATTTTAAGGATTCCATAAATTCTTCTGCGTTGGAAGATTCATTTTGAAACTCCAAAATTTCACGGAACCACGTTAATTTTTGGTCGACATTTTGCTTTTGATGATCAACGTTTTTACCTTCTTTATATGCCCAGTGCGCCGCAATCCCGTACTCTGCAATTTTGTGCATTTCCTTTGTACGAATCTGTACCTCCAACGGATCACCATAAGGTCCAATAACAGTCGTGTGTAGAGACTGGTACAGGTTTTGTTTTGGCATAGCAATATAGTCTTTAAAGCGTCCTGGCATTGGTTTCCAAAGTGTATGCACAATCCCTAATACGGCATAGCAATCTTTAATACTATCGACAAGAACACGAATGGCTAATAAATCATAAATTTCATTAAACTGTTTCTTTTGTAACACCATTTTTCGATAGATACTGTAAATATGTTTTGGTCGACCATAGACATCTGCGTCAATTTCAACCTCATTCAGTTGTGATTTCATCTCAGCCATCACATTTTCTAAATAAGCTTCACGTTCATCACGTTTTTTCTTCATCAGACTGACAATACGATAATATTGTTGTGGGTTTAAATAGCGCAGTGCTGTATCTTCAAGCTCCCATTTTACAGTCGAAATTCCAAGACGATGAGCAAGTGGTGCAAAAATCTCGAGCGTCTCTTTTGAAATGCGTCGTTGCTTTTCAGCAGGTAAATGCTTTAACGTACGCATATTATGAAGACGGTCTGCTAGCTTAATGAGGATGACACGAATATCTTGCGCCATAGCCACAAACATTTTCCGATGATTTTCTGCCTGCTGCGCCTCTTTAGATAAATATTTAATTTTCCCTAGTTTGGTAACACCATCAACAAGCACGGCCACCTCTTCGCCAAATTCACGTACCAAATCATCCCGTGTAAAATCGGTATCTTCGACAACATCATGTAAAAAACCTGCCGCTACAGTTTCTGGGTCCATTTGTAATTCAGCTAGAATACCTGCTACTTGTACTGGGTGAATAATATACGGTTCACCAGAGCTACGGAATTGCTCAATATGGGCATCCCTTGCTAATTCATATGCTTTTTTCACGAATGCGACATTTTCATCATTCATGTAGGATTTGACTAACTCAAAAACGTCCTCAGGAGTCAAAATTTGCTCTTTCGCCATAACATGTCCACCTTGCTCGTCAAATTTTTCAGATTAGATATAAACTTAATTGTATAAAATATTGTGGTCTATTGTAAAGAGACTGTATCATTTAGTTTAGTTAATCTCGTGAACAGTTCGAAAAATGGAAAAAATATTCTTCTTTTTAATAAAAAAGACCCTCTGCGACTTCACGTCACAAAGAGTCCTTGTTTCGACAAATTGATTAATGTAATTGATTGTAAGCTACAGCAATTTTCGCGCCGACTACTGCATTGTTTTTCACTAATGCAATGTTGGCATCAAGACTTTTACCTTCTGTTAATTCTTTAACTTTGCCAAGTAAGAATGGTGTAACATTTTTACCTTGAATGCCATTCTCTTCAGCTTCAACTAAAGCTTTTTCAATAATGTTTGTAATAAATGCATGCTCTAATGCTTCAGACTCAGGAATTGGATTTGCGATGACAGCGCCACCTTTTAAGCCTAATTGCCATTTCGCAGATAGCATTGCTGCAATTTCTTCTGGCGTATCTAATTGGAAGTTTACATCAAATCCACTTTGACGTGTGTAGAATGCTGGTAATTCATTCGTACCATAACCAACCACTGGCACACCTTTTGTTTCAAGATATTCTAATGTAAGACCGATGTCTAAAATAGATTTTGCACCCGCACAGATAACGGCAACATTTGTTTGTGCTAATTCTTCTAAATCAGCAGAGACATCCATTGTTGTTTCCGCACCACGATGTACACCACCAATACCACCTGTAACAAAGATTTCAATACCTGCAAGCTCTGCACAGATCATTGTCGCTGCAACTGTTGTCGCACCTAATTTTTTCGTTGCTAGTAAGTAGCCTAAGTCACGACGTGAAGCTTTTGCAACACCTTGAGCATTACCGAACATTTCTAGCTCTTCATCTGATAGACCAATTTTAATTTTCCCATCAATTAATGCAATTGTTGCTGGGACTGCACCATTATCGCGAATAATTTGCTCAACTTCACGCGCAGTTTGCACGTTTTGTGGGTATGGCATACCGTGTGAAATAATTGTTGATTCTAACGCAACGATCGGTAGACCTTTTGCTTGTCCTGCTTTTACTTCTTCTGATAATACGATGAATTCTTTCATGTTGTTATTCCTCCATTTCATTTTTCAACAAATCTACTGATAATTCAGGTCTTACTGTATAAGGAGATGCCAATGTATTTTTTGCATTGGTTAATCCAGCATCAATACATGTCTCAAAAGATTGTCCAGTCAGCCAGCTGTGAATAACAGCGCTGACAAAGGCATCTCCTGCTCCTGTCACATCTTCAATTTTGTCAATCACTTTAGCGGCAACATGACAAGGGGCAATCGTTGTAGATGCTGCATAAACGCCCTTGCTGCCAGCCGTGATAATGACATGCTCGGCACCTAATTGTAGGAGCTGTTGTAAAGCTTTTTCATAATGGGTAGCGTTTTCAATTTTATGTCCAACAATCGTTTCCGCTTCATCTGTGTTACAAATAAACCAAGTTACGCCTTGTAATGTTTCAGGTAGTCGATTCATTTTTGGCGAAGATACTGGCACAATGACAAGTGGAATATCACGAGCAAGGGCTACTTGCTGGATATACGCCACAGTTTCTTTTGGACAGTTTAAATCCAAAATAAAACAGCCCGCGTTTACAAGCATTGTTTCATGTTTTTTCAACAAGCTCGGTAACAGAAGATCGTAAACCTCCATATTTGCTACAGCTAGTGCTAGCTCACCCTGTTCATCCATGATGGCAGTATAAGAACCTGTGGAAGCCTCTGCAAGCTGCTCTACATAACGTAGATTCATAAAGGATTCCGAAGCCTCTTGGATCACTTGCCAATCAGCATCCTTACCTGCCGTTGTCAGTAACGTCACTTGGTGATTTAATCTGCCTAAGTTTTCAGCAATATTTCGACCAACGCCACCTACACTAAAGGAAGAGCTGGCAGGGTTAGATGTTCCAAATTGAACATTGCCCTTTACATGGAATTTGCGGTCTAAATTAGCTCCACCGATGCAAATAATTTCATTTTCTTCGGGTAATATATAAGCACGACCTACAATTTTTCCTTGCTTCGTTAAACTAGACACTAAATTAGCAAGCACAGGACGCGACAGATTCATTGCATCTGCCATTTCTTGCTGAGACATAAACGGATTCTGGCGAATTAAAGCAAGCACCGCCTGTTCTCTTTCATTCATAGCATCACCTTTTATTATATTTGTTTATATTATAAACTTTTGTTTGTGTTATGTCAAAAGATTCTTTATTAAAAAAGTTGAACCTCATCTTACCGAGGTTCAACTTTTATGTGTTTACGCTTGCTGGGGTGTTTGTTTTTTAACAATGATAACGAATAAACTGGCCATTGCACAAAACATTCCTGCAAGGAAAAATGCCCATGTATAAGAATTGAAAAATTTATAAATTAACCCCCCACCATACGCAGCAACCGCTGCTCCTGCTTGATGTGAAGCAAATATCCAGCCGTAGATAATACTGCTTTTTTGCATACCAAAAATTTGTCGTGTCATACTGATGGTTGGTGGCACTGTAGCAATCCAATCTAGTCCGTAAAAAATCGTGAAAATCGTTAATAAAACAAATGATCCTTGTGCGAGTGCATAAGGGAGCAATAATAAAGATGCACCTCTTAACAGGTAATACCAAAACAATAACCACCGATTATCGAAGCGATCAGATAACCAGCCAGACGCAGTTGTACCTAATAAATTAAAAATGCCCATAAAAGAAAGGAATGATGCGGCAGTGACTAAAGGAACGCCAAAGCTAATACAATAAGAAACAAAATGAGTACCAATTAATCCGCTTGTCGATAGCCCACAAATAAAAAAACTACCTGCTAAGAGCCAAAATGCTTTAACCTTAATCGCCTCAAATAAACCTTTAAAAGCCATAGCTATTGGATTCTTTTTTTGCTGTATTTGTTGTTCCTCTATAGCCTCCTCTTGTCCATAAGGAGTTAACCCCATATCCTGAGGTCTATTTTTTATAAAAAGCGCAATCATGAAAAACATTATGATACTAAGGAGTAGCATTAATGCGATAGCCCATCGCCAAGAATAGTGTTCAATAATGATAGCTAGAACTGGTAATAAAATTAACTGGCCCGTGGCTGTACTTGCCGTTAAAATACCAACCGCTAATCCTCTGCGTTTTACAAACCAATGATTCGCAACATATGGGCTAAGGACAGTTAAAAAAAGACTTGCTCCAAGACCAATAATGCCCCCCCAAATAACAATTAGCTGCCAGGATTCACTCATCAAAAATGTTAAAGTCATTCCTAATACTAAAGTTGCCATAGCACCTAGCATCATTTTCTTTAAGCCAATGACTTCAAGTAATGCAGCCATAAATGGTCCAGATATGCCATATAAAAACAAACTTACAGCAAAGGCTAAAGCAATGGTTGAACGATCCCAGTGAAATTCTTTTTCAAGAGGGTCGATAAACACGCCAGATGATGACATTGTAATTCCTGCGACAATTATCGAGAAAAATGTGACGATTAAAATAAACCAACTATAATGAACACGTTTCACCTCAACACCTTCTTTTCTTTGATAGACTACAAAACATGTATATACATGTTTAAGTCTGCTTATTTCATTTATATGTATATACATGTATAATCATAGTAAGCGTTCATAAAGCTGTCAAGAAGTAATTTCTAGTTATTGGGTGTATACTTATAATGAGTAGAATCCCCTTAAAGGAGTACTGTCGATGAAGAATCAACTTAAAAATATTGATTATACACAAATTTGTGTTTGTGCAAACCTTAGAAAAAAAACAAGGGTTGTCACACAATTATATGATAAGCTGCTACAGCCTACAGGTTTAAAAGTTACACAATATTCAATGCTTGCACATATTGACCTTCAACAAGCTGTCTCAATCAGCCGTTTAGGTGAAATTTTACAACTGGATCAAACCACTATAACACGTAATATTAATCTATTAAAGCAACATGGCTATGTTGAGTTAAAGCGAGATACCAATGATGCTCGTACCAAAAAAATAACGCTCACTGAAAAAGGTTTAGAAAAGCTGCATGAAGCAGCACCGATTTGGCAAGGCATTCAAGATAGAATTATCGAGGATATTGGAACCGAAAAATACGCAGATTTCTACGATACCTTGCGAACAATGCAAAAAATTATTCAAGCCTATGACGAAGTATAAAAAAAGCGCCCACAGTATAGGGCGCTTTTTGCCATGCTCTTAATATTGAATAAGTGTTTTAATATTTAAATCGCCAAGCTTTTCTCGACCATTTAATTCTAGAAGTTCAATCAGGAATGCACAGCCTACTACCTGACCACCTAATTGTTCTACTAAACGAACCGTTGCTTCAACTGTACCACCAGTCGCTAGTAAATCATCACAGATTAAAACTTTTTGACCAGGCTTAATTGCATCATGATGCATTGTTAACGTATCTTTACCATATTCAAGACCGTAGTCTGCACTTATTACCTCACGTGGTAATTTACCAGGTTTACGAACAGGGGCAAAGCCGATTTCAAGTGCATAGGCAACTGGACAACCGATAATAAAACCACGTGCCTCAGGGCCAACAATAATTTCAGCGCCCACTTCTTTTGCATATTCTACGATTTGGTCTGTTGCATATTTGTATGCAGGACCATTATCCATAATTGTTGTAATATCTCTGAAGGTAATGCCCTCTTTCGGCCAATTTTCAACCGTTGTAACGTATTGCTTTAAATCCATGTTATTGCTCCTCCTACGAAACGTTATTCGTCCGCTGATGTTAAACGTTCATCAAACCATTGTTTTAATTCTATATAAGGAGCATAGACAAGCTTTTGCTCCATTTCAATCTGTTCTGAACGTTGTTTGTAAGACGGTGCCTCTGTTAGTGCTTGTTTTGGAGCATTCACGTTGACAGTCGTCAGTCCACTCTCCATTTTAACAAAATCAAGCTCAAAAAACACCTGTGTCATAAATTTTAGTGTATCTAATGGCCACCCCGTATGCTTCGCTAAATCTGCGATATGCATATCAAGCGGAAAGGCTGGTCGATTTTTCAAGAACTTATAATACCAAGCAAATTGCTCACGAGTAGGTAGACCACTGAAGTATTGTGAGTCAGGCATATAAAAATGAGCATAAATACGTGAAGGGGCTGTCTTCTGTAAAACGTCCTCTAGCTTTTGAACATTGTGTGGCAAGTCTAAGAGCACGATGTAATCACTTTGTTCAATATTTGAAAGGGCTGGGTCAACCAGTGTAATAGATGCACCTATTAATGATTGATAATAGGTCATCGTTTCTGGACGAAAGGCGATAAACCGGGCCACGTCCTTCGGTACGGTATTCAGCCATCGAGCTGTTTGACGGATACCACGAATATCAAATAACTGCCATTCTGTAGTTTGGACATCCTCGATCATAAATTGGGCTTTTTTACGCCCCTGCCATTCGTTAATTTGCAAATCGCCTATAAAGGAAACTTTGATGCCATACGTTAATTCATCATGTAAATGCCCTTTGTTAAAACCAACACTATCCAATTTATCATAGCCGTTTGTTATTTCCATTTTAATATGATTCTCGCCCGCTCCAATTTTACGCATGGAGGCGATTTCTACATCCTCCAGCACATACACAGGCTTAGGGAAATCTGTGCCAAATGGTCCTAGTGTTGAAATTTCCTCAATAGCATCCGCTGAAATTTCATCTATGCTGAGCGGTATATCAATATGCACTACAGGTGTTAATTGCTCCTCTGTTAAACAGGCTCTTGCCTGAGCATCTAAGCGAGTACGTAGTTCATCCACATGCTCTAATGATAAGGTCATACCTGCAGCCATAGGATGTCCACCAAAATGTGGTAAAATATCTCGATTTTTAGCTAGTTCATTATATAGATGAAAACCTTCAATACTTCGAGCAGAACCTTTTGCTATGCCCTTTTCTGGATCGAGTGACAGCACAATCGTTGGACGGTAATACAGTTCAACGAGACGTGAGGCTACAATTCCTACAACACCTGCGTTCCAGCCCTCGCCAGCAACAACAAGAACTAAGGAATTGCCGATTTTTTCATCTGCTTCAATCAGTGCGATGGCTTCATCTGTAATACTTTTCACAATATCTTTGCGCTCGGTATTGCAGGCATTTAGCTTTTTTGCCAATGCGGTTGCTTTAGCATTATCCTCCGCCATTAATAATTCAACACCAGGAGCTGCTTCACCTAGACGACCAACAGCATTCAATCGTGGACCAAAATAAAAGCCAATCGTTTCTTCTGTAATTTTCGTCTGCTCTGTACTGGCTATGTCACACATCGCTTGTACCCATGGACTAAGGGAACGACGCATTTCTTGTATGCCCCTCTTCACGAGATAGCGATTTTCATCCACCAACGGAACTAAATCTGCTACAGTGCCAATCGCCACAAATTCTATTAGATGGCTTGGTAGTTCACCATAAAGAGCATGTGCCAGCTTAAAGGCTACCCCTACTCCTGCTAGCTCGCCAAATGGATATTGCCCTTCTGGTATTCGGGGATGAAGAATAATATCTGCTGGTGGTAGCTCCTCACCTGGTTCATGGTGATCTGTCACAATGACATCCATACCAAGCTCCTTTGCTACTCGAATAGGCTCAATACCAGATATACCATTATCCACTGTAATGATTAACTGTACACCATCTTCATAGGCCTCCCGAAATAGGGCTTCATGCGGACCATAGCCATGGATAAAACGATTCGGAATTTTAAAGGAGACGTCTGCTCCAAGATCTAGTAAAACATGTAACATAACGGTTGTGCTTGTCACACCATCCGCATCATAATCACCATACACTAAAATTTTCTCACCATTTTCTAGTGCTTGTTCAATTCGTGCTACCGCTTCAGCCATACCATGCATAAGAAATGGGTCATGGATATTTGCCTCAGTCATATTTAATAAGCTTTCTGCCTCAGCCGTTGTTTCGCAGCCTCGTGCTGCTAAAATTTTTGCTGCAATCGCAGAAAGTTGTAAGTCATTTTGTAATGCTTGTACAAATGTTGCGTCAGGACGCTCCACCTGCCATCTTTTTTTCGATAGAATCATCTGCTCACTTCCTTACGAAAGCTATTATACCGAATTTCTATTGGTTGCGCACTATCCGTTAGATTGATAGTTTTATCCATTGGTTTTTAATTTCTATCCGTCACTTTTCCATTTCTTTCCGCCAATTAAAGCACTTCATCAAAAAAAGCCTACTCTTCTAAAGAGTAGACTTTTCTAACATACCTTTCGAGGCGGCTACTAATGCTTCCACCATTGCCAAATCTCCTTGATGCAATGCCGTCACAATGGCACTACCGACAATTACACCATCTCCCAAAGCCCCCATCTTTTTCACTTGCTCAGGTGTTGAAATACCAAAGCCTGCAAGCACAGGGATTGGACTTGCTTGACGTAAGCTGGCAAAATGCTGTTCTAAATTATCGGCAAAACGCGATCTTGCTCCTGTGATCCCATTAACGGTCACTGCATAAACAAAGCCCTGACTAGCTGCTGCGATGCGTGCTATACGCTCTGGAGGGCTTGTCAATGAGATAAGCTGTACCACATCAATGCCATATGGATTTAATGCATCACGTAACAACTCGCTCTCTTCCAAAGGGACATCTGGTACAATTAATCCCTTAACTCCTCCAGCTACACAGGCTTGCGCAAAAGACTTTAAGCCATATGCTAATACTGGATTGAAATAAGTCATGACTACGAGAGGCACTGTTATTTCATCTTTAAATGACGCGAGTGTTTGCAACACGTTTCTTAATGTCACACCAGCTATGAGAGCACGTTCTCCTGCTCGTTCGATCGTTGGACCATCAGCAACAGGATCTGTAAAAGGAATTCCTACTTCAATAGCTGTTACCTCTAATTGCTGCAGTTTTAAGATAATTGGCTTAATGGTCTCTAGCCCTCCGTCACCTGCCATGATATATGGTATGAAAGCCTTATGACCTGCAGCATTTGCCTGTTCGATCGCTTGCTGTAAAGTTGTCATTTTACATCCCCCCCTAGTGCTGCTCGAACTGTGTGAACATCTTTATCTCCTCGACCAGATAAGCACACAACAATGATCTGATCTTTTGCCATGGTCTTTGCAATTTTTGCCGTATAAGCAATGGCATGCGAACTTTCAAGTGCAGGCAGTATCCCTTCTGTTCGGCTTAATAATTGTAGTGCCTCCAGTGCTTCAGCATCTGTGATGGAGTCAAATTGAGCTCGACCAATATCATGTAAATAACAATGCTCTGGTCCTTTCCCTGGATAATCTAACCCAGCTGAAATAGAATGTGCTTCTTGGACAAAGCCGTTTTCATCCTGTAATAAATACATGTAGGCGCCATGTAATACACCTAATTGTCCACCTGCGATGGCCGCAGCATGCTTCCCAGTTTCAAGACCACTTCCTGCTGCTTCAACACCGTATAAGGCAACTGATTCATCATCAACGAATGGGTGAAACATACCGATTGCATTACTGCCACCTCCAATACAGGCAACAACTGCATCAGGTAAACGCCCCTCTTTTTGCATGATTTGCCTTCTAGTTTCTACCCCAATGACACGCTGAAAGTCCCGAACAATTTTCGGAAATGGATGAGGACCTAAGGCAGAGCCTAAAATATAGTGGGTATCCTCAACATTTGTTACCCAGTAACGTAGGGCAGCGTTCACAGCATCCTTTAATGTTTTAGAACCACTTTCCACCGATTGAACCTTTGTGCCAAGCAACTCCATACGAAAGACATTTAACTGCTGACGTTTTATATCTTCTGCTCCCATAAAAACAACACATTCTAGATTTAATAATGCGCATGCAGTAGCTGTTGCCACACCATGCTGACCAGCTCCTGTTTCAGCTACGATTTTCTTTTTACCCATGCGTTTGGCTAGAAGTGCTTGCCCAATCGCATTATTAATTTTATGTGCACCTGTATGGTTTAAATCTTCACGCTTTAAATAAATCTTTGCTCCATCTAGCGCCTTCGTTAAATTTTCTGCGTAATAGAGCGGTGTTTCACGGCCAACATAGTCTTCTAAATAATAGGACAGCTCCTCTGTAAATGCAGGGTCTAGTAATGCTTGCTCATAAGCAGCTTCTAATTCAAGCAAGGCTGTCATTAATGTTTCGGGCACAAACCGACCACCAAATTGTCCAAAACGCCCTTCTTTTGTCGGTACACTATTTGCTATTGATATTCCCATCATCTGCTCCCCCTCTTTACTGCCTGTAAAAAAGCTTGTATTTTGCTAGAATCCTTGCTTCCATCTGTTTCTACACCACTCGAAACATCCACCATAAAAGGCCCTACATCTGTAATAGCCGCTTCAATATTGTCTACATTGAGACCACCCGCTAATAGTAATTTTTCTTTTGGAATCCCTACTTGCTCAAGGAGTGTCCAATCAAAAGTGTGACCACTCCCGCCTTTAAACTCTGTACCAGGCGCGTCAAATAAATAATAATCTACCTGATAGCTAGCAGCCGCTTGAACATCCTCTTTTTCTCGTATCGATAATGCCTTTATGGCGGGATAACCTTGCTCCTGAATAAATGCTGGCGTTTCCTCCCCATGATATTGCACATAATCTAAGGGCACTAGCTCTACTGCTTCCTTTAATTCGGCTGACGTTGGATTCACAAAGACACCTATTTTTAAAACACCTTGTGGTACATGCTTCGCTAACTGTTGGGCTTGCTCAATGGATACACGGCGTTTACTCGGTGCAAAAACAAACCCTATAGCATCTGCACCAGCATGAACAGCTGTTTTGACATGTTCTTGCTCCTGTAGACCACAAATTTTGACCTTTGTCATACCGATGCCCCCTCTTTACTTACTTGCAAATCTCGTAGTGCTTGCCCCGCATCTCCACTCCTCATCAAAGCTTCACCTACCAGGACACCACTAGCCCCCATCGAGGCTACTAGCTTCGCATCGTCCTGCGTCCATATACCGCTCTCACTAATTAATACTCGATTCTCATCAAATGGAAACACATTAGCAATTTCTCTGGTACGCTCTAGGCTTACTTCAAAGGTACGTAAATCACGATTATTAACGCCAATTAACTTTGCATCTACCGCAAGAGCGCGTTCAAGCTCTTCACAATCGTGTACTTCCACTAAAACCTCTAGGCCTAAGCCCGTTGCATAGCTATATAAATCACGTAAGGCATCGTCTGTTAAGGCTGCCACAATTAATAAAATAATGGATGCACCTGCCGCCTTGGCAAATCGAATCTGCACTCGATCAATCATAAAATCCTTACAAAGAAGTGGGGTATCTACAGCAGCAGCAACTGCTGCTAAATCTTCAAAGGAGCCTTTAAAAAATTCCTTGTCTGTTAAGACCGAAATAGCTGCTGCTCCTGCTAGTGCATAGACTTTTGCTTGAGCAACTGGGTCTGCTCCGCCAGCTATTAACCCTTTTGAAGGGGAAGCACGCTTCATTTCCGCGATGACTTGCAGTGTATGAGCTTGACACAATGATTCAATGAACGAGCGACGTGGCGTTTCTGTAAAGTTTGCTAAAGGATCTGGCTGCTCTAATAAAGCACCTACCTCAATCTTTTTTTGCAGTAATATTTTATTGAGTATATTCATTACCCTACCTCCACTTCTTTAATTTGCATGCTATATGTTACAACCGCCTCTAATTTTTGTTGTGCTCTCCCGCTAAAAATACTTTCCTTTGCCATAGCTACACCCTCTTTGATGGTTTCCGCTTGACCATAGCCAAATAAGCCGATGCCAGCATTTAATACGACTGTATCTAAATAAGGACTCTGTTCCCCAGCCAATATTTTTTGCATAATCACCGCATTTTCATCTGCATTGTCACCACGGATGGCCTCTAAAGGGGCCATTTGAAGACCGACATCTTCTGCGGTTAGGGAAAAGGGAATTAGATCTCCTTTATCTACTAAAACCAATGTATTTTGACCTGCTAATGAAGCCTCGTCTAAGCCTTGTGGTCCTGAGACGACAATGGCCCGCTCACGTCCAAGCATTTGTAAGACTGAGGCATATTCCATAACAAAATTCGGTCGATTAATGCCTGTAAATTGTGTGGATAATGGGACCGGATTTGTTAAAGGACCAACAAGATTAAAGATTGTCGGTTTTCCTAATGAACGGCGAACTTCACCAATTCTCTTTAATTTCGGATGAACATTCGGTGCATAAATAAAAGCGATTCCCTCTCGCTCTAGCAAATGGGCTGTTTGTGGGATGGAAATAGCTGTATGAATACCTAGTGCCTCTAGCACATCTGAGCTACCAGAGGAGGAAGAGATTTTACGGTTCCCATGCTTGGCAATTTTGACACCTGCCCCAGCTAACACGAAAGCAGAAGCTGTACTGATATTAAAAGTATGAAGACCATCTCCACCTGTACCGCAATTATCCATATAGCCACCTTCTTTTACGGCTATATCAAGAGCAAAAGATCGCATAATAGTTGCTAATGCGGCTACTTCATGTGCAGTTTCTCCCTTCGCAGCTAAAGCTGTTAAAAAGCTTGCTATTTCTTCTTTAGGAGTATCATCCTGAAATAACCATTGCGCTGCCTGTAGCATTTCTTCGTACATGAGATGTGTTCCCTGCAGTACTTTCCTTTGTAATCGTTCCATTAGTTTTGCCCCCCATTGTTCACCAGTAACTGTAAAAATGCCAGTTCTTCCTCTTGCACTTGATGTAAAACGTTTTGCACATTTGTATATTTGGTAACAGTTATTGTTGCTTGCAAATGCATGGTATCCTGTTTAACTACAATAGATTGACCTGTTAAGGCAAAATCCAAATGACCATTAAATCCAATAAAGCCGAGAGCACCAAAATAACCAGCTGCATACGGAAGCTCCGTTGCTGAAAGTGGGGATATGGTTGCTGCTAAAACATCCAGGGCATGAAGCATTGGTAAAAGCTTTCCTTCCACCATAGTCGTCATGTGCAGTGCCTTTTTGGACCGCTGGATACGCATAGCCTCCATGACCTGAACAGAATCTCGGAAACAAACCGACTGTAATTCTTGCTGAATAGCCCTAACAAGAAGTGCATGTGATTGCCTAATGCTTTCATGGTTGTATAATTTACGTTCATTTTCTAGTTCTTCATTTTTTGTTTCCCCTCGCGGATATGTTCCCTCTGTAGGAGTCGCAATAACGCTTTCACCTTTTACTCGGATTAGACTTTCAGGAGAAGTACCTAACACAACATGATCCTCAAATTCAATATAATACATATAGGCTGCAGGCTTTTTTTTACGTAGCTGTCGATACAAAGCCAACGTATCACCTTGAAAATTGGCTACATTGTGGTTCGGCAAAACTACCCTTGTTATGTCATCATGTAAGTTGGCTTGCATTGTCTGTAAAACCGTTGCAAATGATTCGTTTGTTGTAGTATCAAGCGGTTGATAACGATAAGATGCTTCGTCACTGATATGCCCGTTTACTATTTGTTGAGCCAATTCTTCCAAATCAGGTTCCTGCTTTTCTGCATCTATATTTGTATGAATCAATGTCACTTCATCTGTTTGATGATCGAAGACAATAATCGTTTCATAGACATGAAAATAAGCATCAGGCAGTTCTATTTTTTTATCTACGAACATCGTTGTACCGCCAAAGCCTATATATCCAACGGCACCACCTGAAAATGGAAATTTCGTCGTATTGGAAATACGTGGCATGAGGCGTTTAAGAAGAACAAAAAGTTCCCCTTGATGCACGTATGTTTTTCCTGTTTTATAGGAAAACTCTTGGATTTCTTGGCCCACACCTTTATATGTTTTTCGTGGATTAGCACCAATGAAGGAAAATCTTCCAGCTCCTTCGTGTTGGGCAGAACTTTCCAATAAAAATTTATGTTTTCCCTGTAAACGCCTAAAAATCAAAATAGGTGTTAAAGAATCGCCATTGATCGTTTTCATTTTTGTTCTTGAACTCGTTATTTGCATAGCTTTTTTGCTCCTTTTTCAAAGATTCCTTTAGCTAATGTCTAGACGAATGCTGAATGAAAATAAAAAAGCCCTCTGCAAAAAGGATTATTCCTAATTGCAGAGGACGATTATGACCGCGTTGCCACCTCATATTAGAGCATATGCTCTCACTTTTGTGCTTTACATCATGGCTATGGTAAACCATACCTTGAAAGCACCCCTATAACGTGGGGAATCACGTTCGCTTTTTTATAAGCGACTCTCATAAGTCCATTCACATAAGCTGTAAATCAGTTTACACCAGCCACTGACTCTCTTTATTACACACTTAGGCTACTACTCTTATTCAACAATTTCTCAGCTATTCTCATCTAAACTCAGCTCATCTGTTCTGTGGCTGACCTCGCTCCCGAGATCTTCTACCTTGACCGAACAAAAAGTTAGCCTTAATTCTATGCCAATCCAATCCTATTGTCAATCAATTCTGACGAAAAAAGTTGAAATTCCTATTTTATCAGAGGAATCAAAAGTAGGTATATTATCCTTCTATAAAAACTTATTGGAGAATAAGATTTCCTACGATTGAAAATTCCTTGACTATTGACCATGTAAATATATCAAGTTATAGTAATTTCAGTACATCAATTTTTTCCATATAATAAAAGAAAGTAGGAAGTTTATGTCCGTTCGCAAAAAATTAAATATAGGATTCATTTCCTTAACATGTTTACTTTTTATCTCAAGCATCGTATCATTTATTCAATTTAAAACAACTCAGAATGATTTAGAAGAAGTATTAAAGCATCGGATGGTGCAAATCCAATTAACAGATAAAATCCAACAACAACTTGCTTCTCAAGGTTTATTTTTACGCGCCTATATTTTAAATAAGAAGGACGAAACAGCTAAGGCCAATTTAGATCGCTATGAAAAGTTGTTACCTGAAACAGTTCATGAACTTTCTACTATTGTTCGATCAGATTATACAAAAAATATTATGCAGCAAATCACGGAATTGCAAAAAGAGTTACTGTCAAATTCACAGAAAGCTTTACAAGCGTTTAATAGTGGCAACACGGATCTAGCACTCTCAATCATCAATAATGATGTTACAAAATACAATAAGGACATTTTTAAGTTAACAACTGAATTATTAGCTTATCACGATGAACAGCTTCAAAATGTTGACCAATCTGTTAATCAAACCGTTTCACGCGCTATTATCATTGCTATTAGCCTTCTCCTTGCAAGTATTATTATTGGTTTATATTTTATGCATATGGTCAAAGCCTCCATTGTCCTGCCCCTACGCAAGGTTATTGGAGCAGCAGATACATTAGCACAAGGTGATTTAACAATTGCTGAGCTTGACCATCAATCCAAAGATGAGATCGGTACACTTGCCAATGCAGTCAATACATTAAAACAAAATCTAGCTGGTTTAATGACTAACATTCAAGATCGTGCATCCCATTTATCGGCTGTTTCAGAAGAGCTTTCTGCTAGCACTGAAGAAGTAACTGCAACGTCCGATAATATTGCTCAACGAATTCAAAATAATGTAACACATATCACTTCTTCTGCTAGTGCCTCTCAGCAAAGTGCTGTGGCAATGGATGAAACTGCATCAGGTGTCCAACGCATTGCAGAGGCGACTCAAAGTCTTCATCACAATGCAGAAAATCTGACTCAGCTTGCCCATACAGGTGGTGCAACGATTGCAACAGCAAAAGAACAGATGAATATGATCGCACTAGCAACTTCTGATATTGCAACATTAACGCAAAAACTAAGTAAGCAATCAGAAGAAATTGGGCAAATTACAACAGTGATTACAGCAATTTCAGAACAAACAAATTTACTGGCACTAAATGCAGCTATTGAAGCAGCAAGAGCAGGAGAACATGGGAAAGGCTTTGCAGTCGTAGCGGATGAGGTACGAAAGCTTGCTGAGGAATCGACTCAATCTGCCAATCAAATCGTTGCTATTACAAAAGAAATTCTAACCGATACACAAAATGTAGCAGCATCAGTAGATAATGGTTTAGCTTCTGTAAAGGACGGTGTAGCCAAAATTCATGAGGCTGGAGATGCTTTCTATTCCATCACCTCTGCTGTTGCTGCATTCACAGAGCAAATTGAAGAAATTTCTGCCACATCAGAAGAAATCTCTGCTAGTGCAGAGCAGGTTGCAGCTTCTGTCACGGAAATTGCCAATGTTTCTAACGAATCAGCAACGAATTCTCATATGATTGCAGAATCTGTTGACGAGCAAGTTGCGACCATGCAGCAGGTAAATACTGTCGCAGAAGAATTAAGTGAAAATGCGCAACAGCTACAAGGCTTAATCCAGCAATTTAAATTGTAAAACTATATGAAAATTCTGCTGCTTTTTATAAAAGGCAGCAGTTTTTTTGCATGAAAAAAGCAGAGAATAGAAAACCATATGTTTTCCATTCTCTGCTCATTATATTATACAGTAGGCTCGTCTGTACCCCATTGCTTCTTCTCTTTTTTACGTAGCTTCCCATCTGATTTTTTCATTTCACGAATTTTTAATGAATACCAGATTTGAGCTGCGATACAGATTGAAGAATACATACCTGTAATCAAACCAATCAATAACGCGATAGAGAAGTTTTGAATAGATGGTGCACCAAAAATTAATAGGGCTACAACAACGATAATTACAGTTAATACTGTATTAACCGAACGACCCATTGTTTGGCGTAGCGATTTATTCACAATATTCGCCAATACTTCACGGTCATTAATGGTATCATAACGATCTAAGTTTTCCCGCATACGGTCAAAGGTAACGATCGTATCGTTGATGGAATACCCAACAATTGTTAATACAGCCGCAATAAACGTAATATCTACTTCTAAACGCATGAAGCTAAAGACGGCAACAATTAAGAATACATCATGCAATAATGAAACAATTGCACCAATACCCATGCGCCATTCAAAGCGAATTGCTACATAAATGATAATCCCTATTGCTGCAAGAGATAAAGCCTTAATCGCATTTTTTACAAGTTCCTTACCAACTGTAGGCGATACAGTACTTACAGCTGGTTCATGACCATATTTTTCGCCAGCTTCTTTTTTAAATTCTAAAATTTCTGCTTGTGTAAGGTCATCTTTATAGCGAATGACTGCTGTATTACTTTTCTCACCAGAGAGTATGATATCTTCTGATGAAAAATCAATGCTATCTAGATATTTGGACACTTCTTCTTTTGTTAATGTTTGATTCGATTCAATTTGGACACGAGTACCGCTTGAGAAATCGATACCTAGGTTAAGGCGGAAGATGCCAAGAACCACTAAACCAGCCACTAAAATGGCTAATGAGAACGTATAGAATTTCTTACGGTTGTGAACAAAGTCAAATCGATCGAATTTCGTTGATAAATCTAATGTACCAATATTTTCATCTAGACTATGCTGTTTAGATTTTGCAATACCAAACCATGCAGGACTGTTGAAATAGCCACTGTTTACAAGTAGTCCTAATAGGACACGTGAGCCCCAAACTGCTGTTAAGAAGCTCAATAAAATACTAATAATTAATGTTGTAGCAAATCCTTTAACAGAGCTTGTTCCCCATTGGAACAATACTGCTGCAGCTAATAAAGTTGTCAACTGCGCATCGACAATGGCTGATAAAGATTGTTTAGAACCAATTTGGAAGGCTTGTTTAGCGGAATAACCCACTCGTAGCTCTTCACGTATACGTTCTGCCGCTAAAATATTGGCATCTACTGCCATCCCTATACCCAGGACAATGGCCGCAATACCTGGGAGTGTTAATACCGCATTAATCCAGTCAAAGACCACTAATACTAGGAATGTAAACACAACCAGTGTAATGATGGAAATAAAGCCTGGTAAACGATAGTAGAATAGCATAAATAAGAAAATAACTACTACGCCGACAATACCAGCAAAAATAGTGCTTTTCAGTGCTGCATCACCAAATTGAGCACCAACAGAAGTTGAATAAATTTCATCTAGCTTTACAGGCAATGCCCCAGCATTTAAAATATCTGCTAAATTTTTTGTTTCTTCAACAGAGAAATTACCGCTAATCATAACATCAGTTGTATTTAATGTTTGACTAACTGTTGCTGCAGATGCATAGCGAGGCTTTGCTTTTTGTGATTCCGCTTTATAGGAATCGACACCCTCTTCAAAGTCTAACCATACAACCAGTAAATTTTGACCTGCGGGTTTTGCTGCAATTTTACTTGTTATATCAGCAAATTTTTTCGCATCTTTTAAAGTTAAGGATACAATCGGACGATTTTGTTGGTCAAAGGAGCCTTTAGCACCATTAGCTTTCAAATCGTCTCCATCTAATAATAAATTATCATCAACATCACGGAATGTTAAATTCGCAGAAGTAGACAATAACTTACGTGCCGATTCCTGATCTTCAACACCAGCTAATTGCACACGAATACGATTTTTGTCCTCAACCTGAATACTCGGTTCACTAACCCCCATCGTATTTACACGTTCACCAAGTGCAGTGGATGTTGCTGTGACAATTTCTGGTGTAATTTTTTGTCCTTCTTTTAATTCATTTACCTCGTAAAGCACTTCAAACCCGCCCTGTAAGTCAAGACCAAGCTTGATGTCCTTTAAGACGCCGGTTACAGTCGTACTAATACCTGCTGCCAATAGCACGATAATCAGTAGGAATGCAACTATACGACTTTTTAGTTTCATCAATAAATCCTCCTCGAATTGGTGTAAGGGCTGTCCTTACACGCCAAACAAGTAACTAGCAATACCTTTTGAAACGTTTAATCCTCCTTTTCATCTAGAATCGTGTTACCTGTGCTTCAAAAAGGTTGCTATACTTATTTCAATCGTTCATAACGCGCAAGTTTATCTTAGTATTATTAGGTACTAGCCTTCTAAATGTCAATAAAAGCATAGAAGACTTATGTAAGTAAGAACTTATTCAAAATAAAAAAAGCGCAACACACTTATTATGAAACAGGTTGCGCTTGGTGTCAATTCAACACGTATAGGATTCTTTGAATTATTGTAAAATTTGACACATCATTGATTACGTTCTGACTGGACCAAGCAGTAATTGTAACTCTTCTGTATTGACTTCTCCAAACCAATTATTACTTTGTAAAAACTCTACTTGATTAAATGAGACGATATCAGATGGTGATACCGAAAAAATGGTAGAAATGACTTCATGTATACGCAGTTGATCAACTTTCTTTTTACGCCATTTTTTTTCAATACAGTAGCGCCAGAGTTCTTCAGCTGTAATAGCAGTATATTGATAATGCTGAAACTCTGCTATCTTACTATCAATTGCCGGACGAATCTTTTCAAATAGTTGCTCATATTGCATACTCATTTTGAATCATCTCCAATCAAAGTCGTAACGTAAGACATGCTTGCATACAAATAGTGTAAATGAATTTTTGCGGCTTGAGAAGGGACGGATGGCATGAGTTCTTTTGTACGAGGTACATTATTTTTAATGTTTGTGATTTTTTTATCTAAACTTTTTGGCTTCTTTTATAGAATGCAATTTATGCGGATTGCTGGTGAAGAGGCTGTCGGTATTTATATGACCGTCTATCCAGCGTTTATTTTCTTCATCTCACTCATTCAACTAGGACTACCTATCGCTGTGGCTAAAATAGTGGCTGAATTACTAGCAAAAAATAAACGTGAGAACATCTTTGGTGTCATGCGTACAGCCATTCTTTGGTCATTCATTGGCATGATCATTTTTATGCCACTCGTTGCACTAACAATACCATATATTTCAACAACTCTATTACATAATGAACAGACAACATTTACACTATGGATTGCACTCTTTGCTGTACCAGTATCAGTTGGATCTGGCTTATTACGTGCCTATTTACAAGGTGTTGCTAAGATAACACCGACAGCATGGGCACAAATGATCGAACAAATTGTACGTATTAGTTTCATTACATTAATGCTACCCTATGTGGCTAATTACAATAATGCTGCTGTCACGGCTGCGGCCGCAATGGGCATTACACTGCTAGCTGAAGTTGTAGCCTTCTTGTATTTATGGCTACACTATATCGTGTCCAAAAAGAAATTACTGACACGAAAAACTAAAATTGAAGGGTATCCTGCATCACCAATGTTGCGTATTGCCCTTCCCTCTGCAGGCAGTAAGCTTTTTGGTTCTTTCACTTGGTTTTTAGAGCCGATTATCTTTTTAAAAGCTTTAACTGTGGCCGGTTTAACTGCTTCTGCTGCCACTATTTTATATGGTGTCATCTCAGGTGTTTTGGTGCCATTACTGTTATTTCCTGCGTTTGTATCAACAGCCTTATCGATTGTGCTCATTCCAGCTGTTAGTGATGCCGTCGCTCGTCAGCACACCCCTCTATTACAGGAACGAATATCGGTGTCCCTAAGATTGTCTTCGCTAGTGGGGTGCTTTGCTGCTACGTATTTCTTTGTGCATGGAGATGAATTAGCGATGAAGCTTTTTCATTTAGAAGAAAATCGCGGGTACGTTAAAATTTTAGCTCCTATTTTTTATTTTTATTATATTCAAAGCCCTCTACACTCCATCTTACAGGCAATTGGTGAGGCAAGAGCTGCCATGATGAACTCCATCTATGGTGGACTAGGTAAACTTTTCGTGATGTTTGTACTTGCCTCTCAACCAGGAATCCAGGAAAAAGGAGCCGTTGTAGCTATTGGCTTTGGGGTATTACTAACGTCATTCTTGCATATTGCAACAGTTAGACAACGTAAAAACCTGCGTGCTGGCTTCAGAATGTTTGTCGTGCCTTATAGTTGTTTTATTGCTGTTTGCGTCGCCCAGTATTTCCTTATTCCAATACTATCACTACCATTTATTTTAAGTAGTGGTGTGACATTATTTTTGCTATTTACCTTTTTATTATTTACCAATCAGTTGCGTATTACAGATTTCCGTTACATTAAAAAATTAGCAAAGAAAGTCTAGGATTCCTTTAATTGGATATGCAGCTTATTGTCTTCCCAAATACAAAAAAATACTGTTTCACTGTCAGTAATATTATTTTTTGCTAGCTCACCCATTAGCCAATCCACATCTTTATGCATGGTAAATAAATGTCTCTCTTGGATATCACCGTCGATAATCAATGGATACACAAAGGCTTTTTCATCTTTTTTATAGACAGAAAGATTGCCTGAAGGCTCTAAATACGCAAAGGCTACATCTGTCACAGATGCAATTCCGTTTTCTCGTAATTGCTGACATAAATCATCTAAATTATAGCGGTGTTTTCTCATCTCACTCTCTAAAATAACACCGTCTTTTACTAATAAAGCAGGATCACCATCCACTAGGTCACGTATTTTTTTGAACTTTAATGACAAAAAGGCACTTAATATTTGAATAAAGAGCAAAATAATGATCGGTAGTATGGCATTAAAGAGAGGATTTTTATAATCGTCTAGCGCAAAGGCTGCTACTTCTGCAATTAATACAAATACGACCAAATCGATGACTGATAATTCACCTACTTCTCGTTTACCCATTAAACGGAAAACGATGATGATAAACACATACAAAAAGCAAGTTCTAAAAATAATATGGTAATATTCTTCCATATAAACACCCCCATACTATCAAGGTGACCTTACTTATTGTTTTTTATACAGTTTTCAAGGAATAGTCCGTACTTGTTCGTACACACTAACATAGAGCTTATATGCTTATTACAATAAACATGCAAACAAGGTGAGGACATGACAAAAAAAATAATTGTTTTCGTTTTTGTTTATATCCTTTTTCTTATTAGACCTTATCCTATTTATGGGTATCAGGAACAGGAAATACCTATTCTTATGTACCATCATTTAGAGGACAATATAAACAATACTACAGTTATTTCACCCAAAAGCTTCGAAAATCAAATGAAATTACTTAAAATGGAAGGCTATCAGGCCATTTCTGTTCAGCAATTATATGATTACTTAAACGACCAAGCGCCGTTACCTCAAAAGCCTGTGTTAATTACTTTTGACGATGGGTATTTTAGTAATTATGAAAAAGCTTACCCGATATTGAAAAAATATGATATGCATGCAGAAATCTTTGTGATTGCAAGCCGAATCCTAGAGATGAATGGGAACAATCACTATCCAAATGAAACAGCAAAGATGAGTTGGGATCAATTAAAGGAAATGAAGGATTATATTACAATCCAGAGTCATACTTGGGACTTACATTATAAATTACCTTCAAAAAACGGTAAACTAAATGGCGCAGTATTTGGTCCTAGTATTGTAAATGGGCAACTAGAGAGTCAGGTTGAATATGAGGAAAGGGTAAGAAATGATTTTATTCATTCAAGAAAAATAATCAAAGAAAAGTTAGGATATGAACCAATAGCAATAAGCTATCCTTATGGGATTTATTCACCCTCCACCATCCAATTAGCCAAGGAAGCTGGCTTTAAGATGGCCTTTGTCATACAAAATAAACATGTGAAAAAAGGCGATTCCCTATTTACGTTAAGCAGAATAACGATTAATGGCAATGATATTGGTGAGGCATTTATTCATAAATTAAAAACTACAACGGCAAAAAACATTTAAACATAGCCATCCAATATTAGATAAAAAAGACTTACAATATAGCTATCGCCTATTGTAAGCCTTTTCTTCTTTGTTACTGATTGTCATTGACAATTCGTCCAATTGCTTGACGGTCAAATTTCACTCGTACATTATCAGCAATTTTTAATGTTACTGCTGTGTCTTCAATTGCATCAATAACACCGTGTAAACCACCAATTGTAATGACTTTATCTCCACGTTGCAAACTACTTTGCATATTTTGTGTTTCCTGCTGTCTTTTTTTAGCTGGACGGATTAAGATAAACCACATTGCAACGAACATTAATAATATTGGTGCTAATCCTAATAATTGATCCATAATAGCATCTTGCCCCCTTTCCAAATCTCACTTTTTTAGTATAGACTATTCCACCATTAAAAAGCGATGGACAAGCCCAAAAATTTTCTCAATTACTAATATTTTTTCTATGATTGACAATATTTTGCTAGAAATATTCACTTTTTACAAAGTTTTGAATGATTTGCAAAACTATTGCTATTGATGATGGACATTAGGAAATGCCTAATGTCCTTTTTAATTTAGCGCATGTAATGATCCTATTCGTCTAGTTTAAAAGTTTTTTGCATCTGGCCCATTAAAGCCGTATTTTTCAAAGAACTCTTCACGGAAATCACCAAGACGATCTTGACGAATTGCCTCACGTACTTGCTCCATCAATTTTAATAGGAAGTGTAAATTATGATAGGATGTTAAACGAATACCGAACGTTTCTTCCGTGCGAATAAGGTGACGAACATAGGCACGAGAATAATTTTTACATGTATAGCAGTCACAGTTCGGATCAATCGGTCCAAAGTCACGTGCATATTTTGCATTTTTCACTACTAGACGTCCTTCTGATGTCATCAGTGTTCCATTACGTGCAATACGTGTTGGCAGTACACAGTCAAACATATCAATACCACGAATTGCCCCATCAATTAAAGAATCGGGTGAACCCACACCCATTAAATAACGAGGCTTATTTTCAGGCATCATTGGCGTAGTAAATTCTAAAACGCGGTTCATCACATCTTTCGGTTCTCCAACGGATAATCCACCAATTGCATAGCCTGGGAAATCTAGTTCTACTAACGCTTCTGCTGAGCGGCGGCGTAAATCTTCGTACTCTCCACCTTGAATAATGCCAAATAAACCTTGCTCCTCTGGACGCTGATGTGCTTCCTTACAGCGTTTTGCCCAACGAGTTGTTCGATCAACTGATTTCAGCATATAGTCATGTGTCGCAGGATACGGTGGACATTCATCAAAGGCCATCATAATATCAGAGCCTAAATCATTTTGAATTTCCATTGCCTTTTCTGGGCTCAAAAATAACTTATCTCCATTGAGGTGATTACGGAAATGAACTCCTTCCTCCTCAATTTTCCTGAATTGACTAAGTGAAAATACTTGGAAACCACCTGAATCCGTTAAAATTGGACGATCCCAGTTCATAAATTTATGAAGTCCGCCTGCTTCTTTGACAATATCATTACCTGGACGAAGCCATAAATGGTACGTATTGGACAGAATAATACCGGCATTCATCTCTTTTAATTCTTCTGGTGACATGGTCTTCACCGTTGCTTGTGTGCCAACAGGCATAAATGCTGGTGTTTCAAAGGAGCCGTGTGGTGTATGGACGATGCCAAGACGTGCTCCTGTTTGTTTACATGTATGAAGTAGTTCATATCGAATTGCTGGTTGTGTCATAAAATAAATAATCCTTTCTTATCTGAAGTAAAAACAGTACTCCGATTTTATCCACTATTATTTTTTGGGACGTATAAACATTGCATCACCAAAACTAAAGAAGCGATATCTTTCTTCTACAGCTTGCTGATAAGCACTTAAAATGGTCTCACGAGTAGCTAGCGTACTAACAAGCATGACTAGTGTTGATTTTGGTAAATGGAAGTTTGTGATTAACCCATCCACCACCGTAAAATTGTAGCCTGGATAGATGAAAATAGACGTCCAACCTTGTTCTGCTCGCACTTCTCCCTCATATTTAGAACCAATTGTCTCTAATGTACGAGTAGAGGTTGTCCCAACAGCTACTACCTTGCCACCGTTACGCTTTACGCGATTAATTGTATCTGCTGCTTGTTCTGTAACACTATAGAATTCCGCATGCATTTCATGGTTCTCAATCGAGTCTACACTAACGGGACGGAAAGTGCCAAGACCGACATGCAGCGTAATAAAGACAACCTCTACGCCTTTAGCCTTCACTTGAGCTAATAGCTCCTCTGTAAAATGCAGCCCAGCTGTAGGCGCTGCGGCAGAACCACGCTCTTTGGCATAAACGGTTTGATAACGATCCTTATCCTCTAGTTTTTCACGAATATAGGGAGGTAATGGCATTTCACCAAGTTGCTCTAATATTTCATAAAAAATACCATCATACTGAAATTCAAATGTACGTCCGCCATGTTCAAGCTCACCTGTACATGTAGCTGTTAATAAACCGTCACCAAATGTGATGACTGTTCCTACCTTTACACGCTTTGCTGGTTTTACAAGTGTTTCCCACTCATCTGTACCAGCCATTTGCTTCAGTAGCAATACTTCTATATGTGCACCTGTTTCTTCTTTTACACCCATTAAACGAGCAGGTAAAACTCTTGTATCATTTAGTACAAGACAGTCTCCAGCATGTAGCTCGTCTAATACATGGGCAAAATGGTGGTGCTCCACTTTATTTGAGCCCGGTGTCACGACCATTAATCGACTGGCTGTACGATCCACTAATGGTGTTTGGGCAATAAGTTCCTCTGGTAATTCAAAATCAAAATCTTCTACACGCATGAAAATAACTTCCTTCTTTATGTTTGTTGGGGATACTTATATCCAAAATGTTCGTAGGCTAAATGTGTGGCTACTCTTCCTCTCGGGGTACGTTGAATAAGGCCAATTTGCATCAAATAAGGCTCGTATACATCTTCTATCGTAACCCGTTCCTCACCAATTGATGCAGCAAGAGTATCTAAGCCTACTGGTCCTCCTCGGAATCGCTCAATCATATTGGTTACAAGTTTATGGTCAATATGATCAAGCCCTCTAGGATCTACTTGTAACAGCTCTAATGCTCGCTGTGCAAGACCCTCCGTTATCATACCATCTCCAAGCACTTGTGCATAATCTCGCACTCGTTTCAATAAACGATTGGCAATTCGAGGTGTTCCACGTGAGCGTCTCGCCATTTCCATTGCTGCTACTTGCTCTATTTCTACCTCAAATAAATGTGCACTTCTCACAACAATTTCTGCAAGCGATCGGTCATCATAATATTCTAGGCGCAGCAACACACCAAAGCGATCTCTTAGAGGAGCTGATAAAGCACCCGCTCTTGTTGTTGCACCTACAAGGGTAAAGGGAGGTAAATCAAGTCGTACAGAACGTGCTTCAGGACCTTTTCCTACCACAATATCTAAGCAGAAGTCTTCCATTGCTGGATATAATACTTCTTCAATAGCACGGGGCAGTCGATGAATTTCATCAATAAATAAAACGTCTCCAGGCTCTAGTGAACTTAAAATAGCTGCCAAATCTCCTGGACGCTCAATCGCAGGGCCACTTGTCATGCGTACGTTAACATTCATCTCATTTGCGATAACAGCCGCTAAGGTCGTTTTACCAAGTCCTGGAGGTCCATATAACAACACATGATCTAAACTTTCTTGGCGAAGCTTTGCTGCTTCAATGAATATTTGTAAGTTTTCCTTTACTTTATGTTGCCCAATATACTGTGCTAATTTTTGAGGACGTAAAGATAACTCAAACTGCTCATCATAGCTACCTGCTTCACTTGCCATCATACGTTCAGACATGCACCCTTCCTCCTTTCCTTATTTTAATTTTAGCAGTAGTTGCAATGCTTGTTTCATAAAGGCATCTGTCGTTTCAAGTTTATCGTTATCCTCTAGCTGTGGTTTAATTTTTTCTAGCTCTTTTTCAGAATAGCCAAGAGCCATTAAGGCAAGTAAGGCTTCTTCTAATTCGTGTTTATAGGCATGTACACCAAACAAAGGTAATTCATCTTCTGCACTAGGTAATTCAAGTGTATCTAATAATGAACCAAGTTTACCCTTCAAGTCGAGGATCATTTGACGTGCTGTTTTTTTACCAACTCCAGGGAATTTCACTAAAAACGCTTCGTCCTCTCGTTCAATTGCGCTAATAACCTGTTGTGGATTACCTGTAGCTAAAATCGCTAAAGCGCCCTTTGGTCCTATTCCTGACACTAAAATAAGCTTACGGAATAACTCACGCTGATCTAGGTTAGGGAAGCCATATAAAACTTGCGCATCCTCTCGTACATGCAAATGAACATATATCTGTTGCTCAAGGGCAGATGTTCGAAAAGCAAATGGATTAGGCGTATTAAGTTGCCACCCAATCCCCTGTTGTTCCAGCACAATAAATTCAGGTGTAATACGAGTAATTTGTCCTTTTAAATAATCATACATCTATAATCCCTCACAATCATCGTCTTCGATTATAGCATATAGCGAACGAATGCTCGACAAAAAGTAGCCTCTAAACTCCGTTCGCAGACAAAAATGACCGCCAATTGACGGTCATTTCTTGACAAATCTATCAATATCGTACCACAGTTTTGGCCAGTAGGTGAGGGCTCGTTTTGTAAATGGTACTAAATAATCTAAAAATACTAGCTGTTGCTCTAGTGGCAAATCTATAGCAAACAGCCATTCTCGTAATAACTCATTCGGGTATTTCAAGCGATGAAGCTTTCTTTTATCCAGTCGTTTCAGCTCAGGTAACTCTGCAAAAATCTTTCCAAGATCATAATCTACAGCAGGTAACACACGATGTAACCATAAAATATACTCATCATCCGCTTCACCAAGGTGCGCTAAATCAAAATCAATTAAACGTAATTGTCCATCGGAGCACCATAAAAAATTATGATGAACTACATCCCCATGCAATAGCGTAATCTCTTTTTCAGGTGCATCTTCCAATGCAATCAATTGTAATGACTTATCACTATAATGCAATATTTGATCAATTTCTTCTTTCGTTAAAAATGTTCGAAACTCATTTCTTCTACTTTTAAAACGCATATGACGCATTTGCCATTTTAAAAGCTGTGAGTAGGTATGCAAGCCTGGCACGCGCTGCCACGCAATCTTTTTATGTGTGTCATGTAAAGCGATTAATAGTCTAAGAGATTCCTTACGATCTTTTTTATGCGCAAAGTTAGCACCGTGACTTCCTTCTTGCCACATTTGCACAATTAACTGCTCATCATCGCTCTGAACTAATGGTAGGATCAAAGAAGGTTCCATACGTCCTAATTGGCGATGAATGGTTCTTACCTTCTCCGCAATTTCCACTTGCTTTGCACGTTTGACAAAATAATTTTTCGATCGATATTTATATTTCCAAATATTTGGCTTTACTTCTTCTACAATATACGCTTTTTCACCATCGATAAGGCGTCATCCCGCCTGGGAAATAATGCGGAGACATCCAAGGACCTGCTGCTGATGGGCATGGTGGTGGACATTGTGTCGGACATGGTGGTGGCGGGCAATGGCAAGGGTCCATTTGCCAATTTGGCATCATCATTGGTTGTGTGCCACAGCCACAAGATTGACCCATGTTCATATCAGGCATCATCATTGGTTGTGTGCCACAACCACAGGATTGCCCCATATTCATATCGGGCATCATATCCATTTGTGGCTTTTGGTGATCTTGCGTATGGAAGAATGGTGATGTGGACTCTAAAAAGTCTTCCATTCCACCTACTTTATGATCTGGCATGTCATAGGACATTGGCTGCTGTGGCATCGTATAATGCTCGACCTGCGGCTGCATTGGCATCGGCCACCACATCTGATGATAGATTGGCTGATGGCAACTTGAACAATGAGGTACAGCAGGCATTTGTGGCATGATATGCATTGGTGGATGTGGTGCTGGTTGTGGCATTGGCATTGGCTTTGGTTTAGCTACTGGCGGTGGTGGCGGTGTAGGTGCTGGCGGTGGTGGTGGCTGTATTTGTACAGGTGGTGTTGTAACATTTTGCTCCATTTGTGGCATCACCAATTGCTGGTGCCAATTCATTTCCACAGGCTGCGGTACCCACATCGGCTGTTGTGGCATCTGCATTGGCATTGGCATCGGTATTGGTATCGGTATCATTTGTGGTTCTGGCATTGGCATAGGAGCTGGTGGTGGCGGTACAATTGGCGGTGGTGGTGGCATTGGTCGCTGTACCTCTTTTTTAGGACTTTCCTTTGGTGTCTCCTTATGCACTTGTGTTTCCTTTTTCGGCATTTCTTTATGTGAATCTCTATGCGGCTCTTTGTTTATTTTTTCAGGCAATATAATTTCCATGCCTGGTACAATATAATCTGGGTTGGCAAGATGGACATTGAGCCGCTTCAAATCTTCAAACGAAATGCCGTACTCTTTCGCAATCTTCCACAATGTATCTCCCTTTTGAACAATATGAATACGCAATTTTTTCCTCCCTTCCTCTCTACGTATCATATGTTCAATGTTTCATTTGGATACAAAAATTTCAGCAAGTTAGAAAAGCTTCATGGTACACTAATTCATAAGGAACGCTGATTCCTTTATTACGAGCAGGGGTGATCTCTTATGAAAAAAATGTTAGGCGAAGAACGCCGACTGCAACTATTAGCGCAATTAAAAAAAAATAAAGCACCTATAACTGGGACAGACTTAGCAAAGTTCGCCAATGTTTCTAGACAAGTAATCGTCAATGATATGACTTTATTAAAGGCAAGAAATGAGCCCATTATTGCCACAAGCCAAGGTTATCTTTATATGCATCAAGAACAAATACAGCAAACCGTTGAACGAACATTCCCTTGCTTGCATACATCAGAGCAGACGGAAGATGAATTAATGACGATTGTAGACTGTGGCGGAACCGTCAAAAATGTCATTGTCGAACATCCAATATATGGTGAACTGACAGCCTCTATCATGGTATCCAACCGCCATGAGGTGAAACAATTTATCGAACGTGTGAATGCAACACAGGCCAACTATTTATCTGCTCTCACTGGCGGCATCCATCTACATGTCATCACAGCACCTTCTGTTGAAGTTTTAACATTAATTGAGGGAGCTTTACAAAAAAAGGGCTACTTAGTGTCAGATCAATGAATAGTAAAAGCACCGTCTGAAAAATTGATTTCAAACGGTGCTTTCTGTTTTTTAATGCTGGTATTGTTTCGTTAAGCGCGGGCTTCTGTCCGCAGCTATTGTTCCCTTAAAGGCGAGTATTTCCCTATCAGGAAAGAAATCTTTGACGTTGAGCAGGCGTAGGCAATAAGCATTCACTTTTTTTTCCAAACAAACGATAGCGTTGCTTTGCAAATAATCGATATAATGCATTGCGAATAAATGGTGGTACAAGAATGAAGGTGTAGAAACAAGGCCACAATCCATCAAATTTACGGCAAATGTTTAACGCAGCGGTAGATTCAACAGACACTTTCCCTTGTTCAATTAGAATTACACTATCTATATTCTTTGGTATATGATATTGAGTGAGAAGCGATTGACCAGCCTCGCTTTGCAGCGATGCAAATTGAAAATAGCCAGCTTGATCATGTTTGATGATAAATTGAACAGTGCTATCACAAAAATTACAGACACCATCGAATAAAATAATCCCACCCATCTTCTTTCCTCCTCCTTCACATTACTATGCTTCGTCTGATGTTACATAAGTAAAATAGGTACCCAGTGACTTTACTTTGCAGCCTAGCGCAGCTAATTCTTCCATTGCCCCACGCATCATCGGTTCCTTTTCATCTGCTAATACATCAATCATAAAGAAATAATCACCTAATCCAGTTTTTAATGGACGTGATTCGATTTTACTTAAATTTAGCTGACGCCATGCAAAAACAGAAAGCACCTGATGTAATGCACCTGAACGATCTGTTGGTAAGGTAATCATAAATGTTGTTTTTGCTTGCCCATCTGATAGCTCTTGTGGCAATCGTTTATTTTGCTTAGACAGTACAAAGAATCGTGTATGATTAAAATGAAAATCATGGATATTCTGCTCCACTATTTCAAGACCATATTTTTCCGCTGCGGCTGCATTTCCGACTGCCGCTATACACTCTTGTGGATTCTCTGATACATATTTTGCTGCTGCTGCAGTTGAAGTTGTTTGATGTAATGGTACATGACTAAAACGATAAAATAAATATTTATGACATTGAGCTAGTGCATGCGGATGAGAATAAACACCTTCGATTGACTGCCAATCATCCTTCTGCGCTTTATTGACCATTAAATGCTGCTGAATTTTCAGCAATAACTCTCCAGTCACATAAAGTGTTGCCTCATGGAATAAGTAATCTAATGTTAATGATACAGAGCCCTCTAGTGCATTTTCTAGCGGCACGACAGCTAAATCTACCTTTCCCTCTGCAACAGCCTCTATACATTCTGGAATCGTGGCACACGGTACGAGCCACTCATTTGGAAAAGTAGCCTTTGTTGCTAAGTATGTAAATGATGCTTCTGGTCCTAGATAGGCGATTCGATTTTCCCATTGTTGTTTTGTCATTGCAAATACCTCCTTTATGGCACAATAAGGAGCAGTCCCACGTGATGAATAACGCTTGGGACAGCTCCTTATTTGAGCTTTGTTATCGTATCTTTACCCATTGGGTTATTCAACACGATGTTTGTCATTTTGTCAAAAATTAAAGGATTGAACACTCTCTGTGCTTATAATGCTCCAGAACTAATCACTTCCGCTGATTCCACAAAATCTAAGCGTTTTAATTGCTGGATAAGATCATCAAGATCACAAGTCATGCTTGTTACATCTAATGACAATGTAACATTAGCACGTCCCTGAATAGGGATTGTTTGATGAATCGTTAAGACATTACAATGTGTAATTGTCACAGTTTCTAAAAGCTTGGCAAGTGTTCCTTTTCTATCTTGAAGCTGTAAAAAGACTGTTAAAATGCGTTCCTGCACAATTGAATGAAAAGGAAAAACCGCATCACGATATTTGTAAAACGCACTTCGCGATAAATCCACCTGCTTTACCGCATCCCAAATGGAAGATACTGAACCACTTGATAGTAAGTGTTTCGCCTCCAAAGTTTTTTGCATTGCATCCGTTAAAACATCCTCACGAACTAAATAATATCGCTGATTCGCAACATTCTTCATACGCTTCCCCCTAAAACTCATGTCTTAATCGACAAATTCAAATTCAAACTCTTGTAGGCGAACTGTATCGCCATCTTGTGCTCCACGCTCACGCAGAGCCTCGTCCACACCCATTGCACGCAATTGACGAGCAAAACGACGTATACCATCCTCACGGCTAAAGTCCGTCATTTTAAATAAACGCTCAATTGCATAACCACTAATAATAAATGTACCATCATCATCACGTGTGATTTCGAAATCTTCACCTTTCGCCTCATGCTTGTACATTACGGTTGCGTCTGATTGCTCCTCTAGATCATCATATAGTGGGAATTCAGGCGTTACTTCTAATAGATCGGCAATGGCAAAAAGTAGCTCTTTTAAACCTTGACGTGAAACAGCAGAAATTGGGAAAATTTGAACGTCTTCTCCAACCTTCTGACGGAAAGCTTGTAAATTCTCTTCTGCATCTGGCATATCCATTTTATTGGCTACGATAATTTGTGGACGCTCTGTTAAACGAAGATTATATTGTTTTAGCTCTTCATTAATTGTTAAATAATCTTCATATGGATCGCGGCCTTCCATCCCTGACATATCAATGACATGAACGATAACGCGTGTACGTTCGATATGTCGTAAAAATTGATGACCTAATCCAACGCCTTGATGTGCTCCTTCAATAAGCCCTGGTAAATCAGCCATCGCAAAGCTTCGATGGTCATCCGTTTCAATCATGCCTAAGTTCGGTACAATTGTTGTGAAATGATAAGCACCAATTTTTGGCTTTGCCGCGGAAACAACAGATAAAAGTGTTGATTTACCAACACTTGGGAAACCAACTAACCCTACATCTGCTAAAACTTTTAACTCTAATATAACATTTAATTCTTGTCCTGGCTCACCTTTTTCAGAAAGTTCTGGCGCTGGGTTGGCAGGTGTAGCAAAGCGAGAATTACCTCGTCCACCTCTGCCTGCTTTCGCAATAACTGCTCTTTGCCCATGCTCGACTAAGTCAGCAATAACGGCATTTGTTTCTTCATTCATAACCACTGTGCCTGGTGGTACTTTAACAATTAAATCCTCCGCATTTTTACCATGCATGCCTTTACTCATCCCATGCTCGCCACGAGGTGCTTTAAAATGGCGTTTATAGCGGAAATCCATTAATGTTCGTAAGCCCTCTTCTACTTCAAATACAACGTTACCACCGTGTCCACCATCTCCACCAGCTGGACCACCATTTGGTACATATTTTTCACGGCGAAAGGCTACCATACCGTCTCCGCCATCGCCACCTTTAACATAAATCTTTACGTGATCGACAAACATTTAGTTCACTCCCTATTTGCACTCAAGACATATTGCCAGCGTGTAGTTGTCTGCTCAATTGTTTGAATGTCGAATTGTTTCAAACCTTTTTCGGTGAATGCATCAGCACTCCATAACCCATTTAGCGTGAATGTCACGGCAAATGTATGATCGTCAACACGTACATCAAGCGTTAGGATCTGCTCTGTAAATGGATCTAATGTATCATAAACATGCATAACTGTTTTGTTTAAATAATCTACAACTTCCTGATCAATATCATTGGTCACAGGCTTTTTTATCTCACCGCCTAGCTTCCATGCTAATGATGGGTAACGCCATGCTGCTGTTTGAAGCCATTCAATTGTTTGTGGTAATTGTAGTCGATTGAGGATAGAAAATACTCGTAATTGTTCTGAATAATGTTGAATAAGTTTTTTCGATTCCTCGATTCTACCTAAATCTAAATTCATGCGAATCAGTTGCAGTTGATTCACATAATCATGATTTGCAAAACGTAATACTTCACTAATGGTTAGTGATTGATTGTTCATCCCATTCACTCCAATAAAGTTATCCTTACTAGTATAACAAGTTTTGCTGTATTTTTCCCTTAATTCTTTAATCAATTATACCTTGGTGTCATTGCGTCCAATCGGCTTTTTTGAAATGTAGCCAAAAAAAGGACTGCAATAAATGCAGTCCTCCGCTTTATGTTATCTTATAAAAGATTAAGCTTCTTGTGTTGTTGGATAAACAGATACTTGTTTGCGATCGCGACCTAAACGTTCAAATTTAACAACGCCGTCAACTTTAGCAAATAGTGTATCGTCACCACCACGACCTACGTTTGTACCTGGGTAAATTTTTGTACCGCGTTGACGGTAAAGAATTGAACCACCTGTTACGAATTGGCCATCAGCACGTTTTGCACCAAGTCGTTTAGACTCAGAGTCACGTCCGTTTTTAGTAGAACCTACCCCTTTTTTCGATGCAAAAAGTTGAAGGTCTAATGCTAATAATAATTTCATCGAGTTCCACCTCCTACTTGGTTGTAGTTGATTTGGATGTATTGTCCGTAATTTTGCACCATAGAATACACTTGGGCAGTCATTACTTGAACAATTAACTGTAGTTTTGCATCTACTTCAGGCTCTATGTCTGATGGTAAATCTACCTTGAGATAGCCTCCACCTTCAGCAGCTTGTTCGATTTCTGGCTGAATTTGTAATAATGCATAAATAGCATTCACTGTACCGATGGCTATAGTTGATGCTCCTGCACATACTAAATCCTTACCAGATTCATCATAACCAGCATGTCCTGAAAATTCGAATGCTGACACATGTCTATTTTCATCGTGATGAATCGTAACTTGTATCATTCGCTATACCTCACAATTAAGCGTTGATTGCTTCAACAACTAATTTTGTGTAAGGTTGACGGTGACCTTGTTTACGACGGTAGTTCTTTTTAGCTTTCAATTTGAAAACAACGATTTTTTTCGCACGGCCTTCTTTAACAACTTTAGCTGTTACAGTAGCGCCTTCTACGAATGGAGCGCCAACTTTAACGTTTTCGCCACCTACGAATAAAACTTTATCAAAAGTTACAACCTCATCAGCTTCTACGCCTAATTTTTCAACATAGATTTCTTGACCAGCTTCTACTTTGACTTGTTTACCACCAGTTTCAATAATTGCGTACATTTTACTGCACCTCCTCTTAGACTCAGACTCGCCTGTTTCATAAGGTGATCTACTAGACACTTAAACCTTTACAGAGCGGTTGTAGTAGCACGGGTGCTACAAACAATAACATTAAAATATTACCACACGAATTTTTTCAAGTCAATCTATTCATAACATATTTTTCAAAAGCAACTCGATATTTTCGATAACGCCATTCTTTCAACACTTGCAACCAGATGAATAAATTTATGATGGCTAAAAAAATAGATTGTGGCAAGAACTTGAAAGTGACAAGTAATAGAATAGTAGCTACGATGAATGATAACCAATAATATAGCTCTATCACGTGAGCTCTTGGATATTTTAAAAATAGGCAGGCTAACAATATCCTTCCACCATCTAACGGTATGATGGGTACAATATTTACAGCCAATAACACGAGTTGTACATTTATAAGCTTAGTAGCGAGTAAATCAGGCATAAAAAAAGCGAGGCCAATCCCAATAATCGTAGCGATTGGCCCTCCTAATGCAATCCATAGGAGTGACGAAGCTTGCACAACCGCTGGATTTTCAAATTGAATTTCTCCCCCGTATGGTGTAATTACGCAGGATTTCACCTTCACTCCACACATTACTGCCGCAATTAAGTGACCAGCCTCATGCCACAGTAAGGAAAACAGAATGATCGCGTAATAGGCTAACTGGCCACTAAAAATCATGACAAATACGAGAGGGATACACAGAAGATGTAATTTAATCCTCATTTGTCTCCGTCGTTTCAAGCCATTGCACAATTTGCTCTAAATCATAATGGGCATCTCCCTTTTCGATGGACACATAAAGTTGACCCGCTTCTTTCATGCCAATTAAATCATTTGCTTGAATAGATGTGTATGGTAGTTGAGCTAAACTATCTAACATACCATAGGAAACGGTTGTACCATCTTCATAGCTGATGGTCATGGTCTTACCTGTGTACTTTGTATGGCCAGTAAAAACGACTAATCCATTTTGACCAGCATAGATAGGTAAGCCAACATCATACTGCAATAGATAGCCTTCTTTAAATACTTGGGCATTCGCAAATGTTAAAAGATCTGCCTGCCCTACATCACTAGAAACCATGATGGTCTCTTTTTCTTTTTCGAACCAGCTTTGTCCGAGTTCACTTAAATACGTTAAATCAGCAGAGGTTGTAACAAGCTTCCGAACAGGTGTATCCACTACACCCTGGTCCTCTAAACGAATTACAAGCATGATCGCCGCCACAAGAAGTATCGTGACAAACCATTTCCATTTTTTAAACAAGCCCTCATCCTTTTTTCCTCACTATATGTGATTGCATGTCCAAACATGCACAAGAAAAAACCTTCTCGTACAATTGCACGAAAAGGTTTTAATTTATTTTGAGAAAAGGGCTTTAAGTTTTGAAAACATCCCTCTTTGCTCATCTTGTATAGCCATTAATGGCACTGATTCACCAAGAATACGACGGGCAATATTTCGATAGCCTAATGACGCTTTATTTGAGGGGTCCATTACAATTGGTTCACCTTTATTAGAAGATGAGATGACGCCTTCACTGTCTATAATAATGCCTAATAAATCAATAGATAAATGAGTTGTAATTTCATTGACATCCAGTGTGTCACCGCTCTTCATCATATGTTGTCGAATACGATTAATGATCAGTTTAGGTGCTGTGATCTCTTCCTGCTCCAGTAAACCAATAATACGATCTGCATCACGAACAGCAGAAATTTCAGGTGTTGTGACAACAATCGCATGATCTGCACCAGCAACAGCGTTACGGTAGCCTTGCTCAATTCCCGCTGGGCAATCGATTAATACATAATCATAATCTCTTTTCAATTCCTCTACTAAGCTCTTCATTTGCTCAGGGGTAACAGCATTTTTATCTGTTGTTTGAGCAGCAGGTAATAAAAATAGTTTCTCATCTACGCGTTTATCCTTAATCAATGCTTGATGAATTTTACAGCGTCCTTCCACCACATCAACTAGGTCATAAATAATACGATTTTCAAGGCCTAAAATCACATCTAAATTACGTAGGCCAATATCCGTATCCACTAAACATATTTTTTTACCTTGTAGAGCCAATGCAGTCCCAAGGTTAGCCGTTGTCGTTGTTTTACCGACACCGCCTTTACCTGAAGTTATGACGATCGCTTCTCCCACACTAGCTTCCTCCCTTAGACACATTTAACAATGGTCGAATATTTTTTAAGGCATGAATTTGATCGTACGTAATGCGTCCATCGTAGCCAATAAATGCACAAGTCATTTCTACTTGATTTATCGCTTTTACATGTTCATCTGACATTACCTGAACTTGATCGGCAATCATGATATGCGTGGCTTCAAATCGAGATGCTGCAATAATTGCTTCTTTATTGCCTTGCATACCAGCATGTGCAATCCCTTTAAGTCTACCTAGGACATATACATTACCTCCAGCCTCAACACGACCGTTTGGATTGACATTTCCTATGATGGTAATATCCCCAGATGAACGCAGAATTTGTCCTGATCTGACCACTCCTATATATGTATCTTGTTGGCTTTCAAACATCTTCTGGTTGCTCTCGTGGACAGTCAGTACTTCACTTTGCACCTTCGATACAATAAGCTGTTCTGTTTCTTCTATAATTTTTATAAGTTCATTTAATTGTTCTTCAGTACAGTATCGATAGCCTAAGTATAATTGTACATCAACTTTACCATCGATACCGCCCTCTAAAACCTTATTCTTTAATTCTTCCACTAGTTCACTATACGCACATTGGTCGTCTAGGCGTAGTACAAAACCGTCCTTCGTTCCCTTCATATTAACTAACTGTTTTTTCATGAATGCCTCACCTCACGTTGTTCTTTGTTAAGAAACCTCACGTGCTCTCTGTAAGACACGCGCATTAATTAGATACTTGAAGGCCCACCCAAGAATCATTAAAAATAAAGCATTCGCAATGATTGTTGGTAGTAGTCGTGAACGTAAGAAATCCGCTAAAGGAATTGCTGTAAAATCGATTAGGAAAAAGAATTGATAGAGAATAAATTCTAAAATCGCTACTAGTACAACTGAAATTGTAGTTGTTACAACTAAGTGCTGATGTATAACTTTCACGATAGACCCTGCCAAAAAACATATAAGTGGATAAAGTACTGAATATAATCCAATAATATCAATGTAAAACACATCATACAAGACACCAAAAAAAAGTCCATACATTACCGCACGTTGACGGCTGTAATAGATGGATATAAAAATAAGGTATAAGATTAAAAAACGCGGTACCAGAAAATAGACTTCCCCTTTAATTTCAATCGGGGAAAGCATAGCAAATTCTGGTTCTAACAGGAATAGTAAAACCGCTACAGAGGGAATGAGAAATCGAACCATCACTCCGCCTCCTCTTCACTCGCCTCTTGCGGATTCGATAAATCCTCATTCGTTGCATTGCCATCTGAACCATCAATACTTGTGGATGTTCGCTTGGCAATCACAACATGCTCTAAAATTGAAAAATCAGCAGATGGTTTGACATACGCCATTTTCGTTAAACCAAAGTCATCTGTACTAACTTCCGTAATTTCTCCTATCGGCACTCCCTTAGGGAAAATACCACCAAGACCTGAAGAAACTACTTGCTCGCCTTCTTTCACCTTCATGCTAGAATCGATTCGCTTCATAATGAGTTCATTACGTTCTTCATCAAAGCCCTCGATTAAACCGTATGCTTCTTTTTCTCCTAGCACCATCGCGGAAACACGATAGTTTGGATTATTTGTATTTAAAAGCTCTACCTCAGATGTGAAAGGTGTAACTAGGGTAATTTTCCCCACTAACCCTTTCGCGGTCATAACTGCCATATTTTTTTTGACTCCATGAGAAGACCCTTTATCTAAAATAATTTTCTCTTCCCACTGGTCAGGATTTCTAGCAATCACTGTTGCTTGAATTGGATTAAATGCCTTTAAGCTCTCAGTTTTATCCAAAAGCTCTCGAAGCTTGTTATTCTCTGATTTTAAATCCGTAGCCTCAGCTTGTACAACTGCAAAATCTTCTAAGCGTGCTTTCAAACGTTTATTTTCTTCGTACGTGTTTAAGAGGGAGTCAATACTATTAAAAACACCATTAATATAATTCGCCGGCTTCGCAACAAGCGATTGTGCGAAACCGACAGTATCTTTAATAATTTGCTCTGGTAAAGTTGCATTCGTCCGATCACGTAATGAGAAGCTAATCAATGCCACAAGAAAAACCATGCCTATGAGCAGCAAAATTACTTTCTTATTGAAAAAAAAGTGTGGCATTGCCTAAACCTCCTTACCCTTTAACTTGTTGTTGACGAATTAAGTCGATATGATCTAATGCCTTACCTGTACCAATCGCTACACAGTCTAAAGGATCTTCTGCAATGAATACTGGCATATTTGTCTCTTGGCTGATTACTTTGTCTAAGTTTGTTAGCAGTGCCCCACCACCAGTTAATACAATACCACGCTCCATTACATCAGCAGATAATTCTGGAGGTGTTTGTTCTAATGTTTTACGAACACCGTCAATAATAGAGGCAACCGCTTCACGTAAGGATTCAGAAATTTCCTGTGAAGAAATTTCGATTGTTTTCGGTAATCCTGTTAACAGGTCACGACCTCTAATATCCATTCGTGCTTCTGGTCCTTCTGCCAATGCAGTACCAATTTCCATTTTCACGGCTTCCGCTGTACGTTCACCAATTGTTAAATTATACGTTTTACGGATATACGAAATGATGGATTGATCCATTGCATCACCACCAACACGTACAGATTCACTCGTTACAATACCACCTAAAGAAATAACGGCAACTTCTGTTGTACCTCCACCGATATCAACAACCATTGACCCTGTAGGATCCCATACAGGAAGATTTGAACCGATTGCTGCTGCAAATGGCTCTTCGATTGTGAACGCCTCTTTTGCACCTGCTTGGCGTGCAGCATCAATAACAGCACGCTGCTCCACTGAAGTAATACCATAAGGTACACAAATCATAACATTTGGTTTTTTCCAGTTGCCTCCAGAGTTTTTACATGCTTCTTTTAAATAATACTCAATCATTGCTGTTGTAATATCGAAGTCAGCAATAACGCCATCTTTCATTGGACGAATTGCTACGATTGAGCCAGGTGTTCGACCAATCATATTTTTCGCATCATTACCAACGGCAACAATATCCCCTGTTTTTGTATTTTTTGCTACAACTGAAGGTTCACGTAATACGATTCCCTTTCCTTTAATAAACACTAATGTATTCGCTGTGCCGAGGTCAATCCCGACATCTTTGCTTCCTAGTCCAAACAAATTGTGTACTCCCTTTCTATATAAGCCATACTTTCGTTGACATCCAATATATTTGACGACAATGTATAGGAAATTGAATTGTGTACATACACAATTGACTCCTTTCAACGTCCATAACATCTGTCAAATTTTTTTATCTCCATCAGTTGGTAGTTTACACCTATGAAAAAACTACACACTCATTCACCTCACCACCAATTTTGATGGGAGTCCTCCCTGAATAAAGATAAAATTCATACCGTTCATTATAACGGAAAAACGCAAGAATTTGTAGTATCACATACTTCATCTCACAGAAAAGATACTATTTTAATTCCCTCTTAAACTAAAAATAGTACGTATAGATTAGCATATAATTTTTATTCCCATAAGACAATGTGTATCAGGCTACCAATTTTTGTGAAGATAATTGCTTTTCTATGAATACATTAACGTTATGTAAGAAAAAAGGTTCGCCAATATACCACAAAAAAATACAAAAAATTTTTAGGATTGGCTATAATTAAGGCCATTTATAGTAATAGCATCTTCTAAACAACAAATGGATTCATCATAAAAAACTCTGCATATTGTATGCAGAGTTAAAAATATCCTTTTTCCTTTAAACTAATATATTGATGATCACCGATGATGACGTGATCTATTAACTCTATTCCAATAATATAGCCTGCTTCAACAATTCGCTTTGTTACTTCAATGTCCTCCGTGCTCGGTGTTGGCACACCACTTGGATGGTTGTGGGCACATATAATAGAAGCGGCAGACCTTTTGACAGCTTCTCGAAATATTTCTCTAGGATGAACAATGGAAGCATTTAAACTGCCAATGAAAATCGTCTGCTTATGAATAATTTGATTTTTTATATTTAAAAAAAGGACTACAAAGTGCTCCTGATTAAGCGACGTCATATCAGGCATTAAGTAAGTTGCTGCATCTTGCGGAGAACGTATTGTGAATTTCTCATCATTATGTTTTTGAGCCAGTCTTCTACCAAGTTCAACGGCAGCCATTAATTGAATAGCTTTCACCTCGCCAATTCCTTTAATCGCCATCATTTCTTCGATGGTTGCATGCTTCAAATGATGGAGTCGTTCAAAAACATTTAACACCCTATTTGCAAGAACAAGCACAGATTCTTCCTTTGTGCCTGTCCTCAATAAAATAGCGAGTAGCTCTTGATTCGATAAACTCTCAGCTCCTTGTCGTAATAGCCGTTCACGGGGGCGATCCTCTATATTGACATCACGTATCATCAAAGTTGGTAAAGCGTCTTCTAGCAAAAATGTTCACTCCTTCGCAAATTGGACTATCTGTAGATCCACCAATTGCGAAAACAAAGCTGCAAGTGGTAGACCTACAACGTTGTTATAATCTCCTTCAATTCGTTTAACTAATAGTGTACCAATCGTTTGAATGCCATAACCACCCGCTTTATCAAAAGGATCTCCTGAATCTACATAAGCTTCGATTAATTCCTGCGATAGACGGTGGAAAACAACTGTAGTCTCTTCCACAAAGGTCGTTTCCTTTCCATTCGGTTCGATTATAGCGACCGCAGTCATCACACTATGTTTGTTATCTGACAAACGTAATAAGTGAGAAATAGCTTCCTCACGCGTTTTAGGTTTATGTAGTAGCTCTTGATTGTAAACAACGATTGTATCTGCACCAATAATCGTGGCATTAGCTGCTTTTTTGGCTACATCACGCGTCTTCAATAAAGCTACTCCTTTTACATAATCCTGCATTGTATGAGCTTGTACACTTGTTTCTTCCACTTCACTTGTCAAGACTTCAAACGGGAGTGCTAGCATGTTAAGCAATTCCTTGCGCCTAGGGGAAGCAGAAGCAAGGACAAGCTTATGATTTGTTTTTAACATTATCTGATCATTCCTCCTTATCCTTATGATACAGAAGAATGCACAATTTGAAAATTTTCAAAAAAACAAGATAATGAAGATTTCATTATTATTTATTGTTAAAACTTCACTTGAAGACACGTATTTTTAGATTGGTAATGTGCAAAAACATGCAGACGAATGATGTTGATATCGTTGGAAATAGTAGAGGCCGCTGCGCCAATGGACTGCCAATCCTCAGGTAGCGTTGAGTCCTTGCCATTTTCCTTAAAATTTAATTTTGCGGCATTTTTATCTGCTAAAGCAGTTGGTATTTCTGCCAAGGTAGGTTCTTTACAGCTTTCACCACTGACGCTAAATGCCTTTTTAAAGGTTGCGGGGTCCTGTAAAAATTTTAGCTGACTTTCCTCCGTCACCATGCTTGTCCACACATAAAACTTGTCATCAACTTGAACGATCGCGCTCTCTTTTAAGGCAGGATACTCAGCAACAAATGAACTTGCGCTCTCATAGTTTGAATACACGCCGGCTTGGCTTGCATAAAACATCGATGCATTAGATGTATTGGTTGTCTCTCCGGCAGTTGGAATCGTTTCTGTTTGTGATTGATTATTTGCCACTTCACTACCATTTTTATTTAAAGGTAATTGTGTGCTGGCTTGTAAAACGCCCAGAAAAATTGCTACACCTAATAGTCCAACAAATCCACCAATAATCATTGCTCGAAATATTTGTTTTTTCATCACATGACTTACAATTTTCATTCAACTATCACCTCATCCTTCCACCTATCTATGCCAACATCATATGATATTATATGTACATTCCATAGGGTAAATGCGAATTTATTATTTTTTGATACGGGACTCATTACAATCTAAATTTGCAGCTATAAAAAAACTAGGACTCACTTTCAAGAGCCCTAGTTTTTTCATTGTTTTAATCTATGACGAACCTCTGTTAATAAGTATAACGAGCCTGCTACAATGGTTCTCTGCTGTCTATGTGATTGTGCCTGTATAAAGGATGTATAGTCTACCAAGGTTGTTTTCGATGTTGCATGAGAAAGTTTGACCATTTGATGGGCTGGCATTGCTCGTGAATTAGCAAAATCAACGAAGTAAAAGTCATCACTCACCTGCTCTAGAAGTCTGAGAATCTGCTGAATATCTTTATCTGCTAGTATGCCAACGACAAATGTTATCGGCTCATTTGGATATTCACATTGAATCGTTTCTACTAATTTTTCAGCACTTGCAGGATTATGCGCACCATCCAATATAACGAAAGGCATTATTTCTTCAAAGCGTCCCAAAATAGAGGCCTTTTGCACAGCTTGACGAATAGCTGTTTGATCAATAGACACGCCTAATACTGACGTGACTTCAAAAAATGCTGTAATGGCGAGAGCCATATTGTTCCCCTGATGTGTCCCCTTCATAGAACGATTCAGGTTCGTTATCTGGAACTGCTGCACGTCGTTCATATAGCTTTCTCCATCAGTTGTTTGCTTAATGGCAAAATGCTGACCTAATGCAAATAGAGTGGCTTTTTTTCGAATGGCTACTGCATCCACAACTCGCTTCGCCTCACCAGGCAAATCACCAATAATAACTGGACGTTGTTGTTTAATAATACCTGCTTTATGGTGTGCAATGCTTTCAAGCGTATCCCCTAAAAACTTTGTGTGCTCTAAAGCAATACTTGGGATAATAGAGACAATAGGTGTTACCACATTTGTGCTATCCAATAAACCACCCATGCCCGCTTCAATCAGCGCAATATCCACCTGCCCATTGACAAAATGTAAAAATGCCGCCACCGTCAGCAATTCAAAATCGGTTAGTTTGCCACTCAGCCCAGCCTCATGTATCTGTTGGAAAACCTGATCCATTTCAGCCTCTGTTATAGGTTGACCAGCTATTTGAATTTGGTCATGAACATCAACGATACATGGTGACATAAATTTGCCTACGCGTAAGCCATGTTCTTGTGCAATTGCCTCTAGAAATGTTAACGTAGAGCCTTTGCCATTTGTACCCGCTAAGTGGACAACACGCAAAGTTTGCTCAGGATTACCTAAATATGATAAAGCCTCTTCAATCGCTGTAAGACCTGGTTTAATGATATCATCACTTTTAACCTGCCATTTCTCTTTATAATGATCAAAGTTTGGGATCATCGTCCTTCCTCCTGTAGCCACTGTCGAGCTTGTGCTATAAAGTATAATGAGCCTGTAATGACAACAATATCCTCTTTTTGGCGTTCTCGCACTACGGTTTGGAGGCTATTTAGCCATTCTGTATGAACCGTTTTATTTGCATGAGTCGACAACATCGCTAAGCTTTCAGCTGGCATTGCATTCGGCAGGTCTATTTGTGTAAAAATGATCGAGGTGGCAACAGCATCCATTAGTTCTATACTGTTGGCATGATCTTTATCTGCTAATGCCGCATAAATAAAGTGATAATTGTTTCTTGGATAGACATTTTTTAGTGTTTGGATCAGAGCAGCTGTCCCCTCTGAATTATGAGCACCATCTAGCACAATTTGATTTGGCCATTGCTCAAAGCGGCCTGCCCATTGCGCACATTGTAGTCCTTGACAAATAGACTCATTAGTAATGACAATTGCCTCCTGCTGACGTAATGTTAACATGGCTGTGATTGCCAAACTTGCATTATTTATTTGATGTTGACCAGCCATTTTTAATGGTACATCCTTCATCAAGACAGGGTCCTTTTCATATGTAAAATGCTGATAGTCAGTACTTTGCCAACTATTTGTCACCATGAAGTCTTGACCTAAAACATAGCACGTCGCATGTCGTTCCTCTGCCGTGGCTTTAATGACAGCCAATGCCTCCTCATTATGAACACCTACAACAACTGGTATGCCTTCCTTGATGATACCAGCTTTTTCAGCGGCAACCTTTGCGAAAGTGTCGCCTAAAAAGGCTGTATGCTCTAACGAGATCGTTGTAATAATAGCTAAAAGTGGCGTTACGACATTAGTCGCATCCAAACGCCCTCCAAGCCCTGTCTCAATAAGAGCTATATCTACACCTTCCTGTGCAAAATACTGAAACATAATGAGTGTAACTACCTCAAAAAAGCTTGGAAATTCGCCATTGTAGTGTTCTTCTATAATTTTCGCAAGTTTATTGAAATAGTAGAGAAATTGCTCATCCGAAATTTGGTGGCCGTTAATGGTCATACGTTCATTAACTCGCTCTAAATGTGGAGACGTAAATGCCCCTACAGTGTAGCCTGCATGTTGAAGCATTTCTCTTAATGCGTTCACCGTAGAACCTTTACCATTTGAACCTGCTACATGGATTACTCTTAGCTTGTTGTGAGGTTCATGTAAATGCCCTAGTACTTCTCGCATAAGGACAAGTGGCGCACGTTTATGATCAACTGCTTTTAATGTAAAAATAAATTTTGTACATTCGTTCATTGTGTTAAACAAAAGAAACACTCCTTCTTACTGCAATAACTTTATTTTAGTACAAGTAACGTTTAATAACATAGCAAAATGACAAAATACAAAAAACACGCAGCTAGCAACTGCGTGTTCGTACTAATATTATTTTAATGTACCTTGTGAGCCCCTAATAAAGCACCCATATTATTTAAAATAGTTTTGGCATCACTATTTAATAATGGATGGACATCTGGGCGTTGCACTAATTCAAAAGCGTTTTTTAACGTCCTTTTTAGCATCGATATATCAAAATCTGAGCAATACTCATTAATTTTTTGGATCGTTAATAAATCTGTTCGCGATAATTTAGGGCTATCCTGTTGGGGGTTACTATTTGCTAATATGTGCTTAATAAGGACACGGCCACTTGTATTCAATAAGCGATAATACTTTGCTTCTGATAATTTTAAGAGATTCGTTTCGATTAATACTCTCGCGCTTACAAAGTCTAATTCATCACATGCTTTGTTGACTTTTGTAATAATAGTTGCTATATTCCCTGACATTTTCAACACCTCCATTAGCTCTTATTTTCTTTCTAAAAAAGACTCTCTATCCAAAAAACATCCATTCCCAATCTTAGATTTGGTTTTTCACGGCTCAATAACATGAAATTAGGTTTTGTTTCCTATTATTTCAGTGAGCAACATCATCTATTAGACCAATTTATTTAAAATAATACTATATATTTTTTCCTAATTCAATGTATATCTTTAGCTCTACATAAAAAAAGCAATGGATGACTTTTTCGTCATCCATCGCTTCGTCTTTACATATTTTTTAATTCTTCTAAACGTTTTAACACAACTGCATGCTTGCTTTCGTAATCTGCTAATTTCTCACGTTCTGCGTTGACTAACGCTTCCGGTGCTTTCGATACAAACTTCTCATTCGATAATTTACCTGTAACAAGCTTTACTTCTTTTGCCCATTTCTCTAATTCTTTTTCAAGACGGGCAATTTCTTCCTCAAGATTGATCAGTCCAACAAGAGGCAGGAATACCTGTGCTCCTGTCACAACAGCGGTCATTGATTGTCCTGGAGCCTCTAAACCTTCACCAATTGTTAAAGTGTCAGGATTACAGAATTTTTCTAGATATGCTTGATTATCTTTAAGTACAGCTGATGTTGCTGCATCTTTCGCTGAAATAAACAACGGTACTTTTTTGCTCATCGGTGTATTTACTTCCGCACGAATATTACGTACTGAACGTATAATATCCATTAGGAGCTTCATATTATCTGCTTCATCAGCAAAATGAAGATCTGTGCGTACTGTTGGCCATGCTGCTACTGTAATAGATTCACCTTCGTGTGGTAAGTGCTGCCAGATTTCTTCTGTAACGAAAGGCATAAATGGATGTAAAAGACGCATTGTTTGATCTAGTACGTAAGCTAAAATAGATCGAGTTGTCTTTTTAGCTGCTTCATCCTCCCCGTAAAGTGGTAATTTTGCCATTTCAATATACCAAGAACAGAAATCATCCCAAATGAAATTGTATAATTCACGGCCAACTTCGCCGAATTCATAGCGCTCTGCAAGAGAGGTTACGCGTTCAATCGTTTCATTTAAGCGCGTTAAAATCCATTTGTCAGCTACTGATTTTTCACCAGTTAAATCGATCTCATCATATGTCATACCATCCATATTCATAAGCGCAAAACGTGATGCATTCCAAATCTTATTGGCAAAGTTCCATACTGCTTCAACTTTTTCAGTTGTATAGCGTAAATCTTGACCAGGTGATGAACCAGTAGCTAAGAAGTAGCGTAATGAATCTGCACCGTATTGTTCAATGACATCCATTGGATCAACACCATTGCCAAGTGATTTACTCATTTTACGCCCTTCACCATCACGTACTAAACCATGAATTAGCACATCTTTAAATGGACGTTGATCTGTAAACTCAAGACCTTGGAAAATCATTCGAGAAACCCAGAAGAAAATAATATCATAGCCTGTTACTAATGTATTTGTTGGATAATAACGTTTATATTCTTCATTTGCTTCATCTGGCCAACCCATAGTAGAAAACGGCCATAGTGCTGAAGAGAACCATGTATCTAGTACATCTTCATCTTGCGTCCAGTTTTCTGCATCTGCTGGGGCTTCTTTACCTACGTATATTTCGCCTGTTTCATTATGGTACCAGGCTGGGATTTGATGGCCCCACCATAATTGACGAGAAATACACCAATCGCGTATATTCTCCATCCAGCGGGAATATGTGTTTTCAAAACGAGCAGGAACAAAGTTTACTTTCCCTTCTTCGTCCTTTTGCAGCTCTAGGGAAGCATCAGCAAGTGGTTGCATTTTAACGAACCATTGTGCTGAAAGATATGGCTCAACAACAGCACCAGAACGTTCAGAGTGTCCTACTGAATGCATATGCTCTTCAATGCGAATTAACACACCTGCTTCATGTAAATCAGCAACAATTTGCTTGCGGCATTCGAAGCGATCCATTCCTTTATATTTGCCAGCAAGATCATTCATTGTGCCGTCTTCATTCATTACTAGAATGCGCTCTAGATTATGACGATTACCAACTTCAAAGTCGTTCGGATCATGGGCTGGTGTCATTTTTACAACCCCAGTACCAAATTCCATATCAACGTACTCATCAGCAACAATTGGAATTTCACGACCTACAATCGGTAAAATAACGTTTTTACCAATTAAGTGCTGATAACGCTCATCGTTCGGGTGAACAGCTACCCCAGAGTCACCAAGCATTGTTTCGGGACGTGTTGTAGCAACTTCTACATAGCCAGAGCCATCAGCTAATGGATATTTCATATGATAGAAGGCACCTTGCACATCCTGATAAATTACCTCGATATCAGATAATGCTGTTTTTGCTGCTGGGTCCCAGTTGATAATACGTTCACCACGATAAATTAAACCTTTTTCATATAATTGAACAAAAACTGTTTTTACCGCATCTGAAAGACCTTTATCTAATGTGAAACGTTCACGTGTATAATCTAATCCAAGACCAAGCTTTGCCCATTGATCACGAATATGTCCAGCATACTCTTCTTTCCATTCCCATGTTTTTTCGAGGAATTTTTCACGTCCTAAATCATAACGTGTAATATTATCCTCACGCAGCTTGGCTTCTACTTTTGCCTGTGTTGCTATACCAGCATGGTCCATACCTGGTAACCATAGGGCATCATAGCCTTGCATGCGTTTCATACGAATGAGGATATCTTGTAGTGTTGTATCCCAAGCATGACCAAGGTGTAATTTACCTGTTACGTTTGGTGGTGGAATAACGATTGAATAGGGCTTTTTCCCACTTTCAGGCTGTGCCTCGAAAAACTTCCCTTGTAACCACCATTCATAGCGACCAGCTTCAATGGACTGTGGGTCATATTTAGTTGGCATTGAAATGTTTTCTGTCATATTGACTCCTCCTATTGTTTGAAAATTGTTGGTAAAGAAAACTATTTATTTTTTTACCCAATAAAAAAACTCCTCTCGTCTAAAAGGACGAAGGAGTTTTAGTTCGCGGTACCACCTTTAATTCCAGCAGGGTTAAGATAAATGTTAAAAAACATATTTTCTCAGCCTATTCTACTGGCTCTCAATTCGGTAACGGTGTTTAACCGGCTTTAACTACTTTTAGTTCACTAAAGCTGCTCAAGGGCTACCTTCAATTTCGTACAAATAGAAACTTCTCAGCTACCGTTTCCTCTCTGAAAATGTAGTCAAAATTTACTCTTCCCTATCATAGCATCTGTATTTGATTTTCCTTATTGTACCGCAGGATCGAGTCATTTTTCAAGTGATTTAGTCATCTTTTAGTAAGAGGAAAGTAAATAGAAAAGGAAGTGACAATTCAAATGCGACGACGCAAGTATAACCCTTGGCTTTTACCACCTTGGCTACGACAAGTTCGTTTTTATTGCAGAACCATCATCGTGCCGATTTGTGCTTTTCAGTTTATCCGTGTCATTATTGTGCCAACATCAGGTGATTTAGTCTTCTTATTACTCCTGCTACTTCTCTGCTATTTACTTTTGAAAGATATCATTTGAAACACGAACTTTAAGCGGTGTATATTCTTCTGTTAGATCCCAAATCATAGAAGGCACTTCATGCCAAGTACTGGATTCGCGTACAACAATATGGCTTGAGGATTCTCTTAATACAGCTTTTTGCTCAACTGTTGTAGAATTCTCTTGGTGTGAAGCTGCTGCTACTGCGGCAGGTTGTTTCACTTGAACACTTTCTTCAATTGCAGCTAATGTCTCCTCTTGTTCGAAAGCATGTGTTGATAGGTGCGGATTGTCTAACACATCTTTTTCAACAACAGGTTCATATTCATTGAAAGCACTTGTGACTGTCCACTCAAGCTGACACATCTGATTTGTCAGACTAGGGCGAATATCCTTGACCATTAAATCTTTGACATCGGATTCCTTTGGTAAATCCACATGTAAAGGAACGGCATACTCAAAATAACCAGTATCTCCTTGAATATCAAGGGCATCAATTGTAATTAAGTCTTCATTTTCTGCAAATGCTTGCATATCTTGAAAATCAAAGCGAACGTGTGCGGTGATATGATAGATGCCCATAAGTCGCAAAGAATCCTCTAACTGCATTGCCTGCCACTGTGGCTTAATTTGAACAGCTGCTATTTCAGTTGGGCAGCCATATCCAGGAAAACAAAATGTTTCGCGCATATTCCAAGTTTTGTGTTCGATAATAATCCCTCCCTTTGCATCATATGACGATTCGAAGGATAGTATGCTAGGGTGTTGCCATTTGAACATAGTTAAAAATAGATACTACTAAAAAAATGGCATGCTAGAAGTATTAGTCTAGCATGCCATTCCCATGGTTGTTCGTATCATTAAACATTTACTAATTTAATTTTATTAGCTACACGATCTGTTAGCATTTGTGTTGCCTTTGGAACGATCGGTTTAAAAATCGGATTTAGAACAGGGCCAGCTAACCCGCCCGCAATGACTTCTAAGAATCCTGTCATTTTAGTATTTTCAGCGTCAATACTTTCTGCGAGGAAATAGCCATTTCCTGTGAAGTTATCAGAAAGACCCTTTAATTCAAATGTAACTTTTGATGGTGCTAACCATTCTAAGATTGTAATTTCTACTTCAACTGTTTTTTTCAGAACGCCAACATTGCCTTTAAAAGTCCAAGTGGAGTGTTTCTCATCAATCATTTCATGTGCATTATAACCAGGGACAAGCTTTGCCCATTTTTCCATATCACTAACGAAATCCCATACATGTTCAATCCCTACGGGTACCTCGACCGTGTGTGTGCCTGTTGCCATATCAATTCACTACTTTCTTTTATGAATAGCTATATTATAAACGATATCGCCCACAATTTGGCTATGCTGAAAGATGTAATTTTGACAAAAGCAGGTCCTTCATCCAGTATAGTTGAGCTTACTTACTAGTAAATATATGCTATTATTCCTTTTTGCTCATGTATTCCTCAAGCACTATAATGCCTACTGCTTAATCCATTAAAAAAGGTAATGTCAATGGGATATAAAGCAATTTACAAGGCGAGGGTTGATTTCCTTTCCGCCAGCGTCCTATCCAGGGGGCGTTCGTGAGTGACAACACCTCTCCATAAAATGAGTAGTGAACACTTTCACTTTATTTGAAAACCTTTGCTATAAAGAAAATTTATGAGGTGGAGCGGAAGGTGCTTGACTCCCGTGGGATAGCTAAAGAGATGAGGCCACAGGAAAGCAAGTAGCCTACAACGGAAACATTTTCACCTTTCGCAAAAATTCTCGTGATGGTTTTGTTTTTTAACAGCAGAAGAGCACGCTAGAAAAAACTCTAGCATGCTCTATCAAATTTTATTGCGCTAACTGTGCAAATACTTTATGGAATGCTGCCACTGTTGTCGCAATGTGCTCTTCCGTGTGAGCTGTTGAGATGAATAGTCCCTCGAATTGAGAAGGAGGTAAGAAAATACCTTCCTCTGCCATTAGACGGAAATATTCAGCGAATAATTGTAAATCTGATGTCTTAGCAGTAGCAAAATCAACGACATCTTCATTCGTGAAGAAGAAGCCAATCATAGAGCCTGCACGATTAACAGTGTGCGGGATATTATATTTAGTTGCTGCTTCACGGAAACCAGCCTCAAGCTGATCTCCTAATTTTTTAAAGTAATCATACGTACCATGGTCTAAACGTGATAACGTTTCATAACCGGCTGTCATCGCTAGCGGATTCCCTGATAATGTTCCTGCTTGATAAATTGGTCCAGCGGGTGCTACTTGCTCCATAATTTCTTTTTTCCCAGCGAATGCGCCTACAGGGAGACCACCTCCGATTACTTTACCTAAAGTAGTCATATCAGGCGTTACCCCAAAATATCCTTGTGCGCAGCCATAATCAACGCGGAAACCTGTCATAACTTCGTCAAAGATTAATAATGCACCGTGCTCTGCAGTAAGTGCACGCAAACCTTCTAGGAAACCTGGTTGTGGAGGTACAACACCCATATTTCCTGCTACTGGCTCCACAATTACCGCAGCTAACTCAGTGCCAAATTTCTCGAAAATCACTTTTGCCCCTTCTAAATCATTATAGGCAACTGTCAACGTATTGCGGGCGATATCTGCAGGTACGCCAGGGCTATCAGGTAGGCCTAATGTGGCAACACCAGAACCAGCTTTAATCAATAAGGAGTCACCGTGACCATGATAAGACCCTTCAAACTTTAAGATCTTATCACGTCCTGTCACACCACGAGCTACACGTAATGCAGACATAGTAGCCTCTGTTCCTGAAGATACAAAGCGAATCATTTCCATTCCTGGTAGACGGTCTAATACTAATTGAGCTAAGCGATTTTCTGTATAGCTTGGAGCACCGAAGGAAGAACCCTTCGCAGCTGTATCTGCAATTGCTTTCACTACCTCTGGATGTGTATGTCCTAAAATTAGCGGACCCCAAGACAATACATAATCAATATATTCATTACCGTCAATGTCTTTAATGATTGCCCCATGGCCAGATTCCATGAAAATTGGGTCCATATTTACTGATTTGAATGCACGTACTGGGCTACTTACACCGCCCGGCATTAATTGAACAGCTTCAGCATAAGCTTGTTTTGATTTTTCGTAAGAACGTGTCATTTATTTCTCCTCCAACCAACGTGCAACATCTTTTGCATGATACGTAATGATTAAATCAGAGCCTGCACGTTTCATGCCTAATAATGTTTCAAGCACAACTTTTTTCTCTTCAATCCAACCATTTATAGCAGCCGCTTTAATCATTGCATATTCACCTGAAACGTTATACGCAACAAGCGGTAATGGATAGTTATTTTTCATGTCTCGAATAATATCTAAATAGCTAAGGGCAGGCTTGACAATTAGGAAATCTGCGCCCTCTTCGATATCTGACTCTGCTTCACGGAATGCCTCTAGACGATTTGATGGATCCATTTGGTAGGATTTACGATCACCAAATTGCGGAGCACCATCTGCAGCATCACGGAAAGGTCCATAGTAACTGGATGCATATTTGACTGCATAGGACATAATCGGGATATGTTCAAATCCAGCTTCATCCAGACCAGCGCGAATTGCCGTTACAAAGCCATCCATCATATTTGATGGAGCAATGATATCAGCGCCAGCTTTTGCTTGTGATATCGCCGTGCGAGCTAAAACATCTAATGAAGGATCATTCAAAATTTGATCGCCCTCAATTAAGCCACAATGTCCATGATCCGTAAATTCACATAAGCATGTATCCGCGATGACTAACAACTCAGGATGACGTGTTTTAATGAGTCGAGTCGCTTCTTGCACAATGCCATGATCATGAAATGCACCTGTTCCAACCGCATCCTTTTCAGCTGGCAAGCCAAATAAAATAACTGCAGGAATACCTAATGCTACGACCTCATCCACCTCTGCCTCTAGTTTATCTAATGAAAATTGAAAAACGCCAGGCATTGAATGTACTTCATTTTTAATATTTTCGCCTTCTATTACAAAAATAGGATAGATCAGGTCCTCTTTATGTAAGTATGTTTCTTTTACCATTGATCTCATCGTTGCATTGGCACGCAAACGACGGTGTCTTTGAAATTGTAGTTTTGTCATGATTTGTCCCCTACTTTCATAATTTCTTCGATGACTGCTTGCATTGTATAAACGCTTGGCATAATATCCACAGTAGCACCGTATTGTTCAAGAGCTGCTTCCGTAATATGGCCGATGGCTGCAATGTGAGCTGCTTCCCAGCCAATATGTGGCACAACTTCCATTGCATACACGTCAACTGCTGAAGGACTAGCAAAAATCACTGTAACATTTTGATGTTGCTGGATGCAACTGACAATAACAGATGTTTGATCATGTCGTTCTATCGTTTCATAGACTGTCCATTCTTTTAATTCAAAAGGCAATCCATCCTTCAACGTACTTTTCGCCTTTTCTCCTCGAATAAACAGACATCTAGGTTGATTACCCGCTACACTCGGAAATTCTTTAACGAAAATATCAGCACTAAATATGGAAGGCATAAAGCTCACTTGAAATCCTAAATTTTCTAATGCTGTTGTTGTTTTAGTTCCAATGGAAGCTATTTTTCCTTTGAAATGACTTGCATTAAATTGATGTCGAAGCATTTTACTAGCAAAAGCTTCTACAGCATTTTGACTAGTGAAAATCAACCAATCATATTGCTTAGCGTGGTTTAATAGTTCAGGATCCTTGCTATCTAATCGTTCACAAGTTTCAATTAATGGGGCTACGATGGCATGTCCACCTAAAGCTGTTATATTTTCGACAATGGTTGTTGTCTTGGATGTGCCTGTTAAAAGTATGGTTTTACCCTTTAGAGGTAAATTACTGGGCATCTTGCTCTGCCTTTACACGCTGAATTAAATCGAAAGCTCCTTGTTTTGTTAAACTAGCAGCTAGCTCCTCTCCAATTTTTTGTGCATCTGTGCCAACTACTGTTTCCTTATATACAACAGATGCATCTGGAGCAGCAACAAGGCCTGTTAATGTAATTTCTTCCCCATTTGAAGTGGCATACCCAGCAATCGGAACTTGACAACCACCATCCATTGCCGCTAAAAATGCACGTTCTGCATGTGCTTCTTGCCAAGTGAATGAATCAGTCAACTTACCTAATTCGGCTAAAAGCTCCGCATCATCGGCACGACATTCAATGCCAAGAGAGCCTTGCGCTACAGCTGGTAGACATTGTTCGACAGGTAAAAGCTCAGTGACTACATCATCACTCCACCCAAGGCGTTTCAAACCAGCCGCTGCTAAAATAATGGCATCATATTCTTCTGTCTCAAGCTTAGCTAAGCGTGTATCAACATTGCCACGAATCCATTTAATTTCGATATCAGGACGTACTGTTAAAAGCTGAGCACTACGACGTAAAGAACTTGTCCCAACGACTGCTCCCGCAGGAAGGTCAGCAAATTTAACATGCCCTTTCGAAATAAATGCATCACGAGCATCTTCACGTGGTGGAATACAACCAATCACTAGCCCATCTGGCAATACAGCAGGCATATCTTTCATAGAATGAACAGCAAAGTCAATTTCTTTATCGTAAAGGGCTTGTTCAATTTCTTTTACAAACAACCCTTTCCCACCTACTTTTGAAAGCTGTACATCTAAAATTTGGTCACCTTTTGTTACAATCTCTTTTACTTCAAATTCGAATGGTGCACCAGCCGCTTTTAATTCATTAATGAACCAATTTGTTTGCGTTAGCGCTAATTTACTTCTCCTAGAACCTACAATAATTTTTCTCAACAGTCTCCAACCTTTCTTCTAATACCATAAATGGAATCGCGATAAACTACTACCTAAGAAGAAGTTTACAACAACTAATAGATAGGCATAAATATGTACCCATGCATAAGTTGTACCTGTCAGCTTGCTTTTGCGATTCACATATAGGATAAAACAATACAAAATTAAAATAATGAAGGACCCTATGATTTTCGCATCGAAAATCGAAAGACTCTCTAATGTTAATAGTGCCCATTCAAACCCTAATATTAAACTTATAAATAACATCGGAATTCCAATGAAAAATGAAATATTCATCCAGCTGCTTGTCTGCTGCAAGGAAGGCAATCTAGTCCATAAATGCGACCACTTTTTCTTTTTCAGCAATCGATATAGAACGAGATACAAAATGGCAAACACAAATGTTAATGTAAACGCTGCATAAGACAATATTGCAAATGATATATGAATAAAAAGCATCTCTGAAATTAAAGTATCCCCGACAGCTCCTGTAGGACGTTTCGGCATAAAAGTAAAGATACTAGCGAATAAAAATCCTAGTATATTAATAATAAACACAGGTAAATCCACTCTTGCTATGCAATGAAGGATAATGGATAACGTCACGAGTAACCAGGAATAAAAAAGTATTCCCTCAGACAAGGATAAAATCGGAAAACGCTTCGTTTCCACAAACGTTAAAATGATAATGGCACTTTGAATCATCCATACAAATGAAACAAGCCAAAAAGCAATGCGTCTTGCACGTACTTGCTTATAAAAATAATCAGTAAAGTAAAAAACTAGACTGATCGCATACAAGACGATCATCACTTCATAGAGCCTCGTCATGGTCAAATCAGCCAATAGACATCCCTTCTTTGTCGTGAAATTAATAAACTATTTTAGCATAGAAAACAAAAAAACGTTTTCGTATCCTTAGTTTACCATACAGATACGAAAACGCCTCGTGTAATATCAGTAGAAAATCCAATTGCGCGTAACACCCATGTACAATCACAGCTTTCTACGTGAGCGCAATAGATAATTTAGAAAGAGTACTTTGGTTCAGTAGAAGTCTGAGATACTTGTGCGCGTTCTTTGCGCTCAAGCTCTTGCTTTGTCATCTCATGAACTTCAGCTTCCACAGCATCCTCTATACCAAAAATTTGTTGGAATAAACGTAACTGTTCATTTGCTTTTGGAGAATTAGCCATTTCTTTAGCTTGCAAGATTGGCTCTTTTAACAATTGATTGATAATAGATTTTGTATGTTTGCTTAAAATTTTACGTTCACGTTCCGTTAAATCTGGCATTTTATTTTCGATACTTGTCATAGTCTCTTGTTGAATACGATTTGCTTTTTTACGTAATGCTGAGATGACTGGCACTACCCCAAGAGTAGCTACCCAGTCTTTAAATTGCACAACTTCTTCGCCAATCATATTAGTAATATCAGCAGCAGCACGTTCACGCTCTGCTAAGTTCGCTTCGACAATACCTTGTAAATCATCAATATCATATAGAAATACATTTGGTAGGTCGCCAACTCGTGGGTCAATATCACGAGGAACCGCTATATCTACCATGAATAATGGTTTTCCTTTACGTAAACGTTCCACAAATTGCATTAGCTCGTAATCAATAACATAATCAGTAGCACCTGTTGAAGTAATTAAAATATCCGCTTCTAACAAAGAACATTGTAATTCCTTCATTGATTTAGCTTCACCATGGAATTTAGCTGCTAAGCTTTCTGCTTTTTCAAATGTACGGTTAATGACAGTAACTTTCCCTACACCACTACCGTAAAGGTTCTCAATTGCAAGTTCCCCCATTTTTCCTGCACCTAAAATAGCTACATGCTTGCGTTGTAATGAGCCAAAAATTTTCTTTGCTAATTCTACGGCCGCATAGGAAACGGATACCGCATTCTCACCAATCGCTGTTTCATTATGAGCACGCTTTGCAAATGTTACTGCTTGTTTAAATAGCTGATTGTATACCGTTCCTGTTGTGCCAATCTCTTGTCCACTTAAAAAGCTTTTTTTTACTTGCCCTAAAATTTGTGTTTCACCTAGAACCATTGAATCGATTCCAGCTGTCACTTTAAATAAATGTTCGACTGCCTCATCTTCTTCACGAATCGTTAAATACGAAGAAAATGTCTCCACAGGCAAATCAAACCAGTTGGCTAAAAATTGTTTCACAAAATGACGTCCAGTATGCAATTGATCCACAACAGCATATATTTCTGTACGATTACATGTCGAAACAATTACGTTCTCTAATATACTTTTTTGCTTTTGCAGCGCTTCCATTGCTTGTGGCAGTTCACTCTCAATGAATGATAACTTCTCACGTATTTCAACAGGCGCTGTTTTATAATTCAAGCCTACTACGATGGTATGCATGAATAACACCTCACACGTTCTAATTCACAAATCTCATTATAGCACAGTTCGACAAGAGTTCATCAATAATTTGTGAACATGTCATGAAGAACTGTAATTCGTCATCTACATTAGAATTATTATAAACTAAGTGTAACAAATTATACGTGTTGTTTCAAATTAAAAAACTGCCCCCATTATCGGAGGCAGTTTTCTCATTAATTTGTTATTGTAACACTCTTTATTGCAATTATATTACCATCTTTATCGTATGCTATAAACTCAATCTCATCATTGACTTTAAAATCCTGCATAGTTTGAACAGTTTTTGTTAACATATACACTTGATCACTACGCTTTTGCAAATCAAACTGGACATCCCCACTGATTGAATTAAAACGTACATTCATCTTCGCAACGTTTTGACAGTTACCATCAACTCGAGCACTCATTGTAATATAACCTTTTCGTAGCGAAACACTTGTCTCTTCAAATAAATCTTCTGGATTGATACAGCTTGAAGCTTGCGTTTTACATAAAATAGTATCAATTAACTTCTGGAAGACTTGATGCAATTGCAAATTATCAATTGCATGGAAGTACGTTCCGCCCGTTTCTGAAGATAATTGCATTAAAGTGGCGTCATTTACTTGTGATTTTTTGCCCATACTAACTGTGTATACTTTGACACCTTGCTTTTTCGCGTCATTTATAACTTTTGTCATTTTTGATTTACTTGTTTTACCATCAGATACAACGACAATCGCTTTGGATGTTTTCGAATCATTCGAGAATTTTGTTAAAGCAATATCGATGCCTGCAAAAATATCGGTTGCACCCTTATCTTTCGATGCTTTATAAAGATCTTTTTTCAACACATTTTCTGTTGTACCTTCTCCAAGTACTGTCGCTTTTGTATTGGTTTCAATGACTATGTTATTTTTAGCCTTTAATTGATTGATTAGTTCAATCATTTTCTTCCCACGATAATTTGTTGGATCAACAGCCTTCATGGAAGAAGAATAATCCACTACATAGGCAATTTCTGTTGCTAAAGAACAAGAGTTTTTACTGAAGTATGGATTCGTAAAAATATCTTTCGTCACTGTTTTATCTTTTAAACCCTTCAAGGACGTTGCATAGCGAGGGTCTATTGGATTGACAAGTCTTGCTTCCACTTTAGATTTGCCATATATAACTGAATCAAAGTAGGCTACAGCAGTACCTGGATTCCCTGTATTATTTAATGGATCAGAAGTGTTCGTAATGAATGAAGCTGTTTTTTCTACTCCGTCATACTTAATTTTGACTGTTCCTTGATAATCTGTAATAGGCTCTCCACCAGGACGCACTAAAGTCACCATTACTTTTGTATAACGATCTTTTCCTGATGGTCTTGATGCAGCATCCGCACTTTCCTTTAGGGCCTCTACTCGTTTTTTAAACGCCTCTACTTGTCCAAGTAATTTACCGCCTTGGTATTTTAATAATACCGTGCGGTCATAGTTACTTAAGTTAGTGAAGATCGAATAAATCTTCATAACACTGTCATAATGTTCTAATGTTAAATCTTTTTCGTCTGGCATTTCTTTCATAAGCTGAATAATGGCGCCGACTGGATTAATGTTCTCTACCTGTGAGGCAATATCATCATCAATGCCCTGAACGCGATAAATAGGACGACCATCGTCAGCAATTAAATACATTATTTCCGTTTTAGCTGGCGTTGTAACAGAGTTCTCAAAACGTGTCTTTAAAAGTTCCTCAAATAAGTGAACAGAAATATCATAGTTTTCAAATTGAAGAATAGCATTTTCATAACCTAATGCCGGATATTTAGGATCAGATCCACCGTAACGCAAATAGATGTTTTGCACATTCCCTAAAACGTCCGTCACATTTGTTTGCTGCCCAATACTAAATAATTTTTTATCTGAATTAGAATCTAGAGGAACTGGGCTATAAACATCAATTAAGTTTTGCGTAAAGAACTCTGGAATATCTTCACTTTTCGGAAATTCAGGAATTACGCTCCCATTATCATCTGTATTTGCTGGGTCGTATACTTGGTAATCAATACGCAATTCAGGCTGTGGTGCATAACGCACTTCTGCATTTAGTTTCTCTCCAACAAGACACTTCATTGCTGGGTCCGTATTATTAATCAGTTCAAAAGTTATTGTATCACGTACTGATTTAGTTAGTTTTGGTGCTACCACTATAGCTGATACAGTTGAACCATCCGATTGGACAATGTCAACTGCTTCACCTGAAGTATCAACAATATTTCCGTAGGATGCTTTCACGCGGAATGAATAGGATTTATCATCAGCGATAGGATCACCATTACAAGCCTTTAAAGACACCGTAACTAGTGTTGTATCCACATTATTTGCAATTAAATCAGGCTTTTCCACCACGATACTCTGCAATGCATTATTAACATTATTTGGTCCAGTAAAATCATTGGAATTATCCTTTGGCTCTTCAAAATCAGCACTACTAGATCCCATAAAACCAGGCGGTAATGTAATGCTATCATTATCACGACCAGCTGGACTACGTTTTAATCCTTGTACTGCGAAAGTACTATTTTGAACAGCACGATAGAAAAATACAGCAACATCACCCCTTGTTAATTTTGTGGATGGATGAAAGCTAGCGAATGTGTTTTTGCCTGTAGAGCTTGTAGATAAATCATTTGAATATAAATATTGAACTGCCTGTGGCTCATCTAAATCTAAGCCTTTAAAAGCCGCGTAAATTTGGGCAAATTGGCCACGTGTTACAGCTTTTGTTCGATTCGTATTTACATGTGTACCGTTAAATGGTAAATAAAAATCACTATAGAAATTATAAGCAACACTATCAATATAAGATAAAGCATAGTTACGATCTAGTTTGGCAAACATCAGAACAAGATCGCGATCAGTCACTTGATCATTTGGTAAAAAGTTACTTGCACTATTTAAGGACATCAGGTCATTATCAACCGCCCATGAAATAGCTTTATAATTATTGCTATTTGTTGGAACATCTCTAATTGTTGTAGCTGCTTGCGTAACAGTAGGTGTAGCTGTCATCAGTAGAAGCATGAAGCAAAGCATAGCAAGCAATGCTTTTTTTACATATGTCATTTTTGTTCCATCCTTTCTTTAGTTAAAGAACAATATGTCATCACGGTAGTTTTGTTTTAAGTCATCCTCTAAATATTTCAAGAATCGTTCTATAACAACTGACGCCTCTGCACGCGTTAGCGGTTTATTTGGATTAAAACGACCAGCAGCATCACCAATCATTAAGCCAAGTTCATTCGCTATATAGATGCCATCTCTCGCATAATTTGGAATCTGTTTGTCATCTGTAAATTTAGTTAAGTAACCAGGATCAGGTGCTCTATTTTCAAGTCCTAAGGCACGGACAAAGATAGTTGCAGCCTGTGCGCGATTAATAGCATTATCTGGCTTAAAGTAGTCAGCTGATACACCTTTGATTATCCCTTTATTTAACGCTGATTCAATATAACCGTAATCTTTGATAGAACGCTTCAAGTCTTTAAAAACACTTGTAGTAGGTGTCTTTTTTGATTTCTTTTCTTCAAACACACGTAAATCAACCGCTTTACCAATAGCCGTCGTAAAATCAATACGTTTCATTGGTGTATTAGGAGAAAAGAAGTTACTTGAATCTGAGTAAATACCTAGAGAATAAAGTTTTTCAATTGCTTCTTTCGCATAATGGGTTGTTAAATCTCTGAATTTAGGAATGATAAGACGTTCAATTGTCGGCATGTACTCTGTATCTAAATCAAGTGTACCTTTTTGTCCTGAAGATAGGTCGTATGTATATTCAGAAATAACATCCTTTTCACTTACGACTGCATATCCACCTTCAAAACTCCCTAAGCTACCGAGATTTTCCTCATAATTTAAAACACGTGATTTACTTGTAGATAAACGATTTTTCACATGACTTGTTTTACCATCACTATAAGAATAAACAGATTCCGTGATTTGAGTTTCTGTCGCACCCCAGAAGTTCTCATAACCTGCATGTCGACTATCTGTTTCAATTGTTACTGTGTTTTGAACAGCATTTTTTCCTTTTCCTGTTTCAAAAGCATAGGTTTTTCTAGAAATAATATTTCCTGAGTAATAATCAGAGGCTGCACGATTATCAGTAACTGTTCCTTGTGAAAATTGATAATCGACTAAGGAATAAGTAATGGCGCCAATTGTGATTTTTTCAGTGTATTTCTTCACTTCACCATTGGATGTTTTTTGACCAAGAACTGCATAATCCACTACATCTGATTCATAGGCAATATTTCTTGTCAATGTTGCGCCATTGCTTGCTGTTAACTTCATGCTATACGTTTCAGTTAATTTACCTTTTGATTCTTTTTGAGCAATTTTAATATCTTTACTTGTCCCTTTAAAAATAACAGGTGTCCCTGAAAGGAACACAGCTTCTTCATATGTATATTCGTTTTTTACAGCACCTGTTGTTTCTAATGAAGCGGCTGATGCATTGAATGGAATAGTTGTTCCAATCAAAAAGACAGCAAGGACTAGAAACATTATTTTAGATAATTTTTTTTGCATTCGCTTTTCCTCTCTTTCACTGTGCATTTGCGTGCATAATGAAGCTTGTTTCTAATATAACTAAAAAATCTGCTCGTCTTGCGAATATATACACAATTTAGCCTATTCGAAGTAACTTCTTCATCTTTCGATTATGAAACATATTCGCATGGGACTCGCAGATTTTTTAGTTTAATATTTATGCTAATCTACCAAAATAAAATGAGCTTTAACAAATCGATCTGATAATACAACTAAACGATCAGATGGCTGTAAGTCAGAAGCTTGAATCACCTTACCTGCTTTAATCAGTGTCGCTTGGTCAATATTCATATTAACCATTTCACCCGCTTCATACCAACGACCATTTTGCCATTGACTAACACTCTTGACATTAATGACTGCAGGATACGTAGATTTTACAGACTGTAGTTTCCCTGCAAGCATTAGAGGGGCAACAGGTTTAGCCTTGTCTAAAATATGAAGAGCTTGTACATGGCCTTCCTTCACATAGAAATAACCATAGTCTCCCTCAGATAAGTAAAGTTCAATATCTGGCATGACACTATATGTTTTATTGCCGTCATCTACCATAGCTTTCGTTGTATTACTAACTGACAGTACAGTACGATCTGCTTTCTTGAAAACATTTGATTCAATCTTCATCGCATCGTCAATTTCAATTACATATCCATCTGCTTGAGATAAGCGTCCATAATATAATTCATGACCTGCAAGATTAGGTGACATGAAGCTATCACTTGTAACTTGTATTACTTGGGCATAGTGATCACGAGTAGCACCATCAGCCACGACAAAAGCAGTACCATATGCCATAAGACCAGTAGGTTCAATTAATCGTCCATTTCGAATTAAAATAGTTCCATTATGGAAATACATTGTTCCTGCTGTTTTCAGTTTTAATAGTTGATAATCTGTATCAACAGACAGCATTGGTTCGTAATATGTTCTTTCATTATTTTTTAATACGACAATTTTCTCGATTACTTCCTTACCAAATTGTTTAACGGTCGCATAGTATGCTTCGCTACCTATATAATTTTTCAGCTGACCTTTCTCGACTTTCGTATTCCCAACATAGATTGGTACTTTGGATGTAAAAGGCATAGTTGAAAGATCATTTGTTGTTTGAGAGCCAAATTGCCAGTTTACAAAGGCATGCTGATTTTTCACGGTAAGCTTGTTGGCATTAGGATTGACCGCTTGTATCTCGCCTTTATATAAGTTTTCAACGAGCGTACCTGTTTCACTGATAGCTACCTTTGATATGATTGAGGAAGTTTTATTTTTGAAACTTAATTTAACTCGATCCCCAACGTATAATGCACTAATATCTGTTGCAGAAGAACCTTTTTGATAATTGGTTTCTTTGTTTAAATAGTATGTCGTTTCTGCGCCAACATCTGGTTTTACCATGATAAATAAACCATTTGGATCAATACTCGTGACGACACCAGCAGTTGTTTTACCGTTACTGCTTCCTGTTGATGGTACATTTGTTTCTGTTGGTGTATGAGAGGTACCGCGAAGTTCAACAACACTTCTAAGAGAAATTTCAGCCTCGACTTCCATCCCCATCTTAAAACCCTCAATCGTTGTAGACGTATTATTAATATATAATCTAGTATTTTTATTAATATTAAACGTTACTGTTCGTCCACGATCATTTTCCAATGTAATTTTACTAAGTTGCTTTTCTATCGTACCATCAGGCTTCGTATATTCTGAAAACGTTACATCAACAAATGTCCCTGTCACTAGTTGGGCTGCTTTAGCAGATTGATTAAAGGAAAAACCAACTATCATCAGTAACGTAATCATCAGTATGTATAAATATTTTTTCAAAAAACCTGCCTCCTTACTAATTATTAGTATATCGTATTATTGGTAGTTTTTCTTATTCGAAAAGTTACATTTTAGGCCTTCTTGAATTTATTTCTAAAAACAAAAGTTGAGGTAGCTTTTAACTTCAAGCTACCTTGCCTACTTCATACTTGAATATCAATTGTATGTCCGGCTGTTGGATGTGGAGCATCTAACATTTCAACTAACTGTTCTGTATTTTGCTGTTGCATTTCCATTGCCTGTTTCGTAACAGCTAAAGATACATTTTGCATAAGTGTTGCTTGGTTCATTGCCATCGATAAAGCTGCGATATCCATCTAGTCCACCTCCTATCTAATTTATCGGACAAATAGTTTCATCATCAAGTATTTTCCCTAATTTTCTACACCACTCGATTGAAAATACAAAAACATCTATTGTCCTAACGGTTTAGATACAATAGATGTTTTTTATTACATTTTATTTTCGATTGTTTTCCAAGCTTCCTCAAAGCCAAGACCCGTTTCTGATGAGAAGACAATAAGTGAATCACTTTTTTCCATCTCCAGTGTCTCTTTGACAATTTTCTTATGTTTATCCCACTTACCTTTTGGAATTTTATCTGCCTTTGTTGCGATGACAATGCAAGGAATATTGTAATGCTTTAAAAAATCATACATCATACGATCATCAGCTGTCGGAGGATGTCGCAAATCTATAATTTGTACGACTGCTTTTAACTCCTGGCGTCCTGTAAAATAGCGCTCGATCATTTTTCCCCATGCCTCACGCTCTGTTTTAGAAACCTTTGCATAACCATACCCTGGAACATCTACAAAAAATAGCTGTTCTTCAATCTTATAAAAGTTAAGGGTTTGTGTTTTACCAGGCTTAGATGAAATACGTGCTAAAGCTTTACGTCCGATCATTCGATTTATGAAGGAAGACTTTCCTACATTGGAACGACCTGCTAATGCAAATTCTGGCAGTCCATCTTCTGGATATTGGTCTGGTCGTACCGCACTAATGACCATTTCGACATTATGGACTTTCATTTTTTTAAAAACCTCCGTCCAGCGCATAGGCTAAAACTTCATCAGCCGATGTCACTAGTTTAAATGTTAGTTGCTCACGTACACTATCAGGAATATCCTCTATATCGCGTTCATTATCCTTTGGACAAATGATTGTCGTTAATCCTGCACGGTGAGCGCTTAATGTTTTTTCTTTTAAGCCGCCGATTGGCAATACACGGCCACGCAAGGTAATCTCACCTGTCATACCTACCTCGCGGCGAATCGGGCGATGTAAAATAGCCGAAACGATAGCTGTTGCCATTGTAATACCAGCTGAAGGTCCATCTTTAGGTACTGCACCCTCTGGCACATGGATATGAATATCATGTGTATCAAAAAATTCAGCATCCACATTAAGGTGTTCCATCTTCGTACGAACATAGGATAAGGCTGTTTGAGCAGATTCCTTCATTACCTCACCAAGCTTACCAGTTAGTTGTAACTTCCCTTTACCTGGTGTTAAAGAAACTTCAATTTGTAATGTATCTCCACCAACTGTTGTATAAGCAAGTCCAGTAGCGACACCCACTTGATTTTCCTTTTCAGCCTGTCCATAGCGGAAACGATGTTTACCAAGTAAATCTTGTAATGATTTTGAGCTAACCGTTACGCGTTTTTTCTCACCAGATACAATTACTTTGGCAATTTTACGGCAAAGCGTAGCAATTTGTCGTTCTAAACCGCGAACTCCTGCTTCCCGAGTATAATAACGTATAATATCAGTGACTGCTTCATCTTTGATTACCACTTGCGTTTTTTTCAAGCCATGCTCTTTAAGCTGCTTTGGTATAAGATGATTTTTTGTAATTTGAGCTTTCTCGATTTCAGTATAGCCTGCAATAGATATTACTTCCATACGATCTAATAATGGTCCTGGGATGCTACTTAAATCATTGGCAGTCGCAATAAATAACACATTAGATAGATCATATGGTTCCTCAATATAATGATCACTAAATGTATTATTTTGTGCAGGGTCTAAAACTTCAAGCATTGCTGCTGCAGGGTCACCTCTAAAATCATTCGACATTTTATCGATTTCATCTAATAAAAATACTGGATTAATGGTACCTGCTTTTTTCATTCCTTGAATAATACGTCCTGGCATTGCACCAACATACGTACGTCGATGTCCGCGAATTTCCGATTCATCTCGAACACCACCTAAAGAAATACGAATAAATTTTCGATCTAAACTTTCGGCAATGGAGCGAGCTAATGATGTTTTACCAACACCTGGAGGCCCTGCTAAGCATAAAATAGGTCCTCGCAGTGAATTTTTCAGCTGACGTACTGCTAAATATTCTAGAACACGTTCTTTGACTTTTTCTAATCCATCATGATCTCGGTTTAAAATATTTTCAGCATGGGCAATATTCATGCGATCCTCTGTAGCATTTGTCCACGGTAATGAAATAAGCCAATCAATATAATTGCGAATAACACCGCTCTCAGCACTAGCTCCAGGTATTTTTTCATAGCGATCTAATTCTTTCAGTGCTGCTTCCTTTGTTGTTTCTGGCATACCAGCTTCGTCGATACGCTTCCGTAATTCTGCAACTTCTCCAGTTTTCCCTTCGCGATCTCCCAGCTCCGTTTGGATAGCTTTCATTTGCTCACGTAAATAATATTCCTTTTGTGTACGCTCCATTGACTGCTTTACTTTGGAATTAATCTTCTTTTCTAGATCCAATACTTCCTGTTCATCATGCAAGCGAATAATTAAATGATCTAGTCGTTTTTTAACGCTTAGCATTTCCAAAACTTCTTGTTTGTCGGCAATTTTAAACGGCAAATGAGAAGCAATAATATCAGCTAAACGGCCAGGCTCTTCAATATCCGTTACAGTATTGATCGTCTCAGTTGTAATTTTATTGGAGGATTTTGCATATTTTTCAAAATACGTCAACAATGTCCGCATCAATGCTTGTGTTTCTACATCTTTTTCTGTTGACTCCTCTTTAATTTCTATATCGACAACCGTATACTTCTCTAACGCACGATAGCTTTTCCACGTTGCACGAGCAACTCCTTCTACAAGGATACGTAACGTGCCATTTGGTAATTTAAGCATTTGTTTGACATAAGCAATTGTACCAACTGAATACAAATCTTGCTCTTCAGGTTGTTCATCGTGCATTTCTTTTTGTGTTACCAATAAAATCATTTGGTCCTCTAACATTGCCTGCTCAAGCGCCGCTACAGAACGATTTCTACCCACATCAATATGTAACACCATCGATGGGAATACTAAAAGTCCACGCAAAGGCAATAATGGTACATTTGTTGTTTTTTGTATTGTCACCATGCGGGCATTCACCTCCGTCAAAATTTTCATGTTAACATCCCGCGCTACTAGTATGTGTTTAAAAAGTTGATTCACACTAGATATTGAAGCGAGCCAAAAATTTCTTCAAGTTACAGCTGGCTTTATGTAGGAATGAATAAAAAGCTGACTGTCGATATGTGCGAATATTGCACAATCGAAGTCAGCTAATTACTCTCTATCTCACAACGGTAGACAGCCACGTCTATTCATTATGCTGAAGTTTTAGTGTCGCTACCTTCATCGAGTTCAGTGCCATCTTCAAGAAGCAATTTCGGTTTTTCTTTATCCGTAATTGTTTTTGCTGTAATGATACATTTTTTCACGTCTTCACGTGAAGGTAATTCGTACATTACATCAAGCATTGTTGACTCAATAATTGAACGAAGACCACGCGCACCTGTTTTACGTTCAATTGCTTCCTTAGCAATTGCCACAAGAGCATCTTCATCAAATTCAAGCTCAACGCCATCTAATTCAAGCATTTTTTGATATTGCTTGGCTAGTGCATTTTTCGGCTCTGTTAAAATTTGTACTAGTGCTGCTTCGTTTAATTGCTCCAGACTCGCAAGTACAGGTAATCGACCAATGAACTCTGGTATTAAACCAAATTTCAATAAATCCTCAGGAATCAGCTTGGACATGATAGAACCTTCATCTACATCTACTTTATTCGGATCTGAACCGAATCCTATTACTTTTTCACCCTGACGTCGTTTAATGATGGTTTCAATACCATCAAATGCACCGCCAACAATGAAAAGAATATTGGTTGTATCGATCTGTAAGAATTCTTGATGAGGATGTTTTCGTCCTCCTTGTGGTGGAACACTTGCAACTGTTCCTTCAAGAATTTTTAGGAGTGCCTGCTGAACACCTTCGCCGGAAACATCTCGTGTAATAGATGGATTTTCCGACTTACGTGCAACCTTGTCAATTTCATCAATATAGATAATCCCTTTTTCAGCGCGTTCGATATCATAATCAGCTGATTGGATTAACTTTAATAAAATATTTTCAACGTCCTCACCAACATAACCTGCTTCAGTTAAGGAGGTAGCATCCGCAATAGCGAATGGAACATTTAAAATACGTGCTAACGTTTGAGCTAATAAAGTTTTACCGCTACCAGTTGGGCCGATTAACACAATGTTCGATTTTGCTAATTCAATATCATCAATTTTACTATTCGTATTGATACGTTTATAGTGATTGTAAACTGCGACTGCCAATGCTTTTTTAGCACGCTCTTGTCCAATTACATACTCATCTAAAATCGTTAAGATTTCTTTCGGTTTTGGAATATCTTGGAATTCGATTTCCTCTTCTACACCAAGTTCCTCTACAACGATCTCTGAACAAAGCTCGATACATTCATCACAAATATAAACACCTGGACCTGCAACTAATTTACGCACTTGTTCTTGTGGTTTTCCACAAAATGAGCATTTTAAATTGCCTTTTTCATCATTAAATTTGAACAATATGTTTCACCCCTATTCAAGCAACAATCTTACAAGATTATTGAACCTTTATCAAATAAATTGTCTGCATCATTTACGCCTCAGTAATTATGCATGTGTAGATTATAACGCATCGTCATGTACTTTACTTCATTTGTCTTTCGAAGCATGCTATAGGAACCTGCTTACTTCGCCACCTTATACTGCTATAAAGTTACATTTATTCACTTCCGACACACTACAAACTACTGATCTCTATTTATAAAATCTACTACATTCATCAACCAAGGGTATATCAATCAAAAAATAAATTTTATATAGTTAGAACCTTTCTGAATGAAGTTAAGTTTAGCATCGTATCAATTTCGCCTTGACTCTAATAGCGTCCGGACTTCCAACAAATCCTTGACGCCTGCCAGCAGGCACTATCTTCATCCAGTCGTGGTTTAAACACACACTAAAAAGGTTAAAAGGCTTACAGCTCGCCATCTATGTGAGATGGGAGTTTTTTGTACCTAACATTATACTTTGGATACAAAAACATCTGCTGAATGAAGATAAAAACTAAAACAATACTATGTATAAGTGAAGTATAAAGTGAATTAAATGTTAAGGGGACTGATTGCTAAGAGTTTATGTGATAAAACAAGGCACGGATGAATGCCGTACCTTGTTTTTTTGGGCTATCTAATTACACAAAATCTTATTCAGTAATTTTAGCGTTTTCTACTAAAAATTCAACTGTTTTTTGGATTTTGATGTCGTTTTCAAGTACTGCTGTTCCACCTAAAGCACTTGTGATTTGATCTTTTGTCATGTTAAATTGAGCAGCCATTTTTTCTAATTCTGCTTCAATATCAGCTTCAGATGCTTCAATTTTTTCAGCTTCAGCGATTGCTTCAAGTGTTAATGATACACGCACACGGCTTTCAGCTTCTTCTTTCATTTGGCCACGTAAGTCTTCTTCTGATTGACCAGAGAATTGGTAGTAAAGGTCTAGGTTCATACCTTGCATTTGTAAACGTTGACCAAATTCTTGTAACATACGATCAGTTTCAGAGTTGATCATACCTGCTGGTACTTCAAAATCAGCATTTTCAGCTGCTTTTTCTACAAGCTCATCACGAAGAGCTGCATCTGATTCTGTTTCCTTTTGAGCTGCAGTTTGTTCTTTAATTTTAGCGCGTAAAGCTTCAACGCCTTCAACTTCTGGATCTAATTCTTTTGCAAATTCATCATTTAACTCAGGAAGAACTTTTGTTTTAACTTCTTTCACTGTTACTTTGAAAGTAGCTTCTTTACCAGCTAATTCAGCTGCATGATATTCTTCTGGGAATGTAACAACAACATCTTTCGATTCGCCAGCTTTAACACCAACTAGTTGCTCTTCAAAACCTGGAATGAATGAACCTGAACCGATTTCTAGTGGATAGTCTTCACCTTTACCACCTTCAAAAGCTTCTTCACCAACGAAACCTTCGAAGTCGATTACAGCTGTATCACCTTCTACGATTGCTTCGTCTTCTTTGATTTCAAGCTCTGCTTTACGAGCTAATTGATCTTGAATTTGTGCATCTACTTCTTCATCCGTTACTTCTACTGGAAGTTTAGATACTTCTAGACCTTTATAGTCTCCTAGCTTTGGTTCTGGTTTCACTGTTACTTGTGCAGTGAATGTGAAATCTTGGCCGTGTACAAAATTTTCTGTACCAGCGATTTCTGGGTAATCAACTGGCATAATTCCAGCTTCATCAATTGCTTTTGCATAAGATTCAGGAACGATGATTTCTAATGCATCTTGGTATAGAGATTCGATACCAAAACGTTGTTCAAACATTTTACGAGGCATTTTACCTTTACGGAAACCTGGTACGTTAATTTGTTTTACAACTTTTTTGAACGCTTGGTCCATTGCTGCGTCGATTTCTGCAGCAGGTACTTCGATTGTAAGAGTACCGATATTACCTTCTTGTTTTTCCCATTTTGCTGACATGTATAAATACCTCCAAATAAATAATCAAGTTTAGATGTTAGACAATTCATTCGTAACTACGATTTTGACAACCATTTTAGTATAACATAGATGTGTATAGTTTCAACTTATTTCATACCTAATGTAGTTCTGTTAGCTTTTCTAACATTTGTAAAAAGTCAATGATTTCATAGTCCATTTCTTGTATATTTCCAAGCATTGCTAAGACAAAATCAATATAACTATAGGCAACATCATCTGCTTCGAACGGGTGCCATTCAAATGGATACGTTACAATGGCATGCTTTGCCATTAAATATTGTACCATTTCTAACGTTGATGGGTCTTGCTCTAGCTTCACTTCTAGTATATTTTTTATTTTTCCATACTGCGGTAGCTGGTTAGGCAATACTAATTCAGTAGGATTAACAATTTTAGTTTGATTAAATTTGGACACTATAACATTTATAGCTACTTCTTGTTCTACTAATAATATGAGTGCTAGACTCTGGACAAACGGATGGATCGTCGAACATTCAATAATTTCTTTCAATGGCTCTTTTAATTGTCTTACATTTGTATCCATAAGTCGATGTAAGCGAATGGATTGCTCATTCGGACTAAGTGTCCTGAATTTTTCAAGGTCATATTCCTGTTCTTCTATTAAACGTTGTGCATTTTCCTTTTTTTCTAGATTTTTAGACACTTCACTATTCAAATTTTTTAAGCGTTCAAATTTTTCAATTTGATCCAGAGGCAAAACATTTTCTTCAAGTAGGGTTGTAATTAATGACTCTACTTGATGATATTCTTTTAACTGCATGCATACGGTAATGTACAATTCCATGATTTCTACATAAAATGACGTACCCAATGAAAATAATTGCTCACAAATATTCTTTGTCTTGCTATAGTCCTTCAATTCATACAAAGCAAAAGCATAGGCACTAAGAGCAAGTTCATCTCCATCTTCGTACATAAATGCCTTTTCAAAACTCGCCACCGCTTTTTCATACTGAAAATTTTCAGCAAACATATGTCCTTCACGTATTAAAGTTTGGACAGCGCCCGGAAAAACAACAACATTGTCATGTTTAATGACATGACGCTTTCTTTTTGTCATTTTTCTCACCTCATTGTTCTAATTTTTCATTTCTGCTATTTACTAAAAAATCCACAAGTTTCTTGTTTTTAACAAAAAATCATTGCTTTTGCATTCATATTTTGTAATAAATTGTATTATAATTAGAATAGTCTAAAATTTACTACAATTCGCAGACGCTCCCCCTTTGTTGTCTGCATCAAGAAAATCAAGTTCTTAACAAGGAGTGGAATCCATGCAATTACTTGATACAATTACAGAATTTGATCATTGTATCTCATCTGCATTCGAGGCATTATCGATTAAAGTCATTTCAATTTCTACAACGGACGGCCCTTTTCAAGATAAGCCGATAGAATTTGAACTTTTAACACGCACCAAAATTGATGTCTACACACAAGAAGCCAGCACCTATATTTTAAAAATTCAAGGGTGTATTCCTGGATCTATTGCACTTGGTCATCAAAATGAGTCTCTTTCCATTATTCCTCAAAAAGTAAACATTGAATGTAACTACAAGCTGTTACATGTTGATAAAAAAGATATGCAGCAGATTTTACAGCATCCTGAACCAAATCGTCACTATAGTGAATGGCTCATTGATGCAATCAAAAATGCTAATATTCTTGTCGAGTTAAAGACGAATCAACACACGCTCACTGAATGGCCAATTGGCATTAAATCAGCAGTCATTATTTAGCAGACAAAGACATACTTAAATAGGTATGTCTTTTTTATTGTTCACATTTTAGTTTTACCATTTTATTGCGTTTCTATCATAACAACTTTCTATAGTTTCTGGAAATAATATTGTAAAAATTATGTTTTAAAGAGGACATTCTAACTGTGCTTAATTAAAATGAAGGTTTCAAATTTATCCCTTCGAAATGAAATGGCGCTATAATATATAGTACAAAAATAAGTTGGGGGCTTTTCTAACATGGATATTAAAGAAACATTACAGTCTTTTTCTACAATGACACTGTCTGAGCGTCAGACATTTATGTTCCAGCATAGTGATTGGCTATTACAGGAGATGTTAGCCCATATTGGCTCAGTTGATGCCGAATTACGAGACCACCTCATTTATCGCACCTTTGTTGATTTACTAAGTGATAATTTATTGAGTTCTCAACAACTTCAATATTTGTTTGATACAGTTACGGGTGAGGATTTTTTATATTTACATATCGGAGATAAAACAGAGGATAGTGTCTTTACTCGTTCGTTTTCCGCATTACTAGTTGCAGGTCTTCTTGCAAAGGACGCTGAATTACTCGTTTTAAGAGATGAAGACCTACAATTGTTCTTTAAAAAAATTGGCCGTTATTTGTTATTAGAACAGGATACGAGAGGATATGTTCAGGAAAAAGGATGGGCACACAGTATTGCACATGGTGCAGATTTAGCTACAACAACAATAAAACATCCAAAATTCGATTTACGGTATGCACCATCCATTTTACATGCATTAAAACTTGTCACTTGGAAAGAAACAGTCTTTGTTAACGATGAAGAGGAACGTTTAATTAATATAGTGGATGCATTATTGCTTCAAAATTACTCAGAGGAAGCACTGATCGAATTTGTTGAGCAGGCTTTTGATAAATTTGAAATGCATTTAATGACACAAGGTTATAATGAGCTCTTCTTTAGTGGAAGAACTTGTACCTTAAACTTTATGAAAACACTATATTTTTCTTTGAAAATGAATAATAAAGCGCCACAGCTTCAAAATACGATTTATGGACAAGTAGCCAAATGGCTGAAGCTTGGTGATTGACAGGTAATTTTAAAAATGCTGAATTACACCGCTTAATTCTTGATAACATAAATTTTTTCTAAAATACTAGCAAACTAAGAGCTGGCTTAGTTTGCTTTTTACTTTTCAAATAAAACAAATGAAGTAAAAATATGGATATTAAAGAAAACCTATTATTATATTAACATAATTAATATTTCGCTCCATTTATTCCCTCCCCACTCATTCCTTTCATTGAAAATTCAACCTATTGTTTCCATAAAACGTCATTGCATCTACTCCTTTTTTGGATAAAAGGCAAATAAAAAATCCCAATAGGTCTGGTATGACAATGATTTTATTACAAAACAGCGTCTAAAATGTGAAATACCATTTTTCACATTTTAAATTATTTACTTAGGTAAACATCAGGAATGCAGTATTTTCAACGTTTCCACAGTGTTTAATAAATAAAACCTATAAATACCAATACTAAAATAACGATTTTTGTTCAAAAAATGTTCAAATTCACTACCGCTATACTATCATTTTCATAACAAAATTATGTTTTTTCTTAAAAACAGGGCGTATAATCCAATGTGCAAACAACGAGAGATTGTGACAATCGTAGGTAACCAAGTATGTATTTAAACGATTGCGCAAATCATTGATTTTGCTAACGCTTGCATCAGATCAATCAACACTAGATTTTATGTTTCATATTGAACCATGCCATTGTAATTTCTTATGTTGTTGATTGATACGCCAAGATAAAAGAGGTGACCTCAGTATCAACTATTTGTAAATGTGACACTGACAAAAAACACATGAATTTTATGAATAGCCGTTCTATAGAAAGGAGTCAAACATGAAGAAAAAATTAAGTTTAATGTTAGTAGCATTGAGTGCGATTGCTCTTCTTGCTGGATGTGAACCATTAACAGTGTTCAATCCAAAGGGACCTAATGCTGAAACATTATCAAACACAATTATCTTATCCATTATTACAATGGCCTTTATATTGCTAGTCGTGTATGTGCTTTTAGCCTTTATGCTTACAAAATATCGCGCATCAAAAGCAGCTGCAGATTATGAGCCTCCTCATGAAGAAGGAAGCCATCTGCTTGAAATTACATGGACAGTAATTCCAATTATTATCGTAGCATTTTTAGCTGTTGTGACAGTAAGAACAACATCTACAGTAGAAGCTCAACCAGCAGGTTATGACGATAAGGAGCCTTTAGTGATTTATGCATCATCATCAAACTGGAAATGGCACTTTAGTTATCCAGAAGAAGGTGTTGAAACAGTTAACTATGTAAACATTCCAGTGGATCGTCCAATCGAATTTAAGCTTTACTCATTTGGTCCAATTACTAGTTTCTGGATTCCTCAATTAGCAGGTCAAAAATATGCTATGAGTGATATGTTAACAACCATTCACCTTGCAGCAGATGAAGTTGGTTCATTTATGGGACGTAACTCTAACTTTAATGGACGTGGCTTTGCAGAAATGGAATTTGAAGCACAATCTATGACACAAGAAGACTTCGATAAATGGGTTGCTGATGTTAAAGCGAAAGAGGCACCATTAACAGAAGAAAAATTTGATGAGCTGTTAGAGGCAGAACATGTTGGTCGCCAAAGCTTCTCATCTACACACTTAGACTTTAGACCAGCTCCAATGGAACATGGTAAACACATGAATATGGATGAAATGGATCATGGGGATATGTCTGAAGAAGACACGAATAATGAACATTCTGGTCATTAATTTGATTTTATCGTTGAACGAATCGAGACATTAATTTTTAATTCTGAAAGGAGCGCATCCAATGAGTATGGAAGAATTATTCCATCCAATGCAAGAACCGATGATTTTAGCGGCAGCTATTAGTATCGTAGTTGGTGCAGTGGTTATCGTAGCAGGCCTTACTTATTTCAAAAAATGGGGCTATTTCTACAAAAACTGGCTATCAACTGTTGACCATAAAAAAATCGGGATTATGTATATCGCAGTAGCTTTATTAATGCTATTCCGCGGTGGTATCGATGCACTATTAATGCGTGCACAAACAGCCGTTCCAGATAACGGACTTCTTGATGCACAACACTATAATGAAATTTTCACAACACACGGTTTATTAATGATTCTATTTATGGCGATGCCATTTGTTATCGGCTTAATGAACATTGTCATTCCACTTCAAATCGGTGCACGTGACGTTGCTTTCCCACGTCTAAACGCTGTCAGCTTCTGGCTATTTGCAGCAGGTGCTGGTTTATTAAACTTATCATTCATTATCGGTGGTTCACCAGACGCTGGTTGGACAGCCTACTTCCCTCTTGCAAGTACGGATTTTAGTCCGACTGTAGGGAATAACTATTATTCTTTAGCCCTTCAATTGTCAGGTATTGGTACTTTAATGACAGGTGTTAACTTTATCACGACGATCATTAAAATGCGTGCACCTGGTATGACATTAATGAAAATGCCAATGTTTTCTTGGTCCATTTTAATTACAAACATTATTATCGTATTCGCGTTCCCAGTATTAACTGTAGCGCTTGCTCTTATGATGTTTGACCGTCAATTCGGGACAAAATTCTTTGCGATGCAAGACGGTGGTATGGATATGCTTTGGGCCAACCTTTTCTGGGTTTGGGGACATCCTGAGGTTTATATCGTTATCCTACCTGCTTTCGGTATTTTTTCAGAAATCATCGCAACATTCGCACGTAAAAACTTATACGGTTACAAATCAATGGTGATGAGTATGGTGGTCATTTCCCTACTATCATTCGTAGTTTGGGCCCACCACTTCTATACAATGGGTCATGGTGTAATGGTAAACAGTGTTTTCTCAATTACAACAATGGCAATCGCAGTTCCTACTGGGGTTAAAATATTTAACTGGCTACTCACAATGAGGCACGGGAAAATTCAATTTACAACACCGATGCTTTATGCACTTGGCTTTATTCCTATCTTCACAATTGGTGGGGTTACAGGGGTAATGCTAGCGATGGCAAGTGCTGACTACCAATATCATAATACGATGTTCTTAGTTGCCCACTTCCACTATGTATTAATTCCAGGTACAGTATTTGGTGTCCTTGCAGGTTACCACTACTGGTGGCCAAAAATGTTCGGTTTCCGTCTAAATGAAAAATTAGGGAAAGCTGGTTTCTGGTTCATTGCCATCAGCTTCAACGTAACGTTCTTCCCACTATTCATTTTAGGTTTAGATGGATATGCTCGTCGTATGTACACTTATTCTGAGTCTACTGGTTATGGTCCATTGAACATGTTATCGTTCGTCGGTGCTCTAGGACTTGCAGTCGGCTTTGCATTAATCGTCTACAATATTTACTACAGCTGGAAGCATATGCCTCGTAATGAAAAGGCAGATGTTTGGGATGGTCGTACACTTGAGTGGGCTACTCATTCTCCAGTACCAGAATATAACTTTGCCGTAGTGCCTACCGTTACTCGCTTAGATGAGTTCTGGTTCGCGAAAAAAGAAGGTCGCGATATTACGGCAGGTACAATCGAAAAAATTCACATGCCAAATAATACAGGCACACCATTCTGGATGAGTGGATTCTTCTTCCTTGCAGCATTCTTCGCTGTATTTAATCTATGGATTCCAGCCATCATCAGTATGCTTGGTGTATTTGGCTTCATGATCCATCGTTCATTTGAAAAAGATCATGGTCGTTACATTTCAGTTGAGGAAGTAATGGCAACTGAGAAAAGCTTGAGAGGTGATAAATAATATGAAAATCGATTCTTCACTTCCATTAGAATATAGTACAGAGGAAAACCGTCTAAAAATCTTTGGTTTTTGGATTTTCCTTGGCGCCGAAATCGTGTTATTTGCCACTTTATTTACTGTGTATTTCACACTTCATACACGCACAGGTAGTGGACCAAATGGTGCTGAGATTTTCGAATTAACTCCAGTTCTATGGGAAACATTCTTATTATTAACAAGTAGTTTCACCATTGGTCTTGGTGTTCATGCAATGCGTATTGGTCGTAAAAAAGCGATGATGACATTCTTTATCATCACGCTATTACTAGGCCTTGGCTTCTTAGCTATTGAGATTGATGAATTTGTCACATATGTACACGAAGGTGCGACGATTCAAACAAGCGCTTTCTTATCGTCCTTAATGACTTTACTTGGAACGCACGGTGCCCACGTAACATTCGGTTTCTTCTGGGGCGTAGCTATTTTAATCCAAGTAGCGAAACGTGGCTTAAACCCACAAACGGCTAATAAAGCGTTTATCTTCTCACTGTACTGGCATTTCCTAGACGTTGTTTGGATTTTCATCTTCAGCTTCGTCTACTTGAAAGGACTGATTAGCTGATGAAGGAATTATTCCCAAAACAACATGTGATGGGCTTCGGCTTCTCACTATTACTAACAATCGTAGCTTTAGCAGTTGTAAAATTTGATATGTCTCTTAATATGGCATTTGGAATTTTACTAGTAACTGCTCTTGCACAGGCAACTGTACAATTAGTATTATTCATGCACATCGGTGAATCTGAAGATAAAAAAACGTTATATACAACAATTTTATACTCAGTATTCGTAGGTGTTGTGACAATCATCGGTACATTATTTGCTATGATCTGGGGTTATAATTGATCCATTACACTATTGTGTAAGCAAAAGGCTGTCTGAACTTATCGTCCTTGTACGATAAGTTCGTGACAGCTTTTTTGTTTTATCCCTATTCATTTGGTAATTATCGCGTTTAGCGCTTACAAAAGTAGGAGTAATGTTATTTTTTTAATAAAAAAGTAGTTCTTTTCTAACAATTTATGAAACTTTTGCTTTTCTAGTGCGTATAGTAGTAGATAGTGTTTTTTACCAAGAATAGGAGATGAAAGTAATGAAGAAAATTTTTAAAGTATTAGCAGTCGGAACACTAGCGTTGACACTTGCCGCATGTAATTCAAGCGCTACGCCTACGAAAGACACAACTAATAAAAGCAAACTCACTTTAGAACAAGTGTATGACAAAGCAGTAGATCGTCAGGCTGATATTCAAAGTGCAAGTGCTAAAATGGATATGACACAGGTGACAAAGGTTGGGTCTGGTGATGAAGCAATGGAGTTTTCAATCGACTCCAAAATGGAGATGGATATCATCGTTGATCCACTTGCAATGCATTTATCAGGATCTATGACAATGCCTGATATGATGAATGAAGGTCAAGAAACAATGGACATGCCAATTGAAATGTATATGAAAAAAGATACAGGCTTATTTATGAAGGATTCGACAACAGATAGCTGGTTAAAGCTTCCTGATGAGAACTTTGATGCTATATTAGATCAAACGGCTGCTTCTGCAGATGCGAAGGAACAGCTAGAACAATTGAAAAAATTCATTAAGGACTTTACATTTGAACAAACGGATGATGAATATGTCCTTACATTAGATGGAAAAGGCGATAAATTCAAAGAGCTAATCGATTCTGAGATTAATAAGTCTATGCAAGAAATGGGTCTAGAAGAGAATCCAATGGATCAACTATCAATTGAAAAAATTAACTACGTGCTACACATCGATAAAGAGACTTTCGATACGAACAAAATGGATATGGATTTTGACTTAAAAATGGCCGTAGAAGGTGACGAATTGTTAATGAATACAAAATCAGTCGTTACGTATACTGAATTTAATCATCTAAAAACAATCGATATACCTCAAAGCATTATTGATAACGCTCAAACATTCCAATAATAAAAGAACCTGCTTGTCTACACAAGCAGGTTCTTTTACTCTCAACTATTTTAACAACTAACGAACAATCAACACATCACAAAGCGCATGACGTACCACTTTCTCTGCCACAGAGCCTAACATCATTTTCTCCATACGATTTAATCCAGTTGCACCGCAAACAATTAAATCAACCTGAGGTAACTGTGTTAAAATGCCTTTTGGTGAACCTGTTTCTACAATGGATTCGACCTCTTTGACTCCTGTCTGTAATGCCTCTTTTTCTAGCTTTTCCATTTTAAGAATGTTTTCCTTCTTCAATTCCTCGGCATATTTTAAGTCATATGCTGAAACTGCTCCAAACGATTTTGTATCAATGACATTCACCAATTGCAAAATAGCATTGTGTTCCTTTGCTAATTGACTAGCTCGATCCAATGCTTTTAATGATTGTTCTGAGAAATCAATTGCTACTGCGATCTTAAGATAGTTTGCCATGTTTGTCCTCCCCATTCATCCTACCATTCCATGTTTTCTCAAATATTATATCACAATGGCGTTCGATATAGTTTATCATCCTGAGGTTGCGGATTTCCACGACCATCTGTATTATTGCTAATAAAATAAAGAAATTCTCCATCTACAAAGACATCACGAATTCTACCAAATTCTGATAGTAATTCATTGTGTTTGTTCTTATTTATATCAAAAGCTAGGACTGCTGTGCCTCTTAGGGCAGCGACATATAATTGATCATTTACAATAGCAATGCCTGATGGTGCCCATGTGATAGAAGAACCAGATGTAAAAAGAGGTGTTATCATCCCCTGCTCTTTCTCCATTCCTTCAATAAGAGGCCAGCCATAATTCTTCCCCTTCTCAATGATATTAATTTCATCATTTCCTGCATTGCCATGCTCACTGGCATACATCGTACCATCAGTAGACCATGTTAAGCCTTGTGGATTTCGATGTCCATAGCTGTATATATAGGATTGAGGAAAAGGATTATCATTCGGTATGGTGCCATCCAAATTGATGCGCAAAATTTTCCCTTCTAAAGCTTCCACATCCTGTGCTAAAGAAGGTTGTGTTGCATCTCCTACCGTTGCATACAACTTGCCGTCAGGACCTATTTTCAAACGTCCCCCATGATGGTATGTACCACTCCTTATTCGATCCATAATAACATCCTGTTCGAGCCATTTATTATCGCTAAACGTTAACGTAACAATTCGATTAAATTGTTCCTCTTCCTCGACATACGTATAATACGCATAGGCAACTTGACTAGTAGGAAAATTAGGTGCTAACACAAATCCCAACATACCCGCTTCTGGAGCAGTTGATAGCTCCTTTTTCAGGATAACCTGCTGTCTATCAACGCCCCCTTCCGCAATCTTTACAATACTGCCAGGCCTTTCTGCTATATAAAAGACATCTCCACTTTTTTGAATTGACCAAGGTGACTGCAATTGATCTGCTATTATTTCGATAGAGGAATTCATGGCATCTTTAGCTTGATTTTCCTCACTTTCTAACCTATTATCGTTATTATCCTTCGTTGACGTACAAGCAACACATAGAATCATCGTTAGCAGTATTAAAGGTATGTAACGTCCCATGATTAATCATCCTCTCATTTATGAAAAATAGAAAGAGACGCCACCTAGACGCCTCTCTTACTTTTTATACTTTCAAACAGGATTATTTCACCAAATGTTCTTGTTTTCTCTAACACCTCTAGAAAGGCTTCTTTACGATGGATGAGTCGTTCTTGGTGCAATTTCTGATAGGAATGCTGAAAATCATCTATAGCTATTTTATCCATAAACTCACCTCATATAGTAGTACGTGCTAATATCATTATAATGTTGGAAAATTCTTACGACAATTCTATTTATATTTTTGATTATATGTTCCCAAAATAATAAGGATAAAAGACATATAATTTCTTGCAGCAGCTATTTAAATTTATCTAACTAATGAATGAAAAATGGTAGTACTTTTTCTTCCACAGCTTGTTCACCTGCTTGAATCCATCTACTTTTATCATGAATGTATCCATCTTTATCAAGCGGAGTTTGAAATTGACTAACACCAGTTGCATCTAGTAAGGAGCCCTCATCATAATCTAGACCAATATTCTCAACATGCTTAATGACAAATGGCTTTTGAAAACGAATCTGAGCATCTTCATTATCAAGCTCTCCTGATGTGACGATAAAAGGGACACGTAAATAAATAGTTTCTCCAGCCTCTTTCCATAATACCGAGTCAAAGCTACCTTTATAGTACTCCCAATTCCCGCCGATCGTGAAACCTCGATCGGCAATTTTATCTCGTAAATAGCCAAATCCTATCTCTTTTCCAACAATTTTTGAATCAAATTGTAACAATTTATCTTCTCCTCCTTTCACTCGATAAAAGTTTAACCTAAAAGACAATATTACAAACTAGCTAAAAGATCATTTTGCTGAACAAAAAAATCCCGAAACCTGAGTAAATTATGGTTTCGGGATTTTCGTGAATTTTTTATAAAGGCACTGAAATATTTCGATGTAACACATATTTAGCAGCTTCTACATACTCTGTGACAGCTCTTTGACTGACTGCGGCTGTAGGGACAATACTCTCAAAGCCATGATAGCAGCCTGGGTATAAGTGGAATTCAACATCTACTCCAGCCTGACATAGCTTGGTTACATATTGCAAAGTCTCATCACGAAACGGATCAAGTTGACCCACACATGTATAGGTAAATGGTAAACCTGATAAATCATCCGCTCTAGCTGCGGCGGCATATGGTGGTACATTGTCGCTACCATTTTCTCCATTCAAATACATTTTCCATCCCTTTTGATTAAGTGAGTGGTTCCAGATCATATGTCCCGTAATTTCTAATGAAGATGGGGTATTATTGCGATCATCAATCATTGGATAGAGCGGCATTTGGAAACGAAGCTTCGGATAATTTCGATCGCGTGTAAGTAGTGCAAGTGCAGCTGTGAGCCCACCACCAGCACTTGCTCCAGCAATCCCTAAACGGGTAGGATCTATCCCTAATTCATCCGCATGATCTGCTACCCATTTTAACGCTGTATAGCAATCTTCAAGCGGAGCTGGATAAGGATGTTCAGGCGCAAGTCGATAGTCTACAGATACTACAACACAATTCGCTTCATTGACAAAACGCTGACAAAGCACATCATCACCCTCTGGTGCTCCTAAGACATAGCCTCCACCATGAATCCATAGCAGGCCTGGGTATATTTCCTTTTGCTCTTTTGATTTATAAATACGAAGACGAAGAGAATCATTATTATCAGGCCCTTGAATGACTTTATTTTCTACTATGATGTGCTCTTCAATTGGAGCTGGCACAGCAACGGCTGCCATTCCTTCTCTTGTAGCTTGTACATTATCCAAATCTAATGGGGGAAAAATTGCTAACGTTTCTTTTAGTTCTGAATCAATACGATGTTCCATTAAAATCCTTCCTCTCTTATTTAAAATGTTTTTACGATGTTAAACCGCCATCAATTGGGACGACAGCACCATTCACATAAGAAGCTTCCTGCGAAATTAAGAAAGCGATTACATTTGCGATTTCAGTAGGGTCTTCCAATCTACGTAATGGTCCATTTTCTTCTGGACTCGATGCCAATCCCTTTGTCATGTTTGTCCTCACGCCACCAGGACAAATTGCATTCACGCGAATCCCTTTAGGTCCATATTCCATGGCCGCCGTTTTAGTTAATCCAATTACACCATGCTTACTTGCCGCATAACCACCTAGATAGGGTTGTCCCTGTATACCAGCTGCTGAGGATGTATTCACAATGACACCTGATTGCTGTTGCTCCATTTCTTTTAATACATACTTTAAGCCGAGAAACGCCCCTTTAAGATTGACCGAGATTATTCTATCAAACGTTTCCTCTTCTAAATCTCCCAGTAGTGTAGGTGGGCTTAAAACACCTGCATTATTGATAAAAGCATCAATCCTGCCAAATGTTTCTTTTGCAGCGTCCACATATTTTTTGACATCCTTGCTTTGTGAAACATCACCTTGGACAAAAATTGCTTGTTGGTGATATTCCTTCACAGCATGTAGTGTGTCTTGTCCACTTTTTTCATCAAAATCCACTAAAACTAATGCTTTGCCCATAGTGGCAAGCAATTTTGCAGTCTGTCTTCCTATACCGCTTCCAGCACCTGTAATAATGACTACTTGTTGCTCCATATTGATATATGCTCCCCTCTCACAAACTATGATATTGATTTTAATTTCATTAACTTAAAGCCTTCATAATTGTTTTGAGCCACTTTATTACAATGTTTTGTGTAATAATCAAATCCTCCTAGATAGATTAAAAAACTTCGAGGTTTGCCCTCAATATTGGCTCCCGTATACCAGGAATCACCTTTGACGTAGAGTGTTGCATTAGCAACATCTCGACAATGTGTGCTCCAAGCTTGCTCTGCTTCTATTGTTGGTTCCACAAGATCAATGTCATGCTCACGCAAATAATGCATGCACTCGGCAATCCATTCGACATGCTGCTCAATAGCAATCGGCATGTTCACGAGAACAGAAGGGCTTTCTGGTCCCGTAATCATAAATAAATTAGGAAAACCTGCTGTTGTGAGTCCAAGATAGGTTTGAACAGCTGCCCTATCCTTCCACTTCTCTTTTAATGACACGCCATTCCTTCCTCGGATATCAATCTTAAATAATGGCCCTGTCATGCCATCATAGCCTGTCGCAAAAATGATGATCTCTAAATCAAAATGGTTATCCGCCGTTTGAATACCTTCTCCTGTTATTTTTTGAATAGGTGATTCTTTGACATCAACCAGTAAAACATTGTCCCTATTATAGGTTTCAAAATAATCGCTATCTAAAACCTGTCTTTTCGTGCCATACATATACTTAGGACATAGTTTTTCTGCAACCACAGGATCTTTCACAATCTGTCGTATTTTGGAGCGAATAAATTCTGTCGCTTTTTCATTGGAATGTTCATTCGTTAACAAGTCATGATAAGTAGCTGAGAAGGCAAAGCCACCTTGTGCCCAAGCTTTCTCAAAAACCGCCTGCCTCTTATCATCAGGTTCTTCCATTGCAGATTGCTGATTTTGTGCAAAAGGTGTACCTGAAACCGAATTTCTCATGGAACGTTTTATCGCTTCAAAATTTTTCTTCGTTTCTTTGATAAAGTCCTCTTCATATGCATGGTTACGAGCGGGAATCGTATATTGTGGAGTGCGTTGAAACACCGTTAACTGCTCTGCTTCTTTTGCAATAACAGGTATTGCCTGAATCCCGCTTGAGCCTGTCCCAATAATTCCTACACGCTTCCCAGTAAAATCAACCTTTTCATGTGGCCAATGCCCCGTGTGATACCATTTTCCGTTAAATTGTTGCAACTCCTGGATGTTAGGAACATTTGCTGCAGATAGACAGCCTATTCCTGTAATAAAGTACCTTGTTAAAATGTACTGCCCATCGTTTAGATGAATTATCCATTTATGTTGTTTTTCATCAAAATGAGCTGCAGTGACTCTTGTGTTAAATTGGATAGCTGATCGCAATTGAAAACGATCGGCTACGTAATTTAAGTAGCGTAATATTTCCGCTTGCTCTGGAAATCTAGATGTCCAAGTCCATTCTTCATATAATTCTTTTGAAAATGTGTAGTTATAATAGATGCTTTCAATATCACATCTAGCACCAGGATAACGATTCCAATACCAAACACCACCTACACCATCTCCAGCCTCGTATACAATGGTTGAAAAGCCTTTACTCCTCAACTGATGTAGCATATACAGACCTGCAAACCCAGCACCTAGAACAACTGCATCCACCTCTTTAATTGTTTGACTACTCACCTGTTGCTCCTCCTAACGCCAAAATAGAGAAATATGGCTTTACTTAGCTTAAATACTACAACTTACAGAATATATTGAAAATTCCTTGTTTTAAGCGTAGTATATACTTAAAAAAGGGGATAGGTCATGTCCAATCTTTATACCATTCAAAAACGTTTCGACACAGTACAAAGTTATGCCAACCATGAAGAGCTGTTGATACACATTTTGCAGGTATATTTAGATGCTTTTCCTATCAAGGATGCCTATTTATTGAGGTATTCTCCAATAGGCTTTGTAGCAGAAGGAATCATTTTTTTAAATGAATCGGGTGGTAGTCATATCGGTGAAATTCGTGAGGAGATTCGTAGCTTCCCTATTATTTATGCTGCTATTGAAGATAAGAAGGCTAAATTTTGCACAGGAATGGACTATTTAAAAAATATCAGTATGAAATATACTATTCCCTCGCAAAATAATACGTTTTTAATTGTCCCTATTTTCATTGGGTCATATGTTTTTGGCTATATTTGTAGTACTCAATTAGAAGAGGAAATCGATATAAATGATAAGCTGTTAGATGACATGACAACCTTTGGAAACATGATTGGACAGCTTATCATACAAGCTAGAACTAGCAAAAAAGAGGGCTTTCTGAGCAAGCGTGAATTAGAGGTAATGAGACAGGTAGCGCAGGGAGATAGTACCAAGGAAATAGCAGATGTTATGAAATTAAGTGAATTAACCATTACACAATATGTAAAATCTGCTATCAAAAAATTGCGTGCCAAAAATCGCTCTCATGCCATCAGCATTCTTTATCAAGAAGGAATCATTCTTTAAAAAGCCAGGGGAGCACGCTACTCCCCTTTTTTAGAAGTCCACAATTGTCTTCGCTTTAACAACTATCTTATCCCCAGTAGGCCTTCATTAAATCTATTGACCACGCTGGCTGTTTAACTTCCTCTTTAGGTAAAAATTCTTTCATTACAGGCTTTATATCTAGTATAGGTGTGCCATCTATGGCGTCTAGCCCTTGAACGATTAATCCTCTTGATTTGACCTCTAACAAGGCAACGATTGTACTCCCTAATTTATTGGGTCTATTTTTACCTCTTTGTGCGAAAATGCCAACCTCTGGATAATCATGATTATTTCTCGGATGTCTTGCCTCATATTGAATTTGATCGTCTGTAACCTTATCAAAATAAAAAATAATTTCTAGATGAGAAAAATCTTCTATTCCTTTTAAGGACGCCTCTTGGATATGATCAGCAAGTTCAATAGTTGAAATAATCTCTCCCCAATGATCATCTTTTAACATTTGCCGATTGTTACGAGCGGTAGCGATTGATTGAATAGTATATTGCATGTCTTTTATCCCCCATCTTTTCGAATATCTACTATATGTCCTTTCATTTCAGTATAGACTAAATGGACAGAAAAAAAGATGATTAACAATGTTAATCACCCGACGTGCCATAATCCTTAATGGAAACCTTCACTTCACATGTAATAGGAACCTCACTAAACGTTTGATCCCATTCTTTTTTTCTTTTTTGCCATACTTTCGGGTAATCGATTCTTAGTTTATTGCCAAACCCAGAAACATCTGTTTGAAATTCATGTTGCGTTTTATCTAGTGCCTTCCTCACTAATTGCTCTATCTCTTTTTCAAATACTTTCTCTGCTTTTTTCAAAAATTGATTATCAAATGCTTTATCGGAGAGAACCCAATGTTCAGCAATTCTTCCCTCTGATTGAATTTTTATCGTAAAGGAGATTTGATCCCCTTTTACATGTGGAATAATTTTACTTTTAGCTGAAATAATTTCATACACAATAGGTGCTCCTGACTCCTCATCAAAGCCTTTGACAAGGCCACCTTTCGCATCGCCAGACATCCATGCAATCCCTTCTAGGTCACTCTCATTTAAAAAGCCTCGTAGCTTTTTGGTTTTTCCTTCAATGATAGCAGCGCCTGCAAATTTTACTTCTCCATTTTCTGTACTCACATTTTGCAATAAAAAGCTAGAATCTGAATACAGCTTCCCCTCTAGTTTGGCTACGGTCATCGGAGGCAAAATTTTAGTCGTCCTTTCATGTCCCTCCATCATTTCTACTAATTGAAAGGCAGGAATTTTAGTTGGTTCATTTGTTTCCAGTGCCTGACTTGCCTGATCCTGAGCAATAAAGAGCAGTCCACTCGGCCGTATTTCTAATTCTCTTAGAAAAAAATCCAACGTTTGCTGGAGATTGATAGTACTAGCTAATTCCTCACCAATAATAATTACTTTGGAATGTTCAGCAAAAGAACGTTTATCCACCTTTAACAGCATATTTCGTAAAGTTGGTAACACCGCATCACCTGTCTCAGAAACATTTTTATATGCTTTTTCTGGCAATGCTCCCTCTTTTGTTCCAGAAACCGTTGTCTCTGACGTAACAAATTGATTGGTAATTGTTAGCAACTGTCTGTTTGCATACCTAGCATCTTGTTGCTCTTCAGAGGAAACATCACCCGTTTCTAAATCCAATGATGTACCTACAATAAGGCCTAAATCCTCTATCTCTTTACTACTCCAACATCCAGTAAGAAGTAAGGTTACCGTCGCAACTAGAAGTAAACGTACACAGCAATGTATTCGCTTCATGCTTTCTTTCCTTTCAATTTCGAAATAAGGAGTAAGGTTATCGGTACTACACCAAATAAAATTAATGCAGCATGACCAATCTTATCGCCAAATGTAAATAGATCATTAATATTTTTAGGTGTCATCGCAATAATATAAATAATTGGCAACAATCCGTATAAGAAGGGATGCATATTTTTCTTAAACAGTTGGGCTAATCCTAAAGTAGCGGCATAATAAGTAATCGTAAAGGTCGCAAAGATTTGCATAATCCAAATTACAAGAAGAAATGACTCAAAGCGTTCAAAAATTAAACCAGGGATTTCAAAACTTCGCATTAATTCAATCGTTGGCCAAGTCCTTGTCAAAACACCTTCAATGGATAGAGCACCAATGACCATCACAACCGTGATGACATAAAAGAGCAAGGGTATGGCTATACCCGCCAGTACAACCTTGACGGCTTTTGATTTATCTGAAGGGTACATAAATGCCACAAGTAGTAGCATAATTTCAGGTCCTAAAAATGCCAGTGTCGCTGTTTTAATTCCCTTTAACATCGGAACAACACCCAGTCCAAGTACTGGTCTCAAATTATCAATTTCAAAAATCCCTAAGCTTAAAAAAGCCACAAGTAAAAAAATAACAAAGGTAATTGGAAAAATGATTTCAAATAAACGAGCGATTGTATTGATGCCACCGCTTATTAAGTAAAGCCCAACCCATAAGAAGGGCAAAATAATCGCCCAAGTGGGGGTCCCTTCTAATAAAAAGAGAGAAGTTACTTCAGCCATGATGCGAACTTCAAAGGCAGAAATGGTAAAAAAGTAGGCAATTACACACGCACTTATAAACCAGCCTAACCACTTCCCTATGATATCTTGATTATATTGATAAAATGTTTTGTCAGGGTATTGTTGGCTTAGCTTCACAATAATTACACCTGCAATCATTGCAACGACTCCACCTAAAAATACACTAATCCAAACATCTGGCGTTTTTACTTTTTCTACAGATGCACGAGGTAAAGTAAGAATCCCAGTGGCAAGAATATAGTTAATAATAATAACAACTGCTTGTGACGTCGTTATTTTATCTTTCATACTGCTGTTCATGGCTGTTTTGCTCCCTTTCTCTTATTCCCCTTTGCGGACCGAATCTTTTGGCTTTAACAATCTAGGACGATGCTTCATCATCTTTAACGGCATTCGCACCATAAAATCTTTCCAATCACCTGCTCGATACGGAATAGTTGGGCTCAAATAGGATACACCGAAGCTTTTTAGCTTTACCAAATGACTGCAAAGGAATAAGAAGAATAGAATGATGCCATATAGTCCAAATAAAGCTGCGGAAAACATCGCCACAAAACGTAGCATTCTTAGCGTGATACCAGCATTATATTGAGGGATAGCAAAAGAGGAAATTGCTGTTAATGCAACCACAATGACCATGATTGGACTAACAATTCCTGCCTGTACGGCGGCTTCTCCAATAACAAGCCCTCCAACGATCCCCATCGTCGGACCAATTGGCTTCGGTAGACGAAGTCCTGCTTCTCGTAATATCTCAATAGCGACTTCCATAATGAGGGCTTCAATCAATGCTGGGAACGGTACTCCCTGCCTTGTTGCCATCATGGACAGCGCTAGTTTAGTGGGGATTAAACCTTGATGAAATGATACAAAAGCAATGTACAGGGACGGGCCAAATAAAGAGATACCTGCTGCAAAATAGCGAAGCAAGCGAATAAGTGAGCTCGATAACCAACGTTCATAGTAATCCTCTGGTGATTGCAGTAGCATATTAAACGTGACTGGCACAATTAATGCAAAGGGAGTTCCATCTAAAAGAATTGCGACTCGTCCCTCTAGTAAAGCAGCAATAACCCGATCAGGACGCTCGGTACTTTGCACTTGCGAAAATGGGCTGAGATAATCATCCTCAATCAATTGCTCAATATATCCCGATTCAGCAACATCATCCAAATGGATTGTTTCAATTCGTTCCTTCACCTCTTTGACAAGATTAGGCTGCACAATTTCATCTATATAGGCTAAAACCAACTCTTTTTTCGTACGTTCGCCTACTTCCATCTCGATAATTGATAAATTTCGATTCTCACCATGCTGTCTTAATAAAGAGGTATTCACACTTAATTTTTCCGTGAAGCCCACTCTTGGTCCACGTACCATTGCTTCAGAAACAGGCTCCTCAAGATTTCGAGTTTTGCCATGTGCCGTACCAATGATAAATACATTCTGTATGCCATCCACAATTAATACAGTGGAACCAGTTAATACTTTCCCAACAGCTTTCATGACTTTCGATTCCTCTAGCAGTTCACTCACTGGTAGGATTTCATTTCTAATTGATTGATGTAATTCATGACCTCTTAAAACAGACGACTTTTTTGTATGTCCATTCATTAATGATTTCAAAATATGTTTGTCAATTAATTCTTTATCGCATAATCCTTTAAGAAAAACGATCGCTGCACGATTATCCGTATTTCCTATTTGAAATTCTCTAAAATGAATATCCCAATTATGACCAAGTTCTTTCCTCATTTGTAAAAGATCTTTATTAAAATCTCCTGTAAATTGCTCTAACGTTTTTTGAATAGGTATGTGTACCATCTCAACTTGTTCACTATTTTCTTTCATCTCAATTTTGCCATTGCTCTTATTAACAAATAAAAAAACATGGAACAATTTATAAATTAAATATGGAATAAAAAACGCTAAAAAGCCTTGTAAAAAAACTTGCCAATGTGGCATGTAGGAAATCACCTTTTCCCACATATTGATCACCCTCTTTAGTACACTTGTACAGAGTATCCCTACATGTTTTTATCTTTATCTAAGCAGCAGTATTTTAAACTTCCAATCCTCAACATTCTTTCATAATAAGACACTAACTATTCGGTGACCATAAAAAAACCAGCCTCAAATGAGTACTGGTACATATAAAAGCAATCTTTAGCTTATGGTATACTAGCTACTATGAAAAATTAGAAGGTGAAATTTATGCTAGAAGTCAGTGAAAGTAAATTAACACAATATAGTCTGCATTTTTTGAGTGAGACGCTTATTTTAGGAGAAGAAGTTTTTTCACAACCTGAGGTCATGTTAGAAGCAGCCTTTACACAGCTCGCTTTTAGTAAAATTGATGTGGAACAGCAATATGAATTTTTCCATGAAAGCAATCTTGCACTCCATGAAGTTTTTACGTATTCGAGAGCTATTTTCGAAAAGGGAAGTAACTTCCTAGAACATTCACAAAATATTGCCAAGCACTTACATAGTGTGTCACAGCATCCTAACATCAAAAGCGGAGAACTGTTTATTGGCCTTTTTGAAAATTGTTTACTATTAAATGAGGCTAAAAAGATTATCGCTATTGTCAAAATTGATGAAAAAGAAATGTTTTTAGATGTGAAAAATGAACACAATCAAATGATCGTGAACGGCGTGGATGGCATTAACGTTAAGAAAATTAATAATATGGCTATTATTGTTGATATGGGACCAGATCAATCTCCTGCCGTGTATATTAAAACAAAACGTAAAGAAGATATAGTTTATTGGCAAGAACGATTTTTAAAAATTAAGGCAGCGGATGAGCATTATTATAAAACCCATTTAGCATTAACAGAATGTAAAAAATTCATTTTAAAGGAAGAAAATTATACAAGCACAGAAAAACTTGGCCTCTTGAATAAAACACTGGATTACTTTAGAAATGAAGAGGAGTTTCAGGTAAATCATTATATTGATACTGTTTTTGAGCAAGCGGACACTACGCAAAAAGATATCATCATTAATTCGGTCAAACCCTATGAAACTGTCATTTCTGATAGTGCGCTAGAAAAGGCTGAAAAGAAATACAAACGTAAAATCAAACTGGATTCCAATATTGAAATCCAAGTAAATATCCAACATATTGACCAAATAGATGAATTAATCGAAGTTGGCTATGATGAGGCAACGAATCGCAAATTCTATAAAATCTATTTCCAGGATGAACAGTAGAAGAGCTTGGATTAAACGGATGTAAGTTATCTTATGAGATTAAACATTAGATCTCCTAAAATCTTCAATTAGGAGAAAAAGAGCTTAAAACAGTATAAGCTGCAATAATGCCTTAGTTCGTGCCCATGAATTTTCTCTGGAAGCGCACTAATCCTTGTAAATCTTTGCTTCGCTAATCAACCCTTTGCATGGTCTGAGCTGTAAATAATAGCTATTTTTCAAAGACTACAGATACTAAAACAGTGAGTCTTATCATGAATCCTCCACTCTTTAATTTCTTAAAAATTTTTTTAAAAAGTTAAAACTTTTTCAATTGGTAAAACGTCTAATAATTGGTAACAGAAGTTAACCTAAAGGAGAATTGATAAATATGAAAAAACCTGCTAAAAAAACATGGCTATTAGCTTCAGCATTAACACTAGGGATGGCTGTATTAACACCGCTTCAAGCTGGTGCAACAGCTGTTGATACAACAAATAATGTAACGATTCAAATAGAACAAAAAATAACAGGTACCATTAAATATTTTGATGGCGGCAGCATTACCCTTAAAGGAACAGATGGAAAAAACTACTACATCGGTTTACACAATTTCTCAGATAAACAAATTGAGCAGTTAAAGCTAGCCGAGGGGCAAGAAATTTTAGTTGAGGGTAGTATTGTGAAAGATTACTCAGATTTCTTTACCTTTGCCGTCTATAAAAAAGCTTACCTAAAGAAGTAACAAAAGAAGAATTAGTCCAACTAGAGAAACTCTTTTCTGACATGAAAAAGGCTGAAAAAGAAGAGAATTATGAGGAAATGGAACGAATCTATCAGGCGATGGATAACATCACAAGACCTTACGAATTAGCAAATTGGCAACCTGAGCCTTTTGAAGAATTTATTAATGAAGCTGCATTCGCTGAAAAAAATATTGTTATCAAAGCACAAGATAAAGAACAGCTAAAAACACTTTATAGTAACTGGATTAAGTATGTAAAAGAAAATAAAACGGATGAGGCATCAGAAAACATTGATAAAATTTTCACTATTCTTGAACCTTATTACCAAGAATTATATCCACCTTTAACTTTTGAAGAATATATGGCGGATATGAACGTCGATTTAACAAAAGAGGAACTTGCAAAACTTAAAACGCTCTATGAAGAGGCACAAAAAGCTGAAAAAGATAAAGACGAAGAATTGGCCATGAAGAAATGGGATGCATTCTATGAAATACTTCGCCCACACTTTAAACCAGTTCCCTTCGAGGAATATATGGCAGATATCGAATTCAGCATTAGTAATGCGGATTACGCAAAATTAAAGCAACACTATGAAGAAGCAGTTGCCCTTGAACAAAAGGGTGAAGATGAAAAAGCTGGCGAGCAATGGGAAGCCTTTTATAAAGTTTTAGACCCTTACTACGAAGCGAACAGAGAAATTCTTATCTCACCATCTAAATTAACATTTAACGGTCAGGATTTTACGCCAGAGCCAGAAACAAATTAAATAAAATTTCAAGGGCCCTCCTATTGGTTTTAGGAGTGGCCCTTTTTGAAGTGACAATTTTGTCATGTTATCCCGGAAATAGTCATGTTAATCGATGGTTTACCCTTATTTTTCTTGTTACAGTAAACCATGTTGCCACAAGCACATTACGTTCTAAGGAGAAAAACAACATGACATTATTCATGAAGAAATCGGTGATGATGACAGTAATGTTACTATTTTTTACGTTCACACCCGGATTTGGACACGCAGCATCAAATGATACAATTAGTAAAATTGATCAGTTTATTAAGGAGCAGCAAACCATTAGTAAAATCCCAGGAATTTCAGTAATTATTGTTGATAAAGGGAAAACCGTCTATCAACGGGGCTTTGGCTTTGCAGATACGAAAACAAAAACACCTGTTACCTCTGATACTCTTTTTGAGTTAGGCTCCACGTCTAAGGCATTTACAGGACTCGCTATTTTACAATTAGAAAAACAAGGTTTGTTAAAACGGTCAGATGATGTCCGAAAGTATATCCCTTGGTTATCATTAACCTATAAAGGCGAGGATCAGGCTGTGACAATACAGCAGCTATTGTCTCATACTAGCGGAATTCCCTCAAATTCCATTACTCAAATCCCAGAAAGCACAGCGGATAATGCCCTTGAATTAACTGTTAAAACACTGCTGGATCAATCACTAAATCGTCAACCAGGGAGTTCTTTTGAGTATGCAACCATCAACTATGATGTCTTAGGCCTCGTCATTGAACAAGTTGCAAAACAGCCATTCGATCAGTATATTCAACAGAAAATTTTACAACCTGTTGGTATGCATCAATCTTTAGTAGGAATTCATCAAGTACATGCCACACATATGGCTTCTGGCTATAAAATAGGTCTAATGAGAGAGCAGCGATACATACCACCTATCTATCGTGGCAATATCCCCGCTGGTTATATCATCAGTAATGCTAATGATATAGCCAGATGGTTAAAATTACAGGTAGGAAACAGTGATATCTATTCAATCAGTAACAATTTAATTCAAGAATCGCAAACTCCAGATCTAACAGTGGAGCCTTTTGATACGAATACTTACTATGCAAACGGTTGGGCCGTTGTGAAAAAGGACACAAAGTCATATATCTACCATGCTGGTGAGAATCCAACCTTTTCCTCGTATTTCATTTTGCAACCTGACGAACAAATCGGCGTGGCTATTTTAGCCAATATGAATACAAGCTCTACAACAGCGATTGGACAAGGTGTCATGGATTTATGGGAGGGCAAAACGATTGACATGCAACATATCAGCAGCTATCAAAAGCTAGATAAAATTGTAACAATCATATGTGCTATCATCATCGCAATCAGCATTATGTTCTGTTATCTATTCGTTCAAAATATACGCAGCCTTTATAAAAAACAACGTCGTATGGCAAATCTAAATTACAAAAGAATATTGTTATTATCTGCCCATACTATACTTGTGGCGACAATGCTGACAGCACTATTTATCACGCCTAACATATTACTTGGTGGCTTAAATTGGACATTTATTGAAGTTTGGGCACCAACTTCTATTACATTCCTGTTGTATAGCTCCATTTCGGCCAGTCTTCTATATTTATTATTAGGCTTTATGATGATTGGTACTAAAAGAAAGAATTAAAAATTTAATCGTTTAAAAGATATTTAGCTACAATTAATAACGCTATCTTGATTGAATACTGCGTGATATGAGCTAAAGGTAAAGATGCTGACCTGTATCATTCATTGCAACTACATCCATCTTTGTAGGTAAGAATTGATTCCTTCAGCCCTTTGGAAAGAGTTGTAGGAACAGACCATATCATTTTAGAGAAATATTAATACTTGGGAGCGGAACAAACTCTTTCCGCTCTAATGTTTTTTCATCAACAATTCTTATAGTTGGTGTAATGATTAGCGTTCGAATAGTAGAATCAGGTATAAAAACCTCAACATAACCATTTACTCGCCCAGAACCGCTTTTAATAGTTGTTGCTCCTACATTTTCATATACATTTCCAAGATTATCTTTTATGTCTACCATTAAAAATTCTGTCTCCCAATCAAGATTTCCCTCAAAATAAAGAGTGGTTATATATTTTCCCTCTGTTATTTGATTATAAAATAACTGGTATTGATCATTACCAAAGGGTATATTTACTTTTCTTGAATAGGCTCGGGTTGGTGTAAGTTCTAACTGAAAGTCCCAAGCTCCTTCTACAAGAGTCGTATTTTCAATACCTATAAAATCTTGAGGACGCCATTGAACATTTATCTTTTCATCAATTACTTTGTCTGAAATTCTCGCTGTAAACATACCAATCCAAGTAGCCTCATTCTTTTTAACGATTTGATGACTAAGTACGTCTAGCTTGTTTCCGTTGCCTTCTAAATCGCCCTTCCAAAATAGAGGGGGTTCATCTATCGATTGTTCGTGTTTCATTTCATAACTAACCGATACAATCGTTCCATCGAAAAAAGCCTCAGCTAATTCAATGAAGGTTCCGTTACTTTCGTCTATTTGATTGATGGTTGATGCATTATCACTAAATACTTGTAATTGGGGATTATCATTGCTATTTAATAGTTGCTGTACAATTGGTACTCGATTAGCCACTACAGGTAGCCAAATGCTGCTACTAGCAAAAATAAATGTGAGCATGGCGACAATACTAACCCACCTCCATTTTTTAAATACATACTTCTTGGTTGAAGATGACCGTAAAACACTTTTTTCAATATTAATCTTTTCCCAATCAGATAATTCAATTGGTTCAATCTCATCAATATCTATTTCGATGAAGTCCTTTTCGTTCATTTAGATACCTCCCAGCTCTTCTGTTAACTTTAACTTACCTCGATATAAACGATTTTCTACAGCTGATTTAGATAGACCAAATATCTCAGCGATTTCTCCGTTGGAATATCCTAAGTAGTATTTCAAGAGAAAAATTTCCTGATCGTTTTTACTTAAATTTAAAATACTGATAAATAGTTGCTCTTTTTGTACTTTTTGTTCTACGATTCTTTCTGGTAGATCCTTGCTATTTGAAATTGATGAAAGTAACTCGACTGTTTTAGGCTTATTTTGAAGGCTTCTATATGTATCAATCGCTTTATATTTTGCAATAACGCCAATCCATTTTTTAAAATCAATCTCATCGCCAGTAAATTGAATACTCTTTTGCCAAATGGTTAGAAATACATCGTTGATACATTCTTCAATAGCTGTTTGATTGGGCTGTAACACTTTCACTACAATGGCTTTAACATAACCTCCATATTTGTTAATCACTTCTCTTAAAGCTTGTTCATCTTTTTTTTGTAGCTGATTAATTAATGAATACACGAAGTTAGAAAACCTCCTTCCTTTCTTCTCTACAAGTAATAACGAGCAAATGAAAGAAAACTCTCACATTATTTAAATAAAAAAACAAATGATTCCTTTCCGCAACACATTGTAGCTAAAAATAGAAACGGAAAAACATCGACTTACTGTTTCAAACCCGCTCCATCATCATGCATCAAAAAATTATTTTTTATCTTATGGACTGGATTGACAACTAATCATCAGGCTGTAACAAGCGCCTTTGAGTTTCATCCTATCAAGTGTTTAGTGATACTCATCCATCCTTCACCCAAGATTCTCTTTAAAATTACCTAAATACGATTCATTAGACGAATACCCTTTTCTCTTTCAACGGCATTCATACAATAAACTGAAGAAAGGAGAGATCTTGATGGGATACTTTGGAAACATGGGTAATTTCAATTGTTGTTATGGAGGCTATGGTAATGACTATAGCGGCGGTTATAGTATGGGTTGTTGTGGCATGGACTATGGCGGCAAAAACAATAGTTCAACATTCGTTTTAATCGTTGTGCTATTCATTCTTCTCATTATTGTCGGAGCAACATTCGTGCAAAAAGAATATTAATAGTTATTGATAAACATGAAAAAGGGATGATCTTCATTAATAGCAGCTCACATTAATGTCGATACATCCACAGCAAAGAGGGTCACTTCCAGCCTATGTGACCCTTTTTTAAACCTGCTTGTCTTTCACCTTATTTAATTTTAAATTCTCCATTTCTCACATTTGCGGTAATACACATCGCTAAAGAAATATAATAAGCCAACATTTTTACTCCCATTTACGCCCCATATCCGCTTTTACATCATAAAGTTTTTAAAAATGAAACCACCTAAAGCAATGAATCGTATACTTACTTAAGAAAAGCCAGCACTTTTTTGTAAAAGGGGTCAAGTAATGTGAGAGAATGGTTGCAAGGAAGGAAAAACAAAAAGAGAAGAGATAAGAGACGTAAAGATCAATATTCATTAATTGACTTATTTCTTGATGTACTAATTTGGATACAAGAATTACTTTTCCTCCCATTTAGAATCATTTATTGGTTGTTGAGAGGAGTTGGAAGGTTTATTGGAGAAGGTTTTAATTAAAAAACTGCTCAAAAGGATGTCATTTGATTTTTTGTACCAATATGATTGAGGCAAAGGAAAATTTTGTTGGGCATTCAAAAGGGATAAAGTCATTTAGTTGAGGCGCTGACCCTATCCCTCTCCAAGTGGCATTCTCCTTTAAATTAGATTAATTGGAGATAAACGGTGCTTTTTGTACATACTTTTGATTTTCTATTTGGTTAATGATGAATGTAGCTATATCCCGATTTGTTATTTTTGTACCTGGCATATCTCCAAGATTTTCCTTTATGAACCCTACTTCATCTCCCTCTACGATAAATGGAAGCCGAATTAGTGTCCATTTGATTACTTGATTATAGCTAAGGAGATGCCATTCTTTTTTCTTATCCATCATCATTTTTGAATAAATAATTTCAAATATCTTTGCACCCATTCTATTTATAATACTCTTTGTATCTCCAGCAATGGTTAGCGATCCACCCGTTACCCCAATATAACGATCCATATGTAAATCAGACATGACTCCCAATATATTTTCCGTTACTTTACTATAAATCGGTTTTTCTTTCATTGGTTGACCAAAAGTATTGATAACGATTTGACAATCTTTTAATAGCTTTTGAAGATCCTCGATATTTTGTACATTTCCTTCTATTACCTCAATCCTACTGTCTCTGAAAACTAACTTTTCTGGGTTTCTAACAAGCATCCGTACGTGATACCCTTTCTCTAATGCTTTAGAAGCAATGTAACGCCCCGCTTTACCTGTTCCCCCGATAATTGCTATCTTTTTATAAACGTCCATGATGCCCCCCTAATTATCATAATAATATGTATACGGGCAAATCATGGTTTAGATTCAATAATTCGATTATTCACCTCTCTTTATCAAATGAGATAAAGAAATAGTAATTTTGTTTATTCTAGCTAGAGCTTTTGTCTAAGCAAAAGAAAAAGAACCACTCTCTTAAAAGAAAATGGCACTTCAATGCCTCATCGTACTAACTTGATAATACGCTTTTTAGGTGTATTCAACTTAACTCTTGTGTAAAAAAATAGATCAGTGATTTATATTATTTACTAAGTCTTTATTATAGGCAATCCACTTCTCCATTTCTCTCTCGACAGCTCGGTTTTGCCATTCAAACCAAATACCTGTACATTCACTGCAGTGACTATCGACACCCTTTTTTTCATGTGTATCTTTACATGTAAACACAGTCTTTTTACGACAACTATAACAGTAAATGACTATGTCTTTATAAAATTCCATCCCGATCAACTCCTCAAATTTACACCTATTTCTTTCCTTTTTTCATCTAAATTATTCTTTAAAAAGAAATAAGTAAGGATGATGAGTGCCATCATGTTTGTCCTCTCCTTACTAATAAAAGCGATTCAAATCCTTACTATTAAGGGATTTGAATCGCTTTTTCTGTTAGTCCAATTTTCTATTTGAACCTTAAGGAGAATATAAAATCTTGGTATTGCCATACTTATTCAAAAATGACCAATAAAAAAGCAATTCAAGGTAATGGTATGATATCCTATAGACTTTGATATCGTACACAATTCCTTGAACCGCCTTAAATTATTTAGACTCTACATTTTCATCAGGAGAGTAATTATATTGAGAAGGATCAACTGGCGTATAACCTGTTGGCGTATAGAATCTCAATAGGTCACCATTCACGACTCTATCAGATAACGCCAATTTATGATCTACTTCATTTTTAATCGTCTTTGCTTCCTCTAATTGACTGTCGTCTAATGGTAAGCCTGTTTTATTATCATAATATTTTTCATTAATTGAATAAATCGTAGGGCTGACAAAATCGCCATTTCTAAATGGTACAATTTCATCATGCTCTTCTGATAATAAGTCTGAACCAAATTGAACAAATTGTTGTGAATCAATTCCTAGTAAATGCAATAACGTTGGCAGTAGGTCTGTTTGGCCACCATAGCTATGGTTGGTCCCACCTTGTATGCCTGGAACATGTATAAATAATGGTACACGTTGTAAATTAGCACTTTCATATGGTGTAATCTCTTTTCCAATGACTTGTTCCATCGCTTTATTATGATTATCAGAAATACCATAATGGTCACCATAAAGAACAATCATTGAATGATCATATAATCCTGATTCCTTTAATTGCTGGAAGACCTGTTGAATTGCTTCGTCTGCATAACGAGCTGTTTGGAAATAATTATCAACGCTTGCATCTCCCGTATTGGCTTTATCAATTGTCACTAAATCTTGATTCATTTTATATGGATAGTGATTCCCTACCGTAATTAATTTTGTATAAAAAGGTTGTGGTAAGGAGCTTAAAAGACTTTGAGATTGTTCAAAGAATGGTTTATCTAACAAACCATATTCAGCCATGTCCTCGGAAGTCCCTGTGTTATAGTAACTAGCATCGAAGAATTTGTCGAAGCCAAATGATTTATAAATTACATTTCTATTCCAGAAGCTTCCGTTATTACCATGGAATACAGCTGATGTATAACCATAATCTTTTAAAATACTAGGAGCTGCCTGATACGTATTTTGTGCTTTTGTAATATAAGCAGATCCTTGTGGTAATCCAAATAAAGAATTTTCAAGCATAAATTCTGCATCAGACGTTTTCCCTTGACCTGTTTGATGGAAGAAATTATCAAAATACAATGTATTCTTATCTTTTGCTAATGAATTTAAAAATGGTGTTACTTCTTCACCATTTAATTTATAGTCGATTAAAAAGTTTTGGAATGATTCTAAATGTAAATAGATAACGTTCATTCCCTTTGCTGCACCGAAATATTGGGCATTTGGTTTGGCATAGTTTGACTTTGTATAGTTAATTACTTCAGTAATATCACTACTATCCGCCAAAGCTCTCTGAGAAGAGGCTTTCATCGTTTCAACTGAGTCATAAATCGTATAGTTATACATCCCTAGATATTTCACAATATAGTTTCTATCAAAACCTCGTGTTAATAGTTGAGGACGATTAGTTTCAGCTAGTCCTAAATTAAGGATTGATACCGCTAATGCAAAGGCAATGATTGCCATTCCTTTTTTATAGCCAAAACGTTTGGTATCTTTTTGGATTTTTTTAGAGAATCGTAGATAAAACATAACCATTACATCCACAAAGAACAAGATATCATAAGGCTTTAATAAAGAAAGAACACTACCACCTAAATCTCCAAAATTCTGCGTTTGAGAAAGTGTAGGTAATGTAATGAAATCACTAAAGAATCGGTAATAAACAATATTGGCATATAAAACAATAGACATTAAAGTGTAGACAACAACGAGTGATGTGTATTTTCTTTTACCTTTAAATAAAAATGAAAATCCTAGAAATAGCATTGCTGAGCCTAGTGGATTTATTAGTAAAAGGAATTGTTGTATGACTCCTTCTACACCTAAGTCAAATTGTGATAGTTGAGAGATGTATGTTTTAATCCATAACATTAATACTGCTACTATATAAATTCCTAAAAAGTTTTGTAATAGGTTATCTTTTTTATTTGCTAGATTTTTCATTTTTGCACCTACCTTTTACTGATTAAATTAAAATCTAGTTATATATGAACTTAACTGATAAGTACTGTATGGCACGTTAAAAAATGTTACGTTACAATAGCTTTTTTCGCGACCAATGTATAGTACTCCCCATTTAAACTTCTGTCAAGTTGTTAGCTATTCTTCATATAAATATTTCTAATTAACCTAAATATTGTCCAAAAAATACCCAGTAAACATTAGTGTTTAACTAAAATTTACTGGATATTATAAGCCATAAGTAAATGCCTTCATGAAATCTGCCTCGCAATTTTTCTCATTTGGGCATCAAAAAATCTTCCATTCTAATGAATTGGAAGATAATCTGGTATGCTATTCACTTTTAGCTGATAAACAATTGGATTTTATTGCACCATTTTTCTAGCATATATATATTTCTACAGTGTCTCTCATTCTATTTAAACGTTTCTTTATTTATTTGAGCACCTACTGAATCTTTCAATGATGAAGAAAGACCTCTTCTGATTAGATTGGCAGAAACAGGCGCTCTCCCCATTTCCCTTGCCCAAATTGATAATTGTCCTATATGGTGAATTTCATGTGCAATGGTATGACGAATGACTTCACCCCATGTATGCGTCTCCATACTACCATCGGCTAATGGATTATGAAGTATTCGCTCTTCCATACTATCATCCCATTGCTTTACAAAGCTTTCGACGTCTAAATGAAATGCAGCTTCCAATTTACGAACCTTTTCCAAGCTATTATATTCATCAAAGCTCTCCTGAAAGTCTGTTTTCCCCTGTAAAAGACGAATCCAACTCCATTCAACATCAATGATATGGAAAAGTGTGTGTAATATACTGCCCATTCCTCCAGTTCGGTTTTGCAAAAGTTCTTCTTCAGTCAACTCTTCACACCAACGAAACCAACCTTCCCGAACTAGCCAATTATATTTAAAAAATGTTTGCAAAAAAGCACCTCCGTAGTTGTTGAAAAAATATTATAACTCACTATTTCTTCATATAAAGTGAGGATCCCTTCTTTGCTCTTTTCAGATATCCAAATAAGCACTACAAGTAACATAAGAATAACAAGATTCCTAAGCTAAATGTCTAGTAATTACCATTTCTGGTTACTCTTATGAATTTTTCTATAAACGTAATCTGCATTATCTAGGTTTTTCCAGCTACTAATAAAATTTAGTATTAGCATAAAAATTCCAAATAAAACAAATGCCACCATATATTTACCTATGAAAAATACAACAAATATTGCAACCAAAAGTAATATCATTAAAATTATTACGAGGATTTGTAATTTCCCCTTTTTCTTCTCATCCATCTGTTCAACCTCCCATCAGAGCGCCAATACTTTTCTTAAATGTTTTCTTTGGTTTATTTTAACATAAAAATTCATTTTTTCTAAAAAATCAATTATTTTATGTAAAAGCCAAACATCAGAAATTTCCTACCAAATTTACCTTACATAGTCTTGGGGTAATCTGAAATTTTAAGGATGAAATAGAAATAAACAAGGGATATTTTATTGGATAAGATAAATAATATCTTGAGGAGGTGTCGACATGAAACGAGACAAAAAAAATACAGAATTTGCAACAGACGAGCCAACAAAACAATCATTTGCTAGTGGAGCAGACCCAAAAAAACCTAATGGGCGCAAAGAATATACGGAAGCCCCACGCCCACAACGTGAAGAAGACCTTATTATGGATGAGAAAAAAGGTAAGTCAACTTCATTATAATGTAAGAAAAGTTAGTATTTTTGACCACTCTATTAGAGGTGGTCTTTTTTCATTTTCTCCACATCATGTAACCCTATTTAAAGATTGAGACCACCCATCATGGAGTGGTCTTTCTACTATTATTAAATACAGATTATTTTAATTAACTTATCTCATCGCCAGTATATTATATATTAAAACAAAAAAGTAAATTTATGTTTTTTAACCTAATTTTAACCTTTTATTGATAATCTATAGTTGTTTCAACAATTAAATTACTAGGAGGAATAATTATGACAGTAGCAGTAAAAAATTTTAGTAGTATTATGAATCAAATGAGAGATGCTTATACGGGAGAGCAAACCAAAGAATTTTCTTTAGCAGCGTTCATTGGACTTCAAGCTCCTTCATTATCAGACGCACCTGATGAATTACAAAAACTAACACAAGAATATCAGGAGAACGTTAATAATTTTTATGTGCAAGAAGAATTAGACTTAAAAGAAAATGTTAAGCAATTAGAAATTGATAAAAATCAAACAACTTTTTTTGAAAATATGCGTAAGAAAAAAGAGGAAGCTTTAAAAAAATCGGAAGACATGATCAATAAATACTACGATTCATTGATAGATTTTGGTGAAGAGCATCCTTCAGCCCAAACACTAATACTTACTATTGCTGATAAAGTCGGTGCCTTTATACAAGATATTATGGATAAAGTTTTAAATGTTTTTGTTACCGTTGTGGAAACTGTAAAAAATGCAATAAGTGCTGCTATTAATTTCATTTCCTCTACTTTTAATTCAATTGTTAGCACTACGAAAAATTTCTTTTCTAGTTTATTTTAAAAACATTCTTAGCAGGACTGTCTATGGGCAATCTTGTTTTACATTCAATACACTTTACAAGAAACAGATCAAAGAGCTAGTGCTCACTTTGATAAGCTTTTTAATAAAAGGATTGATTTGGACAAATTATGGGGAAATTTTAAGGCTATTCATATTAATGCATAAAAACAAAAAGCCTTACAGCCGTTATGGCTGTAAGGCTTTGCTTGACGTCCCAGGAGGGATTCGAACCCCCGACCGACGGCTTAGAAGGCCGTTGCTCTATCCAGCTGAGCTACTGAGACATGATGTCGTTTCTTATGTATTCCATAGGAAGGACAATATTTATTATATGTACTTTATAGCATAATGTCAACATTAATTTTACTATGCAGGCAAGGTTTGCCTCATATTTTTTATCATATGTTGCTACAGCGTCCATTATACCATTTCTTCACCCTCTTAACAGGACGGATAGCAAAATATTTGCTACACTATTGGCGATAAAAAAGTAGGAGGTTTGTGGATGTTTAAAGATTTAGTCGTTATGGTCACAGGTGGTGCACAAGGGATTGGTAAGGGTATTACGCTTGCATATGCACAACAAGGTGCAAAAGTGGTGATTGCTGATTTGAAGGCAGGCTTAGGTCAACAGTTAGAACAGGATATGCTTGCTCAAGGCTACTCTGCATTATTTGTGCCAACGGATGTGACAAAGGAACAGGATATCATTCATTTGATGCAGCGAGCTGTTGAGCAATATGGAACCATTCATATTTTAATTAATAATGCTGGGAAGTTCCAGCATCAATCTCCCTATGAGGTAACGTTTGATGAGTGGCAGGATTTGTTGCAGACGAATTTAACGGGTACCTTTTTCTGTGCCAGAGAGGCTGCAAAAGTGATGCGGCATAATGCAAAGGGTGGTTCCATTGTTTCGCTGGCCTCAACGCGAGCTGAAATGTCAGAGCCTCATTCAGAAGCTTATGCGGCTACAAAGGGTGGTATCATCGCGTTAACACATGCTTTAGCGCGATCTTTAGGGCCAGATCAAATTACAGTGAATTGTATTTCCCCTGGGTGGATTGAAACAGGTGATTACGAGGCACTACGGCCAATCGACCATGCGCAGCATTTGTCAGGAAGGGTTGGTCTGCCTGAGGATATTGCACAGGCTTGTCTCTATTTAACAAACCCGATCAATAACTTTGTGACAGGTATTAATCTTACAGTTGATGGTGGCATGACGAAGAAAATGATGTATGAAGCGTAATTTTGTCGTCTCTTCTTTTCTTTCTTGTTCTTCATACTCCGAGATTCCTTAGAGTATGCTACTGTAGGAGAAAGAACAAGAAGGAGTGAAGCCTTGTACCCCTATTCAAATGGTTTTTCATTAAGTCAGCTGTATCATGCTCCCTATACGCAGTATACGGCTCCGATTCGTCACATTTTACAGTCAAATGATTACCGACGCTGTATTAGTAAAGGCGAAGCAGACTTTATGGCTATGAACCGCTTACTTTGGATGGAGCATGTGAATTGGACACGGATGACTATTATTAGCATTGTGTTTAATTTGCCTGATTTACCCTTTGTGCAGCAGCGTTTGCTACGCAATGCAACCGATTTAGGGAATTGTTTACGCCCCTTTTATGGTGACTCCGTGGCGGATCGTTATGCAGCTTTAATTAAAGAGCATCTGGTAATTGCGGCTCAATTAGTGACAGCTGCTGCGAAAGGTGACGCTACCACAGCGGAAGCTAAAGAGAGGGAATGGTATCGTAATGCAGATGATATTGCTTTCTTTTTGCATACAATCAATCCATACCTAACTAGAGAGGCCGTACAAAAAATGTTTTATACGCATTTAGCTTTAACGAAAAATGAAGCTGTCACGATGATACAAAAAGATTATCAGGCAGATGTAGAGGTATTTGATGAAATTGAAGCAGAGGCACTTGCGATGTCGGATATGATTGCCAGCGCCATCGTTATGCAATTTTGCTACCTCTTTTAATGCAAAAATCTTGATGGATTTATGATTATTTTATGCTCAACTACTGGAGGAAAAACTCTCGCCGTTTTGTTTTTAGCATAATGAGCACGAGGCTGCATGCCCTGAAGTTTCCCCTTCATAAAAGAGGCTAATGTATTGCTTTCAATCGTTACGTTGGCTCTTTTTAATTCCCACGGGGAGTGGTGAATATCAATGCGAAAAAGTGTATCCTTCCATTTCGCCCATGAATGGTAGCGCTCTACAATCCATCGGTCAAAATTAGTATTGGTCTTGTCTCCTATAGTATAAATAACCCTCAATCTTTCGTCACATGCTTTGTAATGGCTTGTATATGAATAGTGATTCCCTCTTTGTTTTACTAGGATGTTGGAATGGCGATATGGCAAGCTACCTATTGCCGTAATTTTTGATAAGAAATTATTCGTCACATCTAAATGAAAAAAATAAATGCCTTTCATGCCGTTATACTCCACATATGTTCGGACATTCAATTGTAAATAGGTATTCATCCCAGGAAGAGGTGGTAAAAAGCGTAGCCGATGTCGATAAACTTTAAAAAGGACAGCACTAAGCCAGGCATTTTGTTCAAAGAGATCGAGCTTCAGTTCTTTAGGTACATGTTTTTCGAGTTCTTGAGGGGCTATCGGCCAATGTAAAAATAGAACATCTTGCCATGTTTGAGTCATCATCCACATCGTAAAACTCCTTTCTAATCACTAGTTTTTCCTAGAAAGGAGTTCTTCAAACAAACGATCTATTGATTTTGGTCAGCAGACTCTATTTCGACATAACGATAATATAAGTTTCGTAATTCAGATTCTTTATATAAGCCTAAATGACTTTTAAATTGAGGATGAACCATAATTCCATGAGCACGTAAAACTTTGACAAACCAACCCTTTGAATACTTATGCACCAACCCTATTCTCCTTTATTTTTATTCATACATAGAATATGCGTTTGAATACGGTAGAGTGCCTTTACAAATAAAAAACGAGAGAATAAATAGCTCTCGTTTTTAGTTATGTGCCACAAAACGTACGATATGGTTGATTAGTCGGTTCAGGTAATGAAGCGTATTCTTGTTGGTCTTTCGTATGAGCATAAGGCTGGGCTAGGACTTTTAGTAAGTTGTTCATCACACTATAATCGCCTTGTTCTACAGCCGCTTCCAAAGCTTCTTCTACCCTGTGGTTACGCGGAATAACAGCTGGATTATGTTGGCGCATTAATTGTTGTGACATATCTTTGTTTTGCTGCTGTCTTGCTAATCGAGCTTGCCATTTGTGATACCAGTCCTTAAAAGCTGATGCATTAAATAATGGGGAATCCTCCAATTGCTCAAACGTTAAGGCGATAAATGTATTCGTATAATCTGCTTGATATTGCTGAAGAAGCTGAAGAAGCTCTTCAACAAGCTTGATGTCTTCTTGCTCCTCATTAAAAATGCCTAGCTTTGCACGCATACCTTCCAACCAATTTTCTACATATAATTTTGGATACTGTTGTAGCGTTTCTTGTGCCAGTTGAATGGCTTTTTCTTGATCATCATCAATTAAAGGTAGTAAGGACTCTGCTAAGCGCGTTAAATTCCAGCCACCGATATTGGGCTGATTTCCATAAGCATAGCGTCCTTGGTGATCAATCGAGCTAAACACAGTCGCAGGATCATAGATGTCCATGAATGCACAAGGACCATAATCAATGGTTTCACCGCTAATGGTCATATTATCGGTGTTCATGACGCCATGGATAAAGCCCACTAACTGCCACTTTGCTATAAGGGAGGCTTGTTTCTTTATGACTTGATTTAACAAATAAAGATAACGATTTTGATTGCCAATATTAGCTGCGTAATGTCGTTCTATTGCATAATCAGCTAAAAGCTGTAGCTCCTCATCTGTCCCCCATTGCGCAGCATATTGAAATGTCCCTACCCGCAAATGACTACTTGCAACTCTTGTGACAATAGCGCCTGGTAGTTCCGTTTCTCGAATAATCATTTCACCTGTAGTGACTACTGCTAGACTACGTGAAGTTGGGATCCCTAGTGCAAACATCGCTTCACTAATAATATATTCTCTTAGCATTGGACCTAATGCGGCTCGCCCGTCTCCACCGCGAGAATAAGGTGTTCTACCTGATCCTTTTAAAGCAATATCATACCGTTCCTTTTGAGGTGTGATTTGCTCCCCATATAATAGAGCCCTACCGTCACCTAGCATATTAAAATGACCAAATTGATGCCCTGCGTAAGCCTGTGCAATCGGTTCGCCACCTTCTGGAGTTGTATTACCAGCTAAAACGGCTAATGCTTCCTCACTCTTTAAAGCCTGAATGTCTAACCCAAGTGAGGCTGCAACTGATTCATTTAATAAGATCAATTTTGGTGAACGAACAGGATTTAACGATATGTCGGAATAAAAAATACTTGGTAGTTGAACGTAACTATTATCAAAATGCCAGCCAATTGTTTTTTTCATATTTTCTCCTTTATTGACTTTACGATTTATTTTTGCTAATTCAGCATGAATCATTCATAGGCAATTTTACCATTATCAGTAGCCCAAATAAAAATCCGCATACTTTACTAGTTATGCGGATTTTCTCTATTATTGTCGATCAAATGTATATGTAGCCATACATTGATTATCATCTGTCATGCAATCAACTTTAAAAGATGTCGCATTGATTTCCACAACAGCAAAGCTTTTCTCTTTACGACCACGTGGTTTTAATAAGCTGCCTGGATTTAAAAATAGGATATCATCCATCATTTCGGCACCAAGAATATGTGAATGACCAAAGCAAACGATCTGTGCACCTACTTCTTTAGCACGATAGGATAATGATAAGATGGAATTTTTCACATTGAATAAATGACCGTGTGTCACAAAAATCTTTACATCATGGACCATGAAAATTTCTTCTTCAGGGAAAGCTTTCTCACGATCACAGTTTCCACGTACTTTTTTCAATCCTTCTAATGCCTCATGTGAATAGGGAAGTTCACTATCTCCACAATGAACCACAATATCTATTTCAGGATAAAAACCTCTAACCTTTTCGATGACATGGCTGTCACCATGTGTATCGCTCATAACAAGCATTTTCATGGATATCACCTCTTATTTGATAAGATTCGGTAATTGCTCCTTTAACTTGCGAATTGCATTGCCTCGGTGAGAAATAGAACCCTTTTCCTCTGGTGAAAGCTCAGCCATCATTCGATTTAAGCTTGGCACAAAAAAGATTGGATCATAGCCAAAGCCATTCGTTCCGCGCTTTTCATGGGCAATGACGCCTTCACATGTACCAAATACCGTTGTTGTTGCGAAATCAGGTCCTGCAATTGCAATACAGCAGCAAAAACGTGCTGTACGTTTGTCATCTTCGACGCCTTGTAAATTTTCTAACAGTTTAATCATGTTTGCTTCATCGTCATGGTCACCAGCATAGCGAGCGGAGTACACACCTGGCTCACCATTTAATGCATCTACTGCTAAACCACTGTCATCTGCAATAACAATGGTATTAAGCTCCTTCGCCAATGCTTCTGCTTTTAAGATGGCATTTTCTTCGAATGTTGTTCCTGTTTCTTCTATTTCCATATCTGGTGCCACTTCAAACATTGTTACGACTTCATAACCAAGTGGTCCAAATAATGCTTCAAAATCTTTTGCTTTTCCTTTATTTTTTGTGGCGATGACTACTTGTTTCATATTATTGATTCCCTCCAACTTTGTGTGCCAGTTCACCAAGCGTTATTTTTTGAAGCTCCACTAATTGTTGTATGCCTTTTTCACCTAATGCTAACAATTCATTTAGTTCTTCACGAGAAAAAGTAGCTTCCTCACCAGTACCTTGTAATTCAACAAATCGTCCTGCGCCTGTCATCACAATGTTCATATCAACAGCTGCAGCCACATCTTCTACATAATTTAAATCAAGAATAGCGCCTTGTTCTTCAACGATCCCAACACTTGTAGCTGCTAAAAAGTCTGTTACTGGGAATTTTTCAAATGGCTTTTCTTCAGCAAATTTAGCAATGGCCTGTGTCATGGCAACAAATGCTCCCGTAATGGATGCTGTACGAGTACCGCCATCCGCTTGAATGACATCACAGTCAATCCATACAGTACGTTCGCCTAGCGCCTCTAAATCGACTACAGCACGCAATGCACGCCCAATCAAGCGCTGTATCTCCATTGTACGACCATTGACTTTCCCACGAGAGGATTCACGTGGTGTACGTTGAGCGGTTGCACGAGGCAGCATGGAATACTCGGCTGTAATCCACCCTTTCCCTTGCCCACGTAGAAAACCAGGTACCTTGTCTTCAATCGTTGCGGTGCAAATTACTTTTGTATTGCCTACTTGAATTAATACGGAGCCTTCAGGGTGTAATAGATACTCACTATCTATTTTCACAGGTCGTAGCCCATCTGCATTTCTACCATCATATCTTGTCATATATTTCGTTCCTCCTAAAAACTTTCGCGCCCTCATCTTATCATAATTTGTGCCATCAAAAAAGTACTCGGTGGCTTATGTACAATGCTAAAAACGTAAAAAATCAGCCTAGCCTGTTGCTAAGCTGATTTTTTATTTTAATGTGATACGTTTTATGTCGAGAGTACCTTGCTCTAACCAATTCTCAGCAATCGAACGGAAAATTGGGACAGAACCAGTTGCAAAAAATCTATGAGCAGGCACCGCATTTGCATTTGCTAAAGTGCCATTATACGCTAACATTTCCTGTACATCCTTTGCTGTTTCCTCCGCAGAAGATAAAACATTCACATCTTCTCCGACAACAGCTTCAATTTGTTTTTGTAAAATAGGATAATGTGTACACCCTAAAATAACCGTATCAAATTGTCGATTTTTCAACGGCTTTAAGCCTTCTGCTATTAAATTATTTGCAAAGTCACCTTTATATTCGCCACTTTCTACAAGTGGTACGAATGTGGGACAAGCTAGTGGAATAATATGTGTTGACGTATTGAGTGACAATAAGGCTTCTTCATACGCCCCACTTTTAATTGTTCCTTCTGTTGCAAGCACAACGACTTCATGTCGCTTCGTTTTTTTTACAGCTGCACGTGCGCCAGCATTGATAACACCTAGTACTGGAAAAGGCATATTTCTTTGTAAACTTTCGAGTGCTACTGCAGTCGCTGTATTACAAGCTATAACGAGCATCTTAACATTCATTTTTTCGAGTGCTTTTGCCATTTGCCAAGTAAAATTCCGTACTTCCTGACGACTTCTTGGACCATACGGACACCTTGCTGTATCGCCAATATAATAAATCGTTTCGTTTGGCAATCGCTTCATGATTTCTTTTGCTACGGTTAAACCGCCTACTCCTGAGTCAATAACGCCTATCGGGGCATTCATACTTTCCGCCTCAATCCTGTTTCATGTGTACATGTAGTTTTTCTAAATAGCTTGATAATTGCGCGACTTCTTGTTCATTAAAACCAACAAGCATCTCTTGCAAATATTGCTGTCTTTTTTCAATTACTTCTTGAATGATACGTTCGCCCTTTTCGAGAAGATGAACGACAACGACACGGCGATCATTTTCATCACGCACACGCTTGACTAATTCATTTTTCTCCATTCGGTCCACTAAATCTGTTGTCGTGCTAAAAGCTAAATATAAACGGTTTGATAATTCGCCAATTGTAATATCACCAAGCTCTTCTAACCACTGTAATGCAACAAATTGTGGCGGCGTAATCGCATAATCGGAAACAATTTCTCTTCCCTTTTGCTTCACGATGGCCGCTATATAGCGTAATTCCTTTTCAACCGTTGCAACGGTTTCAGGTGAGTGCTTTGTTACTTCATCCGACATATAACTATTTCACTCCTAAAAATACGTTGAATAGTTCTATTTTGTCGTTTTTTTCACGAAATAGCAAGTGTCCATTAGTCTAATTTAAATTCTTCCAAGCGTAACAGCTCAATTAACGCCTGAGATCGATTCGTTACACCTAGCTTTTGAATTGTATTGGAAATGTGATTTCGCACTGTTTTTTCACTAATACCAAGCTGCTCTGCAATATCTCTCGTTGTTTTTTCAGCTAATAAAAGCGCAAATATTTCACGTTCTCGGTTTGTTAAAAGAGAACGATGATGAGAGCCATTCATTCAGTTACACCCTCCTCCCCCGCACGTATTGTAACTTATGTTAAGGGGCAGGAAGCGGTGACGGCTATTTGCATGATTATTCCATGTTTCCTTAAAAATTTCGAAAATTACATTGTTACATTCATAAATTTTACGTAAAAAGTAAAACCTACTATTTCACTTAATTTACATATACTTATATATTGAACTAGTGAGGCAGAATGGCCAACTGAATGAATTTTGTTTTTTCTTCCTCTGAAATCGGCACACTTTTACCTGTACGAGGATCCATTTGCACAATTGTGCCACGACCAGTGAAACAGATTTCGTCCTTTTGATTTTTTGCTAGATAGTGAATGTCCAGCGACGAATTCCCAACTTGCGCGATTTTTGTATAGATTCGTAGTACATCATCAAAGAAAACCTGCCTTACATAATCACATTGTAAATCGGCTACAATGGGTATAGATTTCACATTCTCTTCTCCAACTGAGGGCATTAAAATTCCTAAATGTCGGAAGTAATCAATTCTTGCCTGCTCAAAATATGTAAAGCTAATCGTATTGTTCATATGACCATACATGTCTGTTTCTGAAAATCGCACTCGTACCTCACTAAAAAATGAAAAACCCTTTTCCCACTCTTGAAAATTATCGATATAATTTGCCTTCATGATATACCATCCCCTGTCATGTAATTGCCCGTCTTTTATCAATCAACGGCAAACAAAATGAATACATATTCATTATAAAAGAAAATACTATATTATCATAGAAAAAACGTAAATAACACTTGATAAATTTCATTTCTATAACTTTAAAAAACTCCCTTACACTTCGTGTAAGGGAGTTCAGCTTGTCCGTATATTAGTCTACGTAGTGGTCAGAACCGAAGAAGTTACGGAACATTTGCACTGTAGTTGCACGGTTTAATGAAGCGATGGATGTTGTTAAAGGAATACCTTTTGGACATGCAGCAACACAGTTTTGAGAGTTACCACAGTTTGCAAGGCCACCGTCACCCATAATCGCATTTAAACGTTCATCTTTAATCATAGCACCAGTTGGGTGAGTGTTGAAAAGACGTACTTGTGATAATGGAGCTGGTCCGATGAATGAAGCCTTTTCAGACACGTTTGGACATGCTTCCATACATACACCACAAGTCATACATTTAGATAGTTCATAAGCCCATTGACGTTTACCTTCTGGCATACGTGGACCTTCACCTAAATCATACGTACCATCGATTGGTACCCATGCTTTAACTTTTTTAAGCGCGTTGAACATACGTTCACGGTCAACTTGTAGGTCACGAATAACAGGGAATGTTTTCATTGGCTCCAATTTAATCGGCTCTGTCAATTGGTCTACTAGTGTAGAACATGATTGACGCGGACGGCCATTGATCACCATTGAACATGCACCACAAACTTCTTCTAAACAGTTCATATCCCATGATACTGGTGATGTGTTTACACCATCTTCAGTAACAGGATTTTTTTGAATTTCCATTAAAATTGAAATTACGTTCATACCATGACGGTAAGGCACTTGGAATTTTTGCCAGTAGCTATTGCCGCCTTGTGTATCTTGACGTAAGATTTCCACTTTGACCATTCTTCCAGTATTTGCTGCGATTTGCATAACTTTTAGTCTCCTTTCGCAGAGTAGTCGCGTTTACGTGGTGGGATTAATGAAACGTCGACTTCTTGGTACGTAATGATTGGATTACCAGTAGCTGGGTCAAACTTCGCCATTGTTGTTTTTAAGAAGTTCTCGTCATCACGGTTAGGGAAATCAGGTTTATAGTGTGCACCACGAGATTCATTACGTAATAGTGCACCTTTTGTCATTACTTTTGCAAGCACTAACATATTTTTAAGCTGACGTGTAAAGTGCGCGCCTTGATTGCTCCATTTTTGCGTATCATTGATGTTGATGTTGCTCCAGCGCTCAGTAAGCTCATCAAGTTTTTTCAATGTATCTTCAAGCTGATCATTGTAACGTACTACAGTCATTGTAGCAGTCATCATTTCACCAAGCTCTTTATGCAGTAAGTAAGCGTTTTCTGTGCCTTCCATTTTCATGATAGCATCCCATTTCGCTTGTTCCTCTTTTACACGAGCATCGTAAATCTCTTGTGGAAGATCTTCTGCATGCTTTTTAAGGTGTTTTACATAGTCTACTGCGTTTGGTCCTGCAACCATACCACCGTAGATAGCAGATAATAATGAGTTTGCACCAAGACGGTTTGCACCATGTTGAGAGTAATCACATTCACCTGCTGCAAATAGACCAGGAATTTCAGTCATTTGATTGTAGTCAACCCATAATCCACCCATTGAATAGTGGACAGCTGGGAAAATTTTCATTGGTAATTTACGTGGGTCATCCCCTACGAATTTTTCGTAGATTTCGATGATACCACCAAGTTTAACATCCAATTCATGTGGATCTTTATGTGAAAGATCTAGGTATACCATGTTTTCGCCATTGATACCAAGTTTTTGGTTTACACAAACGTCGAAAATTTCACGTGTTGCAATATCACGTGGTACTAAGTTACCATAAGCTGGGTATTTTTCTTCTAGGAAGTACCAAGGTTTACCGTCTTTATAAGTCCAAATACGACCACCTTCACCACGAGCTGATTCTGACATTAGACGGTTTTTGTCATCTCCAGGAATCGCTGTTGGGTGAATTTGAATGAATTCACCATTCGCATATGAAGCACCTTGTTGATAAACGATAGAAGCAGCAGAACCTGTGTTAATAACAGAGTTTGTTGTTTTACCGAAGATAATACCAGGGCCACCAGTCGCCATAATAACAGCGTCTGCACGGAATGATTTAATTTCTTCTGTACGCATATCTTGCGCTACGATACCACGACAAACGCCGTCTTCATCGATAATAACACCAAGGAATTCCCAGTGTTCATATTTATTTACTAAACCAGCTACTTCATGAGAACGAACTTGCTCATCTAGCGCATATAGTAATTGTTGACCAGTTGTTGCACCAGAGAAAGCTGTACGGTGCATTAAAGTACCACCAAAACGACGGAAATCTAAAAGCCCTTCTGGTGTACGGTTGAACATAACACCCATACGGTCCATTAAGTGGATAATGCCAGGTGCTGCATCACACATACCTTTTACTGGTGGTTGGTTCGCTAGGAAGTCCCCACCATATACTGTATCATCAAAGTGGATCCATGGAGAATCCCCTTCACCTTTAGTATTTACCGCACCATTAATTCCGCCTTGCGCACAAACAGAGTGTGAGCGTTTTACAGGAACTAATGAGAATAAATCAACTTCAGTACCAACTTCAGCTGCTTTAATCGTTGCCATCAGACCGGCAAGACCACCGCCGACAACAATTATTTTGCTTTTCGCCATGATTATTTCTCACTCCTCTTAAAAAATTGCAATGATTGCATGTGCTCTATCGTAGCCTCTATTGAATTATACGAAAGCTAAAATAGCAGCCACACCAACTACACTTAGAATTACGAAAAGAATGTTTGTTACGTAAGTAGCGATCTTTTGAGACTGAGGAGATTGTGTAATACCCCAGCTTACTAGGAATGCCCATAAACCGTTAGATAAGTGGAAAGTTGCTGATAAAATACCAACAATGTAGAATCCAAGCATGAATGGATTAGCAACAATATTCGCCATCATGTCGTAATCAACGTGTGTGCCAAGTGCTTTTTGAATACGAGTTTGGAAAATATGCCATGCAATGAATATCACTAAGAATACACCAGTAAAACGTTGTAAAGAGAACATCCAGTTACGGTACGTGCTGAAACGTCCAGTGTTTGGTGTAGCAGTGAATGCAATGTAGACACCATAGAATGCGTGGAACATTAATGGAATATAGATGACAATCCATTCAACTAGGATAAGGAATGGAATCTTTTCCATTACTGCGGTAGCATCGTTGTAACTTTCTGCCCCGCCTGTTGCTGTAAAGTTAATGAACAGGTGCATCGTTAAAAACAGACCTACTGGAATGATCCCAAGTAGAGAATGTAAGCGACGCCATAAAAACTCTCGATCTTTCGACAAGACTGTTACCCCCCTTAGTACTTAAAATAGCACAACAAAAGAAGTCATCATTTTGTAAATGATACTTCATTGACTGTGTATTTCATCATGGTACAATATTATGACATGTTTATTGTACTCTCAAGAGCTACGAGCGTCAAGGCAACTCGGAGTTTTTCATAGAGCTTATTAAAGAACTAATCTAGTACATGATGCGTCGTTTTTTCTCGAAAAATCTATCATTACTTTATTACCGTTAAATTTTAAGAAAATTCTAAGAAAGAAGGATAACAATGTTAAACACTCCATCTCCTACAATCTCATCATTTGGCTATGAGATCATTCGTGATCATATTCTATCTTCTATACTTGGTAAACATGAAGATGACGTCCTTTATTGGGCAGGTAAAGAGCTTGCTCGCAAGTTCCCATGTAAAAGTCAAGATGAACTTATCGCGTTTTTCGCAGATGCCTGCTGGGGTACATTAGAACTCATAAAGGAATCAAAAGATGGACGTATTTTCCAGTTGACAAATGACCCTGAAATTCTGCAAATAAAGCAGCGCAGCTTTAAACTTGAAGCTGGATTTATAGCAGAGCAAATTCAACTAGCTAAAGGCTACCTAACAGAATGCTATAATGAAAAACGGGAAAAGCAACAATACGTCATGTTTACAGTCAAATGGGACGTTAAAGAACGTATTATGAATACCATTCCCTCAGAATAATTAAAAAGGATTGTTTCCCATTAAAGAATGGGATGACAATCCTTCTTTTTTCTTCCTTTTATTTCGGTCAATTACATAAAATGCTGTTTCTTCTATTATTATATGTAAAGTGCTTGCTCTAAATTAAACTCATCATGGAGAGCATTAGCTGCTTGGATCATATCATCCTGTGGTACAACAACGGACACTTTTATTTCAGAAGTACTAACCATTTTTACAGGGATATTTTCACGACGTAACCGATCAAACATACGAGCAGCAACGCCTGGATTGGAAGCCATGCCTGAACCAATAATAGAAACTTTTGCTAGTCCAATTTCGAAGTCAGCAAAACTAAATCCAAGTGATAATTTACTATCCTCTAAAACACGTAATGCTTCCGCAAATTCCTCTTTTAAAATGGAAAACGATACAGTTGGCTTCAACCCATCAATAATGGCTTGGACAATAATATCTACATTAATACGGTTCTCTGCAAGAACCGTAAATATATCTGCTAATAAAGCATTGGAAAAAGCATCATACCCTACTGTTAAACGAATAATATCTGATTCAAATGCAACACCACGAACGACTAAATTTTTTTCCATTTCCACTTCCTCCTTCAATAAAGTGCCTACTGATTCTATTAAACTTGAACGTATAATAACAGGCATTTGAAATTTCTTCGCTAACTCCACCGCACGAGGATGTATGATATGAGACCCTAAATTCGATAATTCCAACATTTCATCATATGAAATTTCTTGAAGCTTTTGGGCATTGGGAACATATCGTGGATCTGCTGTATAAACACCATCCACATTTGTATACATATCTACTCTCTCCGCTTCCAACGCTATGGCAAGTGCAACAGCAGCTGTTTCAGCTCCACCTTTTCCAAGCGTGGTGATATTGTGCACTTCGTCAATCCCTTGTTCTCCAGCAATAACCACAATTTGTCCCTGTGCAAAATGTTCTTCCATACGACTAATATCTATATAGTCGATACGAGCATGTCGATACATACCATCCGTATGTATACCAGCTTGCCATCCAGTTAGAGACACAGCCTCATAGCCTGCTTCCTGCAAGGCAATGGCAAATAAAGCACTAGATAATTGAGAGCCAGTTGACAAAACTGCATCTAATTCTCTTTTCGACACATCGTCAGTTAGTTGGTGTACCATCATTTTCATCTCTTTCGCAGTGTGTCCCATTGCTGCAACGACCACTACTACATCCAATCCTTTGTCCTTTTCAGCAATCGCTTTCCTAGCAGCCTCTTGGATTTGTTCAGTAGAAGCTAATGCAGCTCCTCCAAACTTCATCACGACTTTAGCCATTTCTTTCGTTCTCCCTTCCAGTTCATGTATTTCACCAAATTATGGGGGGTAAAACCGTTTCTAGAAAACTAAAAGGCAGCCTCCACATAACGTGAAAGCTGCCTATAACATGTACAATAATCGTAACTTGCGCATGTGTGATAGCTCTCCGAAACGTTTAGAATCGACAGTCTTACATTTCTTAAATGCAAAACCAGTACAGCAATGGAACAACAATACTGTACTTCGGCAAGCTCCCCTTTCACACAATATCTCTGGACTTGTCCATCCTCCATTGTGTTACTCTTGAATCTTGCACCTCTATCATCACTTTAAAGTGAATGTATTCAATTCATTAAGCCTTAGCGTAAACAAACTAGTCACGCAGTTGGCTCTCCATAACATTGAAAACAATGTTATTTATAACCATAGCACATGCCTATTCCTTTGACAATGATTGTTGCTGAAAATAGCTAAAAATTTGGCTTGCTAAATTAGCGGGCATCCCAGCCTCCTGTAATGCTAGCTCGCTCGCCTCTCGAATTTTTTTGACTGAACCGAAATGTTTAAGAAGCTGTTGCTTTCGTTTTGGTCCTACCCCTTCAATATGATCTAATACAGATTGAATGGCATGCTTCTCATGCTGTTGACGCAAGAAGGTAATAGCAAAGCGATGGACTTCGTCTTGAATTCGTTGTAATAAATAAAAGCCATCACTTGTACGTTTTAAGCTAATCACTTCTGGTGGATCACCGAACAAGAGCTGAGATGTATTATGCTTATCATCCTTGGCTAAACCAGCAATCGGTATAACAAGACCAAGCTCATCTTCTAGTACTTCACGGGCTACTTCCATTTGTCCCTTACCACCATCAATTAAGACTAAATCTGGTAATGGTAGTCCTTCCTTTAAAACACGGATATAGCGACGACGTATAACCTCCTGCATTGCACCGTAATCATCATGCTTGGCTGCTGTACGCGTTTTATATTTTCGGTACTCCTTTTTCGCAGGCTTCCCATCAATGAAAACAACCATAGCAGACACTGCATCCGTTCCATGCATATGACTATTATCAAAAGCTTCAATTCGTAAAGGAGTACTAATACCCATTGCTTCGCCAAGTGCCTCACAAGCACCAATCGTACGTTCTTCCTGGCGCTCTATTAGCTGGAATTTAGCTGCCACAGCAATTTCAGCATTTTTGGTAGCTAATTCAACCAATTCCTTCTTTTGACCTCTTTTCGGTGTGAGCACTTTAATTTCTAATAATTCTGTTAAGATAGCTGCATCAATGGCTTGTGGAATAAAAATTTCTTTTGGCTTAATATGCTCTGGCTTTTCATAAAAGCGCCCAACAAATGTTAAAAATTCTTCCTCTGCATCTTGATAGATCGGGAAAATTGAGACATCGCGCTCAATCAGCTTTCCTTGGCGCACAAAGAAAACCTGAACACACATCCATCCTTTTTCAACAGCATAGCCAAATACATCTCGATTTGTTGTATCACTTGAAACTATTTTTTGTTTCTGCATAACCGTATCAATATGGGCAATTTGGTCTCGGAATTCCTTCGCTCGCTCAAATTCTAGGTTTTCTGCAGCTGCTAGCATTTTAACTTCAAGCTCTTTTTTGACTGCCTCCACACCACCATTTAGAAACTTCGTCATATCCTCAATCATTTCTTGATAAACCTGACCATCAATTTCCTTCACACAAGGTGCTAAGCATTGACCCATGTGATAGTACAAGCAAACCTTGGAAGGTAATTGTACACATTTGCGCAGCGGATACAATCGATCCAATAGCTTTTTCGTTTCACTTGCTGCATAGGCATTCGGATAAGGACCAAAATATTTTGCCTTATCCTTTTTTACCTTTCGTGTCGTAATCAGACGAGGATGTTTTTCATTCGTAATTTTTAAATATGGATAGGTCTTATCATCCGTTAACATGACATTATATTTTGGATCATGTAATTTGATGAGATTCAGCTCTAAAATAAGTGCTTCAATATTTGATGACGTTACAATATACTCAAAATCTTCTATTTCACCTACAAGCCTTTGCGTTTTCCCTTCATGTGTTCCCGTAAAATAAGAGCGTACACGGTTTTTTAGAACTTTTGCTTTACCGACATAAATGATAGTCCCTTGTCGATCCTTCATCAAATAGCAGCCAGGTTGATCTGGTAAAATATCCAGTTTTCGCTTTATTAAATCGTTCATTACCTACCTGCCCCCCTAAGTAAAAATTCCCCTCATTAGAATCATGTTAGTTATTTTCTTTATTATATAACGAAAAAAAGCCGAACACATCCATTGATGGCTCGGCTTTGTGAACTTCATTCATTACGCATGTTTTGCGATAAATGCTTCTAAAGCTTCTTTTGGTTGGAAGCCTACTGTTTTGTCAACTAATTCTCCATCTTTAAATAATAGTAAAGATGGGATTGACATAATTTGATACTGAGCTGCAGTACCTTGGTTATTGTCAACGTCAACTTTTACAATTTTAGCCGCACTACCTGCTGCGTCCATTTCTTCAAGAACTGGCCCAATCATTTTACATGGTCCGCACCAAGCAGCCCAAAAGTCTACTAGTACTAACCCTTCTTTAATATCGTCCTGGAACGTAGCATCTGTTGCATGTACAATTGCCATTTGAAATCCTCCTTAAACTTACTATGCTTGTAGTATAGCATGGATAAATTCACTTGAGCGAACAATCTGCCTACAATGTATTTTTTATGCAAATCTGTGTCGAAAAATCAATACACAGTCATTAATTGACTTGATAACGACCCTTCAATACATAGGTTAACGTAATAAAAAGGTAAATAGCTAACGTAATGCCTGTCACAATAATAGATGTGGTGAAAATAATTCCGATGAGAATCGCACTTAACGCCAATATAGCTATCCAAGTCGTATAAGGGAACCATTTTACTTCATAGGCACTTGTGTGCTCTGCTTGTTTTTTACGTGATTTTAAATGGGCAATCGCAATAATTAACCAAATAAATAACACAGTATAGCCAAGTGATCCCATTAGAAAATCAAATGTTTTGCTTCCCGCATATAAAGATAAAATGACCCCTAAATACATCGCTAAAGTACACATTAAAATAGCATATACTGGTACTTTTCGTTTCGATAAATAAGCAAAGATTTTAGGCACACGTCCATCTACAGCCTGTGTATAGAGTACGCGTGATGAACCATACAGTCCTGAATTCATTGATGAAATAATGGCAAGTAAAACAACAGCGTTCATAATATGGTCTGCCCCTGGAATACCAACCATTTTAAAAACCATGACAAACGGGCTTTCAGGAACCCCATTTACTTCATTCCAAGGAATCAAGCTTACGATAATAAAGAATGGCAGTAAATAAAAAGTAACAATACGTACTAATGTACTGCGAACAGCTTTTGGCACTACTTTTTCCGGATTTTTCGTTTCAGCTAATGTAATCCCGATGATTTCTGTCCCACCATAGGAGTAGATAACTACAAGCATGGCAGCAATTAAGCCAGTCGAGCCATTAGGGAAGAACCCACCATGCTCCGTTAAGTTAGCAAAACCAACAGCACTATGATTTCCAAACGTCACAAGCAATAAAATAAGTCCTGCAATGATAAAGACAATAATAACAGTAATTTTGATTAATGCTAGCCAATATTCTGTTTCTGCAAAGATTTTTACGGATAATAAATTAATCGCTGTTACTAACACAGAAACAGATAGTGCCAGTATCCAAATTGGATATTCTGGTAACCAATATTGAATAAAGATAGCAGCCACGACAGACTCTGCTGCAATATTTAAAACCCACATTTTCCAGTAGATCCAATCTAGGAAATACGCAGGGTATTTACCTAACACGGATTGCACTAAATCTCTAAAGGTTCTCGCTTCTTTATTACGCACGGCCATTTCTGCTAAGCCTTGCATAACAAATAATAAAATAATGCCGCCGATTAAATACGCAATCAGCACAGATGGTCCTGCCATATCAATGGCTGCACTACTTCCTTTAAATAATCCCGCGCCAATGGCACCACCTAACGCCATCATCGTGATATGACGCGAGGTCATTGTTCTTGTTAATTGTTGCTTGTTTTTTTCCACTTTCTTACCTCCTAAATATCAAAAAAGCATACCATCTATTCCTTCATCATCAAATGAAAGAAGAGACGATATGCTATCAGCAAACCGCGGTACCACTCTAATTGGCTCTTGAGAACCCAGCTTAAAAAACCTTGTAACGAAGGTTAATCGTCAAACAAATAGAATAATCTGATAATTCTATTTGTGTTACCACTCCTAGGCAAGTTCAAAGTCTTATTGGTCTGCGTTGCACCAACCCGCAGCTCTCTTCACCGAATAACGAGCTTTTACTACTCCTAATCTTTGCGTTTCAAATCATTAATGTATCCATCACTATAATGTCTATCGTTAATTATGTCAATATTTTATTTTGCAATAATTTTCAAATAGTACTTTTTAAAATGGAAAGCAATATAAAAAAACAGGAAGGGTTATCCCTTCCTGCATTTGTATTACGCATTCACTTTTAATGCTTTAAATTCTTCAATTAGAAGCGGAATAACTTCAAATAAATCTCCTACGATACCATAATCCGCTACTTTGAAAATATTTGCTTCAGGATCTTTATTGATAGCAACAATGACTTTTGAATTGGACATTCCAGCTAAATGCTGAATTGCGCCCGAAATACCTGCTGCAATATAAAGATCTGGTGTTACAACCTTACCTGTTTGTCCGATTTGCAGCGAGTAATCACAGTATTCAGCGTCACATGCACCACGTGATGCACCTACTGCACCGCCTAGTAAATCAGCTAACTCTTTTAATGGCTCGAAACCTTCTTCTGATTTCACACCACGACCACCAGCAACAACTACTTTCGCTTCTGAAAGATCTACACCTTCTGAAGATTTACGAACAACTTCTTTAATAATTGTGCGCAGGTTTGTAATCTCTACAGTGATTGCAGACACATCACCTGTTTTTCCATCTGCTTTTTCTAAAGGTGTAATGTTATTTGGACGAATAGAAGCTAAAACAACGCCTTCTTTAACTTTTACCTTTTCAAAGGCTTTACCAGAGTAAATTGGTCGGATGAATACCACATCATCGCCGGCATCTTCAATAGCAGTGACATCAGATACCAGACCTGCTTGCAATTTGCTTGCAATTTTTGGCGATAAATCTTTCCCATTTGCTGTATGACCAAAGACAATACCTGCTGGTTGTTCTTGCTCGATAACAGCTAATAATGCTTGACTATAGCCATCAGATGTATATTGTTTTAAATGTGGATGTTCCACTGTTACTACTCGATCAGCACCATATTCAAATAGTGGACCTGTTAAACCTGCTACAGCATCCCCTAAAAGTACCCCAACAACTTCGCCACCATCAGCGATTTGTTTTGCAGCTGCAATTGCTTCGAAAGAAACATTACGTAAGCTTCCTTCACGAACTTCACTTAATACTAATACTTTTTTTGACATAGCATATTCCCTCCGTTACCCTTTAAGATTCGATTGACATCCAATAATTAAACAACCTTTGCTTCCGTGTGAAGTAGATTTACCAGTTCTTTTGCTTGTGCAGAAAGGTCGCCTTCTAAAATACGGCCTGCTGCTTTTTGAGCTGGTAAGAAGATGTCTACTGTTTCAATCTTCACTTCTACATCATCTTCATCGATATCTAAATCATCTAACTCAAGCTCTGCAAGCGGTTTCTTTTTCGCTTTCATAATACCTGGTAGAGATGGGTAACGAGGCTCATTTAAACCTTGCTGAGCAGTTACTAATAACGGTAAAGAAGTTTCAATTACCTCTGAATCCCCTTCGATATCTCGAACAATTTTCGCAGATGTTCCGTCAATTTCAAGTTTTGTAATCGTAGTAACATAATTCATATCCAATAGATCAGCTACACGTGGACCCACTTGCCCTGAACCACCATCAATCGCAACATTTCCTGTTAAAATTAAATCTGCATCTTTATCTTTTAAGTATTCTGCTAGTAGATAAGCTGCTGCATTTTGGTCTAGCTCATCTAAATCATCTTCTGTATTAATAAGCACTGCTTCGTCTGCTCCCATAGCAAGCGCTGTACGTAATTGCTTCTCTGCATCCTCGCCACCAATTGTCACCACTGTTACTTTACCACCAGCAGCATCGCGAACTTGGATTGCTTCTTCAATGGCATATTCATCATAAGGGTTGATAATGAATTCTGCGCCGTCCTCTTGGATTTTACCACCCGACACAACGATTTTTTCTTCTGTATCAAACGTACGTTTAATTAATGCAAAAATGTTCATATATCCATACCTCCTGGAACGTTTTATAATTCTAAGTAAACTTATAAATATTATATATTTTCAGTTTCGTTAACGCCGATAACATACTGAACGTTGCTATCGACATTTGGAAAATTATTTGCCAGTAAACACAGGCTCACGCTTTTCAATGAATGCTTGAATTCCTTCTTTGGCATCTTCTGTGACAAATACTGTCCCAAAGGATTTCGCCTCTGCTTCAATGCCTTCATAGAATGATGCATGCTTTGCATATTGCAATGTTTGAATAGCTGCTTTTAAAGCAATTGGGCTTTTCTTAGCAATGCTCTTAGCAATCTTTAACGTTTCTTCTAGCAATGCTTCGTCTGGGAATGAACGGTTTGCTAAGCCCCACTGAACAGCTTCGTTACCAGAGATTGGTTCACTTGTAAACATCATTTCAGCAGCCTTAGCTACTCCAACATAGCGTGGTAAGCGCTGTGTACCACCAAAACCAGGAATAAGCCCTAATTGTAATTCAGGTAAACCTAATTTTGCTGATTCAGTGACAAATCGCATATGACAGCTCATTGCTAACTCAAGCCCTCCGCCTAATGCCGCACCATGGATGGCTGCAATTACAGGCTTAGAAAACGATTCAACACGCTCAAAAACCTGCTGCCCGTTGCTAGCTAGCTTTGTAAATTCCTCTCCAGATTCTACCCCAATAAATTCTTTAATATCTGCCCCTGCAGAGAAGAAACGGCCTTCACCATGAAGTACAAGGACTCTTACAGCATCATCGTGTTCTACAGCATCTAGCACAGCGTTAACTTCTGCAATAATACCGCGAGATAATGCATTTGCTGGTGGACGTGCAATTGTAATAATCGCTACTCCATCTTCTACTTTCCAACTTAGAAATTCCATTTCTCCACATCCTTTTAAGCTTTAATGCCGTTCAGGATTAATGCCTGAACCTTTGGAACCTGTTCCATCAAATCATATCGATAGTCATTCATAACCCACGACGTAATAGTTTCATCAATTGTTCCAAAAACCATTTGTCGAGCCAAGCGTACATCCATCGTCTGATTGAACTCACCTGTAAGCATACCCTCGATTAAAATTTGATCAAGTAGCTGTAAATACTCGCGCAATACAGAATTAATTTTTAATCGTAAGTCTTTGTTTGACTGGCGAAGCTCTAATTGTGTGACAGTTGCTAGGTATCGATCTGTCGCTAGAACATTAAAATGATTTTCAATCATTCGTGAAAGTTTGTCTTTAGACGTACTCCCCTTTTCTATTATATCTTGTAATGACTCTACAAAAACAGCCATTTTTTCATTAAAGACAGAAATTAATATATCTTCTTTATTTTTAAAATATAAATAGATTGTTCCATCGGCCACCCCTGCCTGTTTGGCGATTTTCGATACTTGCGCTTGGTGATACCCATTTTCCGCAATAACGATGACAGCTGCATCAATAATTTGTTTATATTTTGGCTTATCTCGTTTCACTTTTATATCACCACCTAAAAAACATGCGCACGTCGATATGACGTGTAAACCTAAAAAAATATGAAAATATGAATGGTCATTCATTCATATTTTCATATTATATTTTACAGCATTGCTTGTCAATACTTTCACACGTATTTATTTCGCTTCTTTATTCGCTAATTTTGTTTTTTCTTCTTCAACTAACGTACGACGCAAAATTTTTCCTACAGCTGTTTTTGGCAGCTCTTCTCTAAATTCATAATAACGCGGAACTTTAAAAGCTGCTAGATGCTGACGGCAATATTTATTTAATTCGTCCTCAGTAATCGAATATCCTTCTTTTAATACAATATAAGCTTTAACTGTTTCACCACGATACGGATCAGGTATGCCTGCTACTACGCACTCTTGAATCTCTTCACGTTCATATAACACTTCTTCTACTTCACGTGGATAAATATTAAAGCCGCCTGCTATTATTAAATCTTTTTTACGATCTACTACATAGAAGAAGCCTTGCTCATCCATATAACCAAGATCACCTGTTAAAAACCAACCATCAGCAAATGTCGCTGCTGTATCCTCCGGACGGTTCCAGTAGCCCTTCATTACTTGTGGTCCTTTAACAGCAATTTCACCAACTTCACCAATAGGTAGCTCTTCTGTATCACCTGTACGTAAAATAACCGCTTCTGTATTTGGCCAAGGTAAACCAATCGAGCCAATCACCCGCTTCCCCCAAATTGGCGTAGCATGTGTTACAGGTGAGGTTTCAGTTAACCCATATCCTTCTACTAGCTTTCCACCAGTCACCGCCTCAAACTTCTCTTGCACTTCAATCGGCAATGAAGCAGAGCCACTTAGGCATGCCTTAATGGATGATAAATCATAATTCGCAATGTCTGGGTGATTTAAAAGGCCGATGTATAAGGTTGGTGCGCCGGGGAACAGAGTTGGTTTTTGTTTATCAATTGTTTTTAATGCCGTTTCTGCATCAAACTTCGGTAAAAGCACCATTCTATTTTGAGTGAATACAGATAAAAGCATAACAGTTGTCATGCCATAGACGTGGAAGAATGGTAGAATGCCCATAATGGTTTCTTCACCATGAACACATTTATACATCCAAGCATCACACATTGTCGTATTGGCAATTAAATTTTTATGGGTCAGCATAACGCCTTTTGGGAAACCTGTTGTCCCACCCGTATATTGAAGGAGTGCTAGGTCTTCTTCAAAATCAAATGGCATATTGTCAATTATCTTAATTGGTGCTGAACGCATTATTTCTGAAAACAGATGATTTTGACCGCTATGTTCAACCTTGACACTAAAGCCATACTGCTTTTTTTGAATAAATGGATAGACTAAATTTTTTGGGAATGGTAAATAATCCTTAATAGCTGTCACAATGACATTTTCAAGAGCAGTCTCTTTCATAATTTTCATGACTCTCGGATATAAAATATCCATGACAAGAATAACCTTTGCTCCTGAATCAGCCATTTGATATTGAAGCTCACGTTCAGTATAAAGTGGATTTGTTTGTACTACAACAGCACCTGCATACATGGCACCATAGTAAGCGATTACACTTTGTGGCGTGTTAGGCAACATAATTGCTACTCGATCTCCCTTTTCCACACCTAGTGTTTGTAAATAGTTTGCGAACCTTAAAGCTGACTCATATAGCTCGGTGTACGTCAAATCCTTTCCCATAAAATGAATCGCTACTTTGGATGGATTCTTTTTATAGGCACGTGTCAAAAACTCTTGCACTGGAATTTCCTCAAACGTTAAAGACGATGGTACTTCTTCAGGATAATTTGCTAGCCATGGTTTTGCTGTCATACGTCCTCTCCCCTTTGTCCCAAACTTTGTCAATTCTTATATTTATTATAATGAAAAAGAAATACAGTTTCAAACAGAAAATAGAAAATAAATGCATTTTCGATTAATTATTATGCAATTAACAACATTAATATGATTGGTATTTATCAGGATTTATTTGAATACACCTTATGAATGCTCGTTCATTCTCGAGTCACTCCATAAAAAAACAATCAGCATATTCCTATATTATAAAAATAATTTTTCTACCCTTTAATAGAGTTTTATGAAAGAAAGTTAATAGGTTGTAGTAGAAATTTATGCTATGTACAATTAACAAAAAACGCATCCTCATAAAGAGAATGCGTTTTTTATTTAAATCGTTAACATATAGTAGACACCTACTGCCAAAAATGCAATACAGACAACGATTAGTACTTTTGCTAATTTTTCCATGTCATGACACTCCTATGCAATACTTGCCCCAATTACAAACGAAAGACCGACTGAAATGGTAAAGGAAATGAAACCAACTGAGCGATTATCATTGGCAATCTCTTGATCAACGTTAAAACGAGGTGTCATAAATTCAAATAAGAAATACGCTACAATCAATAATGTAAAGCCAAAAAGGCCCCAACCGATCATTTCACTTAATGTGCTATGACGTGCAATGGAAAAGCGGAAGATATTACAAATCCCTAGTATTTTCCCACCTGTTGCAAGAGCCACAGCCACATTACCTTTTTTAATTTCTTCCCAATTTTTATATTTCGTAACGACTTCGAACAATGCCATCGAGACGACTAAACATAATACTACAACACTAAAATATCCTGCCGTTTCGATAATTGGATATCGCCAAAAGCCAGAATTCAGCATTTTTCTCCGTCCCCTTTATAGCTTATTTCAATTCAACAATTGTGACGCCTAAGCCCCCTTCACCGGCTTCACCAAAACGGAAGGATTTTACGCGCTTATGCTTTTTCAAATAGCTTTGAATTCCTTGACGTAAAGCCCCTGTACCAACTCCATGAATAATGGACACACGACCATAATTAGAGAGTAATGCATCATCAATATATTTCTCTGTTCTTACGATTGCATCCTCATAACGTTCACCACGTAAATCTAATTCTAGTTTCACATGACTATTTCGATTTTTCACACCAGCTGTTCGTAATACAGGCTCTTTTTCAGGTTTAATATATTCCAAATCACTATCTGAGATTTTCATTTTTAAAATCCCCATTTGGACAACCCATTCAGTATTCGACACCTTTTCTAACAAAGTACCTCGTTGACCATAGCTTAACACCTTTACCTCGTCTCCGACAACTAAGTTTTGTGCACGAGCTTTGACTTGTGCCGCCTTTTTTAGCACTTTATTGTCTTCAAGTGGTGTTGCTTCTTCCAAGCGTTTACGTGCTTCAATCAATTCATGCTCCTTGACAACTTGATCAGCATTTTTACGCATTTCTCGAAGCTCTGCAATAATCGCTTCTGCTTCACGTTTTGCTTCATCAACAATTTTACGCGCCTTTTCCTTCGCCTTCTTATCAAGCGCCTCTTTACGCTCCTCATAGGCTTGCAATTTATCTTGAAGCTCTTTACGTAATGTTTCTGATTCTAATAGCAATGCATGCGAACGATCTGCATCATCTTCAGATTGGCGACGTGTTTCTTCCAATGAGGCAATCATCGATTCAACCTCATGTCGATCGGTTCCAGTAAAGCCTTTAGCACGATCAATAATGGATTCAGGTAAACCAAGACGACTGGAAATTTCAAATGCATTTGAGCGCCCAGGTACACCGATAAGTAGACGGTAGGTCGGGCTCAAAGTTTCAATATCAAATTCTACACTGGCATTGGCTACACCTGGTCGATTATAGCCATAAGCTTTTAGCTCAGGATAGTGAGTTGTAGCCATTACACGAGCACCGCGCCCATGTACTTCGTCTAAGATTGAAATGGCTAAGGCTGCCCCTTCCTGTGGGTCAGTACCTGCCCCTAACTCATCAAAAAGAACAAGTGATTCGTGATCAAATTTTTGTAGGATGTCAACAATATTAACCATATGGGACGAGAACGTAGAAAGTGACTGCTCAATTGATTGCTCATCACCAATATCGGCAAATAATTGCTCAAATACAGCAAGTTCTGAGCCATCTAATGCTGGCACTGGTAATCCAGCTTGTGCCATTAATGTACACAGACCAACCGTTTTTAATGTCACCGTTTTACCACCTGTATTAGGACCTGTAATGACAATAGCTGTAATGTCTTTACCAAATTCAATGTCATTTGGAATAGCTGATTCTATTGGTAGTAGTGGATGACGTGCACGTATTAGTCGGATATAGCCATCCTGATTCATTTTAGGCATTGTACATTTATTGGCTTGGCCATATTTGCCCTTTGCTAAAATGACATCGATATCGCCTAATACCTTCACTAAGTTAAATAAATCTGATGCTACTTCTTGCACCATTGCACTTAATGCTAGTAAAATACGTTCAATTTCAGCCTGCTCTTTCATTTTCAAGCGATGAATTTCATTGTTTGCTTGGACAACAGAATCTGGCTCAATAAATAAGGTTTGACCAGAAGAAGATTGGTCATGGACAATCCCACCATAGTGGTGACGATATTCCTGCTTTACGGGAATAACAAAGCGATCATTACGAATTGTCACAAGTGTATCAGAAAGCATTTTCGCTGCATTACTTCCCCGAATTAAACTATCCAGCTTAGAGCGGACTTTCCCTTCTTCAGCACGCAAAGATTGGCGAATAGAGCGCAATGTTTGACTAGCAGAATCTAAGACAGCTCCATTGTCGTCAATACAGTTATTAATTTCATGTTGCAATCCTGTTAGGACAGGCATTGCTTCCTTTTTGGAGATGAAATGGGGAATATCAATCACTTCATCGGCTTCTAAATCTTCAATAAAATTGCGTAGAATTCGGCTTGCTCGAATCGTGCTCGAAATTTCCATTAGTTCTACTGCTGCTAACATGCCTCCTATTTGAGCACGTCTGGCAGAGGGACGGACATCAAAAATTCCGCCCATTGGTACATTGCCCTTCACACGCAAAATGGATAGTCCCTCATCCATTTCCTCTAATAATTGTACTACTTTATCAAAATCTGTTTGTGGCACAAGCTCCTCAATGGCAGATTTACCAATAGAGGAAGTACAATAGGAAGCCACTTGTTGCCTAACTTTATCGTATTCTAGTGTTTTCAATGCGCGTTCTGCAATCACTGAGAACACCTCCTCAGCTATTTATTTCGTTGGATGAACGCTTCAAACTGTTCACGCGTCCATGTATTCACAATCATATCTTTCGGTAACCATGCTCTATTTGCATAGCGAACCCCAATATCCATAAAACGTAAATGTGCAATATCATGTGCATCTGTGTTGATGGCTACTGGCACACCTGCTGCGCATGCCATTTCTAAATGTTCTACACATAAATCGAGACGATACGGATTTGCATTTAACTCTAAAATTTTACCATATTCCTTTGCCCACGCAATTAACTGTTTCATATCAGGATTATAACCATCGCGATCTTCAATAATTCGACCAGTCGGATGGGCAATCATATGAACATAGGGATTTTGCATAGCTGTTAGTAAACGTGCCATAATTTTATCTTGCGATTGTGTAAAACTAGAATGAATGGAAGCAATAACAAAATCGAGCTCTTTTAACACTTGATCTTCGAAATCAAGGGAGCCGTCTGGTAAAATATCCATCTCCGTTCCTTTAAACAAATGAAAATCTGGATGTGCTGCATTAAATGCCTCAATTTCTACACGCTGCTTTTCTAAACGCTCCGGTGTTAATCCATTTGCTACTTTTAGGAATTGCGAATGGTCTGTAATAACGCTATATTGATAGCCTCGTGCTAGTAACGCCTCGCCCATTTCTGCAACAGAGTATGCACCATCTGACCATGTTGTATGCATATGCAAATCAGCTTTAATATCCTCTAGTCGAACTAAGTTTTGAATTATGTTTGTTTTGTCAAATTCTGCTGTTCCTGTCCGTAAGCTCGGTGGAATCCAAGGTAGATCAAAATGAGCGAAAAATGCTGCCTCGTCTTGGAACGTTAAAACGGAACCATCTTCCTGTTCCACACCATATTCACTTATTTTTTCACCACGGGCTTTGGCAATTTGCCGCATACGAACATTATGATCTTTTGAACCTGTGAAATGATGTAACGCAGTCGCATATTCATTGTCTTTCACTAAACGGAAATCAACGCTAACTGGTTCATCTAAGTCTAAAATCACCGAAATTTTTGTATCCCCCGCCGCCACGACTTCTTGAATGGCCAAGCTATTTAACAACGTTTCGCGTACTTCCTCCACTGCTTCTGTCACAACAATAAAATCAATATCTTTGCTAGTTTCTAACGCTCGACGGAAACTCCCAGCAACTGAAAATCGGTCTACTTCCTTCATACTACCTAGAAGCGCCTCAATTTGTAAAACCACAGGCTCAAGCTGCCAAATTGGTAGTCGTTCTGAACGATTTGCTAAATTGGCTAGCTCCTTTAAAATTTTCTCTTCAGTTTTTACAGCAAATCCAGCTAATTCACGTACTTTTCCTGCTTCACAAGCTGCCTTCAAGCTTTCTGCAGAGTCAATACCAAGCTCTTGGTGTAGTTTCGCAATTTTTTTTCCTCCCAAGCCAGGTAATTTTAGCAATGGCAGTAACCCTTTAGGTACAACCTCTTCTAACTCCTTTAACAAACTCGATTCACCTGTTGCCATTAAGTCCTCTATTACAGCCGCAGTACCCTTGCCAATCCCTTTGAGTTTTGTTACATCATCCATTTCGCTTAATGATCGCTCGTCCCCCTCTAGTGCTGCCGCGGCCTTTCGAAAGGCTGATACCTTGAATGGATTTTCTCCCTGTAGTTCCATATATAAAGCAATTTTTTCGAGTGTGCGAATAATTGTTTTTTTATTCATTGGTAATTCCTCCTATCGTAAAAACACTTCCCTCAAGACAGAGAGAAGTGCATAGTTACTATTGCATATAAATATACCACCAGTTTTGGAACATCTTTGTAATAATTGGTGTGTGCTCCAACATGAGACCACTTAACAATGACTTCGACATTAAATTTTGTATGGCATCTACTGGTAATAAGGCGCACACATATAGCAAAATAAACATAATTAAATAGTTTTCAATCATGCCAAGTAACGCCCCAAGCCAACGATTCACAGTATTTAGCACTGGCAAATACGCGATAAAGTCAAATATCGATGCCACGATTTGCAACGTTATTTTTACTGCAAAGAAAATAACAGCAAAGGCAATTACCCGATAAAAGGTACGGTCTAAATCTAGACTATCAATGACAACGCCAAGGCTGCCTGTGTCAGTGACGCCTGGATATGGAACCCAAAATACAAATTTTTGTGCTAATGGCTTATAATAAATATACGCAACAATTAGGGCTACTACAAAGCTGACAATATGCATCATCTGTACAATAAAACCTCGTTTTGCACCGACGCCTATACCAGCTAACAGTACCACTAATATGATTAAATCTAACATTCTCTTCAACCCTTTAACTTTTTCAATTCTTCTTCTAATTGCTCCATTCGTTCTTTTAATAGTAAATAATCATGAACTGTATTTACTGCTGTCAGAACAGCAAGTTTTGTGCTATCAAGTGAGGGATTATGTACGTTCATCTCGCGCATACGGTCATCAACAATCGAAGCAACAAGTCGCATATGGCCAATGGATTCAGAGCCGACCATTTTATATGTATGACCATATATTTCAACAGAAATTTTATTCTTTTCTTGTTTTTCCATAGTCGCACCCTCCTATAAATTCGATGCACACACGATTTTAGAGGCTTGTGAGCACCATCACACAAAAAAGCTATTTATTATCATACCATGAAAGGTATAAAATTGTGAACAACGAGGACAGAAAGGAACGATTAAATGGCAAATATTGTGCTTTCCATTTCAACAAATATTCAAAAAGAGGTGATGGCTTACTATGCATCGCACTTTATAGAACGAAAGGCTCCGGGAGTCATTTTTGCGGCAAAACTACCAGATACAGCCATAACTATGTATAAATCAGGCAAATTAATGTTTCAGGGGGGCGGTGCTGAACGTGAGGCAGCACGTTGGGGAACTGTTGAAAAAACTGCTACGCCACTCTCCACTATCGGGGCAAAAGGGGATGTACTGCCTAACAATTTCGCAACCATGTCTGTTTTAGGCTCAGACGAAACAGGCACAGGTGATTATTTTGGTCCAATCACTGTAGCAGCAGTATATGTGCCTACTTCCAAAATCGAACTCATGAATGAGCTTGGCGTAAAAGATTCAAAAATGCTAACAGATGACTATATGAGGAAAATTGCACCTGATTTGCGTGCAGCCTGTGTCCATAGTGTTCTCGTCTTACGCAACGAGAAATATAACAACTTACAAGCGAAAGGCTATTCCCAAGGTAAAATGAAAGCCATGATGCATAACAAGGCACTACAAAACACGCTATCAAAAATTGCTCCTGAAAAACCTGAATTTATTCTAATCGACCAGTTTGCTGAACGTGGTGTCTATTACAATTATTTAAAAAATGAACGTGACCTTGTGCAAGAGAATGTCTACTTTTCTACTAAAGCAGAACAATTACATGTAGCTGTGGCTACAGCATCTATTTTAGCTCGTGCTGCCTTTTTAAAGGAAATGGACCGTTTGAGTGACATTACAGGGCTTACATTAATGAAGGGCGCCTCTAACAAGGTAGATGTGCAAGCAGCCCGAATCTGGTGTAATCAGGGCGAAGAATTTCTACGCTCCATCACAAAATGGCATTTCGCCAACACTGATAAAGCACGGAAGATGAAGTAAATCATACTATTGGTTGCTTAAAAAAGCTTTTTTGGGGTTCCTGATGAGCGTGAGACGCATTAGGAACCTTTTTGAGCGCTTTCCTCTTTTTTGGATCACTCTTTCTTCACCTTTTGGATCATCATCTTCACCATTCTCAAACAAAAAAGACTGCCTCGTAAGACAGTCTTTTTTCATTATATTAGCGTACTTCTGTGCCTGCAATCGTAGCAATGGCTTTTAATACTTTGTTATGTGCGGCCACTACTTCTTCGTCTGTTAAAGTACGTTCTGGATCAAAATATGTGAGAGAGAAGGCAACCGATTTTTTACCTGGTTCCATTTTCTCCCCTTCGTAAACATCGAATACGCGGATATCTTTTAATAGTTTCACACCCGCTGCATCAATGGCTTCCATTACTTCGCCCGCTGTTGTTGTACGGTCCATTATAAGAGCGATATCACGAGACATAGCTGGGAAACGAGGCACTGGTGTGTAGGCAAGTGGTGCTTCTTGTGCCGTTGCATTTAATAGGGCCACTAAATTCATTTCCATTACATACGTGTCTTTTACACCCCATGCTTTTTGCTCTGCTGGGTGAAGTCCACCAATGATGCCGACTTGCTTGCCATCTAATAAAATGCTAGCTGTACGACCTGGATGTAAGCCATCCACTTGTGATTTCACAAATGTCAGGCGATTTGCTAAGCCAAGTTTGCCAATGACACCTTCGATGATACCTTTTAACACAAAGAAATCTACAGCTTTTTTCTCACCTTGCCAAGCATGGTCTAGCCATTTGCCAGTTAGTACTGCTGCCACATGCTCTTCCTCATATGGTTGCCCCTCATCTGATTGACCAAGGAACACGGAACCAATTTCATATAAAGCCACGCCTTCAGCTTGACGTGCAACATTATAAGCCGCCGCTTCGATTAAATGTGGAATAAGGCTTTGACGTAATGTAGAACGCTCCTCACTCATTGGCATAAGCAAGCGAGTTACCGGCTCTGCTTTCAAAGCAAAACGTTGTGACAATGCATCCGACGTTAACGAATAAGTTACCGCTTGATACAGGCCAGCCCCTTCCATGTAATGACGAACAACACGTCGATTTGCTTGGTAAGGTGATAAATTACCTACTTGTGTTGCACCCTCTGGTAATGTCATTGGGATTTCATCATAACCATAAAGACGAGCAATTTCCTCCACGATATCCTCTTCAATTTTAATATCTTGTCGACGTGTTGGTGCATCAATAATTAATAAACCATTTGCTGCCTCTACACCAAATTTTAAACGCTCTAAAATAGAAAGCATATCTTCTAATGCAATCTTCATACCTAAACGTTCATTAATAAAATCTGGGGAAACGACTACTCGCGCTGGTGTTTTATCTAACTCATCTACTAAACATGTACCTTCTAATACTTCACCGCCTGCTAATTCAGCAAGGAGAGCGGCAGCACGTTCGGCAGCTGGTAAGACACGATTTGGGTCTACCCCTTTTTCGAAACGAGCCGATGCATCTGAGCGTAGGCCAAGATGACGAGACGTTTGACGCACTGTTAAACCATCAAAATAGGCTGACTCAATGACAACAGTCGTTGTTGAATCTGTTACCTCTGAATTAGCACCACCCATTACACCAGCAATGGCTACTGGCTCTTTGCCATTTGTAATGACTAAATCTGAAGCTTTTAATGTACGTTCTTGGTCATCTAATGTTGTGATTTTTTCACCTTCTGTTGCTTTACGAACAACGATTTTACCCGTCGCTAGGCTATCATAGTCAAAAGCATGTAGAGGTTGACCATATTCCATTAATACATAGTTCGTTACATCTACGACATTATTGTGTGGACGTACTCCCGCAGCCATTAGACGATTTTGTAGCCACATTGGTGATTCACCAATTTTTACGTTTTTCACAACTTTTGCTACATACATAGGATTTGCTTGTAAATCTTCTACATGAAGCTTCAGGTAATCCTGTGCTTTTTCACTGGCAGTTTGATAGGAAATTTCTGGATATTTAATTTCCTCTGAAAGAATAGCACCTACTTCATATGCTACACCTAGCATTGAAAGAGCATCTGAGCGGTTTGGTGTTAGTCCTAACTCCAACACTGTATCACGTAGGCCCAATATAGCCAGTGCATCTGCCCCTACTTCTGCATCTGCTGGTAGGACGAAGATACCTTCTGAATACGCCTTAGGCACAAGCTTTCCTTCGATTCCAAGCTCTTGTAAGGAACAAATCATTCCGTTCGATTCATGACCGCGAAGTTTTGCTTTTTTGATTTTAATGCCACCTGGTAAATGTGCACCTGGACGAGCAACAATGACTTTTTGACCCGCATCAACATTCGGTGCACCACAAATTATTTGTTGAGGCTCTGCTTCGCCAACGTCAACTTGGCAAATATTTAACTTATCCGCCTCTGGATGTTTCTCCTTAGAAACTACATAACCAACTACAACTTTATCCATAGCATTAGCACGATCAATTACTGCATCTACTTCGATCCCAGAGCGTGTAATTTTTTCTGCTAATAGCTCAGGTGCTAAGTCCTGTGTATTGATATAATCTTTTAACCATTCTAATGATACTAACATGTTTTATCCCCCTTACGCTTCTGTTCGCTCAAATTGTGATAAGAAGCGAGTGTCACTTGTATAGAAATGACGAATATCGTCAACACCGTATTTCAACATCGCAATACGTTCTGCACCAATACCAAATGCAAATCCAGATACTTTCTTTGGATCATAGCCAGCCATTTCTAATACGTTTGGATGCACCATACCTGCTCCTAGAATCTCAATCCAGCCAGTGCCCTTACATACGTTACAGCCTGCTCCACCACATTTGAAACAAGAGATATCCATTTCTACTGATGGCTCAGTAAATGGGAAGAAGCTCGGACGTAGTCGAATTTCGCGGTCTGCACCAAACATTTTTTTTGCTAACGTATCTAGTGTTCCTTTTAGGTCACTCATGCGAATATTTTCGCCAATGACTAAACCTTCAATTTGCATAAACTGATGTGAATGTGTTGCATCATCATTATCACGTCGGAATACTTTACCAGGACAAATTATGCGAATCGATTCACCTTTTTTGGCTTCCATCGTACGAGCCTGTACTGGTGAAGTATGGGTACGTAATAATATTTCCTCGGAAATATAGAACGAATCTTGCATATCACGAGCTGGATGTCCTTTTGGTAAATTTAGTGCTTCAAAGTTATAGTAATCCTTCTCCACTTCTGGACCTTCAGCAATTTCATAGCCCATTCCAATAAATAAATCTTCAATTTCTTCAATGACACGTGTTAAAGGGTGACGATTCCCCACTTTAATTTCTCGACCTGGTAAAGTGACATCAATCGACTCACTCGCTAATTTTTCAGCAATGGCTGCCTCTTCCAACACGGTAATCTTTGTTTCTAATACTGCCGTTACATTTTCACGAACATTATTCACTAAAGCACCCATTTTCGGACGTTCTTCAGCTGATAATTTGCCCATCCCTTTTAGTAAATCAGTGATAGGTCCTTTTTTTCCTAAATACGCAACACGTACTTCATTCAATTCTTTTAAATTTGCAGCTGCTTCAATTTTAGCAAGTGCTTCTTGCTCTAATTGTTTTAATTGCTCTTCCATGTTAAAACCTCCTCAGAAAATAAATGCCTGCTTTTTAGGCATAAAAAAACTCGCCCCTAAAAAGGGACGAGGACATTTTCGCGGTACCACCCTAGTTATTGCAAAGCAAAGCCTTACAATCACTTCATTGACATAACGACTTGATAAAGCCGGCTTACCTTTACAGCATTACACTGGTCCCGGTAGCTGCTCGCGGGCTGAATTCAAAACTGCATTGATACGGCGTTGGCTCTCAATCTCTGGCCTACGCTCCCTGTCGTCCATTCACAATCTTTACTACTTCCCGGTCAAAGCATTTATTATTTAAACATACATTTTAGAATAAATTATACAATAATGGGCTGTAGCAAATCAAGAGACAACTGCCTCAATCCCACAATGAACAATTAATTACTTGGCAAAGCCATATAAAACAATACCTGTTGCTACTGCGACATTTAATGATTCAGCCTGTCCAAAAAGAGGAATGATCATATTTTGATCTGTCATCGCTAATAACTGAGGCTGAATGCCACTTCCTTCATTCCCCATAATAATCGCAAATGCACCCGTATGCTGAATATCACTATATGGCACCGCTTCCTCGTCTAATGCAGTACCAAATACTGGTACACCTTGATCCTGTAATATATCTATCGATTCTGCTAAATCTCCACGCACTACCGGAATATGGAAATGGGAGCCTTGAGCAGCACGAAGTGTTTTAGGATTATAAAGATCGGCACAGCCTTTTCCTAAAATTACAGCATCTAAACCTGCAGCATCTGCTGTACGAATCATCGTTCCAATGTTACCAGGATCTTGGACAGCATCAATTAATAACACTTTTCGCCAAGTAGTCATCACATTATCCTCTAAGACGGGCTGTTTACATACAGCAAAAACACCTTGAGAAGTTTCTGTCTCCGCGAATTCCTTCGCTACCGCAGTCGATACCTCTACAATAGCTATATCATCGATTGGCCATAACATTGGTAAATCTATACCTTCACGCACTATAATTTGTAATACTTGCTTTTTATTTTTTAATGCTTCTTCAACAAGATGAAAGCCTTCTACTAGGAATTCACCCGAACGTTCACGCTCTTTTCTTGTTGTTGCTAACTTTTTCCAATATTTCACTAACGCATTTTGCGTAGATTCAATTCTCTTCATCGTACCTCTTACCGCCTTTTTCCTATATATTGACCACTATTATACCCTACGAAATGGCAAATTTCATAGCTAAGTAAGAAAACTGTTATTTTCCTGTGGTGGCAAGTGGCGTACAACTTAAACATGCTATAATCATACACATCTAATGAAGACACAAAGTGAGGTATATAATGAAAAAAACAATACATGTAGTAGGGGCTATTATTGAAAATGAGCAACAAGAAATTTTCTGTGCTTTAAGAAATCCCCAAATGGTATTAGCAAACTATTGGGAATTCCCTGGCGGTAAAATAGAGCAGGGTGAAACACCTGAACAGGCACTTTATCGAGAAATCCTTGAGGAATTTAACTGTCTGATTCAAGTAGGTAAACTAGTGGCTGTAACACTCCATGAATACGAACAATTTTTTGTTCATTTAGAAACATACAAAGCTTCAATTATAAAAGGCACACCCCAAATTCTAGAACATGCTGAAGCAAGATGGGTTCCCCGCAACCAATTGCTTGACCTCCCATTTGCCCCAGCAGATCTTCCTTCTATTCAAAAATTAATAGCCGAATTGTAAAGGCTATTCACTTTATCTCATGAAAATGAGTGACTTTGTTTCGTCCATGCTCTTTCGATCCATACAATGCTTTATCTGCTTTTTTTATCAATGTCGTCTCTGTATCTTCTGAAGTTACTGTGGCAATTCCCATACTGATCGTAAGATGACCTGTTGGCCAACCATCCTGCTCCACGGTGTGCCTAATTTTTTCGCCGATTTCTTTTGCAACAGGTATCTCGGTCTCTGGTAAGATGATCATAAACTCCTCCCCACCATAACGAGCGACGATATCTTCCAGACGTACTTGTATTTGTAATAGTTGTGCCAATTGAACGAGGACATCGTCTCCAATTTGATGACCATATGTATCATTGACCTTTTTGAAATGATCGATATCTAAAATGCATAACGAAAAAGGTACTGCTGTCTCATGAAAACGATTAAAATGTTGTTCGAGTTGTTCCTGGAAAAATCTCCTGTTTTTCAAGCCAGTCAGTTTATCAGTCATTGATAATTCTACTAAAGCAGCATTCATTTCCAATAATTTCGCCTGTTGAAGTTCTATTTCTACATGAATTTGCTCCAAATTAGCTAATGCACGATCCTTTTCTTGGTAGGCAGCCTCAAGTAGTTTTTTGGCTGATCGTAATTCTTGTTCATAATCTATGCGCTTTTTCATCTTTACTAAAATACAATCAATGCGCTCTACCAAATCCTCTTTGTACAATTTAGCATTCATTAAAAACGGAACCGACATTCCGTCCTTCTGTTTGAGATGAATGAATAATTCCTCTACTTGCCCCTCTAGATTAATCGTAGGATAAAAATAAGAGTGAAAAATCATCTTATTGGGCGTAGATAGAAGAATTTCTAGATGCATATGTAATAATTCCTCTTGCTCATAGCCGATCCAATCTAGCAGGGTTTGATTGATTTCTGAAATAAGCCCTTCATGTGTGATGGAAAGAAATCCACATGGTGCATTGTTGAGTCGTTTTTCCATTGTTGAAAATCCTTTCATTTTTCCTTACAAAAAATCTGCAATACATTGTATCGTTTCATTTGGGTGACTAATATGTGGATAATGACCTTTTGCTTCCATTAATTGTAACGTGCTATTTTTGAGATGCTGATGTAAATAATCCCCTACACTAATTGGCACAATACTATCTTCCGAGCATTGGATAATTAACGAAGGAACGGAGACCTTTGGTAATTCACTTCGATGATCAGATAAAAATGTGACCTCAGCAAATTCTTTTGCAATGATAGGGTCTGCTGCTATAAAGGTTTGCTTCAGTTCCTGTGTTAATGCTGGCTGATCAGGGTTACTCATTGCAATAGGTGCCATATAGCTAGCCCAACCTGTAAAGTTCATTTCCATCATGTCTAGTAACTCTGCTATATCACTTCGCTCAAATCCCCCTCGATAACCATCATCATTTAAATAACAGGGAGAAGGACCAATCATAATCAATTTCTTAAAATAGTCAGGGTGCTGGATAGATGCGAGCAGTCCTATCATGGCACTAATGGAATGCCCTACAAAAATACTATTTTGTAATGATAGCGTTTCAATAATGTCCAATAAATCTTGTACATAGCCCTGTAACGATTGATATTTTTCTGATGAATAGGCATTTATATCTGAGTTACCTGAGCCTACATAATCAAATAATATAATCTTATATTTGTCCATAAATGCAGGTGTAATGAAACGCCACATATTTTGATCACAGCCAAATCCATGTGCAAAAATAAGCGGTTGGTCTCCATGTCCGAGTATTGTTACATTATTACGAACAACAATATTTTCCATTCCAATCATCCTTTTAGAAATATATGTAATAGTTTTATTGTGACCCCTTATACAGTATTTATCAAGCTAAAACGTGAAAATCAAAAAGAAGCAGGAGTGCCGCTTCACCTGCTCCATTCTCCAGCTACAACCACTTTCTTATAGGTGGGATACTCTGCTGAAATTGAAATACATTATAGGGATCATATTTTGTTTTCACTTCACGAAGCCTTCTAAAATTGCGTCCGTAATAGGCTGTATGCCAGTTCTTAATATATCGATCTGGAAAATTCACATAATCACCAGACGTATAAGGTGATAAAGCTTGACGTAAATTTTCTACCCACTTAATATTTTGTTCTTCCTCTTTTGGGTTTTTCCAGGAAGTATTATATTCTTGAGCTATTATCGCATTGCGATAGTAATAGGCTGTATGCTGGGGAGCAATTTCACCTACTGCTCCTCTTAAAGACTGTTGCCATATTGTTGTATTTGAATTAGGTGCATGGGCTAAAAATTCTTTCATTCTCTGAATCGCCTTATATGGAAACGGTCTCTCCAAAAATGACCCTGATCTTTTTCGAAAGGCAGGCTGATTACCGCTTGGTAAATCAAAAAATTCTATTGCCTTGCTATATGGCACTTCCTTTATCCAAATACTTGTTGGCAAGCCTGTTTTTCTAAGAGGGCGAAGCAATTTCTTTAATTCAGCTGCTGTTCCTATAAACTCACCTTGTGCGACTATCTCACCTACTTCCTTTGTTTTTAGCTCAATCTGTGAGGTTAGACGCTTATCTGTATAGGGAGCCCATTTTTGCCATGCATCAAAGGCCACTTCAAAGTCATCCCATCCCCATGTAATAGAAAAGAGTGATACGTCATTAATCGCATGAAGCTTGAATGTCAAAGAAGTGACGATACCAAAATTGCCGCCTCCTCCACCACGACTTGCCCAAAAAAGATCATGATGTTGTTGCTTATTCGCTCTGATTACCTGAGCACCCTCCTGTTCACTAGCAACCACCGCTTCGATTTCAATAAGATTGTCACAAGTTAATACAAACGGTCGTGATAGCATCCCAATCCCTCCACCAAGGGTTAAACCGACCACCCCAACACTACTTTCTGTACCAGCAGGAATGGTAACACCATGCTCCCATAATGTACGGTATACGTTTCCCATATTAGCTCCAGCATCAATCCTAGCCGTCATTTCTGAGAGATTTACCGAAATATCATTCATATCACTTACATCAATGACAAGCCCTTTATTTACTAAAGAAAAATTTTCATAGCTATGACGACCACTTCGAATTCTGAAAGGCTCATTGTTTTCTCTAGCCCATTTTAAGGCATTAACCACATCTTTCGTTTTTTGACAAAACACAATGACACTCGGATATTTGGGATTAGTTAAATTATTATTCGTTCTCGCTTGTTCATAATCCGAATCTTCAGGCGTGACGATTCTTCCTGTGAGCTTCGCCTTTTTCAACATCAAGCCCCTTTCTCACAATGATACTTATCCTATGCAACTCATTGAGAAAGAATTTGACTTTTCAACTATTTTACTGGACTCACACTAAAATACTCTTTTTCACACTTGAAACATATGATGCACTAATAACAACGTGTTGGAGGTGTTCTATGCTTATCCATGTGGTAAGTGCTGGCGAAACACTGTGGCAAATCGCTAATCGTTATGCTGTACCCGTTCAATCTATTAGCCAATTAAATGCATTAGCTACTCCTGATCAATTAGCCATCGGACAATCACTGGTTATCCCTTCTCCTTATACAATTTATACCGTTCAAAAAGGAGATACGTTATGGTCAATCGCACAGAAATTTAGCGTTCCCTTGCAATCTATCATATTAGAAAATCATCTAACGAATCCCGATCAATTAACACCAGGAACGAAATTAATTATTCCACCCATTGTTCATATCGTGCAGCCAGGAGAAACTTTATGGCAAATAGCACAGCGCTATGGTACGACCGTTCAAGCCATTGCTATAGAAAATAAACTAAACAATCCCAATATGCTTTATGTTGGTTCACAATTGATGATTCCCAGAAAATTACCAACGATTGAAGTCAATGCTTATTCCTACCAACCTTCAGATGAAGCTGTAGACTCCATTAATGCTATTGGTCATCTACTAACTTATTTTAGTCCTTTTGCTTATAAGATGAAGGAAGATGGGACATTACAGCCCATTCATGATGAAAATATGATAGCGGCAGCAAAGGCTAAGCATATTATCCCTATGTTAACGCTCACTAATTTTACTTCTACAGAAGAAGGCTCTAATTTAGCACATGTCGTCTTGTCCAATGCAGAGTTACGTAAAAAGGTCATGAATAATGTATTACAGGTGATGCAAGATAAAGGTTATCAAGTATTAAATATTGATTTTGAAAATGTTTTACCTGCTGATCGTGAAAATTTCAATGCCTTTATTCAACTGGCTGTAGATACACTTCATCCAAAAGGCTATTTGGTTTCAACAGCACTCGCCCCTAAAACAAGCGCTTCACAAACTGGGACATTATATGAAGCGCATGATTACGAAGCACATGGGAGAATAGCAGATTTTGTTGTATTAATGACATATGAATGGGGCTATCGTCTTGGCCCTCCACAAGCCATTTCCCCGATTAATGAAATGCGAAGAGTCGTGGAGTATGCTTTAACTGAAATACCGGCTGATAAAATCTTATTGGGCTTTGAGTTGTATGCGCGTGATTGGCTCTTACCTCATGTCAAAGGCCAGGAAGCCGAAACGTTTAGCCCACAGGAAGCGCTCAATAGGGCCATCAAGTACGGGGCAACAATCCAATATGATCCAACGGCCCAATCTCCTTTTTATCGATATGTTGATGAGCAAGGAAGGCAGCACGAGGTATGGTTTGAAGATGCGAGAAGTGCACAAGCCAAATTCGACATGACTAAACATTACAATTTACGTGGCATTAGTTATTGGGCATTAGGATTCCCGTTTCCTCAAAATTGGGTTTTATTAAACGATAATTTTTCTGTTAAAAAATCTTAATACACATTATTGTTCGCAATCAACAAAGAGCTATGCGAATTTTTCCTTGTGAAGTGCGATCTGTGCTGACGGGATAAAAAGTTCATTTCAAAGCCATATTAATGTATATCAACAGGAAAGGAGCAACTCACATGGGAAGAGACAATAAACAAGGTCAAAGCAATAATAAAGGCTCATTACCTCAAACGCCAAAAAACCAAAAGATTGCACCAAACAAGGTGAGTGAGGAATTTTCTCAAGAGTTTATGGAGCTAATTAACACAGTCACGCAAAATAAGAATAAGCAGAAAAAATAAGGGGGGGCTTCAGTTGGATTTTCAACGTGCACAAGAAATTGTCGCCTCACCTTTAGAATTTGAAGTGAGCTATAATGGCGTTTCCATCTGGATCGATCAGCTCCACGATGATGAAAAAACAGCGACAGTTCACCTACGCCGTTCTTTAGAAGAGCGATCTGAAGTAGCTATATCCGAATTAAAAGAAGAATATCTCGTTCACTAAAAGCAAGAACCTGCTTACTCAATAGTAATAAGCAGGTTCTTTTTTTAAATACTATAATCTTCAATATATTGAAGTTGTGTTAATACTTCCTCCACACGATGATGTAAATCTTTATAGGTTTCGGTAATTTGCTGTGGGGATATTGGCTTACTGAATAGATAGCCCTGAATATAATCACAGCCACCATCTATTAGAAAAGATAATTGCTCCACTTCTTCAATGCCCTCTGCCACAACCTTCAAACGTAAATGTTTAGCCATCGAAATAATCATGGAAACAAGTGCTTCATCATTTGGATTATGTGGCACGTTTCTCACAAATGTGCGGTCAATTTTTAAACAATCAATTGGGAATTCCTTTAAATAAGATAGAGAGGAATAACCTGTTCCAAAATCATCTACAGCAATTTGGATGCCTAATGCCTTTAACTCATGTAATAGCTGTGTCATTTGATCAATATTCATCGTCATACTTTCTGTAATTTCTAATTGTAAAAATGACGGATCTAAATTGGTACGATGTAAAATATCTTGTACCATTTCTACTAAATCCTGTTGAAATAACTGGCCAAGTGATAAATTCACTGCCACTTTCATCGAAGGTAAGCCTTGTTTCTCCCATATTTTCGCTTGAGTGCATGCGGTTTCTAAAATCCATTTACCTAGTGGGATAATAAGGCCACATTCTTCAGCAATAGGAATAAAGATATCAGGTGGAACAAAGCCCCGAGTTGGATGACGCCAGCGAACCAAAGCTTCGACCGATTCAATGGTGCCTGTTTTTAAGTTGACCTGTGGTTGATAGTCTAAATAAAATTCATTATTGGCTAACGCATTATGTAAGTCTTGCTCTAACAATATTCGATCTGCAATACCTTTAGACATGTACGGTTTATAAAAAAGAAATCTTTGAGGTATTTGTCTAGCTTCTCGCATCGCTAACTGTGCATGCATTAATAGCTCTTCACCAGTCCATTGCTCCTCATAGAGAGCAATCCCAATATTTAGACTGCCATTCAATGAAAGTAATTGGACCTGTAAAGGATCTGTCATGGCACTTTTAAGATTTAAGCAAAATTGTAGTAGTTCCTCAATCGTCTTTACATGGTCAATATAAATAACAAATTGTCCTTCACGCAGTTTAGTTGCAAAATAATGGGGAGGTACAATCGATTGAATTCGCTCTGCAACAAGTTTCATCATTTTATTAGAGTTACTAATCCCAATGGACGAACGAATCGCCGCAAAGCGATCAATTTCTATGGCAATGATAGCCTTTTGCGCTTTATGTTCATGTAAATTTTCTTTTAACGTCTTAAGTAAAAAATGTTCATTTGGCAACAATGTAATATCATCATGATAAGCTTGAAATCGAAGCTCCTTTTGAGATTGTTCAAGATCCTTTTTAATTTTCAACAGCTGCTGAAAGGGTTTTTCCACAGATGTATAATAAATCGCCTTTAGGAAAAAATAGAATGCTAAAAACTGATAGATCAGTGCTGAGAAATCCCATATCGCATTTTGATCTTGACTAACAATAAAGAAGACATCACTCACAATAAGGGAAATAGCTGCGCTAATTAGCCACATGGAACGCTTTGGTAATTTTTTTACATATGTACTAACAATAGCAATGGTTAAAATTTGAAGAATAATAGCAATTAGGTGTACCATATTATCAATCGTATCTAACCAATTTTTAGGCAATACTTTGGGCGAATTATAGGCCAGAAAAACGCTTCCTAGAACGAAAAGCATCGAACAACCATATGTCAGTATCCGATGATTCATGGTTAATCGCTTTTTAGGGTTTAAAATAATAAGTATAAATCCAATGGCTAAGTATAAACGCATTAATATATGTAGGGGCTCGTTCATAAAGTACCATTCTCTAGATTGGCTAAAAAACAAGCTAACTAATTCTAATAAGGCAATAATGAAAAACATGTTTCCTATGTATAAAGTTTGATTGGATAATAAGTGTGAAAATACTAAATAGGATTGGATCGCAATTGCCATTGTAAAAACAATGATTAATATTTGTATCACCAATTTCATATCTTGATACATGTTACCTTGGAAAACACCATATATTTGATTGCTAAAGCTCAGTAATGGTATGACAAGTAATAAGGGTAATACCATGTACCAAATTTCTTTTTTCTCTATCTGATTAAACCATCTCTCCACTCCAAACCCTCCATACTACTATATAAACATTCACTAGGAAATTTTATCTATCTATATCGATTATTTAAATTTGAATTGTATATTTCTTTGACTTCTTACAAATCATAACACTTTTATCGGAATTTGTATGCACCTATGTGAAGTATGCTAATATTCATTTTATTTCAATATTAGCATACTTTTGATATTTTTAGTTCTTTATTCCACCCTGGAAAGTTGACGTTTCAATCTCTGAATGATTCTACCTCTTCTTTTTTTAATAGCAACAGCGGATAAGCCTAATGCATTAGCTATTTCTTGATCACTGTAACCTTCTACATAATAAAGTAGTAATATTTCTCTTTCTATCTGCTTAAGCTGAGACAACTTAATTTCAAGTAAGCTAGGATTTTTTTGATTGTCCCATCCCTCCAAGTCACTAAGAATAAAATTAAGTGTTTCACCATCAACAACCGTTATTCGCTCTGAATAGTTTTTTTCCTTTGATAATTCATTTAGAATCTCACCTTTTATCGAAGAATAAAGATAAGCAGAAAATTGTCCCTTTGCTGGATCTGCTTTTAGCCATGCCCTCCATACCGCAATAGAAGCAATATGACGATAGTAATCAAAATCCTTGTAAATATGAAGCTGCTTAAAAATGGCTGTAATCATTGGTTGCACAGCCTCTAAAATTTCTTCAAAAGATTGTGTGAATGAAAGCTTGTGATTGTTGCGAATGGACATACCACTCTTCCTGTCAACTGTGCACAGTTTAATATTCCTAGGTAACACAATCTTAGACTGTCATGTTGTTTGAGAGCTAATGCCCATTTTCAACATTTCAGCGCGCAGAAAGAATAAAATGCCTGGCATATTTAGTCATAATTCCTCTAAAGTTATTGCAAAAATTATCTATTTTCTTTGGTATTTCATACATATTTAAACGATAGTTGGACAAATTACTACTAAGGAGGCGATATAGATGAATTTTCAAATAAGAGATGCAATTACAGCGAATGTACATGGTCAATCTGCCGCAGAATTCAAAGACATTGTGGAAGATGCTATTAATCGTGGAGAAGAGCATTTATTACCAGGGCTTGGGGTGTTTTTTGAAAAATGGTGGAAGCAATCCAGTCCATCTGAACAAGATGAATTTGTTCAAAAACTAGAAAAAGTATTTGCTAACTGATTTTTAATGAACTGTGCATTCCATTTCCAATAAATGCGTGATAAAGTTTTACTTATCAGAAAATTTGGAGGGATTGGAATGACTGTTGCAGTAGAATTACTTGTCAATCAACTCAAACAGGTTTTATTAGAAGAACAAGTGTCAACAAACGAAACGGTACGACAGCTACATGGAAAGGATGAATCACATCATATGATGAGATTACCTGATATCGTTGTCTTTCCCCGTTCCACAGCTGATGTCAGTGCCATCTTAAAAATTGCACATGCTCAACGTGTACCAGTTGTACCATTCGGTGTTGGCTCCAGCTTAGAAGGAAACGCGATTCCTATTGCACATGGTATTTCTATTGATTTCTCTGAAATGAATACGATTTTAGAAGTTCGACCTGACGACCTTCTTGTAAAAGTTCAGCCTGGCGTGACACGCTCTCAACTGAATAAGGAGTTAAAAAAACACGGGCTACAATTCACAGTGGATCCAGGTGCAGATGCAACACTAGGTGGCATGGCTGCGACGAATGCGAGTGGTACGACTGCTGTGCGTTACGGTGTTATGCGTGATCAGGTTCGTGATTTAGAGGTTGTCCTTGCAGATGGCTCTGTCATCCATACAGGTAATTTAGCCGCGAAATCCTCTTCTGGTTATCATTTGAATGGACTATTTGTTGGCTCAGAAGGAACACTTGGCTGCTTTACGGAGTTAACGTTAAAAGTGTATGGGATACCTGAATTTGTGATAGCAGGGCGAGCTGTTTTTGACACAGTTGGAGATGCTGTGAGTGCTGTTACCGCCTTATTACAGGCTGGTATTTCAATTGGTCGAGTGGAATTGGTCGATGAATCCTCTATGAAGCAGGCCAATGTCTATAACGATACATCCTTTAGCGAAAAACCAACATTGTTTTTAGAATTCCATGGAAACGAAGCGGGTATGCATGCGGACATCGCATTTGCTACAGAAATTTTTGAGGACTACAGCTGTCTATCCGTCGAATTCGAGCAAGATAATGCTGCTCGTAACAAGCTTTGGGAAGCACGACATTCTTTAGCCTATGCATATATTCATGCTTATCCTGGTAAGAAGCTCATGTCAACGGATGTCTGTGTACCAATCTCTGTGCTTGCCGAAACCATTTTATATGCACGAGAACAGCTTGATCATGTTGGACTCGCAGGTGGGCTTGTTGGCCACGTGGGCGATGGAAATTTCCATGCACTTTTAATGTTAAATCCAAATGACGCCGAGGAGCAGGTAAAAGCGGATCGCTTCAATGAACAAATCGTGCAATATGCACTACTTCGAGGTGGTACATGTACGGGCGAGCATGGTGTTGGCATTGGGAAAATGAAATATCAAGCCACTGAGCATGGTACCTCTTTAGTCGTCATGAAAAGCATAAAAGCAGCGCTTGATCCACTTAACATTATGAATCCAGGAAAGATTTTCACTCTATAATTAACATTAAAACCCGCTGATTGACTAGAGCATCAGCGGGTTTATCATTATAAATCATAACGGAAGCTCTTGACTAATATATCTCCCTTGTAAAATTCCTTCGACTCATCTCGCACAAAACCTAATGATAAGTAAAGATTAATGGCTGCCTGCATCATATCACCTGAGTGTAAATAAAGTGCCTGATCCTGTCTCTTTCTAGCAAAGGCAAAACTTTCATTTAATAATTTCTTAGCAACCCCTTGCCCTCTTCCTTTTGGATGCACACCTAATAAGCGCACAATCGTCGATTGAATATTTAGCTCTGGCAAGCCATACGCTTTCCCTGCATCTGTAAATAGTTGTAATCCACCTAATATGTCATCTCCGCGTTTTGCAATAAGAATTGTCTCTGCATTCGGATTACCAACCGAAGCACGGATATCACTTAAATATGATTGCCAGTGCTCTGGGTCTTCATAGTCCTTTTCATATTGCGCATAGCTCTCAACTAAAACCTCAAGATAGCTTGCATAATCTTCCTCTTGTAAATGTTCAATCACAATATCCGCTACTGTCATTCTAATTTCCCCTTTCTATGATGAAAAACCGCCCTTACTATAGGCTGTTACTCTTTTTTCAATACGGTGTGAAACCCATTCTACTATGATGGAAATTCCCCAATAAATAAGACCAACAGCAATAAATGACTCTAAAAACTTTAAGTTCATGGAAGCAATAATATTTGCCACACCGGTCAATTCTTTAATGGATAGGAAAAATGCTAATGATGTAGCATGTAAAAAACCAATAAAAACATTCGTCAAGTTGGGAATAGATTGCCCAAATGCTTGTGGTAAAATATAACGTCGCATCGCTTGAGGAAATGTTAATCCAATCGCATATGCTGCTTCTAATTGTCCTTTAGGTACAGCTAATATCCCTGAACGAATAATTTCTGAGGCATAAGCCCCTGCACTAAGTGTTAAGGCTAGTATGACAAAAAATAAAATAGGAATAGAATTTGATTGTATCTTTAAATGAAGCAAATTAGCTACACTATCAACTAGCATTGGCAAGCCAAAATAAACGAGCATGATATGCATAATGATAGGTGTTCCTCTGAAAAATGAAACATAAAAATTAAGGACAGACGAGACTATTTTTATCTGTTGAATGCGCACGAAAGCTACACTTATGCCAATAACGATTCCTAATAAAACAGGTGTAATAGTCATGAATAAGGTTAACGGTATTACTTTACTAATTTCTCGTAATGCTTCTACTATAAAAGCGATATCAATGGTCATAGCATATTCCCCCTATTGTGAAGCAAGCTCCTTTGGCATATAGCGATTAAAATAGCGTTCATTAAGTTTAAATACTTTTTCAAGGATTATCACGATGACATAGTAAACAATTGACAAAGCTACATAGATTTCAAACGCTCGTGTCGTAGAAGCAATCAAGGTTTCTCCTCTCCCCACCATATCCATTACACCGATGGAGAATGCTAACGATGTATCTTTTAATGAACTAATCATTGTATTTGCTATATTTGGAAAAGCAACACGTATTGCCTGTGGCAAAACAATTCGCATAAAACCCTGTGATCCACTTAAGCCTACTGAATAGGCCGCCTCCATTTGACCCCGATCAACGGTTAAAATTGCTGCACGAAATATTTCGGCAAAGGCTGCCGCATTGCTGAATGTGTACGTAATAATAACAAAATACATTGCATCCATTCGTGTCATATCAATATGAATGAGCTTTAACAATGCGGGTATACCGTAAAATACTAAGAACAACTGCACTAAAATGGGTGTACCACGAATAAAGGATATATAGATTGTAATAATTTGCTTCAATATCGGTATGTGAAGTAGCTTTGGTATGGCTAGCACAATCCCAAGCATCATACCAAAAAGTATGGAGAATACTAGAATCTCGAAAGTTATGGGTAAATACTGAAGCAATATTGGAAGTACTTCCGCAATTAGCACGACATCAAAGTTATTTTCCATACTGCCATCTTCCTTTCCTGTTCATTAGAAGTCTACTGTATAATCATCACCCAACCACTTTTTACTAAGCTCACTCACTACCCCCTCATTCTTTAATTCAACGATTGCTTCATCTAAGCGCTCCTGTAACTTCACTTCATCTTTATTGAGTAAAAAGTAGACCTTTGAATTTAATAATGCATCACCTACAACCTTTTGCTGTGCCTCATTGCTTTCGTTATAGTATCGAACAGCAAACGGTGTGGTAATAATGGCATCAATTCGTCCCGTTGCAAGTTGATTATTAACATCAACTGAGCCAGAAGAATAAACGATATTGGCTCCTAAATTATGCTCTTTATTATACTTTTCAATAAAAACAGCAGAATTACTTGTTGGTGAAACACTCACATTTTTCCCTTTTAAATCATCAATGGATTGAATGGCATTATTTTTCTCGTTGACTGTCACCTTTAATGGGAAAACATTATACGGCTCTTTATTAAATAAAAACTTCTCTTCACGCTCACTATTAACTTCCATTTGATGGGCAATAAAATCTATTTTTCTTGTTTCTAAACTTAGTAATAAATTGGAGAATTCCATTGTTTTAAATTCAAACTCATATTCTGGTAGCTTCTCATCAATTGCACGAACAAGCTCTACATCATAACCAGTTAAATTTCCCTTGTCATCTAAAAAACAGATGTTTGGAAACTGAGTTCCCGTACCAACTATAATTTTTTGAACATCCTTGCCACTCTGTGCTGTTTTTTGAGCACTTGCGTCACCAATTGTTTTTTCTGAGTTTGCACAAGCAGTTAATAGCGCTGCTAGCACAAGTAGCAAATAAAATGATATTTTTTTCATAAGATTCCTCTCTCCTTCTGTTATGCATATGAGGGTAGATTCACAGCAAATGCCTTCTGTAGATGTTCTAATCCAATTTCCGTTACAGCTCTATAGATACCTGTTTCACTTGACCCGATTTCTACAACAGGCACATGTCGAACACCATACTTTATATCAAGGATGTCTCTGAATATATCATTAGACGTGACATCAACTGTTTTGTAGGAAATATGTCGTTCTTGTAGATATGCTTTTATTTCCTCGCAATAACTACAACCTTGCTTCGACCAAATGATTATATCTAAACTTTTTGTCATTTCATGACCTCCTTAGATTGCCTTCACCTTTTGTTGTAATTGCAAATGGACAGGACTTAAAAGCTCAAACGAACGTTGACGTTCAAATTCCTTCAAGATGGGTGTATGCAAAATAAATTCATCAATTTGGAATCGTACATGGTAGTCATCTAAGTTGGCTCTAATGTCTTCTGCTGTACCGTATAAAATATCGGCCTCATACTGCTCCACCGTGTATTCCTCTCCTGATTCCTGACCAAATTTCTCTGCTAGCTTTACTGATTGTAGTGTCAAGCTTCTGCCACTTGCTAAATGGACCTTTGTGATTTTTTGATCTCCAATTAGCTCTTTCGCTTCCTTTTTGCTTGGAGCAGCAAGTGCGGCAATGGAAAGCGCAAAAATACCGTTTGGATGATGACTGCGATAGGTTGAAGCTGCTTGTGCCAAAACCTTATTGTCGCTATTAATAAATCGAGCAAAGACGAAGGCAATGCCAAGTTTCCCTGCAAGAGTAGCACTTTCTGGGCTAGCACCTAGTAAAAATAATGCTGGCTTTTTCTGCGGTATCGGCGTTGCTTGTATGCCATATAGTTCGTGCTCTTTTGGTATGGTTTGTTCGATCAATTGCTGTAAAAATATTAGTCTCTCTTCAAAATCTTCCCCTTGATTGAGTGTGCCATATTGTAGAGCCTTCGTGGAAAGTGGCAAGCCACCAGGGGCTTTACCAATGCCCAAATCTACACGTTCTGGCTCCAATGATGCTAGAACATGGAAATTTTCTGCTACTTTATAGGGGCTATAATGCTGTAGCATAACCCCTCCTGATCCAATTTGAATGGATTTGGTTTTGGCAAGTAAATAAGAAACTAATACTTCTGGAGAAGAGCCTGCTAATGATTCTGTATGATGATGCTCCGATACCCAAAAACGTGAATAGCCTAACTGCTCAGCTCGTTGTGCTAAAGCCACCGTTTTTTGTAATGTTTGTTCATTGCTTGCTCCTTCAATAATAGGGCTTTGATCTAATATGCCTAATGTATAACTCATACAATCACTCCCAATCTCTTTTATTCAAATCAATTTACTAGGTTTTTAGACAGACTGTTTAACATAGCGACTTTCCTTGAAGGGTAAACCTAAATTCCCTCGCAAAGTATCTGCCTCATAGTCTTTACGATAAAGCCCTCTTGCTTGTAAAATTGGCACTACTTTATCAACAAAATCTTCAAGAGCACCAGGGACTGTCACGCCAATAATAAAGCCATCTGCTGCTTTCTTTTCAAACCATTCTTGTACAAGATCTGCTACTTGCTCAGCTGTCCCAAAAAAGGCTGTTTTTGGTGTCGCCTCGCGTAAAGCGACTTGACGTAATGTCAAACCCTCTTGCTTAGCATATCGTTTAATATAATCGGTTGTGCTTCTAAAGCTATTGGCTCCAATATCCCCTAACTCAGGAAACGGTGCATCCACATCGTATTGGGTAAAATCATGATGGTCGAAGTAACGTCCAAGATATGCAAGAGCACGGTCTATGGAAACTAACTCAACAATTTCTTGATATTTCGCCTCTGCTTGCTCCACCGTATCGCCAATAATTGGTGATATACCTGGAAAAATCTTTACTTCTTCGGGATTTCGTCCAAATGTTGCCACCTCTTTTTTTACTCTCGAGTAAAATTTCTGTGCCTCTTCAATAGAGGCCCCACGTGTGAAAATGGCATCTGCCTCTTTTGCAGCTAATCGAATGCCTGCATCAGACGACCCAGCCTGGAAAATAACGGGCTGGCCTTGCTTTGTTCGACCAATATTGAGTGGTCCTTGGACTGAAAAATATCGCCCTTTATGATGTAATGTGTGTAATTTTTCTGGATCAAAAAATTGATCTTTGTTGACATCTGCAATAAACGCATCATCATCCCACGAGTCCCATAAGCCTTTGACAACCTCTAAGTATTCTTCCGCAATTTGATAGCGTTCTGCATGGCTAGGATGTTGGTCGATTGTTTTGTTATAGTTCAAAGCAGTACTTTCTAATGGTGTCGTTACAACATTCCATCCAGCACGCCCAGCACTAATATGATCTAATGAAGCGAATTGGCGTGCTACTGTAAATGGTTCGCTATAGGAAGTTGAGACTGTTCCAACTAATCCAATGTTTTTCGTCGCTACTGCTAAAGCCGATAAGATTGTAATAGGTTCAAATCGATTTAAAAAATGAGGGATGGATTTTTCGTTAATAAATAAACCATCCGCAATAAATGCTACATCAAATTTTCCCTGCTCTGCTTTCTGAGCCTGTTGAATATAGAAAGGTAAGCTTACACTTTGATTGCTCGCCACCTTTGGATGACGCCAACCAGAAATATTTCCTCCTACCCCATGAATAATTGCTCCAAATCGAATTTTATCCTGTCTAGCCATGTCATTTCCTCCTCATTTTTTACTTTACTAAACATAGTGGTTAAGTATGTTTTATTGGATTGAGAATGATATTACCGTTCCTTTCGACGATATGCAATAGGTCCAGTAATAGAAAAAATTTTATGTGGTGATAAAATATTTTATCAATACGTGTCTTCTATGCCTTCATAATGCTTAGCTGTTTCACAAATTGTCTGCCAAAAGGCTGATGGCAACGTCTCTTTCTCTTTATAGGTTAAAAATATATGTTGATTCATATCCAGTAAATGCTTGACGTCTATCTCCACAAATTCACCGCTTTCCAGTTCCTTTTTGATGCATAGATGTGGTAAAAAGCTTAGATAGTCTTTTGTCCGAATAAATTCTTTGGCAACTTCTAAATGATCTGTTCGTACTTCAATATTGGCTGCTACTCCCTCTACCTCGAACATTTTATGCACATAATTCCAATCAAACGCCCCACATTCAAAAAACACCATTTTCTGTTGAGCTAATTCTTTTGCTTGAATAAGTTCATCTAGTTGTAATGGGTGATCACGGTGTTTGACAAGTTTCACTGTATTGTTCAATAAAAGCTCGTTCTCAATGCCATCCCCATGTACATATTGAATAAAGCCGAGATGAATTTGGTGGCTTTGTAGCTTTTCTAAAATGTTTGTTGTGGAACCTGTAAATAATTGAAAACGCAAATAAGGGAATTGCTCTTTCCATTTAGGCAATGCATAGGCTAAGAAATACTGGGCTGTTACGCCGTTTGCACCAATACATACCTCATCGGTCTCCTGCGTTTCTTCTAATTGCTTCTTTCCTTGCTGAAATGTTTGCACAATTTGCGTGGCAAATGGTAAAAAGTCTCTCCCTTTCTCTGATACGCTCACACTTCTTCCATCTCGGTAAAATAACTCAACACCTAGCTCTCGTTCTAATGACTTAATACGTGCAGTTACAGTTGGCTGTGAAAGAAATAATGCATTGGCTGCTTTATGGATACTTTTGTAATGGACAACATATAAAAATGCCTCGATATGATCTATATTCACGAGGAGTTCACCCCTTCATTACTTATTTAACCTATTATATAAATAATCCCTTATTTTCTCTATAACTTATAAGAAAACTATGTTTTATATTTTTGACAAAGAAAAAAGTAACCCAGCTTCTCCCAGGTTACTTTCCTATGTAGCGATGTAGCCATCCATCTTGACAACAAACATCGCACGTGGTGAACATCCCTCTGTCTGCCTACCACTTTTATGTTATTCACATGAACACCCTCTGTTGTCCATGTAAACTCTATCTATCGTACTTCTCAACTCGAGAAAGCATATGTCTATATTTAAGCTAAAATCGATGCTAATACAGCTTTTTGAGCATGCAATCTATTTTCGGCTTGCTCAAAGATGTAAGAATTAGGTCCGTCAATAACTGAAGTCGCAACCTCTTCCTCACGATGTGCTGGTAAGCAATGTAAGAACATATAATTTGGTTTTGCATAGGCTACTAGCTCATCATTAATTTGATAGCCAGCAAAATCTTGTAAACGTTTTGCTGTTTCTTCCTCTTGCCCCATAGATGTCCAAACATCAGCATAGACGACATCTGCATTTAATACTGCTTCAACAGGATCATTCGTGATCATAATCGTACTGCCATTTGCTGCCGCAATGGCCTGTGCTTTAGCGATGACTTCCCCATCACATTCATACCCTACAGGTGTCGCAACAGCTACATTCATGCCAACGTGTGCTGAAGCTACTACGAGTGAGTGTGCTACATTGTTGCCATCACCTACATAGGCAATTTTAAGTCCTTTTAACATGCCTTTATTTTCTGCAATCGTCTCTAAATCAGCTAATGCCTGGCAGGGATGATAAATATCCGTTAATCCATTGATGACAGGGATTGCTGCATGCTCTGCCAGCTCTTTGACCATTTTGTGAGAGTTTGCGCGAATCATAATGCCATCTAAATAGCCAGATAATACATGCGCTGTATCGTAAATTGATTCACCACGACCAATTTGCAAATCACGCGCATGCATAAACATGCTTTTCCCACCTAATTGATTCATACCAACTTCAAATGAAATACGTGTACGAGTTGAATGTTTCTCAAAAATCATACCAAGCGTTTTACCTTCTAGTAATCTTGGACATTTCCCCTCTTTTGTAATCATTTTAAGCTGTGTTGCTAATTCAATAAGATCTTGAACCTCTTGACTTGTATAGTCTAGCAAAGTTAGTAGATCTTTTCCTTTTAAACTAGTCACTAACTTTAACTGTACTTCTTCGAGTAATTTCATAGCCTTCGCTCCTTATATCGTTGCTGTTGAAATTAGTATAACATGCATAAATATAAAATCAACTGAATTTTTATAATAAATTTTAATTATTATTCATTTGTTATTAAATGTGACGAAAATTCGTCAAAACGAATATTTATGCATATTTCCTTTTTTATTAAACAAACATATTCTTAAATAATTGCATTATAGTTTATATGCATTCATAATTAATGTATATTAACTATTTAGGCGGTGAAAGAAATGGAAAACGAGCTGATACAGCTGGTCAAAGAGCTGAACCAAGTAGAGTATGAAACAAATGTGATGCTAACAGAAGAATTTTCCACCCTATTAGACGAAACATTAACTACAAAGCAAGCACTATTTTTAAGCCTTCTTCAAACACATGGTCCTTTGCAAACCTTCGAATTAGCAAAGTTGATGGGGACCTCTGCTAGTGCTGTAAGTCAATTAGTAGGAAGACTAGAACAGGAGAGCTTTATAAAAAGAACCGTAAATAAAAAGGATCGTAGAGAAATCATCATCGAGTTAGATACGCGGGGCTTTGATTATTTTCAAAAACAGGAAAAAATTGAGTTAGCCATTATCAATAAATACTATTCACAGCTCGCTAAAGAGGATTTACTGCAATTAAAAGAAATATTTACGAAGCTCCATGCTATTGTCTCTAGCGCTCAAAAAAATTAGCGATGGAAAAGGAGGAATATTTGTGGATTTAAATGATTTAAAAAAGGATATTTTTAAAATTGCTTATCCTTACGTAAAGACTCGTCCGAATGTAATCCTATCCATTGGTGTTATTTGTCGTAATCTAGATGCTGCTTTTATATTCAACGGCTCAAATGTCACATATGATAAAAAACCCTATATCTATGAAATTGGATCAATCTCTAAAGTTTTCACAACATCCATGCTTGGGGAAATGATTCAAGAAGGAATCGTGAAGATAGAAGACTCTATCGCCAAATACTTTTCTGAAATTCCCGACAATCACCCTGTAACTTTGAGGCATTTGGCAAATCACACATCTGGTCTACCGGGATTTGGTGTACTGAAGAACATCTATAATCTTTTTGATAACCAAACACCTCGTGACCCCTTTTGTCCCTACTCATTGAATGAGGCAATACAGTATTTTAAAACCCATACCCAGGAGCCTAAAGTTAAGTTTAGATATTCTAATGTAGGAATGGGCCTTTTAGGATATTTATTAGCAAATGAACTTCACACTGACTTTGAAACAGCCATTACTCGTAGAATCGTAGAACCTTTAAATTTAACGAATACCTTTATTTCTATCCCCCCCTCTAAAGAAAAAACCGTATTGAAGGGATATTCTGTTCGGGGACATAACAAGCCCCCACTTGAAATGAATGAATTTATGGCAGCGGGCGCTATACGATCCACTGTTGATGATTTATTAAAATTTTTAAAAATACACGTGGGCAATCGAAATTCAGGCTATTTATTAACACACCAAGCTACTCATACTATTTCAAAAGATGTAAGCATCGGATTAGGATGGGTACTTGAAGACGATATTATTTGGCATAACGGATCAACAAAAGGCTTCTCTAGTTATCTAGGGTTTAATAAAAAACAGCAAACAGGTGTCGTGATTCTATCCAATTATCGATCCTCTATACTTGCAACCAATCCTCTTGAAATGGGGAAAAGTATCTTACAGCTTTTAGAAAATTCTTTATAGCGAAATCGGGGTGTTTCTTGGATGGTATAAAAGGAAATACCCTATTCTTCACAAGAACTCGCTTGTAGCTCCTATACACCTCTTGAAACCTATCCACCTTCACTCATTCTCAGTAATCTCGGCCCGCTAAACGTTTCTAGAAGCTAGCAATGGTTCTTATCATAAGCTAACTTAACATACTTTGGCTGTTGCTCAGTTAAAAGCAACTGTCAGTTTACTCGCAGATATTTTCCATTAATTTATATTTTGATTTCTATAAAATATTAGCAAGTCCTAATTGGCCTTGGAATGAGTAAAAAAGCCTCCTAACATTTTGTTAGAAGGCAAAATCATGCTATATCTATTTAGCAGTATCAGTCAAAAGTAATTTTATTGACTGCATCACGGTCTAATTTTTTAATGACTTCTACCATTAATTTAACGGCATTATCATAATCATCACGATGTAGGATACCTGCATGTGAATGAATATAGCGTGTTGCAATACCGATTGATAGTGCTGGTACACCATTTGCTGTTACGTGGATGGAGCCAGCATCTGTACCACCGCCAGCCATCGCTTCAAATTGATATGGAATATTGTGCTCATCTGCTACATCTAATACGAATTCACGTAAGCCACGATGTGAAACCATAGATGCATCATACACAACGATTTGAGGGCCTGCCCCCATCTTACTCGTTGATTCTTTGGCTGTAACTCCAGGCGTATCTCCTGCTACACCTACGTCCACTGCAAATCCAATATCTGGTTGGATTTTATGTGTAGCAGTTTTTGCACCGCGAAGTCCAACTTCTTCTTGTACATTCCCTACAGAATAAAGAATATTAGGGTGCTTTTCATTTTGTAACGCTTTCATAACATCAATCGCGATTGCACAGCCGATACGGTTATCCCAAGCTTTAGCTAATAGATACTTATCATTTTTCATTACATTAAACTCAAAGTACGGTGTTACCATATCGCCAGGACGTACGCCCCACTCAAGAACTTCATCTTTAGAAGCTGCACCAATGTCGATAAACATATCTTTGATGTCTACTACTTTATTACGTACATCAGCAGGTAAAATATGAGGTGGCTTTGAACCAATAACCCCAATTACTTCATCGCCCTTACGTGTAGTAATTGTTACACGCTGTGCAAGCATAACTTGGCTCCACCAGCCACCTACTGTTTGGAATTTGATAAAGCCTTTGTCATCAATTTGTGTAACCATGAAGCCTACTTCATCTAAATGTCCTGCTACAACAATTTTAGGACCGTTTTCATCGCCAACTTTTTTAGCAATGACACTACCTAAGTTATCTGTTTCTACAGTATCTGCATATGGTGCAATGTATTTTTTCATGACCTCACGCGGTGCACGTTCATTACCTGCGATACCATTCGCATCTGTTAAATCTTTAAACATTTGTAATGTTGGATCTAGTTGTGTCATCCTTTTGCCTCCTACTTCTTGTATCTATTTTATTATACTTCGTTTACCGAAATATTCCTAGCTTAATCGTCTGAAAATTGGTGTATTTCTTACTTTAATAACCTGAACGCTGCCGATGATAATTTTCTTGATTTTTTTCAAGATAAGCACCCACCACATCCTCAAATGTAAAACCGAGATTATACGCTAGTAACCCATAGTATTGCCAAATAGCTAAATAACGCTCCTCTGTAGGTTGATGAATAAATGCTAAAATAACACTTTGTGTTTCTAAAAAAGTAGCTGTTAAATCTTTGTTTTCTTCTACGAAAGGCCACATTTCAATCGATGTATAGCCCTTTAATAAGCCAAGAGATAAGATAAAATGAATCGAATCTACATATTCTTCTAAAATGACTTCACGTGCTGATGGTCCCTTTGTGCTCCAAAATTTAAAGCAACGTGTTTCATTAGCAAGCTCAGCTAGCTCCACTAGTAAGGCTAAGCCCTTTTCCTGAAACACATCTTGCTGAATATTTTGTGTTTGCTCGATAAAATCATCAAGCTCTTTTTGCATGGTAAACAATTGTTGTAAATTCATTTTTTTCTCCTAAATTTCTAAAAAATTTTTTATAAAAAAGTGAAACTATTTGACCCTTCTAATCGTATAGGAAAGAATAACCTTTCTTCAAGGGGGAAATTTAAACATGTTGCCGTTACTAATTCGACTTGCTGTAATAGCGCTTATTATTTATGTATTTTACAAAGCGATTCGTTATATAACCGATCCTAAACGCAAACTTGATGAAGCCTATGAAAAAGGCCAGTATTATTTCTATGATGACGTTAAAAATGTCCGAAAAAATTTCTTTATTTCCTATAAGGGTGCTCTTTTTGAAGGTGAAAAATACCTAGGCACAACAGAGGATGCATTTGAGGTTGTAACCATTTTCGTCGGTGCGCGTGATGCTGCAACATTACAAGGCTTCAGCAAAAGCGACTTTGAATATTTGCAGCAAGAAATATTATTGAACTATCCAAGCGCCAAAATCAATTGGAAGCAGCCCATTGAACAGCTTATGCGAAACACATCCCCGTCATGAGGATGTGTTTTAATTATTCTCATTTATGTCCAGAGCTGCACAATGATAAAAATTTGTATGGCTGCAAGTAGGGGAAAACCAAATGCAAAACGATTATGACGTGTTTTGTGGCGGAATAAATACATACCCAATACACCCCCAGCTGCCCCTCCTGCTATGGCTAGTGTAAATAATGTACGCTCTGCTATACGCCATTCATGATTCTTTGCTCGTGATTTATCCATCCCCATTAAAATGAGCAATACAATTGATACAATGCTCATATAAGCTAATAATGCTTGTCCCATCTCTTACTCCTTTAAAACCGTGATACTATTAATCTAACACAAAAAAGACTGATGGAAAAACCCATCAGTCTTTTTATTGCACTTATGATATTTCACACCTGTCGCTAAGCTTTCGGTGCAGAAATAATAGTGAATGTTGTCAGCTATTATTTAGCTACTGCTTTTTTAGCAGCGTCTGCTAATTGAGTGAATGCTGTAGCATCAGTTACTGCAAGGTCAGCTAACATTTTACGGTTAACTTCAATACCTGCAACTTTTAAACCGTGCATTAAACGGCTATAAGAAAGACCGTTCATACGAGCAGCTGCGTTGATACGAGTGATCCATAATTTACGGAAATCACGTTTTTTCTGACGACGGTCACGGTATGCATATTGACCTGATTTCATTACTGCTTGGTTAGCAACTTTGTATAATGTATGTTTTGAACCATAGTAACCTTTAGCTAATTTCAATACTTTTTTACGACGTTTGCGCGTCACTGTTCCGCCTTTTACGCGTGGCATATGAATTACCTCCTGCTTTTCATTTAAAAATGAATGTTAGTATTTTTTTGTAGTCAATTATTTCATGTAAACAAGTAAAGATTTGATGCGTTTGAAGTCACCAGATGATACGATGTTTGCTTTACGTAGGTGACGTTTTTGTTTCGTAGATTTGTTTGCGAATAAGTGGCTTCCATAAGCACGGTCGTATTTTAATTTACCTGAACCCGTTTTTTTGAAACGTTTCGCAGCTCCACGGTGAGTTTTCATTTTTGGCATGTCGAATTCCTCCTAAACTGTTCGTCTAATATTATTTCTCGTTCTTTGGTTGAAGAACTAAGAACATGCTTCGGCCTTCCATCTTCGGTTTTTGTTCTACCGTTGATACTTCAGCACAAGCTTCAGCAAAACGATCTAACACACGTTGACCAATCTCTTTGTGTGTGATCGCACGACCTTTGAAACGTAGGCTACATTTTACTTTATCGCCTTTTTCAAGGAATTTAATCGCATTACGTAACTTCGTTTGGAAATCATGCTCATCGATTGTTGGGCTCAAACGAACCTCTTTCATTACGATGACCTTTTGATTCTTACGAATTTCACGGTCTTTCTTTTGCTGTTCAAACTTAAATTTACCATAGTCCATGATACGAGCGACTGGCGGCTTGGCTTGAGGGGCCACAAGGACAAGATCCAAGTTTACACGAGCGGCGATTTCTAGCGCTTCATTACGTGTCTTTACACCAAGCTGGTCACCATTGTGATCGATTAATCGAAGTTCACGTGCGCGAATGCCTTCGTTTACATACATGTCTTTGCTAATAGTAATCCACCTCCAAGTAGTTGTCGCGAATACATGGTTTGGGCAAAGCCTTGCCCGGTTGAACGGTACATCCTCTCGTCATGTCCATAAAAAAAGGACGGACATTTTTGAAGATGTCCGCCCGCTATATGTGCATGCGCAAGTCTACGCAAAACAATTCAACGTGTCATACCTGTTCACAGCCTTTAAAGCGTTGTATCAGGTGAGAAGCGGGCAGCCTCTACTTCAACCACAAACTTTGTATTCATTAACCTTAATTATATTAGCATGTATATGATAAGCTGTCAAATATTTATTTTCTTATCAGTGCTAACATAACCAAAATGAAGCTCTTCTATACAAATGCAAGATTTATTTTATACAGAAACCCTCACTTTGGCAAGCAAGGGTCTCTAGTTAAAGCTTATTTTGTAATTTCTGCTTTAATAGCTGCTAGGAAATCCTCAAAGCTAATTGTTTCGGAATCTTTCGAGCCATAACGTCGAACATTCACGCCATTTGCCTCAACCTCTTTATCCCCGATAACAAGCATATAAGGAATCTTTTTCATTTGTGCCTCACGGATTTTATAGCCTAACTTCTCTTCACGATCATCCATTTCCACACGTAAACCAGCTGCTGTCAGTTGCTCTTCAATTTGCTTTGCATAGTCGAAGTGAGCTTCATTCGATACTGGAATAACTTCAACTTGTACTGGTGCTAACCAAGTTGGGAATGCTCCTTTGTATTCTTCAATTAAGAAGGCAACAAAACGTTCCATTGTTGATACAACACCACGGTGGATAACAACTGGACGATGAGGCTTACCATCTTCCCCAACATAAGTTAGGTCGAAGCGCTCTGGTAATAAGAAGTCTAATTGAACTGTAGATAAAGTCTCTTCTTTACCAATCGCTGTTTTTACCTGAACGTCAAGTTTAGGACCATAGAATGCAGCCTCACCTTCCGCTTCAAAGTAGTCTAAGCCAAGTTCATCCATTGCTTCTTTTAGCATGCTTTGTGCTTTTTCCCACATTGCATCATCATCGAAGTATTTCTCAGTATCTGCTGGGTCGCGATAAGATAAACGGAATGAGTAATCATTAAGATCGAAATCTTTATAAACCTCTAAAATTAACTGTACTACTTTTTGGAATTCCGCTTTAATTTGATCTGGGCGAACAAAAATATGGGCATCATTTAATGTCATCCCACGAACACGTTGTAAGCCTGAAACCGCCCCTGACATTTCGTAACGGTGCATTGTGCCAAGCTCTGCAATACGCAATGGTAGATTACGATATGAATGCATGCTGTTTTTGTACACCATCATATGGTGAGGACAGTTCATTGGACGCATAATTAATGTTTCATTATCCATTTCCATTGGTGGGAAAATTGAATCTTGATAATGATCCCAGTGACCAGAAGTTTGATAAAGCTCTTTAGAACCTAATACTGGTGTATAAACGTGCTTATAGCCAAGTGATAATTCTTTATCGACAATATAACGTTCAATAACACGACGAATTGTTGCACCATTTGGTAACCAAAGTGGTAAACCTTGGCCAACCTTTTGGGAAGTTGTAAACAGTTCTAATTCTTTTCCGATTTTACGGTGATCACGTTCTTTTGCTTCTTCTAGCATTTGAAGGTGGTGTTTTAATTCCTCTTTTTTGAAGAACGCTGTACCATAAATACGTTGTAACATTTTGTTATCAGAGTTCCCTCTCCAGTAAGCACCCGCTAATGATAAAAGCTTGAATTCACGAAGTTTACCCGTAGATGGTACGTGGATACCACGGCAAAGATCAAAAAACTCGCCTTGATAATAAATAGATACTTGCTCATCTGCAGGAATGGCTTCAAGTAATTCTAATTTATACTCATCGCCAATTTCTTCATAAAGGGCTTGTGCTTCAGCACGGCTTACATTTTTGCGTTCCACCTCAAGGTTTTCAGCAATAATTTTCTTCATTTCTTTTTCAATGGCTGGTAGATCTTCAGCAGTGATTGGTGTTGGTGAGTCGATATCATAGTAGAAACCACCTTCAATTACCGGACCAATACCAAGCTTTACATCTGGGAATAGACGTTTAATAGCTTGCGCTGTTAAATGGGCAGTTGAGTGACGTAAAATTTCAAGTGCTGCCTCATCATCTTGTGTAATGATTGCAATAGTTGCATCCTCTTCAATTGGTGTTTTTAAATCCACTAACACACCATTAATTTTACCTGCATACGCTTTTTTACGTAAGCCAGGGCTAATAGATAATGCTACGTCATCCGTTGATGTGCCTTTTGCAAATTCCTTTACAGCGCCATCTGGGAAAGTTAATTTAATCATTTCTGACATAATCTTTGCACTCCTTTGTTTTTGATAAATACATCATGCTTGATGATTGGCTGGAGCAATATTTGTGTGACTCTACGGCTTGGTTTGAGCGGAGTCATTGCTTTTTTAAGCATTTCTCAGTGCAATCGGAGCGGCATCTTCATGCTTCTGAGTATTTTCTTACTCTCTATGAGCAAGTTAACCACTTTCGCGAGCGACTTATCTCCCTATATGAGCGGAGCCACCACTATTTCAATGAAATCTGAGAAAAATAAAAAAAGCTCCGTCCCTCACAAAAGGGACGAAGCGTATGCTCGTGGTTCCACCCTTCTTCCTTCCGACTTACATAAAGTCAGACGAAGCTCAAGGCTAGCTAACGGGCTAGGGACCGGCGAAAGATTATCCCTTTCGCTGCTCAGTAGGTAGTAAATAATGTGCCCATACTAGGAAGTTTTCAGCCGATGACTTCCCTCTCTAAAAGCTGATACACAAAATTCATGTCCTCATCAATGCATATTGATATTAAGTATATGAGTCAGTATACGCTCGATTGTCGAAAAATGCAACTATCAATGTTACATCCGACGATTTTTGCCTCGCATTTCGATCGGCACGGTTAGGGCTTTAATTCGCTCCATAATACGTCCCGCTTTGACAACCTCAATATCACCTTTTTGTGACTGAGCTAAGTGATGCTCTAATTCTTCATAGTTAAAATTAGACGTAATAAAAGTTGGCAATTGCTCTGCCATCCGATAATGGAAAATAGTCCCCAATATTTCATCACGTGTCCAGGCAGTCATTGTCTCCGCGCCTAAATCATCTAGCATTAAGACAGGAGCCTTTTTAATATAATCAATTTTCTCATTCAATGTATTATCGCCAATGGCATTTTTCATTTCTCGTAAAAACTCTGGAACGAAAACTACCACAGATTTAACTTTAATTCTAGCTAATTGATTGGCCAAAGCACCAAGTACAAAGGACTTCCCTACACCAAACTCACCGTATAAATAAAAGCCCTTTGTCGGTAGTTTTCCTGTTTCTATTATACTATCTACAAAATCTGTTGCTTTATTGGCAATATCGATTCGTGAATGGTCATCTATAAATAAATCACTTATTGTAGCTTGCAATACATCCTTTGGCATATGCATACTAGCGATCATGTTGGCAACATCTCGGCGCTCGTCCTCACGTATCTTTTGCTCACACTGGACATAATCAATCTCTAACGACTTTCTGACAACTCTTAACTGCGGGATGAAGCCTTTTAAATAATTTGTGCAATTGTCAGTATTGTCACAGCCACAGCACACAGTAGATTGACTAATATATTCTTGAAGCTTTGGTAGGTTTCGCTCAATGTTCTCGTAGTTTAGTTCTTCTGCATGTTGAGCTATAAATTCCTCCACACGCGGATGTTCTAAAATTTCTCGTCGCATCGCTTCATATCGTGCTTGAAATGAAGGTACATTAATTGCTCGTTTTAGTGGTCCATTAATGGGTTCGATTGTCATTCACCTACCTTATTTTGTATATTCCCTAATTTTTCAAGAATTTTTTGTCTTTCTTTTTCAAAATCAGTATGATCAATCGGGGATTCTCCTGCATCGGATTTATCATTTCGTTTATAGAACCATTCAGGCACTTTTTCTTCACGTTGATATCTTGAACGTCCTTTTGTCTGTTGACTCGTTTTATTGGACGTTTGCGGCTTGTTTTTCCAAGCTGTATATTTATCATGCTCTTGACGTGCAAGTTCCATTGCTTCCTTAGCGGTCTGGACATTTTTTCGTACCCAATGATCAGCAATCGTTTCCACATATTTTTTAGGGAGCTTCATATCTGTTGTTAGCATAACGTATTCTAACAATGCATTAACCACTCCAATTGGCATGCCATGTTGAACGATTAAATTTTCTGCAAGTTGGACTGAGGTTTGTAATGGTTCTTTACCATTATTTATATCTCTTAAAACTTGGACAGGCGCCGTTGTTTCTAAATAGTGTTGAAGTTCCTGATCCTTGGTTTTTTGTCCCGCTTCTGCTACTGGTAGAGGATCGGTGACACGGGCAAGTTTTGGCGGCTCCTTGGATACGGTTAATTTATAAAAATCAGCAGCAGCCTTTCGTAAACGTTCCTGAGAAATGCCTAAATCATCATCTAAAGCAAGTATGACTACTTTTTGCATATCAAGGGCTGTTAAATGATATAAAAATGCCAACTTGGCTATGGCTTCACGCACTTCAAATGTCAACAAATTGGAAGGTACCAATTGCTCAGACAAACCGGCTTGCAATAAATCAAAATCGAATTGCTCCAAATAAAATGGATACACTTTTTGTTTATCCTTAGGACTCGTATCCACTTGTAAATCTGATGGAATATTGGCATGAACAGGCTTGTAGACATCAATAAAAGCACGAGATACATCCTTAAACGCCGTGTCCTTTACAGGTGACATAAAGCGCTGACGTAAGTTGCGATAAGCCTGCTCTCCAATTTTACTAAACAAAAACATCGACAGCAGCGGGTCTTTCATAAAGCTATCTGCATCTAATGGGCGCTGTAGCTCATATAAAAAACTACGCTCACCAGCATTTTCTTTTTTCCATGTACGCAGCAAACCAATAGCTTCTAAAGCAATACGAGCCTCAAACACTTTACCAATTGGTAGCCCTAGCACATTCATTAAATAATAATGTGTCATTTGCTGCTTTGGCATTTGCTCTGCTTCTGCCCATAATGTTAAATAGAGGCTAACTGGCTCTGATCCCGTTAATGGTTGATAAAATAATGTAACTAATTGACGCTCTTGTGTAGAAAATGCATGAGGTAGACGAATGTCGAAAGGATCGCCAGGCTGCAATTCCTTATATAAATGAATCAACGGCATTCATCCTCTCTGTTTGCTATGATTTCTTCTCCGTTTGACGTTGAATAATGTCTTTTATTTCTTCAATAAAGACATTGATATCTTTAAACTGACGGTAGACCGACGCAAAACGCACATAGGCAACCTCATCAATTTTGGCTAAGCGGTCCATGACCATTTCGCCAACATCTTCTGAGCGTACTTCCGAATTTCCAATACGACGAAGATCTTTTTCAATGGACAGAACAAGTTCCTCCAGCACATCAAGTGCCACTGGACGTTTTTCACAAGCACGAATAAGCCCACGAAGCACCTTCTCACGGCTAAACTCTTCTCGTGAACCTTCTTTTTTCACAACGACTAATGGTGTCTCTTCAATTTTTTCAAACGTTGTAAAACGGAAGCCACATGACTCACATTCACGACGTCTACGAATTTCTTTATTATCATCTACTGGCCTCGAATCCACAACACGCGTTCCGTTAAATTGGCAAGATGGACATCTCATATAATTACTCTCCTGGTTTACAACAATTTAATATATCTATTATAACAAATTTCCTACATGTAAGAAAAGTGCATTCACGTTTGTGAGCTCATGATAAATCTAAAGCACCTGAAGTACAAGAAAAGTTTCTGTAAAAAAAGAGCACATTGAAACCTTTTCGATTTCAATGTGCTCTCTATAGAAATTATTACGCGTTTACCGTTTCTAAAGCATTTGCCACTTTTTTTACAAGGTCAACAACGCGTGCAGAGTAGCCCCACTCGTTATCATACCAAGCAAGTACTTTTACTTTGCGGTTGCCTAACACCATTGTAGAAAGTCCATCAACTGTTGAAGAATAAGTTGTTGTATTGTAATCAGAAGATACTAATGGCTCAACAGAGAAATTAAGGATACCCTTCATTGGACCTTCTGTTGCCGCTTTTACAAATGCTGCATTGACTGCATCAACTGTTACATCTGTATTTAAATCTACTACAAGATCAACTAAAGATACGTTTGGTGTTGGAACACGAAGTGCCATACCATGAATTTTACCTTCTAATTCAGGTAAAACTAATTTTAATGCTTTCGCTGCACCTGTAGATGTTGGGATAATGGATTGGGCGCATCCACGTGCACGACGTAAATCTTTATGCGGATTGTCTAAGTTCTTTTGGTCATTTGTATAAGCATGAACTGTTGTCATTAAACCATTCTCAATACCAAATGTGTCATTCAATACTTTTGCTACTGGCGCTAAGCAGTTTGTTGTACAAGAAGCATTTGAAATAACATCATGTTTAGCAATATCCAATTTGTCATCATTTACACCTAAAACAATTGTTACATCTTCGTTTTTACCCGGTGCTGTTAAGATTACTTTTTTCGCGCCAGCTGCTAAGTGCATAGCTGCTTTATCACGCTCATTAAATTTTCCTGTAGCTTCAATAACGATATCTACACCCATTGTAGACCAAGGTAATTTTAAAGGATCACGTTCACTAATAATTTGAACACGTTTACCATTTACAACTAAAGCATCGCCTGCTGGTTCTACCGTACCTTCAAATGTTCCGTGATTTGTGTCATACTTAATCAAATGTGCTAACGTTTCTGCAGGATAGCTTGCGTTAATTGCAACAATGTTTAAATCTTGTTGTACGATAGCCTGGCGGAAAACCATACGTCCGATACGCCCGAAACCATTAATAGCAATTGATACTGTCATTTATAATATCCTCCTGTGAGTACATACTCAGATTAATTAATTATATACTTTATGGTGATTAGTATAACACAATTTTAAAAAAGATGAACATTATATATTGAGAATATAAAAGTTCTTATTTTCTGAAAAATTATTCTTTATTATGGCGTTTCCCCATAAAAAAATGCGTAGCAAGATCGGCTTGCTACGCATCATAGAAGAACTCATTAAATAACATCCCAATAATGCAGGATTTTTTTTAATTGTTCTGCTGTACTTTCTATATTTTCGTTATTATAAATGACCGCATGTGCACCCTTTTCTTTGACAGACATCGGCAGTTGAGAGTGTATACGTGCCAATGCATCTTCTTTAGTTAAATTATTTCGTTCCATTAAACGTCGAAGCTGAACTTCTTCACTGACCGATACCACAATGATACGTTCCACAAAATGTTGAAGCTTACTCTCAAATAACAAAGGAATGTCCATCACAACATGTTCATGTCCTGCTTCTAAATAGGCATCACGCTGACGTAACATTTCTTTTCTGATTGCTGGATGCATGATATCATTTAACGTTTTGCGTTTGGCAGGCTCATGGAATATGATATCACCCAGCATAGTTCGATTTAAATTGCCGTCCTCAAGCAAGATAGCTTGTCCAAAACTTTCAGCAATCAAAGCTAATGTCTCTGTTCCAGGTTCTACGACATCTCGTGCTACGACATCTGCATCAACAATCGGTAAACCCAGTTCGCTCATCATTTTAGCTACTGTACTTTTTCCACTTGCAATACTTCCTGTAAGTCCGATAATCATTGCTAAATCCCCTTTAATGTTGACAATTTGGGCAATAGACAGAGGTGCGCCCTCCAATTGTCATTTGACTTGTTGCCGTTTCACATGTTGGACATACCTTTTTCCCATACATTTTTAATCGATTCTGCATACTCCCTGCTTCCCCATTAATATTCCGATAATCAGAAATAGTTGAACCACCCGCTTCAATGCTTTGACGTAGGACGGCAACAATCTCCTCAAATAATGCTCGCTTCCGCTTTTCACTAATGCGGCTCATTTTGCGTGCAGGGTGAATTTTCTGAGCAAACAATGCCTCTGTTGCATAAATATTGCCACAGCCCGAAATGACTTGCCCATCCATAATTACTTCTTTTACAGCTTTATTTTCATATTTCGGTAGCTTAGATTTTGTTATAAAAAATTCACATGCATGCTCATCAAATGGCTCTGGTGCCATTTTTGTCAATGGCGCATGATCTTCAATTTTTGTCAGAAAACGAAGTTCACCAAAACGGCGAATATCTGAATAAATCAAGTATCCTCCATCTGCCATTTCAAATGTTGCATGGATATGCTTTTGAAACTTCGCCTCATTAATTTCATCGGGTGAATTCACAACAAACCAAGCACCTGTCATCCCTAAGTGACTAACAAGAACATATGGAACATCATCCTTCATCAAATGAAAGAAAATATATTTTGCTCTTCGTTCAATTTTGGTAATGGTCATCTGGGACAAAGTACTTTCAAATGCATCAGGCTCTGCTTGTTTGACAATACATTGTTTACCCTCACTAAAAGAGAAATGTACTCGTTCGGAAAGCTGAACCTGTTGAATGGTACGTCCTTCAACTGTTGGCTTCAATGCCTGGACGACACCCTCTACCTCTGGTAATTCAGGCATTTGAATCCCTCCTTATTTTGCCTCGTACCAAGTTGAGCCATTGTTAAAATCTACTTTAAGCGGTACAGCAAGCTCAATAGCGTTCTCCATGACTTCTGGTACTATTTTTTCTAGCAAGGCAATCTCTTCCTTTGGTGCCTCAAAGATTAGTTCATCATGCACTTGAAGCAGCAGTTTTGCCTGCATCTTTTCTTTTTTCAATCGAGCATCCATATCAATCATTGCCTTTTTAATGATATCCGCTGCACTACCTTGAATTGGCGTATTCATCGCCGTACGCTCAGCAAAGCTTCTTAAATTAAAGTTTGAACTTGTAATATCCGGTAAATAACGGCGTCTATTTAATATCGTTGTCACATAACCATTAAATTTCGCATTTTGTACAATGTCATCCATGTACTGTTTTACACCAGGGAAACTTGCGAAATACTTTTCAATAAAATTAGCTGCTTCCTTACGCGTAATATCTAAGTTTTGGGATAGACCATAATCACTAATACCGTAGACTATTCCAAAGTTAACAGCTTTCGCTGCGCGACGCATATTACTATCTACCTTATCTTCTGACACATGAAATACATCCATAGCTGTACGTGTATGAACGTCCATTCCTTCACGGAAAGCCTCAACAAGGTTTTGATCTTCTGACATATGTGCAAGAACGCGTAATTCAATTTGCGAATAGTCAGCAGAAAATAATATCCAATCCTCTTTTGAAGGTACAAAGGCTTGACGAATTTTGCGGCCCTCCTCTAAACGAATTGGGATGTTTTGTAAATTTGGGTCTGTTGAGCTTAAACGCCCTGTTGCAGTTAAAGCTTGCTGGAAGCGCGTATGCACTTTACTATCTGATTCATGAATCTCCTTTAGTAAGCCTTCAATATATGTGGATTGTAATTTTCCAAGTTGGCGATACAACAGAATATGTTCGATGATAGCATGCTCTGACTGTAGTTTTTCTAGGACATCTGCAGCAGTTGAATAGCCTGTCTTAGTCTTTTTAATCACAGGTAGCCCTAGCTTATCGAATAGAATCACACCTAATTGTTTTGGTGAATTAATATTAAAGGTTTCTCCAGCTTCTGCATAAATTTCTTGCTCAATTACCACAAGTTTATCATTAAGCTCTTGCCCCATTTGCTCTAACGTAGCGCGGTTAACCGTAATCCCTTCGCTTTCCATTTCACCTAAAATTCCTGCCAATGGTAGCTCTAGGTTTTTATAAAGATCGAATTGTTCATTTTCCTTTAATAAGGCTTCCAGTTTCGGCTGTAATGACCATACTGCAAAAGCTTTACGGCTAACATGCTGTGCAAGTTGGTCCAGATCAGGTATTGCACGCTTGGCACCTTTTCCATATACCGCTTCATCTGCTTGGACATCATAGTAGCCTAGTTCCCTTGCAAGTGTTGCGATATCATCGCCACTTAATGCTGGATTATTAATATAAGAGGCAAGTAGCAAATCAAAGTCAACGCCAGCTAATTGAATCCCAGCTCGCTTTAATGATGCTTGAGCTGCCTTAGAATCGGACATATATTTTATTTTTGTGGCATCTTCTAGCCAACGACGGAGAATATCTGATTTTGCTGCTTTATCAAATGGAATATATTGCGTCTTTACGCCATCTGATAAGGCAATTCCTAGCTGCTGACAGGTATGATAGTGCTCGTTTTCAAGCTCTACATGCACAGCCATCACGTCTTTTAAATCCTCAGGTCGAACTTCCTGGACAAGGTCATAATCGAGAGGCGCCTGTTCTTCTTCTTGCACTGTAAAGTCACTTTTATCAAGCAGCGATTTAAAGCCAAGCTCACGCCACACATTGATTAATTCATCTTCTTTTGGCCCATTATAGGCAAGATCAGCCAGTGAAATGGTGATTGGAGCATCCGTATAAATCGTTGCCAGTTTCTTACTCATGATGGCTTGCTCTTCATTAGCTACAAGCTTTTCCTTCATTTTAGAAGCTTTCAATGTATCCATTGCTTCATAAAGTGCTTCAACGGAGCCATGCTCTTTTAATAATTTTACAGCCGTTTTTTCCCCGACGCCTGGTACACCAGGAATATTATCGGAGGAATCCCCCATCAAGCCTTTCATATCAATAATTTGGAGCGGCGTTAATCCGTACTTTTCCGCAATAAAGGCTGGTGTATTTTTCTCTATTTCCGTAATACCCTTTTTCGTTATATAAACGGTTACTTGCTCTGTCGCCAGCTGAGTTAAATCACGGTCTCCAGAAACGATGATGACATCCATATCCTGTGATGAAGCCTCTTTAGCAAGCGTTCCGATAATATCATCCGCTTCATATAATTCCTGCTCATATTGCTTAATACCATACGCATCAATGAGCTTTCGTAAATAAGGAAATTGCTCTGATAATTCTGGTGGAGTCTTTTGACGTCCTCCTTTATATTCTGTAAAAGTTTCATGGCGGAAGGTTGTTTTCCCAGCATCAAAAGCAACCAATATTTTGGTTGGCTGTTCTTCCTCTAATATTCTTTGTAGCATTGTTGTAAAGCCGTATACAGCATTCGTATGAATGCCACTATCATTCGTTAGCAATGGCAACGCAAAAAACGCGCGATACGCTAAACTATTACCGTCCAATAATAGTAATTTTTCCTTGGTCATGATTTTATCCTCCTGCGTTGTCTTCTACTTCTACTTTATCATAACAATACATTTCAAGTAAAAAAAGCAGGCGTCCATCCTCAAGGTTATCCATTATTTTTAATGGTTTATCCACCAATTTTAAGTCTCTATCCACTACTTTAGCATTTCTTTTCATTCAAAAAAGCCAACCGCGCGCACGGCGGTTGACTTGTTTAAAATATTTTAACACCCTTAACGCATATTACCTATAATAGATGAACGACTATCCTGCATTTTTTTCACAAAATTAGTCATTACATCAAAAGCCTCATTCCGTTTACTATTCATGCTTTGTAAACGGAGCATATCCATTTGCTGTGAATTACTTAAAACATCCATTTGACCTTGCTGTGCATTCAAATCAGCTAGCTGCTGATTTCGTTGATGAATCCCCTCTAGTTGATCCTTAAGCTGATTTTCGAACAGCTGTGCTCGCTGCGATTGAACTGCCTGTAATGCCGATTCTAGATCCATGCCTTGAATATCAATTGGTTGAATTAGGCTATTAGCAGAGGATTGCCCTGCCCCACTAAATAATAATCCGACTGCTAAAGCACTTCCAAACACGACCTTTTTCATCTTTATTACCTCCTATTAAAATGAATCTTTGCTTATCATACATACTAAAGGTTAAAACTAGGTTAAAAAATTCAATATGGTATGTATGCATCCGCCTATCAAGTTTAGTCATTGACTATTCTCAATAACTTGACTGTACTACAGATTAAATAAGGGCAATACTGACAAATGTTAATAATTTACTTATTACATCCATTACTAAAAAGCAAAAACTTTCATTCAAGGACAAGTCTCCTGTAAATGAAAGTTCCTAATAGTTGTTATTGATTTGAAGTACGATAAAAAACTTCTTCATAGATGACAGTTAATATAAATGCATTCATAAAAGCAAACACAAGGAATAACGGCATGCCGCCTAATTGTGGATATGTTAGCTCTTGATTAAATACCATTACTGTACTAATTTGTGCCAAAAAGAAGATTAAGCCAATTCCAACTTGCCAAATAGGACGCTTGACCTTTCTTTTTTCATACCAAAATAATTTCTTAAAAAGGTTTCTTACATCATCTGCAATAATAATACTGACTAAAAAGATACAAACAAAAAATACTGGTATATGATAAACACTCTTCGTCACCCACGAAAAATCGGATAGACGGAAGAGAAGTGTTACTATCGAAGCTATACTACAAGCAATCCCTAAATTTTGGAGCCATTTGCTAATTTGTAATTTCAAAGCCCTTACCCCCAACCATTCTTTTTTAAACATTATCATTCTATCAAATTATAGCTGATTGGGGAATACAAACTTATAAATTTCTATTATTTTCTTCCTATAATAATTTGATTTCACGGATAGTTATAATTCTAGTGCAACAAAAAAGTCGTCTCCTTCAAGACAGAGACGACTTTAAACTTATTTTATATAACCAGACAAGATGTTGGCATATGGTGAAGTAGCTGGCAAGATAATAACCGTATCTTCCCCAACCGTTTTCTTATACGATTCTAGTGTGCGGTATAAAGAATAAAATTCAGGATCTTGAGAGAAAGATTTATTGTAAATCTTTGCAGCCTCTGCTTCTCCTTCAGCTTGAATTAAAGCAGCTTCTTTACTTGCTTTAGCAAGCATTTCTTGTACTTGTTGATCTGTTTGTGCCTCAATACGACGTTTCTGTGCATCTCCTTCTGACAAGTACTTTTGGGCAATTGATTCACGATCTGAAATCATATTCGTAAAAACGGATTGTTCATTTTCTGTTGGTAAATCAATGCGACGTATACGCACATCTACTACTTCAATACCATAGTTATCGTTGGAAAGAAGTTCATTAACACGTTCAGTTACTTGATCGTTTATGCTGCCTCGAGAAGAATCCTCATCATTTATGATCTCAGTATAGTTAATTCGGCCAAGTTCAGAGCGAATAACAGAATAAATGAATTCTTCCATACGTGATTCAACTTTTTCTATCGTACCAGCATTCGAAATTAATAGCTTAGGATCCGTAATACGCCATACAGCATAATTATCAATAATAATTCGTTTTTTATCCTTTGTATTAATCTCTTCTTCCGAAATCTCATATGTCATTTGGTTTTTTGGTAACTTCGTGACACTTTGAATAAAAGGAATTTTCATATTTAAACCTGGTTCACGTTCAAACTTAACAACTTCTCCAAACTGCCGAACAACTGCATACTCTGATTCTTTAACGATATAAATATTCGCTAATAAAGTAATCGCTAGAGCGAATATGATCGTCAATGTTACAGCTAGAGAGATATATTTTTTAGGATTCTTCGGTCCTTTCTTCGACATTTTAACTACATTGTCCCCCGAATCACCTTCTGAAGGAGCAGCTTTTTTACTTTTACCAGATAAGAAATTGAGGAATTTTTCTAGATCCTTATTTTTTTGGTCCATTAGTTACCGCTCCCCTCTTTTTTCTCTGTTTGTGTCTGTTGCGACTGTTGAGGCTGTAGTTGCTGAAGTGGTAAATACTTCATCGTACTACCGTCATCATTCATAATGTAAATTTGGGCTTTTGGCAAGACATTTTCAAGCGTCTCTAATATTAATCGCTCTCTTGTAATTTGCTGATTTCCCTTGTATTGCTCATACATTTTATTAAAGACGGCTACATCCCCTTGAGCTTGCTCGATACGGGCTGTTTTAGTACCTTTAGCCTTGGACATAATCGCATCACGTTCACCCTGAGCCTCATTAATGCGTTGGTTTTCATATTTTTCAGCTTCGTTTATTTTTGTATTTTTCATTTCACGTGCATCTGTTACAGCAGTGAATGCTGCACGCACATCTTTATTTGGCAATTCTACATCTTGCAATTTCACACCTAAAACGCTTATTCCAATATCATATTTTTCAATAAGAGAAACTAATAATTGGCGAGTATTTGCTTCGATGTCAGCTTTACCTTCTGTTAACGCTGCATCGATAGAAGAACTTCCGATGATAGAACGAATGGCACTCGATGTCGCGCTATGTAGTATTCTTTCTGGATCTTGCGAATTAAATAAAAACTTATTAGGCTCTGTAATTTTCCATTGAACAACAAGGTCTGTTAAGACAATATTTTCATCCCCTGTAATCATTTTTGTTTCGGCGTCGTATGCCTCTAACTCACCTGCTTTATTTTGCTTATAACCAAATTGCAGACTAAACGTTTCTTTTGACAAAATTTCTACGGATTGGACGGGCCAAGGTAATTTAAAATGAAGACCTGGATTTGTTACTGTATCATCGGCACGACCAAATGTAATAACCACAGCTTGCTCTGATTCATCTACCGTGTACCATGATGTAAAAACTGTAATAAGTGCAATAATTCCAAATATTCCAAGTCCAACAATCATTAGTGTCCTTTTCACACTCATGTCTGTTCCTCCTTTTGCTTAGTACTATTGTTTACGGTGAACCTTTATAAAAAGTTTCAAAATATTTTCATATAATGATTGTAAAGGACAGAATCCTCTGTATCACACGCTTAACAAAAGCTTATTATTGCAAAAAAATCCTGTTACCTTTTATGGCAACAGGATATTGATAACCAGATGTTCAAATACTGGGAAAACGGTAGTGGATAATACAATACTAATTAATGCAGCAACGATCATCGCTAGACTAGCAAAGGTGCCTTCTAGCTCTCCAAATTCAAATGCTTTAGATGTACCCGTTCCATGTGCACCCATACCAAGCATTAAGCCCCTAGATGAAGGCCTGTGGAAACGACATACTTTGATAACGATTGGTGCTAACAAGCTCCCTAAAATACCAGTCGTCATAACGAAAACAGCTGTAAGCGTAGGAGAACCACCAATCATATTAGAAATATCCATCGCAATAGGAGTTGTGACAGAACGTGGCACTAAACTATGCACCAACTCATCATTTAAGCCCACAAATAGAGCCATCATAAAGGATGACACAATAGCAACCGCAGAACCAACAGCAATGCTGATGAAAATTTCAAATGCGTGTTTTTTTAATAGGTTGACATTTTTATATATAGGAACGGCAAACGCAACGGTTGCTGGTCCTAGTAAATTTGTTAAGACACTCGCTCCAGAATTGTAGGATTTATAAGATATACCTGTCAGTAGTAAAATACCTATAATGACTAAAGGTGTAATCAGCATAGGTGTCAGCCATTCTTTTTTATATTTTTTATAAAACATTTTACAAATATAAAAAATAGCAACCGTCCCAAGTAAGCTGACAATGGCGATTAATAAAGTCATATCGCATCACCCTTCTTTCGCTGCTCTAGCCATTGTGCTGTATACCCCGTAACAAACATTACCACAATGGCACTCACGACAATGACCAGCACAACCTTCATTCCCTGCAGACCGAATAAGGCATGATAATCAATAACACCGATGGCAGATGGAATAAAGAATAATAAGAGTTCACTTAATAGTACGGCTGCTCCTAATTCAATCCATTCAAGCTTAATTATATGAAACTGTAACAGCAAAAATAATAGGACAAGTCCTATTATACTCCCTGGAATCGGCAAATGAAGTAGGCGTGCAATAGTATTTCCGATTAATAATAGGATATAAAGATAGCCGATTTGCACGATACTTTTGACGATTTTCATGGTCATCCTTCTCTCATTTTTTTCTGTGCCTCAACAGTCAGGAAAACACGATTCGAATGATAAGAAGGTTGATTCACTGACTGTCAAAGTGTTCGTCTAACAGACAATCGCGGGTAAGATGGTTGTTAAACGTTATGCTACTATACTTTACACCTATTTACCTTCCCTGTAAAACAGAAAAAGAACCTAGTGTTTAAAAAACACTAAATTCTTTCTGGGCGAATATAAAGCATTTAAAAATCTTCTATTAGATTTTTATGGTCATCGTCTTAACAATCATATTGGGGGTTTCTAGAGATAAGTATAGTGCCCAAATATGAATGTAACGTGTTGTTCATGTAAAGGATTTGTTAATTTTTCGGAATCATGACAATCATTTTAGTTCCTATGCCGACTTCACTCTCTACTTGAATTCGGCCATGATGCGCCTCGACTAAATGCTTAACAATCGCTAACCCTAAGCCTGTTCCACCAGAATTACGACTTCTCGCTCGATCCACTCGATAAAATCTTTCAAAAACGCGGGCGATTTCATGCTTTTCAATTCCAATCCCTTGATCCTCTATTTCGATAATGCCATGTGTTTCATTTTCCTTTAATCGAATAGAAACAGTTGTGTTTTCAGGTGAATATGTAATCGCATTGGTAATTAAATTCGTCACAATCTGAATGATACGATTGGCATCCCCCATAACCTGGACATCTCGTTCGATATCCACCTGGAAGCTCATATTTTTTTCATCCAAACGCGGAGCTGTCAATTCTGCTCCACGAATTAGAACATCCTGTAAGCCCATCGGCATAATATTGACAGTAAAACCATGCTGCTCGATCTTTGAGAGCTCTAGTAAATCTTGAATCAGCATTTGAAGTCGATTACTTTCTTTATATATAATCTCCAAAAAGGAAATCAGCATTTTTTCGTCTTTATAGGCCCCATCCAATAAAGTTTCTGAAAAGCCTTTAATAGATGTAATAGGTGTGCGTAATTCATGTGATACATTCGCAACAAAGTCTTTCCGAATTTGTTCTAATCGAACTAGTTCCGTTATATCATGCATAACGATAACAACGCCAAGCCATCGCCCATGATCCCCGATGACTGGTGCCCCATAAACTTCTTTGTTATAAAGCTCTTGCTGGACTTCCATTTTAATTTGTTGTCGATAAGGCATTTCTGTCAGAAAGACATGATCGATAAATTGTTCTAATGATTTAGGTAAGCCTATTGTACGAAAAACCTTTCCTTGGACATCATCAAGCTGCATTCCAAAGCGTTCTAGAAATACTCGATTTACAATGGAAATATTCCCCTCACGACCAATCATCATTAGGGAGCTTCCCATATTTTCAATTAAGGTTTTCAGTCTTTCTTCCTCTACTTCACGTATCGTTGTAATATCTTGCAAATTCCGTGCCAATATATTTATGGAATGACTCAGTGGGATCATCCGCTCATGTTCATTTTCTTGAGCACGCGCACGATAGTTACCCTTTGCAAGCTCAAGGGCCGTGTCGGTCACATTATCAATCGGTGCTGTAAAGTTACGTATCATATAACGACTTATAATTGCTATTAATATCAACGTGATGGTAAAGAGAATAGCCAGTACTCCGTAAAGGCGAGCACGGACATAGTTCAATAAGGATTCGTCTCGTTCCATAGCCTGAGCTGCGTACAAGGCTTCCTGATCTTCCTTTGTTAAATCCATTTTGCGTTCATCGATTACTTGGTCCATTGATGTCCTTATCTCAGTGGATGCTTGCTCGTTATATTGCTTTATATAAACAGGAAAAAGCTGACCTATAACAATCATTAGGACAGCTAGTATCGTTCCAAGTAAAAGCATGAATGTCAAGAATAAGCGGTTGCTCATCGATTTCATGTCGTTTTCGGCTCCTCAAATTTATAACCAAGACCTCTAATTGTTTTTATAAACATCGGCTTACGGCTATTTTCTTCAATTTTATCGCGAAGGTGGCTAATGTGTACATCCACAATTCGAGTATCGCCAGCAAAATCATATTTCCATACAGCACTTAATAGCTGATCACGTGTTAATACACGATTTTTATTTTCAAGTAAATAGATGAGTAGCTCAAACTCTTTTGGTGTAAATTCCAGTGCCTCATCCTGTAAAAATACTTCAAATCGCTCTGGGTACACGCGCAGTTGTCCAAACTCATACATTTTTTCCTGCGCCTCATCCTTATCATCTGCGACAACGTTTTGCGTGAAACGTCTTAATACAGCCTTGACACGCGCTAAAACTTCACGAGGACTAAAAGGCTTTGTCATGTAATCATCTGCTCCCAACTCAAGACCAAGAACTTTATCAAATTCGTCATCTTTCGCAGTTAGCATAATAATTGGCGTATTCATACGTTGCTGTCGTATTTGTTTACAGACCTCCATGCCATCTAGTTTTGGAAGCATCAAATCTAAAAGAATTAAATTTGGCTGTAAAGCGATTGCTTTTTCAAGCCCTTCCTGACCATCAGCAGCCGTCTCTACTTCATAGCCTGCCTGCTCTAAATTATATTTCAATAATGTTGCAATCGAAAATTCATCTTCAATTACTAAAATCGTTTTTGTCATGTCTAATGCCTCCGTTAGTGATTTGAAACCCCCATTTCAAATCTCAAGACGTCTATAGCGCAAGTGGTGGAGTCACAAGCAATAAACCTTCAATTACAAGCTGTTTCTGCTCATTATAGGAGTGGACAGAGACAGTGATGGTATTGTCATATTTATTGATTGCTGTAACCTCTAATAGCGTATCGAACAATTCATAATGATAGAGAGGTCCTAAATATTTCAAATGTTGCTCAATAATTCGTGCACCTGGTCCTGGAATATACTTTGACACAGCTGATGTAATAATACCATTTAACATAATTGTCGGCACAATTGGCTTTTGAAAAGGTGTCATAGCCGCATAATCATGTTGAATATAAAGCGGGTTACTATCGTTTGTAAGGCCTAAATAAAGCAATAGATCCCTATCTTCAATTTTTTCAGTGATATGGATTTTCTCGCCAACTGTAATTTCATCGATTGTGAGACCAAGTTTACTATTTTTTTGAAGCAAAGATACGCCAACCCCTTTTCTATCATACTACATTCATAGTATCAATTTTATGCTAAAAGTACAATGAAAAGCAGAAGAACCTTACCTTTCTCAACCCTGGAAACATAAAAAAACGAGCAGGAACATTCCCTACTCGCTTTAAGATTTAGACTGATATTCTACACTAAAATTTTCATCACATTACGAACTGCTTCTGCCGATTGATCTAAAGCTGCTTTTTCTTTGTCCGTTAATTCTAGCTCAAAGATTTTTTCAATACCGTTTTCGCCAAGTAATGTAGGAACACCTAAGTATAAATCATGATAGCCGTACTCGCCTTCTAAATAAGCAATAGATGGTAAAATACGTTTTTGGTCTTTTACAATAGCTTCAGCCATCTCTATTAGTGCCGCAGCAGGCGCATAATAGGCAGAGCCGTTACCAAGTAAGTTGACAATTTCTGCTCCACCATTACGCGTTCGGTCAACAATTTCTTCTAAACGTTCAGCAGAAATAAGTGTTTCTAACGGAATACCACCAGCAAATGAATAACGTGTTAACGGTACCATTGTGTCACCGTGACCACCTAATACAAAACCAGTAATATCCTTCACTGAAATTTTAAGTTCTTCTGCCACAAATGCACAGAAACGAGCCGTATCAAGAACACCTGATTGACCAATTACACGGTTTTTAGGGAAGCCAGTTTCTTTGTATACTGTGTATGTCATGGCATCAACTGGATTTGTCAGTACAAGGATTGTAGCATTTGGTGAATGCGTAGCAATCTCTTTTGAAACAGTTTTCATAACACTCTGATTGATTTGAACAAGGTCATCACGGCTCATACCTGGTTTACGTGCAACACCAGCGGTAATGATCACTACGTCAGAATTCGCCGTATCTGCATAATTGGAAGTACCTTGCACATAAGAGTCAAACCCTTGTATTGGTGCTGCCTCCCACATATCTAGCGCCTTACCCTTTGTTGGGTTTTCTACTTGTGGAATATCCACTAATACGACGTCACCAAGTTCTTTCTGAGCTGCTAAAAATGCTGCAGTAGCGCCTGTAAAACCGCCACCGATAACTGAGATTTTTTTTCGTTTCAGAGACATTTGAATACGCTCCTTTAAAATTAGGTTATATATTTTAAAAGAGGGAGGAGACTTCCATCTCACTCCCTCAATTAAACAAGTTTATCGTAAATATTCAATTAAAATTTACTGTCACCCTAATTATATCGGCAGAAAAAAGCATCCGCTTTAGCGATAAATTCTATTGTAGAATAGAAAATTATAGGTTTTTGATTAACTCATTAGCGAATTCTGAACATTTCACTTCTGTAGCGCCGTCCATTAAACGTGCGAAGTCATAAGTAACAACTTTAGAAGAAATTGTTTTCTCAACAGATTGAGTGATCATGTCAGCAGCTTCTTGCCATCCTAAGTGTTCAAGCATTAATACACCTGAAAGTAATACTGAAGATGGGTTTACTTTATCTAAACCAGCATATTTTGGAGCTGTACCGTGAGTAGCTTCGAAGATCGCATGGCCAGTAACATAGTTAATGTTCGCGCCTGGAGCGATACCGATACCACCAACTTGTGCAGCTAAAGCATCAGAAATATAGTCACCATTTAAGTTCATTGTAGCTACTACATCGAACTCAGTTGGACGAGTTAAGATTTGTTGTAAGAAGATATCAGCGATAGAATCTTTCACTAAGATTTTGCCAGCTGCTAAAGCATCAGATTGAGCTTTGTTTGCTGCTTCTTCACCTTGTTCAGCTTTGATAGCATCGTATTGGTTCCAAGTGAAAGTTTGATCAGCAAATTCTTTTTCTGCTAATTCATAACCCCATTTTTTGAATCCACCTTCAGTGAATTTCATGATGTTACCTTTATGAACTAAAGTAACAGATGGGCGTTTATGTTTAATTGCGTATTCGATAGCAGAACGTACTAAACGCTCAGTACCTTCTTTAGATACAGGTTTAACACCGATACCAGAAGTTTCTGGGAAGCGGATTTGATTTACACCAAATTCAGATTGTAGGAAGTTGATGATTTTTTGAGCTTGTTCTGAACCAGATTCGAATTCAATACCAGCGTAGATGTCTTCAGTGTTCTCACGGAAGATAACCATATCAACGTCTTCTGGGCGTTTAACTGGAGAAGGCACTCCATCAAAGTGACGTACTGGGCGTAAGCATACATATAAGTCAAGTTGTTGACGTAATGCTACGTTAAGAGAGCGGATACCACCACCGATTGGTGTAGTAAGAGGACCTTTGATTGCGATTAAGTATTCATTAATTTTGTCTAAAGTTTCTTGTGGTAACCATTCACCAGTTTGGTTAAATGCTTTTTCACCAGCTAAAACTTCTAACCATTCAATTTTCTTTTCACCGTTATAAGCTTTTTCTACTGCTGCGTCAATTACGCGTGATGCTGCTGCCCAGATATCTGGACCAATTCCATCACCTTCGATGAAAGGAATTACTGGATTGTTTGGTACATTAAGTACGCCATTTTCAACTACAATTTTGTTTGACATTCTGTTGCCTCCTAAATTCATAATCATAGGACTGTGTTAGTGATAACACAGTCCCAAACATTCTAGCATATTTTCCAAATTAGCGCTCGCTGATTGGAACATATTTTTGCATGCCTGGTCCAACATACTCAGCACGTGGACGGATTAGGCGGTTATTAGCATATTGCTCAAGGATATGTGCCACCCAACCTGAAGTACGTGATACTGCGAAAATTGGTGTGAACAGGTCATGATCAATACCTAAAGAATCATACACTGACGCAGAGAAGAAATCTACGTTTGCAGGTAATTTCTTTTGTTCTACGATCATGTCATGGATTTTAACTGACATTTCGTAAAGCTCTGGTTTACCAGTTAGCTCAGTTAATTTTTTAGACATTACGCGTAAATGCGGAGCACGAGGGTCGCCTTTACGATATACACGGTGACCGAAGCCCATGATTTTTTCTTTGTTGTCTAATTTATTTTGAATATAAGATTCAACATTTTCAAGTGAGCCAATTTCAGTTAACATTTTCATAACTTGCTCATTCGCTCCACCATGAAGTGGTCCTTTTAATGCACCGATCGCTGCAGTTACACCTGAATAAACGTCAGATAATGTAGCTACACATACACGTGCTGTAAAGGTAGATGCATTCAATTCATGGTCAGCGTGTAACACTAATGCTTTGTCAAATGCTTCAATTTCAATAGCTTCTGGCTCTTCACCTTTTAGCATGTATAAGAAGTTTGCCGCATATCCTAATTCTGGTTTTGGCGCAACTGGCTCTAAACCTTTACGAACACGTGCAAATGCAGTTACTACTGTAGCAATTTTAGCTTGTAGACGAATTGCTTTACGGTAGTTTGCTTCTGGATCCATAACATCCGCTTCTTCATCGAATACACCAAGTAAAGATACTGCAGTACGCAATGCAGCCATTGGATGTACAGTTGAAAGTGGGTATGTTTTAAATTGGTCGACAATCGCTTGCGGAATTGACATGTTGTCTGCCAATTGTTGTTTTAATTCAGCTAGCTCGTCCTCTTTTGGTAAACGAGTATGCCATAACAGGTAAATTACCTCTTCGAATGACGCATTTTCTGCTAAATCATCAATGTTGTAACCAACATATGTAAGTGTGTCATCGATAATTGAACTGATTTTAGATTCCGCTGCTACGATACCTTCTAAACCTTTAGTTGCTGACATAAATTATCGCTCCCTCATACTTATTTTTTTGTTGCAAATGCGTTTTTTATGTTGCATTTACGAATTTTGCTCATATGAACCATTAAGTAAATCGCTTACATTGCTATTATAATCATTTTTGACAGCTTTGTGAATGAAAATCCTCCAAATAAAGAAAAAGACGTCCGAACGACTATATAATTGTCCTAAAGAGATTTTTTTGTATATTTTGACATTAATTTATCAATTGGTTTGGGGTGAATTTGTAAAAATGAGGAATTTAAAGTATTTTTCATACGAAAGAACTACGAGCGTTTTGCTATTTATTTTTTATTTAGTCATACTTTGGTTTGTATTACCTGTGTCACTCGCAATTTTTTTATCATTTTCGACGTATCCTATCATAAATTTTTTACACAAATATTGTAGGATTGCGTATTGGATTGCAGCAATTATTGTGGAAGTATTAATATTAACCTGTATTTTTCTACTAGTTGTCATATCTATTAACAGTATTATCGTCATTTTCCCAGAAATTCGAGAGACTTTACAAAATTTCCCGCTTTTCAGTGAATATGAATCCATGTTTGTACAAGTTTTAAAAGAAAAATCACTGTCCATTTTCGATTCCATCATCGTATATACAGCAGATCTTTTTCAATTATTAATGAAGCATGTCATTGAGGTTTTCATCTTTTTGGTCGCTTATTACTTTGCGCTTTTAGAAACACGTAAATCACGCTATTGGTTCTTTCAATATGTGCCTAAAAAATATCGTCAAGAGTGGCAATCTCATTTTGCAAAAATCATGCAACTTTTTCATTATTTCTTATTTGTAGAGTTTCAATTATTTACGATTACCCTACTTATTCTTTGTGCTGGCTTTATGATCCTTCAATTTGAACAAGCCATTATTAAAGCATTTATTGTAGCATTTGCAGATGTACTACCGTTTTTCGGAATTGGCGTTTTTCTTGTGCCAATGAGCATTTATTTTTATTTCAATGGCAATACCTTTTTATGTGTGGCCATTTTACTACTCTATTTATTTGTACAATTAACAAGGCAGCTAGCCGATTCGATGCTTTGGTCCAATACGCTTCAGCTACGCACATTCCATACATTCTTTATCAGCGCTGCCTCTATTCTATTATTTGGCTTTTATGGTATATTACTGAGCCCTATCTTTTTATTTCTAGCTGTAAAACTGAAAGAAAACTCTATCTTTGAACGATGATGAATTGACCTTTTTTCATTTTTTTACGCATCCAGTAATAGACAATGGGTTGGAACATTTTTCGAGAAAATGGCATGAGTAGGAATAACCCTATGACATCTGTTAAAAATCCAGGTAACGCTAAAAGCAAACCACCACCAAAAGTTAAAAAAGTATCCACTAATGCAGCTCCTGGCGCTTCTCCGCGTGCCAATGTATTTTTCACATTTTTAACAGAGTTCATACCTTTATTTTTCATGACATAAATCCCAATCACACTCGTAGCAATAATGAGCAATAATGTACTTAAAACACCAATATTTTGTCCAATGACTATTAATAACGTCAATTCGGCTAATGTGTAGACAATGAAACCAAGAAAAATTTTTCGCATATTTTTCTCCTTTCTACTTGAAAAGCTATACCTTCTATACGTTATTATAGCCCGTTTAGTTTCATAAAAAAATGAATAGACCTATTCTAAGAGAAAGCAACTTCTGTTAAAGAAAGAAATTAATAGTTTCCATAAAGTGTGTGTACAACCTTTATGAAAAAGCTCTAGTACAACAAACCGCACTAGAGCTTTTTGTTAATTATTAAAGAACGCTTGCATGTCCTTTGTATATCACACCTGTTTCAGCGTCCATTGTAATTTCTTGACCATGACGGATTAATGTAGTTGCTTCTTTTACACCAACGATTACTGGAATACCTAGGCTTAACCCTACAACTGCTGCATGGCTAGTAAGTCCACCTTCTTCCGTAATTAGGCCAATACAATTTTCTAGAGCAGGCATCATATCACGATCTGAACCGACTGTAACAAGGATGCATCCGTCTGTATCGTAGGCAAGTGCCTCAGCAGCATTTTTAGCAACTACTGTTTTACCAACAACTGATGCTTTTCCGATCCCTTGTCCACGTGCAAGTAAATCTCCAATAATGTGAACTTTCATTAAGTTTGTTGTACCCGCTTCACCTACAGGTACACCTGCTGTAATGACAACTGCGTCTCCATGTGTAACAAAACCATGCTTCAAGCTTTCATCCACAGCTAGTTCTAAAATTTCATCTGTTGTTGTCACGCGTTGACACACAATTGGGTATACGCCCCATACTAGTGTTAATGTATGAGCTGTATTTGTAGAGCCTGTTACGGCAACAATTGGCACTCCTGGTCGATATTTTGCAATCATTCTCGCTGTATTACCACTTTCTGTTGGAGCTAATACGGCTTTCACCCCTAAATTGATAGAAGTATAAGCTACAGCTTGTGAAATTGCCTCTGTCATATTTGCTTCTTTCTCACGACTACGTGTAGAAACAATTGATCGATAATCTAATGAATTTTCAGTGCGTTGTGCAATTTTATTCATCGTTTGTACTGATTCAACTGGATAAAGACCTGCGGCAGTTTCACCAGATAACATGATAGCATCTGTTCCATCAATAATTGCGTTGGCTACATCACTTGCTTCTGCACGTGTTGGTCGTGGGTTACGCTGCATGGAATCTAACATTTGAGTTGCCGTAATTACCGGTTTACCAACTTGATTACATTTTAGAATTAATTTCTTTTGTACAAGTGGTACTTCTTCTGCTGGAATTTCAACACCAAGATCTCCACGAGCAACCATTAAACCGTCAGATACCAGGATGATTTCATCGATGTTATCGACACCCTCTTGGTTTTCAATTTTGGGGATGATCTGAATATGACTACCACCATTTTGTTCAAGCAATTCACGAATTTCAAGAACATCTTTTGCACGACGAACAAATGAAGCAGCAATAAAATCAACACCTTGTTCGATACCAAATAAAATATCTTGTGCGTCTTTTTCTGTGATACCTGGTAGTTGTACAGAAACACCTGGTACGTTAACACCCTTTTTATTTTTTAGTACGCCAGCATTTTCAACAATTGTATGAATTAATCCTTTTTCCATATCCGTTGCTAATACACGTAGTTGAATTAGTCCATCATCAAGTAAAATAATTGAATTTTGCTCAACGTCTTCAATTAAGCGCTCATATGTGACAGAAAAGCTCGTCTCAGTACCTTCTACTTCTGTCATTGAAATATCAATTACTTGACCTGCTGACAAATTAAGCTCGCCATTTTTCATGTTATGTGTACGAATTTCTGGTCCCTTTGTATCAAGTAAAATTCCCACTGGTTTATTTAATTTTTGTGCCACTTCACGAATTAAATGAATACGCCCTGCATGTTCCTCATGTGATCCGTGTGAAAAATTCAAGCGGGCTACATTCATACCTGCTTCGATTAATTTTTCTAAAATTTCTGGTGACTCACTTGCAGGTCCAATTGTACATACGATTTTTGTTTTTCTCATTTTTGCCCACTCCGTTTTATAACAAATTATATTGATAGTTCTTTCATTAGTGTATATAGGCTTACATCAGCCTCATGATTCTTTTCAAAAGCCTCTGGCATATCATAATCAATGACTTGATGATTGCGAATACCTACTGCTCGACCAGCCTTGCCTTCCATAAGTAATTCAACTGCATGTGCGCCAAACTGACTCGCTAATACGCGATCTCTTGCTGTAGGTGATCCACCACGTTGGATATGACCTAATACTGAAACACGTGTTTCTTTTCCTGTTTTTTCTTTTAACAGTTTTGCCAGCTCACTTCCTGACATAACACCCTCTGCCACAATAATAATACTATGCTTTTTACCACGTGCAGCACCACGATCTAAGCGTGCGACAATATCATCTAAATTATAATCTTCTTCTGGAATTAAAACTGTTTCAGCACCAGCAGCTAGACCTGCCCATAAAGCGATATCTCCTGCATCACGTCCCATTACCTCTACAATGAAAGAATTTTCATGGGATGTAGCAGTATCTCGGATTTTATCAATGGATTCTACAACTGTATTTAGGGCTGTATCAAAGCCAATCGTATATTCCGTTCCAGGAATATCATTGTCAATTGTTCCAGGTACCCCTACAACAGGGAAGCCTTTTTTCACCAAATCCATGGCACCTCGATAAGATCCATCACCACCAATGACAACAAGTCCTTCAATACCAGCAGCTCGTAAATTCTCAATACCTCGTTGCTGAACAGCATCTTCTTTAAATTCTGGGCATCTTGCCGAATTCAAATGCGTGCCACCTCGTTGGATAATACCACCAACTGCACCTAAATCAAGTTCTTCCATAAATCCTTTTACTAAGCCTTCATAACCATGCTTAATTCCGACAACATCAATTCCATGAAATGCTGCCTTACGAACGACCGCTCGAATAGCAGCGTTCATTCCAGGCGCATCTCCACCACTAGTTAATACAGCAATTTTTTTCATTGTCGAACCTCCTGCAGTTACTATTATTATTCACATTAACATGAAAAAACAAACTATGTAAGGGTTCTGGGGATACAAAAACATAACTTTTACATAAAAAATGAAAAGAATGCGCTTTCACACACTCTTTCCACCTAAAAACATCCTAAATCTAACATTTTTTCAAGAAGTCTGGCGTTTATTATGCGCTATTATCTTCTTTCATTTTTATAGCTTTTTAATATGTTAAGAAACAAATTTTGTCTCTTAACGAGCAAATATATAGCTTTTAAATTTTATATCCTATTAAAGCAAACAACATTCATCTTTTTACAAACAGATTTACACTTCTGTATACTGTCCAATTTTTTTAAATTTTTCATAGCGATCTTCAACTAATTGTGCTCCATTTAAAGAATTTAATGCATGAAGTGTGTCACTAATGCATTCTTTAATAGAAAGGGCCTGTTTTGCTACATTGCGATGTGCTCCACCAATAATTTCAGGAATAATGCCATCAATTACACCAAGTTCTTTCAAATCAGGTGCTGTGATACGCATGGCTTCTGCTGCCTGCTTAGCCAGACTACCATCACGCCATAAAATAGATGCCGCTCCTTCTGGCGAAATAACAGAGTAAGTCGAGTTCTCAAGCATAAAGACACGGTTTGCTACACCTAATGCTAATGCACCACCACTTCCTCCTTCACCAATAACGATACTAATTACAGGCACAGTTAAGCCAGCCATTTCTACAAGGTTTCTAGCGATTGCTTCACTTTGACCACGTTCCTCAGCAGCTTTCCCTGGGTAAGCACCTTTTGTATCAATAAAACAAATAATTGGTCGTTTGAATTTTTCAGCTTGCTTCATCAAGCGTAGTGCTTTTCGATACCCCTCTGGATGAGGCATACCAAAATTACGACGGATATTTTCCTTAGTAGACTTACCACGTTGATGTCCAATTATTGTTACTGGTTGCCCTTCGAAAATGGCAATTCCACCAAGAATGGCTGCATCATCACCAAATGTACGATCACCATGTAATTCAATAAAATCTTCACACATTGCTTCAATATATTGAAGCGTTGTAGGTCTTTCTGGATGCCTTGCTACTTGCACACGATCCCACGGCTTCATATTGGCATAAATCGATTGCTCTAATTGTGATAAACGTGTTTCAAGCTTCTCGATTTCACCAGACATATCAACTTCTGCTTCAGCAGCAATTGTTTTTAATTCATCAATTTTCTCACGTAATTGTACGACAGGTTCTTCAAATGCTAAATTTTTAGACATGTTGTACGCCGCCTTTCGTATGCATTTTTACAAGTAAAGAAACTTGTTTACGTAAATCTTTGCGATGGAAAATGGCATCAAGCTGACCATGCTCTAATAAAAATTCTGCTGTTTGGAAATCACTTGGTAGTTTTTCTCGTACAGTTTCTTCAATTACACGTCGCCCTGCAAAGCCAATCAATGCCTGTGGCTCTGCAATATTTATATCACCAACAGAAGCAAAGCTTGCTGAAACTCCGCCTGTTGTTGGATGCGTTAAGATGGAGATGAACAATAAGCCTTGATCACTGTGGCGTTTTAATGCGACACTAGTTTTCGCCATTTGCATTAATGATAATACGCCCTCTTGCATACGAGCACCACCACTAGCGGTAAAGATAATAAATGGTACACCTAGTTCAGTTGCCTTCTCTACTGCTCGCGTAATTTTTTCACCGACTACAGAGCCCATTGACCCCATACGGAAGTGCGAATCCATAATCGCTACGACAATTTCTTCCCCATCTATTGTACCAACGCCTGTTAGGACAGCCTCATTCAAGCCTGTTTTCTCTTGGTCTGCTGTAATTTTTTCAACATACGCTGGGAAATTAAGGGGATTACTTGTTTGTAAATGATCATCCATGGATTCGAATGAGCCTTCATCTAAGAAATAGTCCACACGTTCTTGAGCAGTCATTTTGAAATGATGACTACATTTTGTACATACTTTATGATTTTTTTCTAATTCTTTTGTTAATTGAATGTGACGACATTCAGGACATTTTGTCATTAACCCTTCTGGAAATGCCTTTTCTTGCCCGTCCTCTTTCTTTTTTCGATTACCACTAAATAAGCTACGTATTGCCATGTTCGACTCCCCCTTTGTTGTTGTCTAAATGCTCTGTACAGTACTCATCCACTGCTCATAAGCTTTTAATGCTTCTTTTTCGTAACCCAGCTGCATCGATTTCAACATCGTTTGAATGATTAATTTTTCATCTTCTGTTGAGTTTCGATTTAAACGGTCGCCATCATAAGCTGCTAATTGAAACCAGATTTTTAATGAAAGACGATTACCTGTCGTAATTAATAGTTCTCTTAAAATATCTCGACAATTAATTGTACCTTCTATTTCTAGTTTCACAAAAAAACTATCCCACACAGGTAGTGTGCGAAGAATCTCTGTACAACTTATTACGCGGATTGCTTCCATTTCATGAATTTGTCGCGTTAATTCGACATCTTTTTTTGATTTTTCATCTTCTAATATAAACATCGACAGTATTTCTACGAGCTGATGCTTATGTGTGGACGCAAGAAAAGTACCACCACCATGTCTCGTTTCAATAAGCCCTAGCAACTCTAAGCTTCGCAAAGCCTCTCTCACAGAGGATCGCCCGACACCTAGACGCTCTGATAGAACTCGTTCGGAAGGTAGCTTCTCACCTGCTTGAATTTTTTCCATTTTAATGAGTTGACGTAGTTGTTGGACGATTTCTAAAAACACTTTTTTTTGTTCGGTTTTTTTATCCATACGACTAACTCCCCTTATCAAAAAAGTGGTCTGACCACTTTTTAACGTTGACTCTAGCTTACAAAATAACTGTGCAAAAGTAAAGAAAAAACTGCATAAAATTTAATGCAGTTTCTAATTTCTTGTTTCATTTTATATCTTTTTCGTCGTTTGCGCATGTTTTACTTTGATTTGCGGCTTGCCAAAACGTCTTTCTAAAACACCTTCAATCCATAACATTTCCTCCTCTACCAGCAGGTCTTGGACCAACTGAAAGGTTTGTGGAAAAAATGTAGTGGAAACTGTTCCAAACTCATCCTGTAGCTGAACAAAAGCCATTTGCTCACCTTTTTTCGTACGGATTTTCTTCACTTCTTCAATCAGACCAATCATTTTTATGGAGGTACCATCACGCTTCTGCTTCAACTCTCGACAGGTACTATTGATATCCGCCCAGAAGAGTCTTTCCTGTGCAACTGGATGGGTAGAAATATAAAAGCCCAAGCTCTCTTTTTCATGCATCAATTTTTCCTTCTGGGACATTGCTTCTGCCTGCATATATTTTGGTTTACCAAAACTAAATGCCATTGCTGATGCTAAATCAATATCTTCAGTTGGCCTTAAAAGTTCCGCGTGTTTCAAAGCTGCCTCAACTGTAATGATGAGGACGGCTCTATCTTTTTCTAGATAATCAAGCGCCCCAGCATATATCAATGATTCCAACACTTTTGGCTTAAAATGCTGCGCACTTAAGGCAACAGCTAGATCAAATAGGTTATTTAATACCTCTGGATTTGTTTGACGGAGTCCATGTATTTTTTCTATAAATGTATGAGGCACACCTTTAATTCCTGATAAGCTGTAGCGAATGCCTTCCTTTTCCACCATAAAATATTTCGTACTACTTTTTAATGAAGGTGGATAAAATGGGATGCCCTTATCTTTTGCCTCATGGACAAATTGTTGAATCTTTTCTACATTTCCCGTGGCATTTGATAATAACGCTGCATAAAAGTTTTGAGGGAAATGCGCCTTTAAATAAGCCATTTGATAGGAAATAACACTATAGGCCACAGCATGACTTTTAGGGAAACCATAATCCGCAAAGCGTACAATCAGTTCGTATACTTCTTCAGCTAAACGCTGCTCAAAGCCTTGGCGTAGCGCCCCCTGAACAAATGCTGTGCGTTGCTCCTCTAAAACTTGTCGATTTTTTTTACTCACTGCTCGGCGAAGCAAATCTGCCTGTCCCATTGTAAAGCCGGCCAGTACTGATGCAATTTTAATAATTTGTTCTTGATAAACGATCACACCAAAGGTCTCTTGTAAAATAGGCTCTAGCACTGGATGTGGCATCGTTACCATTTCTCTGCCAGCCTTCCGTTTTGCATAGACAGGAATAAAATCCATTGGACCTGGGCGATAAAGTGCATTTACAGCCACAATATCTAAAAAGGTTGTAGGGCAGATATCACGCAAGGCTTGCTTCATACCGTCTGATTCTAATTGAAAAATCCCCAGCGTATCCCCTCTTTGTAATAGTTGAAACGTCTTGTCATCATGCAGTGGGATTCGCTCAAATTCTATCCAAGGACCACCAGCTTTATAAATTGACCAACGTATTTGCTCTAAAATAGTAAGATTGCGCAAGCCTAAAAAATCCATTTTGACGAGACCACATGCTTCAATATCTCCCATTGGCCATTGGGTACTATAAATACCATCATGCCCTTCTTCAATCGGTACAGTATTCACTAAAGGCGATGGAGCGATGACAATACCAGCTGCATGTATAGACGAGTTTCTTGGTAGGCCCTCCAATTTTAACGCCACTTCGTACCAACGCAAATGCTTATCATTCTCCGCTAACCAGCCTTGAAAGTCCTGTGACTCTGCTACAGCTCTTTGTAATGTAATTCCCGGCTTATTTGGAATCATCTTCGAAATTTTTTCTAGTATTTCCGCATCAAAGCCAAATACTCGTGCAACATCCCTGGCAACTGCTTTTGCAGACAATGTACCAAATGTAATAATTTGTGCGACATTTGCTTTGCCATACTTTTGGGCAACATACTGAATGACTTGATGCCTTTTACTATCAACAAAATCGATATCAATATCAGGTAAGGTAATTCTTTCAGGATTTAAAAAACGTTCGAATAATAAACCATAGGCAAGTGGATCTACTTGGGTAATCGAAAGACTATATGCCACAAGCGAACCTGCTGAGGAACCACGTCCAGGTCCCGTCAAAATTCGATTTTCTTTTGCATATCGCATAAAATCCGCCACAACCAAAAAATAGTCAGCAAAGCCCATAGAGCAAATAATTTCTAGTTCATACTGTAATCGTTCATGGTAAGCACCGGGTATTGCCAGTTGCTTGAATCGCTCTTCTAATCCAGTAAATGCTTCTTTAACAAGCAAGCTTTCAGCTGTTTCACCTTCAGGTACAGGAAATTTAGGCATTTGCACAGGCATTTTTGGTAAATCAGCTTTACAGCAAGCAAGCATTTTCGTACTGGCATCAAGCCAATCTGGACGATCCGCAAACCAATTTTGCCATTCGAATGCTGTTGGGGCAAAATAGCCCTGTACATCAGCTGTTTGCATAGTATTACCAAGCTTTTCTCCTGTATCAATTGCTCTTGCTACTTCATAAGCAAAATGATCTTCTGGACGCAAGAAATAACAGCTTTGAGATGCTACAAGTGCAATAGCATGTTCTTCACACCAAGAAACGAAATCATCTTCTTGTTCAGCTTTTATCCCTCCAGGTCTAGCAATCCCCATATAGAGGTGATGGTTAAACAGTTGGACCAAAGCAGAAACCATTGCCTGCCAGTCATCTACATCTGTTAAATCGTCTGAAGAAAGTAGCGCTATACAACCTGCTGAATATCCCTCAAGCCATTTCCAAGGCAGCATATCATCTTGTCTAATTGAAATCGCACTACTAATCTTTAATAAATGTTGATAGCCCTCCTGTGTCTGCGCATACAGGACGAGGGGCAGCGTTTTATCATGCCACTGAACGTTAACCGAAAGCCCTATAACCGCATGGATATTTACTTGCTGCAATGCTTTACAAAAAGGCAAAAGCCCGTACAATTTCGTATTAACGATTGCACAGGCTTGTGTCTTTTGTTCTTGTAAAAAAGGAATCAATTGCTCAAGCCGAATTGTGCTTTTCAATAAATCCGCGCTCGTATGCATCTTTGTATATACATGTGTCAAATGAATCCCTTCCTTTTCTCTGTTAATGATAGGCTTTACAAATCTCTTTTAATCTTGCAATAACGTGGTCTGCTTCTTCCCATGAATAGGCAGTAGCACCAGATGCAAGCGGATGTCCGCCACCGTTAAATTCTTTTGCTAATGTATTGATAACGGGACCCTTCGAACGTAATCGTACACGGATCTGATCCCCTTCTTCAATGAAAACAACCCATGAGCATATATCTTTAACACTGCCTAGGCAGCCTACTAATAAAGAAGCCTCAGATGGCACTGTGTCATGTTCTGCCAGTAATTCTTTTGTTAGCTTCACATACGCAGCTCCATGCTCATCCATTGTAAAGTTTTGATAAATATATCCCTGTAAATTAAGTAATTTTTGCTCCATTTCGTACATGCCATCAAATAGTTGGTTTCGATCAAAATCATATGTAATCAGATCCGCAGCAACTTTAAATGTTTTAGCTGTTGTACTTGGGAATTGGAATCTGCCTGTATCGCCCACTATTCCTGCAAATAATAAGCGTGCAGCAGCATCTGAAAGTTTCCAGTTTGCTACTTCCTTGCCCTCTTCATATAATTCATAGATCATTTCACTACAAGAGCTTGCTGTCGTGTCCACCCATAAAAGATCACCATAAGCATCATCATTTGGATGATGATCAATTTTTATCACCATTTTTCCTTTTGTGTAGCGTTGGTCGTCAACACGCTCTGTATTAGCCGTGTCAGTGACAATAACTAAAGCATTTTCATACACTTCATCCGCTATTTCATCAGGCTGTGCCATAAAAGATAAAGAAGCATCATGTTCCCCTACAGCAAAAACCTTTTTCTCAGGATAATTGGCTAAAATAATCTCTTTTAAGCCTTGCTGTGAGCCATAAGCATCAGGATCAGGACGTACATGGCGATGGATAATAATGGTTTCATTGGCCTCAATTGTGTCGATGATTTGTCTTTTCACAATAATTTCCCCCAAAATGATAGTAAGAACCGTTAGCATTTTTACATAATTATCGTTACAATAATGTCTAGTTATGCTAGGAGGTTTACTATGCTCAATTTAATATTTGTGTTTGCGATTATCATATCTTTTGTTTTTTATTTTTATTTTAAAACAAAACAATTCCGTTCTCCATTACCTATTGCTAAAAACTGGTATAAAAGCAAAGCGAACATCGGCTTAGGTTCCTTAATATTGTCATTTGCTTTAAATCAAGCTTATTTATTCCCGAGCTTATTTACATTTATTATTGTAGCAATTCTTGCCGCGCTCGGCATCTTAGTTATTGTAGAAAATATAAAAAAAGCACGTCATTATGGACAATTTGTTGAGGAAGAATTCCGCATTAATCAATAATATATGTAACAAAGGGATGACCAAGCAATTGCGCTAGGCCATCCCTTTTCAATACTTAACGTTCTAATAGTTGGAACATCATCATTGCCTTACCAACAAGCATTTGTTGATTATACACTTCAAAATCCATCTTCACAAACTTACGACTCATATCTAAAATCCGAGGCTTAACAGTTAGCGTACTTTCCATTTGGACTGGTTTAATAAAGTAAATAGTCATATTCTCTGCCACTGCATCTCCACGTTTACGTCGTTTTAATGCGAATGAACCGACCTCAGCTAGTAAAGTTGTAAAAGCACCGTATGAAATTGCTCCATATTGATTAGTCATTTGTGGTGTGACTTTAAATTCAACGATGAGTTCTTCATCACCTAATACCTTCATTTCATTTTTCACTAAATCATCAATCGTTTCACCATGCTGTGGCTGTCTTTGTGCTAATTGCAACGCCTTCAGTACATCTTGACGGCTAATAACACCCTGTAAAATATTGTCGTCATCTACAATTGGTAAGAGATCAATCCCCTCCCAAATCATTCGATGCCCTGCCGAAGCGACACTCATTTTCATGGAGCCAGCAATTGGGTTTTTCGTCATTACTTTTTCAATAAGCTCGTTTTCTTCACGACCAATGACGTCTTTTACGGTAATCATACCGACCAATTTATTTTGGTGGGTAACTACAGGAAATGCACCATGGGTTGTACGTTCATTCAGCTTCTGGAAATGATGAATTGTTTCATCATTTTTTAATGCTGCAGTGTCAGTCATCGGTACATAAATGTCTTCGATAAAAAGAATATCTTTTTTAATCAATTGGTCATAGATTGCCCGGTTAATCATTGTTGCTACTGTAAACGTATCGTAGCTTGTTGAAATAATTGGTAAATCTAATGAATCTGCAAGCAACTTATTATCTTCCGTAGTATCAAAACCGCCGGTGATTAAAACAGCTGCCCCCGCTCGAAGGGCATTCTCATGTGCTTTAATACGGTTACCAACAATTAATAAGCTACCTGCATCAGTGTAACGCATCATGTCCTCTAATTGCATAGCCCCAATAACAAATTTTGTTAGTGTTTTATGTAGACCTGATTTACCACCTAAAACTTGGCCATCTACAATATTAACAATTTCTGCAAAAGTTAAGCGCTCAATATTTTCTTTCTTTTTTTTCTCAATACGAATTGTTCCAACACGTTCAATAGAACTTACTAAGCGACGATTTTCAGCTTCCTTAATTGCACGGTAAGCTGTTCCTTCACTCACTTGCATTTCCTTTGCTATTTGCCGTACTGAAATTTTATCGCCCACGGGTAGTGATTCGATGTATTGTAAAATTTTCTCATGTTTTGTAGACAAAATATCACCTATTTCCTAAGCTTCAATTCTGCTCTTAGTGTACCATATTTTTTATGAAAATATTTAATATAAAGTGATGAAATTGTTTAACTTTCCCCATCATTTCAACTACCAGCGTGGTGTCAATTCATATAGTACAGCATTACCAACGATTAGAAACAGTTTACTTTTTCGCCAGCTTTCAAAATTTGAACTTCTGTATTTTGTACTAAATCTGCAAAAATTTGTGGATCTTGCTCGATTGGTGGGAATGTATTGTAATGAATCGGTACGACAATTTTCGGCTTTAAAAACGAAACTGCACACGCTGCATCCTCTGGCCCCATTGTAAAATTATCACCAATTGGTAAGAATGCAATATCAATTGGATGTCGTTCACCAATTAGTTTCATATCACCAAAAAGAGCTGTATCGCCCGCATGATAAATTGTTAATCCTTCAATAAATAATAATAGTCCAGCAGGCATGCCCATATAAATTATTTCGTTATTTTCTGTTACATAAGAAGAGCCATGAAAGGCTTGTGTAAACTTTACTTTACCAAAGTCAAATTCCTTTGCACCACCTATATGCATCGGGTGTGTTTTTACACCTTGCCAAGAAATCCAATTAGCCAGCTCATTTGGCGCAATGACTAGCGCATCTTTTTTCTTCGCTAATTCTACTGTATCTCCAACATGATCATTATGGCCATGTGTAAGTATAATAATATCTGGCGCTTCATCAGCCACTTTTAAGTCTGTTTGCCCATTGCCATTAATAAAAGGGTCAATTAATATCGTTTTTCCATTTGTTTGAATTTTGACAACTGAATGTCCATGATAACTTATTTTCATCTTAACATCCTCCTCGATTAACAAAGTACAGTTCAACATTTTAATTCGCTACCCATGCGCTTTTTCCCTTTTTTTGATATGCTTGTACAGAGAATAATGGTAGTATTCTCTAACAGCCTTATACCCTGTTAGAGCATAATTATTCAGTACTCGATAAGAAACCTCGCTACTTTTTTCAACAGTCGAAGCTTTCTTACGTAAAATTTCCCATGCAATAAAAGGAGGACATATTGATGTCAAAGGTTGAAGAAATCCAACGTTACTTGCAGCAAAATCATATCGATGCAGCATTCGTAACAACACCTGACAATGTTTTTTACGTTTCAGGCTTTAAAAGTAATCCACATGAAAGATTACTAGGAGTCATGATTTTTAAAGATGCGGAGCCTTTTCTAATTTGTCCACAAATGGAGATTCCAGATGCAAAGGCTGCTGGTTGGTCTTATGAGGTAATTGGTCATCAAGATACAGAAAATTCGATGGAAGTTCTTGCTCAAGCGATTGTAGCACGCCAAATCACCCCAGCTACATTTGCTATCGAAAAAGCACAACTCATTGTTGAGCGCTTGGAAGCTTTACAGCAATCTTTCCCTCAAGCTAGCTTTGTGCGTCTTGACGAAAAAATTAATGCGATGCGCGTAATCAAAGATAAAAGTGAATTAGAAAAATTACGTAAAGCTGCTGAATTGGCCGATTATGCAATTGAAATCGGTTGCAAGGAAATTGCTGAAGGTAAAACAGAAATGGAAATCCTAACAGCAATCGAAAGTGCCATTCAAGATAAAGGCTGTAAAATGTCTTTTGAAACAATGGTATTGAGTGGTCCAAAAACTGCCTCTCCTCATGGGAAGCCAGGTGCACGTAAAATTGAAAAAGGTGATATGGTACTATTTGACCTTGGCGTTATTTACGATGGCTATTGCTCAGATATTACACGTACTGTAGCTTTTGGGGAGCCTAGTGAAGCACAAAAGGAAATTTATCAAACTGTTTTAGCTGCCAATACAAATGCTGTCGCAGCAGTAAAACCAGGTGTTCGTGCGATGGACTTAGACAAAATTGCGCGTGATACAATTACAGAGGCTGGTTATGGTGAATATTTCACCCACCGCCTTGGACATGGTCTTGGTATTTCTGTGCATGAATTTCCATCTGTTACAGGTGCCAATGAGATGACGATGGAAGAAGGTATGGTCTTTACGATTGAGCCTGGCATTTATAAATCAGATGTAACAGGCGTACGTATTGAGGATGATGTTGTCGTTACAAAAGATGGCGTTGAAGTATTAACAAAATTCCCGAAAGATTTAATCATTCTATAATGCAAAAAAAGGAAGCAACTAGTGTGCTTCCTTTTTCTCTGTCTAGCAAAGTTTATTGAATTAATTCATCCACATTGACAAATGGTAGTCCTTGCGAATCTGCCACTGCTTTATAAACAAGTTGTCCATCTAATGTATTCACACCTTTTTTCAGTGCTGCATTATCAAGGCAAGCTTGTTTGTAGCCTTTGTTGGCAATTTGAAGTGCATATGGAATTGTATTATTTGTTAAAGCAATTGTAGAAGTACGTGGTACCGCACCAGGCATATTTGCAACTGCATAGTGTACAACGCCATGCTTCACATAGGTTGGATCATCATGTGTTGTCACACGGTCAGATGTTGCAAAGATACCACCTTGGTCAATTGCGATATCGACTACAACAGAGCCGGCTTGCATTGACTGAATCATTTCTTCCGATACAAGTTTCGGTGCTTTTGCGCCTGGGATTAATACCGCACCAATAACTAAATCTGAATCTTTCACTGATTCTGCAATATTATATGGATTAGACATTAATGTTTGAACATCACGTCCAAACATATCTTCTAATTGACGTAAACGTTCTGGGCTTAAATCGATAACTGTCACATCAGCACCCATACCAACAGCAATTTTTGCAGCATTTGTACCTGCAATACCACCGCCAATTACTGTCACTTTTCCACGTTGTACACCTGATACACCACCTAGTAAAATACCTTTACCAGCATGGTTTCTCTCTAAGAACTGTGCTCCAATTTGTGTAGCCATTTTACCAGCAACTTCACTCATTGGTGTTAACAAAGGTAATGAACCATTTGCTAATTGTACTGTTTCGTAGGCAATTCCTACAACTTTTTTATTTAAAAGTGCCTGAGTTAATTCAACCTCTGGCGCTAAATGTAAATAAGTGAATAAAATTTGACCTTCGTAGAAGTAATCATACTCAGAAGCTACAGGTTCTTTTACCTTCATAATCATTTCTTGTGACCAAGCTTCTTTAGCTGTTTGAACAATATGAGCACCTGCTGCAATGTAATCAGCATCCGTAAAGCTTGAACCTAGCCCCGCTCCTGTTTCAATGTACACTTCATGTCCTGCATGTGTTAAAGTGACAACTCCTGCTGGTGTCATTGCTACTCGGTTTTCATTGTTTTTAATTTCCTTTGGAATACCAATCTTCATTGTTTCCTATCCCCTTCCATAACGTAAGAAATAAGCATCATTTATGTAACTAAACTTGATGCACCCCTTGCACTTCCATATTACCAAACAATTGCAAAAAAAGCTTTAACTAATGCAAATACAGATAAAATTTATAAGATTTCCAAATTAACAAATATTCAAACGTTGTATATCATTATAAATTACTATATTTAAAAACTAAAAAGGAGTCTAAGTAACCGTTAATGGACCTGATTCATGTGTAGTTGAAATCAATCAAAAAACGTTTACACACTGCAAATAGTGGGAATTAGATATTTATAATTAATGAACATTTCTACATGAAATGCCTTCACATTTTCATAATTTTTCTTGCGGAAAGTATTTCCTTTAGAAAATCATTTGGTATAATCAACATATACAAATCAGGGAGGTTTTTCAAATGGCTAATCATTATAAAAGCATTGTTGTTGCAGTAGACGGTTCAAAAGAAGCTGAATACGCGTTTCGTAAATCAATTGATGTTGCAAAACGAAACGAAGGTGCAGTGTTAAATCTAGTAAATGTAATCGATACTCGTTCATTTGCTGCTATCGAAGCATATGACCGTTCCATTGCAGAGCGTGCTCAAGCATTTTCTGAAGAACTATTAAATGGTTACAAAAAGCAAGCTGAAGATGAAGGTTTAACGAATGTTAATCTTATCATCGAGTATGGCTCTCCAAAAAATATCATAACAAAAGAGCTTTCTAACATCGTAGACGCAGATTTAATCATTTGTGGTGCAACTGGTCTAAATGCAGTAGAACGCTTCCTAATCGGTTCTGTATCTGAGGCAATTGTACGTTCAGCTAAATGTGACGTACTAGTTATCCGTACGCCTGAAAACTAATTTGTAATACATAAAAAGGTATCCTTATATAGGATACCTTTTTACTTGCACTCAAGAGCAATTACTTGCCCTCTTTCCACATCTTCACTTTTTCAAAGAATAGCGCAAGTGCCTGTTTATTCTGCATATTTGGTACTTTAGCTAATAGTACTTCTTTAGGTGCTTTCAATTCCTTCGATTGTTTTTGTAAAATCACAATGCTCTTCTCTAATGATTTATTCGCAAACATAGAATCAGGTAATTGAATAATCGCTTGAATCCACGCATGTTTTTGAATGTATTTGTGTAATTGCTTAGACTGCTCTGACTCAAACAGATGAGAGGGTGCAAGGAAAAATAAATAGCCGCCATCCTTTGTATAATTCATTGATTGCTCGATGAATAAATGATGGGCATAACTCATCCCCTCCGCTGGACATAATTCATAATCGAGCGCCACTTCTTCATTTGGATAATAACCTACAGGTAAATCACAAACAACGGCATCAACCGGATTGACCAATAAATCTTCTAAGGCATCTTGACGGTATAAAGAAATAGGTTGTTCTGTTAAGTCAGCAGTTGCAGCAGCAAGGCGAATAAGTAGCTCATCCACCTCTACACCTGTTGCTTCCACTTTTCCATCTAATAAATTCATAACCGTCAGTAATAAATTGCCCGTGCCTACTGCTGGGTCCATGATCGAGATCTTTTCATTTTCAAGACGCTCTGCAAAAATCTGCTCCACAAAGTAGCCCACTAATAGCCCTAACGTATCAGGAGTCATTTGATGATTCGGCTGTGAGCCTTTGCGCATCCCTTTTAAAATAGCAATTTGAATAGCTTTACGAATATCCTCTTTTGTTGCATCTTTTTGAGAAAAATCAACTTCGCCATCAAGCCATGCCTCTAACCCATCTAATAATCCTTCTAGTAACGTTATATTGTGTTCTTTTTCGATTTTTTCGGCATGCGCATTTAGCAAACCAAATAACTTTTCGATATTTTCCATATCTAACTTCCTTTCACGCAGAAAAGAGCCGTGACAAACACTTGTCACAGCCCCTTTGTCTAGTATTATCTTAGCCTAAAAGCAGCTTATTATGCTAGTGCTTTGACAGCTGCAATGGCCGCTTCATAGTTTGGATGATCTGTAGCTTCAGGTACATATTCAACATATGTTACTTTATTGTTTGCATCCACAACGAATACTGCACGTGTCAGAAGACGTAATTCTTGAATGTATACGCCATATGCCTCACCAAATGAAAGGTCGCGGTGATCTGATACAGTTTGGACTGCATCTATACCTGCTGCACCACACCAACGCTTTTGAGCGAATGGAAGATCCACAGATACTGTATAAATGACTACATTATCACCTAAGTTCGCTGCTTCCTCATTGAATCGACGTGTTTGCGCATCACATACACCAGTATCTAATGATGGTACAACACTAAATAAACGAACTTTTCCTTCTGAATCATTTAATGTTACAGGTGATAGGTCATTCGCTAATACCGTAAAATCTGGAGCCTGATCGCCCACCTTTACTTCATTTCCTACTAGTGTCACTGGACCATTTTTAAATGTTACTTGTGCCATCTAAACGCCTCCTAATCATCATATGTACATAATATTACTAAATGAAGGGAATTAATTGCAACTATGATAGCTTACATACTTAGAAATAGATAAGACTGTCTCCTAATTTGAGACAGTCTTATGTTTATTGTTCATTTTTTTCCTCTAGCTTGGCGAGGTCTATTTTTTCTTCTTGCACCGTAATTTCTACATGTTCTTCTTGTTTTGGTAATGTAGTCGGTGTTAAAGCCTTTTCAATAAAGATTTTTTCGTGCACCACTGTTGTATCGGCAAAATAATCATGTAAGCCTTGATTTTCTGGCAAAATCACTACCAAAATATACAGTGGCATAAAAATATTATTGATGATACGACCAATCCAATCACGGAATAACACATCTGACCAAGTTAACTGATCGTGCTTTAATGAAATGACACGTAATCCAAACACCATTTTCCCTAGCGTTTGTCCAAAGAACTTTGTCATCAGCACAAAATAACTATAGTAGAAAATTGCTGTAATAATAGAAATCGGCGCATACCAAACAGAATCAGATAAGGACCAATCCATTAAATAAAAGATAGGATTGACGAGTATTCCTCCTACAGCAGAAATAATGAATCCATCTAATAAAAATGCCCAAAATCGTACCCAAAAACCAGCAGTTTTTAATGCATAGTTTTTTTCATTTGCTGATTCTCCTGAAGTGTTTATATAGAAGCCATTTTCCAATGAGGGTGAACCTTGCATAACAATTTCATTGTTTGTCATTGTGCTCCCTCCTAGTATTCCCCATATAGATACATCATTTTCGGTGCGCTATAGTCCGTCATGATTTTCATTAGCATTTTTTCCTCGGCAGAGGGACCGAACATGGAGCCAATTTTCATACCTACGTATGATTGCCAGCCACCCATATCGTATGAATACTCAAATAAAGCCGCATCTTCAAGTCCATAATCCTCACGAAGAGCTGCAATGGCCGCTTCTTCATCACCAATTTCATCAATTAACCCTGCTTCAAGCGCTTTTGTACCGCCAAGAATACGACCATCTGCAACCTTCTTCACTTCTGCTTCAGACATATTACGTCCCTGCTCTACAATATCTACAAATTCTTCGTACGTTTCATTAATCATATCTTGCATCATTGCACGTTCCTCTTCTGTCACTTCACGCATTGGACTTAGCATATCTTTATGCTCTCCTGATTTAAACGTCTCAAATTTGACCCCTACTTTTTCAGCCAGCTCTTGATAGTTAATAGATTGCATGATGACACCAATAGAACCTGTTATTGTATCACGATGGGCAAATATTTTATCTGCTGGTGCCGAAATATAATAACCACCTGAAGCTGCCATAGAATCCATCGATACATAAATTGGTATTTGTCGTTCTTCTTTGATTTTTAGTAGCTTTTTATAGATATCTGCAGATTCCTTTACACCACCACCTGGTGAATTAACGCTTAAGACAACACCCTGTATGGACTCATCATATAAAATATTATCCAATTGTTCTAAGAAAAATTGATGATCATAGGCAACTGGTTGCCACAATGTACTTGAGCCGATATCTTGAATCGTTCCATCTACCTTTAAATAAGCAATTCGCTTATCAAAATTTTCCCCTTCAATGACATTTTCATATACATCTAAGCTATTACCTGCCATTAAGCTATCAAAATTACCTAGGAAATCTGCTTTAAATAGCGCAAAAATGGTATTAATTCCTAACGAAAATAGTAAGAGAACACCTGCCACTACTAAAGCAACCCACCTTTTTACATTCATGTCTTTCCGCCTCCTCAACACGTAATACGTATGACTTGCCAATTTGTTTCATTTTTTTGCAATAATTAAACACAAAAAGCTTTAAGCTATGTATTTCCTCATATTACCTTACCTAAAAAAAATAAAAAAATCAAAGTCCATACCTTTGATGAACTTTGATTTTCGACATTATTTCCTAGGAAATGAATTAGAATTGGAGGTGTTTAATTTCTTGTTGTCGTAATTCGACACGTCTAATTTTCCCAGAAGATGTTTTTGGTAGTTCCTCTACAAATTCAATAGCACGTGGATATTTATAAGGAGCAGTCAATGATTTAACATGACTTTGGAGTGTTTGAATAAGCGCTCCATCACCTTTTTCACCATCGCGCAGAACAATAAATGCCTTGACAATATTTCCTCTTACTTTATCAGGGCTCGCTATAACAGCAGCCTCTTTTACAGCTGGATGCTTCATTAAAGCATCCTCTACTTCAAAAGGGCCAATTGTATAGCCTGAGGAAATAATAACATCGTCTCCTCGTCCGTCAAACCAAAAGTAGCCATCTTCATCTTTATAGGCACGATCTCCTGTAATATACCAATCCCCACGAAATTGTAAATTTGTACGTTCAGGATCATTTAAATATTTTTTAAAGAGGGCTGGTGTTTCACGATGAACAGCAATATCACCAACTTCTCCGATTGCAACGGGTTTGCCCAAATCATTAATAATTTCAACAGTGTTGCCAGGAGTAGGTTTTCCCATCGACCCAACTCTTGCGTCCATTCCTACCATTGTGCCTACCAATAATGTATTTTCTGTTTGTCCATAGCCATCTCGCACTTGTAATTTGAATGTTTCCAAGAATACTCTAATGACCTCACTATTTAATGGCTCACCAGCTGATACAGCTTGGCGAATCGCACTTAAATCATATTCATATAAATCTTCAAGCGCTGCCATAAAACGATATTCAGTTGGTGTACAGCATAATACATTGATTTTGAATCGCTCAAGCAATGCTAAATAACAAGCTGCTTCAAATTTACCTTTGTAGACAAATGCAGTAGCACCACTACCTAAAGTAGCTAGAAACGGACTCCATATCCATTTTTGCCATCCTGGTGCTGCAGTCGCCCAAACAATATCATTTTCTTGTACCCCCAACCAATGTGGTGCTGTTGTTCGTAAATGAGCATAGCCCCAACTATGCGTATGCACTGCTGCTTTTGGATTTCCTGTTGTTCCGCTTGTATAGGCTAAAAATGCATGGTCTGTACTTTTTGTTGGGATAGGATTTATGTAGGTTGTAGGTTGATTATTCATTTTTTCAAGTATGTTCTGCCAAGGTTCATGTGCATTCCCTATGACAAATTGCAGTATGTCTTGTAAATTTCCAACTTTATCGAACTGTTCAATATAGGGTTCGAATGCAATAACTGCTTTAGCATTTGCATGATGAATTCGATACTCAATATCCTTTGTTCTTAACATCTCAGAACTTGGAATAATCGTTAAACCCGCTTTCAATGCAGCAATATACACTATATATGCTTCCACTGAACGTGGTACCATCACTAAAATGACATCACCTTTCTTTAAACCTTGCTTAGTGAATACATGTGCTGCTTGATTCGCTTTTTCCAATAAATGTGCATATGTAATACATTGGATGTCTTGGTTTTCCTCATAAATAATTAAAGCATTTTTGGTTGCATCCTGAGCATATTTTTCAATTTCCTCTACTATGTTATACCATTCTGGTGCAACTAAATCTTGTCTTTTCATGGCAATTGCCCCCTTTTGTTATGACACATTATAAGACTCTTTTTTCAGCATTTTCAATGGTTTGTGCTTAATTTCGGTAAAGTCATGACAACTATCATACTCTCCTATATGGCATCGGTCACATTTTATCTATAGGAAAACTTGCTATTGAATACAACTGAAAAGTATGGTACATTTTGGTCAACTAAAAGCAAGATTGCAGGGGGACTCGTAAGAGTTGAGAAGGTAAAACCTGACCCTTTGAACCTGTTAGTTAATACTGACGTAGGGAGCAATAAACATCGTTTTCAGATGAAAGGCTCTTTTCGTGCATTTTTACACAAAAAGAGCCTTTTTTGCATGCTTACGTCCATCCCTAAAGGAGGACTACAATGATTTTTCAAACAATTCGTCAACAGCAACCACTTATCCATTGTATTACCAATTATGTAGTGGCAAATTTTCAAGCAAATGGTTTATTGGCGATAGGTGCTTCACCAGTAATGGCCGATGACTGCCAAGAGGTAGAGGAGATGGTGGCCATTGCTCAAGCATTATTAATTAATATTGGAACACTTAATGATCGCACAAAAAGTGCCATGTTATTAGCAGGCGAAAAAGCCAATAAACTTGGTATTCCTGTTATTTTAGATCCTGTCGGAGTTGGAGCCACAACTTATCGTAAGGAAACCGTAAGATACTTACTGGAAAACATACAATTTGCGGTGATTCGCTGTAATCTCGGCGAGCTAGCAGCAATAGCTGGTGTAAATTGGCAACAAAAAGGTGTCGATAGTGGTCATGGCACTATCGCTATGGAATTAGAAGCCACATCATTGGCTCAACGCTATCAATGCATTGTTATTGTCACAGGAGAACACGATTTTATAACTGATGGCAAGCATAGCCAATGGATTGCTGGTGGTCATCCACAAATGACGGAAGTAACGGGTACAGGTTGTTTACTTAGCGCAATTTGTGGCGCAGCCTATAGTGTAAGCCATAATCCTTACCAACAATTAACAGAAACACTTACTTACTATAAAAAAGCAGGTGTACTGGCATCCGCATTTACTGCAGACATTGGTGATTTTCAAATAGCCTTACTCAATGCTATACATCGCTTATCAAAGGATGGTGCAGCTTCATGCATATTGTAACAACAATCGCTGGCTCAGATAGTGGTGGTGGCGCGGGTATACAGGCTGATTTAAAAACATTTCAGGAATTAGAAGTGTTTGGTACTTCTGTTATTACTGCTCTAACTGCTCAAAATACTTTGGGTGTAACAGGTGTTTGCCCGATTGACGTTTCCTTTATAAAAAAACAATTAGAAGCCTTAGTAGAAGATTTTCCAATCGCTGCGATTAAAACAGGAATGCTTTATTCCTCAGAAATTATCACAGCAATTGCACACAAGATCAGGGAGCTAAACATTCCACTGATTGTTGATCCAGTGATGATTGCAAAAGGTGGGGAAAGCCTATTACAGCCAGAAGCTATCGATGCCTTACGCTCAACTTTATTACCACTTGCTACGGTTGTTACGCCCAATATACCCGAGGCAGAGACACTTACTGGGAGATCTATTCATCATTTTGAAGATATGAAAGAAGTAGCTCAAAGCTTGTTACAGCTAGGTGTACAATGTGTCATCATTAAAGGTGGTCATTTAGCAGATCCACTTTATGCCATTGATTACGTATTTTTAAAAAATGGGCGTTCTTTTTCGATGCAGTCTCCTCGCATCCAAACAAAAAATACGCATGGTACTGGATGTACATTTTCCGCAGCACTTACTGCTTTTCTTGGACAAGGATTTGCTCTGGAAAATGCCATTATAGAAGCTAAAAAATTTATTCAATTAGCTATTATGTATAATTTATCGATTGGAAATGGTCATGGACCCACTAATCATTTTGCTTATCAACAGCATAAGGAAGCCTGTGAGGTGATTATTCATGAAACGTGAGGATTTGCAGCTTTATTTTATTATGGGTACGAGCAATGTTCCTTCTCAAGAAGAACCTATCTATATCCTCGAAAAAGCCTTGCAAGCAGGCATTACAATGTTTCAATTTCGTGAAAAAGGTCCTCACGCATTAACGGGACTTGCCTATGAACAGTTTGCACGCCAATGTCAACAACTATGTCATCACTATAATGTGCCCTTTATCATTAATGACGATGTTGATCTAGCGATACGACTCGGAGCTGATGGTGTTCATATCGGGCAAGATGATTTACCTGTAGGTGTAGCACGTAAAAGAATTGGGAACATGATTCTTGGTGTATCTGTCCATAGCGAGGAAGAATTGCAAATAGCTATGAACCATCAAGCTGATTATGTCGGCATCGGCCCAATCTTCCCAACGTCCTCTAAAAGCGATGCTCAACCACCATGTGGCACATCTTTTTTACAGGAGGCTCATTCTCTGCATCCTGAATTACCAATTGTAGCAATTGGCGGAATAAATTTCGCAAATGCACATTCTGTATTTCAAACGGGGGTTGATGGTGTTGCGGTTATTTCAGCTATTTGTCAAAGCAAAAATGTTGATTATACAGTAGCTACATTTAAATCCCTATCTTGTATAAATAAATGATCAATAAACAAACTAAAACCAGTGCCTTTTACGGTCACTGGTTTTAAGTTTATAAATGCTTAATCAGCATTTATTGGTTGTTGTTTGGCATACCTTTTAATTGAGATTCTGCCATTTGTACAAGACGTTTAGTGATTTCACCACCAACGGAACCGTTGGCACGAGCTGAAGCTTCAGCTCCTAATTGAACACCAAATTCTTGTGCAATTTCGTATTTCATTTGATCTAGTGCTTGTTGTACACCAGGTACTGCAAGCTGGTTTGAACTACGGTTGTTGTTTGAAGCCATGTTTCTCACCTCCTTGTGAATATAGAATGTGCGATATTAGATTTTTAATACAAAAAATTTAGAGGTAAATTGTACCTCTATTGGAATAACGCTATCCATACAAAAAAGCCGTCTCAAAATGGGCTTTGAGACGGCTTTTAAATCCTTATAGTAGATCTGCAAATTTATCTTGCTGTTCCTCTTTCTTAGGGAAAATATAGACCTCGCGATTCTTCACTGCTCGCTCGATCAATTCATCAAAGTCAGAGAAGCTTTCATAATGCTCAACCTTTTCAAGCTTCGGTTTTGTTTTTGGACTAGCTGGTGTAAAAATCGTGCAGCAATCTTCAAATGGCTGTATAGATGTTTCGTATGTGCCGATTTTTTCCGCAATATCAATAATTTCTAATTTATCTGTTGAAATCAGTGGACGAAGGATAGGTGTATTTGTTACTGCGTTTATTGCTGTTAAGCTTTCAAGCGTTTGACTCGCTACTTGTCCAAGACTTTCACCCGTTACAATAGCAAGTGCACCAATTTCCTCACGCACCTGATCAGCAACCTTCAACATCATTCGGCGAGTTGTCGTCATCGATACATTAGAAGGTACTTTTTCTTTAATAAGAACTTGTATTTCAGTAAAAGGAATGACATGCAAACGAATACTAGCACCAAATTTTGTTAATTCATTGGCAAGCACTTTAACCTTTTCCAATGAATTTTGGCTTGTATAAGGTGGACTAAAGAAGTGAATAGCCTCTAATCGCACACCACGCTTCATCATTAAATAACCAGCAACAGGGCTATCAATACCACCAGATAGCATTAATAAAGACTTGCCATTTGATCCTACTGGCATTCCACCTGCACCAGGTAAGACTTGTGCCATCATATAAGTTGCATCATGGCGAACTTCTACACGTAGCTCAATATCAGGCTGCTTCACTTTAACAGATAAATTTTGAAATTGCGGTAAAACATAGCCACCGATCTCACGTTGGATGGCATGAGATTCTAAAGGAAATGTTTTATCAGTACGTTTTACCTCTACTTTAAATGTATGGGGCTCGTCTTTAAATGTCTCCATAATCGTGATAGCGAGCTTTTTCATACTGTCCATATCTTTTTCGCATGCAGCGACAGGACTAAATGATTGAATACCAAAAATTTTAGGTAAACCTGTAATTAGCATTTGCATTTGTGCTTCGTCTTCTATGGCAATAAACATACGGTCACGTTCTGTGCGAATATGCAGTTGTCCTAAATCTGCAAAGGCATGACGAATATTTTCACGTAAACGGCGGATAAAATCCATTTTGTTGCGACCTTTTGTAGAAAGCTCACCATATCTAATTAAAATTTCTTTCCAAATCATTTACTTATTTTCTCCTTTGAGTTCCAACATTACTTCTGCTAGTACTTGTTTAAAGTTTTCTATATCTTCTATTGTGTTATGTGCGCCAAAGCTAAGGCGAATCACGCCTTTTTTATAATGCTCATCAAGGTGAAGCGCCTCGACGACATGACTTGTTTTCGTTTGCTTGGAAGAACATGCACTTGATGTCGACACAATGACACCACGTTTTTGCATAGCATTAATAATGACTTCCCCTTTTAAATCACGAACACTAAATGACACAATATGCGCAGCTCCCTGTGGGGTTGATAAAACATGGACTGCTTCGCCATAACTTTCTAGCTGAGTTCGGATTTCATCATGCCATTGACGGTATTTTTTTGTGCGTTCATTCATGGTTTCAACAGCAAGTCGAGCCGCTTTCGCTAAAGCAACAGCTTGCGGAACTGCTACAGTACCACTACGCATACCAAATTCCTGACCTCCACCAAGAGCAAAAGGCTGCCATCTTATGGGTTTACGGAATGCTAACACTCCTGAGCCTTTAAAGCCATGAATTTTATGGCCAGAGATAGAAATACAGTCAGGTCCTTCTTCTTTAAAGGATATTGCTAATTTTCCAAAGCTTTGCACAGCATCAACATGAAAGACAGCACGACTCATTTCATGAATCATTTTTGCTGCTTCCTTTATAGGCTGAATTGCACCCATTTCATTATTCACATGCATGATGCTAACTAAAATTGTTTCTTTTCGTATTTTAGTACGAAGCTCATCTAGAGAAATCACACCATTTCGATCGACATGAAGATATTCAACATTATAGCCTTCTTTTTCAAGTTGTTTCATTGTTTCTAACACTGATGGATGTTCGATTTCAGTCGTTAAAATATGCTTTCCTATATGCGTATTACTACGTGCTATGCCAAAAATAGCTGCATTATTTGATTCTGTACCACCTGAAGTAAATAGCACATTTTTTGCCTCTGTCTGCAAAATATCTGCTACTTGCTCACGCGCACGTATTAATAAATCATTTGCTTCAACACCCATAGCATGGATGGAAGCAGGGTTGGCATAATACTGCTCATTCACAACCATAAATGCTTGCATAACCTCTTTTAAAGGCTTAGTTGTTGCACTATTATCTAAATAAATTGTATTAACCATAACTTTTCACACACTTTCAAAACGTTGATTTAACGGTATTTATCATAACGCAATCTTTGGCGATTGACCACTAACTTTAACGATTATTTAATTTTTAATTGAATCCTACATTTTTTTCACCATCGTGACAAACTCTGTTGGTGTACTAAATTCAATTGCTTTAACAAAACCAAATTTTTCATAAAGATGGATTGCTCTCTTATTAAATAGGGCAACAGTTAAACGTAATGGCAGCTGATGTTCTTCCTGAACTGTTTGAACAATAAACGAAAAAAATGCCGTTCCTAATCCTTGACCCGTTAGATTTGGCTTCAACCCAATTCCAATATCTATACAGTATTCTTCATACGCACCAACACCTTTCCCTTTTGGCACTTGGGCTGCTTTACCTGTACAATAATAGCCAATTAATTCACTATGATTATTAAAGATCGCAAAGTAAGGATTATCAAGCATTTCTTGTATATTTTCACCCGATAATTCATTATTGTAAAAATCGTAAGGTGTTACATATTGCCATTGTAAAATTTCACTTACGAAATGTTCATTCATTTTTTTGATCGACAGTTTCATACTGAATCACATCCTAATCTAAGCAATAAATAGAAAGCTGTCTAAAAAGTAATCGCTATACTTTTTAGACAGCTCAAAAATTTTTTTGAATTATTTTGCTATGAAATCTTCGGCAACCATTTCTTGAATACGCTTTAAGGCACCCGGCTCCATTTCTTCCACTGCTGTACCTGCTTCTTCTAAAGCCTTTGCATAACGGAATTGATGGAAAGCCTCTTCTGCTTCTCTTAAACGTCCGTTCAATTTTGGGTTCGATGCGCGATGGCGATTACCGTATTGAATAATACGCTCAATGAGCATCACATTTTCGATTAACTCATGTGCCTTTACTCTAACATCCTCTACACAGAGTGTAGCTGCATTTAGATTATTATGAACAGTACCCATATTAAGTGGTACTTCTTGCAAGCTTTGCATGACAACATAGATGTGCTCTGCTGCCTCATCGAGTCGTGCATCCATCTCCTCAGGAATTCCTGGAATATTTGCCTTGTTCAATAAACGGTCAGTATCCTGTAATATTTTCTTTAAGTTTTCGACTTGAGCGCGTGCTTTATTTTCGTCTATTCGAAGTTTCTTCATTGTATTCGATAGATGACCTTGTTCTTCATGAATTCGTTCAAGCTCTTCACTAATTTCGATTAACTCTTCCTGTAAGCTAGAATAAGCCGATTTTTCTTCCCTGACACGCATAGCTAATAGATCATAGCGACGTTGCAGCGCTTCCAATTGTTTTAAAGCGGCTTTTGGAATTTCGGCATCCTTTTCATTTAAATGATAACTTTGCTGTACATAAGTTGCCTCGTCATTCACTAATTTTGTTGAAGAAATGACATTGGTAATAGAGCTTAATAAACGGTCACAATTTTGATCTACATAATTTTTAGCAATAACCTCTTTTTCAAGTAAATCATAAAAATGATCGATTTCTTCATTTATTTCTGTGACACGAGGTTTAACAACTTTTAAATTCAGCTCTGCAAGTTCGAGTTTTAATGCATCAAATTCTTTTTCATATTTATTCAGTGCATCTGTCAATTCTAAATGCTGTAAATAGTAAGATTGGTCTTCCATTTCACGCTGACCATTACGCAATTCCTGCACCGCACCTGGTAGCTTTACTTGAATTTCCGTTAAGATGGTTGGAACATCATTAATATATTCGAATGTCTGCTGTGATTCTTGATTTAAGCTAATGACAATTTCTCGCGCTTGCAAATAATTACCTTCATTTGTTAGGACATCGAACTCTTCAAATTTTTGAACAAATGTCTCTAGCTTCTTCTCTAATGCAGGTAATGCTACACCGAATGAATGCTGATGAGCCAGCAATGTCTTTCTTGCAGAGCGATAGTATTCTTTTAATTGTTCGATTTCAATTCGATTTTTTTCTTCGCTGCCAATTAATTCATTCAGTTCTTCTAAAATTTTATTTTTATCTTGGTCGCATTTCTCAATGTAATCTTCAATTTCACGTTCTATTAAAGTTGCCCTTTTAAAACGAAGTCGATTAATTTGATCCTCAGCATCAAATAGGAGAGAATCGATTTTAGTCATATGTACGTCGATGACTTCATCCCAAGTATTGCGCCATCGTTCAAACATTTCTTCCGTTTCACCGTTCATGTTTAAAGATTTTACTTTTGAAATTTCTTCATTTATAGGATTATGTTGTATTTGTAATTTTTCATTTTCTAGTTTTGCAATAATTGCAACATGTTTTCTTCGCATCATAAATCCTACTATGGCTAAAATTAATAGTAGGATAATCGGAATGATGATATACTCCATCGTAAGCCTCCTATTCTACAATAAACGAATTGGCTAGTTGTATTTATTATATACTATGTTTTCGCCTTTTGTACTAAAATTTAAGTGTTTTTCAGAAAACTGTATTTTCGCTATTGTGAAATATTTAAATAGCGTATCTATAGAGCTAAAGGAGTGGTAAATTATGAAACGTGATGGGCATATACATAGTCCTTTTTGTCCACATGGCACTACGGACTCATTCAAGCAATATATTGAAAAAGCAATTTCTCAACATTTCACAGATATAACATTTACAGAACACGCCCCATTGCCCAAAAGTTTTGTCGATCCAACCCCGCAACAAGATAGTGGCATGAATCCTGATGATCTCATGTCTTACATTGAAGAATTGCAACATCTGCAACAACAGTATGCACAAGATATTCGTATCCGCATCGGACTAGAAGTTGACTACATCCAAGGCTACGAACAAGAAACTCGTCAATTCCTTGATACCTATGGACATCTTTTAGATGACGCTATTTTATCAGTCCATTTTTTAAAATGGCAAGATACCTTTGTATGTATCGACTTTTCTTCTGAATGCTTTATTGATTTTTCTAAAAAAGTTGGCTCTGTTGAACAGGTATATGATTTATATTATGATACTGTCCTACAATCGATTAGAGCAGATCTTGGTCCATACAAACCAAAACGGATTGGGCACCCATCACTTATTCATAAATTCCAACTAGCGCACAACGAAAAAATCAATGACACCCCACGTATCAAAGAAGTATTAGACAGCATGAAATTCGCGGGCTATGAATTAGATTTAAATAGTGCTGGTTTAAGTAAACAATATTGTCAGGAGCCTTATCCACCATTTGCTCTTATCAATTATAGTCAAACTATTAAACTACCATATGTATTTGGTTCAGATGCACATTGCACAGAAGATTTACATCAACACTATAATGTTATATTACCAATATAAATAACTTTTAAACGAGGTGCTTAATATGTTTACACAAATTAATTACGAAGGATCAATTGCTGACCAATATCTGACATTATCAAAACAATTGGATGCACTATTAACTGGTGAAACCAACCAAATCGCCAATTTAAGTAATGCCTCTGCCCTGTTAAATCAATTTTTAACGAACATTAACTGGGTTGGTTTTTATCTCTTGCAGGATAATGAACTTGTGTTAGGGCCATTCCAGGGTCTTCCTGCCTGTGTTAGAATTCCTATTGGGCGTGGTGTTTGTGGTACAGCTGTGGCAACAAGAGAAACCGTTGTTGTAAAAGATGTACATGATTTTCCAGGGCATATTGCCTGTGATGCTGCATCGCAGTCTGAAATTGTTATACCGCTAATGAAGCAAGGTGAAATTATTGGTGTGTTAGATATCGATAGCCCTATCGTGAATCGATTTTCAGAGCAAGATCGTAATGGCCTAGAGGCTTTTGTTAAAACACTCCTTAATCATTTATAATACAATATTAAAAATTGCCCTGAAATGTTTTATATTGTCATTTCAGGGCAATTTATTTAAACAACCATTTACGTTTTGCTTTATCAATCCTATGAATTCGTTTGGAACGATCCATTGTGAGTACAAAAGCGATTTTTCCCGCTGTTTTTTGCTTCATACAAGGCTGTATCTGCATGTAAAAACACAGATTGGAATGCTGGTCGATCTCGCTCATCCCATGTTATAAGACCCGCAGAAATGGTTACTTGTGGATCTGTGGCATTTGGGATGACTTCCACAATGGTTGATGCTAATTCCAAAGCTTCTTTTTCATCGATGTTGGGGACATAGACAGACATTTCTTCTCCACCCCATCTTGCACAAATCCCCCGGCTTCCAATAGTCTCTTTTAATTGAACCGCAATCTGAACAAGAATTTTATCTCCAACTTGGTGACCATACGTATCATTAATGCGTTTAAAATTATCAATATCAATTAACAAGAACATACCCGATTGATCATATTCAAGTGATTTTTCTACAAACTGATCGAGGTAACTGCGGGCATACAGTTTCGTTAAATGATCCAAATCGACCATTTCCTGAAGCTGTGTTCGTAAAATTGAGTTTGCAATGGCTAACGATGAATGGTGAATTAAAGATTGCATTAATTTGAAACTATCGAATGAAAAGAAATATGGCTCTTTATGTAAGACGATACTAAAACCATTAATCTTTTCCTCCATAAGTATAGGAATCGCCATAATAGAGCGATACTCAATTTGATTAGGAGTTAGACGGCTGAAATCGGCAACAAATAGTGGATCATTCGTTTGAGCAAAGTGTTGTTCAACATGTTTTATATAACTTTGACCGTTTTCTGAATGGAACAAGGAGGTACTTGCACCTGTTATTTCAAATGTCTCGTGTTTTTTAAATGCGAAACATACTTCCATTGGCTGAAAGGATTTCAGTAACTGCTTTTGTAGGAAAAGTAACATTTCATGAATGTCAATTCGCATATTTAAACGATGCGAAGTTTCATTGATGAGTTGTAAGTCACTTACGAGGCGATGCGATTGATGATATAATTTTGCATTTTCAAGTGCATTTCCTGAAGCTTGTGCCAGCATCCGTACAAAATCTTTTTCGGTTGTTGAAAAAAGATAAGTGGTGGGAGCACTTACTTGCAAGATGCCATAAATAGCTTGCCTGCCCTTAATCGGTGCATTTAACAACCGACAATTTAAATCGCTCGCTAACTCTGTCGTTAACTCTCCTGATACAAAGGCTTCAATTGTAGCAGGTCTTTCTGATAAATAATCAAAAAGCTTAATATCGATGGTCGTGTGTCGATCTTGATCATTCGATAAAATAAGCTCCACATTAAACTCTGGAAAATTATCCCGTATATTTTTTAATACATTTTCTAAAATTAAATCAATATCCATTGTTGAATGAAACAAATCAGTCATGTTATATAGTTTTCTATATTGGTCTTCATTTATTTTGACATCTAAATTGTCTCTAATCATTTGAAGAACCTTTGAAAGTATTTCTATACACTCTTCACCATACTCCGAGGTCATAAAGTCTGTCCAAGACTCTGTTGCCTCCACAAGTAATATACCAATGGGATTTTTGCCCTCTGCTTGGAAAAGCACCATATCTGTCATCATTGAATAGGCCTGTCTTGCTTTCAAAATATAAGGAATTTTCACTACTTTTTGTTGATAAAAACTAGCTTCGATCATCAGCCATGACACAGCATTTAGCTTTGTTTCTATTGTTAATGAAGCCATTTCTTCGATTGGGATTAAAGAATTACCTTCAAAACTAAGAAAAGCAGCATTATCAATTTTCAAGCGCTTCTTTAGAAACTGTTTCAATGAACAAAAATACCCATTAAAACTAGTTTGTTCTTCATAAGAACTCACCCAAAAGCTCAAAACATCAGATTTTATATATTTTAGCGTTTGTAAATGGTCTGTCATGAAATCACCTTTTCTATATAACGTCCAAATCAATTACTATTAACTTATAATATATTATACATAATTTGTGTCATTTTGACTATGTAATTATCCCTTACTTTTACAATTTACATAACACAGCGTATCATTAACTATTTCCATATTATTTAAAATAGGTAGTGAGGAATTTCCTACTATGTTCTTTTATATTTTTTTACTAGCTAATAATTGACGTCCTTGTCCTAAGCAGTTACAATGGAGGTTGTGTAAAATAAACGCAGCAGTGGTATAAGCTTATGATTGTATTTTATTCCTCTATTTTCTGATGTACAACTACTTAGATGATCAGTAATGAAAATTAGATGGTGTATTGTGTAACCTAACGGCTGCATAGGCGAAAGTACATGAAAATAAAATGCGTGTAAGAACGGGTACTACTGGTTTTTGTTTTACAACAAAAAAACCAAATTTAAAGGAGGAGACAACAATATGTCTCGTTATACAGGTCCATCTTGGAAATTATCACGTCGTCTTGGTATCTCACTAAGCGGTACAGGTAAAGAAATCGAAAAACGTCCTTACGCACCAGGACAACACGGTCCAAACCAACGTAAAAAATTATCAGAATACGGTTTACAACTTCAAGAAAAACAAAAACTTCGTCATATGTATGGTATGAACGAACGTCAATTCCGTACTCTATTTAACCGCGCTGGTAAAATGAAAGGTGTTCACGGTGAAAACTTCATGATCCTTCTTGAAACTCGCCTTGACAACTTAGTTTACCGTTTAGGTTTAGCTCGTACTCGTCGTGGAGCTCGTCAATTAGTTAACCATGGTCACATCTTAGTAGATGGCAAACGCGTTGATATCCCATCATACAGCGTAAAACCAGGTCAAACGATTTCTCTTCGTGAAAAATCTCAAAACCTTGCTGTAGTAGTAGAAGCAATTGAAGTAAACAACTTCGTACCTGACTACTTAACATTCGATGCTGACAAAAAAGAAGGTACATTCACTCGCCTTCCAGAGCGTTCTGAATTATCAGCTGAAATCAACGAAGCATTCATCGTAGAGTTCTACTCTCGTTAATTTTTTAACGTTAGAATTCTTCGGATTCTTAAACCTCGCAACCTTGGTATACCAAGTGTTTGCGGGGTTTTTGTTTTGTTTTCAACTTTCGATAATCAGTGATTTTTTACTGGGGGTTTGGGGGAGCGACTGGGGGAGCGATTTTTTCGCTTATTTTATTTTATAAAAACAACCAACGGACAGGTGTACATTAATCTTCATATTAATTCTCAGGTACTTTTACCTATCATTTTTACATACTGACAACACCTACCAGTATTGATACAATTTTATTGTATTACCAACAAGCTATAAGGAAGGAGGAAATGTACTTGATTATACAAGAACAAATTAGAGATTTATTAAAGCCAGCTGGTAAACAAGTTATTTCGCTTGTTGAAGAAGATATAGATATTTTGTCAACTCATATTGAGGATGATGAACAGATAATATCTGCAACAACAGGTTCAAAAAAGTTAACGTACTTTTTATTCTTATTGACTACTAAAAGATTGCTTACATTGGAAAAAGATAAAAAAGGAAAAACGTTTGTTTCTTATGATGTAAATGCAATTAGTAACTTAGTCGTTAACAGAAAAATATTTGCTGTAGAAGTTGATTTCACCTATTTAAAGAATGAGATTAAACTCAAACTAACTAATGATAATGCAACAAAACCTTTCGCGAATGAGCTTGAAAATATCTTTGGCATTCCAGAAAAAACAATACCTAAAAAGAAAGAAAAGGAACCTAAAGCAATCAAGCTAAACATGAACATCTTAAATGGAAAAGAACAATTGAAAGATCGTGGTTTTAGTTACGTACTTAGACAAACTAAGCATGGATATGTAGATATTCTGATTGACAACAAAGAGCCCGAAACTTTTATGTTAGTTAGATGGGAACGTGTCGAAAACATTCAAAAGAGTGCTCTTGATATAGCAGGTTGGACAGTAATCGGTAGTAAATTTGGCAATGCTGGAGCTATAGCAGGTGCTATGGGCGCCAATACTGGGAAGGATAAATCTGTGGCCACTCTTTTCTTAAAAAGAGAAAATGGAGAGAAGATTCCGTTGGTTATTAAGTGTGATAAGAAGGATCTTGAAAAACTTTCGTTATTAATTCTTGCTGAAGAGGAAGAGACTACACAAGCAGCTCCCCCTTCTACACCATCATCAATTCCAACGGATGAATTGATCAAATTAAAAGAACTAATGGATGCTGGTATTTTAACACAGGAAGAATTTGATGCAAAGAAGAAACAGCTTTTAGGTATATAATAATATTAAAACCAGGTACTCATTCGAGCACCTGGTTTTAGTTTATAGCTTCTGGAACTTTATCAAAGTTAAATCCTTTAAATGATGTGATCCTTAATGATCCTGTATTTGTCTTTTCAAGATACTGAACTTTGCAGAATAGTCTAGGTTCTAACCATACTATATCCAGTTATAACTTAGTTATAGTTTGACTAGTCATGAGGAATATAGAAACGTCCAGTGGATAAATGGCAATGTTTTTTAAAGATAACTTTATATACTTAGCTTTTATAGAATAATTATTTTATACATTTTTGGTATATATAAATATCTATTATTCTACAGGAGAGGGAAATCTAGCTCCCGCGAAAGTATTTCCTAGGTCTTGCACAAGAATTCCACGTATGGTACTTGAAGCAAATACCTCTACATAATCTCCTGCATTTAATTGAACTATAGAATTAATTTCTATACCAAGAGTAAATGAAGATTCAGTTCCTTGAAATTCAACGTCAGCAGCGTTTACTGAACCATTAACGAAAATTTGTACTCGTACCTGAAAATCTTTAACGAAAGAAAGAGGTAGAAAATGAAGGCTTGCAATAAAATGATATACACCAGAATGTTTTGCGGTAAATGTAGAAGTAGATGAATCATATTCATTTTCAATGTCAAATATTTCATTTTTGAAAAAGACTTTTTCTACAGGAAGTGTTCCATCTAATATTTGATCTAATGAACCACTAGTATCAGCCCTAAAAGCTGAATAAATTGTATTCGTTTCAGAACATAGGCTATTATATCTCTCTTTGTATTTGCACATACATTTATATCCTTTGCACCTACATTTATCCTTACTCATAAAAATTACCTCCTTTCACTATGTTTCTTGTATTGTATGTTTTTTAGAATTATAGAAAGAGACAATTGCTTGTTTTATATTTTTTATATTAATTGAGTTAAACTCTAATAAAGCACAATTAAAAAAGTATTTGAAAACTATTAAATTATAAAATAAAGCATTGGCTATTGCTGTCCTACCAAATATAAATAAGATTTGCATTAAAATAACCAGGTACTCTTTCGAGCGCCTAGTTATCAGTTTATTGCTTTTGGAACTTTATCGAAATCGAAACCTTTAATTTGATTGATCAATAATTTTTCTACTTGAGTCTTTAGTGCTTGGTTGGCATATCGAAGCACAACATCATTGCCAGCAGTTGCTATTTGTACATCACTGAAATATTCATCTACATTAGTCCATCCTATGACCCGTATCTTTTGGTGAACCAGCTGTCTTTTGAGATCGAAATACTCTTGGCGCAAATCTTTTAAAAGGGCATCCATAAGGGGAAGAAATACAATTTTCATTTTAAATTGTTCTGTTTTTTGATAATCAATCTGTAGGGACTTCACTGCTAGTTCAATTAGTAAGTATTTGTGTAACAACTGTCGCTGATCAGGTTTAATCATAATAATCAGCTTCTAATTGAGCTGAATGTATGTTTTGAATTGGAATACGTTTTGTTTTAAGTAGTGTATCAAGTATGAGTTCATTAGTATTAAAATTAATTGTTTTGATAGTTCCATTCCATTGTATGATTTTGTTATCCTGCCACGCTTCTAATTTAATATCTAGTTGTTGACTATACGCTTGATCAATTATTTGTTGTATTTCTTCTAGTTCCCATTCAGCTAGTTCTCTCGGCTGCTCTGTGAAGCCTTTTTTGTATTCCCTAAGTCCATCCAAATGTTCAGGCATCATCATGGATGCCCATTTAATGTTTCCACGATCTTTTATCATCCAATCACTCCTATGCTAAATGTCCGCCAACTAAACGATCACGGTTTATAGCTGTCCCTGCTCCAGTAAATGACACAGCACGTAATATTGCAGTTGATCCAAATTTATTTCTAATGGCGTCCATGGTAGGGCCAATTAATTGTCTCTGAGGTTTTCGCTCATCGAATAAATCTAACTGAATACTGTGCTTGCGATCTAAGTTGGAAATACGGACAGATAACTGGCGCGCTGGTTCTCCAGCAAAGTGTTCATCCAACAACTCAAGACACGTTTTGTACATCACAAGCGTTTCATTGGTTGGATGCAAGATAGTCCTTGAACGATGAAATCCTTTAGTCATAGCATTACGGAACACCTGCGTTAACAATGTTCTTCATTTCCTTATTAGTCATGCCTAATGAGTCAGCTAAAGACGTGAAATCCATACTGTTGTTAGCAGCAAGCATTTGTAACTCACGTAAAGACATACCTGTTTTTCTTGATAGTTCTTCCGTTTTGCCAAGCCCTGTGGATGCCGCAACTTGCATACGGACCATAACACGAGAAAGCGCAGAACCACCCATTTCAGCTTGGATACCCACCGAACTAAGCGCTGTAGCAAGACCGAGAATGTCAGCTTCAGACATGCCAATTTGAGCACCTGCCCCAGCCAAACGTAGGGCCATTTCTACGATTTCAGATTCTGTTGTAGCAAAGTTATTACCAAGATCAACTACTGTTGAGCCTAGTTTGTCAAAGTCCTGCTGGGACATTTTAGTGATGTTCGCAAACCGTGCAAGAGCAGTCGCTGCCTCATCTGCAGACATATTTGTCGCAACACCCATGTCTGTCATGGTTCTTGTAAAGCCTATGATTGCATCGTTTTTAATGCCGAGTTGCCCTGCGGCTTCAGCTACCTTCGCGATCTCTGTAGCAGCAGCTGGAATCTCTTTAGACATGTTTCGTATTTCGTCTGAGAAGAATTGAAATTCTGATTCAGTTGCATCTACGGTTTTTCTTCAATTTGTTATCGTAAAGGCTTTTTATCCTCTACTTCCGGGAGTTTCCTCGCATAATGGTACGGCAATTCGTACCCGGTTCAGCATATATTTTCACCTTCAACTTAATGGTAAGGTGTCAAGCACTCGTGGGGGAATTATTGCTCTCTTAGCGCTCATCCCCTATGCGTTACGGTGACAGGTGATGTTCCTGTTTACCACGGTATTAACATATAAATTGTGGAAGAGTAACAAACCACAAAAATTCACTTAGCCTTTACCGTTTTTGCTCGATTTAATTACCCTATTATTTCTAATAGAGAGGGCAAGAGTTTACCCCTGCAAATGCACTTTCAAAATCCACAGCTGCTTTCACAGCACCGACCCCAAGTGCTGCCATTGGAGCTGAAACTTTCAATGACAAATCTTTTCCGATGGCGGTCATGTTTCCACCAAATGATTTCATCTTGCTTCCTGCATCTTGAAATCTCTGTCCAACTTGAGTCCATTGTGATGACTGGATACGTAATTGATTTGTAACCTCTGTTAATTCACGTTCCAAGCGATTGTATTGCGCTTGTGCTTGGTTAACTGCATTAGCTTGTCTTTCAATTTGAGCAGAGGATGCAGTGCCAGATGCTAAAAGTTCATCATATCTTCTTCGCTGTTCCTGTAACTTAATTGAAGCTGCGTCAAACGATCGAGATAAAACATTTTGCTTTTGAGTGAGACCGGTTAGCGAGTTTTCATACTCTAAACCTTTTGCTTTAATAGCTTGTAACTCACTACCCATAGCCTTCATATTTCGATTTACCTGTGTTACAGTACCATTAAAGTTTGATGCATTTAAACTAAGACTGACTTCCAGACTTCCTAAACTTGCCATAATTTTTCACCTACTTTCATTTCTCGTTTGATATGAGAATTTTGTTGTAGTTTTTACTTAATAAATGATCGATTCGTTTGGAAGTCAAATCGAATTCTTCTATCATATCTTTCAATTCTTCCGTTTCAAGATGTTGTTCCCAATATGAACCGCCTTTTAGTTCCACATTAGTGATCCAATTAATCCCCTTTAACCTTGGATCATTTACATCAGTGGTACAAAAAGTGGTATTATCACGTGGGCTGTTAGTTAAGCAAATTTCAAATACAGTGCCATGATTAATTAATATCTTCTCTTTAGAATCCATAACCCACATTAATTTTTTCTCATTGTGTACGTCACGATAACTTAAGATCTTTTTGAAAATATAGCTACATTTTCGTAACCTTTGTAACTTAACATATCGATAAAAACGTTCACCATGTTTGGTTGTTGGAACGAATTTAAAGAATAGTAATGGTCCTTTTTGTACCAATATTAGCTGGCCGTTTTCCTGGTCTTTAGTAGTTGTTATGATCTCTTTTGGTTCATGTTCTAATGTAAATGCTACATTATCCGCATACTTAACTGTGCTTGGTTCAACGTGAAAATATTCCACATTCTTACCTTTTATATCCCAATGAACAGCCTCAAAATCGGCAGCTAGTCCATATATTGCTTTCTCCATATAAGTCCTCCTCGAATTCGTTCCCCGAACCTCTTCTCGAATTCGCTTAATTCTTTTTCTACTTCCTTTGGAATACTCAATTTCATTTGAGAGGAAATATCTAGCCCTAAATCACGTGCAGCTGCTCGACACTCTTTGAATAACATATTTTTTGTTCTAACTAAGCTGGCATGATGCTCATTTGAAACTATTTGTTTCCCATATTCAGTTTCAATAACTGAAGTAGGTTTGATTTTTTTTAACCCTTTCAACACTTCATAATATTGATATTTTGAGTCCAAATATCGCGCTAAATTGTCCAAATCAAGCTCACTAAACATGTTTAATTCCACCAATTGGGCAGAGATTTCATCGAACTCATGCTTTTGCGCAGCTGTTAAATATGAAGGCGGCTTTATATTCTCCGTTGGTCCTAACACACGTCTTTCCTGATCAATACGCTGTTTTATTTCCTGTTTTGTAAAGTGTTTTCGTCCAGTTCGTACTAATAGATCAATCGGTTTTCTTGGTCCGGCCATAAATATCACCTCGACTTTCTAAAAATAATTCAAGTGGGGATTCCTATGCCCAGAAAGCGGGCAGCCGGTGTAGGGCCATCCACCATATAGGAAACGAATGGAGGGGGGCTACCCCCTACGCAATGGTATCCCACTCATGTCCAGCTTTTTTAACCAATAAACTTCTTATTTGTCGTGCTTGATCACCACAGGTTGAATCATATTCTTTCGCAGTTATTGCTTGAGCCTTCGTTTTGTTTAAATAATTTTCTGCTATTCTAAGAATGTTTTGGTTATTTTTAATAATCTTCCTACGTTGTTCAGCTAATTTATCAACTTCATTCTGTAATTGCTTTGTTAATTTTTCTACACGAGAAACTTCTTTATCGAATTGCACCACTTCCTCATTACGAGTAACTTTTATTGCTTCGATAATCGATACAACTTCGTCATCTAATTGGTTTTGCTCTATTAAGCAAGCATCTAGTTCTTTCTCTGCTTGAAGTATTTGATCATTCACATCTTTTAAGAGTTGTACACGTTCTACGGTTTCTTCAATGCTCGTGTGCATTGATTCTTTTCCTTGTTCATTCTCCAGGTCATTACGTTTACCACGTAGTAACTTGAGATCCTGTGTATATTGATGAACCTTAAACTTTACTTGGTCCATCTCCTTTCTAATATCAGTTAAATCGCGTTTTTTTCTTAACATAATTTATCCCTCCAATTTTTAATGTAGATACTGATTAATCAGTCATGAACAAACATAGGCATTCCCCCTTTCAATAAAATAAAAAGTCCATAACTTACACATTGCTGTGCAGTCATGGACTTCTAGAGTCTCTAAGGTTATTTAACTTTGTAATGATTAATAGCTTTGCAGCTTGATCGTGTGCATTGAACTTCTAAGTCACATTGAGAAACACTTGCTTCATATTCTTTAGCAGCTTTAAGTAATAGCTTTCCACATTTTGTGCATCGTAGTTCTTTCATATTGTTCCCCTTTCTATCTTCCAGTTTTTACTCTTTCTCTTCTAGATTCATTAGCGAATATTTTTCTGGTCAGCTCATGTGGGATTGTTGTAGTGCATCCACAATGAGTACAACAAGTTTCATATTTAGGGTTTATTAACTCCCTTAGTTGTTCCAAGTATTCATTGAAATTGGGAATTGGATTTACAATAGGTTCTTCCTTTGGATTCTTCATATATTCGGTAAATGCAGCATGTACTTTAGCTACGCTACCATAGTTCTTATTTAACACATGCGCAACTTCTTCCAATGAATAACCTTCAATGTATTTGTAATAAACCAATTTAGTGAAATCATGTTTACTATTTTTCATGTACGATTTCAAATCTTCTAGATCTTTCATTTGAAACGACTTCTCTTTTGCAGCAACTTGTCTTCTCTCTAGACTACTTGCCTCGTCATGTTCAATACTTTCTAAACGATCAATATAATCCATGATTTTATAAGCATCTTGTATCATTCTTAGATTGGTACCTGGATTATACAGTCCGAATGATTTTGTCATCCCCTTACCTCCCTTGTGTAAACAAACTACGCATCTTATTTTGACGTCTACTTCTTTTTGCCATATCAGGCTTCAACACAATTTGTTGAGCTGGCCCATCGATAGATTCACTAATCTGTTTTGTTTGTTCCTCTGCTAATTGCTCATCACACAAATAATGTTCATTAATTATTGTGAGATTTTTTATAACAGCATTCCTTAAACTCTCATAATCTACCTTTTGAGAATGCTCAAAATAACTTATAAACAGCTCTTTATCTTCCGTACTTAATGATTCACATATCTCATTGAAACGCTTGTATTGAAGCCTAATGCGGTTTATTCGTTTCTTATATGCAGCCTTTTCATCGATAATCATTAAAGCAAGTGTATCTGTCCTACTAGAAAAAGGATCATCGTTATCATAAGAAGGAATGCCATAACTAAATTCGTACAGCTGGGCAAAGTGTGCTGCTTGTTTCTTCTCTAAATAGTTTGCTAGCTTGTTTGCATTGGCATCCATCCATAATGAATACATACACTTCCTAACTTTATGTTCTAGTTCAGAAATAAAAGTATCTGAATCACTTTCAATCGCATAAGGTGTGTCAGATGTAACAAGGGACAATTGTTCACCGAATGCTTCTGAAATTGTAGTTTGATTCATGCAGCACACCCTCCTTTCAACTAAACCCAGTAAATACGTTCAGCAGTTTTTTTAATCAACCATTTACGTTTCTTTAACACCTGATTCCTAGACATATACAAACGATCTGCAATGATTAACCAGTCTTCAGAAATACCACTTGGATTCCAGTAGCGCATATCAACAATAGTTTTTAAATCTTCGTCGAGTTCACTATAAAGTTGCTCAATACCATTAATAATTGTTGTATGTCTTTCTACAAAAGCATTTTCAGCAGGGTTTTCACCAGATTGCAAAACTTCATATTCACGATGTTTCACGCGCTTTTTAATTTCTTCAATGTCTATCCAATAGTTTTCTATTACTTCAATTTCATACTTTTCTAATTTCATGAGCTGTATTCCTCATATGCTTGGTTGAATAAGTTTTTAGACATCTCACCAGCATTTTTTTCAACAAGATAATTGGACATCTCTAAATAATCGTTAGTGTCTGGGAATGATTTATCATTTTCAATATCCACCGTTAAACAACCGTATTTACCATAATCCGAGCAGTTTAATAACCAATTTTTGAATGTCATTTCAATTCCTCCGTTTTTATATAATTTCCATGCCTTTTCAAATGACTGTAAACATAAATAACTAGCATTTTGAGAAAGTAAATAACTGTACAATATTTCATATGAATTACTATCCGGGAACTTCGGATCTTGTTTATTATCTCGAGCCAGGTCACCTATTGGTGAATCTTCATTAGTAAATTGTAAAACCCATTGTTTGAATGACATTGACTAAACTCCTTTTTTTGTTTGTCGCAACACGTTGCGTTTTTGTTGCGGAAATGTTGCGGAAGAAAATCAGTAATATCAAGGCTTTATTCACCTTTTATTATTTGTTGCTTAGAAAATCATAAAAATATAAAGGGTGTATGTTAAATAACACCTATACTTTTACTGTTACATACCCAATGGATAAACAGATTTCTTTCCGCAACACGCAACATTTTCACCTTGTTTGTCAAGAAACCCTTATATATCAATGGTTGTCCAACTTAAAAAAGTTGCTATTTTGTTGCGATTCTTGTTGCGGTTTTAATTTAAAACCTTTTTTCACCTTCGATGTGCTATTTATTAACACACGTTTATCCTTCCACTCCATCGACAAACGAGTACAGACTAAATCTTTATATCTACTATTTGTTAATGGTGTTACCATATTACTCTTACACCATTCTTGATAATCTTTAATTACAGTTTCTCCAGCCTGTTCAACAAAGTAATTTACATCGAATTCAGCAAAATAATCTAGCCACGGATCATTTTGTTCTACAAACATCGCTAATATTTCATGGCACTTTTCATTAGCCGTTAATTTTTCTGAACTCGGATTACTCAACATTTCAAAAGCCTTTTCAATCGCTAATTTTAGGACATACTCTTTTGCAGATTGAGATGATATTTTTTCTTGAGTCTCCACATCAGATAAACAATCCGCATCTTTACTAAAGTTGTGATTGAAAGGAAGTATCCACAGTCTCCGGTTTATAGCATTCCCTTGTTCTGCGAATCTAGGTAAGTGATTAGAAGCTACAACCATAGTTGCCGTTATGCGAACTGTTATAGAATCCTTCCCTTTACGCTCAATTTGTGTTGGACCCCCAGTTATTATTGTTTTTAAATCCCCGCTATCTTCAATTTGAAAATCTGGGTTATCATCAGTTACATTTGCCAATTTTCCGTATATAGCAGCACTGGAGAAGTTATTACTCGATAACTTGTGAGGACTCACAGCTGAAATGTTTCCGCCCTCTGAATTAAACGTTTGATAAATCATATTAATTAAAGATGATTTTCCGTTGCTTGCTGTTTTTCCATACAGATACCAAAGTCGCGGAACTAGAATGCCTGGATAGGCAATACAAGCCAACATTTCTTTGATATTTTCGATACTTGGCAAATGGTTTTCGGTAACTTTAATTAAAGTGTTTGCAACAAAATCGTCGTATGCATCAAATACATAATTTGTGGGAATCTTCTGCAGCACAAAATGTCTTGATGTAAAAGGTATTAGCTTTTTTTCTTTAAAATCAATCAAACCATTCCCTACTGCAATATAATTTGTGTTTACTTCTTTCACAACTGAACATGTTTCTTCTATATAACGCAGCACTTCATTAATTTGATTGTTTTTCAACGTTTCATCATAATGACGAATAATACCTTTTATTGCTTTACCACTAGCATCTTGCTCATAGATACCGCGTTTTTTATGATAAAAATATAATTCTCCGTGCATATTTGGATAACGAACAATTGAATATTCTTCTTTAATGATTTTTCCTAATACATGATGTAAAAAACTCGTTGTGCCATTAGGATTTTTAACAAACCATTCAAATTGTTTTTCAGGTTTTTCTTCTAATGTGAAGGTATCTCCACATTCTGCTATTGCTTTATTTAATAATTCGATGCCATAAGTGACTCCGTTTGTCGGACGATCAAATTTTTCACGTTGACCTAATACACTTTTTCTAAAAATCGATTCCATCATGCTAAAATCTTTGTTACACCAAAAGGCTAATATATTTGCTAGCCCCATATCTGCAGTCGAATGGTCGTTGTTGTAATCACTTTCCCATCCTCCGTATAGTAATTTGATGAATTTCTCACTTTGCTGGCTGGCTAAAATACGTTTAATAATTTCACCTTCTGGAAGTGCAGCCTTACCTGTTGGTGCTTTATTTAATTGTGGACTAACAACATTTTCACGTTTAAGCACCTTATCCAAGAAAGTATCTAACTGTAGATTGCCATCATTGATTGGCAAATCGTTAATTGACTCGCCTGTTACTGTCATATACCTCGATGTTTCGTATACCTCATAACCTGTTTTAGCATCCTTATTTTTATGTCGCTCTTTATTGTGTTTTGCCTTAAACCAAACATGCACTCCCTTTTTCGATGGAGACAGTTCTGCAAATGACATAGAAGTAATTTCGGATGCTAACTCGTCTAAGTTGTTCACATCTTCTATATCATCTATATCCACTACGAGATACGGATCAAGTGAACTTAAAACGAACCCGATTCCATCATATTGGTTTCCTTTTGAATCTCCTTCGTTATAAATTTGAAGGATAGTTTCAAAATCATTCCATGTTGCCAAGTCAATAGAACTCGCTGGACTACCATCGATTTGGAATGGTAATTTATCAAATTTGCTTGTTTCATTATTGTAGATAGCACGCCAAAGCACCCACTGTCTTCGACTCTTCAATTCTTCTGGAATTCCATCTTCATTTACCAATGTAATTTGGTCTTTATCATAAATTGCCAAGATTTCACCACCTTGTTGCTACGACATTTGTTGTTTATTCCTGTACACGCTCACCAAAAGCATTTTATTTATTTACCATTCACTTGTGATTTCCATAATTACTTCAAAAGCTTTTTCAGCTGGCCACCATCTTTTGCGATTCTTTCTAATCTCAATCGCCTTCATTCGTACATCACTTATCACTTCATCTTCTAGATATCGTTTAGACATAGAACTTAATTCAGCAATTTTTTCTAAATCTACAAACCATAATTGATTGAATACTATCGAACTAACTTGTTTTTTCACTTCATCCTTTACTAACTGTTCATCTACAACTACCTCTAATTTTGCCGGAAACATAACATCACCCCTTTCAATAATATTAATCCGAATTCTGCGATAAGCGTAACTATTTATTAAATGTTTTTATTACGCTAAATTGCGTAATTAATTTATATTATACACACAGTTACGCAATTTGCAATATACTTTACCTCTAACCTGATTTTATTTTTGCAAAAAGGAGAATTTGGATGTATAATCCCATTAAAAGGAGTTGTCATTTATGGAAATAGGAGAATTTATTCGTGAAAAGCGAAAAGAAAATAGATTAACACTTAAACAATTAGCTACAAAAATAGAATTGTCATACACTTACTTATCCCAAATTGAATTAGGAGATAGAAATGCTTCTCCAGAAATACTTGAAAAAATTGCAAAAGTACTAGATGTTCCCCATTTTGATTTAATGAAAAAAGCTGGATATGTTCATGAAAAGGAAGGCTTAGAAAAGGTCGTTTCAGAATATTGTAGTTTGTTAAAAGAAATCGACAACTTAGATTTGCATATTCGATCTACCCAAACGTTTAATTTGGACACGAAAGTAATGTTGGAATCTTTAAAGAAAGAAAAGGAGGAATTAACAAAAGAAAGTGCTGCATTGAAGCAAGAAATTGACTCTCTGGATCAAGAAGGTAACACAAAAGAACAAATATCTATATTGGAAAGACAAGTTGAAGTCTATAAGAAACTCGAGAATATCGAACTGCATACCTCACAACTCAGACAAAGATTAGAAAATGATAAAGCCCAAGAACTTGCTTTTTTAGAACACAAAAATCGTTTATCCCAAGCTATAAAAGAACAGAAAATAGAAATTGAAAAACAACTTGAAATTAGTTATACAAATGCGATAGAAAGAATTAAAAGTCAAAACTAATCATTAATCATCCCTACACACATGCTCACCAAAAGCGAGGAAGGGAATGTAATTAAATTGGAATTAGTTAAATCAACAAAGGAAAAAGAAGTCTATTCTTACCTCAATAATAAAGGTGAAAAATTGTGGATGTTCCGCCACAAATACTATGATGAAATAACTGGAAAACGTAAAGAGAAGAAAAAAAGTGGTTATAAAACAGAAAAAGCAGCGATAAAAGCCCTTGTGGATGTAAAGGCTCAAACGCTGCGTGGTGAAACAAAATATATAGAAAATGATAACCTAACTGTAACACAATGGCTAGATATTTGGTACGAATCCAATAAAAGCAAGTGGAAACTCGGAACAATAACCCAACGCGAAATCATTATAAGGCTTAATATCAAACCGTATATTGGTCATTTCAAATTACAAAAACTAGACAGATTAACATATCAAAAAAGTTTAATAAATGCCTTAGAAAAGAAATATGAACCTAGCTCAATCCGACTAATACACTCAATCTTTTTAATCGCTATTAATGCGGCGGTTGAAGATGAGTTAATTCCTCGAAACAAATTTAAAGGAGTAAGCTTACCTTCTACTCGGAAAAAAGAAGCTGAGTTATCGGTACTTACATCTGATCAACTAAGTACAATGCTTACTTACACAAAAGATAATGAGGATGAAACGTACTATTCAATTTTACTGTTACTGTCTTATACAGGAATGCGTAAAGGTGAAGCATTAGGTCTTCAATGGAAGGATATTGACTTTGAGACACATACAATTAGTATTATGCGAAATAGAACTAGATATGGTACGGGGTCAACTAAAACAAAAAATAGTGAACGCAAAATCAAAGTTGGTAAAAATGTAATTGATCAGTTAAGTCGTTATCAAAAAGTAATCAAAGAAAAATTACTATCATTCGGGAAAAAGCTAGAAGATGAAGACTATGTATTCCACTCTTTGGAAAGTATGATACCAATGCCATTAACAACGTTACACAAAGGATTTAAAAGAATCATTCAACGCGCTGGATTAAAGGAGTGTACACTCCATTCTCTTAGACATTCACATGCAACAATATTAATGAACGATGGTGTACCAGTAAGGGCTATTGCCGAACGTTTAGGGAACACGCCTGAAATGATTTACACAACATACGGTCATGTATTGAGAGAAATGGAAGATAGAATTATCGATACTTTTGACCGCGCTATCGAAATTGGGGCTAAAAGTGGGGCTAATCTCTAAGAGACAGCCCCTAAACCCTTATATACTATGACAACCACTTAGGTGGTGTGTTTTTTTCCCAATAGATATCGCCAAGGTTGTTGTGTGCCATGAAGTTGTCCTCGACACTGTGGTAATGGAAGTTGTAGTAGTAGCCTTCCTGCGGTCTTTTTTCTGTGCGCACATGGAAGCGAATTAAATCTGTGCCTGTTTCATTGTTGATGACATTGAAAATTTTCTCACCGTAATTACCACTTGGCCTTTCAGAGATGGTTAAAGATGCAGCAGTTTGATCATCAAGATTAGCCACTGTCATTGCAATGGCTTCCTCCATTTTCGGGAAGATGATGCTGTCGAATTCATTGCTAATTTTTGGACCAATTTTTGTGCCAAATTTTATGTACGATTGTTCTCTAGCTGCATCCACCAGTAAGGCATTATAATCAATCGCTTCCTCTTGTATCTGTAGCTGCTCGTCACTGCTATCATCATGCTCAGCAGCTAAAGCAGTGCTTGTCCCTGATGAAGGGCCGATGGATGCACGGTTCGAAGGATTTTGATCAAATGCTTCCCAAATCTCATGTGTAGGCGTTATTAAACCAAATGTTAAAAACGCAACCATGATGACTATACTTTTCTTAACCCACGTTTTCATTTATTGTCACCTACTCTTTATGTACAAATTGGTAATTCTCCTATTATTATATACGTTCTCGCCATTAAAAGGTTTCATATTTCTATAATTCATTGTACAATATTTATGAATAATGTGTCGTTTTTTTAAAGGAGGTACAAAGCATGAGCATCGCAATGGGTATTGGTCTTTTATTAATGTTAGGTTACTTATCATCTTTATGTTTCACGGACTAATTTTTTTATTTTGTAATATGTACCCTACAAAGCCCTAAAAGCCTGTTATATGCAGCTTTTGGGGTTTTTTATTTTTCTTTACATTACAATGTATAGTAATGCATGCACACAGTTGGCTTGTTGGGACTAATATAATATTAATAATTCTTGGCGGCGTGTTAAGCAAATTTATGGTTACATTCAAAGATGATGAACCATTGAAGCTCAAAGCGTTATATCCAGAGTGTATTGGGCTTGTTTGTTGCCTTGAAGTTTACCAAAGTAGAAGATATTAAAAAAAAACAAATGAAATAGTATAAAAAATAAGGACCTGACAGCTATAGAGACTGAAGGTCCTTTTTTATATCCAATTTTATATAAATTTATCTAAAAAAGTGTTGCTCCCTTCTTCCATCTAAATGACCCATTTATGAAAAATAGAAGCTTCCCTTATTTCAAAAAAGCGCCCTTTAGGATACATCCCGCATTTTCTTTAGACAAAGAGAAAAACGCATAAAACCAATTTTCATAAGGTTTCAAGCGTTTTTTGTGTAAAAAATTAACCTATGATTTGCAATTGACACCCCACATTCGTCTTGAATTTTGGTATTACGATTTTCACATAGGTAATGTAAAAAATGGGTTGAGTGAAAAGAATGGAGGAAATTCACTGTTAAATCAGATTCTATCTATCAATATAGTCTTAGATTTAATCCAATGTGAATTTGCATAAATAGACTTGCTACAGGGAAGACTTTTTAAAGAAAATTATGGAGGTGCGAATTACGTGTTTGAGAAAAAATTAGCACTTCATGAAACTATGGAATTTCATGAAGTCATTAACTTTATGACAACTAGTTTACTTAAATCGAAGCTGAGTCAAGGTGTGGTCTTTGATGATGATTTAAGAGCGTTATTGGACAAAAATGTAAAATTATCTACCCCGGCACTCACTGCTATGGTTAAGCTCTACTCAAAATCGGAATTGGAATATTAGGAGGACAATTGTATGCAAGACTATTTAGATCCTATAAATTCAGTTGGAATGCCTGAACTAACTGATTCGGGGATTGCTCTTGAGTTTTTACTTACAACCAAAACGGGTATCCGGAATCTTTCAATTGCCTTAACAGAAACAGCTTCTCCTGCTCTTCAGAAAATCTTGAGAACTCAGCTGGATGTCATGGTTGATTTATATTTCGAAATTTCTGAACTGATGGTAAAAAAAGAATGGCTAAAACCTTATGATCTTGCAGGTCAAAAGGAACTGGATATTAAATCAGCAGAAAATGCGATTAGTATTGCCCAGTTGGATTTATTCCCTAAAGATATGAATCGAAAAGGAATGTTCCCTACCCCACCGAAAAAATAAACGAAAATGAGGGATTTTTTTAATGAAAGCTGTCACTTTTCAAGGTGTAAAAAATGTTGAGGTTAAAGAAGTACAAGACCCTAAAATAAAAAAAGCCGATGATATTATTGTTCGTTTAACCACTACTGCCATTTGCGGGTCAGACTTGCATTTGATTCATGGTATGATTCCGAATCTTGGACAAGATTATGTCATTGGTCATGAACCAATGGGTATTGTAGAAGAAGTTGGAAAAGATGTGACGAAGGTTAAAAAGGGTGACCGGATTGTCATTCCTTTTAATATTGCATGCGGGGAATGCTGGTACTGCAATCATGATCTAGAAAGTCAATGTGATAATGCAAACGATAATGGCGAAATGGGTGCCTACTTTGGTTATTCAGACACAACAGGCGGTTTTCCAGGAGGACAGGCAGAGTTTATGCGAGTGCCCTATGGTAATTTTATCCCTTTCAAAATTCCAGAGCAATCAGAAGTTCCTGATGAAAGTCTTATTCTCCTTGCCGATGCCGCATCTACTGCTTTTTGGAGTGTAGATAATGCTGGTGTAAAGAAAGGAGATACTGTTATTATTCTTGGCTGCGGACCTGTTGGACTGCTAGCACAAAAATTTGCTTGGCTGAAAGGAGCAGAAAGAGTAATCGCAGTTGACTACATTGGGTATCGTCTTAAACATGCAAAGAAGACAAATAATGTGGAAATCGTTAATTTTGAAGACCATGAAAATTGTGGCGAATACTTGAAAGAGATTACCAAGGGTGGTGCAGACGTTGTCATTGATTGCGTAGGGATGAGCGGAAAAATGACGCCTCTAGAATTTCTTGCAAGTGGGGTAAAACTTCAAGGTGGGGCTATGGGCGCCCTTGTCACAGCCAGTCAAGCTGTACGTAAAGGAGGAACAATCCAAATTACCGGTGTATACGGCGGTCGATACAATGCCTTCCCACTTGGAGATATATTCCAACGCAATGTAGCGATTCGTACTGGACAGGCTCCAGTTGTTCATATCATGCCCCATGTCTATAACCTAATGGCTGAAGGAAAAGTGAATGTCGGTGATATCATTACACATGTACTCCCCCTTGAAAAAGCAAAACATGCTTATGAAATATTCGATACAAAGCAAGAAGGTTGCATTAAAGTGGTTTTAAAACCCTAATATAGAAGTTTTCAGGTACTTTTGTCTCTGCATTGCAAAAGTACCTTTTTCATTGACCTAGGGGTACATATTTATATTATTACTTCTGCTTCAAAATGGCATTAATATTTGAGCACCAAGCCTCTTCGACTGACAAACTACATTTTGATCAACTGAACTAACCCCTCCCTAATCAAAAATCATGTAGCGATTCCTTTCATTGAACAACTTCTAATGAACAACTCAACATCCCATTTGTTTTGTTTTGTTTCCATGAGGAAAGACGCTTTCCTATTTGAGAAAAGCGCCAAATTTCTGAGTAAATAATTAATTTGGCAAAACAGTTGAATAAGTTTTTGAACTACCTTAGATATCCACCATTATTAATATCAAATGTCGCACCTGTGTAATGCTTTGATCTATCTGACAAGAGGAAAATAACAGTATCAGCCACATCTTCAGGCATTACAGGTGTATCGATGAGCTGATGATTTAAATATTCCTCTTTTCTCCAAATAGGTATTGAATCCATCATAGGAGTGTTTACCATTGTAGGAGCAATGGCATTAACTCTGATGTATGGTGAGAAATTCACTGCACAGCTTTTAGTTAATCCCAATATAGCAGCTTTTGAGAGTCCATATATTGCATCTGAACTGCCTTCCATACCTGATACAGAAGACATATTCACGATGACTCCCTTACGTTCGCTCTGAAGTAGATATTTCCCGAACATTTGAGAAAAATAAATACATCCCTTTAAATTTATATCTATGACTTTATCAATTTCCACAGTTTGATAATCCAGTATATTCTTACCCAAATAAATCCCTGCATTATTAACTAAACTATCCACATCACAATGTTCTCTTTCCAAATTTCCAAAAAAATTGACAACTTCTTCATAAATACTTACATCTAATTGATATGTATACAAATCTGAGGGGACATTCATTGATTGTTTTAATGCCATTAAGGCGTCTTCATTAATATCACAAGCAAGTACTGAAGCACCTTCATCTAAACATTGTTTAACAATTTCTTTTCCTATACCAGAAGCTGCACCTGTTACTATTACTTTTCTATTTTTAAGCATCATCTATTTTACCCCTTTATTAAAAAGTTAGGATGTTATGAAAAACTCTACCTAAGTTTACGAGAAAAATAAACTAATAAGTGCTAAAATAGCAGGTCCACCTTGTTTTAATAGAATCGATTTAGAGCTTGTTAAGCTACCATACAAAGCGACAATGAATACAAAGATTAAAAAAATGGCAACAATTTCAGTTTGCTGATGTGACAAAAATAATCCATACAATAAGGCGATCGCAATCAGACCATTATAAACCCCTTGATTTTTGAAAAGAACTTGAACATTTGCATTTTCTAACGCTTCTTCAGACAGATTAAATGTTTTTGCTGTTCTTTTAGAAGTAGTTGCAAACGTTTCTAAATACATAATATACAAATGCTCAGCTGCTACGACTAAGCTTAAAATAAAAGTTAATGAAGACATCCTATTCCCTCCTAAAAAATCTTTAAAAAAGCAATGTCCTCAAGTGTATCAAGGACATTGCTTGAAACTATTTATTAAAACGAACAATGCGGTCTATTGGTAGGCGTGAAGAACCATATGCTGGGGCTGCCGCTTCACCAATGGCTAATAATAAAATAGGAATTTCATTTGCTGGTAATTCCATGTATTCAGCGAATTTTGCTTTATCAAACCCACCCATCGGAACGGTATCATAGCCCATTTCCTTCGCTAATAGCATGATTTGCATCGATACTAAGCCAGCATCAAAGTGTACGATATTTTCTAATGTTTTTGTTGGTGCTGAACCATACATTGTCAGCGCATCTTGTGCAAGCTTATTGGCAATTGGTTCTGGCATATAGCCCAGCTCCACGTTTTTTGCATAGATTTCCTCAGCATTTACATACATCTCTATATCACCAATGACAGCAATAATGGCAGAGGCTGTTTCGATTTGCTCTTGATTAAATGAAAAGAAGTTGATATTCTTCTGAATTTCCTTATCATCAATGACAAGAAAGCGCCATGGCTGCATATTACTTGAAGAAGGTGCTGAAGTAGCATCCTGCAACAGCTGCATGATTGTTTCACGCGGAATTTTAGTCTCTGCATTGTATTTACGAACAGATTTACGCATTTGCATAATTTGTTTTAATGGTGTAGTTGATAACATGTAGTTTCCCTCTTTTCACAATTTAAACTGCTTTTATTGTTACATTAATATTGCCCATTGTTGCTTTTGAATATGGGCATACCGTATGTGTGACCTCTAATAATTCCTGTGCTTCCTCCACTGCTAGTCCTTCAATATGCCCTTCGATTTCCACTGCAAGCACATAGTCAAAAGAAGCTTGCTCCATTAATTTCACTGTTACTTTAATGGTTGATGCATTTTTTAGTTTCTTTTGGCGTTTGATTAAATCTAATGCACTATTAAAGCAAGCACTATAGCCAGCCGCAAATAATTGTTCTGGGTTTGTCACTTCGGCTAATTTGGAGCCTGGTGGTGCAATTTTTAACGATAAAGATTGATCTTCTGCATAGGATGTGCCACTACGGCCACCTTCATTAATCATTGTAGTTGCGTATAATTCTTTCATAACTGAAAACCCCTTATCTTTTGTTATTAATTAAATTGTGTACAATCTAATTTTTACAAATTGAATTGTACACAATTTAATTGCGTTTGACAAGTAGGAACTTTATTTTTAATATAAATGGTAGTAGAAGAACTTTAAGAGGGGATTTTTATGCCTAATCATTTAGATAATCAGCTGTGCTTTCTTTTGTATGCAACATCAAAGGAAATCACTCGGCAATATACATTATTATTGAAGCCTTACGATCTTACTTATACAGGCTATATCACTTTATTAGCTTTAGAGGAAAACGAACAGATAACGGTGAAAGAATTGGGCCAACGTTTATTTTTAGATTCAGGAACATTAACACCGTTGTTAAAAAAATTAGAGGCAAAGAATTACATTTGTCGTGAACGTTCTAAGGAGGACGAACGATTAATGAAAATATATTTAACCAAGGAAGGCGTAGATGTAAGAAGGAAACTACCTGAAGTGTCTCGCCAAGTGATGAAGCAATCGAATATCTCAGAGCAGCAATTTGTACAACTGAAAAATGTACTTCAAGATATCGTTTATAACGATTGGAAAATAAAAGATGAAAACTAACACATAGCTATTCCACTAATAGGATGAATATGTAAATAAGAAGGATTGGAGCTACATTGGCTTCAATCTTTTTTGTTTTTCTCTCCCTGATCCCCTCAAATGTTAATAATCATGTGGCTACCGTTAAAATTTAGTATACTTACATTTATTAATTAGTTTAATTTACAGCATAGATAAGTAATTTTGAAAATAGAGGTGTTTGGATGAAAACATGGACAAAGACTATAAACATAAATGCCCCCATCGAAAACGTTTGGACATTACTTGATGGCTCTTTAGCTGACATGCAGAAGATTATGCCACAGGTAATTGAAAACAAGCCTGTAAAAGTAACAGAAGAAGGGGTTGGCAGTATTTATCGCCAAAAATATAAAGAAGGAAAACGTATCGAAACGTATGATGTAGAAACATTGGAATATTCGAATACACCTGATAAAAAAATATTGAAAGTAGGCTTTGTACTCGCTAATTTGTTTGAAATTACGGCTTACTATGAATTAAATAAAATAAATGAAACAGAGACTTCCTTTACTTATTCCGTAACAAATAATGCGTTAAAGTGGTTCGTCAAATTATTTTTATTGTTTGCATCGGACAAAGTAGTCGTACAATTTTTAGAACGGGTCAAAACAGTTGCTGAAGCGCAAGACTAGCACCTAAAAAATAAACCGTAGAACTCCCCTTGAGGTGAGCTTCTACGGTTTATTTTTTACTAAAAGTCTGAACCTGTAATTTCTTTTAACTTACCGTTTTCTTTAATCTTTTTAAGGCCTTCATTTAACTTATCTAAAAGCTCTTTGTTCCCCTTTTGAACCATGAAACCATAGTATTCTTTTTCGAAGGAATCATCTTTAATTACTTTGATTTTGTCATTTGGATGTGCCTTGATATATTCATAAACAACTGAATTATCTCCAATCGCCGCTTCTACGTTGCCATTCAGCATCTCTTGAATAGCAATTGGTTGATTTTCGAAAGCAAAAATGTTGGGACTAGATTCACCCTGTAGCTTTTTGGCAGCCATATGACCAGTTGCATTAATTTGTACAGAAATCTTTTTATCTTTTAATTCATCCAATGATTGGATCTTTGAATCTTCCTTCACCACGATTAATAATTGAGATTCGTAGTACGGCTCAGTAAAATCAAATGTTTCCTTACGCTCGTCCGTAATTGTAATCCCTGCACCACCAATATCTGTTTCACCATTTTTAATTGTTTGGAATACAGGCTCCCAACCAATACTTTCCCACTTCACTTCAAAATCCATTTCATCCGCGATTGCTTGAAGTACATCCACATCAATCCCTACAATATTCCCTTTATCATCAAGAGATACGATAGGTGCAAATGTAGCCTCAGTACCTACCTTATAAACTTTTTTACTATCTCCATCACCTGATGATGTATTGTCTTTCGAGCCGCAACCCGCTAAAACTAGCGTGAAAGCTGCCATAATTGTAAGCAACACCATTAAATTTCTTTTCATAGCCCATCCCCCTAGTATGATATTTTTTCCATAATGCGTATTATTTTTCGCAATTCGGAAATGTGAGACTATTACGTAAATTATAGTGACAATATTCTCTTTAGACAATACTTTTTTGTATAAAAATAATCATTTCTTTATAAATAGTATTATTCAATCTCGTTTTTAGGATAAAAAGGAATAAATAGTTAACCAGAAGCTATAAAAAAAGAATTTCCCCTCGGAAATTCTTTTTTGCGCATCTAAATCTTTATCGTATTGGATGTTCAAAATTCCAATTTGTATAAATGGCAGCAGCCTGAACTGGGTTTGAGGAGGTATCTTCTGTATAGCCACCAATTAAATTACCTACTCTAAAAGTAGGCTCAAATAGCTGTTCCTCCTTAGGTGGTGCTGTCGGTCCATCTATTCCTATTTTGGTTTTATCTGTCACGACTACTTCCATACCGTTATCCAATGTAAAGCTCAGCCCATCTTCTCCAACTTCCGTAATGGTCCCTTCGATATTTACTAGCGCACTTGCTGCAGGAGCTGAATGGTCCGCAACAATTCTCTCCGTCAAATCAATTGGTGTATCATGATTGATATTTACCATAGCAAGGACAGCAATCACTGCACAGGCTACTAAGCTTCCAACACTAATTCTTACTTTTTTCATAAAGGACCTCTTTTCATATTTCATCATCTCTTCCTGCATCTTACGCTTAAATTCCTCAGAAGCATGAATCTGCTTCATCACATTCTTATAAGCATTCATCATACTTTGCTCCCCTCTTCTAGAATCGTTTTCAGCTTCATTCGTGCCCTTCTGAGCTTTGAGCCTACTGTATTTACGTTGATCTCTAATAACTCAGCCATTTCTGCAGTTGTATAGCCCTCGTAATAATGTAAATAAACAATGACTCTCTCTTCTGAAGGAAGCTCAAAAATTTCAGTAAGAACCATCTGCTCCTCTTTTGCAATAAAGGCCATTTCGTCTGTAATGGGTACCGTCTTCTTCACACGTGAGGACTTAAAATAATCCTTGCACTTATTAAATGTCACCTTTATAAGCCAAGCCTTTAAATGTGCTTCATGAGCGAAGGGCTTGTTCTGCCTCATCAGTGTCATATAAACCTCCTGCACAATGTCCTCCGCCTCAGCCATATTATTGGTCTGTTGCACAGCAATTCGTATGAGGGTGTCACTATATGTTTGAACAATTTCTTGCACACTTAAGCCAGCAAACTTTATCATATTTTTCACCTAACCTCCTTCATGACATAATACGATTCAACTTTATCTATTCGTGCAACAGATACACTTTAGCTACATTTTAATAAAAAGAAGAAACCATTCATGAGACATACAAATGTATCCCCCTAATAAATTACTGAATAATAGCCATGCAAAAACCCGCAAACCGTAGATGATTTGCGGGTCCCTCTCTTCATTGCCAAGCTCGATTGTTCCATTGCTTGAAAAATTCGTCCTCAGCCAAAATAGCTTCATAAATAGGGATAAAGAATTGTTTCAGAATCCCTGTCATCTCGAGTGTAGAAGTTAGCTCGATTGTAAAATGATGACGATCAAATAAGTCCACAATATACGTCTGCAATCTTCGTCCTTCAATAGTTTGCGTTTGTAGCAATTGTTGTACTTCATTTATTGTTTTTTCAGTCTTTTCTAATGCTGGGTACTGGTAAATTTTAATAAATTTTTGTGCCAGTACGAATTCTGTTGGATATGTATAAACTACCGCAGCCTTATTGTCTAGCAAGCTCGGAAAATTAATGGCCTTTGGTGTTATTCGCATGTTTTCTTTAAAGGTAATCCAAACTTCTATGTATACAGTCATTTTGCCCAATGTAGCTGGTATGCTTAATTGAATATTGTCACTCGATACAGACGATTCGATCCGCTGTGCATCCCATTCAATGCCATCCGCTGGTATTGCTAGTGAGCAAATTTCTTTAAAGGCCTGTTTCACTATATCGTGTTGATGAACGCTTGCTTGAGCTGTCAGCGTGACTTCATTGGAAGGCTTCACCAATCCATTTGTTAAAGCAAATAATAGTAGATCCCCATCTAGATAAAATTGATCTTCATAGGAGGATACGGATAGGCGATAAAGCAGTCTTTCTTGGCAATAGCGTGATACTAGCTGATCCATATTGTCTTGCCGTGTAGCCATTTCTTCTAATTGTGTCACGACATTCGTCGATAGTGTGTCGATATTTCCCATTGACATCCCTCACCTTTTTGATTTTTCTGATTTCTTTAGGCAGAATTTAGATTTTTACTAAAATTCATGCTTTTATTATCACTTATTTATGGAAGAGAGTAAACGGTAATGTATACCAAAAAGGCCTGTCAGGGTTGGACATGACTGGCCTTAAAATTAGACAAGGGGCAGCCTCGCTGTTGCGAAACTACCCCTTTAGTATTATAGGTAACATTCTCGTAAATTGTAAAAGTCTCAACCCAATCGTCTGGGGAATATTATCTTGAAACCAAATCGTTTCATCACCGCGGTAAAATTCCACTGTGTGCCTTCTAACTTAAGCAACGCAAACCCTACCATCTTTTGCGTCCTTGCAGCCCCAAAGCATGCGCCAGTGTGAATAAGTATCTACAAAAACAAAAAGCAGAATGCCAGATTACGGAAATATGCTACCTAAAATAGCACGTGTTCTATTATAGCACCTTATACTATAAAAGTAAAGGTCTATAAAAATTTACCAAGGAATCTCCTTAGAGCATTTAATCTGATAACCCTTTTCAGCTGTCCATTGGAGAAGTGTTTGCCAAAAGTTTTCACAGGCAGCTATGATTTGCTGAGGATTCGTTAGATTGCCTGTCATGACCATTTCAGCTAATGCTTTTAACCCGTGTGGCTGATCATCCATCGCTAAAACCTCAGGTAATACTTGTGCAGATGTTGTATAGCACTGCCTATGGTGTAATCCTACTATCATGGCACCTGTCATCGCTATTTTCATCGCCAGTATCGGCAAAAATGTAGTGGGACCCTGAACAGCTATGTTCCTTAATTTCCCCATGTATTCATACATTTCTTCTACAATGGTTTTGCAAATTGCTTCCTTAAATCGGGCATTCTCCACAGTGGCCGCTTTGTCTTTGAGTTCTAAAAAAAAGCCCGAAGGATCATAAAGTGGCTGTAAATCGAAAAACTTCCCATTTGTTAATGGCCAATCTTCCTGAACCGTTATTGCCTCTTCGATAATCACTTCTGCTTGATCGAAATTAACCTCTGCCTTCCAATCTCCTGCTGTCCATTCATAGCTATAGCTGTGCTCTAATTGATGACAGACACACTTAAGCTCAATGTCAGAAAACGGACCATCTGATTTTCTAGCCAACGAGCCATAAATACCAATTGCTCGAACATTTCCTCCATATTTTGCGAGAACTTGTTGTGCAATCGAATGGGCAATCTGCATGCGTTCATCACTTGTCTTTTTTCTTGGTCCAATCATTTACATCGCTCCTTTTATAAGTAAGATCGTTGTTATTGAACCAAGGTGGACCACGGGCTTAACGAGGAGCTGGTAACATCATCAAAACCTCCTTTCATCACATTTGTAATTTAATAGAGCATACAAAATCGATATGAAACGCTTCATGGCTTACAGATTGAATGTGACCCTCATATTTCATGTCATATAGTAAAATTATTGCATTATAAGCTTTCTGTAGTTCATTGCCCATTTTGGCTAGCACTTGATGTTTAAATTGCTGCGAATAGGAAAATTCATCACAAAGTAGTTGCTTAAGTTGATTTGAAGCTGCTTCGTAAAATAGTGCTTCACAAAAATCCTCGTCGAAGGTTAAGCCGAAATCGTATTCAAATTGATTGTAGAATTCATCATAAAGTGCTTTAAACTCTTCCTCACAAGTACGGTGCTGATTTTCTGGTAAAAAAAGCTTTGCTAATTTTTGTGAAAAGGCTTCGTCCGTTTCATCTTCTCCCTGATAGACAGTGGCAAGATATGTATGTAACTGTTCTTCGCTTGTAAAATGACCAGCCCATATGGAAACATAGCCATTTTGTTCATCATCCATGACCTCATCCCTTTCTCGAATAAATCAATGCACCGCCTGAGCCCATTATTATTAAATGCTTGCCAGATGGCGAAAATCCACATTTAATCATGCCATCCAATCGCTGTAAATCAATAGCTGTCGCATTTTTTAAATAAGTATAATTAGTTGTATAAAGATAATCGAGTACCACTGTTGCACGTGGCCACCAAGGATAAATAACTTCAACCTGCCAGCCATCTGCTGTCACATGAATCCCATCCCCAGCTTCAAAGCCGAAAATAGATATTGTCCCCTGAGGCAATTGAAACGTTAAACGGTCATCACTCATTCTGTCGTAGGTTTCATCCACGTCTCGTTCTCGATGAAGACGACGACCTGTTATAGGCTCAGTGACACTATAGCCAGAGCCACTAATTAGCACGATGTTTTCCTCATGATCCCAACCGCAAGCCAAAACACCATTGGCAGCAATACTCGTTTCATAGGCCCATGGAATAGGCGGTTTTGTGCAGATCAACGATTGTGCATTCGCCAGCAACTCTAGCTCAAAGGGAGTTCGTCTATCATTGTTCACCATATTATTCCACCCTCCTCTTTTATTACCATATACTAAAAAAAGGCTTGTCTCAAGAACAAGCCTCTATACCTCTAACACACCATAATGAAATTTTGCAGTGATCCGTTCATGCTGCTGAAAGCCATAGGTCGCAAACCACTCTGAGCGAAAATGTGCCTTTAACACCACACGCTTTTTCGCTACACGCTTGGCTTCATAAACCCATTCATCGGTTAATGTGACATGCTCCCCTGCTAACCGTAATGCCTGAAAATTATTGGCCTCTTCTATAACCTTCTCAAACATTGGGTCCATATAAACCACATCAAATGCGTTGTCTGGTAGGGTTTTTAAATAGCGAACAGCCTCAGACTGTATTACCTCGATGTGTCGCATACAGGCAGTTAACGGTAGCTCGGATGTATCATAGGCTTGCATCCCCTGTCTAACAATAAACGCTACATTTGGATTTGCTTCCAGTCCCACAACACGACCTGCTTCACCCACTGTATAAGCCGCTAACATGGCATCTGCCGCTAAACCTAACGTACAATCCAACACCGAATCCCCCAGTTGAAGCTGTGCCGCTTCCAAAAAAGGCTCTGCCTCACCACGGGCCACACGCTTTAATCGAAACGCCGCAGAATTGGGGTGAAAGAAAAACGGCTCCTGCGCCCCATAGGCATAATACTCGAAGCGATTCTTCCCAGCGACCATCACATGTGCCTGCAACTCCTGGGAAATTTTGCGAACAGAGCGCTTGTTTCGTGGCTCAAACGCAGCACCTAATTCTTGACACGCAAAAGCAGCGAGCGCCATCGATACATCGTCTGGTCTGCCCGCTGTCGTCACAATCGTTTTTAGTTCTCGCATGTTTGCTCTAACACGCCAGTTAAATGAGAGACAATCTGCTCCACAGGGAATCCCTCAATTTGTTCACGTGGGATAAAGTAAGCCAACTCCCCATCCTTTAAAATCGCCATAGATGGTGAGCTAGGTGGCACATCCTCAAAATAACCACGCATCGCCGCAGTCGCCTCTGGATCCTGCCCCGCAAACACCGTCACAAGATGATCTGGCTTCACCGCTGCAATTGCCTCACGCGCCGCTGGACGAGCAAGCCCTGCCGCACAACCACAAACCGAGTTAATCACCACTAACGAAGTTCCCTTCGTCTCCGCCATAAATTCATTCACCGCATCCGCAGTCGTCAGCTCCGTAAAACCAGCCTCCACAAGCTCCTCACGCATCGGCTTCACAACCTGCTTCATATATTCATCATAAGCGTTCATGCTTTTACCCTCTTTCCTATGTATTCGCAAACCTTATTATAGCAAGGTTTTGTGTGAATGTACAAAGACATGCTTTTCGCCTGATTTCGTGGGTTTTCGGGGGGAATGTGACTTTTTTGTGATTTTGGTGACTTATTTGTGTAACGGATAGTGGTTTTACATTTTATCACGTATTAGTTTGTGGAAATAATTACATAGATGAATTAGAGCAATACATTGTTAAGATTTTGAAGGTCTAACATTCTAAAGGGCAATTTTCAGAATTGAAATTGAGGTGAGTTAAATGACGTTCACATCGTTCGGATTATTATGTATACCCATTTTTTATCTTTATCATTACCTGCGTGACCAATTTATTGATTTTTTGTGCGACTAGTCCATTAGGGCTTTTCATCGGTGTTATGGCAACTGATAGCGAAGAAATCACTATGATTTCATTCATTTTAGGGTTTTTATTCATCACTGTTTTACCATTACTTTTCTTCATTTGGTCACTAAGAGATTTTCTGATTTTATGTAAAAAGTAAGAGAGACAGTAAATAAAAACATAAAAAAAGCCCCGGCTCAAAATTAATTGATTACCTGGGCTTTGGAAATGATACATGTTTAGTCCTTCTTTTTATCTCTGTTTTTATCAAGAAATTCAAATACTACGAAAATTATACCCATAAGAATTGTAAATTTAAGTGCCTTCATAAATGATTCATCAAAAATAAAGTAAGAACTTATTAACAAAACAAAAATAGCAGCGATATATCTTAATAAAGCTCTATACATCTGTTCCTCCTTTATCCAAGCTCTAAAACTAGTAAGTAAACACTTAATTTTTATGCTTTATTAATATTATTAAAAAATCGGTTCAATAACAGTCGATTTCGCATAACGTGTATTTCTATCAACGATATCCCCTGCAGCATTTGTTATTTTTTCATATCTCATTATTTCATAGTCACCTAAGAATTGCCCATTAGTTGGACTGAATGAACCAGGGCCTAACTCTCTCCAAGCATGTGTTGAAGTATAGTATACTTTATCCGTTGTCCCACCATTTACAAAGAAGAAAGTTCCAACCGCTGCTACTACAGATCTTACAAATTTATTGTAGATACTTGTAACGTTAATTAAATAATACGATACTGCTGCGGCGACAGTTACTTTACCAGCTTTTTCAATTGTAGTACTACCCTATGTGTCGTAAAGTGGATTATGTACCCAATTTGTTGGATACGTAGCAGCAAATGGAGAAATTTGATTAATGGTATTTTCTTGTGAGTTTACTTCATTTAAAAAGCTTTTTTCTACTAAACCGTTTGCTTCTTCCACCAATTCAGGAGAAGGATTTTTGAGGATAATATTATTTTCTTCTATAGTATATTCTATTCCATTTTCATCTAAGGTATTAATTACCCTTTCATTAACACTAGAACTTTCTTGAAAAACAATGTTTTCAATTGTGTGATCTTCATTACTACTAGCAAAAGCCGGAGTTAGATTAAATGCAAAAAATAAACAACTTATTAGCACGTATGAAATTGTTTTTTCATTGTATAAATCACCTTTTCCTTATAGTTAAACTAGTGGCTATAGCAATTTAGTAATCCTCGAGTTAAACCCATCCTACCATTTCTCAAAATAGTAATTCAACATTATGTTTACGTCACTATCTGACGCCTACAACGCCATTTTTTGGCGGTGTTAAATTAATTATTTAGAAAGTACGCCAAATCACGCCACTTATACCGTCATTATTTGGCGCATTTTTTATTTTTTTATATAATAAAAGCAACATTTTAGTGAAATTCAAACTAAAAGACTTGACATTGTCATTAAGTTTCGTTATTAAATTCAACAATATTTTTCACAGAATCGTCACTTTTTATTATGTATTAAGTTCAGCTCGCCTAAAATAGCTTTGCCGGTCTTATGATTTTTAGTATGTTCGTTGCGTAATGATAATTTCCTCCCCCTTTAAATCACCGTTAGTCAGTGTACCAGCGTCAAACTTTTCAAGGTGTGATATATCAATAAGCTTTTTGTCCACTTCTTGTTTAAGATAGTCACGTACTGCTGCTTTAAGGTTACGTTTGTAAATGGCATTTTATCACCATCCTTTACTATAGGTTTAGGTGTTTCACCGATCAAAGAATTAACTTTTGTTCTCTGAGACGACCACTCGAAATGGGATATAACAAGCTTTTTCGTGTGAACATAAAATTATAGCTAAAGAAACCAACCATAATAATAATAATAATAGATATGCCAAGAGTAAAATAATCGTATTGACAAAATCTATTTCAAATAAACCACCCTCAAACGAATGAACGGCACTATAAAAGGACACGTCGCTAGACGCATCCTTTAGCTTGTAAAATTTGTTCTATTGGAAATTAAAAATCCATGTCATCGACCCAGTATTATTGACACCTCTTATAGCCCCTGTACTTTGCTGAATTGTTGCAGCTCCTGTACCATTTGTTACAGTCCAGATGATGGATTGTCCGACTCCTGGAGGCGTAAAATTAGTTGCTGCTGAGCCCCAGCCAATAACTGAATAAGGTGCTGGCACCATGGGTATTGCTGTTACTGCTGCTTGTGGATGAACTGTCACAGTTGTCGTACCTTTTTCAATTACTACGCCATTAGCATCCATTCCTACATACGTAATAACTGAGCTACCTGCACTTATAGCTGTTACTTGGCCAGTTGTAGTATTCACTGTCGCTACACTTGTTGGTTCAGCTACAAAACTTTTGTTTGTTGCTGTTGCAGATGAGCCTGCTCCTACTGAAGCTGTTATTACTTCATCCATTTGCAGTACTTGCGAATATGTTGGGCTTTTTGCTGTTGCCTCATCATATACAGTGAGACTCAGAGAATTCATTTTATCATTCCTACTTGTATACGAAATGGTTGTGATGCCTGGTGTGTGAGCAGTAATTTCACCTGTACTAGAATGAACTGTTGCAACACCTGTATTGCTTGATGACCACGTTATTGTGCCTGATTGGGTTGTTTCTGCTGTTCTACTAGTATAGAAAGAATTGTAGAAAACATATGGGTCAATACTCATTAAAGCATTGATGTCTTACCTTCTTCAACTTTATTCGAAAAGGTGTGAGCAAAGCAGAGAATCTAACCATAGTATACTGTCTATATTAAAGAAAGATATATTCTTCAAAATAAAAAGTCACCCATTCATTTAGGTTTTCAAATGGGTGACTTGCTTAAATATATTTTAATAATTCCGCAGTGCAATGTATTCTCTAGAAGAATCTAGTGTTTAATTTACTTCTTGTAATAATGAACCATCTGGCCCCATACGGTAATAATTCCACTCTTGATCTTCAAAATAAATCCAGTCATTAATTATATTTATATTATGAGATGGCATACTATTTAATTGTTGAATATTTGATCCATCCATATTCATTCGATAGATATAATTATCAGAATTGGTGAAATAAATATAATCTCTATTTATATTAAAAATTCCTACATTATCTATTACTTCAGATTTATCAGAACCATCCAATTTCATTTTGTAAATTTTATTAATTCCGTTCTGATAATAAATCCAATCATCAACTAATATATAATTAAAAATTGTATGAATATCAGTAGTGATTATCGAATTACTATTATTAATTAGATTATATAAAACAAGTTGGGTTGAATCACCAAACGTATAGAGTATATAGTCATTTTCAATAATCGGAGTATGATAATAATATTCATCACTCATTATTATTTGACGATGTGTACCATCGTGTTTTATTTTAAAATAGCCATTGCCATTATTAGCTGGCATCATATCTTTAAAATAAATCCAGCCATTATTACTAACTCTGAAAATGTCATTGCTAGTAGTTATCTTTTGCAGGTCCGTACCGTCAGTTCTGATTCTATGTATATAACCCATACTGTCTTCATTTTGAGCACTAAAGAAGTATATCCACCCTTCAAGAACATTGATATGTGATACCCACTCTAAGTCACTTAATTTAATTTTGGTTGAATCGGACTTATTTATTTTATATAAAGTATTGTTTTCACTCGAGTTAGCATAATAAATCCAGTCATTATCTTCTGCTACAATGCCTCCGTTTAGAAGATTACCAGTTGAGTTTCCATAATTTGAGGAATTTAAATGTTTGGATTTGGTAGTAAAATCCATTTTATATTTTAGTCCATTTTCAAGAAATACCCTTACGGTATATGACTGATCTCCTAAATAATCTTTTACCGTTTCTATAGTCGCCTTATTTTCATTTAGGTGTAACTCAATTTTCACAGGAAGAAAGCTACCATCTTTTTCAATTACGATTCCAGCAATTTTATCGACACTCACAGTGCTACCAGTAAATGTAATAGTCCACTTTTTATTTAATTCAACACTATTCTTTGAATGTATTGTCTCCCATCCATCCGATGGATTAATAGGATCAAACTCATTTTTGATTAAATTATGATTCCTGATACCAAATTCATCAAATTCTCCTTCTGCTTTAACTGTTTCATTGGCTAATACAGGTATAGAAGTTGATAAGATAAAAGTAAAAATTAATAATAAAAGCACATTGAATATTTTTTTCATAAATTTACCTCCCTAGTAAGTATTGTATCTTGTATGTTACAAAAATTCACCATACATTTTCTATAATTTTGAAAAAAATATGCAATAATACAATTTATTAATTAAAAAGTCGTTTATTTATTTAAATGATTGAACTTCTTATTTATATAGAATTAATTAAATACTAAATATTGATAAAGAAAATGCTGTCAACTACTGTATTGCAAGGAGATCCAACAATATTTTTGAAAATAGCACATTATTTAATTAGCTGCATAGTAATAATGTAGTAAATAAATTCTTGACCATATGAAAGGATCTTAACTGATTAATAATTGGGATGAATCCTAGAGAAATTCTACCTCAGTTTTGACAACTCTAAGTTTTTATCATTAAGTTAACTAAGCTCGAACTCAAATTACTAAAAAAAGTAAATATACTAAATCTTTTCAATTCCAGTACGATAACAACTATGGAACTAAAAATGTGAATAGGAAGGTGATAATGTATCATGATGACAACGAAATTTTCCACTATGCAATATTTAATGTCCCGAAAGTCCTCGTCTAAGTATTATGGGTTGACGCGACAAATGAGCAAGGAAGTGAAAGCTACATCAAAAGAGGATCAAGAAAAAATAAATAATGTCAATAAAATTCTTGAAGAAAGTAAAACTTCTAAACTATCTAGCAAACAAATTGAAACGTTAAAAAGCGCTGTAAAGCAAGGGTTATTAGGATCTAGTTCTAATCATTTAAGCCCATTAGGTATGTATAACTATAAAAAATCAATCGCAAGTTCGAATTCAAACTTACATTCAACTTTGAGAGCTTATCGAAACTCGATCTAGTATTTATTAGCAAAACACCCTTTAACGAATTAGAGGGTGTTTGTCTTGTAAGAGGTTTCATATCATGGTATTCAATTAACCAAAGTCGAACATCATGTATGCTTTTAAATCCTTATCCCCTTTTAAACGTCCACTATATAAAAAGGATCACTTTCCTATCAATGATCCTTTCAACGATTATTTAAAATTCTGTGGTTTTACTACTTTAAATGAAGCAACTTCGCCACAGTTTTTACAAAAAGTCATTTGGAGTGGTGACCCTACTGCCATAATTGCGCCAATAGGTCTTATATTGCCTTGGCTTGTAGTACCTCCCACCTGTCCAGTCGTAAATTTATCTCGACCACAAACCTTGCAAACCAATTTTTCATTCTCCATCTTATCACCTCATTATGTAATTTATGTAAATTATAACATAAAAATATCTGATATGAGCGATGAGCGAGTCTGACCCATCAAATCTATAAAGTATCTAGGGAAATAATGAAGAAAATAATCTTATTATTCATTTTGTTATTTCTTATAGGGTATAATGAAACGGTTAAAGCGGTGGAAAAACATTTGCATTTCCTGATGACATCGACAGAATAAAAAATGCCATGCAATTTTAACAAAAACCCCTCAGATGAAGGGCCATTATGGAAGTGATTTATGAAAATGGCTGGAAGGACTTGATCGATGTATGGTATTACGAAAATCAGTGGCTGCTTCCTTTAAATCAAGACAAAGCTTTGAACGGACACATAGATTGAAAATATAGATACCCCCATTAGGAACCAACCATAAACTGTTCGCTGTTTTTGAAATTCTTGAATGCCTAAAGTGAACATGAAAAGGCCTAAGAACAATATCATGAGGTAATTCAATTGGAAATCTTGTGTGATTAGTCCGTAAGCTGCGAGAGATATGCCTGTGATGGAAAAAATAATTTTTAAACAATTTAACATAACTTTCCACCTCCCCTTTTAGTTTATCATACACTACTAAAGGTTATAGCTAACTAGAAAGACATTGGCATAACTATATTTCCATAGAAAAAAGCATATGCTCATCCGCAGATCGGACATATGCCTTTGTTTCTTAAACTCTTAACGATCCACGGAAGCCTCTTGCCGCATAGTAGGATTCTGCCCCATTGTGGTACATAAAGACCATGTCATAGCGACGATCGCAGAAGATAGCTCCGCCTAGTTTGCGAATGTTGTCAGGTGTTTGTACCCAGCTTGATGTTTTTAAATCGAACTTGCCAAGCTCCTGTAGTTGGCGATATTGCTCCTCTGTTAACAGCTCAATGCCGATTTCCTTTGCAACATCCATAGCCGTATTTTCAGGCTTGTGATTTTTTCTAGATTCCCATGCTTCACGGTCATAACATAAACTTCTGCGACCTTTAGGACTTTCCGCAGAACAATCATAAAAAATGAACTCGTCCGTGTTTGCATCATAGCCTACTACATCTGGTTCACCGCCTGTTGCCTCCATTTCGTGGAGCGACCATAGTTTCTCCCTATTAGCCTCCAGCCTAGCTCGGACATTTGCCCAATCAAGCCCTTCATGACGAGATGTATTTTTCTCGAAGCGAACTTGCAAAGTATTAATTAGTTCCTCGGTTTGCTCTTGTGATAATTCTTTCGTTGACATTGTTGTCTTCCCCCTCACTTATTTAAATGACAAGCCTTCTTCTTTCAATGATGATCTCATAATCGGTAAGGAGGCTGGTCCAATACCATGCAGTTTTAAGATATCCTTTTCCGTATACATTGATAGTTTTTCCAACGTATCAATACCTGCGTGTACGAATGCATTTCTTGCAGGTGAACTCAATTTGGAAAGGAAGCCACTGCTAGGTTTATTTTCCTGATCACAGGTAGGGCAGCTTGGACAATCTGTGCTTTTGTAAAATGGATGTCCTTTTTCACAAACTTTTAACCTTTTTTCTGCCAACATCATCCCTCCAAACCTTATGCTTTTGTCCATTTTACCATATTTCATCAAAGGGATTGAAAATGGAAACTTTAATTTTTCTGCAATTCACGCTCTAATGAAGTTGCTGCTACATTTACGATATAGCAACTTTCTATAGTTAACTTTAGCCAAATTCAATTACTCATCAAAAAATCTGTTAAAACAGCCTAACCTCTACATTGGACCAAAACCTCTTGAACAAAATGAACGGTGAATTTTTTATTGGAAATCTATACTGCAAGGGAGTAGTTTTAAATCATTGGTAAAAGAATATCTTGATAGGATACAAGCAAGAGCAGAACGAGAAGTATTCTCCTAATACGATAAGAACATACTACTACAACTTATGCATTGTGTATTTGAAGTTAAAAGGGTTGGATATTTTAGACGGTAAACCTGATGTTCTTACTAACTTCAAATTGTGGCTCAAAAACCCATATAGATTTCATGGAAATGTGGAGATTAGATTACGAATATATTGAAGATGACCTTAAAGTTTCTACTGTCAATGCCATCATAGATAGGGTATGTTCTTTATTTCTTTAGCTTAAAGCTAGTGGAAGGATTAAAGGGAATCCAGTTGTGTATCGTAATGGCATGTTTACAAATGCGATGAGAGATAAAGATATGTTATTTCCTATTCAGAGAAGCAAGTTGAAATAAGTTCGAGCAACACCTCTCGTAAATACTTGTTTTAAGATAAATAAGAAGAATCCATTTTGAAAGAGATTGTTCAAAATGGACTCTTCTTTAGCAGTTTTAAGTTTGTTTTTTATAAAAAGCTTGTTCATTTTCATCCTCTGTTACTCGACAATCGCGCCCGAATGTCAAATAACTTAACTCTAAATAAATCATTTTAAGTAAGTTCTAAAAGCACATTCTCTATTTCTTTATTGAAGGTAGATTCTTTCCAAAGTGTAACAGCCTCTTTCTCTTGATACTTTTCAATTAAGATTTGAATCACATTGTAGCCAATAAAATACCCTAAACGTGTGAAACCAAAGTTGGAACCTCCATTAATTGAAAACCATTCATGAATAATTTCAGATTGTGTACGTTTGTTTATATCATCCAAAAAAGTAGTGATAATATCATTTTTGTTTTCCTCTGCAAATCTTAACCATTCTTCTCCATTATCATCGTATAAAAAATAGACCGATTTATCAGCATCAGCAACTTGTTCTGAAAAATACGTTGCACAACCTTCCTGAAACAGCGCTGTAAAGGGATGAAACCACTGAACTTTAGACCAATCCATACCCTCCTGATCTGATAAAATATTATGAAGCGTATGACCAAATTCATGAGCAATAATTACTTTTAAATGCTTATCATTAGAAGAGAGCTTTTCTAAACAAAAAGTCACTTCAGGAATAATTTGACGATGTGTAAATGCATTTGACCCATATGCTCCAACAATAATATGTACATCTTTAGTGAACTCGACATTATATTTTTGTCTGTAAGTTAACACAACTTGTTGAATTAGACTTTCGATTTTTCCACTCGATTCCTTTATCTCACTCATTTTGGAAGGATATTTTTGAATTGCGTTTTTAATCTTCTCATCTGCATTTTTACAATGATACAGAAAATATTCCTTGAAGTGTTGGGAGAACTTTTCATGGTAGTGTTTTAAGAACCGCTCCGAAGGCTTGTAGTTTAATAAAAAATATGGAACTGTATTATAAATGTTCATAATTACCGTCCTCCATTATATAACAATCCTCTTCATTAATTTGAACTATACTTTTAAATTTCTCCAAATAATTTTTAGTTCCTGCTTATTTCATACAGTTTTTTCATCAAAAATTTATTATAACTAATCGAACTTAATTATTATCAATCTTTATTAAAAGGCCACAAAAAAAGCCTGTATCCATAATTACTTGGTAATTGAAGATACAGGCTTTATCTTTAAAAAATAATAGTGATGTATTGATTTGATAATACATTGTTCAATACTATATACCAATACACTATCTTCCTTATTCTAACTATCATTTTTAGGTATAATGTTTACAAATAGCTGTCTCTCTCATTTTACAGACAAACAGAATAGATAGTGTCATCCACTTCCCCCTCAAAACTGTTGTGTAGTTTAAAAAGAAAGGTCTTGTAAATTCCGTTATTTATATTTATTTAAAATTTCTGCTCCAATATGACAATAATCATTTGGACATCTGGTTAATCTATCTTGATGTTCCTCTGCACTTCTGACATAATTTGTTAGGGGCAACACTTCAACCATTATAAGCTCGTAATCATTTCGCTCTCTAAGAAATGCCTTCGCCTCTTTTAAATGCTCAGGATTTTCACTATATACGCCTGTTCTATATTTTTCACCAACATCCTGTCCTTGTCTATTCAAACTGTAAGGATCAATGATTTCGAATAAATAGCCCATTAAATCTCGAATGGTTACAACTGTTGGATCAAACTCTGTTTTTACACATTCAGCGTACCCGTCATAATCGCCCTCAAGCGTACGACTTGTTCCATTCGCTCTTCCCGCTTCTGTAAACGTAACTCCTGGTAGTGTTTTTATAAAAGCTTGTACGCCCCATAAACATCCACCAGCCAAATATATTACTTCCATCATGCCCCTCCTTTTTTGTCTAAATACAGATCAATTTTATTACGAACCTATTCATAAAGAAAGGCACTCTTCACATTCAAGAAAGTATGTTTACTAATAGATAAAAATTATTAATCCTTAGATAGGTGTAACGAATCGAGTATATTTTCAACCAAGCGTTTGCGCTGTAGAAGTATCAGCTAAATGTATTGATGTCACTACTTTTTAACATGTATTACTTTGTAGCCAATAAATAAGATGAAAAACCAAACTGGTGCCACATATAGGGCAACACGCATATCTGGAATAAACGCCATTAACACAATCACCATTAATAAAAATACAATAGCAATATACGTAGAAAGTGGGTAAAGCGGAATTTTGAATTTCAGTTTGGCTACTTCCTCTTTCGTTTTTGACTTCCTAAATTTCAATTGTGCTAATAAAATAATCATCCAGCTTGTAATAACAGCAACCGTCGCAACAGCAGAAATATAGATGAACACTTTTTCAGGTACTACATAGTTTAAGACAACTGCGATTAATAACACAGCTGATGAAAATAAAATCCCTCGACTCGGACTACCGTTTTTGCTTACTGTTTTAAAATATTCTGGACCATTTTTTTGTACCGATAAGTTGTGTAGCATACGTCCTGAACCATATAAGCCACTATTAAAGGCAGACATTGCAGCTGTAATGACGACAAAGTTAATAATGTGAGCCGCAGCAGGGATGCCAACGTAATCGAAAATTTGAACGAACGGGCTACCTTCTGAGCCAACTTCGTTCCAAGGGTAAATAACCATCATAACGCCTAATGCCCCAATGTAGAAAATTAAAATACGCCAAACGATGTTGTTAATCGCTGATGGAATAGACTTGCTAGGATTTTTTGCTTCTCCTGCAGAAATACCCACTAACTCAACCCCACCAAATGAGAACATAACTAATACAAGTGACATTAAAATACCATGGAAACCGTTTGGCATGAAGCCACCATGTGCCCATAAATTATCAAAGCCAATTGCTTCACCGTGGTTGCCGACACCGAAGAAAATAATGGCTAATCCTAGGACGATCATCCCGATAATTGCCACAACTTTAATCATCGCAAACCAGAATTCGAATTCTCCGTATGCTTTTACATTTGCTAAATTTACAAGCGTCATCATCACAAGTACGACAAGGGCAGTTACCCATTGTGGAATATCTGGAAACCAGTAGTTAATATATACACCGACAACTGTTAGTTCTGCCATGCCCACGACAATCCACATGAACCAATATGTCCATCCAGATAAGAAACCAGCAAAGCGCCCTAAATATTTATTCGCGTACATACTGAATGAGCCTGATACAGGTTCTGCTACTGCCATTTCGCCTAATGCACGCATAATGGTGAAAATAACTAACCCGCCAATTAAATAAGCTAGTAAAATAGATGGTCCCGCCATTTGAATGGTTGAACTAGAGCCATAAAATAAACCGACCCCAATGGACCCGCCAAGTGCAATTAATTGCATGTGACGCGTACTTAATTCCCGCTTTAGTTGTGAATCTTGATGATTATCTTTCATAATGCTTACTCCTCATACGTTTAGATTTTCAAATACTTGCTCAAAAAAGGAATAAAAAAAACGCCCTTTTGGATTAACCAAAAGGACGATTCAACTCGTGTTACCACCTTTAATTTATAAGCAATTCACATTACTTACCTTAAGAAGTACGGTCATTTGACGATACTCTCGCACATGATTACGGGTGCTTACCGGCGTAGCCTACTTAGAATAATCCTTTCGGTACACAGCTCCAAGATGAATTCTCAATCGTTTTACATGCACCTCTCATCGACCGGTAACTTTCTGTTCGTAAAAATAATTGATACTACTTCTTTTCATAGCCTTTGTTCTATACAAATATTTTTGAATTGTTTTTCATTTTACAGAAAAAAAATAGTTTGTCAATATAATTTTAAAAAATTCTTTATAAACTGCATAAATTACATATGACAATTCTATAGGCGGTTTAGTTCAGCTAATTTTTTCTGTTGCTAAAATTCTGTGTTATTCTTTCCCACTAAACTCCCATATATTTAAACCCTCAGAAGCTTCTGGTGTTTCAAAAAATTTAGTAACTTCAATAAACGTCGCTTCCGTGTCAAAAGCTGCTCTTTCGGGTTGTTCGTTACGCCTTTGCGCAATTTGACGCAAGCATTGCTGGTTATTTAAATTAAGGTAGATTAGTTGATGGTTTGCATTGACGCCTGACGCTATATCCAAAAACCACTTTCGCTGTTTTTGAGTGTTACCTGGAAAATCCATTACTACATGCGTACCAACACTCAATATGTCTTGGACATGCTTTTTCACCATCGGCTTGAGCTGTGCCGATAATTTTAAATAGTCCTCAAATGATGTGATTTGATTGGGATAAAGAGAGGAAAGCCATTCATCCTCAGATAAAAGTACCGCATTTTTTTCTTTAGCCAATTGTTTTGATTTTGTTGATTTTCCTGCTCCCATTTTTCCACAGAAAAAATATAGAGTCCCCACTTGTTTCATGTTTTTCTTCCCCCGAGCTTTTTTTATTGGTTTTAGTTGTTACCCTACCTTGTAAAACTATAAGTTTTGGAACAAGAAAAACGGATTCTACAAGTAAAATCCGTTCTTCGTCATTTCTTATAGTAACTCTAACACAATATTGAGAATACATTAGCTGATATGTTTTGCTAAGATCCTATTCCAAGTGTTATGACGTCATCAAAAGCGTTCCATCGTTAAATCAGTATTTACTGAAACAGCAGCTTTATTACCTTTGGCAGCTGAAATCATTAAAGTGGAAGGTTTAGATCTTTCGGTTTCCCCTGCAATATATACATTTTTTTGAGTTGTTCTACCAACACCATCTGTTATGACTTTTCCATCTTCGTCAATATCACAGCCAAGCTTCTCAGCAAACTGATTGGGGCGATAATAAGAGGGGGCCACAAATCCACCCGACCTTATAATGGTGGCTCCTGATTCAAACTCTATTTTTTGCAAGTACCCATCATTACCTATGAGTTCTTTTACCTTTTCTGATATTATTTTGATATTGTGTTTTTGTAACTCCATCTTACCTTCTTTAGATAGGTGAGCTCCATTCGTTAAGACAACCAAATCCTGTGACCAATTATAAATCAACTTAGTCAAATGCAGTACATGCTCTTCTTTTTCTGCCATCACCACTAATGGCCTATCCTTTTGCTCCCAGCCATCACAATACGGACAACTAAATAGACTTTTTCCATAAAACTTTCTTATACTTGGTATAGTAAATATTTCTTGAACACCGGTGGCGAGGATGATTTTTTCTGAAACAAATTCCTGACTCGTAGATGTTTTGACAGTAAATCGCTCATTACCTATATCCTTTATAATTTCAGTAACTGTCGCATTAAGATAGGAGACGGACGGGTAATTCACCAACTCTTTTAACGCTAATTCTTTAAATGCTTCTGGTTTTATCCCATCACGCGTAATAAATCCATGTGACGCCTGTGTCACTCTATTCCTATTTGTCCCATCATCCATTAATGCAATATTTCTCCTAGCTCTTCCTAAAGTTAAGCCAGCACTTAACCCAGAAGGACCTCCGCCTATTATGATACAATCAAGAACAGTCATTTTTACCTCCGTATTGATTTGCTTTCTTTTGAATTGTAATTTGCATTCGAGAACTACATTATTTCCTACATCATGGATTTCCATTCTTTACACACTAATAACGCGAAGTTTTTGTTTATTTCGTATTAAAAAAGACGCATTCCTTTTTAAAGAAATGCGCACAATTGTGGTAGATTTTTTCAAGATAAATTTGATAATAGTTGTTCAATAGCTTCCTGAGTCTTTCGGGTATATATGAATCAAAACATAAAGTAACAACACAATATTTTTTATGTGAAGATCCAGATGAATACGAGCGCTGTTCCTTATTGCAAAATCGCGCCCGAATCTTGAACAATTTAAAACCGTTGATTTCTGTTTCAGACGTACGCATTCTGGAGGGTTTGCTTCGCTCCTCCCATAGTCGCTGTTTTCCACTCCAATCAACTTTAAATCTGCTTCTTCATTTTGTTGGATATTCATATTTTTTTGGTTGTCTGCAAGACTTCTTTAACATGGGCAATACTGCCCCAAAACTTTGATAATTTTTTCTTGCTTCAGTCAATGTTAAGCCATGGTTTTGGTCACTTGCCTCAACATTACTTTGAATAAACAAATCTATCTCCCAAAAACATACGGGGCAAATATAAGCAAGGGCATCGCCATTGTTCGGAATTGTAATAAACTCGCAGCAAGGGCATGGTGAATTTCCAACTACTATATCAGATTCAATGTCATGTTCGCAGTTAGTTGTATCATCGTAGTTTATGTTTGGCATGAATTTATTTGTCTTATTTTCTTCGTTTTTCATTTTTGAGAAACCTCCTGGTAAAGTCCTTCAAATTCTCTTTACCTAAGTTCTGGAACAACAATCTTTCTCTTTTCATTTTGATAAAATATTATGAGTTTAAAATTGTAATCTCCTTATTACTGAGCATTCATTTAGCCATCAACGAAGGTCAAAATTAGCATGTCTCCATAGACAATGAAAGATGATTAAGTACCTTCAGGGGAGTTTAATTTCGTTATTTGCGAGTTAAAGGTGTTTCTGGTCTATTAGAGCAATATTTGCAAGTAGGGTCACTACATTTTGATTCAGTCCAACTATTACAATTAGGACAAAAATAAGAATCAAAATCATCGTAATATACTAAATTATATTTGCATTTAGAACATTTATCTTGTTTAATTTCACCATAAAATTCAAAATCATCTATCATCACTTTGCCGTAGCCTTCGGTTATTTTCATAAATAACCTCCTTGAAACTATTTAATCGATAATTGTGTAATTAATAACTATTATAACATATATTATCCATACATTTTTTTAAGTATATTACATTTATTTTCAACACTCTACTTCGTTATATGAATAAATAAATGTGCAAAAATTTTTGAATTATTGATAAAATCAAACCATTAATCTATTGGAGGACATCATGAACACGAAACAATTAAATGAGCAATTTTATGCGAAGAGAGAACTTGTTGGTACTGTCGATCATTGCCTATGTGAGGATTGTATTTTTTATGCGGAGCAAATTATGAAAAATAATACGCTTGTCGAGTTTTTACATACTAAAGGCCTTGATCCACGAAAAGCTGATGAAGTTTGGTGTTACATGGAGAAAGATGGATATAAACATTACACGATTGATTTTTTTGAAGTGTATGCAGATAAAGAAGAAACGCATACTTTTGGCAACGCAAAAATCACATTTTATGTCAACATCTACGCTGAAAAAGAGCAGCTTCCATATGTATGCACAATAGATGCTGTTTTTAAAATGTAGTGTAACTTTAAAAATCTCCAAAGCATCGTTTTCGAACCTTTCGTTAAAGAATGTTATTCAGCAATCTGGCCCTGTTTGTTGGACGCAAGTCAAACAAAGCTCTTCAAACTAAACTACCATTGGTCTTTAAGTTAAGGTTAAGACTTTGTTAGTTGAAGCGTATTTAAGACATGACATTATTTTATTAATTTTTCCCCTAGTAAAACTTCATAGAGATTTTCTGAATCTTGCTTTGTTAATTTCACATAATTATCACTATCCGTAACAATTTCTAAATTTTCACCATTTTGGCTAACCCAAAGCGATTTCGCTACTGTTCTTAAATGGAAATTGAAATTGGTAGTCAGCATAGCGTGCCATTTCTATTTTTTTATTTATCCAATTAGCATTTTCCACTATTTCAATCGCTTTTTCCACTTGTTTTTTTGATTGACTTCTTTAAAGTCTTCAAAAATATTTTCTTCACCAGTTCGTTTCTGTACAGTTATTTTTTGCCCACCCATTTCATTCAAACAACCCGAAGTAACTAACAAAACAGCTAGTAGGGAAAAAAATAATATTATTTTTTTCATGTGGCCTCCTTATATATTACTTTCTTATAGTACTAAACTACTCCGTTAGTTTAATAAAGAAAAAAGAGCTGCATTTGCAACTCAATATTAGTTAATTAATGCGCTCCGCTAGTAACGATGTAAACTTTCTATAAAGGCCTCTGATTCCTCAGCTATTCGCTCATAGTCAATACTATGAATATAGTGAGATGAATCTAACTCTATCAATTTACCTTTATCAATCCTATTAATAAAGTCATTTTGAATTCCATTCCACTTTTGATTGTCAAAACCAGTCCCCACACCATTCGATGAAAACAAAAGCATAGGCATGTTCGGGATTCCAGCTTCTTTGACTTTTTTCGCATTTGCTTTTATATAATCTATTTCATTAACCATATCTTTAGTCAATGTTCTTCGATAAAAAATTACTTTATACAACACTTTCTCTTCATCTGTTAAATTCCCATATTTTATTGCATCACTTTCCGATAGATTTGGAATCCATCTGGTCAAACCAGTCTTAGCAGTAAAAGCACCTAATCGAACGAGGAACATATTGATAGATACTTCTTCATATACAGCAGGAACAGCCATATCTAATCCAATAATAGCTTTTATTTCATCAGGGTAATCTTGCGCCCATTTCAAGGCTTCAATGCCAGACATCGAATGCGGGAGTAAAATATATGGACCTTCAATTTCTGATTTAAAAAGTGCCTCTTTTGTTTCAGCTAGAATTGTATCAATATCTCGGTCAATATCTGTGACTTCGCTAAATCCATAACCTGCTTTTTCAACAACAACAATTTTATATTTATCGCTTAACAAAGTATAAAGTGATTTAAAATCTAATGCAGGTGAGCTCGTACCACCACCAGACATAAAAACAAGTGTATCTTCTCCTTTTCCTTCTGTATAAACGTGCATTTGATGACCATTAACTTCTACAAGTTGCCCAGTTGGAACAAATCGTACCTCTTCTTTTGATAATTGTATTTTATGATTAATAAAACTCAAAGTAAGAATCAACACAAATAATGAAATGATAATTGTAAATATAATTAACATAATGCGTTTAAATCCTCTTTTCATATTTCTCACCTATATCCTGCATTTTATACACAATCCAGTTTCGGTCCTTTAACACCTGTAATATTTCATAACTGCCTGAATGGTTAAAATGAAACTAATGACCGTCGATAATAAAAGCTCCATTGCTTCATGCTGATTCCATATCAGCCCATATCGCATGAACAAATAAAAGCAGCTTGCCAATGCATGGCAGGTAAATAGACTTCCCCAGATCACTGCCTTTGATCTTTTATAAGCATTACTCCCCCTTAAATACTTCATATAGTAGAAACAAACAGCACCTATTCCTATAATGAACAGTGAGGTCTGCGCAAAGGATGTTGTCACAGTCATCGCTTCTTCATGCGGCATATCCACATAGAGAAGGTTTCCAAGGTGAATTATGTTAAAGCTCAATAGACAAATTACCACATATAAAAACAATAGCCATTCGGCAGTTATCATGAACCATTTCATTGTTGCCTCTACCATCCTAGTCTAATAACCTTGTATTCTCTTTATTTTCTATATATCTACAAAAGGGACAATAATGATCTCTCGCTATGAAGATCGCACGGTACATTTCTGACCAGGGAATGGTATCTTCACAGCTATCACATTCTACATAGAGATCAGGTAATAAACCCTTATCTAACAAAACATCCCACTGTGTGTTGGTTAATTGATCAGGTCCATTTTTTATAATATCTATAATGATTGCCAATACTTCCCCATCATAAATTCGATTTGACTTCACTAATTCTGTTAAATAAGCCATACATTCGGTTGGTTCACTTATGATTTTTTGCTTTAGCTTTTCCCGTAGCATGTAACGCCCACTTTCTTTTCTAACTTCACTTGTAAATCTAACACTACTCTCTAATTATGTAAAAAAATAAAAATTAAGTAAATAAAAAACCTTCTTCTACAAGAATGTTTTCAGCATTTTTTAGAACCATAGGGTAAATACCATTTCTCCTTTCTGCAAGCATACATATTATAAGTTGTAGAAAGGAGGGATTTTCAGTGGGATACAATGGAAACGTAGGTAACATGAACAACAGCTGCTATTATGGCGGCGACTCTGGCGGTGGCGGCTATTACGGTTCAACATTCGTATTAATCGTCGTTCTGTTCATTCTTTTAATTATTGTTGGCGCTTCTTTCATGTACTAATCATCCCAATTAGCACCTAACCCTTTTACAGACTCCTAAGTTCTGTAAGGTCATACTAGCTATTTTATTAGGGTCACTTTACCAGCCTAGTGACCCTTTTCCTTTTCAGACAATCGTGCGATAATCAAATCTGAAATGGTAAATTTGAGGTGAATTTTACATGATGAGAGTAATTAAAGCATTGTTAGGCATTGCATTGATTATGGTTGGCCCTATGTTGATTGTCATTACGGTTGACGATACTGTATTTCTCAAAAATATATTATTAAGAATCATTGGTGGTCTGTTCATTTTACTGGGCGTTCATTTATTACATAGACAGTTTCATCCGAATTCATACACAAGTAAACCCACGAGCTCCGAATAAAGAGCACTTGGGTTTACTTGAATAATTTAGAAAATATTATTCATTGGCAAAATATTTTGGATCTATTTGAAGAAGAGTTGTATTCATATCATAAAAGAATCCCGATTTTAACTTTTCCTCATGCGTAAATCCTTGTTGTTGTTGAATAAATGCTAACCATTCCTTTTCTAACTCACTACTACTCTTCCCGTAAACTTCCTCTAATTTTTGCGCTAGTTCTTTCTCGTTGTATATATGTTCAAACTTTTCGAGTCCGTAGGTATCAATTAAGAATTTAACAAATGATGCCGCATGCGTGTAGCTCATCTCCATCATGACTCGATTCTGTTCTTCACTTGAAAGTGCTGGGCGAAAATAGACATCATCTTGATTTGGATCAATTAACTTACTAATAGGAATTAACTTATCTGAATCCAAATAATGCTTCATGAATTTTTCAAAGGAAAATTGTTCTTTTTTCCCATATTGCTCCTCCATATAACTTGCAAAACCCTCTTGTGTAAAATAGCCATGGTCTGATCCAAAATTGTTGCCATAGCCAAGTAAAGAATGGGTCATTTCATGGACAAGTGGATAGGAATCTTCTTGAACGCCAACTAGTTCGATTTTCGATGCAAGCCCCCAGGATAGACCGTCTTCCTTAAACCATACGTTTATGTGCTCGGATGGCGTGTAGGAAGTATGTATAGAAGCCTTTATGTGGTCGTATGCTGTTACAATTTCATCCTTTATAGCCTCTACTTTTTCTGGTGGAACACCAATCTCATTCTTAATCTCAAAGGTTATTTTGCCATCCTTTGTGACCACAATATTTTCATCGTTTTGCTCTTCCTGTATTTGGTCTTTAGGTTGAACGGTTTCTGCTGTACAGGCTGTTAATAGCAATGTACAAAGAAAGATTGTGCCTCTCCATTTAGCCATAATTACCTCCTAAAAAAAGTATTTTCCAGTTTATACGAAACTTAAAATCCAAAAGTTTCATTTTTAAAAGAAAAATAGGGAAAATTAGACAAAATTATTTATAATGTTAGTAGACATGGCAAAAAGGAGGTCGCAATGAACAAAAGTACGTGTATTCATTACAATCCACGCTATGGCTGGGATTTAAATAGTGATGCAAATTTAGAAATGCGGTTATTTGCCAAAGCACAGCGTAGACAAGTAACTATTCTCAGCTATGGATGTGACTTAGATCATCACACCATTAAAAAAATTGCTCGGCACTACCTCACTAGGAAAGAATCTGACGAAGCCGAAGAAACATTAGAAATAAGATATGATACATATGATGCTAATTCAAGTAAACATGAAGAAAGTCAATACTATTGGAAAACCTCTTTCATTAGTGAAAGAACATTAGCTGCTTTCCTACAAGCGCTACGTCGATTATCTGGTACACATATTCACTGTGAATTTAATGTGCGGGGACATTTTGAAGTAAGGATAAATGGTGTGGAATTTTCTACACGTGTATTAAAAGCCCTTGATTATCCATCTATGTATAAGGAAGATTTAATCGGACGCTATCTTTTATTTATTGATACAGAATCACCTGACAATGAAATAATACGTCATAAAATACACTTGCTCCCTAAAGAGCTGCAAAGTCTTTCTCTTCCCTTAGATAGTTCACAGCTCCAATGGCAACTATTAGTAAAGGACTGGATAACAGCTATTCTTCGCTACGATGTGTAAATTTTAGCATATGCAAGATGATGGTCTATAAAACCAAGTAATCTTATCATATAAATAGAAGTAGTGTTAAACAGATTCGTTTAACATGGCACCTCCCGATTTGTTACTAAGGGGCACTTCTATCCGTGCCCCTTCTATTTTTTGCCTATTGCACACGTCATCGCCATCCAATATAAAATTAATTCGTTATGATGGGACGTAGATTTATGTTAGAGGTTATTTTAAATTTTCTATCGAATACCTATGTTGGTCAAAATATAGAAGGCTCCGACAAAATATAGAAGGCTCCGACAAAATGATTGGTTCCACACCATTTATTATGATGAACCGTATCACTCCTTATTTTTTGTCAATCGTCATGTCAGGAAATATCTTCAATTGTTTGTATAACCTATACTCGAACACTTTTACTTCAATCATACATACTTCATTCCATAAAGGTAACAATACAATGCATTAGGGAAAGATCACAAAGAGGTGTTTGGAAGAAAATGAAAAAGATTTTACTGTTTTTTATATTCTCCCTTGTACTAATTACTTCATTTCAAACCATACCCGCTTCAACAGCTGAACTAACACAGGATTCTAACGAGCTGAGATTGCAGGATATGCTCATGCTTTTGCTTACTCCTTATATTGACGAAGATTTGACCAATTATTATTCAAAGATTAGAAAGGATGTTTCCCCTCATATTACGCCTTGGAAAATTGAAGTAATTGATACAAAAAGAAATCATTTCCGAGGCTTTCAAATGCAAATTACATTTGAAATTGAACCTACGGATGGCGGACAATGGATTCCTATTGGAAAGGATCGAATGACCTATGAAATTTCTTCAGGACCTGATGTTAAATTGATTCATCACACACATCTCAAAACGTATAAATATCCGCCTGAATAATACCTTCCCATTAAAATCATAGGCTTGTCCCTTTATTGAATGTCATGCGATTTTTTTATCTGTGAATCATAAAAGCACCCCATCAAAGCTTGTCTTACTTTGATGGGGTATTTCATCGTAATACTAAATTTCGCTGTTCCTAGACGATCTATTTATTTTCCATCTCTTATTTCTTCTAGTATTTCTATTATGCGATTGTTTTGCCTTTCAATCGATTTTAACTTTCTCTCTATTATGCTTGAAGAGAAAAACACAATTAGTACAATTGCTATTCCAATTAGTAAATCCATTTTAATTCCCCCACTGTTTATTTATGTAATTTCACTTCATCCTACATAGATTTCAAAAGAAAAAGATGGCTCAATACGGAGGCCATCTTTAAGTAAAGTATCCATGGTTGATAAACAACGATGAATTAACGGATTCGAGCCTTGCGGAAGCCGTCGAATATACTGATTGCCGCAGATACAACAAATATAATGATTATGCCGCCAATTAGCCATATTTCAAATTGCTTAGTAGAGGTGGTAAATAAATTACTCATGTACGCGATACTTTCTTGGTTCATAAAATTCGGATTACTTACTATCACAATGAATACAACGGTTGCGAAAAGCTCCACAATTGTATTAAAGATTGCCACCTTTTTCGTCCATTGCCCTTTCAGTAGTTTGTAGAGAGCTAAGCCAATTTCGAGAGCAATGACAACGATCACAATAGGCCAATAATGAAGTAAAACATCCTGATTTAAAGCTGGCATTACGAATTCGAGACCCTCTCCACCATCTTCATATATACCTAAAAGATGATTTGCATAAAAATAAAAAGTTGCCCAAATGGCCGTCCACATTAAATAGCCAAATACTTCAAGCTTGGTAATTGCCTTTTTCTTAGGAATATAAATGACGGTTTTCAGATCTTCGGGAGTCCATTTTTTAAGACTTGCTGATAATGGATGCTGCTCTTTTCCTTTATCAGTACGTTCCAAAATGACGAATACGACCGTTAGCCAGAAAAAGACATGTATGCCTACTTCAATGATTCTCCATATTCCTTCACCCATCATATTGAGGACAGCATTCATAACCGCCTCTTCCCCGCCAAAACTAATAAAATATTCAGCTATCATTGAGATTACCGCAATGACAGCGGCAATGGGAATAATCATTTTTAGTAACGAGAGGTATACATCAAAATAGCGAGGGCCGATTAAATGCATTGGTTGATCACGATAACCGCTCGCTAACGCCGCTGGATTCCCTAACTTTTCCAGCACTTCCTTTACATCATGCTCATTGTAATCATCAGGCAGCATATCCCCAATGGTTGATCGTAACTCAAGTGCGATATCCTCACGATTTTTTTCAGGGAGCCTCCGCGTGACTTCTTGAATATAAATTTCAGTCAGATTCATCTTTATCCTCATCTCCTTTTAGTAGCTCATAAAGTTCTTTTGAATTATTAATCCATTCTCGTTTCAATTGCAAAAAGACGTCTAATCCAAATTCACTTAAGACATAATACTTGCGGGGTCTACTCTCAGAGGTTTCCCAGCTACTTGTCACTAACTCTTGTTTTTCTAAACGGCGAAGCAATGGATATAAGGTACTTTGATCGATGTTAATGCCCGAATCTTCCAATAATTGAACAAGTGAATATCCATACTGCGGTGTTCGTAATTGACTTAAAACGGCTAATGTCAGTGTTCCTCTCCTAAGTTCTGTCATTAATGAATTCAGTAACGTACTCATTCACTCACCTCAATTCCACTTACTATATGATATACACTGTATAACTTATACTATGTATCGTACACTATTATTGTTACAACAACAAGCAATTTTTTTCCTTTATAGAAAAAATAGCTGTTTTCAGGAGTCAGGAGTCTTAGTTCCTTTTCAGCTGCTTGGTTTCTACCAATTAAAACGGAATGGCAAAATTTATAGCAACAACCTTCTGCTAATTAAAGGTCCAATCACTGTATTATCGTTAAATTTCCAATACATAACATTTCAGACATTAGTCTGAAGACAATCATTGATGTTAGACGTTATATTGTATTTATACTTTTTAACGATAAAAGTATGAGGAAAAATCCTAGACAACCATTACGTATAGAAAAAAATTACTACTAAAACGTTCAAGTATCTTAATTTATAAAACTATACGTAATGTGTTTGTTAGATTTGTACTTGAAAAATTACCAACAGGTAGAACATCTTGTACAACGTAGCGTACAGTGATGTTTTTTTTATGCGTTTTTGCTATGAGCAAAAACTGTATGTTCAGACCGATTAACTATTTATTAATAAGGAAATACAAATGTGTCGAGGTGACTTCTATGAAGGAGAAAATGCATTTTACAATTTTAAGTAACGATTCAACTGACGGAGATGGAGGTTACGGAGTAGGTACCCTTGATCTAAATAATGTAACGTCAATTATTATAGATTGTGAAAAAGAGCACGTGTTTATAGATTTAGAAGCCTTACACGGACGAAGTAAAATTGAAAAAAAAGTTCGTTTTTCACCTGATCTAGCTCATGCTAGTAGCGATTATTATCGTTATTGGATAGTTTGGGTAGCGATTCAGGTTAATCAAAATGGCCCCTATTATGCGGGATGTACCGCAAGTGAAGTACGGGTATCAAAAGAAGAACGTCGTATTAAGCTTGGCTATAAATCTTTGCCAGAGCAGGTAAATTTTTTAGATAAGGCACTGAAAGGGAAATTTCACTTGCAGCATATGGATAGTCATTCAAAAAGGCTACTTTTTCAGTTTTTATCTGAATTTAATGAAGCGTATTGGAAACACTCACCCGAAGAATTAAAACACCAGTTGTCTGTATAGGAGGATTTATAATGGCATTTGTAATTACAGAATTATGCAGGGATGAAAAAGCGGCTGTCTGTTTGGATGTCTGTCCAGTAAATTGCATTGTTATGACAGATACCCAATATGTAATTGATCCAGATCTTTGCATTGATTGTGGAGCTTGTGAATTAGTTTGTCCAGTAGAAGCGATTTATTTTGAGGATGATTTGCCTTCTGAATATCAGTCAGCAACCCTTCTAGCACGAAATCATTTTCGAAATTAGCATGGTCTTTATCCATATAGATTGAATAGAAGCGAGAACAAGTCGATTTCCTATACAATAAGAAATCGACTTTTTCGTATGGCTTATTTAATAATGACGAATTTAGCCTAACTGGCGTTTAAATTGTTTAATGGCGAAAAAATATGCGATGACCATGATGCCGATGCTCCACATAAGAGCGGGCCAGATATCATTACTAACAGAGACTAAAAGAAAAACCTTGCTTTGAATCGATAAAGTCTGTTTGTTCAATAAAGTAATAAGGGCTACCTCGCAACTCAATGTTACCTTTTCTGCTTTAGAAACATTCTTTATAAAATCTTTAACTATGTGTTGAATAATCGTATCATTAACTTTTTCATCCTTCGGAAAAATTACTGATGCAGACCTTTTTTAAATTACCACCTGTTCTTATGCTAGTAAATCCTATCATTTGTATATCTATTTATCCATAGCAGGTATCGTGTGGGTCATTACTTATCTAAAAGCAAAAAGCTTACGCTCGATTATTTTATCTCATGTGAGTGTAGATTTAAGGAATTTGACTGTCTTAACCTTCTTAACTATTTACCTTCCTCATAGGCAAAGATGGTGTGAAATCTAGGACACCATCTTCTATTTTTCATGCTACTTAACGATTGCTAAAATATCCTTTGGCTCATAAAAAACGTAATCTGCCTCCTCAAAGCCAATGGTGGATTTGGCTCCCCAATGGGCAAGGGCAAATTTGGCGCCTGCCTGCTTTGCGCATTGAAAATCATAGATAGAATCACCAATATAGATGGCCTCTTCTGGTGCTACCTGTAATGCGTCCAGACATTTTAACAGCGGCTCTGGGTGTGGTTTATGCTTTACCGTATCACTGGCACTTACAATATGCTGGAAATACTCACTTAACCCAAACGGCTCAAATTCATCCACTACCTCTTGCGCTGTTTTAGAAGTGACAATCCCTAATTGTAGTGGCTTTGTTGCAAGGTGCTGAATAACTTCCTCTAGACTTTCGAAAACAGCCACTTCATGTGAAAAATCAAGCACAGCCGCAGACCATTTCTGATGCACAGCCTCTATGTCATCCACGTTAAGCCTCTGCAATGCATCTTTTCCTGGGATGCCTAAAGCAAATCGTAATGCCTCAAAGGGATAGTCCTGTTTTGTTTCTTCTCGTAAGGTTCTTTGCAATGACTGTAAAATCGCTTGCTCCGTATCCAAAATCGTTCCATCTACATCAAATATAATCGCTCTTAACATGTATAACCCTCCTAGTTAAAGCACGTTATTTATATATGTGCATAATTGCTGATACAATTCCTCTTCATAATCCTTCTGGCCTCTTATAAATTTCTCCTTTAAATTATAAAAACATATTTCAAGATATTCCTGATTATGATGCTGTTGAAAGGGTCTCCTATCCTTTACTGGGCCCAAACCCTTAAAGTAGTTATTCTTTTTTTCGTAGGTTCGAATTTGATAACCCCGCTTCTTCATTTCATCCATGACTTTTTCTGTATACAAATACAAATCTTCTTTTGGGTATTCGTATATATAATTAATCAGTATATGCTGATCCTCTTTCGCAAATATGCTATTTAGCTCTCTCCACTGCGACAGTAGTTGTCCTTTTGGTAGATACGCAATTAAATCTATATGCCATAACCTCATGTGCCTTCTCCTTTCTATTAATCAACCATTAATGTAAAATATTACTTACTATGATACTAAACTGACGGAGGGATAGTATGGAAATAAAAACTGCAACGCTCGATGAAATTCCACAAATTGAGCGTTTATACCAAGAGCTTTTTTTAGAGATGTCGATTCTTCAACCTAAATATATCAAACCTGCCAAACAAGATGCCAACTTTATCAGGTTTACGATCATTGAGGATGATTCAGATATTTTAATCGCAACATTGGAGAACGAAGTAGTAGGCTTTTTACTTATTAAAGAAACGACGACCCCACCCTATACTTGCTTGGTTGAGCACAAATATGCTTTTATTGTGGATGTGATTGTTGGCAAGCATTACCAAAACAAAGGAATTGGGTCTGCTTTATTAGATGAAGCGAAAAAATGGGCAGCCTATCGTCACTTGGACTATCTGGAGTTAAATGTATTGACTGAAAATAAAGGCGCTAAATCCTTATATGAAAAAAACGGGTTCAAGGATACGAACCAGACGATGCGCTTAGAATTTTAAGTATGTGATGAGAAAGAAGGGATTTCAATGGAAGAAATGAAAACCGTACACAAGAAAGCCAACCTCATAGTGCCTGTCTTTATTGGCATGGGGGTAGGTGCGTTTATCGGTTTACTTGCCTATGTAAAAGACTGGCTATAAAAAAAGAGACAAAGCCCCTCAAACTGCTTTGTCTCTTTTTAACACTATATTAGTTTACTTTCTTTCAGTAAATCATAGATGATTGTATCCTTTGTTTTATGAATACCCAATTTACCGATTTGCTTTAAGATAAATGGTGCATCAATATCTGTTAGTTTTTTACCATCCAGCAAACGAGCCGTTGATGCTAATAATGTGCGAACATCAAAGGCAGACGCAAACACCTCTGGCACACCTCGGTCAATCGTTAATAGTTGATAGACCGCCTCCATCGCCGTTCTTACGGAATATTCCGTAGTAAAGACTGTATCTTTTGCTGTTTCGCTGAAGTTGCCAATAAAGGCTAAATTAGCTGATCCTTCTGGCACAACAAGTGGACGATCACCCATTGCTCTTGGCATGAAATAAGAAGTGATGTAAGGCATATAGCATGGAATCGTATTGCAAGAATTTTGTGCAATGTCTGGAATTTCATCCACTGGTACACCCATATGGTATAACCACTCTTGTGCTATCTCAATGCCTGTACATTCTGTAATACTTTTTTTAATAAAATCACCTGGCTTGTTTGAAAGTAAGCCATAAATCCAAACAACTAACTGGTCCTTTGGTTGATTTTTAAAGTGAGGTTGGCGGTTCAATGTATAGCTTAGCATCCAATTAGAATCGGTAGCTGTGACAATCCCTCCTGTTACAACCTTACCAGCGTATGGATCCCTTTTACTGATTTTTTCAATATATGGAGCCACTCGATCATCTAATGTTGTAAGGGTAGCTGAAACAAACCAGCTTTCCTCTGGCAGATTATCGCAGAACTTTTCTGGTCGACCAAACTCTTCACCTTGGGCAGCGATATTTTTCCACAGGGACCAGCTGCCACCTAAATCTTTATTGATAGGGGCTGGCGTATTATTATCCCCGTATGTTGTACTTTCTGTAATACTACCATTTGTCACAAACACTAACTCATTTTCTGTTAGTTCAATATTCTTTTTCACACCATCTTTTCTTAACACCAATGTATGAGCTACTTTTTTGTCTCCTACCTTATCAACTAAAACATTTTCTACAACCGTATTATATTGGAAATCAACATCATGACTTTCTAAGTATTTAATCATTGGCAGCACGAGCGATTCATACTGATTATACTTTGTAAATTTTAAGGCCGATAAATCTGGTAATCCGCCAATATGATGAATGAAACGCATAATATAACGACGCATCTCCATCGCAGAATGCCATTTTTCAAACGCAAACATCGTGGACCAATAGAGCCAAAAATTCGATTCAAAAAATTCATCTGAGAAAACATCTGTGATTTTTTTGTCCTCTAATTTTTCCTCAGGCGTAAAGAATAATTTAATCATTTCTTCTGAGGATTTGTCTGATAAAGTGAACTTGCCATCATCCTCAAGTCTTTGGCCTCTATCCTTCATTAATCGACATTTTGAATAATTAGGATCCTCTTTATTAAGCCAGTAAAATTCATCTAAAACGGAAGCATTTTCTACTTCTAACGAGGGAATGGAACGGAATAAATCCCATAAGCATTCAAAATGATCTTCCATTTCTCGTCCACCGCGAATAATAAACCCTCTCGTCGGATTAAGTATGCCATCTAGACTTCCTCCTGAAATATCTAACTCTTCAAGAATATGAATGTTCTCACCTTTCATTTGGCCATCACGAATTAAAAAACATGCTGCTGACAGTGAGGCTAGTCCCGAGCCAATCAGATAAGCAGACTTTTTATCGACTCCCTCAGGTTTTTTAGGACGTGCGAAAGCTTCATAGTTACCATTGCTGTAATACATATTACCGCCTCCTAATTTATTATTCTAATATAGAATAACACAGGTTATCGACAAAATGGTAAAATGAGCTAATAATTAACAAAAAATTCAAATCCGCTAATTGTGCGTTAATTTATCTTCCCTTCTCATTGGACAAAGCAAGTGCTTGTATTTTTATTAAAGAGAACCATACAGTAAATAATCGTAATAGCCCCCTTAACGCCTGCCTTAAAAAGGAAAAACCAATTCAATATGTTACTATTAGCTTTGCATAATTATTATCTCAATAAACCTTTTTCAGCCTTCATTCCCTTTTTATGTTTAGCCAATTTCTCGTTACCTCGTTTAAAATTTCCCGTCATTTTAGCTAACAATAGCTGGATTTCCTTTATCTGCCCCTCCACCTGCTGAATTTTTGCTAGTAGACGCTCAGCCTCTTTCTCCTTGACGATTTTAATGTGCTTCCCTTCATAATAAATAACGACAGTCCCCTTTTTTGTCGTTTGATATGAGAATGGTTCCTTGTTTAGTCTATTACGTTTATCGATTTCACTCACAGCTTCATCCCCGATTTCTTTTTAATTAGATTCAATAATTGCTTACACTTTTTCTATTTTCAATATGTTATTATTAACATATATTATATAAATATGGTATTTTCAGTCACACTTCAAGCATAGAGATAAGGAGAGAGGTATTCATATGGAATGGTTGAATGTTCAAACACTAATTTGGTTGTTTCCTATTTTATTTATTATTCACGATTTTGAAGAAATTATTATGGTAGAGAAATGGTTACATCATAATCGTCATAAGCTGTATGAAAGATTACCCCAAAAATTAGCCGATAAAGTGGTAAAACAATTTTCAATGAGCACCGCACAATTTGCGGTTGCTGTCTTATTTATCTTCTTGTTTGTCAGTCTCTCTACCATTCTGGCTAACTACTATTTTCTAAACGGAGTCACTTTTACTATCTATTTTTTCACAGCTGTTACACTTGTTTTCTTTATCCATGCTTTTACCCATATTGGACAATCGCTCTTATTTCGTTCTGTTACACCAGGAGCTATAACATCAGCCATCATCATTATTCCCTATAGCATTATTTTATTTAAATCTTTGTTTACTAGTGGCATCCTTACTTGGCATATCGTTTTGATAAGCCTGCCTTTTGGCATACTATTTTTCCCCATTGTCTTTACTGCGCATTGGATAGGTAAAAGAGTGATATAGATATATATTCATGAAAAGATAGAAAGGAGGCAGGAGAATGGCAAAAACTCCGATTTATTTAAAATTAATGATTGGTATTGGGATGGTTATTATCCTAGCTTCGTTGTACTTTTTAAAAGACCAGCCTTATTATTTATGGGTTAGGTGGACAGGTAATATTTTATTGATTGTAGGCATTGTATGGATGCCGTTCACTAAAGAAACCAATAAAAAACATGTAAATTCTTAGCAGGAGTAAATCTTCTGCTTTTTTTGCGGTAAATTTACCTACGATTATAATAAAAGTGATAAAATCAGATAAAAAAAGAAGGTCTTTGTATGTTAGAAAAACTAAATGTATTTCTCCAAAAATACATTGCGATCCTGACACCATTAAGTTTAATTGTAGGTGTATTCTTAGAAAGTATTGGACATCATTTATTATTCCTCGTCTCCTGGCTATTTGCCTTCATGACATTCTCAGGAAGCTTACATATGAAATTTAAAGATGTAAAAATTTTCATGAAGCATCCAGTTCTTATTTTATTCTCCATTCTTTTTCTTCATCTCTTGATGCCTTTATGGGCTTATTTCTTATCCACTGTTTTGTTTGATGACCATTTGTTGACTGTTGGTTTTGTCTTAGCAGTTGCACTTCCAACAGGTGTAACGAGTGTTATTTGGATCAATATTTGCAAAGGGAACTTACCGTTAGGCTTATCAATTATTTTAATTGATACGCTCCTTTCACCCATCATCCTCCCCTTCATCCTCTATATCGTTTCGGGTGAAAAAATTGAGTTGGATGTGGCATCCCTGATTCTGAATTTACTATGGATGATTGTCTTACCCACGATTTTAGGTATCTTAGTGAATGAACTTTCGAAAGGAGCCATCCCTCAAAAAATCGGTAAAAAACTTGCTCCTTTTTCAAAGCTTTGCTGTCATACTGATTAATAGCAGTGCCATTGCTCCCTACTTAAAGGATATCAACATGCATCTCTTCTTCGTGGTGCTTTTAGTGTTCTTCCTTGCAGTATCAGGCTATCTATTTGCTTACCTCATTGGTCGATATCTGTTAAAAGACGGTCCACAAATGGCAACCTTTGTTTTTACGGGTGGCATGAGAAATATTGCTGTCGGTGTCATCGTGGCCACAACGTACTTTCCAGGTAAAGTCGCCATGCCTGTTGTGTTCGGTATGCTGTTTCAACAGGTGCTAGCCTCCGTTTTTAGTAAGATGGTGAATCCTTTGTATAAACCAGATAAGAGCACCGTATAGACGGTGTTCTTATTTTAGGTTTACACTTATACTAAATAGGAGAAGCTTTTATTTATATTTGAAGGGTGTGCTAATATGTCATACAATTTCCAACTTATATCACCAAAAATATCCCCGAATCTTGACAAAGCAAATTTTCAGGATATTTTTTATGAGGAGGAACCCTATTTAACAAATTGCAAGATTACGGATACGGTCATTGCTCACGAGGATATTGAACGATTAATCGTCTCTAATGTTATCTTTAAAAATGTCACATTCATCGATTGTACCTTTCAAAAAATTGATTTAACGGACGTCATTTTTGAAAACTGTGATTTATCTAACACTAACTTAAGTGAAGGCATCATTCATAGAGTGGCCTTCAAAAACTGTAAATTATTAGGGTTGAATTTAACTGAAGCAAACCTCGGCAATGTTTCATTTGAAAATTGCCTTGCAAACTTATGCAATTTCCCCGAAGTGCGCTTTAAACAAGTGCTATTTGATAGCACCTCCCTGCAAGGTGCGAATTTTTATGATTGTTTACTTAATAAAGTAGCGTTTCAGGAAAGTGATCTAAATGATGTTGATTTCTCTCAAACTCCCTTAAAAGGAATAGACATCAGTACATGTAAATTTAAAAGACTTCAAGTAACTCCAGAAAGTTTAAATGGGTGTGAAGTCTCTACTGAACAAGCCATAGGTTTTGCTTCATTACTAGGGTTGAAGGTTAAATACTAGTTTAAGGGCTTAAAAGTTCAAGAAAAAAATAAAGCGCTTATCCTTATGCTCGGATAGCGCTCAATTTTTACAATTTGTTAATCTGCTATTTTATCATCTTTTAGTATTTTATCCTGCTATTTGAGGGCTATCCTCCTAATTTGCGGGCTATCCCTCACTTTGAACGTTCTATCCGCTACTTTTTCAGTTTTATCCTCCACTTTTTGAATTCTATCCTGCTATTTGAGGGCTATCCTCCACTTTTAGAATTCTATCCTGCTATTCGAGGGCTATCCTTCTCTTTGAGCGTTCTATCCGCTACTTTTTCAGTTTTATCCTCCTCTTTGAGCGTTCTATCCGCTACTTTTTCAGTTTTATCCTCCACTTTTAGAAATCTATCCTGCTATTCGAGGGCTATCCTCCACTTTGAGCGTTCTATCCGCTACTTTTTCAGTTTTATCCTCCACTTTTAGAATTCTATCCTGCTATTCGAGGGCTATCCTTCACTTTGAGCGTTCTATCCGCTACTTTTTCAGTTTTATCCTCCACTTTTTGAATTCTATCCTTCTATTCGAGGGCTATCCTCCTCTTTAAACGCAAGGTGTCTGATAATTACAGCCTTTTATATAGCATTTCTATATGTTCTATTCCATCTTCTAAATAAACATCTGATGTCTTTTCAAATCCGAAGCCCTCATAGAATTTTAGCAAATATGCCTGCGCAGAAATGCGGATTGCGTCTTCTCCAATATCATCTAGAATGTAATCAATTGCTCTTTTAACCATTTCCAGAGACAATCCCTTTTTTCTGTAGGTTTGCTTTGTTAACACTCTTCCGATTGCTGCTTCTTGATATGCTATTCCTTTGGGTAGAATTCTTAAATACCCAACTACCTCTCCTTGGTCTTCACCAAATAAATGATAAGCATTTTCGTCTTTTGAATCTAGATCCTGATAGACACATTTTTGCTCTACAACAAAAACTTCCGCACGAACCTTCAGTATCTCATATAGTTCTTTTACGGTTAATTCATCAAATTTTTTTATCTTCCAATCCACTTTTATAGCCTCCTATACTATTCAATTTCATAAAGTATAGCAAAAGTAGAATAAAAGTGGATCAGCCCCCTTAAAAGATTAAACTACATATCTATCTAGAAATTTACTTGCGTCACTATTAAACTTCCATAGGATTCCGAATTCTAACTTATAGGTTCTACATCTCTTCTATGAGCAGTTTTCGTTTGGCTAATATCACCATATCATCCATCTCAGACCGTTAAATCATTTTCTAATTTTATATTCGTCACTTCTTGTAGAAGCCGCTGGAGGACAGCCGCAAAAATGGCGATAACTAGTGAAACAAAAATGATGAGGAGTCCCACTATTCCAAAAGGAGGATCCATTTTGTTTGTTATAAAATGAAAAAGGGGTGAAGCTAAGACATGCAAGCCACTGATTATTATCGCACACCACTTTATGTACTTTAATGCTTTTACAGATAATTCCGAGAAAGCTGTATTCGCTTCAATGTACCGTAAAAGATTAAAAGCCTGATAGAGAGCAATGTAAAAAGGTACAGCCGATCCATACATCACAATGAAAATGAGATAATTCATTGGGTAAAAATTCGGATACAAACTCGATGCGAAATGAGCCATAGGAGGTACAAAAAATATACATAGGGCAAGAATGGCCATCCCAGCCAGAAGAATTATTACCTTTAAAAAAGATGTTAAACCTGGTTTAACATTCATTGAAAGCACCTCACTTATTTAATGACACTATAAATTTAACACGAAATTTATTGATTAACAATAAATAATAGTTGTTTTTAATTATATTATTATTGTTATTTATATATTTAACATTCATTGAAATATTCACAAGCGCCTTACTACATTAGATTGTAGTAAGGTTATTTAAAAAGCATTTGACTTTCCCCTGCACAGGAAACTGTATACTTGCATTAAGTTATTAGATTGGAGGTGATATTTTGTTTAAAATCAGTGAATTTTCTAGGCTAAGCAAAGTATCCTTGAAAACATTGCGCTATTATGATCAGATTGGCATATTAAAGCCGAGAAAGGTGGACCTTGATACTTGCTACCGATACTATTCAGCAGACCAGCTACTAGAGCTCAATCGGATCTTTCTCTATAAGGAATTGGGGTTTACCTTGCCACAAATTATACGTTTGCTCCACGAAGATATTTCGTTAAAAGATATACAAGGGATGTTTAAGCTGAAAAAAAGTGAGATTCAACATATTATCCAGACGGAACAGGCCAAGCTTGCACGAATTGAAGAACGTATGCAACTTTTAGAACGAGAGGGTCAGGTGGAATCAGATCAAGAAATCCGCATCAAGGCAGTGGATGCTCAGCAATTCCTTTCTTTGAAAGCACGCGGGAGAGAAGAAGATATTCCAGATCTGTTTCGTACATTTAATCAATTACTCACAAAGGAAATGCGCCAATTAGCTCAAAGTCCTCAGGTTGTTTTATGGAAAGAAATAGAGGAGAAAGAAGACGAGTTTGAATTTGAAGTCGGCTATTTTTTAACCAAGGAGCTTTCATCATTCCCTGAAACATTTCAACTACGGACTCTTCCTTCTGAGCCAATGATGGCCACAATGACCTTTCGTTCAGATTCTAACTTTGCTTGTACAGCCTGTGTTGATTTAGCTAACTGGATTGTAGAAAATAACTATCAAGTCAAGGAAAACGAACCAGGTAGAGAAATCTATTTACCATTATCTACAACCCAAAACGTCCAATTAATGGAGATACAAATACCTATTATAAATAGCTGAAGGAAGCGTGAATTGAGTTGAAAAATAAGCTGATTATCTATGTTTTATCACTCATTGTTTTTCTAATCGGAACCGTTGAGTACATTATTACAGGCGTTATTGAAATGATTGCCGTCGACTTTGGAGTAACGATTTCAGAAGCTGGGTTATTAGTGACTTTATTTGCCCTAGCAGCAGCTATTTTCGCTCCAATTCTCATTGCGCTCACGATCAATGTGGATCGCAAAAAGTTGCTTATGGCTAACGTTAGTGTGTTCATTATTAGTAACGGATTCATGTTTATCAGCTCTTCTTTTGAGTACGCACTAGGGATACGAATTATTCAAGGGGTTAGCGGAGGAATTGCTACAGTGGTAGCCATGGCAGTAGCTACTCGATTAGTTGAAAAAGAACGAAGAGGCCGTGCTATCGGCATCATTTTGATGGGACTAAGTAGTTCGCTCGTGCTGGGTGTTCCAATTGGCACATTTTTTAGCGAAATAGTTGGATGGAGAGTTTTATTTATGCTGATCGGTTTATTAACTATTCTTCCACTGCTTATCATCTATAAAAAAATTCCAGTTATCAAAGAGGAAGAAGCTGTTACACTCAGGTCGCAGCTTTCGATTTTAAAAGATTCAAAAATTCTAACTGCCCTGGCGATTACTTTATTTTATGTCGGTGGCTACGCTACCCTATTTACTTATATTACGCCTTTCTTACAAGCCACATCCCCTCTTTCTATGACCGAAATTAGTGGCATTCTATTTTTAGCTGGCATCTGTAGCTTTCTTGGCTCAAGAGTGGGCGGGCAATTGGCTGATGCAAAGGGTTCGCGTTTTACCATTTGTTTTGGCTTGCTGTTACAAGCAGTAACGCTCCTCTTATTCGCACTAGCTGGTATCAATCTCTTTGTATTGATCTTGATTTTAATGATTTTTATGGTAGCAACTTGGAGTATTTCTCCTGCCCAGCAGCTCCTTCTTGTTACACTAGTACCTCGAAATCCAGACATTGCCCTCAGCATAAATACCTCCTTTATCCAATTCGGTTTTGCACTGGGGTCTGCATTAGGCGGGTTTGTCATCAGTCATACCTCTGTCCTAAATTTGAATTGGGTCGGTTTTGGTACTGTAAGCATGGCTTTATTCCTTGCTATCTGGCTATTCCAAAAATTGAATAGTAGAGTTGAAACCCCTATTATCACTAAAGTCAAATATTAATTTTTTTATCCTACCTTTATATTGAAAATGGCATATTCAATATAAAGGTAGCTTTTCTAAATATGTACTCTTGATTAAAAACATTTATATTTAAAAAATAACAGGTAAAAGCCCCATTGGATAAACCTGTGGCAGCTTCCACATCAATGCCATAGAGTGAGCAAAAGTTTCGGCTCTCTGCTATTCCTTCCTTTGTATCAGGGATAAACGCATGAAATCCGCCTTTATTATGCAGCCTAGCATACTCCGTTATGGCATCAAAAACAGGCTTTAAAGCATACAGATTATTGTAGGGTTCCATCCCAAAGACCTGCGTAGTAGTTTTTGAAGAGGCTTGATAAACGTGCATAATCATCAAATGTTTTTCCTAGCTTAGGTTGATCGTTTTAACAATAAAAATCATTTAATATTCCTTTCTATAACGAAAAGGACTCGCACTTTTACTGACACAAAAGCACGAATCCTTTTTGATGAAAGCTAAATACCAGCCTCTATTTTGTATTGATTAAGATTGTTGCGTGAGCACGCCATCTTCCATACGATATACATGGTCACAGAACTGTAGCATTCGTTCATCATGGGTTACCATTATGGCAGCTTTATTACGTTCTTTTGCTTCTTTGGCAAGAAGCTTTACGACTTCAAGTGCCCGTTTAGAGTCAAGGCTAGCAGTTGGTTCATCGGCTAAAATCACTTTTGAGTTATTCATGAATGCGCGTGCAATCGCAACACGTTGACGCTCACCACCTGATAATTCATTCGGCATTTTTTTACATTTATCACTTAAGCCAAGCTCTGTAAGTAGTTGCTTTGCAAACTCTTTATCATCTTTTGTCACTTTACCACCCATTTTTTTCACCAGTAGTAATTGATCAAGTACATTTAAGTAAGGTACTAAGTTAGATGTTTGTAAAATGAAACCAAGCTCTTTTAAACGGAAACTTGCTAATTGTTTTGCTGAAAGATGAACAATATTCCTGCCGTTAATTTCTAGAGTACCCTCTGACATCTGTAATAGAGCGCCTGCAATTGAAAGTAGTGTACTTTTACCCGAACCTGATGGACCGATAATGGCTACTAGCTCCCCAGCTTCTACTTCAAGTGTTGCTTGCTTTAATGCTTGGACAGTGCTAGCGCCTTCTTTATAGCTTTTAGAAACATTTTGTAATGATAATAGCGCCATTTATTCCACTCTCCCTAATGCTGTTAATGGATCGATTTTAACGATTTGACGTACAGAAACAATTGAACTTAATAATGCAATAATTAATAAAACAATCGCATAGGTAATGATTAAGGTCGGTTCTAAGTCAAATGGCATACCCTCTAGTAAAATTTTAGCCGTTAAGTATGTGAAGACGATACCAATAACGATACCTAATACTGATAGAATCGCTACTTGTGCAACAATTGCTTTACCGATGAAACCATTGCTAGCGCCAATTGCTTTCATGACACCAAATTGTTGTGTCTTTTGCATTGTAATGACGTAGAAGAATACAGCAATAATGAATGCAGAGATAACGATACAAAAAGCAAGCATCATCATAATAGTGCCGTTTTCTTCTTTATAACCAGGCATACCGTTGATTGCTGTTTTCTTTGTAACCGTTTCAACATCTTTTACGGCTTTATCGATAGTAGATGGATCTTCTAAGTTTGGAGCCTTTAGGAAGAAAGCTTGTACAGCCTTGTCCGTATCATTGTCAGAGCCAGGAGCTGCATATTGAAAATCACGCCAGTTTTCCAGTACTGTGAAAATAGCAGGTAAGTGATTATAGGTTTCTCCTTTTACATAACCTACCACTTCTAATTTCATGTCAGAGTTTGCTACTAGTAAAATATCACCAATCTTGTAGCCTGCTTCTTTTAACGTATCGTTAATAACAACACCTTTTTTGTTGTCGTATGATAATTTTTCACCCTCGATTACCTCTGGCATAAAAAATGCGTCTGGCTCAACGCCTAAAAATGCGACATCTTCCTTCGAATCAGCATCTTTTGACTTTGTTTTGCCGACTGCTATTGTAGAAGCGCCAAACGCAGCGACTTTATCTACATTTTTTTGTTTTTCTAAATCATCTTGCAGATTTTCTGACAGGATCGATTTTGCGAATGTAGCCCCTGCTGTTTCTTCATAGACAACGTATTCTGCGTCGATATTTTTCAGTGTAGCGGCACTCAAAGTCGCTAAACCGTTGCCAAGTCCTGATAAAATGAACACGAGCCATGCGATTAAAATGATAATTGTGGTCATCATTACATAGCGGAACTTCGCATATTTTAATTCTTTTAGTGCTAAAAACATGATGTAGCCTCCATATTAGAAATAGAATTCATATGAGCAAAGATTGAATCCTGCTAAATATGAATTCTTTTTCATTATACACAAAAGTTACACCTGTGTAACTAAAATAAGTGACATACTTGTTACTTATTTTGAAATACCATGTAAAATAAGCAATTTGATCTCCTTTAAAAAGCTTTCTATAGGCATATTGAGATGGTTTGGCATGTCAATCAATTGAAAAATGAAGCTAAGTAAAATAAAGTTGTTACGATCTTCTGCAATTATCCCCTCTTCCTTCCCCTGTTTAATTACTTGTTGAAGTGGTATGTAAAGTCCACCATGCATGTTATTTAATACTTCCTTTTTTTGCTTCACAACCAGCGATACGTCATTAATTTGTGAGGCGAATCCTAAAATTTGATGTAGGTCGCGCATATCAAACATACGAACAAGTAAGTCCTCAAGCTGTTGTTCAAATGATTGCGAAAAATTAACATTTGAAAGGTTCTCGATGCTTTTTTCCATTTGCCAAACCATAAATTGAATAATAAGTTCTTCTTTATTTGGATATTGTTTATAAATTGCGGCCCTTGATACGCCGATACTTTGTGCAAGCAAGCTCATTGTAAACCCTTGATATCCAACAGATAGCAAAAGCTGATGCGTATGATGCCAAAGGTCTTGTTCAGAAAATTTTTTATCTCGTCCCATATGATACCTCCAATATTCTACAATGCTAACATTGAGACAAAAAAAAAGCGAGTAACCTTTAGCCATGTTTGATGTTTGAGAAGATGGCGTTTTTGTAACCCCAAAATCAATATTGTCAAATCTCCATAGGTATTTAAAATGTAAGAAAGTTGAAAGGAATGATTGCTAATGTTCGTTTCTCTTTACAAGTGTTTTCAACAATTTTAATAATTATCTTTGTCTTCATAATTTTTCGGGGGACATAGGATTCGATCACCTTCAAACTTTACAAAAAACTCCATTTCAAATCATCTGTGGTAAAAATAGAAATATACTGGTATATTATAGGTTATATTCTATTTATTTCATGAAGGATGGTGCGTTGATGGATAAAACACTGGAAGATTTACAAAAGGAAATGATTGTTGAAGTAAAAAAGGGATTTCCCATTTTACTTTCTGGTGCGGTTGTCTTTTTACTTTTTACTCTAATGCCCTTAGTTTTGCCAATCGAAGCGGTTCGTTTAAGTTGGATATTTGGCTTAGGTGCCATTTTCCCTATTGGTTTAGGCATTAGTAAAATTCTTGGGATTAATTTAAACGCTACTGGCAATCCTTTAGGGACGTTAGGAGGAATCGTTGCCGCTCCTCAAGCTTTTTACATACCTGTATTTATCATTGTGTATATGAACATACCTGAATATCTTCCCTTTACAATTGGTTTACTTGCAGGCTCTCATTTTCTGCCATACATATGGATTTATAAAAGTAAGGCTTATTTATTTGTGACTCTAGGCGTCTGCTTTTCTGCCCTGATTTTAGGTGGCTTCTTTGTTGATCAAGCCTTCACACTTGTACCTTTAGCCATTTCTATCGTGTATGGAGTGGGCGTTCTTTTAATTCTAAGAGAACTTAAAATCAATCCGATCTAATCACCTTCCTCTAGGTGATTTTTTTAATATTCCAGACCTCTTTTAATCTGAGAAAAAAGGATTCATTTCCTATCCTGTGCTTGCTCCTTTACAATAAACCTATTAATAAAAGAAAGGATGTATAGATGTGCTATTTCCATATCGTAATGATCTAAGGAAAACGTTAATACCTTACCTAAGGACACTTGATGAGGCGTTTTGGTTTAAGACATCTGATTTTTATCCAAATAATGTAGCATGGATTATTTCTCATTTATCAAGTAGCGAAGACTATTGGGTGAATGAAATTGGACTTAAAAATCCTTGTATATTAAACCTTCACGATGATTGTTCGCCTAAGGAAATACTAGATAGCTATATTCAAATTAGAAATTATACAGATGACATTCTACATACATTAGACGAATCGCAGCTCAATGAAATAGTCGAGGTGCCGAAGTTTTCCGATGGTTGGACGCCACCTTCCGTCCCTACACGTAACTGGTTGTTTCATCATGTTTACTCACATGAAGCTTACCATGTTGGGCAAATCTCTGTTATCGCGCATCTTAGTGGATTGCCAAAGCCTTTATTTTAATAAAAGGCAACGTAATGAAAGGAACAGCTTTTTAAATGGAGGAACAGTAATTTGAAAAAATTTCGTGGGAAAAGGCGTTATTTCCGTAACTTATGGCGACAAACAACCACAGAGCTATCTATTGTAGACATTGACGAAGAAGGTTGGTTTAATTTGTGGCACATTCACCTTGATTTTTACGGGTACGGCAATGATGGTTTAAAGATAAGAAGAGAGCACATCAAAGCACATATAGCCCTATATAACCGCTTATCAGAAAGGCTCTCGACATTGGGAAAACCTTATCAAATATGGATGGAGTTTGTAGAGGAGGATGCTGGTTTGGATTCAGTTAATATCCATACACCTAATCCGGCTGAGGATAATTTCCCACTAACAATAGCAAATGTAGATTGGAATTGCCCTGTCCCCAAATTCCTTAAGGATTTAATCAACTTGAATGAGTGGAGTGTAGGGCACTATAAGCAGGTATCCACTAACAGCTATTTCATCCAGTCTAAAAATGTAGGGTCGGAAACCATTGGTGGGTTTCCGACCCTTCCCTTTAATCCAGATATTCTTGAGCTAGTTGCTGATTTTTATAGATGGCCATACCCGTTTTCAATTTTCTAAAGCCCATTTTTGCATAAAACGGTTCATTCCCTGTTGTGGCGATTAACTGAATGCAGGATACCTCCCTTAACTGTGCGATCATATCCTCCAGAAGTAAACGAGCAATCCCTGTGCCTTGATAGGCTTGATGCACAATCACATCGTAAATGGCGGCATTAAAGACGCCATCTGACAAAGCTCTGGCAAAGCCCACTATTTTTCCATCTACCACAGCGAATACTTGATGTGTGCTTGCATCGAAAACTTGTTTGATAATCTGTTCATCATGTTTCATCCACCCAACAGATTGATAGACCTCCTTTATGATTGGCAAATCCTTCTCTTCCATCACATATTGAAGTATTACCATTTTCATCCCCCTCTTTTTGCTTTCATGAAATCTCCCTATGAAAACGATGTCTATTCTATTATACTAATAAAAAATGACTTGAGGATGGTGGGATTATTATGATGTTTGCTCCATTATTTGAACAGGACGTACCAGCACTTCTTCTTCCTTAACGGTAGAAGCGCTTTTTCTCCGTTAAGGGCATAGGTATCTATGAAAACGGAGGAAAAAAACATGAGAAATCTAATAATCGGTGCTATCTTTTTATCGCTTGCTGCGAGTATTTGGGGTGCCATGTATGTAGTTGTTAAAGTAGTGGTGGAGGTTGTGCCACCATTAGAGCTTGTTTGGATGCGCTATTTGATCGCGGTGATTGCACTTGGGATCATTGGGGTCATGATGAGGCAATCCTGGAAAATAGCTAAAAAAGATTGGCTGATCATTTTTCTTGTTGGCCTTATTGGGAACACGATTTCAATTGTGACACAGGAAATGGGCACAATGCTATCCACCGCGCAGATGGGGGCAATTATTACTGCTACAACCCCTGCTTTTATGGTTGTCTTCGCCCGTTTGATTTTAAAAGAAAGCATTACGCTGAAAAAATGCTTGTCTATCACTCTTGCCACGATTGGTGTCGGGATCGTTGTAGGCAATGGTCAAATCGATGTGACACAGCAATTAGGTGGACTCTATTTACTGCTTGCTGCCTTAACGTGGGCACTGATGTCGGTATTCGTCAAAAAGGTACCAAGCCATTACTCACAAATTGTTGTCACAACCTATACATCTATGATTGCCGTGATGTTATTGACCCCTTTTGTCCTTCCAAGGCTAAAGAATTTAGATCTGGCAAGTGTTTTACAACCGACCATTTCAGGAGGCTTGCTTTACTTAGGCATTATCTCAACAGCTGGTGGTTTTTTATTGTGGAATAAAGGGCTTCAACTAATGAATGCGTCTAGTGGCGGCTTATTTTTCTTCTTTCAACCAATTGTCGGCACATTTTTAGGCTGGCTCTTATTAGGAGAGACGATTGGGCTTTCCTTTTGGATAGGCTCCCTATTAATTTTTAGTGGTGTTTTTATTGTCCTTCGAGATGAATAAATGGAAGTGCGTTTCTATGTTAGATAGAAACGCACTTTTTATGTTGGCTCAGCTTATGGTCATTGAACGTCTTGTTGGCACATATATTGCCAATGCCTAAAGGAGCTGATATTCTGAACATCTTTTTAGATAACTTAAAGGATTTTACTTTATTAATTTTTTTACTTGCTAGTATGGTCTATTGTCGACAGCTAAAATTAACGAGGTGGCAACGAAAATTATCGATTGGTGAATGGAGCATGTACATCCTGCTCTCGATTGCCCTTCCCCTTTATGCAGTGCTTTATCTTGCTTTTCTTTTAGGAGCATAGGAAAATAAGACATCATAGGCTATTTTGGGGGGGATTTCATGTTTCAAACAATCGATCATTTTTTACAGTCTTGGGCATTTGAAGCCGCTGCTACGCAAAAATTACTTAATCATCTAACAGATGAATCACTACATCAGGCAATCACTCCGGAAAACTGGACTTTAGGACGGGTTGCTTGGCACACGGTTACTGCAATTCGAATTATTACCTCGAATTCGAATTTAGCGTTTGAAGCCCCAGCAAAGGATTTTCCAGTTCCTACCTCTGCTCAGTTCATTGCAGATGGCTATCACCAAGCGAGTGAAGCCTTTGTGGAAGCGATACAATCGCAATGGACTGACAAGACAATGACTGAAACGATTGAATTTATTGGTCAACAAATGCCCAATGGTTCCCTGTTATTATTTTTACTACAGCATCAAAGTCATCATCGCGGTCAAATGACGGTTCTGATGCGTCAGGCTGGTTTAACTGTTCCAGGTATTTATGGTCCAGCGAAAGAGGAATGGGCTCAGTTTGGGTTGGAAGCTCCTCAAATGTAGCTAAGCTTGTGCCAACTAATAAAGAGGTTGTCTATTTTAAGACAACCTCTTTTATTGATTAACTATAAAGATGCTAGCCAGTTATTCGTATCAGCGATGGTTGGGTTAGCGAGGTAATGTCCGCCTTCAATTTGTAATGTTTGGCCCGTCATAAATTTTGATTCGTCAGAGGCTAAAAATACAACTGCATGGCCAATATCATCCGCTTCCCCATGATATGGTAGCGCATTAAATTTCGCATAAATGGCCAGCATTTCTTCTGGCATATTGTTTTTTGCGGCAGGTGTTAATATGAGACCTGGTGCAACCGCATTACAACGGATATGATCCTTCCCAAATTGTGTGGCAATGTTTCTTGTCATATTCACCACACCTGCTTTTGTTGCCCCATAGGCTGTACGAATTTGGTCACTAGCGAATGCAGCCATGGATGCCGTATTAATAATTGAACCGCCGCCCGCTTTTTGCATATATGGAATGGCAAAACGACTTCCTAGTAATATGGATTTTAAATTCACATTGACTAAGCGGTCCCACTCATCTAAATCAATATTTAATATATCTAAATCTTTCTTCAGGTTAGTTAGCCCAACATTATTAAAGAGCACCGTTAATGAGCCGTATCGTTCTACAGTGAAGTTCACGGCCGCTTCAATGGAGGAAGCATCCCCTGCATCAAGGAAAACAGCTGCCGCCTCATACCCATCATTGACTAAAGTTGCTGCTGCTTCTTTAGCACCCTCTACATTAAAATCAGCAATGACTACTTTCGCGCCCTCTTTTGCTAACAAGCTAGCTGCTGATAAACCAATACCAGAAGCTCCACCTGTCACTAATGCCACTTTATTTTTTACTCGATCCATTTTCAATTCCTCCTTCAAATCACACGAAAAAGAGCAAATTAGCTCTCCTAACGTAAAATAGTTTAACATTAAACTATTTAATTTTAAACTAATAACCTTTAGCATTTTATAGCTCCACTGTGAACTTGTTGATTTTACAAAGATCGTGAAGATGGCATAAATGATTCACTAAACATTCTCTATGTCTATAACGTAGTTAAACAGCATATTTTCAGGAATAAAGATATCACCAATCAGAAAACACCCAATCTTTTCCTTCAAATAGCCAATTCGATAAAGTCACATGAAGTCGCAACATCTAGTTATTTTCCTTCATCTATACAATGAATAAGTTGTTATGCTATAATACTTTTGAAAACCTCAAAGGGTATCAACCAATTCTGACTACAGTGATGCATATCGCTGTAGTTTTTTCTATGCTATAATTTCCTTAAACTTACATTATGAGGTGAGAATATGGAAACAAATACATATAGTTGTAAAGCCTGTGGCGGGCAATCTTTTTCTGAAGGAAAATTAGATGGCTATGCTGCTTTAAGACCCATGAATACCATCTTTTCCTCAGGTTCACCCCTTATTTTCACTGTCTGTACGCAATGTGGAGAAATTGCCTCTATTAAAGCCACAAAACCCGAAAAGTTCAAATAAAAAACAAGAGAGCATCATTTCAATAAATGAAATTTGCTCTCTTGCTTTATGTTTCTTTATTATTCTTTTTTCCCCATTGATACGGCTTTTTGGACCAATTCCACATCCAAACAAAGAAATAGATGAAGACCATTGTGATGACCATCATCGTCACATTTTCTCCCCATGCAATCGACTCATGCTTCCTCCATTGATTCACCGTTCTAACAATGAAGTATAAAAAAGGATAAATAAAATAACCTACTTGATCCCGTCTCATCTAAACACGCCTCCTTTTAGAAAAGATGAATTTCTCTACTCACCAATCATTGTCGCAAGCTTCATCATCGTTTTCCAATTGCGAACTGTAGCAGGCACCTCTAGCTTATGCAGTTGTTGACTAAGCTTGGCATTGCGAATGCTATCGTAAAATAAAAGATAGACATCTCTCCCCTTGATCATGCAACGCTCTTTTTCACTTGCATATTGTAATAACTTAGCACCGTTCTCTTCAGTTGGAACTGTTGGAAGTAGTGCAACATGGAGACTTTCCCCTGTAGCTACAGCTCTTGCATCTGCTAAGTCTTGATCTGAAAAAGGACAATTGTTCACAATAGAGCAAAATTCTTCAGCTGTACGAACGATTACTGTACTCGTGATAGTGAAGGTAGTTTGAATGGTCTCTTGAATTTGCTGTTGTAAAAGTTCTTCTGATTCACTCGATTCAAACAGGATATTGCCACTTTGAATATAGGTCCGAATATTTTGGAGTCCTAATGGTTGCAACGCGTCTCTCAATTCAGCCATTTTTAATTTATTGTGCCCACCTACATTAATACCTCTTAAAAGTGCTACGTATTTAGTCATTCGCTTCCACCTTTCCTGTTATTTATAGTATAGCAAGAGTTAGGGAATAATAGGAAAAAACTGCACCCTTTGACGGAAGGTGCAGCTTGATTGGCTATACTAATTGGTGGATGTCGTCTAGTAAACGATCCACATTTTCTTTGGTCGTAGCCCAGCTTGTGCAAAAGCGCACAACTGTATGAGTATCATCGTATGCTTCCCAAATGGAGAAGGAATATTTTTCTTCTAACGTTGGAAGTAGATGGTTTGGTAAAATTGGAAATTGCTGATTCGTTTTTGAATCATAGCGCATTGCGAAGCCTTTATCGAGAAATGCCTGTCGTATCAGCATTGCCATATCTACCGCATGATGCGAAATATCCATATAGAGCGTATCTTCAAATAGCGTTTCGAACTGAATGCCTAATAATCGACCTTTGGCAAGCAGCCCTCCTCTTTGCTTGATCATGTAGCGGAAATCCCTTTGGTACGCAGGATTAACAATCACGACTGCTTCGCCAAACAATGCACCCATTTTAGTGCCACCAATATAAAATACATCACAAAGCTTAGCGATATCAGCGAGTGATAAATCACTGTCTTGTGCCACTAGACCATAGCCTAAACGAGCACCATCGATAAACAGTGGTAGGTCACAGTCTCGGCAAACTTCACGTAAGGCTGTTAATTCTGCCTTACTATAGGTCGTGCCATTTTCTGTAGGGTGAGATATGTACACTAAGCCTGGCTGCACCATATGCTCATGTGTGCTATCCAGCCAGTGCGCATCATAGCAGGCTTTCACCTGTGCCGCAGTTAGTTTGCCATCATCGCTAGGCAATGTCAGCACCTTATGACCAGTTGCCTCAATAGCTCCTGTTTCATGTACCGCAATATGACCTGTACTAGCAGTAATGACGCCCTGATGAGGACGCAAAATAGACGCTATCACGGTCGTATTCGTTTGTGTCCCCCCCACTAAAAAGTGAATGTCTGCCTGCTCCGCTGCAATCGCTTTTTTAATAGACGCTCTTGCTTTTTCGGAATGCTCATCCATACCATACCCAGGAGATTGTTCTTCATTTGTAGCCACTAACCGCTGCAAAATTTGTGGATGGGCACCTTCTGCATAATCATTTTCGAATCGAATCATATCAACTACTACCTCCAAATTCTCTCTATCTATTCCTCTATCTTACGCCTGTTGCTTCATTTTCGCTATATCTTAAAGAACAGTTCACAATTTCTCTAGTAACAATAGTTACTAGTGGTGAGGTGATGAAATTTTACATATGTACTTCGGAAGAGATCGGTGCAAAACAGACCTCCTCCGCTTTTGATCACGTTATAAAAATTTGCTCTTAGTTCGATTACTTTGAATTCTCATAAGCCAATTTACTAGCAATATCTCCATAATTCAGAATGGGCCACCTTCATTCCCCACCGGAGCCACAGGATGAGTCACTCGTAGTAGCACTAGAATCAGCACACTGTTGGCTGTCCTGGGAGGAAAGATATGCATCATTAGTTGAAAATTCGTTAGTGGAATGGATATGGTGATTGTGCTCATTTGATTTGCTGTGATTTTTATTTGCATTACTGACGATGCCTATGACAACGACAACTCCAACAAATACGATAAATAAAATCATTTATTCCAGCTCCTTTCATTCATTCTATAAATTGTAACATTAAATCAACGCTCGGTAGTACAGTTCTATGTAAAAGTGGCAATAGATAAATTAACACCACAATCGGAAATGATTGTGGTGTTTACGTTATGATTGCGATTTGCGTGTGGCAGATTTTTTTGAACGATTTCCTTCGCTCGAATTTTTCTTTTGCTCTTGTGTTAAAGCATTTTCTTCGCGCACATCTAAATCATCTGGACTTAAATCTGTCGCTAATTCCGCCAACTCTGACTGACGTTTATATTGCTTGCCCTTTGTCAAAATGATCACCTCCAAGTAGTATTACATTGCCCTATTTGGTTTGATCTATTCCCGCGACGGTATGAAATGATTATTTCTAGCTAAACTAATTGCACCATCTGCTGGTTCAAAAGATGGTGATAAGCTTGTAAATCTTGCTCATATAAACGCTGATAGGTCGCTAGGCTATGCTGTTTGATATAGTCAAAGTCCTTTTCAGGAACTAAGTGATGTGTATGGTTAAGCATCCATGCATTTTCCCAAGCCGTTTGCTCAAATTGAATATTCATTTCATGTTCTTCAATCAGCATGGCTAGTAGTTGTTCCTGACGATATATTTCTTTTAAGGCATGTTGCTTTTTCATCGTAAAGATTTCAATTGTACGTGGAAGTGACGCCTGTAATGCTTGTCGATCCACTGCATGACCTAGCTCATGAAGGGTCATTGTTTTGACATAAATTTCAAGTGAAGTTGGAAGCATTAGTTCATTTCTTGCCTCTACTAATCGTTTCGCATCAAATCCTACATAATCCCCAATAAAGTTATAGCTCATATTAATACCTGAATCATCTTGTTTTATCTTGACCGTCATGTTCACAGCCTGCACGACGGATTGAATTACCTGAAATAGTTCTTTATCTTTAAGTTGTGTCATTCTCTCTATCCTCATTTCCTCTAAAAACAAATAGAAGCGGATTAAATATATACTACAATTAGGAGAAATTCAACAAATTTATCCTGTGGATTGAGAGGAACTTAACAACAAAAAAGGCGCCTGTAGTTTAAAACTACAAACGCCCTGTGTGTGAAGGGTTTCAAGCTATTTAAAAGTGATTAGTTATTATTGTTATTTCGACGATTTTGATTGCCGTTGGAGTTGTTACTACGCTGTTTACTGCGTGCTTCTCCACCTTTACGTCCTATTTCTTCATAAAAATCGTCGTCGTGCTTTTCAGAGGTAGCTTCTCCGCCTTTGCGGCCAATTTCTTCATAAAATTCTTCGCCGTGGTTTTCTGCCGTAGCTTCTCCACCTTTGCGGCCAATTTCTTGATAAAATTCATGTCCATGATTTTTAGACGTAGCCTCGCCGCCTTTACGTCCTATTTCTTCATAAAAATCACGGTCATGATTTTTGGAGGTAGCTTCTCCGCCTTTACGTCCCGCTTCTTCGACAGTCATGTTTTCATTGTTGTTTCTGTTGCGATTGTTTTGCTTGTTAGCCATTTCTATTCCTCCTAAATATTTTTTTGAGCTTTTTACTAGCTCGCTATTTATATTCCCAGTCAAAACACATCTAAACATATTTTTTTAAAAAATTGATTTTCTTATTGTAATAGAATACTGTTAGGAGCTGATTGTTAACAAGCCCATCAATCATATACATGTACCCTTTCCAATATAATACTAATCTATAGTATGTCATCGATGATGAAAGAAGGGTGATGGAAAAATGACGACGCTCACAAAGCCATCTATTGGTTTAACACAATTTACAGACTTCACAATGAAGGGAAGTGCAGCAAAAACAAAATTTGTGAAGGATATCAAATATCAGGGAGAGTACCATCCAATAAAAGATTATTGGAAAGCCTTGCGTGATGGATTAAAAAAATACCATGAGCAGCGTTTTAATGATACCTATTTACTCGACATCGTGGATAATGCCCTTCCTGCACGCCAGAAAAATTACCAAGAAGCCGTTAAAGCCTATATAAAATTCTTAAAAAATAAAAACGTTCAGTGGTTTGAACCAGGTAAGGCAAATTGGTATTGTGACGATTTAATTGTGCGTTCCAATCCTGAGCTCGGTTTAATCATTGACGATGTGCCCTATTTAATTAAGCTGTATTTTAAAGGAAAAAATGAGCGCATCGATAAACATAAATGTCGATCTGCCCTCACTCTTCTAAAAGACTCCCACTATACGATTGAACATCCAGACTCTGTTAAACATGCCATTTTAAACGTGCAAAAAGGTCGCTTGATTACAGATGATGATTCAACAGACTATCATCAAATTGCCCTCGAATCGGATGCAGCTCAATTTATGTTTATTTGGAATAGGCTCTAGCTAAAATGTGGATTTGGAAAATACCAAATCCACATCTTCATTTCATATAATAGTATTTTTTCTATTCTAAAAAAATAGATGACATTACAGATTTTTCTCTTTTCTATTTGCTAGGAATAATTTTATTTTGTCGGCAAACCCAAACCAAGCTGGAATAAAAATTGGCATCATCATAAACGTCAAGATCACTAATCCAATAATGACTGCCATCGCTACCTGAATCAGCGTAATAACGCCAGATGGCATTAATGCAGCAAAGGTGCCACCTAAAATAACAGCCGCTGCTAAAATAATGCTTCCCATCTGTAGGCTTGTCGGAATAATTTCCTTCAGTCCTGCTTGTGCTGTCTCGTTATAGCGCATCATCAAGAAAATTGAGTAATCCACACCAAGTGAGACAATCATAATGTACGTAAAGAACGGTACATTCCAGCTAAGCATGTCATAATCTAGCAGCTGTTTCGCTATCATTTCAGTTATACCAAGGCTGGAAAATGTCGCGATTAATAAGCTGGCATTAATAATAAGTGTTTGTAAAAAGGAGCGTGTGATTAACCATAAAATCACGCTAATGCCGGCAAGCATCAGTACTGCACTTCGTATAAAGTCAGCTGAAGAAATTTCTTGTAAATCGATATTACTCATTGTTTTACCTGTTAAATAGACGTTTGCTTGCTGCAATAACGAACTTTCCACATAGCTGTCTACTCGATGCTTGATGTCACGCATAATCGTCATAGCTTCTTCCTTATAGGGATTGACATCCAGAATAATCATGAAGGTTGCGGCATGACGATCATCGGTCATATAGGCATTTAAGCTTTCCTGGAACTCACCCTGTAACACCTCTGCTGGTATAAAGAATGTCCCTGTTTCTTTGTTTGACAATTCATGTAAATAGCTATTTGCATCATCTAATCCTGCGTAGATATCTTCTAGCCCTTCTGCTCCTTCGCCTAATCCATTGCGCAGTTCCACCATGCTATCCTGTAGACTAATTAATTGTTGCTGTAATTGCTGTTGACCTGCTTTTACCTCAGCTAATCCATTGGTTAAATTGTGTGAACCAGTCGTTATTTGATTGGCTCCTTGTGCTGCTGTCCCTATTCCTTGGGATAAATCATTGACACCATTTTTTAGAGTACGAGCGCCTGCTTTTAAAGTCACAATGGCTGATTGAGCATTACCTAAGGAAGTATTGGCTTGCCCAAAAGTCTGTGTTAATTGATTAAAATGGGCTGAAAGTGATACAGCATCTAATGCATTTAACGAACTTAGTCCCTGCTGAGCAGTCCTTATAGTTGTTTGGATGTTGTCATCTTCTGCTGCTTCCGGGTTTGCTTGGACATACGCATTCATGGCCCCTAAAATACCTTCAAACGCTTGTTTAGAGGACGTGATTAGCTGCTCGATTTGAGAAAAAACGGAACGATATTGTTGAAAGCCCGTATCAATTTGTTGATAGGAGGTTTGTAATTGATTGAGCCCTTGCTGAAGCTCCCCAAGTCCCGCTTCTAGGGATACTGTCCCGTCTATTAAATCGGTAGAACCATTTGTTGCATTGTCTAAGCCATTCGTTAATCCCTGTAAAGCATTCGTTAAATCACTAGCCCCATTCTGTAATTGTATGGTGCCATTAATTAAATTTTGGACACCACTGACATCTTGTTCTTTCGATAATTGATTGGTGGCATCCTGTAGTCCTTCTTGAATGGAACTGACACCCTCCTGTGCTTCTCCTAAGCCCCCCTGTAGTGTATTTGCTTGTTCATTCACATAAAGATCAGCAATACGCTCCCCCTCTGGACGTGTCGGAGAATAGACTTTCGCTACACCAGGTGTATTCGCAATAATGCCAGTTAATTCATCTAATGCACGTAAATAATCAGTGCTTGCGAGCGATTCATTTTGTTGGATGACAAGTGTGGCGGGCGCACTCATACCAGGCTCATAATGTTTTTCAATCAAACTAATTGCCTGCTTCGATTCATATTTGTCATCGATTTCTACTAAATCATTATAATTAAGCTCTCCTGAATAGTGATAAATAAATGGTACAGTGAGGATACAGGCAAAGATAATGCCAACGATAGGTCTTGCAAAGGCGTTTTTTGCTAAAAAACCCCACAGCTTATTTTCAGTATGCTCTGATATAACCTTACTTGGCCAAAACAGCTTAAAGCCAAGCAATGCCATAAAGAATGGGTTTAATGTCATCAAAACCGCCAATAAGATACAAATGCCAATCGCGATTCCACTAACACTTTGATACAAGGTAAATTTTGAAAAATACAACACCGTAAAGCCTATTAACACAGATGAACTGCTTAGTAATACGGTTTTGCCTGCGGTTCTGTAGGTGTTTTGTATCGCCTTTAAGACATGATTTGTTTTAGCCAATTCCTCTTTAAAGCGAGTAAACAAAAGAATATTGTAGTCTGTACCAATCCCAAATAATATGACAACTAAAAATACTTGTGTAAAGTTAGAAAACGGAAAATCCCAATAATTAGTAAGTAAGGCGATGATGGATAATGATACAGCATAAGCCACCCCTACTGTTAAAAGCGAGATCAATGGAATGATCGGTGAACGGAAAATAATCACTAATATGGCAATGATAAAGACAATAGCAATGATTTCAGTCTTTTTCACACCATCTTGGGTTGTGGCAGAGAAATCATCCATCACAATATCGGCTCCTGTTACATATGTATCCATTGGTAAATTTTTTACTTCCGCCCTTAATAGCGCTGCTGCTTCACTGGCTGTACCGATCTTTCTATCGATTGACAATTGTGCCATGACGGTTGTATGGTCTTTACTAACCAATTGATTCGCCGCCTGCTCACTGTCTGTATGGAAGAGCGCATTTGTGATAAGAAGCTTATTTGTGTTTAAATGATGAAGGACCCCTTCGATTGCCAAATAATCAGTAGCTGTTAAACCCTTTTCTTGATGAAATACATAGACAAACGAATAGGTATCCTTCCCTTCGTTTTGAATATCGTTTAACAGCTCTGTGCCAATGACACTCTCTAAGTCACTAGGCAATGTGATTTGTCCTTTATCTAGTACAAGTTTTTCAAGATTAGGCATTATCATCAGCATCACGATAACTGTTATCACCCAAAAAACAGGACTCAATATCCATGACTTTTTCATGCTTTTCTTCCTTTCCAATTAGAACTGACTATACTGTATATCAAGAAAGGAAGAGCAAGATATAGACAGATAACGTGATCTGTATAAATTCAGACAAAAATGCAAAATTGTAAAAAAGGTGATCTGTATGAAAAAAAGTGAAAAAACAAAAAGGCAATTAGCCAGTGTCTTAAAAGAATTAATGGTACTCAAGCCATTAGAAAAGATATCCATACAGGAAGTCATGGAGAAAGCACAATTAAATCGACAGACGTTTTACTATCACTTTGAGGATATTTATGATTTATTGAAGTGGACACTAGAGCGAGAGGCAATTGAGTTACTGGATGATTATAAGGATGAAAGCCTTTGGCAAGAAGGCTATCGAGATATATTATTGTACTTAGAAAAAAATCGAGCGTTTGCACTAAATGCTATTAACTCCATGGGCCATGAGCATTTTAATCGCTTTTTTCATCAAGAAATATATAGCATTATTGAAGACTTTGTGAAGCAAATTGCGGAAATGTGTCAAGAGGTAGAGAAAAAATATATGAGTTTTGTGACCCATTTTTTCACTGTATCCATTACGGCTGTTACCATTAGCTGGCTACAGGGCGAGCTTGATTTTTCCGTTGAAGAGCTTATTCAAATGGTGGATCGGTTCTTAAGCGACCACTTAGAAGGAACTAAAACGCTATATGGTGTAAATAATACTAGCTGTCTCAAGGCAATCGATATTTAAAGAAAAGGAAGTGCTATTATGAATGCTGAATTGGTGATGCAGGAGCTAGAGGCTCTTGGCAAAGAACGGACGAAAAAAATGTATATGTCAAATGGCGCCCATGAGCCGTTATTTGGTGTGGCAACAGGTGCCATGAAGCCTATTGCGAAGAAAATTAAAATAGATCAGAGTCTTGCAGAAGAGCTTTATGCTACGGGCAACTATGATGCGATGTACTTTGCTGGCATCATAGCAGATCCAAAAGCCATGACTGTGGAAGATTTTAATCGATGGATGGAGGCAGCTTATTTTTATATGCTGTCGGATTATGTAGTAGCGGTTACTTTAGCAGAGGCACCGATTGCTCAGGAGGTGGCGGATGCGTGGATTGCCAGTGGTGAGGAACTGAAAATGTCTGCGGGCTGGAGCTGCTATTGCTGGCTATTAGGGAATCGCAAGGATAGCGAATTTTCCGAGAGCAAGCTGGCTAACATGCTGGATGTCGTGAAAAATACCATCCACGACGTACCCGAACGTACAAAATCGGCCATGAATAATTTTTTATACACAGTGGCTATTTCCTATGTGCCGCTCCACGAACAAGCAGTAGCAACCGCACAAGCGATTGGTCCTGTAGAAATGAAGCGAGACAACAAGAAAAGCACACAGCTAAATGCTTATGAAACAATTCAAAAGGAAATAGAGCGAGGCAGAATTGGCTTTAAACGTAAATATGTAAGATGTTAATCATCCCACTTAAAAGGCATCTATCCTATAAGGATGGATGTCTTTTAAAACGAAAAAAATCAATGAATAGCAATATGTTTTTATTGAAAAACGATAAATTTTATTTTAAAATCAATATACCATTACCAGTGAGGTGTTTTGTATGAAACATAAAAAGGGCTCAACCATTTTCCTAAAGAGTGTGATTATGCTGCTAGGTATCCCTGTATTAGCTTTAGGACTATTTTGGCTACCTGGGATAGCCAGTAGAGATGCAGCGGCACATCCCGAATCCTCCTATTTGTCTTATCTTTTTTTACTCTATGTGTATGCACTATGCATTCCCTATTACACGGCGTTGTATCAGGCCTATCGCCTCTTAACGAACATCGACCAGCATAAAGCGTTCTCCAAATCATCTGTACGGGCTTTGAGAACGATCAAAAATTGTGCTCTCACTATTGTAGCCGGCCTTGCGCTAGGTATTGCATCAATTATGATAATGTTTACTGGCCAGGAAGATATTACAGGAATTATTACGCTGACACTTATCAGCATCTTTGTAACCAGTACGATTGCAACCTTGGCAGCCGTTCTGCATCGACTGCTCCAAAAAGCCATTGATCTCCAAAACGAAAATCAATTAACCGTATAACAAAATGGCACTACCAATCTTGACTGGTAGTGCCTTTTAATGGGTTAAAACTAATTTCCTATAAAAACATATCAAAATTCTCTTTTCAATAGTATAATAATTACATATTTTGATAATTGGAGGATTTATATGAAGAAATTGGTTTTGTTGATGGCGATGCTTACATTATTTTTCACCACAGCCTCTATTGCGAGCGCACATCCAGGGCGTTTAGATAGCAATGGCGGTCACAACTGTTCTGACAAATCAAAGGCTAAAGGGCTTTGTTCTGGCTATCATTATCATAATGGCAATGGTGGCAATGATGCAGGGTCTTCTTCAGGCGGTCAAAGTTATTCTACGCCAGCCCCTAAAGCAACGGTAGCACCTGTATTAACGAAGGTTGCTGTCTATTTAAATGACGTGAAGCAAAATTATACGCCTAGCGCTTATATGAAAAATGGCACAACCTTAGTGCCAATGAAGGCAATCTTTGAATCTCTTGGGGCATCGGTTAGCTATGATAATGCAACGAAAAAAGTAACGGCAACAAAGGACAGTAAAAAAATTGTGATTGGTGTGGGGAATAAAACGGCTTATGTTGATACAAATGGTTCTGCATCAACAATCACACTCAGCCATCCTGCTGAAATATATCAAGGTACAACAATGGTGCCTTTACGCTTTGTCAGTCAAGCACTTGGCGCAAATGTAACATTTGATGAGGCAGCACTTGTTGTTTATATCTCAACTAAATAATGGACAAGTCTTAAGCAGTATGCTCCTACAAGGTGCTGCTTTTTTTATTGTTTCTTAAAGTTAAAATCATACTTCTTGTTGATTTTACCAGCAATCGTTTCTAGAAATAAAGCCACTGTCATATTCTCGACTTCATTTGTATACCATGCTAGCTTTGCACCATAGTTCTTTTTATTATAATTCACTTCTAATGGCCAGAAATTTTTTGTTTTATACGTATAATCAAATTTTACATAGAGTTGCTTACCATCGGGACATTCCATCACCACCTGGTATAATGGATTTTTTCTTTCTTGTTCAAATTTTACTTTTCTTATTTTAGTTAACATCAAAACCCCTCCTCTCTTCTACTACATTCGACAAAATTTTGAAAAAACCTTTATTCAATGAAAAAGGATAAAGCTCGTGATGACATAGGAGCTTTATCCTACACAATTAGTTGGCTATAAATTTGTCGTAATAGCGTTTCAGCATGGTCGCCATTTGCTCTCTTGTTAAGGCGCCTGCTGGATTCATGTTCTTACTTCCATCGCCTCGGATAATGCCTTCGCTAATAGCCCACTCCCAAGCCTCTTTATGGGCTGCTCCCACTTCTCTGCTTGTTTGTAAACTAGCTTTTTCAGCTAGTAAGCTTTTCAACGTTTCTATTTCTTGTTTTAGCTCATTATATTGTGACACTGTTAATCCCTCCTCAAGCCCATTTTTAATATCTTGCTGGAACTGTGCTTCTGTAATCCCCATACTTTTTAAATAGTCAAATGGATCTTTGTGCGTAGTGCCTCCTAGATTTTCTGCAATCCATCGATGTGACTTAATGCCGTTGCCGCTACCATCTAAAACAGTGGGAATCCCTGCCTCTATCGCAAGCTTACGTAACAGCCAAATATAAGCCGCATAGTCCTTTTTAAATTGTTCCTTATCAGCAGTCCGTGCCAATTCCACCTGGGCATAGCTATACGGATTTCCCTTTGGTCCACAGCCATATTGCACGCGATTGACTGGGGCTACTTGTACGATTCTTCCACCACCGCCTACCCAGTGAGAAACAAAGGCATTGGCTTTATTTCGATTCATATAGGCAATTTCGTTTTCCAATGCATTTGGACCTGTATTGCTGCCATTACCTGATTCATGCGCCACAACGTATTTGACTGCCGTTAGCGCTTGATTCGGTAGCCCTGACATCATCTGTTTTTCAATAACATAACTCATGTTGCACCGTCCTTTCCTATTATTTTTAGCGACTGATGCTATGTTATTCTTTTCTTCCTTTTGGGTTTTTTAGGGTAAACAACAGATAATTAGAGGTTCCTTTTTTGGCTTATTAGCTTCTTTTCGCGCTTAAGGCTACTGCGATCGTTTCACCTCTCTTTCCTCGAAGCTATGAAGTGTGAATGTCACAAGGACATCCACTTACTATTAGTAAATGCGCGCACAAAAGTGTTTTCTAGTTAGTTGTGCTCTTTTACTATTTTTTCATTATGATTTTATAACCTCTTTTCTCGCTTCCAAGCATTGACAAAGTATTATTTTCTGTAGTATTTTAGTTCTTCTAAAATATTGAAAGCGAGGAAAGAAAGTGTGCAGGCAGTAGAGATTATTCGTCAATTACCAAGCTTACACGGCTTTACACAGCTAGTGAAAATTAACAAAGGCTATTCACCTGATAGCAAGTATCTGGTAACAGTTGGTGAAACGCGCTATTTGGTGCGCTTGTCAGATCTAGCACATCATGACAAACGTGCAGTAGAGTTTTCCTTGCTCCAAGAGTTAGCAAAGCAGGGTGTAAGAACACATAAAGCCGTTAACTATACCTTGTTTCAGGAAGCCAATGTATCCGCAATGGTCGTTAGCTTTTTAGAAGAAACACCAGCAGATGAAATTATTCAGGAACTTTCTGACTCTGAGCAATTCCACCTTGGTCTTGCGGCGGGGAAAGAATTGAGAAAAATACATCAAGTGAGCCCTCCGCAAATAATTCATTGGGAGACAACACAGCTCAAAAAGTTTTCTACCTATTTGAAGGCATACCAACAAGATGCCTATCAACTTCCACAAGAAGCTAAACTATTGCGCTTTATTGAAACGCACTTACCGCTATTAAAGCAACGCCCCATCACCCTGCTTCATGATGATTTTCATCTTGGTCATATTATTTGTAAAGGACATACTTACAATGGGGTGATAGATTTTAATGGCTATGATGTGGGCGATCCTTATCATGACTTTTATAATCTTGCCTTGTTTAGTAGACGACAAAGTATCCCCTATTGTATTGGCCAGATTGATGGCTATTTTTCATCTGCACCAGACGATATGTTTTGGCGTTTATATGCTCTCTATGCAGCCATGACTGTCTTTTCAACCATTGTTTGGACTCGTCACTATGACCCACGCTCCTTTGATGATGCGTTGGAAAGAATTCACATGATTTTACAGGATCATGATAACTTTTCATCGATTAAGCCTATATGGTATGCGGAGAATTTATTCACTCCGTAAGAGGGCTAAAATTTTTTGTCGTTCTGCTGCAAAATCAATTGTTGGCCGAGATTCTTGTTCCTGATCACGCTGCTGAAACCACTGCGGAATGATTTTCCGTCTTCTGGCTTTAGAATGTGATGACACTTGCTGCTTGCGGGCTTGAAAACGCTGCTGGTCGATAGCAATATCTGCAAGACTCTTTATGTTCTGATTGCACCAATTTTGTAAGATGCTCTCGACATACCGCCAGCGTAAAACATTATGCACCACCGCTAGCTTCATCGCATAGATGACCATGTCCTCTGAAAAAATAGTGAGCCAATGACGAATTTTACTAGCAATATAGGCTGTTTGTGTGCCAAAGCCTTGTTGCACATAAAAGTGGTAGGCAGTGTTAGTAGACTCCTTATCATCTTTATCTTTTAGTAATTGATTATTTAGTAAATTATTATTTAGTAGTGTGGGCTTTTCCGTCGATGGTACGACCGTTGACGGTATAGCAGCACGTTTTGATGCTTCATAGACGAAAAATTCTACCCCACCGTACTTGCCGTCTTTTCCTCGTTCCTGTACTTTTTGAAGATAGCCCGCCTCTATGAGTTCGTCCAAAATTTTGGCTGTCGCTTCCCGCCCACATTTACTACGTATTGCTAAATCTGCAAGACTAAATGACCAATCATCTGGCAAAGACAGCATATAGGCAAGCAGACCCTTTGCTTTCCAGCTTAATTGCTCATCCTTTAAAAATGCTTTATCCAAAACCACATAATTCTCCTTTTTGGCTACTCGATAAATCATGACGATCCCTCTTTCCATCTAATGTCCTTTCTAACTAGATAAAGAAAATTTTTAAAAATGGGACATAAAAAAAGAACATGCCATGAAGCATGCTCTTTTAAGAACAAGTGAAAGATGGTAGAAAGAATGAAATTTGCAACGTCGTCCCCTCTTACCAAGAAGGTGAATAATGTGTTTATTCATGTCCGAGATTTACGTCAATCAGCAGAGATCTGTAATGGAAAATGAAAGCAGAAGCAAACAATTGCTTCTGCTGTTTGTTATTCGTAAAGCTCTTTATAGACAATGACTTTTAAAGCCGCAATCTCTTCATCGGATAATTTGCCTTCCACCATTTTCAGGGCTTCTTCCTGCGTCATCGAGCCGTCCTGCAATTTTACACGCAAGTCGTTCAAATCGGTAATGCCCACTTTTTGAATTAAGACTTTCGTTGCCTCTTCTTTAGTCGTAAACGGTAATGTACTGCTATCGACCGTTTTCGCCTCTTCCATATAGGCTTTTAATTGTGGATCATTTTCAATGGTATTTTTGATTTCTTCCTTTTGTCCGCTATTTTCTAATTCTGTCGACAAGGTATCTACAATTTTTTCAGAGGCAAATTTTGTGCCGAAATGTAGTACACCATACCCCACTACACCAACAAATATAGCAATTACCACTAGAAATTTAATCAATCTCAACTACGCTCACTCCTTTATACACGTTCATCATACTATATGGAGCGGTTGTTGAGAAACAATTCTCCCTAGAAATTATGTAAAAAAACCCCATCTATGAAGATGAGGCTTATTTAACGTATTTCAAATACTTCCGCACAAATTCAACAATGTAGAGAACTTCCTCTTCCGTCATCGTTAGCAGCTTGCAAACACGTTGTAGTCTAGCCGGTAATGCTAACTGCTGACGCACCTGATGAATATACATATATTTGCATTTCCGCGGATTTACTTTGTCTCGTATTTGCTTATATCGTAGGTATGCATAGCGGGCAAAGGCGTTGAGCATCTCCCGCTCCTGCTCATCACGCTCCCTCTTTTTAGCAGCCTCATCAATGATGTCCGTGTCAAATATCTGTGTACCATCTGTTAATTGCATAGTACCACCTCTCTATTGCAAATGTACTCCTCTCTATTAAATGCAACAAAAAAAGCCACACCTAGGGTAGATGTGACACTTTTTATGATTTTTATATGTAACGATTGGTGGATAGCCTGTAAAATGTGGTGGATAGAATGCTCATTTTGATGGATAGAATCACTTAGAATGGATTGCTCATTCGTATCGGTGGATAGAATACTAAATGTGACGGATACAATGTCTAATCTGACGGATACAACGCTCATTTTGATGGATAGAATCGCTTAGAATGGGTTGCTCATTCAAATCAGTGGATAGAATGCTGATTTTGACGGATACAATGTCTAATCTGACGGATACAACGCTCATTTTGATGGATAGAATCGCTTAGAATGGGTTGCTCATTCAAATCAGTGGATAGAATCGCTTAGAATGGATGCTCATTCAAATCGGTGGATAGAATGCTAATTTTGACGGATACAATGTCTAATCTGACGGATACAACTCTTATTTTGACCGATTGAAACACTTAGAATGGATTGCTCATTCATATCGGTGGATAGAATGCTAAATGTAACGGATACAATGTCTAATCTGACGGGTACATTGCTCATTTTGACCGATAGAATCGCTTAGAATGGGTTGCTCATTCAAATCAGTGGATTGAATGCTAAATGTGTTGAATACAATACTTATTCTAAATTGATTGCTGCTATTAGCTTCATAGATAATACACAAAGATTGCTACGATAATGTTTGGTATGGCTAATAGTAACGCATTATTCATGAGAAGATTGCGTTCGTTTCTGTCTTCATTGGTTTCTGTTGCGAAATTGGCGCGCATTCGATCTCCGCTTGCGATGGCTCCTGACAATAACATGGCAGAAACGATGAAAATTCCACCGAGTAGCCCTGAAAGCAAATGGGCTTTCTCTGTACCCCATATGAGAATGGAGCATATAACACCTAGAATGGACAAGATGGTGCCAATGCCTATATACTTCATTTTCAGCTCCCCTTCGTTTATTATACGGCTAACCGCTCTTTTTCGTTTCAATAAATCCCTATTTACCTATACAAAATTTTTCCTTTTCCAGTAAAATAACTATAAGGAGGGAGGCTATGCAAATGAAAGACAAAATAGAAGCATTAACAAAAATGACCTTAGATGATTTAGTACATAATAGATACGAGAAACTTCAACAGGAGAAGATATTAACAGAGGATACTGCTATATTTCTGCAGGAGGTTTTCGCCTTGCAAGGTATCTTAACATGGCCGCTGGATGAAGCTTCCGTAGCTATTGATGTGTATGAAATGAATGACCAAAGTTGTTTTACAACAGAAATTCGCTATTTATGGTTTGATGATGAAGAAAGTGCTGTGGTTCTTTTTTGCAAGGCCTATACAAATGCAGATCAAACGGAGATCACTGCTTTCATGATTGATACGGTTGATGCCTAGTATAGTATCCGCGCCAAACGTTCATAGTAAGTATGGTGTGAAACTCACGCCGAATCATACGACGGAGGGATCAATTTATGAATGGAATTCGTGAAGGTTTAATCCCCACTATACTCGGGTCAGCTGTTACGGCGGCAGGCTATGCAATGAAGCAAAAACATGGCTCTAACAAAATGGTGGCCAATACGATTTTTGGCTTCGGCTTAGCACACATTGTGTTAGGTGCGATTGACCTGGTAGAGCATCGTCGTTAACGAGAGAAGGGCACGCTATGTGCTCTTCTTTTTTGTATTTTTTTCTATTAAATGCTAACATTGTCATAAAAGCTTAAGGAGTACAGTGATGGCGACAATAGAAGATTTTATAGCACTTGATATACGAATCGGCACGGTATTAGAGGCTGAGGAACTGCCAAAGGCTCGGGTTCCTGCGATTAAAATGAAAATTGATTTTGGTGAAGAATTGGGCATTAAACAGTCTTCCGCACAAATTACGAAGCGTTATACACCCGAAGTCATCATTGGGAAGCAAGTAGTGGCGATTGTTAATTTCCCGCCACGTCGCGTTGCGGGTTTTAAGTCAGAGGTATTAGTCATTGGTGGTGTACCTGTGGAAGGAGATGTAATCCTGTTAACGCCCGATCAGCAGCTGCCCAATGGAACGAAAATACAGTAAAAGCCTCTCGCATTATGCAAGAGGCTTCTTTTTCTGAAGTGGTATCCAGATTTCACTTGTAAAGGTTGGTGAGGAAAAATTCGTGCTTGTATGGTGCACGATTTCTGGACCAGCAACCTGTTCATAGCCAGATGATGGGAACCACTCCGCATAAATGCGCCCCCATGTTTCCTGCAGTGTTTGTGGGAATGGTCCAACCGCTTGAAAGACAGCCCACGTACAAGCGGGTACATCCAACTGTGAAAAATGGTGAGACGTTTCGGTTGTGGCTACGCCGATATAATGATCCAGCTCGCCCTTTTCCTCCATTCTGTCCTCAGAAAAGTTTGTGGAGGCTTGGATGATTCCTGTTGGTTCTACATTCGACAGCTTTTTTAGGTGCCCAATATCCTCCATTGTTAATGCACGTGCCATTTCAGTTATCGCTTGATTTTCTCCTTGAAAGACGATAGGTACTCTTTTCATAAGACCCACGATGTGAAACGCTTCTTTTTGTTCGAGTCGGTAATTCATTTCACAACCTCCTTGTATGGTAAGTTGGAAGGTCATTCGTGGAAACGCTTTTAGGTGCTGACCATTTTGCCTCGCCTCCGATGGTGTGATGCCATGCATTTGCTGAAAGGCTCTTGTAAATGCATCTGCAGAGCGATAGCCATAACGAATCGCGATATCGAGAATTCTCATAGATGAATCTGATAGTTCCAGTGCGGCAAGCGTCAGACGCCTACGACGAATATACTCTGATAGCGAGATGCCTGCTAGAAAGGAAAACATACGTTTAAAATGGTATTCCGAGCAATAAGCTAATCTCGCAGCTTCTTGCACTTCAATTTCCTCTGTTAGATTGGCCTCGATATACGTAATCGCCTCATTCAACCTTGTTAAAGAATCCACTTCTATCACCTTCCTTATCTTTACTTTAGCAGGAATAGTAGCCTTCCATCCGACAATTGGTGCCCCATTTAGTCGCCTTCCAAAAAATAATCTATTGAACAGGCAGATAACTAGCTTTTGAAGCTACTTTCACATACATATAATAGTGTAAAGCTAATTTTAGCCTTACACCTCCTGACTTGATACTTAGGGTCACTGCTCGCACAGTGGCCCTATGAAAAAAAAGATTCTTGTGTCGCCTCATAATTTCCGTTACAATATTTGTAAAAACAGTCTATTGAGCTGGAGGCAGCAACATGGATCGTCTTTTCCAGTGGTACAAGTATTTAAAATACATACTCATTCCTATAATTATTTTAAAATACTTTCGTGGTGAGGGTGTATCGAATGTGCATCCTCTAATCATTCTTGAATATGCTCTCCTATTTGGAGTGAGCTTTTTACTCATTATTCTACAGGATTTTTTCGCCATTCGTAAAAAAACAAAATTCCTACTGCGCCTCCTCATACTGATTATTTTACTGTTTTTGGCTATAACCGCCATTGTCTATCAAGCGATTATGTCTATTATTTTTTCAACCCTACTACTAGGCGTGTTAGGTACGGTACTTTATTTACATAGCAATGATGAAGGAGAACAATAAATGGTACATGAAAGCAATAGTAAGCGATTACTTTTAATCATCGGTTGGGTCAATGTGATAGCTGCTCTTCTCCTATTCCAAGCTTTTTGTGGGCTCATGGCTATCTGTATGGGAATTGTACTTAAAAAGGATTATCAAGCACCAACCCATGGGCTGGTTTTGATAGTAGTTGGTATCTTCAGTACTGTTATAGGTTGGTTGCTCAATCACTTCTATATGTAAAAATGACCAAGAGCCTAGATTCTTGGTCATTTTTTAATTAGCGATAACTATTATGTGTTGGTTCAAATAATGCTTCGTCGGCGTTTCGTACAAGTGAGAAATGATCCACATTATAATGGCCATGTAGGATGTCATTATGGTGTGCAACCGTATCTTCTGGTGATAAGTAGTCGGAACCATTTGTTGAATGGCCATCTCCCACTAAAGTGACATCAAAGCCCTGTATAGTTGCTGCTCTAACTGCTGTATCCACGCAATGCTCGGTTTTGCAGCCCATCATCACCAAATGCTCTACCTCATTGGCCTGTAAGTAATCGAGTAATCCCGTCCTATAAAAAGCGTTTGTAGCCAGTTTATCAAAATAAACAGCGGTAGTAGGTACTTGGATCGCTTGATGTACTTGAAAGCCTTCCCCTTCTCCACCCGCTACATCCTGATCACGTACAAAGATAATATGTGCCCCTGCCTCAATAGCTTTTTGAATAACGGCATTGATTGTTTTAAGCAATTCATCCTTGCGATAGACGGCTTGTTCATCCTGATTTCCCTCGATTAATTCTTGCTGTGCATCAATGACCACTAGTGCTTGCTTCAAAAGCATCTCTCCCTTATCGTTTGCTAACAATATTTTACCATTAATAGTTAATTTCTGATATGCATTATTTTATAACTTTTGAAACCGTCATACCATCCCCAATGGGTAAAAGAATCGAATCCAGCTGCGGATGATTAGCCACTGTGACATTGAACTTTTTCATGATGGCTGTATAGCGCTTGGGTGTAGCCATAGGGTCTGCTACACTGCCTCCTGCTAGGACATTATCTGTCACAATGAATGCACCAGGGCTTGCTAGCTGTATGCAATAGGCTAAATAATTTTCATAGTTATCCTTATCAGCATCAATGAAGAAAAAATCAAAACACTGTCCCGTTGCCACAAGCTTTTCAAGGCTATCCAATGCAGGACCTGTCATATACGTTACCTGCTCGGCAAAGCCTGCCTTGTCAAGATTTTTGGCGGCTAGCTGTGCATATTTATCCTCTAACTCTAGGGATGTCAGTTTGCCTTTCCCTTCCATTCCTCTCGCCAGACAAATACCACTATAGCCGCCAAGAGCACCAATTTCTAAAATAGCCTTTGACCTAGTAATCGATACAAGCATCGTCAACAGCTTTCCTGATGATCGAGAGACAGAAATAGCAGGCATACCATTTTCGGCAATAGAGGACAGGACATCCTCTAATAGGGCATCGTCCTGATAAAATACCTCATCTATATAGTTATTCATTTGTTTCATGTGCGTTATCTTCCTCTTGTAGACTGTCGTTGGTTTCATTTTCTTGAATATCAAACAACTGGCAAAATTCTTGGATAACCAGATCGATGGCTTTTAATTCACCGACTAAAATTTGCTGAATCGATTGATATTCTGGCTGTTCTAATTGCTGTTTAATGGTAGCTCGCTTCACATGCAGCATCTCTAAAAATGAAATCGCTTTGCCGCGTCGGAACGTTTTTGCTCCTCGCTGTGGCGCACCTTCCATGCCTCTGTGGCGTCCTCCACGGTGATGTCCCTCTCTCATATGCTCTCTAAATCCAGATCCTCTCATTTCTAAAACACCCCTTTTGTATACATTTGTATACATTAATTTAAACTATTTGTATACAAATGTATACAAATTGTCAATTAAACATAATGCTTTCATGCTTCAACATATGTTAGACAGTAGGGTGAACGTATCGAAATGGAGGTAAGATGAGTGAAAAGGGTTATAAAATATGTGTTGGGCATCGGTACATTATTGATACTGTCAGGCATATTTTTGATTGGAGCACAATCTCACTATAATCAGAAGGAAATTAAAATTGCCAGTAAGCTATGTCTTGAAAATGGCGGACAGCCTACTATCATCCGCGATTATTTGGCTTTGAATTACTCCTTTTCATGTCAGAAGAACTGAGGTAGTACATATATGGATAGTGAACTGAGTTGCTAGAAAATCGAGTAAATTTCATCTATCTTTCAGGCAAATGGCTAGCTAACAAGATTACTTTTACATACAAATAGTAGTGTAAAGCAAATCTAGCCTTTCCACAGCTCTCCTGTTTTGAGGTCACTTTCCTTGGAAGGTGGCCTTTTTTGGCATGAAAAAAGACGTCATGTCGACGTCTTTAATGTTTGATCGATATCCTCAATCAACCTATCCACTTGTTCCTTTGTTATCTTGATGACATATAATTCTGTCGTTTCGATTCCATCAAGGCTTGTTAGGTGTTTAGGATATTGATAGTTATTTGATATCTCCTTGTCCATACAATCACCTCTTCAATAGATATATTCGACATAAAGTATAGCAAACCTTCTATAAAAAGGAAAATAACAGTATATTTTTTCACTAAAATAGCTATCATTTGGACGATTTAGGATAAAAAAAGGTTAAAGTCATAAGTCCATTTAGACTATCCTTATGTAAAAGTGCTTATTGCTTACCAAATTTCGCAATTTTTTTGAGGTAGAATGACCCGATGAAAACAATGATAACTCCATAGACTTTCAGCAGCACATTTCTCACAGGTGCCTCTTCTATGGTTGTACTGAGATAGGCACATCCTACGACAATGATTGTCATCCCGATGATGGCATGAATATATTTCACCATAGCTCCCCTTTTCTAGTAGGCAAGTCCGACGCGCGTTCTCAAAAAATCCTTGCTAAAGATTTGTTGGTAGGCAAAATCTGCTGTATCCGCTACTGAAATTTCGCTACCTCCCTCTGGCAAGAAGTTGCGTTCAACGCGGTAGTTTCCTGTCCAGGCCCCATCAGGTAAATAGGTAGGACAAACAATTGTCCAATCCATTGCAGATTGCTGTAGCTGTTCGAATACACGTTGGTGCTCCTGTGCAGCAAAGGTCGATTTTCGTTTCGATTCCGTTGATTGGTAACGAAGAAGAGTCGGCGTTACACGACTTTGTAGAATCCCTGCTGTTCCAATCGTAATGATTCTTGTCACCTGTTGCTTTGTCATCGCTTCAAGAATCAATGGTAAGCTAGCCGATAATGTAGTGCCTCCATCTGTATTTAATGCACTCACCACCACATCCACATGATGCATTGCCTGCTCGATATCCTGCTTGTTTAAAACATCCCCTTTCATTACACACAGCTGTTGATGATGGTGCGGTAATTTATCGGGATTTCGGACTAATAGGGTGACCTCATGCTGATCCTTTATTGCTAGTTCCACCAGATGGCTGCCGACACGACCACTCGCGCCTAATATTAATATTTTCATTTCTCTCACCTCTTTTATCATTATATTACAATTCCATATATATGTAAAAAGGCACAGATCACAGTGCCTCCCCTCTACTATTCACGCTCTAGTAATTGAACATCAACCATAAATAGATGCATATTATTCTTTTCAGCTAGCTCATCGATAATCGATTGAATTTCACTTTCTGTACTTACATCAATTTCTTCCCCATCGTGTAATTGAATAGTGATGACTTGATGCGCTGGAGAGTCTATTAGATAACCAACTGTACTATCAGGCGAGTAGCCTGCCGACCGTATCGCCTGTAACACTTGTTTTGTAAAATTCGTAGCTTGTAATTTTTCGCCAAGCTCCTCTGCATAGATAGTCGCTCTTTCAGGGCTCGGGGTTATAATTGAAGGCTCCCTTTGTACCATCCACAATGACACCACAACCAGTAAGCACATGAATAAAAAGAAGATTTGCAGGACATTTTTCATACACTCGCTCCATTTCTCCATGAAATTTACAGGCGGAAGTCTAGCAATCTTTTTCCCTGAAATTGTTATTATTCTCACAGCTATGTATAGCTATTTCTCTCTTTAATTATTAAAAAATAATTTTCTTTTTGTACAAAGGGCAAATTACCAAGAAGTTTTGTTTGTGGCTTCATAGATTAGAAATGTAAAGGTTAGCGCTACCATTACTAAAAAACTAACAAAAAGGGAGATTAAAAGATGCAGGATAGTAGATATAGTCAATATATGAATTGGAATCATAAAAAAGAAAAGTGCTGTGAACAATATGTAAAATGCTATTGTCATTTAGAAAAAAAATGTGAACACAAACAAGAAGGATGCAAATGCAAACACAAGCATGAGCATTGCAAATGGGAACAGAAGCACCAGCGATGTAAGTGTCATGAAAAGGATGACCATTGTAAATGGGAACATAAGGAGGATTCTTGCTCTTGCAAAAAAGAGGAGGAAGAGTACTACTACGAGAAGGATTATTCCAAAGATCACAAGTGTAAAGGCTGTATTTGTCATCTATTAAGATGCTTATCTCCTGGTACTTTGGTAGATGTTATTTTAGCAGGTGGCGGTAGCTTTGCAGGAATTTCCTTTATCAGCTTAGATCCTAAAACTTGCTGTGCTACATTCTTAGAGATAGAGGCAGCAGCACCAACACCACTTATCATTGATTGCCAGCAAATTATTGCCATTAGAAACGCGTAACTGTTCCATTATCCTACTTGACAACAATTCATATACCATAATCCTACCACTATAAGCACATTTAATCTTCTGCCAGGTTCGTGAAACCATACCTGGCAGAATTCATATTTTTTCAGCTATTCATTGACAATGACTTTGACAATGGGCTCTAATTTCCCTCTATTCACATCGCCAAGATAATCAACATCTACTACGACAGCTCGTGGCTCAAAACGTTGGATACATTCTATAAGGCGTTTTGTGTTTATTTTCTTCATACGCTGGAAGGGTTTACGAATATCAGACCTTGTCACATATTCGCGGAGCGGACAAGGAATCGTAAACGTCGATAAAATAAATGCTACATTTTGTAATATACCTTCCACGCCTGTAGCATTACCATTAACATTACTTAAAGCCGTTACTTGATGTGTCATTCTATCAACCTTTCTTCTACGTTCATACAATTGGTACTTTGGAAAAGAGCACTTTGTTATTTATGCTTGCTCATTAAAAATTATGAACGCTTTGTTTTTATGTACCCAATGTTATTTTTATTCAAACAACATCTTAGTTGATAGGCTGACCTACAAGCTTAGCGCATGATGGCGTAGTAAATAACATACAGCCAGCTAAAACAGCCATGAATGATTGCCCAAATGATGGAGTGATGCACACTCCAGGAGATCGTAATCGCTAAAACCGAACCAAAGCCAATGCCATTTTTGACCATCGTTTTATGCTCCACTTTTTTCACCTTCCTAGTGCTTTTTAACTCTCCTTCTTGCCATCGCAATCGGTTTCCCTCCTATCGTTTTCTATGTTTATGCAGGAACGAACAAGGGCAATCTGAAAGAAAGGATGTGATGTTATGACAATTTTCATGCTGACTGCCACGATTGGCATCCCCAGCCTTATGGCATATCTTCAGCACAAATGGGCTAGCTTTCGCCTTCTTTTCAACATACTAGGTGTCCTTGCTGCGATTCTGTTTAGCACGATTGCCGCTACAGCTATAACGAACATTATTCTTGAGGATGTAGTCTTTATGACAACGATCCATGCTGTGTTCTTAAACCCTGTCTTTCTAATTACAGGGGCGTACCTTGGCTTATATCTGATTTACCAGTTCATCATGATGACAATTCATGAAAGAGACAAGCCGCCATCCCTTTAGTAGAAATCACAATAGACGTGCCAAGTCTGGATGGTTGGATTGTAGAAAAAATAAAAATTACCATGATCCACGATGTTCAAACGCGCTTTTGCATCGGAGGCAATTTGGAGGACAAATGGCGCATCGTCACCGAAATCAACGCCACTTTGACAAAAGCTTGGATAGCCACCAATTTTATGGAGTGGATAGAGGTCTTCAACAATATCCTCAAAATAGTCGAGCTGCTCTTCATGCTCCAACGTCAAAATCTCTTCCTCCAATTGAGCAGGAATACCGCCCCCATCCCATGTTGGATAGTCGTTCGTGATATGCTGTGGTAGGAGTGGAAACGCGCGAATTTGTTCATGCTGCCATTCGCGCTTTACTAAGCCTTCCAAAGAGGTGTACGTTCTAATATTAAAATAAGAACTAAGATCATCCTCCATGAGATGATCTAATAGACGTTCATCGACAAAGACTGTGACTAAGTGAAAAGGCTGTAATGCCATCGGTACATAGGGTAGACCTTTTAGAAAAAACGTAGCGAGCGGCTGATAGCCAGATGGTGGCTGCTCTTCTGGTAAGGACCAGCCCACATAGCCAATCCAGCTTTCCAATAAATCATGTGTAGGTCGAATACCACCCGTTTGAAAAATCGTGGCCTGCGTGGCTAGTTGAGCCCGAATATGTTCAATTGCCATCCGCTAGCTCCTTTTGTCGACAGCAGCAATCTGTTGTATGGTCGTTTACCATGCCTACTGCCTGCATAAAGGAATAACAAATTGTACTACCGATAAATTTAAAGCCATCTTTCTTCAATTGCTTGCTCATACGATCACTAATTTCTGTCGTCACAGGCACCTCTTTGATGGATGCCCACTCATTCAAAACTGGTTTGTGATCTACAAAGCCCCAAATATAATCTGAGAATGAGCCATGCTTTTCCTGTATTTGGAGATATGCTTTAGCATTTGTCACCACGCTAGCTATTTTTAATTTATTGCGTACAATCCGTGTGTCTTGCTGCAATTCCTCTAGCTTGTCTGCTGTATAATGGATAATTTTTTCCACATCGAATTGATCAAATGCCTCACGATAGCCTTCACGCTTTTGGAGAATCGTCCACCAGCTCAAGCCAGCCTGTGCCCCCTCCAAGCAAAGCATCTCGAATAAATGCTGGTCATCATAGACAGGTACACCCCACTCCTTGTCATGGTATTCCACATACAAAGGTTCATCTAGCTTGACCCAATCACATCTTTTCATTTTTATACCCTCCATTTTATGTATCCTTTACTTAATAGCTGTAATGCAAAGCCATCCTTTACTTGATTTTTCGGTGACATACACGGTTTGAAAACCGATACGTTCTAATAATTGCTTCGTTGCCTCAGGTGTTTGATAGGCTTTCATATGATAGTTCATTTTGTAGAGCTCTGCTATGATAATAAATTTCCCACCGTTTTTCAGAACCCGCCATACTTCCTCTACATCCTGCTCCAAGGATGGCCAAAAATAGTGTGTTTGAAAGGCTGTAATCGCATCAAAAAACTGATCATCGTATGGAATGCTTGAAACACTTGCCTCTTTCACAATGACGCTACCCCTGGCAACATTTGCTTTATTCAATTTGATTGATTCCTTCACTGCCTGTGTGGAAAAATCTATCCCATATATTATACCATTTGGATTTAATTTGGATAAAATTTGGAGCGTTTTCCCACCACCACAACCTATGTCTAACACACGATCACCGTCATTGATAGCTCCTTGCCTGATGAACCATGCATTCATACCACGATGGGCAAAATTCATAATTTGTAGCATCGTTGAGCCAATCCATCCATTTGGCTTTTTCGCTTGTTCAATTAACGTTTGTAAGAGTGACATGATTGGATTCCCCCCCTCAAGTAAGATTGTTAAAATAGAATTAGAGCTTTAAAATAAAAACGCTTACTAGTTTGTACGTACTTCAAAACAAATTGTTTCATTTTTTACAAAGGAGGAAGATTTTATGATTCAACAAGCAAACCAGAAGGACGCTCATGCTGCAGCCTCATTAGCCTTACTGCTCTGGCCCAATCATACACGAGAGGAATTTACCGAAAAGATGACACAGCTGCTAAAGGAAGAAAACGCAGCTATTTTCCTTGTCTATGACGATGACGAAGCAGTTGGATTTGCCCAATGCCAGTTAAGAACAGACTATGTAGAAGGGACTGACTCGAGTCCAGTCGGCTATTTAGAAGGCCTTTTTGTGAGAGAGGAATATCGCCAGCAGGGCTATGCAAGACTGCTTGTGGAGAAATGTGAGCAATGGGCAAAGCATAGGGGCTGTCTAGAGTTTGCCAGTGACTGTGAATGGGACAATGACGAAAGCCTAAGGGTTCATCTTCAGCTCGGTTTTACAGAAGCTAATCGCATCATTTGCTTCACAAAAAAATTATAAAAATGGCTGACAAAAAAATCACAGGCGTTGCAAACATAGCACCTGTGATTTTTCGACATTTTTTTAGTTTAGATATGTATTGTTGGAAATATTTCGTTCGCGCTCATCTATGATTAAATGGATCATTAATGCGAGTTGTTGTTCGATTCGCATATTATTTAGATGTAAGATATCAGCAATCACATTCTTGTGCTTCTCTGCTAATTCCATCTCCTCTAGCATTAACATAATTTCTTCTTTTGTCAGCCCAAACATACTCATATCACCCCAATACTCTCTCTATTTATTATTGTAAAATCATTACTCCCATTTCATAATTAACGAAAATTTATCTTATTGCATGAACCATTTTTACTAATTATAGGTTTAAACATAGAAAATAATCAATCTATTATCCACATTTATTTAATATTTATTTTACATTCAGTAAAAACTTTTATTATGTTGGTTATAACTTATACAAAGATTGTATAAGTTTTCCTGTGGAATATTTCAAAATATTGCAGTAATTGCAACAAGACATCTATACCATTATAAAAATATTCTTGCATTTTGTCGAATTATAGTTTTTTTCACAATTTAAATTTAATTAACAACCCAAACGTATTCCTTTACCCATTTTTCACATATATGAAATATCAATACGCGAATCCACAAAAAAAGTAATTTCAAAATTGAAACTACTTGTCTTATTTGTATAATCGGCTTTTATATTATTTTTTTAATATCATGTTTCATTATTTCTAATTTCATGTCCTCCATTTGCGAAACCTTTGATGCTGCATCCTTCTGCCATGTTGCTGACTGCACATGTCCTTGTACAAATAATTGGCTGTTTTCCTGGACCACCGCTGGAGCCTTTACCGCAGCTATATCTGTATGACGCATTTCCAATAATGATTTATTGGACAGCGCTAAAAATGGTCTAGCCGCCTTATCCACCCTACAATTTTCAATACGCCCCATTGATTGATCTGACCAAATCATGGCATACGAGCTTTCTTGACCATCTTTAAAATAGCTATTAGCTATCTCAAAAATTGCATCAATGCAAGTGATTCCGTTTCCTTCCATTTGTTCAAACGTGCAATATTGTGTAAATAATCGGGCATTGTTGATATAGATATGGTGGCTTTGCAGCTCTCGTATCGTTGTATGATGCATCATGATTTTGGCATGTTCATTACCATAAACACCACCTGATTGCCCAAATTGAATAATCGATTGCTGTAGCTTTAATCCACTAGCATCAACAATAATATGAAATTGCTGATGGTTTTGAATTTTACATTGGTTCATCGAAACATTTGCTTCATCCACAATGGTAAGTCCGACAGCCATACCATTGCGAACATGACATGTATGAAATTCCACCTTGCTATTTTCAATCAACACCTGCGCCTTGACATGCCGAGAAACTTGACAATCATAGAACTTAGCTTCGGTTTTTTCTCCAAGATACAACCCATGACTTTGACCATCTGAAAAAATAGAATCAGATACCATTAGATCACTGCGATGAACCACCATATTCGTATCAAGATGCTCTTTTATTTCACAGCCATCCATCCTGAAAGTCGTGCTATCAAACAATTGAATGCCCACCCCTTGCCCTTGGTGCACTAAACAATTGGTCATCGTCATCTCACTCGACGCAGCCATTACTTGTGCCTTGTCATGCCCATGAATTTCACAGTCCTCCATTGTCAGCTTGACATGGCGAATCGCAAAAACACCATGCTTCTTCCCTTCCAACAGCATACAATTCGTCAAGGTCAGCTCACAGTTTTGAGCAATAATCTGTGCCTTCCTATGATGCTCAAATGTCGTGTCGACTAGAATAACACTGGAGCCATTCGCCACACGCAAACCAAAATGATTCAGTGGCGTAGCAAGCACTGCACAATTTTTCATCAGCAAACTACCATAGCTCACCATCATCTGCGTTCGAATCAATTGCTCCTCAATGACACAATTCTCTAGCTGTAAATCGCCTTTCACATATAGCCCCTGCCCTTGCCGGAACCGTAAATTACGCATCGCAACAGGTGTTTGATAGCGAATAAAAACGCCACCTTTGATGGTCACATTGCCAACCCCATACAACGTCAGCCGCTTGGCAATATCCAAGCTTTCCTCATAAATCCCATCCCGAATTTCAATCATATCCCCAGGCGCCGCCTCTTCAATCGCCTGCCCGATACTTTGATAACGATGCATTATGCTCCTCTTCACCACAAGTACAGCCATTTACACACTCCTAACCAAAAAATGTTCGTACCCTATTTATATACCGAACATGCTTGTGCTTATTCAATTTTGTGTAAAATTGCTGGAATATGCAGGTGTTTATTTGGAATGTTTGACGGTTTAATGAAAGTGGGGAAAAATGAAAAAACCAACAACAACCGAATTCCCTCGGTCATTGCTGGTTTTTTTTCATTTACATTATTTCTTGCGTTTCACAAATACAATAACAAAAATAGCGGCTAGTGCTGCTAGGATAGCGATCATCCAAACTGTGTTTGAGTTGGATGCTGTGTCATCTGCTGCGGCTGCTTGTTGCTCTTCTCTTGGTGTAGCGTTCGAAGACTCCATTTCTTTGGCATCCTCTTTTACCACTTGTGCAGTGCTAATTTGCACATATTGTAGTGTTGCTTCATTGGAGGCGGATGCTTCATGCTCGTGGCTGTCGCCGTGGCCTTCTGCATGATCCCCGTGGCTTTCCTCTTGCCCACCGTCATGATCATGATGGTGATCCGCTGCTGTTGTAAAAATAGAACGTTCTAGCTGTTGCCCTACCCAGCTTTTGGCATCTGTTGAATCGGCAAAGATGCGAGGGTGTCCTGACAGCATGTATGTTTTACCGTCGATGATGATTCCTGTTTGGTCACCTGTGACAACGTCTTCAATCGTACCCGTTGGTCCTTCTGCAAAGCCGCCCATTTGAATAAGCGTATGTCCGTCCATATCAAATGTTAGGTGCTTTGTTAAGAATGCAATGTACTCTTCTTTCGTCATGGTTGCATCAGGATTGGCTAGCTCAAGTTTATGATGAAAAAGTGCTGTATTTATTTCCTTGTACGTAATATCTCCCTCTAGCGAAGACACGTAATCCTCTTTTTGAGCTGCTTGTGCTAGCTCATCCACTGTTGCTCCCTCAAGGCTGAAAAAGCCACCTACCCAGCCTGCAAAGTCCTTGCGTGAAAGATTGTCTGTTGGGTTTAAGGCCATATCCTTGCCATTGTACCCAAGAAGCCCAATACTGTGTAGTACCATAATGTCCTGAATATTGGCGGCTGTTTCAGGGACATCCGTGAATAGTGTACTTTTATCCATCGTATGGGCGTAGGCAACGGGTGCCATGAATAAAGTACTCATCAATAATAAAAGTAAATATTTTCTCAAAATGATTCCACCTTCCAATGCTTTAGTATACAGATGAAATGTGAGGGAAGTTTGAAATCCACAGCTAATTACTATAGCTTAAATTGACGAATCAGGGCGTTTAGTTGTTCAGCCATTTCTGCTAAATGCTCGGCACTATGTTTAATTTCCGCCATGGAGCTTGCAGTTTGCTCAATGGTAGCCGATGTTTCCTGAATACCCGCCGCTGACTGTTCGGAGACCGCAGCAATTTCATCGACTGCTTTATTAATCGTGACAGTATTGTGAACAACCTCTGCTAGCTCCACTGACATACCTTCTATGCCTGTCGCAATGGCCTCAATAGCATCCGCAATTCGATAGAATGTCGTATTGGTTGCAGCCATTTGTGTTGTGCCCTTTTCGACTTCCTCATAGCCTTGCTCTAGCGAGGAGGTTACTGTATCGGAATCATCCTGAATTTTTCTGACAATCGCTGTAATATCATCAACGGAGAGGGCGACCTGTTCAGCTAATGTCCGAACCTCGTCAGCCACCACGGCAAAGCCTTTCCCCTGTTCCCCAGCTCGGGCTGCTTCAATCGCTGCATTCAATGCGAGTAAATTAGTTTGGGCAGCAATCGTTTGAATGACCGCTACAAGCTTAGAAATCTCCTGTGTTTGCTTACTTAAGCCATTTACCTGATTCACCGCGTCCTTCACTGTATGCTGGATGGCTTCCATTTGTTTGGTGGAAGTGGTCATTAAGCTTCTACCTTCTTGTGTTAAAGCCTTTACATTCTGCGAATACTGTTGAACATCTTTACTGCCGTGATGAACCGTAGTGACTTTGCTAGTAAAATCATTCATGACGGAAGCGACATCAGAGGCATGATCTGCCTGTAATTCTGTCCCACTTGCCATTTCCGTAACCGTATGAACAATTTGCTCTGTCCCAGTTTTGACCTCTGAAGTTGACTGAAGAAGCTCCTCACTATGTGCCGCTACATCATTGGACACCGTTTGAATGTGCTTTAATAGACGATTTAAAATATCTGACATCGTATTGGTCGCTTCCATCAGTTGCCCTACTTCATCCTTCGATTGAACCTTCAAAGGCGGCTCACTTAAATCACCATTAGTCATTTGTTGCATACGCTTGGTTAACGTCACGATTGGTCTTGAAATACCACGAGCACTTAATAGCTCAATTATCACTGCTAGAAGAACAATCACAATACCTACGATAATGGCGATTCGCTGTTTCTGCTCTCCAGCGGCAATGCTGTCTGTCCCTACCTCATTAATGGCTAGCTTTCGTTGCGCTGCTAAACCTTCGTAGCCTTCACGAATGGTCGTAGCTGTGTTATCCATTTTTGTGAGGTTTTGAGTAGCCTGATTGGTGTTCCCCTGGTCATATACCGCAAATACCTCTTGCTCAATATAACGGTTCCATTCCTTAGACATCTCCGCAAATTGTCCGAATTCGCGTGAGGAAGATAATGCTGATCGTTTTTCTTCGTTGTTTAGTTCCTTTGCAACATTATCCTGAAATATCTCTTTATACTTTTCTCTCCCAGAAAGCACATAGCCTCTAGCTGCCGCTATTCTTAAATCAATGGACTGTGCCTGCTCGTAATCGATAATTAATAGTTGTAATTCTTGCTGTACAATTTGCTCTGTCGCATCATTGCTTTGCTTGATGGCAAAGTAATTGTAAACAATGTATCCTATCATGATTGCAATCACAATGCTAAAGGAAAAAACAATGCGTCTACTGATTGTTTTGAACTTCATTTGCAAAAACCCCTTATTTTCCTAATCTATTCCATCCTTAAAAATCTACCATTTAATTAGGAAGATTAGCGGTTTTAGGAATTTTTGCTATATTTCCAGAAATAACTTGGTCAATATAATGTTTTTTATAGCATCTTTTATCGTGCGCCTTTAGTACTAGACTTAATCCCAGCTATTGAACATTACATCGCCAATGGTTTGGCTATTAAAATAAGTAACGTATTTCCATTCTATAGCAGATAGGCTATGGAACGCCTCATCTTTTGTTAGTAATGTTGTAAGTGTTTCCGCTTCCAAGCATTTTCGCATAGGAAAGTATTTATGCAGGTGAGACTTGGATAAAAAGGTAAAGCTACTCTCCTCCTGCTTGGCAAAGGCGATATACGGCATCAAACGATGATGAAGAATTGTCAGTGTTTCTCCATCGATTTCAATTACTGCCTGCATATAGACAAAGGGCGCTTGATCGATAAATTGCCGTACTTTCGCTCGTTGTTCACTTGTCACTAAATGGTACACCATCGACTGAAACATGCGCATGTCCTGCTGAATTAAATGCGCTGCATCGAAACCAGAAATTCCTTTTGTTAAACGCAAGCCATCCATCACTCCTTGATATTTGTCTCTATAATAGGACCTTCTCGTTCGGTTGAAGAAATTCCTGCCAATCTATGCATTTCTTTTAATATGATAATCAATTTGTAGGAATGGAATACCAAATAACGTCATCTGATGGCGTGCTGACAATGTCTTGTCATCTACCGCAGAAATTTGAAAATGCTCCTGTAGAGGTAGCCTCATCACATTTTTTCCTATCGCCAAATAAATTCCTGCATCTCCATCATGGCGACTTGTTAGGTGTAGCTGACCATTTTCTTCATAGGCATACAAAATGCCAACCATTGTTGAGAACGGGAGTGGTAAGGCTATATTCATATAGGTCGTTTCGTCGCTTGTGTGCTTCGAATAAATCGCGACAAAAACGGTTTGCTGATGAATTGTCCGAATCCATGCACGTGGAGACGGACGGCTATCTCGTGCAGAATCGACCTGAACAATGCTACCCGTCATCTCAACTTGCTTACTGGAAAAGGGTAAATTGAGCTGTTGGAGCAAACGGCTCATTCCTTGGTACAGAAAGGCAAAAGGTCGAAACCAAGCCTTCCATTGCACCGTCGAAAGCAGCCGATAGGTCGTCGTATACTCATAAAAATGTGGAATGACAGGCGGTAGCTTTGTAGTATCGACAAAATCCTGTAAGGCATCGACCAAGCCAGGGTGTGGTATATTCTCATGATGTAGTTTCCCGCGAATTTGGCTTACAGGGAACTCAAACGGACGCTGTGTTGTTGGGGGGACAGCCATTAGCCAGGCGATGACCCCTATCCCCCCAAAGAAAACACCATTGATCACACCATGGAATTGAAGCATTTCTGGAATGCCGATGGAAACGTTTCCGCTGACACGACTGTAAACATACAGACAAGATCCAAGAATCGTCAGACAGAGCGCTCCATAGGAAGTCCTCAGCAATAGCCCCTGTCCAAACGGAAGCTTTGTTTTGAGCGCTACGAAAAACAAGCCGTAAATGGCGAAAATATAAAGAACGACTGCGATGATTTCGATGAGAATGGAAAAGGCAATACCTATCGCAACAAGGATTGGTCCTGCCAGCAACATCATCACCATCACACGATAGCCGCTACTATCATGTAATCGACCTAAAAGTCCGACTGAAATGGGTAATAAACAAGCCGAATAATGAAAGTGAATGGCCGTTAACCACGTGATTAATGGTGAAAAACCAGTTTCCATGTTGGTGACATAGGCGAAAAACCACAGACCACCGAGGGCTAGGTAGAAAAGCCCCATGTCGATAGCAAACTCCGCAATATTTGTAAAACCTCGTTGTAAAAATCTTTTCACGCCTTGCATGGCGATATAGAAGGTATACAGTACATACATGCCTGCCAAAACATTAACCAAAACGCCATCCGTCGACCAATGCAGCAGTGTAACGGCTAGCATCATCCCTAAAATAATGGCTGTGCCGACTTTCTGAACATCCACAACCATTGATACCATGGTGGGAACGAAAACTAGTTGAGCAACGGTTAGTAACCATAAGTAATTGGGTTGCCCACTAAGCACAAAGCACATCACCGTGAACAAAATCCCTAGTAAAAAAATGAAATTACTTCGATTGTTGCGTAAATTCACCAGCATACATCATGAGCCTCCCTATGAATGGATTATGGATGGAGACATGAATGGTAAAGACATTTTTCGATTCATCAAAGCCTTCCTCTACAATGACTCGACCCTCTAACAGTCTAGGCATCGGGCATTCGAAACGCGAGAGGACAAAGCGCTGCTTACCTGAACGAATGACCAATGTCCCCGCTCGTGTCACCGTAAAGTGCAAATCGGAATAAAAAAGAGCGGGTGTGCCTAAATAATCTTTCACAATTTTTTGGATTGGATCAATGGTCATCCTTGCATCAAAATGCCTTGTTTTCTGCGGGAAATAAAAGGTGCGCTCCCATAGCACGTCTAGTTCCCCACTTGGCAGGGCTCTGCATGTATTCGAAATAGTAAAGGGGATATCCTCCCCTGACTCTGGGAACAGAAATCGCGTTTTCGCAGCCAGTGTATAGAAGGGACACATCCATTTAGCACCAGATTTTATTTGATGCATCACACCCTTAGCAAAAAATGGTTCATCAATTGGTAACGCATAACGCTGTTGTAGCATCGGATGAAGTCTTGCAAAATCATCCCCTAATAATGTTTGATAGATCGTCATCCTTGTTATCCTCGCTTTCTTTTACAACTTTTAGCACTCGGTACATCCTTACTTAAGCTAAATCCGACAATCGACAACACCCATAAAGCACTATTAAAGGTAAGTGGATTAAAGGGTGCTTGTACACTTGTCGGGTCCGCAACAATAGCAGCTATCGTCAAGAGCGGAAAAACGATGATTTGCATGCCAAAGAGCCAGCGTTTTCCTCGCGGGTAAAGCCAACAAAAAGCAAAGAGAATTTCCGCAACCCCTATCCACATAACTAGCTGATCTGCATGGTTTAGTAATGAAGCGGTCATCTTTAATTCCTGCGGATGCAAATGGATGATCTTCGGTACAAGACCATGATAGAACCAGACAAAGCAAAAGAATAGACACAGAAGCATTGTTAAAAAGAATCGTCTATACTGTGCGGTAGGATTTTCTCCTTTTTCTAGCCATCTTTTTAAAACATCAAAGCTGAGTGCCGTCGCCCACCCCATTAATGGACGAAAAAATAAATCAAAGAATACGCCAAGCTTGCCATAGCGTGTATCATAATCATATTGGGTCAGAAATGTCAGCCCCTGTTGATGCGGGATATATTGCCAATAGCCTTTTCCCTCCGCTATGGGTGAGCGCTTTTGAGGCGTACCAAAATGCAGTGAGGATGTTCGCGTGCCATTTTCTTTATGATGCTCCCCCTTGCTTTCTCCCCAGCCGCTTACCTGTAAGCCTGGCATGACCTTCGTTTCATAGGTAAAACGCTGTGGCTCCTCGGGTGCTTTTTTCGGCATATATGTAATCGATGTAAAACGTAAATCCCATTGCTCATGCAGATGAGGATTTTGTGTATAATCCCATGCTTTCTCTATAGGAGCCTGAATGTCTATCTCGACATAAATAGGCTTTCTGCTCATAAACTCACTCCTTTTTTTGATGAAGCCACTATCATTATAGCAGTAAATTGATAACCTTCTATTAAATGGGTATGCTTATGACGTTTCTCAATAAAAATAAAAAACTTGAATCGAAATGATGACTTGCTGAGTCTAATGGTCGAAAAGGAGGCGATTTTCATTACGAGCACCCAACAAACTCTTGTAGCCTTAGCCCAACAAGGTGATGAGCAGGCGTTTTATCAGCTCATTGAGCAGGAGCAGCATAAGCTTTACCGAATGGCCTATGTCTACGTACAAAATGAAAACGATGCCGTAGAAGTTTTTCAGCAAACCATTATTCGAGCCTATGAGGGGCTACCGCAATTAAAGGAGCCTCACTATTTTGCCACTTGGCTTACCCGCATTATGATAAATTGCTGTAAAACCTATATTGCGAAGAAAAAAACAGTTATGCCTGTTGAACCACAAACTTTCGAGGATTTAACAAGTGCATCTCCTACATACATCGAAGAAGAGCTGGATTTATGGCAGGCTCTTTGCAGGCTTGAGGAAAAGTACAAAACGGTGCTATTACTACGATTTTATCAAGACTACTCTGTCAAGGATATTGCGGCGATTTTGCAATGCCCTGAAGGTACCGTGAAAACACATATTCGCCGTGGCTTGCATGCATTACGACAACAATTAAAGGGGGCATATCTCGATGAGTGGGTTCAATCCGCTGAAAGAAGTCATTAATGCAATACCCATCCCTGAAGGACGTTTAACAGAGGTGCTACGTGTTGAAGGGATGTCCAAAATTTATCAGCAAAAGCATCATACTGTGAATGCCTTGAAAAATATCCATTGCACCATTTATCAAGGAGAAATGGTGGCGATTATGGGGACAAGCGGCTCTGGTAAAAGTACTCTTCTGAATATGATCAGTGCCATTGATGAGCCAACAGATGGCGCATTATTTTTATTTGGCAAGGAAGCGCAGGCTATTTATCAAGAGCCAAAAGCATCGCAATTCCGAAAAGAAAATATCGGCTTTATCTTCCAATCCTTTCATCTGCTAAAGGATTTAACCGTCGAGGATAATATTGCACTTCCCCTTATTTTAAATGATATTCCTAGCAAGGAGATTAAGATGCGTGTGCAGCACATGATGGAAACCTTAAACATCGCTGCTTGGGCAAAGCATCGACCACATGAGCTTTCTGGTGGACAGAAGCAACGTGTCGCCATTGCGCGAGCGATTATTGCCAATCCTCCTATTTTACTGGCAGATGAGCCAACTGGGGCTTTGGATGTTCATACAACAGATGAAATTTTAGAACTGCTTGTTGCTCTGCAAAAAAAGAACCAGCAAACGATATTACTTGTCACACATGACCCCTATGTGGCTACCTATGCCAATCGGGTATTGTTCTTCCATGATGGGGCGATTGTGGATTCCTATCAAAACCGACAAAATGAAGAGGATTTAGATTGTATTCTAATGAAATTCAAGGAAATAACGAGGGGGGATCGCTAATGTTTACGATGCGTAATATTGCCCTCAAGCTTTTTCGTGCCGCTTGGGCAAATGTCCTAACGAGTATTAGTATTATTACGATCTCAATTTGCCTGGTGATGACGATGACCGTCTACATTTGGAATGCGAATAGCCAGATGAAGGCAGACATCCAAGCGTTGTATGGGGAAATGGATTTAATGGTTGGTTATAATCCCGATCAGCAAAAATTGTTGACGACAAATCAAATAGAGGAGCTTTCTACTCTAGCCGGCGTCACACAAGTGTCCCGCTTATCGATAGCTCACACAATCGTTGAACATGAAAAGTACACCGCATTTTATACCGTTGGCGTCGAAAATGATGACCTTGTGAAAAGTCGCTACCATTTTGCGGTCAATCTTGGACCGAATGATGCCATTCTTTCGGAAAATGTTGCCCGTCTTTTCAACAAACGAGTTGGGGACTCCATTCATATTCAATCAAAGGATTTTATCGTGCAAGAAATTTTACCGACGATGAAAGGCACTGACAGTCCTAATATCATCCTCTTAGCGAATGACGTAGTTAAGGCATGGATGAACAACAGTCAGCCACAAACGGCAGGCATATTTGCGCTCATTAAAACTGATGAGGGGCGTGCCAAGGCAGTAGGCGCAGAAATCAAACAACTGGATGAAACATTACGTGTTGATGTTATGAGTGATTACGATGTCATTAAAAGAAATTTACAGAGCTTAATGGTTTTTATGATTGTACTATCTGTTTTTATTTTACTCATTTCAAGTGTCCTATTGCTGTCCACATTCCAGCTATTATTCTATAAAATCAAAGAGCAGCTCATGATTTTACGGGCTCTCGGGGCATCCGTGAAACAGGTTGGACATATAGTCAAGCTCCAACTATCACTGATCATTAGCTTTGGCGTTACGCTTGGAACAACGCTGAGCCTTGTGGTAATAAAAAGCTGGCTACCACAATTAATTAGCTTTTTGCATTTACCCGAAGCTAAAACAGAGCTTCCTATTGTGTTTATTCTTTTAATTGCCCTTTCCAGCTTCATCATTCTTCAAGTGATGACAAAATGGCAAGTAGCGAAAAGCTCTCGACTACTGCCATTACAAATCGCGACAGATAATGAAAATTTACAGCTACGTTGGACAAAATGGAAAACAATTATTGTCAGTATTGTAGGTGTGACAGCTACCTTCTTCTTTTTACAAGCCTATTTAGCTGGGACAGGAAGCGATCAAGGTGCCCTGTTTATTTTACTCGGAACACTACTTGTATGTGGGATTTTACTGTTACTAATCCCCTATCTATTTACAACCATCCTTCATCTGGCTTTAAAGCCGATTCGAAGGGTACTTGGCAAGGAAGCCTATTTAGCATGCCAGCAGCTCATGCCGCAAGTACGCAAAAATATACCCGTGGTGCTCAGCATGATAGGATTAATGGTTATTTTAACCTTTGGAAGTTCATTAATGAAAACCTTACAACACAATGACCTTGCCTACACAGAATCACAATACGAAACAGCCATAAAAATCAATAATGAATTAAATGATCCAACGATCACGCCTGCAATTATAGAGGAAATAGAAGCATTGCCAAGCGTACAGTACGCGTATACACAAAGTAATAATGCGTATATTGCTCTACAACTCGGTGATGAATGGCTACCAGAGAACTATACAACCATTGATATTAAGAAATTTATGCAATTAAAGAAGTTGCCTCAAATTGAGGAAGGAAATTTACAAAATGGCCTTGTCGTGACAAAGGGCTTTGCCGAGCATTATCATTTGGCAGTGGGTGATCGTGTAACGATGGGTACCTATGATTTTACGGCCCAGCAGGATATACCTACTGGTGAGTTACAAATTATAGGAATTACTGATACACCTATTCACCGTGCTGATTTAATCGTTGATTGGTCATCATTCCTCACGGCACAGGATCACCCAATTATCGAAGACATTATGGTCGAAACATCCCACCCAGAGCAGGCATTGGTGGAGCTGTCATTCTTGGGACAGCGCTGGCCAGCCCTGAAGTTGACAGATAAAGCGACCATATTAGCACAATCCAATGAAATGTTCTTCCAACGGTGGAGCTTATTTGTTGGCGTCTTTGTTATTTTAATAGCTGCCACGGGGCTTGGTGTCCTCCAAACATTACTGCATACCATTTATACAAAACGCAGTGACTATGCCATCCAACGATTAATTGGTCTGTCACCAAATGGGCTGATGAAGCTCATACTGACACAAGTCCTATCGTTCGTCCTTTATGGTCTCATGGTCGGGACATTTCTGGGGTTCGTCTTAACGAGAATGGTAGCCTTCATTGATGAAGGCTCTCCAATGTCCTATGACTTTCTAACATTGGGCCTCACAAGTCTCGCCTTCCTAGGGTCAACCCTCATTGTCTTTACCCTCCAAGGCTACTGGATGAGCAGACAAAAATTAGCGAACGAGATATTGGAAATATAAGTAAAACAGCCCCTCTATGGTTAGAGGTGGCTGTTTTTTTAGAATCGGGGCTCTCTCTTGAGCGAGCGCTTTTACCCCTCTTTGAAGCGGAGCACCCCCACTCCTTTTATAAAATGAAATTCTCCCTAAATTTGAAGAAATTCTATCATTTCCTTTATGATAGCCTCTTGATCTCGTCCTAATGTCATGAGATGCTTAGAATTTCCAAAGCCTTTCTTCTGCTTTCTAGATGAATGAACGTGCTGATAGATCGTTTCAGCACTTTGCGTGTATAAGGCATCGTCTTTTTCACCATAGTAGATAGCGATAGGAATGATAATTCTATCAAGCTGTTCCATCGTTGCTTGGATAAATGTTTGGAATACGTTCATTGCATGTAATGGCATGTTCTCAAATGGCTCCATTTCCTGAGCGATTTGAAGTGGTGGCTTGCCCTCTATTGTTTTGTAATTATGGGCATAGTCCATAATCCTTTGTTTTAATTGCTCTGGCTCCTTATCAAACGGCACAGATAAGACAATGATTTGCTCGAGCCTTTCTAATTGAGCAAGCTTCAATGCGAAAATTCCCCCGATGGATAGACCGATGACCGAAATCTTTTGATAGCCTTCATCCAATAAAAATTGATGAGCATTCACTACATCCTGCCACCAGTCGTCTACCTGATAGTGTAATAACTGTTCTGGATGAGTGCCATGTCCACGATATAGCGGCGCATAGCAAGTATAGCCTTGGTTATGTAGTGCAGTGGCTACTGTCTTCATATCTCTTGTATGACTTGTAAAGGAATGTAAAAGCAGTAGGGCATGCTCATTTCCCTGTAAATAAATCTCTTTTGCTGGTAATATGTTTAGCATTTCATCAAGCCCTTTCTTCCATCTACCTTTATTTAAGCCCCAACAAACAGCACTGCCTGTCCGATGGCAATAAAAAAGGCTTCCTGCTGAATGGGACTGCTGTCTTCAATTTGTAGTGTAATGTTAAAATGCGTCTCGCAGAAAGTCGCTTGCCAGCGTGCGATAGGCTGCTCATTCACAGTAAAAACAGACCAGTCCTCCATTTCTTTGTTGAGCTTGATCTGCTGTTCGCCATCGGTAATAACTAAATCAGGAATCATAATTTGCCAGCCATCATAGGCAATCATATAGTCTTTACCTGTTACCAAATCCTTGCCACGGAAATGCACGCGCCCGCGACGGGATACTTTTTTACACGTAAAAAGCGGCTGACCATTGCGATCGTGAACATCAAAACGAACGAAATAACGATAGTCCATCGTTTTATCGAATGCTTTTTTTAGTGCATTGGAATACACGCGTTGAACGGTGGACGATACCTCCCCCGCTTCATTTAAAATTTTAACGGCCTCTGTTGACTCGATGGCCGCTGGTTGCTTGTATGTATAGGTCTTCAATCTATTCGCTCCTTTGAAACATTGCTTTCTTAAAACTACCATAAAATAAGCGTCAAATACAAAGGATGTATTTGACGCTCCTATTATTGTACGGGTACTTCTACTGTAAATGGTTGGAAGTTCACTTCTTTATAGGCTGATGGATTGAATGGAAGATGTGTTTCTTTGCCATCAGCATCTATTTGAACGCTCCCACCCCCTGTTGGAATAGCAACATAAGGCGTAATGGTTAATTTTCCAACGTGTTGTGCTATTGGATCAAAGGCTTTCGTGCTGCTTAATTTCCACACCCCATCATCAAATTGCGCTTTTCCACCGCCCGAATGAGAGGCGATCTCCCTGCCTTGCCCATCTGTTATGAAAAATTCTATAGATGCTGGTGGGTTATCGAGGATTCCATTCATCTTTGCTTCATAGTCAAGGGAGATCCCCGATGGACTGAAGGAGATGTTGGATATATCAAGCTCAATGCCTTCAAACTGCTGTCGATGATTCACAGGAACATGGACAATCTCTGTAATCTTTTCAATCGGGGTCGAAAACGTCCATTTTTCTCCCTTTTCGCCTGCTAATATTAAGCCCAATTGAAAGAAATCTGGCATTTCCTCAACCTGTTTGACATCAAACGTCGCAATACCTGTCCGAACCGTAGGACTTAACCTCTGTTCAGAATAGCTACCTGAGCTGACAGTTGGTTGGGCGCCATTAATGGTAAATTCCAAGCCTGCTCCAAAATATAGTTCACTCAATTCCTGCTCAGATTGCATCGTTACCCCAACCGTTATACGAGAATCATCATAAAGCACCTCATCTACTGTGACCGAAATCCCATTGATGGTTTGTGTTTCGCCAACAGCTTTGGTTAGTCCCTGTTCACTGGCTTGTTTTAGCCCAGGCAAGCCTGAGTCATTGAATACGGAACCGATAATTGGTAGCTTGGACAATGTGCTCGCAAATGTTGGTGATACATAGGCTGTGCCAATGGTTAAACTAAAAACGGCAACAGTACTGGCAATAAATACGAATGGTTTACGCTTGCTTCTTCTTTTCATTTGAATTGGTTTACCTTGTGCTTGTTGAATACCTTGTGCAATCGCTGCTCGTACCTCATCCCGTGGAAATTCAGGTAGGGTCACTGACTTTTTCATTGAACATTGCACTCCTTTCTAATTGTCGTTTTAGCTGTTTTTTACCACGATGCAAATAGGTTTTGATGGTGTTCTCAGGCTTTTTCATCATGTCTGAAATTTCTTTAATAGGTAAATCGTGATAATAAAATAAAAGGAGCGCCATCTGCTGGGAATGGTTTAATTGTTGGATAGCTTCTGCTAAATCAATAGGATTCCCTATGACCTGCTCCTGATCATGCAACCGCTCTAATAATTCCCTCTCCTCATAGGGAATCATTTTCTTGCCCTTTTTCAGCAAACGATAGCATTCATGAATTAAAATGCGGAACAGCCATGTCGAGAAAAATGCTGGATTTTTTAGTTGATGAACGGTTAAATAGGCTTTACATGCCGCTTCTTGAATAGCATCTAGCGCATCCTCTTTTTGACCAACATACGATAACGCCGTGTAATATAGTTTTTCTTCCTCTAGCACAAGTAGCTGTTCAAAGGCTTCCTTCTGCCCCGCAATCGCTTGTTTAACGATAGATAAATCATGTTCCATGCTTGTTTCCCCTCCTTCCATACTTAGAGTCTTTTATCCAAGCAAAAGGTTTCACTTTTATTTATTTTTTTGGCCATACAAAAAGAGACTACTTCAATGAAAGTAGCCTACTCCATTTTCTATCGATCTAACTTAAAGGTAATTTCCCCGATGCCCAATTCCGAATTGACCTCTAGCACGACATCCGCCTTGTCGTAAGCTTCGTTGACATAGACACCATTCCCTTTTGATATAAGGCCCTCCACATTAGACGAGCCAATGCCTTTTTCTGTCGTTAATTTCACGCCAACCTTTGAAGGTAAAATAACGGTTGTTTGACCGACACCTGTTTCAATAGTCGTTGTAAAGCTCTTTTTCCAGTCGCCACCTAGATTAACCGTTAGATCACCGACACCCGCTTCAATATCGAGCTTTTCCAGCTGAAGACCCTGTAAATCAAGATTGGCAAGAGAGGCACCCGTTTCCACATTTAGATCCATGGGGATGCTGTCGTTCAGTTGAATCGCCCATGTGTTTTTAATATTGGAGAGCCCCAGCTTCGTTGAGCCCTTATGCTTGATTTCCACTTCTCCTGTATCGCCATGTAGATCATAGTCTACCTGAGGGGCTAGCTTTTTTACATTATATTCTGCGTTGCCCTCAACCCATTCCTTTGCACCACTCGATACATTCATTTCGCCAACACCTAAATCAATGTCTACCTCTAATGCTTTCGCTTTATCCTTTTCCACCAAAATGGCTTCCTCTCGCATTTTATTTGGAATAAAGGAAAAGCACCCCGATAATACCAATGCTGACGTGCCTATCACGACACCTAAACCCACTAATTTTTTCACTATTATTTCCTCCCACCGTATAATCTACCAATAATTTCATTATATAGAAGGGAGGAAATTAAAATACGACCCTCCGCTCGAAATTCATCTAAGACCTAAGACGTAGAGAGGCTTACTGATAAGGAATGTCATGCCCCTCCAGCAATGCCTTTAAATTCGCAAGAGAGGCATCATAGCCTGACGCATTAAAGCTCACCGTAGTGCCATTACCCTGTTGGGCTAGCGTAATAGCAATCAATGTTTCAGGAACTTCTAGATAGAAGGAAAATTCCTCATTTTTCTTCACTTGCTGAATCGTTAGCTCCATCGGCAGTTTTTCAGAAAGCTGGTTATGCGCATTTGGCATTAAGGTAAATGTCATCTTTTCTCCAGCTGTTAGTATAGGGATGTCCCATATGGAGCCTGGTGCGTACCATCGGGAGAGGGATTGCTCCTCTGTAATCGCCTGCCATACTTTATCTATCTTTGCCTCAATCCAAATCGAACTGGTCATTCGTCGCAACCTCCATTTCCTCTTTTCCATTATTTTACCGAACTTTCAGAAGTTAGACTACCTTGGGATGTTCTGTATAAGTGAAATGCCCCCAGTATAACCATCACAGCGATAACATCCAAAGCGAGCTGATAGCTGGAAAAAACAGTAACTAATAAACCATAAACCGTTGGTGCCAAGACAATAAAGAACTGATTAATCGTTAACGCTGCACTAACAGTTAGTCCTACTGCTTGCGAATCGGATTGCTCCGTGACACAAGTGATATATATGGAATACCAGCCAAGCGCTAAAAACCCAAATAGACTGCAAAATAAAATCATGAGGCCCTTGCTATGTATGACAAAGGGCAAAAAGCCAACCATCAGGAATGTAGCGAGCATGACGAGCACTAATAATGGCTCTCGTTTTAGAGCGAAATAATGATCACTCATCCAAGCAAGTACAATTCTCCCAAACATCCCACCAAATAAAATCAGACTTAAATAGCGCCCCGCCTCGGTTAATGTATACCCACCTTCATGATGTAAATAGCTCATAAAGTGAGCAATGATAATCATTTGGAGGGACATCATGACCATGCCCACAAAAAATAAAGGATAGAGCGCTCGATTGTGCCGAATAGCACGCATCTTCTCTTTAAAAGGAATGAGAGGTGCCGTAGCGGAGTCATGCTGTTTTGGTTCTTTGTACAGCAATAAAAATAATAGTCCCCCACCAATCGCCATCAAGCCCTGTGCTAAATGGACAGAGGATAGATGATGATGTTGATACAAATAGGTCAGCAAAGTGGAAGCCAATGCACCACCAATCGGAATACCTGTTTGGCGTATCCCAATAGCCAGTCCTCGATGCTTGTTAGGAAACCATTTCACAATAGCAGTACTGCCACCTGTTTGCGCACTGCCATACCATATCCCCACAACTATTAATACGAGAAGCAATGTCGTATAATGATTCACGGGTATTAGCAATAAGGCTGACATGCCTAGTAGTATCGAGCCCCATCCAATAATCTGCTTTTCTCCCTTTTTATCCATGAGATAACCAAATAGCAGCATGGAGAAAATTGGCCCTATATTGACGGCTGAAACAATTAGCCCTGTCTGGAAGGACGTTAAGTGCCATTCCATTTGATAAAAAGAGGCAACTGGCCCCATTCCGTAGGTCACAAAGGTTGCGGCTGTTTGCGAAAGCGTAGCCACAAGCAAGATGACCCATCGATAATATGTATGCATAAAAACCCTCCATCAGGTTACTGCTTTTGCAGTCTACCTTTTCATTATCTAGAGTGTACGTGGACAGCTAGCGTACGTAAAATGGAGGAAAATGATAGCGGCTATTAAAAAAATCTATAGGTATGTGAGGAACAACATGAACATTGAAGAAATTGCCTTAAAAATGGAGCTTTTAGAGAGGCAAAACTTGAGTAAATCGGCTGAAATCACCAATTATACACAATCTGCCTTAACAGCAAAGGTGAAAAAAATGGAGCGTGAAATTGGGCAGGACGTCTTTAAACGAACACCCCAAGGCTTAAAGCTGACAGAGGTAGGTCAACATTATTTACAGTTTTTAAAGAAAGTTGCCGAGCAGTATAAAGACTTTTTACATACCATCGGCCCTACACAAACGAGCATTTTGGTTGGTACATCTCATACAACCATAAAAATATATGGACCATCCATCATGAACGCACTGCAAACTAGTCGAAGTCCGATAGATGTTGATTTCACTGTGGAATCAAGTACAGCCTTAAATCACAAAGTCCATCTGGCGGAAATAGATTGTGCATTGACAAGTAATCCAATCAAGCATTATAGCGATCTACACTATGATGTACTAGCCACAGAGACGTTTGAAGTTATCTCAAGCTCCGCTCATATCATCGACTTTGATCAACGAACACCTGTCACATTGCTTGTGTTAAGTAAGGGCTGCATGTATACCCATGCATTAGCACAATGGCTCACTGACAAGCAGGTACCTTTTACGATGAAGGAAATTAAATCAGTTAGTAGTATTTTAGATTTTCTTGAAATCGAGCATACATTGGCTGTATTAAATACCAAATTACTAGCACTTTATCCTTGTCCCGACCTGTATTTTTATGATTTAGATGGGCTTCACAGTGCGATCGAAACAGTTTATATCTATAAAAAAGATGACAGTAAGCAGCCCTTCATTCTGCAATTAAAACAGGTCATTGAATCCTTGCTTGAGCAGAATTAGCTCCATAAACCTATTTTGTGCTAATATTCTAAAAACCCTATATTATTCATGCGGACTACACTATAATAGGTTTGTCATTATTAATCTTGTAAATGCTTAGGAGTACATCATGTTTTATTACATCTCGTTATTTTTTGCAGTATTTGCATTATCTACCTCAGCAATCTTTGTTAAGCTAGCTGATGCACCACCAGCGATTACAGCCTTTTATCGACTATTTTTTGCGATGCTAGTACTTCTTCCATTTTTATTGGCACAGAAGAGCTTGCGGCAGGAGCTTACAAGTCTCTCGAAAAAACAATGGGGACTCGGCATTTTATCAGGCTTATTTTTGTCCTGTCATTATGTGTTATGGTTTGAATCATTAAACTACACATCTGTGGCTAGTTCAACCGTCATTGTGACACTTCAGCCACTATTCTCTTTAGTAGGCAGCTATTTTTTATTTAAAGAGCGATTTTCAAAAGGAGCGATTGTTGGCTGCTTCGTAGCGATCATCGGCTGCTTCATTATTGGCTGGCAAGATTTCCAGATTAGTGGACAAGCCCTTTATGGCGATATTCTTGCCTTTATTGCGGCAGGTATTATTACAGCCTACTTTTTTATTGGGCAATCAGTGCGCAAGGATTTATCGCTCATTCCCTATTCTATTATCGGCTATGGCAGTAGCTCGATCTTTTTAGCCGTTTATGCCCTCTTTATGAAAGAATCGTTTTTTGATTATTCAGCCTCCACCTGGTGGTCCCTTGTAGGGCTGGCTGTCATTGCAACGATTTTCGGGCAAACCATTTTTAATTGGCTATTGAAATGGTTAAGTACAACGGTGATTTCCATGAGTATTTTAGGCGAAACAATCGGCACATGTATATTAGCTTATTTTATTTTAGATGAGATGATTTCCGTTCAACAGGGGATCGGTATTGTGGTCATTTTACTAGGACTTGCCCTGTTCTTACTACAGCAACGAAAATCAGTGTAAAAGAAAAAACAACGGCAAAGGCTGCCGTTGTTTTTTATTGGTGTGTAAAGTAGAAGGTCGTGCCATTTTTGTTTGATTGTAAGGAAGCTTCGATATTCAATGTTTTAGCAATATCCTGAATGATTTTAAGCCCAAGTCCGCCATGCTCATCTTCCGTCGTAAAGCCAATACCATCATCACACATGACAACTTGCCCGTCCTTGATCGTCACCTCTAGCTTGGATGCTTGGGCATGCTTTAATGTATTTTGAAAGACATTATCGAATAAACGCTGTAGCCACAATTCATTGCTAAGCCAAGTTGCTTGTAAATCATCGTGCTGAAAATGCAGCGTAATATTCTGCATGCGATATAGATACTGCCACTTCTTTATCATCATTTGTAACAATGGGACAAGTTGAACCTCCTCCTGCATGACATAGGACTGTTCACTCGTATCAAAGGACTGTAACTGAAATGCATTCGTTAAATTCGTGATATAGTGAATTTGTGCATGTAAGGATTCCACCAATTTGGGCTGCCCCTGTAGCTGATCCTCTAGATAAAACAGCTGCAAACGGATAGCCGTTAACGGCGTATGAATGTCATGTCGCAACTTTTGTAGCAGCTCTTTTTGAAGCTCCTGCTGCTGGGCAAGCTCTAATTCTCGGTAAGTTGTACGCTCAATTAAAAGATTGACAGATTGGCTAAGCTGTCCAATTTCATCCTCACTTTTTATCGTTAACGTGTCAGGTATTCGCTCATTACTTGCTAGTTCTCGTATCGTTTTATTAAGTAGTGTAATTTTGGATAGTAACGAATGGATCGATGTGGAAAATAGCCATGCGAGCATTCCTAACGCTAGCACAAACGTAATCAGCATCACAGGATAGGCATAGGACTCATGAAACGGAATGCCGTCATTTTTCATTTTAAAGGCCTTGTCATACAAAATTGACATGGCCACACTAATGCCTAATAGTACAACCGGCACACTCCCAATGGCTACAAATAACAAAGTACGGTATTTTGTTTTTAAGGTCATTTTTTATTATAGGTATTTAAACGATACCCTTCTCCATAAATATTTTGCACAATAGTACCTGCTGGGTCTTGTAGCTTTGTTCGAATTTTTTTAATATGGACATTCAAAATATTATGATTGCGTTCATCGAGCGGCCAAAGATAATCAAAAAAATGTTCCTTTGTTAATACTCGGTCACGATTGTCAAATAAATAAAAGAAAATTTTTCGCTCAATCGCTGTTAGGGCGATTTCATCATGAATACTATGATGAAATACTTGACGGCGCTCCCCATCGATCAATAAATGCTGAATTTGCGTAAGTGTACCATACTGTTGTGCTAGCATTTTTTGCATTCTTAGCAACAGCTCTCGCGGATCAAATGGCTTTGTCAGGTAATCCTCGCCGACCATCAACCCCTCTAGCTTACTTTCAATATCATTACGTGCCGATAGAAAAATGATTGGAATATTTAAGCCTAATCGTTTAATATTTTTGCTCAATTGATAGCCATCCTCTCCTGGCAGCATAATATCCATTATGACTAAATCCACCTGCTGAATCAGCGCCATCATATCCTTGCCATCTGTTTTCCAGATTGCCTCATAGCCCTCACGCTGTACTATTTTTTGCAGTAGATCACCAATCATGTGATCGTCTTCTATAATTAAGATTCTAAATCCTTTCATACTTATCGACCTTTCTCATCACCCGTTGTTTTCATAAATTCCATTGCCAGTTGATAGATTTCATCTGGCTGATAGAGATAAATACTATGTGTCCCACTGACCTCTTTCACCTGTGCATAAGTGAATTGCTTTGCAAAGTCAGCATAATCCTGCCGATTTTGCTTCGTATATTTCGAATGTTTATTTTCTTCCGCAATCGCATCAATCAGTAAGATAGGCGTGTCTTGCGGCTTTTTGAGCTGTTCTGATTGTAAACTATTTTCGTAGACCTGCAACAGCTCATTTTGCATATCTTCATTAAAAAATTGCTTAAAGGACAACGCCTGATAGATTTCCTTTTCCTGTGCTGTTAAAAACGACAGTTGAAGTACTTGCGGATTATAGACCTGTGTTGGCAAAAGTCGATGTAAGCCGAGTTTAGTAGCGAGGTGCATGCCTCTCACCATCCAACGATCGACCGTCCCCATTTTATGCTTTACATATTGACTAGGTAGGCCAATGTCTAGCGCGATGATGCCCTTTACTTCCTCTGGGTATTTTTGCGCCCAGTAAATGGCCTCTAGCCCTGAAATGGAATGTGGCACAAGGACATAGGGCGGTTTAAGCCCACTTTGCAGAAGTGCCTGTCGTGTTTGCGCTAAAATCGTATCGATTCCTCTATCATCATGGGCTACGTCGCTATAGCCATAGCCAGCTCGATCCACTACTGCAATTTGATGATGCTGTGAAAACTTACGATACAGCCCTTTTAGCTCATATACGGGTGCTGCGATACCTGAGCCAGCCATAAAAATATATGTATCCTCGCCAGCCCCCTCCTGATAAACATGGAAATTTTGACCATCTACATTGCTTAATGTCCCGTTAGGTTGTAAAATAGCTGACTCCTTCTGTATTAAGCTATAGTGATAAATACAAATTATCACCATTCCAAGCACAATCAATGCCCCCATATAGACAATCATTTTCTTTGCTTTCTTTTTCATACGTATCTCCTCATTTCGTTGATACTTGCAAGGATACACGGTAAAAATAAATTTCTACTAAACTTTTGGAGAAAATAGATAAATTTCATACAAAAAAGCTACCTAACTAATAGGCAGCTCTCTTGATTAAGCATCTGGATAGGTTTTTCGTAAAAAATCGATCGTTTGTTGTATAAGGGCTTTTAAGATGTCTTCATTCACATCAGCTAGCTTATTAATATAAACGCAGGCTTTTCCTGTTGTGTGTTTACCAAATTGTTGTAAAAGTTGCTCTCGTTCATCCCCTGGAGCAAAATATAAGCTAATTTTCGCTTTGCGAGGGGAATAAGCAGCTAGTGGGGCATCCCCTTCATGGCCTGTTTGATATTTGTAATGATATTTACCAAAGCCTATAATACTCGGTCCCCACATTTTGGCTTCATAGCCTGTGACCTCTGTAAAAATGTCCAATAATCGATAGGCGTCTTCTCGCTTTTTTGGATGGTCTACACTTTCAATAAATTCAATGACACTTACATCGGTTTCTTTGGTCTTTAATTCATACATGTCAATCCCTCGCCCTCTGGAAGATGTACCTTTATTATTCCCTATTCTACCTGCTCTAACAATAGTTTTTGTTGAAGATGACGATAGATCCCCTGCTGCTGCATCAGCTCTTGGTGATTGCCCTGCTCGACAATTTCTCCCTGCTGAATCACGAGGATTTGATCGGCATTTTCGATTGTTTTCAGACGATGGGCAATGACAAAGCTTGTGCGTCCCTGCATTAAATGCTGTAAGCCTTTTTGAATATCGACCTCTGTTTGGGTATCCACGCTAGATGTCGCTTCATCCAAAATTAAAATATCTGCATTCTCTAATATCGCACGGGCGATCGCAATAAGCTGACGCTGCCCCTGACTTAAATTGGCTCCTCCTGCCTGCACGGGTGTTTCGTATTGGGCAGGTAAATATTTGATAAAATGATGGGCATTCGCAATTTTTGCCGCTTCCACAACCTCTTCATCTGTCGCATCTAGCTTACCAAAGCGAATATTTTCACGAATCGTTCCCGAGAACAAATAGGTGTCCTGTAAAACCACACCAACTCTTTGGCGAATCGTCGCCATCTGATAGTGTTCAATATTATGCCCATCAATTAAAATCTCACCTTGATCGACGTCATAAAAACGTGTTAATAAATTGATAATCGTTGTTTTGCCTGAGCCTGTTGGGCCAACAAGAGCAAATGTCTCTCCTGCCTTGGCATGGAAGTCAATGTTTTTTAACACAGGCTTATTTGGCCCATAGCTAAATGATACTTGCTTGAAAACAACATCCCCCTTGAGCGATGCCGTCTTGATCGCATTAGGCTTGTCGGCTACCTCTGAGGGTTCATCTAGTATCTCAAAAACACGCTCTGCCCCAGCAATAGCAGACTGGAAGGTGTTTAATAGATTAGATAGCTGATTAAGCGGACGGAAAAATTGCCGTGTATAGGTCACAAAGGCGGCAATAATCCCCACTGTAACAATACTCTTTACTGCTAAAAAGGCACCTGTTCCGATGACGACAGCAAGGCCTAAATTATTCATAAAGTTATTAATCGGACCTAGTAAGCCAGAGGTAATTTCTGCTCGTTGGGCAGAGTTTCGTAGATTTTCGTTTTGCTGATGGAACGTATCAATCGTTTGCTGCTCCTTGCCAAAAAGCGTAAGTACCTCCGAACCTGTAATCATTTCCTCAATATAGCCGTTGAGCTTCCCAAGATCCCGTTGTCGTGCTGCATAATTTTTACTGCTGCGTTTAATGATTTGCTTGGTTGTGAAAACGATCAGCGGAATAATAATCAATGTCACGATTGCTAATTGCCAGCTTAATGTAAACATGGCGATACTGACACCGATTACAGTTAAAATGGACGACACGATTTGCGTAACACTTTGCGCAAGTGCTGTATTTAAATTATCAATATCGTTGGTCACACGGCTCATTAAATCCCCAAGTGCACGCCGATCAAAGAAGCGTAATGTCAGTGTTTGAAGCTTTTGAAATAATTCGAGACGCAATGTCCGAATGGTTTTCATCGCCACATGAATCATGACATAGGTTTGCAGCCATGTCAGAATAGAGGCTACTGAAAAAATAACGGCCAATAGGATGCCTAAACGAATCGTTCCGTCGATATCCTTTTTCATAATATAATCATCAATAATATGCCCAATCATATAGGGCCCCGCAAGGCTTAAAAAGGTCGAGGCAATGACAAAAAAGATAGAGAAAAACAGCCCTATTTTTTGTTGCTTGACATAATGCCACACACGTGACAATGTCTCCCTTTGATTTTTCGCCTTCTCAGCTGGTCCTCCCATACGCGGTCCACGTCCAAAATTCATTTGCTTTGGTTGACCTTGACTCATCCTTGTTCACCAGCCTTTTGCTGTGACGCATAAATTGCTTGATAATGCGCATTTGATTGTAGAAGCTGCTGATGGGTTCCTTGCCCAACAATGTCGCCATCCTCTAGTACCAAAATAACATCTGCCTGCTGAATGGAGGCAATTTTCGACGCTACGATGAAGGTCGTTGTGTCTTGATAATAGGTGGCAATAGCTCGCTGCACTTGTTGTTCTGATGCACTATCGAGCGCTGACGTTGTATCATCCAACACCAAAATAGCAGGCTTTCGAATAAACGCACGACTTAATGCAAGGCGCTGCTTCTGCCCACCCGAAAGATTCGTAGCACCCTGTGATAATTCATGTGCTAAGCCCTTATCAAGTCGCTCTACAAATTCACTGGCGCAGGCAGCCTCTAATGCCTGCTGTATGTCCTCAGCTGTAGCATCATCCTTACCGAGACGAATATTTTTTTCAATCGGTCCTGAGAACAATAATGCTTTCTGTGAGGTAAATCCGATATGCTCACGTAGGGTTGCGAGTGAGTAGGATTTTAGCGGTTTTCCGTCTATGCGGATTGCGCCACCAGAGGGATCAAATAAGCGAGGTAATAGCTTCACCAGCGTCGATTTACCACTACCTGTTTTCCCAATAATGCCGACCGTTTGCCCTGGTTTCACCGAAAATGAAATCTTTTTGAGGACATCCTCAGCTGTTTCATAGTAACGATAGCTCACCTGATCAAAGTCAATGGCCCCTTTTATTGGATCGGTCAGCGCATGTTCCGCTTCCTTAACAGCAATCTCTTTGTTTAACACGTCCACAATGCGTTCTCCTGAAGGCAAGGCTCGCGCTATCTGCATCAGCACCATACTAGAGGACATCAGTCCATTTAAAATAATCGTTAAATAATTGATGAACGCAAGAATAACGCCCACTTGCAGTGTACCCGCGTCTACCTTAATGGCTCCAAGCCAAAGCGCGGCTACAATCCCTAGATTGACAACAAACATCGTAAAGGGTACAAGCACGCCGACAATTTGCTCAGCTGTAATAAAACGTTTCGTCAACGCCTCATTTAATTCTCCAAACTGTGCTACCTGCTGTGTTTCACGGCGAAAGGCTTTAACTACACGAATACCCGCCAAATTTTCCTGTAGCTTCGTATTGACGGCATCAATGGCCTCCTGAACACGACGATACAATACACCCGAATATTTCGTAAAAAAATACATCGCTATAACCAACAATGGTACGATAATGAGCAATATGGAAAAAAGCTCACGTGCTGTGACAAACACAATAATGACTGCGCCGATAAAGAGCAAGGGCCCACGCACAAAAATACGCAGCGTCATCATAAAGGCACGCTGAATACTTTCCACATCACTCGTTAAAATCGTAATCAGCTTCCCCGTTGTAAAAGCATCTCGCTCCTTGGCTGAGTAAGTCATCATCTTCTCATAAAGAACCTGTCGAATATCCGAGGCAAAATGAATCGCCGCCTTCGAGCTATAATACGAGCAACCAACCCCACCAATAAGTCCGAGCACTGCACTGCCAAGCATCCACACAAACATATTCAATACGTAACGATTATCCCCATTGGCAATCCCCGTATCGATCATATGTTGCATGATGGTCGGCTGAATTAAATCCATCGTCACCTCTAGCACCATCAATAACGGTGCAATCAGCGTGAAAAATTTATAAGGCCCCAAATACTGCCCTAATTGTTTAACTGCCTGCATACATTCGACTCCGTTCTATTCAAATCCCATTCGTTCCTTATTATAACTGAAAATCATTCCCATTTGATAAATAATTTTTCGGGTCTCGTAATATTATTGGAGTGGTTTGATTGTGGTGTAGTGTCTTCATAAGGAGAAAAAATCTAATTTCTAAGCAGATTTTGGAGGGTGGTGACTTTTTAGAGCGAAGTTCTACTTTGGAGCGGGGTTATCCTTCTTTGGAGCGGCCTCTTTGCTCTCCTTAAGAGCGACTTCCTCCCCTTTCAGAGCAGGCCTTTTCCTTTACAAGCAACAGCCAGCTACTTTAGATTCAACGTCATCCTGTTAATATGTAAGGAACTACCCAGAGCAAGGATACTACAGAAGTAAAATAACACTCGCTCTGAATTATCTGGCCCTGTCCCAAGAAACGATCATTTGCCCAAAACAAGCCCCATCACTTTTCAGAAATGCGTAGTTTCTCAAAATTTCGCAGGAAAATTTTTTGTGCCTGTGATTCATTGTCTGGAGCAATGCCTAGCAAAATGACCGTACAGGGGCCTGCTGATTTTGCACCATCAAGGGCGCATTCCACATGTCGCTCCCCAAACAGACGGGCAAATTCTCCTTGCAGCCCCCTTGATCCGACTGGCCATACTTGCTGAACAATTTCTGACTGCCATGCCTTGAAAACAGGCAGCAACTGCGCCACATCTTCAGGCTGTGCCAACACCTCTTCACCCACAAGCGGCAGGCCATAGGTGTACCAGCTAAGCTGATCGTGGTCAAATGCTCGACGCTGCTGCTGAATTTCTCCAAGCATTGTAACAGCTAAGCCTGACTGCAATGTGGGCATATTGGATTCCGTACTCCCCGTAATGGCTGGGCATGTAAGGCCTGCCTCTGTAAACACTTGCTGTATACCTTTTTCATAGCGAGGCCATGCGGCATCTCCAGAAAAATTCGCAAGTAGAACTTGAATAGGTAGTGCCTGTGCAGCAAGCTGTTCTAAAAACGTTACACGGGCTGTCATGTAGGCTGTCAATTGGTCTGGTGCCGACACAACATCTTGCGGTTTTTGTCCAATGGCCGCGGCATTATCCATGGTCGCAATGAATGCCCCTACTTTCATCGCATTTCTCACTGTGCACGACCTTCCTTACGCACAAAAACCTTTGATAGGACGGGCATTACTACCGCAACAATGATTAAATTGATCACCGTTGCCATTAGAATACTACCTAAAGCACCCCAGAAAAATGCTGGACTAATAATAAAATAAAATGGTAGTGGCGCAACAATACCATTTAATACTAAGGCAACTGGCCATTTCCAAAAGTGCATGCCTTTTTTATGCATCACCCCGAAGACCCATACAACAATCAACATTTCTACCGCAATAATAATATGTAAAGGTCCTAGGGGGAATCCAGATGTTAATGCTGTAATAAAATGGCCGATTAATCCAGCAACCCCTGCTAAGATGGGGGATAGAAAGACAACACCTAAAAAGGCAGGAGCCGAATCCAGTGCAGCCGTTGAAATAAACGCTGGTACCTTAATCATTGCTCCTACTGCACAGATGGCCGCTACCATCGCCGTCAAAATCAATTTTCTTAATTTTTGTCGTTCCATTTCATTCCCTCTTTTCTGTTGAATGTCTACTTTACTTCAATGGCTCAGCTATTCCATACCAAATCCGTACAACTTGCTCCGCTTCCTTGAACAAAGCTTGATATAGACGACCACAGGTATCACGTAGCTGTCGGGCTTGTTTTTCCATTGGCACAACCCCACGCCCCATATCCGTCACAATAAGTGCGAGTGTACAATGCTGTTCAAGCTCTTGTAAGGTTGCTAGCACCTTTTGTACGATTTGTTCATCTTCCTCCAAGTTTTGTGTCACAAGCCATTTTTCTAAGTTCTTTAGGACAAGGACATCACAGGCGGGCGCTACCTCAGGTAGTTCACCAGCAATCATCACCATCTGTTGCGGTTCATACAAGCGCCTCACATAGTCGGTTTTGCCGTTATAGGCACCTCCGATAAAGACATGCATCGTGCTCCCTCCTCCCAAGCCTTTCTTGTAAATGTTAAAACAAATTGTTTATCATGTGGCACTTGATAGGACCAAAAGGGCTGTTCTGTTGGCGCAAAGGCAACAAGTAAGGCACGAATAACCCCACCATGAACCACTAAATAATAGCTATCCTCATTTTTCGGTAAATAATGAAATCCATCTACAACACGTTTCATAAAATCATCGAATGCCTCACCTTGTGGAGGGGGTGTACGGATTGGATCATCTATCCATGCCCGATAGTGAGCATCCATTTTTAGCTCCTCATAGTTTTTCCCTTCGAATGCACCAAAGTTCGTCTCTCGAAGGGATGCCTCTGCCTGATAGCTAGCATTGGGAAAATAATGAGCAGCCGTTTGACGACAGCGCTGTAGATCACTGCCATATACCTTTTTAACCAATGCATCCACAACAGCAAGCTTGGCTGTATCTGCTAATGGTGCGTCCGTCCACCCAAGGTAACGCTTTTCAAGATTCTCTTTTGTAGGCGCATGCCGTATTAAGCACACAGTAACAATGTCACCCATAGCACAACCTCCATCCCTTCAATGGAGGCACCCAGTAAATCGCCAGATACTCCACCAAAATTACGCAACGTAAATTGTCGAAAAATAAAAAGTGCAATGGCTAAAACGACGACTAGGACAACAGGAAGAAGTAAGAACTGCGTGCTGATAAAAATAACCGTCATCGCCAATACGAGCGATAACAGCATGAACACTTTTAATCGATTAGCATTCATATGAGACTTAAAAAAATAAGCAAGACCTTTTTCCTTTGAGCAATGAAGTGACATAAAATAAAAGCTCATGCCCACCCTTGTTAGAAATGGAACGAATAGTACCATCCACAAGTCGAATTTCTGCTGCACTAAAAGCTCATGTAGAATAACAAATTTCCCCATTAATAAAAACACCACAGCCAATACTCCGAACGCTCCCACACGGGGGTCATCTAAAATCTCCAATCGTTTTTCTCGATCTCGATAGGAAAAATAGGCATCGCCCATATCAATAAAGCCGTCTAAGTGCAAACCACCTGTCCATAAAGCAAATAGCCCTATCACAGTGAAAGCTAGCATCACTTCACTGCTGGCTGTCCACTGCATAAGACTATAAAGCACAGCTGCCACCGTTGTTCCCATTAAAGCACCTATCCACGGTAAGCAAGCAAACATGCCTGTGATGGTGGACCTTGTTAGCGGAAGCTCTTTATGTACTGGCAATACCGTAAAAAATTGAAATGCCAGTAGGAGGCTATGCCAAAAATTTTTCATCCTCTTGCCTTCCTTCTTGATTATTTCCATCTCTTTACAATGCCATAGTTCATTTCATAGGCCTCCTGTGCCATAGAAACCAACCATTGATGGAACTGTCCGAGCGTTCGTCGGTATAATTCTACTTCCTCACTAGCATAAGGAGGTTCATCAAACAGTTCATTGGATACCACAAAAAAAGTCAAATCCTTCTTCAGTAGTGATTGGATCGTCTGCTTGACGGCCTGTAGCTTCTTAGCTAAACAACCAGGCTGTTGTAAACAGGGTGTCCCCTTGTCATACCCTTCGTAAAAAGCATTGGTCAGCCAAGTTGTCACGCAATCCCACAGCACCACATCTCCATCCTGAAGTGTCTCAAATACTTCAGAAATTGCATAGGGAGCCTCCACCGTCAGCCATTGAATAGGCTGTGCCTGGCGATCTGCCTGATGCCGTAAGATTCTTTTTTCCATTTCATGATCTAAGGCAATACCCGAGGCCAAATAGAGCAAGCGTTTCGCTGTACATGTCTGTGCCTCATAATGCTGAAGCGCTGCTTGCTCGGCAAAATGGGATTTACCACTACGTACACCACCTGTAATAAAAATAAGCGCCATGTAGGACACCTCCTATTGTAAATGATGTAGATTACCAATATCCTTCACAAGCCATTGTTGACCTTGCCGTTCAATCACTGTCACACTTGTCCCATGAATGTATGGGGCTGCCCACAGCTCACTAATGCTGCGCTGTAAAATAGCATTGATAATGCATTTAATCGTTACAGCGTGGGAGACAATGAGGATCGTTTCATTGTGATGTTGGGCTGCTATTTTTTTTAATGTAAACATCGCTCTTTCTGTTACAGCTCCAAAGCTTTCTGTATGACTCGCCACAAACTGCGCAGGGTAGTTCGTATATAGCTCATAATCAAGCTTATGTGTCGCCAGTATATCGTCGATTGTCTGCCCCTGCCATTTCCCTAAATAGATCTCCCGTAAATCATCTTCATAGGCAATAGGCAGCTTGCGATTGGCCATCAAAATAGCCATCGTCTCTCTTGCACGACCACTTGAACTACAATAAGCAGCGGTAAAAGGAATCTGTTGCAGTTGCTTGTGAAGTTTTTCAGCCGCTGCTCTACCGTTTTCCGTTAATGGAGAATCCAGCCACCCCTGTAGTCGATGCTCCTGATTCCAGTGTGTTTCCCCATGTCTTACTAGATAAAAAGTTGTCACTTTTCTCTCCCCTTATTTAGGTTAAACCACGTTTGTAGACAATTATGTAAAGATGTCATGGCTGCAATGTCTTTTATGCCAATACGGAACCACTCACCCTGCATACCTTGAAAGTTTTTTGTGTGACGCAGCACAACACCCTGTGCAAGACAATAGGTGAAAAAGGCGTCCGCTTGCTGTGTTTTCGGTAAGGAGAAGCATACATAATTCGTCACACTATTCGTTACTTGGCAGCCATTGTCCTGTAAGTAACGATGCAGCCATTCCCTTTGCGCAGCGGCATAGGTAATTGCCTGCTGACAATAGTGCTGCTCGTCTAAACAGCTTGCCCCAATTACAAGCGCAAAGGCATTTAAATTCCAATGCGGTAGCATTTCTTTTAAGGCGCCCACAATTGTAGCATGCGCAACCAAATACCCAAGTCGTAAACCTGGGATCGCATACATTTTAGTCATCGAACGAACGACAATTACATGTGGGTTTTGGGCACTAAACTGAATCAGCGAATGCGCCTCATCTACCCAATCCATAAATGCCTCATCGATAACAAGCTCACAGTTAACGATTGCTCCGTGTGCGATTAAGGCGAGTAAATCTTCCTTATTTGGCAGTACGCCAGTCGGATTATTAGGCGTGCAAAGATAAACAGCATCTGCCGTCATCATTTCCTGCTGTAGCTGCTCTAATGGCAATGTGTAATTAATAAAATCCGTCACGACAATAGGAACAATCGTAGCACCTGCAGCACGCAATGTTCGCTCATATTCTGAAAAAGTTGGATGCACAATGATGACACGCTTATTGGCATAGCGTCTTGCTAGTACACTAAAAAGCTCTGAAGCCCCATTGCCTAGTAAAATCGTATTCTTTTCTACCTGATGAAAAGCTGCGACCTTCGTTAAAAAAGGCTCCCCATCTGGATCTGGATAGCGTTGAATTAGTGGATAAAAAGTACGCCAACGTGCCTCCACAAAGGCTGGTGGTCCTGCCGCATTGACATTTTCGCTGAAATCATATACCACCTCAGGCATCGTTAAGCCTAATTGCTGATAAACATTTTGCGGATTTGCTCCGTGATTAGGTAACCGCATAAATTAACACCTCCACTGCTAACATAACAAGCGCAAACAGTACTGTGGCAATACGCATATGAATAATGGACGTTGCAATATGCTCTTTCGTTAATGGCACTAATTTTTCCCCCATAATTGCTCGATGAGAGACAACGCCCTGATACGTATTTTTTCCCCCTAGCTGTACACCAAGCTGCACTGCAGTCGCTGCCTCTAAATAGCCACTATTTGGACTAGGATGCTTCTTAGCGTCCTGTACCCAACGCTTTAAGCGCTTTCCAAGCGAACGATCTGTTTCATTTTTCGTACCAAGCACGATCAGTAAGCCTGTAATGCGACTTGGAATAAAATTCAGGACATCATCAAGCTTGGCTGAAAACATACCAAAGTCTTTATATTTTTCATTTTTATAGCCCACCATCGAATCCAAGGTATTGACAGCCTTATAGCCCCATAAACCAATTGCCCCAAATAGAAAGGCATAAAAGAGTGGAGCTGTCACACCATCACTTGTATTCTCAGAAACCGTTTCTACCACACCACGCACAATTTCATCCTCACCTAGTTTATCGGTATCACGTCCGACAATCCAAGACAGCTTAACACGTGCTTCGGCAAAATCCCCTTTGACAAGCGGCTCATAGACAGCCATCGCCGCCTCCTTCAAGCTCCGCTGTGCCAGTCCGATACCAATCAGCAGACCCTCTACAAGGATGCCAAAAATGATACTCACCTGATAGCTTAGTAATAGAATTAGCGTCACCACAAACATGGTCGTGCCAACAACAGCAAGTGCCATCACTGTCCCACGTAGCTTGCGCCATTTGCCCTTATTCCATAAAGCTGTTTGCGATTGAATCAAGTGTCCAATCCAGCGTACAGGATGAGGAAGCTTCGGAGGGTCCCCTACTACTAAATCAAAAATAAGCCCTATGATGCAGGCAATCACGATAGCAATCATTTAGACCTCTCCTCTTTATCTTTTTTGTATTTCCTAACCGCCTCACACATCGTTTTATAAACACCATAGCCAATGACCTTACCAAGCATAGTGATGGGACCTGCATATTGATGGAAGTCCCCTTCTTCTGTCGAGGCAATAAGCAAGCTATCAGTAGATGTACCTGTAGCTAGCGTGCCTGTCGTAGGATCTGTAACACCCTCATCTACTAAAGCCTTGACCTTGGCTTCCGTAGTTGAAATCATTGCCTGAAAAAGTGCCTCATCAGACAGCTTGCCATTGATCAGCACCCAAGTATTGATAGTGCCTGGATGATACTGCTCCTCTCGATGAAAAGCACGGGTAATATCTACCGCATTGCCAAGTCCTGCGGTAATCATAATGACAAGGTGGATTCCCTCATATGTAAAGTCACGAATAGTCGCAAACTTGGCTTGGACAGCCGTCATCATAGCCACTGTATTGTCATGCGGGAAATGCTGTGCCTGCAAAAACTGCAGCAATTCCTGATGTGGCTGTCGCTCATCATAGGTAATAGGCACCGTTCGATTCATCAGATGCGTATAATGACCAAAGCCTGGGTTATGCATGGCTGAGGATACAACCTTCATGGCTGAAGCTGTTTGAAGGGCAACATAATCGTCAAAAATATGAATGCAATCCTTAGTAAGTATAGGCAATCAATCGCCTCCTCGCGATAAAGTTGTTACGGAACATAAAAAAACAAATTCTTACAAAGAAGAATTTGTACGGTCGATTCTTTATTAAAATTTGAACCTTCTGAACATTTGTACAGAATAACAACTTCATAATACTCAAATTATTTATTTTCTTTGAAATTGTATCATAACTTTGGCGATTGTCACAATTCCATTTTCAAAGTGTTATTGCTGCTTTTGTTTGAGATTCTTAAAGCGGATGACAGAGCCGATGATAATAAAGACCCATCCAATGCCTATGTAGACAATTTTCATTGTTTTTGTCGATGACGGTAAAATATCCATAATCGTTAAACAGACAAAAAGTATTCCAATGACCGAAAAAAGCATACCAATTGTTAAATTCTTCACGAATAACCCTCCCAACTATGTACGCCCTCGATTTTACCGTATTCTCAGCAAAAAGAAAACACTAATCCAAGCAAGAAACACTTGGATTAGTGACGATTGTGTCATTATGCTTTTGCATGGGCAAAAAACTCTTCATATAACGCTTGTAAAATGCGGTTTTCATATTCCTGAAGGACACCAAACACGAGGCTCACTTCAGAAGAACCTTGATTGATCATTTCAATATTTGCGCCAGTTTTTGAAATCGCTGTGGCAGCACGGGCAGCTAATCCTGTGTTATGACGCATCCCTTCGCCCACAATCACGATCATGGAAAAACCGTGACGCATTTCTACATACTCTGCATGTAGCTCTTCTTTCACACGACTAAGAATGCGTGCTTCATTTTCTGGTGTTAGTTGATTCGAACGCATGATGACAGAAATATCGTCTAAACCAGATGGTGTGTGTTCATAAGAAATATTTTCATCTTCTAAAATTTGGAGTAGCTTACGTCCAAAGCCTACCTCACGATTCATCAAATATTTAGAGACATATAAAGTTGAAAAGCCACTGTCTGCCGAAATACCTGTAACTGGACGACCTGTTGCAGGACGGCTTGGTACAATACGTGTACCTGGGGCTGATGGATTATTTGTATTTTTTATGTTAACGGGCACCCCAATCTTGTAGACAGGCATTAACGCTTCATCATGGAACACTGAAAAGCCTGCATATGATAATTCGCGCATTTCGCGATACGTAATTTCTTTAATTTCCACTGGATCGTTGACGACTTTCGGATTCGCGGAGAACACACAATCCACATCCGTAAAGTTTTCATACAGCTCCGCTTCAACGGCTGCTGCTAAAATAGAGCCTGTAATATCAGAGCCACCGCGGTCAAATGTTCGCAATACGCCCGCTTTAGTGTAACCGAAGAACCCTGGGAACACAATAATTTCTTTTGTGTCTTTTAAAGGGGCTAAATTAGCATACGCTTCAGGTAATGCAAAGGTTCTTTCTGGTAAATCATTGACCACTAAACCTTCTTTAGGACTGACATAGCGTGCGGGCATACCAATGGCATTAAAGTAAGCGGCAATAAGCTTGGCGTTATTATCTTCACCTGCTGCTTTAATACTATCGATGAATAATTCCACATTTGTTTTGTCACCTTGTACACGTTCACGTAAATCTTCTGCGATTACGTCACAAATGGCATTATCTAGCCCCAAACCATCAGCAATCGCTCTAAAACGATCCACAACAGTTTGCAATTTTTCCTCTGTATTCTCTTGTAGTAACGCTGCATTTGCTAATTGTATTAATAGGTCAGTTACTTTTATATCGTCACCAGAACGTTTCCCTGGTGCTGAAACGGCAACAATCTTACGCGCCGGATTAGATTTTACAATGTTTGCTACTTTTTGTATTTGTTCTGCACTTGCTACAGATGTTCCACCAAATTTACACACGATCATATCTATCAAATCCTAACTTTTTCAAATTAATTGTATTCCTCCACAAAACAATTGACTGTACACAGTGTACAAATTATCGTTTCCTACGTCAATACAATTTAAAAAATTCACGCAATTTTTCGAGAAATATGGACAATTTTCGTACTGTTTGATTTATTATACGGATTTCACATGAAATAGTTAAGGTTTTTGTGAATTTTTTTTCGTGACGTTCACATAATCGTGAAATTTTCGGTTTTGACTTTCTTCTATATAAATGAAGAAAACGCTTACTCCATTTATGATATGCACAAATATCCACTATGTCTGTGCTATTTTTGTATGTATCAAGGATTCCTTCAGCAGGGATTTCTCTTTTATTTATTTGGTTTATCGCTCGTTATCGAGGATTTATTGCTTAATCGCAGGTATGACCGCGTTTATCTTCACTCGATTTGCCGGTATTCACCCTCGTCCATATAAAAAAACTAGGCTCACGTCGAGTGATGCCTAGTTTTGATTTTGCTATTGGATTAAATGGCTGTCCAGCCGCCATCGATTACGAGCTCTGCGCCTGTCATAAAGCGGGATTCGTCTGATGCTAAGAACACTACGCCATAAGCTACATCTTCAGGTTCACCGAAGTATGGTAATTGCGTGTAAGCTTGATAGTATGGCAATGCACCGCCCTCTTCCATCGTAGGCGCTGTCATTGGTGTTACAATAATGCCTGGATGAACAGAATTCACACGAATTTTATCTTTACCATATTCAATCGCAGCCGATTTAGAAAGCACACGAAGCGCTCCTTTTGCTGCTGTATAAGGGCTTGTACCAGCCATTCCCACGATTCCACCGATCGAAGAAATATTGATAATTGAACCACCGCCAGCTTTTTGCATTTCAGGAATCACATATTTCATGCCAATGATACAACCATTCAGGTTAATATCCATAATTTTATTCCATTCAGCCATTTCCATGTTGGCAATTGTTTTAGGTGATGAAACGCCCGCATTGTTGACGAGGATATCCACTTTGCCATATGCCTTTACAGCCTCGGCAATCACTGCTTTCCACTCATCCTCAGAAGTAACATTATGTTGAAGACCAAGAATGTCCCCACCATTTTCTTTAATTTCTTTTACTAAATTATTCAAGGGCTCGATTTGTACATCTGTTGCAATAACCTTTGCGCCTTCTTGTGCAAATAGTTTTGCCTCAGAAGCGCCCATTCCCATTGCTGCTCCTGTAATAATTGCTACTTTCCCATTTAAACGACCCATCATAAATCTCCCTTTCTTCTATATAAATGAACAATTCGTGAACACGTTAACAACTAGTTGTATTATCGACACGGTGTCGTTAATATAATTATAACGCGCAATTGAAAAAGGGCAAACAACACCAAAGCCCATAATGATGCTTTCACAACACTTGCAATCGGACTGTTGTTTAAATAGAAAATTTAATACAAGGAGCTTCAAAATGTCGAAAAAAATGGACCCTCGCGTCATCAGAACGCGCCAATTATTAAGAGATGCACTAGTGGCATTAATTGATGAACAAGGCTATGAAAAGATTACGGTACAAGATATTACACAACGGGCTACATTAAACCGTGCCACTTTTTATTTACATTACCGTGATAAATTAGACCTTCTCTATCAAAGCTCAGAAGAAGCCTTGCATGAGCTTGTAAGTAGTATTCACCCACCCTTCGAAGAGAAGAAGGATTTTGATTTATTACCAAATTATGACCAGCCACATGAGACATTTATGCATTTATTTGAACAAATAGCGCTGAATAGTAAACTATACAAGGTCTATCTCACAGAAAAAAATATCCCTTATTTCTCCGATGGCCTTAAAGACATTATTATCAATTTTGTCTCGAGCGGCATTCAAATGATGGAGCCTGACGACCAAAAGCTGACCGTGCCGCGCGAAATGGCCGTCCGTTTTTATGCAGCCGCCTTTCTTGAAGTAATCGTCTGGTGGTTAGAAAATGATATGCCCTATACCCCCAAATTTATGGCGACCCAGTTAATGCGTATTACCATTAAAGGCCCTTATATTGACAACCCTTTTGAAAGATAAAGCAGAACACCAAATTTCAATTAACAACAAAAACAAAAGGTAATCACAACGCATATGTGATTACCTTTCTCTATTTGTCTCGAGTTATACGATTTTCATGTTTAATTCTCTAGTAGGGTTATAGAATTGTAACCATTTCTCCGCTTCACTGACCATCCACGTTCCAAATTCATTTAAAAACAATAACAAAACGTTCGTATCGATTATGGGTGTTATTGCATATTCAAGTGCCCTTCTCATGTCGCTTTCCTTGTCAGGGAAATATTCTGAGAACCGTTTATAGGAGGGGTATAAATCCCTTGTATAGGTGTTTTCCTTCGTTATGACAAGTGCAAGCCCTGCTCTTACTATAATTTTCATAATCCACTTACAACAATCTTTAATATCCTCTCTATCCGAATTATCTTGAAGATCATCACAGGCATTTTTTATTTGCCCCTGCAATTGGATAAGGTGGTCATTCGCTAAAGCCTCGTTCGCTTTATATCTTGGTAATCGAGGTATTAAATCCTCTCCAAACACACATATACTATGGGTTTGGAGGATGAAACTAATGATTGAAAAAGATGTCGTATTTAAAATATCTTCTTTGCCGAATACACTTAGCTCAATCCCATCTACACAATGATGGTTTTGAGTTAACGCTTGCTCTACATCTTTTATCCGCTTTACCTGCTGTTTTTTAGGATTTTGCTTCGTGACCGCTATTGTGTCTAAGTCAGCTACTCCTTCAATACCTATACCCTTTGGAATCGATCCCCTTATATAAATGCTATGTAAGTCATCTTGGAGAAGGGTGCGATAGGTATGAACCACATCGTTGATGACAGCAAGAAAAATAGGGTTGATTTTATTCCAATCTGCATGATTAATTATGTATCCATCACTATCCGTCAGACATAAGCTGCCAATTTCTTTTATAGTCGTCATTACATCGCTCCTTTTAGGTGACTGATTTACTTAAAAATAGGATAGCATGTCCTATACAAACACACTATCCTACTTTCATGTTGGAAGTCCTTTGAAACTAACAGCATTTACTTTTCTTTAAATTCAAATTCAATTTTTCCTTCTACCAAACGTAGGGCTGCATTAAATTGTTTGCCATTCTTTGATTTAAAGCCTTTCATCATAGCAGTTTTCCCACTCTTACATAAATCATGGATGTTTTTTTCCGTTAGTTTTTTTCCTAATAGCCTTTGTGGGAACGTTTGCTTACAACCATTTTTATAATTCGAACAACCATAAAAGGTTTTACGCAAGCCTATTTTCCCTTCCTTGCATGCTGGACACATGGCAATATCTTTTACCACGGCTGGTTTAAACTGCTCCGCTTCAATTGTCAGTGCCTCTAACTGTTTAGGCACCTCTGCTATTAATTGATGAATAAACTTGCCTATGCTCTCAATAAAATGCTTGGCAGAGCCTTCCCCATGGCCAATTTTATGTAAGTAAATTTCCCATTTGGCCGTCATAGAAGGACTTGACAATAATGTTCCTTCAATTGCCTGACATAAAAGCTGTCCTTTCGGTGTAATGCTCACGATATTTTTTCGTACTTCAATAAATCCATGCTTCTTAATCGTCTCAATAATGCCACTCCGAGTTGCTTCCGTCCCAATCCCTTCAATCGATTGCAGCACCTCGATTTCCTCTTCATCCTCAACCGATTTACCACAGGTTTTCATCATCGTAATGAGTTGACCTTCTGTATAGGGCTTCGGAGGTGTTGTCGTGCCTTCTACAATAGCAATCTTACTTTGTACCAGCTCATCTTGGAAGACAACAGGTAAAGACTCCTCACGCGCCTGCACCTCTGTCTCATTTGAAAATAATTCTTTCCAGCCTTTGACAAGCTCTGTTTTCCCTACTGTTTTAAACTCTACATTTTTGACATTCGTGATAATCGTTTTTTCATCGTATTCATAATCCTGATGAAACATAGCGAGTGTCGTATTGAGGATTTCAAAATAAATATTTCGTTCATCAGCATTCATGGATTGCAACGCTTTGGCCGTCGGTATTTTTTTCGTTGGAATAATCGCATAGTGCTCTCCAACATTGGCACTGTCGACATAGCGCTTGTTCTTCCCTCTATTGATTGGCTGAAATGCTTTTCCCACGAGCTGCTGATAGTTTCCTAAGGATTCATTTAAATAAGCAAACTCATTATGCGTAATGAGCTGTGAATCGGTACGTGGGTAAGAAACGAGCTTTTTCTCATAAAGTGATTGCGTAAGTTTCAACACATGTGATGGACTGTATTTCCAACGTTTATTGGCAGCCGCTTGTAAAGTTGATAGCGCATGTAGTTTAGGTGGTGCCATCCGCTTCGTTTTGTTCGTGACACTTGTAATGAGACCTGTATCATTCGGTTCAATCCCATGCTGTTGCAATAACTGCACTGCCTCAGCCCGCTCTTTTGTCTTTAGCTTCGCCTTCCCTTTATAAACACCATGTTGAGCTTTAAAAACCCCTTCGATTTCATAAAATTTTTCAGGCTTGAACTGTTCAATTTCCTGCTGTCTTTTATAAATTAAATAGACGGTTGGCGATTGTACTCGTCCGATGGAGATACTGCCCTTGAAGCCCTTTTTCTGCAACAGTAGCGTATAGAGGCGACTACAGTTCATACCTACTAACCAATCGCTAATTTGACGCGTTTTGGCTTCTTGGTACATAAGCAAATCCCGCTCATTACCTTGCATATGATTAAAACCTTTTCGGATTTCCTCTACTTCTAATGAATTGATCCATAATCGTTTAACGGGCTTATTTACTTTTGTCATTTTCAAAAGTGAGTAGAAGATATTTGAACCCTCACGTTCACTATCACAGCAGTTATAAATCATTGTTACTTGGGGATCACTAAAGATTTTTTTGACTGCATTGAATTGTGGATACATTTTAGAGACCACTTTATCTTCAAATTTTTGCGGAATGATCGGTAGTGAAGCAAGCGACCACTTCTCCCATTCCTTTTGATATTCTTTCGGCTCCTTTAATTCAACAAGATGACCAACTGCCCAGGTAATAACTGCACCATGAGGAAAAGTAGCACAAGGTTCCAGTTCAATAAAGGTTTTCTCTTTTTGCTTCACTTTAAAGGCGTCTGCATATGCTCTTGCTTGAGATGGTTTCTCTGCTAATATAGCAATTTTCCCCATTAATCATCACATCTTCTTTACAATATTTTAGTAGCTTTTCTATAAAAACATAAAACTCAACTAATCAGATTAGTTGAGTTGATGGTGAAATACCTTACTACTATTTTACTTTAAACCATATAAAATAGCACTTACTAAAATCTATGTACAAGGAACTCCCTTTACATATATTAAATCTCTAGTCGCAAGCCAATCGATTTTGTATTCTATTTTCCCTTTAGATTCCTTTGTTGAGATTTGTCTACTTATTGCTACAGTAAATATAAGATGTTGCTTTAAAATAAAGTTTGAACAAAAATACCTCCCCACCCCTTATTTTACAAACTAATCATACCTTCATGAATATAGCTAATATTCCGAGCCATTTCACTAGTAATCTCCAAATCAGTTGCAATGACCCAATCAATTTGCCTTCGCTCGTAATAAACTCGTTCAATCTCAAACTTTTCAATAACTCGTTGTTATAGTAACAATCGTTGTCTTTACAACTGGCTCATTTGTTTTAGAGTCTGGAGGATGTTTTAGACCTAATTCATCAGCAATGACAATTGTTTCTTCCAACGGCAATAAAGGAGATTGTTCTGGATTACCAACAATAAAAACAGAATATTCAAAATAAATAAAAGATAAATTTTATTATTTCAATGCAAGATTTTTTCATACAAGGATATTCAACACCCTAAAAAATAGTGATAGTTTCGAACTCTAATTAATCTAAAAGGAACTTTCTTGTTTTCAGGAAAGCGACCGATTGTGGAAGATCATTATTGACTAAAGCCCCTATTAGTTCAAGAATCAATATTAGGAAATTTATTTACTTCAAACAAGAAAAAGCCAGTAAAATCGGAATTCCTTGTCTTCTAATAAATTCTTCTTCCCTACTAAAATGTTCACGCTTTGGTGTACCTTCACGTAAATCTAGAACTGAAAAACCAGCTTGTTAAATGCTATTAAAATAATATTCGATTGTACGATGATAATTCACCACTATTTGGCCAATCCAAGCTCTTTTCTTTCCCACTCACAGAAATAGTCATCGATGATCCAATTATCACGTTTATCCCCTGATTGCTTATTAGCAAATGAACCACGGCTGGCATAGAGTCGTTGTACTCCTGATTGTCTTCCTGATTGATGGCCGCCGACACTCAGCTGTTTGCAAAAAAACAAAGAACCGAACCTTTTTTTGATAAAGAGACAATATAGTGTGTAAGCTTACTTAGGAGGATCCTCTGAATGCAAAATGAATATATGTACCAATTACTCCAAAAAATGAAGGAAGGTGATCAACAGGCGTTTCGTACGATGTATGATGCCACCTATCAGGACGTCTACCGGACAGTCTCCTTTCTGGTGGATCATCAGCAGGATCGGGAAGATGTCATGAATGAGATATATATGCAAATGTGGACCTCACTTGCTAACTATGATACGAACAGACCTTTCCACTTCTGGCTAAACGGCTTGGTAATCCGTCAAGTGCAGAGATTTCGGGTCAAGAGCTGGCGGAGATTCCGAATTTTTGAACGCATCCGTGCCTTTTCTCAGGAAGAGCCTCATTGGGATCAACCTTCTGTGTTGATGGATGGGACGAAGCAAATGATAACACAGGCAATCCAAAAACTGACCGATAAACAACGATCGGTGATTGTCCTCCGCTTTTTTCACGACTATAAACTTGAGGAAATAGCGACATTGCTCGAAATTCCTCTGGGTACAGTCAAGTCCAGGTATCATGCTGGTCTTCAGGTGCTTCGAAAAAACTTAAGTAATCTCCCCCCAGAAAGGATGGAAGAAATCAATGCCAATTGAACGTAAAATCCGTGAATATCTGCACAAAGAGGCAGAAACTATGGAATGCCCTCCAGCCATTTCCAAACGAATAGAACAATCCTATTCTCAATATTTCCAACGAAAAAGGAGCGAAATAAATATGAAAAAACGATTAATGAGTGGATTAGTTGCTACTGCGATTTTGATTCCAACCGCAGCATTTGCGGCCCCTAACCTGATTGAAATGCTTACTAGAACACCAATGACTGTTGAACAAGTCAAGGTGGATGAGGATGGCAAAGCAACACTAGAGAAGCTGTATAACGCATTTCCCGAAACAAAATCATTTGAGATTATCAATGCAAGCAAGGTTCAAGGTGTCCAAACAAGCATCATACTGCAGGAAAAAGGAGGAATTGGCAAAAAGATTTCCCTTCATACAAATGGTATTACAGGTGCGATTGAACACGTGAATCAGGAGAATTGGGAGCCAAAGGAGAAACCACTCACTGCCTTAACCGATCAGGAAATCAGGTCGAAGGTAGATGATCTAATTGATAAAATGTTTGGCAACATCGAAGAGTACGAGTTTGCTATGGAGCAAATGGAGAACCCGGATCAAAAAACGTTTATGTTGAATTACACCAAAAAGGGATCAAAAACACCTTTCTACCAGGTATTTGTTCAAGACAATACAATCAGTGTTTCTCTAATCGGAGGTGAGACTACACCTTTAAACAATAAAGTAGAAGGTTTTTTCTCTACAAATGGTAAGCCTGATTATACTGCTGATTCCTTTTTAAACGATGAAAAACTGTTTTCTTTACTAAAAATTAGCCCAACAGAATTAAAAAAAGAATTAGCAAAAGGTAAATCTGTTGTCGAGATTGCAGCATCTAAAAATGTCTCTAAACAACAAGTGATTGATGTGATTGCAAATACACAGGCTGAAGGACAAATTCAAGGTGAAAATAATGATGATGTTCCTAAAAGCAATCGTTCAAGTGAACAAATGTTAAAAGCTGTTGAACCGAAAGTAGTACAAGTTATTGAACATAAAACTGAAACACCATGGTAGAAATAACAAATCCTAGGCGGATGGGGTTGCAGAATATCGCTTGAGTACATCTAATTCAATGGTTGCTTCTTAAATATGAATTTGAATGGTGGCATGAGGTGCTTTTAATCAAACTTTATGACAAACCTGTACTTAAACAAATTGGCCAATAGTACAACTAGGGTTTAAAAAATAATCAAACTTTTTTATATAAAATTTAATCTGCTACATTAAATAAGAGCATGTTTTGATCAATCTTTTTTCAAAACATGCTCTTTAGATCTACTCTCATATCAAAGTTGATATCCATTCATTTAATCAAACTTTATGACAAACCTACAATTGTATTTTATTCAATTAAATGGCCCTTTAATGAAAACGAGCGCTGATCTTTGCTACAGAATCGCACTCAATTGTTGAATAACTTAGGGAAAAATTATTTCTCTTCCTTGTCGGTCCATAAAACTTTGTATATAAATGCTAGCTCAGCTTCTTCAATACCCTGTGGCAGTTCCCCAGTTGTGCCACTGCCAGAACGCAGTTCGTTTTTAGTAGTACCTAGCCATGCTGTTAAATAAATAGGTTTATTTTTTTCTAAAGTCATTTTTCTATCGATTAGCAAACCAAAAGATGATGTAGTCATGTTATTTGAATAAAACGTTGTAGCAAGCCCAGAAGGTATTCCATTTAAAAGTTTTAAAGAATGATCTTCGTCTCTATTGTCAATAATTCCAAAAGAAATAAGGCTGTCATTATATTTTGTTTCGAGTTCACCCCAAGTCTTTAGTAACTCCTCTTTAAACTTACCGTTTTCAAAAACTTCCACCGAAAATTGTAAATCATCATCTTCTTTCAAAGTGCCATTCAACTTGAAAAATTTAATTTGCTCTACACCTGTTTTACTAATTAATAAGGTTTCCTTTTCACTCATGTTGTAGGACTCAATAGTTAATTTCGAATTTGATGGAGATTTTTCTGTTTCTACTCCTACACATCCTGTTAACAACAATGTAATAACTATAAACAAGTAGTAGCTTTTAAAATAACGCATATTAGCTCCCCCAATTGATGAATGTTTCATTAAATTATTTCTAATTTTATCCATTTTTGCAATACTCATTACTCCAATAATAGCCCTTTAATGAAAATGAGCGTTGATCCTTATTACGGAAAAGCGCCCTATTGTGAAGTAAGCTTCTTCAACTTAATATAAGATTTGAAATCATACACATAGATTTTTTATTAACACTTCTATAATACACTGACAATTTAAATGTTACATAAATTTTATTATTACTGTCATTATTCCTACACTGACCATGTCCTATGTTTTAACTATCAAGTTCAATCATGAGAGTATCTGTAAAATCCTTTGGTTGGATAGAAGAAAAAGCTATTCTTTGTGTAGTCAGTTGTCCCAGTTCATCTGGCTTTTCAATTTTTCTAAAACCTGTATTTGCTTGTATTGGAAGTTTACTTTGGTTGTATACTGAAAAATATTTTCAGTAGTAGCAAAAACCAAAATATGCAAAGGCATATCATTTAAATTATGATAACCATATACATAATTTGTCCATCCAAAAACAAGGCTATTTTTATTAACAACTATTTGTTCTTTAAATGAAATATCATAAGTCAATTCTCCTTCTAAAATTAGAGCATGATCTTCTCCATAAGGATGGAAATAGAACTCTATGATTCTTCAAAAACTTTCACAAATTTTTTTGAATTTAATATCTGATTTTATTAAAATTTTAAATCCATACCCTATCACCTCATTATTATTCAATTAATCACCCTAATTATTAACATAAATACCATTTTTAAGAAAAAGGGTTGTTCAATAAAATTGCCCTTACTTGAAAAAAGACACATTCCTTATTAAAGAAATGCGCTCAATTGTAGAAGATTGTGATTCAACTTTAAGCCCTCGTTACTTCAATATGACAAATTACTAAATGTCAGTTGATAGTTTTGAGCATATTTATTCCCGTTATATCAAATCCGAGTTCCTCATATAGTTTTCTAGCCCCTTTATTACTTCCAAAAACATGAAGTTTAAAGTAATAAATCCCTTTCCGTTCTAACCACTCCTCAACATTTTTCATCACTCTAGTCCCGAAACCTTTACCTCTGTATTCTTCAAAAATAAAAATTTCATAAAGAAATGCGCTTTTCTTTTCCTGTTCAACCTTTATCCAAACAAATCCAATTAACGAATCACCTTCATATATATTATATAAATGATGATTAGAGGTTTCTATTCCTTGAGGAAGTAGATTGTATAACTGTTTACGTGCTTTTGAAAGAGGATCTTCGCTACTTACCTCATGTACATTTTCTGATTGAACTTTGCTATATCTCTCTACCTTATCTTCGAAATAAATTGTAAATTCGTTTTCTGACATTTTCTTTAATACAATATCCATTTTAATCTCCTATTTTAAATGACTTGTAAAAAAATTGATGAACTTAACTGTTCAGTAAAATTAAACGAACATTCTACAAATATATCTATATGTTAACACTCATACTAATTTATTTGTGGTGTATTACTCAACAATCTGCCCCGATTGTTGAATATCTAATTGTTGATTTACTCCATCAATTTTCATCATTAATTTCGATTTAATCCGCCCTCGCTTGTTCTAAATAACTTTGCTCTTTTGCCTTTATCCAAACTGAAACATTTTATCCCACTTTTAAAAATGTAACAACATCTGTTGAAAACCAAATCACACCTGGTTTCCCATCTGGTGATTTTTTCGTTGTGCTTTCCACAAAAGATCTTCCATTTTCGATTTCAACAATTTCTCCTGTAATTGTAGGTAGAACATCATTATCAAATCCGACATTTTCAGTAGAGAAACGTAGTAATAGTCAAAAGAGACGTAAAAAAGCACCCTTTAAGGCTGCTTTGAACCCTTTTTTGTCATTCCTATTTCTCTTCATTTTTACTTTAAACCATATAAAATAGCACTTACTAAAATCTTTGACCACTTTTATAGCTAATTATAAAGAATCAAAAATTTTCTTTACCCATTCAAGATACGCTTGCATATAGTATTCCTGCTTAAAGCCATGATTCTGGTCCTCTGCTACTATCACAGTCACATCCGCGTCTGCGTTTCGTGCAGATTGGATATATTCCTGTGGACCTTTTACCCCGATTGCTAAATCCTTTGTCCCATAAGCTATAAACTGAGGTATATGAGCTGTTCTGAAATGCGTAGATAAATCTGTCTGCTGCAAGAGCTCTTCACGTTTTTCTGGATTTCTGACAGCTTCATCATTAAAAGAAGCAAAGAGCATGGGCACATTATAGCGATACGTCAATGCAGGGTAAATCATAGCAGCGGATGCCACTTGATCATCAACAGCATCAATGGCATCAGGCTGATAACTAGCAGGAAACAGTTTTTCTCCCTGAATAAGGTTAATAAAGCTACCCGTTTGATAGCCTCCAGCACTAAAACCTATTAAACCAATTCGATCTGGATGGAGACCATAATCATTGGCATGGTAACGTAGATAACGGACCGCACGCTGAACATCTAGCTGTGGAATAGGCCACTCATAGGGATTGGAACGATAGTGGAGAACGAATGCATTAATACCTGCTTTATTTAATGATGCAGCTACTTCCTTTCCTTCTGCTGTTCCTCCATCCATTTCCTTAAAGCCATAACCACCACCTGGCATAATAATGACGGCACTGTCACTGTTCGCTACCGTATAAGGAATCAGATAGGGCTCATCTTCATAGGTTGATTTTTCATAGCCCCCTTCAATTTCATGGATATAGGTAAAGGTATCAATGACCGCTTCATTGTCTTTATAGTCTTCTCCCACAATGCCAGTGGAAAATTTGAATGTCGCCAAAAGTCTGTTAGGATTGCCCTTAATATTCATATCGTCTAGCTTACTTTCTGAATGATTACCTGCCACTTCTTCTCCCCAAATCTCCACCTTGTCTTCAATATCCGCAACTGGCTTGCCTGGTTTATTTCCTAAGGGATTAATCACAAGAATAGCGTATCCAATCCCCATAAACAAGGTCAGTATAACTAGAAGGATTCCTGCTATCTTGGCTATCTTCTTCGCTACCCTCATCATCATAACCTCCATTAAATTTACTTATGTATCGTTTACTATTTATTATCTCGGGTAAAGGATTATTAACCTTTAGCTCATTCTTTAGCAAATAATGATTGAAGATCTTGTATAGCATCAATACAAGGTTATATTCTTCCATTTTCTAAAGGATTAAAGCGACCCTTTAGAGGAAGCATGATGCATTCCTTACTAAAGAAATGTCTGAAGACCACAAATTTTTTAAAAACTGCATACGTACCTTGTAATGACGTAAACTATAAAAACACAACCATAATTTTTTCGGAGTATGAGGTAGGTATTGTAAAAAAGAAGGAGGGATACGATGTTTGATGAAGCTGCATATTTTATTTTTAGAGCACTGTTAATTTTAACGGTTTTGGTTGTTGTGGTTGGAATCCCACTTGGTGAAACCCTGATTAGAAAAAAATAAAACTGCATCTAAATGGATGCAGTTTTTGATTTTTATCCTACTTTGTGTCGGTAATAGATTTTGGGATTGTTGAAATAATGAACTATATAGAAGTCTTAGAATGGATTTTCACCTTTTATAAAAGGAATAAAAACTACATAAATTGAACCAATAAAAATGAGCCAAAAGAGTACGGATGTACGTCGCTGTTTAAAGATATTACTTTCCTGAAAAATAAAAATACCGACAATCAACGAGTATAAGACGAATAAAATATACGATAATCCAAACCAGTTTACCCATACGTCACCTGTAAATTGAATTCCAAAATTCTCGTATATAGGTCTTAAAATATAAGTTGTGAAAAGTAAACCAATCGATAGAATTACAATGATTTCGAGTAAACTAAGTACAACTTTCTTCCATTCATCCAAATAAATTACCTCATTTCTTCTGACAACATGAAAATATAAACCTGCGTAATGGTACAAACAAAGTTGCAATGTTGTTTAAGTAGAAAAAGGCTCTACTCCTTATTAAAGTAAGTCCGTTAAAACAATAGTAAAACACTATCATCCACCTTAAGGAACTGTATTACTCATAACCGTCACAAAGCCGTTCAACGAGGCTGTATCAATTAATTGAAGTATTCCCAGTCTTGCGGTATCACTGTAGACATACCAATGATTTGCAGTAGTATCATGCACCAAAACTCCGCCCAAGTCCCCCGTGGAAAAATAAATATCAAACCGTTTGATACTGTTCGAGTCTTGGTCTAAAAAATCAAATTGCGCATTTTTATCATAGTCTCCTACTGGAATGGGATGAGAATCCCATGGATTATAAGTAGGTGCTTCAATTTTACTTCCATTATTTTTTATAAAAGTATTATAAATAGCTTCGTTATAACCATTCCCATTAATTTGCTGTACGACTCCGCCTAATGTCATATGATATTCGTATTGCAATGCTTTTACTTTTATACCATCAATAAAGAGAGGCTGTGTCTCAACCGTTACTGTACCGCTTTTGTAAGCGATATTGCTGCCAAATGTTTCGGCAAGAAAACGCATCGGAACAAAAGTACGATTATTCTTCATATATGGCTTTACATCAAGCGTTTCTGTTTTACCGTTTTTCACCACTTGATTACGATTAAGTTTTAGTGTTACCTGTATATCGTTTTTAGTAAGGGTGATTTGGGCATCCGTCCATACAACATTTACCCCTAAATTTTCACTAATTACACGTAAAGGAACCATTGTCCGATTACTTTTAACTTCTGGATTTACATCAGATGCAATTGTAACACCGTCAACTTTTATTTGAAAATCGGCTGCATATGCCGGTGACGAAGTCATGATTAGAATCAACCCAAGAAAAATTCCTGAGAACACTTTTTTCAACTTTGAACACTCCTTTTCTTAAAAGTCACTATTCTCCCCAAAAATACATTCCACTAAATATTTTACCATAAAAATCCACCTATATCGTTAAACTATTCTGCTCTTTATTCAATCTACACGACCCATTAAAAGAAGACGCGTTTCGAAATAAACGCGTCCGATTGTTAGATAAGGATACTGATGAAAATTATCAACTAGAATTGATATCCTTTCTAAAAAGCTAATAAATCCCCCTGCTAAAGGCTGGCTGCCAAATTCCTTGGGCATTTTTCTCCATACCTAGCTCTCTTGGTCCATCAAGTGAGATAAATTTTATAACTCCTGTTGTATCTGTTTGTTGCTCAAATTCCGCATGTTCTAGCCCAGCAAAGAGGTTTGCGATAATAAGGCGATTTATTTCCTTTGTAAACAACGCCTGTCGTACGATTTTCGATTTCTCATAATATCTTCGAACACTTTCAGTTTCATCGTTCCTATTTGTTGTGAACAATGCTTCATATGTTTTAAAATCTTTTTCAATATCACTCATTAAAAACATTTTAGTAATCGCTTGGGGTGTCATATTTTTTAACTTTTCAATATTATAATCCGTTTTAAAGGCATTAAAAACTTGCTGCTCCTCTTCAGTCAATTCAAATGTTAGCTCAAAATTTTGGAAGCCTACGACCTTACCGACTAATTGCCCCTCACTAATTTTCATAATCGTATGACCTTCGTCACTGTCATAAACAACCATTTCTTTTTCTTTCGCAGAAATCGATTTGTCATTGAATGGCGCTGGTCTTGTTCCAAAATTATGAAAAAAGTAAGGATTTTTCATTGGGTCATTGATATCCTCTTTTTTTATTTGCTCATTTAATCCATGAACTTTTAATGGGGTATTCTCTACTAAAATTTGCCCTTGCTTCATTGTTACATGATCATTCCCTAATCCTAATACAGTTGAAACGACAAGCCCATCCGTTCCATAAAAAGCAACATAATCTCCATACGTAATGGGGGCTTCCTTATCGATAATCATTGGCAAAAAATGCAGCATCCATTGTTTCCCAAGTAGATGGGCATAGTTCGGCTCAATGATGTCTAGAGAGGAAACATCATCGACAATTGGTAATAGCTCATTTTGCTGACTTGCGTTTTGTAGGTTATTCTTTTGAGAAAATTCAACGAATAGCATGAACCCAATCATGAAAAAAGCTGCAATAGATACGGAGACAACCTGCCAGTTCAACTTTCTTTTCATGGGTTTCTTTTGCAATATACGTTGCTTGATGTCATTTGTAAATGGGGCATCATGTCGCAATTCTTCTTTTAGCTTGTCTTTAAATTCCTTCATAAAATATTGCCTCCAGTTCCGGATTTGTTTTCAACAATTCTCTCGCTCGACGAATCCTTGTACGAACGGTGTTTTGTGAGACATTTAATAAACTAGCAATCTCAGAAACATCAAATTCTTCATAATAAAACAGTACAATGACTTCCCTATAATGAAGTGGTAAGGCAAAGACAATTTGCTTTAAAGTTGCAAAATCTTCAGTTGCTATATATGTTTGCTCTACAGAGGGTTCAGTTCTACCTAGTGGTAAAAGCTTTGAAATAAATGATTTTCTCTTTTGTTTACGTAGTTCATCGTGACAGCAATTAATAGCGATACGGGTTAAATACGTTTTCAATGAAGCATCTTTTCTAAAATCGTCTTTATGTAATAAGTACTTCATGAGTACGTCCTGTGTAATCTCCTCTGCAAGCTGAAAATCCTTCATATATAAATAGCTAAGATGATACAAATATTCACCATATTGTTCTACGATTTGTTCCAACAACAACTCACCTCGTTTCAATCCTACTACTTAGACGCTCGTTTTCTAAAAAATTGTTCAATCTCCTGGAAATATTTTAGAGTAGCCTTTTTATCAAGATTGCAGTAGTATGCAATGCACTTCTAGATGATGCCACAGTACCTATGTATTAGATGGGCTTACTGATAATTGCCCTTTTCATGAAGAAAGACGCTTCCTATTATTTCAGAAAAGCGTCCGAGAAGATCGTTATTCAACTTTACCTATAGTTCGTTCAAGAAGGACTGTTCTTTTTCCGATTTGTTAAATAAATCTATTCTTTCTTTTATACTTTCGTTCTTACTAGTATCCCACCAATCAACGACCACATAAATCTCATGTATATCTTTCAGTGTAATAAAGTCACCATTTTTATTGATGTATGGCCCTGCAATAGCACCAGTTGTATATTCTGCTATATTCGTCTCACCAGTAACTGAATCAGTATGAACGACTGAATCATCATTCTCGATAACCACATGCGTTTCAAAGTGGAAGAAATCTGTCTTATACGTATTGACGTTTTTCATTTTTAAGGTCCCAAATCCTGCTTTAAAGTCTTCTGGTGTTATAACAATTTCATACCCAGTTAGATTCCAGCTTTCACTTTCACCCATCAATAATAAATAATAAGTATTACCACTTTTTTGAGCATTGCAGCCAGATAGTACAAAGAACGACAACATCAAATAAATGCAAGGCACTAAACCTTTTATATATTTCTTCATTCAATCTCCCTTATAACATTCCTTCTATAAAATAAATATCTAATTCCCAAAAAGAATGCTATTCAACTCTTTAAAGAAAAAGACACGTTCCTATATTAACGCGCCCTTTTCTGGACTAAAAAATGAGTTACTAACTATTCATAAACTTTTGTAGGCAACTTGAACGATTTGTTGTTCACCATTCTTCTCAAAAATCTTATAATTTTCCATCCCGATTTTTTCCGCAACTTTTTGGGACGGGATATTTTTTAAGGTCGTGTATGAAAATATTTCAGAATTGCCCAGAACATTCCATGCATATTCCTTACAAGCAGATGCCGCTTCTGTCGCATACCCCTTATTCCAATACGCTTTAATAATGTGAAAACCGATTTCAGGTAACCATACACCGTCAATGTTCTGCATGGTTATTCCACAATCACCGATAAATAGATCTCCTTCTTTTAAAACAACTGCCCATAGTCCGTGATTATATTGCTTATAATTTTTCTCATTCCATCTGATCCAATTTTTAACCTCTTCTTGATTAAAGGGATGAGGGTAATATTGCATAGATTCAGGGTCGGAAAGCACTTTTGATAATTCATGATGATCGTCCATTTTTAACGCTCTAAGGTATAATCGTTCCGTCTCGATTATTTTCAAAATGCCCACCCTTTGCTTTTAATATATTTTGCTACAATATTTCATTTAGAAATGTGCAGTACCTGTTTTTACTCATTTGAAGCCAAAAAGTTACCCAAAGTAATGATGGACACACCAAACAACAAGAAACAGACTTACGATCCCCCAAGCAGTGGTACTCCATATCCACCAAACTACAGATCTTGCTTTTGATGAATTTCCCTCTTCTTCCAGATTCAATTTTATAAAAGCGACCTTACTTTCCATATCTTTTTTCATAGAAGCGAGCACAACAAATCCAATTATTATGAAACCAATAGTTACCCAAAGTAGTAGGTCCACCTTTACACTCCCTTTATAGAATTGAATTTCACCGCAATTTATTATAATAATTAGATTCTACAAAGATAACAATATACCTTGTGTTAATTCAAGTGCGTTTAAGTATATCATGTATTAAAATGCTGAAACTTAAAGTGCCAGAAGCTTTGTTTGGAAACTTTACTTAAAAGAATGTTATTCAACAATTGGACCCAATGTTAAGATAAACACGCAAATGTAAGATGTATTGCTTTACTCAACAATATGACCCTTAAATGAAAAGGAGCAAAATAGATGGCCCTATCCCTCACTTTGCCTACTCTATCCATCACTTTTCACGTTGTATCCGCTACTTTTCATGTTTTAACCGCCTTTTTAGAACCTATCCCTCACTTTGCCTGCTCTGCCATTTGAGTGGTTGAACTAGAGTCATAAAATAAACCGACCCAATGGATCCGCCAAGTGCAATTAATTGCATGTGACGCGTACTTAATTCCCGCTTTAGTTGTGAATCTTGATGATTATCTTTCATAATGCTTACTCCTCATACGTTTAGATTTTCAAATACTTGTTGAAAAAAGGAATAAAAAAAACGCCCTTTTGGATTAACCAAAAGGACGATTCAACTCGTGTTACCACCTTTAATTTATAAGCAATTCACATTACTTACCTTAAGAAGTACGGTCATTTGACGATACTCTCGTACATGATTACGGGTGTATGATCTTTTCGGTACATAGCTCCAAGATGAATTCTCAATCGTTTTACATGCACCTCTCATCGACCGGTAACTTTCTGTTCGTAAAAATAATTGATACTACTTCTTTTCATAGCCTTTGTTCTAGCCATCTCAAGAGAAATAGTAGATTTTCGCTAAATAAAGCGCCCGATTGTAAAAGGCCCAAAAATTACCATTCTCTTCATTACACTCTCTGAAAACCAAAAATATATTTCAATCATACGAACAGGCAACGAATATCCTACTTTTTGTTCTTTTGATATACAATAAAAGTAAGGCCATTTAATAGCAATGTAAAAATGAGAAGAACTGCTGTGGCTATTACGACTGCACGTGTTGTGTCCATAAGTGCCGCCCAATCCTCAATTTTTACTAAATGATAATGATAGAACATCTGAAAACTAATTGAAATAGCACAGGCACTGATGCTGAGAACGGAAAGGATACCCCAATTAGATTGTTCATGTTTTTTATTTCCCATTAGATAAATAACTGGAAGTATCCAAGCGATTAGTCCTAGTAAGAGACTGCCAATATTAAGCCAACCCATCATAACGAATCCCCCATTCTATTTGTATAGCTGTTTAACAATACTTAACGGTAAATTGTAGGAAAGGTTTCAAATAACTGTATTATTCAATAATATTGCCCTTAAAAGAAAAAGACACGTTGATAAATAAACGCGCCCAATTGCCGAAAACTATTATTCCATTAAAACTACCATGATAAACTCTATCTTTTCGCTTCATTTGTATATGCGTAAATATTTTCATTATTAATATACCAATGATTCCACCAAGCATATTACATAACAAGTAGATAGCATCTACAGAACTAAGGTTCCTAGGAACTAAACTAAACGCCCCTAAGAGAAGACACAAAAGCTCTGTACCTAAACAACACAATATCACTATAAAAATGGCTTTATTTCTATTTTTAAAATGGAAAAGAACGAATAAAAATATCCCTAAAGGAAGTAATAATAAAAAATTATAAACTATAGCTGAATAAGTCCACAAATACATATTGAAGTGGATACGATCAAAAATTCCAAACCAATCATTAGCTCTAATAAAACGACTACTATTGTCTGCTGGATTTAAAGGTAAAAGTGTTATTCCCCCTACTTTAATTTGAAGTAAACATAGTAAATAGAAGAAAAAGCTGTATAGAGGAACACGTCTTTGATTACGCTTGATTTCTTTTCTAAAGTAATCAAGAAATACATCTATTAAAATATAGACCAACAACACTAAAAATCCGAAAGGAACAATATTATATAGAACATAGTTTGTATGCAAGTAAACACCTCCTAAATTTTGTAACTTAGTCAAAACCATTTTTCCATTTAGATGCTTTTAATGTCATATATAAAAAAATACCCCTATAGACCACCATATCTATAGGGGAAAAAACGGTACGATATTATACTAGTAGGTTATCTCGGAATCATTTCGATTCGGCGTAAGTGCAGTAATAAGTGCAATTAAATTAGGTGGAATACTAAATAATAAAAACAGCCAGTTTGTCGTCAGGATCGAGATGATCGTGAATACAATAATGGACGTAATGAAGACGAATAGGCCCACCTTCACACGTGAAGGCTGTAACGGGGCTGCACTGGACATATTGATGGTCAAAATAATCCCAATGATTCCCCAACTCGCTACGTGTGTTAATAAAAGGATACCTAAAACCATAGCAGTGCTTAATTCAATTCCAAAAGTGAGTAACGTAAAGAAAACATACAGCGCTCCTAATGTCACATACCATGAATAGGATCTCGCCTTTTGCCAAATATGATAGTACAGCTCGTCTAAACCTCTGTTTTTTCTAGCTTTCTGTCGCCCGAACCACCATCCAAGGAGTCCACCAATCACTCCCCCATACAATCCAATCATACCCCAGATATTAATCTCCATCATTCATTCTCCCCTCTTCAAATATAAACACTTCTTCAATTGTACTATTGAACGCTTTGGAAATATTGTAGGCAAGCTCTAAGGATGGATTGAATTTGCCTGATTCAATAGCAATGATCGATTGCCGTGAAACGCCAACTTGTTTCGACAACTCTTCCTGCGTAATCTTCTTAAATTTTCGTAATTCTCGAATTCTGTTTTTCATAATGCCTCCTTTATAAATGTAAAGCAAACTATACATTTAATGTTAAGTAAAGTTTACTTTACATCACTACGTATGTCAAGCAAACTTTACAATTTGATTTTTAGTTAGATGAAATGGCAATGTCGAGTAAAGAACAACAAAATTCTATTACTATGTACTATTTTCGGAAAATTTGATAAATTAATAGTAAGGAATGTTTTGAGCGTTACAAAAAGGAGGTTATCCAAATGAGTAAAAAAGAGCTCTTGCAAAATGGAGTCAATCAGGTGTTTTACGAAGAGGAATGGTACCCACCGTTATCAGAAGCATTAAAGAATCTCACTGCTGCACAAGCTAGTTGGCAACCAGAAGGAAATGCTGCTAATACGATTTGGGAAAATGTAACCCATTTATTAATCTTTAAAGAGCGCTTACTTTCTCGCTTACATAAAGATGAGACATTTGTTGCTCCACAAAATAATGATGAAACGTTTGTCCAAGGCGGTGCTCATGATGAAGATGCTTGGCAAGAAACAGTGAATCGAACCCTTCACGTACATGATGCCCTACAATCTTCATTAGCATCCTTGCAAGAAGAGGCATTAGATCAACCTAGTCCCGCTCTTCCAGTTTGGCAACAATATCTAAATATCCTTTTGCACGACGCTTACCATACAGGACAAATTGTTCAACTTCGTAAACTACAAGGTTCATGGCCTGCTAAGCGCTCCTACTTATAAACGAGGATTCCAATTGGTGACGGAAAAGCAGATGCCCCCTTAAGTTAGAGACAAACTACTAACTATAGGGGGCATAGCATTTAATTCGTTTCATTATCAATCTTAAGCTGTTTATCTAACATAAACAGTAGAACATCACTAATGTCGAGAGTGGTTTTAGTAAGTTTATAAGTCTATCGGCTTACCACCTGTCACTCCATAAATCTGACCCGTGATATAACTTCCTTCATCCGAGGCCAGAAGAACATAAACGGGTGCAAGCTCTACTGGCTGTCCCGCACGGCCGAGAGGCGTATTTTGACCAAACTCAGGAATCTCTCCTTCTAATTTCCCGTTATCTAGCTGAAGCGGCGTCCAAATCGGGCCAGGTGCAACACCATTGACACGGACACCTTTAGAAGCAAAGTACGAGGATAGGGATACCATAAAGTTGCTTATTGCACCTTTTGTCGCGGCATAATCCATTAAAGATGAGGATGGATCGAAAGATTGAACCGATGTGGTGGTGATAATTGCACTTCCTGGTTCCAAATGTTCTTCAGCAGCTTTTACGGTCTCGAACATGCTGATGATGTTTACTTTGAAAGTGTCTTGCACTTGTTTAATTGTTAAGTCACTTAGGGATGGCTGTGCGATCTGTTGCGCAGCATTTAATACAAGAATGTCCAATCCGCCAAAGGCTTCTATGGTTTTTGTAACAATCTCTGTGGCCGCGTTATCTTCTCGCAAGTCATACGGTAGCAGTAATGCTTTTCTTCCTGCTTTTTCAATTAATTCTTTAACGACGTTGGCATCTTCCTCTTCACCAGGGAAGAATTGTATGGCTACATTGGCTCCTTCACGTGCATAGGCAATAGCGGCAGCACGGCCAATCCCAGAATCGCCTCCTGTAATTAAGGCATTGCGCCCTCCTAGACGATTGTATCCTTTATATGATTCTTCTCCGCAGTCAGGTTTGGGGATCATTCCACGCTGTAGCGCTGGCGTGTTCTGTTCCTGATTTGGGAATTTTTCGGTATGAAATTTTTTACGTGGATCGGTTAGATGTGGGTTTCCCATCAGCTATCATCTCCTATTTTGATTAATTCGTGACAAACACTTTGTGTGCTTACACTGTTACATTTTGTTGAATACCCTCTGAACATTTACTTTAAACAGCATCAGATTTCTTCTGCCCTTCCACCAATGATGGAGTCATTTACATTTTCCTTACAAAAGAAAAAACACCCTATATAAGCGAGCAGACTAGTCCAATGTTGAAATGGATAGTTTGAACACTTACATTGAGTGTTTGAAGAACCTCTATAAAGTAGGTTATGAAAGATATTTAATAACGCTTTGTTTGTTTAAATTAACGCCTCAATTGCTTGAGCTACTTGCTCTTCTGTTAAATTGTGACGCACGATGTAGCGATTGCGCGCATGCTTTGTACATTCGATTGTACAGCCACCTAAATGCTTTGCTTCATTTTCTTCAGATGCGATGATTTGCTTGTTACATTCAGGATTTGCACAGTTAATGTAGCGTTCACAAGGTTCACCGTCATAGTGATCACGACCGACAATCACATGCTCTACTTGATTGATTGGCACCGTTAAACGCTCATCGAAAACGTACATTTGACCATCCCATAATTGACCTTTCGCCACAGGATCTTTTCCATATGTTGCTACACCACCATGTAATTGACCGACATCGCCAAAGCCTTCACGTTTCATCCAACCCGAAAACTTCTCACAACGAATACCACCCGTGCAATATGTTAAAACATTTTTCCCTTCGAATAGCTCACGGTTTGCACGGACCCATTCTGGTGTATCACGGAAATTTTTTACCTCTGGTCGAATCGCGCCACGAAAATGGCCGACATCGTATTCATACGTGTTACGCACATCTAATACTACTGTATTTTCATCTTGCATTTCAGCAAGGAATTGTTCTGGTGACAGGTAGCGACCTGTTAATTCATGTGGGTTGACGTCTTCTTCTAGGCCTAAGTTGACTAACTCAGGACGTGGGCGAACGTGCATTTTTTTGAATGCATGTCCTTCTGCCGCATCAATTTTAAAGACAATGCCTTCGAATAATGGGTCTGCTTGCATGTTTGCCATATATTGCTCTGTTTGCTCAATCGTCCCCGAAACAGTCCCATTGATGCCCTCATTGGCTACTAAAATACGACCTTTTAAACCGATTTCTTTACACATTTCTAAGTGCGTTGCTGAAAACGTCTCTGGGTCTTCAATCTTCGTGTAATGGTAATATAATAAAACTCGATAATTCATTGTTTTCCACCTATCATTTCAATATTTGCAGGATATTCCTGATAGTGTCTTTTACGACCTATTAACCATAAAGGATAATCCGTTAATATGCTATCGGTAATTAGACTGAAATGAGTAGAAATAATTTTCCATATGCCGCTAGATAAAAAAAGACACATTCATTCGTTAAACAAATTTTATATTTTTCTTCACCGCATTTTCTACTAAAGCATAGAGTAAACTCGCAATACCAAAAATAAGCATCGAATTGATAATACTTAAATTATATTCTTCTATAAATCGCGAATCATAAATGATTACGAAAGAAAAAGCCCCTATTGCCCCACCAAATAAAGTGAAGGTAACCACTTTGAACAGCCAATTTTTCATAAAACGACTCACAATAAATGTTAGCGGTAAAAACGAAATCGGATAGAGAATAAAAGCAAAAGAGCTCATTAAGAACATATAACCAACGCCTAAATCACGAAATCCCGTCATATATTCTGATGTCCTGATTTTTCTTCCTTCTAAAACTTCTAAGCCAAATCCAGCTAAGGCAAACAGCACTATAAAAGGTATCCACATGATTAAACAATGATAGAAAGTTTTCATTCTTATCCCTCCCCTTATGAATTTTTACTATAGGTACAATTAAACCCCTTAATCTATCAAACGAAAATCATGGAAGAAAGTTACAATGTTTCTCACCTGACAAAAGATCAAAAAAAAGCATATTTTAGGGATTGATACGCCTAAAATATGCCCTTTAATTTCTTCTAATTAAAATACAATCCCAATAATGATGGCTGATAGAACACTTACAAGTGAGGCACCGTATAGCAATTTTAATCCAAAGCGTGCCACTACATTGCCTTGCTTTTCATTTAACCCTTTTACAGCACCTACAATGGTACCAATTGAGCCAAAGTTAGCAAAGGATATGAGGAATACAGAGACAATCGCTGCTGTACGCTCACTGAAGCTATCTTGGATTTTAACGAAGTCCAGCATGGCAACGAATTCATTTGCCACAAGCTTTGTCGCCATGATACTCCCTGCATTCACAGCTTCATGCCAAGGTACACCCATGACAAACGCAATTGGGGCAAAGACATAGCCTAGGAAACCTTGGAATGTGATACCGAAAATGCCATTAAACACACCATTAATGAGGGCAATTAACCCAACAAAGCCTACTAACATAACCCCGACGATGATGGCTACCTTAAAACCGTCCATAATGTATTCGCCTAGCATTTCAAAAAACGTTTGCTTTTCACCTTCCTGCACTTCGATTATATCTTCCTCCGCTTGTACTTCATACGGGTTAATGATTGAGGCCACGATAAAACCACCAAACAAGTTTAATATGAGAGCTGCCACTACATACTTTGGCTCTAGCATCGTCATATAAGAGCCCACAATGGACATCGATACCGTTGACATCGCAGAAGCACATAAGGTATAAAGCCGATGCTTTGGTAAAAAGCCGATTTGATTTTTCACTGAAATGAATACTTCATTTTGCCCTACGATTGCCGCTGCAACCGCATTATAGGATTCTAGTTTTCCCATGCCATTGATTTTACTTAATACGAAACCTATATATTTAATCATAAACGGTAGAATTTTATAATGTTGCAATATGCCGATGATGGCTGACATAAATACGATTGGCATTAAAACATAGAGGAAAAATGTATGTGCACCCTCATTCGCCATCCCACCAAATACAAAATTTGTGCCCTCATTGGCATATTCAAGTAGTTTTGCAAAGCTATCAGCAAATCCTTTAATTAAAAATTCCCCAATACCTGTCTTCAGTAATAGAAACCCTAAAACAAGCTGGATAACAATCATCACAATGATTGGGCGATATTTAATATTTTTCTTATTATTACTTGCAAGCCATGCTAAAAATAGCACGAGTAGTAGACCTACTATCGAAATAATATAATGCATGTTGTCCCCTCCGTAACGAACAATGTTTTCAAATACTTTTTCTTCCCATCCCATGCAATCCCTTACGCATCGATGATTGTATGAAGAGCAATGTCCACCATATCAAAAAAGGATTTTTCACTTTCCTCGTGCGTTAAGCTTTCATTTGTTAATAGTTGACTACCTACCGTCAAAATAGACAATGCCTTTACCCCATATTTTGCGGCTAACGTATAGAGGGCGGTGCTTTCCATTTCTACCCCTAAAACACCGAATTCCATAAACTTATGAAGCCTGTCTAATGTTTCACGATAAAATTCATCTGAATTATAAATATTGCCAACAAACACATTGCCTTTTTTCCCTTGCGCTCGTTGAAACGCTTTCATTAATAAGGAAAAATCCGCAATTGGTGCGTAATTATTGCCGTAGAAAATTTTCTCCGTCAAATTGCTGTCTGAAGACACTGCTTGGGCTAGAATGATATCACGGATTTGAATGTCCTTTTGCATCGCGCCACATGTGCCAATACGAATCAATTTTTTCACGCCATAATCGTTGACCAATTCAGTACCGTAAATACTCATCGATGGATTCCCCATGCCCGTCCCCTGCACGGAAATCGGTACACCTTTGAACGTTCCTGTATACCCATACATTCCTCTTACTTCGTTATAGCAATAGACATTCTCTAAAAAATGCTCTGCTACAAATCTTGCACGTAAAGGGTCTCCAGGCAGCAAGACACGCTCAGCTATTTCTCCCTTTTTTGCTCCTAAATGTCTACTCATTTTCATTCCTCCAAAAACTTGTCATTTATCTCCAATCCAATTAGGTAACCGTTTTCATTTACCCATAAAAAATACCCACAGCCATTTCCAAAACTACTTCTTTTACAAGAAATCTGTTCAGAAACTACTATGAGTATAAGGTTTAATAATCCTGACAAACTAGACCATTTTGTTACGTTGTGTACGGGAAATAATTGACCAAATTACCGAAGTAATTCTTGACGAATATTATCTAAGTCCCTTTTGGTAGGAATCGTAGATATAATAACAACCGGCACTGTCGTCAAGGCAACGGGAAAATTACTTATGACAAAATCAATGTGATGCTGCTGTACCATCTCATCCGTTAATCCCTTCATAATAGAGGTATTAATAATCAGCTGGTCCCCAATTTCATTCTTGATTAAATTGGCGATATAATGGCGAATTGAAAATTCCTCTCCAATAACCAAGAAGGCTCGTTTACTTTTATAACGTAGCCCTGAACGAACAAGCAAGGTAAGCTTGGTTAAATGAAAGTCATTATACAGGATAGAAGGGTACGCTTTTTTCCATGTTTGCATACAGACCTGCATATCTTGGTAAATTTGCTGACATTCAATTTGAACATAGTTTGTTAAATTACTTTTTGAAATCATCAGCCATTCAGGGATGGCATTATCGATTAAAAGCTTGTCTAAAAACTCATATACCTCCAAGCTAAACCGCTCATTCATATGTAGATGAGGGTAAGCCTTTGCCAATAAGGTGAACAACTGCTGCGCCATTTGATCAATTTCTTTATTTTTATATAATTCGATTTCCTTCATTGGCGTCATGTCTGATCCTTCATAATAATGATATTGGCTTAGACTAAATAGAGATTGCATAAAAAACAACTCACTCTTTGGTAATTCAATCGAGAATTTTTCTTCCAATGCCTGTGCAAAGTCTTTTACCAGCAAATAGAACATTCCTCTTTCCCAGGCGTAATTATCCTCCGTAATTTTGACATAGTTCCCCTTTCTGGCTCTTTCCAAGACAATTGCCACTAAAAAGGATAATTTCCTTTTGGAGTTAATAAAATAAACAATGTTTTGCTCATGCTCTATTTGCGTGATGCATTGATTGATAAAATCAAAGTCACTATTGGTAAATGGCCATCCTGTATACTCATAGGCATCACCATATAATTTCCAATAAAAATAGCGGATATTCAATTCATTTCCCTTTACGGCGGGCGTCGAGTATGTAATGCGTAGCTTATACGGCTTCAAATCATGATTATTTAGTTGCGTAATCAGCTTCTTCAACGAGGAAGTGCTCATAAACATCGCCTCTGCTAGCTCCTCCATCGAATAAGGTTGCCCATTGATAAACAATAAGTGCATGAAGCGATAGAAGATGGTTTGCCTGAACATGCTCGAAAGCACTTCACTAACGGTTGTACTTCGCCCATCTCGTTGTAGAAAAATTCCCTTTCCTCTAGATACGTCAATCGTCATTGTTGCTGGTAATTGCCGATTGATCTCTTCTACGAGCTTCCGTATGGTCTTATCTGAAATATGTAAGCTTTTTTCAACCTCCCCTAAAGTAAACCATCTTTGTTCAGAATCTAGTAACAGTAATAATTGACTAGCTAATTTGAATTCCTTATCCACGTTCTCACCCTATCCATCATTCACAAAAAGGAACATACACTGGTAGCTGTATGTCCCTTTTTGCGTTTATTTCATATACGTATTTAAAACTTTTTCGATGTCCGTATTAAGCTTGTTGATATCAACTGCTGGCACGGGCTGATTGACAAGCTGATATTTTTCTTTTAGTTTTAGGATTCTTTGGACACTTTCATTGATGCGTTCCTCTGTTATTTCCCCATTGCTGACGGCTACCTTCACCGCTTCTATCGCATCTGTAATATTGGCATATTCATGAGCGATTAAAATAATATCACTACCAGCCTTGATTGAATCGACAGCTGCTTGCCCGATCGCATAATGATTCGTGATGGCCTTCATCGTCATATCATCAGTCATCACAACACCGTCAAAGCCCAGTTGCTTTCTTAGTATACCTGTGATAATTTCCTTCGACATGGAGGAAGGATACTGGGGATCGATCTTTGGCAATAAAATATGTGCGACCATGACGACATCTGCACCATTGTTAATGGCCTCTTTAAATGGGACAAGCTCTAGCCTATTCAAATCGTTCAAGCTTTTTGTCACCTTTGGCAATTCTAAGTGGGAATCCACAGATGTGTCACCATGCCCAGGGAAATGCTTCACGACAGGAATAACCTGCTCCGACGCCAGACCCTTCATTGTTTGAATGCCCAATTTGCTGACAATAGCTGGATCATTGGAAAACGAACGATCCCCGATAATTGGATTATTCGGATTACTATTGACATCTAATACAGGCGCAAAGTCCAGATTGAAGCCAAATGCCTTTAATTGCTCCCCTAATAATTGGCCTACTTCAAATGAAAACTTGGATTGGTTAATGTCCCCAATTTTTTGGTTCGTTGGGAAATTTTTTAAAGCGCCTGGTAATCTGACTACTTTCCCACCCTCTTGGTCGGTGCCAAGGAAAAGTGGTAGCTGATTATTCGAATTGGCAGCCATTAGGTCATTCATCAATGTGACCGTTTGCTGGGGTGTTTCAAGATTATTGCCATAAAGAATTAAACCACCTACTTTAGCCTTTTGAATAAGGCTTATTGTCTCCTGCTGAAGCGTCGTACCTGAAACACCTGCAAACATCATTTGACCGATTTTCTCGTCCAATGTCATTTGTTCCACCGTATCTGGCGCTTGTGGCTTCAGTTCCGTATAGACCGAAATATGATGAACAGTAGGATTGGCATCACTGTCAATCGGTTTCGGTAAAATCCACTTTAATTGATAGCTGGCATTTACTTGGTAGACAAGAATAATTTGATCGGTTGAAGGATCCTGATAGTAACGAACTTCATCAGGTTCACCCAACTTATTTTTAATATCTGCTAAACGAATGCTTTTAATATTCTCTTTCGATGAACGGATATCGAAGGCCTGTGAACCTCGATAACCAATCGTCACATCCTCATAATCCTCATATTGTCCATTGGCGGATTCCGTGACCTGCTGCGGTTCTCCCCATTGCTCACGAACCACTTGTTGTTCTGTATCTCCTGCTGCAAATGGCACATCAGGTACTTTTCCTTCTCGTGCGAATTGAGCAATATCCTGAATGAGGACCTCTATATTGTCTGAACCACCTTCCTGTTCGGACGCATCCTCTTGAACGGGCGTTGTCTCAGGATTTCTAGTCGGTAGTGTGACTGGCCTCATTTTCATGCCGATAAAAAAGGCTAGACCCATTAACATCAGCACAAGAACTAGCAGCACACCACGTCTTCTTTTATGCATGTAAAAACCTCCTTCACCAAGCCATTTGGCGACATCGAAACAAATCTATCAACTAACGTTATCATAACTGCCACCTGAATTCAAAGCTCACGCTGTGAACAGAATCGCAGCCTTCAATAGAAAATATTATCGTAAGCTAGCAAAAATGCAAAAGAAGATGTTAAAATATTCACATAAAGGGGGATATAACACATGGGGAAATTAAGTAAGAGAAATATACTGTGGATTGTGCCAATCGGTATCTTAGCGGTATTTTGGTACTTCTATGGTCCACAAAAGGATATTACAGACAATGAATATATTACATACGTAAAAAACTATTCCTATGAAAATAGCGCAAAAACTTTGGAGAGTGCCTTTGCCTCTGCCTGTGAAAATCCATATTGGGTCTATTTTGAAACACAAAAGGGACAGGATGTTGTAGAGTTTGAGGGTGATTGCACGGTGAACAATGAAGTAGCCAAGGTCAATGTACAGTTTCTGGTAGACAACGACATCACAAGTGTTCAATCAGGTGCAATGCTTGTCGATAGTAAAATGCAGGAAGAAGCAGACCGCGATGAATTTTTGCTAGCACTTGCTAAATAATCCCTTATAGTGATGCTATAAGGGTTTTCTCTGGGAAAGCGGATAAAATGTGCAAAGTAGTGGATAGCAATCCTAAAGTGATGGATAGAAAGTTAAAAGTGGCGGATAGATCCTGTAAATTGACGGATAGCTCTGAGAAAGCGGAGTAAGATTTTGATGCTGCAATCGAATAAAAATGGAGAGGGTTGATCCTCTCCAGAAGGTGGTTATTATTTTTTCTTGGCGATCCAAATCGTCCATCGATCCTTTTCAATGATGGAACCTTCAGTGGTAATTGCATTCCTTATATGTTCAAGAAGGGTCGATAATTGGTTGTCATTCAATTCATGCAATAGACTACGCCCCACTCTACCTTGTAAATCAGCCAATAATTGCTCCTTATTGGCATAGACCTGTCTCGTCTCCCATAGTTTGAGCTCACTAATTTCTTGAAAGCCTACTTCTTGTAAGCTTTCTGTCACCAACTGACTAGTGTGTCTGCGCTCTACTTCCTTTTGAATAAGCGAAGGAAAACTTTCAAAGAAATAGCCCCTTATATGATGAGCATCCCCTGGAAGTAAGCAATCCTCTGGGGTGCGATCCTGTACGATAAAATAACCGCCTTGCTGTAAAAGCCGAAATGCCTCTTGAAAGCATGCTTTGACATCTTGTATATGATGAATTAAGGCTCTTTCAAGCACGATATCAAAAGTATCCCCTGCAAGCCCTGTATTGAAAGCATTTCCTTGCACAAATGTGATTTGCGGATATGCTCGACAATTTTCTTTCGCTCCGTCTAGCATGGCTAGTGAAAAGTCTACACCTGTTACAGATGCCACCCCCATATCGACAAGTGCCTTGGCATAAATCCCTCCGCCACAGCCGATATCTACTGCCCTTCCCATACTATGAAAAGGAATATGTTTCGCTAACGCTGCCTTCCATGAGCTATCTGCCTGTCTAGTTGTATAAGACGTACGATGTTGCTGATTATGGAAATCAATCCCCATTCTCTTCACCCTCCCCTTTTATTTTAGTGTACTAGTAGATCACCCATAAGAAAAATCTATAATTATTATAAAAATACATAAGCTTACCTTATCAAACGAAAAGCCCATGCTGGGATATGCATGGGTTGAGCTACCATTAACTATTTCTAGTAGGATGGGAGGACTTTAATATGGTCCGTTCAATTATTCTAATTTCGTTATTTAGTTTTGTAATCGCCGCTTCAATTTGTTGATAGCGCTCCATTCGCTTGACCTTCTCTGTTGGAAGGGAATCCTTTAAAGCAGCCTGTCCCGCGTATAAGCTTGACAGTAAATCTAGCTTTTGAAAATAAGCTGTGCTATATTGCTCCATAACACCCAGCCCCTTATCTGTTACTTTTTTACACGAACTTATGAATTGTTGTTCATATAAGAACTATAACCGAAAAAAGCAGCCTCAAAACTCCATCTAAATTATTATTTATTATCCATTTCCAAGTAAATGATTATTCTATAAATGCGCTAAAGCTACGTTATTCTTCTTTTTTTAACAAAGAATAGATAAATGTATCATGTGCTTGTCCCTTTTGATACATATAGTCCCTCAATATGCCCTCCTGTTGGAATCCAAGCTGAATTAAAAGCTTGGAAGATGCCTCATTCTCTAAAAAAACAACGGCTCCAATCCGGTTTAAGTTCATATCCCCAAAACCATATGCAATTACTTTCTGTACAGCTTCTTTTGTATAACCCTGCCGCCAGTAATCAGGATGAATTTCATAGCCAATTTCCGCTCGTTGATGTGCCGTCGACCATAAATGGAAGCCAACTGTACCAATCACTTCATTCGAATCTTTTCGTTCAATTCCCCAACGAATCCCACGCTTTTCCTCAAAATTTTTAGCAAATTGCTTAATTAACTGCTCAGCCTGCTGTGTGTCAGTAAAAGGCTCCTGCCCATAATAGCGTGTTAAAGCCTCATTGGAAAAGCAACGAAAAATCGCAGGAACATCCTCCTCTGTGAGTTCTCTTAACCTAAGTCTTGCTGTTTCTAATTCTGGAAACATGCTGTTCCCCTCCTCTACCATCCATATCATTCTCTACTCTTCCTTCAAAATCCTTTTTTGACAATACAAACGTGCAAACCCCAAAGTAGGCTTGCACGTTTGATTACCCGAAAGCTTGTGCTGCTAGAGCAAATAATGTTTGATTTCTTGTAGGTATTTTTTTGGCATTACGGATCATGACAGTGGTGTGGCAGCCATCGTAAAACCACTTTGTTGTAAAATTGGACCAAGCTCCTGTTGAACAGATGGACAGTCGATACGTAATTTCCCCTGATAGCCCTTAGCCAATTCATTGATAATATGATGCGCTATTTCTTTACTTGGTGCGACGATTGGCCCTAAAAGTAGATAAATTGGCCCCGCGATTGTTAAGCCATAGCCAATCATTTGGTTGTCTTGATTTTTGACAACAACACAGCGCTGTGACTGCTGTATTCTTTTACGCAAAAAGATTCTTCTACTACCCCCAAAGGCTGCTGCGTCAAGTTGGGCAAGCTGTTCAAAATCCTGTTCTTGAAATTCTTTGATGGTGCCTAAAAAATCGGCTTCGCTTGTCGTCTCAACATATTTGTCTGCAAAATATTTATGTACATGCTCAACAGTCGTGAAGCCCATTTTTTGATATAAAGGTTCACCTTCTTTTGTAGCTACCAGCATAATTGCTGTTTCCGCTGAAACACTATCGATACAGGCTTGTGTAACAATTCTACCTAAGCCAAAACCTCTGCATTGCTCATGCACAATTACCATGCCAATGGAAGCTACATTTGTGTCGTAGGGAATAATAGCTGCACAGGAAACAATTTTTCCTTCCATATTTTTATGTCCAACTATTCTACCTGCTGCCATAATCGTTTCAATTTCGTAGGCATCGTAATCCCATCCAACGGAAGCTGATAGCTCGATTAATCCCTGAATATCACTAGAAGTAAATAAAGTTAGCTCAAAATTCAATTAGATACACCCTCTCAAAAGAACATATGTTCCATTTTACAAAATCCCCCTTCCATATACAAGCAATATCTCTTAGCTTTAGCAATTATTACTATATAATTATTGTAAAATAGCCTATAATAGTTGCTAGACTATGCACTCCTACTTCAAGCATATAAAGGTGATTTCAACATGACATCCTATGAACGTATTCTTATAATGGTCCCGCCGTTTCCCTAGCTACGCAATCTACTTGAAACTAACAAAGTAGAATTTTGCTTGTAGGAGGGCAATATGTTGAAAAAACAGGCAGTACCATCTTTATTATTAATGATTGTTCTTGTGGCTTTTCCACAAATTAGTGAAACAATATACACACCATCACTTCCGGATATTGCCGCTGCACTTGATGTAGCCAATAGCTCTGTCCAATTAACATTAAGCATCTATTTTATGGGCTTTGCGTTCGGCGTTTTCTGCTGGGGATGGATTTCTGATTTTATTGGCCGTAGACCTGCCATGCTAGGTGGTTTAATTTTTTATGGAATAGGTAGCCTACTCTGCTTTTACGCAGAGACAATCCCTTTTCTATTAGCAAGTCGATTGCTACAAGCATTCGGCGCTGCAACTGGCTCCATTATTACGCAAACCATTTTGCGTGAAAGTGTGACCGGAAGTCAACGCCATGCTATGTTTGCTCAAATTTCAGCCGTCATTGCCTTTACCCCAGCTATAGGGCCGTTAATTGGTGGTTGGGTGGATCAAGCACTAGGCTTTCGAGCCGTGTTTTTTGTCCTTGTCATCATGAGTATCCTGTTGTTTATCTATGCTTATTGCAGACTTCCAGAAACAACCAATCCTGCAACAAGACAAAGAACAGCGATTTGGCCTGTCGTCAAACGCATTTTTGCTTCACCCATCGTGCTTGTCTATGGGCTACTAATAGGAGGTATTAATGGTGTTCTATTTAGCTACTATGCCGAAGCACCCTTTATATTCATCGAACATTTCCAGCTGTCACCTGGCCTGTACGGATTTCTTGGCATTATCGTTGCCCTTGCTTCCATAATAGGGGCTATGATTTCAAAGCGACTCGTCATTAGCCATTCGCCACAAAAAATCATCCATGTTGGCTGTTTGGTAATGCTTGGTGGCACTTTGCTTTTAACCATCGTTTGTACCCTGCCATTGCACGCGAGCAAGATGGCCATTGGTATGCTGATTACTATTTTTATCACACTGCTAGGCTCTGGCATCGCACTTCCTAATTGCTTAAGTTTAGCGTTAGTAGATTTTCAGGATGTGATTGGCACAGCAGGCGCTATCTTTAGTCTCGGCTATTACTTACTCGTCAGTGCCATCACATCTGGTATGAGCTTACTGCATAACGGTTCTTTACTGACAATGCCACTTTATTTCTTAGGTCTATCCTTGATAATGTGGCTTTGCGGGAGAAAGTTTATTCGATAATGGAAGAAAGCGGGCTTCCAATCGCTATCGCTTTTAGATAGATGAAAGACTAGAACAAAACCTCTCCTCCGAATAGAAAAAGTGGGTGAAATTTTACTCTTCGTAAAATTTCACCCACTTTGATTATAGGATAGCCTAGCTCTAAATTTTCCCCACTGGCACCTATTGAATTTTCTCACTCAAAGTGTAAATACTTAATGACAAAGATTGAACTATGTCAGTAGGCATCGTGCAGTGATCTAACTATCTCCTGATGCATAAAACTGATATAATAGATATACCATTAAAGTGAGGGGTGTTATTTATGAAAGAAAATTCATCCTTAGAACGTAAAAAGCAAGTGCAATTCGCAGTTGGTATGGCTGCCATTGACGGTGGAAAACCGAGCGCATTTACACAGAACCTCTTAAACCAATATGAAAATGGTCAAGTATCATCCAGCCAATTGAAACAAGCGATTGTTGAAAAATATACAAGGGCTTCACAGTAGTTTATGGACCCATATATTTATCCTAATACAAATGTCTTAATCAACAAATTAAATATTCGAGATGAACAACAATTGATTGACGTTGAAGCACAACTGTTAATCGCTGGGATTATAGATATTTCTTCTATCACGCATGAGATTGACTTCCAAAAATATAAAAGTCTTCAAAAGATTCATCACTTCCTTTTTCATGAACTATATTTATGGGCAGGAGAATTCCGCACAGTCAATATTTATAAAAGCGAACATGTTTTAAGCGGATTATCTGTTGCTTATAGTGATAAAGATCACATTGTATCTGATTTAAAAACTATTTTCAGTTGGTCTAAATCTAAGCAATGGAAGTATTCTAATCCTCTCCTTGTTGAGGACTTTTCTTCATTTATGACATAACTTTGGCGTGTTCATCCTTTCCGAGAAGGAAATACACGAACGGTATCGATTTTCATGAAGCTTTTTGCTGAAGCAAATAGGCTAGACTTCAATGCTCAATTGCTCTCACAGTATGCAGGATATTTACGAAATGCACTAGTTCTTGCAGCAGTAGAAGAAGCTCCGGAACCACAATATTTATTGAAGATGATGACAGATGCTCTGGATGTAGCTGATTTCAATAAATTCAAGGCTGACGATGAAACGTCTAATTATCAAGTAATTGGGCGTTATGATGTTTCCAAGTATAAAGAAAAGCCCTTTGAAACGGATTAAGGAATGGTTTATTTACAGATTAAGTATGTTTTACTTATTTAATACGCTAAAAAGGATGGTGATTTGTAATTGAATCATCATCCTTTATATATATATTTCGCAATAGGGATCATTTAATTCATTTAAAACCTTTTACTCTTAGAAAAATCACCTCCTAATTGAAATTTAATTTTTAACCCCATATTCAATCGAAGGTGTATTTTTTTATTTGTCTATACTGTTGAGGTCAGTCCTCAACATCAATTTTCCATTTTTTATACACCTACTAGTTTTTTCTAGCTGCTTCTCCTATCCTTGAAAATAATAATCCAACACTTCCTGAGGGGTATGAAAAACTTTGTTGCTTTGCGTTTTATAAAGAAATTTGGGATTCGTACAGGCTTTCTCTAGACTTTTTGCTTGCTTTAGCTTATCCGTCATTTGCTCTATAATATCTGTGTAGCCATCGAGCTGGTTTGAAATTTTCGGTAGCATCGTTGGTGAGATATCGAGTACAATAGAGACTTGATCCTCAGCATAACTATTTAAATTGATAAAAAAGCATTCTTCCAAATGCTTTGAATGTTTATCTACATTAATGACAGCCTCTTGATAATTGGCGATTAACCCTGTTGATGTATTCGTAATGGTAAAGCCTTGCTGTGTCAAATGCTGTTCAACTAGCATTAAAAACTGCTCGACCTCTGCATCTAGCTTTGGTGTAACAGTTGATTGAATTAAATCATTACATTTCTGATAAATGGTATCAATTTCGGTCTGTTTTTCGACAAGTAATTTAAAATTGGACATTGAATACACGCTTCATCTCCCCTTTTTACTAAGGTAGACATTCATGAAGCGTTTTAGTCATGATCACGAAAAATAACAATTAAAAGGAGAAGTCCATGATTAGAAATTCTGTCAAAGCCATCATCATCGTGGATGGGAAACTATTGCTAACAAAAAATCAAGATATAGAGGGCTACTTTTACCTTTGTCCAGGTGGTGGACAGGAGCATGGAGAGACCTTTCACAAGACGTTGCAAAGGGAATGCCTGGAGGAAATTGGCTCCTCCGTTCACATTGGAGAGCTGTTATTTATCCGTGAATACATCGGACAAAATCATGAGCATGCCGCCTTTGACGCTGATGTACATCAGGTAGAATATTATTTCCTCTGTCAGCTAAATGCGCAAACTTGTCAACCAACGAATCCTGATAGTCTTCAAATTGGGACACAATGGATACCGATTGAAAAGCTTCATACATATAGAATTTACCCCAAAGCGATTACCCAACCATTACAGAAATTTATACGAGAACAACAAACAACAATCTATTTGGGCGATGTCAATTAAAACAGGCTGTCTATCTCCTTAGACAGTCTATTCTTAATGTAGCACTTTCACCATCGTATAGTAGCTACTGCCTGGTGGATAATCTTTAATTTCCCCCACTACTTGATAGCCATGTGCCTCATAAAAGGTACGCGCTTGAAACTCGTAGGTTGTCAGTAGAGCTTTTGTTGCCCCCATGTCCTTGGCTACTAACTCTACCTGTGCTAAGAGTTTTGTGCCAATTCCCTTTCCACGATATTCTTTACTAAACCAAAATTTATGTATTTCTATCCATCCCCAGTAGACTTCAGCTGTTATACCACCTATCCATTGCTGCTGTTGATCTGTGACGATTAACTGTAAAGGAAGAACCGCACCCTTCTTTCTACTTTCGCGATGATAAGGAGATTGCTCATTATTATAGGCACGAATTTTTTCGCTTAAAAAATTTGTAAAATCCTCATGCTGTCCCCGTAAAACCTCTACTTGATATTCCATCTCGCTCCTCCTATTCCTGGTAACGCTTTATCAGCTTGTCTTGATGAGCTGCAAATATTTCTTCTAATGGAATATTGTACTGATTGGCAATCACGATAAGATTTCCTAAGACATCCCCTAGCTCTTCAATTAGCTCCTGCTTATTTTCTTCAAAGGATGGTGTTTTTTCATCTGGTCGATCTCTACCAATCTCGATTGCTCGAATCGCCCTGGCTACCTCACCTGTTTCTTCTGCCAAGAAGCCAATACGTGTAAAAATATTAAGCTCTGACCAGCCACGTGCTTCATAGTAATCCTTTACCCAGCGTTGAAATTCATTTAGTTCCAATTCAGTTTCCTCCATTTCCTTCCTCTTCAAAATAAATTATACTATAAAAGAATTCGATCAGATATGGAGGAAATCAGCTATGAAAAGTATTGCCGTATTTTGCGGATCCAGTCTAGGCGCTTCCGATGCTTATCGTCAAGGAGCGATTTTACTAGGAAAAGAATTAGCCAAAAGACAAATTACTCTTATTTATGGTGGTGCTTCTGTAGGCATCATGGCAACAGTAGCGAATACAGTGCTAGAAGAAGGCGGCAAGGTCATTGGGGTGATTCCGACATTATTAGAAGAACGTGAAATTGCGCATCAACAGCTGACAGAGCTGATTGTTGTAAAGACAATGCATGAACGTAAAAGTAAAATGATGGAATTAGCAGATGGCTTTATTGCCCTTCCTGGTGGACCTGGAACATTAGAGGAATTTTTTGAAGTATTTACGTGGAATCAAATCGGGCTGCTTCAAAAACCTTGTGCTATTTTCAATATGGAAAACTATTTTGATTTATTAATATCATTCTTTGACCATATGCAAAATGAACAATTTTTAAAAGCACAATATCGCGAGGCACTTATTGTTGATGAGGACGCAGCAGCACTATTAGATAAATGTGAAAGCTTTGTTCCTCCAGCTGTGAAAACTTATGAATTAAGCAAATAATAAAATGGTGAGGGTGGACCTAATTGGACTAACCTCACCTTTTTCATGCTCTAATCTCCAATACGATCCTACATGACTATGCGAAACAAAAGAAGAACCTGGTTGTTCTGATTACTAGTAATTTGGCTACTATGATTTCATAATTCTGCTTTCTTTTCCCGCCTTTTCACTGCTACCATAGCAATCAATACCATCCCAAGCTTCACCAGCCCAATAATGGCATAGAGACTAAATGAAAGAATCGCTGGTAATAATACCAGCCACCACGACCATGTAATGACATCTGTTAGCTTTAATACGACAAAGACAATGGTCAACACTTCTGCAATGCCCATCATTTCACCACCTTACAGCCCATCCTTGACTATATAGTAACTATATATCTTACGATAAGGAACATCACAGGAAAAATTTTCACTACTTTTTCTAAATCATACAACAGGAGGCAGTAAGATGACGAATATTTTTGTAAAAAGTGAGTTTGCTCCTTTAAAACGAGTTGTCATGGCGCAATCGGAATTTGCTTTTCCAGCTAAGGAGGCTCCAACAGATGATGAATTTTTAACAGAAGAAACACTAGCACTTTATGCAAGCGTAGATACACTCGGTAAAAATTTTAAAGATGTCTTTCCAGAAAGACAGCAGCAATGGGAATTGGAACGAGCAAATTTAAAAAAAGTATTAGAAAAATACGGGGTAGAAGTACAAGTACCAAGACGTTTAACAGACTATGAAAAAAAAGTAGGAAAAGAAGATGGCTATAGCAATTTCTTCGTTCGCGATCCCTTTTTCACTATCGGCCATTTTTTAATCGAGGGCTCCCTTCGATTCCCACATAGACGCAACGAAGTTTTGCCCGTACGTAATCTTTTAGCACAGGAAGCAAATGAAAATCAATGTTTCTATGTCTCCATTCCAAAGCCTGATATGGCAGATGGTTTAGATTCTGAAGCTGGCCCGTTCTTAGAGGGCGGCGATGTGTTAGTGTTAGATAAAACGATTTTTGTCGGGAATTCAGGACTAGCCTCCAATAAAAATGGTGTGCAGTGGCTGCGTAATTTAGCGAGTAACTTTGATTATACGGTGGTCGAAGTGCCGCTTCATCCAACCATTCTTCATCTCGACTGTGCGCTTAGCCTCGTTAGAGAGGGTCTAATGATTGTCTGCGAGGAAGCACTCATTGATGGTATTCCCAAACAGCTAAAAGATTGGGATAAAATTCACGTTTCCCTAGAGGATGCCGCAAAACTTGCTACTAACGGCTTACCTATTAATGAAGAAGTCTATATTACAGACAAAGAATTTACATGGATTGGCGAGCAACTAGCGAAGAGAGGTATCACCGTAGAATATGTTGATTTTACGATTTCTCGAAGCTTTGGCGGTTCTTTTAGATGTAGTACACAACCCCTATTACGCACGGATCTCTAGAAATTATCTCTCCCCACTAAAAAATAGTATGAATAATGAGCAACCTGAAATGGCACATTATTTGTAGGAGGTGGACAAGAAATGTCTAGAATTATTGGTGTGGAACAATCATTAACGAATATCGAAGATGCTTTAAAAGCACAAGGCTTTGAAGTCATCCAGCTTCGCAATGAAGAGGATGCGAAAAAATGTGATGCTTGTATTATTACAGGTCAGGATCGCGATGTCATGGGAATTAGTGATCCAGTTATGGAAGGTCCTGTGATTGATGCGAATGGACTATCGGCAAACGAGGTCGTTGAACGCGTCCAAAAATATTTCCACTAAAATCATTAGTGCTGTCTCTACGTCATTTTGACGAGAGCAGCACTTTCCTACATACAAATGGTCTCTACTTATAATACCTTGCGTTCTTGTACAAACTAATATACACGAACTTCAAAAAGTAGGGAGATATATGAGCCAAAAACAAATTGCGATTGTTATTTTAATGCTGACGACTACACTACTGCTATCAGGCTGTTGGGATGTAACAGAGCCGCAACGCATGTATTACGTACAAGGTGTGGGGGTTGACTACAAGGATAATGAATATACAGCATACTTACAAATTATCAACTTTGCTAACGTAGCGAAAACAGAATCAGCTAACCCTAATGCAGCGCCTACCGAAATTGGTCAAGCGAAGGGTAAGACAATAGAAGAAGCCATTTACAAATTGTATCGTTCAATGGACCAAGAAGTATTTTGGGGACATATGACCTTTCTTCTCTTCTCAGAGAGTGCTATGAAAGATGAACATGCGATTGCGGTTATTGATACTTTTTTACGCTTTCGAGAGACAAGATATCATATTTGGGTTTACTGTACCCAAGATCCTATCGAGGATGTTTTATTAGTTTCTCCATTGTTAGAGAAATCACCAACTGCCGCCAAATTGAGTAATCCTAAAAACACAGCGAAGCAGGAGTCATTTGTAGAGCCTGTTAATTTAAGACAGCTCGTCATTGGCTTAAATGAGCCCAATCACGAAATGAAAATTCCTTACGTAACCGTCAACGAAAACTGGGAAACAATGGATGGCTCCAAAACAGAAACCGTTTTTGCTGGTGTCGGTATTCTTTCAAAGGATAGTTTTAAAGGCTATATTAAAGGCAAATCGGCACGTGGAATCGAGTGGATGAATGATGAAACAAAGCAAGGAGAAATTACCGTCGAATTAGAAAATAATGAAAAAAGTGATTACTTAACCGTCGATATTAAAAAGCTAGATGTCAAAGTCAAGCCAATTGTGAATGGTAATGACGTAAAGTTTGAGGTAAATTTAAAATTCGATACGATTTTAAATGGTTTTAAAGGGAGGCTAACACCCAATCAGGTAAGAAAAAAAGTAGAAAAAGCCGTCAAGGAAGAAATCCTAACTACCTTTGAGGAAGGACTAAAAATGGATGCGGATGTCTTTCGTCTGTCCGAATATCTCTATCGTAGTAATGTAAAGGCTTGGAAGAGATTAGAGAAGGATGGCAAAATTCCTTTAAGCAAAGATTCCATTAGTAAAATCGATATTCATATTAATAAAGTAAGCCCTGGCCGTAAAACATTTGCAGAAACGATTACCGAATAATAGCTAGAGGCCATCCAAAATGGCATTGTCTCTTTCTTATGGCCATCTTGTCATGCTATAGTAATGGAAAAGATGAGGAAACGGTAAACAGACAGGAGATCGAGACGATGATAAAAGGCTTTGGAGGTATATTTTGGCGAACAAAGAATCTAGCTTCTGTAAAAAAGTGGTATAGCGAAACCTTGATGCTAGAAATAAACGATTGGAATGGGACAATCATTAAACCCCAAGAAGGCAATGAAACGATCTTTTCTTTTTTCACTGAACAGGACAATTATTTTCCAGCAGAACAGCAAGTGATGTTAAATTTCCAAGTTCATGATGTAAACGAGATGATAAAGCATCTTGAACATCTTGATGTCCCCCTCGCAAAACCTCTAAAGTGTACCGAATTTGGAAAGTTTATTTGGATTAAAGATCCAGAAGGTCGACTGATTGAGCTTTGGGAAAAATAGTTTACCCTTGCATTATATAAGTCAAAGAAAAAAGGACCAGACACTTGAGACTGGTCCTTCTTCCTATATTAATGGTTTGTTTTCTTATTAAGAATGTAATCCCGATAGACTAACAGAGCGACAAGAAGAAAGCTAAGGCTAACAAGTCGGAAAATCATTTCTATACTTATCCATTCAGCTAAAATTCCTAAGATAAATGCGCTCATACCTACTCCAACATCAAAACTGGAAAGAAAAGTGGCATTGGCTGCACCACTTTTGGCTTCACTTACTTTTTGAACAGCCCAGGTTTGTAGGCACGGCATAACGGTGCCATAGCCTGCACCAAATAAAATCGCGGCGATAATCAATGTGAAATTATTTGTAGTATAGGATAACACGATTAAAGATAGAAAACCGAAAATCGCTGACACAATAATGATCGACCATGGTCCATGCTTATCAAACCATTTCCCTGTAAAAGGACGTATTAACGTGGAAACAATTGCGTTGATAAGAAAGAATAGAAAAATATGCTTTAATCCCTTTTGTTCACCAAAAAGAACTAAGAATGTAATAATAGCGCCAAAACCAAGCGTCGTCACAACAGTCAATACTGCTTGAAACCTTACTTCTTTTTCAAATATCGCTTCCATAAACCGAAATGGCTGCTTGTCATTTTGAATAGGTGTCGTTGCATGCACAAAGGAAAGCATTATGATCGCAAATAGGCTTAGGAAGGCTGACGACCAAATCAGCGTGTGAAAAGAAAAGGTACTGTAAATAAGGATACCGAGACTTGGTGCAACAATCGCTCCCACGGTTGTGGATACCGAGAAATAGCCCATTCCCTCTCCTAATCGAGCTTTAGGGATACTATCTACAGCCATTGTACTATTGGCTGTCGTGGATACACCCCACGCTGTTCCATGGAAAAGTCGGAGTAATAGGAAAATCCAAATCGTGTTAAGCAATGGATACAGCATTGTAATTATGAGTAAGGCTATACTTGCCACAATCGCTAGTTTTTTCCGCTTATGATCCATTAAATAGTACCCTACAAAAGGTCTTATCGTAATGGCACCTAGTGTAAATACCGTCGTCACCAAGCCTACTTGCATCGGATTAGCGTTTATGGTTAATAAATAGGCTGGTAAAATAGGCAATAGCATTTCAAATCCTATAAAAATAAAAAAATTACTTAGAAATAGATAAAGAAATGATGAAGTAAAAATTAGTTGTTTTTTCATAGTAAAATTCCTCGCTTCTAATTATTTTTCTAAATTAGAAGCGCTTGGAACACTGCAACATTCCTTAATTGTCTTAGTTTTTTTAGCAATTCACTCACCCTCTCTCCGTTTTATCGCAACAAAAAAGACGCCATAAACCGGCGTCTACCAATTACTTAGTATGGTTAAAAAGTCATTTTTCACACATGGCTGACAAAAGCAAAAAGCTTCCGGTTACTACTTTCACTATGCTGTTTTCTTAAAAAACCACAGACTGGTCCCTTTGAGCCTAAATCATCTAATTGTAAAAATGTCTTTACCTCAATCGCCGTTCTTCTGAAAATCGTTTCCATGACTTTTTGCCTCCTCTCTCAAGATCAATTCATAGCTTACTATAATTTAATACAAGTTTACCACAAAAGCAAATACAATGTTGAAACTATTATAAGACGCAACAAATTTTCCACGCATGGACTATTTATAAAGTTCTTTCCTTGTCACCGTCTATTAATTGAACATGCACCTTGGAGGAGCCACCTCCCTCTATATGATTAGGAACATTTGTTAAATGGAGTAATTCCTTTAGATGAATAGCTTTTTCACGATTGGCCTCGATGGTCACATGATATGGCCCTGCTATATTCATCAGTGAATTCATCCGCTTATCGCCTTTAAAAAAATTCGTATCGATAAATTGTAAATCAAAGGACACAGCTTCATTGCTTCGATTATGTAAGACAATGGTACATTCCCCATTCATGAAGTCTTTTTCCACCATATCAAAACGACATTCTCCTTCCCCTTTGTATGAAATGGCCATAATGCCACTAGCAAAGGTTTCTTGATACGCCACGATAAGCAAATGAGGTAAAAATGAATAAAGTAATACTACAATAACAAATGTTCGAAAATGATATTTGTTGATACTCCTAAGTAGTAAAATCATAGCAATTAAAAATAAAATCGAGCCAAAGATGCCAAGTAACACGTATCCATCTTGTGTTTCGATCGGAATTGACATGAATGTAGTATGTGCCATACTTGCTTCATTGTAAGGATAAGGAAAAAACAGACACATACAAATACCCAACATAACGATTGACCCGATAAACGCCTTTTTATTGTTAACCATATGCTGCCTCCTTTCTAAGGTAATCCATAATATGCACATACCAAATTTACCATATATACCCTAAACAAGAAATGAAGCCTGTGAAAAACTTCTATTTTTAAAATAGTCAATCCGTCTGTAGGCTGAGATGTAGCACCGACTATCGGACATTTCCAAATTTAAGGTAAATCGTTATAATTAAGAAACGCGAGGGAATTACAAGAAGAAAGAGGTGTTCATATTAGGTATGAAAATATTCTGGTGGGCTGTAAATATTGTATGGTTATTGATCTTTTCTGGCATCGCCGTAATTATTGGGGCAAGAAATGTTGATGGTGCAGGGATTGTGCAAACACCTGAGGTGAAAATGGTGTCATTCATTATTTTGGGCATCATGTTTCTAATCGTTTTACTTGTGCAATTAATTTTTCTTTACTTTATTAAAAAAAGCACAAAAGCTCACTTTACGAAAATCACTTAAAAAGAAGCGAGAGGCTATATTAGCACTCGCTTCTTTTTCACCTTGATGCACATAGCTCCCTAAAATTACAGCCACGACAATGCCATTTTTCTAGTGTTTGTTCAAAGTCCTCGAGGTCTATAGGCTCGTTGGAAAAAATATCAGCCTGATACTTTTTCATTTCTAAAACACTGCGCTGAAACGTATACAAAATGTTCTCCATATCGATGTCTGTAAAACTATATTTCTTGCGCTTGCCTGTTAATAAATATTCATTATAGACCTCGATTTGCGCTAGAGACACACGGTATTTTTGCTGAACATAGTACGCGTAGAGGGCTAATTGCTGACGGTCATCATCAGATTCTCCACCGGTCTTCCAGTCAACAATAATCCATTTATCCCTCAGTTCATCATAATAATGAAAGTCCATAACAACAAATACCTGGACATCGTCTATTTTCATGGAGCGGAATTGCTCTGGTTCTCCGATACGGAGAGAGCCTTTTTGTGTGGTGATTTGCTGGAATGTTTCACTCATCAAAAAATGATTAAAGACAAGTCGTAAACGTTCTTTATAGTCTTGCACCAGCTCAGGAGAAAGGGTGCCATGGTAATAGATTTCCTGCATCATATAATACTTATTTGGTTTTTGCCTCCAAAATTCAAGACGACGAGTGGAGTCAATAAAGGCTGCATTCAGCTGTCCGCGCCCCAATTGAATTAGCTCCTCTACAGTTGGAGCTTTTCCTGTTTGTAAATAATCATTAATGGCCTGCTCAATATATCGATGGACAATTTGCCCAAATAAAATAGGCATCGATTGCAGCTTTTTTAAGCGATACACCTGTTGATGATATGGCTCAACATTGTAACTGAGCCACCCGTTATGTGAAAAGTAATATTCATAGCCGTATTTGCGAGCACAGCTTGTCAATGTTTTATGACGTGATAGCGACCACGAAAAGGTTGGATAGGGTGAAATTTCAAACAGGACAATCACCTCCTAAAGCTGATGGATGAAATCATAAACAAGCTGTATGATCAGCACAATCGTTACAATACGCAGTAAAAGCTTTACCTGATGTGCCTTCACTTTTCTGGCTAGCACAAGCCCAATTTGTGCCCCGATCGTCGAGCCAATCATTAAAATAAGCGTTAACGGCCATTCAATTTTCCCTGTAGCAATATAGGTAATCGCTGCACCTGAGCACATGGCAAATACCCCTACCCGTGATAGCCCCACGGCTTTAATATAGGAAATCTTCTCATGTGCATATGTATAAAGCGCCAATGTACTACTGCCCGGACCAAACATACCGTCATAAAAGCCAACTCCAAGAAGGATAGGACCGTTTTTTCGATTCATCGTAAAACGTTCCTTATCGCCAAAATCAGCTCCACCCATAAAGGACATGACAAGCGCAAAGCCAAGTAAAATAATAGCAATGAACGTTAATGATTGACTACTCATGAATGAAGCGAAAAGTCCCCCCAATGTACCCCCGATTAAAGAGACAAGTAACACCGAACGCATTTCGTTCCATGCTAATTCCTTACGTTGATAAATTGTATAAAAGCTTGAAAAAGCACTCACCATATTGGACACTTTATTTGCGCCAATAGCCGAATGGACGGGTACACCCATTAGCATCATCGTTGGCAAGGTAATTAAGCCACCACCCCCAACTAACGTCCCAATGACATTCCCAATGATGCCAATAAGTAAAAACAACAAGTATTCCATAATATCCTTCTTTCTCTCACACAAAAAGCAATCATTCTATGATACAGTATAACAGATTGTTATTATCAATGATGATGGAAATGAGGAGCAAGGATGCATATACAACAAAAAACACCTACACCACGCTTTTGTCACCAGTTAACGGTTATTGTGGCGACTATTTTTCTAGCTGGCATTACGGCGACACTTATTCAATACGGCAAGCTCCCTGCCATGATTCCTGTCTTGCAAAGCTTCACGAGTGAACATGCCCAATTCGGTCCGAAAATTGCTATTTTTTATTTACCCTTTGTCGCTCTTATGCTCTTTCTACTTTTACACTATTTAGAGATAAAGGCAGCTTATCCTGTGATGCGTAAAAATAAAGCACCGTTCTCCCATAAACAGCGACAGAATGGCATCCTTACGTTTTGTCTCATCAAAAATAGTATTCTATTGTATTTTACCTACTCCCTATTCAATGACCTGACGGTAGCTCTAGGTCGTGAACGTATTTTACAACAATGGCATGCTTACCTATTTTTACTGCTGTTATTTGGTATCTTTATGATAGGGATTGTGCGAGGCATTTTGTTGGCTAAAAAAAGTTAATGTAAAAAAAGAGAGCATGTTCTAACAATGAACATGCTCTTCTTAGACTAATTATGATTCAATGGATGTCATTAATTCATAAAAATATTTTTTCTCCTGCGTCTCATAAAGCTTATACCAAGCATGTAATGTTTCAGGTGTAAAAACATTGAGCAGCCTCAAAACATGGTAGGCAAAATCCAATGGTGCAATGCCAGATGCCGTTACTAAATTCCCTTCAGTTACGGCTGGCTTCTGTTTAAAATGTTCATCCCCCATATAATGTGGACAAAGCATCTTCAAGTATTCGAGATCGTTGCTCGTATGTTGTCTTGTATCAAGCAAACCAACCTTTGCAAGACCAAACGTTGCACCGCAAATTGCAGCTACGAAAACATCTTCATTCAACGCTTTTGAGACTTTATTCAATACAGGGTCATGAATAGATTCTAGCCATGTATTGCCTCCTGGGAGAATCAAGACATCCATGCTATTCAAGTGACATTCAGCAACGGTCATTGTTGGAAGTATGGTGATGCCACCCATCGTCGTAACTGGACTTCTATCAATCCCTACTGTCATCACCTCTAAAGACTCTAACCCCTTTTTAAAATATCTACCTGTATTTAATTCGGCCATTAAATACCCTATCTCCCAATCTGCCATCGTATCAAATACATAAAGATACACTTTTCTTGTCTGCATAATAAACAACACTCCTTTTATTGAAACTATGCTTAGTATAAAAAAACTTTACTGACATTCTCCGTCAGTAAAGTTTTCATTTTCATAAAAATGGATGAGCTCATATAAAACGTCAATTATCTTTTGCTTTAGACTTATGGGTTCTACTACTTGGATTGATTTTCCATAGGAAAAAAGTAAATAGGGTACATAGGTATGTAATGCTTCCTCATCTACTAAAAATATAGCGTTCTTATTGGTGCGTTCTTGGAGGTGATACTTTAAAAACCAATGCTGACTGATCGCATCCACAGCACTTGACTTTCCACAAATGATGAAGGGCACAAGGTTCTGTTTATCTTCGGCTTGAGGAAAAAGGCTTTTCATAAAAAAATCACTTGCAGAGAAAGATTGTGGCCGTTGGAAGGGAATGCCTGTTTGATGCAGACTACTAATTCGGCCTACTTTAAAAGTACGGATTTCATTTCTTACATGACAAAATGCAACGACATACCAGTTTTGTTTCCAATAAACCAAACCATATGGATTAACCACCCTAGACTTAGATTGCTCTTCATTATTAGTATGGTATTCCATTTCTATAGATGTTCCCTTTACTATACTCTCTTCTAATTTTTTTAACAGTGGCTCCAAGGAGGATTCATCAGGACCGATTATCTCGAAACCTTGTAAATGCTGTTGAATCATTTTTTCTTGCTCTTGATTTGAATACATGGTAAGCTTTGCTGTTGCACTGTTTAATGCCTCATCTAAAAAATAGCCAGCTTCTTTTGCAAAAATAGAAGCATGAAGTAATGCCGCTTTCTCATCAACATCAAAAATAAGAGGACTTTTAATAAAATTATTCAACAGGGTATATCCTCCATGATGACCTGTTTCAGCTATAATCGGCACACCACTGGCAGAAAGTGAGTTAATATAGCGGTAAACGGATCTAATATTAATCTCTAATTTTTCAGCGATTTCTTTCGCGGTAATTTTCCTACCTGAATTCAACATCCATAAAATCTGCATCATATGATCCATTTTAGACAAACATTTTCACCTCATTGAATTAATTTATGATTTCTGACACAAAATCAGGCTACCTGATACTGTTATCAAGTAGCCCTTCCATTATGCCTTTACCAATTCATCTTCCATTTGCTTAAAATTATGTATTAAACCGTATTTCTGTATGCCACGTGCTTGCTGGATGCTGGCATCCGCGAATTGGCGGAAATTAGCCTGATCCTTTATTGTACAGGCATAGACCGCTTCAATTGCAGGTTGCATCCACGGCTGTGTTAGTTTATCACTTCTCATATCGGCCGCTCGACCTTCCAGCGCAGCAATATAGCATAGTGCATAGCTAGTTAAAGGCTCCTTATCAATTTGTCTTGCGGCTACTTTAGCAGCACCAAGATTCTCCTCCATAATGGCCTTAATAAAGAGGTAATTGTACTTAATGGCTGGCTGCTTATAATGATGGATGATGACATCGATTGCCTGAATCTGTTCCTCTTTTGTCCCGTAAGCTGATGCATAGAGAGCAGCAAATATAGGCTCTTTTCGGTGATTTTTAACCCATTTATCCACCTGCTCCATATTGTTTGTGCGATATAAAATATGTATATGGCGATAAATCATTCCTACCGCAATTAATGCAAATATCCCAAGAGAGATGGATAGACGAACACCCGCTAAGGACAGCGTCAATGCCAATAAAATAATAGCTAAATAAAAGAATGTTAATTTAACAATTTTCATATTACCTCCTACTGTAATTTCCTACGCATTTTACGAGAAAAGATATAGCCTGCCCCTATAAAAAAGATAAGAGCCATCACTTTCATAATAGGAATAATAAACAGCTTGCTAATAACGACTACAACAAGGATATAATAGACAACCATCGCCAGTAAAAACAATGTCAGCTTATTCACGAGGTTCCCTACTTTCCTTTAGTGCCGCCTCAATCGCTGCTAAAGCTTTTGGACCCATTCCATGAAGATGAGCTAATGTAGAAAGCTCAACTCTTTCTAGCTGCTTCAATTCTGTATAGCCCGCTGCATGTAATGCGCGAATTGCTGGTTTTGCTACTCCCTTAGGCCACTCTGTCATGCTTGCACGTCCCTTCACGAAAAAATCTTCTCTGCCCTATTATGCAAGTGACAGCAAAGAAATGCAAATAAGTCAAAATTTAAACATATACAAGCACGCCGCTATGAAATTTACAATACTATGGATACTCCAGCTAGTGACAATGGAACCTCCAGCAATTCGTTCGTTCACCCAGCCCATCACATAGCCAGCAAGCGCTGTAGTAAGCACAACTAATAAGATTACATGAAGCGGAAGCACCGACCATAGCATGGCCCCATGAACACAGCCAAAAACAATACTTTGCAAGAGATTTGCTCCTTGAAAATCAAAAATCTTCATCAATCTCTTTAATAAAAAGCCGCGAAATAATAGCTCCTCTGATAAACCTGTTTGAATAATAGCGTAGAAAAGTGCTGGAATGACGGCAGCAGCTCCAAGTCCCGCGAATTGATTCGCCGCTAGCAAGGAGCGATCAATATAGAAAAAGACTAGCGCAAAGCTCGGTATTAACATCGTGAAAGTAGAAAGTACAATGTACATAGCATACCTTCCCTTGTGCACAATAATAGGCTTTTGCAATCCTATCCACGTTAAAAAGGGCTGTTTTTTTCTCGCTGTACAAAGCCACCAAATAAACGGAATCACTGAAAATAACATCACTTGCAAAATGGCACTGATTAAACTATTCATCATCTTATTTCCCCTCCTGTTTACTACAAGCATAGAAGAAAGTGCCATTTTTTTCAATAGTTATTTAACGATAAACATTAAATTATTTATCTTTATTGTTAATTATTAAATGTTTTACAATAAAAAAACGATGTCAAAGGGCTTCTCCTTTGTCTTTTCAGTTATTTTCATTTATACTCTATTACAGATATTAAAGGTCTGTAATAGAGACGATAAAACACTGGAGGCTATCACAATGCGTACATTATCTACACATTTATTAGAAAAGGCACGAACATATGAGCACAGCACAAGAATTTCAGTGCCTGCCTATGACACATTATTTGCCGTGACACAAGCCTATTTCCGCATGCATTTAGGAGAACAAGAAGCATCCCTGCTTGTTGTAGGAGCTGGTGGGGGCAACGAGCTTTCTGCATGGGGACCAACAAACCCTAAATGGATGTTCACTGGGGTTGATCCATCTGAGGAAATGCTCCAAATTGCACAGCATAAAGCCGTGCAACTGGATATTGAAAGTCGCGTTCAGCTACTACAAGGAACAATTGAGCGCTTACCCCAATCAACACCGAAATTCGATGCGGCAAGCTGTATCCTCGTTCTTCATTTTATTGAAGATCGACAGGAGAAACTCCATCTACTGCAAAATATTCACAAGCAATTAAAACCTGGAAAGCCCTTTGTCCTCGCTTGTGCCTACGGAGAACGAGAAAGTGACGAGCTACAAGATCGCATCAAAATATGGCAAAGCTACTTTTTAGAGGCCGGCTATACAAAAGAAAAGGTAGATAGCATGGGCAAGGGCATCATGAATATTTCCTTCCTCTCCGATCAAGAAATCCAACAGCTATTAAGTGAAGCGGGCTTTCAAAATATTACCCGCTTTTTCTCCTCAGGTCTCTTCGCAGGATGGATGAGCCACGCCTAACCACAAAGCCCCCACCATAGTCACAATCAATGGTGGGGGCTGAAACTTAGATTTATAGTGGTATTGAGCGGGCTCTCCACCAACACCCATCACATCGAAAAAAATCACCAATAAATACTGTAATAATAAACAGTGTCATCAATCGTCATGCCCATTTTTTCATAGAGCTTCTGTGCTTGGACATTATCTCTAGCGGTTTCAAGCATCATGTAACGAGCATCTTCCTGCTGACAATAGATATAGCATTGCTCCATCAACGCCTGTGCTACACCTTGTTTTCTGGCTTGTTTCGCCACAAATAAATCATTTAAGAGAAACGCTTTTTTCATAGCGACGGATGAAAAGACTGGAAACAATTGTGCAAATCCAACTGGCTCCTCCTCCAAATATGCCAGGAAAATAATAGACTCTGCTCCCATTACTCGCTCCTGTATAAACTGCTCAGCTTGCTGTAAATCAGATGATTGTCCATAAAATTCACGATAGGCATTAAATAATGGGACTACGTCTCCCATCGTTTGCTGTGTCACCATACAAATTTTCATATTTTAATCTCCATTTCCTTTTGATTGTCCTTCTAGTATGATGGTAGTAAATAATCTGACATTTCAAAAGAAACAGTTCCAAACATTTTAACATGTCAAGGTGGTGCCTTATGGACGATTTAATCTTTCTATTAACAGAAAAAGAGGCAAAGTATAAGCAAGTGTACCAGCAAATTAAAGTACTTATTACGCAAGGTACACTTCAAACAGATGATTCCTTGCCCTCCATACGAAAACTTGCAGAAACTTTACAGGTCAGTCGTAATACTACATTAACCGCTTATGAACAGCTTGTGGCAGAAGGATACATACGTGGGGAGGGACGAAAAGGCTATTTCGTCAATGCGCTAGAGCAGGTTTTTCTAAAGGAGCAGGAACAGTCCCCTATAACACAGCCAAAAAAGAAGGCTGCATCCTATCTTGTAGATTTTCGCGCTGGGGCTGTCGATCAGCAACATTTTCCTATGAAAACATGGCGCCAAATTGCCAATCAAGTATTACAGGAATCAACCTGTTACGAATATGGAGAACTGTTTGGAGAATCAGTGCTAAAGGAGCAGCTTGTGCCGTATTTATTGCAAGCAAGAGGGGTTTATACAACGAGTGACAATATCGTTATTGGTAGTAGCACACAGCAAATGCTCTTGTATCTTGGCTTTTTACTAAAAGAATCTTTCCCAAGCATTCTTTTGGAAGACCCTGGCTATGATGGTGCACGGGAAGCCTTCCAGTTACATCACTTCGAAATAGAGCCACTCCCTGTAATGGAAACAGGAGCTCAACTTGACATACTCCAAAACTGTCAATCACGCTTAATGTATGTCACCCCGTCACATCATTTCCCATACGGTGTGTCCATGTCTATTCAGCAGCGACAGACCTTAATACAATGGGCTCAACAAGTCGATGGTTATATTCTAGAGGATGATTATGATGGAGAGTTTCGCTATACGCAACAGCCATTTCCTGCCCTTGCTTCCATCGACTCATCAAGGGTAATCTATCTCGGCACCTTCTCCAAATCGTTTTTACCAGGTGTGCGTTTAAGCTATATGGTGCTACCAAATGCACTTGTTCAGCCCTATAAAGAGCGTTTTGCTCAATTTGAACAAAATGCTTCGTCCCTCCATCAACGCACAATGGCCCAATTTATGGCGCAGGGAGAATGGTCACGCCATATTAAACGAATGCGTTTGACCTATAAACAAAAAATGCAGCACCTTGTACAGGAGCTACAACGACATTTCGGTCAGCAAATAACCGTGTTAGGCGAGCAATCAGGACTCTATGTATTAGTGAAGATAAAGTCTCCGCTTTCCGAGCAGCAGCTGATCCAACAGGCGGCGACTTACGGTGTGAAGGTTTATCCGACAAGCCCCTTTTTTATCCATCAAAAAAATGAGGAACCAATGCTGCAATTAGGCTTTAGTAAATTAGCGTTGGAAGAAATCAAGCTGGGCATCGAGCTGTTAAAAGAAGCGTGGCAGCCATAACCTTCAACGTTATGGCTCTTACCATACCACTTAAAAATAATCAATAAATGTTGGGATACCTACTGGTAAAACCGCCTCGAGCAATGCAATTTCCTCTGCACATCCCTGTAATCGTTCAATTCTTTCTAAATAGGTTGGACGTTTGTAGCCTAATAGCATAGTTGCCAGTGTTTGCACTGTTAAATGCACAGCATTCGCGTTCAACGTCTCACTTACCTTCTGAACAGAAAGGTTTCCATCTTTCATTTTGATGATGTAGCTACCATTATTCCACGCCACAGTGCGATCACTGACAGCTAGCTGAAGCTCGAAATTCTGACCGATAAATGGATAGCGCAGTAAAAATTCTTTGACATCAACGATTCTTGCCATGAAATAAGGCGATACCTTTTGAATGATCTCACTGTCCTCCAATAGAAAGGCAACCGCTTCATTTCCAGTTGTCTTCCCGTAGACATTGTAGACCATCGAGCTGTGAGCCGAGACGAAATTCCATAAACCTTTTCGAGCCTCTTCCTGCAAATAGACGATTTCATCGATGTAATAATTTTCCTCCATAATGCGATAGAACATGTAGCCCTGTGCCACATCTTCTTCATCATAGTAGACCGCCGCCTGAAGGTTCACATCACTATCTATAAATTTCTCCTCCCAGAAATCCTCCTGAAATTTCTCGTTCCAGGCAATACTATTGCGCACCATTACCCCATGCGTTTTCTGCGCATAGCGTGCGTAGATAGCCACCACATCCTCATGCTTGGGATCAACACGGCGAATTTTCCCATTAAGCCCAGCATAATGAGGAAGCTGTGTATCCTTCACTTGAAATTCCACAATATCACTCATAATTTCCCATCCCTTTTTGCGGTAATAAGGAATAGAATATGGAAATAAATAGGATATATACTGTCCTTCATTTCGCATACTTTGCAGACTTTCAATGATCAAGCTCTCCATTAAGCCATGCCCTGAATATTCAGGGTATGTCCCAACTGCTGTGATGCCACCCATTTCATAAATCTTGCCATGCACATTCACCTCAAAAGGCAAACTTAAAATTTGCGATACAAGCTGTGAACCATCAAACCACCCGATAGCATGCCCTTCATTAAATTGCCTACTCTTCGCATTCACAAAGCGACGATCCTTGTGAATGGACATTGACATTTGAAAGACATAATTCAGTAAATCAATGGACTGTGCCATTTCATCCAATCGAATTTCTCGCATGATTAAGCCTTTTCGTTGATTCATGATTCCCTCTCCTCATCAAATAACTCTCTTAATATCGACTGTGGTGCATCCAAAAAACGTTTGGTCACGATGTAGTGAATGGTATCCTCATAGCGAATGGATTCAATTTCTCCTTGATCAAAACTATAAATCGTTGCATTCGGATAGCCAAGCAAAATGGGTGAGTGTGTAGCAATAATAAATTGTGCCTCATGCTCAAGGTCCTTCATTATTTTCAGCAAGCTCAGCTGCCTCGTTGGTGACAATGCCGCCTCAGGCTCATCCAATAAATAAATGGCTTTACCCTTAAAACGATTCATAAATAACGCAAGAAAGGATTCACCATGAGATTGATGATGTAGTGATTTCCCACCAAAAGCGTTATATCTCCTTGGATCTTCTATCAAATCAATATGACTGGCAAATTGATAAAATGTTTCTGATCGAAGGAAAAACCCATTCGATATTTTCGGCAGCCACGACAAACGGATATATTCCCCCAATGAAGATTCCGCCTTATGTACTTCATATAAATTTTGACGACCGCCACCAGCCGTATTGAAATCGCAGCGATCAGCAATCGCCTCCAGTAATGTTGATTTCCCCGAACCATTTTCCCCAACAAAGAACGTCACATTCGTTGGGAACTCCAGCTCATGCAAATCCTGCAAGCTTGGAATATTAAAAGGATACTCCTGTTTATTTGGAATTGTATCCTGTAACACCTTACATGATTTTAAATACATTTCATTTCCTCCTCACTCTTATTATAGCGAACATCCCCCTAGCTGAAACGTATTCCACCCACCTGTTTGATTGAAATGTTACCTTTTTATGTATCCACCCGAGCCTGCCAAACATAAATAGCCTAAAACAGCTGACGAAGTCCCTACCATTTTCACAAATCGCTATGAGATATTTCCCGAGAAATAAATAAAAAACATGTCGAAAGTTGCAATTTCCACCTGTAATATCATGTCATATTTTTGATTTTTTTATAAAACAAGTGGACATTGACCTCCTCACTAACTGATTAAGTGAATGATTTCCCTGCAACAGGCAGTAGTGTTTTCCATTGCAATTTTATTTCGCAGTGGTTTGCTAAATGATTGTCTCTAATAAGCACGTAGCCTCTCATCCGATGATCACCTTGGAGCCCTTTCTGAGCGATTCCATCCACTTTTGGATTACTTTCATTACCTAAATTGATCCGATTCGAAAAAAGCTTCAATACCTATTTCTTTTAATAAGAATTTCCGATGACTTCTTTTATCTACCAAATGTTGTTTAGGTATTAAAATTTCTTCTCTTAATCGCTGAAACAAATTCGGGTTATGCTCTGGAAACCATTCCTCATATCTGATCCCTTGATTTAATTCTATTTTTATTAAAAATAAAACAATATCTTCATACATATAGGGGAATTCTTTCTCTATCTGCTCATGATGTGCTAACAGTGCATAAAGATAATCTTTAAAACGATAAAATCGCTTCTGGTCTAATGGATTGGAGCTCCATTTTTTATTTTCCTCCCACTCTTGTATGGGCTGAAATATCTGAAGAGAACCCGTTTCCCAAGTACCCAGCATACAAGTAAATGCAGCTATAGCGTATTTTCTCGTTTCATCATCTGGATCTCCAAAATATTTATAGTATTCCTCCCGATACTTACTAAAATTTCCGCTAGTATGATAACCTCCAATAGCAAAAACCTCCAGCCCTCGTTTCGCTTGTTCGATGATATTATTCGTCATTCTTCTTTCTCGCCCCTTTTTCTAAATTTTTTTGTCATGGTAGTCTAATAACAATAAACTGTCATAAAATTCCATAGTTATTTTAACATAAATATCCAACAAAAAAATCAACTCACCTCTTAATCTATCTATCGAGGTAAGTTGATCTAAAATTAAATTTCATCAAAATAAATCAGCCTTCTTTACAAAGATCAATTTATTTAACTATATTTTTTAGAAACCACAAACTCAGTAATTGGCATAGTAATCCAAGCAAGTCCTATGACAATAACAAGTGGAATATTCTTAATATCATTTAAAGCGGTTACTCTTTCTGAGATCACTAAAACAATAACCATAAATAACAGTAAAAGATAGTAACTAATTTTTGAACTAATAAGTGTGATATGTTTTTCTAACTCATCTTTTTTTCCTTCATTTACTCCGTTCATTTCTCCCCAAGTAATGGACTGAAATAAAAGACCTATTCCTAAGAATACAAAGAAAATTGTCGCTGCATCAATCATTTCTTTCGTTATCCATTCATATACACCATAACTACCAATAGAAACAATAATAACTAAAGAACCGATTAAACTTACCTTTTTTGTAATCGTCACTTTTTCTCATTCCTTCCATATGTAAAAATAAATAATTCTTCTATAGGAGCACTTAAAATATAGGACAAAGTAAAAGCCAATTCCAAACTTGGATCATATTTATTATTTTCAATGGCATTAATGGTCTGCCTTGTCACATTGCATAACTCCGCTAATTTACCTTGTGAGAGGCTATTTTTTTCACGATATACTCTTATTTTATTTTCCATTTCTAACACCACTCCGCTCCTGGCTTGTAAAAGATCTTTTACACCATAATATTAATGTAAGACAAATAAGGTGTCAAACATGTTTTACACCCAATTATTTTATTAGCTCTTATCACATAGTTTTATCTATTTTCTATGTAGTGAACCAAAATACTTTATTTTTAAAAAACTGTACAGACCCCTTTCAATTTTTAATTATCTTAAGCATCTATTCGTAGTTCTTCATTCTTTGATCACCATCTCCAAAGTTCTAACTATTATCCCACGCTCATAAATTGAGTAACAATCAAAAGTCAGAAGGAGAATCGCGATGTTTGTGACGCATTACTACGAAAACAAGACGTCCGTTTTAAGTCAATTGCTTGTCAAGCTACCTACTGTGGAAGAAGATATTCGCATTAAAGGGCGCAAGGCAAAGGTGTTGGAGGTACTTCAAGTTGATGACAACAATTTTCATGTGAAGATATTATTCGAAAAAATCCCTAAAAAGCAGCCTCTTAAAGACCTTGGAAAGAAAAAGAGATAATCAACTTAAACATGGTTTATTCCCTTAATTTTCGGGAATAAAATAGGTAATAATTGCGAATCATTCACTTTAAATTTCTTCAAGCAAAACCGTTGACTTTTTAATTGATAACAATTATCATTATCAATAGATTATTTCTTTCTCCAAATTGCTTCATTCAGAATCCCCCTCTTTTTTGAATAAGCATGTATCAAACGGATATTCTTACATCAGACTAAGAGTATCCGTTTTTATCTGTACATGAGGAGAACTTTACATACTAAAGGAGCTGTTTTGACATGGATTATCGTATTGAAAAAGACACTATGGGTGAAATTAAAGTACCTGCTAATAAAATTTGGGGCGCGCAAACACAGCGCAGTAAAGAAAATTTCCAAATTGGTACAGAACAAATGCCAATTGAGCTTGTGCAAGCTATGACAATCCTAAAGAAAAGTGCGGCGATTGCGAATAATAAACTAGGCAAACTTTCTGATATTAAAGCAAATGCCATCGTGCAGGCTGCAGATGAAATTTTAAATGGTCAATGGGACGATCAATTTCCTCTTGTGGTTTGGCAAACTGGTAGTGGTACACAATCCAATATGAATGTGAATGAAGTCATTGCTCACCGTGCGAATCAACTATTAGAGGATGCTGGTAAAGCTGACCGTATTCATCCAAATGATGATGTCAATAAATCACAAAGCTCAAATGATACATTCCCAACAGCATTGCATATTGCGGCTGTTTTAAAAGTGGAAGATTATTTATTACCAAGACTACGTTTACTAAAAGCAACCTTGGAAGATAAAGCAGCTCAATTTAAGGACATTATTAAAATTGGTCGTACGCATTTACAGGACGCGACACCTCTCACATTAGGTCAAGAAATTAGCGGTTGGGCAGCCATGCTCTCAAAATCAGAGCATATGATTATCCAAAATATTGACTATATGAAGGAGCTTGCAATTGGTGGTACAGCAGTCGGTACAGGAATCAATGCTCACCCTGAATTTGGTGATCGTGTGGCTGAGGAAATTAGTGAGCTAACAGGCAAACAATTTACATCAGCTGCAAATAAATTCCATGCCCTAACGAGTCATGATGAAGCAGTTGTAGCACACGGTGCATTAAAGGCTTTAGCAGCTGATTTAATGAAAATTGCCAATGACGTTCGCTGGCTAGCAAGTGGCCCTCGTTCAGGTATTGGGGAAATTACGATCCCAGAAAACGAACCAGGCTCTTCCATTATGCCAGGTAAAGTAAACCCTACCCAAAGTGAAGCAATGACAATGGTTGTCACGCAAGTAGTTGGAAATGACGCAACGATTGCCTTCGCCGCTTCTCAAGGTAACTTTGAATTAAACGTCTTTAAACCAGTCATCATTTACAACTTCTTGCAATCAACTCGCCTATTAGCAGATACAATGAAATCATTTAACGACCATTGTGCAGTAGGCATTGAGCCAAACAAAGAGGTACTCGATCATAATTTACAAAATTCATTAATGCTTGTAACAGCATTAAACCCATATATTGGCTATGAAAACGCAGCAAAAATCGCAAAACAGGCCCACAAAGAAGGCACGACCTTAAAGGCAGCAGCCATCGCAAGTGGCTTACTTACAGAAGAACAGTTCGATGAATATGTAGACCCAGCAACAATGATTTATCCGAACGTAAAATAATGAAAGCGACCATAAAAAGATTGAGGCTAATGGGCTTCAATCTTTTTTTGTTTATGAGTAATATTTTTAGCATGGATGGAAGCAAAATTAAAAGACATGAATCTCGATAGAATCGAATCCATGCCAAACAGCTTCCTAATGAAAATAATTGTATCTATCCTATGCAGTCACTTCATCGGAGAGTGGTTTATTCTGCCTCCTATGTAATCCATTACAGATGCTTATAACTAGTTAAAATTCTCTCAGCTTATTTTATCAAGCTTTACATTAAACGAAAATTCATCGTCAATTAGATTAAACGTATCAGCTTTATCTTGTTTAGATAATTTTGAAATATAATGATAGTAGTTTGGTAATATTTCAAAATCATAATTTAAATAATCTCGTATTAATTGGTCATCTTGAAACTTTGAAATATCTCCTATTAACAAATCATGTTTTACTAATTCTTTAGTATTGTTAGTAAAATCAGATACTACGTATGATAGAATATTGTTCTCATATTGCAATTTTTCAGAAGCACTTGAATAGTTTAATAAAGATATCAATGTTGCATTATTAAAATGTTGTTGATCAATTAAAAATGTAACCTCCATTAAGTAAATAGATTCAAGGTGGTCATGATAAGGATTTTCAATATCTACATTTTTATACATTGATTGTTTTTCATAGGGGCTGATTCTCCCGGTTTTTAACAGTAAAAAGTGATTATTATTGCTTAGATAGATGTTTTTGGAAGTATCTAATCTAAGTAAATTATCTCCGTTTGGAAGTAATGGATTTAATCGTTTTATCTCTCCTGTTGAAGTGTTTACTAAAAAAATACATTGATAAAAGGGATGTCCATAGTTAATTTCTCTTTTCGTAATAAAATACAAGAAATATTGAGGATTAAGATAAATTAACTTGGAATAATAGCTTTCATCCTTAATTTCTTCAGAAGAAAAATAATTATTTAAATTTAATGTGATAGCATGTATTTGATTAAATGTTTCAAGATTAATTCTATGAAAGTTTATGTTATTTTTTTCTTTTAGACTAAAACAAAATTCATTATTCAAAATATCCAAAGCAAATTCGTCATAGCGGGTGTCTAATCGTTGTATATTTTTAATCGTGCCGTTTTTTAAATTAATCTCACAATGCGCAATACTAGCATGTTCTAATAAAATAGCCTCAAACTCTTCTTTAATTTCATTTGTAGGAATTAGTTGTTTATTATTCAAAAATATTCCCCCTTCAATATAGCTAATAAATATTTCACTTTGAGCTTTTACTCCTTTCTGGCCTCTGTATAAAGAAGTTTTTCGAGTTCGTCCACCTTGCTCCCGTCTAATTGGTGTGTGAGCCCATACAGCTGAAGGTCTTCCCCTTGAACCCTAAAATATAGCATTTCCTTCGTGAGACGATCTGCCCTTAGATAGTATTCGTCTACGTCTGTTGTTTTGTTAATATCTTGGGCATGATAGGCAATCCATGCTTCCAACGTTGGTTCAATCTCATAGTTATTGAAGCCTTCAGGGGTTGATACATCATTCCAGTTTTTCGAGGGTTTACTGCTGCTACTTGTTTGATTGTTGTTTCTTCTGTTTTTGCCTGTTCTCCTTTCGTTTTTTCTTCCTCGGTACAACCTATTAACAATCCACTTATCAATAGTCCTGTCAATACAACATTTACGAGCTTCATCTCTCTCACTCCTCTTTAGAAGGTTAGCCATTTATTATAATAATACCTTACACTAGTTAATTTATATAATATTTTCCATTTAATAATTACGTTTAACATGGCTGATTCTCTATGTATCTCGCAGTAATAGCAAAAAAAAAGCCACCTCTCATGATGAGTGCGACTTTCCTAACCTTCTAAAATTCACTTTTCAATAGGGAAAAGATAGCGAGATCCACATACTTCCCCTTTTCAAATTCATGTTGTCTCAAAAGGCCCTCTTGAGAAAAGTTCAATTTTTCCAATAGTTTGATAGATGCTGTGTTTTCTGGCTCTATTTTTGCTTCGATTTTATTGATTCCCATGGATGTAAAGGCAAAGTGGATGATCGAACTTAAAGCCTCTTGCATCACACCCTTCCCCCAATACTCAGGGTTTAAATCATAGCCAATTTCTATACGATTATGCTCTTTTTCATAATTCAAATAGCCACATGTGCCAATCACCTTGTTGGTCTGAATTTCCTCGATTACCCATCTTAAGCCTTTTTGTTCTTTAAAAATTTTCTCATACCAATTGATTTCATCAATAGCATCTTCAACGGAAGCAAACAATGGTAATGGCAGGTACTTCACTACATTTTCATTAGAATAAAGTCTCAAAATATCTTGGCCATCATCCATTATCCCTTTTCGTAAAATAAAACGTTCTGTTTCCAATTGAGGAAAAACCGTAAATTCGAATTGTGTATGCATACTACTCCCCTTTTTCACCATTTATTAGCATTTTACTATTGAATAATAACACAAAAATCTCTCATACTCTCTTTTACTGCTATTACAAATCACTCGTTATTATAGTAAATTGATTACAACCAAATGGCACCAACTCCGTCTAATAATTGAAAGGGTGTGGAGGATGCTTGAACATGTGAGAACATCAATAGAAGTTAGCAGTGAATGTAGTAAGGAGGAGAGGCTTGAATGGTTGATGAAGGCATATGGAGATGACATAGCACGTCTTGCCTTTACGTATATGAAGCACAAGCAGCTTTCGGAAGATATTGCGCAAGAAGTGTTTATAAAGTGCTATGAGCATTTAGATAATTTCAGGAATGAATCTTCCTATAAAACATGGTTATATCGAATTACTGTCAATCTATGTAAAGATAAATTAAAAAGCTGGTCTTATAGAAATATTGTTCTGACAGAATTTTTCTCAAAAATTAAGAGTACTAGTCAATCCCCTGAGTTGGAATTAGTCAGACAGGAGGATAAACAATTACTTTCTGAAAAAATCCTTGCTCTACCAATAAGATACCGAGAACTCATTATTTTCTATTATTATGAAGAGCTGTCCTATAACCAAATAGCTGATTTGTTAGATTTGCGTTTACAAACCATTAAGTCTCGACTTCATAGGGCTCGACTTATGCTCAAAAAATCAATGGAAGGGTGCAAGATAAATGAATGATATGTTTAAAAATATAGGCAAGGCATTGGATGACACGGCATTCAAGGACATTCATTTTAATGAGAAACATAAAGAAAAAGTAAGGCAAAGGCTTCGAAAAGGTCACAAGAAACAGCCTCAATTTCAATCCATTTTCAATCAATTGTTACCTATAGCTGTCATTGGTTTTTTTCTTATAGGGGCTAGCTATTTTATGGTCACGGAGCTGACAGTACAACCAGTTGATAAGGGAGACCGTTCACAAGAACCTATAATGGAAACTACTCTTTATCATCCCCCCATCCAAGAAGAATTTTACGGGGATATGACGAAAGAGGATGTCGTGAGTAAATTATTAAATTCGATTGATTATTTTCACTCAGCAGCTGGAAAATTTGAAGAACATAAAATTTCTCAAGACGGTTCCACTAGAACATTGGGTGTTACTTATAAAGTAAGTACCAAAAAAGAAGTTGGAGGCTATGAAAAAATAATCGCTCTAGATGATAACACGACGGGCATCAAGAACGATACACAGGAGTACTTTTATAACAACAGAAAGAGCTGGTTAAAATATACAACACTTTATGGACAAAAAGTTTATACAGTTAGTGAAACGAAACAGAAATCAAAACGAGACGTAGTTACTCCTGAGCAAGCTTTTAGTATTGACTTGAAATATCCGCCTATTTCATATAATAAATTGAGGGAAAGACCTTCATTTGGAAGTTCAAGTATGTCGTTATTCGCTTATGAGAAAGCTGCTAGTTATTTAAGAAATATGGAGCATTGGGAGATTGAAAAACAAAATGAAGCGTTGTTAGGTCATAATACAATCGTATTAGCTGGGAAAATGGATGAAACGGTGACAAATAGTGAAAATTTAAAAGGCACGACAGAAGCGTTTCGTTTTTGGGTGGATAAAGATACTGGCATTCTCGTTAAAAGTGAAACATATGACCAAAATGGTGAGCTGACAAGCTATGTTCATCCAGAAAAGCTTGAAGTGAATGTATCAATTGACCCACAAGAATTTATTCCAGACTTAGAGGGCTATCAGCTTCCTAGCAAACAGAAAAAAGATTGAGGCTTATTGCTTCAATCTTTTACTTTATGAAGGTATTAGTTGCTCAACATCATCAAACATTTCTCAACTATTTCTACCTCATCTACTGACAGTTGGTCTAACAGAAGTGCCAGTTTTTTCTCATGTTCCTCTCCTTCTTCTCCTATCCAGCAAATGTAGATTTCGCAATAATCTCCTTTGGGAAGGAATTTTTTTAGAAAGTCACATACATGGTGAAAAGTTCTTTTGGCTTTTTCATAGTTATGGGGGGAATACACTTTATTTTCGTTATGCATTTGCCAAATAGGCTCTCCCTTTGTTTCGATTTCATATACATAGGGTGTTGTAAAATGCTTTGCCTGTACAATTTGGCGATTCTCTTTTACCGAGAAAAAATAATTTATGTCAACTTCATTTTCTGTATAGTCATCCTGTATTTCAACTGGAAAATTGAAGCCTATATAGGTTGCCATACTCATATTTTGCTCCTCCTATTAAAAAAACCCTGTAAATGTACAGGGTGTCAGCAACGTAGCTGTTGATCGTGTAAATAGACACGCTTTGGAGTTCGTGCTTCTGCAAATTTTACTTGCATCACCAATTCCTGGACCACGCTTTGAAGCAATTGCTTGAAGGAAAAAGGCTTCAAACGACGGGTTGTCCGCTTCCTTTTGTGAGGCTTGCTACCGTAGTTGGTCTACCGTGATAGCTGTTGCTTTAATGGTTTGGTGTTGCGGCGGTGTTTTTGGTTCAATATAGAGCGTTGTATAGTACGCATCCGCAATGACAATCACGTAAATAATGAATAGTAATCGTTTTGTTCAATGGTTCAAAAAAATCATTTCTCCCTTTTTTGTAACTGACAATGAAAACTTGTCTACTTATCATACGAGCAATTGATCAAAAGGTTTCAAAAATATTTAAAGGGAGACAAATTTCTGTCTCCCTTACGCCTCTAGGCTTCTGCCACCATCATTTTCCCAGCGATCAATGTCCCAGTGATCCTCATCTTTTTCTCTCCTGATACCCATTGCATTCAATGGAACGAATGACATTTTGTCCCTCACCCTTTTCAAGCGTTCTTCTCTAGTTTATGAAGGGAAAGGGGTTTTCGTTCATCGTAAAATAGGCTTAATTTTAAAGCCTAAGGCAATCGCAGCTCCAATGCAGCTAAAAAGACAGCCTAAGATTAAATAAATACTGAGTGTTGATTCGCCGATGACAACAGACGCAATACCGCCAATCACGGGGAATAATGCAACCATATAGCCACTTTTTGCCCCTCCAATTCGTTCGACTAGTTTTAAGTAAAATAACCATGCGAAAAAGGATGCAATAAGCGTTAAATACAAGAGCGCTGATAAGTAGGTAAAGGATTTGGGTATTGTGACTGTTTGTCCCTGTAGCCAAACAATGGCACACATGACTGCACTACCCACTGCAAAACCAATGGCATTCGCATAAATCGGGTTGATTTGATGCTTGGCATTTCGGGCAGAGCTTGCATCCCCAATGGCTGTTAGGATAGTCCCTACAAAGGCAATTAACACTCCTTTTAACTCCATATTATGTAAAGTTGGATAAATCAGCACCCCCACGCCGATGACGCCTAAAATACCGCCAATTAAAACACGACGATGCAATGGCTCCTTGAGAAATATCCGTAGGGCGATGGGTGTTAGTATAACTTTTAATGAAAAAATTAATGTGACAATAGCAGCCGAGCTCCATATCGTCGCATAATACAGCGCTAAATAGCTGAATGCAAAATTACAAACGCCAAAAACGATGATAAAAGGTACGTCGCCCTGTTGTGGTTTACCCTGTGGTTTCAAGAACCAAGCAAGGATGAAAAATAAAAGGGCTGTCATGACTAAACGATAGGTTAAAGATAATTCTAAACTGACTGGCGTTCCTTGAATTTTGACTGCAATAAAATTAAGACCCCAGACAATCAAACAAAAGATATACATAAAATTTGTCATGCTGTTTTAAATTCCTTCTCCGATGCTATTCCTGCCATCTTCCCATTATGATCGTGTGATAGAACCTGCCATCTGCAAGGCATTTATCATTTTTCAGAATGCCTTCCACTAAAAAGCCCATTTTTTTATAGAGCTGTATCGCTTTCTCATTGGTTTCTAACACTTCGAGTGCTATTTTGCGAATACCATTGGCGTCTGCCCAATCAATGGATTCTTGCAGCAAGGCTTTTCCTATGCCATAGCCCCAAAACTCTTTACTGACGCCAACACCAAAGGTTACTTTATGGGCAAGCCTTTTGAGTGGAGAGCCCTCACATCTTGAGAACCCAACGATCCGATCACCGACAACCGCTACTAAACATAAATTTTTTGAGCTTTCGCTATCCTGTTGAATAAGCTGCTCAAAGCCTGCTCGATCAATCAATGCCTCGCCCTGTTCACGATCGAAGTTTTCCGTTTCACCGTCTAATTGCAAGCGTAAATCTGATAAGGCTTGGGCATCTTCCCGTCGGGCACAGCGAATTGTATAGGATAGCTCTTTTATCTGGAGCTCTTTCTGATCAATCAGCATGTTGGAATCCTCCAATTGACTGAATCCTCACAAAACGATTATGCCAAATGGATTCGTGATGTTGAATAATTTGTGGTGCTGCCAGTACATGACTATCTAAGGTGCTATGTGCATCTTCTATTAAAATATTATGATGGTAGCCATGACTAAAAGCACTCCGGATTGTTGTATCAAGACAAAACTCTGTTTGAGCACCCGCGAAAATCAATTGGTCGATGTGATGCGCTTGTAAATAAGCTGCAAGCTCCGTTTGATAGAAAGCGTCCCACGTTGTTTTTTGAATCACTTGATCCTCCGCCTGTCTAAGTAATCCATGATACAGTTCCCAGCCTGGTTGACCTAATGCAAAATCCACATCATCTGCGTCTGTATGCTGAATAAAAATAACGGGTACTTCGTTACGCCGTGCCCATGTAATGGAGGCATTAATATTTTTGATAATAGCTTCACTGTTCCAAAGATTTTGCTGGCCATCTAGAAAGAAAGCCTCCTGTATATCGATAATGATGAGTGCTTGTTTCATCGTATCCTCCTTTGTGGTCAGTAGTAACTTTTTTAATTGTACAGAAAACGATCTTCCATTAAAAGAAAATTTTGCACAACAAAAAGCACCTTTACAACATCGTAAGGTGCCTCAACTATGTACAGTACCATCTAATACATGCCACTATTAGATGGTGTCATGCGCTTGCATCATTTGATATAGGCTAATGTTTGATAAACTTGGTGAACCGAATGATTAAATGCTTGCTGTTCCTCTTCGTTTAAATGCAATTCAATTACACTTTCAATACCAGCTCCCCCTAACACAACGGGGACACCGATGCAGGCATTGTCTACTTGATATTCGCCCTGTAAATACGTAATGATGGGCATTACTTTCCGTTGATCCTTCACAATCGCTTCAATCATTTGGACAATGGCGGCGGCTGGGGCATAGTAAGCACTGCCATTGCCAAGTAGGGAGACAATTTCGCCTCCACCTTTTCGCGTTCGCTCCACTAATTGCTCAATCTGTGCTTGTGGCATTAATTTTTCTAATGGTATTCCTCCGACATACGTATAGCGAACGAGAGGCACCATTTCATCGCCATGTCCGCCCAAGACGAAGCTCGATATATCCTCGACAGCAAGCTGAAGAGCCTGTGCGATAAAGGTATTAAAGCGCGCTGTATCTAAAACACCTGATTGTCCCATGACACGATTTTTGGGAAAACCCGTTGTTTCCAGACAAACATAAGTCATGGCATCGACAGGGTTACTTAAGACGATAATATAGCTAGTTGGCGCATAACGTTTGATTTGTTCGCTTACCGTGCGGATGATTGCCGCATTTGTATGAATTAAATCCTGCCGTGTCATGCCAGGCTTTCTTGCAATACCTGCCGTGATAACCACAATATCAGCATGAGCTATTTCCTGATACTTTGAAGTAGCCGTCACCTGTACGTTAAATCTTTCTATTGGTCCAGCTTGGAGAATATCTAATGCCTTCCCTTTCGCAGCATTTTCGAAGTCTGGTAAATCGATAAGCACAATATCCCCGATCTGTTTCTGTGCAACCATTAACGCTACGGTTGCACCTGTATGTCCAGCGCCAATGATGGCAATTTTGGGTCGCCTAAAGCTCATATGCCTCCCCCTCCTAACGACATAGATTGATTGCTAAAGATCCATCGACTATTTATCTGCCTGCTCATCCTCTACAAGTTTTGTTTGTTGAGGCTTCTGGCGAGTGCTTGTTTTTTTGGCTGCTGCCTCCGTCGCTTTTATCGGCTTTGTTTCATCAATAATCGCTGTGAATACTTCATTGGCTGCTCGTGGAATTACATGTGCGCTTAGTAGCTTGCTCGTTCGCGTTGCTGCCGCTTTACCAGCATCAACCGCAGCCTGTACTGCACCAACATCTCCCTCGACAATAATGGTTACGATACCACCGTCTACTAGCTCCTGTTTCACTAATTGGACATTGGCTGCTTTTAGCATGGCGTCTGCAGCTTCAATGGAGCCAATCAAGCCATACGTTTCGATCATTCCTATCGCTTCTGTCACTGTGCTCACCTCACGATTCATCTGTGCCATCTATAATGCCAACTACAATGGCATCAATTGGACAAATACTGGTCGTAGAAAAACTTCGTACAGCAGCACTGCCCATTGTTAAAATGACGTTATCTCCCACACCTGCACCTATACGATCTGCAGCAACAATTTGTTCATCACTCAGTTGACCATCCAGCTTTATTGGCTGGATAATGAGTAATTTCAATCCCTGTAGCCCTTCCTCTTTACGTGTTGCCCAGATATTCCCAACCACTGTTCCTATCCGCATGCATCCTCATCCTTTTTCGTGAAACTGAAGTTCAATTTCTAATTTTTCCACGGCCTCCTTCGCCAGTGCCGTCAACCTTGCCTCTTTGGGGACTATCACTGTCTCACCTTGATAACGGCTTACATCATTTGCCGTTATTATCTTGTGGTTAATTTCAATTGGAGGGCTGACGAAGTTATTGTAAGGCTCTCCTGCCATCTTGCCTGTTATAATTGTACCCGTTTCACCCTGTTGGATGAAGCCTGCGTTTGCTTCATCTGTATCAATATGCATTTCTAAATGATAGTGATCAGCCACACGAATTTTCACTTGCTCAAAGGTAATGGGACGTCGCCCTTGCACCTTAACGGAGACGTATTGACCGTTCTGAACTCCTAACTGCTGTGCATCAGCAGGTGCCATATGAATATGTGCTTGTGCGATAATGACCCCTTCTTGTAAAATCAAACTTCCTCTAGGTCCTACCAGTATACAGCTAGCTGAGCCAGCAATTTCTCCCGATTCACGCAAAGGTGGTTGAATTCCTAGGGCAATGGCATCTGTATGACTAATTTCAATTTGTGTGAAGGTGCGAGCTGGACCTAATACACGTACATTTTGGATGCTTCCTTTTGGTCCTACCACCTGTAGCGTTTCATGTGCTGCAAACTGACCGGGTTGAGCTAACATTTTTTTTACACTCAGCGTAGCACCTTTGCCAAATAGCTGCTCGACATGCTCTTGTTGTAAATGAATATGCCTTGCTGAGATACCTATAGGAATTTCATTGGGTGTAGGCGCTGCTTCTTTTTTAGGTAGTAATTCGGCTATGACATCATTAACAATTTTTATTATTGCTTGTTCATTCATATAGCCACCTCACTCATTATTGCATTTTTAAAATCGCTTCCAATTCTGCATGTGGTCGCGGAATCACATGTACAGATAATAGCTCTCCAACACGTTGTGCAGCTGCTGCTCCTGCATCTGTTGCGGCTTTCACAGCCCCTACATCCCCACGAACAAGCACCGTGACAATACCGCCACCCACATGGACTTTACCCACAATATTCACGTTGGCAGCCTTGACCATTGCATCAGCTGCTTCAATAGAGCCCACTAAGCCCTTTGTTTCAATCATTCCTAATGCGCCTAAATTCATTTCGTATCCCTCCTTCTATTAAAATGCCTCTGCATCTTCAGGTAATGTTTGGCCACCATCAATAATGATCGATTGACCCGTAATAAAGCCTGCCTCCTTACTACTAAGGAACAATGCAGCATACGCTATATCCTCCACACGACCAAGGCTGCCAAATGGAATCGCCTTCGCCATCTTCTGTAGATAGGTGTCACCAAGACCATCTAAGCCTTCTGTTGCGATATTTCCTGGTAACACGGCATTGACCGTAATATGATAGGGTGCTAATTCAAGAGCCGCAGTCCGCATAAACCCTAATTGAGCTGCCTTACTTGCGGCATAATGTGTCCATCCAGCATAGCCAGTCACTGGACCCGTTATCGACGAGGTAATAATGACCCTGCCAGCATTCGCTTTCTTTAAATGGGGCACGCAAGCTTTGACAGCAAACATCGTTCCTCTGGCATTGACATTTAATACCTGATCCCAATGGTCCGTCGTCATGTCCTCTAGTTTCCTCGAGGGAAAAATACCAGCATTGGCACATAAAATATCGATGGAACCAAAAGAGCTAGCAACCTCCGTAGCCATGCTTTCAACAGATTCATAGTTTTCAACATCAACAGTGGCAGCAGAAGCGGAGAATCCTTGCGCTTGTAATTGATTTGCTACATCTGTGGCAGCTTCCATACCTCTTGCTGCAATCACCACATGAGCACCCTGTTCAGCAAATACGGTAGCAATCCCCTTCCCAATTCCTTTACTACCACCAGTAACTATGACAACCTTCCCCGTTAAATCGACCTTCAACTCGTTCCTCCACCTTTCCTTTTATTCATTTTAAGTACTTGGCTTTTTCGCAATTTCTGTTACTAATCCATTCACCGCGATATCTGGCCTTAAAATAGTTGAAGAGGCAATCCATTGGTTGGCTGCTTTAGCTAGTTGTGTACCAATGGCTATCGCTTCCTGAATGGCCGCTGTGTCCCCTTCAATGGCAATGGTTACTAGAGCCAAATCGATGGTTTCTTGTCGAAGTATTCGAATATCCGCTGCTTTAAGCATAGCATCTGCGATTCGTATTGAAATCGCAAGTCCTCTTGTCTCCACAATACCAATCGATTTCATCATGTAACAACACTCCTGCTAATATCTTTGTATCGTCATTCCCTTTTCCTGAATTATTTCTTGTGCTAGTGGTGTAAGTTTTGTGTGGGCAGGTAGTGTCAGCCGTTTCCCCTTGTACGATTGAAGCATCTCTGCTGTCAAATAGTTTGCCACTATAGTCGAACGAGCCGGTTCCTCTTGCTGCTTTAAAAATCGAATAAGCTGTGCAAATAACTGAATGTCACAGCCAAACTCCTTTAAGCGCTCTATATGATGCAGCAACATTTTCATGTAAGGATTCGGTTCCTTTGCTGTGACAACAGCAGATAATTTTTCATTTGGAATTAAAATTGCTGTTTGATTGCTAACCAGCAGCTCAGACAGGTACAAGGCTGCCGGTGTAGTAGGCAAGCCTTGGGCACTGCTGACGATAAATGCTTGATCGACTTCGAGAAAAACAATAGCATCGTAGAATAGCTGAGTGGGACTTGTGGTTTCATTTGCCTGCCACTCCTCAACATGGCAATAGCTTTGTAATACGTCCACCTGTTTCTTAGAAATGGTCGTATGAGAATGGACAAGCAAAAGTCTTTTATGCTTTTTATCCATCATCGATATGACTACTTCTTCGATGATTCTCTGTAATTCTTTTATATCCATACCTGTCACTCCATTTTGATAAGCTTGCCAATTGAATGCTGTTGAACAGCTGCGGCATTCGCTTCATCTGTATCTACATGCATCTCAAGGACGAATGCTGAGGAGACACGCACTACCACATTCATTAATCGTAGCTGACGTCCATCCCCACAGATTTCAACCGTCACAACTTCCTTATCTTGGACATTGAAGGCAGCAGCATCGGATACAGCCATGTGAATATGTGCTTGTGCAATAATCAATCCTTGTGTTTTATGGCGAGTTCCATGAGGTCCAATCAATGTGATTGATTCAGATTTTTCTAAGTCGCCTGACATACGAATTGGTGGTGTTACGCCAAGCTTGATGGCATCCGTTTGACTGATTTCGACTTGGGTTGCAGTGCGAAATGGGCCTAAAACCCGAACCTTGTCAATTTGGCCTTTGGGTCCCTTTATCGTTAGAACATGCTGTGAAGCAAATTGACCTGGCTGGGAAAGTTCCTTCCATTTCTGTAACGCTGCGTCTCTACCAAATAAATAATAGAAATCCTCCTCATTAACATGACAATGACGGGCAGAAATCGCAATCGGGATACTTTGATTTGTAACTTCAGTGACATGTATTTGATTGTTTGTCATCACAATCCCTCACTTTTCACTTAGGTAAAATTGCGTATAATTCCGAATGAGGGCGTGGAATAACATGTACCGATAATAGCTCACCTACTCGACGTGCGGCCTCAGAGCCTGCATCCGTCGCTGCCTTGACTGCCCCGACATCACCTGTCACCAGCACCGTCACAATGCCGCCACCAACATGTACTTTCCCTACAATATTGACGTTTGCTGCCTTCACCATGGCATCTGCCGCCTCAATTGATCCGATTAAGCCTCTTGTTTCAATCATGCCTAAAGCTCCATTTATCTCTACGCTCATTTCCTTTTCCTCCTCTAATTACTTAGCTTTGTGAGTACTTCCTCTACAATCTTTTCGATGGACAACCTGTCAATAGACACCCCTTCAATTGCTTGCATCGCTGGAGCCTGTATATTTTGTGGATGCTTTGGGGGAGGAATCGTTAGTGCCTTCACACCATAGGCCACTCTTTTTTTATTTAATAAATGATGTGCAGAAATATTATCACTCGTAATATTTCCCCCATAGGCCCCACAGCCCAATGTAAAGGAAGGCGTTAAACTTGTCGTACCGCCTGCAGCCCCAACAGATGCTAAAGTATTGACTACTATTCTGGACACGGGCATTTGAGCGGCAAACTGCTTAACAAAATGTTCATCCTGTGCATGAATAGCCAGGCTATGTCCTCTCCCTCCAACGTCAAACAAGCGACGGCAAATCTTTACGGCTTCTTCCTGAGAACGAGCCGTATAAAGACCTAGGATGGGAGAAAGCTTTTCCATGGAAAATGGATACTCCTTCCCAATCTCCTGTTCCTCCGCCACTAATACGCGTGTATGCCGAGGGACATCAATATTAGCCATTTGGGCTATTACGGTTGCTGGCTTTCCAACAATTTGGCTATTTAATGTACGAGCTACTGGTGAAATCACCTTTGCTAATTTTTCCTTGTCCTGTCCACTTAGAAGGATGGCCCCATTTTCTGCTAAAGCAGCCATCACCTGCGCTTTGACCTCCTGATGTACGACAATAGCTTGTTCTGTGGCACAGATCGTACTATTATCAAATGATTTACTATCGATAATTTGCTTCATTGCCTCGTTCACATTTGCTGTGCGATCAATATAGACAGGAACATTCCCAGGGCCAACACCATAGGCTGGTTTCCCTGAGCTATAGGCTGCTTTGACAAGCCCTGCTCCACCAGTAGCTAAAATTAGCTGTACATCACGATGATGCATAAGTTCCTCTGTTCCTTTTATTGTTGGATGGCTAATCCATTGAATAAGTCCCTCTGGCGCCCCTGCACGAACGGCTGCCTGCTGACAAATTTTCAATGCCTCGATGGTGCAGTTGACTGCTGTTGGATGAGGACTAAAGACAATGGCATTTTGCGCCTTTAAGGCAATTAGCGTTTTAAAAATGGCTGTAGCAGTCGGGTTCGTGACAGGTGTAACTGCCGCAATAACACCGAATGGATAAGCAATTTCCACCTGCCTTGCTATCCTATCCTCATGTATAATGCCGATTGTCTTTTCATGCCGAATGGCTTCATAGACACCTTGAGAAGCCAACTCATTTTTTATTTTTTTATGTTCAATAATGCCCATCTTTGTTTCCGTAACAGCTAATACAGCAAGATTTTCTGCCTGTTTATAAGCAGCTTGGGCAATGGCCTCGACAATTCGATCGACCTGCTCTTGCGTAAAGCTGGCATACATTTTTTGCGCAATCGAAGCGGCTGCTATTCCGTCTCTTGCCTCTTGTATCGAAACCAAATCTTGGTCTCTCACCATATGATGAACCTCCCGTCATGTAAATTTTTTTAGGGCAATTAAGTCGCTCGAATTAGCTACAGAGACAGTGCCTGATGATTGCTGGTGCAGACTTTGCCAATGCTGTAATTCATGCGTAGATAATGCTACATATGCAGGGGCAGTTGTTTGCTGCGTCTGATGTTGGTTTTCTTTTATTAATCGAAATGATTGCCATTCCTGTAATTCTTCATTTGATAACGTTTTAGAAGCTTGTTCAGGCTGAGAGCCTTGCGTTAGTTTTTCCAATACCAATTCAGTAATCTTGGCAATTAGCTGATTGTCCATATGCTCACTCCTTTTCGATTAGCATGGTGAGAACAGATTCGTTATACGCTTCAATAATTGCGGTTGCATCAGGTAAATAATCCTTTGGGTATGTGGCACTAGGAATGATGCCAATAGAAAAGCACATGCCAGCATTTTTAGCAAAGAGCATATCTGCATTCGAATCGCCAATCATCACGGCTTTCTCAAGCGATACTTGAAATTGTTCCTTTGCCACATATGCTAAGTCTGGGAAGGGCTTACTGGATGTAGCTTGGTCACTTCCTAGAACGAAATCAAACAAAGCTAATAACTCTAGCTGTTGTAAATGAGATTTGGCTCGTGCCGTTTGATCAGCTGTAATCACCCCTAATTTCTTCCCTTTATTTTTTAAGGTTATTAAGAGATTACGAATACCTGGTAATACCTGTACCTTGCTATTTTCCTGCTGCGATGTGGCTAAGTTGGAAGCTGCTCTCGCAAGTGTTACCCCTTTGCTCCATGGGATTCCCTGCTGATAGAGTAAGAACGCCACGATCGTCTCAGCTTCTTGTATACTTCCAATAGCTAGAGGACTCGTTGGGTCAATCGTTGTTCCATTGTCATTAACCCCTATGTTTCTTAAAAAAGTTTGTAAGGAAAAATAGATCTCTAAGTCTGAATTTTCAGTTAAATTAGCATATAAATTTTTGGCCCAGGCAATCCATAAAGAATCCATTTCTATGATTGTTCCATCCTTATCAAAAATGACCCATTCCACTTTTGTCATAGGAAAACCCATCCCTTTATTTATTCTCGTATAGCCTCTATTGGCGATACTGGTGCTTGCACCTCTACTTGCACTGTAGCGTCCTTCGCAAAGCGTTCCTCTGGTGCATCCTCGTTAATATGGTGTCTTGCCCACACCCAATAATAGATTGTTGCCACAGCAAAAACAGCCAAACAAACGATGAAAAAAGTCAAATTCGCAAAGAAGCTCGCAAAGATAGCAATGACGGCTAGCACAAGTGAGACAATAGGCGTAAAAGGATACAGCGGTGTCTTAAAGGTACGTATTAAATGAGGTTCTTTTTTACGCAAAATCAACACCGATAAATTCATCGTAATATACGATACTAATGCCCCAAATGTAGAAATTAAAATTAAATCATCTGGATTAAATAAAATGACTAACACTAACCCGATAAAGCCTGGCAAAATAATGGCCATATAGGGTGTCTGACGCTTTTTATGCATCTTCGATAACATGCTTGGCAAATAGCCTGCACGTGATAAAGCATAGACCTGACGAGAGTAAGCCAAAATCACACCCGAAAAGCTTGCAATTAGTCCTACTAAGCCAACAGATGCTAAAATCTGCGCCAACCAATACGTATTTCCAAAAACAGCGGCAATCGCTGCTGGCAATGGATCTTCAGCAACCGTCATGACATCGATGCCAGCTAGCCCAATGGCAACAGTTGTTGTCAAAATGGATAAAATCAGCAAGGTCACCATACCTGAAATTAACCCCTTCGGCATGTCCTTCTGCACATCTCTCGTCTCCTCCGATAACATAGGCAACATCTCGATTGCTAGGAATAGCCACATCGCATAGGGCAATGCTGACCAGATGCCTTTAAATCCACCTGGTATAAGATCGCCATTCTCAGGGAATAAATGGCCCACATTAATTTGCGGTAAACCAACGAAATACATTAAGACTAGTAAGCCTAAAGCGATAAAGACAAGCACCATTTCGATTGTGGCGTATTCTTTAATGCCAATAATATGAACCCCCATGAACAGAGCATACATAAAGGCAGCTGCCACCACTGTCGGTACGGCTGGAAACAAAAAGCTGATATAGCCCCCAATACCAATCGCGATAATTGGTGCGGCAATGACATATTGCAGCACGACACCAACTCCTGTAATAAAACCGATATAACGCCCCATCGCCCGTCGAGCAAAGGAGTAAGGTCCTCCCGCATAAGGTAACATCGTCGATAATTCAGAAATACCTAAGGTCATCGTTAAATACATAATCGCCATAAATAATGTGGCAATGAGCATTCCTAAAAAACCAGATTGACTTAAACCAAAATTCCAGCCAAAGTAGTTACCAGAAATCACAATGCCGACGCCAATTGTCCATAAATGGATGGGTGTAAGGGCTTTCTTTAATACGATGATTTCATCCTTTTTCGAAGACATGTTATTCGCCACCTTTTATCGTTATTTAGTTGGTACAGTCTTGATACTTTTCTACATAAGCTTTCACTAAATCATCACTCTGAAGCGTGTAATTTTCACCAAGTAAGCGCGTTGTCTCATTATCACGACTTCCAATCCACGAAATAAGCTGTAGTCTTCTCATTAATATAAAAGTTGGAATCATTTCTTTTTCTGCGTCTGTTAATAATCGAATTTTGCTATAGCCCTTAACCCATGAAGCGATCAACTCATCAAGATACGGCATGTGCTCAATAAAGCTCACCGATGTGGCTAAATCATATAAAAACCACCCAAAACCACAATCATCAAAATCAATCACTTTAATTTCGTCCCCATAGATGAGTAAATTAGCTAAGCGTAAATCCGCATGGATAAGACCAAATCGTGTTTTCTCTTTCCCAAATGCCTCAAGCTTCTTTTGAATGATATGTGATGCTTCCTCATATAAAGCGATTCGTGCAGGGGTCATTCCTAGTCCATCCTGCCATCTCGCCCATTTTGGAGATTGACCTAGAATCGTGTCATAGTCCCATGTCATGCGCTGAAAGGCTTGGTAATAATCATGCTGCTCGATTGTGTGTTTATGAAACATGGCTGTAATTTCGCCTAATGTTTCAAATTGCTGAATTAAGTCATCTTCATTATTCTCATCAGGAGCATTGCCCTCCAAAAATGTAAATAATGTGCTATAATAGATCGTGTCATTATACGAATGAGCATGTACGTAGTCACCGTCATCTGCTCGCATCGGTAGTGATACATCAATAGGAGATTGCTCATGGAGCGAGTTTAACCAGGCAATCTCCGCTTCGATCTCCTCTTTTTTATGGTAATTTGGTCGGCTGATCCTCAGAATATATTTTTTGCCCTGCCCATCTTCTACGAGATACGTCGCATTTTCGGAATAATCAATCATTTTACAAGATGATACTAGTAAACAACTAAACTCCTTTAATGCATCATTTGCTGCTTGATGAAAGTTGGAAAGGACCCATTCTAAATCTATGAAATCCATTTGACCCATCTAGAAAACCCCCTGTTTACTAAATTGACAAGCTTTCTTTCCTTTAATAGCGTGCAAATTTCACAAGCTGCGCTGCTTCTTTTATGCCCGCCTCACATTTTTCAAGCAATTCATCACAATACGCTTTATCACATAATAGCCCTGGCTTAAATTGCAACACACGTGTATCCAGCATTGAATAAATGGCCCATACACCATGTTTGTACAAGGAGCTCATCACATATTTAGCCCCTTCAGGATGATTAAATTCTAGGCCCATAACAACGCCAAGCTGACGAATACCCACAAAGAAATCAGGATATTGTTGTTGAATACGCTCTAAACCATTTCGTAGATAACGAGCAACATATTCTACATTCTTTACTACTTCAGGACGTTGGGAGATTTCTAATACTTTCATCGCCACTACACAACCTAGTTCTGCTCCACCAAATGTAGAAATATGGGCTAGTCCATCTTCTTCCATCCAGCCACCTGCTCGTTCATTGACCACTGTAGCTGCAATTGGATAGATACCGCCACTTAGACCCTTTGCTGTCACCAGAATATCCGGTTTCACCCCATAATGCTCAATTCCCCACAGCTTACCTGTTCTCATTAAGCCCGTTTGCACCTCATCTGCAATATATAATGCCCCGTATCGTTCACAAAGTGATTTGACATCAGCCAAGTAATTAGCAGTGGGCAAGGGGAAACCATATGTCGCAGGAATAGTCTCGATAATTACGCTAGCTACATCCCCTTTAGCAAGCTCTCGTTCCATTGCCACAAGATCATTGAATGGTACGTGCACAAATTCATGGGGACTGCCCTCACTTAAAAATGGTTTTGAATAGCGTTCATTGCCAAGCGAAACTGCAAGACCCGTGTGACCATGATATCCATTTTTAATGGAAATCGTTTTTTTACGTTTTGTAGCATAACGCGCACACTTTAGAGCAACATCAATTGCTTCACTTCCACCACTAGAGAAAATAGAATATGTTAAGCCTTCTGGTGTGCAGGCTGCTAATTTTTCAGCTAACTGTGCACGTGCAGTAGATGGAAAATGATGATTACCAATGTCAAAATAATTGGTTCCTTCCACTAATGCAGCAATGACTTCTGGATTACGATGGCCAAGGTTATATGTTCCGCCATTGAGATGCGCATTCATTAATTTTTTGCCATCCACATCGTAGAAATAATAGCCCTCTCGTTTACCGATAACGACATCAACACCATCGATTTGCCACTGTTTCGTTTTTCCTGGATTCCACCAGTCAATTGATTTTTGTAAGGTTGCCTGTTTATTTGCAAAATAGTCCATAGTTTCCACCTTCCTATACATTGACGTCATCCAACATTTCACCTGCAATGAATAATTCCACTTTTTTCTGCTGTAATCGTTCCTGCCATTGTGTGGAGCTCTTTTGATCTGTAATCACCATCGAAACGTCCTCTAAATGACAAATATGTGCAAATGTAGAGACACCAAATTTCGTATGGTCTGCTAAAATAATCGTATTTTCTGCCCGCTCTATTAATTTCTTTGAAATCGCTGCGCCCGTAATATCATAGTCGGTAATACCATCTGCTAACGAAATTCCGCCTGCAGCAACAAAGGCTTTATTTGCCTTTAGTTGATTAAAAAATAAATCAGCTAATGGACCTCCCATAAATTTTTGTCGATGTTCATATTCTCCTCCCGCAAAGAGCACCTTCCCTTGAAAGCATTCTGCGGCTAATGATAGAACTGGGAGTGAATTTGTGACGACAATGACGTTGGGCTTATCACCTAAATAACGAACGATTTCATAGGCTGTTGTACCATGACCGATAAAGATAACATCACCGTCTTCCACAATACTTGCAGCAGCCTTACAAATCCTTCTCTTCTCTATATTGTTAAGTGACGTTTTCTGTTCAAAGGTCCTCTCATACTTTTCCTTTGCCTTCACAGCCCCCCCATAGACTTTGTGTAGAAGCCCTTCCTTCTCCAATCGATCCATATCTCTACGTATAGTCTCGCCTGATACATTTAATAGCTGCTCTGCATCACTTACCTTCACTTTTCCTTCTAAATCTAAAATATCTAAAATCACTTTTTTACGTTCCTCAAACGAAAGAGACATACATCATCACTCCAAACACAAAGTTAAATCCAACAAAATCCACAAATCCAACACTTTATTTCTGTATTTATGTGGATTTGTTTTGAATTTTAAATAATAGTTTAACAATTGTCAATACTCTGAATCTTATTTTCTGTATGATTTTTTCTCTCTAAAGCCACTTATTTCTCTTAAGCGTAATATGAAAACTCCACAAAAAACCAATTTCAGTTGTCTCCAACTGCTCTCTAAAACCTTTTTTAAAATATTTTTCTACAACTATTTTTCCCATAAAAAATCCCCCTTCATGGTAGAAACCATAAAGGGAGATGACGAGATTATTTTGTTAATTCCTCTACAAATTCAACAGGTACGTATGTTTTGCCAGATTCTAATAAAGCAGGGGCTACTTTAAATTGGCGAAGCGCTTTATTATAACCATATTCTTTTTGACCTCGCGTAATTGTATACGAAAGGGCTCCTTTTGAAACAATGGCTCCTTTTGGCGTTACTTCTACTTTAAAGCCTAGCTTTTCAGCGATTAAGCGTAGCGGCACCATTTTTGTCCCATCTACTTCGTAAAAGTCTTTATTGATAATTTCTTGAACCGCTGAATCAACTGGAGCTGGTTCTGGTTGTGGTGTTGGAGCTGGATCCACTTCAACAGGCTCTTCCTTCTCAATTGTATCTAATACTATCACTTTTGATGGTGGTGTTTGAGCAGGGATGCTCATCGTTGCAATTGTGTAGAACACCACTAAATGCTGCTCTTTTAAATCGTCCACTTTCACAGCTTTGCCAGTAGCACTTGCTAGCTTCGTGTCTTCCCCAACATTTAACTTGAGGTTATTTTCAGTATCCACTAAATCTTTATTGAAGAAATCCACTTCCACGCTACCCATTTCTTCTGTTTCTACAATGATTACTTCTGGGTTGTATTGTGGTGGATAAATCGCAAGCATCGGCTTCTTGGCATATGAGTAAGCTGACACCTTATTTCCTTTTTGAAGCTTGGCTTCTTTTCCCATATTGTCAAAAACTAATGAGTCTTTATTGGCAATCACAATATTTGTATTGTCACCATCAACCACTGTATAGTATGTGGCATTTTCACGTACTTCTACGTTTTCAACTGTACCTGTCACTTTAATAAAAATAGGCTGCACTTGTTGCTCCGAAGTTTCTGCGTTAATCACAGTAGCCTCTCCTTCGTTCGCTGATGCAGTTGGAGCTCCAATCGCGCCCCCTACTAATAATGCTGACATAGCAAATGGTACGACTTTCGTCATTTTCATACAAAAAGCATCTCCTTCATTTTCCCGAATTCAATAAAGTAGTCGTGTTCACACGAAAAAGGTTACAAACTGTCTCCATTTTTATGGCTAGAGCTTTGCTTCCTCATTTTGAGCGATAGCGATTTGCGAGCGACTTCTCTTGAATATTCGATTTACTAGATGGCGGTGCTTTGCTTTCGCGGATATTCGCTTCTTCGCAATTTTATTCTCCCCCGATCAAAAGATAAATCTCAGACGATTCAGGATGCGCTGTAAGAAATACTGGTTTTCGCTTTGCTGGGTTCTTAGCTCACGGGCGACGTCGGGGTGGTCAGTGATGACGCCGCTGACATTTTTTTCGATAAAGGTTTGCAGGGAGCGGTCGTCATTGAGTGTCCAAACAAATAAATCGGTCGGATGTTGCTTCAATTCTTCGATAAGCTGCTCCGTTACCCAGGATTCCTCCAGTGCGATAAAATCAACATTTTCCTCCATCGGTCCAATATTGAGTGCATAGACAATACCGACTCGCAAATTCGGCACCAATTTTTTTAATTGCGTCATTTTCTGTCCATCAGCGGATTGCACATAATAGGAATCTAGCACCTTGTATTTTCGTAGCTTCTCTACTAATTTAGGTAAAACATCTTCTGTTTCTTGACCATGCACCTTTAATTCGATTAGAAGCGCCACATCTAACGCTTTGGCAATTTCAATACAATCATCTAATGAAGCAATTTTATCGCTAAAGCCATTTTGATGAATGGTTAACGTTTTTAGTTCGCTCAGAGTCATATTCGCAATAACACCATTTTTACCTGCTAACCTTCGTAATGTTCGATCATGGAAGACGACGAATTCCCCATCCACCGTTTGTTGAATGTCGATTTCAATTAAATCTGCCCCCGCATTGGCTGCACTCACCAATCCACTAATTGTATTTTCTACATTGCCTGCTACATAGCCGCGGTGGGCAATAATTTTGGTATCTGGCGCATAGACACTTTTCTCTAATGAATTGATATTCATCATACTTAGCACGAGAAACACAATGCCACTGATCAACAGCAGTGGCTTATAACGCCGCTTCCGATGTATAGTGGCGCTGATTTTGCCCATCACTGGCGTATTATACGTGATGGCGACCATAACTTGTGAAAACATCGCCTGTAATAAACTAAATAGCACCACAAAGACCATTTCTAAAAAGGCTAGTGTCAGCCCAGCCGTAACCAAGGCTGCACTTGGCATTAAACGTTCAATTAAATAGAGCGGAAACGTAGCGACCACTGTGATACCAAGCATCATCAACAAATGACCTGTTAAAAGCATAGCTAGTAGCACGACTAGTTCAAATAAACCACGCTTGGAAAATCGCCAGCTTTGCTTAAAAGAACGCAAAATAGAGATGTTCGGCTGGATTGTAAAGATAGGTAACGTTAAGATACTTCGAATACCTATCATCACGATGATGCTTGCCACCGCAGCATATGCTAGCCTACCCGCTCGACTACTCATGATTTCTTCAGTTAGAAAATGTGGTAGGGAGATGGATTGAGTCAATGTAAGGGGTAGCATAAAGGAAGCTAGTGGCATTAATAGTGCTAAATAGACGATGAGAAATAGAACTTGCACACTAAAAAAATAGACAACCTTGCGATTTAATTGTTGCCATAAAGGAAGAAATCGGTAGCGAAGTCCTCGTTGCTGATGAAAGGCCATGAGAAATAGAAAGCCCATCTCATAATATACAAATAATAAAAACAGCAAAATTAATAGACAAATCATTATCATCACAAAGGGATGCGTCACAAAGCTTTGCCAATTTTGCTCAGTAATATGTGTAAACCCTGTTACTCGTAGCATGAGCTTCAAAACGATAGAGGTTACAGGGATCATTAATAAAAACTGAAAGATTCTAATTAATGCGAAAACCTGTACATAATCGAATCGATAAACATAAATATTATGGACAGCCTGTCGCATTACTTGTCCTGCCTTGTGCACATACTCACCCCTATCATGCTGTTAAAATCGCTCACTACTAACGTATGTTTTGACTGCTATGACCCATTCCTCGAAGCCAATAAAATAGCACTCCTCTACACCAAAGTAGACGTCAATTTTTGTATTAATCGTGACATTCACCATTTTTTTGAAACTTTTTAGCATGTCACCCTGTATATAACTAGATACCCACTACAGAAAGGAGCGCAAACATGAAATTCAACCTTGGTGATATCATTAGTACAACCGTTCTTTTATGTATGTTTCTAGCGATCTTTTTCGTGATGATCCATATGATCAAAAAAATGAAATCTACTGCCCCTGTGTCTCCTCCACCAACCATGCAACAGCAAGTAGAGGACTTATCAAAACGTGTGTCGACCCTAGAACAACAAGTAAAACAATTAACTGACAAACAATAGTCCCATAAAAAAATCGCTGGGAAGGATAACCTTCTCAGCGATTTTCATATACTATCTGACCATTCACAACCGTACATGCGACTTGAATGTGTGGAAGCTGCTCCATCTCTACCGTAAAAACGTCCTCTTGTAAAATCGTAAAGTCTGCAGCAAAGCCTTCTGCAATTTTGCCACGCATCAATTGCTGTCCAATGATTTCAGACGCTCCTACTGTATACAAACGGACTGCCTCAAATCGGGAAATTTTCTCATGAGGGTTATAGCCATCATGTGTTTCCCCAAAATTTCTTCTAGTGACAGCCGCATAAATACCATGCAACGGGTTTGGCACTTCAATTGGCGCATCACTGCCGCCTGCGACAATCAGCCCTCTGTCAAGAAGCGACTTTAAAGGATGTAAGCCCTGTGCGCGCTCCTCTCCAAGTCTCGATAGCTCTGCTTGGTATTCTCCCTGTACAAACTGCGGCTGCATATCCACTGCCACTGGTAATGCAGCTAGCTTGGCTAATAGTTCCTCATCGACTAAGCTACAGTGAATTACGCGATCAAGCTGACCTTCCTGAGGAGGATATGCCGCAAAAACGTCTAAAATCGTGTCGATTGCTAAATCCCCAATGGCATGCACGGCAACGGTTTGTCCATATTGACGTGCCAGCTGAACATAGCTTGTTAATTGCTCAGTTGTATGAATAAGCATCCCTGCATTGTCCGAATCATCGCAGTAAGGCTGACGTAGTGCAGCCGTACGACCTCCAAAGGCTCCATCAATAAAAATTTTCATCGCCCCAAACTCCAAAAATGGTGAGGAAGCTAAATCCATCTTCGCAACCTCTTCAAAAACTGTATGATGCTGTAATACATGCACCTTAAAGGATTGCTGTGCCTCTACTATTTTGCGATAAGCCTGAATCGGCTGGCTTGGCGGTCCATAATAGCTTAAATCCTCTGAATGTCCCCCTACTAAACCATAGGATTGCAATGAGGTCACCGCCTTTGTCAGTGCATCCTCAATATACGCAGGTGTAATATGTGGCATCTGGTTAACAATTAAATACAAGGCAGCATCCTTTAGGATCCCTGTGAGCTGACCATCTACTTTGTCAATGACACCCCCCTCTGGCGAAGGAGTCCTATTTGTAATTCCTGCAAAAGCGAGTGCCTTAGAATTGGCTAAGATCAAATGATGACAGCTCCGTTTAATGATTAAATGAGCATCTCCAAGGGCATCTAGCTCTGCTAAGGTCGGGAAAATGGGCTCCTCAAATTGGTTTTCATTTAGTCCAATCGCAATGACCCATTCATGTGCTGACGCTTTAGCCATTCGCTCCTGAATTTTCACAAGTAATGCCTCTTTACTCGTAACCGCCGATACATCAAGATGCTTGAGCTTTTCTCCGTAGCCAATAATATGTAAATGACTGTCGACAAAGCCTGGATACATGATATTGCCCTCTAAATGTTGGATAGAAGCAGCTAGTGGCGACAAGCTCTCTACTGAGCCTGTCGCCACAATTTTTCCATCTTCAACAAGGACTGCATCCACTGTTTCACCAACCTGAGCCATCGTGTAAATCTTACCACCTGTCCATAATGTTGCCAAAACAATTCCTCCCATGTCCTATGCTATTGCTTCAATTAAGTGCGCTCTTTCTAAGCGACGTCGAACAATTACACCAATCCATGCTGCAAGTACCGCTTTGACAATACCCACCACGATAAATGGTGCAACACCACCCATAAAGGCAGCTGTCCATGTATAATCTGCTACAATTTTTAACCACACTGTCCCAAACGCTAATGTCACAATCATCCCAATGATATTCGCAATAATAGCTTGAGTAAATGTAATACCAAATTTATCTAAGTATAAGCCCATAATAATGGCTGTGGCAAGGAAGCCTACAATATATCCACCTGTTGGACCAACTAAAATTCCTAGTCCACCTGACATACCGCTAAATACAGGTAAACCTGCTGCCCCTAGTAAAATATATAATAGAACAGATAACGTGCCTAATCTTGTCCCTAAAATCGTCACGATAATTCCAACCGCTAGCGTTTGACCTGTAATCGGGATAAGTGGTAGTGGGATTGTTACCTGTGCTAAAACTGCGATTATTGCTGCTCCAAATGCTGCTAACACATATTGATATGTACTTCCTTTTTTCAATGTAAAAAGCCTCCCCTTTTGCGTTAACTAATAATAAAAATAAGTTAACACAAAGATAAAGCAAATGAAAACCATTGTCAATCTATTTTAGATTAAAAAAAGAAATTGCTAGATTAGCCTAGCAATTTCTTGCCAAAATCATTACCATAACGGTTCATTCATCGGATCTTTCTCTTGTAGCTTAAACACATATGGCGCAATTTGATAATGGTAGAAGAACATGCCCACTAAAAAGAAAATGAGACCGATAACAAAATGATGGAAAACATGTTGCAGCATAATCAGCAGCGGCACTGGCATCGTCATTACACCACTGATTTGCATGGATTTTTTTGTGCGGTATTGTTTTTGTCCACAATGAGGGCACACAATTACACTATTTTTGCGATATAATTTACGGGCATCCTTCTCAGACCAACTCTCCTCACATTCAATACAAACAGGTAAACCATACCCCTTTTTCAATAGATAGCGTTTGACAATAAATGTAGCGCCTATAAAAATGCTCAGTAAAATCATTCCTCTTACATAATCCGAAGCAAATAGTGACCACCAATGCCAATTATCGGACTGTAGGCTAGCCGCCTGATGGCCTGAACCCTGTTGCCCCTTCTGTTGTGTCAGGATATAGCTAAAACCGATAACAAAAATAGTAAAGGTTGCGAACACGATGCGATATGTCCATTGACCATCTGCTTTACGTTGAACTTTTCGTCGTGCTTTCTCCGCGATTACCTGTTTGCGCTGCTGTGAGAGCTTGACATCTTGTAGCTCCTTTAATAGTTCCTCTTTAAATTGATTCATGGCGTAGCACCTCCCAATCAAAGTCACCCATTGCTGTTGCTAATTGTTTACGAGCTCGCTGTAATCTTGTGCGAATCGTTGCTTCCGGACAGTGTACAAGCTGTGCAATTTCCACTGTCGACATCTCCTCAAAATAATACAAAATCAAGACCTCTCGATAGGCAACTGATAATGTAAACAGTGCCTCCACCAGCTCTTTTTTTACCGTTTTCTCTAGTATCTCCTTTTCAGGTGTCATAGCTGTTGTGCGCCCCGTGATCTTTTCAAACAATGTCAGTCGTTTACTTTTCCAACTTCGTAAATAATCGTGACTTCGATTAACCGTCATTTTCACTAAATATGTACGTAAGGATGCTTCCTGACGAAACTGTCCCTGCTTTTGATAAAAGGCGATGAACACATCCTGCACGATGTCCTCCGCCGTTGCCTTATTTTTTACATATAGATAGGCGACCTTTAGTAAGTAATCACCGTGCTCCTCGATTATCTGTTCAATAGCCATCATTGCCCTCACCTACTTTCTACACTACTGACGGTCGCCGTAACGAATGCGATTCATTTTATCAAAAAAAATCCGTAATTTTTAAATCATTACGGATTTCTTCAAGCTAAATACCTATTTTTTGCATAGTAGAGACAACTTTGACCATTCGATCGTCTAAATCGGCGCCTGTGAATCGAGGCAATCTCAATTCATTCACGATAGCACCATCAGACATAAAAAGGATACGCTCTGTTCTTGCGGCAATCTTTGGATCATGGGTCACAAGCATCACCGTAGTGCCTTCACTATTGATGGAGGCTAATAAATCCATGATTTCCTGAGCAGACGTTGAATTCAATGCGCCTGTTGGTTCATCTCCAAAGATCACTTGCGGGTTGCTAATCAAGGCCCGGCAGATGCCTGCCCGTTGAAGCTGCCCACCAGACACTTGTGTAATATCTCGCTTTGCCAAGTCTGCAATCCCCATTTTGCTCATGATCTGTAGTGCCCTTTCTGTCAAGGCCCTGACATTTTTTCGCTCATCACGCATCACAGGTAACAGGATATTATCGAGGATATTTAAGCTTTTTAGAAAGGTCGGCTGCTGAAAGACAAAGCCCATTTTCGTTCTACGCAAATCAGCCAGTTCTTTGTCACTTAATGTCGTTAAGTCCATTCCATCAAAGATGACCTGACCTTGATCAACACTGTCCATCCCGCTAAGGGCATACAACAGTGTCGATTTACCACAGCCTGATGGGCCCATGATGGCAATAAACTCCCCTTGATTGATGGCAACTGATACATCCAGTAAAACGGGATGCTGTTCTTTGCCTACCTGAAACGTCTTTGCTATTTGCTCACCACTTACGATATTCATAGGTTCTACTCCTTTATATGCTCAATAATTTTTACCTGCCCTGCCCTTGACGTACCAAATAGCGTGGCTAGCAGTACAACGCTTGTAAGCGCTAGTGGGCAAAAAACATACGCTGCTAGTGGATTAATCATAAAATCAAACGAAGCCGCCCCGAATGAGGCAATGACCGTACTAGTTAAATATTCACCTAACGTGTTTGCGAGCAACGTCCCCATCGAGATAGCAAGCAGTAATACAAAAATCGAACGTGCAGCATATTGTGTAGCTATATCGACATTCGTGAATCCCAATGCCTTCATGATAGCGATGGGCGCTTGATCCTTCGCAATCAGCATATTCATAAATAATAATGTCACGAGCACACACAGCAATAAGGCAATGACGAGTGCTGCACGAGCTGCCTTTTCGATGGCATGAATCGTCGTACCAAAAGTTTGATAAATATAATCATCAATACCTGACACTTTGGCAAATGAGAAGGTTTTTGCATATTCCGCCCTTTTATCTGCAACAAGAGATGGATCTGCCATCGTACTATAGACGACACTCCACATGCTATCCGTAGAATGGTCAGAGAAAGCTGCCTTCGCAGTCTTGCCTCCATTGGTAATATCTGAATAAATACCGCTAATCCTCAAATTTTTCTTCTGTCCATTAATGACCACTGCTAAACTATCGCCAACCTTTTTTTGAAGCTCCTCTGCATTGAGCACCGAAAGTGCCACTTCATTAGGAGCAACTGGAGCCTCTCCGTGTGCATATTCTAAGGGGAAAATCGTATGGTCACCCAGTTCTATTTTTAGGTTTTGCGCTGTTCCGTCCTGGGCAATCGTTGTGAATTTTTTTGTTGTCAAAACAGTGTAATTCTTAATGGCTGTATCATGCTCAAGCCTATCCACCACCGCTGCCACCTGTTGTTCATTTTGCTTGCCTTGTGGGATATCAATTCGGATGTCACTGTTCCCAATACCCATATACGTAATAAAGCTTTTAGCTGCAATTGTATTGTGTAAGTTTTGAGGGACGATGATAATAAATGTTGCCAATACTAATACTGCAAGCATTGTCGCATAAAGTGTTTTTCGTGATAGCACATCCTTTATGCCAAGGAAAAGATTAATCGGTAGCCTTTTATTGGCGCTGAGGTTCAATAATTTTGCATGTTGCCCTTTTCCTTGCATTGTGCCAAAGCGCAGAGCCTGCGTGGCTGATAGCTTGCGAAACTGTTTCAGTACCGATTGTACATAGCCCATAATCACGATAAACACGAGCAACAACCCCAGACCTGTGAACAACCAAATGAGTGAAACATTGTCCGTTTCTCCCATGAACAGACGGATATTTTCTAATAGAATATCTCGAAGGAAGAAGGAACAGGCAAAACCGAGCATACAACCAATCACAGCTATAACGCCATATTTGGCTAGATACATTTTCTGAATATCTGCCACTCGTAGGCCAATTGCTTTCATCACACCGATTTCTCGAGTATCCTCTTCAATTTTAGTGAGCAATGTAAATCGAATACACATAAACGCAATAGCGACTACAAGGACACTGATGAGCAAGATAACAGCAATCATAAGCCCATCTGATATGGCATTCAGCATTTGAAAAAGCTTATAGGTAATGGTTGGTCCATTTGCTTCTAACCCTGCACTTGTATAGGCTTCTTCAAAATTCTTTAAATTCGCCAAATTTTTCAAACGAAACTCAATTAAATATTCAACTGTTCCCGCTTCCTGGATTGCTGCATAATCTTGTTCACTGACAAGAAAGCGTTTGGAGGAAGCCAGCATTGAGTTCATCTGTGAATCCCTTAGAAATCCTGCTATTGTAAAGGTTTGATCATGAACGATGACAGTATCCCCCAAGTCGGCAATGCCGTCTTTCCAATAGCTTACAGGTACATAAATATCACCATTTGCCACTTCAATCACATGACCATCAAGATCAAGTAAATAATCAAATTTCTCACTTTGTGTGCTGAAACCATTGTCCTGCACACTATGTGCCAATGTGGTACCCGCAATATGGATCTTCGAGCCCTCCACATTTAGAAATTCATTCATTTGATATTCATCTACATATTTATTTTGCTCTGCAAATTCAGTAAGCCGCACTTGATCGATTTCCCCTGCATGCATCTGAAGAAAATGAGACGTTTCTGCTTGTTTCATCAGTGTGTCAATTGCGCTTGTCAAATGGACCATAAGTACTGCTGATAGTGTAACAAGTAAAGCTGCTACCGCCACAAATAGCATGGTCATACCTGTAATTAGCTTGCTATTTGCCATATCATTTCGCACAATTTTCCAATACATAAGTCACCTCTTTGTATATTGTTTACCGCTATAAACCTAACAAGACCTAAAAAAACTTAGTTCGTAGTGCCTTCTTCTTTATTTCCAAACATTTGCATCATATACAATAAGCTACCACTTTCCACCCCTAGCATTCGTTCAATATTAAAAATCAATGCCGGAATACGGGCAGCTCTTTCCTCATCTGTTATCAAGACGAGATCATCATCGAATACCGTATTGGTATAAGCGATAATCATTTCCATACACTCATAGGGATAAGGCGTTTGGTAAATACCTTGCTCAATGCCCTCACGAATAATGGCGGTAAGGATTGGTGGCACTTGATTGATGATCACTTGCTGTATTTTGCGGTGCATCAAAGCATTTTGCGGTCTATGAACATGCTCCATCACTTCCTGTCCACCCTGTTCATTTTGCATATTCAATGCCATGACAACGCGCAATATCCGCTCATTTACAGCTATAGTCTTGTCTGCCGCAACGGTTTTCGCCTTTGCTAGCATCGTGCTTGTATAACGCTCAATGAGCGCATCCATAATATCTTCCTTAGATTTAAAATGATAATAGAGTGTCCCTCGAGCAATGCCTACTTTTTCCAATATATTACTCGTACTCGTGCCATCAAATCCCTTCTGTGCAAATAATTCATCCGCTGCATCTAATATTTCATTTCTGCGTTCTTCCGCTTTTTTTATTTCCCTCATAAGACAACTCCTTATAATTGACCGACTGCCTGTCGATACCTCTTTTCTTTATCCTAGCATAGGACGACTTATATTGGCAATAATTTCTACAAAAAAAAAGAATCTGCTTTATGCAGATCCTTATTTTTGTAGTTCCTCGTTCTTCCGATATTCTAAAATATCGCCAGGCTGACAATCCAATGCCTCACAAATAGCCTCTAATGTTGAAAAGCGGATGGCTTTGGCCTTGCCGTTTTTTAATATCGAAAGATTCGCCATCGTGATGCCAACTTTTTCTGAAAGCTCTGTTACACTCATTTTTCGTTTCGCCAGCATTACATCAATGTTAATGATCATTGCCATAGTATTCACCTCAAACCGTTAGATCATTTTCTGATTTGATATCGATGGCATTTTTTAGAAGCTTTTGCAGCACAGCAGCAAAGACTGCCACGACAAAGGAAGCAAAAATAATGACCATTCCGATAAGGATAAGACCTGGGGCATCGTCTACTTCCGCAGCATAGTATATCAGTGGCATGCCAACCACGTAAACACTACTAATAATAATTGCACAATATTTGATCTTGATTAAAGCTTTGACAGACAGCTCTGAAAATGCAATGTTTTGGTCAATATAGCTTAATAGTTTGATCGTCGTAAATAGCGCAACAAAATAAGCAATAGCCGTTGCATAGACGCCGATTAATGCAACAATGGTTAAAATGGGAGAATGCTCCACTGTATTCAAAGCAACACGAGGCACCACCCATACACATAAGGCAAGAACGGGTATACCTATTAGAAAAACAGCTATCTTTAAAAAGAGCGTTTCTCGTTTCATCTTACGCACCTCTTTTATTTATTCTCCTGTTTAATTTATCATATAATTTATCGTTTTTCAATAAATTTTTATTCCAATTCAAGATGCGATTTAAAACCCATTATTTGGTTTACTTTACTTTTTATTGTGCTATAATCAATCCAACCAATGATAAGGGGGTATTCGATGATTTATTCACCAACCGAAAAGACGATAGAAACGCCACGCTTAATACTTCGACTTTTTACACAAGCAGATGCACAGGAAGTAAGTGTTTTATGTAACAATTATGCGATCTATAAAAGCACATTGAGTTTACCTTATCCTTATACTTTAGAATGTGCATTATCATGGATTTCCACGCATCAACAAAACTTTGAGGAAAATCGAAGTTACGAATTTGCGATAACAGACAAACAAAGTGGACAATTATATGGAGCGATAGGACTGTCAAATCAATCCCAACATCAAAGAGGAGAAATCGCTTATTGGATTGGAGAGCCCTATTGGGGTAATGGCTACGGAACAGAAGCTGCTCAAGCGATGATTGAATTTGCCTTTCAGGAGAAACAGTATCATCGTATTTATGCCCGGTATTTCCAATCTAATCCTGCATCTGGGAAAATTATGGAGAAATGTGGCATGCACTATGAGGGAACATTAAAGAATCATATTTATAAAAACGGTACTTTTGAAGATATTGTGTTTTATGGCTTGCTTAATCCATCACACTAGCAACACGTTTACGAAAGAGGCACTTCCCACGTAGATATGCCTCTCTCTCTTTTAAATACCATTTCCCACATCGCAATAATGATTATAGTGCGTAATTTGGTTGCGGCCGTTACGCTTTGATTTATAGAGCGCTTCATCCGCATGCTGGATAAGCTCTTCTACTTTCTGAATTTTGCCATGATCATTCGTACTGACACCAATACTAAATTCCAACTGAACAGTTTGATTATTCACTGTCAGTGACAGTGCCGTTAAGGTTTGATACAGGTTGTCAGCCAATGTTTGCACTGATTCTCCCTCCTTTACTTGACTCAACACAATGAATTCATCCCCCCCAAAACGGGCAACAATAGACTCAAAGGGCTGAAAATAGTCCTGTAAAGTTTTGGCTGTATTCGTCAAAGCATCATCGCCAAATAAATGGCCATTCATGTCATTGATTTCTTTAAAATGGTCTAAATCCACCATCATCAGGGCCAATTGCTGATGATTTTCAGTCGCCTTTTCGACCATCTTTTTGGCCTGTTCATCAAAATAGCGACGATTGTAAATATTCGTCAGAGGATCAATATAGGCATTTTTTTCAAACTGCTTCTTATGATCGTTATATTCCATTTCAAACAATACATGTGAATAGTTTTCACGCTGGATTTCTAACAAAATATTAATATATTCCTTTTGTATCGCACACAATACAATTTTATTGCCTTGCTCCTCTATTAGCTTCACTAAAGAATTATAGATTAGTTGAAGTAGAGAAAGGTCATTGTTTTGTAAAGCATAATGCTTTGTCTTTTGATATAAATCTATGGCCTCACTTATACGTCCCTGTCTTTCACACAGGAAGGCATAGGCATTAAGGACCTCAAGTTGTACTTTCGAATAGGGTGGAAGATGAATCGTTGCCATTAATTCTTGTAATATCGTATTGGCTTCTTCAAACTCTTCAAGCCAAATAAGTGCAACAGCTAGGTTTGTCTTCGGATGGATAATCCCTGTATAAGGCTCTTTATGCTTCATTTCAAACGCATTCGCATAATATAAACTCTTTAAGGCAAATTCCTTAGCTGTCCGATAGCTTCCCATGGATATTTCTAAGTCGCTTAGATTGTTATAGATTTTCCCCATGCTCTCCACGTGCTGGATTGTTTCAGCAATTTTTAAGCCTTTCAACATCAACTCTTCTGATTTCTTTAAATGACCAAATGTTCCCCAATAAATGGCTGCTAAATTGTAATATTGAATTAGATCAATATCATTGCCATGTTGAAAGGTTAACTCACGATATTGTTCAAGGACACTTATAGAAAGCTGTAAATCACCCGTTTGAAAATAACTGGCACAGCTATAACGTAATAGAAGGATAGCCTTATCATACATTTCAAGCTTAATGGCACTTTCAATTGCGGCACTACTTATTTCTATATATTCTAAAAAACGATCCGCATTATATAACTCATTAAGCGTAATCCATAGTTCTTCAAATTCTTGTGCGTTCATACCGCCCCTCCTTTTCTTCATCCTTACTTCTTTAATACTACCTTCGACCTTAAAATATTACAATTCTTTAGACTCATTTATTTTTTTGACATTAAGTAATTCAGCCTAATAAAGAAAATCACTGTGTATTTTTTCCTACATTCAATTAAAGGTTATTTTAACATGGTACTTTCACTATAATTTTCCCCTAAACAAAAAACAAGCCTCTTTCAAGAGACTTGTTAAGATTGTTCTATGCCTAGGATGGCTATTAATGCCTTCGCTCTGTTGGCACTAAGGTGAATTTCTCCACTACCAGCCTTTTGGAGATAAATTGAACCGCCATAGCCCTTCCACATTTCAATACGGACGCCTTCTACTTCAAATGAATATTCGGGTGGCCTTTTCATATAATTTGCGGGCTGCCAAGGGATATCCTGTAAAAACTGAGCGACCTCTTTGTCATTTTCTAGCTCAAGCTTTTGAGTAATGGTTGGCTCTAGTTTTTCCAGTTTAGATAATAAACCATATTTTCTTACGACCCCGTTTTCCTCCGTACTGCCTGTTCCCATAGAAGTTAACGTTATATAATCCCCCTGCTTGACAGGAAAATCATCCAGCACAGGATACCAATTGGCCTGTTCATATTTTTCAGCAAGCTGTTCTTCTGCCATATGATCAAGGTCCTCAGGAATCACCCCTTCAATAAATAAGAAAACATTCGCTTCAACCTTTGCAACTGTTCCGACCATTGAAGAGCCATGTGAACTGGTCCGTAATACGATGTTTTGCTCCTCTTGAAAGGCTGTTGCCTGCTCAGTATAATGCGCTTGGAAATAGCGTTTGGCATCAATATTGGCTACTTCTTGGTAAGCATAAAAAGTTGGATATTTTTCTTTATAGAAGGCATATAGCTTTGATCGCGTTGTATACATCGGCAGAAGGGGCTCAAGATAAGTTTCAACATACTGTTTCGGTGCTAATCCCTGAAATAGTGCTTCGTATTCAGATGCTTGTTCAAGCATTTCCAATTGTTCTACCTGCTTCTTTCTCTCCACCTCTAGTTCTGCCTTTGAATAATCAATTCCTAAATATTTCGCAAAATAGTAGGCGGCAACGAGCTTCTCATACGATAGATAGGCTTCCTCTTTATAAAATTCCTGCTCTTTCCCTGGCCACATTAGCCGATTAATACGTTCGAAATGCTCAAGCTGTCTTTCATGAAATAGTGAGGATGTTTGCTCTGTTTCGTTCGTAAGAAGCTGCACCATCATAAACCCCACCACACAAAGTGTCAGTACGACGGTTAAAAGGGTGAAACGAAAAGGCCTCCTTCTATTGATAGACTGTTGTAGTACATGTTTTTTGACTCTTTCTTTGCTTGCTGTCATATCACCAGCAACTTTGAGTAATTCCTTCTGTATCTCATTCATGTCTAAGCACCTCCCATTCCTCCTGCTTCAGATGAGGCTTTAATGCTTCTCTTGCCCGCTTCAGTCTTGTTTTCACCGTATTCTCTGCAATGCCAAGTAGCTGGGCAATATCACGAATCTTCATTTCTTCAAAATAATAAAGGATAATGGGTTCCCGATAGGTAAGTGAAAGCTTTAAAATAGCTGCCCCAATGTGGGACCTTTCCTCTGCTGCCACGAGCTCATCTCGTTGTTTATTCCCCTGAACAGGAAATATTTTTTCTTGTAATAGTAATTTCTTATAATGCCAGCTTTTTAAATAATCCTTGCTTTGATTAATCGTTAGAGTGGATAAATACGCGCGCAACTGCCCGCGTTCTTCATAACCACGCTGAGAAAATTTAATAAAGACCTCTTGCACAATATCCTCTGCGGTTTGTCGGTTTTTCACATAAAAATAGGCGAGACGTAATAAATGTACTGCATGTTCTTCGATTATTTCCTCAAGTATGCCGTCCACCTCCCCTTCTTACACTATAAACGACTGCCACTAAATGACCGTTTCATTTTTTTAAATTTTTTTCCTCAAGCACCTTGACCTTGGAGCATACTCCAATGTTAGGATGAATTTAGGAGGTACTTACATGAAAATTAAACAATTCGCCGAGAAATTTCAATTAACAACTGATACAATTCGCTACTATGAAAAAGAGGGACTCTTACAGCCGCAAAAACAAGACAATGGCTACCGTGTGTATGATGCCATGTGTGAACATACAATGAAGTTTATTATCGTTTTACGTCAGCTAGGCTTTTCGCTCCAAGAAATTAAACATTTACTGACACTCGAACAAAAGCCTATTTCAACAGCATGTAATGAAGAAACGGTAGAGCTATTTTCCACAAAGATTGCCCAGATTGAGCAGCAACTACGATTCTATCAGCATGCGCTTCATTCATTACAACTGACAAAAACGTTAATGGCTGACGGACAATTTGAAGAAAATCAAGAAAAAATTGCCTTACTCATTGAGGATATGTATCAAAATTTACTGGAAGGTCGTGGTTAAATGTCACTACGTAAAATCATCTCAATCGAATATATCCTTGCTTTCATCATCACAGCTTCTTTCTATGGTCATCTAAATTTTCCATGGCTTTATTTTATTGTGTTTTTATTGCTCCCAGACATCACCATGGTTGGCTATCTCATCAATACAAAAATAGGCGCTCTTTTCTATAATATGGGGCATAGTTTTGTGCTACCTGCCATGTTGATGGTGATTGGTTTACTAACGACTACATCAATACCTCTGATGGCTGCCCTGATTTGGCTCGCACATATTTTCTTAGATCGCGCACTTGGCTATGGTTTAAAATATGATGACGCTTTTAAGAAGACACATTTACAGCAGATTGCGTAATGAGGAGGAAAGTATGGCTAGCCATTTAACACTGCGATTTTTAGTAGAAATGGGTTAGAAAAATCTCCTAATTAAATGCTCTCTTGGGGTGGGATTACCATTATTTATCATTGGAATATGGAGTTGCTCTCTTTAAGCTAGCTGTTCTTGCATTGTATGAAACAGGCAGAACACTAATTGCAAGCATGGTCATTTTCAGTCAACTAGTCTCCTTTCCCTTGCATCAAAAAACCAGCCGCCCTGCACAAACAGGTGGCTGGTTTTAGCGAATTAAACTAATAATAGTATGTGGTTCATGTTTTATATCGTCATATTTATTGACCATATCCAACACGATAGCTCCATCCTGTGTTATAGCATACACCAAGACGGCATGAGGATTTTGTTCTACATAATCCTTCCATGTAAATACTTCTGTAATTTTCGTTTGGCGAAGTTGAGCACCTTGCTCTATCAGTTCATTGAGCTGATGAATATCATGCTGTGCATCGACAAGAAGCTGTCCCCCGTACTTCCTTGAGTAATTTTTAGGGTCTGTAGAATGTAAAGCCGTTTGAAAAATATTGAGACGCCCTAATTCTGGAACAAAGTCTGCACAAACAAGGACATTATAGGCGTCCTGCTTTGTTGCTACAATTAGTTGATCATAGGGGGTTAAATCAACATAAAACTCAGTATGCTCGCTTAAAATATCACCTGTTTCCGTCTTAATACCATTTTGTCGAGCAGCAGATAAATCTTCCCATGCACGATCCATCATCAACACATCAATTCCGTTATTTTGCAGGGACGTTGCGAGCTCTGTTGTAAATGGAGAAGCGCCTACAATTACAATACCTTTCCCCGTGGAAGCTTGTAGATCTAATTTTTTAGCAAGCCAGCCAATGCTAAAGCCATGGGCAACCACTGTCGCAAAAACAAGTGCTAATGTGAGCGCTGTTAATAATTGTGCACTTTGAAAACCTACGTCCTGTAGTGCCGTTGTAAAGTAACCTGAAACGGTTAATGCCACAATCCCTCTCGGTGCAATCCACCCAATTAAGGCCCGTTCTTCCAATGTTAAGCCCGTATTAATGGTCGCAATCCAAATCGATAACGGTCGAACAATAAACATCATTGCAAGCACGAATAGTAACATACGCCAATCAACGATTTGCCATAACGTATCGATGGTTAAAGACGACGTCAGCATAATAAAGACACTTGAAATTAAAATAACCGAAATATTTTCTTTAAAATGCAACAGCTCATGATGACTTGTTAAATGCATATTTGCCATCACAAGCCCCATCACTGTCACAGCCAGTAAGCCCGTCTCGTGCATGATGGCATCGCTTAGGGCAAAAACAAGTAAAATAGTAGCGAGCAACAAAGGTGATTTCAAAAACTCTGGAATTAAACCAAGCTCCAAGCATTGCCCCATTACATAACCGACGACCCCTCCTAACAGGGCGGCTAAAAAGGCGGAAACAAAGAAAACGGTAAGAGATGTCCCACCTTCTAAATGATATATACCCAAAACGACCTGATACGCAAATAGCGCTAACAATGCGCCAAAAGGATCTACAACGATGCCTTCCCACTTTAAGATAGCTGCTGGTCGCTCCTTCAATTTTGCTTGTCTCAATAAAGGCAAAATAACGGTTGGACCTGTCACAATAAATAATCCACCAATGACAAAAGAGACTGGCCATGATAGCCCTGCAACAAAATGCGCGGCAGTAGAGCCTGCAATCCAAGCGATGGCTGCCCCTACTGTGGAAATGCGCAATATGGACTTCTTAAAGCCACGTATTTCTCGAAAATCAAGGCTTAAACTTCCTTCAAATAATATAACGGCAACTGCCAGAGAAATAATGGTATGAAAAATAGGGCCAAATGTCTCTTTTGGAGACACTAACCCTGTAAACGGACCAATAATTAGCCCAGCGATACTCATAATGACAATGGCAGGCATGCGAAAACGCCATGCTAACCACTGTGAAAATAAACCGATAAAAATAATAAAAGGTAACTGAAATAGTAAATTGTCAAACATATGTACCACCTACAATATCCTAGGATGAATGTATATTCCCTCATTTTAGAAGGACTAAACCTGTTACCTTACATTATGTACGTATTGTGCCAAAATTATCACTTTACCTCATCATGACCATAAACGTAATCACATTATAAAGCGCTGGTGCAACCAAAGCGAAAGCTAAACATACCACTGCAGCCCATTTTGTGTTCTTAATACCACGATCATCGCCTGTCTTTAGATGATGAAAATAAGTTAATGTGAAATAAAAGCATAAAATCATAAACAAGGGGAAAATGAGTTGTTGAGCAAAGCCATGTAGAAATGTAGCCATTGAAGAAACCTCCTATTAATATCCTCTTTACATAAATATTGTAATATACCAACTCTATTTCTACCATAAAAAAAGCAGGATCCTCCACTCTGATCCTGCTCCAAATTATTTAGATGAATCTTTTTAACAATGATTCATAGAGACCCACCATTAACAATCCAATTACTATTGGAATGAGGGATGTAAAACTGAAATAAAAGCCTACATCCTGATATTGTCCCGTAAAGTGAAATTGTAGCCAAGACACCTCATATGTTTCTCCTACCCCATACAAGAAAATAGTGGTAAATAAAAATAATGCCAGACATTTTAGTCCTTGCGCTTTTTTCATAGTATCACCTCATTGTACAACGGTCATTTGTTGCGCATAGCTTAAAAGATCCTCAACTGTTAATTCTGGATTTTGTCCAACCATACTATATTGGTAGCCGTTTTCTTGCCAAGCAAGGGAACGGAAATTTTCACCATCCATAACAGCGCCTTTTTGTCCTCGAATATCTATTTCTTTTTCATTTAGAATGGGACCAATATCTGCAACACTCGCATCTGCTTTAAAAATCGTAACAAAAAAAGCTAACTCTCCATCTAAGCTATAATCAAACGAGTATTCTGGTCGATCCTCTATCCCTTTAACCATGGATATATTATCTAACGTAAGGCCATTTACTTCTGGCACTAATAAAAACTTTTCAAGCTGCTGCTTTACGTCGCCCAATGAGATGGATTCTGAAGTGTCCTGTCCGTTAATTTCCTGAATCATTACATCCTTTGGTAGATCTAGTATAAATTGTTGATCATCGATTTTTTCATCAAAATTGATCTTTGAATATTCGGTAATCATTTGATTGCCTGCATTATTTGACTCCATTTTTAACGTCAACCAAGTTTTTTTGTCAATCCAAGCTTCCATATCGCCAAATAACGATTCCGTATTCTTCGTTTTTGCGACGATTTTATAGGTATCTCTACCTGCAACCTTCTCTTCTCCTGCTATCTTAATATCATGCGTATCTTTAACCATATTAAAAATAAGCTGTACCTGATCTTTAGGTGATTGCAAGCTGTCTAATTCAGGTTGGGAATAATCCATTGTGTAGGCTGTCTTTTCAGTGACATCATAGCTAATCACTTTAGCATCATTTTTGACTGTGATAACATGTTCACCATTATCGCCTGTCATTTCTATCCGTCTATTGCTATCCTTTACCCATTCCTTCACTTGAGCTTTACCACCTAGCTCTCCCATATCTAACGTATATTCGCCATAATAAGTGAGTGGCTCTTTCGATTCTTGAAGGGCTTGGTCGATAATTTCCTGAGGTGTATAAGTTGCCTCTGAATTACAGCCCACCAAGCTAAATGTCATAACAGCAATTAAGCCTGCTGCTCGGCAAGATCTTTTCCAATTCATCATTCATTTACTCCTTTATAAGGTGGTAGCCAGCAAATTACCGCTGTTCCAATATTCTCTCTAGAAAGCAGTTCGACAGTACCCCCATGTTTTTCAATAATTTGTTTTGTAATATTTAAGCCTAGTCCTGTTCCTCGTTCACCAGCCTTTGATCTCGCATAATCTGCTTGATACATGGGCTCAAATAATTTTACAATGTCCTGTTGTGGTATGCCTCTTCCGTGATTTTGCACAATTATATACATACCTTCTTGCTTGTTTAAAGTAGACTTCAAGAAATCAAAGCCCCATTCGGGATCATTTCCAACATTGACTGCCGCTAAGCCGATTGTTGTCCCCTTTTCCCCATAACGCCAGGCATTGCTCAATAAATTATCAATGACACGCTGAAGTTGTTTAGGGTGCACAGCATAGAGCCCATCCACAGCACAGAAGACTTTTAATGTAAATCCTTCTTCCTCACATAACGGTTCATAGTCAGACAAGGCCATGTCAAAAAATTCTTCTCCATCCACAGCAATGAGCTCTAATGTATAGTTCGTTGATTGAAGTAAGGTAAACATCATTAAATCCTCTAGCATATGCTTCATCCGATCTGCCTTCGTAACGATGACCTGCTGATATTCTGCCTCCTGCTGTTCTGATAAGCCTTTATTTTGTAAAGATTCCGCATAGGCTTGGATGGCTGTAAGGGGTGTTTTCAAATCATGGGAAATACTTGCAATCATCATTTCTTTTTGCTGTTGTTCCGCTTTTAAGGAAGCCCGAGTCTTTTCAATTTCAACCTGCATCGCCTCAAATGTTTTGGCGAGTGCCCCAATCTCATCTTTTCTTACGCTTAGAGTTGATGTAACATGCTGACCTTTCGCAAAATGACGCATGTGCTGCATCAGTTCACCTAATGGCCGATTCAGTTTCCGATGAAGCAACAAGATGACAGTTAAATAAATGATAAGAAACAACAGGATCGTGCTTACGATGACAAGCCATGAACGCTTTTCTACACCCTTTACCCAATCTGTTCGTATTAATTGAATTTCATAGATGCCAAGCAAATCACCTTTTAGATATACAGGCTCCTTGTATGTAAAGGCGTTGTATGCTTGCTGTAAATCATATAAACCATTTAACATGCGCTCTTTCCCTACATAGCCCGTTAGCAAAGGGTTGGAGGAATATAAAACATAGCCAGATTTCGTATAGAGGGTAATCGCCAGCTGCTCATTGGTAAGTTCCTCAACCTCTTTTAGATTGGCATTTTTTTGATAAAGCATTGGATTGTCAACGACATCTTTTACCTGATTTAGCTCTGTCCACTTGTCAAAGTACTCCGCCACATTTTTGTCTTGGTAATAAGCATTAATCCACACATAAAGGCTATAAGCTCCTACTATGGGTAATACCATTACAATAAAAAACATAATCAGTAACCACGCTTTTATTTTCATAATGGTTCACCAATAAAACGGTAGCCCTTACCCCACACAGTTTGAATGAAATTTGGATTTTTCACAGAATCCTTGAGCTTTTCTCGCAGTGCCTTGATATGCACTGTGACAGTATGAGTGTCCTCTAACGTTGCTTGCTGCCAAATATGCTGATACAGTTCCTCTTTTGTAAAGGTTTGACTCGGGTTTTTAGCTAGCAGCCTAACAAGAGCAAACTCCTTTTGAGTTAATGCAATTTCTTGCTGATAAACATTTACTATTTCTCGTTGCCAATCTATTGTTAAGCCATTCGCATAGGCAGTATGCTCTTCTATCACGTCTTGCTTGCGGTAGCGTCGCCAGCGTCTAAGATGAGAGGCAACCCGTGCCTTTAATTCTTCTAAGCTAAATGGTTTAGCGAGATAATCGTCTGCCCCCTGCAAGCCCTCCACCTTATCCGCATCTTCCTTGCGGGCACTCATCATTAGGATCGGCACATCACTCTCCCAACGGATATTTTGACAAACCGTTAGTCCATCCATTTCTGGCAGCATCCAATCCACTAGTACTAACTCGAAAGGTTGCGTTTGAAAATCTGCCAGTCCCTCAAGGCCCGTAGTAGCCCATGTCACACAATAGCCCTCCTGCTCCAGCGTATCCTTCACAATGCGCCCAATCGCTATATCATCCTCAATCAGTAGTAACTTTTCCTTCATCATTTTCCTCCTGCATTCACCTTACTACGGAAAAAACGATTTTCTCCGAACTTTACACTTTCTTTATAATTACCTTAGAGCGAAACTGCTCTTTACACAAGGGGAGGAGGCTACCGATTTCATCGAAGCAGTTTTCTTCCTGCCTGGGCTATCCGCCACTTTGCTGGTTCTATCCGCTACATCCTTTATTTTTATCCCATTAAAAAAAGGAATGCACTGTGATTGTGCATTCCTTAGCGAACTAGAAAAATAAACTTAGAATATAGTAAATCAATGCTGCCATGACAGCAGAGATTGGCATCGTGATGACCCATGTTGTAACGATTTTACGTGCCATCCCCCATTTAACGCCTTTAACACGGTGTGCTGTTCCGACACCCATGATGGATGAAGAAATTACATGTGTTGTAGAAACTGGTAAATGGATTAATGTGGCACCAAAGATAATCGATGCAGAAGCTAAGTCTGCCGCTACCCCATTTACTGGGCGGATTTTCATGATTTTACCGCCAACCGTTTTGATAATTTTATAGCCTCCGACAGATGTACCAAGACCCATCGCAGTTGCTGCAGCAAAACGTACCCAGAAAGGAATATCATCTCCTTGGTGTAGGCCGCCGGCGATTAGCGCCAAGGTAATAATCCCCATTGCCTTCTGCGCATCATTTGTCCCGTGTGTAAAGGATTGTAAGGCTGCTGTCCCTATTTGCATTGTACGGAAGCCTTTATTCGTTCGATATAAATTCATATCTTTGAATATGACTTTTAATAATGTCATCATCAGGAAACCAGCTGCGAACGCTAGTAATGGTGAAAAAATAAGTGCTTGAAGAATTTTAATAAACCCAGCATAGTTCAAAATATCAAATCCTGCTGCGGCAATAGCTGCCCCTGCAACAGAACCTATTAATGTATGAGAAGAACTTGATGGAATCCCAAAATACCATGTTAGTAAATTCCATGTAATGGCAGATAATAAGGCTGCTAAAATAACAACAGAACCTGTAATATCGCCATCATAGGCATTTAAAGAAAATGGGTCCACAATATCTTTTGTTAAGGCTTTGGCTACCCCAACGAATGTAATCGCTCCGACGAAGTTCATTACCGCTGCCATATATACCGCAGTACGTGGCTTTAAGGCACGGGTAGATACAGAAGTAGCAATCGCATTTGCTGTATCGTGGAAGCCGTTAATAAAGTCGAACACAAGTGCGAAAATAACGACTAATATGGTGATTAATAAGATCGTATCCATTTCGTACACTCCATCTTATGCATTACGCATAATTATTGTTTCAATTGTGTTTGCTACTGTTTGACAGCTGTCCGCAATGTCTTCAAATTGCTCATAAATATCCTTGAAAACAATCAAACGCATTGGATCTTTTTCTTGGATGAATAATTGCTTCATTGAAGAACGGAAAATTTCATCACATTCACGTTCATTGTCCTTAATTTGAATAGCATGTTTACGCATTTCCACAAGCTTTTTACTATTTAACAGTTCCATGGCTTGTACCATTTCATCTGTACTCTTCGCAATATATGTGAGGAATTGGCGCATTGGCTCTGTTACTTCTGTTAGATTGTACATATTGAAGTGCGCAATACAGCCTTCCATTCCATCAATTACATCATCTAATTTATTGGCTAATGCTAAAATATCTTCACGCTCAATTGGCGTCATAAAAGATTTATTCAGCATAACAATTAGCTCATGGATTAATTTATCGCCACTTGTTTCGTATTGCTTCATTGTATCTGCAATTTCTTTTAGCGCATCTATATCTTGAATACGGGCATTATGTGCATAATAGATACCCTCATTCACGTTTTTCGCGATTTTTAATAGTGACTGAAAAAATGGATCTTGCTTATTTGAGTTGAACATCCTGTTCCTCCTGTTGAAAAAATATTGTCAATTTCTGAACCATCATAACAAAACATTTACACAATTCTACAAAATTTTAAACACTAAGATGTTGATTTTACAAAACTGTAATATAAAATTTGCCACATTTATTTTTAAGCTATTTCGCAAGTTGTAAACGTTGGAAATCAAATATTAAAAATCACTATTTTTTCTTTAAAAATGACCATTTTTTCTTTTATTTTTATAAAAATACTTGAAATAAACTTTTTTCTTCTTATTTGTTTGTCTTGTGAAATGTTAAGGAATTGTAAACGAAATTTACATGAAAAAGCTGGAATTTCATTGTTATTTTTTGACTTCCGCAGTACGCTATGTTAAAACACGATGATGAAAGATGGGTGCTTACATATGGATATTGATTTATTTTCACTTACTATATTATTACTACTTGCTTTTATCGCCTCTTTTTTAAATGCCATTGTCGGAGGTGGTGGGCTTATCTCCTTACCTGCATTAATGGCTGTTGGTTTACCTCCAAGTACAGCCATTGCCACAAATAAACTGGCCAATACGATTAGTAATGGGACAAGTATGCTAACTTTTTTACGTGCAGGTAAAGTAGATATCAAGAAAATCGGAAAAATCCTCCCCTTTATCTTTGTAGGATCTTTACTCGGTGCCTTTACTGTCCATCTTGTATCCCCCGCTATTTTAAAACCACTTATGCTTGTTATGCTCGTCCTTGTAGCTGCTTATACCATGTTTAAAAAAGATTGGGGAGAGCAATATCAAGAGCGTGTACTTAGTACAGCCAAACATTTAGCCTATATAGGTGCATTTGCCGCTATTGGCTTTTACGATGGCTTTTTTGGACCAGGTACGGGTTCATTTTTTATTTTTATTCTATTAATGATGGGCTATGATTTTCTCCAAGCTGCTGGTAATGCGAAAGCTTTTAATTTCACCTCAAATTTAGCAGCATTAATCATGTTTTTAGTTTTAGGAGAAGTTCATTTTTTCTATGGTTTTTCGATGGGCTTTGTCATGATCTTTGGGGCAATCCTTGGATCCAAATTTGCGCTGAAGCGTGGAACGAGCATGATGCGTGTCATCTTTATTGTCATGACATGTTTATTGATTTTGAAAAATGCCTGGGATTATTTCTTTCATTGAGACCGCCAATTTTCAGTCAATTGACAAAAAATATTAGCGTGCTATAATACTTTTGGGCTTCACCGCATTGAAGCGCAGAAGTATTTATTAGGAGGATTCATATGTTTCGAATAGAAGCAAAGAGTAACCCTCGATTTCTTGAGGCAAGCTTTATCACTATTTTAATTATCGCCATAATGGCTTATAGTATTGGCTATTTAAAGGCTACGCCGCATATCCCGATTTTTCTTGTGATTGCCATTTTACTGGCTTATGGATTACTGAAAAAAGTACCCTTTCGCGATCTTGAGGGTGGTATGATTGCTGGTGCTAGCGCTGGACTTGGCGCCGTTTTTATTTTCTTTTTTATTGGCATTTTAATTTCCAGCTGGATTATGGGTGGAACAATCCCAACCCTAATCTATTATGGCTTTTTAACTGTGTCGCCAAACTTTTTCTTTGCTATTGTGTTTTTAATTTGTAGTATCGTTGGTATTTCAATTGGAAGCTCGCTGACAACTGTCGCGACGGTTGGTGTAGCATTTATGGGCATTGCCGGAGCTATGGATATTTCGCTGACCATTACAGCTGGAGCGATTGTTTCTGGGGCCTTCTTTGGTGATAAAATGTCTCCATTATCCGATACAACCAATCTTGCTTCTGGTACAGTTGGTGTAGACCTTTTTGAGCATATTAAAAATATGGGATGGACAACCATCCCTGCTTTTCTTATCTCCTTTGTGCTCTATGCTATTATCTCCCCAACAGGAGCTGCTACATCCTTTGAGACAGTGGAGCAATTTAAAGGGGGTTTACTGTCTACAGGACTTATTCATTGGTATACATTATTGCCAATTGTTGTTCTCGTAATCATGACTTTTTACAAGGCACCTGCAGTCATTACATTGGCTGTTGTGTCCATTATTGGAGTAGGTCTTGGCTCTTTACTTGACCCAGTTCCCGCTTCAGATGTCTTCAAAATTCTGTTTGATGGCTATGTCTCTCAAACTGGTAATAAAGAGGTAGATGCCTTGCTCACTCGTGGTGGGATGAATAGTATGCTATTTACAATCGCGCTTGTCTTACTTGCTTTAACAATGGGTGGCCTTTTATTCACACTAGGCATTATTCAAAGCATTTTAGCGAAGGTCGAAAGCTTATTTAAAAGTGCTGGCTCTGTTATTACGGGTGCTGCCATCACGGGCATCGGTGTCAACACATTGATCGGTGAACAGTACTTATCCATTCTATTAACTGGTGAGGCATTTAAAGCACAATTTGCAAAGGTTGGCCTTGCACCAAAAAACCTTTCACGCGTCATGGAGGATGCAGGTACGGTCGTCAACCCACTTGTGCCTTGGAGTGTTTGTGGTATTTTTATCGCAAGTGTCCTCGGTATTTCCACATTGGATTACCTACCGTTCACCTTCTTCTGTTTACTTGGACCAATTCTTACGATCTTGTTTGGCTGGAGTGGCAAAACATTAACAAAGCTTTAACCATAACAAAAGGTAGCTGAAAAAACATCAGCTACCTTTTTATTTTACTCAACATTTTTATGGACATCATTTTTTCAAATCATTGAGAAATCCCATTTCTCCTTTGATAAAATTTTTTCCTACCTTGACTATGCGTAAATCCCTTATCGAATCGGAAATTTGATAGTGTGTAAAGCTAGCTGTTGGAGAGAAAGCTATCATTCCAATTTGGAATCAAAATTCATGATTTTTCGCATTTCTGTTGGATGACCTCCTTTGCTATGCTCTACTAAAGGAGATGAAAAATGATGACAACAAAAACAAAATGGAATGCTCATTTATATGATGAAAAGCATGATTTCGTGTCAAAATTGGGTACAAGCTTAATCGATCTACTAGCGCCACAAAAAAATGAATATATTTTAGATGTGGGTTGTGGTACAGGAGATTTGGCTAATGACATATCAGCACTTGGAGCTTCTGTGCTCGGAGTAGATGCGTCGGCTACGATGATTTTAGCTGCTCAGCAAAAATATCCTGCCATAAATTTTCAAACGATAGAAGCTACAGCGATGCACTTTTCTCAGCAATTTGATGCCGTTTTCTCCAATGCCGCACTTCATTGGATGAAGGAGCCTGATGTAGTTATTGAAAATGTCTATGGTGCACTAAAGAGCGGTGGACGCTTTGTAGCTGAAATGGGTGGACAAGGCAATATTGCATCCATCGTTTGGGCCCTGCAAAAAAGTATGGAATCTTTACAATTTCCCTATATCGACCACTATTTCCCTTGGTATTTTCCAAGCGTCGAGGAATATCAATCAAAATTAGAAAATGTAGGCTTTCAGGTCGAGAATATCACACTCTATAAACGCCCTACACCACTTCAAGGGCAGGATGGGCTTCGCAACTGGTTGGTCATGTTTAGTGAAAATCTTCTACAGCACTTAAAGGTTGATGAGAAAGAGCAGGTTTATGCGACATGTGAGGAATTATTAAAGCCAACTTGTTTCCAACAGAATGAATGGGTCATTGATTATTATCGTCTGCGCTTTATTGCTCGTAAAAAATAGATTACAAAAGGTTACTATTCTGTTGTAGTAACCTTTTTTCAATGCTAAGAGCGAGGCAGCAATATTACAATGACGCCTATTAAGCATATCCCTGCGCCAATAAAGTCTAAATGATCGGGCTTTTTGCCATCAATGCCCCACCCCCATAAAATAGACAACACGATGAATACCCCACCATAGGCTGCATAAACTCTGCCAAAGGTAGGGAAGGACTGGAATGTTGCAACAACGCCGTACAGAGCAAGTGCAATACCGCCCATAATGCCCCAATAAAAAGGTTTACCCTCTCGTAACCAAAGCCAAATTAAATAGCCCCCACCTATTTCACCAATTCCCGCAAGAATAAATAATAATATAGCGATCATACTGTATCTCTCTTTCTCATTTTCACTCTATTATACATGTCTTACATACTCCAATATGTAATGGTGTCCGTTATTCCGATTAAAATTAATAGGATACCTGCTGTTAGTTGAATAGCTCTTCCCATTTTCATACTTTTTCGTAGGATAATACGCTTGGCATCAAAGACATAGATCAACAGAAGCATGATGATGAGCGGTACAGCGGTCGCTACGCCAAAAATACTAGGTAGAAGCAACCCATAGGAAGTGCTCGCCACAAGGGGCATTAACCATACAAAAAATAGAACAAACATAGTGGGACAAAAGGAAATAGAAAAACTAGCACCCATTAAGAACGAGCCAAATTTCCCCTCTTTTACTACAGGCGGCAGCAGCGATGTGAAGCGTTGTAGAAAGGTTAATTTGAATAAACCGATTAGCACCAGCCCTGTTAGCAGCATCATCGGCCCAATAGCCTGACGAAAGATCGGAAAATAAACGGTCATCTTTGTTTCAAATGATTGCCCAAAAAGCCAAGCACAAAAGCCAAGCACACTAAAAACAACCACTTTCCCCCCAATAAAAAACACAATTTCGTGCCAATTACCGCTCTTTTGAAGTGTTCGATTGCCGTAAAATGTAATGGCACTCATATTTCCTGTTAACTGACATGGAGCAAAGGCGCCTATCAAGCCAAGAAGAATAGCCATCATCATGGCAGAATGCTCATAGCCTTGTACAAATTGCGTAAGAGGCTCACTAATAAACTGACTTATGCTAGACAACAAACTATACATATAAACACCCTCTATCTATCATTTATACTAAAATAGTATAAAGGTACATTATGAATAAACAGTGCAGAAAACGGCTTTACCCATACACGCTTTTACACGCTACTAAAAAATCATCATAATCAGCCGAGACATACTTTGCAAGCAAGTAAGTATTCGATACAATATGAGAAAATTCTTTTACTGAATAGCTATACAGAAGATTTTGCTGACAATCTGGTTCAATTACACTCTTAGGCAGTAAGGCAATACCAAGACCATGCTTGACGAAATGCTTGATCACCTCTGTTTGATTAATATGCATTGTTTGATGGCTAGTAAATTGCTGTAGCACCTGTTGTACTTCCTGCCAATAGGGCGCATATTCATGTGTGAGAAGCGTTTCCTGCTGTAAAAGGGTGAAAGCATCATATTCCTTTTTAGCAATAGGAGCAATTAAATGCAATGCTTCTTGTGCGAGCATCACTGTGTGAAGCTCACGAGTTGAGGTTAATTTGGATAAGCCCATATCGATTACACCAGTAAATACCGCTTCCCCAATTTCATTGGATTTTAAAAGCTCTATCACTATCTGAGTAGAGGGCTTTCGATGCTGAAATGCTGTAATAATAGCTGGTAATGTTGAATTCGCTATTTGCGGAGCAACGCCAATCGTAAGCTTAGCGGTGTAGCCTTTTACGAAGGAATCCATTTGTTGTAGCCCTTCATCTAAAGCGGACAGGATTTTTTGTGCCTGCAGACGAAAATAAGCACCCTGCTGATTTAACGTCACCTGTTTGCTCTGTCGATTAAATAATGGGGTTTGCAATGCCCTTTCTAAATGTTGGATATGCTTCGTTACAGTCGATTGTGTAATAAATCGTTTTTCAGCTGTTTCTCGAAAGTTTTCAGTTTGTGCTGCCACTATAAATGTGCGTAGCCACTCTGTCTCCATCGCCATCCCTCTTTCGTTTTCAACTAGTATAACGAAAAATTTGTAAGTCTTGAAACCTTTTTTCAACATAAGCGTATGTATAGCTAACGATGTCAGTAGGAGGAATGAAAGATGTCTTTTTTTCATAAAGCATTAGCAAGTATTGGTATAGGTTCAGCGACAGTGGATACAAGATTGGAGAAGGATACTTATCGTGCTGGAGAGGTCATGCAGGGGGAAATCATTGTACGTGGCGGTCAAGTTGAGCAACAGGTCGACACGATTTACCTATCCGTCAATACGACGTATATCCGTGAGTCGAATGATCACAAACATACAGAGGTTGCCGCACTGCAGAAGGTTAAAGTAACAGAGCCTTTCACACTGGGCGCGGGCGAGGAAAAAATCTTCCCTATTTCACTAACATTGCCATTTGAAACACCAATTAGTGCAGGTAAAACACAGGTATGGATTCAAACGGGCCTTGATATTAAAAATGCGGTCGATCCGAGTGATAAGGATTATATTCGTGTCGAGCCAACAGCATTAGCAGGTCATATATTAGATGCGATTCGTGGATTAGGTTTCCGTTTACGTGAAGCTGAATGTGAACAAGCTCCTTCACGCTTCCGCGGCTACTATCCATTTGTCCAGGAATTTGAATTTGTACCCACTGGACAATATAGAGGCCATTTAGATGAGCTTGAATTAGTTTTCCTTTCTCAATCCAACCATTCTGCAGAGATTTTCATGCAAATTGATCGCAAAGTAAAGGGCATTGGTAGCTTTTTTGCTGAAGCATTAGATATGGATGAAAGCTATGTTCGCACAACGGTTACGATGCATGACCTACCGACACTGCAAGCAAAGCTTCAGCAAATCATTTCAAAGCATGCCTAATGAACTAAAAAGTAGTTGAAGCCTTACTTCAGCTACTTTTTTTATGATCAAATAGGAGGGGTGAAAAGGATGATGATGAAAGCGGCATTATTTGATTTAGACGGAACATTATTAAATAGAGATGCATCTGTCGAACTCTTCATTGAGCAGCAATATGAGCGGTTAAAGGAGGTACTAGGCTCCATTCCAAAAGAACAATATATAACTCGTTTTATCCAATTAGATAAGCGGGGCTACGTTTGGAAGGACCATGTCTATCAGCAATTAGTAGAAGAATTTCAACTTGTTCCTATTACGTGGGAAGAACTTCTTCAAGATTACCTAAACGAATTTAAATATAGCTGTGTCCCTTTTCCTAACCTTATCCCTATGCTAGAACAATTGAAAAAGGATCAGTTGGCTTTAGGCATAATTACGAATGGCTATGGGCATTTTCAGATGGACACTATAAAGGCATTAGCCATTGAACATTATTTTGATGTCATTTTCGTTTCTGAATGGGCAGGAATGAAAAAACCCGATCCTCAACTGTTTTTAAATGCCATCGAAAAGCTAAATGTCCTTCCTCATGAATGCGTTTTTATCGGCGACCATCCTGTGAATGATGTCAAAGGTGCTCAACATGTGGGAATGAAGGGCATTTGGAAAAAAGATAAACAATGGCAACATGTTCAAGCGGATGCCATCGTGGAGGATTTATTAGAAATACCGATATTCATTGACTCTTTCAGCCCATCATGCTAAAAAAACCCATCTACCAATAAGTAGATGGGTTTTTGTTCTATCTTATGTCACAGCTTGCTTTACTTTTTCTAGCACCTCTTCAGCTGTCGCTAGCTGTAATGCCTCTGTTGCTAAAGCCTGCATCTCTGGGACAGATAATTGCTTTAGCAAGGCCCTCGTTTTTAAAATAGACGTAGCACTCATGGAGAACTCATCTAAGCCTAGGCCTAGCAATAGTGGAACAGCATGCTCATCGCCAGCCATTTCTCCACACATTCCTACCCATTTTTGTTCTTGATGGGCAGCTTTAATGACCATTTGAATTAAACGTAATATGGCTGGGTTATAGGGTTGATATAAATAAGAAACTTTTTCATTCATCCGATCTGCCGCCATTGTATATTGAATTAAATCATTTGTGCCGATGGAGAAGAAATCCACTTCTTTGGCAAAAGTATCTGCCATTACGGCTGTCGAGGGAATTTCAACCATCATCCCGACCTCGATGGAAGAGCCTACTGCAATCCCTCCAGCTATCATCTTTTCCTTTTCCTCAAGCAAAATGGCTTTAGCCGCACGAAATTCTTGAATGGTCGCTATCATAGGGAACATAATTTTTAAGTTTCCATAGACAGATGCTCGCAGTAGTGCTCGCAATTGTGTGCGGAATAACTCCTGCTGGTCAAGACATAGACGAATGGCACGGTGACCAAGGAATGGATTCATTTCTTCTTGCAAAGGTAAATATGGCAGGTGCTTGTCGCCACCAATATCGAGTGTTCGAATAACAACTGGCTTGCCCTTCATTCCTTCCAAGACTGTTTTATACGCTGTAAATTGTTCTTCCTCAGAGGGTAAATTTTCTCTGCCCATATATAAAAACTCTGTTCGATATAAGCCAATTCCCTCTGCTCCATGACGCAATACACCATCCAAATCATTTGGCGATCCAATATTAGCCGCTAGCTCAACATGCACGCCATCTTTAGAAACGGTTTGCTCATTCACTAAAGTAGACCATTCCGCCTGCTGTACCCGATATTTTTGTGCCTTTTCCTGATAGTCTGCAATCACATCGGCACTTGGATTCACTAGGACTTGACCCGTCAAACCGTCAACAATTATAGTATCGCCATCCTGAATTGTTGTCGTAGCAACCCCTGCCCCTACGACTGCTGGGATTTCTAAGCTACGAGCCATGATGGCCGAATGGGATGTACGCCCACCAATATCGGTAATAAAACCGAGAACATAGTTGCGATCTAATTGGGCTGTCTCTGAAGGTGTCAAATCATTCGCTACGATAATTACCTGTTTGTTCATATTGCTTGGATTTGGAATATGTACTCCGAGTAAATGTGCTAATATGCGATTTGTCACATCTTTAATATCTGATGCACGGGCACTCATGTATTCGTCATCCATACCTTCAAATAATGCCACAAACATATTGCTTACTTCATGCAATGCATACTCCGCATTTACCGCTTCGTCTGCAATTTTTTGATTGATAGGCCCAATTAATTCGGGATCATGAACCACTAATAAATGTGCCTCAAAAATTGCGGCTTCTTCTGCACTAAATTTTTCGAATGTTTGCTGTCGAATGACAATCAGTTCTTGCTCTGCTTTGGCAAGAGCGGCTGCTAAACGTTTCTGCTCTGCCTCGATATCATGAACAGTTGTTTTAGCGAATGTTAAATCTGGTTGGACGAAACGATATGCTTTCGCAATGGCAATGCCGTCTGAAGCGGCAATACCAGTGAGTCGTGTCATTGTGCAAGCCCCATTTCCGTGATGAGTGTCGTTAGTGCTGCTAATGCTTGCTCTTCGTCTTCCCCCTCTACAACAAGTGTAAATTGTGAATCTTGCTTTAAGGCTAATCCCATCACACCTAAGATTGATTTCAAGTTAGCTGCTTTTTCTTCTGTGCGTATTTCTATAGATGAAGAAAATGGTGTTGCTTTTGCCACAAGCTGGCTCGCTGGTCGTGCATGAATACCTAAAGGATCGACTACTGTAAATTGTTGTGTTTTCATAATTTATTCTCCTCTTCTTGTAAGTCTGTTAAAACCATTACATTTGGATGTTTTGATAAAGCAGTTGCAGGTACGTCTTCTGTATAATCAGATGCCAGTAAACGCTCTAACACCTCACGCTTAGCTTCTCCCACTGCGAGTAACAAAATGCATTTTGCCCGCATAATCGATTGAATACCCATCGTGTATGCCTGTGTTGGCACTTCGTCAATGGATGAAAAGAAACGCGCGTTAGCTTGACGAGTAGATTCCTCGAGTGTTACAAGATGTGTTAAAGAAGCAAATGACGTACCAGGCTCATTGAAGCCGATATGACCATTTTGACCGATACCAAGCAGTTGGAAATCTAAGGGATATTGTTGCAGTAATCCTTCATAGCGAGCTGTTTCCACTAAAGGATCTACTGCTAATCCATCTGGTAAATACGATGCTAAAAATGGTTTTTGGTTCAATAAATGTTTGTTCATATAATAGGCGTAGCTTTGCTGATGAGTTGCCTCAAGCCCAACATACTCATCCAAATTAAAGCTAATACAATGTGAAAAATCAATATCTGTTTTACAGATTTTAGCATATAGTGGTTCCATTGTTCCACCAGTAGCTAACCCGAACGTTGTGGCGCCATTATTTTTGGCTTCAACGATGGTCGCTACTGCATGTGAATATAAATCATCCATTGAGGAAAATCTTTTTACTTTCACCACATATCCTCCTTTGTATCCTAGAAATGAATACGCTGACCATACTGATCAATAAGCGCATCGTTATTAGTTTCCCCTAAATTACTGCTACCAAACACTGGTACACTAGTGCCCTGTGCATGCATAAGCTCAATGATTTGAGCGAATAAAGCATTTAATAAAGTCGCACCTAACACCGTTGATACAGGGGCATACTGCAATTGGTCAACGGTTAACACACCATCACCTAATGGCACATGCGTATTCAAAACTTCATCTACTACTTGTTCTAAACGCTTGCCTGACGGATGGCGCGATGGCTGGTGCTGATATTCCAGTGATTGCAGTGAAATGGTCAAAGCGCCCGCTTCCTTTGCATAGATAGCCATATCAATGGGCACTGGATTATTGGCAGAGGTTGAAATGATGATACAAACATCTTGGTCATCAAATTGCATCTGATCCTTATAGAAGGCTAAAAAAGCCTGTTTTTTTTCATTTTGTGAGGATTGCCGTGCACCCTGATGTAGCATTAACGATTCTATGTGTATCGGTTTGACAGGCACTAAGCCACCTGCTCTGTAGTAACATTCCTGTGCTAATAGCATGGAATGACCAGAGCCAAAGAGCTGGATAATGCCTCCCTTTGTGAGACGTTTAACAATTTGCTTGGCAATATGCATAAGTTGGTTGCTTTCCTGCTGTGCCACCATTGTTAAATATCGATTTACTTGTTGAAAATAGGTATTCATGTTCTATCACCTTTTCATTTCCATCGTTTCATGCAAGATGTTTGTATACCTGCTGCATATTAGTAACTATTGTCCACTTGAATTTGCATCATATAAGACCTTGCCCGCCTTAATCGTTTGGTGGAGCTTTAATTGTTCATCTAAAATCACTGCATCCGCATCAAAGCCTTGTATAAGCTGACCCTTATTACCTAGCTTCAATTGCTCGGCAGCATTAAAGCTGGACATTTTGACAAGCTCCTCCAGCGTACAATTCGTAATGTGATGCATATTCCGTACAGCCTGATCCATTTTTAAAATACTGCCTGCTAATGATCCATTTGACAAATGAGCGCCTGCTTCTGTCACATGAACTGTTTGACCACCTAAATCATATGCTCCGTAAGGCATTCCCTTTGCGCGCATGGCATCGGTAATTAAAATAAGCCCGTCTGCTCCCTTTAAGCGGTAGGCCATTTCCACCGCGCCTTCATGCATATGGATAAAGTCAACAATCAGTTCTGCTTTAATCGCATCTAGCAACAGGACACCGCCAACTACACCTGGATCTCGATGGTGGAATGGACGCATTTGGTTATATAAGTGTGTCCCCTGTGTGGCACCTAATTGAGCCGCTTGTTGCATTTGCTCAAAGGTCGCATCCGAGTGACCAATTGAAACAATGACACCGCTAGCAGAAATACTTTGCACAGCTGCCATGCCATTTGGTTCTTCTGGTGCTAGCGTAATTTGCTTAATTTTATGGCCACTTAGTTGCTGCCACTTTGTCCATATAGCCAAATCTAGCTCGACAATATATTCAAGCGGCTGTGCCCCTGCTCGCTGCTTTGAAACAAATGGCCCTTCGATATGAATACCGAGTACCTCTGCTTCGTCTGGCTGTGGCTGGAACTGTGCTACATTTTCAATAGCTCGTTCAATGTTGTCATAGCTTTGTGTCATCGTTGTAGCTAAAAAGCTTGTCGTTCCTTCTTTTAAAAGGGATTGAGCCATTGTATGAAGCCCTTCATCAGAAGCATCCATCGTATCCATTTGAGCGGATCCATGAATGTGCATATCAATAAATCCTGGCAATAAAAACTTCCCTGAACCATCAAGCTGTTCTACATCGTGGATATCAAGCTGAGGAGCAATTAGCGCAATTTTACCATCCTTCATCCATACATCAACCTGCTCATCTCGTCCATTGCCATTCACTACTGTGATATTTCGAATGAGTAAACTCAAGAAAAACATCTCCTTCTTGAACAAGGGCTGTCGAAAAGGCATCCGTGTGCAATAGCGCATTGCCTCTGTATACCTTCGCTAACAGCCCCATTAGTCGTTACTTCTTCATTGTAATAATATTCGTTGAGCCTGCTCGTTGATAGCCAGTCTTTTCAAGTGTAATCTCTTGCCCCATTAAGCTTGTAAAGACAACTGGTGTGATGACAGAAGGTACTTGCTCTTCAATCTGTACAATGTCTGCTTTTAATAACGCATCCCCACGCTTAACTTTTTGACCATCTGTAACGAACAGATCAAAACCATCACCATTTAGTTTGACTGTATCTAAGCCAACATGAATTAATACTTCAATGCCCGTATCAGATTTTAAGCCAATTGCATGCTTTGTTGGGAACACCATCACTACTTGACCATCAAATGGTGCATAGACTGCACCATCTGTCGGACGTATCCCGAAACCTGGGCCCATCAAGCCTGCTGAAAATGCCTCATCAGGCACTTCTGTTAAAGGTAATAAATCGCCCGTCATTGGCATTTCGAAATCACGGAATGTCACCGTGTCATTCTTCACCGTTTCTTCCAGGACAGGCTGTGCAACTGGAAGTCCTGCATTGGCTGGTGCTGGATTGCCTTTTTTCAAACGTTCTTTGATGGCTTCAGCTAAAAACTCCACGGATGTCCCAATGATTACTTGGACATTGGTTTTACTAATACGCATAACTCCTCTTGCACCTGTTTGCTTCAATGTTTTTTCATCGACGCTAGCAGAATCCAGTACAGACAAGCGTAAGCGGGTTGTACAATAATCCACCTGCTTAATATTGTCTTTTCCACCTAATGCTTCAATTGTATAATATGCACGTAAATCGATATCATCAGCAATAGCATTTACTTCGCCATCCTCATCCTCATCGTCTTCACGTCCAGGTGTTTTTAAGTCTAATTTTTTGATTAAGAAATAGAATACTACAAAGTAAATCGCCCCAAAGCCTAAACCTAAAGGTAATAAGAGCCATGGTTTATCTGCCAGACCAAGGTTTAGTAGGTAGTCACTTAAGCCTGCAGAGAAGCCAAAGCCATCACGGAACCCAACAAGATAGGCCACAGCCAATGAAATACCTGTTAATACAGCATGAATACCATAAAGAACTGGTGATAAGAACATAAAGGAAAATTCAATAGGCTCTGTAACACCCGTTAAAAAGGCTGTTAAAGCGATGGAAACGAACATCCCTCCAACGATTGGACGCTTTTCTTTTTTCGCTGCAAAATACATTGCTAGACAGGCTGCTGGTAAGCCAAACATCATGATTGGGAAGAAACCAGCTTGGAAATGTCCAGCTGTTGTGTCTCCTGCTAGGAAACGGTTAATATCCCCTTTCACGATTTCGCCTGCAGCATTTGTAAATTCACCGAAATCAAACCAAATAATTGTATTGATTACATGGTGGAGACCCACTGGAATTAATAGACGGTTGAAAAAGCCATACATCCCTACGCCAAGTGATCCTGCACCGATCATCCAATTGCCGAAAGCATCAATGCCACCTTGAATTGGTCCCCAAACAATCGCTAAAATACTACCTAAAATTGCCATGGTGATGGACGTAATAATCGGTACAAAGCGCCGTCCACCGAAGAATGATAACCATTCTGGAAATTTCACATTATAATATTTGTTATATAATAAGCCTGCCGTAATACCGGCAATAATACCACCAAACACACCCATATTTAATTCTTCGTTAACAGTCTCTAAAACGGCGACTAAAACAAGATGCGCAATCGCACCCGCTAGAGCTGCGCCGCCACCACTATCGTGTGCAAATCCCATCGCAATACCGATAGCAAAAATAATTGGTAAATTCCCTAGTATAGCATCACCAGAAGCGGCCATAATACTAGCAATGTACTGGATGGCTTCATTCGGTATGGCCCCAAGCATATCCGCTGAACCTAAACGCAATAGTAATGCTGCTGCTGGTAATGTTGCGATTGGAAACATGAGCGACTTACCAATTTTTTGTAAGAAAGCAAACATTCTTTATCCCCCTTTGGTATAGTTGTCTAGACCACTTTAGTAAAAAAAAAAGCGTTTTCACTAAGTTGCTATTATTATAGGCGCAATTCAAAAAAAAATAAATACTTTTTTAATATTTCGTGATGTTAAACAAAAAAACCGCACCCTAATCCAAAATTAGGGCACAGTTCTTCTTTAGCTTATGCCGTGACATCACGTTTCATAAAGGTTGAATAACTAATGACAAGGAAAACTACTGCGTAAATAGCAAGTACTGTTAATGAGAAGGGCAACGTCACATCAGCAATCATGGAGCCACCACCATGCTCATACTGTGTTAAATCAGAATGTGTGAGCCAAATATATTTGACGATGTCGTATCGGCTTAAGAACATAACTATCATGCCGCCTGTAAAAGAAAGGAACATCGTTAAACCGATTGCTAATGAACTTGAACGGAATACTGAACCAATCAAAAAGGCAAATAATGTAGACATCACAAAATCGCCACCAGATAATAGGTAATGATAGGCTAAATCACTCCATACGGCCTTTTCAACGATCTGTCCATTGACCATTTCTAATTCCACACCTGTTCCCATGCCGAACAAGACTAAGCCGATAAGGGCACTTACCACCACATTGACCACATACAATAGCAAACCAAAAAGGAATGTTGTCAGTAATTTTGACGTCAACACTTTGGCACGGGACATTGGACGCGTTAAGAGCATTTTAATCGTCCCTGTTGAAAATTCGCTCGATACAATACTAGCTGCGGTAATGACTGTAAATAAAGTAACAAGCGTAAGCATACCGCTTGTAAAGGACATAAAGCTTGCAAGACTACTATCTTTTTGACTTGGTGCATCATTCGCTAAACGATATTCAGAAATAGCCATCTGCTCTTGAAAGTATGCTTTATCTTCCTCCGTTAAATCCTCACCTGCTAGCGTCTCTTTATAGGATTGAATGGCCTCCTGCTCTATGTCCTGCCATGAGCCTTCCGTCGGGGATTTTACTTCATAATATTTGGTGATTCCAGCAGGAACAATAATGACAACAATCAGCATAGCCACCATTGCCCATGTTCCTTTTTTATGCCATAATTTCATCCACTCATTTTGAATTAGCTTCAGCAATTTGTCCGCCTCCAGTCATTTCTAAGAATTGATCCTCTAATGTTTTTTGATGTGGCTGTACGGCAAATAATTGAATACCCGCTTGGACTAGTTGTGTAGTCATAGCTGGAACATCTTCTTTCTTCATTTCCACCACATAGCCTTGATTCTCTGCTACAAAGTTAAAGTCACACTGTTCCAGATAAGCAGACACCTGCTCTTTTGGCTCAGCCTCCACATAATAAAACGATGAGCTTTCATTGTGAATATCGCGCAGATCAATTAGCTGCCCATTTTGAATCACGGCCACTCGATCACACATTAATTCAATTTCTGATAATAAGTGACTTGAGACAAAGACGGATACGCCCTCTTCTGAAGCAATCTTACGCAGGTACATACGAAACTCACGAATACCAGCAGGGTCTAAGCCATTCGTTGGTTCATCTAAAATTAAAAATTTCGGTCTGTGCAATAACGCCTGGGCTAATCCTAGTCGTTGTCTCATACCAAGTGAATACGTAGAGACCTTTTCATGTATACGATTTTCGAGCCCAACTTGTTGAATGACCTCCTGAATTCGTTCCTTTGTTACATTTTTATGCATACGTGCAAAATGTAGTAAATTTTTATAGCCTGACATAAATTTATACATTTCTGGATTTTCAACAATCACACCAACCTTACTAATGGCTTCCTCGTAATGCTCCTTCAGTGAAAGCCCGTCGATGATGACATTGCCCTCTGTTGGATGCATAAGCCCTGTCATCATTCGGATTGTTGTTGTTTTCCCCGCTCCATTCGGTCCTAAAAATCCTGTAATTTGGCCTGGATATAAATCAATGTTTAACTGTTGAATTAATTGCTTTCCTCGAATAGTTTTCGATAAATTTTGCAATTGTACAATCGGTTCTGTCATATTTTTCACCCTTTCTAATCTATTTCGCCTGAGCATTATGCAGTCTGGCACGACAACATTGCTTTATTGACGATTCTTTCTTCACCTTTAGCTGTCTTTTACTGAAGGACGATAAAACCCTTTCATCCACTCAACTGCATCCTTATTAGCCACATCGCGTAATGTTTCCACATTCTCGTAGGCCATGATTGATCCTGCCTGCAATAAAATAATTTGATCTAAAATAGGCTCTACCTCATATAATTCATGTGTAGATAGCAAAATCGTTTGATTTTCGATGTCCGTAAATTGAATTAAGCCTTTAATCAACTGCTCTCTCACAATTGGGTCTAGCCCAGCAAATGGTTCGTCCATGACATAATAAGGAACCTCTCGTCCAAGGGTGGCAGCCATTTTCATGCGACCACGATTACCCTTTGATAATTGGCGTAGCTTTGTGCGTTTATCTACCTGTAAAAATTGTGCGACGATACAGGCTTTGTCATAGGAAAAATCTTCAAATTGCGAAGCATAATGCTGGAAAAGCTGTTCACCCGTGTAGTACTCAAAAAATAAATCTGTATCTGGTAAATAAGCAATTTTGTCAGCACTTCTACGTGTGACTGGCTTACCCTCTAGTGTGATCTCACCAGCAGTGGGTCTCAGTAAACCAGCCAAAACTTTCATAAGCGTAGATTTACCACTACCATTTTCCCCAACTAGTCCAATGATTTGTCCAATTGGAAAGGAGAAGGATAGATCCTGTAAAACTGGCTTTTTCTTATATTGAAAAGATACATTTGATAGCTGTAACATCCCTTCACCTCACGCTTTATTTTTCAAAACTACAAGCATCTCTTCCTTCGAAAAGCCTAATGCCTCAATCGATGTTAAAAAATTTTCAGCCAGCTGATTTTTCATCTCTTCCCGCAATAACTCAATGCGCTCCTCATTGCTCGTAATAAATGTACCCTGTCCTCGTTTGGTTTCCGTTATATTCATTGCCTCTAACTCCTTGTATACACGTTGCACCGTATTGACATTGACACCTGTTTCTACTGCATATTCTCGAACGGAGGGAAGTCGATCACCTAGCTCCAACTTCCCCTTCAAAATGTCTCCACAAATTCGATCGACAAGCTGGCTATAAATGGGTTTGTCACGCGAAAAATCCATCGTCATCGTAAAACCACCCTTTCAAGCCACTTCGATGCTGCTAAAAACAGCAGTAGTAGTAATAACGTAATGGCTATTTCCTCAACGACATATATCGAGCCAAGCATCCATTCCATCGTCAATTCTTTCGCTTTTGGTAGATAGTGTTCGATGTTTTGAAGCGAAACTTCCCCATGGAGGAAGATCGTTCGATACAGCTGACTCTCCGTTACCCGCGCCCAACCAGCTGTGGTTACATAAAACACAATCATTGTCAGCACAATTGAAAAACGACCTATTATGCGCTTCAATTGCAAATAAAAAGCTAAAAAGAATAAAAGAACGATAAATAGCATTAATTGTAAAATTGTCAATATAATAACGATTATTACCAAAACTAATAAAATTTGTCCAGCGCTCGCGATCAGCTCATCCTTAATATTGAAAATGGCTATACTCGTGAAAAGGATAGTGAAGAGGACATAACCTACTAATGAGCAAACCAATTTTGCTCCGATAAGCTTTGTGATAGAGCTTGTTGAATGGAGCCAGCTCTCCTTTGCTTTAATATCCAATCGCATCGATGCTAAAAATTGTAAGATAGAATAGAATCCACCTAGAAAAAGGACGAGCATTGTAAATGCAAATGCTAGCTGATGCTCATGTGCAAAGAGATCGACATACTGATGTAAGATATAGGGAACGATCCAAGATAGCATAAGTCCCATAAATATCCCTACTAGAAACCATGAGCGATAAAGTACCCATTCTTTTTTTAAAAGTCCTGTAAAGCTTTTCAATCACAACACCTCGTGTCATAGTGTACTAGTTACATATTACACTATGACTTTTTTGTTGGCAAGTGGCAAATACAAGAAAAAGGAAATTTTGTTTACTCAACAATTACGCTTATGCTCAAAGAAGGTATTCACCTATTAAACACAGAATATATGGATAGCACTCTAACACTAAGCGTAAGGTGGTACTTGAATGGATAAAAGAGTTGTCTTTGATTTTGAAATTGAATTTACCAATGGTGGTGGCATACAAGGGCAGGATTTTCGCCTTGATATTGATGGAGATGACATATCGGACGAAGAGCTAGCTAAGTATATTGTGGAAGATATGAGGTTGCTCATGGTTGGCAAGGTAACGATCCTAAACAAAAAAATTATTGATGAAAAACATAAACGAAAACCTTTTGATGAGCAAGAAAGGACATGAAGCTCGTTGAAAGCGATACTATTTGATTTAGATGATACCTTACTTAATCGAAATCATGCTGTCGATAACCTGTTTTATATTATTTTGGAAAAATACTATGGTGTTATTCAGGGTATGCTCAAAAAGGACATGCTGGAAAAATTTAAGGAATACGATAAAAGAGACTATGGGATTGCCGATAAAACCAATGTTTTATCATCGTTTTTTAATGCGTTTCCATCAACCTTTCAATTGCCTCGCCATGACATGCAAGATTTTTGGGATCAGCAGTTTCCATATTGCTTTTCTATTGATCAACATGTGTTGAAGGTTCTCCAAACGATGAAGAAGCAAGTACAAGTTGGCATTATCACAAACGGCTCTACACAGCGACAAAAGGCTAAAATCACACATACAGGTTTAGCTAGCTATTTTGATGTTATCCTTATTTCGGAGGAAGTAGGCTTAACTAAGCCTGACAAACGCATATTTGAATTAGCTCTACATCAGCTCCAAGTTCAGCCAAATGAAGCCTTATTCGTTGGGGATGACTTAGCAAAAGATATTGCTGGTTGTCAGCGAGCAAGGATGAAGGGCATATGGTACAATCCTCATCGGCTCACGAATCCTACTGACATTAAACCTGATGCAGTGATTCATTCATTCGAGCAATTAATAAAAGGAAGAGCCCTGTTTAACTAGGACTCTTCCTTTGACTGTTACACCATTTTCCCTACTACTTTTACCTTTAATCTTGTTGCATTTTCTGGATGATACGCGAGAGGTGTTTCTTCTACTTCCACTAGCTCAATGGTATCCTCAAGAGCACCTGCTAATACGGCTTGTTTCACAGCCTTGTTTTGTGCATCCTTCAAGGATTCCTCACGCGGTTCTTTGGAATAAATATAAATTTGCTCATATTGACCACTAATTTGTGCAATCGAGGCTCCGATGGCATTCGCAACACCACCGTATTCAGATTTTACAATTGTGGAAACGCCCCGAATCTTTTCTGGCACAATGATACCACCACCCCCTACTAAGACTAGTGACACATCCTCTGAGGAAGTTTTCATCTTATCAATCGCCTGTTCTAGTAACGAAGAAATTTCTTCTTGAACGGCTTTGGCAAAGGCTTCATCAATATGTGCCACTAACGTGGAATCACCTACATCTGCTAAGCCTAAACGGACAGCGATATCTGTTGTCGTTAAGGTCGAGCCACCGAAAACAAGGGCCTCCTCACTGATTTTATAGCCTACACTATCCGGCCCGACTGTAATTTTGTTGCCGTTCACACGAACAATACTTCCCCCGCCAAGTCCGACTGAAATAATATCTGGCATCCTAAAGTTTGTCCGAATGTCTCCCACTTCAACTGCGACCGAGGATTCTCGCGGGAAACCATCCTGTAATACACCGATATCTGAAGTGGTACCCCCAACATCCAATACCATCGTGTTTTGAATTTGAGATAAATACGATGCTCCACGGATACTATTTGTTGGTCCACAGGCAATTGTTAAAATTGGGAATTGCTTGGCGTAGTCGATAGACATTAATGTACCGTCATTCTGGCATAAATAAACCTCTACATCAAAAATGCCTTCCGCTTGTAACGCCTGTACAAAGCCCTGTGTTGTTGTCTCAATCACCTTACATAATGCAGCATTTAGAATCGTAGCATTTTCACGTTCTATTAACCCGACTGAACCTATTAATGAGGAGCAGGAAATTGGAAATTCCTCGCCATAGACTTCTTGAATCCATTCACGAACCTGCAATTCTTGATCATTTTTAATAGAGGAAAAGACACCAACAATCGCAATGGATTCTACTTGACCACGCCATTCCTCTAGTAGTTTTGTAATTTCCTGTTGATCAAGCGCACTCAATAATTGGCCGTCATATTCATAACCACCATGGGCAATGGCATAATTACCAGATAATTTATCAATCATATCCGCTGGCCAAGCTGTATAAGGGAGTACGGAAGCCGTCGCTGGATAACCTAGTCGAATGACACCAACCTTTGCTAGCTTTTTACGTTCAACAATGGCATTGGTGCATTGTGTTGTCCCTAACATCGCATGAGTAATTTTTGTTTTGTCAATATTTGCACCCTCTAGTAATTGTTGCAGTGACTTTTCAATCCCTGTTTTAATATCTAAGCTTGTTGGTGATTTCACACTGTAAATAAGCTGGCTATTATGGTCTAAAAGGATGGCATCTGTGTTTGTTCCACCTACATCGATTCCAATTTTATACATGCTCTGCTACCTCCTTTTTCACCAATTCCTCAATTGGCGTATACTCATATTCATAGCCAAAGTATTTGGGTCCAGCTGTTTCAATACCTTTTGCTGTACGCCATTTTTCATGTGCTGGTAAGCCAATCACACGCACACGTTTACCATATTTTAAGCTCTCTGTTGTAACAGGCAGTAAAGTTTCATAATCCACCAAACAAATTAAGTCTGGTGTCATCGCTATAACCTGCCCGTTTTTCTCAGCTAATAAGTTTTCATTTTGGAAATGAACCTTCATTTGATCATTTTTAAAAGATTCAATACCTTCAAGATTCATTTTACCTAGGTTAAAGCCGCCCTTCGTTTCACGAATAACATCCACTATTTTTCCTTGGAAAAGCTCATATCCTTCCGCAAGCTTTAAAAGGCTTTGTAGCTTATCGTTCACCTCTTGATCTTTCGAGGCAATAATTTCACCGATTTTTTCAGAAAGCGTCACTATATGATGAACACCGCTTTGTTTAATTTGCGCACCCGTTGTTGGGTAGAGGCTCACTAAAGAACTAGCGCCCATTTCTACTGTTGCTGTTCGAGCGATACGCTCGGTCCATTTATTATCAATCGTTTCAAAAATACCAATATTCCCTTTTTCATCAGTGATGGCCATTGGCGTTGCCGAAATCCCATCTAAGTGGAATGTCACCATTTGTAATTCCGGAAATGCACGCCCCATGCCATCACAATCAATCAATGGTAAGCCAAGCTGTGCTGCTACTACAATAGGAATCATCGAATTGACCCCACCTGCTTCCATTGGATAGGTGCCTGCAATTTTTTCTTTCCCCAAATATTGGGCGAGCTTTTGGAAAACCTTAACAAACTCATCGCCACGTGGGAATTTTTCTACTAAAACTGATGGTGCCCCCATCATTGCGGCTGGAATGAAAAAATCATCATCCGCAATTTCATCCACTGAATACAACTTTACAGGGCCATTTTTTTCGATAGCAGAAAGCGCCATTAATTTTCCAATATAGGGATCTCCTCCCCCACCTGTTCCTAAAAATGCCGCCCCTATGGCAATATGTTCAATAGCTGCCTGATCTAAATATCTCATCTATGTTCCTCCAATATGACCGTTTTTTGTACAGATACACGATACCCAACATAATAAATCACGAATGAAATAATGATGCCAATCATCGGTTGGTTTGATAGCGCTGGCAATGCTGGGAATAAGGAAAATACCACTGGCATACAGGCAATTACAGCACCTACTAGCCAAGAAAATACACCTAATCGATTGACCCCTTCAACTTCCTGCCAGCTATCTGTTTTGCCTTTATGAATGACCCAGTAGGAAGCAATCATCACCCCTGCAACAGGCGGAATCATCGCCGATAAAATTGACATGATAGGTGTAAAATAATTTAAAATCCCTACAACGGCTAAGATTGTGCCAATTGTACCCGCCACACCTATGGCTAATCGTTCTTTGTTTTTAGCAACATCAAATACATTAATTAAGGCAATACCACCTGAAATTGCATTGACCAAATTGGTTTTCCATGTTGCTAAAATCAGACCCACTCCACCAATAAAGGGTGTTGCGATATGCAGAAAGACTGCTGTAATATCACTTGTTTGATAGGCAATCGTTAAGACAGCTCCCACAGCAATCATTAGCACCCCTGCAGGAATAATCCCTAATGTAGCGGCTTTGAAAACGTCTGAACGCTTTTTTGAAAATTGCGAATAATCACCCGCTATAACAGCCCCTAATGCAAAGGACCCAATCGTTACAGCTAAACCATCCATAAAGCTCATATTGCCCTGCGGCTGATAATCCCGAACGAGCTGTAGTTGCTCACCAGTTAATATTTGACCTAAACCATACAGACAAATGAGGACGAGCAATGGTACGGCGATATAGCTTAAAATACGCAACACCTTCATCCCATAAAGTGCGGATACGACCATGACCATACCACTAATGAAGGAAGCGATTGGAATGGGTATATTCAAATGATAGATTGCTAATAAGTTTGCTAAGGCTACGCCACACACATTGGCCTGAATGCCAAACCACCCTAAGCAAGCAATGGCTAAGATAATGGATAAAATTGTACGAGAGCCCTTTTTACCAAACACCTGTCCTGCTATATGGACAGTGGGCTTTCCTAAATCACTGCTTTGCATGCCTTGCAAGATCATGATGATCACGACAATAGCATAGCCTACAAAAGCAACAGCCAGTGCCTTTGATAAGCTCATATTGGTAATCAGTGCGTTACCGACTAATAAACTGGGAATACAAATCATGGCACCAGCCCAAATAATGCCTAAGCTATACCAAGATTGACCTTTATTTTCATTTTGCATGTGACTCCCTCCTTATTTGGTGATGGATTAATGTTTTTAATTATAGAAGACAGGTGAGTGTCGAGTCTTTTGCGCAAATGAAAAAAATAATCTGAAATTTTGTTCAAAATGACAAAATTTCAGATTATTCTAATCATTAATCAATCGATATAGCATGCAAGCCATGTAGGCATCATAAAATTCCGAATATACGGTAACATCTATGCCAATCAGCTCACTAATTTTTTTGATGCGGTATTTCACCGTGTTTTTATGGATATAGAGGAGCTCTGCACAGCGCTCCACACTAGCATTTGCATCTAATAAAAAGGTTATCAATGTCTGCAAGGAATCATGGTCACGTAAAATGGGTTCAATTACAGATAAATATTCTTCAATCATTTCCTCGCCCTGCTTACTGACATCAATTGCCCTTTTCATGGAGCGCACTTCCGCTGCAGTAAACAATTTTCGCATCGGATAAATCGTATGGGCTTTGTCCCCCACCTGATTGACCAATTGATACATTTGACGAACAGACTTTGTATTTCTCATTTTAGGTGCATAAACAATTTCTGCGATTTGGGCATCATACTGAGTCGTTTCACTATATTCAATGGCAATTTCAAACTCATGATGCTTATAAAAGCAATTGCCTACCAGTACAATCATACAATGGTCAATGCATTGGATGACTCTTGTTTGATAATATTTGGACAGTTGCTCTTCTAATTCATCGCGAATTCTTTTTTCGTCTGCTAAATCATGCATGTAGACAAGCCACATCATTTGAATGGCGGAAACATCAATATGAAGAAGATTGGCTAATCTTCTCATTTTTTCCCCCTCGTCATTGATAATAGCTTTAACTAAGGCATATTCACTAACCTCATCATGCTTGTCTCCCCATAAATTTATGGCTACTTGCACAACCTCACTTACTTTTTCAATTGTCTTAGCAGGTAATTTTGTATTTTCTTTAATCAGAAATAAAAATAGCGGTTCGCCATTTTTTTGATGTACTCTTTTATAGTCTACGACACAGGCAACATCACTTTTTAGCAACTCAAGCTTGCCTGCTTCCCTCTGAAAATTGGATTGGGAGCATTTTTCAATGACATTCGCTACATCTAATGATGAATTTCGTGGCCACATCACTTGGTTCACAATGTCAAAATGACTATTGGTGAGCACAATATTAGCCTTTAAACGATCTGAAAGCATTTTCAGTGTAATTTCAACACTTCTTAAATGCTCAGGTAGTAACGATACCTTTTCTAATGTCTCTTTGACAAAATGATCATTAACGCCTTGATTACTAACAATCGCTTCCATAACCTCATAGATAACCTCGTTATAGCGCAGTGAATAATCATTTCGCGGCATACAAATGATAATAAAGCCTTGTGCCTCCGCTAACGCAAGCACTTCTTCTGGAATATCAGGCAATACAATGCCGACATAATATAAAATAAGCCCCAGCTCTCCTAAATCATGTAAATGCTGAATCGTTTCACATTGCTGCTCCACACTATCTCGAATGGAGTAAAAGGAGCTAATGACAAGCTCCTCTGCATACCATTCCTCCTGTACACGGTTAATAATTTTCGAATAAAAATCAACATTCGATACCTCTAACACAGATAGAGATGATACAGTACGGTGTAAGTTATCTCGCCCTGTTAACACCTCTGCCCCTCGAAAAGATGGCAATTGTAATAATTCATTGACCGTTACCCCATGTTCCACCACCACTTTTCTTTACAACTCTTTTGAAGAAGAATACCATATCCCCTACTATCTTTCAAAATACAGTTTGCTCTCTATTTTTACTGGTAGCTTGTTAGTGTTAAAATAGTAACTAAATGGATAAGATCAGAGAGGAAAATGAGGATGTCTAATCAGACAAAAACCATTGGTACAAAAATCAGACACAGTCTACAGGCAGATTGTCAAAGCTGTTTTGGCTTGTGCTGTACCGCTTTAAATATTGTGGCTTCTAGTGATTTTGCGATCAATAAACCTGCAGGCACGCCATGTCCTAATTTGCAGGATAACTATAGCTGTCACATACATAGTCAGCTACGAGAGACAGGTTTTAAGGGCTGTACCGTTTTTGATTGCCTAGGCGCAGGTCAACAGGTTTCACAGGTGACATTTCATGGACAGGATTGGCGACAATCTCGTGAGCATGCTGACAAGATGTTTCGTGTTTTTCCTATTATGGAACAGCTTTACGAAATGATTGCATATGTGGCGGAGGCTTTGTCCTATCAGGTGGATAATATGCTTTATGAACAGCTAATTGCTCAATTGAAGCACCTACAGCAGACAATAGCTCAGGATGCAGATACCTTATTAGCATTGGATATGGTAGCTATTCGTATGCCGATCAATGCACTATTGCTCCAAACTAGCGAACAAATTCGCCAGCACATTGTGAAGGGAAAGGCTTCTAGAAACTTGAATCAGCGTGGGGCTGATTGGATGGGCAAAAATTTAAAAGGCAAGGATTTACGAGCGACTGATCTAAGGGGGAGTTATTTAATAGCAGCTAATCTTCAAGATGCGAATTTACAGGGAGTAGATTTCATCGGGGCTGATTTGCGAGATACCAATTTACGCGGTGCTGATCTTTCAACAAGTCTGTTTTTAACCCAAATGCAAATCAACGCGGCACAGGGGGATCGTTCGACTAAATTACCTTCCTATATAAAACGACCTGCTCATTGGCAATAAAAAAAGGTAGATGGCGTTTTACGCTCATCTACCCTTTTTCATTAGGCTTGTTTCTTTTTATAAAGCACAGTAGCCGCCACTAACACAAGTAAAATAGACTGTCCTATGATTGTTTCCACCGTTGGATAGAAGCCAATCAAGCTAATAACAGGTAAGCCATCAACAATCGTTGTGGACAGATTATCTGTCAGCTGCAAAGTATGCAGACTGACACCAATAATTTTAAAGGCTAGCACATAAATTAAAATAGTTGCTACTGCAAAAAATTTGTGAATTGGAATTTTGCCACTTGCTTTAAATAACACAACTGCAAGTACAGCAAGAATGAGCAGTGCCACCACAATTCCAAGAATAAACTGCGACGTTTCCATTTTCGGTGCAATCCCCGCATAAAAGACTAGTGTTTCTGCACCTTCACGGAAGACCGATAAAAAGCTAATCATAGCCATCGCAAAAATAGAGCCACTCGAAATGGCGTGACCCATTTGTTTGGAAATATAGCGATTCCAACTGACCACGCTTGATTTACTATGCAGCCAAATACCAACACCGATCATCATCGCTGCAGCAATTAACCCTACATAGCCTTCCATTAACTCGCGATTCGTATCAATCGTTGCCGAATTTAAAATTGTCGACATAAGGATGGCAGCTACGGCGGATAATAGAACGCCGACAAACGCTCCGACATAAATCCATTTGCGCATCTTGTTTTGTCCTGATTTATTAAGGAATGACACTAAGGCTAAAATAATCAGTAATGCCTCTAGTCCTTCGCGTAATAAAATTAACGCAGCGTCCCAAATTGTGTAATCGGTATCCCCTTGAATTAGCTCAATTTCAGTACGGAATGTATTTAATTGTTTGGTAATAGCTTGCTGATCGACGTTGGATTTTAATAAATCACTCGCGATAATCGGCATATCACTTTCAATTTTCGTGTAAAGACTACCATTACGTGTGGAGATTTCAATTTCTACGCTTGGCCAAATGGTAATAAACTCACGTATTTTATTTGAAGCTGCCTGGTAATCACCAGCATTGACAAAATCATTGGCCTCATCTATATAGGCAATTAATGTCGCTAATGAATACTCCCCCTCTACCACTTCGGCTGTTTCTTTACCAGCTACAAAATCCTCAATCGTTTGCTTTAAAGCAGCAAATTGAGATTGCATAAGCGCTACATCAGGCTCCTCAGCCGAAATAGAGATACGAAGAAATGCCATTTGTGTTTCGATTTGCCCGTACATTGCGATACTTTGTTCACGCACAGGTCGCTCATTTTTATTCCATTTACTATTAAAATCTTTGTAGGCTTCATCAATGGCCTGAATATCACCACTTGCTAAAGCTTTTTCAAAGTCTGCCATTATCGGCTTAAATTTTTGTCCAAACTCTGCTCGCTGTGCCGCTTCATCCACGGGATTTTCAAGCTTTTCTAATGCACGCAATGCATTGGATAGTGCGGATAGCGCCTCTAAACGTTCATCCTTGGACGTTGCCTCAGTAGCCTGTGCAAGGATTTCATCAACCTTTGCTTTTGCCTCTTTCTGCTCTGAAGATACTTTCGCCCAATCAATAGCAAATTGTTCAAGTGCCTGCTTGGCCTCCGCCTCTTTATCCTGCTTTGTATTCATCAGTGCATCACTAATCGCAATATAGAGATGACTATAGGACTGCGCAGCTTGCACAGGTAAAGCTAAAGTCAGCATAAGGGCAAACACGATACTACAGCGCGTTAAAAAGTGCTTCACCTAAATAACTCCCCTTTTGTACACCAGGGAAGCAAGCAAACACGGCACTGCCTCGATGGGTAATGTACTCATTCATTTTATCCATACGCCCTAAGCTATTTTGGATGGTTGTAAATTGGGCTGGGTCTTTTTGAAAAGAGATAAAGATTAGCCCCGCATCATGGGTCCCTGTATTCGACATCACGCCTGACGCATAGGAATAAGAGCGTCGCAAAATACGCGCACCTGATTTCCGCGCCAAATGGACATGTGATGTATCAGGCATTATATAATTGCCCTTATCATCCTTTGCCTCTACATCAAAATCATCGAATTCCTTTGTTTTGCCAAAAGGTGCCCCACTGTCGCGGTAACGGCCAAATGTTGCCTCTTGATCTTTCAATGATGTACGATCCCAAGTTTCAAGATGCATTTGAACTTTACGCGCAATTAAATAAGAGCCACCCTTTAACCAGCCTTTATCCACCCACACGACCTCATTTAAGTCTTTTTCATCCGTAATGGCTGGATTTACAGTACCGTCCTTAAAGGCGAAGAGGTTTCGTGGTGTCCCTCCACTAGCTGGAAACGAGTTAAAGCCCGCCTGTGACCATTTTATTGCTACTTTACCTGAAGCAGCTCGTACTAGATTACGAACAGCATGGAAGGCTACCTGCGGATCATCTGCACAAGCCTGAATACACAAATCACCACCTGTGTACTCTTTCTGTAGCTGATCTTTAGGGAAATGTGGTAAATCCTTTAGCTCCGCTGGTTTTAAATGCTGGATGCCCAGTTTATCAAATAATGAAGGCCCGACACCAATAGTAATGGATAGATTAGATGCATCTAAGCCCTCTGCCTCTCCAGTATCGCCAGTTGGCACTCTTGTATTTGTCGAAACATCGACCATGACTTCACCATTCATTAAACGCACTACAAGGGGTGTCCATTGCTGGAACAATGCTTGTAGTTCCTTCTTTGATGTCACTAATACATCTAAAGAAGCAAAATAAATATTCGTCTGTACAGGTGTCACAATACCTGACTGATGCTTGCCATAGAAATTGACCTTATTGCTAGCCGTCGTGCTATCTGCTACTGGCTCAAAGACATCATAGCCCATTGCTTTCATGACACCACCCAAGCCAGAGGCACCGATGGCAACACCTGCCACACCGATACCTGTTAGCTTTAACATATCACGTCTAGAAATTTTTTTATTTATAAATTTTTCCTCGTTTGACGTTGTCATTGTTTATGTTCACTCCAAAATGATACCCATTTGACTTAATGGTTCTCCAAGCTGATTCACCGCTGCTGCCAGTGCTTTTGTGTTTTCCTCCGTTAATTCTTCGTAAGATATATAGCCACCATCAGCCGTTGTATGCTGTGCTAATAAATCGTCTACTGCTTTGAATTTTTCATCAAGTGTTGCCACTAATGTAGAATCTTTTGCTTCTAATTTTGAGCGTAAAATCTCAAAGATTTTTTCTGCGCCTTCAATATTCGCTTTAAAATCATAAAGGTCTGTATGAGAGTAAATTTCTTCCTCACCTGTAATTTTAGATGTTGATACTTCATTTAATAAATCTACTGCACCTGTAATCATTAAGTCAGGTGTCACTTCCACTGTTTGCACAAGTGCATGCAATTCCTTCGCATCTGCAAGAAGCTGATCTGCTACAGCCTCATAACCTTTTGTTGTATTTTCTTCCCAAAGCGCATACTCAAGCTTATGGTAGCCTGACCATTCTTCCTCACCCTTACCTTCTTCTTGAATATCTGCTAAACGTCCATCGATGCGAGGGTCAAGATCACCGAAGCTTTCCGCAATTGGCTCAGAGCGTTCAAAATACATACGTGCTGGCGCATACGCTGCCTTTGCCCCTTCAATATCGCCTGCTTTGAATTGGTTCACAAATTTCTCTGTATCTAGTAAAAATTGATCCATTTGCTCTAACGCAAATTGTTGATAGGCTGATAATTCAGAAGATAAATCCACCTCTTTTGTAGCTTGCTCCGCCTGTTCTGTTGCTGGCTTATCTTCTTTTTTTACTTCTTCTGTATTGCCACAGCCAGCCATTAAAATGCCTCCTGCTACTAATACCGACAAAAATGATTTGTTTTTCATACTTCGTACCTACTTCCGAATTTGTTTTATATTGTGATGATAATGATTATCATCATCTATTGCAACAACTATTTTTGTAAATAGAAAAAAACGTCATTTTTCAGTTATTCTTTACGAACAACTAGAAAAAAGACGTTTTTTCTACAATATAATGATTCTAATCTACAAAATTTTTGCTTGTTTCAAATTTTCATGTTTTCCATGTAAAAGGTAATAAAGCACAATCGACACTAAAATAACAAAGACCATCGAGAAGAAAATCGAGCTGTAGCCCATAGATGGTACAAATAAGCCTAAGAAATAAGGCCCGACACCTAAGCCTAAATCATAAAAAATAAAATACGTAGATGTCGCAAGTCCTAAACGCTCATTTGGTGTTACTTTGATGGCAATTGCCTGTGCCATCGAGTTGAAGTTTCCATAGCCAATCCCGATACAAGCGGCAGCGATTAAAAAGGCAATCGTAGTTGTTGCTGAGCTAAAGGCATACATGCCTATTGCAAACAACACTAAGCATGGATAGATAATGATATTTGCCCCTCTTGTATCAAGCAATTTCCCTGTAAATGGACGTGTAGCCAAAATGACAATAGCATAGATAATAAAGAAGTAGCTACCTGCTGATACTAAATCTAGCTCCTTTGCATAAAACGTCATAAACGACATCACACCTGAATAAGCAAAGCCAATCACAAGTGCCACAAAGGCAATCGGTACTGCACGCATTTCAATAAAGTTCGTCACTTTAAACCCAGCCTTTACAGCTGTATCCTTTGCTTTTTTCGGTGCATCTGGCACGGTCACAATGTAATACATAAAGAAACAAATAATCGCTAACACAGAATCTACTGCAAAAATCATACGATAATCTGCAAATAGCTGTGTTAATAATATTCCAATAAATGGGCCAATGGCTGTGGCTAGAATAGCGCTTAAGCTATAATAACCAATCCCTTCTCCACGACGCTCAGCTGGTAAAATTTGTGCAATAATGGTACCTGTTGCTGTACTGGCAATCCCTAGTGCAATCCCCTGTACTAAACGATTGATCATCAGCAGCGGTAAATTGCCTGCTATAAAATAAGACATTGTTGATAACATAAATAATAATAGTCCACAAAATAATGTTTTTTTGCTACCCCAGTCTCCAATAATACGCCCTGTCCCAAGACGACCTAATAGTGTTCCGATAATAAAAATACTCGATACAAGCCCCGCTGTACTTGTAGAGGCATTAAAATGCTCCACCGCATATGCTGCTATCGTAACCATTAATAAATAAAAGATTAACGTAATGGTAAAATTAATAAGTGAGACAATTAAAAAATCTTTTGTCCATAGTTTCTTTCTGGTTGCTTCCACGTTGCTCTCTCCTATTGATTAATATTCATACAAATTCTTGCTAAAACCTGTGTCGCAATGTCAATATCTTGTTTTGGCACGCCTGCCAAAGCCTGCTCAAAAAATGGATGTAGATGCGATTTTATTTCAAGCACAAGCTCTTCCCCATGCTTTGATAGGTGTACCAGCTTTTCACGCTTATCCTTGCCCGTCATCGTTTCCACATAGCCTAGCTCCACAAGTTTATGTACAAGCTTCGTGACACTTGGCTTCTCTATAGACATGAAATTCGCGATATCTACAAATGAATGTGGACCCTTATCATTCAAGAAACGAAGCACTGCCCACTGTGAGCTATATAACTGATAGGGTTCAAGCTGCACATTCAGCTGATTAATAAACGGCCGATACATTAAGCGGTACTGATTAAAAAATTCCTGTTCAATTGTCACACTACCACTTCCTTTTATATTAGTTAGCCTAGCTAACTATATACCTAAAAACTCTATTTGTCTAGTAGGAAATAAGCGAAACATTTCTCTTGGGGATGAGTGGTATCCTTCACTTTTATTGCGCTATCCATCACTTTGCGCGTTCTATCCGCTACTTTCGTTGTTCTATCCGTCACTTTCAGCACTCTATCCACTTACTTCAAGCGCCCTTTCTCTCTACAGCACTAAAAGCGACAATTCAGACCGCTTGAATTGTAACGCTTAGTTCGCTATTCCTTAATCCAATATTTCCGATGCTTTTTGACACCCTCTGCTTTCAAAGGGAGTTGTTGCATCAACTTGTACGCTAAATCGGGAGAGTCAATGCCAAAGAATTCGCGGAAGCTTCGATTGGTTACCTGCTGCCCGACTAGTAACCTGTAGTCCTCTAATGTTCGAACCAATGCATCATCGTCCACCAATCCACAGCGTGGGCACGTCCATTTTTTATAGTGATACAATAATCGCTGCCCGTTAACACACTGTGGACATAACACACCCTTCACCATTTCCTTAAGAGGCACCTCTACCTCTTTTTTCAACTTTGTGTGCAGGGACAATAGAAGGTTGGCTAATTGTAAAAGATCAACGCTTTCTGTAGGTTGATAATGCTCTATCCATTTTTGTAGATGAAATCGTAACCCTTTCACATGAAATATCGGTTGCCCCTCAAAACCCTTTGTTAAAATGCCATTTTTCGTTGCCAGCACTACCGCATGTACAACAGGTAATTCGATACGTTCTTGCAGTAGAAGCTTTTTCATCCATATGTCATGCCGATCCAGCTGAACAAACGGATCAGTCATTCCTTCCACAGTGCCATCCAATGTCATCCGTGTAAACTGTGCAAAAGGGACATCATATGAGAGATTTCCTGTTATATTTTTGATTTCAAGAATAAGTAAAAAATGAGGGCAGAGAAAGATGGTATCCATTTGATGGGTAGATCCGTAGCTATTTGCGGTTTGAAAATCATGTAGAAAATAATGTGGGGTTGGTAAATCGATTTCGAGCCATTCTGCATCAACACGTTGTTCCCCTGCAAGACCTGCTTGGACACGGCTCAAACGTTCACCATAATAAGCGTAGTTATTATGCGTCTGTGGCAATCTACGGAGCACCACCTCTAGTATTTTTTGCAAGTCCGATGGTTGTCGTGCTAATAGAATCATGTATGCACCTCCTGTTCTGATTATACAAAAAAAGAACCTCAACAAATGAGGTTCTCAAAAACTTGAAAGATAGATGATGTAAAATCTTATTTTCATTATTTTTATTAGATTGAAAGACTGTTTTGTGACCAATAACTAATACATTTCTATACATTTTTGCGTAATAAATATAGAAAATAAGGTGCGCCAATAAATGCAACAACAATCCCAGCAGGAACCGTTGCACTTGCAATAGCAACACGTCCAATGGTATCAGCAAGTATTAGCAAGCTTGCGCCAATGAATAGCGTCAATGGTAAAAAGAATTGGTAGCGTGGACCAACGAGCTGTTTTGCAATATGGGGAGCCATCAAACCGATGAAGGCTACTCCCCCTGTTACGGATACCGCGGCAGCCGCTAGTGCAACCGCAACAATTAATAATCGGAAACGTTCTCGCCCAATGTTCATACCAAGACCGACTGCTGTTTGCTCCGTCATGGCCAAGACATTTAAAACGTTGGCTTTATAGAAAATGTAAGGGATGCCCAGTACAAGCCAAGGCATTAGCGCCCAGAAAAATGGCCAATCTGTGCCCCATACATTTCCGGCTAGCCATTGTGCAATAAATTGTACATCGCTCCGCTCAGCAGAGGATATTAATACCATCATGACCCCTGATAAGGCTGATGCTACGCCTACCCCTACTAAAATGAACTGCACAGGATGGACACCCTTATTACGCTGATAAGAGAAAAAGTAAATACCCAGTGCTGTCACTAAGGCACTACAAAAGCCGACAATCGGTAAAATATAGGCAAAGTGAGGAAGGTCGCCATCTACTAGCAAATAAAAGACAGTAATCCCAACACCTGCGCCAGCACTGATACCTATAATTCCTGGGTCTGCTAAATCATTGCGGGTTACGCCCTGTAATACGGCCCCTGCCAGTGCTAATGCCATACCCGCAGCCGCTAGCACAAACATTCTAGGTAAACGGACTGAAAAGAGTACAAAGGACTCTTTAAAGCTACCATCGCCCAGTAAGGTTGGAAGAATTCGGTCAATAGAAACCGAAGCAGCACCTAATGAAATCCCTAAAATAAAAATGAACAAGGTTACCACAAGCCATATGAGTAACCATTTACGCTGTTTTTTGTGACCTTCTTTAAACAAATTGACGTCCTCCCTTCCGCACTAATAATAGGAAGAATGGAAGACCTAAAATCGAAATAATAGCGACAACTGGCGTTTCATAAGGTGCGTTAATCATGCGCCCTGCGAAATCAGCCAACACCATAAACCAGCCACCAACAATGGCGCTCATCGGTAAGACAAAACGATAGTCTGTCCCAACAAACGCGCGGACAATATGCGGTACCATTAAGCCAACGAAAGCTAGATTTCCGACTAGGGCCACAGCAGAGCCAGCCAGAATAACCACAACGAACATCATTACACCCTTTACGAGCGTAGTATTTTGTCCGACACCCACTGCTACTTCTTCATTTAAGCTTAAAATCGTTAATTGACGACTAAAAGCAAATGAAAGCAGTAAGCCAATAATAATAACGGGTACGATCAATAATGCCTGCCATGTTGTGCCAATGAAACCGCCACTTGTCCACATCGAAACATCTTTGGAAATTTGAAATAAAATGCCCGTCCCTTCAGCGATTGCCTGTAATAAGGCTGTGACAGCCGCACCAGCTAAAACAAGCTTTAAAGGGGAAAAGCCTTTTTTAGTAGAAGCACCAATCCCATAAACTAACATCATACCGATTCCCGCCCCAACAAAGCAGGCTAAAATTAACGTATAATACGAGAATTTAGGGATAAATGCCATTGTTAAAGCAAGGGCAGCATTTGCCCCTGCCGTTAAACCAAGCAGCCCTGGATCAGCTAATGGGTTCCGTGTAACCCCTTGCATAATCGCCCCAGCGACTGCGAGGGCACTCCCAACAAAAATAGCTGCAATGATACGAGGAAATCGAATTTCACGTAAAATCGTGTAATGTTTACCTCCACTTTGTCCGACAATTGCTTGAAAGACATCTTGAATGCTTGTATTCGCTGCCCCTAAGCACAGCGAGATACTGGCAGTACCAATTAATACAAGCAATGCAAGCAATACCTGAAGCCAAAATGGAAGCTTTCGAAACTTTGTCATTCGCCTTCGCTACTCTCTACTAATTATTGTAAAAATTTCTCTTCAAAGAACTTCAGTTGATGTTCTAATGTGATAGGGTCATTGAAATAAAAGGCATTTGCATTCACTTCAAATAAATGACCATTTTTCACTGCTTCTAAATCTTTAAACCATGCTGCATCTGTAAAGGAATTATCTTGATCTTGGAACATACTGAAGATCACATAGTCACCTGCATATTCCCCTAAAACTTCTTGAGAAATAGCATAGTAGCCAGGCTCTAACGCTGTTTCTTTTACTTTCTCAGGCATTTTCAAGCCCATTTCTTGATATAAAATCTCTGTTCCACGACCCCAGTTATCGCCATAAATATAGAACTGTTTATTAAAGTTCTCTGCTACTGTTACAGTCGCATCTTCACCGATTTTTTCTTTAATCTTTTTACCAGCTTCTGCTGCACGTGTTTTAAAATCTTCTACCCAAGCAGTTGCTTCTTTTTCTTTATTTACCACTTTACCGATTTCGATGAACTGCTGTAAATAGTCTACTTTACCATACGTAAATAATACAGTTGGCGCGATTTCTGCTAATTTATCAGCATTTTCAATACCATTTAAGCCAATAATTAAATCTGGTTCTAGCTCAAGAATTTTTTCAATATCAGTATTTTCAACTACAACAGCATCGTTAATCGCATCTTCGAAGTTGGGATTTTTTGCTGCCCATGCATCCACACCAACCACATTTACATCAAGCTGTAATAAGCTTCCTACAAAAGAAGATAGTACAACAACACGTTTCGGATTTGCTGGTACTTCTACAGGGCCTGACTCTGATTGATATGTGATTGTTTCTGTTGAAGCTTCCTCTTTTGAGCCTTCATCAGCCTTCTCTGTTTTTTCTTCCTTACTGCCACATGCTGCAAGTACGAGCACAAGCATCATAAACATTGGTAATAGCCACTTTTTCATTGTTATTCTCCTTTTAAATGGTTTGTAATAAGTCATATGTAATGCACATTGGTTTGTTCGTTCGTGGATCTTTGCCAATAACTGCATCTATATTAAATACTTTTTTCAATACTTCTGGAACCATCACTTCTTCAGCCGTTCCGAATTTTACAAGCTCACCTTGTGAAAGCGCTACAATATAATCTGAAAAACGTGCCGCTTGATTTAAATCATGGAGGACCATGACAATCGTGCGCCCCTGTTCTTCATTCAGCCTGTAAAGTAGCTCTAAAACTTCTAGCTGATGAGCCATATCTAAATAAGTTGTCGGTTCATCTAAAAAGATAATGTCGGTTTCTTGGGCCAAGGCCATCGCAATCCATACGCGCTGACGTTGTCCGCCAGATAAAGCATCTACAGATTGTAAACGGAATTCTTCTGTTTTGGTTACCTGTAAAGCCCAGCCAATAACATCTTTATCTTTTTGTGATAAATTCCCGAAGCCCTTTTGATAAGGAAATCGACCGTAGGATACAAGCTCTTCCACTGTTAAACCATGTGCACTTTCTGGACTCTGTGGTAAGATTGCCAGTTCTTTTGCTAATTCTTTTGTTTTCAACTTGGAAATATTTTGACCATCTAATATGACCTGTCCACTCTCATGCTTTAAAATCCGTGTGATAGCTTTTAACAAGGTTGATTTTCCACAACCATTTGAACCAATGATTGTCGTGATTTTGCCATCAGGAATTTGCAGCGATAAGTCATGCACAATCGTTTTATTCTCATAACCAACACGAATCGATTCAACTTCTAAACGCAAATCGGACCCTCACTTTCTTTTTACTTCTTTCCATGCTATGATATTCAAAGCTAAAAATGATAATCATTATCACTAGAATTAGTCTAGTTACCTGATAAGATTTTGTCAATTACTTTTTTACTATTTGTTAAGGATGTGGCAATAAAAATGCAGCATGTGTATGATGTGACAATTATTGGCGGTGGCCCAGCTGGCTTATATAGTGCCTTTTATAGTGGTTTACGGGGTTTAAAAACAAAATTATTAGAAAGTCAACCACAGCTTGGCGGTAAAGTATTACTTTATCCTGAAAAGCTGATATGGGATATTGGGGGACATCCTCCCGTTTTGGGTGAACAATTTGTTAAACAATTAATCGAGCAAGCCAAAACATTTGATCCTACAATTTTGACAGGTACAAAAGTAGATTTAATTGAACGTCACAATGATATTTTTGTCATTCATACAGCAGCTGGTGAAAAGCATTATTCTAAAACGGTACTGTTAGCTGTAGGTGGCGGCATTATTAGCCCTCAAAAGCTAACACTTGAGGGTGCTGAAAAATATGAAATGTCCAATCTACATTACACTGTGCAATCGTATAAACGTTTTGTCGATAAGGATATCATGATCTCAGGCGGTGGTAATGCAGCCATCGATTGGGCTGTTGAATTAAGTCCGATTGCCAAAAGCGTAACGGTTGTTTACCGCAAAGAGAATCTATCAGCACACGAAGCCACTGTACAGGAAGCACTGGATGCAGGTGTGCGCATTGAGTGTAATACAACGATTACAAAGCTTTCCGCAAATATTGATAAAACGGCTATTCAATTAGTCACATGTGAGAATACGATAACGAAGCAAAGTTATACGCGTCAAATCGATGAGGTAATCGTCAGTCATGGCTATAATCGTGAGGCGTCTCTTGCATTTGATGAGGCCATTGCCATTCCGAAAAAGGATGATTATTATGTTGAAGGAAAGGCAACAGGTGAAACAGCACAGCCAGGTATTTTTGCAGCAGGTGATATTTTATCATTTGATGGAAAAATTAATTTGCTACTTGGCACATTCCAAGATGCCGCCAATGCAGTCAATTCTATTAAAACGTATTTAGAACCAACTGCCTATCGTCATGGCATGGTGTCCTCTCATAATGAGCTATTTAAAGAGAAAAATCGCTCTATTATCGAAAAGCAATTTGCACCAGCCCATTAAACCTAAATATAACCCTCTTAAGAGCCTGATCTTAAGAGGGTTTCTAGTTTTTTATCTAAATAAACTTAATAACGCCCCCATCTGTCTCAACATATTTACTCCATTTGTAATCGTCCCAGCATGCCCCATAATTGTATTTAAATGATCTGGTAAATTTCCTAATCTAGGACCTTGCTGTTGTTGATTGGGAGAATAGTATGGTTGCACCATCCTACCTCGAAAAGGTGGGCCAAAATACTGCCTATTGTTTGGCGGATATGGACCTCTTCTAGCATTCGGCTGAAAATATGGCATTTATACACCCCCTATCTGAAAGCTTCTCACTAGTATATGTGAAAATTTTTATAGCGAATTAGACTTTTGAAGAAGAGGTTAAAAATAATAAGGGAACCATACTAGTTTCCCTGTCATACTATAAGAAAAAAGAAGGTGGTACTATACAAGACTCTCATTATCTTACCTTTTTAGCTAAGTTCGGGGTCGGAGGCGCACATCCTGGGGGCATTAATCTATCAAAGGCTGTTTTGCAAGCAGAGAATATCGAACGAAACGCACATATTTTAGATGTGGGATGTGGTACAGGGCAAACGGCTGCTTATTTAGCATCTTCCTATCAAGCAAACGTCACAGGTCTCGATATTCAGCCCATCATGATAGAAAAGGCTCGTCAGCGTATGCATAAAGCACGTCTACCTGTTAAACTTTTGCAAGGCTCTATTGAACAAACCTCGTTAGCGAACGAGACATTTGACTTGATTCTAGCTGAGTCGGTTCTGGCCTTTGTTAATTTGCAGCAGGCTTTGCAGGAAATTTATCGTTTATTGAAAAAAGGTGGCCGCTTCATTGCTATCGAATTTACCATTCCTCAAACACTTCGTACCGAACTTGCAGATGACCTCCAACAATTTTACGGCTTTCAGTCTCTCCTCAGGAAAAAGGATTGGGTAAGACTACTGCAACAGGCTGGTTTTTATGATATCCGTATACAAAAAAACAAATCCATCTCATCCAAGCCTGAATTTCAAGTTTCCAAAGATATAGAATCCGAATTCTATAAAATCATGGATCAGCATATTGCCATGAATGAAAAATACGAAGACCTTTTAGACTATCGCATCTATACCTGTACAAAATAATGAGCCGGCAGCAAAAGCGTTGCTGGTTTTTGTGCTGGCACAGCATACTTTATGACACCTGTCATCTAGATTCTTTGACTGGTGTGAATAGGTTTTCTCTTGAAATTTTCTTATCCTTAAGGTAAGAAAAAAAAGAAAGAGTGATCGAACTTATGCAAACACAACAAAGACTCCCCTTTATCGATATGTTAAGAGGCTTTGCCGTCTTAGGAACGCTTGGCACAAATATTTGGATTTTTGCTTATCTTGGTGATTTATCGTATATAACAACAAGTGATTATTCTGGTTGGTGGTCCTTCAATGATTTTTTACGTATGGTTGTATTATTTTTCGTTAATGGCAAGCTGCTTGGATTGTTAACAATTATGTTTGGAGTAGGTCTGCAATTAAAATATCAGCAAGCCTTACGGAGAGGTACAGCCTGGCCAGGAGTGTACCTGTGGACTATCGTCTTCTTAGGGTTAGAGGGGCTACTGCACTACACGCTTGTGATGGAGTATGATATTTTAATGAGCTATGCTGTCACAGCATTCATCGTCGCTTTTATTGTACGTTTGGGTGATAAGGTCATGACAGGAGCCTTTTATTTTTTTGGTGGCTTTCACATCCTAATGATTCTGCTTATTTTTATCAGTACCTTACAAGGAGCTGGTGTTTCATTAAATGGTATGGCATCCGTTTCTGAGCTCTATGAACATGGCACATGGTTTGCGCAGGTGCAGCATCGTCTCACAAACTTTTTATTTTATCGCTCAGAAGCTATATTTATTATCCCGATGAATGTCTTTTTATTTTTACTTGGTATGAAGTTCATGCGTAATGAGGTATTTTCACCAACTGACAAAGGACGTCAAACTCGACAAAAGCTATTTAATATCGGTGTATTCGTTGGCTTTCCTATCAATCTGCTTATTTTTATTCCTGGTGGGCTTTTTGATTTACCTGTTCGCTATCTTTGTGCCCCTCTTCTATCCATTGGCTATATTGGAATTTTAGGTAAACTGGTAGAATATAAGAGGCTAGACTGGCTTTGGCAGCGCTTTGCTCATGTTGGTAAAATGTCTTTAAGCTGCTATGTCCTCCAAAACGTGCTTGCGTCGATTATTTTTTATGGCTGGGGGCTTGGCTTAGGTGGGCAAGTCAATAGCTTCACTGTCATTGGTATTTGGCTATCTCTATCAATCTTACAACTTGTTATAGCGTTCGCTTGGTTACAGAAATTTCAAATGGGCCCTATGGAATGGATTCGTAAAAAAGCCCTTCAAGCGATGACACAGTAATCAGCAACAAAGGATGGTGCTAGTAATAAAAATATATCCTAGAGAACAAATTAAGCATTATTTAATCATTGATGCAGCTTCTGTCATTTTCCTATTCGCATTAGTATTAGGGTCTCATTCCCTTCCCTTAGCTATGAAAATAACAGTGCTCCTTTTATACCTAATAGCCTTCTACATGGCTTTATGGCATCGAGATTGGCGGCTACTTTCCGCATCTCTAGTAGCCTTTGTCCTTATCACCTTACTTAGCATAATTGTCGATCCTTTTATGCTTATTTTTGGCTTTACCTTTGCCGACTTACTAGGACGTGCAAAATCAAAATGGCATATTGCCTGTGGGATTGTAGCCATCACTGTCATGTTTTTGACGGTTTTGTACATGACAACAGATTCCCTTTTACCAAAGGAATCACAGGTACTAGTACCGATAATGATGTTTCAACTGGTGCTCCCGATTCTCATTTATTTTGTGGAAAAGTCGAAAAATCTGCAGGCTGAGCTGGCAGACGTAAATACACAGCTTGTTCAGCAAGAGGAACGACAACGGATCGCTAGAGACCTTCATGATACAATTGGCCATACGCTCACAATGATTAAAGTAAAAACCGAACTAACGACCAAACTGATTGACCGAGATCCTTCAAGCGTGAAGCCTGAGCTACATGACATATTAGCCACTACCCGTACCGCCTTAAAACAAGTACGTGAGCTTGTGTCTGATATGAATTTTATTTCTTTGCAAACGGAGCTTATCCATTGCCAACAGCTTTTACAAAGCGCGAATATTACGACAACCCTTGACAATCAATGTCCTCAAATCGTACTTTCTAGTGTGGAGGAAACGATGCTTGCTCTATGTGTACGAGAGACGACTACGAATATTCTCAAGCATAGTCAGGCAAAAAAATGTCATTTCACCATTCAATGTTGTGCTGGACACTATACACTTGTGATGAAAGACGATGGCATCGGTTTACAGTCACAAGGACGTGGGAATGGCATCCACTCCATAAAAGAAAGAATGCATATGCTGCAAGGCTTTGCCCTGATTGAAAGTGACACACCAGTAGGCACCAGCGTCACCCTCACTCTACCAATTCAAGATGGAAAGGAACCTCTAAGATGATACGTGTATTACTAGCAGAAGACCAACAAATGTTACGTGGTGCCCTAACTTCGCTACTAGCGTTTGAGCCTGATATTGAGGTCATAGCTGAGGTGGCAGATGGACAACAAGCATGGGAATTGATCCAGCAGGAGCCACCAGATATTTGCCTAGTCGATATTGAAATGCCCCATCTATCAGGGCTTGAGCTTGCTGAAAAAATTAAACAGGCCAACCTCCCTTGCAAGGTGATGATTGTAACAACCTTTGCACGCCCTGGTTATTTGCAGAAGGCAATGGATTGCGAGGTACACGGCTATCTATTGAAAGATGAACCCATCGATTATTTAATTGCTACTATTCGAAAAATCATGCAAGGAGAAAAGGTGGTCAGCAAGGATTTAGCCGCCTCCTTATTTATGAAGGAGCAAAACCCTTTAAATGAACGAGAAATTGCGGTGCTTCAGCTAGTCAAAAAAGGCTTGACCACAAACGAAATCAGTAAGCAGTTATTTTTAACGAAGGGCACGATTCGCAATTATTTATCTACCTCTATTCAAAAGCTACAAGTTGAATCTAGACAGCAAGCCGCTCAGGTAGCAGGTGAAAAAGGCTGGCTATAAAAAAAATCTCGCCACAGCTGTGACGAGATTTTTACAATGTTAGCATAAAATACGTTCCATTTATTAGGCTTCAAATGACAGATTCATTATTTTATTAAGCAAAAGAACGTTTATTTTCCTTGTAGCACTATATCTGTTGCTATAGCCCAGTTGTTTAATGGGATTACGGTATAGCTGACATTTGCCTTCAACGTACCACCATTCGTTAGATCAAAAATGCCCACAGCACCTTTACGTGATGAATAACGATATTGTGCTTGCAATGTACTCCCATCACTGCCTTTTAATGCTACACTTCGGCCAGCAAGTAAATCAGATTGCGGATCGTTTCTTAATTGTAATTCAAAGGATTTTTCATCCATGGCTTTCGCTGTTTGCAGAGTGATTGGCGCGATTTCTTTCGCTACAAAGCTCCTTACATCTATTTCCGCCCATTGTGCGTACACATGGTAAGTCACACCTGGTTTTAAAATCTTGCCAGCAGGGAGTCTAAACTGAGGAGCCTGTCTGCCATCAGCTGCTTGTGTAAATGGTACATAATTAGCAACAAACTCTTCTCCCTCACTTGTTCTCACCGTCACATAGCGATCACGTAAGGAAGAAATAACATCAAAGCGTTTGCCGCTAGCATCTCGATTATGACCATCTAAGCTAAATGCTAAATCTCCACGGCCTGCGCGATAGGCTTCAATAATATTAGCATAATCTACTACGCCATCCTCCTGAAAGGATTCCAATGTAAATGTATCATTTGTGACTTGCTCCACATTGCGTACATATACCTTTTCATCTGTGCCCTCAAAAACTTTATTGCGTTGCTCTTTATAGCTCAATGTATAGATAAAATCATCTTCTTGGAATGTTGTTGGTACAATATATGTACGCTTAGAGCCTGTCATTAAGCGTGGCACATTGACAATCTCTAAATCTCCATTAAACGTAAAATGTTTTTTTATAGCATCTAAATGATTTAGGTCTATATCAGCTGCTGCTAATGGCTGATTAAATGTAATTTGTAGTGTCATTGTATTTAATGGCTTGATGTTTGTAATTTTAGCTACTTGCTCGTTTTCCGCTACTACTGCTTTATTGCTTGCCGCATCTGCATTTAATGGCTCGCCTATGGTTACTAGACCTGCTGATACTACGGATAAAGCCAATGCTGCTGGGACAATACGTTTTCTTAATTTCATTTGTTGAACTCTCCTTTATGGTGTAATTTGGTTGACAAAATTTATCATAAAGTCCATATCTAAACTGCTACTAAATAAACTATTAAAAAAGAATTAAAAAATAGGAAAAATAATTTAAGAACAAAAAACTGTAGAGAGCTGTCTCTACAGTTTGCATGTTGTTGAAAAAAGATGATGTCAACGCCAGAAAAAGCAACTTTGCAAGTCGAGGGGTTGATTTCCGTTACGCCAGCGTCCTTTCCAGGGGGCGTCCGATGAGCCGCTTCACTCACTTACGTTCGCTCCAGGGTCTCCTCTGTGACGCTAAATCCCCTAGGAGTGACGCTGGCTCCACTCCAATCAACCATTCTGCAAAGTGTCTTTACTTTTTTATAGTAACAAATCGTCCATTAACTGTATTCTTAGAGGGGATAAGTTCTTATTTTCAATGTGGAGAAGTGATGCATGACAACACCTCTTCATAAAGAGTAGTGAACACCTTCACTTTATTTGAAAACCTTTGCTAATAAGTTAGTGGGTTGAAGTGGAAGGCTGCTTGACTCCCATGGGATAGCAAGACAGGCGAAACTCTAAATGGAGCGGTAGCGGAGGAAGTGATTCGGCGCTCGCCCACAGGAAAGCAAGTAGCCTGCAACGGAAATCCATTTCTACCTTTCAATTGACTGTTTTGTTTTTCAACACTAAGAAAACTGTAGAGAGCCGTCTCTACAGTTTGGGTTACTTTGCGCCTGCTGCAAGTAGAATTTGTTCGATTGCTTTAAATCCTCGTTGTTTTGCATGTTGCAGAGGTGTCACGTTATTTTGATCGGGAATATTTACATCAGCACCATGTTCAATTAGTCGTTGTATTACGGTTTGCTGTGTTGGATTGCCGTTATTTAAGACAATCGCCTCCATCAGGGCTGTCCAGCCTAAATGATTCACATGATTGACGTCAATATCGGTATTGCTCAATAGCTCCTCGATGACCTCCACATGACCATGCTCTGCTGCTGGTATGAGTGCTGTCCCCCCATATCGATTTAAAATAGTCGGATCAGCACCAGCTTGAATGGTCATCTTTAAAATAGCCAGATAGCCCTCCGCACCTGCATAGAGAAATGGCGTATTTTGCTGATTATCCTGAATATTAACATCTGCTCCTGCATCTATTAATAATTTAACTGCCTCTATATCCTGATTATAGGTAGCTATCATCAAAGCTGTTCGATTATTTGAATCTTGTACATTGATGTCCCCTTTTTGTTTCAAAGCAAGTTGAAGCCCATCGATATCTCCCCTTTCAGCTGCCTTGAGCAACTCACTCGCCCATTCTGTTCCCACCACTTCACTCCCACCTTTATCATGCTGTATTGTTTCTGTATCAATTGAGGCACACCCTTGAAGTAAAAATGTTAATGCAATGATAACTGCCTGCCTTTTTTTCAATTTTAATACACCGCCTTTCCTTCCTCAGTGTAAGCGGTAATGCTAAATTGCCCATTAACGAATTCTTAAAAAAGTCTAAAAAAACTACCCCGTCACAAGGACGAGGTAGTTTTACTTAAACATTGAAGCGATAGCCTGCACCCCATACTGTTTCCAAAAACTTGGGATGCGCTGGCTCTCGTTCAATTTTTTCACGTAGCTTTCGTATATGAACAGTGACAGTCGAAACGTCTGCAGCTGATTCATAGCCCCAGTTTCGCTCATATAGCTGTTCCTTACTTAATACTTGATTGGGGTGTCTAACAAAAAAGACAAGTAAATCAAATTCCTTCGTTGTAAAGGCAATCTCCTCACCATTAACAAACACCTTTCTAGCCGAAGTATCGATTGTAATACCATGAATGGACATCATATGATTTGTTTGTTGATGGCTCGCCAGACGCTCATATCTTGACAAATGGGCCTTGACCCTTGCCACTAATTCACTCGGACTAAATGGTTTTGTAATATAATCATCCGCTCCTAGTCCAAGACCACGAATTTTATCAATATCCTCCTTTTTAGCTGAAACAAATAAAATGGGAATATTGTGTACCGCTCGAATCTGTTTACAAATGTCAAAGCCACTTATCCCTGGTAGCATAATATCCAAAATGATTAAATCATAATTACCTTTAAGTGCCTGCTGTAGCCCATCCTCTCCATGATGTTGGATATCTACTCTAAAGCCATTAATCTCTAAATAATCTCGTTGAAGCTCAGCTATGCTCACCTCGTCTTCAATTAGCAGAATTTTTTTCATGATGATTCACCTTCTCCTCAGCCTTTTTCAATGAAATGAATATGCTCGTGCCCTTTGCTAATTCACTCTTTGCCCAAATATCGCCACCCATTTCAACAACGATTTGTTTGGCAATGGCTAACCCTAAGCCACTGCCTCCTGTTTGCGAATTACGTGAAGGCTCCGCACGGTAAAATCGATCAAAAATATAGGGCAATGCGACAGGATCAATGCCTGCACCATTATCTGTTACCTGAATAATCGCATCCTCTGCTCGCTCATGCAAGGAAATAATGATTTGCTTATACGGCTTATCCATATATTTTTCGCTATTACTTAAAAGGTTCGTCAGGACACGTCTTAATTTATCTCGGTCCACCATTGCCAAAAGCGGCGAGCCTGCTGATAGATATTGTAAATGAATATCTCGTGCAATAAAATCAAAGCTTGCATCCTCTACATAATCATGCATATATTGCTGGAGATTAATGCTTTCCAACTGGAAGGGAATCTTTTTCAAATCCAATTTAGAAAATAAGAATAGCTCATCAATTAATACATCCATATCCTTTGCCTTTGTATAGATAGTCGTTAAATATTTATCCATCTTTTCCTCTGTATTTGCCACACCATCTTTAATGCCCTCCACATAGCCGATAATGGAAGTCATCGGCGTTTTTAAATCATGGGAGATATTGGAGATGAGCTCCTTTCGATTTTCCTCATATTGAAGCTGAAGCTGGATGGATTCTTTTAATTTGACTCTCATTTCCTCGAATGACCGATTCAGTTGACCAATTTCATCCTTCGAGTGGGTCGCAATTTCAAAATCCAAGTCGCCCGATTTAATTCGTTCTGCCCCTTCCTTTAATGCCGATATCGGTTTAATAATACTTCTTGATACTAAATAATTTAAAAAGCCAATAATCATCATAAACAGGACAAATAAAATACCTAAAAGAATCGGTAGCAGTTCCCTCGTTACCTCTGCATGGGAACTAACCTCTCTCAATACGAAAATACTGCCCTCTGTTTGATCTGGAAAATAAAAATCAAATTTAACATACGTATAAAAGGCTCGATTTATCATGATGGTGTCACGAGAATTAATATTGGTCGCTTCAAAGCTAGGTAAGCTTTGAAGCAATAATTGTTTATGCTCTTTCTGTGTTGAATACACGATTTGATGATCTTTTCGTACCACAATCTCTATCGAAGGCGCATTGATTTGTTCAAGCTGTTCGAGATCTAAAAGCTGCTGGGGACTTTTTTTAGCTAGTAATTTTAAATCTAGAAACGCATTTTCCTCTACTGTCGTCAAAGGCTTTTGGACATAAGATTTTTTATAAAAATGCTCAATCGCTTTGACATCACCTGTAATGGCAAAGGAAAAAAGAAATACCGCTGCTAGTAATAGTGTGATGGCAATGATGATGACACCCACATAAGATAGCAAAAACCTTGTTTTTATTGACATCTACATACCCCCATAAGCTGAAACTACTAGCAATGTACCATACAAATCTTAAAACTTTATAAAATCATGCTGAAAAATCTATAAACATTTTTGCCGCTTCAGTATAGTATTGCGTTCCTATAAATGAAATAAACAAAAAAAAAGATACGGCACAAACCCGCTGTGCCGTATCATCTTAGCTTTATTTAGTTTCTTGTGCTCTTAGCTTCTTCTTTGTTTGCCAACCTAAAAGGATAAATTCAATTACTACCACAGCGATTAATGACGCACCAAATAGCGGCATCATAATCCCTAATATGACAAGGAAAATAATGAATGGCATGGATATTTTATGAGAAATTTGCGGTGGTGCAGACAGCTCCCCTTTTTTTCTACGTAAAATCCAAGTGCGAATGCCCCACACGATTACGGCTAAAAAGGCTAGACAAACCACTAAGTTTAAAAGCTTATTCGGCCAGCCGAATAAATGCCCCTCATGTAATGGTATTCCCCATGTAAAGAATTTAGCTAATGGGCCATAATCGTCATAATTCACTTGATCGATAAACTTGCCACTATACTGATCAAAATACATTGTGGCTTCTGCTGTAGGTTTTACATCTAGCCCTGTTACACCAGAATTACTAGCCTTCGCCACTGTATAGACGCCCTCACCGTTTGTCGGATAAATTATAGAGTAAGGCTTAGCAATGTTCATCGAATTGATTTCTTTTTCAAGCTGAGCAATCGTCATTTGGCTGTCGTTCGTATAACGGACAGCACCACCGCCATGATGTTGAGCATGTTCTCCTTCTGATGTCGGTGCCTCTAATTGACGAGTGGCCCATGGAATTTCAGAGACATCAGATGTTGGTGGCTTTTGTTGGAGTAATGGATACCCAAAAGTAGGATTTTCTGACGCTATATCTGCAAGCATGGAACCTTGAAAAGCAGACCATAATAGCCCAGTCGAAATGAACATCACCATTGGAATGGTAATGATTGTCCCAACAAGTGCATGCAATCTCTTACTTTTTTGCCTCTTATTCTCTGACTTGCCCTTCTTTAGGAGATTTCCCTTGAATGTCATATAAAGACCTGACAGTAATAAAAAGATCGTCCAACAAGCTGCTAGCTCTACTAAATAGTTTACAAAGGTACCACCAATAAAGAGGGAGCTATGCGTATTTCTCATAATATTTGAAAATGTATAATCGGCGTCCTGACTACCAACCATTTGATTGTGATCATCTAAAAATACGTACTTTTGTTTAGTGCCATTTGATAAAGTTAAACGCGTATTATATGGCTCCTCCAACATAATCACTTTTGTAGTAGAGTATCCTGCAAATGCTGCCTCCGCTTTTTCCACGGCTTCATCAATTGTTAAGACCTCTTCCTTATGGCTCTCACCAAAGAAATAATCGTCATATAATCGATTTTCTACATCTGTAAAAAACAAATAACCAATCCCACTTAATGTGAGAGACAGCAATAAAGGCGTAATAAAAAGTGCTGCGAAAAAATGCAGTCGCCAAAACCTAGAATAAAGCAAATTTTTCATATTTAATCTCCAATCTCTCTATTTATAGCAGATTAATTATATAAGTAAAAAGTGAAATATGAATGAAGTCCTAAAGGCAGTTTTATGACAAACAAATGTATTCCAATTGGTATTATGTTATTTACTCATAAAAATGGCTACTTCGTTTTTCGAAGTAGCCAAACATATTCTATCCTCTTAATTCTTTCAAAACATTTGCGTATGCTGCTAAAATAGATTGCTCATGTGAAGCATCATGCCCAACATATTGTTCGACAAGCTCCTTTAAGGGTTTAGGCTCTTGCATAATTTCAAATTTGAATAAGCTTTCATAGTACTCAACAACTTGTGGATTCATGTGGACCGCTCCTTTAATTTTTTCCATAAAAAAACATCTTTCCCTCATCAGAAAGATGTCTACTATGACAAATACACGACATAATACGATGATTGCCAGATGGAAAGAAGCTTTCTATTATTCATAGAAGCACCCTTTTTAGCAATCATCGTACTATGAGCATGCAGGAGAAATTCTCTAGTCACACTCAACACCCCCTATCCGCGTAGGTTTTTTGGCTGTACTAGATAAAGGCAGGTCTCCTGGCTTATGTTCATCACACCTTTCACCTTCCCATTACGACTCGTAACAGTGGCCTTTTGAAATGTGCTCCCATTTACAGTTGCGGGACAGCAATAATATTCTAGAATATTTATAGATGAGGAAGTACCGTTTTTTATGAAAAATAGAAAAATAAAACTAATATTAATTCTATCAACGATTTTATTATGTTTGTTTACAAGTTTAAACATCTTTACATCCTATGTAAAAATAAAAAAGACCGTTGAAGAGTCGATTGCCAATCAAAGCTTAGAGGCAGCCCATTCTATTGCTGCATCCATAGATACGGATGCCTATCAGCAATTTTTAAATAATCCACAGGAAAATGATTATTATTGGAAAGTAAGAAATTATTTAAACGATGCAAGGATAAAATTAGGTGCACTATTTGTTTACACCTTAAAGGTGGACAATCCTGAAGTATCTATAGCCATGATTACAGGAATGCCAAAAGAAATGAAAGAGGGCTTCGGTATTGGCGTGGTTTGTACTGTTCCTGCAAAGCATGTTGAAAAGGCCTATAATGGTGAAACCTATGTTACAGAGGTAATTCATGATTCTGAACATGGGTCTTATTTATCTGTTGGTGCACCCATCAAAGATGATAATGGAACAATTATCGGGTATTTAGGCATTGACATTAGTGCAGATACGCTAAATGGTATTAAGGGTAAAGTCATTGAAGACAACCTATTTAATTTTATTTTTAATGGTGTACTTATTTTAATTGTCATCGGTTCTTTTTTATTTTTACAAAGATGGTATCAAAAAGAGGTAGCGAAGGAAGTTGGCGCTACAGAGGACACATATCTAGCAGAAATCAAAACATTGATTACTTCGGTGTCGTCCCTACGTCATGATTTTACGAACCATATCCAAGTGTTACATGGTTTATTACAATTAGAAAAAACAGATCAGGCGAGACAATATTTATCCTCACTATCAAAAGAAGTTCAGGCGATCAAGTCATTAAAATTAAATATTGATCATCCAGGTTTGTCCATCTTATTGCAAACGAAGAAGTTAACTGCTCAAAATCATCATATTGATATGGATTTTACGCTTTCTCAAAATGACTTTAATAAGATTAAAACGACAGATTTAATCAAGATTCTATCCAATTTAATTGATAATGCGATTGATGCTGCTGTTGAATTACCTGAGGAACAACGTAAGATTAAGATTTGCTGTACAGCAGATGAATCTCAGTATGAATTTAAAATTACCAATACTGGGCCAAATATTGCGAATCCCGATCACATATTCAAACAAGGATTTTCAACGAAAAAACATGAGAATGGTAGACTAAGAGGGCAAGGCTTATTTATTGTCAAAGAAATTGTCACTAAATATAATGGTCATATTTCAATTGACTCATCAAAACATTTAGAAACGACTGCTATTGTCAGAATTCCAATAAAATAACAAAAAAAGCTTCCTACAAAAAGTTGTGGGGAGCTTTTTTCTATGTACAGCACATACATTACAAAGTAGAAAGTGATATGATGAAGGAGATGAAGAAAATGGAAAAGGGTCTCCTAGCGTTATTGAGAAAAGGTGGGCTAACTTTATATGCAAGACACGGAACAGCAACTATTGGTGTAGATCAAGCATATGGTACATTTCAAAGTTGTCAAAATCAACGGAATTTATCCGATCAAGGTCGTAGGGAGGCAATTTATTATGGTCAAATGCTACGCTATTGGCAAATTCCCATCCTTTCCATCATCACTACCAGTCCTTTTTGTCGGACCATTGAAACAGCACGTTTGGCATTTCCAAACAGCAATCTCCAAATTGACCCCTTCTTGTTTGAAATCTTTATGTTAGGTGGCAATCTTCCTACAGTAGTGCAAAGCAGTATAGTAACGATTTCTACATCGATGCTGGAAATCATCCCACCCGAGGGCATAAACAACATAATCATTGGGCATAGCTTTCCAAGAAATGTGGGGCTGGGCATCATTTCGAATATGGGGACGGTTGTCATAAAACCTAAAGGTCAAGGACATGGTTATGAGATTGTGAGAAAACTAACCTTAGAAAATCTAGCAGCATTAGATTCCATTTGAAAAGAGGGATTGTATGAAGATTAAAACAGTTGCACAATGTACATTAGATGAAGTATTGAAAGCATGGAACAAAGGCTTTGAAGGTTATTTTATTGAAATTAATATGACAGCAGAAATGTTTTTACAGCGACTAGTGGGGGAGGGGTTATCTCCTGAGCATTCTATTGTCGTTTTTGATCAAGAGGAACCGATTGCCATTGTGATGAATGGCTTTCGTACCATCGATGGCCAAAAAACAGCTTGGAATGGTGGGACTGGTATTTCTCCAGCATATCGTGGTAAGGGTGTCTCGCGCCTATTAATGGAGGAAACCCTAGCTATCTATAAGCGAGAAAATGTAGAATTGGGTACGTTAGAAGCCATTAAGGAAAATCAGGTAGCCGTTGCCTTATATGAAAAATATGGCTATGTGGTTGCCAATCAATTATTATTTTTAAGCGGCGAGTATGAAGCAAAGGTAACATCTACAGTAGCCCTTCATATTGCGACCATTCGCCCAGAGCAGCTAGCACATCTATCTTTCTATCGGGAAAATGTTCCTTGGCAGTGTAACTGGCAGAGCGTGAAGCATGGGGAAGCAAAGGTGTTTTATAATAATAACAATGAACCACTTGGCTATATGCTATACAAAACATTGTGGAATGAATATGGTGAGGTGGAGCGTATTCTACTTTATCAAATGGTAATACTAGAGGAAAGTAATGTAGAGTTAATAACACAGTTTTTAGCAAGTATTACAACACATAAAGTCCTTTTGACGACAGTGAATTTCTTAGCGAGCAATCCAGCAACGAGCTATTTGTTAAAGCATGGATTAAAGGTGACAACAGAGCAGGTACAGATGACAAAGCAACTATAAGCCAGGCTTTTCATCTTATAATTATCCAGCAAAGCATAGTTATGTGAAGCTATTTGATCAAACCTAACATGATGAGGAATTTTTAATTAATGAGCGAGCCTCCATTTATTGGAGGCTCGCTTTTCTATGATTATTCAACGGTTACAGCAAGTTCTTTTACAATGATTGATGGGGAACCATGACCACTTGGTAAAAAGTAAAGATCAGAGCTAATAGCTTCTATATTTTTAAGCAAACTAAAGAAATTACCCGCAATGGTCATTTGCCTCACGGGTGATGCAAGTTTGCCATCTTGAATATGAAACCCTTGTGCAGCAACAGAGAAGTCGCCTGAAATACTATTTGTACCAGAATGAAGTCCGGATAAATTGGTTACAAGTACTCCTTCTGATAAAGAGGAGATTAATGTGTCCTGTGTATCTTGGCCAGGTGCAATATATATGTTTTGAGGCGCAATGGACAAGGTATCTTTATAGGATTCTCTTTTTGCATGACCTGTTGTCTCACAGCCATCTTTAGCAGCTGTTTTCCGATTATGCAAAAGTGTTTGTAATGTCCCCTCAGTAATAATGGCCTGATGTTTTGTCGCAACCCCCTCTCCATCAAAGTTCCCACCAGATAACGCATCGGGATGATAAGGAACATTGAGAAGTGTGACTCCTTTAGAAGCGACTTGCTGTCCCACTTTTCCTTTTAATAATGATTGATTTTTTTGTGCATTTTCGGCAGAAAAAATGGGCATAAAAGTATTAAGTAGTGAGGCTGCCGCATCATGACGAAGAAGGATTGGATATTTACTAGAAGGGATGGACTGTTCACCTAAGTTTGCAAGTGCCTCCTCAGCCACCCTCTTGGCAATAGTATCTACATCAAGTGCATGGAAATTCCTTGTTGTTTTTAAATAATCACCTGTTTTTAGCTCGTCGCCTTCTTTGACCACTGTCGAAAGGTAAAGGATTAAGCCATTTTCTTTATGAGATAAAGACAATTTTTTACTATTCGCTAATGTTCGTTCCGTCGAATAGTATTGTAGTATACAATAATCAAGTGTAACGATGCGAGGGTCGTAAGCTCGGATTTTCTGTTCGATAGCACGTAAGAACTCGATTTTTTCAGGAATACTAACTGTAGCTAGCTCTTCATTGTAAAAAGAGTGCTCAGCATATTCCAGGCTACCTTCAAAAATGGAAAGGTCTTCATACTCATCTAATACATCTGCATTGGCTTTTACATAGTCAATTAAAAAAGAAATGGAATCCTCATCTACTTTTTCCGTATAAGCATAGCCCATCTTACCATTGTAGACACCACGAAGGCTAAGTCCACCATCCTCTGATGTTTCATAGCTATCTAATTCACCCTCATACAGTGTGCATTGGAAAGAAGTTTTCTGTTCATAATAGACTTCTGCTTCCGTTAGCCCAGCCAGTGCGGCTTCTTGTAAAAGTTTATTTTGGAACTGTGTGATACTCATAGTCTATTCCCCCTTTGTTCCACCAACTGTTATTTCACTTACGCGAATCATCGGCTGTCCGACATTGACAGGAAGGCTACCACTAAGTGATCCACACATACCTGCTCCATGAGCGAGATTATTCCCAACTCGATCTACTAGTTGTAATGTCTTGGCACCATTGCCAATGAGCGTGGCGCCTCGCACAGGACGATCTATTTTGCCATCTTTGACAATATAGGCTTCCATCACTGCAAAATTATAATCACCAGTTGCAGGGGAAACTTGTCCCCCACCCATATATTTTGCATAAATCCCATACTCAGTTGAGGCAATTATGTCTGCTGGGGTAGATGTGCCCGGTGCAATGTAAGTATTCGTCATACGAGAGGTTGGATTAAATCGATAAGATTGTCGACGTGAAGAGCCTGTTGGTTGCGCATTCATGCGTCGAGCATTAAATTTGTCAATTAGGTAACCCTTTAAAATGCCATTTTCAATTAAAACATTTCTTCTTGTTTGTTCTCCCTCATCGTCAATGTTGAGAGAACCCCATTCATTCGGAAGTGTGCCATCATCTATATAAGTAACAATTTCAGGAGCTACTCTTTCACCAATACGATTGGCAAAAACAGAATTGTTTTTGGCAACAGCCGTGGCCTCTAAACCATGACCACAAGCTTCGTGGAAAATAACACCACCAAATTCATTATCAATAATGACAGGGAATTTACCACTTGGACATTCATCTGCATGCAGCATCGTCACAGCAATACGTGCAGCTTCTCCTGCATAGTGGTTTAAATCTAGTTGCTCAATAAATTCAAAGCCTGCATGTGCACCAGGTCCATAAAAGCCTGTTTGGACTTCAGTGCCTTCTGTAGCTGTTGCTTGTATGCTGAGCCTACTGTGAACACGTGTATCCTCCACAAATTTGCCTTCTGAATTAGCTATTAAAACGTTTTGTTGTTCGTCTAAATAGCGAACTCTGGCTTGGTTAATCCGAGAATCGTAATTTCTTGCTATGGAATCTGCTTGACGCATAATAGCTATTTTACTTGTGTGCTCCACTGTATTAGGCATACGGAGGATTTGATGAATAGGTGTGATGATCTCTTTTTGGAGTGGATGAATAGTTCCTGTTGCTCCACCTTTAATCGCTATTGCTGCTCTTTTGGCCGCTGCTAGTAAACCTTCCTCTGAAAAGTCATTCGTATAGGTATATATACTTTGAAATCCTGAAAAAATTCGGATGCCAATACCGAAATCACGTCCAGCAATACTTTGTTCAATTTTCTCGCTCTGTAATAGGAATTCATTGGTGTACTTATCTTCAATGAAGATTTCAGAAAAATCACCGCCTGTTGCAAGAGCCGCTTCAAGTACATTTTCTATAATAGATTGTTTAAGCATGTATCTTCCTCCTTTTCTTGATTATACCAAATTATTAAAAAATTCTGTATTATGCTATTTTCCTAGATACCTGATGAAATAACCGCACGACTGTATGTATATTACCAACTAAATTTTTTATGACATATTTTTTGTACACTTTCACCAAACTAATGGAAAGGCAGAGGAAGGTGAAGAGATGCAACAACCATTTGATGTGGGTGATATTGTTATATTTTTTACCGCAATCCACATATTCAAGATGTAACGAATATACAGGAAGCGGCAGTCGTTTATCATCCAGAAAAACCAGAGGAGCTAGCGCTATTTTTATTTGAAACCTATTATCCAATCACAAATGACATGGTGATTTTTGCAAGCGAGATGGCGGCTGAACAAGCCTATCACCAGTATTTTCATTAAGGGAGGATTCACATGATGAAGCCATTTACCCCTCAGCTTGTTTATTTTGAGCCAGATGCCCTCCAGTATCCATTAGGTCAGGAGCTAAAAGATAAGTTTGAGCAGATGGGAATTGAAATTCGCTATACAACTTCCCATAATCAAGTGAGAAACCTTCCTGGAGACAATGATTTTCAAAAGTATCGGGTAGCAAAATCGACCTTAGTAGTGGGTATTCGAAAAACATTAAAGTTTGATACATCTAAGCCATCAGCGGAATATGCCATCCCATTTGCGACTGGCTGTATGGGGCATTGTCATTATTGCTATTTACAAACAACAATGGGCAGCAAACCTTATATTAGGACCTATGTCAATGTCGATGAAATCCTAGAACAGGCCGATCACTATATGGCTGAACGAGCACCTGACATCACTCGCTTTGAGGCATCCTGTACTTCTGATATTGTAGGAATTGATCATCTTACACATACCTTAAAGCGAGCCATTGAGCATTTTGGACAAAGTGAGCTAGGTCAGTTACGATTTGTAACGAAATTCCATCATGTGGATCATTTATTAGATGCCAAGCATAATGGTCGTACAAGGTTTCGTTTTAGTGTCAATGCTGATTATGTGATTAAGCACTTTGAGCCAGGTACATCACCATTGGAAAAGCGCATTGAGGCTGCGGGGAAAGTGGCAAGAGCTGGATACCCACTCGGATTTATTGTTGCGCCAATCTATCTTCATGATGGCTGGCAGGAGGGCTATTATCATATGTTTGAGCGATTGGACGCTGAATTGCCAAAGGATGTGCGCGATGACATCACCTTTGAATTTATTCAACATCGCTTTACAAAGCCTGCAAAGCGTGTGATTGAAAAAAATTATCCAATGACGAAGCTAGAGCTCGACGAGACGGTAAGACGATATAAATGGGGCAAATATGGAATTGGTAAATATATTTATCAAAAAGAGGAAGAAGAAGACATTAAGGAACATTTGTATGGCTATATGCAGAAGTTTTTCCCTCAAGCAAAATTAGAATATTTTACATGACAATAAGAGAGAAAACGGCATGTTTTCTCTCTAAATTAATTGTGCGATATATGGTTCAATAAATCGACGATCTTTTAAATTGTTTGGCAAATGGAAAAGGGAGAAATATTGCATAGTCTCTGATTCATTGTAATCAATCACTAAATTACCAAGCACATTTCTTGTAGAGAAGACTGCTGTAACGGCGTATAATTCGTCCCCATTCGAAACTTTAGGTAACAATCCGGGCCAGAAAAAACACCTAGTAACTGTAAATCTGTGATGGCTAGTCCTGTCTCTTCTTATACCTCTCTTTTGGCCGTATCCTCTAAGCTCTCGCCTAATTCCATTAATCCTTCAGGAAGCCCCCAACCACCATCATCTCTTTTTTGTAGTAATATTTCGTTTTCAGTACTAAGAATGAGAACCACCGAACCAGGTAAAAATAATGGGTTGGTGTCCTACATACTGTCTTAAAAATTTATAGTATTCCATAATGACACCCCTTTCTCTAAATGATTCTAATTGGTAAATTCTTCTTAATTATGGTCCTTGTATAATCTGAAAGTCAATGGTAACGCTAACAGAGATTGTTGTGAAGAAGGAGAGAATACTTGAATGGATTCATTTCAACTAAATTGTTGGTCAGAATATGGCGAACTGAAAGTAGTGATGCTTTGTGCACCTTCACTCGTAGATGTAACGGATTTAACAATAGCAGAGCAGGTTGGTTGGAGTGATACGGTCAACCATCAGAAGGCTATGGATAATTTCATGGCATTAAAGACAACATTCGAAAACGCAGGGGTACATGTACTTGATTATGCAAGAGAACTAGCCCACGATCAGCAGCTATTAAGTGAGCAGCTCCTCAATCGTTATTTTGTGCGTGACCTAGCCTGTGTCATTGGGAATCGGCTTTTACTTGGAAATGCTGGAAGTTCACTTAGAAAACCAGAGTACCCTCTTGCACATTCACTATTAGAAAAATGGTTACCACAACAATGGAAAGCTAATTTGCAGCCGCTTCATTCCTTCGAATGTGGAGATTTGTTAATTTTAAATAAAGATGCTGTGCTTATTAATCTTGGAATGAGAACATCGATAGAAGCTATCGAAGGCTTAAAGGAAGGCATTTTTCAAGAGGGGTTTTCTGAAATTGCCATAATTGATTTACCGAAAAGCAATGATACGCTGCATTTAGATATGAATTGTAATGTTGTAAACGCAAATCTGGTTGTTGCTAAAAGCTTTGTACGCCATTTTCCTATTCAGGTGTTAACAGCTCAAAGCAGTCGTTTTGATATGCTAGAGTCATTTTTAAAGCGTCATGGTTTGGATGTTTACTGGCTGAACTCGTATAAGACCATTCCAGACATCAACTTTATTAACCTGAATCCTGAAACACTGTTGATAAGCAAGCAGGCAACACAACAACAATTATTGGCGCATCCACTGCTGAAGAATAAAAACTTGCTTGAAGTTGATGTCACTGAGCTTGAAAAAGGCGGTGGTGGCATTCGATGTATGACATTGCCATTGGTAAGAACGTAACGAAGGGTTGAGAACAAATGACTTCAAAATCAGCTAAAGGAAGTATGGCCTGGTGGCAGCTTTCGCTTCTTGGAATCGGTTGTACTTTGGGAACGGGCTTTTTTCTTGGGACAAGTATGGCCATTCATAAAAGTGGGCCTGCGGTATTGATTCCTTTTTTATTAGCGGCCATTTGTACGTATATCGTGTATGATGCACTTGTTAAAATGTCTGTGGAAAATCCAGATAAAGGCTCTTTTCGTACCTATGCCAAGCAAGCCTTTGGACGCTGGGCAGGATTTAGCAATGGCTGGGTGTACTTGATTTCTGAGCTATTAATCATGGGAAGCCAGCTGATGGCGCTCGGCATTTTTACGAAATTTTGGTTTCCGGTGCTGCCCCTGTGGATTGCTGCATCGATTTATGCTGCTATTGGTTTAGTCGTTATTCTCACAGGCATGAAGGGCTTTGAAAATTTCCAAAATATCTTCGGTGCCTTAAAGGCAGCTGCCATCATTATGTTCATTATTGTAGCAGTGGTCATCATCATGAGAGGTACACCATCTACTACAATGGCTTCTCTTCAGACTAATTATGAAGCATTTTTTTCACAAGGACTAAAAGGTATTTGGCTCGGATTACTTTATGCCTTTTATGCCTACGGAGGAATTGAAGTGATGGGTTTAATGGTCATCGATTTGAAAAATCCAAAAGAGGCGCAAAAAGCGGGGAGAATTATGCTGATCGTGATTACCGTTATTTTTATCATGGCCATCGCCCTTGCATTAGTACTCGTTTCGTGGAAAGACTTTTCGATTGATGAAAGTCCTTTTATTACAGCGCTTCAAGGACACCATATCCCTTTTGTGGCAGATATCTTTAATGGTGTGCTAATCATTGCTGGTTTTTCAACGATGGTGGCCTCGCTTTACGCGGTGATCACCATTCTCACTACACTTGCAGAGGATCATGATGCACCGGCAGTCCTTGCAAAGAAAGGAAAAATGAAAGTTCCTTTTCCAGCCTTTTTATTTTTAACGAGTGGGCTAGTAATGACGATTGTAATTGGTTTTTTGATGCCAGAAAAAATCTTTGAATATTTGATTACAGCGGCGGGTTTAATGTTGATCTATAATTGGCTTTTTATTTTAGTGACCTACTGGAAGCTCATGGAGTTAACTAAGTGGGGGCATGTAAAGAATGCTATGGGGATGTTGCTCATTGCTGTGACGGTATCTGGAACTTTAGGTGAAAAAACAAGCAGACTCGGTTTTTATGTGAGCCTGCTCTTTATAGCCTTAATCAGTGTGGCGACCTGGATTGTTGTGAAAAGGCAAAAAAACATTACGTAATGAACCGTTTTCCTGAGACATCCTTAAAAAAGGACATTTGGATGGACTATGGTTATCATCACTTAAGAAGTACTGCTTCCATTCATAACTATCTTCTTGCCCATACCATTTCAAATCTGGATGTCCTGGGACTGTGTCGTAGTCTGCAATCCGCTGACGAATGAGCTTTTTGATTTTTCGCCCAAAGGCTGTGGTGTCGTTTATATCATCGAATATCCAACGGGGTTGAATGGCCATTAATAAAGTGGAAAAATGACGACTTTTTCGCAATTTATGGGCTGGTGTTGCACAAGAGATAAAATAGGGTTCACCATGAAAGCAAAACTCCCATTCATGCTGAGTAGGCTCCATTGGTATTCCTTCAGGCCAATTCATCTCATCCAAATTGGTTAAATTATTTAATATGGACCAAAATAACTGCTGATAATCTGCTACCTCAAAGCTATCTTGCATATCGTGAGGGGTATGAAAGAACACAGTAAGAGTTGTATACTTCCCGAAAGTTCGTGATGCTTTCGTATAGTCCTTTAAGCATTGTGCTAACATTTTAATCGATTGCTCTTCCCGTGGATCCCCGACAAAACTATATCGCAAATGGTTTGATAAAAAGCCCATTCTTGCTGGTATACACGGAAACGTATTTGCTTCATCCGCAATCGTGGCAGCAAAATCTGTATAGGCTGACCGTTGCCATAATGGAAGTGTATCAAACTGTTCTTCAATCCACTCCCGATCAAACACTACTACTTCCACTTGAGACTCCTCCTTCTACTCACCTTTATACTATTAAAGAAAAGACAAAGTGGTTACGAATCTGTGGTGCGTGACACTAAAGATTTTTAATGATTCAAGTCAAATTACGGCTAACCTTTTTGCGTGTAAGATGAATCATTCCATAAAGAAGAATGAGCAGTTTTGATTTAGAAGTGATCACTTCGAGCAAGGAGATGAGCAATTTGAAGTAAAAGAGAGCGCTTCGAACCAGGGAAAGAGCGGCTTTGCATGAAAAGAGAGTGCTTCAAGCCAATAAAAGAGCGGCTTTGAATCAGAAGCGAGCACTTTAAACCAAAGAAAGAGCGGTAGCGATTGAAAAGTGATCACTTAGAGCAAAGGAAAGAGCGGTTTTGAACAAAAAATAATCACTTCGAGCAAAGAAAAGATCGGTTTTGAAAAAAATGATCACTTCAAACCAAAGCAAGAGCAATTTCAGTCAAAAAAGATCTCGCCTCCTGCTTCTCCAATAGTAGCGATCACCACACCCGAAAAGCAGCATGGTCTTAGCCGTTTTGCTGTAAAACCTTTTCCTCTAAAATGGTTAGAGCATGTTGGATGTCCTTTAGATCATCCTGGGTTGCGTGTTGAATAAGCTGTAAAAAGCGTTCTTCGATACAGGCAAATGCCTCCTCCATCATTTTTTCACCCTCTTTGGATAAACGGACATACTGTTTTCTGCGGTCGACTGTGTCGTTAAATTTTTCGATTAGCTGCCGTTCCTGCAATTTCCGAAGTTCACGGCTTGTGTTGGGTAAGGACATATGCTGACATTCACTGATTTCGGTTGGTGTGACAGGTTGGCTTACTTTAATATATTCAAGAATTTTATATTGTAGCGGTGTGATATTCGCAGCGGTAACATTTTGTGTGAGATCATGTGTCACTTGATGGATTGTGGCTGTAAAAGCTACAAACTGATGAAATAAAGCGCTTTTATTCAATGGGATCACCTCATACTGTCAAGATAACAAATAACTTGTCCTAAAACAATTATCATTTGACAACTAAAATGAACTGAACTATTATTTTATTATCAAATGATAAGTAATGAGGAGGCGCACAATGAAAACGTTAATTGTTTATACATATCCCAACCATAAAAGTTTAAATTATGCTTTTTTACAAGAAGTGATAAAGGGGTGTCGAGAGAATCCTACCATCGAGGAGATTCAGATACTAGATTTATATGAAGAAGAGTTCGATCCACGCTTAATTTTCCATGAACATAAACGACGTCGTGATATGTATCGGGATCCGAAAATGGAAAAATACCGCCAACAGCTCTCTTGGGCAGATCAAATTGTATTTGTTTATCCGATCTGGTGGGGGAGACCTCCAGCCATGCTGTTAGGATATATCGACCAATTATTTGCAGCAAATTTTGCTTATCGAGATACAAAGGGGTTATTTCCAGAGGGTCTTTTAAAAGGGAAATCTGTAGTCTGTGTGTCCACGATGAAGGGGCCAACCAATTATCCATTTTTATGGTTGAACAATGCACATAAAATTTTAATGAAAAGGGCGTTGTTTAAATTTGTTGGAATGAAAAAAGTGAAGTTTTTTGAGTTTGGTAATATGGAAAGTAAAAAGGGGAAGCAACAGCAGAAACTAAATAAAGTATATCGATACTTTAGTAAAGTAGCATACTAGAAAAAATAACTCATGCAGACGGGGTTAGTCGTTTGCATGAGTTGGCGTACTGTCGATGGGGACAGTAATCAAAAATCTTGTATATTCTGCTATTTTGCTTTCTACAGCAATGGTTCCATGATGCATCTCAATTATTTTTTTGACAATGGCTAGCCCTAATCCGCTACCGCCATCTCCAGCAGTTCGCGATTGATCGGCCTTATAAAATCTTTCAAAAATATGCTTTTGTTGTTCTTCGGTTATGCCAATACCAGTATCTTGGACCATCACGGTTATCGTGTCGAACTGCTTTTTCATAGATAATGAGATGGTTCCATTGGTAGGTGTAAACTTAATACTGTTTGTCAGTAAATTCATCCAGACTTGATTCATCAAATCCTCATCTGCAGTGATGCTCAGGTTATCAAGATCGAGATCAAAGTCAATCTGTTTGGCTAACCAATTCGGTTCTAGTGCCAGCACAACATTGCGTAGTTGTTTATCGAGTCGATAAGTTATAGGCTCAAATGGATGATGCTGCGATTCTAAGGAAGTTAGCTTGAGTAAATTGTCGCTAATTTTTGATAAACGATTACTTTCTAATTCAATTATAGCTAAATAATGCTGACGTTTTTCTTCAGGTAGGTTAATATTTTTCAAAGCCTTGGCAAAGCCATTAATAGACGTTAAAGGTGATTGAATTTCATGGGAGACATTGGAAATGAACTCCTGACGCATTCTTTCCAGTTCACCTAGCTCAACAGCCATATGATTAATACCATGAATCAATTGCCCAAATTGATCCTCCTCATCTGCTCTCAAATCCAGCTGAACATCAAAATCACCTTTTGCCATGCGGCTTAATGCATCTACAATCGTATCCCAATAGTTACGTTGTCGATTTAGTCCGATTAAAAAGATAATGGCAGCTGAACAGGCAAAAAGTGCAAACACCCCAATCACTGTTGCTAGTTGTAGCCAAAATCCATGAGGCTCAGTTCCTAACCGTCCAAACAGCCATGAAGTTACATGATAGGAGATAAAAGCGAAAACGGTGTTTGCAATCAGAAACAGGCAAAAGACCATCGCTAATCTTAACAAGAATCTTCGTTTTCTCATGTGCCTAGTTCCAAGCGGTAACCAAGGCCCCGAATGGTGCGAATGACAAAGCCACTCGTCTCCTGTGGAAAGCGTTCTCGTATTCTTTTGATATGGACATCAACTGTTCGTTCATCTCCCTCATAGTCGTAGCCCCAGATTTCTTCGATTAATTGTTCACGGGAAAAGGTTTTACCAATATAGCTTGCAAGTGTAAATAATAGCTCGAACTCCTTCAAACGAAGTAGAATCGTCTCGCCGTTCATTTCCACTTCATGTGTATGGCGATTTAATTTGACATGACCAGCCTCTACAACTTGAGAAAGAGAAATACGATATCTTTTTAAAATAGACTTAACTCGTACGATTAGCTCTGCAGGCTCGAATGGCTTCACTAGGTAATCATCTGTCCCTAAATGAAAGCCCTTGATTTTTTGAGAGGTTTCTCCTTTAGCTGTTAGCATAAGGATTGGTAGATCTATATTGAATGAACGTATTTCCTCACATAATGCCCAGCCATCCATGTTGGGCATCATAATATCCATCACGACCATATCGACTTTTTCATTGTCTAATTTAGACAATGCGTCTATTCCATCGATAGCCTCTATCACTTCTAAGCCCTCGTTTTGCAGAAACACTTTTACCAATTCGCGAATATGTGCATCATCATCCACGACTAATAGTTTTGTCATCTCAACAAACCCCTTTATTCAACATCTTTAATGCGTAATTGCTGCATGGCAAACTCACGATACATAGCATGTGTTTCAAAGAGTGTTTCGTGTGTACCACAGCCTGTAATATGCCCTTTCTCCATAAACAATATTTGATCGGCATCTACCACTGTCGATAAACGGTGCGCAATGACTAGTGTTGTGCGTCCTTGCATTAAGTTGTCTAATGCTTTTTGTACATAAATTTCTGATTTACTATCTAAGCTTGATGTTGCCTCATCCAGCATTAATATTTGCGGATTACGTAAGAGCGCTCTTGCGATAGAGATACGCTGACGTTGTCCTCCTGAAAGCTTGATGCCTCGTTCTCCAACTTCAGTATCGAACTTGTCTGGAAGCTCGTTAATAAATTGATCTGCATAGGCCATTTTAGCCACTTTTTCTAGCTCATCATCTTGTACTTCACGGTCTATACCATAGCAAATGTTTTCTCGAATTGTGCCTGAGAGCAGGGCACTTTCCTGCGCTACATAGCCGATTTGACTGCGCCAAGAGTGGAGTGAGAAAGTTTCGATTGGTATATCTCCTAGTGTGATACTGCCGTTCGTTGGCTGATAATATCGTTCTAGCAGTGAAAATGTGGTTGTTTTACCACCACCACTTGGTCCAACGATGGCTGTTACTTTGCCTGGCTCAATTGTGAAATTAATATTGGATAAAATGGGCTCCTCACCATAAGAAAAATCAACATTTTTAACATAAATGGGTTGATCTACTTTTTCTACTGTTAAGCCTTCATCAATATGTTCTTCCTCATATTCAAGCAATGCACTAATTCGTTCTGTAGCACCCATGGCTTTTTGGAGCTGGGTAAAGAACATCGTTAATTGCGTCATTGGCATAATGATTTGGATTAAATATAAAATAAATGCCACCATATCGCCAGCCGTCAGCTCTCCAGAGGAAACACGGACACCACCATAGCCGATAATAGCTACAAGCACAGACATCAGAACGAATGAAATCAGCGGGGAGATCAGCGCATGGATTTTTGCTTCTTTTAAGCCGAATGTAAAGAGATTCGTAATGCCCTTTTTTCCACGCTCATATTCAATTTGCTCAGCGTTTGAAGCCTTGACTAGGCGTGTTTCAGGTAATACTTGATTTAATACTGACGTAAATTTCGCTGTTTCATCTTGCATCCCTTTTGAAATCACAAACATGCGTCGCCCTAGCAACATTAAGATCACCATTGCCAGTGGTACGGCGATCAGCATGACTAATGTCATTTTCCAATCTAAAAATAGAAGAATGATAATAGAACCTATTATGGAGATAACGCCAGATAAACAGTTTGCTAAATGCTCTGTTATCAGCTCTTTCACAACCGCCGTGTCATTCGTAACACGGCTCAATGTTTCACCAGTATCATGTTCATCATAATAGGGGATTGGTAAATGCAATAGCTTTCTCCATAGCTGGTCACGTAATTTTGCCACAACATGATGTCCAACTCGATTTAAATAATAGATGGATAATCCACTGGCAATAGCCTGTGCGATAAAGGCAATACCTAGTACAATAATTTGCCAATAATTAAGCGATTCTAACGAAAAGCCATCCACTAATTGTTTTGTAAATAATGGAACAATAAACCCTACACCTGTCGTTGCTAAACTCATCACTAAAGCGATGACAAGTAGCCATATCGGTGGTTCGGCACGTTTTACTAACTGTATAAAACGGCGCCAATCTTTTTGTTTAGACATATCATTTGATGTTTCTTGCAAAGAAATAAGCCTCCTTCATTGTCTGAAAACAATGTATTTCGTTTCTATGGCTTTACTATAGCATGCGTTTATGAACTGAATATGAAATGAATGGTCATCAAAAAAGGTGATGCGATCACCACCTTTTGATACTAGTCTGCAAATTCATCGTGGTATAAAGACTTACCAAGCAAGCGATAGATTCTTAAGGCTAGCTGGATTTGTAACAGCTCCTCATAGCTTTTTAAATCGGTTTTTAAAATTTCTTTAATCTTTTCAATCCGATAAATTAACGTATTGCGATGGATAAACATTTCCTTGGCTGTTTCACTTAGATTCATATGATTAATAAAGTAATTTTCTAATGTAAGTAGATAGCTTGTCCCATGTAATAGATCATGCTCAAAGACAGAACCCAAGCTTTCTAAGAAAAAGTCCTTTAGCTGCACTTCATTAATATTCGAATCTAAAAAATGATAAATGGAGTGATCTGCATAATGAGCCACTGCCCCACGCTCTTCGAAGCGGTGCATAAGACGGAGAGCTTCATGTGCCTCTGCAAAGCTTTTATGGACAAAACGTATATGTTTATATTCTTTGCCAATTCCCATTAAGAAAGAGCTTTGCGTATGTTGCTGTACTAATAATTGGAGAATGTTTTCTGCGTATTGCTTTGTTTCATTGATCGTGAAATCTTGTTTGTTGTCTTGCTGTCCAACTAATATAATGATTTGATTGTTGCGATAAAGGCATGTAATTTCCCCATTAATTGTGCTAGAGTGCTCATAAATTAAATTCATACATTTTTTTGCAATATTATCGGTTTCGTATTTTCTAGAAATTAAATCATGCTGATTTTGCAAATTTTCATGGCTAATAGAGATGACGATGCAATAATATTTATGGTTGATCTTTAAGCCGTGGAGATCGCATAGTGTTTGTAGCGTTTCAAGCGAAGTGATTTTTCCAGTCAATAAATCATCAAAAAACTCTTGTTTAATCTTTAGACGTACAACCTCAATTTCCTTCTGTTTTATCCTTTCTAGTGCCACAATCGTGGAGGCTTGCTCTAAAACGATGAAATCAAACTCATTCAGATCCCGTACAGTTTGCCAAATGACAATATAGCCATAAATATAGTTGGCTACTGCAACAGGAAGAATTCTACATTTTACGGCTAGATCTTCTAATTGATAGATTCGTGTAATGGATTTTTGCATTTCATTGAGATCATTCGGAATGGTATTTATAAAATCCTTTGAAAATGTTGGACGATTCTTCTTTAAATTAATGCCATAGGCAAGGGGTACAGGATTCGTATCAAGATCTGTATAATGCAGTAAATTCCAGTCATTATCTAAAAAAATAATCGGGTTATTAATTGTTTCAGCTAACTTAGAGGAAATAGATTCGATGCCTCCTCCTTCAAGCGCCACCTTAAATAGCGTATTGTGCATGTCCAAAGATTTTCTATTTAATAGATCATAACGGCCAGATGCCTTTTCATTGATAATCGAGATGACCTTGGAAAGGGTGTAATTATAAGGTAACTCTAATAACGGCAATCCATGCTGATTGGCAATATCGATCATGTTTTGAGGCGTCTTTTGTAAATAGCGTCTCATTTTAATAACAAGGCCTGCACAATTGATTTTAGAGATTTCTTGGATAATTTTATTTTGTAAGGCTTCGTCATCTTGGAAGATGTAACCAGTCGTTAACAGTAATTCATTCGGTGTCAGCCAATCAAATGCATCGGGATTTTCGATAATGTTCACAAGTGCAATTTCATTGTGAATTCCTTGCTCTCCAGCAACAATTTTAATTCCTTCAAGTGCCTTTATCTCTAATATATCTTTAATTGTTAGCAAATGATTTCACTCCTTCGCCATAATCTTATCACAAAACATTGTACATATTGCCTAAATGATCTACATTCTTTTTGGTTTTGCTAAACAATGATATCTACGGCATAAGAGAATAAAATAAAGCTTGTAAGACGGAAATGTGAAAGTAGTAACATTCTCGCGGTTTATTTCTTTTTAGTTGAAATGAACAATAGGTCAGAGAAATGGAGGAATGAAATTGGTAGATATGAATGTGGTCTCAGAATTTTTAACTGCAGCTGAAGCAGGTGATAATAACGCTCTGAAAGGTTATTTACAACAAGGTGTGGATATTAATTCTCAAAATAAGCGCAAACGTACAGCAATTTTACTTGCTGCGATGAATGATCAATTAGAAACAGTAAAATTTTTAATTCAGGAAGGGGCAGATATTGACCTTCAAGATCAAATTTGTTTAAACCCATTTTTGTATGGATGTATAAATGGAAAGTTAGAGCTTGTGAAAATAATGCTACAAGCAAACACAGATTTAGAGCGTTTAACACGCTTTGGCGGTGTAGGGATTCATCCAGCAAGTGAGAAGGGCTTTGTTGAGGTAGTTCGTGAACTTGTAACGACTACAGACATCAATGTCAACCATACAAATATTTGTGGATGGACACCATTGATTGAAGCCATTCTTCTCAATGATGGGGGAGAAAAGCAACAAGAAATAGTTCGTCTATTAGTAGAACATGGAGCAGATACACAATTAGTGGATCAATATGGTGTGACACCATTAACAATGGCTAAAGAAAAAGGATTTACTGAAATTGAAAAAATTCTACTAGAAGCAGGAGCGAAATAGTAGTACTCCTACGACATAAAGAGGGTGTACATATGATACATGCCAAATTGGGTGATGATTATTTCCTGCAGCAAATAGTGGAGACGTTTACGGGAACGGTTCACAGCGTGTTTAAACATGCCTTAAATATACGGAGTGATGGTAATGATGAAATTTTTACACTTGCTACGAAGGCAATGGATCGGGCACCCAATACACTTGTCATTGATCTTGATACATTGGATCACCTGGGCATTCAGCAACATGACAGGGTATCGGTTCGCCATAATCAACTATTAATAGAAGAAAAATTAATAATAGCGATCCCTACCGCCTCTCGTTGGCAATGTCAGCTACCTATTTATCCAGCAAATTGTACACGCTTAAAAATGAATATGATTCGTGTTAAACAATTCATTGATTTACATGGGAAAGGCGGCGGCATAAAACGTAATGATTCTCCCGTCAGTGAATTTGAAGCAGAGACATCTAGATTATTACAGCAGCGCACAACTTTACTTTATGAGGAAATATTGAATCAACGTTTGGATCGTTTTCAGGCATATGCAGCTGATTTAGTAGGCTTGGGGCCAGGGCTAACACCATCAGGGGATGATTTTTTAGTAGGCTTATTTGCTATCATTCACTTACAAAATAGCCCGTGTTCTATGTATAAACCTTTGTGTGAAAGCGTCATCAAAGTGATTCAGCCTTTGACCAATGAGATTAGCTTTACAACATTGAAGAAGGCAGCATATGGACAAGTAAGGGAGTCCATCTGTTCATTCATACACGCCATTTTATATGGCACAGAAGTGGAATCCATTGAGGCTCTGAGAAAGGTGCTTGCTATTGGCTCCTCCTCAGGAACAGATATTGCCTTAGGGCTGATAAGTGGCTTAGAAGCCAATATAAAATTAGGAGGATAATGATGAGTATTAAAGTCGTAATTAAGCGCAACACATATTTTGATTCAGTGTCATTGATGTCACTATCTACAAAAGCGAATCAAATTGAAGGCGTCGAGCAAGCAATTATTGGTATGGGTACGGAGATGAACAAAGGAGTCATTCGTAACGTTGGTTTGATGACGCCAGAAGTGGAGGAGGCAACAGCAGGGGACTTAATGATTATTGTTAAAACTGCTAATGCGGATCAAACAGAAAGCGCTTACCTAGCAGTGGAAGAATTACTAACAAATAAAGATAAAGCACAAGCAAAAAGTGATATTAAATATGCAACGATTGATTCAGCTGCACAAGGAATTCCTGATGCAAACTTTGCGGTCATTTCTGTCAATGGGGCATTTGCCGTTCGCGAAGCACGCAAAGCACTTGAAAATGATCTACACGTGATGCTGTTCAGTGATAATGTAAGCGTTGAAGATGAAGTAGAATTAAAAACTTTAGCACATGAAAAAGGTCTATTAATGATGGGGCCAGACTGTGGTACGGCCATTATTGGTAATACAGGTCTTTGCTTTGCCAACGCTGTGAGAAAAGGCAATATCGGTATCATAGCAGCATCTGGTACAGGTAGCCAAGAGGTAAGTGTTCGTATTCATGACTTCGGTGGTGGAATCACACAACTGATCGGTACTGGCGGAAGAGATTTAAGTAAAGAAGTAGGCGGCATTATGATGCTTGATGGCATTAAAGCACTAGATGCGGATGAAGCGACAAAAGTGATCGTTCTAGTATCGAAGCCACCTGAAGCAAGTATTGAGAAAAAGGTGCTCGCACAAATCAAAGAATGCAGCAAACCAGTAGTGGTTTACTTTATCGGTGGTAATGAAGAGGCGGTAGTGGCAGCTGGTGGACAATTTGCTAAAACATCGAAAGAAGCAGCATTAAAAGCAGTCTTACTAGCAGGTATTGATGAAGCAGGCATTAACAAACGTGCACTTAACATTCCATTAGTTGAAGAGGTCCGTGCAAAATTAGCACCAGAACAAAAATACATTCGTGGGTTATTCTGTGGCGGTACGCTTTGTGATGAATCTATGTATCTAGCAATGGAAAAAATCGATAACGTTTACAGTAACATCCAGAAAAATCCTGATTTCTTATTGAAAGATATCAATGTGAGTCAGGAACATACATTCATTGACTTCGGTGATGATGATTTTACAAATGGTAAACCACATCCAATGATCGATCCGTCTTCTCGCATTGAGCGCTTCTTACAAGAAGCAAAAGATCCGACAGTTGGTGTCATTGTGATGGACTTCGTATTAGGCTTTGGCTCTCATGAAGACCCAGTAGGTGTTATGCTTCCAGCCATCATTGAAGCTAAACAATTTGCTGAAAAAGAAGGTAGACATTTAGAGATCATTGGGTATGTCCTTGGAACAGACTTAGATACGCCAAACATAGATGAGCAAGTGAAAAAATTAATTGATGCAGGTGTTACACATGCAAGCAGTAGTACAAATGCTGGATTACTTGCTAGAGAAATGGTGTTGAAAGGAGAAAATCATGAGTAAGATTAATGAACTTTTTACAAGTAAAATTAACGTCATTAACGTAGGTATTGAACTTTTTAAGGATGATATTTTAGCACAAAATGCAAGTGCTACACATCTAGAGTGGTCACCACCAGGTGGAGGTAAGCCAGAAATTATTGCAGCATTAAACAGAATCGATAAAGCAGAACTTGCTGAAAAAATTGAAGCAGCAAACCGTCTTGCAGTGGAAAAAATCGTGAACTCTCAACCCGTGCTGATTGGTTTTGATCAAGCCATCAATGTTGTGCCTGGCATGACGAAAAAAACAATTTTACACGCAGGACCACCCATTACGTGGGAAAACATGAATGGCCCAATGCAAGGCGCTGTTATGGGTGCACTTGTATTCGAAGGATTAGCAAAAGACTTAGAAGAAGCAGCAGTGGTAGCGGCTTCAGGAGAAATCACATTCTCACCTTGTCATGAGCATAATGCCGTTGGTTCAATGGCTGGGGTAACATCTGCCTCGATGTTTATGCACATCGTTGAAAATAAAACGTATGGCAATATCGCCTATACAAATTTAAGTGAGCAAATGGCAAAAATCTTGCGTATGGGTGCCAACGATGACAGCGTTGTCGAGCGATTAATATGGATGCGTGATGTGTTAGGACCAATTTTACGTGATGCAATGAAATTAAATAAAGACGGCATCGATCTACGATTAATGCTTGCACAAGCGCTCCACATGGGTGACGAATGTCATAACCGTAATAATGCAGGTACAAGCTTATTAATTCAAGCATTGACACCATATATCTTAGAAACAGATTATCCTGTTGAACAGAAGCGAGCAGTATTTGATTTCGTGGCAAGTAGTGATTATTTTTCAGGTCCTACATGGATGGCATGCTGTAAATGTGCATTAGATGCTGCACATGGAATCGAATATAGTACTGTCGTGACAACAATGGCACGTAACGGTGTAGAATTTGGTGTTCGTATTAGTGGCATGCCAGGTAATACATGGTTTACTGGCCCAGCACAAAAAGTAATCGGACCGATGTTTGCTGGCTACAAACCAGAGGATTCAGGTCTTGATATAGGGGATAGTGCTATTACAGAAACTTACGGTATTGGTGGTTTCGCAATGGCTACTGCACCAGCAATCGTTGCTTTAGTAGGTGGAACAGTGGATGAAGCAATTGGTTATTCTCGTAAAATGAAAGAAATTACGACGACAGAAAACCAAAATATTACCATTCCATTATTAAACTTCATGGGAATTCCTACTGGTATTGATATTCGCAAAGTCATCCAATCAGGTATTCTTCCAATTATTAATACAGCTATCGCACATAAAGAGGCTGGAATCGGTATGATTGGTGCTGGTATCACAAATCCTCCAATGGAAGCTTTTGAAAAAGCATTAATTACAATTAGTGAGAAGTGGGCTTAAGCCCACTTCCTATAAGTAGGAGGAGCTTTCTATGGAACACGCAAAAATTGAACAGTCCAATCAAGATTATAGAGCACTTGGCTATTCGGAAGAACTTTTACCAAAAGGTCCTCAGGAAAGAGACTGGGGAATCTTTAACTACATTACCGTGTGGATGGGCGCAGTTCACAATATTATGTCTTATATGACGGTTGCAGGGTTTTTTGTCTTAGGATTATCAGTTAATCAAGTTTTCTTAGCCATTATGCTTTCAGCAGTAATCGTCTCAGCAGGCTATTGCTTAAATGGATATTCCGCCTCTAAATATGGCATTCCGTTTGCCATATTACTAAGAGATTCATTTGGAGTAAAAGGCTCTATTATTCCAGCGTTATGTCGAGGGTTGATTGCTGGGGTTGTATTCTTTGGTACGACGACCGTTGTGGGCGCTCAATCCCTTAATGTATTATTTGCAAGATTCATTCCGAACTATATGTCTATTGGTGGAGACTTCACTATTTTTGGCTTAGATGTTCCGACTATGATTTCTTATATTATTTTATGGGTAATTACAGTTTTACTTTTTTTAGGTGGCATGGATATGCTAACAGTCTTCGGTAAATACTCATCACCGATTGTTTATATTTTCATTATTGGCGCAGCGATTTGGGCAATTAATATTGCTGGAGGAATTGGACCAATTTTAGCATATAAGCCTTCTACAACGATGGAAAGTCCATTGGTCCTTATTGCATGTGTTAGCGCATTGGTGTCTAACTGGGCTGGTCCAATTGTAAATATTGCAGATTTTACGCATAGAGCTAAATCGCCAAAAGCAATGATCTATGGCTTATCCATCGGTATGATCGGCTCATATCTATTATTTGCGATTACTTGTATTAGTTTAATAGCAGGGACAGAAATTGCTTTTGGGCAACCAATTTTTAATATTGTAGATGCTATTGATAAAATTCAAAATCCCTTTTCAGTAATTGTATTAATTTTAGCTTTAAATGTAGGCGCAACAGCTTTTGTAGTTTTTGGTAATTTATTACCATCTGGATTACAAATGACAACTTTATTCCCTAAAGTATTTACGGTCAAAACAGCAGGTATTTTAACAGCGATTATTGGCACAGTCATTTTGCCTTGGAAACTAGTATCGAGTACAGAAACGTTATTTTTCTTTTATAGTTTTATAGGCTCTATGTTTGGACCGATTGCAGGTATTATGTTGTCTAGCTTCTTTATCGAGCGTAAAAGACGTTTAGATTTATCTATGATGTATGTGGAAGAAGGTCATAATGGAGCTTATAAATCTGGCTATAACATCGTAGCATGTATCGTTCTATTAATAAGCTTCCTCTTACCAATGTCAGGTGCTTTCCTGAAAAGTGTGCCGTTTTTAGTACAGCTAAATAACTTTGCTTTCTTTAGCGGACTGATTGTGTCATTCATTTTATATACGCTGTTATATAAATTTAATCAGCAAAATGTTCAAAATAGTGTAGAAAAAGAAGTAGGGGTGTAGTTGTGAATAAATTAGTAATTGTAGCAATCGGCGGTAACTCGTTGGTAAAAGATAGTGGAAGTGAATCTATTCAAAGTCAGCAAGAGGCAGTTGCTCAAACTGTCGAGCATATCGCGGATATGATTCAGGAAGGTTATAAAGTGGTTGTCACACACGGCAATGGTCCACAAGTTGGTTTCACTTTACAAAGAAGTGAAATTGCTAATGAAGTATCAGGCATGCCAGCAATTCCGTTAGTAAACTGTGTGGCTGACACACAAGGTGGAATTGGCTATTTAATTCAACAAGCATTAATTAACGAACTGACTAAACGTCAAATTAATAAAAAGGTAGTCAGTGTGATTACACAAGTTGAAATCAATGAACATGATCCCAACTTTATTAACCCTACAAAGCCAGTTGGTTCATTCTTTACAAAGGAGCAAGCGGAGGCGATGCTAGTAGAGCATCCAGATTGGAAAATGGTAGAGGATTCTGGCCGTGGCTACCGTCGCGTTGTGCCTTCACCAAAACCAATCGATATCGTTGAAAAAGAGGCGATTAAATCATTAATTGATAATGATTATGTCGTGATCGCTGTAGGCGGTGGTGGAATTCCAGTTGTGAAAAAAGAAAACAATGTTTATGAGGGTGTAGATGCAGTCATTGACAAAGACTTTGCAACAAGTCTATTAGCGGCACAAGTAAATGCGGATTCATTAATTATTACAACGGGTGTTCCGCGTGTGTTTATTAACTTTGGAAAACCTGAACAACAAGCACTTGAAGAAATTACTGTTGAGGAAACAAAGCAGCATGTTCAAGATAATCAGTTCCCGCCAGGAAGTATGCTACCAAAAATCGAAGCAAGCTTAAGCTTCTTAGAAAATGGTGGTCATCGAGTAATTATTACAAACCCTGAAAGCCTGAAAGAAGCGATCAATAATCAGGCTGGTACTCATATTATTAACTAGGAGGAAACACGGTATGGATTATATTCAACTAGCTGTTGACAAAACAAAAGAAGGCATCGATCAAAATATTGGTGGACCATTTGGTGCAACCATTGTAAGAGGTGATGAAATCATCGCTGTTGTTGGCAATACAATGATGCGTGATACAGACATCACTGCACATGCAGAAATAGTAGCCATTCGTGAAGCCTCTAAAAAGCTTGGCACAATGGATTTATCCGATTGTGTCATCTACGCTACTTGCGAACCATGTCCAATGTGTGTGGGCGCTATTATTTGGTCGGGTATTAAAGAAGTTCATTATTGTAATACAGCAGAAGATGCTCATGTACATGGCTTCTCTGATATGCATCTACGTGATTACTTAACGGGTAAAGATAAAAGTGTCCTGAACATGCAAAAAATTGAAACGACTGAAGAATGTGATGCATTGTTCCATCATTTCAATGACAAAATGGCTAATAGTAAATAGATTAGAGCAGTCATATACTGCTTAAGTCTTTCCAGTGAATTAGAGTAGGGATCTCGTTATGGAGAATCCCTTTTCTAATTTTCAACCAAAAAGGTGTAAAATAGATACTATACAAGCGTACATTTGGTCTGATTTTCATCTTCGTAATTCTTCAAAAGGAGCTGTTTACATGATCTATAAAGAACGTTATCAACAATTACTAGATAAAATGAATCAATATAATTCAGGCGAAAAAGGGATTACGAGAGTTGCCTATACGAATGAAGAACAGGCTTGTTTACATGCCTTTATTCGTTTATGTAAAGATGAAAATCTTCAAATTCATATTGACCATTGTGGAAATCTTATTGCTCGAAGAGAAGGCAGTGTGCCAGGATTGCAGCCTGTTGTCATGGGATCTCATTTAGATACTGTCTATCAAGGCGGTAAATATGATGGCGTTGTAGGGGTAACCGCTGCCCTAGAGGTCATCAAGCGATTAAACGAGCGATCTATTGTGACAGAGCATCCAATTGAAATTATCGCCTTTGCCTGTGAGGAGTCTTCAAGATTTGGTGTGTCAACAGTAGGCAGTAAAGCAATGGCAGGATTAATTGATAAAGAAAAATATCGCCATTTAGTCGATCGAGATGGTATGACGATGGAGCAGGCTTTTGCTCATTGTGGACTTGATTTTAGTAGTGTTGATCAAGCGACAAGAGTAGAGGAAGGATTCCATGCCTTTTTCGAATTGCATATTGAACAGGGACCACTGCTAATTAACTATGAAAAGAAAATTGGTATTGTCACAGGGGTAGCAGCACCAGTTCGCTTATTAATGAAGTTAAATGGAAAAGCGTCCCATTCAGGCACGACTCCAATGAATATGAGAAAGGACGCTCTTTTAGGAGCCTCCGAATTGGCATTAGAATTAGAAAAAGCGGCGATAGCAGAGCAGGAGTTTGGCACTGTGGCAACTGTTGGAATACTAGAGGTTGTGGCAGGCTCGATGAACGTAGTTCCAGGTGAAGTGGAGTTAACTGTAGATATCCGATCATCCTCTGTGGAATCGAGAGAACGTGTGCTTCAGCATTTTTATACGGTTATTGCAAACGTTCAACAAAAGAGGCAGCTTGCGATTGCATACAATGTCATTAGCTCAGAGGATCCTGTCCTGCTTTCTCCAAAGCTAATGCAAGATTTAGAAACAATTTGTGTAGAGAAGAAACTATCCTATCAATATATGCAAAGTGGAGCAGGTCACGATTCTATGAATATGACAAGGCTCGGACCAGTTGGCCTTATTTTTATTCCTTCGGTGGATGGTTTAAGTCACCATCCAGATGAACATACGGAGCTTGAAGATATATTAATAGGAATCGATGTTTTAGAGGCAGTTGTGCTAAGATATGCTTCAGTCAGCTAATTAGCAATCATCAGTTGAAGACGCTACATGTATGTCCAGTGTCATCCCGTGAAGGCAATACAACAAATGCACAAAATCGATTCCATCATTAAAAGACGACCTTCCTTGTTAGAAAGTCGTCTTTTTCATGTGAATATGATGCATTTGCGGTTGCTTTTGGTTTCCAATTTTTAGTTGAATCAGAATCATCACAAGGACGATGATGATCATGCCAATAATAGCAGTTGTAAAATTGCCTGTGAAATCTCGAACAAGACCGACAAAGAAGGGGCCCAATGCAGCAAATACAAAGCCAACTGATTGTGTCATAGCAGCTAAGAAGCTAGCCTCGTGAATATCTTTGGCCTCATCAATTGGTAATGTTAGCCCTAATGAGAAAAGCCCACCTGCACCAAGGCCAATCAGAATACTGCTCAGCCAAGGATTATAAGAAAACAGTAGCATCAATAAACCAATTAATTCTAATGATGAACTACCTACTAGCCATACGGCTCGATGCTGAAAACGGTTATTTAATATAGGCACTAAAAATGTAGCTGGCATTTGGGCAATTGTTAATAGTGTCAGCATCATTCCAGCGTCGTGTTTGCTATAGCCTAAATTTTCTGCGATGGGAGGTAACCAAGCCATGATGGTATAAAACATGAAGGCCATTAACCCAAAAAAGCCTGTTAAAAGCCAAGCCTTTTGATTCATTAACATTTGCTTCACACTGTTGCTCTTACTAGGTAAATCTGTGACTGAAGCAGTAACTGCTTTTTGTTCGATTGGCTTCCACCAAAAGAATAAAGCGAGTAAAGCAAGAATAGCCCAGGAGGCAGAAGAAACTTGCCATGAATGAAAAAAATTGCTTAATGGAATAGAAAGCCCAGAGCCAAGTGCAGCTCCTACTACAAGTGCTAGCGAGTAAATCCCAACTACACGGGAAGGGTTCGCAAATTTCTCCTTAATATAGCCCGATAACAGTGGTCCTACGATGGCAATGCCAATGCCTGATAACAAGGCTGTTACTAGCATGATCCAGGCAGTATTAGCAAAATATCTGGTAGCTGTTGCTAATCCAATAAGAATAAGAGCGTAAGCGATAGTTCGCTCGATGCTCCAACGATTAGCTAGTTTGATTGCGAAAGGTGCAAATAAGCCCATACATAGCACAGCTAAAGAAGTTAGCAAACTAGCAGTAGCTGCGCTCATATGTAAAGTCTGGCGAATAGTTCCTAATAAGGGGGACACCGAAGTAATGACAGGCCGTAAATTAAAAGAAGCTAAAATAATGGCAATAATTGGTACAATTTTGTGTTTTATATTCATTGTCTTTCCTCTCCGTCCTATCAAATAAATAGTAAGCCTAAATTGAAGTCTATCTGAATTAGAATGATTGAACAATACTATTATTACTATTACAATGATAGTTAGAAACTATGATAGGGCGTGATCTATGTGGAAATACGGCATCTGCATTATTTTATGGCAGTCTATGAGGAGCTACATTTTACAAAAGCTGCTGAGAAACTTGGCATCTCTCAGCCAACGTTAAGCCAGCAAATACGTGTGCTGGAGGATGAGCTAGGAATGCCATTGTTCGATCGTATTGGCAAAAAAATTGTTGTGACTGAGGCAGGCTCTCTTTTGTTTAGCTATACAACAGAGGTATTTAATACATTACAAAATGTCAAAGATTCGATTAAAGATTTACAGGGGCTACAAGGGGGACAAATAAGTATTGGCATCATGCCATCTGATCTTGATTATCGGATTACACAGCTTGTTATTGATTTCCATCAAAAATTTCCAAAGGTAAAATTAAAGATACTTGCTTCCATCGATATTATGCGGCAGGTTCTCGAAAATGAAGTGGATATCGGTATTGGGACGAATGTAGAATCAGATGATCGATTGGTCATTATTCCTTTATGTAGAGAGGAATATGTACTGACCGTTTCAAAGGAGCATCCATTGGCACAGCAAACAGTGATCCCAATTGCTGAATTAGAGGGCCTTCCTATGGTGATGTATCCTGGAGGTTTTCTTGGTAGAGAGATAGTAGAAGAGGCTGTAAAAAAGCATGGTTTTCACATTCATTCTATTCTTGAAACAAGCTCTGTCACGTCCATTATGAATCTCGTTCGAGCCAATATTGGTGTAACGGTGCAACCCTATCCTTTGCTCCAACAAATGAATGATCCTAGTTTGTGTAGTATACGAATTTCAAATGGTGCTCCAAGCCGAAGCCTATCCATTATTTTCCGTGTAGATCGCTATGTTAGTCAGGCAACTACTGCTATGATTGAGCAAATTAAACATTACTTTAAAAGTAAATAGGGTTAACAAAAAGGAAGATATAAAAATATGTTCCTTTTTTTGGGGAGTTCACATATACTATTTATAAACCGACAGTCAGTCTAATTTGTAGGGCAAGTCCTAGAAGCTTGTAAAGCCTCAACTTGTGCCTACAATTTTTTACCATATTAAATGACCGACTGTCGGTCTAAGAATAGTGAGGGGTGTTTTTTATATGAAAATGCTAGTCAAAGAAAAAGGCTTTTCGAAAGATTTTATCATTATGGTAGCTGGGCAGATTATTTCTATTTTAGGCTCTGCACTATTAAGATTTGCTCTTTCACTTTTTGTTTTAGATGTAACAGGACGGGCAGATCTTTTTGCTGTACTTTTTGCTATTTCAAGCCTACCTGTTTTACTTACACCATTTGGTGGCGCAATAGCAGATCGTTTTAATCGGCGAAATTTAATGGTCCTATTTGATTTTGTCAATAGTGGCATTGTATTGATGTTTTTTATTGTATTACTAACAGATAATCATTCTGTGCTATGGATTGGGTTGGTTATGGTGCTTCTTTCATTCATTAGTGCCATGTACACGCCAGCTGTAATGGCTAGTATTCCGCTATTGGTTAGCGAACAAAAGCTTGAGCAGGCTAATGGGGTCGTCAATGGGGTCCAGGCATTAGCGGGGGTGACAGCACCTGTGCTAGGGGGGATACTATATGGAATGCTCGGCCTCAAACTTCTCGTCATAGTAAGTGGCTTATTATTTTTCTTTACGGCTATTATAGAAATGTTTATGACAATCCCATTTGTAAAACGTAGCTATGATGGTCATTTGATGCCGACCTTAATCAAAGACATGAAAGAAGGTTTTACTTATGTGGTGAAGCAAACTTTTATTTTAAAATGTACGCTACTTGCTGCTTTATTGAATTTACTATTGACTCCACTTTTTATCGTTGGTGTGCCTATTATTCTTCGTGTCACGATGAAAAGTAGTGATACATTGTATGGAATAGGAATGGGGATTATTGATTTTGCGACGATTTTAGGCGCGTTAACGATGGGGTACTTTGCAAAAAAGCTGCGTATTCACACCCTCTATATTTGGGTATTGATGTCAGCCTTTTTGGTAATTCCCATGGCTATGTCTGTGCTCCCTCGCGCCTTTCAAATTGGCTATTATCCATCGTATAGCTTATTTATTGGTTGTGCTCTTATCATTGCGATGATGATGACGATTATCTCCATTTACGTAATGACCCTTGTGCAAAAAGAAACACCAAATGAACAATTAGGGAAGGTTATGGCAATTATGATGGCAGTATCACAGTGTATGGCACCACTTGGGCAGATGGGGTATGGGTTGCTATTTGAGTTCTTTCAAGCCAACATCTATATACCAGTCTTTATAATCTCTGTATGTGTATTATTATTAGCTTTCGTAACGAAAAGAATATGGCAATTGGAGGTCAAATAAATTGCTAGAACAAAGAAAACCACCTTTTCATTGGTAGTTTTCTTTGTAAAGCGATACTTAGCTAAAATCTTCGGATTCTTTGACGAGGCCTATGCCTGCTCGTAGGAGTATTGGTAGGAAGGGATGGAAACAGTAGCGTTGGCATATGTTGTGTATTATCTCCTATATGAATAGTAATGGATTCTTCTTCTTGAGGTGAGACTACCTTTTCTTCCTCAAGTTGTGAGTGTTCTACCTCATTGAATAGTGGTGCTGAAGATTCACTATGATGGGTAGTACTTGTAGGATTTGTAGGATTTGTGGGAGCTGTTGATTCTTGATGTGTTCCAGGATGTTCTACTGCTGCATGAGGCTGCTGAACAGCATGGACGTCTTTCATAACGAGAATGGGTCGCATCATATCATGATCCTCATGCTCAAGGAAATGACAATGCCACATATAATTCCCGACATGATCTTTCCAATGCATAATAATTTTTGTTACCTTTCCAGCGTCAGCCTTCACCGTGTCTTTCCAACCTCGCTCATAGTCTCTTGGTTCTTCAGGCGGCCCTGTAAATTGTACGATGCCTTCATTTTGATAGATTTCTAAATCAAACGGCCTTCGTTCCAGAATTTTAAATTGAATGAGGTGCAGGTGAATAGGATGGATAAAGGGTGTAGCATTAATAAAGCTCCAGATTTCCACACTATCTAAAGAAGGTTTTTCAGTTGCTGGATCATGGTACATACGATCATTTAACAGCAACATAGGTCGACCAAACTCATCTGTAGTCGCCGTCAATGGTAGTTGTCTTTCAATATGTGCATGGTGTGGATGTAAATCCATAGAAACGGCAAGTCTTTCTGGAATCTCACTTGTATCTTCACATTTCAAAGGTAAAGTTACTCGAAACTGCATAATCACGTTTGTGTGTTCATCACTGAAATCGGTATCAGTATTAAGTAAGGTAATCTCCTGTCCAGCACAGCTTGAAAAATCGATAATGACATCCGTGCGTTCAGCTGGCAGCAACTCGACAGATTGGATAAGTTGTGGTGCTGATAAGAAACCGCCATCTGTACCAATTTGAAACATTGGTTGATCATTGGAAAGACTGATGACATAGCCTCGTCGATTAGAGCCATTTAGTAAACGAAATCTATATTTACGTGGCTCAACATCTAAAAAAGGCCATAGTTTTCCGTTAACCACTATCGTATTGCCAACAAAGCCTGGTGTGATAGAGGGATGAACAGGCACGGGAAAGGGTGGTTCGTCAGGATAAAACAATGAGCCATCCTCATTAAACGTTTTATCTTGAATTAAAATCGGATATTCATAGTCTCCACAGGGTAAATTAGAGCGTTCCTCAAGGGCATCCCTCAGTAAATAAAAGCCTGCTAATCCTGCATATACATTTAAACGCGTTAAAGCCATGGCATGGTCATGATACCACATGGTAGTGCCAGGTTGATGATTCGTATATTCATGTATTTCCTTATTAAATTTTGGACCAGTATGCCGATAGTCTCTTGTGTACCATGCTTCAGGATGGCCATCACTCTGCCAATCCACATTGGCACCATGTAAGTGCGTAACTGTTCTTACTTCTTGTGAATCGTTTGCAGCATGAAGCGTAAAATCTACTGGTAAAAAGTGCTGTAAGGGCAGCTGGTTTTTGTATTTCACATAGATAGTTTTATCTTTAGAAGCTTCTATGGTTGGCCCTGGGTAAAGCCCATTGTAGCCCCAAATTAATGAGTTTGGAAAATGCTTATGAAAACGATGCTGGCCCTCCATCATGACCAATTCGTAATAATCATTCTTCTGTTGCCCTCTGCTGTATTTTGGTTTAGCAATCATTGGTTTTGGAAGTTCATCTACAAATTTTGGAATCGTTGCTGGATCAGAAGGGTTAATTTGCATACTCACAACATCACGTCCCTTTTCAATACTAAAAAAGCTAATTAACTCATCATATGGGTAAAAACAACAGGTAACGAGGACAAAAATGGAGAAAAATGTGTAAAGACATAAAAAATTTACCTACATATTATGATGGGATAAGATGATTCACTTTCAAGCAAACAGATGTAAGATTTTAAAACAATCATCACAAAAGATTTTTGCGTTGTAGGTAATAGTTGGTATCATACGAAAAAGGCGGACGAAGTGAATACATATGTCTTATAATTGAGAAAGCACAAAGTAAACTGGATGATATGGGGTATGGAGAAGTGGTGAAACGGTGGAATTAACATTAGAAGAATTAAATAAAACGATAATGGAGATGCGCACAAAGGGGTATTTAACGAAAGCACTAAAGCTTGCTGATCAAGGTCTTTTAGTCGCATTAGAGAGCAATAACTATCCATATGTCATGGATTTGTACTATCAAAAAATATTAGTTCATCATTCTTTAGGTGACACATTAAGCATGGTTAATCTTATACATGATTATGAGGCCATTTGTCAAAATTATGGTACGACAAAAGATTTAATGCATTATCATTTAGTAATGTCATTAATCTATGATTTAGTTGGCATCCGTGAAAAAACGGTGGAGATGACGAAAAAATCTATCGCCTATGCACAGGAGCTACAAGATCCTGTCATGCTTGTTCGCTGTCATAATAATCTGTGCTATTTAGAGGTAGAGAAGGGCTGTACAAAGGAAGCACTTCAAGCAGGGCTATTAGCTAGGGAATATAATAAATCTCTTGCTAGAACAATGCCTGATCTAGCAAAATTACATGATATTCGTATTAATAATAATTTAGCAGATGTATATATTTTAGAAGGGGATTTTAAAGAGGGGAAGGCATTGCTGGACAGTACGTTATCCTCTACTATTATTCATCATCATAAACGAGAAAAAGTAGCGGCATTGTTTGGCTACGGTTTTTTATTTGAAAAACAGCAAAAGCTTGAAGAAGCTGTATTTTATTATAAACAAGCCATAGATCTTGCCCGATCTTATGGAGATAAGCCAATTACAAAAAAAGTGATGCGCTTACTGTTAAATGTATTGTATCAATTGGATTGGCGAGATGAAATTTTTGATGTACAGCGTGAATATATTGATCTCTCGGAAAAAATGAGTGTTGCAAATTTATTACAACAAGTAATGAACTTGGAATTTAAGCGTCAAAAGGAAAAGCTTGAGAAAAAAGCACATTATGATCCATTAACAGGCGTTTTAAATCGACATTTTTTAGACTATGAGCTACAGGAATGGCTCAATGCAGCCGAAATAACGCAATCCTATGTATGTATTACGGTTTTGGATGTCGATTATTTTAAACTATTTAACGACACGCATGGTCATTTATTTGGAGATATGATTTTACAGCTTTTAGCTAACAGCTTGAAGGATTTTTTACAGGATGAAGATGTAGAAATTATTCGTTATGGCGGAGATGAATTCATCCTTTGTTTTAGGCATTCTCAGAAGGACTATATCAAAACATTGGTCCATAACACACATGCCTATTTGCTCTCACTAAAGCTCGAACAGGAACAGCAAAGTTATCCCTTAAGAGTCAGTATGGGTGCTTGTGTGAATAATCAGAAAAACTATCAATACAAGGAGCTATTTGAGCAAGCAGATAGCTGTTTATACCAAGCAAAGGCGAATGGCCGTGCGAGCTGTGTGCTATACGAATTATCATAATGACAGGTTCCTATTTACATAGTTAAATAGGAATTTTTCTTGTGATAGGACCATGTTTTTTATGCCCAAAACGAGGCTTCTATGAGGTGAAATGAAATTTACTGTAGTCATCATTTGAAAACGTTGTTCTAGCAACGTACAATATATGAAATTAAGAAACACGACAGCACAAAATTGTTGTATAATGTTGTGGTATGAGGAAAGAAAGCAGGTTGACAAAATGGAAAGCAAAATGAATGGTTACACAGTTGTAGACACACACATGCATCAGCTATGTGTTATGCCAAAACAGCTCGATGTGAAACATAAGGTGAATAGATGAAAAACTGGTTAATTTTCATTTCTGTCTTTATTGTTTCGTTGTCACTTGTCATTAGTATTTTAGTACTCTGGAAAGCCGAGGCTCCGTTCCGTTCAATTGAAGAGCAGGCTGAACAGTTGGCACTCGATGCCAAAGCTCTCGCAATTGTATCGGAGTCCTACACATATAATGGCAAACATTCGTATGTTACTGTGTTCGGGGTAGACGAATACGGTGATAAAAAAGCTGTCTTTGTTCCGACGAATCTAGACAAGGATTCCATTCAGGAAGTGATATTAGAAGATGGTATTACGGAAAAGCAAGCATTATCGGTTTTTAAAAATGAAGGAAATGTACAAAAAGTCCTCCACATGAAATTAGGCTATGAGGAGCCTGGCGCAGTTTGGGAAATTACATATCTGAACGACCACGACCAGCTCAACTATGTCTATATTCTGTTTAAGGATGGCGACTGGTGGAAGCGCATTACGAATTTATAAGAGGAGTAGATCCCGAATGAAAAATTTATTAGCAACACGTGTAAAAACTTTAACACCATCTTCAACATTAGCGATTACTGCAAAAGCAAAAGCATTGAAAGAGCAAGGTATTGATGTGATTGGTCTTGGAGCTGGTGAACCAGACTTTAATACACCTCAAAATATTTTAAATGCTGCCATTGACTCAATGGAAAAAGGGTATACAAAATATACACCCGCTGGCGGACTTCCAGTTCTGAAAAAAGCCATTATTGATAAGCTTCAACGTGATAATAACCTTACCTATCAGCCAAATGAAATCATTGTTGGTGTAGGGGCAAAGCATATTTTATACACGCTATTCCAAGTGATTTTAAATGAAGGCGACGAGGTTATTATTCCAATCCCTTATTGGGTGTCTTATCCAGAACAAGTGAAATTAGCTGGCGGCGTACCAGTTTATGTTGAAGGTACACGTGAACAAAGCTATAAAATTACAGCGGATCAACTGAGAGCAGCTGTGACAGACAAGACAAAAGCAGTGATTATTAATTCTCCTAGCAACCCATCAGGCATGATTTATTCTCGTGAAGAGCTTGCAGAACTTGCTGCTGTTGCAGAAGAAAAAGATATTTTAATCGTGTCAGATGAAATTTATGAGAAGCTTGTATACAATGGTATTGAGCATTTTTCAATTGCACAACTTTCTGATGCAGTGAAAGCACGTACAATCGTTGTTAATGGTGTGGCAAAATCTCACTCTATGACAGGCTGGCGTATTGGATATGCTGCAGGTGACACAGACATTATTAAAGCAATGACTGACCTTGCATCACACTCAACATCTAATGCGACAACAACAGCACAATATGCAACTGTGGAGGCGTATAATGGCTCTCAGGATGCGGTAGAGGAAATGCGTCAGGCATTTGAATCTCGTCTTGAAAAAATTTACCCACAGTTAAGTGCTATTCCTGGCTTCCATGTATTAAAGCCACAGGGTGCATTCTACCTATTACCAGACGTAGCAGAAGCTATGGCTCACACTGGCTATGATTCAGTAGATGCATTTGCTGCGGATATTTTAACAGAAGCAAACGTAGCAGTGATTCCAGGCTCTGGCTTCGGTACACCAACTACTATGCGATTATCTTATGCTACATCTTTAGACTTATTAGAAGAGGCAGTCCGTCGTATTGATACATTCGTAAAATCAAAATGGCAAGACTAATCCTTCTAGTCAACTTTGGAGGATTTCTATGAAAAAAATTATGATTAAAGATATGCCACAGCATATCGGTGAAACAGTCAAAATTGGCGCTTGGTTAGCCAATAAACGTTCAAGCGGAAAAATCGCGTTCCTACAGCTACGTGATGGCTCTGGCTTTGTACAGGGCGTTGTAGTGAAAGAAGAAGTAGGCGAAGAAATTTTTGCTACGGCAAAAGGGATGACGCAAGAGACTTCTATGTATGTGATTGGTGAGGTGAAAGCTGACGAACGCTCAAGCTTTGGCTGTGAGCTTGCTATAACTGGTATCGAGGTACTACATGCAGCAACAGATTTCCCAATCACACCAAAAGAACATGGTCCAGAATTTTTAATGGATAACCGTCATTTATGGCTGCGCTCTCGTAAACAACATGCCATTATGAAAATTCGTAATGAAATTATTCGCGCTACATACGAATTTTTCAACAACAACGGTTTTACAAAAATGGACCCACCAATTTTAACAGGTTCTGCGCCTGAAGGTACTTCAGAGCTGTTCCATACAAAATATTTTGATGAAGATGCGTATCTATCTCAATCTGGTCAGCTTTACATGGAAGCTGCTGCGATGGCTTTAGGAAAAGTCTTCTCATTCGGTCCAACTTTCCGTGCTGAAAAATCTAAGACTCGTCGTCATTTAATTGAGTTTTGGATGATTGAGCCTGAAATGGCATTCGTAGAATTTGAAGAAAATTTAGAAGTACAAGAGCAATATGTAGCGCACATCGTACAATCTGTACTTGCAAACTGCAAATTAGATCTAGAGCGACTTGGCCGTGATACATCAACACTTGAAAACATTAAAGCGCCATTCCCTCGAATTTCTTATGATGATGCGATTAAGCTTTTACACGAACAAGGCTTCGACGATATTGAGTGGGGCGATGATTTTGGTGCGCCTCATGAAACAGCGATTGCGAATTCATTTGACAGACCAGTATTTATTACTTGTTACCCAGTAGGCATTAAACCGTTCTATATGCAACCACACCCAGATCGCGATGATGTTGTATTATGTGCTGATTTAATTGCACCAGAGGGTTACGGAGAAATTATCGGTGGTTCCGAGCGAATCCATGACTACGATTTATTAAAATCACGTCTGGAAGAGCATAACCTATCATTAGATGCCTATGCTTGGTATTTAGAGCTTCGCAAACATGGCTCTGTTCCACATTCAGGTTTTGGTCTAGGGTTAGAGCGAACTGTAGCATGGATTTCAGGCACAGAGCATATCCGTGAAACAATTCCATTCCCACGTTTACTAAACCGCTTATATCCATAAGCTAATCAATTTAAAAGTCGCGTAGTGAACTATCTACGCGGCTTTTCTACTTACTTAAAGAAGGAGTCTGGAGAATAATGAACGTAAATAATCATCGACTCCGTACATGGACTGAGCAGAGAATGATTCCCATTCCACAGCTTTTTTTTCAGTTTTATAAGGAGTTAAACATGGAGGATGAAGAGGCACTGATTGTCATGCACTTATTGGCCTTTCATATGGAGGAGAATGACTTCCCAACACCTAATGATCTAAAAAATCGTCTCACAATGTCTGATAATGACATCACATCCCGTTTACAGCGATTAATGCAGAAGGGTTTTCTTGAAATTACACGAGATGTCGACGCGGGTGGTAAGCTATATGAAAAGTATTCCGTATACCCGCTATGGGAGCGCATTTTACAGATGATTGATATGAAAGAGCAGCAACAAACGGCAGTGACACTTCAGCAAGAAGAAGGGGAGATATTCCGTCTTTTTGAAGAGGAAATGGGGCGTCTTTTATCTCCTTTAGAACTTGAAAAAATTGGATGCTGGCTTGATGAGGACAAGCATAGTCCCGCACTCATCAAAGAGGCGCTAAAGGAGGCTGTCTTTGCTGGGAAATTGAGTATTCGCTATATTGATCGCATTTTATTAGAATGGAAAAAGAAAAATATTACGACACCACAAGCCGCACAAAAGCAAAGTGAACAGTTCCGTGAGAAACAGACATTTAACAGAGCACCAGCTCGAACAATTCAACAAGAAACGCAGTCAACGGGTAGAGTTCCTTTTTATAATTGGTTGGAAGAAAGAGAATAGGGGGCATCCAGTTTGTTAACGAAAAAACAGTGGGAGCATTGTCTAGAAGAAATGGATCGAATGTTTCCCGACGCACATTGTGAGCTCGTCCATGATAATGCTTTTGAGCTAACGATTGCCACATTATTATCTGCACAATGTACAGATGTACTAGTCAATAAAGTAACGAAAACCTTATTTCAAAAATATAAAACACCAGAAGATTATTTAGCTGTTTCTATAGAGGAATTGCAACAGGATATTCGCTCTATTGGCCTTTATCGCAATAAGGCGAAGAATATTCAGGCTCTATGTCAACGTTTACTAGATGAGTACGGTGGCGAAATCCCTGCAACACGTGAAGCATTGGTGACATTACCAGGTGTAGGACGAAAAACGGCCAATGTTGTGCTTTCAGTAGCCTTCGATATTCCAGCACTTGCAGTGGATACCCATGTGGAGCGAGTATCCAAACGCCTAGGGCTCTGTCGATGGAAAGATTCGGTGCTTGAAGTGGAAGAAACGATTATGAAGAAAACGCCAATGGACAAATGGTCAAAAACGCATCACCAATTAATTTTCTTTGGACGTTATCATTGTAAGGCCCAAAATCCTGGATGCCGTACCTGCCCTTTACTCGACGATTGTCGTGAAGGGCAAAAGCGTTTAAAGAAAGGCATGGTGAAGGAAGCATGAATAGTGAAGCCATTGCAAAAGAAAAAGTAGATGCTTGGTTTGCCCAATGGACTTCACTACAAGCCGCTATCCATACAGCACATGATGCAAGAAATGGACTGGCAAAAGGGCTAATGGAAGATGCCATCGAGCTATTTGAACAACTTGTGCAAGCTGCAGGCGATGAAGTGCTACCGATTAATGGGATTGAGCGATTAGCCTTTATTAAAGCTAAGCCAGGTCAATATGCATGCTATCGTCAACTAGATGAGCTATTTAAAGAAACGAAAAAGCGCACAGCACGACTACGGATTCAAGCTAGTAAAAGTTAGAGTGGATGGATAGAGTATAAAAAGTGGATAGGACATGTAAAGTGAAGGATAGACCGCGAAAAGTGGCGGATAGACCTTGTAGAGTGAAGGATAGACCGTCAAAACTGACGGATAGCCTCTTCAGAGCCCTTCATCAATAAAAAAACCGAGAAGCAGTGAATGAACTGCTTCTCGGTTTTTTCTTTATTCTGAGCTTTGGTCTTCTTCATTTGGGTTGGTAGGCTCGGTAGGAGGTGTTGGCTGCTGATTTCCATCATTATTGCCATTGTTTCCACCATTGCCATTGCCATTTCCATGCCCGTTATTACCATTATTATTATTGTTATTACCGTTGTCACCATTGCCATTATTGTTATTACCTTGATCATTATCCTCTTGACCAGGATCAATCGGTAAATCAATATCTGGTTCATCTGGATCTTCCGTTTCCAAATCTTCCTCAGGGGTACTTGTGATCTGGAAGGTAGTTGTCCCAGGCTCACTGCGTGTGCCATCTACAATGGCTACGACAGAGATTGTATAGTTACCATCTTCAAGTGTGTTAGTAACAGTTAGGCCTTTCGTGTCTGCTGTGCCAAGGACAACCGTTTCTCCACCTTCACGTGTGGCAGAAACTTCAAATGAAGTTGGTAATGGTTCATCGGTTTCTGGATTTAGGATGGCATCATGTTCCCAAGAAATATTGATCGACTGTGCTCCTAAATCTAAGTTTGCTGAAACATTATAAGGTGTAGATAGCTCTGGCGCCTCATAGACCTCAGAAACCTCTGTTGGTTCAGTCCCGCGAACGAATAACTCTGTTTGACGTAGTTCGCTAGGTGTATAGTCACTTGCCAATCTTAAAGGTTTAGAGCCTACTTCCACCGTTGCTTCTACAACAGTACTTGGCTTTTTGAAGCTAGCTGTCTCAACATTCGCTGAAATTTCTTGCATAATCGTCTTAAATAAGTTTTGTGGTAATCGACGTTCTTCCCACGTTGTAATTGGATCAAAGTGTTTTTCATAGCCACTCCATATAGCGATGGAATAGTTAGTTGTGTAACCAGCAAACCATGAATCTGGCACACTCGTATTCGGTAAATTATATTTATTAAAGTCTTCTGCTGAATAGTTAGTTGTACCTGTTTTACCTGCGATATCTAAGCCAGGCACATTGGCTGCAGTTCCTGAGGCATCAGGCTTATTGCCGACTACATCACGTAGCATGTCTGTTACCATGTAAGCCGTATAATCATTCATAGCCACTTTAGACTCAGGTGTATAGTTTTTAGACGTTTTACCATCTCGATAGACAATTTTTGTAATCGAATGTGGATCTGTATAGACCCCGTTATTACCGAAAGCAGCATAGGAAGCTGCCATTTGAATAGGAGAGATAGTAATAGCACCACCGCCAATTGCATCGGACTCATAGAGGTTTTCTGTTTCAATTCCTAAACGTCCAACAAATTCCTTGGCTTTTTCTGTGCCAACCTCCTGTAATGCTTTGACAGCTGGGACGTTCCGTGAAGCATATAATGCTTTACGTGCAGTCATGGCACCCATATATCTGCCATCCCAGTTTGTGATTGTTTGCTTTGTACCTGTATAGTTCATTGGTTCGTCGACAAGTGTTTGACCTGTAGACCATTTTAAATATTCAATTGCTGGCCCATAGTCAACTAACGGTTTCATTGTGGAACCTGGTTGATTATTTGTTAAGTCCTCGGCATAATTCCAGCCACGTTCTGCACCATATTTACGACCGCCACCAACGGCTTGAATGGCACCTGTTTTTGTATCAACGACCGCCACACCTGACTGAATATCTTCAGTTGGGAAATTACTATCATCATTCATCACATTTTCTACAACTTGTTGAGCATTTGGATCAAGCGTCGTATAGACTTTGATTCCTTCTGCCATTGCCGAACCGTCACCATTATTTTCTAATTCATTAATAACAATATCCAGGAAGGCATCATATTTGGAACCTGCAAATGATTGGCGTGTTGCATCATCCGCTAAACCTGATTGAACTTCTGCTTTTTTGGCTTCTTCCATTTCGGCTTTAGAAATTTTTCCGTGTTGATACATTAATCCTAAAACGGTATTACGTCGTTTTTTTGCAAGCTCAGGGTTTTTTAATGGATTATATGCATTTGGTCGTTGCACTAGCCCTGCTAATAGTGCTTCTTCATCTAAAGTTAAATCTTTTAATTCTTTACCATAGAAGTATTGTGAGGCTGTGCCGAAGCCATAGATACGACCTGACATAAGCATTTTGTTGAAGTACATTTCAAAAATTTCTTCTTTCGTATACTTACGCTCTAATTGGAAGGCAAGCCATGCTTCCTGTGCTTTACGCTTTAATTTCTTCTCGTTTTGTAAAAATGAGTTTTTGACTACTTGCTGTGTTAAAGTCGATGCACCTTGCGCACCAAAGCCATCACGGAAGTTTGCTAGGATTGCACCACCTAGACGATAAAAATCCATACCATGATGCTCAAAAAAGCGTACATCTTCTGTAGCCAGAATAGCATTGATCATATCTTCAGGTATATCTTCATATTTTATATATTTACGGTTTTCAGCACCGATTGTTGCAAATAATTCACCGTTTTTATCGTAGAACTCTGAAGAAACAGGATCTTTCAGTAATTCTTCATCGAGCTCTGGAGCCGTGCTTGCATAGAAGGCAAATAATGCAGCTCCTCCAATTAAGCCAGCTACACCGGTGGCTAAGATTGTTAAGAAAATGCGTTTAAACCATGACTTAGCGGATGAGGCTGGTTTGGTTTTTTTATTTTTATTTTTTTCAGCGAGAGCTTTTTGATGCTCTCCACGTGTTCGACGACGTTCAGTCATTCTTATTTCTCCTCACTTTCAGACCCGTAGCATTTTGCATCAATCAATTGTTGGATGATGGGTAAATAATCGATACGCGGATAATAGCTCGTAGGAATTTCATATGCCTCTTCTTCGATGATCGAAAAGGGTATCGATTTACGATTGCCATTTTCCATTGCTTGCCAGGCCTTTTGTAAAACTTTGTATGGCACAATAAAATATCGTTCAAAAGCCGAAAAACGAACGATAATAAAAGCCACACCATTTTGTTCCGTCACTTGCTGCATATGTGTCATTTGATGCTCATGAATATTTTTTAAGGGGAAACTTGTTTTGGAAGCCGTTTCCTTTGCATCAAAATCGATATAATGCCCTTTCCAAACACCATTGTAGTCGGTTGTAGAGGGTGTTCGAAAATAAGCTTCACGAATGACAGCAGCACTTCGTGAAGGGTACTCTACTTTGACGATTTGCACAGGAACAGGTTTCTTGTGAATGATAGCAAGTCGCCTTTTTATATAATAGTCGTTTGCTTCATTAATTTCATCTTCTAGCGTCTTCCCCCGATTACTAAAAGATAAATCTTTGTTTTTGCTCTTTTTTTCTGTTTTCTGTACAGAAGCATTTGGGGTATACAATTTCCCGTTTGGATAACGAATTGTCATTAAGCTCACCCTTTACCTTACTGCTTTTCTATCCCTAGTTTACCATGTTTTAATAGCTGTTCTCTACCTCCATCATTCATGAAATTGTTACTAGAATAGTAGAAAACAAATGGTAAGTATGAATAATTTGCGTCGAAAAATCGCCAGCTTTATTATTACTAGAATCGTCAAAATAACTGATAAATTTAAATAGGTCATTGGGATGAAAATATACTCACACAGTGACCTTTCATTCATGACGATTTTTTTTGTCAGAGGTTCACTATTAAAAATTTATCGAAAATCTTCTTCTTTCAGCTAACTTACGCTTATTTTGTCACGCATGAAGGTAATTCTATACATACGAGGAATACTAAAGTAAAGCAAAGGAGGCGTTATTTTGAACAAGTTAGAACAATTAGTTGCGCAGTTAGATCTGGTCAATCAATTACTTTTCACGAGAGTGTCACTGGAAAACAATGCTCATAGTTTGCATTTTTTTATGCAACTTAAAGCGGTTAGCCAGAAAGTAAGCTTAGCAGAAAAGAACTGGCAAGTAAAGAATGCTTGTTCGCCTATTAGTAGTGAAAAATCATAGACTTTGGTACACTTATCTCATAAGCAATTGAACTAACGCAATAGCATGAAGATTGATACATTATTTTCCACAAAGGTGTGGTAAATAGCTGTCATAAACAGTGATATTTCCATAGCTGACGTACTGGACAAGACATACTTTCCATGTATATGCCGTCACTCCGAAATATATTTGCTATGTGTAATTGTTGAGAGATGAGGTGCAAAATTGTTAGTTATCCAGCAAACATCCAAATTAATAGATGAATGTGATCAGTGCGTTTCACGTTTTTGGCAAATGCGTGAGGAAGATCGAACACCTGATTTTTTTCAAGAGGTAAAGCCACATGCAGATGAAATCCATCAACTTTTGAAGGAATGGCAGCAAGAAGCCAATAAATGGATTCAAAAAAATCGACCGAAATACATGCATACGCAACAAATTGCTTCAGTCGTTGAATCGATGGAGCAATTTGTTGTGCAATCTTTTTATAAAGAAACAAGTAAAAAACGCTTTTTAGATGCCATACATTCTACTTCCTATACTTTGAAAATATTTGAACGATTAGTTAAGGAGGGAGAAAAGGATGTTATCGAAGAAACGAACGATTAGTGAGCTTTTACATGAGTGGAGATATGATGAAGAACTTAAAGAGCGTGTCCTGCATTGGCAAACATTAGAGGGGCGTCCAGCTAACTATGCACCATTTCCTAGGAATTTGCATCCTTCTTTAGTGAAAGCCTTACAGACAAGAGGGATTGAGCAGCTTTATACACATCAGCGAGAGGCATTTGATTTGGCACAGAGTGGTACATCTTTTACAGCGGTTACGCCAACTGCTTCAGGTAAATCCTATTGCTATCATCTGCCAGTGCTACAAAAAATAATGGAGGATAAAAATGCACGTGCCATTTATTTATTTCCAACAAAGGCACTGGCACAGGACCAGAAAAATGATTTGAATGAGCTCATTGAGCAAAGCGGTGAGGAGATTTTAAGCTATACCTATGATGGAGATACGGCTCCAGGCATTCGCCAAAAGGTTCGTAAGGCAGGGCATATCGTGATGACGAATCCTGATATGCTTCATTCGGGGATTTTGCCGCATCATACAAAATGGGTTTCACTTTTTGAGAATCTACAATATATTGTGATTGATGAATTGCATACATACAAAGGTGTGTTTGGTTCCCATGTGGCGCATGTTATTCGGAGATTAAAAAGAATTTGTGAATTTTATGGGAGTAAACCAGTGTTTATTTGTACATCGGCTACCATAAAAAATCCTAAAGAGCTTGCTGAGCTACTAACGAATGAATCACACATGCTCATTGCTGATTCGGGTGCTCCAGTTGGTAAGAAAACCTTTCTTTTTTACAATCCGCCGATTATTCATAAAACATTTGGCGTGCGTAGAAGTGCTGTATTAGAGGTAAGTGATTTAGCTAAGAGGTTGTACACGGCTGGCATTCAATCCATTATTTTTGCCAAAAGTAGGGTACGAGTAGAAATGATTGTAACCTATTTAAAGGAACTTACACGTAATAAGCTGCTCGATGAATCTGTACGTGGCTATCGAGGTGGGTATCTGCCATCTGAACGACGTGTCATCGAAAAAGGCTTACGTGATGGGACAATCCAAACAGTAGTTAGCACCAATGCATTAGAATTAGGTGTCGATATTGGTCAATTACAAGCATGTATTATGACAGGTTACCCAGGAAATATTGCGAGTGCTTGGCAGCAAGCAGGACGTGCAGGGAGACGTCAGGATGAGGCATTGATTATTTATGTTGCGCAATCTTCCGCATTGGACCAGTATGTAGTCAATCATCCACTATTTTTACTAGGCAGTACCCCAGAGGAAGCACGTATTTATCCAGAAAATATGCTGATTTTAATGGATCATTTGAAATGTGCTGCCTTCGAGCTACCTTTTTCAACAGGCGATACGTATGGAGAATATGACATACAAGAATTGCTGGAGTATTTAGCAGAAGAAGGGGTAGTTTTTAAGACGAGTGATAAATGGCATTGGATGAGTGATCGTTTCCCGGCGCATGATATTAGCTTACGTTCAGCGTCACAAGAAAATGTAGTCATTATTGATCTTACCATTCCTGCACAGACAAAGGTGATTGGTGAAATGGATCGTCATAGTGCCATGACACTCTTGCATGAAGAAGCCATTTACTTGCACCAAGGCATTCAGTTCCAAGTAGAGAAGCTTGACTGGGAGGAAAAGAAAGCCTACGTACGTGAAGTAGATGTTGATTACTATACAGATGCCAATCTAGCAGTTGAAATGAAAGTTTTAGAGGAAGATCGTAACCGTTCATACGCAGGTGGTACAATCTGCTTTGGCGATGTTGGCTTAGTTGCACAAGCGACGATTTTCAAGAAAATACGCTTTGGCACACATGACAATATTGGCTCAGGACCTATACATTTACCACCTGATGAAATGCATACAAGTGCTTCGTGGCTATCGTTTACAGCACCAGATAAATGGACAGAGGAAGAGCTAACAGATGCTATGACTGGGGTAGCCTACGCGATGAATGCCTTCATTCCTTTGTTTATTCAATGTGATAGTAGTGATGTGGCCGTTGTACCACAGGTGAAGGCCACACATAATGAGCGGCCAACGTTTTTTGTCTATGATAAGTATCCAGGTGGCATCGGCTTAAGTGAAAAGGTATATGAACTATGGGAAGAGCTAATCATGAAAACATATGAGCATGTTACAAATTGTGCATGCGAATCGGGCTGTCCTTCCTGTATTGGGGCACAAGAATCATTGCTTCAAACAAAAGGAAAGGTAGCTAAATTACTGCAACAATTAATGGCATAGTAAACTGAGGGTGAGGAACGTCAATTTGTTCTTTCACCCTCTTTGTTTGTATTCAAGGTAAGTCAATTTTCAACGAAGAATATTTTGAATGAGGTTAACAATCATGTTACTCTTTCAAGAGAGATGTCTTATACAATAAGCAGAAAATGAGTGAAATTCATGTCTTACGAAAATAAAATATTACAAATGAAAAAAATGCTGGGAAAAAAACCGATGTCCGCTAAAAAAGTTGAAGAATCAGCGTTCCAAAAGCCTGCTAGGCCAAGCTATACAGAGCAATGGAAACAGGCGGGACTAACGGTTGTGGAAAATGATTACGGTATCGTATTTAAGCGTCAAGTAAGCTATCCGTTTAGCTATCAGCATGGACATTATCAACTACAATCGTTCTTTGAAGCCCTGAAAAAATGGCAAGATGCTGAGTTTGATCATCCTTATGCGCTCGATATGGAAGAGTCCGTCTTATTTTTTGACACGGAAACAACAGGTTTAAAGGGTGTTGGGACCCATATTTTTTTGCTTGGATTTTTAGAGGTAGCTGAAGAATCCTTTATCCTCACACAATATATTATGGCAGATCCTGCACATGAAGCAGCCTTCTTATTTGAATCCAAGCTTTGGCAAAAGTCAGCTACTGTGATTACCTATAATGGGAAAAGCTTTGATTGGCCACAGCTTGAAACACGATGGACATTGCATCAAAAAACCTTACCAAAATTACGCTCTCAGCGACAGATCGATTTGTTGCATAGTTCGAAGCGTTTATGGAAAAATGATATGGAGCGCTTAAAATTAAAATCTGTCGAGGAAGAAAAGCTTGGTTTTTCGCGTAAAGGGGATATTCCAGGCCATCTCGCACCTATTATTTATTTGGATGCAGTAAAAAGTGGCATTCCAGATGCTCTTATAAAGGTTTTGCATCATAATGAGTGGGATTTACTATCACTTATCACACTGTATAGTCATTCTACGTATTTATTGTTCGAGCAGGACCATGAAGAATCGGCAAAAACTTTCACCAACATTGGGAAATGGTATGGTGATTTAAGAGAAAGCACACAAAGTGTGAGGATTTTTGAAAAGGTGACATCAAAATTTGATGCGCTAGAAGCGGGCAATGCTCAATATTATTTAGCTTTACAGCACAAGAAGAATAAACGCTATAGTGAAGCTATTGACTCATTCGTGGCCTCCCTTCATTTTGTTGAAGCAAGAACAAAGTTACATGCCCTTGAGCAGCTAGCCATACTTTATGAGCACCAAATGAAGGATTATGAGCAGGCCCTTTATTATACGCAAGAAGGCATACGTCTCATTCGAAATAATGGGCAATGGAGAGCAGAACAAAAACAAAAATGGGAAATTTCTTGGGAAAAGAGACTACACAGATTAGGAAATAAGAAATAAATTCGTGGGTAAGCGCGTGAAACGACAAGTTTAGCCTTACAATTAGTATTTTCAGACGATATAATGTGATGAAGTATGCTATAATGTATTCGTGTATGTAGTGTGAGGAAGGGCGATGTGAATGGACATTAAATTAACGTCAAAAATGATCCTTGAAAAGGAATTTAAAAAGAACTTTAAAGGCTACAATGTAGAAGAAGTAGATTCTTTTCTTGATGAAATTATTCAAGACTATGAAACGTTTGAAAAAGTGGTGGCCCAACTACGTGAAGAAAATAGACAGTTAAAAGAAGAAATTGAAAGCACACCTAAGAGACAACCTGTTGCTTCAGCGGCAGCTGGTACAACGAATTTTGATATTTTAAAACGTCTTTCTAATTTAGAAAAACATGTATTTGGTAGCAAGCTGTACGAATAAATTTAGTCAATTATATTGTATTTAACATAAAACTCTAGTATAATCTTTCGTATCATCACGAAATTCTGGTAATCGCTGCGGCGCTAGACGTCGTAGAGGAAAGTCCATGCTCGCACGGTTCTGAGATGACCGTAGTGTTCGTGCTTACTGAAAAAATAAGGTAAGGCAGCTATTAAGGCTGACGGCGGAAGGAAAACCTAAGTCCTCTGGATATGGTTGACACTTCCTGAAAGTGCCACAGTGACGAAGCTTGCTTGGAAACTTGCAAGGTGGAACGAGGTAAACCCCACGAGTGAGAAACCCAAATTATGGTAGGGGCACTCTCTAGAAGGAATTGAACGGATAGAGGGACAGAGTTTGCTCTGTAGATAGATGATTACCACCTGATCGTACGAGGCGCAAGCTGTTTGAGTACTCGGGAACAAAACATGGCTTATGGAATTTTTTGATGCTTATCTACGAAATAACAAGCGCTCTCCAATTCGGTGGAGAGCTTTTATTTTGAATTCATGAGGAAAAAGTAACCTTGTTAATCAAGTCTTGGTATGCGCTATACGTTTGAGAAGTATCGCTACCGCTTCTAAGTCACAACATCTGAAAACGGTTATCGCATCAATGTGATGTATTGATCTTGACTGCTCACATATTTTGTATTGTAAGCAAACGCCAGGTATAGCAACTACCTCTTTAAGTGGTTTATTTGTTTAAGATGTATGGGGTTACCTGCTTATCAAGAGAATGCCTTCGGCGATTGTCATAGATTTACTTGAGGCGCTTTTCGAGCAAATTCGAAAAATCTGGACGCATTCATTGCACAAAAGAGAAGCGTCAGTGACAATTACACCGAGCGTAATAATTACATAGTGGTTGGCCTGACGTAAATGCCCTTCTGAGAGGGAGTATAGAGAGATAGGATGGAGCGGAAACATGAACGGAGTAAACAATTGGGAAAGTACGGATAAACTGAAACTGATATCTAAATATCCGACTACCTTAATACTTAAAATCTTCGAAAATGTATCTGAAGGTATCATGATTACTGATAAATACAAAAAAATAGTAATGGTTAATCCTGCCTTTGAATTTGTGACAGGCTATACATGTGATGATGTGGTTGGAAAAACGCCAGCCGTTTTACAATCTGGTGTACATGAATTGCCGTTCTATTTAGAGATGTGGGAGCAGATACGACAAGAAGGCATTTGGCAAGGTGAGATATGGAACCGTCGTAAAACTGGAGACGTATATCCTGAATGGTTAACAATTGTTTGTGTAACCAACGATGAGGGTGAGGTTACAAATTACTGTGGTATTTTCACAGATTTGTCTGAAAGAAAAATAGTAGAAAATGAATTAGAAAAGCGTTTGCTCACGGATTCATTAACAGATGTATCCAATCGTTTTGCCTATATCGAAAGAATGGATAATCTCTTGGAATCAACTTCTGCTATTTCTCATTCAGTGCAGCATGCGATCTATTTCTTAGATTTGGATCGGTTTAAGCAAATTAATGATACATTAGGCCATGCTGTTGGAGATTCAATTTTAATAGAAGTAGCAAATCGACTAAAAAAATTACTGAAAAATAAAGATATTATTGCAAGATATGGCGGAGATGAATTCGTCATTACATTAACCAATGTGAAAAATGTGAAAGAGGCTGCAAAATTTGCTGAACAAATTATTAGTAGTATTGAACAGCCAATGATGATAAATGATCAGGAAGTTTTTATTTCTACAAGTATTGGTATTAGCGTTTATCCAGTTGATAGTAAAAACACAGAAGAACTGATCAATTGTGCAGATAGAGCGATGACTTATTCAAAAAAGAATGAATTAAACGGCTATTCCTTCTATTTTGATGAACTGCAAACCGACGCACAACGAGTGCTATTGCTAGATTCTGAGTTAAGAAGAGCAATAGAAAACCGTGAATTTGAGCTACATTTTCAGCCAAAGATTTCTATGGAAAATGAGCAGATTCAAGGTTTAGAAGCACTAGTCCGCTGGAATAGCGAGAGGCTAGGCTTTGTTTCGCCTGCTGAGTTTATCACTTATGCGGAGGATACAGGTCTAATCATCCCATTAAGTGAGCTCATTATCGAAAAAGCATGTGAGGCAGTCATTCAAATGCGACAATTTGGTTGGAAAACACCTGTCGCCATTAATATCTCGAGCATTCACTTTAAACAGCAGAATTTTTTGGAGTCGATACAAACAATATTAGAGCGCTATAATATGCCAGCTAACAATTTTGAAATAGAAGTGACAGAGCGAACGGTGATGAACAGTGCCAATGAGACAGTTAGTAAATTGGTTCGTTTAAAACAATTAGGCTTTAAAATCTCAATCGATGATTTTGGGACTGGCTATTCATCCTTAAGCTATTTAGTTCGCTTCCCATTAGATTGTTTAAAAATTGATCGTAGCTTTATCCAGCATATTGGATCACTCGATGAAAAACAGGCAGTAGTAGATGCGATTATTCAAATGTCCCATCGCTTAAAAATGAAAGTTGTTGCTGAAGGTGTAGAACAAGCACAACAAGTGGATATACTACGTAAAATGAACTGTGATATTATCCAAGGCTATTATTACAGCAAACCACTCCCGTTAAACGAATTGATGGAGTTTATGGAGTATTGGGAAATTGAGCATCAAGGAAGGAAATAATCTATGGCAAACTATCAATTAGTAGCTACGTCAGCAATGGGCTTAGAAGCTATTGTGGCACAAGAAGTAAAAGCACTTGGCTATGAAACAACCGTTGACAATGGCAAAGTATATTTTGAAGGCGATGAAACGGCGATTGCGCGTACCAATTTATGGCTACGTGTAGCGGATCGTGTAAAGATTGTCGTTGGACAATTCCCAGCAAAATCGTTTGAACAATTATTTGAAAGTGTGAAGGCACTCCCTTGGGAGAAGTATTTACCAGTGGACGCTGCTTTTCCTGTTTCAGGAAAGTCCGTAAAATCGAAATTATTTAGTGTACCTGATTGTCAAGCCATTACCAAAAAAGCAATCGTTGAGCGAATGAAACAGCATTATAAGCGACTTGGCTTTTTAGATGAATCTGGAGCGACTTACAAAATTGAGGTTTCAATTTTAAAAGATGTGGCGACACTAACGATTGATACATCTGGTGCTGGCCTACATAAGCGTGGCTATCGTCAGGCTCAAGGTGAGGCACCATTAAAAGAAACATTAGCAGCTGCACTTGTACAAATTTCAAAATGGAATCCAAATCGCCCGTTTGTTGACCCATTCTGTGGCTCTGGTACTATTGCATTGGAAGCGGCGATGTTTGGACAAAATATAGCTCCAGGCTATAACCGAGAATTTATTTCTGAGGAATGGCCATGGATGAAAGCTGCCATCTGGGATACGGTTCGTGATGAAGCAGATAGTTTAGCGAACTATGATCAGCCTTTAGAAATTATTGGTTCCGATATTGATCACCGTATGGTCAGCATTGCGCAAGAAAACGCAATGGAAGCAGGCTTTGGAGAGTTAATCACGTTTAAGCAAATGCAAGCACGTGATTTTACAACACAGTTAACGGATGGTGTCATGATTGGGAACCCGCCGTACGGAGAGCGTATTGGTGATGTGGAAGTCGTGGAACAGGTGATTCGCGATGTTGGGAAGGTCATGAAAAACTATCCAACTTGGTCTGTATATATGCTATCCTCCATGAAGAATTTTGAAGAATTATATGGACGCCAAGCGACGAAAAAACGTAAATTATTTAATGGTTTTATTGAAACAAATTATTATCAGTTCTGGGGTCAAAAGTCTAAAAGAGATTAACGAATAGTAACGGAAGATAAGATTTTTTCTTATCTTCCGTTTCGTCGCGTATAATAGCACCAGATAGTTAGAGGGGGAACATTAATTGCGTAAATCTTTACCGTTTGCATTATCAAAGGACCGTTCATTTTTCGATTCATTAGGTGACTGGATGGGCGATGTTCTTTATGATGAATTACCAGAAAAGGGCTTTGAATGCCGTGATGAGCAAATCTTTATGGCTTATCAAATAGAACAAGCACTAAAAGAAAAAAATGTTCTCTTTGCAGAGGCAGGAGTGGGAACTGGCAAAACGATCGCTTATTTGCTTCCAGCTATTTCCTATGCACGTTACACAGGGAAACCTGCGTTGATTGCTTGTGCAGATGAAACATTAATCGACCAACTTGTAAAAGAGGGGGGCGATATTTATAAACTCCAAAAAACGTTAGGACTTGATATTGATGTTCGACTTGCAAAATCGAGAGATCAGTATTTATGCTTAAAACGCTTTGAGGAAGCAGAGAAAGTGGAGTCGGATGAATGGATTGATGATATTTCCTTTTCTATCCCTGATGGTGTTTATGCACAAGGTTCGATGATTGCTGTTCATCCATATGGGGAACGCAGTGATTATCCAACAGTCAGTGATGAGGATTGGCAAAAGGTTAATTACAATTCGATTATGCAATGTTCGGTTTGTGACCTTCGTAATCGCTGTGGGCAAACATTGCATCGCTCTCATTATCGAAAATCAACCGATCTTGTTATTTGTTCACAAGATTTTCTAATGGAGCATTTGGCTACAAAGGAATCTCGTGAGCGTGAAGGTCAGCTAGCATTACTGCCTGAGGTATCAATGATGGTGCTGGATGAAGGACATTTATTGGAGTATGCTGCGCAAAAAGCGATGACCTATAAAGTACAGGCGACGACTATCGTGCAATTATTGGAGCGCTTGATGGTAGATGGTGTACGCGAGCGCACACTGTATGCAATGGAGAAATTACAGGATGATCATGAACTATTTTTTGATCAGCTTCGTGATGATATCGTCGCTTCTAATGAAGATCGCAAACGCATAAACAAATCAAAAACATTGCTTGCTTACGGGAAGCAATTAATAGATGATGTAGAAACATTGATGGAAGAATTCGTTTTTGAATCAGAAATGTACATGATACCTGAATATGAGCTAAATATGGCGGAAGAATATTTAGAACAATATGAGGCTTCGTTGCGTATTTTCATCGCACAGGGAGATGCAGTAGATTGGTTAGAGGAAACAGATGGTGAAGAAACGCTCGTCATTATGCCTCGTTTAATCACAGAAGTTTTAGCAGAAAAATTATTCTCTAAAAAGCTTCCAATCGTCTTTTCTTCTGCCACTCTATCGGTCAATAAAGACTTTTCTTATATTGCCTATAGTTTGGGAATTCGAGATTACCAATCATTTTCTGTGCCTTCCCCATTCGACTATGATGAGGTTATGAAAATCTATTTACATGAGCTTACACAACGAGACAAAACAGCGCGTGTTCAGCAGTTGCTGCGAGATGGCGAGCAAACGTTGATTTTATTTAAATCGAAGCAAGCTATGCTAAATTTCAAGGCAGAATTACCACTAATGGAACGTATGTATGTAGCATTTGAAGGAGATCGAGAGCTATCAGCCATTGTTCGAGACTTCCAGCAAGGAACAGTTAAAACATTATGTTCATATCATTTATGGGAGGGGTTAGATTTACCTGAGGAAGCATTAACGCGTGTGATTATTTATGATTTACCGTTTCCTCCACAGGACCCATTATTTGATGCGAAACGTACATTTGCTGAAAACCCATTTGAGGAAGTGGAACTACCTTTCATGCAATTACGCTTGCAGCAAGGGATGGGGCGCTTAATTCGTACATCGAATGACCATGGTGATATTCACATTTTATTAAATGAAGATGAACAAAAGCAGCGTGCAGCCTTTGAAAATATTGTAGCAGTTGTACCAGAAATAAAATAGAAAGAAGGCGAGTTTACCAAAAAGGTAAGCTCGTTTTTTGTTATACCGAAATAACATTATGTGTGTAGTTAAATTATGGATCTTTAAAAAACTGTTGAATATTTCTCTTTTAAGCTATATAGTTCTTTGTAATGCAACGAAATCTTGTGAAAGAATATATTTTTTATATTGAAAATAATTTCACAAAAGGTTTATAATAATGACAAAGATTTTTAAGAGTAGTCAAATTGCTTGCTGACTATTCCTTGATAGGGGGCTTAAACCTGTCGAACATTCAATCATTGTGTAGAAAATATACAAATCTATCGGCAACGGATATTGACAAGTTAATAGAAATAGAGGCTACGCTAACGTATTATGCTGAGTTGACTGATTGTTACATGTTCATAGATTGCTTGTTGGAGAATTTACCACATGCAATTGTTGTGGCAGAGGCATTCCCAAAGAAAGAGATTGGTTTATACGAAAAATCAGTTATCGGAAAATTCGTATTTGAAAGTTTTGAACCAGCTGTATTTGCTGCGTTTAAACATAAAGAAAAATCATCCATTTCCAGAGCAATTACGCAGGAAGGCATAACGGTGGAGCAAAATGTCATTCCCATTTTTAATGAGCAGCAGCAAGTAATTGCTGTGTTGATTCAGGAAAAAATGGTGAAGATGCAAACGACACCGAAGGATGATTTTCAGAATATGCCCTTTGCATTAATTGAGCATATTGTTGAACCAAATTCTCAACCAATTCCAGTTGTTTCTGATTTACTCGTAGAGTCGATTATTCTCACAAATCACGAAAATAAAGTGATCTATAGTAATCCAGCAGGCTATCATTTTATTTCGGAGTTATCTGGATTAGAAAATTTTGACAATATAGCGTTGGATAAAATCTTACCTTTTTTACAGGAGGTCTATGATAAAGGCGACGATGTCTTTTTCCTAGAAATTACGATTGATCGTAAGTCCTTTATTGTGAAAAAGATTCCTATTCGCAGTCATAACGAGAAAGTCACACTACTCATTATTCATGATCTAACAGAGCTTAAGCTGAAAGAAAATGAGCTAATGATGAAAACATTTGCGATACGAGAAATTCACCATCGCGTGAAAAACAATCTTCAGACAGTGACAAGCCTATTACGTTTGCAAATGCGCAATGATCTGTCTGCTTCAAATGCAAGTGCGTTTCAAGAGGCATTAAATCGAATCTATAGTATTTCATCAGTGTATGAGCTGATTTTAGAAAATGAAGATAACGCTGAAGAAAGAGTAGACGTTATTGCATTAGCTAAAAAAATTGGTCATAAAATGATTGGTACGTCTAATACAGCAACTATTCAACTAGCCTTTCATCATGAAAATTTGCAGCTGTTCTGTCATTCAAAAAAGGCAGTCTCTTTAGCACTCATTATTTGTGAGCTACTGCAAAATGCATTAAAGTATGCGTTTATCGGACGTGATGAAGGAGTTATCGATATTCAATTCATTCAGGAAGATTCTACAATTTCGCTTCATATTTCTGACAACGGCGTTGGAATGCAAGAGGTGAAGGCATCTTTTGGTATGGAGATTATCACAAGGCTTGTAGAATATGATTTAGCTGGCTCATTTTCAATTATCCCTAGTAATGAAGGTACACATACTCAAATTCAGTTCCCTGTAAGTGAGGAGGTATTTATCGTAAATGACTAGGAAAGTTATGATTGTCGAAGATGAATCACTGATTGCAATTGATTTGAAGTTTATGTTAGAAGATAACGGCTACGAAGTTGTAGCTCAAGCGAACAATGGGGAAACAGCCATTGAATTAGCCTTTTTACATAAACCACAGTTAATCTTAATGGACATTAAAATGCCTAAATTAGACGGTTTAAAGGCAAGTAAAATTATTGAACAACAGCTTGGTATACCCGTTCTTTTCATCTCGGCATATAGTGAAAAGGAATTGTTGCTATACATGAAGCAGGATAATATATTAGGATATGTAATGAAACCGTTTTCTGAAAAAAATGTGTTGCCTGTGCTTGAGGTTGCTTTTCATCAAATTGATAAATTCAACCGTCTCAATGGGGAGATCTTACATAAGCAAACACAATTAGATAAGCGAAAAGTCATTGAACGAGCGAAGGGCTTGCTGATGCAGGCTGAAAATATAAGCGAGGACGAGGCTTACCGTAAGATTCGCAATGAAAGCATGCAAACACAACAGGAAATGGTGCATATTGCACAGCAAATTATTAACAACTTACAAGTCAATAGTTGAAGCAAAGGCGCTTTAAAGAGATTTCTTCTTTAAAGTGCCTTTTTTTATATAAATTTATAAATAAAAAAGGGGTGATGAGTAAGATGGCAATGATAGGAACGATTATCGTTTATATTATTATGATTTGTGCTGTTTTAGGGGCAATCGGCGCTATCCGAGATGCTGAGTATGGAATTGGGAAAGAATTTATGAATGGGATCCATACGGTTGGTCATATTTTTGTCCCAGCAGCAGGGATCATGGCAGCTATACCTTACTTAACATGGTTTATTAGTCATTTTATTAGTCCGATTTTTGAGTTAATTGGTGCAGATCCTGCGATTGCAGCGACGACGATTTTAGCTTCGGACATGGGTGGTTACCAATTAGCCAATGCGTTAAAGGAGTCTTATGAGGGATGGGTAATGGCTCTTGTTGTTGGTTTTATGTCAGGTGCTACTATCGTATTCTCGATTCCAATGGGCCTTGCGATGTTGGATAAGCGTGATCATAAATACATGGCGCTAGGTATTATGGCTGGCGTTTTAACAATTCCGATTGGTGCATTTATTTCTTCGATCATGATTGTACTATTCAACACAGAAGTACGTGAAGTCATTAGTACAACAGAGGCTCCTACATATGTATTTGCCATTTCTGTTTTACAAATATTAATTAACTTACTACCTTTATTCATTTTCGTTATCTTAATCGCACTAGGCTTAAAGCTTATTCCAAACGGCATGATTACTGGCTTCATGGTATTCGGTCGTGTAATGGATGCGGGAATTAAACTAGTGTTAGTGTTCTCTATTGTTGAGATTTTTACAGGTATTTTTACAAAGATTTTTGGCGCGTGGGGCTTCGATCCAATCATGGCTGATGAAATCGATCAGTTCCGAGCATTAGAAACAGCCGGTTATATCGGGATTATGCTAGCGGGTGCCTTCCCAATGGTGTATCTAATCCGAAAGTATGCTTCCAAGCCACTTGAAGCAGCTGGTAAAAAATTAGGCTTATCCTCTGTAGGAAGTGCTGGGATTTTAGCAACGATTGCGAATATTTTAGCGATGTTTACACTAATTCGCCATATGCCACCAAAAGACAAAGTAATTAACATTGCATTTGGTGTATGTTCCGCCTTTTTATTAGGTGATCACTTATCATTCACGGCGAACTTCCAGCCAACCATTATTTTACCTGTTATTGCAGGGAAGTTTTTAGCGGGAGTTATTGCGATAATTTTAGCCTATAAGCTTTCAGTACCAACTGCATTAAGGTTGGAAATTGAAGATCGCAAGGCTGGCATTATCAAAGAAGGCGAGTATTTAACAGATCAACAATCTTAATTGATTAAAAAGTGAGGTGATGACGTGTGAGTGAAGAGAAAAAACGATTTATTCAGGAGTTTGTGCCGGGTAAACAGCTAACATTGAGTCACCTTATTGCCAATCCTGATCCAGAAATGTTTCAAAAGCTAGGTATCCAAGAAGCAGGTGCCCTTGGCATTATGACTTGTACGCCAAGTGAAACGGTAATTATTGCAGGAGACTTAGCAACAAAGGCTGCCAATGTCAAACTAGGATTTTTAGATCGTTTTACAGGTAGTCTCGTTATTGTTGGTAGTGTGTCAGAGGTAGAAATGGCGATGTTAGAAATCAATCGTTTTTTATCCGAGGTATTAGGTTATACACCATCAAAAATAACAAAATCATAGGATGTGTCATATGAAAAATCGAGTAATGATAATAGGCGGTGTGCAAGCAGGAAAGTCAACATTGATGAATACATTGTTGGGCAAAGAAAGCAGTGCCAACAAAACACAAGCACTCGTTTATGATGACTGGATTGTTGATACACCAGGTGAATATGTTGAAAATCCAATGTATTACAGAAATATTATGGCAACATCTTTGGAAGTAACACATGTGATTTACTTGCAGGATGCCACATCAGCTAGGAGTGTATTCCCTCCGCAATTCAGCTTAGGGATTCCCAAAATACAAATAGGGGTTATTACCAAGATTGATGCCCCTGATGCAGATGTAGAAAGGGCTACCGCCTTATTAAAAAATGTTATGACGCAGGGCCCTATCGTGAAAACCTCTTCATGGCAAAAGCTTGGCATTGAATTGATTGAACCATTGATTCAACTCAAGACAAATGAAGAAATTCGACAATTTGTTAAGGAAAGCGATAGTCCGTATCTCATGTATTGCTCACAGTAGCGAGAGGGAGGTGTAGGGTGAAAACTGAAAAAATATTTAGTGCAGGCATTGATATTGGGACAAGTACCACAAAAATGGTTGTCAGTAGTTTTCTGTTAAAGAATGTGGCTGGCGTAACACATGTGCCAAGGATTGAAATTATTGAGAAAACGGTGTTACATCAAAGTCCAATTATTAGAACCCCTTTTATCAATAAAGACATCATTGATATGAAAAAGATAGAGGAATTTATTTCTCAACAGTATCAATTGGCACAAATTGCTCCATCTGATATTGCAACTGGGGCCATCATCATTACTGGTGAATCAGCCACGAAGGAAAATGCAAGTGAGGTTGTCCATACCATTGCAGATGGCGCAGGTCATTTTTTAGTTGCTACCGCAGGTCCTGATTTAGAGGGCATCATTGCTGCCAAAGGGGCAGGTACTTTACAGCAATCAAAGAATTCATCCAAAGTCATCGCCAATATCGATATTGGTGGAGGGACAGCGAATATTGCTGTTATGCAATTTGGAGAGGTCATTGGTACATGTACCTTACATGTTGGTGGTAGATTGATTGAGTTTAAGGATGGCAAGATTCAATCAATTTCTCCGCCACTCATGCGATTGATGGAACGATGGGCTAATCCGTTAGGGGTCGGTGATGCGGCCGAAGATATTCGAGTGACACATTGTATTGAAGAAATGGTGCAAACACTTGCCATGATTCTTCATGGGCAATGCAGAGATGAAAAGCATCCATTATTACTAGGGCATTTACCAAACTGGCATAAACCTGTGGATGCCATCGTTTTTACGGGTGGTGTGGCCTCTTGTATTTATGAAAATGAATGTACTCAGCGTCAATATGATGATATTGGTGAAAAATTAGCGAAAATGCTACTTCAGCATGAACAGCTACAATCATTTTTATGGTTACGACCAGAGGAAACAGCACGTGCAACAGTGACTGGTGCTGGTACACAAACCACTGAAATCAGTGGGGCAACCATTCAGGTGGATGCACAGGTGTTACCACTAAAAAATGTACCTGTCTTCAATTGTCATATAGATCCTTTAACAGACTTTAACTCGACGGTGAAGACAGCAGTAGAGAGAGCAAATGATCTATTTTCTATACAGGACAATCGTTCGCCATTTGCCCTCTATTTTAGCGAATTGCCATATTTAAGCTTTCAGGATGTACATGCATTGTGTCAGGCCATTTTGCTACATTTGGCGACAAGATGCTCTAAGGACATACCAATTATCATAGTCATTCAATCAGATTATGCAAAGATTATTGGACAGACCATACAAGCCATAAATGCGACAGTACCAATTATTTGCATCGATCAAATTAAAGTGGAAACGGGCGATTACATCGACATTGGAGAGGTTCTGCCATCTGGCGTCGTTCCTGTTGTGGTGAAGACCCTTGCCTTCCATTCAAAGTAAGGAGGATGAATATGAACTTATCGGTGATATTTGGTGGAGAAAAATATAATTTTAAATCATTAAAAGATGTTATGGCTAAGGCCAATGAAGAAAAATCAGGCGATCAGCTAGCAGGTATTGCCGCTGAGACGGTTCAACAACGGATCGCAGCAAAGGCAGTATTAAGTGAGCTTTTAGTTAAAGATATCCGCGAAAACCCATTAGTGCCACAAGAAAATGATGAGGTTTCACGCATTATTGAGGGCGATATTAATGAGCAAATATATGGAGAAATCAAAAACTGGAGCATCGAGCAGCTGCGTGAATACATTTTATCAAATGACACGGGTGATCGTGAATTAAAGCGTTTAAGTAAAGGGATGAATTCCGAGATTATTGCCGCTGTTACAAAACTAATGTCCAATTTAGATCTTGTACATGCAGCCAATAAAGTTGAAATACTTTCAACGTGTAATATTACGATTGGTCAAAAAGGGACGCTGTCATCTCGTCTACAGCCAAATCATCCGACAGATAATATTGATGGCATCATTGCTTCTCTAAAAGAAGGACTGTCCTATGGTATTGGGGATGCTGTTATCGGCATTAATCCTGTAGATGATTCAGTTGAAAGTGTTAAAAAAGTGCTTACAGCTACAAAGGAATTCATCAATGATTGGTCCATTCCTACGCAAAACTGTGTATTAGCTCATATTACAACACAGATGAAGGCAATTAAACAAGGCGCCCCAGCAGATATGATTTTCCAAAGTATCGCAGGGACAGAAATTGCTAACCGTTCGTTCGGTATTTCTGCTGATTTAATACGAGAAGCAGAGGAGCTCATAAAAAAACAAGGAACAGGTACTGGTCCAAATTTATTCTACTTTGAAACAGGTCAAGGCTCAGAGCTATCGGCAGAGGCACATATGGGTATTGACCAAGTAACACTGGAATCGCGCAATTATGGATTTGCTAGACATTTTAATCCTTATATTGTGAACACTGTAGTTGGCTTTATTGGCCCAGAGTATTTATACAACAATAAACAAGTAATTCGAGCAGGTCTCGAAGATCATTTCATGGGCAAAATGCATGGTATTCCTATGGGGGTAGATATTTGTTATACCAACCATATTAAGGCAGACCAAAATGATGTGGAAGATTTGAGTGTATTGCTGACAGCTGCTGGTGTTAACTTTATTATTGCTGCGCCAATGGGCGATGACGTGATGCTCAACTATCAATCGATGAGCTTCCATGATGTGGCTACATTACTCCAAACATTTGGTAAAAAACCAGCACCAGAGTATTTAGCATGGTTAGAGAAAATGGGCATTTATGAAAATGGTCGACTGTCAGCAAGAGCTGGCGATTTATCCATTTTTGAAAGGTAGGTGAGTCAAGTGAATGATCAATTAGTTTCTATGATTACACAGCTTGTCATGGAGAAGATGGAGAAAAGTACAGGTAGCCAAACACCTGAAATAGCAGCTACTCCAACAGAACAACCACTTATTAAATTTTATGATACAGTAGAAAATCGTTCTTCAGGAACAACAGAAACTATAGCAGCATCACAGGAGCCATTAATTCAGCTGTATCAGCATGGAGCTCCACAGCAAGTAACGACGGTTACTTCTGCTACTTTCGAACAACCAGTAAATGCCGCTGTGCCGATCAAGCCCTTTCAGTTTGAGGCGGGCTCGTTAAGTGAAAGTGTGCAGGCTGCTAAGAAACATACACCTGCTCGTATTGGTGTAGGAAGAGCAGGGACAAGACCGAAAACGAAAACCTGGTTAAAATTCCGACTTGATCATGCTGCTGCGGTAGATGCTGTATATGGCGAAGTGACAGAAGATCTTTTACAAAAGCTTGATGTCTTTCAGGTCACAACGAAAGTCACAGATAAAGAGGAATACATTACAAGACCTGACTTAGGGCGTCGTTTATCAGAAGAATCAAAGGCATTGATTCAGCAAAAATGTAAACCACAGCCAAAGGTACAGATTATTATCTCGAATGGCTTGAGTGCAAGTGCGATTGAGGAGAATGTTCAAGATGTTTACTTAGCCCTTCAGCAAAGTCTTAGCAATTTAAATATTGACATGGGTACTACGTTCTATATCGATAAAGGGCGTGTTGCTTTAATGGATGAGATTGGTGAGCTGCTACAGGCAGAGGTTATTGTTTATCTAATTGGTGAGCGTCCGGGGCTCGTATCGGCAGAATCGATGAGTGCATATTTATGCTACAAGCCAAGAATTGGGACAGTGGAAGCGGAACGTATGGTAATTTCAAATATCCATAAGGGTGGTATCCCACCATTAGAAGCGGGCGCTTATCTTGGCACAGTCGTAGAAAAAATCCTGCGTTATCAGGCAAGTGGCGTAGAGCTTGTCGCAAAAGAAGGTTAGGAGGCTGAAATATGTATCCTCAAAAAATTATGGCGCAAATCTTGGCGATGCAAACCATTCCAAGAGTCAACAGTGAACTAGCAGAGCAGTTAGATTTAAAGCCACATCATCATAGCATTGGGCTTGTCACACTGACAATCGACGATGTTGGCTATGTTGCCTTAGATGAGGCGACGAAAAAGGCAGATGTCGATGTTGTTTATGCAAAAAGCTTTTATGCTGGAGCGGCACATGCATCTGGTCCATTGTCAGGTGAAGTGATTGGCATTATTGCTGGAAGCTCACCTGATGAAATTCGTAGTGGTCTTGATGCCATTCAACAAAAAATTGAATTTGATACGTATTTTGAAGCCATTAATAATAATGACAATCATGCCTTGTTTGCCCATACCGTGGCAAGCTGTGGGACGTATCTTGCAGAGCTTGCAGATGTAAAGGTTGGCACCCCACTTGCTTATTTAATTGCTCCGCCGCTTGAAGCGGTTGTTGGATTAGATGCAGCATTAAAGGCTGCAGATGTTGAGCTAAAGGTTTTCTTTGGTCCTCCATCTGAAACTAACTTTGGGGGCGGCTTATTAACTGGCAGCCAATCTTCATGCGAGGCTGCGGCACATGCATTCAGAGAAGCTATTGAAAATATAGCTAGAAACCCAGTGATTTAGAAAGGAGGCGGCTTTATGGCCACATTAGACAAAGACTTATTAGCGATTCAGGAAATGAGAGATGCCGTTAAACATGCTAATACAGCACAGGCTGCCTATATGCAATTTTCTCAGCAACAAGTAGACAATATTGTAAAGGCTGTCGCGGATGCTGCCTTTAAGGAAGCAGAGCGTTTAGCAAAAATGGCTGTGCAAGAAACAGGAATGGGTATTCCTAACCATAAAAAGATGAAAAATGAAGTAGCTTCACGAGATGTCTATGAAGATATTAAAGAATTAAAAACAGTTGGTATTGTGGGCTATGATCGGATGAAAAAAGTAGCTGAAATTGCAAGTCCTTTCGGTGTCATAGCTGGTATCGTGCCAACAACAAATCCAACCTCTACAGCGATCTTTAAGACACTTATTTCTTTAAAAACGAGAAATGGTTTAGTGCTTAGTCCACACCCATATGCAGTGAAATGTACAAAAGAGGCCTTAGATATTTGTCGAGTAGCTGCTGAAAAAGCAGGTGCGCCAGAAGGATTACTACAATGTTTAACAATGTCCTCCATGGAGGCAACACAGCAGCTAATGAAGCACCCAAATATCCATTTAATTTTAGCTACGGGTGGTGGTGCATTGGTCAAGGCGGCCTATAGCTCTGGCAAACCTGCCTATGGGGTTGGGCCAGGAAATGTACCAGCTTATATTGAAAAATCGGCTAATATTCAAAAGTCTGTACGTCAATTGGTGCAAAGTAAATCGTTCGATAATGGCACAATCTGTGCAACAGAGCAAGCCATTATTGTGGATAAGGTGATCGCAGAGCAAGTGCAAACAGAATTAAAGAAAAATGGTGCCTATCTATTAAATGCCGAAGAAAAAGCTAAAATGGAAAAACTGATCTCACCAGTTCCTGGGAAAGTCAATCCCCAGATTGTCGGTAAATCAGCTACTTGCCTAGCAGATTCTGTCGGTATAACGGTACCAGACGATACAAAAGTTCTTGTGGGCTTCGAAACAATGATTGGTAAAAATATTCCGTTTTCTCTTGAAAAACTATCACCAATCTTTGCGCTTTATGTTGTTGAAAACAGTACAGAAGCCAAGCAGGTGATGATTGACCTGCTCAATATTGGAGGACGCGGACATACATGCTCAATTCACACTGAAAATGCAGCATTAGCAGAGCAATTTTCTGTCGAATTACCAGTATCACGAATTGTGGTTAATACATTATCCTCAATTGGTGCAGTAGGTGGCACAACGGGCTTAGCCCCATCCTTTACATTAGGCTGTGGGACATTTGGCGGCAATATTACGTCAGACAACATTACAGCAAGACATTTATTAAATATCAAACGTATGGCGTATGGCATTAAAGATGTCGAAGTGCCAAAACCAGAATTCGAAGTACAGTCCGTTGTTGAATCGGTAGTTTCACAAGAACCTACCCTTGATACAACGATGGTTCAACAAATTGTCGATCAAGTATTAAAACAAATCACATTACAAAATAAATAAATTATTTGGAGGAATGACAAATGAGTACAGCATTAGGAATGGTAGAAACAAAAGGTTTAGTAGGAGCAATTGAAGCAGCAGACGCAATGGTAAAGGCAGCAAGCGTTAATTTAGTAGGCAAAGTACATGTAGGTGGCGGGATCGTAACAGTTCTTGTACGTGGTGATGTAGGTGCAGTAAAAGCAGCAACAGATGCAGGGGCAGCAGCAGCACAACGTGTAGGAGAGCTATTATCTGTCCATGTAATTCCACGTCCACACCACGAATTAGAAATGATTTTACCAAAAGCAGAAGCATAATTTCATGTTCTTTCAAACGCTATAGATGGAAAAATAACTACCATTTATAGAAGAGAGCTGGATCTAACTCTAGAACAGCTCTCACCTTGTCCTGATAAAATAATCAACAAAATAAAGAGGTGGCTAACATGACAACAGCAACAAAAACTTTTCCAGTGGCCATTTCGGCTCGTCATATCCATCTAAGTGAAGCGGATTTACAAGCACTTTTTGGTCCAAATGCAACCCTAACGAAAGATTTCGACTTATCACAGCCAGGGCAATTTGCTGCAAAAGAGCGCGTCTCTATTGAGGGACCTAAAGGCGTTATTCATAATGTCCGTGTCCTTGGACCTGTAAGACCAGCAACCCAAGTAGAGGTAAGCCGCACTGATGCCATGAAGCTAGGAGTGACACCACCTTTACGTCAATCAGGTGATATTGACAATTCTGCGGGTATTAAAATACTTTCTCAAGACAAAGAAATAGAGATCGAGCAGGGAGTCATCATTGCGCAAGCGCATATTCATATGACTGAGGAAGATGCCAAAGCATTGGAAGTACGCAATAATGAATTAGTTTCAGTAGAAGTTGTAAGTGATCGACCTGTCACTTTCCGAGGTGTCGTTGTCCGTGTTTCCAATGATTTTAGTCTGGAAATGCACATTGATACGGATGAAGCAAATGCTGGTTTTATCGAACAGCAGGCACAGGGTAAATTAATAAAAGTATCATCGTAAGGAGGAGGCAAGATGCAAGAAAATTTAGTACAAAAAATTGTGGAAGAAGTTCTGCAACAAGTCTTAAAAAATCAATCTTCCCCTCCACATGACGGTAAAATTCCGATTGGTGTATCTGCCCGTCATGTCCATCTTGCACAAGCAGAAGTTGAACAGCTCTTTGGTGAAAATTATCAGCTCACACCGAAATTTGAGCTTTCACAGCCAGGACAATTCGCTGCGGAGGAAACTGTAGTAATTGCAGGTCCAAAAGGGTCAATTGAACGAGTACGTATTCTTGGCCCCGCTCGTTCCTTATCGCAAGTGGAAGTAAGCTGGACAGATGCTATGAAATTGGGTCTGAAGCCACCATTAAGAATATCTGGTGATATTCAAGGTTCCAGTCCTGTTACATTGATTGGTCCAAAGGGGAGTGTTGTGTTAAATGAAGGACTCATTATTGCACAGGCACATATTCATATGTCCCCAGCGGATAGTGCAAGATTCCAAGTCGTAGATGGGCAATCCGTCCAAATTAAGGTAGAAGGTATTCGCCCGATTATTTTATCGAATGTGGTTATCCGTGTTTCAGAGCGTTATCGCTTAGAAATGCATATTGATACAGATGAAGCAAATGCAGGGTTAATTCAGCAAGGAACGCTTGCAGAAATCGTGCATCATCAAGTAAGTGAACCTATGATCACTGTGAAAGAGCAGTCGCCAGTCGTACAGAAAGTAGAGCAACCATCCGTCTATCATTATGACAAAAAGCTACTTTCACAAATAGAAGTGCTCGATATCGATGCACAAGAAATTGTCGTTCCAAAGAAAACCATTGTGACAGCATTGGCTTATGATAAGCTACGAGAGTTAAATAAAACATTAACGATTCGTTCAGAGTAGTAAGACAATCTGTGTCGCATAAAGAGGGTGAAGTTCATGCAAATGGGAAGAGTGATAGGCAGTGTATGGGCAACACGCAAGGAAGAGGGACTGAATGGTTTAAAGCTACTAATCATTCAACCCATTGATTCCAATCAACAGCCGATTCGCACAGAAATGGTTGCAGCTGATCGTATAGGAGCGGGTATTGGTGATGATGTCCTGATTACAAGTGGTGGGTCATCTCGCTATATTATGAAAGATAATCCGTTACCGATTGATGCAGTTGTCATTGGTATTATTGATTCTACAGAAGTAATGAGAGGTGAGGACAATGAGTAGCGCAATTGGAATGATCGAAACAAAAGGATTAGTTGGTTCTTATGAAGCCGCTGATGCGATGATTAAAGCGTCCGATGTCACAATCGTCAAACAAGAATTTGTGGATGGTGGCATCGTGACGATTGTCGTGAAGGGTGACGTAGGTTCTGTACAAGCTGCAGTAGAGGCTGGAAAAGCAGCAGCTATGCGTGTTGGTGAATTATTAGGCGCTCACGTCATTCCGAGACCTGATGAAGATGTCTTTAAAATGATTAAAGGACCAGAGGCACCAAAGAAAAAGGCTGTCTCTGCACCAGCAGCAACCCGTGCTAAAAAAACAACAGAAACAACATCGGCGACAGATAATCGAGGTGAGGCATAATGGCATTTCGTAAAAATAAAATCGCTGTTATTGGAGCAGGCCACACTGGTTCCACACTGAGTTTATTTTTAGCACAGAAAGAATTAGGCGATGTAGTGCTTGTTGATATTCCAGAGGCCGAGAACCCGACAAAAGGGAAAGCTTTGGATTTGCTACAAACAGGTCCCATCGAAAAATTCAATGTGTCCATTAAAGGCACGAGTCAATATGAAGATATCGCTGGCGCGGATATTGTTGTCATTACAGCAGGTATTCCACGTAAACCAGGAATGAGTCGGGATGACTTAGTCACAACAAATGCTAAAATTATTCAACAGGTTTCAAGACAAATTAAACACTATGCTCCAAATAGTATTGTTGTTGTGTTGAGTAATCCTGTTGATGCCATGACGTATGTGTGTCATAAGGAAACAGGCTTTGCCAAAAATCGTATCATCGGTCAATCTGGTGTGTTAGATACAGCTCGCTTCAACACGTTTGTGGCGCAGGAGCTTCACATTGCACCAGAGGATGTATCAGGCTTCGTCCTAGGAGGACATGGCGATGAAATGGTTCCATTAATCCGTTATTCCTATGCAGGCGGCATTCCATTAGAGAAACTAATTCCTCAGGAACGACTACAGCAAATCGTGGAGCGTACGCGTAAAGGCGGTGGTGAAATTGTTGGCTTACTAGGTAATGGTAGTGCCTACTATGCACCAGCCGCAGCGTGTGCCCAAATGGTTGAAATTATTATCAAAGATCAACGAAAAATTATCCCTTCTATTGCCCTATTAGAAGGAGAATATGGGTACCACGATCTCTTTTTAGGGGTACCAACTATTTTAGGTGGCAATGGCATCGAATCTGTCATCGAATTGCACCTAACAAATGAAGAACAAACAGCCCTTCAGCACTCTGCAGAGGCTGTGAAACAGGTAATTGCTATTTGCCAAAACATTGAATAGAGTAAACAGACTCTATTTTTCAATGGATCGAAAGGATCCCCAACTTTCTTTCCAATAAAACTTCATGATAGCTCAAAAAATGTTTGATTGGAAACCGAACATGACTTGAAGGCTAGTATAAATCCCCAATTATATAGAAAGCTCTCCTCTAGTTATGGGAGCAGAAACTGTAGCAGACTCTGTAAAGTTTGCTGCAGTTTTTTTATTCACAACTTATATCATAAAAAAAATTATCGCCTCTACTATAATGAAATTAGGAGGGATGTGGATGAACAACATTGTACAGGAGATGATTGATTGGATTGAGCTTCATCTATTAGAAGGATTTTCATTAGAGCAATTAGGAAAGGATATAGTTATTCTCCTTATTACTGTTCTTTTAAATTCCATCAGACGACAGGGATGACGATTAAAAAATATAGATCACTACGTAAAATTTATCTTTCTACTATTGCATTAAAAGATCCCCAAAAGAAAATAATCGACATCGCCTTTCACTACGGCTTTTCATCGCAGGAATCCTTTTCTAGAGCTTTTAAAAGGTATTTTGGTATAAGTCCGAATGATTACAGAAAGTCTCCTCAACCTTTACAAACCTTTGTAAAGTTGAGATTACAGGATGATGGAGGATGGTTGACGATGGATATTTCTCAGAAATTAAAAATTGAAGCATTACAAGAGAAGATGAATGTGCATTACGATCAAGAGCTATTGAATGTATTAAATGGTCAAATGATGTATGAGGAGTTCGCAAAACAACAATTAATGGGCAACAGTGATTACGTTCCTTTCAATGAAGCGATGTGTACGAATCCAACGATTAGTCCGATTTTCAGTGAAGAATTTAATAAACTGCGTGCTATAGGGCATGAGGTGTCTTTACAGCAATATGAGCAGGTGACATTGAAGCCGTTGAAGCCATTGTTAACAAATGACTATAAATGTATTGTTTTATGGTTTGGAGATGATATGTATTGTCAGATGAATTTATTGACCGTCCTTGCTTTCCTAGAGCAACAAAGGTATCAAGGCAAAGTCTATTATTATATGGTCAAGGAAATGACCTATGATGTGGAAGAAACAGAGATAGAACTTGGACCGTATGGGGAGGTCTATCAAGAGGTCTTAATGCACCATCGTCTACCCAAGACAACGCTTATACCTGTCATGTATCAGGGCATTCAATTATTTTTCAGCTATTTAATTGAAGAGAATGAGATCACTACGTATATAAAAAAACACCTCAATCTATCTCAAAATGACCTGTTAAAGCAATTGTTTTCCCTATTTCCACACTATGGATTCGGGGATAGACAATACATCAAAATAATAGAGAAGATAAAAAAGGAATATTCTGAATAATTATCCTAGAAAGTCCGCAATATACAAAATTTTCGAAAATATGATAAACTTATAACGTGAAAAGGAGGATGAATGCATGACTGTTCAACAATTTACAGACTATGTGAAGAAAATGCAGCATTATGAGGAAGCGCTCAATGTGATTTATTGGGATATGCGGACGGGTGCACCGAAAAAGGGGTTAGCACAACGTTCTGAGGTAATTGGTACATTATCAGCCTCCTTATTTGATATGCAGACGAGTGAAGAACTAGGAGAGCTTTTAGCAGCATTAGAGGCACAAAAAGCTGATCTTGACTATGTAACACTACGTTTAGTAGAAGAAGTAAGAAAGAATTACGATCAAAATAAAAAAATTCCTGCGAATGAATATAAAGAATTCGTCATTCTTCAATCGAAGGCAGAAACGGCTTGGGAAGAAGCGAAGGCGACGAATAATTTTGCTCTATTCCTACCATACCTCGAAGAAATCATACAATGGCAGAAAAAATTCATTCAATATTGGGGCATTAAAAATGGATCTCCATACAACACATTACTAGATTTATACGAGCCAGATATGACAACAGATGTCGTAGATCAAGTATTTGGTGAATTACGAGAGTCTATTGTGACGCTTGTTCAAAAAATTGCTCATTCATCGAATAAACCCTATACTACCATGTTATTTAAGCATTTCCCGCGTGAGGCACAGCGTGAATTATCGTTAGAATTGCTTGCTCAGCTCGGCTATGACTTCGATGCTGGTCGCTTGGATGAAAGTGTCCATCCATTCATGATTGGCTTAAACTATGGTGATGCGCGTATTACGACGAAATATGATGAAAATGATTTCCGTTCAGCTATTTTTGGCACAATTCATGAGTGCGGTCATGCGATGTATGAGCAAAATATTGATGAGAAGCTTGCAGGACTGCCATTAGCGACTGGTACATCGATGGGGATTCATGAATCACAATCATTATTTTATGAAAACTTTGTCGGCAGAAATGAAAAGTTCTGGGAGCATAACTACGGACGTCTTCAGCATTTTTCACCTGCACAGTTTGGAGATGTGGCATTAGCTGATTTCTTACGTGCTATTAATATGGTTGAACCATCTTTCATTCGTATTGAAGCGGACGAACTAACATATCCACTACATATCATGATTCGCTATGAAATTGAACGTGACTTATTCAATGGGGATTTACAAGCGAAAGATCTGCCGCAAGTATGGAATGATAAATATGAGGAGTATTTAGGCATTCGCCCTGAGACTGATGCACAAGGTGTTCTACAAGATATGCATTGGTCAGGTGGTATGTTTGGCTATTTCCCATCCTATGCATTGGGGATGATTTATGCAGCACAGTGGAAGCATGCGATGGACAAGGATATTCCAAACTTTGATGAGCTACTAGAAAAGGGAGAGCTACTGCCAATTCGAGAGTGGCTAACTGATAAAGTTCATCAGTATGGAGCATTGAAAAAGCCATTTGAATTGCTGAAAGAAGCGACAGGGGAAGGCTTAAATGCTAAGTATTTAGCAGACTATTTACAAGAAAAATATACAAAACTATATCAGCTATAGAAAAACAAGCGATTTCTCTAACATGAGAAATCGCTTGTTGCTTTGAAAATATTCTTACCAAAGCTTAAAGCCTTTGAGCCCCCTGGTGAATTTGAAATAATTTCGAAGATTGGAATGGTGTAAGCGAATATAATAAGGCTACTAAAATTACAAGTCAAGATTTAAAGTAAGCTACATTTCATGTTACATCAATATTTTTTATATAATGTGCAACATTATAAAGCGTCATTTTTAAAGTGAACTATGGTGTTAAACAATCTGGCCAGATTGTTGAGTAAATATTTACTTGTGTAGCTTATGTATGATGAACCGTATATAGTTTTTACTTTTTTGACCAATCAAAAATTTAGGGGTGATTATGATGACACTTAAATGGTTGTGGATATTGGTTATTGCATTTTGCGTACTAGAATGGATTTCAATTCCATTCATAAGTGCATTTACAGGAAAATTATATCAAGTAGTTGATGGTGTATTAATAATTACATTTATTATTTATCCATTATTTTTCTTGACTACTATTTTATTATTACAAAAGGGGAATAGAAAAATTGGTGCAGTCATTTTGCTTATTCCACTAATTGTGTATGCCCCCGTGTTAATAAGTCTTCAAACGTTGGTTAAATAATGTATTACTAATTGAGTTAACGAGGTGCTTTGTAAAACAAGAGTTTCAAAAATTATCGAACTTTAGAAATTTAATCGATGCCATTCAATAAGAACAAGCTTTGATTATAAAGTGAAAAAAGCGATTTCTCGTTACAGAGAAATCGCTTTTTTATAGGAAGATGCGTTTGGATGCTTACCACAATTGATAGCCTTTAGAGCCGGCTGGTGAGTTTGAAATAATATCGATAATTGGTACTGTGTAAGCGAATAAAATTAAGGCTACTAAAATAACAAGCCAGATTTTAAAGTTTTCTAAAATAGCTGGTGTTGGACCGCTAAGCTCATGTACATCACCTACAGGGAATTCTTCGTCACCTTTAGGTGCGAACCAAGCTAATTTCACGACGATATAAATGATCACTAGGATGGCGATAAAGAGGATTGTTCCCCCCACAGCTTGCGCGATTTGATAAGGAATCCAATCATAAGCCTGCTGAGCGCCACCATATTCGGAGTAATCTGAACGACGAGGTGCGCCGAACAGACCAGCAATATGCATTGCAGAAGACATAATCGTCATACCAGTAGCCCATAAGATACCAGCGAAATTACTAAGATTATTTAAAGACTTCGAAAGTGTACGACCTGTTAAATGTGGAATTAACCAGAACGCCGCACCGAAGTAAGTTAACACAACAGCTGTTGCAATCGTTAAATGGAAATGCCCTGTAACCCAAATGGTATTATGAATTAATTGGTTCATTTGATAAGAGGCATTGACAATACCGCCAGCACCACCTGGAATAAATGACACCATACCGATAAATGGTACGAAGAAACGAGCATCCTTCCAAGGTAATTTTTTAAACCAACCAAATAGTCCTTTGCCACCTAATTCACGTCCACGTAACTCGAACATTGCAAACATCGAGAAGGCTGTCATGAGAGAAGGCACGATTACAGCAAATGTTAAAACAACTTGAATGAACTTCCATGTACCATCAATACCAGGCTCTGTTAACTGATGGTGAATCCCAACAGGAATAGAGAAGAGTAAGAACAGCATAAACGAAAGTCTTGCTAAAGAATCGGAGAAAATTTTTCCGCCAATTACTTTTGGAATAATCACGTACCAAACCATATAGGCAGGTAATAACCAGAAGTATACAAGTGCATGACCAAAATACCAGAAAAGGGTACGTGATAATGCCACATCGACACGTTCAATTAAACCTAAGGACCATGGTAACAATTGAATTAAAACTGAAGCTGCAACACCAAGCGTTGCCACGAACCACATTAAATTATTAACAACTACCATAAATGATAGTAACGGGCTGCGTTGTCCACTCGCTTTATTTTCTTTGCGCCATTGGACATAGCGTAAAATTTGACCTGCTCCACCAACCCAAGAACCAACTACGACTAATGTAAGACCTAAATAGAAAATCCAATGTGCCTTTAATGGTGCATAGAATGTATAAAGAACAGTTGCTTTATTCAATAACACCATCGTTGCGGCAGCAGCTGTACCGATCGTCATTAACCAGAAACCAATCCAGCCAAGTCTTCTCTGAGTATCAGTGAATGTACCAGAAGTTCGACTTACACTTGCAATTTGGAAGCCGTAAATAAAGAATGTAGTTAATATAAGACCGAGTAATACACCATGAACTGTTAATACTTGATAATAACCAATGCCTGCTGGTAAAGTAAATTGACCAGAACGTACAAAAACCTGTAATAAACCTGCAAGACCACCTAATAACAATGCGATAAATGCCACGTAAATGTGTGCCATTGCTAGCTTTGCATCTCGACGATCCACTTTTGTCATTGAATTAGTGTGACTCATTTGAATCCACCACCTTTAGCATAGAGTGCATCATCGTATGTCCTGTACCACAATACTCATTACATACGATTAAAAACTCGCCGACCTTATTGACTTCTGTTACATATTCCGAAATATAGCCAGGCTCAAGCATCATATTGATATTCGTACCTGCAACCTCAAAACCATGCATAACATCCTCGCTTGTCGCGATAAATTTCACTTTCGCACCAAGTGGAACCTCAATTTGTGGAGGATTATAATTGAATGCAGAAGCAACTACTACCACTTCGTAATCCCAATCTTTACCTTCAACCTTATGGACACCTGGATTATCAAAAGGCGCTGTCTCTTTCACTTTCTCGTAATCTAGTGTTTTTTTACCATTGTTTGGATGGGAGCCTTGATGAAATGCTCCGATACCGAGAATGATCAGGAATGCCACTAAAGTGGTAACTCCAAACACAAGCCAGTATTTCTCATACTTATGTATGTGCATATATTTCTGTCCCTTCTTCGTAGATTAAAACCGTCCAATGAACAAATCGAAGCAGTACACCCAAAGTAAAATGATGATAATACCTACTCCAAAAACTGCATAGAGTGAACCTTTTAAATTTTCATCTGACTTCTTTTTATTTGCCATTTTTGCTCCTCCTACGCTTTTTTATTGTTGTGTTTCTTACTGTCATCATATAAAAATCCCCTACATTTTGATGTGAAAAAAATCACACTTCTAGGGGAATTATGTGAAAAAAGTGTGAAGAATTTAAGAGAGAAAAAAAACAAGCCATCTCAAAAGTCATTGAGATGGCTTGTTTAATGATTATAATAAACTTTTTTTAATAAAAATAGTAGATTTTAAGGAAGGAGAACAGTCCTTCTTATTCCTTTTGAGCGAACGGCAAATCTTACAAATAAATGCTGAATGTCTTGCATATAATGTCTTATTTGTAACAGACTAAAACCTACTAAGCGCTATTCCGCTTCTTCTTCAATTGTTAATAGAACTGTTAGGGCACCGACGCTTGGGACCGAAACTGGGAGTGCAAATGCCTTTTCAAAGCCATATAATTTTGTATTGCCCACCATCACCGTTGGCGGAGTGATATCAATTTCTAAGCTTTCTTGCCCAACAGCTGTACATAAATTTCCTGCAATCATGTTACCAAATTCCCCTGTAAAAGATTCTAGCATTTCTCCTTCAAGCGGCATACCAAACATGGTACTACCGATCCCGCTGAACACTTCGGGAGAGGAGTCAATGATGACGCGTCCCTTTAAATCTCCGATTAAGCCAATTAATACGCCCATTTGTTGCTGTTGAAAGGGTTCAGAAATAATACTAGGCGACTTTACTTCTATATCCATAGGAAGAATGGTTTTTAAAGCGTGAATTGTCCCGTTTAAAATAGTTTGAAAGTACTTCGAATTACTCATCATTACCGCATCCTTTTTCCGACTTTTCTACATCTTACCATGTAAAAAGGGTAAGATGAAAGTATGTCTTGACGAATTCACATGAAATTTATAATATATTAATGAGAATGATTTTCAAATTCAATGTAAACGTCTGAAAACTTAACGAAAAATAACTAAGAAGGAGCGGTTCGCAATGACTTTCGTATTAATTGGAGCAGCTGTAGTGATCTATATTGGAGTTGGAAAATACGTCATGAACCAGGCAACTGCACATTTGAAATAAGAGCTAATACTTGATAAACATGTTTAGGCATGGTCCGAATATTCGGACCATGTTTTTTTGTATTTCTAGGAATGCAGCGCTAGATTAAATATTCTTTCAGAATAATTTAATTAAGAGGAATTTTTATTTTTTTCTGAAAACTATTGAAATAACTAAGTTTTTTCTGTTAAGATTTTAAAAAATGGAATCGCGTTTCATATTTTGGAACGGAGGGGGAAATGAGTTTGAATATTTTAGAAGTAAGCGATTTGAAAATAGGTATTCAACAAAATAAAAAAGATATTGCCATTGTGAATGGAGTATCATTTCAACTTGAAAAAGGAAAAACTTTGGGGATTGTAGGGGAATCAGGGTGTGGAAAAAGCATGACATCACTTTCACTTATGGGATTGTTACCTGCTGGGGTTAACTGGCAAGGTGGAGAAGTTTACATAGATCAAAAACAAATTAATAAAAAATCGAATAAGGAATGGCGAAAGATTCGTGGGAAAAAAATTTCTATGATTTTTCAAGAACCAATGAGTTCGCTCAATCCAGTATATAAGGTTGGTTCACAAATTATGGAAATGATTCATAGTCATGAAAAAATTTCAAGGAAAGAAGCTCATGAACGTGCCGTTGATATGCTTCGTCTCGTAGGTATTCCTCGACCAGATAAAGTAGTAAATGAATATCCTCATCAATTATCAGGAGGAATGCGACAAAGGGTTATGATCGCCATGGCATTGGCTTGTGGACCAGAAATATTAATTGCAGATGAGCCTACTACAGCATTAGATGTGACAATCCAGGCTCAGATTTTAGATTTAATGAGAGACATACAAGAAAAATTAAATATGTCCATCATTTTAATTACCCATGATCTTGGTGTAGTAGCAGAAATATGTGAGAAAGTAATTGTGATGTATGCTGGTGAAATTGTTGAAGAGGCAACAGTGCTAGATTTGTTTAATTATCCGCTGCATCCATATACAAAGGGGTTATTAAATTCATTGCCTGACATTGAATCAGAACAAGAGTACCTTCCATCAATTGAAGGGGTGGTGCCATCACCATCCGATATGCCTTCAGGTTGTAGATTTTTCGATCGCTGCGAATTTGCAACAGATCAATGTAAAAAGAAGCCTGATCTATATACAACCTCTATGGGTACCAAAGTTAGATGTTGGCTGTACGAAGAGAACGAAGTAGGAGGGGGAATTGTCAATGGGCAGTCCATTGTTAGAAGTTAAACATTTAAAGAAATATTTTTCAGTTAAAGGATCACGTTCAGGTCATTTAAAAGCAGTAGATGATGTTTCATTTTTTGTAAATGAGGGTGAGGTTTTAGGAATTGTCGGAGAGTCTGGGTGCGGGAAGTCCACTATGGGTAAAACATTAATTCAACTTCTAACACCTACTGAGGGTGAAATTTTACTGAATGGAGAAAATATTGCCACTCTTAGCCCAAAAGAGGTACGTCAAAAGCGCCGTGATATGCAAATCATCTTTCAAGATCCTTTTTCTTCCCTTAATCCTCGTATGAAGGTGTTTAAAATAATCGAAGAACCTTTGGTGAATTTTGGAATAGGTACAAAGGAAGAGAGAAAACAACGCGTTTATGAAGTAGCCAAACAGGTTGGACTTACACAAAAGCAGTTAGAACGTTTTCCACATGAATTTTCGGGTGGTCAAAGACAACGGATTGGAATTGCTAGAGCATTAGTGTCCAATCCAAAATTGATTGTTGCAGATGAACCAGTATCTGCTCTGGATGTTTCCATTCAATCTCAAGTATTAAATATTATGAAAGATTTAAAAAAGGAAATGAACCTTACCTACATTTTCATATCACATGATTTAAGTGTAGTGCATCATTTTTGTGACCGCATAGGGGTAATGTACTTAGGTAAGTTAGTGGAAATGGCAGATAAACACGAATTATTTAATAATCCTAAACATCCATACACAAAAGCTTTACTATCGGCATTACCAAAATCTCATCCTTCAAAAATAAAGGAGCGAATTGTGCTAAGTGGAGATGTTCCCAATCCTGCTAATCCACCATCGGGCTGTACATTCCATACACGATGCCCAAACTGCATGGAAATATGTAAAGTGACACCTCCAAAATTAAAAAAAATTGGCGATAAGCATGAAGTTTCCTGTTTACTTTATGAAGAGCAAATGGAGCGATTAACATGAGCAAAACATTGGAAAAAGGTATTAATATTTTAACGTTATTTACTGAAGAAAAACCTTCTTGGCGGTTAGACGAGCTAGCGATCGAAACAGATATTCCTAAACCGACTTTACATAGGTTTTTAAAAACATTTACAGATTTAGGCGTATTAAAACGTCCTTACGTTCAAAGCGGTGGACAGTTAGTATTGAGTGATCATTATCTACTTGGGAATAAACTCATTGAATTAGGTGCAATTGCTGCAAATTCAATTGAAATTCGTTCTTTGGCTATACCATATATGAAGATGTTGCAACAGAAGTTTGACTTGGCTGTTCAACTAAGCATACTGGATGAAACAGATGGTCTTTATATCGAAAAAATCGAAAGTTTAAAACCAGTTTTATTATATACACGGGTGGGGAGAAGAGCACCTCTTTATGCAGGCGCTTGTTCACGAATACTTTTATCCTTTCAATCAGAAGAAAAAATTAGTGAGGTACTTCAAAAAACTCGTAAAAAATATGCTAGTGGAACACCTGTTACTGATGAAGAGATATTCGAACTAATTGAATTTGGAAAAAAAAATGGCTATGCCTACAGCGTGTCAGAATTGGAAGAAGGCACTGTATCAATAGCCGTACCGATTTTCAATAGCGAACGCAAAGTAGAATACTCGATTAGTATAGCGGGCATAGAGACACTCATACCAAAAGAAAAAATAAATGCATTTTTAGAAGGTCTGTGGGAAACGGCAGCTTCAATATCTGCTGAACTAGGTTATTCGATGCCATATCCTTATGGCGTATAGATAGCACAAATACAAAAGGGGATGAACAATGTATGAAGAAACAAAAATGGATTGCGCTATTACTTGTTTGTATGATGGTTGTTTTAACAGCATGTAGTGGCGGTACATCATCAAAAGACGAAAGTAAAAATAGTAGCAAATCATCTGGTGATAATCCAGCAGCAACACGTGGAAATGAATTAGTTATTCGTGTGGCAGGAGACCCACAAAACTGGGACCCAATTGATACATTTTTACTTGCTTGGAGTACAGTAGCAACATCGATATTTGAAGGATTAGTAAGTCGTTCTTTAGATTTAGAAATTCAACCAGGGTTAGCGGAATCATGGGAATATATAGATGATAAAACGATTGTGTTTAAATTACGACAAGGTGTTACCTTCCATAATGGCGAACCGTTTAATGCGGAAGCAGTTAAATTTACATTTGATCGTCTACTAGGAGAAGAAGGTCAACAAGGACCGCAATATTCAAACTATACGTCGATTGACAATGTTGAAGTGACAGGTGACTATGAAGTCACTATGCACCTAAATGCCATTGACCCAGTATTATTGACTAAACTTTCAGGATATGGTGCTGTCATCGTACCACCTAAATATATCCAAGAACAGGGTGCAGAGAATTTTGACATGAAGCCGGTTGGTACGGGTCCATTTAAAATGACTGATTATCAACGTGATAAACAAGTAGTTATTGAGCGATATGAAGATTATTGGAATAAAGATGCTATTAAACTAGATAAAGTAACATTTAAAGTGATTCCAGAAACAGCGACGGCACTGGCAGAATTACAAACAGGAAATATTGATATTATGACACGTTTAGAGGTTTCGCAAGCAGCAACAGCAGAAGGAACTGATTTCATTGAATTAAAGGATGTGTCCACTCCTACAGCGTATTCAATTCGTTTTGATACAGCACAAAAGCCTGTAGATGATGTACGTGTTCGTCAAGCGATTAACTATGCCATTGATAAGGAAACAATAGTGAAAGAAATTTTAGGTGGCTATGGCAACCTCATTAGTTCGTTCCAAAGTAATCTATCTTTTGGCTATAACAAAGATTTAGAGCCATATCCATATGATCCAGAAAAAGCAAAAAAATTACTTGCCGAAGCTAAGGTTCCTGAAGGTACTACTCTTGAATTCTTTATTCCAGGTACGGATGGAACTTTTAAAGAAATAGCCCAAGCAGTAGCATTTTATTTACAAGAAGTGGGATTAAAAGTTTCTATTAATAGTGTGGAAAATACTACATTCCAATCAGAGTTAATACCACAAGGGAAAGCTGGTCAAATGTATAAAAATGGCTGGGGTGGTTGGACTTTAGATTTTGATAATACAGCTTATTTAATGTATCACGAAGGGGAATTCTGGAATCCATCCTATAAAAATGAAAAAGTTGAACAATTATTAACGGCAGAGCGAGCAACGATTAATAATGAGGAGCGTCAAAAAATCTTTAAAGAGCTGACAGAAGTGTTATATGAAGATGCTACAGAAGTTAATTTATATTCTGAGGTTGAAATATACGCAGTGAATAAACGAATAAAAGATTTCCAACCACCTCATGATGGCCGCTTTAGATTTGAAGGTGTCACTGTCGAGTAAGTAAAAAATTATGAGATAGTATGCTTGTCATACTATCTCTTTCATTTCAAATTAGGAGGATGGAATTATGCTTTCCTATATACTACGACGTATATCGCATACAGTGTTGGTGATAATAGCTGTCTCATTAATTATATTTTTCGCCATTCGTTTAACGGGGGATCCCGTAAGCATCATGTTCGGTGCTGGGGAACCTTCACAACAAGCAGTAGAGGAACTGACAGCAAAGTTGGGTTTAGATAAACCTATTTGGGAGCAATATATCATATTCATGAAAGATTTAGTAACGCTTGATTTTGGTACATCGTATCGTTCGAATAGTCCTGTTTTGGAAATGTTGTTAGAACGAGCATGGCCAACACTAGCACTTGCTTTAGGGGGGATGACTGTAGCATTGTTAATCGCTATTCCTATCGGTATCCTATCTGCAGTTTATAAAGGCAAGTCCATTGATATTTTTGGTCGTATTTTTTCTTTATTAGGTATCTCTTTCCCTAATTTTTGGTTAGCGTTTATGCTAATCTTGATCTTTGCTGTTCAGTTAAAATGGTTACCTGTATCGGGCTTTGATGGGTTTAGCTCATTGATCCTTCCATCCATTGCATTGGGTCTGATTTTATCTGGTATTTTAGTTCGATTAATTCGTACCTCTATGCTTGAAGTGCTTAAAATGCAATATGTGACAACTGCTCGAGCAAAAGGAATTAGAGAATGGCTTGTCATTATTCGACATGCCTTTCGCAATGCCTTATTGCCAACTGTGACGTTTGTTGGGTTACAGTTCGGTGGACTCTTAGGGGGGGCTGTTATTGTAGAGCAAGTATTTTCTTGGCCAGGAATCGGAAGATTAATTGTTGATTCTATTAATCAACGAGATTATCCAGTCGTACAGGGTGGGGTAATTCTCCTAGCTCTTATCATGATTGCTGTCAATCTAATTGTTGATTTATGTTATTCATTAATTAACCCAAAAATACGCACTGGAAGAGGTGACAATTAATGACACAGATAATGGAAGCAGAAACAGTCGAAATAAAAAAGGTTAGTAGAATAATAAGTATTTTAAAGTTTATTAAAAATAATCCAACTGGGATAATCGGTCTATTATTAGTTGTCACGACTATTCTATGTGCGATATTTGCCCCTTATATTGCTCCACATGATCCAGGAGCAGCTAGCTTAGGACATCGTCTAGATTTGCCTAAATGGTTAGATGATACTGGTAAATCACAATATTTACTGGGGGGAGACCAAGTGGGACGGGATTTACTCAGTAGGATTATATATGGTGCTCGTATTTCCCTTTTGGTAGGTATTTGTGGTGTGCTCATTTCGTTAGTCCTTGGAACATTTCTTGGAATTGTGTCAGGGTATTTTGGGAAATGGATGGACGATTTAATTATGAGGTTAGCTGAAGTTCAATTAGGTCTGCCATTTATTTTACTAGCAATTGTCATTATGAGTGTATTTGGAACAGGGATTGAAAAAATCATTATTATTCTTGGACTTACATATTGGGTTAGTTTTGCTAGGCTAATTCGAGGGGAGATTTTAGCTCTAAAGGAACAAGAATATATACAGGCTGCAAAGGCAATCGGAGGCACACATTTTAAAATTATCCTTAAGCACATTTTACCAAATGTTGCTTCTTCGATTTTAGTGTTAGCAACGATGTGTATCGCAGAGTTTATTTTATTAGAGGCTTCACTAACATTTTTAGGGTTAGGTGTTGAACCGACAGTACCTTCGTGGGGCGGAATGTTAGCAGACAGTCGGAATTATATGACGTCAGCTTGGTGGATTTCCGTATTTCCAGGTATTGCAATTATGTTAACTGTACTAGGCTTTAATTTACTAGGAGATTGGCTACGAGATCGCTTAGATCCAAATATGAAAGTTTAGGTGATATTGTGAACTCTAAAATATTTTCAATTTTATTTAATAAGAATGAAACCATAAAAAAACCTTCTTTATTTATAAACTTACCTAAAAATCTTGTTCCAATCGGATTGATTAATTTTTGTGCGAGGTTAGGCTTAGAGTCAAATGAAATAGATTTTGATTTATTTCAAGCGTCTAATCAGCAGTACTCAATGGAATTTTTACAACATAGTAGTACATTTATTTCACAGAATGGGTCTATCTTTACACTCTATTATGAGACTGAGTCTTCGCTGTCAACGTTGTTAAGTACGATAGCAAGTGAAGGAGTGGCCGAAACCCATACGGATATTCCATCCTCTTATTATGAAAGTTTAAGTCATCTGTGGTCAGCCTATGGAACTGGTGAGAAGGACGAGGCACATCCACAACAGCATTTAAGTGTGAAAATTAATTTACAACAAGAAATAATGTCAAACGCCATTATAAAAGAAGTTTGCTATCTTGCATTACGTTTAGGACTGTATGCTACCTCTGTTTCTTTACCAGTTGTTACAGAAGAACATCGACATTTCACGATTGATATCAAGCAAGGAACTGCAAATTTAATGGAGTTAAGTTCTAGAAACGTTATTCAAATTTGTGGTACAAAAGATTGCTTACCGACTGTCCTACATTCCATAGCAAAAGAAAAGCATGTGTCTGAAGGTGGCTTATTTGGTGTTTGGGAGCTAAACGAAAAACAAGTGAATATAGCAGATTTATTGTATGAAACAACATGGGAAGATGAATCGGAAGCATCGTATATTTTAAATGCTTTGCAAGATGAACCAAATAAAATGCTTGATGCTGAAATCTATCTTACAGCTTCTAAAAAAAATCGAGATGAATATAGTGTAGATTTGTATAAGAAATTTTCAAATTTAAAAACAATTACAGTTCGCTCTGCATTTAAAACAGGGTTATACTGGATATTAGAGGAAGTACTTCCATCTATTTCGGGTCATTTTGAACAAGTAAAAATAATATGTAAAGATGGGGTTAATAAAAATGGGTTAGAACAACATAATCGCTGGATTATGGAACTTTACCCTGTGGATGAATTGATTGAAATGCAATATGGTATACCGAAAGAACATGTACAATTTGAGCTTTCAAGCACACAGCAGCACATCTATAGTGTCTATGTTGATGATCTATTAATTGCTGAATTAAATCCGCTGATTAGTGAATTGGATTATGTTGATGGTCAGAGAAAAGTCTATCCAACTACAGCTGGATATAGGTTATTTGAAGATGGAAAACTGGTTCAAGAAAATGCAATATTGTCAGATCGCGAGCGTTTCTATAAAACGTATATCAATGAGTTACTTCCTCAGATAGTAGGAGAATTAAATATTGATGTAACAAATCGTGATCAAGGACAATTGTTCCCTTTATTTGATCGCATCGAAATTGACTTTACTTCATCTGGAATTGAAGAAGAACTAAACGTGAAGCAAGAAGCAAACTCGTCCTTTGAAGCGTTATACGAAGACCTTTATTTTAACACGCTTGATTATTTTAATGAGCTCGGTCGCCGATTAGTTAATCAACCTTATCAAGCTCCTGGTGGTATTATTCCCTTTATTCATATAGAGGAAAATATTTATAAGCCTATTAAAAGTGTAATACGCGCATACAAATGGCATGAAAAAACCAATTTAGTTCCAGTTACAAAAAGAATTTTATTTAACCAAGAGGGGCAATTTGAAACAGTAGAAATGTATTTAGGTAATTATCTGAAAGTAATGGAAATGAATGATAATTTAAAATACAATATTAAAAATGTTTATCAACTATCCACTCGGTATCAAAATTATTCTGAGGTCAAACTAAATTATGGGGATATATCTTACAAAGGGAATGTCATTCCATTTTTTGAAGTAACTGAGCCTATTACTAGTGACTTTTATTCAGGACTTAAAAAATCGGATGAAAAGCATACGATTGTCTTTGAAGCTGGCCATCATCCAAACGAAGTATCTAGTACACCTGCAATATTAGAGCTTATGGAAGATATTATTTGTCACCATCCTGAAATCTTAAAAAAGATTAATATAATCATTATTCCGCTATCAAATCCAGATGGTTATGAAATAATGGAGAGCTTGACAAAAGAACATCCAAAATGGAAACATCATGCTGCAAGATTTAATGCGGTAGGTTTAGAGTTTGCCTATGTCAAATTCCAAGAAAGTGTATTTGGTGAAGCAAATGTTTTACCACTCATCTTAAAAAAATGGGCACCTGATATAGTGATTGATGATCATGGTATCCCTGCTCGTGAATGGGTTCAACCATTCGCAGGATATGCATGTCCACCTATTTTCCCTGTTTCTTACACGCTTCCAAGTGCCAAGATCTACGGAATTGGTCGTTATGCGGATTATGATACGAGGGAAGTCCAGGCTACAAATCTAGAACAAGTAGCTGAAAAAGTGAATATGATTTTTGAGGGTACAATATTTGCCCAAGAAAATACTTATTGGCGTGAACGCTACTATAAATATGGCACAAAGTGGGATCCGCAAAAGTACCCCATTGAAGAAATGGGAAATATAAATTTTTATCGAAGTATGGAAGTTACGCCAACATACGCATCTGTAAGTATATTACGCTACCCGCAGTGGGTGGCTTTAGATATCATTTCTGAAGTGTCTGATGAAATTGTTTACGATGAAGAATTAACTTCTTGTATTGAAGCACATAAATTATTTAATCAAGCTATTATTGAAGCAGCACTTTCTACTAAAGTAACTAAAATTAAACAATTTGGACGCTACTTTAAAAAACGTCCGATAGAAATCAGGTGACAAATATGACAAAAATATTAGTAACAGGGTTTGAGCCATTTCTTGATTATAAAATAAATCCAACAATGCAAATTGTGGAAGCATTAAATGGAAAGAAGATAGATCGCTATGATATCGTCGGACGAATTCTATCTGTAGATTTTCAGCAATCAGCGGAGCAATTAAAACAACATATAGAAGAAGTGAAACCACAAATCATCATTTCATTAGGGTTAGCAGGAGGTCGTTTTAAAGTAACACCAGAGCGCATTGCCATTAATGTGAAGGACGGAGAGCCTGATAATAATGGCTATACACCAGTTGATGAGCGTATCTATGAGGAGGGGGCAGATGCTTATCTAACAAACTTACCGATTCGCAGTATGGTAAATCGTTTGCAGGCTGAAGGATATCCAGCGGAAATCTCCAATACAGCGGGTACATACTTGTGTAATAACATTATGTATGAGGGGCTTGCTTATGCACAGCAACATAAAGGGGTTCGTGCAGGCTTTATTCATATTCCAGCATCATTTGAGCTGGCCATCCAACATGGCAAAATTCCCGGCTGGAGTATTAGAGATTTAGTAGCTGCGGTACAGCTTTGTATTGAGGAGACGGCACGTGCAACCAATCATTGATTTTCCGCATTCAATGTGGATTAGTCAACATACTATTCGTTTTGCATTCAAAGAGGAAATCTCCCACTCAAACTTTCATGCGGTCCAAACGTTTAATCGTTTTCTGAAACTGCAGCTACGACATAACCTAGTTGAAAGTGTTGCAAGCTACCATACAGTAACAGCTTATATTAAACAAAAAATAGATGTTGAACATTTAGAAATGCAGTGGCTTGAGATGCAAGCCTCCACAACAATTGATAAAGGAACGAATCGATTTTTAAAAATACCCGTCTGCTATGATGAGGAATTTGCCTTAGATTCAAAGCGCGTCATGAAATTCACAGGTTTACCTTTTGAGGACATTAAAACATTGCATATGTCCAAAAGCTATTATGTGTATTTAATCGGCTTTTTACCTGGCTTTCCTTACTTAGGCGAGCTTGATTCTAAATTATTTGTGCCACGCTTACAGAAACCAAGGGCATCTGTATCGGCAAGCTCTGTTGGGGTTGGGGGTGGACAAACAGGAATCTATCCTGTCGATTCACCTGGTGGCTGGAATATTATAGGGAAAACACCTTTGGATTTATTTGATGTTCATGGCAAAGAGCCATTTTTATTTGAACTTGGTGATGAAGTTCAGTTTTATGAAATAACCAAACAGCAATTTTGGGAAATGAAAAGCAAAGGAGTGTAGCGTTTGAAGCCACTTCTGATCGTAACAAAACAAGGGGTTTATGGTAGCTTACAAGACAAAGGAAGGTACGGCTATCGGGCATTTGGTATTCCGTTATCTGGTCCAATGGATCATCGATCGTTTAATGCAGCTCAAAGAATCTTACATCATCACCATGATCAAACGTCTTTTGAAATGTTTGTTGGTGGTTTTGAATTTGAGGCGCTTGCTGATGGTGTCTATGTATTAACAGGGGGGCATAGTACATGCTTGGTTAATCATGTACCAATCGAAATGTGGAAAACATTCCATTTAACGAGGGGAGATAGATTATCTATCAAGGGTGTCCATCAAGGCTCTATTGTTTACTTAACTCCATTAGGAGGTTTTCATACAACCGATGAGCTTGGTAGCCAATCTTGCCTCCCCCTTGGCAATTTGGGAACACGGATTACAAAAGGAAGTATTTTGTATGGGCAGGTATCATCGTCTTTAAAATATAATAGAGGGCTATATCCATCCTATCGTCCACATTTTGACAGTTCTATTACGGTTCGATTGTTTAAAGGACCACACTTTCATTTATTTACAAAAAAGAGTCAGCAACAATTTTTACAAAATCCTTTTCAATTTATCGGCGGCAATCGTATGGGCTACTACATAAAAGGACCTGCCTTACAACTTCAGGAAATGAAGGATATTCTGTCAGAAGCTACACAGTTCGGAACAATCCAAGTGCCGCAAAGTGGTGATCCCATTATCCTAATGGCTGATGCTCAAACAGTAGGAGGCTATCCTATTATTGCAACAGTTCATGAAGAAGATTTACATAAAGTAGCGCAAATGCGTATGTTTAACACAATTCACTTTGTACTGGAGGAAACATGATGTCAATTGATATCAATTGTGATCTAGGTGAAAGCTTAGATGCTTTTATCACGGGTAAGGATGAAGAATTATTAGACTATGTAACTTCCATCAACATTGCATGCGGCTATCATGCGGGTCATCATTCAATTATGCATCAAATTGTACGCAGCGCCATTCGTAAAAACGTTCACATTGGTGCGCATCCAGGCTATCCAGATCGAGAGGGGTTTGGTCGCCGTAACATGGAATGTAGCCCAGGTGAAATTTACGATATGATGGTTTATCAAATTGGTGCCTTACAAGCATTTGTGCAGATTGAAAATGGTACGCTTCATCATGTTAAACCACATGGCGCACTTTATAATCAATGCGCGAACGACCGTGAAAAAGCGTTGGCTGTAGTCCATGCAGTGTATGATTTTAATCCACACCTTATTTTATATGCCTTATCTGGTAGCCTCATCGTAGAGATTGCTAGAGACATAGGGCTTCAAGTATATGAGGAGGTTTTTTCGGATCGACGCTATAACGATAATGGCACATTAGTGAACAGACAGGAACCAAATGCCTTAATACAATCGGAAGAAGAAATGCTAGTGCATGTAAAAGGTATTTTGACTGCTAATGAAGTGTTGTCGGTCGAGTCCCAAAAAATTAAAGTTGCGGTGCAAACCTTATGTATTCACGGAGATGGCCCACGTGCGATAGATTACGCCAAAAAAATTGCAGGTCTCAGAAAGCAATTACAATAAAATGGATGCCCTAAACAAGGCATCCATTTTATTTAGATTGTTGTCACTAGCTCCACAGCTTCGAGCACAATTGGCGTACCAGCAGAAAGTGTACCTGTGACAGTATTAAACGTTATTTCAGTTGTAGAAACTGTATAGGCACCACCCTCCTGAAGAACACCATTGATATATAAGTTATAGTAACCATTTGCGACTTCTGGGAATGCTGTTGCGGCTGTACCGCTATCATTTAAAAACGTTGTTGCAGCGACTGTTGTGCCATCTGCAATGACAAGGGGTGCAGCTAAGACGTTAAAAAACCTTGTAGAACTACCTGTTACATTGACGTGAATATTAATAATGGAAAGTGCCACCCAATTCACCTCCTTTCATTTCCTTTATTTCGTTGTAAAGCCTAGCGATTCAATAATAATGGGTGTTCCTCTATACAATGTCGCATTATAAGGTACGATTGTCAGGGAGGCTGGCGTTACCGAATAAATACCGCCTTCCTGCATTACTGCATTAATATAAAGGTTAACGTAACCATTAGGTGAAAAAATTGTAAACTCAGTAACAGAATTTGCTTCATCATTCCAAAAGAGATTGGCTGGAAGAGTTGCCCCATTCGATAGATCAAGATCAGCTGTAACGATATAAAAATATCGCTGGATCGTTGGTATAATCATACCTTCAGGGACTACTTCAGGAGGAACCATGGGTATTCCGTTTGTTGCTTTTATACGGGGCCAGATAAATCGATCCTCACAGTTACATGAACAATATTTTTCAATGATTTGATGAGACTTAGGATTTATCATATGGCATCACACTCCCTTCATAAAAAATATAACTTTGCCCCGAATATGCTTACTATAAAATATGAAGTAAATATAAAAAGAACTAGTTGACCATCTATCATTTGGCATAGATTTTTTGTATAAACATGTTTTTGTAAGGATGGAAACGTTGGCATATATGCTTTAAATTAGTGTTATACTTTGCTAGTTGAATAAGGTAGAATACTAATTATGAATAATTAATGAAAAAGGGGTTACTGGTTTCATGAAAGATTTTGAACAACAATTGGAGGGGCTATTAAAGCAAGCCTCTTTGCAATACATAATTTATCAGCATAATGGTGATACAGAGCGTATGGATAAAACATCACTTTTTGCTCGAAAAATTCAGCAAAAAGAGTATGTGATTGGCTTTGCAGGCCATTTCTCTGCAGGGAAGTCCAGTATGATTAATGCGCTGTCTGGTGAAAATCTACTGGCATCTAGTCCAATTCCAACAAGTGCGAACATCGTCAAAGTTCATAAATCAGAGGAAGACTATGCAATTGTTTATATGCACAATGAAAAGCCCGTAAAATTTGAGGCTGGCTATGATTTTAAAACAGTAAAAGAGCTAAGTAAAAATGGGGATTTAGTGTCACAGATTGAGATTGGACACAGTGCCTCTACATTACCACTAGGTGTTACTGTAATGGATACGCCAGGGGTAGACTCCACAGATGATGCACACCGCATGTCAACGGAATCAGCATTACATATTGCCGATATCGTATTTTATACAATGGACTACAACCATGTGCAGTCGGAATTAAATTTCCAATTCACAAAGCAATTAATGAAATATAATCCAAATGTTTATTTAATTGTCAATATGATTGATAAGCATAAGGATAATGAATTGAGCTTTGAAGAATTTAAAGCAACTGTTCATCAGTCCTTTGCAGCATGGGGTGTTGTACCGAAGGGTGTTTTCTTTACATCATTAAGAGAGCCAGAGCATCCACATAATGATTTTGAGGCAGTAAAGAAAATCGTGATGGACAGTATGAATGACTGGCAGGAGCAGCTTGTCCAAACAGCTACGAATACATTGCGTTTATTGCAAAGCGAGCATGACAATTATTTAATGGAAGAAAGACAGGATCGTTTAGCCATTGATGAAGAAATTTTAAGTGCGGATGACTGGGCACACCATCAAGATATATTAGAGCAATACAATAAATTAAATCGTCAGGTTGAATTATTTTCAGTAGAAGCTTGGAACGAAACGTTTGAGGAGCAACGTAAGGAGTTGCTCGCGAATGCTGCAATTATGCCAGCTGATTTACGCGATCACTTACGCCTTTATTTAGAAAGCATGCAGGAAGGCTTTAAAGTTGGAGGGCTCTTTACTGCAAAGAAAAAAACAGAGGAAGAGCGAAACAGACGTAAAGAAAATGCGTATAGTGCCTATCAAAATGTGGTCCATGCACAAATCACGGGGCATTTAAAAGGTCTTATGAAAAAGGTATTGAAGGACGTTGGTGCATTAAATGAGGAACGTGCCGCTGCTATTGATGCCTATGAATTTGACTTACCTTTTTCATTGATTGAGCAGCAAGTTCAAACAGGCGCTATTTTAACAGGTGATGCTGTGTTAAACTTCGCTAACCGTATCGCAGAAGCAACAAAGCGCTACTTTATTCAGGAGACAGATAGTTGGAAAAATGCGCAAGCGACAACTCTTGAAGCTGTAGCAACAGAAACTGCCGCACCATCAAAATTAAAAATGGCGGGTATGCAGGACAAAGTAGATGCCATTAATGCGGTCCTTGAAATTGAAGGCTATCAGCAATATAGTGCAAGCACTATGCATCAAGCGAGCAATGAAATTCGTAAAGTTGCCAATCAACAGCTTACAAATTGGGAACAATCATTTAAGCAAGATTTAGCAGAAATTCGTCTATTTGACGAGTCCATGCTGCAGCCAAAAGAGCAAATCATCCAACAAGAGGAAGCTCAGCAAGCTACTACTGCAACGATTCTACCAATCGATGGTGTGATTAACCGTGCACTTCATACTGCTAATGCAGTCAAAGAGGTGCAAGGCTTTGCCGAAGTAGCCCAATACCTTGAAAATAAAGTAGAACGACTACAGAAAAAAGATTTTACCATTGCATTGTTTGGCGCATTTAGTGCTGGTAAATCTTCCTTTTCAAACGCTTTAATGGGAGCCAAGGTGTTACCTGTTTCACCAAATCCAACAACTGCGGCCATCAATAAAATTCGTCCAGTTACACCTGAGCACCCACATGAAACAGCAGATGTACAGCTTAAAACTGCGGAACAAATGCTAGAGGATATTCAAGGCTCCTATGCGGCGATTGGTTTGTCTGTATCGACATTGGAGGAAGCCTATAATCGTGCTGATGAAGGGCTTGGAGTTCAGTTAACGGACGAACGCTTAAATGTTCATAAATCATTTATTCGTGCCTATAAAGAAGGCTACCCAACCTTTAAGTCTGAATTTGGTTCTATCCTCCGCGTAGACCGTGAGGAGTTTGAAAAATTTGTAGCACAAGAAAATAAATCTTGCTTTGTTGACAATATCGACTTCTATTATGATAGTCCATTAACACGTATGGGCGTGACACTTGTTGACACGCCAGGAGCGGACTCTATTAATGCCCGCCATACAGGTGTAGCATTTGAATATATTCGTAATGCTGATGCCATCCTATTTATTACGTACTATAACCATGCCTTTGCCAAAGCTGACCGCGAGTTTTTAATTCAGCTTGGTCGTGTGAAGGATGCATTTGAGCTTGATAAAATGTTCTTTATTGTCAATGCAATTGATTTGGCAACAACGGATGAAGAACAGGAAGATGTAAAAGGCTATGTACGCTCAGAGTTACAACGCTTTGGCATTCGCTTCCCAAGACTATATGGGGTATCTAGTCTTTTAGCGTTGAAGGAAAAGGTAGAAGGTGCCGATTTAACATCAGGGATGCCACCGTTTGAAAGCGACTTCCATACATTCTTAAATGATGAATTGAGTGCATTAGCCGTTCAAGCTCTTGTAGAGGAAGTTGATAAAACAGAGCAACGTTTGGCGGATTTAATTGCCCAAACAGAGGAAAACTTAAAACGTAAAGATGAGCGACTAGAGGAATTAACAACACTTGAACAACATATTCAATCGAAGTACAGTGTACTGAATACGAGCATGTTAGAGAGTGAAACAAAGCAGGAGCTTGATGAGCTACTCTATTATGTTCTTCAGCGTGTTTATTATCGTTACCCTGAGTTCTTTAAGGAAGGCTACAATCCTTCTACCTTTGCTGCAATGCCAGCGCAACAAGCATTGGAGCATGCATTAAAAGAAGTAATGCAAAGCTTGCGTTTTGATTTTACTCAAGAAATGCGTGTAACAAACTTCCGTTTATCGCAGTTCATTAGCAAAAAGATGCAACAACGTTTTAAAGATGAAGTACGCGAATTGAAAGAGTTAAATCGAAGCTTCTCATTCCTAGCCTTTGAATCTTCTGAGCCAAATTTATTGGATTTTGAAGGACCGTTTGCGGATATTTCCAAATATGCTAGCGTAAAATCTCATTTCCGCAATCAAAAAGCTTTCTTTGAAAAGAATGAAAAAGTGAAGCTGAGTGAGGCACTAGAAGCTATCACAAAACCAGATGCACAAGATTATTTAGATGCACAGAAAGTTTCCCTCATGACATGGGCGATTACGTTTATAGCAGAGGAAGCCGAAAAATTACGTTACTATATTTATCATCAAGCGCTTGAACAAATTGACACAGAAAGATTAGCCTTACAAGAAGAGAGCCGTTTAGCTTCTTGGAAAGCGATTTACGCACAATTACAATACGCATGAGGTGATTCTAATGGGAAAAGTATTCAAATCAGTGGATGAAATTCAGTTTGATGGCGTCCGTTTTATCGATGCTCGTTTCGATCTTCAGGACAAAGAGGCTGGCAAAAAAGCATTCGAGGAAGGTCATGCTACTGGTGCTATCTATATTGATTTAGAACAGCAGTTATCGGATATGGACAGCAAAGAAGGTCGTCATCCAATGCCAAGCAAAGAAAAATTGGCATCCGTTTTTCAAGAACTAGGATTACGGTATGAAGATCAGATTGTAGTTTATGACCAAGGAGCAGCTCCATTTGCCCCACGCGCCTGGTGGATGCTAACATATGCTGGTTTCCCAAATGTAGTGATTGTCAACGGAGGTGCCCCTGCGCTTGAGGCGAAAATTCCTTTTACCAAGGATATTATTAAATATCCCCCAACCATCATTGAGTTTGATTGGAAAGATGAGCTTTACGCACCACGCCAAGCCGTAAAAGCCATTGTGGATGGAGAGGTGAAAGCCACTTTACTCGATGCGCGTGCTGCTGCAAGGTATAGAGGGGAAGTAGAGCCATTGGATAAAGTAGCTGGCCATATCCCAACTGCGAAAAACTTTGACTGGGAGCAATTGAAGTCAAATGGTCAACTAAAGGCAAACGATGCATTACGTCAAAAAGTTGCAGCTGATGAACCGGTTGTGGTTTACTGTGGCAGCGGCGTAACCGCCTCTCCACTTTATGCTGTGTTAGCAGATGAAGGCTATGACAACATCCAATTATATGTAGGTAGCTTCAGTGATTGGATTACAGAATATGACGTGGAAAAAGGCACAAACGAATAAAAAGAAACGCTCACTTCGGTGGGCGTTTTTTTATAGTGCGGTGGATAGAGCGTAAAGTAGAGGTTAGAATTTAATGTAGCGGATAACCTGTTCAAAGTGGCGGATAAGAAAGAAAAAGTGGAGGATAGAACGTTCAAAGTGACGGATAGAATTTAATGTAGCGGATAACCTGTTCAAAGTGGCGGATAAGAAAGAAAAAGTGGAGGATAGAACGTTCAAAGTGACGGATAAAATTTAATGTAGCGGATAACCTCTTCAGATTGGCGGATACGGAAGAAAAAGTGGAGGATAGAACGTTCAAAGTGACGGATAGAATTTAATGTAGCGGATAACCTCTTCAAAGTGGCGGATAAAAATGAAAAAGTGGAGGATAGAACGTTCAAATGACGGATAAAATTTAATGTAGCGGATAACCTCTTCAGATTGGCGGATAAGAAAGAAAAAGTGGAGGATAAAACGTTCAAAGTGACGGATAAAATTTAATGTAGCGGATAACCTCTTCAGATTGGCGGATACGGAAGAAAAAGTGGAGGATAGAACGTTCAAAGTGACGGATAAAATTTAATGTAGCGGATAACCTGTTCAAAGTGACGGATAAAAATGAAAAAGTGAAGGATAGCCCTTTTAAAGTAGGAGATAGAATTTTATACTTGATCAAAAAATCCATCAAAGTGGAGAGAGCATAGCATGCTCAGGTAGTAATACATAAAATGAGGAAATTTCTGTTTTGCAAAGCTAAATTGCATAGTTTAAAAGTCTAATAGAAAAAGGGGGGGAGCGGGTGGTGGCTCAGGTATTGCAGCTTAAATTAGGGACGACGAAAATCATTTTGTATCGTGCATTAAAAAAATTAAAGCAGGCACTGAAACAGGAGGGGCAAGGGTGAACGATCTAAAAAAGCAGATGGATCAAATAGACATTCCAGAATCGTTACATCAGCGTAGTCTACAAGGTATTGAACAAGCAACAAAAGAGCAGCATAAGCCTTTGCACGGGGTACCTAAAGTCTTGACTGTTGCTGTAACACTTGCAACGGGTGGATTTGTGGCATTCATGGTAGGGAAGCAACACTTTGATAATGATCGGGCTAGTGCGTTAATGTCACAATTAGATCATTTATCTTCGCCAATGTACTGGATTTTGGCTATTTTGTGCGTATGCATCATACTATACATCTCTAGGAAAAAGCTTAAAGTTGGCGTTGACCAGAAAAAGACGATTGGTGTTGCCGTAGTTTTAATTTTACTGATCGGTAACAGTACGATTTTTTTACAACATCAATTCATAAAACCGATAGTGGTTCCTACTGTAATTGAAGTTACAGATAGCTTACAGAATGCTTTAGAGATACGCTATATTACAAACAAAGATGACCATCGATATGTGAAATATTTGCAGGCAGAAGATGTGCAATTACCAATAGTATATGATCAAACAGAGCAAGCAAATCTAGTCAATGGCTTTTATTACCCATTGGATACTTCTCAAGATTTACGCTATCAAAATATTCGTTTAGCTTTTTTTCAGCTTGATATAAACACGATGAAAAAAGTGATGGCAAGTAAAACTATTTATCTTGTATTAAATGACGAGGTGAAATTACCTGCCCCAATTCATTTTACGAGGGAAACCTTCATTGATGAAAATCAGATCATGAATAATAGCTATAGTCAGTCACAAAATGATTCGGAACAAATCATATCATTTACCCTTCAGCAGGATGCAGTTTTTGATGCATTTTATGTTCCAGCTACATTAGAGGATAAAATACTGTTGAAAGAATGGCGATTAAACGATCAGCGCTACACAGCAAGTGATTTTCCTTTTTCAGTGACGAAAGGTCAACGCTTGGAGCTGACTATTCAATTGAAGGAAGCCCCCTTAGATATCAATACGTCCATAGGCTTTAGTGGCCCCGATGGTTATTTAACTAAAAGAGTATATTCGCAAGCGTATTTTACGTCGAATTTGGTGAAAAAGGTGCGTGAAAACAATGAGTGAATCTAAACAACAGGTAAAACTTTTACAATGGTTTGCAGTGGCGCTCTTCTTTCAATTTATCTATTTAAATGTTTTTAAATACGCTAATCTTCTACAAGATATCCTTGTTTATGGGGCCTATTTAAAAAGTCTTTCGTTCTATAAAGAAAAAACACCTATCAGCAAATATATGGCTTGCGCTATGATTCTTGCCTTGATGAGTACTTTCTTTTCTTCACATCTTCTCTTCTATTGGAGTACGGTTTTAATTCAAGGAATTAAATTGCTGATCATAATGGAATTTGGAAAAATTTTATTAAGCATTGAACAAAAACACGATATACAGGGTTCCACTACAAGAGTGATGAAAAAATATATAGCGATTGCCTTTGCTGTCATTATAAGTTGGACGCTGTTAATGAATGTTACAAGTGATTGGCAGATGGGATTATTGTTCCTAGGCGCATTGCTTTTATTGGCAGTAAATATACGGTTATTTGTTCATGTGTTAGCACTTCGAAAACATGTAAAAAATAAATCCTTTGTTGTTACCTACTTACAAAAATGACTCACCATTCATTTTATGCTACACTTTTTGTACAAGGGGCAAAGGGGGAGCAGGATGTTTAAACGGGAGAAAAGTATCGAGATTCAGCAGCATCGCGGTGTACAATGTGCGCATGGGAAAGTTGCGGTGCAGGGGATTGGTATGAGTGTGTACAGCTTTTTTGTGGATGGGCTACTGATTGATACGGGTTCCTACTCACTGTCGCAGGAATTTCAATCCTTTTTTAAGGATATACCGATAGAGCAATTGGCACTAACACATTCACATGAGGATCATGCAGGAAATGCAGCGTGGATTCAACACCATAAGAATGTACCTATTTATATTCATCGTGATTCAGTCGATCTTTGTGCTGAGGATGGAGACTATCCATTCTATCGTCAGGCATTGTGGGGGGAACGACCAGCATTTGTTGCCCAACCATTAGGTCAAACATTACAAACGAATGCAGCAACGTGGGATGTTATTGAAACACCTGGGCATACTACAGATCATCTCTCTTTTTACAATCGGGAAACAGGCGCTATGTTTACAGGTGATTTGTTTATCCAACCCAAGACAAAGGTTGTGCTTGATGAAGAAAATATTGTCCATACCTTGGCGTCTTTGAGGAAAATAGTAAACTATGATTTCGATGTCGTCTATTGCTGTCATGCAGGCTTTATAGAGGATGGTCGAACGAAAATACAAGAAAAAATTGCTTATTTGGAAAACATGCAAGGAAAAGTGAAACAATTATTTATGCAAGGTTATTCTGTTGAAGAAATCACCAAAACAATTTTTCCTCGTGACTATCCGATTACAAAAGTTTCGGGAGAGCAATGGTCTTCCAAGCATATCATCACGGCCTTTATGAATCATTTTACCGAAGAGTCCTTTATATAGGGCTCTTTTTTTGCTTGTTAAGATTTTCACAAATACTTTGATCTATATAATAAAAAACTTTGTGAAAAAATGTGAATAAATTGTGACGAAGTCAATGAAGACAATGGATACGCTTACAAAAGTTTGTGAAAAAATTCTCATTTACATAAGAAAAATACTATGTGAAAAGTTGAACAGGCTAAATGGCTCTATGTGTACACTTTTTAATGTGTCAACAATCACATTAATTATCTTAAAAAAATTGTTTGTGAAATGTTTAATTTGACAGAAAAATGTAATGAAAGTCATTAAACCTTGAATTTTTGAAGTTTAAAATAAATTGACAGAAAATTCGTTGACTATATTTTCACAAAGTATTATGATTCTGAAATATAATAAAAAACCAAAGGGAAAAGGATGGGATGGAATGGACGTAATGAAAAAGGCATTAGAAATGCATGCACACTATAGTGGGAAATTAGAGGTGAGCTCAAAGGTACCTGTACAAGATTCCTATGATCTTAGCTTGGCTTATTCACCGGGGGTAGCAGCGCCATGCGTGGAGATTGAAAAAAATCCTTCGCTTGTGTACGACTATACAATGAAGGGTAATATGGTAGCAGTTGTGTCGGATGGGACAGCAGTTTTAGGATTGGGAGATATTGGTCCGAAAGCGGCATTACCTGTAATGGAAGGGAAGGCGATTTTACTAAAGCGTTTTGCCAATGTTGATGCTTTTCCAATATGCTTAGATACAAAAAATACGGATGAAATCGTCAGCATTGTGAAGGCGCTTGCCCCGACATTTGGTGCGGTAAACTTAGAGGATATTTCAGCACCAAGATGCTTTGAAATTGAAGATCGCCTACGTCAAGAATGTGATATTCCAGTTTTTCATGATGATCAACATGGAACAGCGATTGTTGTAGGAGCAGCGATGATTAATGCCAATCGTATTGTGAAAAAGGATGTTGCAACGATGAAAGTTGTGATTAACGGTGCTGGTGCTGCAGGCATTGCAATCTTGCGTATACTTGTACAAATGGGCTATAAGAATATTTATATGTGCGATACAAAAGGTATTATTTATGAGGGTCGTACAGAGGGGATGAACCCGATTAAAGAAGCGGTTGCTCATTTGACGAATCCAGAGAAGCAACATGGTACACTAGAGGATGCACTAACAGGTGCAGATGTCTTTATTGGCGTTTCTGTAGCTAATCTATTGACAGAGGCACATATTGCGTCCATGAATGAAAATCCAGTTGTCTTTGCCTTAGCCAATCCAAATCCAGAGATCACGTATGAAAATGCCAAAGCATGGGGTGTACGTGTTATGGGAACGGGCCGTTCAGATTATCCAAATCAAATTAATAATGTTCTCGCATTCCCTGGTATTTTCCGGGGAGCTTTAGATGTGCGTGCTACGGATATTAATGAGTCGATGAAGCTAGCTGCTGTAGAAGCCATTGCCTCCCTTGTAAGTGATAAGGAACTAAAGGAAGAATATATTGTTCCTAAGTCGTTAGACGAACGCGTAGTGGCCATCGTCTCACGCGCAGTAAGTGGGGCAGCTGTAGAATCTGGCGTATCTGAGCTATTCCAGCAAAGTACCGCACTATCTGTCTAATAAAATAAAACAAGCAGATAGAAAAAAGTTACAGGCTTTTTCTCTATCTGCTTTTTTAGCTGTGTCGAGTTAACAAAGGCTTTATCTCAAGTTTTTAGACCATGCCAACACCAATAATTCCAATGAGTATGACAAAGAAAAGAACAAATAATACGATGAAGATAATAATGGCTGGAATAAAGATGGTGAAGAAAGCCATCCAGTTCGAAATTTGGTGTGCTTCAGCGACTACACCTACAGAAATAACAAATGACCAAATCGTCACAATGATGCTTACTAAAATAGTTGGCCAAAAAATCCACGGTAATGAACCCATAAAATTAGGATCCAATAATGAATCGGGTGAAGTCATTAACCAAATAATATAAAGTGGAACCAGCACAATATATGGGATTGCTGTTAAGCTTAACCCCTTAAATAAGTCCGAGTAAGTCCCAGTACCTTTAAATAATTTCCCGAATAGCCATGAGATGAGTGCAGAAATAGCTGTGCCGATCACACCTGCGATCGGAGCAAAAATGACACATAATAGGACTAAAAGCCATGGAGAAAAATCAGGAAGAAATTCTGAATCAATTAATCCAGACATAAGGGAGCCAATATAACCAATAGACAAAACCAAAATTGCAAAGCCGATAGATTTTTCATTAATCATATAACGAGTTGTTTGCTTTGGATGCATCCAAACCGATAAAAATGGATTTAGTTTTGACCTTTCTTCTTTCGATGTCTCATTCAAATTTTCCATCAAACTACCTCCAAAATAATAGAATAATTGCTTGTTACATATAGTTAATATACGAGTGAAGTAAAGAAAAGTTTCATGGAAAATAAAAATAAGCCCACACATAAAAAAAGAGTCGTAAATGCCGACTCTTTTAAGGTTGTTTCTATTATTCAGCTAACATAATTTTCTCAAGTTCTAATGGTTCAATATATTGCTCACCTTTGTAAGCACGCATATTACCGCCTGAAATTTCATCGATTAATAAAATTTCATTCGTTTTCGCATCGCGGCCGAATTCTAATTTAATGTCATAAAGCGTTAAGCCTTTTTTAGCAAGCTCTCCCGCTACAAATTTGGAGATTTCAATTGTACGTTGTTTCAAAATGGCGTATTCTTCATGAGTTAACAGGTTTAACATCGCTAAAGCATCTTCGGAAATCGGAGGATCTAAACGATCATCATCTTTGATTGTCACTTCTACAAAAGAGTCTAAATCTTGTCCTTCTTTTACATAGGCACCATAGCGGCGCAGGAATGAACCAACGGCCTTAAAGCGGCAAATCACTTCTAAGCCATTACCGAAAACAGTTGCTGGTTTTACTGTCATTGTTGCATCTTCGAAGTTAGCATCAACGAAATGAGTAGGAACTCCTTGTTCGTTTAATTTTGAATAAAAATAAGAAGTTAAACGTAAACCAGCCAAGCCAGCCCCATCAATTGTTAAACCAACAGTATTTGCACCTGGATCAAACACGCCGTTTTCTCCTGTAACATCGTCTTTAAATTTTAATAAATAATGACCATCTTCTAATTTGAACACATTTTTTGTTTTACCTGTATACAATAATTCCACAAAAAACCCTCCAATATTTTTCATAGTACTCTAAAATTATAACACGAATGTTTTAAATATTTAACGCTAAAAATGTTCGTTTAAAACGTTTATTTTTATGTTTTATAATGGGATTGTAAATAAAAAATAAGGTGATAACGAATGTTCGTTACCACCTTGGTTGAGATTAAGAATATTCCGAAATCAAATCCTAGGAAACATTGAAAATAGAATGTTATTAATAAACGCCTTCAGTAAGCATTCCATCTGCTACTTTGATAAAGCCAGCAATGTTTGCACCAACTACTAGGTTACCTGGGAAGCCATATTTTTCTGCTGCTGCTTTGCTGTCTGTATAAATATTTTTCATAATTTGATGAAGTTTCGCATCTACTTCTTCAAATGACCAAAATACGCGGCTAGAGTCTTGTGCCATTTCAAGAGCAGATACCGCAACTCCACCAGCATTCGCTGCTTTTGCAGGACCAAATAATACGCCTGCCTCTAGGAATTCATTGATTGCTTCAAGATCTGATGGCATATTAGCACCTTCACCGATGGCTTTCACACCATTCGAAATTAATGTACGAGCTGACTCACCGTTAATTTCATTTTGCGTAGCACATGGTAGAGCAATATCACAAGGAATCGTCCAAATTCCTGTACAACCTTCTGTAAAAGTAGCATTTGGTCGATAATTAACGTAAGTTGAGATACGGTCACCTTTTACTTCTTTAATTTCTTTAATGGCATCTAAATCTAAGCCCTCTGGGTCGTAGATATAGCCTGAAGAGTCTGAGCAAGCAACCACTTTAGCCCCATACTGTTGCGCTTTTTCAATCGCATACGTAGATACATTACCAGATCCAGAAACAACGACTGTTTTTCCTTCGAATGAGTCATTTGCATCCTTCAGCATTTCGTTCACAAAGTAAACAGTACCGTAACCAGTTGCTTCTTTACGTGCTAAAGAGCCACCATAGCCTGGAGTCTTACCAGTTAATACACCTGATTCATTTGCTTTTGTTAAACGCTTATATTGGCCCCATAAATAACCTACTTCACGAGCACCTACGCCAATATCACCAGCAGGAACATCGACATCTGGACCAATATGACGGTATAATTCAGTCATGAATGCTTGGCAGAAACGCATAATTTCTGAATCTGATTTACCTTTTGGATCGAAGTTTGAACCACCTTTACCACCACCGATAGGTTGCCCTGTTAAAGCGTTTTTAAAGATTTGCTCAAAGCCTAGGAACTTAATGATGGATTCGTTTACAGAAGGGTGGAAGCGAAGACCGCCTTTATATGGGCCCATGACATTGCTATATTGTACACGATAGCCACGATTCACTTGGACTTGATTGTTATCATCTTGCCATGCTACACGGAAAGAAATAATACGATCTGGCTCCACAATACGGGATAAAATATTGGCCTTAATATATTCAGGATGTTGTGCGAATACAGGTACTAATGAGATGAAAATTTCTTCAGCTGCTTGTAAAAATTCCGCTTGATGACTATTCTGTTGTTTAAGTTGCTCAAATACGCCATCTACGTATTCTTTTGCTAATTGTTCATTGCTAACAGTTGTAATTGTCATAAATAAAACCCCCATTTAGTTGATAGGTGTATCGTATATCTATTTTTCAAACTATTCAATAAAATACTTTTAAAGTTTGTGAAAAATTGAGCAAGAGAGGTTGTTTTAAAATTATATTGAAATAATTTAGTTCTAAGTGATTCATCTAATTACGAGAAAGGAATGATGCTTTATTGTGAAGGTTCTTATAGACGCTGATGCCTGTCCAGTAGTGGATTTAGCGCTATCTATATCATCTGAGTTTGAGATAGAAACTATCTTGTTTTGCGATACATCGCATCGTGTTGAACGTGATAATGTAATAACAATTATTGTACCTAAAGGTCCAGATTCGGTTGATTTTACGCTAGTGAACGCGCTTTCAAAACACGATATTGTTATTACACAGGATTATGGATTAGCAGCCATGGTTTTAGCGCGAGGGGGGTATCCGATTGATCAAAATGGACGAGAAATGTCTAATGAAAACATCGAACGTTTGCTCGATATGCGGCATGTTGGTCAAAAAATTAGAAGGGCAGGTGGGCGAACAAAGGGACCTAAAAAAAGAACACAAGAAAACAATATTTCGTTTGAAATGAAATTTCGACAAATTTGTGAACGAGCGATTTTAGCCTATAAACTGGAGGAATCTACAGGTGAAAAATGAACATAAACACGAACTATTCGAACAATATCCGCAGTTGAACGAACTAGCAAAAAAGGTTACTGTATTGTGGGAAAATACAAATTGGATGAAAAATCCTGAAACAACGCTCTTTACTATGGCTGAAGTGGATGATGCAGAAGCAACATTACAACGTTTCTCTTCTTATTTAAAAGTAGCATTTCCAGAGCTTCTAGAAAGTGATGGTTTAATTGAATCAACGATCAAGGAAATTCCTGCAATGAAAAGTGCTATTGAACAAGCATATGGTGTGGCGATTCCTGGCCAATTGCTTTTAAAATGTGATCATGCATTACCGATCTCTGGCTCGATCAAAGCACGTGGAGGAATTTATGAGGTATTAAAACATGCAGAAAGACTAGCTTTGGCAAGTGGAAGACTTAAAGAAGTGGATGATTATGCAATTTTAGCAACAGAGGAATTTCAGTCGTTCTTCCAACAATATACGATTGCAGTAGGCTCTACGGGGAATTTAGGATTAAGTATCGGCATTATGGGCAAGAAGCTCGGCTTTAATGTCGTTGTACATATGTCGAGTGATGCAAAGGAGTGGAAAAAAGCCTTACTGCGTGAAAAGGGTGCGACAGTGATTGAATATGAGGCTGATTACAGTGTAGCTGTTGAGCAGGGGAGACAGGAAGCTGAGCAAGATCCAAAATGTCATTTTATTGATGATGAAAATTCAAAGGATTTATTTGCTGGCTATGCCGTAGCTGCCAAGCGTTTGAAGGAACAGCTAGAAAGGACGAATATTTTAGTGGATGAAGCCCATCCATTGTTCGTCTATTTACCATGTGGCGTAGGTGGAGGACCCGGTGGTGTTGCCTATGGATTAAAAGAAATTTACGGTGAGCATGTGCATATTTTCTTTGCAGAACCTGTCGCTTCTCCTTGTATGACGATCGGGCTGATGACAGGCTTACATGACGCAATTAGTGTAGAAGATATTGGTCTTGACAATCGAACAGAAGCGGATGGGTTAGCCGTTGGTCGCGCCTCCAAATTTGTAGGAAAAGTGATGGAGACGTATATAAGTGGTTGCTATACAGTATCAGATGAAGAGCTGTTTACATCTCTAGGATTAGCGATGGAAAGTGAAGGTTTATTTTTAGAGCCATCTGCACACGCAGGAATGTATGGAGCCATTCGTTTATTACAACAAGGTCAATCCTATCTAGAAAAGAACGCATTAGTAAACCATCTACCACAAGCCACACATCTTGTATGGGCAACTGGCGGTAGTATGGTCCCACCTACAATGCGAGCTGCTTATTTAGCAAAGGTCAAGGAATTTAATTAAAGATGATGTGAGCTATGTTTGGATGGAAGCTTGACCTCTATTAGTTATTTCCCGTTCAAGCATGGGGGAAGGCATTCGAATAGTGAGATGCCCCGCTCCAATAGGAGTCCAAAGCGCTCGTAAAATGTGTGGACCCGCTCAACCAGGAGTTTAAAGCGCTAACAAAGTGAAGAAACCCGCACAGATTGCATCCACAAACGATCAAACGCAACTTCAAGTTTAGTAGAACAAATTAAAAAACAGGTGGAGTCATTTTTCTCCACCTGTTTTTGCTGTTTAACGTTGTAGTGCTTTACGTTGTGCGGCTAAGTATACTTCTTGTGCGGCAAGGATGCCTGCTCCTGGTTCGAAATCATAGGAGAAGTCTTGTAGGGCAGCCTCAAGTAGGGAAACGGCTTGTAAAATGTCACTTGGGAAACAATAGCCCATATGACCGAATCTAAAAATTTTACCCTGTAGATGACCTAGACCGCCTGCGAAATCTAAATGATAGTGTTGCTTAAGGTGCGTCAAAAATTCACCAAGATCAATTCCTTGAGGTGTTTTAATTGCTGTAATAGTTGGAGAAGCGTATTGATCTTCAGTTAATAGCTCCATGTGTAATGCTTTCATTGCATTTCGCACCATGTTTTTCATGAGGTCATGGCGGGCAACTGTTTGCGTAAAGCCACCTTCCTGTTCGATTAACTTACACACCTCATGCAGTCCATAAATCAGTGTAATAGCAGGTGTATTAGGAGTCATGCCCTTTTCCGCCCAGCTACGATAGCTTTGAAGATTTAAGTAATAAGCAGGTGTTTGATTTTCTTCAATGACTTCCCAAGCTCTTTCGCTTACGCTGATAAGAGAGAGTCCAGGTGGGAGCATCATGGCTTTTTGAGAGCCTGTCACCAGAATATCAATGCCCCAAGCATCCATTTCAGCAGGAGCGCCACCAATACAGCTTACACCATCAACGATAACGAGGGCATCTGTTTCTTCACGGATCACCTGGGCTAGTTCAGCAACAGGGTTTAAAATACCTGTGGATGTTTCATTGTACGTCACAAAAACGGCTTTAATAGTTTGTAATGGCTGTAAAAATGCTCGAAGCTCTTCGGCTGTACAAGCCTGTCCCCATTCTTTTTCGAGCTTATGTACATGGAAGCCATATTGCTCACAGATTGAAACGAAATAGTCGCCAAAAGCTCCAACTGTGATGACGACAACCTCTTCACCAGCAGATACAGTATTAACAGCTGCAGCCTCAAGCGCGGCTGTCCCACCCGAAGGTAAAAGTAAGATGTCCTGTGTCGTACCGAAAACAGGCTTTACTAATTCAATTGTTTCTCGGTATAATTCTACAAATTCCTGACTACGATGACTAAAAATATCCTGATTCATCGCAAGTTGTACCTTTTTTGGAATCGGTGTTGGCCCTGGATGTCTTAAAATATTTTCATACATATTCATTTATCCCCTTTGCTAGAAATTCAAAATTTTCTAACTATAATAATAGCATATTTATGGTGCTAGCTAACTACTTTTTTGAAAAATGATGGAAGAGATTGTCATTGTGGTACAATTTTTAAAAAGGAGGCAGTGCGAATGGAAACATCCATGCATTATCCATTTATCTATTTCTTCTACGACACAAACCAGGTGCTAGTATATAGAATTCAAGCGTTAGAGTATATCACAATAGCAGAGGTGATGAGAGAGGGGGAATGGCAGGGGTATGAGCTTGAGCCATCTGAATCTTTTACAGCATTTCATCATGAACAAAGCACACCTCAGCAGGGATGGTCTTTCTTTATGGGGCAGGAAGAGCTCTATCAGTTGGTAGAAATTATTAATGATTATATTCAACAGGTCATAACCACTACTTCAGCACAAATAGTACATATTGTTTGCTCGGAATCTGCAGCAGGCTCCTTACGAGCGACACTTGCTCCACCGAAATATGTGATCGGGTTTCCAGAGGATTTGTCGATTGGACCATTGTGGAAACTCGATGAAAAAAGAGGACAGGCATTCCGTGATGAGTGGCTAAGAGAAAATATTAATGATGGAATGGATGATTTTATAAATCGAAATAAATTAATGAACACAATCAGAGAGATACAGGATATTCCAAGCAACCTGCTGATTTACATTTGGTGTGGGTACAATGCAGAAGAACAGTGTGGTCTTAGATTCCTACTCTATTTATTACGTAATAAAACCAATGAAGTTGTTCTTATCAACACAGGTGAACAGCGGGCTATCAACCATCAATGGAACATGGAAATGTATGATATAAAGCGAATGTCCGCAAAGGAGCGTCTAATTTTTCAGCAACAGTGGGAAAGTTTAGCACAGACAAAGGATGTTTGTCGACTATGGCTACATCGACAAATTCAAGCAGTCCAAGAGAATTATTATGATAATTTGATTATGTCAACGATTGAACAACTTCATAAGGAGCAAGGGGGTACTGATTTTATACAAACAGGTGAATTCATCTCAGAGCTATTAACAAGAATGGATGCCCCACCAAATATCTTCTTTTTAGAATATAGAATTCGCTATTTAATATATAGCGGGGTTTTTGAATTAAAGGGAATTCCTAAATCCATGCACCATTACTCTGTGAAATTACGTAAAAAACCTCTTTAGCCTAAGGGCATAAAGAGGTTTTAAACAATTAAGCAACGAAAGGTCTGTTCATACGCATTAAGCCGTAGATGGCAAAGAACAATCCACCTGTTATTACCATTAAGATTGTGTATAATACTGCCTTACCTGTTTCGCCACACCAGCGGTAGAATAGGCGATACGTGAAATACAGTGTAAAGCCTGCCGCTCCTAAAGAAGCCAGAATACCGATAAATGGAATAAACGAAACAATGATCAAGCCTGCATAAATAAGGGTATTTTTTAAAGCTGTTGCACGTATTGTTTCTCGAGTATCCCCACCAGCTGTCAGCAGGAAGAGACTATATACATTAATAATGGGAATCCAAGCAATATAGGCTACATCTCCAAAACCATTTGTTTTAGATGTCATAAAATAAATAAGTGCACTAATAATGTAGGCAATTAAACCAATAGCAAGAGCGGCTAGTATAAAGATAAAAAATAAACCACCCATGGCTGCATCTAAATCTGAGTAATAATAAGAATCATTATAGTCATAATTCATCAGAAAAACCTCCCTTCATATGAAAATACCTCCTAATCATAACAATCCTCAAATGTTAAAGCTACAACAATTTAGATGTAATATTTAGTAAAAATCGCACAAATGTACTAGAATGAAGTGGATTATTTAAGGCTTTAATGATGATTTTTTGAGTGCCTTATGATAAAAATGCAAAAAATATCCTTGGAAACATTATTATGCTAGTTTTTGAGAATCATTTTCCGTTTTATTAATTTCAAAAATTACGTACAAAAACATTACTATCCTATGATGGTAGATGCACAAGAAATGCCACAAAAAATAAAAATAGCCATCTTAACTACATTGTAAGATGACTATTTTCACGTGTATTAAATGAATTTGGCGATGTGCTCAAGTTCAATGCGGGAAGAATTGTAAGCAGGTGCGGCTGCCTTACCAATGGCAATTAAAATAACTGGGACGATATGGTCAGCTAATTCAAAGCGTTGAGCAAAGGCTTCTTTATTAAATCCACCCATTGGCACTGTATCATAGCCCATGTCTTTAGCTAGTAGCATGATTTGCATGGAAATTAGACCAGCATCAAATGTAACGATATTTTTTAACACTTCTTGGGGAAGTTGAGAATATAGATTGATTGAGTTGTTAATCATTAAATCTTTTGTTGCCTCATTGATATAGCCAAGATTGAAGTTCTTTGTATAGATAGCCTCGGCATTTTCGTACATCTTTGTATCACCTAAAACGGCAATAATTGCTGAGGAAGTTTCTACTTGTTCTTGGTTATTGGCAATAGCACGTAGCTCTTTTTTGACCGCTTCATCCTGAATTACTAAAAAGCGCCAAGGCTGTAGGTTACTAGACGATGGAGCAGACGTCGCTTCTACAAGTAATTCTTCTAATTGTTGCTGCGGGATTTTAAAGTTTTCATCGTATTTACGAACGGATTTACGCTCGTGCATAACTTTAGTTAAAGAACTTTTTGTCACTGTCATTATTTTGTCTCCTTCTTGGTATGATGCGTTTTTTACTATACGATAAATGAATTCATTTTCCAAGTAAATTGCTCGAATTAAAGAGTCTCGAATATAGGATTTAAAAGTTACAAAAAAAACATATTTTTGTAGGTATAATCCATTTATACTAGAGATGGAATAGAGCAATAATAATAGATATGGAGTGAAGGTGAATGAAAAAGCTATTAGGAAATTTAAATATTATGGCAAAAATCGCAATGCTTATTCCTGTCATCACTGTTTTTTTAGGTGGTATGACCTTCCTTAACTATTTGAACGTATCCAATGAACTTGAAAGCTCTATTGAAAATGAAATGTCTATACTCGCGGATGATGTTGCAGGTTCCGTTGAGGGCAAATTGCATGCACACATTCAGCTCATAAATAGTGCAAAGACAACAATAGAATCGGCTGACAGTATGATGACCAGAGAGCAATTTATTCGCTACGTACAGCAGCTATTGCCTTTCAATAAGGAAACGTATGGTATGGGATTATGGCTAGAGGAGGGTGTGGCAAAGGGAGAAATTTTCGGGCCTTATGCCTATAAGGAAGAAGAAAAAATTGTCTCTACGGATGCTTATGAAGATCCTGCCTATCATTTTCACGAGCAAGAATGGTATCGCAATAGTATCCAATCTAATAAGGTAGTTCATACTGCACCTTATTTTGATGAAGCTCTGGGGGAAATGTTTATCTCATTTGGTACACAAATTGTCAAAGATTCTAAGCCCATTGGCATTATTACAGGGGATTATGTATTAGATTCAATTCAATCCATTGTTTCTGACGTGAAAATTCGAGAGAGTGGTTATGCATTTATAATTGATGATAGTGGCAAAATTTTAACGCACCCTGATGTAAATAAAGTGAATAAAGAAACGATCCAGCAGTTGTTGAACATGCCTGTGGAGCAGATTTCTGATCAAAAAAAGTTAATACATACAAGCAGTCAGGGTAGTGATTTTACCTTACAATTTATGCAAATACAAGATATGCCATGGAAGTTAGTGTTACTGGTTCCGACAACGGAGCTTTATGGCGAAATACAGGCCATGCTTCAACAGCAAATCGTGATGAGTGTCGTTCTAATTTTGCTTATCGCAATTAGTATTTATTTCCTTGCTCGTTATATCCGTGGGGAAGTGAAAACGATGAATACTCATTTAGGCTATCTTGCTACGGGTGATTTAACGCAACAAATGGCCATTCATACAAAGGATGAATTTGGTGAAATGGCGCAATATTATAATGACTCTGTGGAAGCATTAGGTTCGATGATGCACCGCATTGTAGCTGAAACTGACACAGTTGCTTCTACTGCAGAGGAATTAACGGCAAGTGTGCAAGAGGTCAATAAAACTGTCACAGAAGTTGCGATTTCTATGCAAGAGGTGGCAGAAAATACGAGTTCACAACAACAGGTGAGTGGGGCGTTAGAGGGTGTAACAACACAACTAGGTGGGAATATGAAGACCGCCATGGACGATTTACATGAAGCAGTCCAACAATCACAAAAAACCTCTGAACTCGCTACTGGCGGATCACAAAAAATACATGGTTTCGTAAATGATATTGTCCACCTACATGCACAGGTTGACAGTAGTGCCAATCTGGTGAATGGCTTGAAGGAGCATTCGATTCAAATCGAGCAGATGAGTCAGCTCATTTCGGCTATTACCGACCAAACTAATTTACTATCTCTTAATGCTGCCATTGAGGCAGCACGAGCAGGGGAAGCAGGGAAAGGCTTTGCCGTTGTTGCAGGAGAGGTGAAAGCACTAGCTGAACAAACTAGCCGTGCTTCGTTAGATATTGCAAAGGTTGTGCAGACGATTCAGGAACAAATGAATGATGCAGTAGAGATGATGGAGCAAAGTCGAAAAATAGCTCATCAAGGCATTGGCTCTGTTCAACAAGCAGGCATGACCTTCGATACAATTGCCAGTGCAACTGAAGGTCTCCAAAACACCATGCAAAAGACAAGCAAAACGACATCTGATGCTTTTGAAAAGTTGCAGGCAGTAACCGAAAAAGTACAGGCAATTAGCAAACAGGCACTTGCAACAAATGATCATACATTAAATGTATCGGCCATCACGGAGGAGCAGGCATCGACAATGAATGAGATGTCTGTAGCCTCAGAGCAATTAGCGCAACTTGCTCAAAATCTGCAAGAAGAAGCAACTAAATTCACGATTTAGTGCTAAGGTGTACATCTAGATTTAGGTGTACACCTTTTTAAGATCTAAATGAAAAAGCTTCCCATTTTACATTTTTCTTAGGTGCAGCCGATTTGAAATGCTTGATCATTTTTTCTGGTCCACATATATAAATACTAGTTTGTGGAGAAACGGATAACTCATTAACAGAGAGTCTATTGCGCTGTGTTGTATCAATAAATGTGACAGTAAAATGGTCATTTGCTTGTGCATAATCCTCTAAAAAATCTTTGTAGATGACATTGTCTTGCCCGTGAAAAGAATAATATAAGTCAATTTTCTTATCAGGCTGCGTGTGTAAATAGGCAAGAAATGGGGTGATGCCCATACCACCTGCAATCCATAGCTGCTGTGCATTCCCGTTGCCGAAGTCAAAATGACCATAGGGGCCATCTACAGCAACCTCTGTATGAACCTGAATAAGGTTGTAGACCTGTTTGGTATGATCTCCAATAGCTTTCATTGTAAGATTGATTTGTTGTCCACACCCTCCAGAAATAGAGAAGGGATGCGGTGCTTTTTCGATACCCTCTTGAAAGACTTTCAGAAAGAGAAATTGTCCTGGTCGATAATCCAGCTGTTTTGTAAGCTTCAACTTAATTTCCAATATCTCAGGAGTCAGCCTTTGAATGGATGAAATCTGACCTTTATAGGGAAAGAACATATCCTGATACATTGTCAGCATATAAAGGGCTGACATAAATCCAATCGTAGTTGTTAATGCTGTAAAAATCCCTAAAGCTGAGGGTTGTAATAAATCATAGTGGCTAGAAAAATAAGCATGATAAATACCCAGTGTATAGGGCACAAGTAATAATCGATGAAGCCAGCGCCAATGCTCGTACTTCAGGAATTTTGCAATAAAGGCAAGAATGATTAGGAAGATAAAGCCGTATTGAGCAAGCTCGCCAAGATCTTTTGCGAATTCGTTGAGTGGTGTTTGTTGTGTTAGCTCTTCATCAGGAATCATTTTTTGTAATTGCCCGTGAATAAGAATCAATACAAGTGAAAGGATTGCTAGTAATTTATGATAAAAATAGACATGCGCTAGACCACTAAACCAACGCTCCAACTTTTTTATTCTTGTAGCTAATAAGAATACAAGAAATAAACAAGTTATGGCTAAGCCTCCAATGACATGACTTAGTGTGTTTAACGGATGGATCGGTGCCATGGGTTTGCTAAAATACCAAAGCAAAGCACTACCACACAAAATGATGAAAATAAAAAGTATTCCTTTATAGGCTCTCATATTTAACCTCCATCCCTATGTTTATCCATAATTTAACTAGCTATACAATCAGATAGGAAAAAAGTTTCGAGCGTACGTTCGGAATGTACGTTCCCTTTTGTGTCGAATTATGTTACATTAAGAAGGAAAAATAAGAGAAAAGGAGTGGAAGTAATTTATGCAAGGGAATACCCATATCGTAGGGGGCATTACAGCAAGTCTTGCCTTTGCACAGTTTTCAAATGATAACCCACTTGTCTTAGTTGGTGCAGGGGTTATTGGTGCGTTACTTCCAGATATTTGTCATAGAGGTAGTAAAATAGGTCGAACATTTCCCCTCATCGCGAAGCTAGTAAATACAGTATTTGGACATCGTTCCTTTACACATAGTTTGTTGTTTTTAATAAGCATGATGGTGTTATTACATATGTTGATTCCTTATCGAGCGATATCTATTGGAATAATTATCGGGATGGCTAGTCATATCATACTTGATATGTGTACAAAAAAAGGGGTTAAACTATTTTTCCCTGCGACTGTCTCCATTCGTTTTCCGCTGACAACGAAAACTGGTAGCAAGGTAGAAGGTGTCGTACTGATGTTGTTATCGATGCTATCCATCTATTTGAGCTATGAATTAATTGTAAGATTTATTGATGCGATATAAATAAGATAAGCCCCAGTAATCGTTTACTGGGGCTTTTGATGTTAGTCTGCCTGTACCTCTTCAACAGTTTGCTCTACCTCGGCACGAGTCATTTTTTCTCGCCCTTCTTGCATTGCCTTTAGTGTTTTGTGGGCTAAGGCAAGTGGTAGGCGACAGAACAGCAGAATAGTACGTTTGTTGATATCCTTCATATATAAATCTGCTTTGGCTAAATTTTCTTCTGCATACGCAAATAAATCCTCGCGTGTCCATCCCTCTGGTACGAAACTTACACCACGTTCATCTAAATCCTCATGCTGATTACGTAAAATGTTGACAGCCTGCAATCCACGGCCATAGCCTATTGCTAGCTCGCGATCCGTTTGAACGCCTGCACCCCATGCCCAAAGCTCAGACAGCATCGTCCCTACAAGCCCAGCCACGTAGTATGTATAATCGTCTAAATCCTCACGTGTGCGGACCTGCCAATTCGCCTTTGCCCATTTTGCCATCCCAAAAGCCATTTCACTTGTGGAAGCCTGTACAATTTTTCTGGATTCCTCAGGGCAAAATGTCAGCCAATCTGCTAAACGAAGGGATACTTCAGGTAATAGCTCTGCATAAGGTGCAAGTAATGACTGATAGGCTTCGTTATTGAAATTGTCCTTTAGTAATTCACTCGTAGCTGACAGTAAATCAAATTTTACATCATTAGAAAGTTCTTCATGGTCTTCAATTTCATCAATGGCACGCATTGCTAAATAGGCTGCAGCTACTGATATCTTTAAATCATTTTTTAAAAATGTAATAGGTATATAAAACGTGCGGCTTGTATCTTTCAAAACCTGCATCGCTTCTTTGTAAAGTCTTTTTTGCTCGTTCACTTGTATTCCTCCGTTCAAATGGTTCCACATCTATAGTATATCGTATCGTAAAAATAGGGAAAGATAAAACAGATTGTTCATATTTAGAGAGATATTCTTTGAAAACGTTTACTAAAAGTGATATAGTTTAATAGTAAACTATTTAAACCTATACTTTCATTGTGGACGAAAGTATAAGTTAAACCACATTTCAGAAGAGAGGAAGTTTAGAAAAATGGGACGTTTAGATAATAAAATTGCGATGATTACTGGTGGCGCATCTGGTATGGGTGCAGCAATGGCGAAATTGTTTGCACAAGAGGGTGCTACGGTAATTGCAGCTGATATTAATGAAGATAACCTAGCAAAAATTTCGGAGCTTGATCATGTAGAGGGGATGAAATTAGATGTTTCCTCTGACGAAAACTGGGCAGAAGTGACGAAAGCCATTGTGGAGAAATATGGTCGCATTGATATTTTAATTAACAATGCTGGTATATCATCCGAAAAAGGACCAGATCAAATTACACAAGCGGATTGGTCAATCATGCATAATATCAATGCTTTTGGACCTTTCTTGGGCATTAAACATGTCTCTAACTATATGAAAGAAGCTGGAAAAGGCTCTATCGTTAATACATCCTCTTACACAGCGATTATTGGTGCAGGCTTTAATGCCTATACAGCTTCTAAAGGCTCTTTACGTGCGATTGCTCGTGCAGCGGCATCTGAGCTTGGTGCTTTCAATGTTCGTGTTAATACAGTATTCCCTGGTGTCATTGAAACACCAATGACTGCTAAATTATCAGAAGCAAAAGAAGCAATGGATATGTTAGTAAGAACAACACCAATGGGCCGCCTTGGTCAACCAGAAGAAGTAGCGAATGCTATTTTATTTTTAGCATCTGATGAAGCTTCTTACATTACAGGTGCTGAGCTTGTCATTGATGGTGGCTATTCAGCACGCTAATTAATCGTTTTAGGAAAGTGAAAGTGCCTGCTCAAGCAGTGCATTTTCACTTTTTTTTTGCATTTTTTTAAGGTGAAATAGTGGAACGTCCAATTTGGACACTCCCATCATTATTTCACGAGCCATCCCAAACGCCTTGCATTTTATTTAGGAATACAATTTTCCCAATATGATAGGCATCGTGCATAGTTAAACTCCTCCTTTCATGCACTAGTAAGCGTTCTCCTGGAATCTGCCTATATAAATCTTCGTTAAATTTCAAAAACAGCATTATACTTTAACAAAGCTTTATTTTTTTAGTAGAATGATGATAAAGCTTTAGATATGCAATAGAACATTCAGCTACCCAATAGAAAAAATTTGATATTTTCCATGATTTTTTCATGAAAGTTTACGAAGTTATTGCACAATCATTTCAACAGCGTTAAAGTTTAGAAAGGGCGAAAATGTCATTATACAATTTGGGGGATTGTACGGAGCGTTTTGCTTTTGTACAAACAAATTAATTGGTCAGGATTTTGGCACACAAAACTCCTTGCAAAATCCTTCGTACCAAAGAGGGCATGTACTTTAAAAGTTGCCTTAATCATCGCGTAAACTGCAAATATGACAAAGTTGCGTAATAAAAACAAAGGAGAATTGTATGCCAAAGGCTATAGGTATTGATGCAGGCGGCACATTGACAAAGGTTGCATATTTAGATCAACACAATGAACTTGTTTTAACAACCTTTCCGTCTAATGATTTACAGTCTGTAAAAAAATGGATTATTGATCATCCAGATATTGAGGATATTGGTGTTACGGGGGGACGTACAGAGCAATTACTTGATGTCATTAAAACAATGAAATCGATTCATTATATAGTGGAATTTGAAGCAACATTAAAGGGTGTCCGATTTTTATTAAATAAAGAAGGCTACTTTTTTGAGCGTAGCATGATTACCAATATTGGGACAGGCACTTCCATTCATTACATGGAGGGCAATACCCATATTCGCGTTGGCGGGACAGGCGTTGGTGGAGGGACATTAATTGGATTGTCAGCGCTTACAACAGGGATTACAGATTACAATGAGATACGAGAAATGGCTGACAATGGTCATCGAGAGAGCATTGATTTATTAGTTAAGGACATTTATCAGGGAATGGATACACCTATTGATGGTCATTTAACTGCAAGTAATTTTGGGAAAGTGGGCATTACACGGTCCATGAAACATCCAGCAGAGGATATTATAGCGACGGTTCAGGGTCTAGTAGGCGAAGTAATTACAACACTTAGCATTCAATATGCGGAGGAAAAAAAGGCACAGCATATTGTTTATATTGGATCAACTCTTAGTAATAATGCTCATCTTGCCCGTGTGATTGCAAATTATACACGCACAAAGAAGCACACACCTGTTTTTATTAACGATCATGGTTTTTCAGGTGCTGTTGGAGCATTGCTGAACATTACAGAATATACAATTGTCTAAGGATAATGAACATGACTAATGCACATTAGTCATGTTCATTTTTTTACAATTTGCGAAGAAACTGATCTACATAGTAACGCCTCTATTTGAACAAATTATGTACAGGAGGTGATGTTACGTGGGGAAACGTAATAATCGAAATAACAGTAAAACCATGAATATGCGAACACATAATCCTTTTGGGACATACAAAAGCAAGGATCTTGATCGAAGTAATAGCAATAATAACAATCCGAATGACAACTTAAATGAAGAATTCGCAGCAGAATTTGATGCGAAAGCTAAAAATAAAAACAATAAAACGAATCATGATAAAAACCAGCAGTCCAATAAAACGAAATAGTGGAGGTACAAATCATGGCAAAAAAGAGAAAAACAAGCTTTAAAAAGAAAAAGAAGGAAGATACACATAAAAAGAATGATCGTGAGGAGTACTCAGCAGAGTTTAACCAAGTCATTCATAATAATCCTCAACAACCAAAGCAATAAAGACAAGCTGCTCCAAAGCTTTTTGGAGCGCTTATTTTTTTAAAGGAGTGATTCGAGTGAGGAAGTTGTATTTATTTGGGGTTGTGCTTGTTTGTCTTACTGTGTTCATACAAACAGCAATGGTCGCAAATGCACAACAAGAAACACCCGCCTATGCCAAATGGGGACAACTGGCCATCAAAGAGGTAAAGGCAAAATATCCTTCAGCCAAAATTATCGATTATTTGCATGAGGGTAAAGAAGTACATGGGGCGTCAACAATCGAAAAGTTTAAGCTTTGGCTCAAGCAACCCGATAAGGAATTTGGTGTCTATGTAAGAATTAGTTATCAAAGTGCCACACAAAAGGTAGAAAAAATTGAATTACAAGAAAGCACGTCATGAAAAAAAGGATGCCCAGAAAAGGCATCCTCATTCATTTAACCTTCAAGCTTTTGAATAAATGCACGCATCAAGCCTGGTAAATCAGGCCATGCATGTCCACTTACTAAATTGCCATCTGTATGAAGATTGGCATCAATATAAGTAGCGCCAGCCACTTGCACCTCTGGCTTGCAAGCAATATAGGCTGTCAGCTCACGTCCTTTTAGCACTTCAGGAATCGTTGCGAAAATTTGTGCTGCGTGGCAAACGGCTGCAATCGGTTTATTCGTTTCAAAAAAGTGAGATACGAGTGGTGGTACATGCTCATTTAAACGAATGTATTCTGGCGCACGACCACCAGGAATAATCAATCCATCAAAATGGGTTGGATCAACATCAGCAAAAGAAGCATGTGCCTCTAAACCATAGGCAGGTCGCTCGATGTATGTATCGACGCCATCTACAAAATCGTGTAGTACAGTTTGTAATTTCTTAGCTGACGGTGCTGCGATTGTGACATCATAGCCTGCCTCAAGACAACGATAATAAGGATAAAAAATCTCTAAAGCCTCTACTGCATCTCCTGCAAGTATTAAAACTTTTTTCCCCATGATTCCATCTCCTTTACATTGAAAGTTTATTAACTTTTATTCGACACATGCAAAAAATTTCCTGCTGCTGGTCAAGCCATCTTGCCAAATTACTTCCTTTACAAAGAAAAAAATGAAGCGTATAGTATTTATTTAGCTAGGTAAATAATTTTAGGAGGTAGATAGTGATGAATCCAATTTTCCATGCTTTATTCCAAAAAAATCGCTATTTAACTAATTGCTTAAATGAAGTGCTGAAGCAGCATCATTTATATAGTTCTCAGTGGACCATTTTATATTGCTTACATAAAAATGGACCGATGACATTGACGCAAATTTGGAAATATTTAAATGTGGAAGCGCCAAGTATCACCAGGGCGATTACAAGGCTTGAGGCATTGGGATGGGTACAACGATTAGATGGTGAGGATAAACGAGAAAAGATAGTGACTTTATCCACACAAGCAGAGGAGCGCCTACCAGCCATTACAGCGACTATTCGAGCGTTTGAGGAGGAAATGGTAGGTTCTTTAACTGCTGAAGAACAAGAGCAATTTCTGAAGCTATTGGAAAAAATGAAAGGTTGATGGACATGCAGCAAGAAGAGAATACACAAATATGGACGAAGCGTTTCATTAGTCTATTTTTAACGAATATCTCAGTTTTTTTTGTATTTTATGGACTTGTAACGACTTTGCCGCTTTATGCAATAGGGGAGCTACATCAGACAGATAAAGAGGCAGGGCTTCTGTTGTCTGGCTTTTTATTGTCAGCTATCATTGTACGCCCGTTTTCAGGAAAACTGTTGGATGTATTTGGTAAGAAAAAACTGTTAGTCCTCTCAATCGGGGGCTATTTTATATGTACCGTCTTATATTTATTTATTCATCCATTCGGCCTTTTACTTGGTCTACGTTTTATACAAGGGATTTTCTTTAGTATTATTACAACAGCTGCAGGATCTTTAGCAGCTGATATCGTTCCAGCTAAACGAAAAGGAGCAGGCCTTGGCTATTTCACGATGTCTACAAATCTAGCTGTCGTTATTGGTCCATTTATCGGACTATTATTAATACAATATAGTACCTTTAACGTATTGTTCATCGTTATGAGTATTTGTATTCTAGCAGGAGGAATTCTAGCGTTAACGGTCAATACTGATGATTTACCGAAACCTGCACATGAAGGAAAACTAACCTTTAAATTTGATGATTTGTTTGAGCGAAAAGCGTTACCTGTTGCTGCGATTGCTAGTTTAGTAGCCTTTTCGTATGCCAGTGTTTTATCCTTTTTATCGGTCTATGCACAGCAAAAGGATTTAATGGCTGTGGCCAGTCTTTTTTATGCGGTGTTTGCTGCATCCATGCTAATTACGCGTCCGTACACAGGTAAACTTTATGATACGAAGGGACCACAATTTGTTATTATTCCCGGCATTATCTCCTTCGCCATCGGGCTCGCTATGCTTGCTTTTGTAGAGGGGCCCGTATTATTTTTGAGTGCTGCTATTTTTGTAGGTTTCGGCTATGGTGCTGTGACGACAAGCTTGCAAGCATTAGCCGTTCAATCCACAGCCATCCAGCGAAGTGGCTATGCTACAGCAACCTATTTTACGATGTTTGACCTTGGAATCGCACTAGGTTCTTATATTTTAGGAATGGTAGCCGTGCAGGCAGGCTATGCTTCAGTCTACTTGTCAGGTGCAGGCTTACTAGGGGTTGTCTTTATTATTTATCTATTACGACTTGCAAAGATGAAACCGAAAAAAGTAGTGAATATATAGTAAAACAGTTGGGTCTGTCCCAACTGTTTTTATGATTATAGGCAATCAGGTAGCGTGGCTGTTTTTGACCAAAATAAGAGAGTAACTAGATAGAGGTTTCATGGGCGGTTGGCACAATTTTAACCTATCTCATTCAACTTATGGAAGAGAAAGGAGTTGATGCCTTTGACTATTTTTGAAGCAATAATGGTTGCGATAAGTCTTTCAACACTTATTGTTTCTGTCCTTGCATTGTCATTTACTTTTACACAAAAAAAGTAAACCGCCCCTGCCTCGCCAGCATGTGAGATGGTTTACTTTTATCACTTTGCAAATCGCCTTTGAAGCGATTCGTCTTGTTACTAGGACCATTGGTGTTCCAGCACCAATGGTCTTATTTACTTATATACATCTTCACTAAGGATTATAACATGGATAAACAGTTTTTTTCAAATAATGTAAATTTAATTATCATGGACTACAATGATTTTTAGGGAATCAGTCGGTAGAGTAAAAGAATAAAAAAGGTATGAAAATATATAGAACCTAAATGGCTTGAGTTGGTAAAACAACTACAATCAATTGCATAGGCAGGACTAACTTATTCGAAGGATATTTATGACTTGGAAAGGTTTGAATCATTAAGAGAAATAAGCGTTGCTATTATAGCACACCATACAGAGAGCGATAAGACAGTTATACGTGATTTATTTGCTCATGAGACGGGTTATGCACCCCAAAATAGATATTCGGTCGATGGTTTTTAGGGACAATAAAATAGGAATGGTTAAAGAAAAGATGGATGGTGATCGATCATTACCAGGCGACATCGGCCTTACACCTAGTGAAGTAACCATCAAAGAAGCGAAAGAAGAATCAGGATTTGATGTAAAAGCAATCAAACTCATAAGTGTATTTGATAAGAAGTGCCACCCTCAGCCACAATCTCTCTACCATGTCTATAAAATGTTTATCCAATGTGAAATCATTGGAGGACGTGCAGAAGAAGGCATGGAAACTAACGCTGTTGCGTTCTTTGCTGAAAATGAACTACCCTCTCTATCAATGGCTAGAAATACCGAATCACAAGTAAAATTAGCTTTTTGTCATTTAAATAATCTACATTTACCTACCTATTTTGATGGATATCTCAAGCTGAATAATATGAATTGTCTATTTGACGATTAAAGGAGAGCCGCTCAAACCAGCTCTCCATTTTTTATGTATTCTTCGATTTTTTCGAATTTGTATTTGACATAAAGTGTGCATAAAGGAAAACACTAAGAAAATCTTAAGAATTGATGTCTGAGTTTGTTAAGATTTAATTAGTATTATATCCTTATACGAATCCTATAGGGGTGATTGACATGAACCTAAAGCGGTGGAGGAGTGAATGTAGTTGAACATTTTGATTTGTGATGATGATAAAGAAATTGTTAGGGCGATTAGCATTTATTTAGAAAATGAGGGCTATCAAGTATTCAAAGCTTACAATGGGATAGAGGCAATCGATCTTATTCGAGATCACATTATTCATCTTATTATTATGGACATTATGATGCCCAAAATGGATGGGATTACGGCGACGATGAAGATTCGGCAAGATAATATGATTCCATTAATTATGCTTTCTGCTAAATCAGAGGATTATGATAAAATACTGGGATTAAATATCGGAGCGGATGATTATATGGCCAAGCCGTTTAACCCATTAGAACTTGTGGCTAGAGTGAAATCGCAGCTCAGAAGGTATACGACCTTTGGAAGTCTTGAGAGGAGTAGTGCTGTATTTCAAACGGGTGGTCTTGTGATTGATGATGAACAGAAAATCATTACTGTTGATAAACAAGAGATTCATTTGACACCAGTGCAATATAAAATCTTAAAGCTTCTCACAGCCAATGCTGGAAGAGTATTCACGATTGAAGAAATTTATGAAAAGGTATGGAATGTCAGGGCTATTAATCCTGAAAATACGGTTTCGGTTCATATTCGAAAGATTCGAGAAAAAATTGAAATTAATCCAAAAGAGCCGAAGTATTTAAAAGTTGTATGGGGAGTTGGGTATAAGGTTGAGAAAGTTGAGAAGTATTAGTCATGCACTTATTACGAAAGTAGTTGTGTTTCTAATTGCTGTCGCTTGTTTAACTGGTATAGCGAGAGTAATGTTTAACATGGAATTTAATGAGATTCATCTTAGTAGTATAAATCAAGATAACTATTTTGAAAGCCGAGCATTCGCTGATGAAAGTTACAGCATTATTGCTCCTTTAGCGCAATTAATTGGAAAATACAAAAGTGAAGAATATATTTTAAGTGGTAAGACACTAACAGGGGAGGATAGTAGAAGAATCGAAGAGGAATTATATTATGATTTCCGCAATTCTTACAGATATAATCCTAATTTGAGTGAAGAGGAAAATAAGCACATCTATCAAGAAAAATATGCAAAAGACATTGCTAGAACAAAAGAAGAAAGTATGACAGAACAGGTAAGAAATTTTTATCAATTGCGTAGTACGCTCGAAGCCTATGAAGGAATTGTGTTTTATGCGAGTGACGGTGAACATAAGTTCTCCAATAGTGATCTCACAAAGAAAGAGCAATTTGAATCCTTTGATGCCTATATGTTATTTGAAGATTATCAACAAAAGCTTTACCCAAATGAAGTGAAAGAAAGTCAATACTTGGATTACTTTACACACGAAGTTAACATGTTGAACCCACAAACAGATGTTATTTATGTGGCCTTTAAAGATTCTTACCTACAGCAAAAAATATCGGAATGGGAAAAAGTTAAAGCGGCTGCCCAAGGTTTTCTGAATGAATGGATAGTATTTCTAGCAGGGTTTATTTTAAGTTTTGTGTATTTAATCATAGTTATTGGAAGAACGCCATTGGATAAAGAAGAAATTCATTTCCATGTCATAGATAAACTTTATAATGACCTTAATATTGTGCTTATCGGTTGCTTAACAGCGATGTGGATCGCCATGATTGTTGAAGTCTTCCGTGATATGTACATGTTCTTCACCGTGCCTATATTTATCATTGGCTTACTATTGATTTTATCACTCGTAAAGCATATTAAAAACAGAACGTTTTTTCAGCATACACTCCTCTATCAACTTTTCAAAAAGCTATTTATTTTGCTGAAACATGTTTTTGACAGTGGCAGTACAGGCGTCAAAATTGTGCTGCTAATTATTGGCTATCCATTAGTAGTGGCGGCTACGTTTTTCATGTTTCCTATTACGATGGGGATTGCTGCCTGGTTGGCAATGAGAAAGGTGAAGTCGTTTAACCGCATTAAAGAGGGCGTAGAGCAAATTAAAAATGGAGATCTTCATCATCGAATTGAAGTTGACGGAAAAGGGGAGTTTAATCAACTTGCAGAAAATATTAACCGTATTACTGATGGGTTAAAAAAGGCAGTGGATAGTGAAATCAAGAGTGAGCGTTTAAAAACAGAACTTATTACGAATGTTTCGCATGATATTAGAACGCCTTTAACGTCAATTATTACGTATGTTGATTTATTGAAATTAGAAAACGATCCTAAAATGATTGAAGAATATGTAGATGTGTTAGATCAAAAATCGAAAAGACTCAAGCTTTTAACGGATGATTTATTTGAAGCGGCTAAAGCATCAAGTGGTAGTATACCTGTTCAGTTAGAACGGATTGATATCGTCTCATTACTAACGCAAGGAATTGGAGAAATGGATGAAAAAATTGAAGCCTCGTCATTAGATTTTAAGTTAGCCCATCCAACAGAAAAAGTGTATGTGAAGGCTGATGGTAAACTCCTATGGCGTTCCATCGAAAACTTATTCTCGAATATTTTTAAATACGCACTGCCTACATCAAGGGTATATATTGGTGTTGAAGATGTAGGGAATGAAATACTTGTGACATTTAAAAATATTTCAGCATATGAATTAAATATTTCAGTTGATGAGTTAATGGAACGCTTTAAACGAGGTGACGAATCAAGATCAAGTCAAGGTAGCGGATTAGGGTTGTCGATTGCTGAAAGCCTTATTCACATCCAGAATGGCAAATTCTTAGTTCAAGTAGATGGTGATTTATTTAAGGTCATGATTTATCTACCTAAATTTCCAAATGAATAATGTAATAAAGGAATAGGATACATGCGAGTCCTATTCCTTTTGTGTACGTAAAGAAGATAAAAAAAGAGAGCGGCATAAGCCAACTCTCCCTTAACTTAGTTAAAATTCTTTTGTAAAAATGCCTTTGTACGGTCGTTTTGAGGGTTTGTAAAGAAGTTGTCTGGATGATCGGATTCGATAATTTGACCACCATCCATAAAGACGACCTTATTTGCTACCTCTCGTGCAAAGCCCATTTCGTGTGTTACCACAATCATCGTCATCTGATCCTCTGCTAGGCTTTTCATAACCTTTAATACTTCGCCTGTCAGCTCAGGATCTAAGGCAGAGGTAGGCTCATCAAATAATAAAATTTGAGGATTCATCATAAGGGCACGTGCAATTGCTACCCGCTGTTTTTGACCACCAGAAAGATTGGCTGGATAAGCCTTGGCCTTGTCGGCAAGACCAATTTTTTGTAGTAAATCTTGACAGCGTTTTGTAATGGCTTCTGTCGATTCTGTTTTTAATAAGCTCGGTGCCATTTCAAGGTTTTGCTGAACGGTTAAATGGGGGAACAGGTTAAAGTGTTGAAAGACCATCCCCATTTTAGCTGTGATTGCTTTGATGTCTTGTGGCTTTGTATATCGACCATCTTGCACTAAATAATCGCCATCTACTACAATACTGCCACCATCGATTTCTTCTAAATGTATTAAGCTTCGAAGCATTGTACTTTTCCCAGATCCAGAGGGACCGATAACTGCAATGACATCATTCTTCTCTACTGAAAATGTAATTTGTTTCAGAACCTCCACCTGATCGAAAGATTTCTTCAAATTTGTTACTTCCATTAATGCCATATGTGTCACCTCTATTCGAATTTAAAGCGTTTTTCTAGCCATTTAAAGAACACCGTCAAGACAAGGGTCATGACTAAGTAAATTGCACCAGCAATAAAGAACGGTGTAATTGTGAAGTCCCGATTGACAGCCGTTTGCGCAAAATGTAGTAATTCGGGAACAGCAACTGCATAAAGTAGGGCTGTATCCTTAATTAGTGTAACGGATTCATTTGATAATGCGGGTAAGGCGACACGAAACATTTGTGGCAAAATAACACGTGTCGTCGTTTGCCATTTGGATAAGCCGAGTACCTGGGCTGCCTCATATTGTCCTTTATCGATGGCAAGAAGACCACCACGGAATATTTCTGCAAAGTAGGCAGCATAATTTAAAATAAAGCCAAGACAAGCGGCCACAAAACGATCCAATACTAAATATTCACCGATTACTGGCAGCATAGGTAAACCAAAGCAAATTAATAATAATTGTAGTAATAGTGGTGTACCACGCATGATATAAATATACGTATGTGCAAGCCAAGCGAGTGGTTTTATCCGACTTTTTACGGCGAGTGTTAGTAAAAAGCCAAATGGAATCGATACCAGAATGGCAATGAAGAACAGTAAAACTGTCATTTTTGCCCCTTCTAGCATCGGTAATATCATAGTTTGCCAGTAATCCGCCATAACGATGTCCCTCCAAAAAGAGTAAGAGTTCCGCTAAGGAAACTCTTACAGTTGATGTATCCTGTCATTATTTTAATACTTTATCTTCACCGAACCATTTTGTTGAAATGTCAGCCGCAGTACCGTCTTCATTCATTTTGTCTAATGCGGCTTGTAGTTTTTCTAATAAGGCTTCATTTCCTGGTTTCACACCAATACCGTATTGCTCAGGTGCGAGTGATTCCTCTAATAATTTGAATGTGTCAGGCTCTTGTGTCATGTAATATTCTGCAACTACAGCATCAATTACCACAGCATCAACACGGCCTGTTTTTAAGTCTGATAATGCTAAAACATTATCCGCAAATTCTGTAATTTTTTTCACTTCTTTGTGAATTGGGTTACCGTTTAATGCATCTGCTGCAGAAGAAAGGGATTGAATACCTACTTCTTGTCCAGCTAAATCACTTAGCTTCGTAATCTTTGAATCTGCCTTTGTTATTACAACTTGAGAGTTTTCAAGATAAGGCTTTGTAAATAAAACCTTTTCCTTACGTTCATCTGTAATGGTATAACCGTTCCAAATTAAATCAATACGTCCACTTAATAATTCAGCCTCTTTTGTTTTCCAATCGATTGGCTGGAATTCTGCTTCAACGCCCATATGCTCTGCTGCAGCGCGAGCTAAATCAATATCGAATCCAACGATTTCGTTTTTATCATCGCGGAAGCCCATTGGTGCAAATTTATCGTCAATTCCAATAATAATTTTTTCTTGATCTGCTGCTGTTTCGTCTTTTTCTGCTGTCTTTTCTTTTGAAGTCCCGCATGCTGCTAAAACGATGACAGCTGTCAGCATCATAAATAAAGTCAATACACGTTTCATTTTAGTTTCCCCCTATAATCTAACGCTTTCGTTTGCTAAACTACTAATGTGTTAAAGGATAACATCGTACTCTAGCAATGTCAATATCGTTTTGGATTAATCAGAAAATGAGCGGCGTTTTCTAGCATTTTTTGAATATCATAAAATAATAAAATTTGGGGATAGTAAGTAACTAAAGAATAGGGAAAAGAAAAAGGGACTGCTCCTATAGAACAGTCCTGTGAAATGAGGCTAACTATTTTTACTTTGGATTGCTTTTCGTGCCAAGGCATCGGCCGCTTTGTTTTGTGAGTCGGGCACCCATTTGATAAAGAATAAATCAAAGCTAGTAGCAAGCGCTAAAGCTTTTTCTAAATAAGGTTTAAATTCCTCATTTTTCACATATTCTTTTTCCATAGAAGCAACAACGATTTTGGAATCTGAACGCACCGAGACAAGAGGGGAGCCTAGCTTTTGTGCTTCTTCAAGACCACGAACCAATGCCGAAAATTCAGCAATATGGTTGTTTGTTTCCCCAATATACTCGCTAATTTGGATCTGGTGACCTTCACCTTTAATAAATATTCCTATACCACTTGGCCCAGGATTTCCTGCACTGGCAGCATCTATATAAACCTCTAACATATCATCCCTACTTTGTGATTTGACTTCTCTATAATTGTACAACAAGGCTATGGGCAAAGCATCCTTGTGGGGCAAATCGTGTTTGAAAAAAATACGTAGGAAGTAAACAAAATAGTTGCTTGTTGAAATTGAACGCTTCATAATAGTAGGAAGTGAATTTTGGACGTGAAAGGAGCGAGAGTTCAACATGGATAAAGTGACGGTTATGAAGGATATTGATGAACTGCATGATACGTATTGTTCGGATTGCTTAGTGATTAAGCAATTACGTAAAGAACGTGGTAAACCAGGGGCTCATCGTTTCTGCATTGAAGCCTGTTCAGTTGGAGAAAAGCTACAGTTCCTAGGGGAAGAACTTTTAAAAGTTTATAGCAAATAAACACATGAGAAAAAGCTACATGTATTAGCAAAATGCTAGTACATGTAGCTTCTTTAATTGTCAAGATTATTTCGTTTCAGCATAGCTGCTTAGATCTTGATAATACTTTGTAAGAGAGGAAGCCGAAATATCAAATGTCGCAGCGATTTCTTTTACCGTCATAGAAAGGGACTCAAACAGCTCCTTTTCCTGACCATAACGAATCGCACCAGCTGCAATGGCCGCTTCTTTACGCGCAGTCGGTTGACCTTCGATTAAATAGTCTTCTAAAAGCTCAAGCATCGGTGCTGTTTCACGCTCATTTTGCTCTAGGAAGTCTTTTACTTGTGTCAGGACATTGCTCTCAAAGTTTGAGAATTCCTCACCTTTATAGCCATTTGATACTAATAACTCCCAAAATGCTAGGTGCTCTTCTTTTAAGAAGGAGCCAACCTTCTTCTCTGAAGCCTCAAAGCGCTTCTTAAATTCTTCAAAGACCTTCGCATGATCCTCTGGGAAGAAAATCAGTGTAGACACAGCTAAAAAATGAGCCGATTTCTTTGTGCCATCTGGTAAAATGAAGGCAAATACATGCATACCTTCAGGAATCGGTTTGTTATTTTCACGTCGAATATAAAGCTCATCATTTGTAAGTATATGATTAGCCTTGAAATATTTTTCCTCAACAACAGACACCGTACCAATAAATAAAGTAGGCTGAGACCAATCTTCAAGTACTTTGACTGTAGAAGGTCTTACCGCTTTTTTCTTCGTTTTCTTCAAATAATTTTTCCAAATAGATGGCTCTTGATGGAAGAAAAAGTCGTCTAAAGCGATGGCTTCAATAAGCTCTCGCTGTAAAACGCTCTCTAATTTAGGCTGCCATGTGCCCACATGCTCAATATAGGCACGAACATCTTTACGTTCTGGATATTCTAAGTAAAATGTTTGTAGCACACGCTCTAATTCTTCGATTTGTACTGCTTCCACTGTTACTTGTTGTTTGCCTTCACAACATTTTTTATATTTTTTGCCGCTACCGCATGGGCATGGATCATTACGTTTTACCATAATTAGAACACTTCCTTTAATCATTGTTAATCGTATATTGCTAAATAATTTGCGTACTCTTAATAATAACGGTACTTTTGTATGAAGAAAAATAATTGTCTATTTTGAAATATCTAAAAAATATAGAGGGACGCCCTGATTCTAGTATATGTACGTATTTTTCTACTTAGAACTAAAAAAAGAAAACGATCTATACCTTGAATAGGCAGGACCGTCTTCTAGTTAAATTATTGCTGAACCGCTTCGATTTCCACTGTTAGACGTTCAAGCTCATCAATTAAATGGCCAATGTAGGCAATTGTATCACGAAGTGGTTGGTCAGTCGTAATATCAACACCAGCCATTTGCGCTAACTCCACTGGTGATTTTGTACCGCCAGCCCGAAGAACTGCTAGCCAATCTTCAACAGCTGGAGCGCCCTCTTTTAAAATACGTTGAGACACTTGTGTGGAGATGGTTAACCCTGCACTATATGTGTATGGATAAAGGCCCATATAATAGTGCGGCTGGCGCATCCATGTGAGTTCAGCACCTTCAGAAATAGCGACTGTATCGCCCCAGAAATCTTCCAACACGGAACGTTTTAATTGATTGAGGATGGTTGCATTAACTGCTTCTCCAGCATCAATTAATTCATATACTTTGCGTTGATAGGCAGCTTCTAGTAAATGTGTAACAAAGTTATGATAATATGTTTTCGCTACAATATTGGAAATTACCCAACGTTTAAAGCGTAGATCTTCATTATGTGTTAGTAAATAATTTGCTAACAGCATTTCATTCATTGTCGATGGCGCTTCAATAAAGTATAGAGATGGACGACTATTAAGATACGATTGATGTTCATACGTATTTGCAAAATGCCCAGCATGACCAAGCTCATGAATAAGTGTAAAGACTTCATTCATTTGTTCATTCCAGGACATTAAAATATAAGGATGGCTACCATACGGGCTTGAACAAAATGCCCCTGTAGATTTTCCTTTGTTTGGCGCATAGTCTATCCAACGTTCATTAAAGGCTCTCTCCATTAATTGATTATAGTCATTCCCCATAACGGCTAAAGCCTTTTCAACATATTCTTTTGCCTCAGCCATCGATAATCTTGGATCATAATCAGGGTCAAGTGCAATTTTTAAATCTGCAAATGTCATTTGGTCGATTCCGTTGGCTTTTTGAATTAACGTTGCATAGCGACGCATATGTGGGGCAAGCTCTTTAGTGATTAAATCAATTTGACGATTATAGAGTGAACGATCGACATCCTGATCAAATAGTAAATAGTCAATGACAGAATGAAAGCCTCTTAGGTCAGCCATTGTTTTTTCTTGTTGAATATGTGTGTTATATACTTGTGCCGTTGTATGCTGGTAATCGCGTAGCTTGCTTGAAAAGGCTTGAAAGGCAGCACGGCGTACATCTGTATTTGCTTCAAACTCCCAGTCATTTTCGTACAGCACAAAGCTAAGAGGATGCTTTTCGCCATTGGCTTCAAATTCGCCAAAATCCATGTCCACTAATTTTGTCGTATTGTACGTTTTATATGGCGCATCAAATGTGGCACTGAAGGCTGCCAGCGCTTTTTCCACTTCAGGATGGAGCTGGTGTGGTTTTCGTTTTAATAATTCCTCTAGATATCGTTTGTAAAGAGGGCTTAATGTCGCTGCTTCTTGTAAAACAGCTTCATCCAATGCCAGTAACTCGCTGCGCACGAAGGATAGTGCACTGCTGACTTTTCCGATAGCTGTACCAAACTTTGCCGCACGCATTTGTGCTACATCATTTGTGCGATCTGTCTCAAGATTTAAGCTTGCATATGTGCCAATCGGAACAAACTTTTTTTGTAGCTCTTCAAAGGCTGTTAACACGTCGATTACTTTTTGTGCATTTGTAATCGTACCTTTGTATTGTTGCTCGAAGCTAAGTGCATCTTCCACTAATTGTGCTAAGGTAGGTTCAAAATCAGCCTCATTGCTCAATAAATCTGTTAAATCCCAAGTTTCCTCTACTGCAACATCTTTTCGTAATGGTAAAACTTTCATTTATGGACACCCCTTTACATATAAGTGATTTCATTATAACGAAACTATTTCGGAAAGTGAAATAATTTCATAGAATAGTTGAAATATTCTTACTCTAAATCGTTTCTCATGAAGGATGTTTGAAATATTGTCGGTCGGGAACAATGAGTGTATAGCCAACATCTTTTATGACTCATACTAATGGCTAGAACAAGACATATTGGAGGAGAAATTGATTATGACACAAAACTTAAACAAACAATTAAATAAGCTAGTGGCGACGTGGTCTGTGCTTTATACAAAGCTACACAATTATCATTGGTATGTCACAGGTCCAGCCTTCTTTACATTGCATGCAAAATTTGAAGAACTATATAATGAAACAACATTGAATTTAGATGAAATAGCAGAGCGTATTTTATCAAAGGATGGCAAGCCAGTGGCAACATTAAAAGAGCATCTAGAGCTATCCTATGTAGATGAAGCAACAGGTGAAGAAACGACAGAGGACATGGTTGCAACGACAATCTCAGATTTCCAAAAGCTGATGAAAGCTTTAAATTCTACAATGGAGCTAGCCGCAGAAGAAGGAGACGACCGTACAGAGGATTTACTCAATGCCATGTATCAGTCTCTTGAAAAGCATACATGGATGTTAAAGGCCTTTCTTGACAAGTAAAAATTGACAATTTGCATGCTGAAGAAGAAATTCTCTCCAGCATGCTTTTTTTCTGCCCTGAACTTATTATGTCAAATCAGCAACGTAGTTTAAGGCAATTTAACAATTATTACAGTTTAGTAAATTGGGTTTGTTTGTGTGTAGTGCGGGTAATTACCTAGTAAGCCATACAACATAGGAGGAATTGAACATGATGAATGAACAAAATCCAAAAATTGAGGTGGCCCATACAAGGGATGAAATGCTTCACATTTTAGAGAATATGCGAATGGAAGGTTATCACCAAGACGATATTCATATTATTGCGAGAGATCCCCAACAGTTTGAGGATGTAAAATGGGATGCCGATGTGCAAACGCATGAGGCTGGAAATTGGGTAGATCAATTTAAATCTTGGTTTACAGGCGACTCAGCCGTTACAGAGGGTTTAAAACGATTTAATCTGTCAGAGGGACAAATCGCTTACTATGCGCATCTTGTAGAACAAGGAAGTATTGTCTTATATGCAGAACATGAGGATGATGTTGATACACTCCAAACATATCCAGAGACTGCTGAAGAGCAAGAGGAGCGTTTAAGAAATCAACAGCGTATGGCAGAGGCAGAGCAATATAGAAGATTTTTATAATGAATCAAACTAACGAGATATGACTATTTCTCGCTAGTTTGAATATAGACAAAGTCGATTGTTTCGACTTTGTCTATTATTTTATCTAGCATTTCTTGAAAAGAAGGGCTATTTTTTAAATGCCATCTTTATATTTAGAAATGTTATTTTTCGCATTTAGTATTGAAAGAATAGGATCGCTTGTTTTCTTTTTAAAAGGTTGCGAAAGCAGGTCTTGTAAATTAGTAGATTTTCTAATATCAAGGCTTTGTTTGGTTTCCATTAGGAGAACCCTTTGTCCTGTTGGTTTGACAAGGTATTGACGTACATAGCCATTTTCGTATCTGACCTCAATTTTCGATTTGTTCTTTTTTTCGTCTTCCTCTTCACGGCCACCGACATGTCTCATTAAATCCAATAGGTTTTGTGTTTGAATTGGTTGATTATCCTTGGTTGGTAAATAATATGACGTATGTAAGGTTTGAATTTGCATGTATGAATCTCCTTTATTTTCGTACCTGTAAAAATTAGTCTATTTTACATGTAATCGTGCTATAAATTCAATACATAGTAAGAGGAAGCTTGAGAAATAACGCTCAGCTTCCTTTTTTATTCATATGCACTATATTATTGTATGACTTTTTCCTGTGCATCCTTTTTCATAAAACGTAATACATGGAAATGCTCTAATTGTGCTACTAAATTCCCTATAAGAATGAAGCTGCCACCAATCATTAATTTCATTGTTATGCCTTCTCCGATAAACATCATGGCAAACATAGCGGCAAAAATTGGTTCTAAGGAGAATATAAGACCTGTATGTGTAGCAGAAGTATACTGTTGTGCAACAGTTTGACCCACAAAGCAAAACGCGCTACAGATGATGCCAAGCCCTAAAATAGCAATCCAGGATATGGCTGAATTTGGCATTGTTGGTGTTTCGAATAGAAAGGTTAACACAAGTGCATAAATACCAGCAAAGCCAAGCTGATAAATTCCGTATGAAATGGACTCTACATTTCGTGTGAATGAGCTATTTAAAAGTAAATAAATTGAATAACATAACGCAGCAATTGCTACTAATAAATCACCTTTATGGAATGTGAATGAGCCGTGTGCTGTTAAAACGGTAATACCAATCATGGTACAAATGATCGCAAAGCTAACTGCTCGAGAAGGTAATTTTTTTTCAATAAAGCTGCTAAAAATCGGCACTAACACGACCGTTAGGCTCAAGATGAAGCCAGCATTTGAAACAGAAGTAGATTGTAAACCAAATAAACTTAACGCGAACACAATGAATAATAAAAATCCTTGAATAGCCGCATATTTTAATGTTTTACCATTTACTTTGATCATCCGTTTGTAAAAAATAAGTCCTGCTACAAAAAATGCGATGATACAACGTAATGCCACCACATTATAAACTGCCAACGTTTCTAGCCCCATGACCATAAAGGTATAAGAGAGCCCCCAAAACATTGTGACAATAACCATCAATACATTTGCTTTTCCTTGGATACTCATTATGTTCACCTACCATCTGTGTACTAAAACAGTTTTATACTAAAAATTACTATATATCTTGTGTTGTGATTAGTAAAACGAATGTTTATAATGAATAGGATTAAAAAAATTCATGTATATAGAGGGATTGCGGATGAGCTTAGTGAAATATGAGATTTTAACAAAGGTGGCAGAGGTGGCAAGCTTTACAAAAGCAGCTGATGCGCTAGGGTTAACACAATCTGCTGTGAGTCATGCCGTGTCGAGTTTAGAAAAAGAGTTTGGCTTTGCGCTCATTCATCGAAGTCGTGTGGGTGTGACATTAACGAGTGAGGGACAAACAATGCTAAGGGCAATGCGTCAGGTTTTGGATGCTCAAGAATTATTGCAACAGGAAGCAGCTCACATTCATGGCGTGACACGAGGTAAGGTTCGAATTGGTGTGATATCGAGTATTTCTTCCAATTGGATGCCAGAGATTGTTCGAATTATGGATAATCAATTTCCAGGGATACAGGTGGAGTTACGAGAGGGAGATTACTATGAAATTGAACAATGGCTTTTAAGTGGTGAAGTAGAAGCAGGATTTTTGAATGGTCAAAAGTCAGAGCAATATCAGTTCACTGAGCTCCAACAAGACCCATTATTATGTATTGTTTCGGATAAAAGTCCATTGTTTGATAAGACAGAAATTGATATCGTAGATTTAGAGGATATGCCATTTATTATGACTTCCTATAAAGGGACAAATGATGTCAAGGTGCTATTAGAGCAATATCATGTTAAGCCGAATATCCGCTTTGAGCTTTCCGAGGAGGTAGGGATTCTTTCCATGATTTCCCATCATTTAGGGATCAGTATTTTACCTCAGTTGGTTATTCAAAATTTACCGCCAACATTGAGAGCGATTCCATTAAAGCAAGGTGGCTACCGAACAATTGGTATTGCCATGAAACACCATGCTTCGCCCGTCACAAAGAAATTTGCAGAGATATTAAGTGCTTGGCTAAAAGAACAAAACAGCTCCCTAAAATAGTGGCTATTGAAGCCTATCCTTACATTACGTTAAAATAGTATTTGTATATATTTCAGAAAATAGGTGAGTGTATGGGGACATTACAGGGCAAAACCGTACTCATTACAAGTGGGGGAACACTTGAAAAATGGGATCGTGTACGAGGTCATACGAATTTATCAAAAGGCACAATGGGGTGTTATTTAGCAGAGGCGGCGCTGGCTGCTGGCGCTAACGTAGTATACATGCATGGTTACTTTGCACAGCTCCCAGAAAACCAAAATGATATGACATTGATTCAATTTGAAGGCATAGAGGATTTAGGACAAAAGGTGCGTCATGCAGTTCAACAACAACATGTCGATATCGTCATTATGGCGGCTGCGGGCTCTGATTGGGTCATTGACAAAGTATATGATCAATCAGGTAATTTAATGGAGGAAACGGGGAAAATGCCTTCTGACGAACCACCTATTATTCATTTTAAAAAAGCACCAAAAGTATTAGGTCAAATTAAGGGATGGCAACCGAATGTAACGTTAGTAGGCTTTAAGCTCGAAGCAACGAATGATGAGGAATTCTTGTTAGCTCGTGCCAGACTGCGTATGGAAACAGCCAATGCACAATTTATGGTAGCAAATAGCTCTCAGTCTTTATATGGGGGGGATGAACCTCATTGGATTGTACCTGCTGATGGACAGCCTCTTAAAGTAATGGGCAAGCAAAAAACAGCAGAAGCTTTAATGATGTATTTACAAAATCAATAAATATGAACTGTGTAGAGAAATATTTCTACGCAGTTTTTTCTTGTCTAAAAGGTTAGCATCCTATAATATTTACTTAACGGTCGGTAAAAAAGGAGGGTAATAATGGGAAATAAAGAACAAACTTTTCAAAAGATTATAGAAATTGCTTATGGGATGTTTGCGGAAAATGGATTTGAAAAAACAAGCTTAGCAATGATTGCTACAGAGGTCGGTATTTCAAAACCAGCCATTTACTATTATTTTCAATCAAAAGATCAATTAATCGCTTTCATATTTGATGAATTGTATAAAGAAATTCAACATGATGTCGCTGTGGAGTATAAAGAGCTTTCTTCTGCTAATTTTAAGGAGGAATTACTTAAGCTAGGCTATAAATCTATTGAGGCACAGGACAAGGACCCTTATTTTAATAAAATATTTAATCAATATGTACTATTAGCGGCCCGCGATGAAAACTATAAAAGACAATTAGTAGAGCTAGAAACAAGCTTTTTAACGAGCTTTGTTGCTATCCTACGATATGGCGTACAGCTAGGCGTGCTAGAGGATACTCCCCATATAGAAGCGAAGGCACAGATGCTAGCCCTCGTCTATGATAATATCGGTAATTTCATGTTAACAGGCAACCAATTGAACTATAGGGCTATTTGGAAGGAGGCAGTGAATAGCGTTATCCAAGGGGGCAAAGATGACAAAAAGAAATGATGATCGGCGCATTGAAGGTCTTGATTTTGCAAGAGCTCTCGCCATGCTTGGCATGTTCATTGTCAATTTTGGCGTCATAACAGGTTCTACAACGAATGGTTCAACATGGTTAATGGCCTTCCAACATCTTTTCGAGGGACGTGCTTCGGCCGTATTTGTCATGCTAGCAGGAATAGGGACAGCCTTAATGACTCGTCAGGCTAGAGAGAGTAAGGACCCAATCCTTCTTCGTCAAAATCGACTTACTTTGTGGAAGAGGGCGCTTTTGTTATTTACGATAGGGATTATATTATATGCAATCGGCTGGACAGGAGATATCTTACATTATTATGGCGTGTATATGTTTGTTGCTGCTTGTTTGATTGCCCAATCCAAGAAAATGATGATCTTCATAATTGGTGCCATCCTTATCCTTTCACAATGGCTTCAAATTCAATTTAGTTACCTTGCTGGTTGGCATCCAACATATGTGCTACTAGAGTATCTTGATTTTTGGACACCAGCTGGATTTATAAGAAATTTGATGTTTAATGGCTATCATCCACTATTCCCCTGGATTTGCTTCTTTCTGATAGGGATGGTAATGGGCACATTAGATTTAACAAATCATACATTAAGAAAAAACTTACTGGTGATAGGCTTATTGCTAGTCATCGTGACTGAGACTTGTTCAACGTTATTCATTAAGATGACAACCATTCATTTATTAGATGTAGAGAGTGCATTGTATTTATTTGATACAGGACCGATTCCACCGAATATGATGTATGTCCTCTCTAATTCGGCTTCGGCTATTGTTATCATTGTTGGCTCCATCTATCTTGTAGAGACATGTAAAAATAAAGTTATTCAATCTTTCATATTAACTGGACAAATGTCTTTAACGCATTATGTTGGCCATGTTGTTATAGGCATTGGAATACTAATTATTTGCCAAAAGCTGGAGAACCAAACACTTGCTTTTTCCATGCTGTATGCCTGCTGTTATTTTTTAGGATGTGTCGTGGTTTCTGTATGGTGGAGGACTAAACATCATCGAGGCCCACTTGAATTCATGATGAGGAAATGGAGCTTGTAATAAATTAATGGATTGCCATCTATTTCTCACTGACTAGGCATAAAATACTTTAGGTATAGGGAGTCTTTTAATCTAAACGACATATTGCATAGTATTCAACTAGGTTTTCTAATATTTTGTATTGACATTCCTATAGCAGAATTATAGAATTATTTTCAAGAAACGCAGTACTCTTATCAAGAGAGGTGGAGGGACTTGGCCCAATGAAGCCTCGGCAACCGAACAACAGGTGCCAAATCCAACAGATGGTGTCTGAGAGATAGGAGGGGCTATCAATCAGTTTGATGCGTTGGCCTCTTTATGAACAATAAGGATAAAAAAGAAGGGGTGTATCGTATGGCTCAGTCAGTAAAAGTAGATGATAAGAAACTAGAGGCAATTGCGAAGGCGATTCAAAATCTTGAATTTGGTGAAGTGCATATTACGATTCAAGATGGTGTGATTGTGCAAATTAATAGGCTTGAAAAGCAGAGATTTCCGCAGAAAAAATAACAATGATTTCAGTAGAACTTATGTCAAACGGCCACCTATAAGCATGAAGGATTTCCTGTGCTTACAAGTGGCCCTTTTTTTGTGTAAAGGCTAGCTATAAAAGCTTTTTGGTATGGGACCGATATGACGGCGATGATAAAGCAAAGGCTCTTTTTGAGCATTTGTAATGTCTACGACCTGCCCAATAAAAATGGTATGGTCGCCAGCATCGATTTGCTGAAATGTTTTACATTGTAAATTAGCTGCTGTATCATGTAAAATCGGTAGTCCTAAAGAGGAAGTTGACCATTTTGCTTGTGCAAAGCGATCAGGGATTTTACTGGCAAATAGTGTACATAAATGCTCTTGATCACTCGCTAAAATATTGACCGCAAAATTTGGCGCAGTCGTGAAATAAGGATGGAGCTGAGATTTTTTATCGAGTGACCACAAAATAAGGAGCGGGTCGATTGAAACAGATGCAAAGGAATTGACGGTTAAGCCAATCGGTTTTGTGTCATGACATGTCGTGACAACTGTTACGCCTGTAGGATAATTACCTAATGCCAATTTAAAAGCAGCTACTAAATCTGTCATTCAAATCACCTCTTTATGAAATTAGTGAACGGAGTTTGTAGGTAAACGAAACTTTTTTTCATATCCTACTAGTAACTCCTTTTCTTGAGTAAATTTTAAACTAATCAAACATACAGGTAAAGGTAATGGGGAAAGAAAGGGGAATGGCCATGACTTTATATTTTGATCATTTGGTTCATCAAGTGGAATCACCAGAAAATATAAAGGTTTTCTTCAATAAACGAAATGTCCATACAGTGAATGGTGGGCAGCACACGATGTGGGGGACTTATAATACGTTAAGCTACTTTGGCTTAAGCTATATTGAACAAATTGCTATCTATGATCGTGATTTATTTGAGCAAGCGGCACAATACCCATATTCCCTACATTATACGTTTAAACGTGACCAAGAGCGCCAGGGATTTTCTCGAATTGCTCTGCGCACAAAAAATATTGAGGAAGAGGGTCGACGCTTGCGAGCATTGGGCTATGAAGTATATGGACCAGATGCATGTAGCAGAACAAGACCAGATGGCACTGTGGTAGAATGGAAGCTATTGCATTTTGGTAAGCCAGATCTGCCAATTGATTTTCCATTTTTGATTGAATGGGCGGAGGCAGATGAAGAGCGTTTGGTTCAATTAAAGGCAAGTGGTGCCATTGATGTCAAACAGGCTATAACCATGGAATCCGTCCAATTCTACGTCAAGGACATGCAGGCAACAGTACAACTGTGGCAAGAGGTGTTACAGCTACCAGTGCCTACGCAATATGAGCAGTATATGTCACTACAGCTACCGAATATGCGTTTAGATTTCTATGAGGAAGAGAGCGCGATGACAATGACACTTGGTCATGTCAAAGAGGGACCATTTGGTGTGACATTAAAGGATTCTAAACGAACAAAAGAAACTTTAGTTTGCCCTGGTGCTTTTTATTGGATAAATCGATAAGGAGAAAAGGCTGGAACATCACTAACAGGGACCTTCATTAAGCCGAATAATCTTTACATTAACAAACATGATAACTAGAAAAACCGAACTATTCCGAAACACTTCGTAAGCGTTTTAGTGGATAGCTCGGTATTTTTATGGGCTGAAACACTTTTGCTCCCGCCTTTTTACATAAGTATTGAAAAACAAAACCATCAATAGAATTTATTATGCTGGCTACTTGCTTTCCTGTGAATTTAGCGTTATAGAGGAGACCCCTGGAGCGAAATCACCCCCTCACCTTGCTAAAAAGTTTTAGCAGTGACATGATCTTTAATTCAACAATATGGAAAAATCCACTTCATCAGAGAAGTGGATTTTCGTTGCCAATTATTATTCAATTGTCATTTTTTTCGGTGTTTCTGTACCTGTATACCAATCAAATTCAATTTCAAATGAATGCTTGTCGCCCTTTTTTGTATAGGAGTATTCGATTTTGAGCTGTTCACTTGGGCTGACAACTGTTGGCTCTGTGTCTTGAACAAAAGTGAATTCACCATTTTCTTTAAGCTTTTTTGCAATCGTTTCCAGTGTTGCTGCAAATTCTGCTACACTTTGTCGTTCTTTATGCTTCAAAATAACTTCAGTCATGGGTTTATTTTGTTTTTGCATCGAGATCCCTCCTTACGTATTGTTACTTCTATTATAACATGGAGGGGGCATTCAGCTTATAAAACAATACAAAAAGCGGATGAAGGAAACGATGCATTTCCTAATCTGCTGCTAATCTGGAACTACATGGATAGCCCCATTATGCTTATAGTTTTACAACATTTGATGCTTGGGGTCCACGATTGCCTTCCACAACATCAAATGAAACCTTTTGACCTTCTTCAAGTGTACGGAAGCCTTCCTCCTGGATGCCCGTAAAATGAACAAATACATCTTCGCCATCATCACATTCAATAAAGCCATAACCTTTTTCATTATTGAACCACTTTACGATCCCCTGTTGCATAAGCATTCGCCTCCAATGCGCTTGAATGTAAAATAAAGTTAAATAAATGGTGCACTCATTGAGAAAATGTGAAAAAATTGCATTTTCTCTTAGAACATACAGGAATTGAACAAAGATGTCAATTGATTGACGAAATGCTTGCATATCTGGCTTTCTTTTTTTTCACAATTAAGACTATAATGGAAATGAACAACATAGAAAGTAGGATGCCAAATGACAACGAAAAATCAACCATTATCAGATTTAGAAATCGCTAGTCAAGCAGTGATCAAACCTATTACGGAAATTGCCAATGCTGCGGGTATTCCAGAGGATGCTCTTGAACAGTATGGCCGCTACAAAGCAAAGATCGACCCATTAAAAATTACTGCTCAGGGCGAGGATGCAAAGGTAGTATTAGTATCAGCTATTAGTCCAACCCCAGCTGGTGAAGGAAAGTCGACTGTGACTGTTGGACTAGCAGATGCCCTTCATCAATTAGATAAGAAGGTGATGGTCGCATTACGTGAACCATCATTAGGTCCAGTTATGGGCGTAAAAGGTGGCGCAACTGGCGGAGGTTACGCACAAGTTATACCAATGGAGGATATTAATTTACATTTTACTGGCGACCTTCATGCGATTACAACAGCTAACAATGCTTTATCCGCATTTATTGATAATCATATCCACCAAGGTAATACACTTAACATTGATCCACGACGCATTATTTGGAAGCGTGTCATGGACTTAAATGATCGTGCCCTTCGTAAGGTAGTGGTGGGATTAGGTGGTCCTGTTCAAGGCATGCCGCGTGAGGATGGCTTTGATATTACGGTTGCCTCTGAAATTATGGCAGTATTCTGTTTAGCAACAAGCATTGAGGATTTACGTGAGCGAATCGCTAGTATCGTGATTGGCTATACTTTCGAGCGTGAGCCTGTCTTTGTGCGTGATTTACAGGTAGAGGGTGCCTTAACACTATTATTAAAAGATGCCTTTAAGCCAAACCTAGTTCAAACATTAGAGGGAACACCTGCTATTATCCATGGTGGTCCATTTGCGAATATTGCTCACGGCTGTAATTCCATTATGGCGACACAAACCGCTCGTAAGCTAGCTGATATTGTGGTGACAGAAGCGGGCTTCGGCTCTGATTTAGGTGCTGAAAAATTCATGAACATTAAAGCTCGTAAGGGAGGCTTTAAACCAAGCGCAGTTGTCATTGTAGCGACAATTCGTGCCTTAAAAATGCATGGAGGTGTACCGAAAACAGCGCTTGTAGGCGAAAATGTGGAAGCACTTCTACAAGGGATTGAGAATTTAGCTAAACATGTAGATACAGTTCGTACATTTGGCGTTGAACCAATTATTGCGTTAAATCGTTTTATCACGGACACAGAGGCTGAGCTAGAAGCCGTTCTAAACTGGTGTCAAGAAAATCATGTTCGCATTGCCCGTACAAATGTCTGGGAAGAGGGCGGTAAAGGTGGTCTAGCCTTAGCTGAGCAAGTACTAGCTGTGCTAGAGGAAGAAAACAACTTCTCTCCTTTATATGATATAACGGAGTCGATTGAAGAAAAGGTACGTACGATTGTGCAAAAGGTATATGGCGGGAAAGATGTACAATTTACAGACCAAGCCAAAAAACAAATTGCCCAAATCGAAAAATTTGGTTGGGACTCCCTTCCAATTTGTATGGCGAAAACCCAGTATTCTTTATCAGACCAACCAAGTTTACTTGGTCGTCCAGAAGGCTTTACCATCACAATTCGTGAAGTTATTCCAAAGCTTGGTGCAGGCTTCTTAGTTTGTCTAACTGGCGATATTATGACAATGCCAGGACTTCCAAAAGCACCAGCTGCTCTACGCATGAATGTCGACAACGAAGGACATGCGGTAGGATTGTTCTAAATGATATTAAAAGCTGCCTACTTAAATCGGCAGCTTTTTTTTATTGATAATTTTGGTAAATTTGGTTCGTTGGAAGTGACCTAACTCATCGACTATCTACAATGCAAACATGGTATAAAAGTGAAATTTCGGATGCTTCCTGCCTCTACTCCTTGAGTGAAAATTCGCAAAAATTAATTTTTTTAAGTGATTTTAAGATTCTAGTGAAAACTAGGATCTTTTTTATGTTGCACAAAAATCACGAGAACTTTCCTTATATAAATGTATTTGGTATTTTTTATCAATAGTTCTCTGATATTGGAAAGATAGAGCGGGTTTTTACAACGAAGGACAATTGTCAAATGAATTTTTATTTAAAAAATACATTGAATTTTCTTTTTCTTTTAAATATAATTTATTTAATTCTAATTCGGAACACTGTACCGATTATAGGAACACGGAGGGATGAAGTCTTGAAAATCGCAACAGATATTGGCGGTACTTTTACTGACCTAGTTTTCACAGATGAAAAAGGAAATCTTCATTTTGATAAGGGACATACGACACCTGGTCACTTTGAGGATGGCATATTAAATGTATTAGGACGACATGTAACGGAAGATTCTTTCATTGAATCATTTATTCATGGATCGACGGTTATCATCAATACATTAACGGAAAGAAAAGGGGGCGTAGTTGGGTTAATTACAACAAAAGGTTTCCGTGATGTTATAGAAATTGCTCGTGGAAATCGACCAGACTTATATAACTTTAAATATAAAAAGCCAGAACCATTTGTAGAGCGTTATTTACGTCAAGAAATTGATGAGCGAATTGATTTTAAAGGAAATATTATGAAAGCGCTTAATACCGAGGAAGTTGACGAGATCGTATATAAATTTAAGGAATTAGGTGTTGAGGCGATTGCCATTTCCTTGATACACGGCTATAAAAATCCAATTCATGAACAACAGTTAAAAGAAGCCATTTTAAAAATTTGGCCTGACGTATATATCACACTTTCAAGTGAAACGATTAAAGAATACCGTGAGTATGAAAGAACAAACACAACAGTCCTTAATTCTTATGTAAAGCCAATTGCACATGCCTACTTAAAAAGCCTAAAAGAGAAATTAAGCACAATTGGCATTACAGACCATTTAAAAATTATGCAATCGAATGGCGGGACTACAAGCTTTGATAAAGCAATGGAGCTACCAATCAACCTCGTTGAATCTGGACCTGTAGCAGGGATGTTTGGGGCAGCTAAATTAGGTCAACTTTTAAATGAATCGAATATCATAGCTTTTGATGTTGGTGGGACGACAGCAAAATGTTCGCTTATTACAGATGGCAAAGTCAATGTTACAACAGATTACTATATTGAAAGAAATGAAAAATTTGCGGGCTATCCAATTAAAACACCTGTAGTGGATATTGTGGAAATAGGAAATGGCGGTGGCTCTATCGCACGTGTAGATCAGTTTGGCTCATTAAAGGTTGGACCAGATTCTGCTGGGGCAAAGCCAGGGCCTGTAGCATACGGCTTAGGGAATACACAGCCAACAATTACAGATGCCAATGTTTATTTAGGAAGATTATCCTTAGCAAACTTTGATAACCCAGTATCCATTGACAAAGTGGAGGAGGCTCTTGTTGAAGCAATTGCGAAACCATTTAATGTGTCAGCAGAAGAAGCAGCACAAGGTATTTTAGATATTGCAAACTCCAATATGTTAAATGCACTGAAGCTGATCTCTATTCGTAAAGGCTACGATCCTGAAGACTTTACAATGGTGGCATTTGGTGGTGGTGGTCCACTACATGCGATTAATTTAGCAGAAGAGCTTGGTATGAAAAAAGTCATTATTCCTTATGGCTCGTCCGTCTTCTCAGCATTAGGAATGATGATGACCGAATATCGACAAGATTACATTCAAACAAGTTTAATGAACTTTGACAAAGTCCATCTTGCGGCTATTCAAGAAAATATTGATCAAGTCATTGCCAATGCCTATGCAGATGCACCATTATCAAAGGATCATTATTATTTTGAAATTAATTATGATTTACGCTACAAAGGTCAAGAGCATGCTGTTAAATTAAACGCATCAGCTATTACGCTTGATGAAGAGGGGCTACTTGCATTAGCTGAAGCCTTCCACATCAAACATAAACAAGAGTTTTCTTTTGAATTACCAGCCACACCAATTGAGTTAGTCAACTTACATCTTACAATCTACGGGAAAGATGAGGCGGTTCAATTTAAAGAGCTAGACTTCTCTCATATCGACAATTCTACATGTATCAAGGCACAACGCAATTTATATGTGAAGGGAACAGGTTGGATAGAGGTCAATGTCTATGACCAACAAAAATTAGTACCTGGCTATGTCATTACAGGACCTGCAATTGTAGAAAATCCAACATCTACGGTCGTAATCAATAATAATCAATCAATTGAAATTGATAAATACGGCAATTTGATAGTAGAGATGGAGGGGAAATAAAACATGAAAAAAGATGTTTTTGCAATAGAAATTATTCAAGATTCATTGCTAGCGATAGGCGATGAGATGTTTATAGCTCTAGCACGCTCTTCTATGAGTCCAGTTATCTATGAAGTATTAGACTATGCTTGTGGTTTAACAGATGCCAAGGGTAACTTAATTAGTCAAGGAAACGGTGTAACGAGCTTTATTGGGATGTTAAGTCCAATGGTACAGCGTGTAATTGAAAAGTTTGATAATGGGAAAAAACTACACGAAGGTGATGTCATTATTATCAATGACCCTTATGTTGGAGGTGGCTCGCATTTATCGGATGTGGGCTTAGTTCTCCCTATTTTCTACAACGGTGAAATTATTGCGTACTCTGCGAATAAAGCACACTGGACAGAGGTAGGTGGCATGGACCCTGGTTCGTTTACAAGTAATTCTAATGAAATCTATCAGGAAGGTTTACAGCTACCAGGTGTCAAACTTTATCATCAAGGTGAGTTGAACGATGCAGTCTATGAAATCATTTCTACGAATGTTCGTTTACCAGAGCTTTCAATCGGTGATATGTTTGCACAAGTAGCCGCCTTAAAAACAGGTGAAAAACGAATCGCAGAGCTTTGTCAGAAGTTTGGAGCGGAATCGGTGAAATTGTCCATTCAAAAATTATTGGACAAGGGTGAGAAAATAGTAGAGTATGAGCTTCAACACCTACCTAAAGGTGAATTTTATGCGGAGGACTATATTGAAGGGGACCCATTAAAGGGTGGACCTTATCCAATAAAAGTGAAAGTCACAATTAGTGATGAGGCGTTTATTTGTGACTTCAGAGGCTCACATCCTGCAGTCAATGTGCCAATGAACTGTTCTCAGTTTGGTTTAATGGCAAGTGTGCGCGTTATGTTCCTAGCATTACTTGGCGATATTGACGTAATTAACGAAGGTGTCTTTAAACGCTTAACGATTATCACAGATGATAATTCGATTGTTTCAGCTAAACGTCCACATCCTGTGTCGATGAATTTTGAGGCACGTATTGGGGCAGCTGATCTAATTTGGAAAGCTCTTGCGCCGCATTTACCAGAACGCTTATCTGCAGGGCATTTACAATCTGTTTGTACGTTTATTCTCACAGGAAAAAATCCTGAAAATGATGAGTCATTCCTAATTGTTGAGCCATCTGTTGGTGGCTGGGGAGCAGCGAATGACGAGGATGGGCAAAGCGGGCAATATTGTATGGGAGATGGTGAAACATATAATCTTCCAGTTGAAATTGCAGAAACAAAATACGGTATTCAAATTGATGAATATAGCTTAAATTGTGACGGTGCTGGTGCTGGTCAATTTAGAGGTGGCTTAGGTGTTCGCCGCGTTTATACAGTCAATCATGATGGTCAAAGGGTTTCTGTGAACTTAGGTAGACATCAATTCGCGCCATTCGGCTTAAATGGTGGTGGAGAAGGCTCTCACAACTATTTAATCATTCATAAAAAGGATGGAACAAAAATTGGACCAGTGGGCGTACTTGCCAATTATGAATTGCAAAAAGGCGATCGTATTGAGCTTGTGACAGCTACTGGTGGTGGTTATGGTCCTCCACATGAACGAAGCTCAGAGGCCATTGAACGTGATCTATTAAATGAATATATTTCTGTAGATGTAGCGAAAGAGCGATACGGTTATCAAAACGCTTAAAGGGAGAAATAGATGACTGTCAAGACATTAAAAAACTCATTGGATATACTAGAATGCTTTGCAACGACAGAAAATGCATTAGGTGTTCGTGAAATTTCACGCATGATGAAACTGCCGACAAGTGTCGTGCAAAGAACCATTAATACATTTACAGAAGCGGGTTATTTAATACAGGATGAACACACGAAAAAATATAAATTAGGTTATAAAATGTACCTTTTTTATGATGTGTTATCGAATTCAAAAGACCCTCACTCGACCATTTATGAATTGATGCAAAATCTTGCCAGTGAAATCAATGAATCAGTATTTCTTACTTATATGGACAATGAATACGGTGTCACAACGAAAATAGCCGAAAGCAATAAAAATGTAAAGTATGCGGTGTCTTTAGGAACAAAGACACCCCTTTACATCGGTGCTTCCTGTAAGGTCATGTTTGCTTATTTAGACGAGGACAGGCAACTGGAATTAATGGCCTTCTTTCATGAGGAACAATCGATGGAAGAGCAGGTTTCTTTCCTAGCGTCATTAAAGGAAGAGCTGCAACAAATTCGCCAAAACAACTGGTGTGTTACCATCGGGGAGTATAATGAACATGCATTTGGCATTAGTGTACCGTTATTTAACTATAAAAAGGAAATCACTGCATCTCTTACAATTTCTGGGTTAGTATATGATTTAGATGATCAAAGGGAGAAAAATATGCTTGAACAGTTAGTGAAAGTAGCTCAGCAAATACAATCACACATTTCAAAATTATAACAACAATAGGGGAGCTGACACTATGAATAATAAAGTATTACATCCAAGGGCTTTAGAGCCTGTAACTCTACTAATGATCGTCTTAACATCTGTTGTGGGGGCAATTATTGGGATACAGCTGATTACGACTTTAGGGATTTCTGCCAATACATCAATCGTTGGGGCAATATTTGCGATGATTCTTGGAAGAATACCGATTGGCAAGCTAATTGCCTTTAAATCTGTACACAGACAAAATATTATTCAAACTGCCATTTCGGCAGCAACGTTCAGTGCAGCAAGTAGTTTAATGTTGCCAATTGGTATTCCATATGTATTAGGCTATGAAAATTTAGTATTACCATTGTTTATCGGTGTTATTTTAGCGATGTTTGTTGATGCTTTATTATTATATAAATTTTTCGATACAAAGATTTTCCCAGCAGCAGGTACTTGGCCACCAGGGATTGCAACAGCTGAAGCCATTAAGGCGGGCGATAAAGGCGGTAAGAATGCAAAGGTATTAATTGGTGGCGTGTTAATTGGTATCGTGGGATCTGTTTTGAAAATTCCAATGTCAGCTTTTGGGGTAGCGTTCATCGGTAATATTTGGGCACTGACGATGTTTGGGATTGGGCTTTTATTAAGAGGCTATTCTGTTCAATTATTTAATGTTGACTTAAATGCTTACTATATTCCACATGGCGTTATGATTGGTGCTGGGATTGTAGCACTTTTCCAAGTAGCTTTTGCCTTATTGAATAAAAAGTCGGCTAAAAAGTCAGAAGAGTTAAGCTATTCAAAAGATGCAAAAGAAATTCGACAAGCATTTGGTGTTGGGTTTATAGCATATTTAGCCATTGCTCTATTAATCGCTATTTTAGGCGGTATTATTTCACACATGTCTTTCGGTATGTTAATAGGATTCATCATCTTTGCAACGATTGCTGCATTTGTCCATGAGCTAATTGTAGGTATCGCAGCGATGCATGCGGGTTGGTTCCCTGCATTTGCAGTGGCATTTATTACACTGATTGTTGGTATTTTAATTGGTTTCCCCGCTCCAGCACTTGCATTACTAGCAGGGTATAGTGCTGCTACAGGGGTAGCATTTGCGGATATGGGCTATGACTTAAAAACAGGTTTCATTTTACGTGGTAATGGTAGTGATGTTGCATTAGAAAAAGAAGGTCGCAAGCAACAATTGATTGCTGGTATGCTAGCTTTTGCAATTTCCGCAGTTGTAGTATTGCTATCCTATAAATCTTATTTTGCACAGGATTTAGTAGCACCTGTTAACCATGTGTATGCAGCAACAATTCAATCAGGCGTTACAGGCGATGTAGCGAAACAATTAATGATTTGGGCGATTCCAGGTGCATTAATTCAGCTAATTGGTGGTTCAAAACGTCAAATGGGTATCTTATTTGCAACAGGTCTATTACTTGTCAATCCAATTGCTGGTTGGGCTGTCCTAGTGGGTATCTTACTACGTGTTATTTTCACATATGTGACGAAAGGTAAGAGAGAATCTGAAATGACAGTATTTGCAGCAGGTGTTATTGCTGGAGATGCTTTATATAGCTTCTTCACTTCTATTATCAAAATAGGGAAATAGAAAGGAGTCATGCTGAATGGCGAAAGGATTATCGTATGAGGATGGGATTGCGGCCGTTTATGGAGGAGCAATCCTTGGCGGAGGCGGCGGTGGTCTCCTAGAGGAAGGACTCAAGCTAGTGGAGGAAATCTTTGCAGCAGGCGAACCTCAAATCGTGGATATTACTGAATTAGACCAAGAAGATTTAGTTGCCTGTGTGGCAATGGTAGGTGCGCCATCAGCGGCCGATCAATATATTTCAAATGAACAGCTTTGTTGGAGCTATCGCAGTATGAACAACCATGTCAATCAACGTCTAAAGGGCATCATTACAAATGAAAATGGTGCCATCACGACGATCAATGGCTGGTTGCAGTCAGTCTTATTACATGTACCTGTTGTGGATGCTCCCTGTAATGGACGAGCACATCCAACGGGCATCATGGGTTCTTTAAATCTCCATGAACAACAGGAATACCAATCTGTACAATTTTATGCAGGAGGAAAAGATGACTTCGCCGTCCAAGGCTTTGTGGAAGGGAATTTACACAGCACTGCAAAGACAGCACGCCAAGCTTCTATTTTAGCAGGCGGGCTAGTCGGGGTCACTCGAAATCCTGTAACGATTGACTATTTACAAAAACATGGCGCACCAAAAGCGATCACTATGGCCATAGAGCTTGGCTATCGCTTCTTAAATGGGCAAACCTTTGAAGAAAAGCTAGCCCAAGTGTTGCAGTATTTGAATGGCATGCACATCGTATCAGGCGCTGTCACAAATTATTCGTTAACAAAGGAAAATGGCTTCGATGTAGGGGAATTATCAGTGGGTGATTACCATCTGACGTTCTGGAATGAGTACATGACATTAGCGAAGGAAGGGCAGGTACAATCCAAATTCCCAGACCTCATCATGACGTTCGATATAGAAAAAATGATGCCAGTGCCAAGTGCAAGTATTAAAGAGGGGATGCATGTCGCAGTGATTCATGTAGACCAGTCTAACTTAAAATTAAGTACAACTATGCAAAACGAAGCACTATTGCGGGAAATTGATGAAGTGATCAAAGGCGTTCTATAAAGTAAGAAAATAAAACAGTAAAAGCTGCCATCATCTACTTGAATGTAAGATGGGCAGCTTTTATTTGTCCTTCAGCGGGATGGTAATACATTTTATCACAATCGTTCCTACTTCCTTTTTCACTTCATACATTGATGGCTTAAATGAATTTCTTACTGATTTGCACAACTCATCGAACGTGGTATTCACAAGCTGTAAGCAATTATCATGTACGATTTTCATTAAAGGGAGGAGCTACGTTCATACATAATCAAGGTATTGACTAGAAGAAGGTAACAACCAGTAATGAAAAAACAATGCACTTCTGCTACAACTGGCGAAATCCTTTTGGTCATGCAACAAACTAACTTGTTGTTCACATTTTCGGCATGTACAGTTGGCTATGCGGGTTAAACAAAGAATTTCTAAGGGAAAGTGTTCACTTTTATTTGTTTAGATGATAGGTTTTCAATACGCACGTCATCTTTTAAACAGGTTATTCAATTGTAAGCCCGCTGAAGTTAATGTTAAATCTGTTAAACACACAGCTGTTGTACATTGCTGAAAAATATGAGGTACAGAACAAATAGCTGTTCTGTACGTTTATCATACAATATTCTGAAAAATTAGTCAATTGAAATGGATTTGATTTTTAATTTTTCTAGATTACCTCTTATGTAATAAAATACAGTATAATTTTGTAGGAAAGGAATGAGTAGACTATGAATCATTTAATGAATAAAGTACGTGAAATATATGAGCAATTTGATGCTAGTCATGATTTTCAACATATTGAACGTGTCTATCAAAATGCATTAGCTATCCTACATAGCGAGCCAACAGCAGATGAAGAAGTTGTGAAAATAGCGGTACTTTTACATGATGTCAGTGACAAAAAGTATACCGATAGCAAGGAAAAGGAAGAACAGCTTATTGCGGAATTACCTGTTAGTGAGGGTAAAAAGCAGCATATTCGAGATTGCATTGCTCAGGTGTCATTTAATGGTGGGAATGAGCTAGAAGCAACATCATTGGAAGCAAAAATCGTCCGAGATGCAGATCGTTTAGATGCGATTGGTGCTATTGGCATTGCCAGAACATTTGCTTATGGTGGCGCAAAAGGTCGCAAGCTTTATGATAAGGAAGAAGAAGCACGCACAAATATGTCAGAGTCAGAATATCGTCAAAACAATACCGCGTCTGTTACTCATTTTTATGAGAAATTATTACTGCTAAAAGATTTAATGGTGACGGAAAAGGGCAAGCAAATGGCACTTGAACGTCATCAATTTATGGAAAGTTTTTTAAAGCAACTCCAGCACGAAATCGGTTAATAGCACATAGCACAAAAACCGCCTTTTCAATTTGAAGGGCGGTTTTTGTGCTTCATTCGGCTATGGTCTTCGTAGTACAAAAATAATGAAGCGTGCATTTCCTATGGCAAGTAGCATTTTAGTTTTGTAGTGAATTATTGGAGGCGCAACAAATGAGGAATCCTTCATCATGCTACTCCATTACCATTTAATAGCTTAGATGGATTCATTAAAATAGGAGGATATCGCTGTTGTTAATGCTTCCCAAATGATTGTCAGGTCTGCTTGGGAAGTACGCCAATTACTGAAAGCCGCACGAATAGCTGGCATACCTTTGTAGACAGTTGGCGTCATGTATACTTTGCCTTGTTGATTTAAAGTTGTTAAAAATTGTTGGTTCATTTCAGCTGTCAGTGCCTCATGATTGACGGCGAAGCACACGATATTCAGTCGAACAGGTGCTAGCAATGTAAAGTAGGGACTGTCATCTATTTTTTGACCAAGCTGTTGTGCGAGTAATATATTTTCTTCTATTAATTGTTGGTAGCCCAATTTACCATAGGCCTGTAAAGAAAACCAAGCAGGTAGCGCACGAAAACGACGTGAATTTTCAGGTGTAAGATCACAGAAATCTGGATTTTCAAGGGAACTACCAAGATAGGCAGCATTATTTTGAAAAACGGTTGCTTGCAACGATTGATGACGGGTAAATTGCATAGCGGCATCATAAGGGACGTTCAGCCATTTATGTGCGTCAATTGTAATAGAATCTGCATAATTCATGCCCTCGACAAAGTGACGATACTTTGGTGAACAGGCTGCAAAGCCACCAAAAGCCGCATCGATATGAAGCCAGAAAGGGTACCGCCTTTTTAGCTCGCCAATTGCTTGTAAATCATCAAAGTCAACCGTATTGACGGTTCCAGCATTTGCTACAACAATACAAGGTTCATGTGGATTTGCTTCAAGAAACTGCTGTAATTTTGTGATGTCAATGGCTTCTCGCTGTTCTAGGCATAGGATAGTATGAATGGAATTTCTCCCCATGCCAAGCATAGAAGTTGCTTTGACAATACTTGAGTGGGGCGTTCCGCTCACAATCTTTATTGGAGGGATACCATAAAGACCATCCAGCGCAGTGTTTTTTCCATAGTGTTGTGCAATCCATTCCCTTGCTTGAGCAAGTCCTACAAAATTAGCCATCGTAGCTCCACTGACAAATGTTCCTCGATAATCATCGCTTAATAGCAATAACTCCTTAAGCATGTCAATTGTTGCAAGCTCCATTGAACCTGCAATAGAGCCCTTAGAATGGGATAAATTTTGATCGTAAACACTTACTAACCAATCTCCGACAATCGAAGCAGGGGTAGATCCACCTGTGACAAAACCTAAGTACCTTGAGCCTACACTACTATTTAAGCCTTCAGCAAATTGCTTTGTAAAATATTGAAGTGTTGCCTGAGCACCCTCACCCACTTCTGGAAGTGTCGGAGTAGGAAGGCTAGAGGAATGGTTCGTTACAGCTCTATGCTCCAGATTAGTAAAAAAATTGGCTGCATGGTCAACTACCTCCATTAAAAGCGTTTTTATTTTTTCCTGATCTTGCTTCATGTTCATCATGTATCATCATTTCCCTTCATTTTAACTTAGCTATTTCTGCCTCTACACTATATAGTGATATATATAACAGTCAAATGAAGACTATAACAGTTGGAGGTCCAATGGAAATAAAGCTGAATCGTCAGTCCGATCAATCTTTAATTGATCAAATTTCAACTATCCTTGCAGAAAAAATAAGATCAGAATTTTTACAGGAAGGGAGTCAATTACCTTCTATTCGGAGCTTTTCAAAAGAAAATCAAGTGAGCCCTGTCACGGTCAGTAAGGCATATGCCTTATTAGAAAGAAATGGTTATATTGAAGTGATACATGGCAAGGGGGCGTTTGTTCGAAACAAAGAACAAAGAAGCACAAATGAGAGCCGTAGTGATTATAATTGGCAACTAACCATTCCTGATTACATTCAACGTTCACAATCTATGTTAAATAAAAGAATGGAGTATGCGATCAAATTCTCAAGTGCTACCATCCACCCTGGGTTATTACCCTCTGTTTATTTGGTAAATGAAATTGTAGAAATATTACAGACAGATCCTCAGATTGTCGCTCGTTATGGAACGGTACAGGGGGATGAAGATGCACGAAAGGCAATTCGAGACTATGTACAAGCATATAGTAATATTGCCACAACACCAGAGGAAATTATTGTGACAAACGGTGTGCAACAAGGTATAGATATAGTGGCTAAAACATTTATTGGACCTGGAGATATTGTCATTACCGAAGCCCCTACATATACAGCAGCAATCGATGTCTTTAGAAATCGGGGGGCCCACATTATTCCCATACCAGTAGACGAGGAAGGAATGCAGACAGCTCTTCTAGCGACACTCTGCCTAAGCAAACAGCCAAAGCTTATCTATACAAATCCAACCTTTCACAATCCGACAGGCACAGTTTTAAGTGAAGTGAGAAGGAGCGAGTTACTGGATCTTGCCCAACAATATGGCTTTCTTATCGTAGAGGACGATTCATGGAATGAAATCTATTTTGACGATAACCCACCACCACCACCTCTGAAAGCTTTAGATACAAGGGGTCATGTTATTTATTTAAAAGGCTTTAGTAAGACGTTGGCCCCGAGCTGTAGAATCGGCGCTATCCTTTCAAAAGGTACCGTTCATCAACGACTTTTATCTGCCAAATCCAGTGCCGATTCGGGTAACCCCTTATTAACACAAAAGGCACTGATTCCATTTTTACGTTCAGACCGAATGCATGCCCATTTAGAAAAACTGCGCATTGCACTAGAGATAAGAAGGGATCAGACCATTGCATTGTTGAATAAGCATGCACCAAAGGGCGTTACGTGGATCGAGCCAAAAGGTGGACTTAATATTTGGGTGTCTTTACCTAGTAATGGCAATACGGATGAGCTGTTATGGAAGGCTCAACAAGCCCAAATTACCTTTTTACCAAGCTCAGCTTGTTATCCAGGAGAGCCACAATATCACCATCTAAGAATTAGTTACTCTTATCCTGAACCCCACGACTTAACACAAGGAATCATCAAGCTTTGTCAGCTTATGGAATCCTATTTACAGGACATGCCACCAGTTCGTTGATAGTTTGTTGTTCTTTGTTTACCTGCGGTTTGGTGTTATGATGAATAGTGGATATCAATAATCGTCTACATAAAAATCGTGTGGGCATGAACAATACCTAACATGAAAGAGATGGAATAGTGGAATGAGTCATTTAATTGTACAAAATTTAACCAAAACAGTGGGCGATAAAACGCTTTTTCAAAATATTGAATTTACCATTTATGAGGGAGAGCGGGCAGGCTTAATCGGTATAAATGGAACGGGAAAATCAACCCTGTTATCCATTTTAGCTGGGGACATGGAAGCGGATTCGATGACAGTAGATCGTCCGAATAAATACCGTGTCGCTTATTTACCACAGGAGCCTACATTTCAGGCAGGTGAAACAGTTTTACAAGCTGTCTTTTCAGGCGATTCGCCCATTTTACAGCTGAATCGTCAATATGAGGAAACGGTTGCTGCTCTAGCAAGTAACCCAACATCCGAAAGTTTACAAAAGACGTTATTTAGTCTGCAACAGCGCATGGATGAAGAGCAGGCATGGGATGTCAATGCCCTTGCAAAGACGGCCTTAACAAAGCTTGGGATTGAAACTTTTGAAAAAGAGGTACTAACGCTATCAGGCGGTCAGCAAAAACGTGTTGCATTAGCGAAGGTGTTAATTGAACCAGCGGATCTTTACTTATTAGATGAGCCCACCAACCATTTAGATGTACAGTCTACAGAATGGCTTCAAGAGATGGTCTTACGATTAAAGGGTGCAGTGATTTTCATCACCCACGATCGTTATTTCTTAGATGAATTATCAACACATATTTACGAGTTAGCAAATCAAACCTTGTATCGTCATACAGGGAATTACGGTGATTATTTAGAGGCTAGAGCTATTCGTGAGGAGATGCAAGCTGCTTCTGCACAGAAGGATCGCAATCGTTATCGTTCAGAATTAAAATGGATACGTCGTGGTGCGAAGGCGCGTTCAACTAAGCAAAAGGCTCGTATTCAACGCTTTGAAAAGCTAGAAGAAAACCTAGAACGCAAAACAGAAGATGTTTCCTTGGATATGGGACTTGCGACAACACGTCTTGGACGTAAAGTGCTGGAGGCTGAGAAAATTTCGAAAGCCTTTGGCCAGCAAAAAATCCTTGAAAACTTCTCATTTCTACTACAGCAAGGTGATCGAATTGGCATTATCGGCGCGAACGGTGTAGGAAAATCAACTTTGTTGAACATGCTAGCAGGAGAGCTGACACCCGATCAAGGTGAAATTCTTGTTGGGTCAACGGTCAAGCTGGCACATTTCAAGCAAACATTGCCGAAAATGAATGAAAATGAGCGCATGATTGAATATATACGTGAGGCTTCAAATGATATTACCGATGCAGAGGGTGTCCGTTACTCAGCTGCTCAAATGCTGGAGCGCTTTTTATTCCCGTTGCATGCTCATGGTACTCCAATTGGAAAATTATCGGGCGGTGAGCGCAAGCGTCTTCATTTATTACGTTTATTGATGGAGCAACCAAACGTCTTATTATTGGACGAGCCAACGAATGATTTAGATATTGAAACATTAGGTGTGCTAGAGGATTTCATCGAGCATTTCCCAGGCGTGGTTATCACGATTTCCCATGATCGTTTCTTCCTCGACCGTATTGCGAAAAAGCTATGGATACTAGATGGTCAGGGACAAGTAGAGGAAACACTGGATTTATACAGTGAGTATCTGGAGAAACGTGAGCAGACAGCTGCTGTCAAAGTAGAAACGCCAAAAGTAGAAAAGCCAAAAACAGAAAAGCCAAAATCAGACAAAAAAAAGCTATCGTTTAAAGAGCAAAAAGAATGGGAAACGATTGCAGACGAGATAGAGAAAACAGAAACTGCTATTATGGAGACCGAAGAAGGAATCGCCAATGCAGGCTCAGATTTTACCAAGCTACAGGAATTAACAGCTAAGTTGGATGAGCTAAATGCACAGTATGAGCATCTAATTGAAAGATGGTCGTATTTAGATGAAATAGTTAACGGATAAGGAGCGATAGACATGAAGATTATTACCATTGAACCGACGCCAAGTCCCAATTCTATGAAGATTGTTGTTGATACAGAGCTACCATTCGGGAAGAGCTATAATTTTACAAAGGATAATAAAGACGAAGCAACAGGTGAGGCAGCTGCTATTTTAGCGATTGAAGGAGTAAAGGGCGTTTACCATGTAGCCGATTTCTTTGCTGTTGAGCGCAATGCCAAATATGCATGGGAAGGCATTCTAGCAAGTATTCGTCAAGTGTTAGGGGAAGATGTCCAAACACAAGAAGAAACGGTTATGGCCAATGAATTTTATGGAGAGGTTTATGTCCATGTACAGTTTTACAAGCAGGTACCTTTACAAGTAAAAGTTTTTGATAACCAACGCGAATATCGTATGAGCTGTGGAGACCGTTTTGTGGATGCTTTTAATCAAATTATTGAGTCAGCAGTAGATGAAAACTATATTTTCCAACGTAAGTGGATTGATTATGGGGTTCGCTACGGTGAGCTGGAGGAAATTGCTGAAACAGTCAAACAGGAGATTGATGTTACTTATTCTGCAGACCGTTTAGCGGAAATTGTTACAGCGATCAATAATGATGGTGAAAAAGCCGCTGTGAAAACGGACAAACTCAAAGTGACAGTAGAGCAATTCAAGCAACCTGAATGGGAGAAACGCTTCCAATTGCTCGATCAAATGGCTGATCCTGAGCTAGACGATCTACCGCTATTAGATTTAGCCTTACAGGATGAACAAATGTCTATCCGTCGACTAGCGACGGTGTACTTAGGCATGATTGAGGATGTGGCAGTTGTCCCTTATTTAGAAAAAGCCCTACAAGATAAAAGTGCAGCAGTACGCCGAACAGCAGGTGACTGCATGAGTGACCTTGGCTTTGTAGAATTTGAAGAAGCCATGCTGCAAGCCTTACAGGACAAAAACAAATTGGTTCGCTGGCGTGCAGCCATGTATTTATATGAGGTCGGCACAGAACAGTCCTTACCAGCATTAAAGGCTGCCGAGGATGACAAAGAATTCGAAGTGAAGCTACAAGTGAAAATGGCCATTGCCCGTATCGAACAAGGCGAAGAAGCAAAAGGCTCGGTTTGGAAGCAAATGACCGAATCCCGTCAACAATAATCAGGAAAAACCAGCAAATGCTGGTTTTTTCTATTTTGTAATGGTTGGCGTTTGCTCTAATAAGTGAATGAGGTTGCTCCTGAATAGTGATAGGTCCTCTCCAAGAAGTGAGCGAACCACTCCAAAGAAGTGGGAACCCGCTCCAAATAAAAGTAATTCCGCTCAAAAAAAGAATTGCCCTCTTCCAAACTAAAAATCTCTAACTACCTCAAAATTCAAAAATAATACTCTCATTCATTCGATAGATTGATCGAAAAACCGTGTAAAACAGAAAAAAATGTATTTTTCTAGTGATTTATTGCTAAACAAAAAGTTAAAGGCGTTCTTTGAATCATTAACATATTGTCTAGTTTCATAGAGAAAGGACAATGTTAAAATAACATAAATTCAGAATATTCTTTAAAAATAGGAGGGTCCTTTGCATGACAGTAACTAGTTTAAAGACAACAAAATCGTATGTGCGAGATCGTGAGACGGTCATCGCCTTAACACAGAAGCTCGTGCGCATTGAAAGCGTTTACCGTGAGAACGATCCGAAGGGCAATGAGCAAGAGGTGGCAACTTTTGTAGCGGCGTATTTACGAGATATTGGCATCGAGACGCATATCGAGGAGGTTGTGCCAGGGCGACCAAATGTCATTGGTATTATTGATTCGGGCAAGCCTGGGAAAACATTACTTTTCGAAGGACATACGGATGTGGTGACAGAGGGCAATCGAGAGGCTTGGGCCTATGATCCATTTGGAGCAGAAATTGTAGATGGGCGTATGTATGGCAGGGGAACGAATGATACAAAAGGGAATCTTGCTTGTATGATTACAGCTTGTCAGTCATTGCTACTAGATCAAGAGGCGTTTACGGGCAAAATTATTTTATGTATTCCATGTGATGAAGAAGGGCTTATGCTAGGCATTAAGCATTTTATTAAAAATGGCTGGGCCGATGGTGTGGATGGTGCGATTATTTGTGAGCCACAGGAAAATAATGTGTGTATTGCACAACGCGGGGCTATTCGTTTACAGGTAGATATTTTCGGTAAAATGGCGCATGGTGCGATTTCGTGGAGTGGCATCAATCCTAACTGGCGTATGGCACGTTTCATCGTAGAGCTTGAAAAGCTGGAAAAAGAGGAGCAAGCACGATTAGGGCGTGATCCAATGCTGAATTGGCCATCTATTACACCAACCATTTTACGAGCGCCTGTGAAGGGAGATGCGCAAATCAATGTCATTCCTGATCACTGTATGACAACACTCGATATTCGTACGGTGCCTGCGCAGGACCATGATGAACTGCTGGGTAAGATTGAAGCGATTATTAAACGATTACAAGCGGATGATCCTGATTTCAAAGTAGAACTGACGGTTCTTGATAACCGACCTGCAACAGCAACAGCAAAGGAAGACCCTGTTGTACAGGCTATTTATGAAGCTGTGGGAGAGGTAACAGAAAAGGAACCAAAATATAACGGTGTTCCAGGCGCGACAGATGGTACGTTTCTTCATGTGCATGGAATTCCGATTGTAACGGTTGGTGCAGGAGATCGAGAAATCCCTCATCAAATCAATGAGTATGTGGATATTGAAGAATTGGCAGAAACAACAGCCATTTACCGTTTAGCAGCATTAAAATTTTTGGCGGGTGATGCACAATGACGGCTATCAAAATAGCAGTAATACCAGGAGATGGCATAGGAAAAGAGGTTATGCAGGAAGCGTTAAAAGTTTTAAATTGTTTGCAAGAACAACATAGCTCCTTACAAATTGAAACAACCATCTTTCCTTGGAGCTCCGATTACTACGTGCAGCATGGCTGTATGATGCCTAATGATGCACTAGCAACACTTCAAACATATGATGCGATTTTATTTGGGGCTATTGGCGATGCTCGTGTGCCCGATGATGTTACTGTTTGGGAATTAATTATGCCCATTCGAAAGCATTTTCAGCAATATGTGAATTTCCGTCCTATTAAATCGCTGCCTGGAATAGCGTCGCCCTTAGCTAACGGCAAAGAAATTGACTTTGTGATCTTCCGTGAAAATGCAGAGGGTGAATATTCGGACAGTGGTGGTCGACTGTACCAACAGCAGCCGCAGGAAATGACGATTCAAAATACAATCATGACGCGAATTGGGATTGAAAAAATTGTCCATGCTGCCTGTGATTATGCGAAGCAACATGGTAAAACCAAAATAACAAGTGCGACAAAATCGAATGCCATTATTCATTCGATGAAATTCTGGGACGAGCATACAGGCAAAACGGTGAAGCAAAGTTCACCAGCACTACAGCTCGAATCCATTTATATCGATGCACTCGTCGCCTATTTCGTAGAACGACCACAGAATTTTGAAGTGGTGGTAGCGTCCAATTTGTTTGGCGATATTTTATCCGATTTAGGCTCTGCTATTGTCGGAGGACTTGGTCTATCTCCATCAGCCAACCTGAACCCCGAAAAGGATTTTCCATCGATGTTTGAGCCTGTTCATGGCTCAGCACCAGATATTGCAGGCAAGGGCATTGCCAATCCAATCGCTCAAATTTGGTCGCTTGCCTTACTGCTTGGCCATCAAGGCAGACCAGATTTAGAACAGCTCATTGTTAAAGCCATTACAGCTGTGCTGCAAGAAGGCGTTGTGAAAACAGCAGATATTGGTGGACAAGCGACAACAGCACAAATGGGCGATGCGATTTGTCAGGAAATTATTAATAGAACTTTAACAGCAGGAGGTGTTTAGCATGGCCGTTGAGCAAAAGGTAGTTGTGGTTACTGGTGCAGGAGGCGGTATGGGAAAGGCCATTATTCACGAGCAATTAAAGCTGGGCAATCGAGTTATTGGACTTGATCTATCCATAGATGCCTTATCAGATATTACACAGGATGCCCTTCAATGCTTTGAAGTCAATGTGTTACAGGAGGAACGTGTACAAGACATCTGTCAGCAGGTTTTTGATAAGTATGGCAGAATAGATGGCCTTGTTAATGCACTGGGAATTGCCCAGTCAGCTACACCGATTGAAGAGGTCACTATGGATGAATGGAATCGTTTAATGGATGTTAATGTGAAAAGTTTATTTATCACAACAAAGGCCGTTGTCCCTTTTATGAAAAAACAGCAAAGGGGTTCTATTATTACAATTGCCTCAATTTCAGCAGTGAGACCAAGACCAGGCTTACAGGCTTATATTGCCTCAAAGGGTGCAGCAGAGAGCTTTTCGAGAGGACTAGCAATTGAACTAGCATCTAGTCAAATTCGGGTTAATACGATTCATCCAGGACCAGCAGACACACAAATGCTTGGTCAATTTGCCGCACAGGGTGCAGACGTAGAGCAGACGAAGCAAAGTGTCTTTGTGCAATCTGTGCCATTAGGACGATTAGTGAAGCCAGCAGATATAGCAGGAGCTGTTAGTTATTTACTATCAGATGCAGCAAGTATGGTCACAGGAACGACATTACATGTAGATGGTGGCCGTGGATTATAGGAGGGGTACAATGAAAAAAATTCCTATGTTGATAGATGGTGAGTGGGTTCACGGTGATGCTAAGACATACCTCGATGTTAAGAATCCCTCAACGGGTGAAGTGATTGCACAAATTAGCAACGCGAGTAAAGAACATGTAGAAGAGGCAGTACGTGCAGCCCGTGTAGCCTTTGAACGAGAGGACTGGCGTCAATGGAAAGCCTATGAACGTGGGCAGTTATTGATCGAATTTGCTCATTATATTCGTAAGCATGCAGAGGAATGGAGTTTGCTAGAATGTCGGGATGTAGGAAAGCCCTTATCACAGGCAAGAGCAGATATTGAAGCAGCGGCACGCTATTTTGAATTTTATGGTGGTGCAGCGGATAAGGTGATGGGAGATACAATTCCGATTGAGGATGGACTTTTAAATGCAGTAGTGCTAGAGCCAGTGGGCATTACGGTACATATTGTGCCATGGAATTATCCGATTCAAATTACGGCAAGAAGTGTAGCAGCCGCTATAGCAACTGGTAATGCAGTTATTGTGAAAAGTGCGGAGGATACACCGCTAACAACACATGCCATTGCAGAATGGTTCGCCGATAAGTTGCCGAAAGGGATTTTCCAGCATATTACGGGCTTGGGACGAGAAGTTGGTCCTTATTTAACTTCACATCCCGATATTAATCATATTACGTTTACAGGTTCTGTTCCCACAGGAATTGCGGTGATGAAGGCGGCTGCTGAAAATGTTGTGCCTGTGACATTAGAGCTTGGTGGTAAATCTCCTAATATTGTTTTTGCGGATGCTAATATGGAGCAGGCATTAGAGGGAGTCGTACGTGCAATTATTCAAAATGCTGGTCAAACTTGTTCAGCAGGGGCACGTTTACTCATTGAGGAACGTATAAAAGAGTCCTTCATTTCCCGATTAGCCCAAAGGTTCCAAGTGATCCAAGTAGGACCAGGTGAAGCAGATATGGAGATGGGACCGTTACTGAATGAACAACAATATACAAAAATCACTGCATTATTACAGCAAGCAAAGGTAGATGGCTATGTTGTGACGGGTGGGGAACCATTGACATTGGCAGGCTATGAGAACGGCTTTTATGTTCAGCCAACTATACTTGATGGTGTTGATCCAAATGATCCATTAGCTCAGGAGGAAATTTTCGGTCCAGTGTTAACCGTCTTGACATTTTCCACTGTAGAGGAGGCCATCGCATTAGCCAATAGTACGGACTATGGTCTAGTGGCGGGCATTTGGTCACAAAATATCGATACGGCTCACTATGTGGCAAGTCGTGTGCAGGCGGGACAAGTATTTGTCAATAATTATGGGGCTGCTGGAGGCATTCAAATGCCATTTGGAGGCTATAAAAAAAGCGGAATTGGTCGAGAGAAGGGCTTTGTTGCACTGCGAAACTATACGCAAATGAAAAATATCGCTATACGCTATGCACCACCTAATCAACACTGAGATGGAGGGACGCATATGGAACAGCCAAAAGAAAAAGATGTGCTTTTAGAGGTCAATCACTTATCAATTAAATTCCATTTAAAAAATGGCAAAGAGGCAAAAGTTGTGGAAGATGTGAATTTTACGATTCATAAAGGAGAAACCGTTGCACTGGTTGGTGAATCGGGAAGTGGCAAAAGTATTACATCCTTAGCCATTATGCGGCTGCTGCCTATACCTCCAGGAGAAATTACGTCAGGTTCTATCACTTTAAACGGTAAAAATCTACTTACCTATAAAAATAAAGAAATGAGCCGTATACGAGGCAATGAAATTAGTATGATTTTTCAAGAGCCCATGACCTCTTTAGATCCCGTTTTTACGATTGGCAATCAAATGATTGAAGGCATACGAAGACACCAAAAGGTATCGAAAAAAGAGGCATGGAATAAAGCGCTACAGCTTTTAAAAGAAGTCGGGATTGCGAATGCAGAAAAGGTCATCGCTGAATATCCTCACCAACTCTCAGGCGGGATGCGACAACGAGTTATGATTGCCATCGCAATGTCGAATAATCCGCAGCTATTGATTGCGGATGAGCCAACTACTGCACTTGATGTCACGGTTCAGGCACAGATTTTAAAGCTGATGCTAAAAATGAAGGAAGAGCATCGATCAGCCATTTTATTCATTACCCATGATATGAGCGTTGTTGCAGAGACAGCTGACCGCGTTATGGTGATGTATGCTGGACAGATTGTCGAGGAGGCCCCAGTAAGAGAGCTCTTTTTAAATCCACAGCATCCTTATACAACAGCGCTTTTAAAGACGATGCCAAGCCTTGAAACAGATGTCAAAAGGCTACCATCGATTCCTGGTACTGTGCCACCTGCGTATGCATTACCTGACGGCTGTCGCTTTGCGCCACGCTGTCCCCATGCGCTGGCACATTGTCATCAGGAGCAACCTGCTGTTCATCACATTCAGGAGGCCCATAAGGTACGCTGTCATTTATTCACGGAGAAAGGAGAGCTGGCTCATGACAGAGAAAGAAGTTTTGTTGGAAATTAATCATTTAAAAGCCTACTTTCCTGTGAAGCGTAAGTCGATGAAGGAAGAGAAAAAGGTCATAAAAGCGGTTGATGATATTTCGATTGAGATTTATAGAGGGGAAACACTTGGTATTGTTGGCGAATCAGGCTCAGGAAAATCCACCTTTGGGCGAACAATTTTAAAGCTTGTTGAACCAACAGCAGGAGAAGTGTTGTATAAAGGACAACCCATCCAGCATTTAAAGGGGAATAAGTTACAAAGTTACCGCAATCAAATGCAAATGATTTTTCAAGATCCCTTTGCCTCTCTCAATCCTCGGATGCGAATCGGTTCTATAATCGAAGAGCCGATGAAGCTACAATTAACCTTGACGAAGGAGCAACGCAAAGAGCGTGTGAAGGAGCTATTACAAAAGGTAGGGCTACCTGAGGATGCCATGCATAAATTTCCACATGAATTTTCTGGTGGGCAGCGGCAGCGTATTGGAATTGCGCGGGCATTAGCGATTCATCCAGAATTCATTATAGCCGATGAGCCCGTTTCAGCATTGGATGTGTCGGTGCAATCACAAGTGCTCAATCTCATGATGGATTTACAGGATGAATTTCAATTAACCTATTTATTTATCTCACATGATTTAAGCGTTGTGAAGCATATTAGTGACCGTGTGGCAGTGCTGTATTTAGGTAGAGTAGTGGAGATTGGGACAAAGAAGGAGCTATATGCCAATCCGTTGCATCCCTATACACAAGCATTACTATCTGCAATACCAGTTGTTAATTTTGATGAGCCTAAGCAAGAAATACTTTTACAGGGCGAGTTACCAAGTCCGATGAATCCACCTGTTGGCTGTGTCTTTCATACACGTTGCCCGCATGTGATGGAAAGATGCCATCAGGAGAGACCGAAGCTTCACAATGAAAATGATCATCAACGAGTAGCCTGTTTTTTATATGATAAAAAATCAGAAAATTATAATTATTTAAAAAGTGAGGTGTGAAGAATGTTTGGCAATATAACGGATGTGCCAGGTGTTAAGGTAGGACATCGCGAGAACAAGGAGGGCATCACAGGCTGTACGGTGCTAGTAGTGGAAAACGGAGCAGTTTGTGGAGTGGATGTTCGAGGCTCTGCACCAGGTACTCGTGAAACAGATGCGTTAGATCCCATCAATGAAATTGACCGAGTTCATGCTATTTGTTTAGCTGGGGGTAGTGCGTTTGGGTTAGATGCTGCTACAGGCGTCATGCAATTTTTAGAGGAGCAAGGGATTGGGGTAGATGCAGGAGTAGCAAAAATACCGATTGTACCAAGTGCTGTACTCTTTGACTTGTTTATCGGTGATCCACATGCACGACCTACAGCACTAATGGGCTATGAAGCGGCACAAGCGGCACAAGTTGGCTCATTTCCAAATGGCAATGTAGGCGCAGGCTACGGAGCAACTGTAGGCAAATTAGCTGGTCCAGAATTTGCAATGAAGGGTGGACTTGGTAGTGCTTCCTATGCGGGAAAAGATGGTCTTGTAGCAGGTGCTATCGTGGCTGTCAATGCAGTTGGAGATGTCAAGGACCCTACAACGAGGAAAATTTTAGCTGGAGCAAGAGATACGCATTCTGGTCAATGGGTGGATTGCTGTGCCTATTTAGAGCAACATGCGCAATCAGAGGCTTTAGCGGGTACAAATACAACCATTGGTGTTGTGGCAATGAATGCCAAGCTAACGAAGGCTGAGGCTAAAAAGATTGCGCAGCTTACGCAAAATGCCTTAGCACGCACGATTTATCCTGTTCATACGATGCTGGATGGCGATACGATTTTTGTGCTTGGTACAGGGGATCAATCCTATGCACTTGATTATTTAGGCCAACTAGCGACAAAGGTGATGGAGGAAGCAATTCTGGCTGGCATTAAAGCCGCTGAACGATTGGCGGATGTTGAGAGTTATACAAGCATTCAAAAGACAAGCACTTAGAAAAAGGGGGAACAGCCATGCAGTGGAAAAAAAGCGGATTAATACTACTAACAGTGTTAATGGCAATCGTTATGGCAGCGTGTTCAAGTGATGGAGAGAAAACGACGACTACTTCAGGTACTACAGATGGTCAAGCGGCAACAGATGCTCCACAGGAAATTGTTGTACGTGTGAATGATGATCCAGATTTTTTAGATCCACATAAAGCGACAGCGTCCATTTCTTATCAAATGATTCTAAATATCTTTGAGGGGCTAATGGCTCCTGAAACGGATGGCTCCTTAAAGGAGGGACTTGCTGAAAGCTATGAAATTTCTGAGGACGGCTTAACCTATACGTTTAAAATTCGCCAAGGTGTGAAGTTTCATAATGGTGATGATTTAACGATGGAGGATATTCAATATTCCTTTGACCGTTTAATGGGGAAAAATGGTGGGGAAAAAATGTCCAATAGCTTTGATAATGTAGCATCTACAGAGGCGCCTGATGCAAGTACATTTGTGATTAAGCTAAAAGAGCCAAATTCAAATTTCTTGTATTCATTAACAGGCAGACAATCAGCTATTATTCCAAAGAGCAATGATGGGAAGCATAATGAAAATCCAATTGGTACAGGTCCATTTGCCTTTGTGAAATATGCACCAGGTACAAATTTAGAGCTTAAGAAAAATGAACAGTATTGGCAAGAAGGATTACCTTATTTGAATAAAGTAACCTTTGCCTTCCAATCAGATGATCAGGCAGCCATTATGAGCTTAATGGCAAACGAAGTTGATTTAACGAGTGTTCCTTGGCACCGTGTGAGCGAGGTAGAGGGAAGCTATAATTTATCACACCAAAATAATAACTCTTCTCTTATTGTTACATTTAACGAAACAAAGGCACCATTTGACAATGTGAAGGTTCGTCAAGCAATCAATTACGCCATTAGTAAAGCCGATATTATTGACTCTGTGTTTGCAGGCTATGCTGTGCCACTTGGCTCTAATATGAGTCCAGCGATGGGCGATTTCCAAAAGAAGGGCTTAGAAAGCATGTATGAGCGAGATGTGGAAAAAGCGAAGGCGTTATTAGCAGAAGCAGGATATCCGGATGGCTTTAAAACAAAAATTACAGTGTCTTCACACAATGATATTTACTCAAATATTGCCCAAATTGTCGTAGCTAATCTACAAGAGATCGGAATTGATGTAGAAATTGAAGTAGTGGAATGGGGAATTTGGCTAGATCGCGTTTACTTTGGTCGTGACTATGCAATGACAACGATTGACTTAACAGGTCGTGCATCTGCTTTTGAAGTGTTGAATGATTACATTTCTACAAACGATAGTGAAAACTTCTTCTTATTTAAAAATGAAGAATACGACAAAATTATGGCTGATGTTTTAAAGGAAACCGACCAAGCCAAGCAAATAGAGTACTATCATCGTGCACAGGAAATATTAGCTGAGCAGGCAACAGCAGTGTATATTGCGGATTATCAAATCGTTTGGGGATCTGACAAACAGGTGACGGGGCTCAAGAGCTATCCATTCTGGTTCCACGATATGTCAGAGGTCAAGTTTTCAAACTAGAAAGGGATGAGTGCTTATGATGTATATCCTACGTCGAATCATCCTGTTAATAACAACCATCCTTCTAGTATCCATTATTACATTTGGTGTTTTTCAAATTTTACCTGGTGATCCAGTTCGCACAATGCTAGGAACAGAGGCGGATCCCACTCAAATTGAAAATTTACGATCTGAGCTTGGCTTGGATCGTCCTCTTTATGAACAATATGTGGATTGGATGAAGGGCTTATTGACAGGGCAATTAGGGAATTCCATTCGATTTTCCATGCCAGTAAAAGAATTACTATTTGATCGACTTCCTGTCACCATGTCATTAGCAGGACTCACCCTTATCATTGTCTTAATCATCTCATTACCTTTAGGGATGTTTGCAGCAAGAAGACAAAATAAATTAAGTGATGTGTCATTATCGACTGTAACCCAGATCGGTATGGCAGTGCCTTCCTTTTGGCTAGGGATGATGCTTATTCTTTACATTGGCCTACAGTTCAGCTTCTTTAAAATAAGTGGCTATATACCTTGGACACAAAGTGTAGCAGGGGCGCTCAGTACCCTAATACTTCCAGCCTTAACGATTGCGATTCCCCAAATTGCGGTGAATTTTCGTTATGTTCGTACAGCCATTTTGGAGCAGGTCCAGCTCGATTATGTCCGTACGATACGCAGTAAAGGGATGTCTGAACAAAATGTAATGTATAAGCATGTTTTGAAAAATTCCATGATTCCGATATTGACGGTTTTTGGGTTGATTATGGCGGAGGTTGTGGCAGGAACGATTATTGTGGAGCAGGTGTTTTCATTGCCAGGGATTGGTCAGTTATTGATTACGGCTATCAGTAATCGTGATTTTCCACTCGTACAAGGGATCGTAATGTATATTACAGTAGCTGTCGTCATGATTAATTTTATCGTGGATGTTTTATATTCTGTGTTGGACCCTAGAATTCGATTACGTTAAGAGGTGACTACCATGAAACAATTACAGCGCTATACTAAAAAAATCAATTTAGTCATTGGTCTCCTCGTCATTGTTGGCTTTCTGCTCGTCATGATTGTTAGCTTTTTTTATACACCCCATGATGTCAACGCGATGAATATACCTGAAAAATTGCGTGGTCCAGGTGGTGCCTATATGTTTGGAACAGATGAATTTGGGCGAGATATTTTTAGTCGCATTATGAAGGGGACACAAACAGCCTTTGCGGTGGGTCTATTAACGGTTGCGATTGGAACGATATTTGGTATTCTCATAGGCGGAATTGCAGGCTATGTTGGTGGCTGGGTCGATGAAATATTTATGCGTACGATGGACGCTTTAATGGCCTTTCCAGGAATCATCTTAGCATTAATGCTTGTAGCAGTATTCGGCCCAGGAATAACGAATACAGCGATAGCGCTGGGGATTATCGCGATACCTGCTATTGCGAGGATTGCCCGCAGTGGCTTTGTGCAACAACGTGACTCGGAATATGTGCTGGCAGCGAAATTAATTGGTGTTAAGCCTTATAGCATCATGTTTCGTCATATTTTGCCAAACATTTCGTCGCAAATTATTGTGGCAGCAACTGTGACTTTTGCGACAGCCATGTTAGCCGAGGCAGCACTGAGCTATTTAGGGCTTGGGGTACAGCCACCAAACCCTAGCTGGGGTAGAATGTTAAAAGATTCACAAGCCTATTTAATCGGTGCCCCTTGGTATACGTATGCCCCTGGAGGAGCCATTACCATTCTTGTTTTAGGCTTATATATGCTCAGTAATGCTTTACGAGATTTTATGGACCCGCGTTCAAAATCGTAATAGATCAGGTGCTGTCTTTTGCAACAGTTCATATGCCTTAACTGCCATCTCAATATTGAGGCGATGGGGAGCTTGTAAAAAATCAGCACCTAGTATACTTTCTAAGCGTTCTATTCGTTTGTAAAGTGTTTGACGGACAATAAACAGCTGTTCTGCAGTATCATTTTTAGCTCCATTACAGGACAGATAAACAGCTAATGTTTGAAATAAATCATGGCTACTTTTTTGGTCTAATACTAAAATTTCCTGTAAATAATCTTTTACAAATTGTAAGAGAGCTGTTTGATCCTGCTGTAATAACAATCGATAAACACCTAAATCCTTATAATAGATGGAGCTCGTCAATTGATGATGCTGCATTTGGATGGCTGATTTGGCTTCCTTATAGCCCAGATGAACACTTTCGATCGTTTGATAGACATTGCTAATACCATAGCTAAGGGTAAGTTGCTCAAAAAATTGTGCTGCTTTTCTTGCAATGATTTGTGAAATTGCTTGATCAAAAGCGTCGCGATTGTCTTTCATATAATCTGCGGCAATGAAAAAGGCTAAAATAATTATCTCGTGCTGTCTTACTGAAACAGTAGGGAAAAAGCCAAGCTTTTTCAGAATCGAACGAACATACATGGCATTTTGTAGCTGGATTTCCTGCCATTCTTCTTCAGGCACAGTATTGGCTTCATCATGTAGATTGAACACGATGACTCGGTAAAATAAATTACGACTTTCGATTGGTAAATAGCTTTGGTAGTATTGAATATCTACTGGCTGACCTTGAATTAAGGCTAGTATGAATTCATCTTCCCGGCTTTGCTGTCGCTCCTGAAGCATGCGGTTACGCATTAAAATATGGGCAATCGACATAGTTGCTCGTTCAAGATTTAACAAGGTGTAATCACTCTGCTTTGGCAGTTCAGAATGCATACATAAATAGCCCCACACTTGTCCAAGTCCATTAACAGGAATAATGACAAAATGGTCTTTACCCAAGGATAGAAGGTACAAGGGCTCTTGTAGTTCTAACTGCTGACAATGCTCCTCCATGACACGTAAATATTTTTTAGCCTCCATAGGATAATAAAAGCTTTTTGTATCTTCTGAAACAAATAGAAAGGGAGCATTTGTATCTTGATGGAGCACTTGTAATATTTTTAAAATACCATTTGGCATTAATGATAATTCCATAAACGTTTTGGATAGTGTATCTAGCTGTGTAAGTGCCTGCTGGTGTTGATTAATTATGTACGTGTGCAAATCTTGCGTAATATCAATAAATCGTACAATTTCCTCAAAGATGATGATAGGGAAATGATGGGCATTTGCCATGGCAATCAATTCTACGGGAACATGGTCAAAATAGTCGCCAATTTCTATACAAAGACCAGCTGCCTCATTACGAATAAGGTTTTGTAAGTAGGCTATTTGTGTTTCTCGTTCTAGCTGTAAACCGACACCCGTGGTTAAAATTAATTCACCACCATTGATTAAGGTTTCAAAATCTTTAATTTCTAATATATGTGTCCACAATACTTGGCGATCTAGGCCGTGCTGCCCTGCAATAAGCTTCGCCGATTCAAAATACTTGCGCTTGAGGACATCACGTACGAGTAGAGGATGTTTCGACATCAATTAGCACCTGCCCTTCGAATGTACAATGTCTATTTCATTATGTTAGAGAAATCAGAAAATTTCAATATTAACTAGCTTAATAGGGAAAATGGTGATAGACAAAAAGACACCGATGATACACGATTGGAGGTCATGATATGGAGCGAAACGATCAGTTTACACATACTTTACAGCAAAAAGATCATGAAAACATTTGGCATCACATGTCTATCTATAACGACAAAGCACCTCCCATTATTGAGCAGGGAGAAGGGGCATGGATTACAGATAGTTTAGGCAATCGCTTTTTAGATGGCATGTCAGGCTTATGGGCAGTGAATGTAGGGTATGGGCGTGAGCGTCTTGCTAGGGTTGCGTATGAGCAGCTAAAAAAGCTTTGCTATGCTCCTTTAACACAAAGCCATGAACCTGCCATCAGGCTCGCTGAAAAAATAAACAGCTTACTTGATGATGACTATATGATGTTTTATTCCACTAGTGGCTCAGATGCGAATGAAGTAGCGTTTAAGTTAATACGTCAATACCATCAACAAAATGGGGAAGGGAACCGCTACAAAATCATTGCTCGTTATCGGGGCTATCATGGCAGTTCACTTGGGGCATTAGCAGCTACAGGTCAGGCATTACGTAAATTTAAGTACGAGCCGCTGACACCAGGCTTCTTACATGTTGCTCCACCTGATCACTATCGTCGTCCAAAAGGGCAGTCAATTGAGGCATACAGCCTAGCACTTGCCCGAGAATTGGAAGAAAAAATTATTTGGGAGCAAAAAGAAACCATTGCGGCTGTCATTATGGAGCCACTCATCACAGGTGGTGGAGTGCTTATTCCACATCCAACTTATGTCAAAGAAGTAGAGCGCATTTGTAGAAAGCATGGAGTATTACTCATCATGGATGAAGTCATTTGTGGCTTCGGACGGACAGGTAAGCTATTTGGCCATCAGCATTTTGATATTCGACCAGATGTCATTACCATGGCGAAAGGATTAACGAGTGCCTACCTACCACTATCCATTACAGCTATAAGGAAAGACATTTATGAAAAATTTAAAGAGACGGACGGCTATAGTCATTTTCGCCATATCAATACGTTTGGGGGCAATCCAGCAGCTTGTGCAGTGGCCTTAGAAAATATAAAAATCATGGAGGAGGAAGGACTTGTGCAGCGAGCAAGAGATTTGGGTATTCAATTCCTACATGATTTGCAAGACCTATTAGAGCTGCCTTTCGTTGGCGATATTCGTGGGCTTGGGTTACTCATTGGCATCGAGCTGGTTGAAGATAAACAATCTCAAACACCTGCCAAGCCTGAGCTAATCACGAAAATCATGGCTGATTGTCAAGCAAATGGCTTAATTATTGGAAGAAATGGTGATACAGTTGAAGGCTTCAATAATATCATTACGTTAAGTCCACCGCTGTGCTGTACAGACGAGGACTTTGATTTTATGGTTGCTGTATTAAAACGAGTATTTGCAGCCAATGTCTAGCCTAAGGCGATTCCAAATGTGAGAAAAACACGAGGAATCGCCTTTAATACTGTCGTTTATGCCCTTTCTTCACCTCTTCCCAGTCAATTTCGATGTTATGCAACACACGTGTTAGAAGACTGTGAATGCAGTTAATCTCCTCATTAGAAAACCCCTCAAGCGCACGAGCATTGGAATATTCGCCCTCCCGTTTTAAAAAAGGATAGATGTCCATGCTTTTAGCTGTAGGAAAAAGTAATTTATTTTTCTTATTACCTTGTTCAATTCGTTTTTCAATAAAGCCTTTGGTCTCCAATTTTTGAATAGCTCGTGAAGCCGTTGTACGGTCTACCTTCAATAGCTCTGCGACTTTCTCTTGAATAATACCTGGATGTTCACAAATACGGATGACATATAAATATTGTCCCTTTGTCAAATCCAATTCCTTGAATTCAATATTGCTTATCGAGTCTAATGCCCGTGCTATGGCACCTATTTCACGTAAGATTTCTTTCATGTTCGATCCTCCTGAGATTTTTGTTGTAATTGCAATAAAAATCATTCTATACTAATACTATCATCTTCAAAGTGAAATTGCACCTAGAGAAGATGATAAGGCAGGAGAAACTAGGAGGAATAGTAATGACTATAAAAAAAGTGACAACTGAAGCAGAATTACAAACAGCGTTTGATTTTAGACGAAGCGTTTTTATTGAAGAGCAGCAAGTCCCTGAGGAAGAAGAATATGATGAATTTGATGCACTGGATGCTCCATGCGATCATATTTTGGTGTATTACAATGAGCAACCTGTTGGAACAGGGAGACTTCGAGTTGTAGAGGACTATGGCAAATTGGAGCGTATTTGTATATTAGAAGAATACCGCAAATATGGCCTTGGTAAGGAAGTTATTGTAGGCCTAGAGCAAATTACTCGAGATAAAGGGCTAACAAAAGCAAAATTAAATGCTCAGTCCTATGCAGAAGGCTTTTATGAAAAATTAGGCTATCAGCGTGAAGGTGAAGAATTTATGGATTGTGGCATCCCCCATATTTTAATGAAGAAATACTGGTAGCAGACGAAATTCACACAATTATAGAACATGCCAGACTTAGCGTCATACTTTGTAACTTTTTAATCGTTGCTTGGGTCTACTGCTTAAAGGGGGGATGTTGTTGAAGAAATGGATATGCCTTTGTATCATGTGTTTGTTGTTACTGACTGCTTGCGGTAGTCAAGTCATCATCGAATGGGTTGATTTAATCAAATGGGATGGTAAGCAATATGAAGCTGTATATGAAGTAGCGTTAGCCGATCGTTCATTCATTGATAAGGAAATAGGGGAAGTTGATTTTAAAGTGGCAGATCATATCAAAAGAACTTCCTATCGCTTTAAGGATGGCGATGCAGCCTTCCATGAGAAGGGAACAAAGCTTTATGCGATAAAGGGTCTGGACGATGCCATTGCAGTAGAGGATCAGTCGGTTATTAATGGCTATCGAATTTATATGATAAGAGCTGAAGCTCCGCCGCGACGGAATTTTGATCAGGTTCCATTAGAAGAAGTGAAGAAAATAGAATTTTACGCATCTACGGAAGAAGGCAATCGGAAAACGGCTAGCTATACAAACCAGTCTGACATGGCAGATATAAAGGCAATTTTAGTCAATAGTAAACCAGCCCCATCCTTTGAGCCAAATGGGGATACGAACCGTTATGATGTACTCCTTTATACAGACGATGCCATTGCTTTTCAATATGGCATACAATTTGATGGTACTACTTATTTTTGGTTTCCGTCAGAAAACGCGATTTTATTGAAGGATATACAGCAGTTTATTTCCAAAGATTAGCGTACTTCTCTAAAGAGAATTCCATGCTACTTTCTGTAATGGTTCAGGCGATCAGGAAGATTACCACTTTAGCAAAATGCTCCAATTAAAGAAAGCTGCCCAAACGATAAGGCAGCTTTCCTTTATTTTTTCTTTACAACCGTACCTGCAAAGCTATCATGAGGAAGACGTTGACCATGCTGCTGCTCAAAGGCTTGGCGATCTTTAAGATAATCGAACGTACTGATAGTGTCTCGATAAGCCATACGTTTAATAATTTGACATTCTGATAATGGACGACCATCTTCATTTTCGAGTGTCAATCCCATTGCTTTGTAGCCAATCGTTTGTCCGTTTTTACGGAGTTGTGCATATTCTAGCGCCCACAATACCACAGTTGGCGTAACGAGTGCATGAACAGCCTCATTTTTTACTTTTTTTCGTAGGAAGTATTCAACCCCAAACGTGACAGCTGTTGAAACAGCTGTATCGATTAAAAATGCAGCTGTGCGTTTTTTTGTCATCGATTCCATATAAGCCCTCCTTTAATGACCTGTCACTAGTACATACGAACAATAAGGACAAAAAGTTTCGATTTATCCTAGTTTCATATCTAATGAAAGTACAGGATAGGATGGAATCGCCCCATGCTTTGTTGTTGAAATGCCCGCATATCCGTTTGCAAAAGATAGCAGAGACATTGCATACTGTTCACAATGAGCTACCACTTGATCTACTGTTAGTTGATGATGAAGAAATTGACTTAAAATCGCGCCAATAAAAGCATCACCAGCCCCAGTTGTATCAACGGTTTGTACCTTGTTAGCAGGAGCCTTCACATGATGCTTTTTCGTATATAAGGTAGCCCCAGCAGCACCATGTGTAATGATGATAACTTCTACATATCCCTTGAATAACGTTTGAACAGCTTCCTGTTCATCTTCTAGAGTTGTTAAAAACAACAGTTCTTCCTCTGAAAGCTTGACAATATGGGCTTTTGGTAAAAAGGCTAAAATGGTTTCACAACACGCCGTCTTATCCTGCCATAAAGGAAGGCGCACATTCGGATCGAAGGATATAAGGCTTCCTGCTTGATGTGCCTGTTCAATAAGGGCAAGATGTGCTTGTTTCATAGGACTCTCTACAAGATTAACAGAGCAAAAGTGAACGATATCGTGCGCTGTTAATAGCTGCGAGGGGAGGTATTCCTGTTTGTATAAGAGATCTGCAGCATGTCGGCGATAAAATTGAAAATCTCGTTCGCCATGTTCATTTAATGAAACAAAGGCAAGACTTGTTTCACCATCTGTTGATTGACGAATAAACTGTGTATCTACACCTGCTTGCTGCAACGTTTTGATTAGGAAGTCACCAAAGGCATCCTGACCGACTTGTGTGAGAAGGGCCGCCTGCTGTCCTAGCTTTGCACAGACAGCGGCTACATTGGCAGGTGCCCCTCCTGCATGTTTAGTAAAATGTTCAATGTTGGCTAGGGAGCCGTGCTGCTGTGTCGGTGTAAAGTCAATTAATAATTCTCCAATTGTGAAGAGCTTGCCCATTATGAGACCTCCTGTGGTAGTCGCTTTTTCTTAGGAACATAAATGGTATAAAAAATACCAGCGAAAATGAGAAGGATCCCCATCGTTTGCGTAAAGCTTGGCATAAAATCAAGCAATAGCATATCTAGTAAAATGGCGACAACAGGGTCGACAAAAACCAATACGGAGACAAGAATCGTAGACAGGCTACGAATACTATCAAAAAATAAATAGTAAACAAATCCTGTATGAATAAAGCCTGTGCCGAGTATATAAAACCAATTGGTTGACGTTAATCCATCAAACAGCGAGAGGTCGATAAAAGGCAGTAGTATCACGATTCCAACTGTTGTTTGAATATAGGTTAACGCATACGAGCTAAGCTTCGTGATGGTTTTGCTTGTTAGCATTGTAAGGGCATAAAATACCGCTGACAGTAAGGCCCAGATAAAGCCAGAATGCATAAATTCTGAGAACGACACAAAATTATTGAGACCGATGATAAAAATACTACCGATAAAGCAAGTGATTGTTGCAACAAGTGCCTGAATGGTCATTTTTTCCTTCAAAAAGATAGCGCCTAAAATTAACACAAATATGGGGGCTAAATTATAGATGGAAATGGCAATTGAAATGGACATTTCCTCAAAGGCTTTAAATAAAAATACCCAGTTTAACACAATAAAGACACCGCAAATAAGCGTTTGAAAAATTTCTTTCTTATCCCATACCTCTGTTTTATGTCCACCAGTGATGAGCCACATACCACCTAGAAAGAGGGTTGCGCAAATGCATCTAACAAAGACAAGCTCTGTAGCGGGAACACCAGTGTGAACGGTAAAAAAGCCGATGGAACCAAACAGTGCCATGGAGACGGTTAGTTTAATGATTGCTGAGATGTTCATCCGAAACCTTCCTTCTATTATTTTATGAAACTATAAGAACTATTCACGAATTTGGCCGTTACCATGAATAACATATTTTGTTGATGTTAATGCAGGCAAGCCCATTGGTCCACGGGCATGTAGCTTTTGTGTACTAATACCGATTTCTGCACCATAGCCAAATTCAAAGCCGTCTGTGAAGCGGGTGGAGGCATTATGATACACTGCTGCTGCATCAACATTGTTTAAGAACGTCTCGGCGGTTAATTGATCTTCTGTAATGATGGCCTCAGAATGATTTGTGCCAAAGTATTGAATATGCTCAATCGCTTCATAGACATTTTCCACCAATTTAACGCTTATTTTTAAATCAAGGAACTCTGTCGCATAATCTTCCGCCGTAGCTGGAAGAGCAGCTGCAAATTGCTGACATATTTGCTCATCACCGATGATGGCTACACCTGCATGATGAAGGGACGTTAAAAGCTGGACGCCATGTTCTTGAAACCAAGTAGGATGAATGAGTAAGCTTTCTGCTGCATTACAAACAGAAGGACGCTGTGTTTTAGCATTTAGACAGATTTTCTCTGCTTTTATGTAATCCGCCATTTCATCCACGTAAATGTGGCAGTTGCCTGCACCTGTTTCCAGTACAGGAACAGTCGCTTCATTGACAACTAAATCGATCAGCGCTTTGCCACCACGAGGAATGAGCACATCCAAGTACTCTTTTAAATGGAAGAGTTCTTTGGCTGTTTCGCGGCTTGTATCCTCAATTAATTGAACAGCATCGGTAGGGATGGATGTTTTAGCAAGCGCGCGATGAATACTTGCAACAAGAGCCATATTAGAAAACTTAGCAGAGGAGCTTCCGCGCAAAATAACTGCATTGCCTGTTTTTAGAGAGAGTGTTGCTGCATCGATCGTGACATTTGGTCGAGCTTCATAGATCATACCAATAACACCAAGTGGCACAATTCGTTTTTCAATGCGGAGCCCATTGTCTTTTTCAATACGTTCAACAATTGTACCTACTGGATCGTTTAAGGAGACGAGTAAATGAATGGCATCGGCCATTGCTGCAATCCGTTCTTCATTGAGCATGATGCGATCCAATGTAGACGCAGGGATACCTTGCTGCTCCCCTTGTGCCAAATCCTTTGCATTTTGAGCCATAATGTCAGATTGATCGATTAATAGCTGTTCTGCAATTTTTTTCAGTGCCTCATTTTTCTCGCAGGTTGTTTTAATATTTAACATGTAGCTTGCGGCTTTTGCGCGTTGTCCTTTTTCTTGAATTTCACTTGTCATTTGTCATTCCTCCTTAATTCGTTTGAATTTTCAGCCATTTGTCTCGATGAATTACCTCAATAGGGCTTTTCAGCAATGTATCAGTCCGTTTTCCCATGGCAGAGAGAAGCTCTTGGGAAGAGTACAGTACTTCGCCACGTCCTAGTAAGTCCTTCTCACTATAGACTTCTACAACATCACCATTGACAAACTCACCTTCTACACGATAGACGCCAGCAGGCAATAGACTCTTACCATTATTCATTAAGGCCTGTTCTGCACCACTGTCTATAAAAATTTTACCAGAAATTTCCGTGAGTGCAATCCACTGTTTATGATTTGTTAACACTGCGAGCTCATCATGCTCCACATAAGTGCCATCACCATGTCCTGCTAAAATATCGACGAGCTTCTGTGCACCATGACCTGTACCGATAAATACCTTCACACCTGCACGTAGCGCTGTTCGTGCTGCCAGCAGCTTAGAGGTCATGCCACCTGTGCCAACCTTTGATCCTGTTCCATCCGCAAAGCGTAGCAAATCGTCTGTAATAGCAGCTAGTCGATCAATGCGCTCTGCCTGAGGGTTTTTATTGGGATTGGCATTATAAAGGCCATTGATATCTGTTAAAATGATGAGCTGATCTGCATGGACAAGTCCACTGACGAGTGCTGAAAGCATGTCGTTATCTCCAAAGGTTAATTCACTAATTGACACTGTATCGTTTTCATTAATAATCGGTAGCATGGATCGCTCTAACAATTCCTCGAAAGTCGCATAGGCATTTTTATAGCATTCTTTTTTAGAAAAATCTGTTCGTGTCAATAATATCTGTGCAGGCATGATATCGTAAATACTAAATAAGGCACTGTACGTTTGAATAAGTAGGCTCTGTCCTACAGCAGCAGCTGCCTGCTTTCCTTTCACTGTCACAGGGCGAGCAGGGTAGCCAAGTTGTTTAAAACCCGCCGCTACAGCACCTGAAGAGACAAGTAACACTTCATGTCCCAATTTCTTCAACTCGGCGATTGCCTGTACATGGTCCATTAAGCGAACTTTATCGATTTCACCCTTCGCATTCGTTAAAGAGCTACTACCAATCTTAACAACAATTCTTTTTCTCTCCATCTCACGACCTCCATCATTGCTGAATCAAGATAAAAAAAGCCTTTTCATCCTAAAAATTAGGACGAAAAGACTTGCCTTCCGTGGTACCACCTACATTGAATATCATGCGACATTCCACTTTTCTCATAACGCTCGAGACTGCGCCTAGTTTGGCTAGGACGTTTCACGAAGTAGGTTTCATTAGTCTTTCTTGTACAATGCCTTCCAGCCGATGGGCATCGCTCTCTTTTCAAGCAGTGGCTAACTACTGGTCTTCGTTCGTTTTCTCATCTATTGACTAAAGGATGCACTACTTCTATAAGTCTGTCAAGCTGAATGGATAAATTACTTGAAAGTTTTGATAAATTAAGAAAGGGATGCGCTAAAACGCTAAAGAGGTCGCTTATTCAATTATTTAAACCACCAAATCGCAATGAAAAGGGGAAGCATAGCCAGCACAATGACAAAGAAACTCCAAATGACTTGTTTCCCTGAAGACATATTTTTGGGTTTAATGCTCATTTGTTCATACAGCTGGTTAATGGCCCGTTGCTCTTTCGCATAAAGCATTGCTTGAAATTCTTCGTAATCTTGTATATAGCTAGATGGGGCACGTGGACTGAAGCGTAAATTTCGAATGGAATCTGTAATCTCTTTGTCAGCCATCCAATACGTGATGACAGGTGCTAAGCCTGCGTTTTGTGTGGCCTTTACCTCAATGTCATGGGATTTCATTTTATAGTAAACCTGTCCATGCTCATCCTCATATTGCGTGACAATATCACTTACTGCCATTATCAATCACCTCTTATGGAAGTTATCTGGTTTATCATGAGTTTCTACTATTATAATGGATTAGGGAAGAAAAGTATCGCTTGAGCGAGCATAAATTGTGAAACCGAAATTTGAAAAAAATTTTTGGATAAAGTCATAAACTTACATCTAGTGAGAACAACGTCATGTAGTATAATGTATATAGTTTTTTAAAAGAAGTTGAAGGAAGGGAAAGTTTTGGACATCTCAACGTTATTTGCGTTTTTAGGGGCTGCGATGATTTTAACCATTATGCCAGGGCCCGATAATTTATTTGTGCTTGCCCAAAGTATTACACAAGATAAAAAAGCGGGTATTGCCACATCTCTTGGATTGTGTACAGGGCTACTTGTTCATATTAGTGCAGCAGTACTTGGTATTTCTGCGATAATTTATCAATCGACCATTATTTTTACCATCGTCAAATTTGCAGGGGCAGCGTATTTATTATATCTAGCTTGGCAATCATTTCGTGCTAAAGGAGACCCTTTTACGTTGCAACAGCAAAATACGCAAGCCTATATTAAATTATATAAAAAAGGAATATTAATGAATATTTTAAATCCTAAAGTATCGTTATTTTTCCTAGCGCTGTTACCACAGTTTGTTAATCCATCGCAAGGACATGTGGCGTTTCAAATGCTTATTTTGGGTATTGTATTTTTAATACAAGCGCTTGTATTATTTTCATTGTTTAGTATATTTGCAGGGAAAGTTAGACAGGTCATTATTGGTAAACCTGCGATTGCTAAACGACTAAATACAGTTCAAGGTATTCTATTCACATTTATCGGGATACAGATTGCCATCAGCAAACAGTAGGGAGGAATGGACATGGCTATTTTACATATTACCTTTAGCTTAGCAACGCAGGGTTCTATGAAACTTGCAATTCGTCAACATCGTTTGCAGCGAAATGAATCAGTTCTAAGTGTCCATGATGATCTCTCGATTGGACCTCTTCAAAACTTTGAAGAACGTAAAACTTGGTTAGCCACGCATATTTTAGATGATGATGACCAGCAATTGTATGATGAGATGTATGAAAACTGGAGGAAAAAAATCGCTAATTTACCTTGTGATGTGGATGTGTGGATTTGGTATAGTCACAACACACATGAACAGATAGGACTGCGCTATGTGATGAGTGAGTTAATTCATAAATGCAGTATGGTGTATGGTATTGATGCAACGGAGAATCTGAAGAGTATTCACCCCAATTTAGACATTCGCCATACAGGCGAGCTTTCCTCGGAAATGCTAATGAAGCTTCGCCCTAGTGCAAAACGATTCTCTGTGCAAGAATGTCAGCAACTCGCTAAGGAATGGGAAAACATCAAAGAACAGCCAAGTACATTACGGTTATGGAAAAGTGAACTATTGCATGTAGAGGAAGATGCAATGGATGCATACATTATCGCCAGTGCAAAAAATTTGCATTTACAGCAAAATGAAGAGTGGCTAATGCCTACGCATATTTTGGCACAGACATTTGAAACATTTGTCCATTATGTAGGAAATGATTTTGTAGAGTATCGCTTACTGACGCTCGTCGAACAGGGAGTATTTGCAATGAAAGGCGATACAACGGATATTTTTTCCTATCAGGTTAAATTACTGTAGCATAAAAAAGATCAGGGTTGCCAAAGCCTTGATCTTTTTTATATTATTTATTGTCATAAAAATCAAAGACAAATTGTTTAAACTGACGTGCAGATGGCGGTAAATAACGATTTTCTATCCAAGCCATGCCGATAATTCGTTCACATACCATATCCTCAACATGGATTTTAACAATTTTTTTCGGGTTTAAATCCTCATCATCGGGTAGTAAGGAAACGCCAAGCCCCGCACCAACAAACCCAGCGATTGTCGATACTTCATCACCTTCATAAGAAATTTTAGGCTTAATGCCCGCAGCATTTAATAAGCGATCAGCTGAGCGGCGTAATGCATAGCCTTTTTTCATTAAGACAAAACTTTCATGCTCCAATTCTTTCATTTTGATGCTTTTACGATGGGCTAATGGATGGTCAATTGGGACCATTATAAAGAGCTCATCTCGCCATAACTCCTTCCAACAAACTGGTGGCTCTGTATCGATCGCAGCTAGTAGGCACAGGTCTAACTCACCTGCCAGTAATTGTTTTAACTGTGAATGGGAGTAGTTTTGTGTGAAATGAAAACGGATATGGGGATGTTTTTGACGGAAGGCACGAATCAAGTCGGGTACAATACTCGTTCCAAGTGTATGTAAAAAACCGAGTGATACATCTCCGAGTTCGGGATTATTAAGCTCCTGTAACTCTAAAACAGCCTTTTCATATTCTTTACGCATGCGCTGGACACGATATAAAAATAGCTCTCCATATCGGTTTAGCATAATCGAGCGCCCTTGTCTGTCGAAAAGCGGTACACCTAATTCTTCCTCCAGCTTTGAAATTGAACGACTAAGTGCTGGCTGTGAAATCGCTAATGCTTCGGCAGCCCGTGTCATATGCTCTAACTTTGCAACGGTTACAAAATATTCTAATTGTTGCCACTCCATTTTTTTCACCTCTTTTCTTGTGATTTTTAAGTTATCTGCATTATAACGGGAAACAGACGGGAAGTATAGGTAGCAAAAATTTTTTAAAAGGACGTTGCAATTATTTAGCAGAATGGAAAAGTTAAGTAGCAGAAAGTGTGATAGTACAGCCGTTAAGTTGACATCATTCATGCACAATACACATTGATTTGATAAAAACTATAAATTGTACATTATGAATAAAGGGTGTTAAGATAGACACATAAAATACACAATTATTAATTTCCGTGAAGGGGATATCATAAAATGAAGTTAACAAAGCCACAACCTCTAACAATCGAGGGAGGCAATAAAGCCGTACTATTACTGCATGGATTCACAGGTAGCACAAAAGATGTGAAAAAGCTAGGAGAATTTTTATCTCAACGAGGTTATACTGTGCATGCACCAATTTATAGTGGGCATGGCGTAGAACCAGAAGCATTATTAGAAACAAAACCAGAAGATTGGTGGAACGATGTAGTAGAAGGTTATAACTTCCTACAAAAGAAAGGCTATGAAGAAATCGCTGTTGTTGGGATTTCACTTGGAGGTGTCTTTTCATTAAAGGTAGCAGAGACATTCCCAGTGAAAGCATGTGTAGCGATGTGTGCACCGATTACACGTGATAATTCAAAAGGCTTATTTACACGTTTGTACCACTATGCTCGTTTATATAAACACTTTGAAAATAAATCAAAAGATCAAATTATTTCAGAATTACATGAATTACGTATTTCACCGAAGGATTCATTGGACGGCGTAACACGTTTAACAACAGAAACGCGTGAAGAATTATCAACGATCAAAGCACCAACTCTTGTGTTACAAGGCTCACTAGATGATGACCTCTATCAAGAAAGCGCACCTTTTATTTTAAATACTGTGGAAACAGACGACAAAGAAATCATTTGGTATGAAAACTCTGGCCACATTATTACATTGGACAAAGAACGCGATAAAGTGTATGAAGATGTTTATAAATTTTTAGATCATATTGAATGGTCAGTTGCAAACTAAGAAGGGGCTGTCAGTAGACAGCTCTTTTTTTGTTGAATCTCACTGGATAAACGAAAAAACTATTGTAATTATAATAAATGCTTGATAACATGATGAAATTGTAGTGAAAAATCATTCGATTAAAATAATTTGCTATAGTCTAAAACTTCTAAGGAGCACATCAATTATGCAACAAAAAATACCTTTTTCAACTTACGCAGTCATTGGTACCATGTTATTTGGACTGTATTTTGGAGCAGGGAACCTAATTTTTCCTATTCAAATGGGTCAATTTGCAGGGACTAATTTTTGGTTTGGATTAATCGGATTTTTAGTGACTGCTATCGGCTTACCATTCCTCGGAATTTTGGCAATTGGCTTATCAGGTAGTAATGGTTTACGTGATCTAGCCAATCGTGTTCATCCTATATTTGGTATTATTTTTTCATTGGCACTGTACTTAACAATCGGACCATTCTTTGCCATCCCACGTACAGCAACTGTACCATTTGTAGTAGGGTTTGAGCCATATATTCAAGCACAGCATGCAACACTGCTACTAGCTGTATTTAGCTTTATATTTTTTGCCATTGTCTACTATTTTTCTTTAAATCCAGCGAAAATAATGGATTATATCGGTAAATATTTAACGCCTGCATTTTTAGTTGTTTTATTTATTTTAATTATTACAAGCATTACGAAGCCAATGGGCCATTTCCAGCAGCCAATCGGTGCATATATGGATGCTGCCTTTATGACAGGCTTTAAAGAAGGCTATAATACGATGGACGCCCTTGCCTCACTAGCCTTCGGGATTGTTGTCATTAATGCAATTAAAAGTGCAGGGATTACAGATCGTAAGGAAATTGCCAAGGCTACATGGACATCAGGTATTTTTGCGATGGCTTTAATGACGCTGATTTATGGTCTCATAACATATATGGGCGCTTCCAGTATTAATGCTGTCGGGACTTTTGATAATGGTGGTTTAATCTTTGCGGCAGTGGCCGATCATTATTTCGGCTCATTTGGAGCTATTTTATTGGCGGTCATCATCGTGCTCGCTTGCTTAAAAACAAGTATCGGCTTAATTACATCTTGTAGTGAGTTTTTCCATGAGGTATTTCCAAAAATTAGTTACAAATGGTTTGTGTTTCTGTTGTGTGCTGTATCCTTTACGATTGCGAATTTTGGTTTAAACAATATTATCAAATATGCTATTCCAGTTTTAATGTTCTTATATCCATTAGCGATCGTCTTAATCTTGCTTGCTCTAAGCTCATCCTTCTTTAAGAATAAGCAAACAGTGTATGCCATAGCGATGATTTTTACATTTTTCATTAGCCTGATTGACGGCTATAAAGCGCTGGTAGAAAGTGTGCCAGATGCGAAGTTAGGTATATTGGATGCAGTAGAGAAATACTATTCTGCGATGCTACCTTTTTATGATATTGGCTTAGGATGGATACTGCCAGCGTTAATAGGGGCAGTAATTGGAAGCATGATTCCGTCTCGAAAAGTTATATAATGAAAGAAACACGCACAGAAAATGTCTCTGTGCGTGTTTCCTTATGGATTAGTAAGCTGTCCAGCCACCATCAACCGCAATAACTTGTCCATTCACAAAGCTAGCCTCATCTGAGCCTAGGAAGATCGCTAATTGAGCAATTTCTTCTGGCTGACCAGCCCGCGGATTGATGGATAGTCCTAGTGCTTGTCGTGCAGCACCCGTTTGGCTCATGTTTGTCATGGAAGAGGCGATATTGGTCATCACTGCTCCTGGCGCAATACCATTACAGCGAATATTTTTATCAGCATACATAAAGGCTGTATTTTTTGTTAAACCAACTACCGCATGTTTTGAAGCTGTATAAGCAGCCCCAGCCCGTGCCCCATATAAGCCACCAGCAGAAATATTATTGACAAAGACACCATGTCCTTGCGCAAGGAAAATTTCTGTAGCCATACGCATAGAGCGCATAACAGCTGTTGTGTTCACAGCAAATACTTTTTCCCATCGTTCATCAGAAATTTCACCAACTGGCTCCATACCATCCATAATACCTGCATTGTTGACTAATATATCTAATTGACCATAGTTCGTTTTTGTTTCATCAAATAAACGTTGTAAGTCTTCTGTTGATGCGACATTGGTCTGAATGGCAAATGCTGTTCCTCCAGCCGCTTGAATACCTTCCACAACCGCTTGGGCACCCTCTAAATTTAAGTCTGAAACGGCAACCTTAGCGCCTTCTTTTGCATATCCTTCTGCAATGGCTTTCCCCATACCTGAAGCTGCACCTGTCACAATGGCTACTTTACCTTCTAATCTCATCTCAAAGACCTCCTCATCGTAATTTCTTTATTTATTGAACATCTGTTCATTAAAATCATATAATAAAGATGAAAGCGATTTCAATATGCAAAAAAACGGGATGTGTTGAGTAATCAACACATTTGGACAATCTGTTTATTAAGGAGCTGAAAAAATTGCGTACTACGGATTTACGGATTATTAAAACGAAGCAAGCTCTCCACGATGCTTTATTGACCTTGCTTAGCCAAAAACCATTGGAGCAAATCTCCATTGCTGAAATTTGTAGAGAAGCAAAGGTCAATAGAGGAACCTTCTATTTACACTACGAGCAAAAAGAGGGGCTCTTTGAAGAATACTTTCAGGAGATAATGGAGGATTTATATCAATCCTATGAAGAACCCTATCGTGCCGTCACGACATTGGACACAAATCAATTAGATCCCAATACTATCCGTATTTTTCATCATATTGAACGCTTTAAAATGTTTTACCGTATCGTCTTTTCTAAAAATGTCCCGCTGACCTACTATTACATGCTTTTTGATGGCATTTATTCCCTATTAAAACGTGATATTACCACACAGCACATACATCAAATGGGGGATCATATCTCGATCGACTATTATAGTGCCTATCAAGCAAACGCCATCATCGGGCTCATCATCCAATGGTATCGCGGCGATTTCAGCGATAGCGTGACCATGTTAAATCAACAGCTAGCAGCTATTTTAAAGAATGTGAGGAGTGGGGGATAGAACGCTTGAATTGAAGGATAGAAGAGAAAAAGTAGCAGATAGAACGCTCAATTTGAAGGATAGAGAGAGAAGTGACGGATAGGACGCCAAAATTAAAGGATAGAAGAGAAAAAGTAGCGGATAGAACGCTCAATTTGAAGGATAGAGAGAGAAGTGACGGATAGGACGCCAAAATTGAAGGATAGTATAGGAAAAGTAGCGGATAGAACGCTCAATTTGAAGGATAGGGTAAGAAGCAGTGGATAGGACGCCAGAATTGAAGGATAGAAGAGAAAAAGTAGCGGATAGAACGCTCAATTTGAAGGATAGAGTAAGAAGTAGCGGATAGGACGCCAGAATTGAAGGATAGAAGAGAAAAAGTAGCGGATAGAACGCTCAATTTGAAGGAGAGAGTAAGAAGCAGTGGATAGGACGCCAAAATTGAAGGATAGAAGAGGAAAAGTAGCGGATAGAACGCTCAATTTGAAGGATAGAAGAGAAAAAGTAGCGGATAACCAAAGAGAAGGTCTACATCAACTTGTAGACCTTCTCTTTTCTATTAAATCATCGGACTGGAGCTGGCTTAAATGTGACGATCAACGTAGCAATGGCTAGTGTCACGAAGATGATGATGGCCAATGAGCTACTGTTTTGCAGGAGATTATCAGAACTACCACCAAAGATGATTGTGTAGTAGCCATCTGCTCCATACGAGGCAGGTAGCATGGCAGCGACCTGTTTGTATCCTTCAGATAGCATGGTTTTTGGAACAAGTACACCTGATGTTACTAATTGGAGTGAGAGAGCACAAATATTAAATATCATCCCCATATTTCCAAAGGCAATCACAAATACTTGGGCCAAGCTGAGGAAAGCAAGATACATTACAGATTGGAAGAGATAAATCGACAGCAGGCTTTCTTGACTATCGATATTAAAAAGGTGCATCAAGCCAATTGTTATGAATGGCAATGTAAAGGCTACGCCCACATTGAGTAGCTGTCTTGCGAGAAACAATTGCCATTTTGATAGGCTGTCTTGAACGAGCTGTGCTGCTTGTTGGTGTTGCATAATCATAACCATCGCTCCCACAAAGGAGGAGATGATGACCATAAGTGGGACAAAGTTTGCAGCAAATCCCTTTACATCATTGGTTTTTACAATCGTACCATCGACGGGATGGTCTTTGACATTCATTACTGTCGTTTTGACAGAAGTGGTAATTTGTTGGGCAGTGTGTTGCTCGAAGGGAAGCTGAGCAAATTGTTGAGCAAAGACTGCAACCGCTTGATTTTGTTGCATTGGATACAGGGCTTGATTGATTTCTTCTGTTAATTGCTTTGCTACACCCTCCATCATATTTTTCGCTACACTTGCATTGGCTTGATTAATCGCATAAATAATTTCAGCCTCTTTCCCTGCCTGAATTTGATTGGTAAAATCGGATGGAATTTGCATAATCATATTAATTTGTCGTTCGTTTAATGCGCGCTCAGCTTCCTTCATCGAAGAATAGTCCTCCATTCCAAAGGGGATGGAGCCTTTGATGTTCTGTGCTACCTGTTGACCCATTACAGAATCTTCTACAACAATACCAATGCTTAACTGTTCTGCTCTTTCATTGACACCATCATAGGCAGTCATCCAAATTGTAAAGAAGATTAATTGGAAGGCAATGGTTGCAACAATGCCGATATAGGTTTCACGAACTCGCAATAGTGCTTGTAAACCTGTCATTTTTTATTCCTCCTAAAATTAAGTAAGTACTTACTTGCATTGATTAGAAAAATTTTTTCTAGGAAACGAGTCCCCTAGAAAAAATAGCAACACTAGTTTGTAAAAGTTCTTCCGTTGGTAAGTCAGATACGATAGTTCCAAGTCGAGCACGTGACATAAAATGACCAAAATTCAAAGCGATAAGCGATAGCGCTGCTGCTTCAAAATCAACTTCCCTTATTTTCCCCTGTTGATGCATCTCTTGAAAATAGTGAATGAGCTCCTTTTTGATGAGGAGAGGGATATTGGCGATTTCCTCACTAATTTCAGGAAATTGAATGGATTCCTTAAAGCCGATCATGACAAAATCTTTAATCGACATTAAAAAATGAAAATGCTTCAGTGAGAAATTTAACAAATCCTTTTCTAATTCCCACGTTACATTTTGATTGATCTCCTGCTGTAGAAGCGGATAATAAGAAAATTGCTCAATAATGGCCTTTAATAAACCATGTTTGTTACCAAAGTGACGGAAAAGAGTGACCTCATTGACACCTGCTAATTCTGCAATGGTTTTGGTCGTTGCAGCTGTATAGCCTTTTTCACTAATCAATTGTAGAGCAGCTTCGATAATTCGTTGCGCAGTTCCTTTCGTTGTCAAGAACATACTTCCTTCCATGCAAGTAATTACTTACATCCTAGCATAGTGTACGAGGATCTGCAACACTCTGAATGAGCGTTGACAATTATATCGACTGCTGATATATTTTAAATGTATCGACTGACGATATATTGATGGACGATATAAAGGAGGATTTGTATGACACAGGAGCATCCGCCATTAACAGAGGGCGTTTATTATATTTTATTAGCATTATTTGAGGCGAGGCATGGCTATGGCATTATGCAATTGGTGGAAGAAATGAGCAATGGAAGAGTGCGCTTAGGGGCAGGAACCATATATGGTGCGATTAAAACGTTGTTGGAACGAGGATGGATAGAGGCACTTGATGGAGATGGCAGAAAGAAAGAATATATGATTACCGAAACTGGAAAAACAGTGGTGGAATATGAAATTTTAAGATTAAGGGAACTTTTTGACAATGGTATCCGTATAACGAGAGGAGTTGAATAATATGCATAAATATCGATTGATGATTAATCCCTATGCAATAGAGAAGTGGGTCAATGACATGGCTAGTCAGGGCTGGCACTTAAAAAAATTTACATGGATTCGTTTTACGTTTGAGCGTGGAGAACCAAATAGCTATATTTATCGCCATGATGAATTAGAGCGATTCGGTACGCACTATGAAGAGGAATTTCTCGAATTTCTCAAATCCTCTGACATTGAACAAGTAGACCGCTCTGGAAATTTTGTATTTTTTAGAAAAGCAGCACAGGAAGGTCCATTTGAGCTGTATACAGATAAAAAAACGAAAATTGGTAACCTGTCAAAAAAGATGATGCTCTTACTTTCTCTTATTCTACTTAATTTGTTCATTGGACTGATCGGTTTAATTGGCGATTTTTCGGAGCAAACAACAGACTGGGTTGGTTTCGCGTTAAATACGCTGAATCTTGTGGTTGTTGTATTATTTGCCCTCCCATTTTATAAGCTTATGCGTATACGTAATCGATTAAAGAGAGAATTAAATGTATTTTCGGATTAACGAAGCGTCTATTATTTTCCGGGAAATCAGAAAATAATGAAAAAGGAAGCATGATTTTATAGTAGGGGTGATGCAAAATGAAAAAAAGAGTGTATCGTTTTTTTACTGATTATGAAAAGGAAGAACGATGGGTCAATGACATGGCAGATCGGGGGTGGAATCTTAAAAAGACAGTGGTAGGCTACTTTGTTTTTGAAAAAGGGATACCTGGTCAATATATTTATCGAAATGAATTTGTCAATAGAAAGTCAAAGGATTATTTTGAGTTTCTAGACGAAATGAATATCGAGTGTGTGTCTAAGTTTGGTGGGTGGGCCTATTATCGAAAACCAAAATCGGAGGGCCCTTTTGAGATATTTTCAGATGCTTCCTCGAAAATAAACTATATTAAATCCATGAATCGCATTTTTATATTCGTGCTACTGTTAAATTTAATCATTGGTATTTATAATCTATCCCTTGGTTTACGGGAATTCGTTGTAGGATCTATGAATACAAGTGTGGGGTGCATGAATTTGCTTGTCGCCTTACTGCTATTCATTCCTATAGTTAAAAATGAAAATCGTAAAAAGGGCTTGAAACAAGACTTACATATATTTGAAGGATAAGGAGGAAGACAACATGACATTACAGTTACAGCATGTCACAAAGAAGTACAAGGATTTTACAGCTGTAGATGATTTAAATTTTACCATTGAAAAAGGGGAAATTTTCGGTCTAATTGGTCAAAATGGTGCAGGAAAAACAACGACATTCCGAATGATTTTAGATTTACAGGAGACGACAGCGGGGACGATTACTTGGGATGGGCAGCCAGTTAATGCCATTAACCGAGATGTCCTTGGTTATTTACCAGAGGAGCGTGGTATTTTCCCAACAATGAAGGTAGAGGAGCAGCTTTACTTTTTTGGTGAGCTACGTGGCATGAAACGAGCAGAGCTGAAAAAGGAAATAGATTTTTGGATTCAACGTTTTGAACTGGAGGAAAAACGCAAGGATAAGGCAGAAACACTGTCAAAGGGAAATCAGCAAAAGGTACAGCTCATTGCAAGCTTTATCCATAAACCTGCGTTTTTAATTTTAGATGAGCCGTTCAGTGGGCTAGATCCCGTCAATAAAGATTTACTAAAGGATGCTATTTTACTATTGAAAGAGCAAGGCACGACGATTTTGTTCTCCAGTCACCAAATGGACAATGTCGAGGAGCTTTGTGATCATTTGTGTTTATTAAAACGAGGTGTTTCTTTATTTTCTGGAAGCTTACTAGATTTAAAGAAACAATATGGTAAAACAAAGCTTGCTGTCCGTACGGATTGGTCAACAACACAATTATTGGCACTTGAGGGTGTCAAGGATGTGCGTGTAGAGAAGGAGCAAACAGTGCTTACATTAGTGGACGAAAGCTTTGCTCAAGGTATCTTTGAGCAGCTATCCAATGGGAAGTATATTGAAAAATTCAGCTTAGATTATTTATCGTTAGATGAAATCTTTAAAGATAAGGTAGGTGGCCATGTTGTCGAAGTTTAGTTTATTAATGAAGCAATTATATAAAGCTAAAATTAAATCAAAATCCTTTATCTTAATGACTTGTTTATATGTAATTGTCATGTCAGTGGCTGTCTTCTGGTCAGAAATTAAGGAATTATTCACAGGTGATGATGAAGCACAGCAAATCGCGATTATTAATAAAACCTCTGCTGATCTAAGTGGTATTTTTGTCTCGAATGGAGATATGAATTTTATTCAGGATGAGCAAGATGTATCGACCCTTGAAAAAAGAGTAAAGGACGGCAAGCTGGATGCGATTGTGACGATTAACGATCAAAATGGTCAATTACATGCGGAAATTGCTACGTTCACACCACTGAAATTAAACGATCAATCTACATTATCATCCTTATTACAATATGCAGGACAACACTATGCCGTACAACAATTATCGCTTTCACCTGAGCAAGCAGCACAAATTATGGCAGCTCAAACAACAATTTCAACGAAAAACTTAAATGAGGCATCAACAGGTGGGAAAAGTGAAGAAGAAAAGCAATCAGGGCTAGTAGTTTCCTATGCGGTTGGAATTTTAATCTATTTCTTCATTTCTACATTCCTCTCGATGATTACGACTGAAATAGCCTCTGAAAAAGGCTCACGCGCAATGGAAATGCTTTTAGTTAGTGTCAAACCAGCGACACATTTTAAAGCAAAAATCGCTGGCGTTTTATTGCTCGCTTTAACACAGATGGGCATTATTGCGATCGTGTTCCTTATCTATGCGAAGTTTATCAAAGGTGGGATGGTTTGGGATGCAGCTGCTAGTATTGTCAAGGAATTGTCCGTTGGCTATGTCATCTATGCGATCGTATTCCTACTGTTAACAGTTATCCTTTATCTTATTATCGGTGCATTATTTGGCTCTTTAGTATCGAAAGTAGAAGAGGCGGGTCAAGTATTAATGCCTGCGATGATTATTACGATTATTGGCTTTTATGTTATGCTGACAGGCATGGGGAATCCAGATACAATTATCATTAAAATATTCTCTTATATCCCACTAACTTCTGGCATGATCATGCCAATGCGTATTGGCGCTACAGATATCGGTGGCATTGTACCATTACTTTCTTTAGGAATTTTAGTCGTAACGATTGTTGTCGTATACCTATTCAGTTTATCGTTCTATAAACGTAGTGTATTGACATATAGCTCTGGCGGCGTCATTCAAAAAATTAAAACGGTATTAAAGGTAACAACATAACATAATGGCAGCTACATGGATAATGTAGCTGCTTTTTTGGTGTCATGGTGCCATTGTTAGCAAACAATGTAAAGGAATTTACGGAATCAGTCGAATTTTGGCTAGAAAGAAGCTATAATTTATAAAAGGGGATGGGATGATGTTAGCTAAATCAGAGGTGGAGGCAATTCTTGACCGATCATCAAATCAGCGTTTAGCAACAATCGAAGAAAAAGCGCAGCTCTTTCAAAAGCTTCAACAGCTGTGTCCTACTAGTAAAGAAATAGCAGAAATTCTTCACTATTGCACTGAAGTGGAAATTTTTGTTAATAATGCTCACCCTAATCAATATAGTTTGCAATATAAGGTACATCAGAATGGCTATTGTATAGCAGATTCGTATTTTTTCATCCTATAGAAAATGAAACTTTTTTACATGGTAATCGTAAGTAATTAGTAGAGATAAATTGCAGGGGGTAAAACATATGTCTGAATTCAACAATGATCTTTTAAAATCCAAGGACCCATTCGCTTCAGAAAATCCTTTATTACAGCCAAATCCACTTTTACAGCAAACGGCTGAGCAAAAGCCAGTACTTGTATCTGAGCAGGAACTATCACAAATCGCTCAAAACCAGCTAATGTTAAAGCAGGATCCAGAGGTTCATACACTTGCACAAAAAATTGATGTCAAAGATCAAATTGCCATGCTAGAGCTCGGTAAAGAAACGGCAAGTGGCATTTCAACCTTTTCTGATAAAATGCTCGCAACGATGAAAGCTAGTAAGCTGGAAGAATCGAGTGTGCTTTTAAATAACCTGAATAAAATTATGGATAAATTTGATCCACAGGATTTTGCGGAAGAGAAAAAGGGCGGTTTCATCTCCAAGCTCTTTAACAAAGGAAAAGAGCAATTGGAAAGGTTCTTATCTAAGTATGACAGCATGAATAAAGAAGTGGATGTCATTTACCGTGAAATCCAAAAATATGAAGGGGAAATGAAGCGTAATACCATTGACCTTGAAAATTTGTATGATCAAAACTTAAACTACTTCCAATCATTAAGTAAATGTGTTGCAGCTATTGAAGTGAAAACAGAAGAGGTTCGTGCGTCTTTACCAGCACTTGAACAAAAGGCTCAAAGTGGTGATCAATTGGCAGCTATGGAATATGAAACAATGCTTCGTGCTGTGGAATTATTAGAGCAACGTCGTTATGATTTAGAAATGGCACAACAAGTATCATTCCAATCAGCACCACAAATTCGATTAATGCAGCAAGGGAACAATCATCTAATTGCCAAGATTAATTCTGCCTTTGTCACAACGATTCCGATCTTTAAGCAGGGGCTTATTCACGCAGTGACATTGAAGCGTCAAAAGTTAATTTCTGATTCTATGGTGGAACTAGATCGCCGTACGAATGAAATGCTTGTGCGTAATGCAGAAAATATTAGTAAGAACAGTGTGAATATCGCTCGTCAAGCTGGTAGTCCAAGCATTAAAATCGAAACCATTGAAACAACATGGCAAACAATTATGGCTGGTATTCAAGAAACAAAGCAAATTCAAGCAGAAACAGCAAGAAACCGTGAAGAAGGTCGTAAACGTATTGAGCGTTTGCAATTGGAGTATGAGAAACTGAAAAAAATGTAAGGCTAAAGCTTCTTGCAGCTATTGTTGCAAGAGGCTTTTTTTATGGAAAGGGTAGGCAGATAGAGGCTCCTTCCACACAATGGAAATGATCTTTGACAAAAAGCAAAATAGTGATTATGATAATGTTAAATGAGAATGGTTATCAAATAGAAAAGGAAGCGGAAAGATGCTACACAAAGGTATTCGATTACATGTAATTATTCGTGGAGGAGTGAAAAAATAAATGGCAAATAAAATCAATCCCTCTACATTGTCGTATGAGCCTTTTAAAGATGGAACACTTGCTCTATACACGACAGATAGCTTAATGATTGTACCGCAAAGTCGCTATCTAGAGCTTTTGCATATGGAGGAGTTATATAATGCTATGTATAAAGATTTAGATAACAAGCAAAATGGTTTAGAACGGGAACGAAAAATGCTAAAAAAACAAAATGCACAGCTAACAGAAGATTTACAAAAATTAAAGCAGCAAAACACCGTCTTGCAGAAAAAGGTAACTGAATACAATTGCGTGGTGGAGGAGATGAAGGTGCTCCGTCAACAAAATACAGATCTTCTCATTGAACTAAGTAAATATACAGCGATGTCACGAGAGTCATTGACGGGGCCCTTGAAGTCGATGATTCGAGATATGCGTGAGCAAGGGGTTGGAATTAAAGAAATCCATATTCGCATCAAGCGCCAAATCAATCCAGAGATTAGCTATAGTACTGTACGCAAGTATATTTCTGAGCTAGAGTCGGAACAAAAAGGTTAACAGCTTTTAAAAGGAACTAGAAATTTGGCATTTACAGCAGCTACTCAAAGTCCTATAATGAGTCTATTCTTTAACTAGTTTAAGATTATAGGAAATCGTTAACCGATTTCAGTAAGAGTAGGAGCGTTAATAGCATGTCAAATGAGAAAAAAGGAGTTTTGACAGCCTTTTTTGCCTATGCCTTTTGGGGAGCATTCCCTCTATATTGGAAATTACTTGAGCATGTACCAAGTATGGAGATTTTATTATCCCGTGTCATTTGGTCCTTTGTCTTTACGGTGCTGGCAGTGCTCGTATTTCGAATGCGTCAGGATCTCGTAGCAGATTTAAAATATTTATGGTCACATCAAAAGCATTTCTGGCAGCTTGCGGGTGCATCCTTTGTCATTTCAATGAACTGGTATTTATATATTTGGGCAGTGACGCATAATCATCTCATTGAAACGAGCTTAGGTTATTATATTAATCCGCTATTGTCAGTAATTTTCGGGGTGATTTTCTTTAAAGAATCGCTGAGTCGTGCACAATGGGTAGCAACAGGAATTGCTTTTATTGCGGTGATTATTTTAACGATCAATTACGGCTCAGTACCTTGGGTAGCTTTATTGATTGCGCTATCTTTCGCTATTTATGGTGTGCTGAAAAAGAAAATTACACTGGATGCTACAAGAGGCCTAGCCATTGAAACGTTATTGATTTTACCCTTTGCATTAGGCTATTATGTCTATCTTTTTACTACACATCAAGCCTCGTTTTTACATGTTGATGTTAAAACAGATATTTTGATGATCTTTAGTGGTTTAGTAACAGCCGTCCCGCTTATTTTATTTGCGAAGGGGGCACAAAATATTCCTTTATATTTACTAGGATTTATCCAATACGTATCGCCAACGATTGTCTTAATTTTAGGCATCGTGCTATACAAAGAGCCATTTAGTCAGGTTGAGCTCCTTGCATTCAGCATTATTTGGGCAGCTTTACTTTTATTTTCGGGTTCGAAAATTATAGAAACAAGAAAAGCCCATCATAAATCAGTTTCGTAAAAGACTTGTAGATGTTTCTACAGGTCTTTTTTATGTAACTTTAATCACTTCGCTTTGTAATGGACAAAACTTTTTTATTTCCTTATCGGATTGAGCTGCTAGATTTTCTGCTATTTGTTTAATCGTATCTTAAAGAATAGTAGACTGAGTAGGGTGAGGCTAACAATAGAGTCTTTTTGATAGATTCGACAAGGTAGGTACCTTTACTTTCCTGTTAGCATATAGTAAAATGACAATAATTAGATAACAATGATCAATTAATGAGAGGTGCTTTTTGTGAGTGCGGTAGGTTCTAACTAGGTAAAAATTGAATGAAATAGTGGCGATGACGACAGCAGGGGATACATGTTATAAACACCCCTTATTTTGTCATGGATCTATTTCAACAACCTATGTAGATACCTACAATACTTTATTAAGCGTGGCAGATAGGATAGAAACTTCAATTAGCTGAAGTTTTATTTGTGATGCTAGGAAAACGCGCCTTTTAAAGATAGAGCTGTGGGGATTCCTCACAGCTTTTTTATTTTGTTTAAACCATCATTGCTATCTATTATTGGGTAGGTATCTTCATGTATGATAAAACATTACAATGAGGAGCAAAAAGAAATGAATAATACTACACTTGAAAAATTACAATATCATGAATTAAAGGACATCGTTAAATCCTATTGTGTCAGCGGGTTAGGAAAACAGCTTTTAGATAAATTAATGCCAAGCTCAAACTTAACAGTGGTAAAAAATCGGTTGAATGAAACAACAGAAGCTCGTGCAATATTGGATGCAGAGGGGCATGTTCCGTTTTTAGGGGTATCGAATATTGAGCATATTATGACAAAGCTTGAAAAGGGAATGCTTCTAGATCCCAGTGAGCTAGTGAGTATCTCTGATTTTTTACGAGGCTGCCGCAACATCAAAAAATTTATGTTAGATAAGGCATTTTTTGCGCCTGTTCTTTCCTCTTACGCTCATTCTATGGCTGAATTTAAAAGCGTGGAGGAGGAAATTAATTTTGCGATCAAAGCCAATCGTGTAGATTCGGCCGCTAGTCGTGAATTAAAACGCATCCGACATCATATGGAAACGACAGAGGAAAAAATTAAAGAACGTTTAACGAAATTTATAAATAACAGTGCCAATAAACCGTATATTCAGGAATTTTTTATTAGTCAAAAGGATGATCGCTATACGATTCCAATTAAGGCGACCTATAAAAATCATGTACAGGGTACGGTCGTTGAAATTTCCTCAAAAGGAGCAACCGTTTTTATGGAGCCAAGTGTTGTCGCTAAATTAAATGTAGAATTAGCTACCTTAAAGGCTGAGGAAGCCGTGGAGGAATACCAGATTTTAGCGTCTTTATCAGGGCTATTGATGGAACATCTTCATGCCATCACCATTAACATGGAGTTGATTAGTCAATACGATATGGTTTTTGCCAAAGCGAAGTTCAGTAGACAAATTGGTGGTAGGGAGCCACGTATAAATGATTACGGTTATATTCAACTAATCAATGGTAAGCATCCATTACTACCAGGAAATGCGGTACCCCTTCAATTTTCCATCGCGAAAGACTACCGTAGCTTAATGATTACAGGTCCAAACGCTGGTGGGAAAACAGTTGTGTTGAAAACCATTGGCCTTTTAACATTAGCTACGATGTCGGGCTTCCATATTGTAGCGGACGAAGGAACGGAAATGGCTGTATTTGATCATATCTTTGTTGATATTGGCGATAATCAAAGTATAGAGAATGCACTTAGTACGTTTTCTTCTCATATGAAAAATCTTTCCGATATTATGAGAGCTGCTAATAATCATACACTCTTACTGTTTGATGAAATTGGCAGTGGAACAGAGCCAAATGAAGGAGCTGCACTAGCCATTGCGCTATTAGAAGAATTTTATCAAATGGGCTGTATAACTGTGGCAACTACACATTATGGTGAAATTAAACGATTTTCTGACATGCATCCTGATTTTATGAATGCGGCAATGCGCTTCCATGCTGAAACATTAGAGCCTTTGTACCAATTACTCATCGGCACCTCTGGAGAAAGCAATGCCTTATGGATTTCTAAAAAAATGAATGTCCGCGAAGCGGTTTTACAAAGAGCAAAGGATTATATCAATAATAAAGAATATCAGCTGACGCTCGTTCAGGATAGTAAAATTCGAAAGCCTAAAGAAGAGAAAAAAAGCTTGGCAGCAGCTTATACATTTGCCAAAGGGGATCGTGTGAAATTATTGGACTATGATGATGTGGGATTGGTATATGAAGAAATGAATCCGTACAATAATGTCAGCGTATTCTATCAGGGGCAAATACTAGAGGTGAATGTTAAGCGGCTTGCCCTTGAATTACCTGCAACAGAGTTATACCCTGAAGGATATGATTTAGAGACATTATTTGTAGACTATCAGGATCGGAAGCTTCAGCACGATATCGAACGTGGGTCGAAAAAAGCGTTACGCAAGATCCATAAACAAATAAAGAGTGATCGTCAGCAATAAAAACAAGGGATTGCACAGCCTCGTGCAATCCCTTTACTAATTAAGTTATGGAATCAATCTGTGCCTTAATCGTTCGATAGACTTCCTCAATTTTTCGTTTATAGGGCAAATCCACTAAATCCAGTGAATCTGTATAGGCCATTTTTGCAATTTCATAGGCTGTTGTTAGCTCACCAAAATGTGCAAAGCAAAGGGCTTTATAGGAAAAGCATTCATTTAAGCTTAAAATATCATATGGATGATTAATATAGATCGGTCTGTGTTTATACTGTTCGAATGCAGCCTTCGCCTCCTCATATTGTCCAAGTAAATATAAGGATTTTCCTTTTTCAGCATAGTAAAAGTTTGGATCTAGCTTGTCTAAATAATCATCGTGTCTAAGCTGATAAAAACGTTCTATTTCGATCAGAGCCTGGTCATAATTATTGCTGTAATTATTATAATAATGTGCCTTCAATACAAAAATAAAAGCATCAACCTCAACACGTTCAGCAAATGCCTGATATTGCTCCAGTTTCATAAACATATGATTGGTTTGTTCAAAATCACGATCAATCATGGCACAATAGGCACCAATTCTGTACATATTATCAATCTGATAGAACAGTTGGTTTTTATGAGCATTGGCAATCGTCTCTTGAATTAATTTTTTCCCTTCCTCATGCTCACCAATTGCAAGTTGGAAAATACTTGTATAATAAGTCATTAATAAGGCATCACGAGAATCGAGCTGATAGTCTTCTTGTTCGATAATTTCCTTTGCCTGTAAGATACAATCGTACGCCACTGTATATTGACGTTTTGCTGCTAAAATAGCCATCTCTAGGATAAAGGTTTTGAACCAATGGCTAAGTAAATTAATTTCCTTAAAAATAGTGCGGGCTTGCTGAAGCGGGACTTCCCATGTTGTTAATCCAGCTTCATACTGGGCATCTGCGTAAATATACAATAAACGGCCAGCTTCATAACTTTGAGGCAAGCCCTCCACAGACGGCTTAATTAAATCGACAATTTCTTGATGATGATGAGCATCACCACGTTTTACTTCTGCAAATAAACTTTCCACCTGCTCCAATAACTGGCGTATGGAGGATGGGGTTACTTCTTCCAGTAATGCACTAGCTTTTACACCTAAACGTTCAGCAATATAGTCAAGGCTTTCCATAGAAGGTTTAGCCTTATCATTTTCTATTTGGCTTAACATTCCTTTAGTTAGACGATCACCGGCAAGTGCCTCTAATGTTAATTTTTGTTCTTTCCTTAATTTGCGAATTCGTGTGCCTAAAGAGTCCACTGCCTCGCCTCCTTTTGTTTAATTATATTAAACTTTTGCTTGCGTGAAAAGAGGGAGCTATGGTATATTTTGTTTAACCTAATTAAACTTTTTAATTTAGTTAAATAATGGAGGGGTATAGATGAAAGAAGCGGAAAAATTAAAAAAGGCGACCTATCACTTATGGATGTTCACGGCGAGTAAAATGATTGCCATGTTGGGTGCAAACGTCATGGCATTCGGTATTAGCTTGTATATTTTATCGATGACTGGGTCGGCAATGAGCTTCGCTACCAATATGATTTGTTCAGTATTACCACGCGCACTTGTAGCACCCTTAGCAGGCTATGTCGCAGATAATTTTTCAAAAAAACGCACAATATTAATAGCACAGGCAGGAACCATTTTGACAGTAGGGGGATTACTGCTTTATACAGAAACAGTAGGAATGTCTGTTTATGCTATATACATAGCTACTGTTTTTAATACTATTTGCTCAGCCTTTTCTGGTGTAACGTTTTCATCTGCTATTGCCACACTTGTCAATCCAGAGCGATTACAACGTGCGATGTCATTTAACCAAATGTCAATGTCCGTAGCTGCAATTGGAGGACCAGTCATTGGTGGTATGATGTATGGATTTTTTAATATGGATGTATTTTTAATGGTGAATATGGTGGCCTATGCGATTGCCTTTTGTTTAGAGGCAACAATGGATTTTAACCTTTATAGTACAAGAGGGGAAGATACGAAAAAAGAAAAGATGTGGGAAGGGCTGAAAAGTGGTTTTCATTATATCAAGCAACGTAACGTCATTAAGACCATTATGTGGGTAGCATTGTGGATCAACCTATTCTTTTCTGCCATCGCTGTTGGAGGAACGTACATCATTATTGAATTGCTAAAAGTAGAATCCACACACTTTGGCTTTATTGAAGCATCTGGTGCATTAGGCATGCTCTTAGCATCCCTTTATTTCGCAACAAGATCTGAAGTAAAGGTCCCTTTACGCTTTTCGAAAATCAGCTTATTACTATTGGCGGGAAGTGTTGGCTTAGCAGTCATCCCTTTAGTTACTGATTTTTCCTATATAGCTATTGTGATCTTCTATCTCATCATTTACTTTATTTTCGCAATTTTCGAAATGGGGATTAATATGCCCATCGGGGTGTATATGCAAAAAATCATTGCGGAAGAGTATCGTGGGCGTGTTTTTGGGCTAATGGAAACGATGGCGATGTCTATGATGCCGATTGGTATGGTAGTCTATGGCATGTTATATGATACATTACCAGCAACTATTATTTTACCAGTAACGAGTGTCATTATTATTATCATTTCACTTGTGATGCTGCGCTCATCTATTTTAAAAGAGGCACATCCAGAGTATTACGAAAAAGCAGCTCTACCAGAAGGGGTCGCGAACACAACAACTTAAAATAACGAGGCTGGGACAGAACTCGATTATATTGAAAAACAATAAAAATGGATATTAGCTTTTTCACTTTAAGAAGTTAAATATGCCTTCCTAAATCAAAAAAATGTTAGACTAATTATATCTTGGTCTAACATTTTTTCTTTTTGTCCCAGCCTCGTTCTTAGTGTTGAAAAACAAAACAGTCAATTGAAAGGTAGAAATGGATTTCCGTTGCAGGCTACTTGCTTTCCTGTGGGCGAGCGCCGAATCGCTTCCTCCGCTACCGCTCCGTTTAGAGTTTCGCCTGTCTCGCTATCCCACGGGAGTCAAGTAGCCTTCCACTTCAACCCACTAACTTTTTAGCAAAGGTTTTCAAATAAAGTGAAGGTCTTCACTACCCATTATGGAGGGCTTTTGACACTCATTACTTCTTCGCAATGAAATTAAGAGTCTATCCTTTCTCTAATCATACAAATAATAGGCTAATTTGATTACTACGGCTAGCTAGTATGAAAGATAAGGAAAAGCCCCTTTTGCAGAATGGTTGATTGGAGTGGAGCCAGCGTCACTCCTAGGGGATTGAGCGTCACAGAGGAGACCCTGGAGCGAACGGAAGTGAGTGAAGCGGCTCATCGGACGCCCCCTGGAAAGGACGCTGGCGGAACGGAAATCAACCCCTCACCTTGCAAAGTTGCTTTTTCTGCTGTTGACATCATCTTTTTCAACAACATGAACAGGCATGCAGTGAAATGCATGCCTGTTCTTTTACTGATCCTCAATGACAATATAGGTTGCTTGAATAGGGCCATGGACACCAACGATAAGAATCATTTCGATATCGGCTGAGTTACTTGGTCCCGTAACAAAGTTGATACAGGAAGCAATTTTTTCACCCTGACGGATTTTTTCACTAATCCAACGAGCTGCCTGTGTCATACGAGGCACAATTGTACTTTTAGGAATGATAATGATTGATTTTTCGGGTAAAAAGCTAATGCTCCTCCCTCTATCTTTGCTACTAAAAAGCACGGCAGTTCCCGATTCTGCTAACGTCATTTCACTAATTGTCACACCGATATTTGCTTTTTCAGCTTGACGGATATTTTCCTCAGGTTGCTGTGAATCCCATTCATAAAGCTGAATATTGGCTCGTGGCCATTGTTCGTTCATAAGTGCGGATAATCCGTAGTCCTGGAACCGTTTATCCTTCCATGTAATAACAGACTGACCTCCATACTTGTCAACAACGTCCTGTAAATCCTCTGGAAGTGTGGCAGTATTAGAAATGACAATATTGGTATGGATGTTGGCACACTGCTTGATTAATATTTCCACCAATTCATCCTTTGTCGCATCTTTGAGCACACGATCTTGTGGCTGATACTGCCAAGTTGGTCGTGGTAGTTCTGTCTTAGGCGAACGTCCGAGCTGCTTCGCAATATTTGCTAAAAAGGTTTCTCGACGCTGAATCATACCAGTCATTATTGCCCGCCTCCTTTTGTACGATGTCTCATCCAGTCTCTAAAGCTGTCTTTACTTGGTGCAGGGAAATCCCTTGCCTCAGTCCATGCTTTTAATGGGCCTGGCCCTTTAGAAATAGTCTTGTTTTTAGTAAATGGAGACATGGCAGGTGCAGCCATTTTTGTCGCCATTTTATATAGGGTAGGGGAGGAAGCCCCTAGACCAAATGCCTTCATTAAAAGCTTTTCAGAGATAGGTGCCTTGCCCTCATTTTCAACAATGACCTGACGATGGCGATGAATGAGCTGATGTAATGGAATTTTAACAGGGCATGCATCTGTACAAGCACCGCACAATGTAGAAGCGTAGGGCAGTTCTTTAAAATCATCGTAGCCTCCTAAAAGTGGAGAAAGCACAACACCTACAGGTCCAGAGTAGATAGAGCCATACGTATGCCCACCAACATGACGATAGACAGGGCAAGCATTGACACAGGCAGCACAGCGAATGCATTGTAAAATAGGCTGGAATTCACTACCTAAAATAGCCGAGCGTCCATTATCAACAATAACTAAATGAAATTCCTCTGGTCCATCCGTATCCTCTTCGTCCTTTACGCCTGTTAACGTTGTAATATAGCTCGTTAGCTTTTGACCGACAGCACTTCTTGTTAATAAACTAACAAGGACCTCCATTTCTTCAAATGTAGGAACTATTCTTTCCATTCCCATAACTGTGATTTGTGTTTTTGGTAGCGCTGTTACTAAATCAGCATTGCCCTCATTCGTAACGAGTGTAATCGATCCACTTTCAGCAATAGCAAAATTACAGCCTGTAATACCAATATCGGCTGTTAAATATTCCTGTCTTAATTTTTCACGTACATAAAGGGCAAGTTCCTCTGGTTTTTCTGTTTGACTGTAGCCTTGTTTTTCCTTAAAAACATCTCGAATTTGCTCCTTATTTTTATGCAAGGCTGGCGCAACAATATGCGAAGGGGGCTCGTGATCTGCCACCTGCAAAATATATTCACCTAGGTCTGTCTCAATCACTTCACAACCAAGCGCTTCTAAAGCTGTATTTAAGTTAATTTCTTCTGTTACCATTGATTTGGATTTCACAATTTTTGCCGCATTTTTCTTTTTAGCAATGCTTTGAATATAGTCGGTTGCTTCCTGTGAAGTTTGCGCAAAGAACACATGCCCACCTCGTTTGGCAACATTTTCACTTAATTGATAAAGGTAATAATCAAGATTTGCTAAAACATGCTTACGAATTTCCTCTCCATGAGAACGCCATTCTTCCCAATGTCCTAATTCTTCTGCTTGTTGAAGGCGACGTGTTTGAAAACGTTCTTGGGCACTCGAAACCGCACGACGCATAAACTGATTATCTAGCTCTTTCGTGACACGTTGTTGAAACCGATCATCACTTGTTTTCATGGCCATGTTTATTTCCCCCTTTTATCGGCAATTTAACACTTCTGCAATATGCATCACTTTAATTGGCTTACCCTGACGTTGAATGCGGCCACCGATATTCAATAAGCAGCCTGCGTCAGCTCCTATCAAAATGTCAGCGCCTGTTTCTTCCACATTCAGTACTTTTTCATGGACCATTTCTCCAGAAATATTGCCCATTTTAACAGAAAATGTACCACCAAATCCGCAGCATCGATCCTTACCAGGGAGATCCACATAATGCAAGCCCTTGACGTTCTTTAATAATCGGAAGGGTGCCTCTGTTACACCAAGTAATCTTGTCATATGGCATGACGTATGATAAGTAGCTTTACCTTTTAGATACGCTCCAACATCTTCTATCTTTAATACGTTGACAATAAATTCTGTGAATTCATAGGTTTTAGCTGCTAATGCTTGCGCTTTTGGCTCCCATATGGGGTCTCCTTTAAAAACTTCTGGATATTCCTTCAACATATAAGCGCAGGAACCAGAGGGAGAGACTACATATTCAGCTTGCTCAAAGGCTGTGATCATTTTTTTCATCGCATTTTTCGATTCTTCGACATAGCCGCTATTGTAAGCAGGCTGTCCACAGCAAATTTGATCCTCTGGAAAGTCGATGTCACAGCCAAGTCTTTCTAATACTTCAACAACTGCTTTTCCCACATCCCCTTGAAACATATCCACTAAGCAAGTGGCGAATAGTGTGACTTTCATATTTCATCGCTCCTTTTGTAAACAACTGGTCATCAGATGACTTGTCAATAATTTAATCTTACAACAAATTTGAAAAAGTGAAAACGTTTTTTAATGAATTTTCAGAAAAGAAAAACTACCTAGCTTTGTACTAGGTAGTTTTTAGTGTGAATTGGATTCTGTTGTTTCGAAATATTGTAATAGCACTTTTTCAACGTTGCTTAAATGAGATGCCATTGCATGTTTGGCTAGCTCTTCGTTTTGCTGTTTAATCGCGAGGAAAATCTGCATATGTTCATCATATAATTGTTCGCTCGTTGTTTTTTGTGAATACAACCAAATTCGCCGTGTCTCTTTCATCGTTTCGATCATTAAACCAGAAATTTGATCTAAAATTATAGTGAGTAGGGGGTTTTGAGAGGCATTGGCAATAGCTGCATGAAATTGATAATCTGCTTTTTCACCAAGCTCGCCATCACCATGTGCCTGCTTCATATCCTCTAAAATTTGTACCATTGCCTGAATATCCTGATCTGTACGTTGGAGGGCTGCACGTCCTGCTGCTCCCACTTCAATAATTTTGCGCACTTCTAGTAAATGAGCAATATCCTGTCTATTCGTTAACATAGCGGTGGATAAAGGAAAGTCAAGCTGATGGGCTGGCACACTTTTGACAAACGTTCCAGAGCCTTGTTTGATTTCAATCAATCCCATTGCTTTTAATGCAGATAATGCCTCCCGTACAGCGGAACGACTCACTTGTAATTGCTCCGCAAGCTGCTCAACTGAGTCAAGCCGATCACCTGGCTTTAGGACACCAGCTCGAATTTTTTCATGCAAGATTTCGGATACTTCTTCATAGATCTTTTTTGGTCTAATCTTTCTTAATTCCAAGGGCTACACCTCTTTTTTTCGCTCATTTGCTATCATCATTATACATGAAAATAAGTCATTTACTCATGGTTTACCATGAACACTTTGTGTAGAGTAGGGTACTGTCGAAATTTGAGGAAATAATACTGAATCATATAAACCTATAATAAGGTCATCTGATGACTTTATATCCAGATGATTTAAACAATGAGTATAAAATAAATAGTTTCTTACGATAACATGGGCGTGATAGTGTCTAAGAAAAACAGAAGCTTCTTTCAACATTAATGACAAGTAATCGACACTGTCAAGAAAAAGGTAGAAAAATTAGCTATTCTCTTTTTGAAAAAGGGGGAAGATTGGCGGATTTTGTTGACAGAAAATCAACAGGAGCGCATAATGCAGAAGTAGCTTGGTGGGACTTCTCAAAAATCTCATCATTTTGCCATGAAACGTTCACAAACTAGAAGGGCGCTTTTTATTTTGTTTTTTGGTACGATGGATGCAGTAACTGTAAGGAGCGAATAAAAAATATGGGATCTGATATTAACGTATTTTTAGCTTTTGGTGCAGGGTTCTTAAGTTTTATTTCACCATGTACTCTTCCACTATATCCAGCATTTTTATCGTACATAACGGGTATGACATTAGATGAGCTAAAATCAGAAAAAGGTATGCTACAAAAACGTGCCATTTTCCACACACTATTCTTTTTACTAGGCTTTTCCATTATCTTTATCATTATTGGACTAAGTGCTTCATATGCAGCAGAATTCTTCCTGAATTATCAAACATTATTACGACAGGTTGGGGCTATTTTAATCGTCGTATTCGGTCTAATGATTGTCGGATTATTGCAGATAGACTTCTTAATGAAGGATCGAAAGTTCCAATTTAAAAATAGACCATCTGGCTATTTTGGGTCTGTCTTAATTGGTATTGCCTTTGCGGCAGGCTGGACACCATGTACAGGACCAATCCTTGCATCGATTATCATGTTAGCAAGTACAAACCCAGGTGCGGGCTTTAGCTATATGTTTGCGTATTATTTAGGATTCGCCATTCCATTCTTCGTGCTATCTTTCTTTATTTCACGAATGACTTGGATTCGTACACACAGCCAGAAAATTGTAAAAATCGGCGGTTACATCATGATTGCCGTTGGGATTTTATTATTCTTTGATGGCTTAACGTATATTACACGCGTTTTACAGCCTATTTTCGGTGGATTTACAGGGTTTTAATTTGTTAAACTAAAGAGGCATACCGAACTTTAACGTGGAGGGAGATGAACATGTGCCTACAGTTTTAGTAGTAGATGATACGCTATTTATGCGTGTTGCAATCAGTAATATGTTTACAGAATGGGGCTATGAGGTAGTCGGTAAGGCAGTAAATGGTAAGGAAGCTGTGGCGATGTATCGTGAGTTACAACCAGATTTAGTCACAATGGATGTAACGATGCCCGTTATGACAGGTATTGCAGCCGTAAAAAAAATCATCCCAGAATTTCCAGATGCAAAAATCATTATGGTAACAGCATTAGGGCAGCAAAAATTAATCGTAGAAGCGATTGAGAGTGGGGCAAAGGATTTTATTACAAAGCCTTTCGAGCCAGAACGATTAAAGGCTGTTGCTGATCAATTACTTGGACAAAATTGTTAATTAGACATTAGAGGAGGATTTTTTTATGTTAAGCAGCATCCCTTCTCACTATTATGTTATAGGGTCGACCATTATGGCCATTCTTATGGGGAGCTTTGTGATGGTCATACGAATGAGAGCTTCCAAAATGCCGACAAATGAGAAGAAAATTATTATTCCACCAATAGCGATGTCCTCTGGTGCACTGATGTTTTTATTCGAGCAATTCCGTGTACCACCAATGCAAATCTTAGAGGCGGCAGCTGTAGGAATGGTATTCTCGACAATATTAATTGCTACTTCTAAATTTGAAGTAAAGGGTCGAGATATTTATTTAAAACGTTCAAAAGCATTCGCTTTTATATTAATCGGATTGTTAATCTTCCGAGTAGTGGCGAAAATGATTTTAAGTAGCTCCATCGATGTCGGTGAATTAGCAGGTATGTTCTGGATATTAGCCTTTGCCATGTTAGTACCTTGGCGTATCGCAATGCTAATCCAGTTTAAACGCGTCAAAAAAACAATTCCAAAACTACACTAGTGCTGAAGCTAGTGTAGTTTTTTTATGCATGTAAGCGCTGGAGGAACTGGATAGCCTCATAAAAGTGGCGGATAGAGTTCAAAGCGTGGATAGAGGACCAAATGAAGAGGATAAAGCTAGCAAAGTGCAGGATAGCCTCATAAAAGTAGCGGATAGAATCTCAAAAGTAGCGGATAGAGCAGCAAAGCGCGGTTAGAAGTCCAAAAAAAGAGGATAAAGCTAGCAAAGTGCGGTTAGAAGTCCAAAAAAAGAGGATAAAGCTAGCAAAGTGCAGGATAGCCTCATAAAAGTAGCGGATAGAGCAGCAAAGCGCGGATAGGAGTCCAAAAAAAGAGGATAAAGCTAGCAAAGTGCAGGATAGCATCTTAAAAGTGGCGGATAGAATCTCAAAAGTAGCGGATAGAGCAGCAAAGCGCGGATAGGAGTCCAAAAAAAGAGGATAAAGCTTGCAAAGTGCAGGATAGCCTCATAAAAGTAGCGGATAAAATCTCAAAAGTAGCGGATAGAGCAGCAAAGCGCGGATAGGAGTCTAAATAAAGAGATAAAGCTAGCAAAGTGGAGGATAGCTTCTTAAAAACACAGGTTAGGACAATAATCCCATAGCTAAGTAAAAACGCTGCACAAAGATTTGTGCAGCGTTTACTCATTCGAATAGATGTTCATAGGGGGAGATGTCAATTTGCATTTGCTCTAATTTTTTGCGTAAAAATTTGTGATCGCGTTTTGGTGTTGCTTGGATATAGCCGCGAATAATGAGGTCATTGTTAATGGCAGCTGCTTTTTCTTCTAATGCGAGCTCGCCAATTTTTCCTGCAATTTTTTCCTTCGCCACTTGTCTAAAAAGCTCAGGGACGGGGCTTACGAGTTCATAGAGTAATTCTTTTTCAGCTTGTCCCCACAAGTGAACGGTTTTATCTAAATAATATTCTTGCCAATCTAAATCTGATTTTCCATCCTGCTTTGGGAGTGCCTTTAAAAATTTGCGGAACATGAAGAATCCGCCAATAGCCATCAATGAAATGAGGACGACAACCCAAAATAAAATAAACCATAAAAACCAACCTTGTAACAAATCGTTCACCTCTTTGCCTTCTCTCACTCTATTATAAAAGCTTCCGAAAAAAAATTCATCCTTAATGTCCCTTTTTTAGCAATTCGCCTTTATATAGTGTGCAGAAGGGAGGTGATGCTACATGGCTAATGTTAACTTTGTAAATGCTACACTGCGTCTCAAGTATGTGGATGGCTATGATGAGAACAATGAGCCTACGTTCACCACGAAATCGTATCGAAATATTAACAACACACATAGCGCGGACGATTTGTTAGCTGTTGCTTATGCTATTGCTAGTCTTTCATCACTGTCACTGGCTGGCATTGCGAAACAGGAAACACACGATTTATCTTAAGGAGGGATCACAGAATGACACAAGTTCTAGAATTGCAATTTGCCACAACTGATGGGAAAACGACAACCCTTTCGATTGATGCACCGAAGCCGAATATCACGGTGACTGACATTCAGCAGGCAATGACAACGATTATGGCTAAAAATGTTTTTACTGGGCAAAGTGGTGCACTGTCAGCCATCAAGGGAGCTCGTATTGTAGATCGTCAAGTCACAGAATTTGAAGTAGTAACAGAATAATTCAACAATGGTCTTTGCTACGAGAAGTGCAAAGACCATTTTTAACATGAGAGAGGAGGAGAAGGATGGAACAGTGGTTAAACATGATATCCGATATCGGTTTTCCGATTTTAGTGTCATTTTATTTATTACACCGCGTCGAAGTAAAGCTTGATGCGATTCATGCTGCACTCGTTTCATTAAAATGAAATGGATTTCACAAAGATGTACGAAAGCTGTCACTTAGAAGTTCTTGTCAACGCTTACAACCTACGTTAGGATGGGGATAGTGTAGGTTAGGGAGAGTGTTGACATGAAACGTAAATTAATAGGGCTAGTGCTGCTGTTAGCCTGTGCATCTGTGTTAGGCGCATGTGGAAACTCAAAATTTAAAGCAGATTATAGTCTAGAAATACCCAATTTTGAACATGTTAATCAACGTGGTGAAACGGTTTCGCTTGAAAGCTTAAAAGGTAAGCCTTGGATTGGTATGTATATTTTCACAAACTGTGTGTCCATCTGCCCGCCCATGTCATTAAACATGGCACAAGTCCAAGAAAAGCTTCAGAAAAAAGGAGTAGAGGACTATAACATCGTTGCCTTTTCAGTAGATCCAGATGTTGATCAACCAGATGTGTTAGCGGATTATCTTAGTAAATACAATGTTCCAGATGAATCTAAATGGAACCTTCTTACAGGGTATTCACAGAAATATATCGAACAATTTGCGGTGAAAAATACAAAGATTTTAGTGAAAAACGACCCTAACAGTGACCAAGTCATTCATGGCAATCAATTTTTCTTAGTCGATAAAGATGGTGTCCTCGTCAAAATGTATAATGGTTATGCTGAAAACATTGAAGATGTACCGATTGATACGATAGCTTCTGATATCGAAACATATATTGATGAAAATTTATAAAGTAACAGTAAACCGTCTCAAATGGTTGAGGCGGTTTTTTTATGTATTTTTCTATCTGGAAAAATAATCTTTTTCTGGTTGTGAGTCGTTTATAGTGTAGAAGGAGGATGATGGCGTGTCAGATCATGAAAATTTCGAGCAGTTAATGGCTATACATACGGAGCAATTGTTTCGAATTGCTTATTACTATACAAAGGATTTACAAATAGCCGAGGATATTGTACAGGATGTGTTTATTAAGTTCTATCATCAAAAACAATATGAGGAACGAGGAGAGATGAAGGCATACTTAGCCCGCATGACAATCAATAAATGCAAAGATTATTTAAAAAGCTGGGCATACAGAAAAATAACATTTCAGCATAAATTTTTTACCAAACAAAAATCAACATTGCCGGACACTCTGATTCGTCAAGATGAACAAGCGCTGTTAGATGATGCCATTTTAAGCTTACCTCTCAAACCACGAGAAGCAATTGTCTATTTTTACTTGGAGGAGATGACGATTAAAGAGATTGCGGAGCTACTTGCGATTCCTGAAGGTACTGTGAAATCACGTTTAAAGAAAGGAAAGGAGCTATTAAAAATAGAGTTACAACATATTGAATGGGAGGTGCTTTTCCATGGATAAGCATACAATGCAGGTACTACAAGATGTTTCAGCATATAAGGAAGCCATTATTCATAAGGTTCGACAACAAATTCAGCAAGAGCCTGTTATGCCCAAGCCAAGATGGACATATCGTGCCGTTACGATAATGATTACCTGCTCTATTTTATTATTCATTGCATGGCAAGCAGCAAAACCGATGGGCGAGTTAGCTACACAGGATGAAGGAGAAACACCTACATTCACGGATTTATTTCAAACAGAAGTGGAGGGAAAAGGTACAGCATACAGTAATTTTCTTCCACTTGCTAATTATTTAAGTCAGGCAAAACATATCCAATATTATGCACCACTTCAAGGTTTAGAGGCGATGCAATCAGTAGCAACATCACTGGAGGATGTCGTTCATCTCACTGATCCTGAAAATTTACCATTTCAACCAAATATACATGAGGTCTATGCGGTATCAGCAAAAATGGAGGATGGTAGTAAACAAAAGCAATTTCAATTTAGCTATAAAGAAAAATCCTCCACTGGGGTGGATTTACAATTTATTAATTTTACCGTGACAAATGTAAAGTATAATCCCTTAGCGAGCTATGTGAAGTCTAAAAATATGGAAGAAACTTTAGGGATGAAAGTTTCGAATATAGGCTTAAATTTTATGAATCCCCTGTTTTATCGGGAGATGTCACCAGAACGAGGGTATGTATATACTTATTACAATTACGATGAGACGGATAAGCGAATCTTTCAAATGACAACTAGAGCCAATGAGTTTTATTCTTACTATAACGGCTATGTCTATCATATCGGGTATCAACTCGATGGAAACCCACAGGAGGTTCAAGAAAAAATGGCGATCCTTGCAAGAGAATTTATTCTTGGTGAATAAGTCATGAGACATTTCAATTGAGCTATAATAGAATGATAGAAAAGAGGGGATGGAGGTTCGACTATGACAATTGCACAAACCTATTTACAAGTTGTCCAGAAAAGATTTCAAAGTGTGAAAGAGCTAGGGGATAAAACGCTTGCCCAAATGGAAGAGGCACAATTGCACTGGGCATACAATGAAGAATCCAATAGTATTGCAGTGATTGTAAAGCATGTAAGTGGTAATATGATTTCCCGCTGGACAGATTTTTTATCGACAGATGGAGAAAAGCCAACGAGAAATCGGGATGATGAGTTTGAGGATAGTCTTCACACCAAAGAGGCAATCATCTCCGCTTGGGACAAGGGGTGGCAAGTGTTTTTAGAGGCCTTGGCAAATTTAACAGAATCCGATTTACAGGGGCATGTCACGATTAGAGGGGAGCGGCTAGCGGTCATTGATGCCATTGAAAGACAAATGGCACACTATGCACAGCACGTCGGTCAAATCATTTATATCGCCAAACAGGTAAAAGGCTCTGATTGGCAAACACTCAGTATTCCTAAAGGACAGTCACAAGCTTTTACTGAAGCCATGCTAGACAAACATCAACGCTAAAGAAGAAAGATCGTAGCCAAGTAGTAGGTGCTACGATTTTTTTTCCGCTAAATAGAGCTTGTATAAGGCTGTTTCTAGGTCGGTTTGAGCGAGTTCAAATGCCTCCTGCTGACTTCTATGATTTGTGATTATCTCATAGAAAAAGTGAATTAGAAACATGAGATTAGCATTACCCTCAATATAATCATCAGGTGCTAGGTAGGAATGACAGCCACTCTCTAAAAAGGCTGTCGCTAGCTGCTGCCAGCCTAATGTACAGCCTGCCGCAATGACCTTGACACCCTGTAGCTGACAATAGGTTAAGACATCTTGAGGTTCAAAATAGATACTCCTTGGTTCATTTTCTTCATATACCTCTTCTCCTAGCTCAGGCAGACAAAATCGCCCCTCATCGCCGTGAAAGTTTAATAGCAAATAATCCATTTTGTGAGGAAGATCATTTCCAGATAAAATATCAATGAAATCATTTGGTCTGCCAATTAAATCGAGTGTAACGCCTGCACCAAAGGATTCCAGTGCCGCTCGAATGGCCATGGATTCAAAATCACAATCAGGACCGACTACTAAATGTACGTATAATTCTGGTCTACTCATACATCATCACCTCTATTTAAGTATAGCTGAAACTTATTAGAGTAGTAAATCGTATATGACAATAATTACTATAAATGTAAAGTGGTAAAGGAGGTGATAAAGTGCACAAGGGTGGTTATAGTTATACACTTATTCTAGGCATTGTTTTGAGTTTAAGCACACTACTACTCTTCGTTTACAATGAAAGGCAGCGTGAGGAGCTAGTGTCGCTGCATACCCCTATTCAATCGATTAAAGAGGCATGGTATTTGTCTGGAAGTAATGGCAAAGAGCAATATTTATATCCATTAAAGCAAGTATTCTACGTCGACCGCTATGAGGTGAAAGATACAGATCGCCTTCAGCAAGTTTTACAAACTAAAAAGGACCTTAGCAGTCGACCAGCCAACCATGAAGCAGTAAGTGATTTATACATACGCTTCCATAATGGCAAGGAAACGGCCATGAAAGTAATAGTCGAGGATGAACGATTCTTCCTAATGGATCAAAAAACAGGACAGTATTATGCACTGCAAGCACAAGAAGCTGAGGATTATTTTCATTTGTTAAATGAGGAAAGCAAAATGTCGTGGCTATTATTTATTGTTTATACCATTTTATTTTTTGGTCTTGTCTTTATGCTTGCAAAGAAATTAACAGCCACTAAATCTACAGAGAAAGAAAGCATGCCCTCCAATACGGAGGAAAAAAGATCACTAGCTGATTCTATTTATCCAGCCATCCTGCCCTTGGTCATTACATTCTCTTTGCAGATTTATGGGGCTCAACATAGCTTACTATTATTGAGTGCGATGATGCTGACATCAGGCATTCGAGAGTTTTTAGAAAAAAGAGGTCATTTTCTGAAAATGCTCCTGCTACTTCCGCTCTTTTGGTGTTATCTCTATGGTTTCCAAATGATTAATTCCTATTTCAACTAGTAAAATAGTGGATATTATTGTCAATAGATTAGATGCGAAATTCTCATTATTGTTAAATTTTAGCGATAGTTTAGGAGCAGAAGCATAGATTTTATAGGCTAATAGGTTTAGGTAGGCTATACTCAAGTGGATTATAGAAGAATAGAGGGAATCATATGAGACTAACTGTGGAACGGAAATTGCAATTTGCTTTTGGTATTGTCCTCATCTTTTTACTGCTTATTTCAGGAATTGCTATGTACTACCTGAATAATAATAATCACACATTAGCAGAAATCGAAGACAATACGGAATTAATCCATTTATATCAAGATATCTCGTTCCAAACCGTACGAGCGAATGCGGCTATTCGTGGGTATATGTTATATGGCAAGGAAGAAATGCTCAACAATCATCATGAAATCCGCAATACCTTACATACGTCGATTAATCGACTTCAGGAAATAGGCGATAGCAATGAGGATTTTGAAAAATTTCTATCCCAGCTTAATGACTGGGAGAAGGCTATAGATGGGCAGATTGTGCCACTTTATCAACGCGGGGATCATCAGCAAGCACAACAAATGGCTTTACCGATTTTAGGTGAGGGCTCTCAGAAATTAGTTGTTTTTGGAAAAACGATGGCAACAGCGCAGCAAGAAGATATGCTAGCACATATTGAGACGACAAAGCAAAAAGGAGAGAGAAGTGGCCTTGAAATTATGATTCTAGTGGCTATATCTCTACTTATAAGCATTATCATTGCGACACTATTCGGTAGACGGATCGCAAAAAATATTCAACAAACCGTGGTAGAAATGGATAAATTTTCGGAAGGGAATTTGCATACGCATTTACAATTTAAAACCAAGGATGAGTTTGCGCACTTAGCCGATTCCTTCAATAGTATGTCCGAAAAGCTTCGACTGATGATGAAACAGGTAGGAAACTCCTCTGAGCAAGTTGCCGCAACATCAGAACAGCTAACAGCAAGTAGCATGGAGGTTACACAGGCGACAGAGGTGGTAACAGAATCTATTCATGATATTGCACAAGGTATTGATCAGCAGGATACGTTAACAGGTGATGTGCGAAACTTATCTGCCCATATTTTGAAGAAAATGAATGATATTTCTACAAGCATACAAAGCGTGAATCAAGCAACAGTCAACACGAAAAATATGGCACAAACAGGTCGTTCTTCTGTACATGATGTAACAGTGCAAATGAATGAAATCTCTACTAACACAAGTGAGCTAAATACACGTGTGCAAGATTTAGATGACAATACAGCGGCGATTGTATCAGCAGTAAATGTCATTAAGAGTATAGCGACACAGACCAATTTACTAGCAATCAATGCCTCCATTGAAGCCGCAAGGAGCGGGGAGCATGGGAAAGGCTTTGCGGTAGTGGCAGAGGAAGTCCGCAAGCTAGCAGATGAGTCAAATCTTGCTGCAGTCGATATTGAAAAAGTAGTGGCACAAATTACAGATAGCACGAGGATTATCGAGGAAGATATGGTAAATAGTAATGATTCTGTCCATGTAGGTCGTGAAAAGGTTAATGTGGCAAGGGATAATTTTATACAAATTGATGATGCCATTAATGATGTACAAGCACAGACCGAGCTTGTTACGGCAGCCATTCAAACAATCCATCAAGATATTGAAAAGTTAGTGCAAGAAATCGACTATATTAGTGAAGTGTCGAGTAAATCAAGCCATCATGTGCAAAGTGTTGCAGCCTCTTCCGAGGAACAAAATGCAGCGATGGAGGAGGTAGCAGCAGCCTCAACCCATCTAGCAAAGATGGCTATAGACCTGCAAGAATCTATTCAGTCGTTTAAATACTAAATCCAACTTACCCCTGTCCAGGTACAGGGGTTTTTATTTGTCGGTAAAGCCTGAATAGTATGAAAATCGTAAAAATGTTAGAAATAGTTTTTTTCGTCCGATAAAAGCTTTGGGAGAAATGGTAAGGAGATAAAGAGAGGGAGAGGTTTTAAAAAAATCAAAAGGAGATTGATATATGAAGAAACTATTTAGCAGTTTTAAGGGCAAGCTTTATACGCTATTTGCGCTAGTATTACTTATCCCTGTCATATCTGTGGGGAGTTTGTCTTATTTATCTGCAAAAGACTCGATTGAAGAAGAAATTTTATTTAGTGCCAATGAAAGTGTAGGCATTTTAAATAAGCTCATTGACAAAACGATTAGTGAGAAAATGAGTGACATCAATGTATTTAGCAGTGAAATAGATGAGGGCCAATATGAAGAAGCACAAGCATCGATTGTGGCTAAATTTCAGCAATATACAAAGCTTAATGCAGATGTATTGAGTGTTTATATTGGCATGAATGACGGTCGATTTACACAGGAGCCAAAATTGAATGGTGCAGACTATAATCCATTAGATCGAGATTGGTATAAAGAGGCGACAGCTTTAAAAGGAGAAACCCTGATCACCAACCCTTACAAGGATGCGGGGACGGGTGATATGGTGGTAACAGTTGCTAAGCAGACGAAGGATCATGCTGGAGTTGTGGCAATTGATATAAAATTAACCGATCTTCAAAAAATTGCTGATTCAATTCGAATCGGAAAAAATGGGTATCCTTCTATTTTTGGAAAAGACAAGATGGTCATTTCACATCCTACACTTGAAGCAGGAGGGGAGCTGAAAGAAAGCTTCCTTGATAAAATGTACGAAAGTCCATCAGGTACGTATGAATATGTCTTTAATGGTGATGATCGTCTTTTATTCTATACGACAAATGAACTGACAAATTGGAAAATAACAGGAACGATTTTTGCTGAAGAAATTGATGAGTCTGCTTCCTCGATTTTATACCATACGATTCTAGTCCTCATAGCAGCAATTATCATCAGTTCTATCATTTTTTATTTTGTAATGAGGGCTGTCATTAAACCAATTAAAGCCTTAAAGGATAGTGCGGTTACGATCAGCAAAGGGGATCTCACGGAAATGGTAACCATTACGTCAAAAGATGAGATTGGCCAATTAGGACAAGCCTTTAATGATATGCAAGAAAGCTTACGGACACTAATTCAAAAAATTGAACAAAATGCAGAGGAGGTTGCTTCTTCAGCAGAAGAGCTAACTGCCAATGCCAATCAGACAAGCATTGCAACAGAAAAAGTGGCGATTTCCATTCAGGATGTTGCAACAAGTGCTGATTCTCAAACGATTAGTGCCAATAAATATGCAGCTTCTTTACATGAGCTTTCTACTGCCATTCTGCATATTGCTGAAATCTCCTCCGCTGTGACGGACCTTTCACAGCATGCGACATTACAGGCGGATGAAGGCGGACAAGCTGTTCAAAATACAAAGAATCAAATGCAATCCATTCATTTATCCGTAGCAGACTCCAATGCGAAAATCCAGACATTGCATGAACGCTCTCAGCAAATTACATCCATTTTAGATGTGATTACAAGCATTGCAGATCAAACAAATTTACTAGCTTTAAATGCAGCTATCGAAGCAGCGAGAGCAGGAGAGCATGGGAAAGGCTTTGCAGTCGTGGCAGACGAAGTGCGTAAGCTTGCAGAGCAATCACAGGAATCAGCGAAACAAATATTTGAGCTTATCCGAGGGATTCAGCAAGAAACGGAGCAATCTGTCAGTATTATGGCGAAGGTTACAGAGGATGTGCAAAGTGGATTGCATATTTCCGATGAAGCCATTGCAAAATTCCAAGTCATTATGACAAGTATGAATGAAATTACCCCTAAAATGGAGGAGGTCTCTTCAGCCTCTGAACAGATGTCTGCAGGTGTTCAAGAGGTAGCAGCAGTAACCGAAGATTTGGCATTCTCTGCAAAAGGCAATGCAGCGGCGTCTGAGGATGTCGCAGCATCAACAGAGGAGCAATTAGCCTCAATGGAGGAAATCAATGCCTCTGCGCAAGCACTCGCACATATGGCGGATGAATTAAAGCTACTGATTAGTCAGTTTAAATATTAAAGCACAACGCCACTCCATAATTTGGGGTGGCGTTAAGTTTTGATAAATGCTGTACTAGTAGAGCAGAACAACCGTTTTTTTCAAAAAACGCCACTCCAATTTTAGAAGTGGCGTTCAGTATTTTATCGATCTTCTTCTTCCCAACAGTCTGTATTTTTTAAGGTTGGGATTGATTTTGCATAGAAGACAGGATTTTTTCCTGCTCTACGTTGCTCAGTAAAGTCGTCTAGCACGAGGAAGGCAATTTTACCGAGCATCATAATGATGGCGATATTGATAAGCGCCATCAGCCCCATAAAGAGGTCAGCGAGATTCCATACAAGCTGTACCTGTGCGATGGAGCCGAACATGACCATAACTAATACGAAAATTCGATAGCAAAACATCCAAGCTTTATGGGCATCCATAAATTCAATATTGGATTCACCATAATAATAATTACCAATAATCGAACTAAAAGCGAAGAAAATGATGGAGATGGCAATAAAATAAGGAGCCCAATCACCAACATGAACAGCTAAAGAATTTTGCGTCAAAATAATACCATCACTCTCACCTTTATCATATAAGCCCGCTAAAATAATGATAAAGGCAGTGGCTGTACAAATCATAATCGTATCAAAAAAGACACCTAAGCTTTGTACAAGTCCTTGCTTAGCAGGATGCGAAGTATTAGCAGTCGCAGCAGCATTCGGTACACTCCCCATCCCTGCTTCATTGGAAAATAAACCGCGACGTACGCCCTGCATGATTGCTGCCCCAATTGCGCCACCAGCAGCTTCCTGTAGGCCAAATGCATGAGTGAAAATTAATGAAAAAACATGTGGGATTTCCGATAAATTAGTCACCACTACAAAAAGAGCTACAAGTAAATAGAAGATGGCCATAACGGGAACAAGAACTTGTGTTACCTTTACAATTCGGTGGACACCACCAAAAATAATTAATCCAGTTAAAATGACAAGTATAGCCCCAATAATCTTTGGATTTACATCGAAGGCTTCGCCGACTGAAGTGGCAATTGTGTTGGATTGCACAGCATTAAAAATAAAGCCAAAGCTTAATGTTAATAGAATACTAAAAATAATGCCAAGCTTTCGTTGACCTAATGCTTTCTCCATATAGTAGGCGGGCCCACCACGGAATGTATCGCCATCCTTCACTTTATAGACCTGTGCTAAGGTACTTTCAATGAAGGCAGTGGCCATCCCTAAAATCGCGATTATCCACATCCAAAATACTGCACCAGGACCGCCTACACCAATGGCTAAGGCTACCCCTGTAATATTTCCTGTGCCGACACGTGAAGCAGCACTAATGGTAAAGGCTTGGAACGGAGAAACCCCCGAATCGCCCTCTCTTTTTTCTACAATTAAACGAAACATTTCAGGAAAAAGACGAATTTGTACAAACTTCGTACCGAATGAAAAATATAGTCCTGCTGCTAAAAGTAAGATAATGAGGATATATGTCCATAAAATATTATTTCCACTATCAACTATTGTTGAGATCCATTCCATAAGTTGTCCTCCTTTCACAATACGCTTTAGTCTACACTGTTTTTTTATATAAAATCAACTTTTTTTAATATAATGAAATATGATAAAATTTTGAGATTTTAATTTTATTAATGGGGGAAACTCTTTTTATGTATTATTTTCCAAACACCATCTATTGCTTTTGGAAAATTCTCTTATTTTTGTGTGAGGGAGGCGTATAATAATAGAAAAAGGAGTGATGTAGACATGAAAACAATCGGCTTAATCGGTGGGATGAGCTGGGAGTCATCTGCTGAATATTACAGACTTATCAATGAACAGGTTAAACACAGGCTAGGGGGCCTACACTCTGCGAAATGTATTTTGTTTAGTGTAGATTTCCAGCAAATTGAGCATTTTCAAGCTAACGGGGAGTGGGACAAAGCAGGTGAGGTTCTAGCTCACGCTGCACAAGCACTGGAGCGGGCAGGCGCAGACCTAGTCATCATTTGTACCAATACAATGCATAAGGTCATTGATGTTATCGAGCCTGCTATAACCATTCCTATTTTACATATTGCGGATGCCACAGCTAAGCAAATCAAAGAAGCGGGGCTACAGAAAATAGCGCTTCTTGGTACAAAGTACACAATGGAGCAAGCGTTTTATAAGGCAAGGGTAGAAAGCTTTGCCATAGAGGTGATCGTGCCTGACAGCAACGACCGAATGGAAGTCAACCGAATTATTTACGATGAATTGTGTCTTGGTACCATTGTACCAGCATCTAAAAGGTACTATAGCCAAGTGATAGAGGAGCTTGTACATGCGGGGGCACAAGGGGTAATTTTGGGCTGCACGGAAATCGGCTTACTGATTCAGCAGGAGGATGTTAGCATTCCAGTGTTTGATACAACCGCTATCCATGCACAGGCTGCTGTGTTAATGGCGATTGAGGAGGATGCATAATATGCAGGGAAAAGTAAGACAATTGGGCATTGAAATTGGTGTGTTACCAGTTGGTCAGAAAAACTGCATCACCGATGTAGAAGGAGTTCAAGTGGGGCATGTGACATTGGATGAGCCATTAGATCAGAATGGGGCCTATGTGTGTACAGGCGTTACAGCCATTTTACCGCATGGAGGCAATGTATTTCAGCAAAAGGTGACAGCGGCAAGCTATGTACTAAATGGCTTTGGAAAAACAACGGGACTTGTGCAAGTGAATGAACTAGGTGTACTGGAATCGCCCATTATGTTAACCAATACTTTTGGCGTACCAGCTGTGACACAAGGTACATTAAGCTATATGCTTGATAGGAATGAAGACATTGGACTGACAACAGGAACCATTAATCTCGTTGTGGGCGAGTGTAATGATAGTTATCTTAATTCGATTCGAGCTTGTCCAGTGACACCTGCGCATGCCATAGAAGCCATTCGTCAAGCCTCTACAAAGACGGCACAGGAAGGCGCTGTTGGTGCAGGAAAGGGGATGATGTGTTTCGGCTACAAAGGAGGAATTGGTTCTTCCTCTCGCATCGTCAAAGTAGAATCAAATGAAGTGAACTATACAGTAGGCTGCCTAGTTCTTAGTAACTTTGGACAAGACAGGGAGTTTTTAGCCGAGCATTACAAAGTCTCAACTATGCAAAACCAATCTACTCTATCACCAACAGATGGCTCCATTATCATTGTCCTTGCGACAGATGCCCCGCTAAGTAGTCGACAATTAACACGTGTCATTAAGCGCTGTGGTATTGGTTTAGGACGGACAGGCAGTCATTTTTCACATGGTAGTGGTGACATTGTGATTGGCTTCACGACGGCACATTGTATTCCTCATACCACTGATCAGCTTATTGAGACTAGAAGTCAGCTTCGTGAGGATCATCCCATCATGAATCAATTGTTTACAGCCGCAGCGGAAGCGACTGAGGAAGCGATACTAAATTCATTATCCCAAGCTAAGACAACAACTGGCCGCAATGGTCATACAGTGCAAGCTTATTCCTTTCAACAGGCATAAAAGAAAAGGCTATTGAAACAGCAATTGTGTTTCAATGGCTTTTTTTGAGCACCAAACAGGTTTCGTTAATTTTTTAGCATGAGCGAGCTATAAGATGAATAAAATCCTTAATTAGAGGATATAAGTGGTTTTTCGATCCGTCAATTGCTGGAATATGTATCATTATAAGAGTTTATCCATTATTTTGTAATTATTCTTTTTTTATCTAGTCAATGATAGAGAGATGTGATAACATTCAACTTAAAAAACTGAATTATCTAACTATTTAAAGGAGGGTTCTGTTATTATGAACCTTTTTCAACCGATAGCACCCTCTCTAAATGGAAGCCCCTCGCCATCACCAGTTGTCTGTGAAAACAATGAGCCGCTTATCCAGCTTACAGGTGCTCATCCTAGGATATTTATGGAGCCCATCTACTATCAGCAACAGATTTCTAATAGTTTACGAGTTATTTATGTAAGAGAAGGTGTCTATGAGCGTTTGCAACAGGCGTTAACATTATTACCTCAAGAGTATTGCTTATTACTTTATGATGGCTATCGCCCATTTCAAGTACAGCAGCATTTGTTTAGCCATTTTTCTCAGCAATTAGCAAAAAGGATGCCGCAGCTAACATCACAAGAGATTGTGCAGGCGACCAAAAAATATGTAGCATTTCCAAGTAAAGATGTAGCCCATTTAGCCCCCCATTTAACAGGGGGTGCCATCGATGTAACACTTGCAGATGTTCATGGTAAAGCCCTCGATCTTGGGACTGCATTTGATGAAATGAATGAAAAATCGGCGACCCGTTATTTTGAACAGCAAACGCATGAAAATCCACTTGCCTGTCAGCACCGACGTTTGCTGTATAACTGTATGACACTTGCTGGATTTACGAACTATGAGGAGGAATGGTGGCATTACGATTATGGCAATGTGGCATGGGCTAGACGTGTTCAAGCACAGGTAGCTCATTACGGAGCAGTACACGCAACAATTCAAAATCATAATGTAGAGGAGTTTCGATTTCTATGAAAATTTATATTAGTGCAGATATTGAAGGGATTACAGGTACAACTTCGTGGAGTGAGACCGAGTTAAACGCACCTGACTATCAGTTTTTCCAAAGACAAATGACGCGAGAAGTAGAAGCTGCCATTGAAGGAGCGATAGCGGGGGGCGCAACCGAAATTTTAGTAAAGGACGCACATGATTCAGCCCGCAATCTAGACATTTCCAATTTACCAATCAACTGTAAAGTTATCCGTGGCTGGACATACGACCCTATGTGTATGGTAGCGGGTCTCGATAAAAGCTTCGATCGTGCTATTTTTATCGGCTATCACAGCAAGGGTGGCAGTGAACGTAACCCACTAGCCCACACACTTTGCACATACGCAGATGTCAAAATCAATGGCGAATATGCGAGCGAATTTCTCATCAACACGTATGCAGCAGCCTTACACGATGTGCCCGTTTCCTTTGTAAGTGGGGATGTGGGGTTGACAGAAGAGATTCAGGCCGTAAATGAACACATTGTCACGTTTGCTACAAAGGAAGGCATTGGCAATGCGACGATTAGTGTCAGTCCACAACTAACTATCATGGAAACTAAGCGACTGGTGGAGTCTTCTATGAAGGTTCCACGTGCCGCATTACAGGTAACGTTGCCAGAACACTTTAGGGTAGAAATTATTTATCGTGACCATACACGAGCCTATCGTAATTCATTTTATCCAAATGCCAAATTCAAACCGCATAATACCGTGGAGTTCATGACCCATGATTTTTATGAGGTGCTGCGTGTCCTGCAATTTTTAACATGATGGTAAGGTTTAGTGGGAGCTTTTATATCAAGTGAGGATGCTAATTCATGAAAGGTGAGAAGTCATCAAAAAATGGTGGACCCGCTCAAAAGTTTGCTAGACCTGCTCAAAATGCAGTGGGACACGCTGTCTGAGTGGTTTGGTAGAACTGACAATTTAATCTCATAACCGTGACAACGAGTATGTACCGTTGTTTATTTCATCGATAGATGGTCGATTTAGACAGACCTAGCTTATGTTTGAATGATCCTATTGAAGATGCAATCCTACCAATAGGATTTTCATTATAAAAAGATGACTAGGGGGATGCTTGTGAGAAAATATTGGTTGCTGTTCGTATGTCTGATCGTATTATTTTGTGTAGCCTGTAATGACAAGTCAGCGAGTGAAAAAGCATCGGAATATCGAGTGGTGTATTCAGGGGAAATTAAAACGTTAAATTATTTAAAGACGTCAGAAACAAATGAATTTGCGGTAGCTGCGAATATGGTGGATGGGCTCATTGAATATGACAACTATGGGGTGGTCCAGCCAGGATTAGCGAAAGAGTGGTCTGCGAATGAGGATGCTACAGTGTGGACATTCAAATTGCGTGATGATGCAAAATGGGTGACACATGAGGGCAAGGGATATGCAGATGTTGTGGCACAAGACTTTGTGGATGGCTTACACTATGTGCTTGATGCTAAAAATGAATCGTCGACAGCTTGGATTGCGACGGTGGTGAAAAATGGGGAAGCCTTCTATAATGGCGAGATGAACGATTTCAAGGAGGTAGGCATAAAGGCGCTAGATGAACATACAGTAGAATATACTTTAGAGGCGCCGACACCCTATTTTCTTTCTATGTTGAATTATGTTTGTTTCTTCCCTGTGAATGGCAAGTTCATTGCGGAAAAGGGAGAGGATTTTGGCACAACACGTGAAAACTTCCTCTATAACGGTGCCTATATTTTAGATAAATTTGAGCCACAAAATGAACGCGTTCTTGTGAAAAATGAAACGTACTGGGATAAAGACAAGGTGCTGATTGACCGTATTCGCTATAAATACAATAAAGAAGCGGCAACTGTGGCGCCTGAGCTGTTTTTACGTGGCGAAATCGATTCGGCTAGTATCCCGACCTCCATCATTGATGAATGGTTTAAAGATGAAAAGAAAAAATCTCAGGTTCGTCAAACACAAAATAACTTCTATACCTACTTTTATGCACTCAACTTCAACCCACAATTTGACGCACAATACGAACCTGATAACTGGAAAATCGCCGTCAATAATAAAGATTTCCGCAAATCCTTATTCCATGCGCTTGACCGTGTCTCCGCGATGCTAACGGTTGAGCCATATAATCCAGCAGATTTGCTGAGCAATACCATTACACCGAAAAACTTTGTTGATGTGGAAGGAGTGGATTATACACAACTAGCACCCCTTACATCCATTTCCAATGAGGATTCCTTCAATAAAGAGCTGGCCCTAGAGTATAAAGAAAAGGCAAAAACAGCGTTAGCAGGTAAGGCCACATTCCCTGTAAAGGTTTTAATGCCTTATAACGCTGGTATGCCAGATTGGGCTAATCGCTCTCAAGTAGTCGAGCAGCAAATGGAAAAACTACTAGGGACAGATTATGTCGACATTATTGTAGAGGCTGGTCCATCGACAGGCTTCTTATCAGAGGTACGTCGTCCAGGTAAATTTGCACTCTTAGAGGCGAACTGGGGTCCTGATTTTGCAGATCCATCTACGTATACAGATCCTTTCACAGTAGATGGTACTTACAATAAACCAGAATTAGCAGAGGGCTATAAAGAGGCGAATGGTAAAACAACTTATCAAAATCTTGTGGATCAAGCGAAAGAAACAATTGACACAGCCAAACGCTATGAGCTATTTGCGAAGGCAGAAGCGTTTTTAATTGAGGAAGCCTTTGTTATTCCATATTCAGTTGGTGGTAGTGGCTATATGGCATCTAAATTAAATCCATTCGAGGCGCAATATTCGCCATTTGGTGTAACGGCAGAGAAATTTAAAGGCCAGCAAGTGCTAGAAAAGCCAATGAGTAATGAAGAATTTAAAAAAGCGCTTGCTGAGTGGGAGCAAGAACGTGCGGAAGCACTAGCCAATGCTGAAAAGTAGTAGAATTTCGTAGATGAAAAGGAGATACCGAAAAGAATAGTCGGCATCTCCTTTCGTCTTTTGACAAAGGAGGATGGCGCGATGTTGCAGTATATAGGAAAACGACTCTTACAATCCGTTTTAACCCTTTTTATTATCATCACCATTGTCTTTTCATTATTACGGCTAATGCCAGAGGAAGGCTATTTAGGAGCGGCAGCTGATAAAATGTCACCTGCTCAGCAGGAAATTTACTTTACAAGTCTAGGTTTGCGGGACCCAATCCTTGTCCAACTAGGGAATTTTTACAAGAATTTACTGCAGGGGGATTTGGGTAAATCAGTGACTTATCGTACCGATGTCCCAGTAGTGACGATTATTGCAGATAAAATCACGTATTCTCTGCTCTTTGGTTTAGGAGCAGTCGCTATATCACTCCTGATTGGTGTGCCGCTAGGAATAATGATGGCCTATCGTAAGGGACGTTGGTTGGATCGACTTGGGACAGGCTATATCGTATTTGTTGTTGCAGTCCCTGCGGCTGTTTATTACTTAGTTATTCAAATGTATATTACAGAACTCTTTCAATTACCGATGCTGTTTGATGAATACAGACCGATTACTTGGATTCTTCCACTTACGTCAATGGCATTGGCTCCAACTGCCTCCTACGCGATGTGGATGCGACGCTATATGGTCGATGAACTGAACAAGGACTATATTAAGCTGGCTAGGGCAAAGGGCGTAAAGGAGCGGACACTGATGTTCAAACATGTATTACGTAATGCCTTTATTCCCATGGCACAATATTTACCTGCAACGATTCTGTTTACGATTACAGGCTCGATTTATATAGAGTCGTTGTATTCCATTCCAGGGATGGGGGGCTTACTTGTGGATGCTATTCAGCGACAGGATAATACGATTGTGCAAGGCCTAGTGTTAGTGTTCTCTTCCCTTGGTATCATTGGCCTTATTTTAGGGGATATTGCTATGGCACTTGTCGACCCTCGTATTAAATTAGGCAAGGGAGGGGGTGTGCGTTAATGGGGATGTATACAGATGAAATCAATAATATTTCAAATAAATCATGTGAAACCCTATTTGAATTTGCCGAAGTGGACGCAAAACAGGCGGAGGAAACGGGCTATTCAAATTATTCTTATTGGCGGTCTACATGGCAATCCTTTTTGAAAAATCGACTGGCCGTTTTTTTATTAGTTGGGGTGATCATCATTGTTGGCTTTACGATTCTACAGCCCTATTTACCTGCGCAAAAATCACCAACTGAAATTTACTTGGATGAACAAACAGGGATGCAGGCACGTAATATTGCACCTAGTGCAGAATTTTGGTTTGGCACGAATTCAATCGGTCAGGATTTATGGTCTCGTATTTGGGCGGGGACGAGAACCTCACTCTTTATTGGCTGTGTTGTCGCCTTAGTGGAGGCAGTGGTGGGCATTACAATTGGCACGCTATGGGGCTTTTCACGGAAATTAGAAGCGCCTATAACACAGCTTTATAATGTTGTCGATAATATCCCCACAACCATTGTGCTCATTTTAATGTCCTATATCTTACGGCCAAGTATTTCAACAATTATTATTGCCATGTGTATTACGGGATGGGTGGAAATGGCGAGGTTTATCCGCAATCAAATTGTTATTTTGCGTGACCGCGAATACAATCTAGCCTCAAAGTGCTTAGGCACACCTGATTATCGTATTATCCTAAAAAATCTATTACCTTATTTAATTTCTGTCATTATGCTCCGCATGAGCTTAGCGATACCCTTTGCAATTGGGGCCGAAGTCTTTTTGACGTATATTGGCTTAGGGCTTCCGATCAGTGAGCCATCCTTAGGAAATTTAATTAATGAAGGACGTGTCCTTATGATGTCACCAGATCTAAGGTATCAGCTTATTTTCCCAAGTATTGTGCTAAGCGTTATTACGATCGCATTTTATATTATTGGTAATTCCTTTGCAGATGCAGCAGATCCGAAAAACCATGTATAAGGAGAGGAAGCGAGTGACATTGAAAAAATCAAGCATATTAGGCATCCAAAATTTAGTGATTCAGTTTACGCTACGTGGTCGAATTTTAACAGCGATTCGCGGTATTTCACTCGACCTTTACAAGGGAGAGAGCTTAGCCATTGTGGGTGAATCAGGTTCGGGTAAATCCGTGCTGATGAAATCCATTATGGGCTTGCTCGATAAAAATGGTCGTATTAAGCAGGGGCAAATTATTTACAATGCACAGGATTTAGGCAAATTCACAACAGAGCAAGAATGGCTAGGGATTCGTGGTAAGGAAATAGCGATGGTGACACAGGATCCAATGACATCGTTAAACCCGCTCAAAACCATTGGAAAGCAAATTGAAGAATGTGTGGTTATGCATCAAGGCTTAAGAGGTAAGGAAGCCTATGCAGAAACACTAAAACTGTTAACAGATGTCGGCATTACCGATGTGCAAAAGCGCTATAAGCAATACCCGCATGAATTTTCAGGAGGGATGCGCCAACGTATCGTTATTGCGATTGCCATTGCGTGTAAGCCGAATATTTTAATATGTGATGAGCCCACAACAGCTTTGGATGTAACCATTCAGGCACAAATTTTACAGCTCTTAAAAAATCTTCAGCAAAAATACGGCTTAACAATCGTCTATATTACGCACGATTTAGGCGTAGTCGCAAAAGTGGCTGACCGTATTGCCGTGATGTACGCGGGCGATGTCATCGAGGTTGGGGAAACACATGAAATTTTCTTTCATAGTAAGCATCCTTATACGTGGGCGCTTATTTCCTCTTTACCACAGCTTGGCTCAAAAGGTGAACAATTGTATTCCATCAAGGGCACACCTCCGAATCTTTTTCAGGAAATAAAGGGAGATGCCTTTGCCCCACGCAATCCATATGCATTGAAAATTGACTTTATCGAGCGGCCACCTTTTTTTCAGGTCAGTGATACCCACTATGCTCGTACATGGTTATTAGACCCACTTGCACCAAAGGTAGAGCCTCCAGCAGCCTTACAAGCATTTTTTGCAGAGGGGAGGCAGTATGCGAATGACTGATAAAGAGGTGCTTGTAGAAGTAATAAATTTATCTGTTGTTTTTGGTAAAGGAAAAAATAAGTTTACAGCCATTGATGATGTCAGCTTTCAAATTTTTAAAGGCGAAACATTTGGCATTGTAGGTGAGTCAGGGTCAGGGAAGACAACGATTGGTCGAGCGATTATGCGCATCAATGAGGTCACAGAGGGACAAATTTTGTACCATGGTAAAAGTATTCAGGGGAAAATCCCTAAAGATTGGGATAGAGAAATTACGCAAAAAATCCAAATGATATTCCAGGACCCTATGGCATCTCTAAATGAACGAGCAAAAGTAGATTATATTGTCTCAGAGGGCTTATACCCTTCGAAAAAATATAAAGATGAGGCAGATCGACAACAAAAGGTGCGCGATGCGTTATTGAACGTTGGGCTACTTCCAGAGTTCTCAAGCCGCTTTCCGCATGAGTTTTCAGGAGGTCAACGCCAACGTATTGGCATTGCTCGTGCGTTAGTGATGGAGCCTGAATTTATCATTGCAGATGAGCCTATATCTGCCTTGGACGTATCCATTCGGGCGCAAGTATTAAATTTATTAGCAAGCCTTCAACAGCGAAATCATTTAACGTATTTATTTATTGCCCATGATTTATCGATTGTCCGTTTTATTACGGATCGTACGGCGGTCATTTATAAGGGGAAGATTGTGGAGCTAGCGGAAACAGAAAAGCTTTTTGCTCATCCGCTGCATCCATATACAAGGGCTTTGTTATCAGCAGTACCAGAGCCGAATCCCTATAAAGAGCGGGAGAAAGTTGTAGAAGTGTATGATCCGTCACAGCATCGCTATGAGGAAAATCCCCCCTCATTTGTTGAAATAGAGGAAGGTCATTTTATTTTAGCCAATGAAGAGGAACTGACCCATTATCGTACTTCACTGAAAAGGGAGGAAAAGATATGATTTGTCCAAAGGCATTGAAAAAGGGTGACACAATTGGTCTTATTAGTGCTTCTGGAGCAACGCCACCCGAAAAGCTGCAACCTGCTATTGCTAGTATCGAAAAGCTAGGGCTCAATGTGGTCGTTGGGGAGACCTGTCACGCAAGACATGGCTATTTAGCAGGCACAGATGAATTACGGGTAGCAGATGTTCATCGTATGTTTGATGATCCAATGATTGATGGTATTTTTTGTATACGTGGGGGCTATGGTGCGACGAAAATTTTAGCCCAATTAGACTTTGACTTGATAAGTGCCAATCCCAAAGTATTTGCTGGCTATAGTGATGTGACCGCTCTACATATAGCTTTTAATCAGCTATGTGGCTTTGTAACCTATCATACACCGATGCCATCCACAGAATTTATTAGGCAGGAGATGGATGACTATACTTGGCAGTCGTTTATTCAGCTGATTATGGAGAATGAAAGAAAGGCGTACTACTTAAAAAATCCTTCTCACCAGCCCATGTCCACATTGGTGGCTGGGAGTGCTTCAGGTCAACTTATCGGTGGCAATTTAACATTAGTGACAGCTTCACTTGGCACACCCTATGAAATTGATACACGAGGTAAAATTCTGTTTTTAGAAGATATCGATGAAACAGAGCAACGGGTGGATCGTATGCTGACACAATTAAAACTGGCAGGAAAGCTAGATGACGTGGCAGGCATTTTATTGGGCGCTTGGACAAATTGCGAACCTGAAAATCCCGAAAAGCCAGCACACAGCTTATCATTACAAACTATTTTTCAAGAAATTCTAGTGCCTTTAGGGAAGCCTATAATTGCAGATTTGGCATGTGGTCATTGTTTACCAACAATGTCGCTTCCTTTAGGAAGAACCATCAAGATGGATGCAGACAATCAGCGTATCCATGTAAATGGGTAGGTGGTCTATGGAGCAGAGAATTACTACACTTATTCAAGAATCGCCCTACAACGTACATTTGTTTATTAAAAATCTAACAACGAATCAGTTGCTCATCAGTCATCAGCTAGAGACTTCATTTTCAAGTGCAAGTTTAATCAAAGTGCCGATTCTGTTAGCCTTGCTCTCATATATAGAGAAAAACAAATTATCACTTAATTCTACGCTTACGATTTCACCAACTGATTGGGTGGATTTTAGTGTGATTAGTGAACAAAGACTTACACATAGCACTTTCTATGAGCTGCTAGTGTGGATGATTATTACTAGCGATAATACAGCTACGAACGTCTTAATCGATGTAGTTGGCATGGAATATTTGAATGACTATTTTCAGCATATCGGATTACAGGACACACTGTTACAGCGAAAAATGATGGATGTGGAGCGGCTAGCAAAGGGCATAGATAATCGCACATCAGCAAGGGATATGGCACATCTTTATACGCAAATCTATCAGCAAGAGCTTTTATCGCCTCCCTACAATAAACTAGTCATTGATATTTTAAGCCGTCAGCGTATACATGACTCCCTAAAGCGCTATCTAGTAGAGGATGTGAGGCTGGCACATAAAACAGGCGGACTGAATACAGTCGATCATGATGTGGGGATATTTTACACGAATGCAGTCGATTATAGTATGGGTGTTTTTATAACAAATGTAACGGACAATGATCAGGCACGCCAACTCATTGGTCGTCTATCAAAAGTTGTCTATGACCAGCTGGTGAAGCGGAAGGGGGAGAAGGATGAAGGCTATCGTTACAGCCATGATTGCTAGCTTGCATGCCATGCCAGATAAAGATTCTGAATTAGTCGATGAAGTGCTTTATGGGATGACCGTAGAGATCATCAGGGATGTCAATGACGCTTGGGTTTCTATTCAAACGGCCTATCGTTACGAGGGTTATTGTCAGAAGGCAGACTTACTGCAAGAGGAAGCACTAGCATCTACATGGCAACAAGATGCACAGTATGTAGTGTGTCAAAGCTTTGCAGATGTTTTGCAGCAGCCACGTATTCAAAGTACAAAGCTGATAACGCTTGTAAGAGGCTCTTCCATTCGTGTGATGTCAGACGAAGCAGTACCTGAAGAATGGTCAGCTGTACAGCTAGTGTCAGGACAAATAGGGTATGTTCGAACAAAATGGCTACAACCAAAAATAACAGCACATTCATTATCGGAGCAGCAGTTCCGAGAAAATGTGGTGGACACAGCGCTCAGCTATTTAACGGCCCCTTATCGCTGGGGTGGCAAATCGCCACTAGGTATTGATTGCTCTGGTTTATGTTCAATGGCTTATATGTTAAACGGTGTCTATATTTATCGTGATGCCCGAATAGTAGAGGGCTTCCCTATCGTTAACATAGAGCAAGCCCGAATGCAGAAGGGTGATTTAATCTATTTTCCAGGTCATATTGCTCTATACATGGGTGATGATTTGTATGTCCATTCATCGTTAGGTGGTAATGAAGTAACGATTAATAGTCTAGATGCCAAACATCCCCTCTATCGACAGGATTTAGCCACGACCATACTAGCAGTAGGTACTTTATATAACTCACAGAAGACTAGTTAAGCTTTTTTAAAGGTCAGTCCCATCTTGAGGATGATAAACGTACTGAGATGGATTAGTGCTAACACGATAAACTGCCAGAGCCCAATTAAAAATGTACTCATGCATAAATCAAACACTGCTTCACCTGGGGGCATATCTGGATAGGGCTCTAGTTGCCCATAATGCCACACAAAATAACAGGCGATAGAGGTGCCTTGTCCCACATAGACAAAGGTCCAATGGATAGTAGCTGCTACTCTTTGCCAACTACAACATAGTAAAAGGTTCGATAAAATAATAAGAGTGGGGAAAATAATGATATAAAAAGAAGCCTCTGCTATTTTTGTTGTGAAATATAGGTTGTAGCTAAGCTGAATCAATGGCAATAGCATAAGGTTAACGGCGAGAAGACTGAGCAATTGTGTACGCTTCACTGTGTTCCTATCCTTTCCGCATTTTTACACTAAGACGTTTAGACAAACGAATTAGTTTCATGAGAAAAAACGTCCATACTCCTTGATGAGTCATGGACGTTTTATGTTAATAATGATAAATATTTAGTTGCTGGCCTGCTTCAAGACGTTCTGTTCGAAGCTGATTCCACTGCTTAAGTGATGTCACTTTCACATTATAGGCTTCGGCAATCTTCATAAGTGAATCTCCATCAGCCACCGTGATGGTTTTCTTATCTTTTACAGGGCTATCATATTGCTGAAGGTCATATTTTGCGATCAATGTATTTAATTTTTCATTGTAAGCCGAATCAGTTGCATAGGAGCCTGTTAAAAACTTGGTCGCATCTGTATAGGTAGTTGTGTTGCTTTTGAAAACGCCTGCGTAAAAATCTTTATTCCATGATACGCCATTACGCATTAATTTTACATAATCCTGCATGGATGCTTCATAGGAAGGGTATTTGCGGAAGTCAGCCATGATGGTAGAAAGGTTGCCTGACCCATCATCCTCTGTGGTTTCGAGTGTGACGGAATTATTTTGGTAGCTGCCTTTCATTCCAAAAAGATTATAATTAGGGGCAGAGCCAAGTCCACTTTGCCCATGCTCACTTTCTAGAATCGCCTGAGCAATCATCACGGATGCATATAAGTCATTGTCAGCACCAAGATCTCGTGCGGTCTCTGCAATCTCACCGATAAACTCTTCCACACTTGGACGATCATCAATAACCACAGACTCTTCTCTTTCAGTCGTATTAAATAACTGTGTCACCATATAAAACGAAATACAAATAACAACAACGGCAATCATAAGTCCTTTAAAAAAGTTTAGCACGTATTTCATTGTAGCTGGATGTTGGTCGTGACCACATCTCCCTCCCTTCTATTAAAAGTTTAGCTATCTCTCATTATTACAGAGAGTGAAAGAGATGTATAGTTGAATAGACTTCATCATTAATAGAACGTCTCTTGCCTTAAGTTAGTTCCTAAATCTATCTTAAAATTCTGAGACATAAATTGAATCTCTCAAAATCCCCCTTATAGTACGCAACTAGATCATCTTCACTAAAATCCTTGTAAGACTTTGCCCACCAAGAGTCTGCTGAAAACCTTTTTGCTAGTTGTGAAATTGCCATAAGCTGAAAGCCCATATGCATAGGTCACAACCTCTCTACTACAATTTTTATTATTTTCTCACAGCTAGTAATTGGCAGTCAATTTCATAGAATGGTAGAGACAAGAATAATTTCATAGAAAATGGTATTATTAACCTTTAAAACAATTAGTTGAAAGGGCGTTTTGATTGAATACAATTTTTAATGTGACACAAAAACAGCTATATGATTTTCTACTGAATGTAGCGACAATAAGACCAGTCTTTATATGGGGAGCACCTGGCATTGGGAAATCAGCGATTGTTGAAAATTTTGCTAGTGAATTAGGGCTACATTGTGTATCGTTATTGGGCAGTCAGCTAGCACCTGAGGATATTATTGGTGTTCCGCAGATTAAGGATGGCTACAGTGTTTTTTGTCCACCTAAAATGATTGCACGCGATGAACCATATTGCCTTTTTTTAGATGAATTAAATGCTTGCTCACAAGAAGTACAAAAAGCGTTTTATAGTCTTATTCATGAACGCAGAATTGGAGAGTTTACATTGCCAGAGGGTACGATTGTTATTGGTGCAGGCAATCGGGCTCAGGATAACGCGATTGTTAAGCCGATGTCCTCCGCATTAATCAATCGGATGGTTCATGTTCAGCTGAGGGCATCGCATAAAGATTGGCTTGAATGGGCCTATGCACATGAAATACATCCATATGTGATTGAGTATATTCAAATGCGTCCCGATCATTTATGGAACGAACCACCGAAAACAGAAGAACCCTTCTCCACGCCTCGTTCATGGCATATGTTAAGTGATTGTTTGTATGCATATGGCAATAGCTTACAAGAACAAACAATTGATCTATTAGCAAGTAGCTGCCTATCCGCGCATACTGCCAGTCAATTTAAAGCCTTTATCAAGCAAGTGCAAAGTAAATATGATCTCGCTAAAATTATTCAAGGAGAATTACGTTGGCCCGATCAACCTGATGAAAGAGATTTGCTTTATTTCATGGCACAATCCTTCCGGGCTCAGTTACTGAAGGAGCTTCCGAACGAGCATACGACATTGAAGGGCAATCAACGGCAATTAGCCTTTCGTGCCAAAGACTTGATCAAGGACCTATCATCCATCAGCTTAGAAATTGCACAGATGGTTGTGTCAGAGCAAAAGGGTGAAGCATTACCTGCCTGGTTTATGCTGGAGGTTATCCGAGATTTACCGCGTTTAGTAGCCAAAAAGGAAGGGTAGCGTATGGCCAAAAAGAAGAAAGCATCACAGCAGGAGCATAAAAATGAGAAAGCCATTGCACGTGGGCATGACATTGTCTGTACACATCCCCTGTTCGAGGCGTTGTGTCATGCTGTTTACATGCAATACGAAAGTATGCCCCAAAAGGATTGGGCTTACATTACAAGCGCAGGTGTTATTTATGTGAATCAGGATAAAAAAGGTCAGCCAAATGAATGGGCTTATGTGATAGCGCATTGCTTGCTACACCTAGGCTTACATCATCATCAACCAAAAGAGCAGCAGGAGCTGTGGAATATTGCCTGTGACTGCTATATAACAAAATTTTTAGCAGAGCTAAAATTTGGTCAAGCACCAAAGGAAATGAGTAATCCTCTTTTTGAGGCCATTAGCTCTGAGGAAAAATTATATGAAAGATTTTTACGCGAAGGTGTGCCAGATGATTTGAAAGGCTATAGTACAATGCCAGGTCAAGGGGACTTTGTTATATCACAAAATCAAACAGGCTATTTTTATCGAGGGAATAGTAATTTCGCTGCATTATTTGCACAAGGTTTATCGAAAGCCGTGCAAAGTGCCATACGAGTAGCGGGAGGGGTAGAAAATACATTGGGAGGCACAACGAGGGTAACACAAGCACAGCGCGCAAAGGCTTGGTTTATGAGCTCCTATCCCTTATTTGGTGCTTTGGCAGCAGATTTTGCGATCATTGAAGACCCACTTATTTGCACAAGAATGGATATTTCGGTCGCAGCCATTGCAGTCGAAACAAAGGAAATTTATTTGAATACGGCGGTGGGAATGACCGATGAGGAAATGCGGTTTCTCATGGCACACGAATTGCTGCATGCAGGTTTAAGCCATGCGACCCGCAGACAAGGACGTGATCCTTACTTATGGAATGTTGCTTGTGATTATGTTATCAATGGCTGGCTCATCGATATGCAAATCGGCGAGATGCCAGCATTTGGCGGGCTATATGATCCAGCATTAAAGGGACTTTCAGCCGAATCTATTTATGATCGTATAGTTACAGAGATTAGGATGTATCGCAAATTAAGAACCTTTCGAGGGCAGGGCATAGGAGATATGATCGAAACGAATCCACCAGATTTTTGGGAAGGCAAGGTTGGGGTGGATTTAGATGCTTTTTATAGAAGGGCATTGAGTCAAGGGTTAAGCTATCATATGACCCAAGAGAGAGGATATTTGCCACAAGGGCTCATTGAGGAAATTCGTAGCCTAGCACAGCCTCCTATTGCCTGGGATGTGGCATTAGCCAAATGGTTTGATCGGATGTTTCAACCGATAGAGAAAGTTAGAACGTATACCCGCCCCAGTAGAAGGCAAGCATCGACACCTGATATAGCTAGACCAAGATGGATTCATCAAAGCGGTGAGGAAGATGGACGTACTTTCGCAGTCCTTATTGATACATCAGGCTCCATGGACCGTCTCTTACTAGGAAAAGCACTCGGCACAATAGCGAGCTATAGCATCGCTAGAGATGTCCCCTTTGTTCGGGTTATATTTTGTGATGCTGTTGCCTATGACGCGGGCTATCTAGCCCCTGAAGAACTATTAACGAAAGTGAAGGTAAGAGGTAGAGGAGGCACAGTGTTACAGCCTGGTATACAGCTACTTGAAGCAGCACAGGATTTTCCAAAGGATGGTCCTATTCTGATTATTACAGATGGACAATGTGATCGTTTAGCCATTAAAAGACAGCATGCCTTCGTACTACCACAGGGGGCCAAGCTACCGTTTGTACCCAAAGGCGAGGTATTTAGAATGAAATAGTTGCAGCTATCTACAAATGTTTGAAATGATTTTTGTTGGTGAAATATAAAAAGTGAACGCATTTCATGAGCACATTTTAAAGGAGATGACAGATGATTACATTTGACAATGTCTCAAAACAATATGATAACAACCAAATAGCTGTCAAAGCGCTAAATGTAGAAATTAAAAAGGGTGAATTCTTTGTTATTATTGGCCCTAGTGGATGCGGCAAAACTACTTTGTTGAAGATGATTAATCGATTAATACCCTTAACAGCAGGCACCATCTGGATCAATGATAAAAGAATTAGCGATTATAATATCCATGAGCTGCGTTGGAGTATTGGCTATGTACTACAGCAAATCGCCCTATTTCCGCATATGACAATAGAGGAAAATATTGCGGTTGTACCAGAACTGAAGAAATGGAGTAAAACGAAAATCCATCAGCGTGTAGACGAACTATTAGCGTTGGTGGGTCTAGAGCCAGCGAAATATCGTCAGCGTAAGCCAAAGGAGCTGTCAGGAGGCGAACAGCAAAGGGTTGGCGTTGTTCGTGCCTTGGCAGCTGACCCAGAAATTATTTTAATGGATGAGCCCTTTAGTGCGCTAGACCCTATTAGTCGCACCAAACTACAGGATGATCTACTAGAGATGCAGCGTACCATCCAGAAAACCATAGTATTTGTATCACATGATATGCAGGAAGCACTGAAATTAGGAGATCGTCTCTGTATTATGAAAGATGGCGAAATTGTTCAGATAGGCACTCCACAGCAATTGCTACAAAATCCTGTAAATGATTTTGTCCAACAGTTTATTGGAGGTAAGCAGTCGGATCAATTGTTTACGATCCATGATGTGTTACAGCCAATCACAGTGACAAACGACTTTGGGCATACCATTCCTGTAGATGCCCCATTTCCGACGATTCTTGAAAAATTAGCCGAGCATGACTTGTTAGGTGTCGAAGAGAATGGCAAGCTCATTGGCATGGTGACAAGAGCTTCCACGCTTCGTTATTTAGCAGCGGATTCTAAGAAAAGAGGGCATGTGCATGGTGGCTAATGTGGTAGATGTATTTCAGGAACGGAAGGCACAGCTGCTGGCTGCATTACTAGAGCATATCCAAATCTCTTTTATTGCGCTATTTTTTGCTGTCCTCATCGCTATTCCCCTAGGTATCTATTTAACCAATAAAAAGAAAATAGCCGAGAGTATTATTGGAATCAGTGCTGTGCTGCAAACGATTCCTTCCTTAGCGTTGCTCGGCTTATTAATCCCTTTATTCGGTATTGGGAAAGTTCCCGCAATTATTGCGTTAGTCGTCTATGCGCTGTTGCCTATTCTACGAAACACCTACACGGGCATCAATGAGGTTGACCCATCACTGAAAGAAGCGGCATTAGCTATGGGAATGAATCGATCAAAGCGTTTAGTAAAGGTTGAGCTACCACTTGCTATGCCTGTTATGATGGCTGGTATTCGGACAGCGATGGTGCTGATTGTGGGAACAGCAACATTAGCTGCTTTAATTGGTGCAGGAGGCTTAGGAGATATTATATTACTTGGGATTGACCGAAATAACACGGCACTCATTCTTATAGGAGCCATTCCCGCTGCTATTTTAGCCCTGATTTTTGATGTGGCGCTTAAAAAGTTAGAATCTCTGTCCTTTAAAAAAACAGTAACGACGTTGAGTCTCATTAGTTTAGCGGCACTGGTAATGATTTTCTTCCCGCTCCTAAGCAGTAAACAGCAAGATGAAATTGTCATTGCAGGAAAGCTTGGTGCGGAGCCTGAGATTCTCATCAATATGTATAAATTATTAATTGAGCAGGAGACCGATTTAACGGTGACATTAAAGCCAGGGCTTGGTAAAACTTCATTTGTATTTAATGCATTGAAATCGGGCAGCATTGATATTTATCCTGAATTTACAGGCACCGCTATTTCGGAGTTTTTAAAGGAAGAAGCCATTAATAATAACCAAGAAGACGTCTATCTTCAGGCGAAAGAGGGGATGCAGGAGCAATTCGATATGGTCATGCTAAGTCCCATGAGCTATAACAATACGTATGCACTCGCTGTATCAGAGGAGCTGGCTGAGAGCTATCAACTGCAAAAAATCTCTGATCTTAAACCGATAGAGCAGAAGGTGAAAGCAGGCTTTACATTAGAATTTAATGACCGTGAGGATGGCTATGTTGGCATACAAAAACGGTATGGGATAGCCTTTACGACACTTGCAACGATGGAGCCAAAGCTTCGCTATCAGGCAATACAATCAGGTGATATTAATTTGCTAGATGCTTATTCAACGGATAGTGAAATTCGTCAATACAAGCTACGTGTATTGGAGGACGATCAAGCATTATTCCCACCATACCAGGGAGCGCCTTTACTAAGGAAAGAAACGCTGATTGACTATCCAGAGATTGGAGAAGCGTTAAATCAACTAGCTGATCACATTACAGATGATGAAATGCGAGAAATGAATTATCAGGTGAATGTAGAAGGAAAGCTTGCAGCAGAAGTAGCAAAAGAATATTTAGTAAAGATAGGATTATTAAAATAAACCCTCTACCTTTAGAGGGTTTATCTTTATCAATAATTTATTAATGATAAACATTAAAAAATTATTGATAGAGATAAAATGGGATGTATAATAGAGAGAAGGGAGGGAGAGGTTGATAATGGGGCAAACAATTCAAAGTAAAGAATTTCGATGGATGACAAAGGGGCTTCGTACCGCTTTTACCATCATCATGGTGATGATGATTTTTGTCTTGACGATGCTCGCGATTTTTATGGTGGGGGCAATAGTGGTATCAGAGCAACAAGTGAATCATTTATTAGCAAAGGGCAGTGTGACCGCTGCCGTTCAGTTAGAAGGATTGGAAATGAAGCTGGCAGACCATGTGACAAGGGACATTCACTATTCAAAAAAAGATGTCATGACCTTTCTATTTACTGCTACAATATACATAGCTATTTTATTAATGATTATTGTACAAGTGAGGAATATATTAAGTAACTTATCAAAAGGTATTGTATTTTCACTCGCTAATAGTAAAAAAATGGAGAGAATTGCCTACTGTGTGATTGTATTGAGCTTGACAGTAAATGCATTTCGTACATATACCGTCTATCTGATTATGCAACAATTCCAATTGGAGTCCCGATTTGTAGAGACGGGTTTGATCAAGGGGATTAGCTATCATTTTACAGGCATTCACTGGACTCTTTTACTATGTGGTGTGGTGATTTGGACCTTTGCACGTATTTTCCGATACGGTGCATTCCTTCAGGATGAATATGATGCAACAGCTTAGGAAGTGAAAACATGACCATAATTATTCGATTAGATCGTATGCTAGCGGATCGTAAAATGCAGCTGAGTGAACTTGCAGAGAGGGTAGATGTTTCGATTGTCAATCTCTCTAATTTAAAAACAGGCAAAGTAAGAGCCGTACGTTTTTCTACATTAAATGCCATTTGTAAAGCTTTGGGCTGCCAGCCAGGAGATATATTGGAGTATGTAGAGGAAGAAGATGACATCTAGAAGCAAAGCAGAAAGGATTTTTTGAATGACGGCTTTTAGTTTTTTAATGCTCGCTATCATAGCAGAGGTTTTTGCCAGTTCCTTGCTCAAGCGTACGGAGGGCTTCACACGAATTGGGCCATCAATTGGCGTAGTAGTAGGCTATGGAACGGCATTTTATTGTTTAGCCTTAACATTAAAAGTGATTCCTATTGGCACAGCCTATGCAATTTGGGCAGGTTTAGGGACAGCGTTAACCGCTATTGTGGGAGTTGTCCTCTATAAGGAACGATTTAATCGCAAGAAGGTATTAGGGATTCTATGCATTATCTTGGGTGTTGTGGTACTCAATCTTGCTGGTGGTCATTAGGAGGCTGAACAGGATGAAAGGCTATTTATTTTTAACACTATCGATTATAAGCGAGATCTTTGCAACAACCATGCTGAAGTTCTCAGACGGCTTTACTGTCCTCGTCCCATCCTTGGCGGTAGCAATTGGCTATGGTATTTCGTTTTATAGCCTATCCCTCTGCTTAAAAACCATGCCATTAAGCTTGGCCTACGCTATCTGGTCAGGTGTCGGCACAGCTTTAACCGTTCTGGTAGGCATTGTCATTTGGCACGATATTTTTACTGTTTATTCTGCGATCGGTATTGTCCTCATTATAGGGGGCGTTATCTTGTTGAATCAGGGGGATAAAGGTGAAGAAGTGGTGGATAGCCTAGCAAAAGCGTCAGATCTGTGAGGATAGGCGGATAGAAATGCGAAAGTAGCGGATAGCGGTTCTAAATCAAGGGATAGGATTAGCAAAGTGGTGGATAGCTTTGCAAAAGAGTTGGATGCTTGAGGATAAGCGGATAGAAATGCAAAAGTAGCGGATAGCGGTTCTAAATCAAGGGATAGGATTAGCAAAGTGGTGGATAGTCTAGCAAAAGGATCAGATCTATGAGGATAGGCGGATAGAGATGCGAAAGTAATGGATAGGATTAGAAAATCGATGGAGAGGTCTGCCAAAACCTAGGCTTAGTTCAGCGCAAACCAATAGAATGGGGGAATTTGATGATAAAAGCTCTAATTTTTGATTTTGACGGTACAATCATTGATACGGAAACAGCATGGTATAACGTTTTTAAAGATGCCTATGCACAATATGGTGTTGAATTATCGTTAGCAACCTATGCTAAGTGCCTTGGGACCAATCTTCAAACCTTTAATCCCTATACATATCTTGTTACACATCATCACATACAACTGGATGTGGAGGCTTTTCAAACATCCATTCAGCAACGCCATGCACAATGGATGGAAACGGAAACGCTAAGACCTGGTATTTTAACATTGCTACAGCAGGCAAAGGAAGCGGGTTTGAAGATTGGACTTGCTAGTAGCTCCAGTCGTCAATGGATTGATGTGTATATGGATCGGCTGGGTATCCGACATTACTTTGATTGCTTTTGTAGCGCTGACACGGTGACAAATGTTAAGCCTGATCCAGAGCTTTACTTGCAGGCGCTTGAACAATTAGGAGTAGAGGCTGATGAGGCCATGGCAATTGAGGATTCACCGAATGGCGCACAAGCCGCTGTAGCAGCGGGACTTTATACAGTGGTCATTCCGAACGAGATTACCAAGCAATTACCATTCAATACAAAACACCATACCGTTACTGCATTAGAACAATACACAATACATGATCTCCTCGCAACATAAGCTTTGGCAAAAGCCTCCCCCTCATTGGTGGAGGTTTTTTTAGTTTCTTTAGGAAGAAGTCGCCATATTTTTTGTCGCAACATATGATAACGAGAGGGCAACTTACACGGATCAAATCGTATAGTCAAACTAAGAGAGGGGGCTACGAATTGAATAGTGATAAGAAAAGAAATCACTTTTTATGTGAAGCTTTAAGTGATTTAAAGGATCTTCAGGATATTATGATGAATTTTCATTCTAAATATTTTGGTCAGCTACTTATTAAAATTGTCGGGAGTGATACGATTCCATTTTTTTTAATTACACATAGTGGTGCTCATTTAAGTTTATTGGATACAGTGAAACAGTTTGAGACAGAGTTTTTCCGCATTGAGGATGTTGATAGAGAGCGTTGCCGTGGCACAGTATCATTGTTGCGTGCTTTTGATTATGAAGGAAACGATACAAATTCGATTGCAGATGTGGTGAGGTTAGAAAAAACAAGTACAAAGAAATCTATTGAACTCAGTGGTATATCGGCCATTCAGCTCTTAAAGCCAGACATGTTGAAGGGGAAATTTATCATAGAGCCGAAATGGTAGTACCATATTAAACTACTAAAGCTAGAGCATCTGTCTATATGCAAGGGATACAAAGTGAATGTAATAGAGAGAGAATCTAATGAAAGGAAGTTTAGCTATGACGATTATTGGTATGCTGCATCATCGACTTGATCCAACAACAGTACTCAAGTCTTATGCCTTTGCAGCAGTTGCGAAAGCTGAAGGCGCAACATTTTTTTATTTCACACCTAAAAGTGTGGACTTTGCCAAACGTTCTATTCGAGCAAAGGTCTATGAGAATGGACAATGGCAAGAGAAAACAATGCCCTTTCCTGATGTTATCTATAATGCAGGAAGCCCTGAGAAATTATCTGTCTCGAAGGAGATTATTGACCGTTTAAAAGAGGAGATTCCATTCACAACCCATTCAATCGGGAACAAATGGAATGTGATGAAACGATTAAAGGAAGCGAAGGAATTTGAACAGTATTTGATTCCCTCTGAAATTGTAAAGGATGCCGATTTATTTCATAAGTTCGTTAATTATTATAAACGAGTTGTGTTTAAGCCAATTGATGGACGAAAAGGGAAGGGTATTTATTTTATAACGAAGGCGGGAGCCAAATATTTTGAGGTGCGAAAGGATAGCACCACGACAACCTATACAAAGCCACAATTGGATGCATTGATAAAGGAGCAACTTGCGTCTGGCACCTTTATTATGCAGCCTTATATTCAATCTGTTACAAAATCTGGTCAGGTCTATGATTTCCGCCTACATGTTCAAAAAAATGGAGAAGGTAAATGGGTAGTGACAACGGTGTATCCACGCATTGCACCGAATGGCTCCATCATACCGAATATTAATAATGGTGGCTATACCAATTATTTAGATCCTTTTTTGGAGCAGGAGTTTAAGGAAGAGGCCTATAATATTCGGCGAATGCTTGAGCATTTTTCACTGGCGCTGGCACATCATCTGGATGAAATTCAAATGGCGAAATTTGGGGAAGTTATTGATGAAATTGGCATTGATGTAGGGTTAGATCAACATCAAAAAATTTGGATGTATGAGGTCAATTGGCGCCCAGGCTGTCCTCCTGCCTTTTACTTGGAATTAGATGTGGTCATCCATTCTATCCGTTATGCGATGTATCTTGCCAAAAATCAAAAACCGCTGAAAAAGAAAATTGTCCAACAAAAAACGAAGCAGGTGGAGGCAAAGAAAACCTTACCTATTATTGCGATTACAGGAAGTGCAGGGAAAACCACGACAAAGGCATTTGTGGGTTCGATTTTATCGAAAAAGTGGAATGTATTTGAATCAAAGGATTATTGGAATACGACGGAGCATACGAAAAAGCATAAGGAAGAAATCAATGATACACATCAGGCCGTTGTATTAGAGTATGGTATGGCTTACCCAGGCATTATTACTAATCACTGTAGCATCATTCAGCCGAATATTAGTATTGTAACGAATATAGGCTTAGCCCATGTTGGGAACTTTGATGGAGATGTAAGGGGTGTTGCCAAGGCAAAATCGGAATTGATTCATGGCATGGATCAACAGGGATTACTCATTGTCAATCAAGATGATGACAATTCAAGATACTTAGAGACACAGCAATTTAAAGGGAAAATCATCACGGTAGGCATTAAAAAAGAAGCGGATTACCGTGCATATGATTTGCAATATAAAGATGTCGGCATGTCCTTTAAAATGAAGCTGCATGGGCAAGAAATAGAATTATATATTCCTATTTTAGGAGAACATCATGTATACAACGCATTGAATGCAGTGGCAGTGGCTGATTTTTTAGGATTTAGTCCACTTGATATTCAGGCAGGGCTCAACTTTAAAAAACCACCAAGACGTTTAACGATTTATAATTGCCGTGATGATATAACGGTTATTGATGATACAGTACACTCTCATCCGCAGGGGGTTCGTGCTGCGCTCGATGTACTGAAGAATATCGCAACAAATCGCAAGGTAGCCATTATTGGGCAAATGCGAGAACTTGGTGTCTTGAGGGAAGAGGAATATCGTAAGGTTGGAGAGTACGTGTATGAGATCGGCATCGATGAATTTATTACCTATGGCTTTAGGACAGATGAAATGAGTAATGCTGCCATCGCGAAGGGCATGGACCCATCCAGAGTACATCATTTTATTAATAAAGATCAATTGCATGCCCTCCTTGAAAAGCTCATTAAGCCCCATGATACCATTCTTGTGAAGGGTGCAAGTAAAACCAATATGTTTGAAACCGTGAAGTTTTTAGATCAAACGTTTAAAGAAGAATAAACGTTTACGACTGATGAAGATAAAAAAGCCCGAGTAACTGTCCACTGGCAAGCGGCAATTATTCGGGTTATTTTTTTCAAACTCTCAAAATGAATTTTATTTCCTTCGCTGCAGTGATTGCGTGATTTCTTGCTTCCTTCAAGGTTGCTCCCTCTGCAATGACATAGGCGTAACGATGACCCATCGATAAAGGTGGGGTGAGGAGGGTGCCTCTTCTCGGTTTGACATATACTTCAACGACGCCAGTTGATCTTGTCGCTCTTGCCTTGCCAATAACCTTTTCTAAAATTCCTCTACTTTCCACAATGACATATTTTGTATACACAAATTTTTTATGTCTTGGTTGCAGATTAGGCTGTTCTCCTAGCAAAATCTTCAGTGTTTCTTCTACTAAACTAAAACCTAGAGCTGCTTGTAGCATATTATTCATAGCGCCACCTGAAATTCGAGGATTGATCTCGATAAGTTTCCAACCATTTTGGGTTAATCTAAGCTCTAAGTGAAGTGCCCCATTCTCAATACCAAAGGCTTTCACGATGGAATGGAGTACCTCCTCGATGCCTGATTGGATGTCTTTAGGGGCTTTCACTAGAACACCATAGCCAGTAATGATAAATCGTTTTCCTTGCGTAATTTCTTGCTCAATTATACCAATGACATGTGGTTGTCGTTGATAAACAACCGCCTCTACTAAATATTGAGGGCCATCTAGATATTCTTCAATCATGATGGTTTCATAGGGATTTTTACTGCGTAGTGCTTTGAGGTGGTTATTGAGTTGGTCGGCATCCGTTGCTAGTAAGACATCTTTTGAGCCAGTTGATTTAGGAGATTTTACGATTAATGGAAAGGTTAAATTTTTAGCTATAGGTTCGTTCGGTTTCATGAGCGAAAATTTTGGTGAGTATGGTTGGTCTTGTAAAAACTTTCTTGTTTTTTCTTTATCCTCCATAGTTTCAATGGCACTGGAGGATGTATAGTTCTGACAAAATTCATCACATAGTATTGAAGCAATATGGACAAATGGATCAACAAAACTAACGATACTTTTAATATTTAATCCAGCTTTTCCTAGTTTCTCAATTTCATCTTTCATGCTCTCGATATCAAAAGTATCAATGAGTATCATTTTATGGATGTCGGGGTAGGCTCTGCGCTGCTGAAGTTGTTTTTCATTATTTGTGAAAAGTACTGTGAAGTAGCCTAATTTTTCTGCTGCCCTTGTTGCTTCACGACTAGACCCAGATTTGTTTGTACCGATAAATACAATGGCTTTCAGGTATATCACTCCTTCTATTGGTACTTAGATACTTAATCACCTTTATATATATGCAATGAAATAGATTTCCTCTAGTTATGTATCTTGTCTACATCCAAGCAACTTTTAAAAGGTTACATATACTAGAAAAGAAAGGAGGGAGAAAAGATATGAAGCCTCTTTCGGTGAAAAATTTAGCAATGATTACGGCAGGCTATCTAGTGCACGGGTCAGAGGATACACTGATTCAGCATGGGGCTTATCGATTAAAGCAAGTGAAAAAGTCCAATACGGCCCTTTTTACAAGTAAACGTATTGTTAATTGGAAAAATCTTGAGCCACTTTCTCCTCTAGTGCTAGTGACCGATAGAGCTTATCGGCCAACTGACATTCCCAATCATGTCATTATGATACAGGTAGCGAATGCAGAAGAGGCTTATTGGAAATTTGTCCATTTTTATCGCAGCCAGTTTCATATTCCGATTGTCGCAATCACAGGTACATCAGGCAAAACAACGACAAAAGAGATGATTAAACATATTCTTTCAGCTGATCGGAAAGTGACTGCGACGACATTGAGCAGCAATTCTAGAACGGCTTCTTTGCAATATTTACTGGGCATTGAGGAAGAAACCGAGGCTGCCGTTTTTGAAACAGCAGTGGGCTCACCTGGAGACGTTACGAATGCAGGAAGATATTTCAAACCGACAATCGGTATTATTACGAATATCGGAGCCCATCATTTAAATTATTGCAAAACATTAGAAGGCTATATTCAAGCAAAGGGAGAAATGCTAGATATCATTCATCCAAAAGGTACATTAATTATCAATGCTGAAGATATGAATACGAAAAAAATAGATGTTTCGAGATTTCGTGGGCGTTTGATTAGGGTAGGAAAGCATGACTCCTGTGATTTTCGCGCAAGCCATATCCACTACTATCAAAAAGGGATGAAATTTATTCTGCATCATGATAGAAAAAGCTATGACATACTTGTACCAGGGTTTGGAGAGCATCAGGTTTATAATGCTCTTGCTGCCATTGCCGCGGTCCATGATATGGGGATCCCTATTCCAGTCGCAGCACAACAGCTTCAATCATTCCGTCAATTAAAAAAACAACTGCAACTCTTTGAGGGCATTAATCATTCCATGTTATTGGATGATACATGGAGTATTACAACCACTTCCTTAGAGGCTGCCTTAAAAGTGTTGAATGAATTAGGTGACGGCAAGAAAAAGATTGCGGTTATTGGTACGATTACCGATTTAGGTTCGTGGGGCTACATTATTCACGAACAGGCGGGTGAATTAATTCAACGGATTGGCGTGGATGTCCTGATTACCATTGGAGAACACGCAAGGATTATGGCTGATCATGCAGTAAAGCTAGGATTTAGCGCGCCTGTTTATACATTTAAAAATAGTACGCTAGTCTATCCGTTATTGCAGAAGATTGTGGATGAAAATACCATCATTCTCATAAAGGGAGATATGTATAGCAAACAGGTCTCTAAACTAGCAACGGAGCTAAAGCTAAAGCCTCCACCACCTGCTGATTAGCTTCTTTCCATATAGGATATTGACTGTGCCACATAGAAGAGCTTTCTAATAAGGTATAGTAATTGATCAAAAAGCAGCACGCTAGATCAAGAGAAGAAATAAGTCATCTACAAGATTGATAAAGAGAGGAGGCGTAGTACACTTGCAATCCATTAGTGTGCAGAAACTTAGAAATGTCCTACAGGGAAAGCTCATTCACGGATCTGAACAATGGTCTGTTAAGCAGGCGATCTACTATAATCGGCATGATTTAACAAAGAGCCATTCGCTCCTGTTTGTTAGTCGAAACGATCAAATCAATTGGCAAGAGATTGATCGGAAAGGTCCGTCTCTTATCATATCCGATAAATCGTCTACAGAGTTAAAAAATGCACTGGAAAATACAACCGTTTTACAAGTGAAAAGTGTTGCACAGGCATATTGGACATTTATCGAGTATTATCGTGGGCTCTTTGAAATTCCCGTTGTGGCTTTAACAGGAACTTGTGGGAAAACAACGACAAAAGAGATGTTAAAACATATTGCTAGTCAGCATTGGCAAGTGCAAGCATCCATCAGTAGTAAAAACGAGCCAAGGCAATCATTACCTTATTTAACGGGCATTGACGATAAAACACAAGCTGCTATCTTTGAATTAGGCTTAGGGAATACGGGGAATATTAAACATCAATGTATGATCTATCAGCCAACTATTGGGATCATTACAAACATTGGTGTGCATCATCTAGATGGCTGTCTCAATTTGGAGGGCTATATTAAGGCTAAGGCAGAAATTGTGGAAGGCATTAAAGAAGATGGCACGTTAATCATTAATGCTGATGATGCCAATACTAAAAAAATCTCATTGAAAAGATTTAAAGGGAAGATTATCAAGTTTGGCTTACAGGATACGGCAGATTACAAGGCTTCGAAAGTGGAGTTTGCCAATACGGGCATGAAGTTTGTTTTAGAGGTAGCGGATGAAACATACAATGTGTTTGTCCCAGGCTATGGAGAGCATCAGGTCTATAATGCCTTAGCCGCGATTGCAGCGAGCCATGAAATGGGGCTGACCATTCGTCAGGCAATCGCAGGACTAAGAACATTTAAACAGATGGCAAGACATTTAGAGTTTACGACAGGACTTGGTGACAGTACGATTATTGATGATACATGGACAAATAACCCAACATCTGTAGAGGCAGCCTTAAAAGTGCTAGATACGGTGGGAAAAGACAAAAAGGTCATTCTTGTTTTAGGGGATATAAAGCGATTAGGCAATTTTGAAGAAAAATATCATCGCGAAATCGGCTCCATGGTAGCAGTAAGAAAGATCGATACATTGATTACCATCGGCAAAAGGGCAGAGAAGATTGCCGATCAAGCGCAAAAGGATGGAACCAGCGCAGAGGTTCATACGTTTAAAGAGGTAGCAGGCGTTTTAGAATTATTGAAACCAAAGCTAGATGCAGACACGATAGTTTTAATTAAGGGACCGATGTCTAGTAGATCCATGATCGAATTTGCCAATAAACTAAAAAACGCATAGAAAAAGGGTGTCTCAACATGATTGAGACACCCCTATCCTCATTTATTTTAAGACGCGTCGAGCGCTTACAAAATTCTTTTGTGCCCACGTCGAAGAAATGTTTTGTTTTACAATATTATTAGTTGTCATACTAATATATTGGTTATTGCCTATATAAATACCCGTTTGTGTGATCTCTTGTCCACCATTATTCGTAGAGAAGAACAGTAGATCCCCTTTTTGTAATTGTGATTTTTGAATACGTGTCCCTACTAAAGCCTGTTTACTTGCTAGTTTATCTTTTAAATCAATACCATGCTTTTTAAAGACATAATAAGTAAAGCCCGCACTTGTAAAAGTCAGTGCACTCTCATTGTACGTATAGCCGAATTTTGCTTTGCTTGCTAAGCCAGTAGCAGTTGCAATAATTTTATCGGCAGATGTACTTGCTGAAGGTGCACTTACGCTGGGCGTAGAGGTGCTACCAGAGAAAACGCGCTTCGCTGTAATATAATGTTCAGTATAGTAATCTACAAATAATACTCTTGTCATTACACCATCTGAATTAGGGATGATGATACGGTGATCTCCTGCGTAAATCCCGACAAGTGAAGGTGTTTTAGAACCTTTGACACTATTAAAGAAAACTAGGTCACCTTTCTTTAAGTTAGCACGTGCCACAGTGGATCCTTGGTTCATTAATTGGTTTAATGAAGTTGCGCCGAGTGTCACACCACTTTTACGATAGATAAAATCAACGAAAGTTGGAGCTGTAAAGCGTAAGCTAGCCTCATTTGTTGTGGAACTAATCGTTACTTTGTTTTTATAGGATAGAGCATTCTCTACAATTTTATCGCCTTTTGTAGCAGGGTTGGCAGATAGCAGAGTAGGTAATACTCTACGTGCAGATACATAGTTTTCCGTATAATACGGCTTACTATTTAAATCAGAGATAACTATATTTTGTTTGGTATCAGCCATATGGATGATTTTATTGTCGCCAATATACATGCCGACATGATCGGGATCAGTTCCTGTTTTTTTACTTTTAAAGAACACTAAATCGCCTTTTTGTAATTGGTTTCTCGCTACATAAGTCCCTTGCTGAATCATATAATTTTCATTATACGTACCAAGGTCTACCCCGTTTTTCTCGAAGATGTACATTAAAAATGAAGCACAAGAAAATTTGTATGGGTATGTAGGCTTGTAAACTGAATTGCTGTATGTTGCTTGCCCCATTAAGCTTTTACCAGTCTGAATTAATTGGTCTGCTTTTGCAGCTACCGCCTGTGCGTTGTTCTGAGCATTTGTAGTCGCAGCCTCTACTTGTATTGGCTGGATCGCTGTTTGCACCATTCCAAATGAACTAAATCCAATTGTTAATGCAAGTGTTGTAGATAAAAATCGTCTATTCATGTTGCGTAACCTCCTAAAGCATCTAGTAGGATTTCTCCTGTATACCTTTGCCATGGAAATAATCGTAGCATGAAAAAGTAGGGCTTCTGGGCGGTAAATGTTACCAGGGTAACTGAAGGGAGGGCTTCAACACTTGCTATAAAAGGCTTTGTCAAGGGAATTTACAGTTTTATTACAAATGTTTCAGTAAGATGTAATATGGAACAATTCCATGAAAAAAGCTGCCCCAAAACGAGGCAGCCTACACGATTTTCTGTATCATTTCTACACGATTACCAAAGGGATCACGGAATTCAAAACGCTCGTAATGAGGAATAGGCACAGAATCGAGTATCTTGATTTGATGAGCTGCGAGTTTCTTCCGCCAATACTGAATATCCGCTACTTGATATGCAATATGCGCCTTTGTGGTCAAACGATCGAAGCCATCCTTTGTCCCTACATGGACCTCCTGTTGACCAAGCTGTAACCAAAATCCCCCACGTCCTTTAAGGGAATCAGGCTTCTCTAATTCTTGAAGTCCTAAGACATGACAATAAAAATCCTTCCCTTGCTCCTCACAACCTTTCGGAATTGTAATTTGCACATGATGTAAACCCATAATCATCTCAGACCGCCCCCTTTTTTTCTTAATTATAGAGTAAATTCTAAATATTTGAAATGGATGGGAGGATAGAGTTTTAAAAGTAGGGGATAGAATTCTAAATCATCAACTGGAAGGATAGAGTTTAAACTGGTGGATAGAACTTCAAAAGTAGAGGATAGAATTCAAAAACTGGAGGATAGAACTTCAAAAGTGGAGGATAGAATTCAAAAACTGGCGGATAGAATCATCAACTGGAAGGATAGAATTTAAACTGGCGGTTAGAACTTCAAAAGTGGAGGATAGCGCTTCAAATTTAGTGGATAAAACCTCGAAAGAGAGGGATAGAGCTCTAAATCTAATCTTTAGAACTTCAAAAGACCAACATTTCTATTCTGTTAAGATTTAATACTATGGTATAATAATAAAAACGGAATAATAGGATAGAGGTACAAATTAGATTTTTTAATTTGTTTAAAAGGGAAGATCGGTGTGAATCCGACGCTGTCCCGCAACTGTAAATGGGAGCACATTTCAAAAGGCCACTGTTACGCGATCCCTGTGATTCCGCACTGCGTATCTGGGGCGACACAGTTGTCGAATGTGTGCTTAACAAACTCTGCCCGTCGCATACCTACGTAATTTTTAAATATCCGGAGTAATCCATGCATCGTATAGACACGAAAACCGCGCAAAAGGATAAGTTCGGCGCGGGTAAGAACGGTTTTACCCGTGGTAACCCCCAGACAGGCACGCCTGCCACCGATCTGGATGATGACTACTTTGATATGTTGCAGGAAGAGCTCTGCAGCGTGGTGGAGGCATCCGGTGCCAGCCTGGAGAAGGGGCGGCATGACCAGCTGCTTACCGCGCTTCGTGCGCTGCTGTTAAGTCGCAAAAATCCGTTTGGCGATATCAAATCGGACGGCACGGTGAAAACGGCTCTTCAAAACCTTGGTTTGGGAGATACAAGCGGATACGTGGGACGCCGGCTGAGTACCCGGGCTTTCGCGTCATCAGGTACGTATACCCCATCACTAGAAACAAAACGGATCAGGGTCACAATAACGGGCGGCGGTGGCGGAGGGGGGGGCTGCCAGGCTATATCCAGTAACGAAACGTTTTTCGGTGCTGGCGGTGGGGCCGGAGGGACAGTAATCACCATACTGACCCCGACACAGAATAGTTATCCTGTCACTATCGGCGCAGGTGGGGCCGGCGGCGTTGGTGCGACGAACGGCCTCAAGGGCGGTGATAGCTCGTTCGGATCGGTAATAGCCCCTGGTGGTGAAGGCGGCGGAAAATCAGGAGTCACAAACACAAACGGCGGTAACGGAGGCGTACCGAATATTGGCGATATCCGCATCACTGGTGGAGATGGAGGCGACGGTCAGTCCGGGAATATCGGCGTCAGCGGTGAAGGCGGTGCATCGTACTGGGGAGGCGGTGGACGCGCAGGCGCTGGCGGTGGCGTTAGAGGCAGGGCATTTGGTTCAGGCGGAGGTGGTGCATACGATGCAGGTTATAGCGGAACCAGTATGACGGGCGGGAAAGGTGCTGCTGGGGTTTGTATTATCGAGGAGTTTGCATAATGAATGCGTCATATGCAGTTATTGAAAATGGGATGGTTGTGAATGTCATTGTCTGGGATGGCGAGGATGAATTCACTGTGCCGGATAATCTGCAGCTCATTAATATTTCTGATATCAGTGAGCAGCCCGGAATCGGCTGGGCATATTCAGACGGGGTATTTACTGCGCCGCTCCCTCCGGAACGTTCTCATGATGAACTGGTAGCTGACGCTGAACAGAAAAAACAGTCGCTGATAGACGCAGCAATGGCCAATATCAGCGTGATTCAGTTAAAGCTGCAGGCCGGGCGCAAACTGACGCAAGAAGAAACTACCCGACTTAACGTTGTGCTGGATTATATCGAGGCTGTGACGGCAACAGATACCAGCATTGCACCGGATATTGAGTGGCCGGATGAACCGTGCTTCGCTGAATAAAATCTGTTGAGGAGAAGCGGTTTAATTGTAACTCAATTCTTTTTGTGTAATAAAAGTAGGATAAAACTGTGACACATAAAGCCTCGCAATGGTTTGCAAGGCTTTGAACGCTTCTATATTGAGGATGTGACGCGGTTTCGTTTATTTCCATTCTATATATTGATGCCGATTTTTATGAATATAGAGCATACGGATAAACTGCAGTGTGATTAGAGTCAAAGTAATAGTTGTTGACTCTAATCATTGCAAAGTGACTTTACTTAATGAAATTTATCTCGGATGAATTGTTGCGATGGTTTTTCAATGAATATATATGACATATAGCTAATTGCCATTAATGTAAGCATGAATAAAATGAATACCTTGGGGCTGTAAAAAAGATCGCGTCCATAGCCAATCTTGTCAGCTAAATAAACAACAATGATTTGCAAAGGAAAATGTAAAAGATAAGATGAATAACTGATATCACCCAACCATTCAATTTTTTTCCCAAAATCGTTTCGTATTGCGCTAATTGATACAAGGAAAAAAATTATGGAGGTAAATCCGAATAAGATAATTGAGAATATATCTGCTACTTGCAGGGTAAAGATAACTCCCCATGAGATCAATAGAAAAAAACAAGCAAAAATAAAAAATAACTTTGCGCTAATATTTTTTATGGCCGCAATCGTAATTTTATAGGTCAGACCACCAATAAAGAAAGAGAATGCGCCGATCATTATGGGATTGTTAATTTTGAAAAAGTAGTACGATAATGCAACTATTAAAATTGATATGAATGTTGTTTTTGATGTGAACTTGCATAATATAAAAAATATCATGTACATAAGTACTTCAATCGACACGGACCATGTCGGGGCGTTGAAGGACCAACCTCGCTCAAATCCCCATGATTGAATCATCAATAAATTCAGAATGGCATGGTAAATGTCATTCATAGGATAAACAAAAAAATAATTATGACTTTTAAAGAAAATAATTTGCAATATTGCCACGACAGCAAATGTAAATATATAAAGTGGATATAATCTACTGACACGGTTAACTATAAAAGTTTTTGCTGAGGTTTTATTGCTGTGTATATTGTCAGCGTATAGATAAAAAAATATGAATCCAGAAATCATAAAAAACAATTCGACAGCATATAAACCGTAATGATAAAAGACGGAAAAAAATTCATAAAAAGGTTGGCGGTTTATGATTATGTCAGATGCAGCATTCTTTTTCATAAAAAAATGTTGCCAATGCCATAACACAACGGAAAGTGCGGCAAATCCTCTCAGAACATCCAGGGTATATATTCTCTTCCCAAAAACATTCGTCACAACGAACCTCTTTTAATAAAGTCAAGTGATAATGAAAGATAAATATTGTAAACGAAAAAGCACTGGACTGGAACATATATCTCTGCCTGTAATTTAACCAGGGTAATTTTACTAACGCAGTCATAATTCGTTCATGTATACCAGATGAAAGTACATGTTCTATGAAATAGGGTTTTGCCTGGAGTTTGAAGGTTTTTAACGATTATACCTGTTTAATCGACTCCCCATGTTTTTTGACATTATCCACCGCACACGATACTGGATGCCAGGCAAACTGATTTGCTGGCATAAAGTCACTGAGAATTTTTTACCAACAATATCTTGCCACATCTTTTCCCGCACAGTTTCGGCAATAGAATCAGCGGGCAGCGGTCATCAATATTCACCAGACATTGATCTGCCGCACTATCTGACCGGTGTCCTGCTGAGAATACTAATTTCTTTTTTTTGCAAGTGCTGTCCAATCATGATTGGGGGGGCGGCGGAGTTGAAAACGCAGACACGTTGTATGCAATAACGTGCTGCGGTTTAATCTTATCAATTGAATACTCAAAAATTAGGTGAGTAACGGACCGGGGACATAGCTCCTTTTTTTCTTAATTCATCTGGTATTTTTTTCCCAAGATAAAGATTTGCTATTTCAGGTGGGGCTTCTCGACCTTCAAAACCATAGCGAGAACTTTGTGTTGCCTCAAAGTCAGGATCCTCGTCCCAGTATTTCATCGTAGGGAAATTTTCACGTGTTGATTTGAGCCATTTATCAGCAATAAAAACCCCTCGAACGATACCCCTTACAGTGGCAAGAATGACTTCTGCTTGACTGGCGCGCGAGGCATTGATGCGCCAGCTAAATCGAACCGCATCATAAAGCTCTGAATCCTTTGCACTTCTGTTAACGGAAATCATTAATGCTTTATGATGAAATGTTATGGTTTCGGGTTGATATGTTGCTATCAATTCTTTGACATGCGCGGCGCCGAATTCATTGCTGCCAGCACCATTCATGATATTCGTTAACCCAGGGTAGGCATCATTAAGTGCTGCTTCAACTTCGTACGCCGTCTTTTCATCAGTCATTCCATGTCGATGGATGACATGGATAACTTCAAGTCCCGCTAATCTTATTTCTCTGATTTGCTTTAGCTTGTTGCTCAGTAACTCGTCATCATCAGCCGCTGCCACTTCACCGCGCATATGGGCAAATACGCGGTTACCTTTGCCTTTCCCTACATAGAAGGTGCTTCCGTCCCTAGGATCAATCAATCGGTATACATACCAGCCAAGGTGTTCAATTACTCCAGAAGGAAACTCAGTAATATCCATTTTGCAATATCTGTGAATTATTTGTGAGACGTATATTAATGAACATTGCAAGGGCTCACAACTAGTAGTGTTGAGAAAGCCATCGGGAAAATGAGGCTAACCCTTTGAATTTACATAGCGCAAAAAGATACCTTTCCTCATAATGTGAGCTAATTTTATGTTTCGTTTGATGATCGGGTCGGTCTCGAAACCCGTAGCCACGTCGTATGCAAGAACGTGCTACGACTGGCTGGTGAACTTCCGATAGTGCGAGTATTGAATGATTTCCAGCTGTTATCGATTTTGCGTATTTTTTGCATGAGAGGATTTTTACCTCCTCCCACCGATCCTCCATGGCTTTACGCCAGTGTCTCTAGGTCTGCTATGTGCCAAAAGCAGACATTATAAGTTCGTACTGGATTAATTATTGAGTAGTGAAAAGAGGTTATCTCTAGCAGTTTAATCCCTAATTTTTTGTTGGCACGTATACTCGCCCATCGTTATGATGGGGTGATACATGTCATTAACGGATAGGGATGTTGAGATGGACAAAGCAAAATGGCTCACCGGTATTAAGAAAATTGCCGAAATAACGGGAGCAGCGGTTGGTGGAGGGGCTGGAATTTTAGCCAATGGCCCTTTGACGGCAGCAGCGGGAGGGGCGATTGGAGTCGTCATTGCACAGACCATCACTGAAGTTGCAAGCCGGGCTTTATCTCAGAGGGAAGATATTAGAATTGGCTTATCAGCACGTATCTCTATTGATCGTATAAATGAATTGCTGGAAGAAGGTCATAAACCACGCGATGACGGATTCTTTGATGAGGAAAGGAGCATTGCTGAGGAAGTATTCGAAGGTTGTTTGATGGCGTCAAAAAATTCCCATGAAGAAAAGAAAGCGCTCTATCTTGGCTATCTGTTTGCGAATCTTTGCTTCAATAAGAAAATATCAAAAGATCAGACTAACAGAATTGTCGCAATTGCGAATAGATTAACGTATAGCCAGTTATGTATATTACGGGCGTTTATATTTGAAGATATACGCTCAATACTTCCATTGATAAATCATGACTTCACCAAAAACAATGCCACTTTCGAGCAAATAGTCGTTTTACAAGAGATTTATGAGCTCGATGTTTCAGGTCTTGCGATAATAGAAGACCAGCATACATTCTATTTTAACCAGGTAACCCCAAGCAAAGTTAGGACACAAGGTATGGGAGCTGCATTGTACGAATTGATGGAACTGAAAAAAATACCGATGGAGGACTGGATTGGTACAATCCGCCCTCTTTTGACTGATCCATCTTTTCCTCATAAAGAATCAACAATTATGCAACAATGGTGACTATGTGCATGCCACTAATACAGTCGCTTCCTCGCTCATAACAGACAGCTAAACCTGATACGGAGCAGCTTCGTGCCCAAATACTAAATACTACTTAATAAAGAGCAGTGCTAGATGTTAAATACTAATAATCAGTTGAGGATCCTATGATTACAAAGTTTAATTTTCCTAATTCCTTCATCACAGAATTTATTAAAACACCCGATAAATATCCATTATCCATCCCAGAAGGGGCCATACTTCGTGCTGCGTATACTCAAGGCATTAAGCTTCGTAAAGTAACTGGTGGGTGGGTAGAGTATGATGATAATTCTCAAAAATGGGTTGTATATAAAGTTTGTGCATCTTGGTAGGTCCTGTTGAAAATTGGGAATGGATCATTTACCAGCCCTTGAACATCCACTGAAAATGATCTACTTCCCATGACTCAAGACAACACGATGTAAAAATGCATCCCAGACTTCCGCTGTTCTCTAACAGCAGACCTGATTGCCATTTATGCTGTCCGCTGCGAGTCATAAGCGGATTTTCTATCATCGCGATATCTTAATTTAAGGGGAGCAGTTCACGGCAACGGCAGTAAAAGGCTAAGCTGATAAAGTGGAGTTGATGGCAGCTATGTAGCTCCTTTTGCCAAACTAATAGACATATCTTTAACAAATAGATTCCAGATAACGTTTATGAGTAACTGTGTTACAGTAACGTTAGAAGATAAAACGCAAAAATTCACTGACTGATATCTTAACCATACGATTGTGGACTAAAACATTGAAGGTTATCAATGATGAACAAAATAAGTTTAAGAAAAACTCATGCACAACTCTTTTCCCGGAAGCTTAAAAAGTTAGCTATCATACAAAGGATTGAGCACGATCTAGATAAGCTAGACTTGAATGAACCGGATTCAGTGTATTCAATTAATCAAAAAAAAGAATATCTTTATCAATCATACATAGTTCATTTAGTTGCAAGTTGGCAAGAGTTTAATAAAGATCTCGTACTGTATTGTTTTGATGCATTGAAAAAAGATAGCGATAACCCTTCAATTAATTCAATTGCTCAAAGTCGCATTGATGACCTGCTTAAACAGTTCAATACGCCTAGCGCAGCGAATGTCGACTCGTTGTTTGACAAAGCTTTTGGTGTAAAAAAAACATCTAAGACGTGGACATTGGGTACAGCGGATTCTCAGATGGCTCTGAATGTGCTAAATAAAGTGCTGAAAACTAGACATAAAATTGCTCATACAGGTTATGCATCTGAAGAACTTAGTTACAAGGAAAATTTTGAAAATATGGAAGTGATATATGAAATTGCAGTTGCAACAGAAAAGCATGTGTTGGCATCTTTAAATATTAAATAAGTTGAAAGGAGAGTTTTTTATCGTATTGCTTAATCATGCCCGTTTCTCGCTCATAACAGACATAAACTTCAGTTATAGCATAAAGGTATGCATGCTGGGTGGGGAAAGTATGAAGGAAAAGAAGACTGCTGCGCCGTTTGTCGTCACGTTTATCTTCATTGGCTATGCAAGTCGTAATACAAGGTGGGACAAAACTGAGACACATAAGGCCTCGCAATGGCTTGCAAGGCTTTACATGTTTTGATGTGGTGGGACGTGTGAGCGCAGTGTTGATGGGGTAATGCTTTGAATTAGAAGCGGATTCTTATAATTCGTAATGCGAAGGTCGTAGGTTCGACTCCTATTATCGGCACCATTAAAATCAAAGAGTTACCCCATATTTAAATACACCACGTTTCCTCCTGTGCCGCATTTGTGCCATTGTAACCTTGGCAATTCATCAAAATACTGTTCTGACATCAGGCAGTGCAGGTGCAGCTATTTAAACCAATTGCTGCCGCCATTCTTTGACGTAGTCAATCAGGGTGCGGAGCTTTGGTGCAATATTGCGACGCTGTGGGAAATACAGATAGAAGCCCGGAAATTGTGGAAGAAAGTCATCAAGCAGCGATACAAGCTTACCGCTTTCAATATATGGCCTGAAAGTTTCCTGAGTGGCAATTGTTATTCCTCCGCCGGCAAGAACCAGCCTCAACATCAGACGCAGATCATTAGTCGTAATCTGCGGTTCAATCGCAAGGTCGAAAGTTCTCCCGTTTTCTTCAAATGGCCAGCGATAAGGCGCAACCTCCGGGGACTGACGCCAGCCGATACACTTATGGGTATTTCCCTCGGAGGCGAGAAAGCGCTTTCCACGCCCGGCCGCAAGGATCAGGACGACGGGGGCAGGCATGAATCCTCCTCCTGATGGAGACGTACAGAGGCGATTTCTGCCAGCACGGAGAGTGCCAGAGTATGCGCATCCCGGGCTTTGGGGAATATCCCGACGGGGGCCCGGATTTGCGCTGTCTCCTCCCTGGACCATCCCAGCTCGTGGAGCTTTTGCAGACGTAACGTGTGGGTTCGATGGCTGCCCAATGCGCCGAGATAAAAGGGTTTTGCTTCTCGCGCGGCCTGCAACACTGGCAGCTCCCGGTTGAGATCATGGCACAGCAAAATGACCGCCGTATCGGTATCGATCTGAGCGCTGGCTGAGGCCGGAAAAAGATCCGTAACAGTGGCCTTTTGAAATGTGCTCCCATTTACAGTTGCGGGACAGCGTCGGATTCACACCGATCTTCCCTTTTAAACAAATTAAAAAATCTAATTTGTACCTCTATCCTATTATTCCGTTTTTATTATTATACCATAAGGTTTATGTACTCAGACACTATCCTAATTGATTACTAATATCTATTGTAAAGGAGTCAATTTTCAAAGTCAATTTCAGTCAATTCAGCAACTTACTTTTCTGTTTCAACATTTTAACAATAAAAAAAGAGAGTGTAACACTCTCTTCAATGCTGCCAATTGATTTTTTTATTTATTCATCGTCCGCAGCGTATTCGTCGTATTCTTCATCTTTATGTTCTTTACATGCAAAAGCTGTCTCGTCATAGATGAGATGCAAATCTTTTTTATGAAATGCTGCTTCTTCCCCACAGAAAATACAATATGCATAAGGTGCATCTTCATCATGTTCATTGACGCATTTTACACATACTACTTCATCTGAATAATCCTCTTCTGATCCTCCACAATAAGTCCCACGCTCATATACGTTGATTGCTTCCCCTTTATCAATCTCTCTGTCACATGATTTACATAAAACCATTCATATTACCCCTCTCATTTAAATCCATTTTATCACAGATAATTTAACCATCTCTGACCTTTTATACTTTATATAATTATCAATAATATTCCAAGTATAAACTTTTAATTTAATAGTAGTTTCGAATATTTTATTCTCCACACAAGGCGAAACATTCTATTTTGTATTCTTAGATTTTTAGCTTATTCTTCATATAAATAAATGGACAAAATCCCCCCTATTTGACAGCAATAAGCTAAATAAAAAAGAGGGAAATTATCCCCTCTTTATCTATAAATCATGTGAGTTGAATACTACTGTATCCCCTTCACTATCTATTCTTTCTACATAATAGATAAATGAAGTTATAATTGTAGTAGGAATAGAAGTTGAAAATTCATAATATGTAGTTGTATTTGTATTTTTATCAATATCGAAATTTAGTTTTACGGTTTCAATGAACTCTGATTCTTTTGCAGATTTATTCGTTATCCATAACTTGGTTGCTCGTGATATCTCTAATTCTTCTAGTTCAAATGAATGTTTTGATTTTTCTTTTCCATTAATAAATGTTACATCTAAATCAACTTCATATTTAGGCATCTTATATTATCTCCTTATCAATTATTTTACAATGGATTATTGTGAGAATTATATGAATAGGGCTCGACTATTAAGATTAAATTATCCTCAGTAACTAATATTCTCTCTATAATTTTATAATGTGCAATGGAAGTGATTATAGTATTTTCACTAGAAAAATTCTGAATAAAACTATCACAGGTAAGTACATCTTCTCTATTAAAGTCATGTAATTCAAATAATCTATTATCATTTACATCGAAATAAAAAATTGAATTGCTAACTTTCTTTAACTCATTCCAATTAACATTATCAATTAAATCTTTGTATTGTACAGCATCAAATTTTTCAGCAAGTTTCCCCATATTAAACACCCCTTCTCATTTTATAGTTACATTTTACCATAGTTGGATATAGCAAGAAATACCTTTCTTTATAGGCGATTATATTACAAACAAAAAAAGAAGCTATTCAGAAAGAATAACCTCGTTTCAATGTCATTTAATGTGTTTTAATAGCACCGATACTTAACATGTACTTTGCATAACAAATTGAGTCACAGTATAAATTAGCCTCATCTATAAGATATTCATCTTCTCTGGTTAACTCGTTTAGACAATCCTTATTTGCACAACAGCCAATCACATTGATATCGTGATATCTATTCAGCTTCTTCACCCTCTCCAACTTTGTTATTTTCTCCATCATCCTCCCTTTTTAGATTTTCCCCTGTTCTTTTAACATCTCGTAAAGGAACCTTGCAGCCCTCTCAACATTTAATTCTCCTGATGTATAGTAGATTGTTCCCTGTTCAGTTAACTTCGCTCGAAGTATTTGTCCTCTTTCTTCTGCAGATTTTAAGGATAAATCGTAAAACCATATAGCAGTAGGATCTGTTAACTCTACTTCAATATCTGTATTATGAATCTTTATTTTCCTGCTCACACATCCATCCTTCCAACTAGTGATAATATTGAATTAATTAAACTGAAACATACCCACGTTTGTGGGCTATGTATTATATTTCATATACTCTATTCTCACGTTTTAACTTATCAATAATACTTAATATTCTACTTCCAAAACGTGCATTTATAGTACGTCCGTTGTTGTCGTATGTCTCTTCAATACTGATAATGCGCATATTCTCTTTCATATTCCAAGACGGATTATGTACGGTTACTTCATCACCTAAATCATAATCAATCTCAAATTTAAATGTATTACAATCACGTATTTCAGCATCTACAGTCTTTATTTTTGCATGTTCTTTTAGTAAAACATTGGTTCTTTCTGGAACGTCTATGTACTCTCCGTCTTCCTGTGAAGCAACTTGTAATGTAATTTCTTTTCGGTCAAATCCACTTACACGGTCAGACTCATATATCTTATGTCCTGTACCGTTTCCGTCTGATAAAGTATAAGCAAATGTTCGTTCATCATTATTATCTTGTATGTATTCCATATTAAAAATATTCTCAAATTTTCTAGAAAATATTACTGGACTATTACCTTCTTCATTGTCTACTGTTAGATTTCTACCTTTGTAGACATCATAAATTAATTCACCACTATCAATATCTGCTTTAATTTGCCAACCATATTCGTACATTTCAGATATAATTTTAATGGTATCTAATAATCTAGCTTGTTTAGATGTCCATCTGATACTTTTACCTGATTTATTATCTTCAGATGCTATTAATAAAGGGAATTTACGTGCATTATCAAATGGATTGATACAGTGGTTGTAGACGTAATAATACAAAATTGATTCAACATTAGCTGTGTATGTGATAGAGGTTTCATTTTCATATGGAATAATTTCACGATCATTTAGTATTATCCCTAGTGTTTTACCACTGACCACAATCATACTAGTACCGTCTTCATTGTCCCTCATTTTTATATTGGTTATTAATCCTATTTTACGTCCATCTGTGCCGAGCATAATAAAAACGCCCATATCAAGCGAGTGAGCTTGACTGGACGTTATCTTGTCAGCAGTTACTATAAATTCTCCCACATCGTTGTATTTACGTTCAAAGTACAATGATTCGTACTCATCCAGTACAGTTAATCGGCTTAAATCATGATTTAAAACGTTAATTTTTACTTTCATTATTGTACCTCGTCAAGTTGTAATGCAAATTGTACATTCCTTATATTTGCAGATTTACTTGAATCATCTCGAATAGCTTCAACTTTCGTATGTAAAATATCACCGATACCATTCCACACCTCATACATTTCCTCCACTTTTCCATCTACAAATACAGATTTAACAAATTTCATCGGAAGCATTGTTGTCGTTTCATTGTAGAAAGAAAGGCTTGCATATGGAATAGTCGTAAATGAAGGTGCTTCAACAAATGATGAAACTGGAACGTCACTTAGTAAAGTACTATCTAAAGTAACAGAATCACCATTGTTTGATACTACTTGATATTTTTTACCTTTAATATGTATAGTTGCGTTATTTTTAATTGAATTGGTAGTTAAATCCTTATTCACCTTGAACATTTTCAAATGCTCTATTTCTTCACTATCTACGACAATAATTCGTAGCAAATTCTCGCCTATGTTTAACATGGCAGGATTCAGATAATAAGTACATTCATGCTCTGTGATACTCATTTCACTAATTTCAATATCGTTTAGAATGAATTTAGCTTTTTGCATAAGTTGATTGAATGTAAGCTTCAGATGGAAATCATCCAATGCAGTTACCGTAAGAGCAGGTACTTCACCAGATTCAAATTCCACCGTACTATGTGCGCTAATCGATTTCATTTTGAAATGAGATGATTCGGTTACTGTGTAATCAAGTGAGACATCAAAAACGCTGCGTACTTTAATGTTAGGCATTTTTATAGTCATATTTTCAACATAAGATACCAATTATCTCACCTCACATTTCATCTTTAAATTTATAATTTTGTGCAATTGATTTCAGTACAATTTCATCATGTGCTGATTTCCTTTTAATATCTACTTTTGTCTTACTGTATACTCCATCACCTTCAAATACCCACGATTCTCTGACAGTACCATCTAAATTTGTAGACATACTTTTAAATTTCATGTCTTGATACAATGGTGTAGAATGATAATTTTCTGTGAAATGTACTTTAGGTTGATAATTAAATGTCAAAAGTTCAATATTCTTATTACCTTCTATTCGGTATTTAAGGTTTCTGTCTACAATTAATGTTACAGTACCATCATTATTATTGTTAATATCAGCTACATCAAACGTTTCGTTATGCCCACTTACTTTATCTCCTACTTTTACAAGATCAGTTTTAATATCTAATTTAAAAGTTTGGTGTCCCTGTAAATTACCATCATCTTTTGTAATGAAGATTAATTCATTTTGTAATGGTTTGACAGAATCGAATGGAATAGTAGTGACCAATGTTTCATTTAAGTTTGATGTAAATGTATCTAATAAAGTCCCATTGAAGTACGTTTCAACACTAACAGGTTTCCCATGCATATCTCGTACATCGAAATGAACGTCCAGCACATCAACTTTCTTTACCTCAACTATAGGAGGAACATCAGCAACAATTGTATAAAATCCTTCATCGTCTGGATTCAGACTAATTAATGTTTCACCATTAATATTACACATAGGACGTAAACAATATACGCTGTATGGACTTCCTGCTACTTCTAGTTTTCCACTGCTTAAATGGAATTGAATAGGTGAATCCAATCGTGAAGAACGAGTCATATAAGAATAAATCAATGCGTCATGAGTGTAATTTGATTGGACATTGTTATATTTAGAGTTAGTAAAGCAGTCCTCAACCATAGCTGATTTTCGATTTTCTTCTAATTCAAAATACGGAATCGATACACCTTCTGCAATCCCTTTACCATCTGGTGTATTGTATTGATTTTCACCATATCCTAACTCCGTAACAGAAGGTAAAAAGAATTTATCATCCAATAAATCATATCGTTCTAAACCGTCTACGGTTGGTGCAAAGTCATATGTTTCATTTACTCCCACTTTGATTTTTGTAGGCAAAATCGAATTTAATTCATAGTCTCTAAACATCGTTGAGAATCCATTTAAATTATCGTAAGGTTCATGTCGCCACTCTGATTTGATGAACTCTGCTGAAGGTGGAGTATCCCTATCGTTATAGTGGTATGCACCGATGATATTCTGTGGCTCATACCAATGACCATCTCCTAGCGTAGAATTTAACCATTGTCGAACATTCGATAAGCGATAACGATTATTACCAACCTTAGAACGTGCTTCATTTGCGTTATCTGGTTCTTTAGCATCGTAAGTCATTGTATTAATAACTTTATCGGTAATGAGCGTAATTGCATTTAAAGGATAATTAGGATCTAATGTATGATGATCAGTTGAAATAATTCGCCAAATCATAGGATAGTCTTTTCTATGTGATTGAAACTTTCCCATTTTAATTTTTGCCCCAATCGGCAAATCTTTAATACGCTGTACGTTCAAACTAAATCACCTCCGTTAACGTTACTTCAACATTTTTAACCTTGATTTCATTTGATCCACCATAAGCCGTTTCAACAACCTCTAATAGCTGTCCAATTGGTCTTGTATGGAAATGTTCAACTTTACTCGCAACAAAGCCAATAGGATGTGTTTTCCACGTCACATGACCATTTAAAGCTGTTGGATTTAAATTGATACACATGTTTTCCGTATCAATGATTGCTGTTGTATTTGTCGTATCGATCTTTTTACTATCTGCTAAGTTGTCATAGAAGAATCCTCGTTCTCCTGCTCCTACCTTACCTTCTAAATTACGCTGCATAATCAATTCAGTATAGTTGCGCTTCAGTAATTCAAAGTCTTGTCGTAAGTCTGGAACATCTAAACCTTGCTCAATGTCTTGAATCCAATCATTAAACCAAGTATTTAATCCATCCTTAAAATTAGCGAAATCAAGCTTCATTTTATCAAGTGGAATACTGAAACGAGAATGAGATAATCCACAAACAGATTCGTCAAAACGTTCATCAATAATATCTACTGTATTATTAGTTTTTACGTTAATTTGAAATAGTGAAAGTTCGTAGATTTCATCTGAACGTGTTAGTGTTGGTGGCGTAGGATTAATCGATGGAATACCTTCAATAATGAAAGCATTAACAGCTTTAACCTCTTGTCGATTATCGTAGCGTAATACTAAACGATCAGTACGAATAAATGAGTTTTCGAGTGGTTTAATATCAAAAAATAAATCGTCTGTATTCTTATACATGTGACCATTTATCATTGCAATTCCTTTTGATAAAACCACTTTTAATCCACCTTCAACATCGTGTGTTGCATTCAGCAATGGAATGTTATTTGTATGTACTAATCCATTAGATAGGAATGTAGAAAACATCTCACCGAAATGTTCAGCCGAATACTCTCGAATAAGATATTCCGATGAGTCGAAAAAATAAGATATTTCAGTCATGTTAAACCTCCTTATATTTATGGTTACAATTATGTTTACATATACGTTTTAATTTTACTTAATCATTATGCTTATACACCTAAGTAATTAGTTTCCCATTTCATTATTACTAATCCTTTTTTGGAATCAGATTCAACAGTAAACTGTATTGTATTACTTCCTTTTTCAAGATGTATGTATGTTGAACAATCAAGAGATATTAAACCATAACCATTTCTTTGTTCACCTTTATTATTAATAATACTTATTTCTTTTTGCCCTGTTGTTGAGTTGATAATTAACTTTTCATTACTATGTAACTTCTTTTCAATTTCAATCCACTCACCGTTTGTTTTATTTACAAACTTTACATTTTTAACTCCACCATCAAATTCTAATATCAACGGTGTACGTTCATTTCCTTTATTGATAAATGTTTGAGTATCAGTGTGGAATCCCATTTGAGAAGTGGAAATTTGAGGAAATGTGAAAAGTGATTGATAAGGAGTAGTAAATGTATGTTCGTATAATTCCATGTCATGCCAAAATGGATTATGAGCGACCATATTAATTATAAAATTAACTGAATTTCCTATGTAACCACTGAAGATGGGAAGTTCTTCAGCGATAGCATAGACAAATTTAGTACCTGCTCCTGCATCGTATGTAAGCTTCCCATCCTTTAATGATGGATTAAATACTTCACTCAACTTCTCTTTATGTAAGGCTAATTCACTTCTATTCGCACCAATCAATGACCCACGCAAAACCATGTATCTAGGATTTAGTGTAGATGATGTGCGCTGTGATCCATGTGTTAATGGAATGTCAGATGTACGATGATTAGCAGATACACTACCAGTACCATCAATTCCACTTAAAATGAATGGTGAATCAATACTAAAATCAATTGTTTCATTTAATTGGTTTGTAAATGTTACAAATTGCAATTATCTCACCTCCATTACCAAGCAAATCCTAGTTGTTCTAGTGATTTTTTTGTTTGTCGTGCTATTTCTATTTCATTTAATTCTTTATTAACATAAAATTTCTGCTCTATATTAATATCACCTTTGCCTTTTTGACCCATTACATCATCAACGGCAGTTCTAACGTATCCAAGTAAGGTATCGATTGGCGCTATAGCTTCTTGTCCTGCTTCCCCTACTCCTTGTAAACCTTGATTAGCTGTATTAAAAATTGTAGGTTTGTTAAAAATTGCACCTTTTGCATTCCATTTGATAGAAGGCATGTCTATTTCTTTACCGAAGATGGTCTTCTTAGTAGTACCTAATTCGATTTTAGGTAACTTAGGAAGTTTGATTTCTGGAAGTTTTAGTTCTAAACCTGTGAAGAAACCTTTGATTTTATCAATTCCTTCACCGACCCATTTAACTGCACCGTCAATACTTCCTGTAATAGAGTCGGAAATATCGCCCCACCATTTATCAACGTCCTTCCACATGGCTTCCCATTCAGATGACACGTTATTTTTGTAAACTTGCCACTTACTGAGAACTTCGCCTGTTTCCCAATCGACATTTTGAACATGTTCTTCAGCTTGCGATTTCGCTTCACCAACTACTTTTTCATGCATTTCTTCTGCATTTTTAATCGTTTCATCACGCTTAAATTTGGCATCATCTATTACTTTTTGAGCTTCTTCAGCAGACATTGTACCTGTTTCATCTCTTTGACGTATAGCCCATTCAACAGTTTTGTCATACTGTTCGTTAGCTTCTTTTACAACTTCATCTTTTTGCTTCAATGAATTTTGAACAACTTCTGCTGCTTGCTCTGCTGTAATTTTAGATGCTTCATTTTTAAGATTTTCAAGAATTACTTTTTGCTCTGCTTCACTTTCAGTCATATGCTTAATAGCATTGTTTTTCATTGTGTCTTGAATTGAATTTATTTCTTTTTGTTCATTTTCTGTGATTGCTCTATTCTCTGCAGCAGCATTGGCAAATATTTCTTTAATTCTATCTGTTCCTGCTTGAGTTGCCTTTTCACGTTCAGCATTATGAGTTTGAACACGTTGTAAAATAGCTGTCTCTTCTGCTTGACTTAAAGATGAAGTATTAGCAAAGTGCTGTGTCATTGTTTCTAATTCTTTAGCATGATCGGCTTTCATTTCATTTAAAACTTGATCGCCCATCTGACTATAGATTTCAGTCATCTTAGTAGCCATATCTTTAGTAATGGCTTGACCAGACCAAGATAGCTGATTCAATTCAGTAGTTGCCTTATCTGATAAATCCATAAAGCTACCTAGTGCTTTTGCAGTTGATTCAGACACTTTATCTTTCCACGATTCTACTTCGATTGAAGATTTACTCAATTCTTTAGTAGCTGCGTAGATACCTACTCCTAATCCTGCTACTGCAGCAATAGTTAATCCAATAGGACCTGTTAGTACAGCTAATGCACCTGCAAATATTCCTGCCCCTGCCCCTGCTCCTGTGAATAGTGGAATGATTGAACCGATTGCTCCAATTACAGGTGATAAAACAACTAATAATCCACCTAATGCACCGACTACTGCACCGACTGTAACTACTGTTTTCTGCGTTTCTGGTGACATGCCCGACATAAAACTAGTTAGCTTTTCTATCCCAGATGAAACATATGGCAATATCTGCATACCTAATTTCATCATTTCAGTTGCTAATGGTACTAAAGAGTCTTTCATTGTGTTCCATTGTGCCGCCATTTGTTGAGCAGGAGTTTGTGAAATAGTATCGGTTAATGCTTGTGCTTTACCAGTGGTATCTCCTATTGAATCTCCTGCACTCATCATAGCGGAAGATACCTTTTTACCAACATCTTCGGCTTGAACACCATATAAAGCTACAGTGATTGCATTACGTTCTGTTTCATCTTTTACTCCTGCGATCGCCATATTGACCATCTCATAGGCTTTATTCGCTTGCTCTCCGCCCTGATTAATCATATCCATCACTTTTTGAGCATTTAAACCTAAATCTTTAATAGCATCCTTTTCACCTTTACCCATATCGGATAAACGTAGGAAATTTTCTTTGATTGCATCGCCTACTTTATCAAGTTGGAATGCGCCATTTTCCATCCCTGCAACCATGACATTCAGCATATCATCGGCATTCATGCCCATGTTATCAAAGTAAATTGAATACTCAGCAATACTGTCGATAAATTCATCCGAATAGTTTAATCCTTTTTGGAAACCAACTGTGATTTTATCCATTGCTTCTTCAGCAGAAATTCCAAATGTTTTCATCATCGTATCTGCTGCCCTTGAAACTTGTCCTACATCTTCGTCAAAAGTTTTACCAATAGACATAGCTTGTTGAGTGATTTTAGATAAATCAGCATCATTTAATTGAGACATCTGTTGTTTTACTGCTAATACTGCATCAGATGCTTCTTCCATCGATGCAGTAAAACCTGCTTTCCAAACATCTCTAGCTTGATCTGATACGGCTTTTGCTTCTGCTGCCGTTGCGCCTAAAGTGGCTTGAATCTTACGATTAGCGTTATCAGCGTCTGAAGCAATTGAATACATTGCAGTACCAATTGCACCTACTCCTAACGCAACTGCACCACCAACTAAAGCCATATTTTTACCGACTGATTTAAATGTAGAACCTGCCTGTTGAGCGTGATTCTGCAACTCGTTTAAAGAGTTTCTAGCTTCTTCATCTCGTAACACTACCGACATAACCAGACTCATTAAATTCATTTTAAATTTTCACCTCTATCTGGTGTACCCTACCAATATCCATATTCAAAATATTTTTAGCATCTTGTAATATCTCTTCTTCAGATTTATTGCTTTCAACGATGTTACTCATCGAATTACTATTCGAATTTGACTTATTGGAAGGTTTATTAAATATATTTCGCTTATATTCGTTAAAAGAAACAAAGCTTTCTTTAGTCATATGTGGAACTAAATTAGTCCAAAGTTGATAAAGTCTATCATCTTCTTTTTCTTGGTTTGCTTTCTCATAATAAATAAAAACCTCTCGAATACTACCTTTCATAATTCTGTCAGCACTACCACTATAAGTTTTGTATAGCACATGCATAACATCAAATTTATTGGGTAATTTTATTCGGTTGGTTTTTGTGTAAAAACCGTAGACAATGACTCATTAAAGTTAGCGTCCTTTAGTAAATCATTAAATACATCTATGATAAATTTAATTCCTTTTTTCTTAGTCTCATCTACTGTTAATCCAGTTAAATCAGCAATCAAGCTTAATATTTCATTCTTAGCTTTATGGAATTTACGCAAAAGAGTATTAACTAAAAGCGTTTTAACTGCTTCAACATCCATTCCTTCTGTTTCCTTTGGATTAAAGTTAATATCTAATTTGTCGTAAATTTCTGATAAGGTAAAGAAATCCTCTAATTCAAATCCACGTACAGTTACTTTATTTTCAGCCATAATAATTCCTCTTTTCATATTTATTTAATTTAAAAAAGCCTAGATGTCCTCTAGGCTAAGTGGTTAAGGTTGTTCTGGTGGTGTTACTGTTTTTTCTTTTGGATAGTAAATTTTGTAAGGATGGGTACCATTTAAAACTTGTTTTTCTGAATAGTGACCAGTAAAGTTAAGTGCTAATACTACTTCACCTTTATTTGTCGTTTTAATAGAAACTGGATCAAGTTGAAGAACATTTTCTACTACAACAATTACAGGTTTATTTCCACCGTCAGTTCCTAATCGACCTACAAATGCAATATTATCTAGATACTCCTCTAATTTAATTGAGTCGCTACCTGTTAAAATGTCATAAGCTTCATCTGAAGTCGTATCTAAATTACTTCCTGCGATTGCCATAGCTAAATTACGAGCTGTAATTTCAAGTAAATTTACTTTCAGTTTTGGATTTACTGATTCGAGTACGTTCAAACCCTTTGCTCGACCTTTTACACCATCAACTGCAATTTGTCGGATTTCTGATTCAATCGTAAATTCGTTACCGCCCTGTGTACCACCTAATTCTGTACCTGTGAATTCACCGTTTTCTAATTTTAAATTCAGATAAATAGCCCCTGCATCTAACATAATGCGATCTACAATTTTGTCTGAATAATTACGAGTATTTAATGTCATTTATGTATTTCCTCCAATGCGTTAATTTCGATTGTACGCTTTAACGTAATATTTTAATTTTCTATGCTGCACTTCTTTATCCTCATCTGGAACTCGTATACGATTCATTTGATTAATCATATAACCATGCTCTGTATCGCTTTCACGTAGATATTTCAATCTGCTTTCAACCTTATCGGCGATTACTTCAGTGTCGTAAAACACATCACCATTGATCATTTTTGTCTTATTCCATATGTCGATATCAAGGAATAACTCATCCTTCAGATAATCCAACTCGTTTTGAGTCGTAAAATCTATAATTATGTACGGATATTTAGCACTTGTAGGTGCTTGAATAATATAGACAGGTGCAATATCTGATAACTTATCCTTGATGAAATCATATTTAGAAACCATACTTCCCATTTAATCAACCACCCTCGTAAATACTCATAGCTATTTGTTTTAACTTTTGAGTATTCTCTTGGAGTGCAGGTGCTAAAAATGGCTGTGCTTCCATTTTTGAAGTACCTAATTCAACGAATGGTGCATATGGTGCTAATTCTTTATTGCAACCAATATCAACTTTGCTTTTTGGAAGATCAACATGATGTTCGACAGATCTTCGTAAATCACCAGATAAAACTGCCGCACGAACCTTTGCTTCAATACCACCAAACAATCCTATTGCTTCAAGCGTTAACTCTTTCTTATTGATCAATTCAGCAATAACAGTGTCTAAATTACTCTCGATTCTGACTGTAATGCTCATAAAATCTCACCAATATCAAGATTCATTGTGTAAGTTAAAATGTCTGAAGCCGTTGCTATATCAACAATATTATCTAAGTTCTTCTTAATACGAGCCGTTTTATCATGTGAATTTGTATTAATCAATTCCACTGCAGCAATTTTAGTAGGAATTGTTAATTCACTACCAAGCACTTGAACACGTAAAATCATATTAGGATTAGTCTGCACATTGATAAATCCTGTGATTGGCTTACCGTTTAAGTCTGTACCAATTACTACTTCAGTTCTTGTTGTCGTATGCATCCATTTAATTCTTGTGCCGTTTGGAATCGGCTTGGAAAAGATTTCTTCACCCTTTTCATTTAAGAGCCGTACCTTATTCCAATTGTCGATCACATACTGGCGAAAATCTATGTATGCTAAGTCTTGTAGTTCTGACATGTTATCACCTTCTTAATTTTCGTCGATTTCTTTGTCTGGAAGGAATTTTAATTCAACTTCAAGATGATGATTTCTATTCATGGGATTATCTACGAATACAACCTCATAAACACGTTTGTTATTGTGATTGCATGTAACGTAATCACCAATCTGAATATCAACTACACCACAAATTAAAATGTGTGTAGAATCTTCAACCATCTTCATAGTTTTTAAACTAACTCCACCAGACAACAAATCAATTACTCCACTTGTTGGACAAATTTTATTGAATTCATAACGAGGTCTACCACTAACCACCGTTTCTGTAGCACGATAAATTTCTATTAAATCATTCATCTTTAATTACCGTAATGGAATAAAGTTAATGGATTTTCCAGAACTATTACCATCCACTACATAAGGTTCAAGAAGTGACAATAAATATTTCGGAATTTCATCAGAAAACGTGCTTGATTCCCTTGATAAACTATAGCTTTTCAAACCTGCGTTAAGCATGAAATATTCAATGAATTTAGAAACAACAAAAGCTATTCCTTCATCTAAATTGAATAAATCTAACTCTAAACCTGTCTTCTTTTCTACGAATTTAACTGTGGCAGGAATGAGCATATTAATCTGTTCATCTTTCTCGTTGCCTTTTATGTTTAAAAAGGATTTAACGGATTCTTTAGTAAATAAAGTATCTGTCATTACTTATCACCCTTTTCAGTTTTCTTAACTTGTTTTGGTGTTTCTGTAGTCTTTTTAGTAGTATTTGCTTGTTTCTCTAAATCTCCTACATTTACATCTTCAACTTTTGTTTTACGATGTCTATTTAATAACATTAAATACACCCCCATATTAATATTAAATAGAAGGGATACGAATACCCCTTCTATTACTTTTATGTATTATTATTTGTTTACATATATGTTTAAAGTAAACGTTTAATTATTTAGTTGTAATTAATTTAACTGCTTTTGATTCATTCTTAAGGGCAACTACATAATGCTGATTAGCAACAAGTACATCTGTAGCAGAAAGAATGTCACGATCTTTCTCTACGTTAGCATCACGTTTAAGGTAGATACCTAAAGCGCCTTCTTTGATAATAAAGTTAGTGTAATTAGTTCCGTCAAAAGGTACTTTATTAGATGTAACTACTTGCGCACCTGCAATCTCCCCAATGACACCAGTCATAAACGCTTTTTCAACGCCTTTGATATACTCTGGACTTTTGCGAATGATAGTCTTTTGATTTGGGTGAATAAATAATACCTTTACTTCATCATCTTCTTCACCAAATTTGTCAATCGCATCTACAATTGCATCATATGAAATTTGCGCCCCTGCTGTATGTTCTAACGTGGCAGTTCCTAGAGCTGTAACACAGTCAGAGTCCACTTTATCAGCTAATGATTTTTCTAATTGCGAATACGTTTCATCAACAGGATCACCATATGCTGACAACATTGTTTCATCTGTTAATTCTACAGATTTAACTGCTTTCTTAACTTTTACTTCCTTTGATTTTGTAGTTAATTTAACTGGTGTAACTGCTACGCCCTCTGCAACATCTTCAGCTTCTCCAATGTAAACGAATGAAGGAATTGTTACAGTGTCACCTGCGTTGTTCACTAAAGTTTGGTCAATTGTTGCAAAAGGTGCGAACTTTAGTTTAGATGGTAATTCAGCCGATAACATATCTGCCATTACCTGTGGATTAATTTGATCTGCTAATTTTGTTTGTGTCATATTGAATATGCACTCCGTTTCTTTTTTGTTTTTAGTATTTTTATCTTTAATGTCTTAAAATCCAAAACAAGACAATATAAAAAGGACAGGGGGATTTCACCCAGTCCTTAATAATTTCTGTAATTATTTACTTAATTCGTTATACAAATCTGGATTAGTATTAAATAATTCTGTACGCTCTTTTAGGCTTAATGCGCTGAATTCTTCTTTAGTCATAGCACCGACTTTTTCTGAACCTTGCTTATGTTCTGTACCTTTATTGCGGTACAACTCACCTGTTTTAGCTGTTACAGCATTATCAATGATAAGCTTTAACGTTGATACCTTCTTTATAATTTCTTCCTCATTCTCACCAGTGATCAACTCAGAAGCTTCTAAAGGTAATGATTGTTTAGCTAGTTCAGTTTGGGCAATGAAACCTAACTTCTCTTGTTTCAACAATTCATTCTCCTGTTTGATTTGCTCTATTTCATGAGCCTTACGTTCTTCTTCAGTCATCTTTTCAGTTTTAAATTTTTCTAATTCTTTATCTTTATCTTTCAACTTCTTATTGTAATCACTAGTTAGTTTGTCTGTTTCAGACTTAATCATCTTTTGAACATCTTCCATAGTAATTACTTTGGTTTCTTTGTCTTTTTCATCTTTAGTGTCTGTTTCAGTATCGGTATTTGTTTCCGTATTCGTATCATTTGTTTGTTTATCTTCTGCAAAGAATTGTAAGTCTAAGTCTAATAAATTTTTAATAGGTTTTTTCATAATTAATATAACTCCCTTTATGTTTATTTTTGTATAACATAATTAGTAATACTTGTATGTAAACATATTTGTATTACTTAAACGTTTACTATTTAAGATTCTGTTTCCAATCTTTAAAATTAGTATACTTGATTATTTCACCTTTATTTTGAGCATCCCTTGCTCTACGTACTTCTGGTTCTAATCCTTTAAAGATAGCGATAGTCGTACATCTACAACCCATATCTTCTTTTGGATCGCCAAACTTCTTTGGGGCTTGTGCTTTACGTCCACTTTTTGAAATGAAATAATCATCAATCCCAACAGTTTGACCGTCTAAATGTTGATGCGTTTTTCTAGTCTTACCATCTAAAGTTGAAAGCCATCTTTTATCAATAATGACACCTTTATCTTTAGCATCTTGCATGACCTTTAAATTAGCATCTTCACTCGCTCGATGTGTCTCTTCTTGCACAATTTGCAATGCTTTATTTTTACCAATGCTAATGCGTTCTTTTACATTGTCTATTGTTGTTTTGTAATCGTCACCTTGTACTAGGGCAATCCTAATTGTACTTTTAACACTTTTAATTAATACATTATTATCATCATTAATTGACTCATTCCACTTAATGGCTAGCAAATCATTATAGACAAATGAATTAATTATTTGTGGTGAAAGTAAAGTAAAGATGCTCATTGATGCAGCAGCTTCAATTGCAAATCCACGATAGTAATATGATTCAGTAAAAGTATTGGTAATAGCTTCTTTTGTAATTGTCTCCTGTTGTCTGGAAAGAATCTTAATACGTTCTACAAATGCATCTTCCAATGACTTCAAATAACCATGCTTTTCTACAGCTTCTAAAGTAACAGAACCATCTTCACCATGATCTTCATACATTTTGGAAATTTGTTGACGTAACGCATCCAATTCATTTAGATACAACTCAGCTATCCTACGTTCGTTCTCATTTTGAATGGTACGAATCAGTTTAATAAATTCCTCATATCTACTTGAATTCATTAGTGTTACCTTCTTCTAAATTCTTCATATTATAAAGTTCTTCTACTGGTGTATTAGGATTAGTTAGCTGAACATAAGATGTTTGCTCTTCTCTTTCTAACTCCAATAGTTCATATTCTGGATCGTCAACAGATGTCATCATATTTAAGATTGTACGATGAGACACAATTCCTTTTAACTTTTGTGCAAATCCTGCTTCATAGTCGATATCGGGAGGAACGTTCCTTTTAAATTTAAAGAAGATATCTAAATAGTTAATATTGATATTAATTTTATTCCACGCACTAGTAACGATTTTAAATTGTTCTGTTAGGGAACGTTTGAATTTAGCTTCTAAAGAAATACACTTATCATTTAAATTCTGTAATTTGTATTTCAATGCGATACCACTGAGGTTTCCAAACTTCTCATCATTAAAATTTACACTTTGCGAAAATTGGAAAATGTTATCTTCTACCCTATCTAAGAATGAATCACCGAATTCTGGACTCAATGCTTTTGTTAAGAAACTAACCTTATCTTCTTTACCTAAGTCTAATGCGCCTAATTCCTTCATCTTCTTAACAGTGTCTTCGTTAAGTGCTTTGTCTGAGTTAAATAATAATAGAGACAATGCGAATCCATTCAATTCATTATTGTTATTCGATACTACTTTGTCGTAAGCATCTATGAGTGAAAATACTTTTTCTCCATCAGACATGGATTCCTCATTATTTTGGAAATAAACAAATGGACAGAAATCGAACACATGTTCTTCTGGATTAAGTGTATATTCTTGATTCAAAACGAATCGCTTTTTACTCTTATGTTTCTTGTCAGCATTTTCAACGAAATATGTAATTCCTGAATGATCGTAGAATTCTACGTATGTAACTAACACTTCATCATCGTTGTAATCCTTAAAGAATCGTAAAGCATATTCAACCTCTTTATGCTCATTGAGAAGCACAATTACTTCATTCGTTTTAAGGTTTACAACCCTTGTATAACCTTGTTTATCGGTATAATACTTGCGTACACCATCACCTGCAATACCTAAGATTTTAGTCATTTCACTGTCTAAATCATGCATGTTATTGCGTAGTAAAAATTCAGAAAGAATATTGCTATGTGACTTATGCTTTAATTTAGCCATTTCTGAAATGTCTTTTACATCTTCACTGTATGAATTCTTATCAATACTGTAGTTCACAGGTATCCCAGAGAAATATCCCACTTTGGAATTAACTATTAGTGAAAAGAAATCATTAGCAAGCTTCTCATTTGAAAATGCGTATTCTGGTAGCTTCCGTTTCTTAATTGGAACTTCACCCTCATACCTATTGAAGAGATTATCGACTTCTGTAATTCTTTTTTTATGATCCTGTAATAATTCATCAATCATTTCTGAATTGATTGGAATACCTTTTCTAAGCTTCCTTAGAATTTTATTTTGAATCCTTGTATTCAATTGTTCACCTTCTTATTTTTAATATGAAAATATTGATTTAATAGCTGTAATTGGTTTGCTTGTGTTATCAATCATCTCAACTAAGCCAGTAAGGCAATCTACGCTGTCATCATGACGGTTCTTCTTCATATCAGATTGAAATGTAATAATTGATAAATAAAATTCATTCCATCGATTATTCCAATTTGAAGGGAAGTAAACCAATCGTTCGACTGTACTACTCATAGATAAAATACGAGAAGCTTTGTTTTTAGATTGATGGAAAGTTTCGATATTGATAAGATTGTTATTCTTCTCTTCACGCAATATTCTTGTGACTGAACGAGCGTATCCTTCACCACCATTATTTGACTCAATCGTTACGTCATTCACTTTATTGTCAACAAGCATATCCGCTAACTTCTTTTCAGTAATAGACATACCATCTTTCGTGTAAAGTACATCGAGTACATATAGTTCTTTTTCATATACTCCTGCGATAATTGAACATAAAAAATCATTCCCTTTATCGGCTGTATCTGTATAGCAAATAATTTTTTCGAATACAGGCATACCATTTTCATTACGTGGAATTCGTGAATAGGTTTTAAAGTCACCATATAGTCGTCCAAACGAATCTAAGGGGATTTGTAGCCAGTTTGCTGAGAAGATTAGAGGTGATTGAGTTTCTCTTAAATCAACATAAGTTTCCCAATTACAGTTTTCATCACATAGCATTTCTTGGGTTTCTTCGTTTAAACATGCAGGCATTGTAAGGACATACCAATCATCTGGTTTCTTTTCGATTAAGCGACCACATACATCATTTGTCGCCCATCTAGTTGAAATCATGATCGTTAGTCCTCCCTGAAGTTTACGAGAATAGAAAGTATTAACGTACCAGTTATAAAGTCTCTCTAATTCTTTTTCGTTGAATGCGACTTCAGCCGATTTAATGAGGTCATCAATAATATGAACATTACCTCGCTTACCTGTTGATGATCCATTTGGAGAAGTAGCAACAAAGTTCATATAATTTCCTTCTAATGCCCAATCAGATGAACGATTACTACCCTTTTTAAATTTCACATTATTGAATATGTCATTAAATCCTATTCCTAAACCATCATCTGATTTTTTATTAATAAATTCACGAACATGATTAGAAAACTCTGAAGCAAAATCTTCATTATACGATGCAACCATAAATTGATTCTTTACATCTTTAGCCAATGCCCATGATGTAAAAAGTTTTGCAATAAAGCTTTTACCGAAAGATGGTGGTAGATTTATGGATATATTTTTATAAGGCTCACCATTCTTTTTTAATAATTTACCTTCATAAATATCTTGCAACGTATTACACATTTTAATAGTGTACAATTCCCTTCCTTTCGTGAAAAAATTAGGGTACATTACTTTACAAAAGGCATAGAATGATTCTTGTGCTTCCTTAATTTTGATAATCCTATCCAATTTAATTCTTTCTAATTCCTTTTTTCTTAAATCATCTTCTTTTTCTTTCTTCAAAATTTCATCACCTCAATACGCCCAAAATAAAAAAGCCATATCCAATTTAGATAGGCTTCAAAGTTTGTTCGTATTCTTTTACAATTTTATAAAACGTTGTCTTTGTCATATCTAAGTCTTTAAACGTTTGCGCTGCTGTTTTATTACCTTGTTTCCATTCATTGTAATGTTGGATAAAGGATTCACGCTCAACGTCTGACATTGTACTGTACGACTTCTTAGGTCTACCAAACTTAGTACCACGTTTCATTGCTGATTCAATACCTTCTGCTTGTCTAGTTTTAATACGTGTTCTTTCATCTTCAGCAATCCAAGACAGAACTTGTAAAACTAAATCAGCAACAAATGATCCGACTGAATCTTTATACTTTCTAGTGTCTAATAAAGGCATATCCAATACCACAATATCAGCACCCTTTACCTTAGTAATGTAATGCCATTCTTCCATGATACCGTCTTTATTACGCCCTAAACGGTCTAATGAGTGAATAAAAAGCGTATCACCTTCGCGAATGTCATACTTTAATGCTTGCCATGCAGGACGGTCAAAGTCTTTACCACTTGCTTTATCAATTTTTATATCACGCTCATCTATTCCTAATTCTAACAATGAATCTAATTGTCTAGCTTCATTTTGATCTTTAAACGATACACGTATATATCCATAGTTACGTACTCCCATACCTAATCCCTCCAACTGGTTTAATTGTTAGATTAAGTATAACAAAATAGTTCGTAAAAGTCTATAGATATATACGAACGTTCATATTGATTATAAACACTTTTACGAACAAAATAATCAACGTAGAATTAAGGATAACGAGCATATCAAAAAGCGTTCCAGAAAGTATACTATTACGAACTGCTATTGTTCAATATCTAAGCCGTATTGTTGGCGATATGCTTTTAATTCATCTAATGACATATCCTTTGTTCGTTCTGCTAACTCATCTATCGTATGATGAACCTCTTGCTTACTTGGTGCATTCCATCCAGTCATATTGTTGAGAATCTTAATAGCTTCCATTTGCTGTCCTACTGGATGCTCACCACCGAATGCTATCTGAGTTAGTTTATTAATAACATCCTCACGATCAACCTCAAAATGCTTAGAAGCTAATTGCTGAAGAATGCTTATGTATTTTTTAATCTTATCATCCTTTAAGAGTCGACTCGCTTGGCTATGACTTGACTTATCACTATACCCTGCTAATTTAGCCGATAACGTACCATTACCACCACTTTTGTGATATTCTTCAGCAAATCGGATATGTCTACTATTCATCTTATCTCTTAGCATATCTAACTCTAATCGCAGCTCTTTTTCTTCCATATTCATTCACCACCTTAACACTTTTTCAACATACTACTTGTCCGTATTTACTTCACTAATAACCTGTACATTTCCATATTTATCTAGTGTATACTTCATATCAATTCCCTACCTCCTTTGTAATCATTACTTCAATCATTTCGTTAAAACTTAACTTAGACTTTATAAAATACGTACTGTATTCCATTAATGAATCAAATAACTCACCATTCTTATTTAATCCATGTTCACACGCTTTATTAATTCCATCGTAAATTTCAGACTCTTCAATACCAAAAACATCATGAAGATAATCTACTACTTCACTTACACTGTACGTCATTTCCCATTCCATCCCCTTCAACATCCTTCTAATTTTTCAAATCTGATTTCATCTTGTTATCCCTCTTTTAGGTTAAAATAAAAAAAATAAAACACGTAGCAAGTCCAATAATAAGGAACTTCTACGTGTTTAAACTAAATTTTATTTGTTAAACAAAATTATATTATATTTATTAAAGCATAAGATATTAGTAGTGCAATTATTGGAGTATTAATCCATATTAACGCCACTAAATTATCTCTCCAATTTAATCTTCCTCGAAGATAATCTTTCCCTATTAAAAAACTAAAAATATTCATACATAGTGCAACGATAAATAATATGGGATTAGTATTGCTTAAGTTAGGAAAAAACATGCCTAAAAAATACATTACAGTGTAAGGAATTGTAATCCCCACAATTATTAAAAACCAAATAGCAAAATTATGAACTGTGCGAGAAAAAGAATGTGGAGGATTGTAAATTTTAAACTTTACATACCATTTGTAAGAATTCTCGAAACCTTTTTCCAACTTTTGTCTTTCATCATAGCTCATTAGTTCATAATTTCTAAATTTATCATTAAAATATTCTTCTGGTGGAGGAACTTGAAGCTCATCAAACCATCTTTGAGCACCTTCAATAGTTTTTCCATATTTACAACCAAATCTATCATACCAATCATATCTTATTAGTTGTATATGTTCACAATAGTCTTTAGCTGAAATTACAATATCCCTATCTTTGTTAGCATACATATCTCCACCGCTTATTGTAAAACTAATGTTTTTATATTTAGCATTTAATTTAATTCTATCCTCGATATCTAGAATCCACTGAGGAATATGTTTCTTTCGCATATACACGAGCGATAGTTTGTCTAATTCAATCATCCAATTCACCTTTTCAACTTTGCTTCAATAACAATATAACATAAATATTGGTTAAATCTACATTGATTTCCGGGTAAATTTTAGTAAAACTATCACCTATATCAATTTCTAGTATTCGCTCTAACTACTTAAGCCTCTGTAATTCTTTAGATGTATAAATAGATTTTTTAATTTGCATAATTATTGTCTCCATTTCCTTTTTTAAATTTTTTAGGTTAAATTTTTATGTATTTATTTAAGCATTATGTTTCAATTTAAAAGCCATAAATGCCATCATCTCGGCATATTGTTGTAAGTTATCCAGATTATTAATTTCAATCATCTGATCCAATTTACCTTCTTCTTTTAGTTCGTGAATGGTATAAGCTAATCCCATATACTCATCCAACGTGATTAGCATTTTACCGACTAACACCTTGTCAAAATCTTGTATGTATACTCCATATCTTAACTCCGAATACGTTAACTCTCCTTTGTAGTGCAGTACAATTCCCCCTCTATTCCTTTTATTCTTCTACTACTAAAATCTTATTTGCTTCATTTTTACTAATATTAAAATGTTTTGCTACTTCAGTGGCCAGTGTAGTTTTAACCTCTTTTGCATTTAGATACCTTGTATTAATCTTTGCAATTATTGTTTCTTCTTTAAAATCCTCATAGGATGGGTATATACTTTTTAACGTGGTCAAATATGACTCAATATACGTGTCTAATATCATTAAATTAACTCCTTTTTTAGTCATCGTCATTACTCCGATTTATCTCTAAATCACCCATTTTAAAGTTAACGATTTTAGGCTTCACATACGAAAAATGGTTATAGAGATTATTATCATTATTTAAAAATACATCTACTAATCCTGACGATAATCTAGCAACAATTTCTTCCTCCATAATCTTGTCTTTATCTGTAACTTTTCCGCCTGATAATTGAGTGCGTTTATATATCTCTGATACGTTAATGTCCCACTCTTTAAAAATGCCATGTACAATCTCGTGGAGGAGTGTGTGTAATTTATTATCAAGACTATTTTTACTGTTCAACTCAATTTTTTTGCGATATTTATCGATGTTACCGTATGTATTATCTCCTAAATTTTGATATGATAATTTATACTTGTTGCAACCAATATTAATTTTTGAAAGCATTAATTCTTCATTTCCTCCAAAAAACTCGGTATCAATATCATTATCGACAAAAATTGGAAGAATAGATAGTGCATTAAATTGGTGGGTATAATGCGGGATATGTTCGTATGCCGTTACATGTAATAGAATTTCATGGATGGTTTTGCTAATATCCATAATCAATAATTTTTTATGTTCAAAATTTGACGATGGTACAATTAATTTTGCAGCCATATCTTCAAATATTGCTGTTTCAATACCATCATTAATTTCAATCTGATATTGGATACCTAAAAACTTAAATTTCTTTTCCTCGAATATTGCTTCAAACGATTTGTTTTCTTTAAAAAATTTTAAATAACCTATTTTTAATTGATTAATCCAATGTAATAATGCTAACTCTTTAGCTTCTTTACGCTTTTTGCTTCGGTCACTGTCAATAAGGTAGTATATATTTGCATCTATAATTGCTGACATAATTTCTTTCTCCATCATGTCTCTGTTATTTAACTGTACGTAACTCCAGTTAATAGGAATGACCTTATCGGCTATCTTGATTTCTTTTAAATCTTTTAACTCAACCATTTATTATTTCTCCTCTTGTAATTTTAAATTTTAATGTTATGATAAATAAGTATAATACTGCAAACTTTTAATAAAAACATTAAAGTGTGTAACTATTCCTAAAAGTAATTCGAACACCACTATATCCTTCTTCATCATCTAATACTGAAGTTGAATCAATGTATGTTGGTTTATTTCCCCAGACTCGTTGATTGTTATATAACTCCACTAATCTATCAAGAATCTTAGTTAGCGTTAATCCAATATGTTGATTATCTGCATGTACGTATACATCAAAATTAGTAAATTGATGAAACAACGCAGGGTTAAATGATCCTGTCAAATCGTTTTTAAAAACATCTGGATAGATAAACAAAAAATTAGAACGATTACCATCGAAATCCCCATCTTTACGTTTACGTAATTTGACCACACTGTTGATTACATCAAAATCTCCATTAATATTCGGCCTAGCATCTGTCTCAATAGTTACATCATCATCTCTATGCTCAGCCACATAAAATAACAATCTTAATAGCTGCTCATCACCTATTGCATGTTTGTACATTTCGCTAAACATTCTATGTATACTCATTTTTACCCCTCATATTCTTCTATGTATTTTTTTAGATTATTTTCATTCTCAATATTCATGTTGGCTTTATGCCTAAAAAATTGACTTAATAGTGACGCACTTACATCTATTTCTTGAGCAACATTCTTAGCTTTTAATTTTTTAGTTCGCATAGCAAGATATAATTTGTTACGCTCATCTGGTGTCATCGTTATCAACTCCAATCGTATTTATTAATTTATTTAATGAATTAATTAAAAGAAAAAGGGGGACAGAGAATCTATACAAATTCCCTGTCGCAAATACACACTAATTGAAGGAAATTCAAAAAGTAGCTAAACAAAAGCAAGATATCGAAGTAAATGATCCATCGACTATGTGTTACTAAAAATTTTAAAAAAGGAGAAGAAAATAGTGGGTAGCAAGAGAGCAAGTAAAACTCGCTGACCTCTTACTATATGTTAAACATTTAATTCCTCGCAAATGTATATACACCAATGATTTGTAGGCATTAATTTTATTTACCTGTGAAATTATGATGTATTTCAGGAAAAAACGTTGACAAAATTATCATGGTGTGTTTCGAATAAGAGATTTATTAAACGTACATTCTTTTCTACCTTATCTTTTCGCTTAGATTTATTGGTGTCGCTGTACATATCCTCAATCAAGGTCAATATGGTTTCTGAACTGATTTTCATTTTTGACAATTCTTTACGTGCATTACATGCAATTTCAATCGCTCTATCCATTCGATCTTCCATTTCTAATTTTTCAGCGTTAATGTCGTCAAATTTCTTACTAATAGATTCACCTAATTTATAAAGCACTGGTATTTGATGTCGATTTGAATCTGATCGTTTAATATTAGGATTTAGCAATTTCTTCATATCAATTGTTTTACTTCGATTAGCGTATTTTATTTCACTCAACACTTCTTGCAAAAAGTCCATTGGTGTCAGATAATTTTCGTATATCACTTTTACCTTTTTTTCTTTTTTAAATCGTCTTTCTTCTTCTATTTTTTCAGCTTCTACATATCGAAAGAAATTAGGTTTTATAATGGTAAACTTTTCATGCTTGAAACTTTTACACTCTACTTTTATTATCTTCACTTTATCTACAAGTTTGTGTTTAGCTTTTTTATTCACTTTATATTTAGAAACGATGATTATATCCATTGTATATTTATTTAATTTGTTTCTAATTCCAGTGATTTCAGATTGAATATTTAGATAAAATGAGCGTTTTGCCATATCGATCACACAAGTACTAAGACTACACACTTTATCTATTTCAGTTAAAATTTCTTTTGCGATATTTTTATAATTTAAATTTCGATAAAAGTTATGTATTGATACAGCGTATTGTCCTAAGTTTGCTACTTCTCCTATTAAACGACCACTTACACTAATTTTCTCATCTGCTTCTGCCATAGATTCTGGTGAATATGAGTAATCATTAGCTTGCTTTGGTTTAATCCCACTTACAACCGTCATGTACTTTTCTTTAGCAACCTCTCCCAATTCAATTAACTTTTTATTATTGGATAAGAGCAAGCTGTCGCTGTCAAAGTCACTTCCACTGGTAATTTCTTGCAACAACGTTTCAATTGCATTGACTACTACCACGTTTTTGGTTATTGGCATGTAATCCGAAATCATTTTATTGTATGTATTTTTAGCCATATATAAATTTGAAGGTGAAGTATGTGGATTTCGATGCCCTACTACATCATCACAAAAAGGAAATAGTGTAGTGTAAACTTCATCACCTTTTAATGTGATTGGTTTTAAAGCTTCCTTATCTAACAACCCTAGTGCATGATATGCCAACTCAATTGGGTTTGAACACATCACAGTGTAGTCTGCATCCTTAATTTTAATAGAGCCACTTTTCAATTTTTTTATATAACTATTTACTTGAGTAGCACGAAACTTTTTGAACATTTTTGTATACTGCGTTTCATTATTTATTTTGTATAGATTTATGTATAGTTGATTTGAGTTGTTATCATTAGACGTTTTATCAATGTAATCAATAAAAACGTCAATATTATTTTTTAATTGTTCTATGTAATTCAATTCATCTAAAGCCAATACTTTGATATCCTCTTTCGTGGCAATTAAAGTATTTAAAATCTGGTATGAAAGGCGGTTTACCGAATCTTTATCTTCCTCTAAAAATGAATGGGATGATTCTTTTTCATGCTTGCACACTCCAAATATTTGACCATCTTTTCTAACGGCTTTTTTCCAATGTTCATACATTGCTTTCTCAGCTTTAAATTTTTTCTTATCGGATAATTCTTTATAATCTGTATAAAATTTATCAACTGTTTTTAAATATGCAAACTTTAAAAATTTACAACTATTAGGAGTAGTTATCATTTTTACATTACTAGCCAAAATGGGATTACCGTACATATCTCTTATAATCCAAGTATCAAAATCAATACCTAACTCTTTCGCCTTATCTCTTAAAAATTTTTGTATTTTGAACGAAAATCCAGCAGATTTAAACATATGTTGCCGTAGCAGGATAAACGAATAATCTTTCCCCTCAAAAAAGGTGTCATGGTCGAGCAATGATTCTCCATCCCATATGTCGTTTTCTATTTTTTTATTTCTATAATTTACTTCTAACTTTCCATTTTTTTCAGTTTCTACAACTTTTACTTTTCGTTCGAAAATGGATTTAACATCATCTACAAGTAAAATATTATCTACATCTATATGTACTGTTGACTCTAACCCTGAACCTATTAAACTTTCATACGCTCGTAAACTCACGATATCTGTCGGGGCATTCTCTTTGAATGTTAATCCCATTCGTGACCATTTTTGCATAGGTTCTAATAAATCTTTATTAATAAACAAACATTCGCCTTTTCTACTTTTACTGCTGCTTCTCTGAAATAATACATATGTAGTTTTACTTTTCTTAACTTCACCTGTTCTTTTATTCTTTTTTTCGGTAGTAACTGTAAATCCATTCTTGTATAAGTATGAACGTAGAATACCTTTTGATTTTTCTTCCCACTTTTTTTCTTTAATTTCAGATTCAATACGTTCAATATATTTCTCTAGATTTTCTATTGATTCCTCTAACTTTTTTATCTTATTCTCATCATCAGTAGCCTTCACGAGATAATTTTTAATTTTTTTCTTATTTAAGCTAATTTTGAGTTTAGGAAGAATTTCAGCTCCACTCTTAACCTTATTATCGAATTTTAAATTGATTAATGAATTGCTAAGGTATTTCCAATTAACAGGTTCTTTTTTGGTTCCTTCCATAATTAGTTGTTTTTTGTTAAATCCCTTTACATTATCCAATTTAATTGTTTGCAATGAATATGGAATCATACCATTATATTTTGCGCTAAAATATCCTTCTCTCTCCGAATGCTCAAATGCTTTTGAAGCTTGAATACTTCTAATGTAAATCCCTTTATTTTCTTTTTTTGACATGTAATACTCCCTTTCCTTTTTGTGATTTGATTATGTATTTATTATTTTAAAAAGTCCGTATTGAACGGTTTATAATATGTAGTTACTTATCGGCTCGTTATAGTACTTACAATCCCCATTGCTCTTTTAACTTCGTCAAAAACTTCATTTTCCCACCATTATCACCACATACATCTGGATGAAACTTTTTAGATGCCATTCGATAAATTTCATGAAGTAGTTTCTTTTCATCATCTGTGTAGGTACTTTGTGAAGTAAATGAGTAACTATTGTTTCCTCCACTCGAATAATTACTGTAGGTACGTTTAAAACTTTCCTCGTAACTACGTCTTGTATATTCCTCTTGAGCTTTCTTCTTGATTTTTAATTCTTCCAAGTATTCAGGATTTCGAAGCTTTCCAAATACATCATAGCAATACTTGTATTCTCCCTGACCATATTCTTTATCGAATGCTGCCTCAGCACTTCTATGTTCGTCTAATTTAACTTTGTGCAGTATTTTGGCTTTATATTCCTCAGTTTGCTTAAATTCCTTTTCAATTTGCCGATTCAATGGATCAATTTTTTTATTTATAATCTCGTAAAATTCATCTTCAGTAATTTCCATTTCTCTTAACCAAGTATTTAATCTATCCTGCATATAGTAGTCACCGTACCAATTATCAAGAAAATCATAGTAGCCCATTGTACAGATAACCCATTGTTTCTTTTTAACATTTCCGTTTTCTCGATATGATTTATGTATACTAATCTTATAAGCATCTAAAACAGGACGTTCAAAGCGTTCATCACTATATGTATAACCGTATGATGTTTTACTCTCACCATTAAATGACCAAGTTGTCTCTGTAACTTTGATTTCTTTACGTGCGCCATATTGATTAGGCTTCTTCTTTTTTACTTTTTGAATCACACAATAAATAATAATTCCTCCTTTTGTAGTTACCTGTTCTATTTGCCTAGTACCTACACTTTTAACTAAGATAAGAATCTAAGGTCAAAACAATAGTCTATACTTTTAAGTAGTAAGTATCGCTAAACTTGCTATTCGCAAATTTGCTCTACTAACAACTAAAAAGTATCGCCTTCGCCATATTAATCATTCAATACTCACTATTCGTTCGCATTGAACAATTAATCTGTCGTAATATTTTTATGTATTTTTTATTATTTGTCACAGTTTTACTAAGTTTTTTATATATAATAATTATAGGGAATTTGTGACACATCTAATTAATTTCACTTAACACTATGTACCTCTTACCTCGCATCTCACCTTTACTTTCTTGTTTAGGATTAGATACAGCAAATGGTAATTTTAACTGGTCACGTAATATGGACTCTAACGTTTTAGGATTTAACTTTTTAGTACGATAATCTACGTTTGTCTCGATTGTCACTAATTGATTGAGTATTATGTTCGAAAGTACCTGTTGTTCTTCAGTAAACATTTTTTTACCTACTAATGCTTTGATTGTTATGTATAATTGATTTACTTCTAGGTTTGATGGTACATTTTTAATTAATTTTTCAGGATCAAAAGTATTTTGTAACCCCAACCAACTTAGCTGCACCTTTATGTATGCAAAGAAATCTTTACCTTCATACTCCCCATATCCATTCTCGAAATAATTAATCATTTCTTCTGCAAACTTTTTATCTTTGTGTAAGCGATTAATACCTTCTACATTGAGTATCCATTGATTTAACTCATCCAATACAAATAAAGTATTTGGCACTTTAAGGTGATCGTTTTTATACTTTGCATGAAATGCTTGTACATTTACATTAAATTCATCTACAAATGCAATTTGACGATTGTAGTTATAGTCAATCTTCTTTTTAAAATTCTTTTTGCTAAAAGTAGGTAAATATAAATTTACTTCTCTAGCCTTCTTAATATCTACCCTACAACGGCCAACCTCTTGAATGAATGTCACTTCGTCATAAGCCATGACTACTACATGCTTCAATTTGTTATCTGTGATGTTTACACCGTTATCAAGGTGCTTAGTACAGATATAAACTTTTTCATCAAATTTTTCATTTTTTATGTAATTCGTTGACGTTTTGCTATGTGTAAATACTGCGTCAATTTCAGCTTCTTCTAGTGTCCTGCGTATGTAATCTCCACTTTGTTTACTTGTTACAAATATCAGCCATTTATCGTCCGTCTGGTCATTGATGATAAGCTGTATGATGTCTTTAGACTTTGTAAAGTATTGAGGATTTAAATAGCTAAAATCCGATCCAGTTGAATATGAATATAATTCGTTATACGTTTTTTTATTAATGTATGGTAGTAAATCATTGATTGTAGCACTGATTAAAACCTTTACAGTATTGCTTAATTTACTATCAATTAATGCTTTTTTACTTAGAAACGTTTTATGGTTGAAAGCAGTATCAACACAGAAATAATGAGCTTCGTCCATCACTATGTACTTGAATGATGTTACATCGTATTCTCCATAATTTAGAAATGACTCCAGTCGTTGATAATTTAATATATGTATGTTTCCGAATATTTCACGCTTAATTAGCGCATCCTCTTCTTTCTTATTTTTAGGTAGCTTTTCACCACGTAGTTTGAGTAAATCGTACTTTACCTGCTTATTTAATTTCCTGCGATTACATACATACAATAGCTTTTCAGGTGGCTTTAAAGATGGCACGAGTACATTAAATACAAAATAGGTTTTACCTGTACCCACCTGACTGTAAAGTAATGCTATATCTCCACCTTTCCATTTCTTATATTCTTCTTTTACAACATCTGATACATACTCCAATTCTAATTTTTTAACTATATCTAATTCCTCCTTCTTCTCTTTTTCCTTTTTTTAGGTAACAAAAGGTGAAATAATATAAAATGTGTAGATTATTTTACCTCACTCTATTTACTCCCATTTTGTATCATGGTATGATTACTTCAACAACAAAACTTATACTGCACATATAAATCTACCTCCTTTCAAAAATAGGGTAGAATAAAACCAACACATTTGCCAATTATTTTGCAAGTGTTTTTGTGTTTATTCGATTTTGGGATACTTATTAATATTATAATGTAAAAGTTGGAGAAGTGACAGTCGAGCCTAAAAACATTTTTTATGATTAGTTAAACTTAAACTCATTCAAATAATAATAGTAATTTCAGTAAGTAGCTAGTGGAGGTCAAAATTTTTTTAACTCTACCTTTTTTTTTGCATAAAGTAATGGATTGTGATACTATACTAGATAGGAGAGGGGCGTTAACCCCTCATTGTTATGTGCGACTATTCTTCTTTCGTTTTGCCGACGGTGAGGAAGAAAAATTTAATTTAAACGAGAAGGTTATAAGCATCCAGTGATCGCAACTCGCTGTATAAGTCGCTTATAGCCTTTTCAAATTCTTCTTTAGTTTCTGTATCCAAAAAACTAGAGTAACATTGTTCGATATCTTCAAGTCTATTGTCCATATTCTTCTGCAACCTCTTCTACTACTGTGTCGATAATTTCGATTACTTCAAATTCTGTTGTAATAAAATTTTCATCATCAATAAATGTAAAATCACTAATTGTAGTGTTGTCAGGAGTATAAATACTTTCAAATGCGTCGCTTGTATTCTCAGCACTATAGCCGTATACAACAAAATTGAAAGCAAATGTAAACTCAGTTAAATCATCATCTATCTTTTTAAAGGATACTGGTAACAGTTCATATTCAGTCTTTTTCAAACCTTTAATAGTCAAATTAAAATTATCGATTTTATAATCATAATTGTCTAGTAAACACTCTGATCGGTACAAAAAGTTACAATTATTAAAGAATGCATCTGGCACACCTTTTACTAACACTTTTAATGATGCGAGTTGCTCATATTTTTTTGGTGCTTCATCATATACGGTGATCTCTTTCATCAAATACTCATGACTAAACTCGTATAACAATATGTCACAATCAAATTCCATTCTCGATGTGTCAGCATCCATTAATGTAAAGTTGTTGAGTACAACATCACCCTCTAAGGTTCTACGTATCTTTTCAGCAGCTTCTTCGGCACTATTTGCAAATACGTCAAATGCAAATAGAACATCAATTACAGCGATACTATAATTCTTTTTTCTGACTGTGTAAGAAGTCTCTTTAACCTCTAATAAGGTTTCCTCCCCATCTAGCTGTACCATTAACCTATTAAACTTATCTCCATATTTTATATACGCATTACGATTTGATAATTTATTTCCTTTATATTCGTTAAAATCGGATTCAACTAAAATTTGCGTTGATGCTAAAACATTAAATTTTTTTGTTCCTCGATAATTAGGATGTAAAACACTATATTGACTGCTCATATATACTCTCCTTTGTGTGTTATTTGATAGTAATGATTAAAATGATACCTACAATATTAGCTGCTAAAATAGCAAATTGATGCCAGTAGTCTGTGATGACTATTTCTTCATCTGGTGTGTCTGGTAGGTAGTTAAAGTAACGGATGATTGCGATCAACAATGTACCCATAATAATATCTCCTGCTCTTTATTTTTTAAAAAACAAGTTAAATTAATAACTAATTTGCTAATAAACGTTGACCAAGAATGACTTTTTTGCTATTATCAAGACATAGCTAAATAAGACTTTTAAAAAGCCTGAAAGTTTTACATTTCACGTTGGGGAACGGTTAAAATGTATTTTATTAGGTCGTATTTTGTTGCCTTTTTAGCTAAATAAATAGCTTATGAAACAAGTATATTAACTTTAAAGTCATTTGTCAACATACTAATGACCAAAAAGTTAATGTCACTCTAATAAGCCTTATGAAAGGTTGATATGAATGAGTTTAGTGAAAACAATAAAAATGCTATGTGATGAAAGAAAAGTTACCTTTGCTGAAGTAGAAAGAGAAATAGCTATCTCAAACGGACAAATAAGAAGATGGGATAATGCTTCACCAAAAAGTGAGACCTTGTCAAAAGTTGCAGATTACTTCCATGTTTCAACCGACTTTCTACTTGGACGGACTGATCAAAGGTATTTAGATTTAAAAAACACTACTGAAAGTGATGCAGACAAAAAATTACATGAGATAATTAGCAGATTAGATGAAGTAGATAAAGAATTATTAATCGCCTCTATAGAAAACACATTACTCCTAGCAAAACAATTAGCTAAGAAAATGTAATACCAGTGTAACTCGTACCTCTTTCTTGATCAAAAAAAGGCTGGAAAAAGTTGAAAAACCCTTCTACTCAGCCTTTAAATATCCCAAAGAATATGAATCATTCAAAATATTAACCTACATTTGAAATTTACTTTACTATATTTGTTTTTCCCTTTCGCTTATTCATTTTTTTCTTATCCGGAGTTACATTATTAACATTCCGCTTATTTGTTTCCTTACCTTCTCCTATAAGACCCACTAAATATCCCCCAATATAAGCACAACTCGTTGTTAAAACTAATGCGTTTAGGTAACACTTTCTTAAAGAATATTGTTCATTATTCAAAGTTTTATAAATATTTCATATGTACTTTTTGATTCTGATATTCTTTTAATTACCCTATATACTCTATCCTCAGTTGAAAGCACTGTTATAGAGTCAGTTAAAAAGTACTCTAATCTTAACTTCTCTGAAATCCCATTCTTTTCTAATAAGTTGCTCAAATTCTCATTTTCTTCTATAAAGATATAATTAACAGATTTAGTCTCTGGTTTTAAAGAATAAATTAGTAAAAATGAAATCCCTATCATAGTTATTAAATAATCTGTTAGGCTAGTTAATACAATTTCTACATCAGCAATATATCCATAAGCAAGCATTGTTATAGAAAAAAGTAAGAAAGCTAACGTCATATGAATTTTTGTTTTAACATTTAATTCATAAATAAAAGAAAGCTTACTTAAAGGTCTATTTAGCCAATGTAACCATCTAGTGTTAGTACTTTTTATAAAAATAAACTCTAAAAAAGATACTACATAGCGAAGAATTATACCTACAGTAGAAACAAGGAAAGCAATACTAAATACCCAAAGAAATACTGGGAAAATTATTATTTCATATGCTAATAAGAACGCTAATGCACAATACACAGGAATAATAAATAAAAATACACTTATATTTTTTTTTAATTTAATCATTGCAAATTTATCTCTTGGTAATAATCTCATATCAAATGAATCGTAAGATAGAGAAGTATAAAAAGACATAAATACACTGCGGATACTAATTCCACCAAAGATCAAAGTCAATAAAGGTATTAATGTACCCATCTTTTCTATTATTTCTTTAATCAACAAATATCCCAACCTTCAACAATTAAGTAGTTCAATAAATCTAATTCTATTATACTACAAGAAAAATTTGTATTAATAGTATTATTATGAATATTTGTATTGACAACTGTTTACACTCTCCCCATCATGAAGCCAGAGTTGAGGACAACGGCTTGGTGCAAAAATGACTGCCTAAGTTTTAAAAACTAACTTAATAGAATCTAAAACATAGACAGTCATTGCAATTTTCATGAATCCTTCATTTGAGGTATCCGTATTGTATGCCCTTGTTAAATGCGTTCTCTCGAACAATACATCTACTAATCTACTTCTGCCCCCGATAGTTACACTGGATTATAGTTTGCTATAAAATTGTGTTATGTGATGTATTCTGCATGACCGTAGCCACTCAGATCTTCCACTCCTGACCGATTATATGCGTCAACCACATTCAGATACCAAAGCCAACAAGGAAGCTCTTAAATGGGATCCTAGACTTAATTATCGCATTGGCTAAGTCATAACCTGACCAGTTTTGTTTAACGTCCTGTTAGTGGGCAACCAAGACTGAACTAAACCTATTTTAGGCAATAGGAAACTAGACCTTTGCATTTTATCTTTTTTTGAAGTAAAAAGAAGGTATATAATCGCTCATATTTAGTTGTGAGTGAAACACTACAGACGGACATCTTAGTGTTATTCTTGAAGGAGCTGGCTACTGCATATAGCTGGCTCTTTCTTTTTATTTGTCATAGTTCAAAATCATTTAAAGGATTGTACTTCTCATTTTGTTCATGCAACGCTGATCCCCAGAGTGCAAGGTACTTTTCAGTCATACTAAGATTTTTGTGGCGAAGAATTTTTTGAAGAGTAAAGACATCTCCACCTCCTAGAAGGAATTTTTGTGCAAAGGTATGCCTAAATGTATGGGCTGATAATCTAACATCTTTAAAGTTCATTACCTCTTGCAATCGTTTAAATACACTTTTCGTAGCATCATAGGACATCGGGCTGCCATCTCTATTAACGAATACATAATCATTAAGTGTCTTAAAATGACGTTCGCAATATAACTTGTATTCCAGTAATTCCTGCAATACCTTTGATGTTAATGGGACTGTTTCTTGCCTTCGATTTTTACCGTAAATTGTTAATTGATAATGTTCTGTGTTAATATCAGTCCATTTAAGCCCTCTTAACTCCCCTATTCTTATTCCAGTACCAAGTAAAGTAATAATTATTGCTGAGTTACGGAAAGCCGTAAATTGATGGTCTTTTCTTTTTAATCTCCTGTAGTACGTCAACATTTGTCTAATATGCGAATCAGTAAATACTTCAATTTTTTCATCTGTTTCTAGCTTTGAAATCTTGTTGCATGGATTTTTAGTAATGTATTCGTTGTCTAGTAAGTGATTAAAAAAAGCTCTCAAATTTTTAAGTTTATTATTCACAGTGTTAGGACTGTTGTTTTTTTCCTTTCTGCAATACAAGAGATAACTTTTAATGGTAGATTGTGTAATTTCAGTTACATCTAGAATCTCCTGCTCAGTCAACCATCGTTTAAATTCCCTGAAAAAAATTACATATCCCTTCATCGTATTTACACTTAAATTTTGTAATTCTCGTTCGTCCATAAAATCTTGAATAGCAAATTTTACTAACAAAAAAACACCTCCAATAGATTTTAGTAATCTACTAGAAGTGTCGTAGCTTAAAAGAAAAGTGGCGTTACTTGCCCACTAACCTTTTCGTTTTTAATATGTACGCTAAACCCTTGATATATCAACGTTTATAATAACCAACCAAATAGGTATCTTCCCCCTATCCGCGTAGGTTTTTTGGCTGTACTAGATAAAGGCAGGTCTCCTGGCTTATGTTCATCACACCTTTCACCTTCCCATTACGACTCGTAACAGTGGCCTTTTGAAATGTGCTCCCATTTACAGTTGCGGGACAGCATGCAATGCTATTGCATCCCAGACAAGACGAATTGACTCTTCTGGAACTTGATATTGTTGCAAAAAGCTTCTTGCAGCATTTGCACCATCTACTTCAAATCGTAAATCTGGACTGCTATACTCTTTTGTTAATCCTAAATCATGGAATAATGCGCTGATATATAGTAATTCTAAATCGAACTTCTTATTTGCTTCTTTTCCCTTAATGGCACTAAATAAAAATACACGATTTGAATGGTTCCATAGTAAATCATTTCCATTTTCCCTCAAAATATCTTGTGCATCTTTTGCTAATTTAGAATCTGGAATTTTAATACCGGCTACTTCATTAAGCATCATTAAAACACCTTTCTTTTTAAAATTGCCTTTCGATAAAGGCTTCTTTATTGTAAAAGAGTATTTATCATTTATCTATTTGATAATTTCTATAATAATTATAGAAATTTTCTATCGAATGATCCCTTTTAAAGTAATAATGGAATGCTTTTTTACATTAAAATTGCAGTACTCTATAAAAACCTTCACTGCAGTTTTTGTAAAATTTAGTTCGTTGCTCACCATTAAAAAGCTCAATATATACCATTCATTATAAGGGTGGTAATCCTTCTCTCGTTAGTATTGCAAACGTTCTTTGGTTTATTCTACTTATTACTTGGTACTATTATCTCGTTTCGGCCTACATTTCTAAAAAGTAGCTCGTTCACTTGTTTTTTTGAAGTAGATCATCTAAGCCTATTCTAGTGAGGAATTCTGTTCTAACACGATCAGCAACAATTGAGACCTCCTCTGAGCCATCATCCACTGGATCAATGTGTACTCGGTATGGTCTTTCACCTTCTGGTAGAGAAACAATACGTGCAATTTCATCAGATACCATAGATACATCAGCATCCTCAGGAGAAATAGCAGCTAGCTTTTCGCCTATTTGATCTATTAAACCATTGTACTTAGCATCGTATTCAGCTTGTACTTGTTTGTCTTGTGGTTGACCAGCGTTAATAAAATGATTCGTTCCACTAGTAAAAGAACCTGGTACTACGATTGAAGTTTCTATTCCAAATCGGGCAAGTTCAGCAGCATAAGAAACTGCCAATGAGTCCATACCAGCTTTTGCGGCAAAATAAGGGGCCAAGTAGGGTGGTGTTCCACCTTTAACACTTGAGCTAGACACCCAAATAATTAGACCTTGACCACGTTTCCGCATGTTAGGGAGCACAGCACGATTAACACGTTGAGTCGATAACACATTGATATTGTACATTTCGGCTAGTTGCTCAGGTGTAAACGCTTCTGCTGGACCAACAACCATATGTCCAGCATTATGGATTAAGACGTCGATATGAGTATGTTTAGTTAAAATCTCTCTCACTGCAGAATCAATAGAATTTTGTGAATTCACATCCATTTCAATTGCGTTAATATTTACCATATGTTTAGTCGAATAATCGATAACCGCTGTTACTTGATGAGCATTACGACCATTTGTTTCCCGCATACCTGCATAGACAATATGTCCAGCTTTTGAAAGTGTTCTAGCAGTTAGAGCACCAAATCCACTTGAAGCTCCTGTTATAACTATGACTTTCTTTTGTTCTTCACTCTTCATTATTTATTCCTCCTAATGTGAAAAATTAAGCAAGACCACCATTTGAAAAGATAACTTGTCCATTAATCCATCGTCCTGAAGTTGCTAAATATGTTACTGTGTCTGCAATGTCCTCTGGTGTACCAAGACGTTCAAGTGGTGCTGCTTTAGAAAGATTATCGATTGTTTGCTTATCTTTTCCATCTAAAAATAATGATGTTGCAGTTGGACCTGGAGCCACTGCATTAACGGTGATATCTTTACCACGTAATTCGCGTGCCAATATCATTGTCATTGATTCAACCGCTGCTTTACTTGCTACGTAAGCCCCGTATGTTGGAAATTGTGTACGAGTAACCGAAGTAGAAATATTAATAATTGCACCACCTTTGCGAACTCGTCGCGCAGCTTGTTGGGATATTACGAAAGCTCCTCGAATATTTGTGCGGTGCATTTTATCTAAATCGGCTAAGTTCAACTCAGCGATAGAACCGAGTAACATAATACCTGCTGTATTGATTACAACATCAATACCACCAAATTTTTCTTCAATTATATCGAAAGCTTTTTGCATAGCTTTTTCATCTGCTACATCTCCACCAATACTAATTGCTTTTCCACCTTGTTTTACAATCTCATTCACTAGAGTTTCTGCTTTGAGCTTATTACCAGAATAATGAACAGCAACAGCAAATCCATTTTTAGCTAGTTTTTTTACTACAGCTTGTCCAATTCCACCAGAGCCGCCTGTAACAAGTGCAACTCGTAAATCTTGTGTTTCAATAATTTTTTTTGTCATGATATTAACTCCTTTGCTCTTAAATAGTTGAAGTAGGTTACGATTATTTTAATTTGTAACCTATCAACACCACTATTATACATCGTTTAGTTACAAAGTCAACATTTTGTAACTTGGTTGTTATACTGTATAATGTAACTTAGTAAAACTAGGGGGTTCCATAATGGCAATACTAACAAAAGAGAAGATTTTTTCTGTTGCAGAAGACATTATTATGAGAAAGGGTGTACAAAAAACAACTCTTTCTGATATTGCAAAAGAACTTGGAGTTACACATGCGGCATTTTATAAACATTACAAAAATAAAGAGGACCTAATGCAGCAACTTGCACTTAGGTGGTTAAAAATTACTTCTAAAGAATTATTAGAATGGGAAGCTCCTAAAGATCTAAGTCCTGCTGCTGCACTTCATGATTGGCTTTGGCTTCTAGCAACTACCAAAAAAAAGCTTTATCATGACGACGAACGTATGTTTAGGTTATATACGGATTACTTAGAAGGCACTCAAATCCTTGTTAAAGAGCATTTAAAAGTATTAGCACAAAAAGCAGAATCCATTAGTGGATTAAAAGAAGCAGGATCTGCCATTATTACAGCATTTGTATATTTCCATAATCCATATTTTGCAGATCGCTGGGATAATGAGTTTTATAAGGAGAGTTTTGAAAGTGTATGGAAATTAGTTGAAAATAAAATTCCCTAAATTAATATAGTACTTAAATATTTGCAGTAATTATTTTTTGCATTTTGTTATCAAATAGATTTAAAAATAAAAAAAGATGTATGATAAAACGCCATTAACAATTGAAATATTGTAATGGCGTTTTTTTATATATATTACTACGTAAAAAATTCTTTTCGATTTTGGGAAGGTAAGGTCGCAATAGAGCAAAATACAACTAAAATATAAAATATCAATTTAAAATTGACTGAACTTTAGAATTGTTGTAAAATCTCTGGTATACCACATACCACGAGGGGGCTTCCAATGAAAAAAATAGAGACAGGTATGGCACTTAGAGATATAGCTTTTAAGGAAATTAAGAAATCCATTTTGAACTATGAATTATTGCCAGGACAAGCAATCTATGAGAGAGAATTGAGTGAAAAATTAGGAATAAGCAGAACGCCTATAAGAGAATCTCTGTCGTTGCTAGAAAGGGAAAAATGGATAGTTTCAAAGCCACGAGTAGGTACTTTTATAAAAGAAATTACAGAAGAAGATGTTATTGAAGTAATGGAAATAAGGATGATTTTTGACCGTTTTGCACTTGAAAAAATATGTGGGACGATTACTTTAGAACAAATAAATACTTTAGAGGAGTATGTTAAAGAACAAGAAAATAATAGAACAGATCAGCAAAAATTTATTGAGTTGGATAAGGAGTTCCATGCTCAAATCGTATCATTAACTAAAAATGAGCAAATAGAAAAGTGGTTTGAGGAAATTGGCGATAAGATAAGATGGTTTGGGTTAAAAGCCATTACTGAAAAATCACGTATTGAAGAAACAATTACTGAACATAAAGAAATTATAAAAGCTTTAAAATCACAAGATATAAATCAACTTTTATTAGCATCAAATAGCCACGTTGAAAATACTAAAAAAGAAGTGATTAATCAATTAAGGAGCAATTTAAATGAAGAAAACAATCAATTTACACCTTATCAATAGTGAGGTGAGAAAACATGAAATTGACATTAAAAAAGTAATTGTTGTGGGTTATGGTGGAAGGAATGTCGATAAAATCCAAGAACACATAGATGAATTAAAAGAATTGGGAATTGCACCCCCACCAAGTGTTCCTATGATATATCCACAAAATATTGAACAACTTAACTTTTCTAATGAATGTCATGGTAGCAAATTTTCTTCTGGAGAGGCTGAATATGTATTATTCCATGATGGACAAGAATGGTTGTTTACTCTAGGCAGTGATCATACGGATAGAGAGGTTGAAAAAGATAATATTTTAAAGTCTAAATTAGTATGTGATAAACCTCTAGCATCCGATTTTTGGAGACTGAAGGACTTAATAGAAGATTGGGATACTATCATTTTGCGATCGTATGTTACTTCTAATAGTGAAAGGTTTTTATATCAAGAAGACACTTTGGAAGCACTTTTAGAGGTGGATATTTTATTAGAAAAACTGAACAAGCTGGGGGAGATAGATTTAGAACATACCGTGATTTATTCAGGTACTGTACCTACAAAAAATGGTTTTGTCTTTGGTGAAAAATTTGAATATGAAGTTGAACAGCCAAAGCTAAACAGGAAAATAAAACATCATTATACTATTGTCAATTAAGTAAGGGGGCGCTTTTTTGAAAGAAAAACCAACAAAGGTTAGATGGGGACTAGCATTCTTTTTCTTTATCATTGGTGTAATCGCTTACATGGATAGGTCAAACATATCAATAATAGCAAAGCCAATGATGGATGATTTAGGTCTAGATAAAGTTCAGTTCGGGATGCTTGCATCATTATTCTCATTAGGTTACGCGTTAGTTCAAATTCCGGCGGGCTTATTGGCGGAAAAATTCGGTCCAAGAAAAATGGTCACTTTTGCATTAGTATGGTGGTCAGTATTTACTGGTTTAACTGGATTAGTTAAATCTCATGGTCTACTGTATGCAGTGAGATTCTTATTTGGAGTAGGAGAAGGACCCATGTTTCCGGCAAACGCTGTATTTAATACAAATTGGTTTAGACGAGATGAAAAGGCAAGAGCATCTAGTGCTTTATTAGCAGGTTCCTATTTTGGACCAGTTATAGCTCCAATCGTCACCGTTTATATCTATCAATATTTTGGTTGGCAAGCTGTATTTTACATTTTTGGATTGTTAGGAATTATTATAGCTGCCGTATGGTGGGTTATAGCTAGAGACTATCCAGAGATTCATAAATTGGTTAACGAAAAAGAAAAAGAATATATATTAGAAGGCAGAGAAATTGTTAATACGGCTAAAGCTAGAGCACCTTGGAATACATTTTTGAAAAATTATAGATTTTGGGCAATAGGTCTGCAATATTTTGTTGTTTTGTATATCATTACGTTCTTTTTAGTTTGGTTACCTACTTACTTATTAGAAGATAGAGGATTTTCACTAAGTAAAATGGGATTTGCTGCGAGCCTACCTTGGCTAGCTATATTGATAACTGTAATGACTGGTGGTATTCTTTCTGACTACTTAGTACGTAAAGGTTTTTCAAAGCAAATATCAAGATCCTTTTTAGCTATATCAGGTTTAATAGTATTTATTATTTCAATGTACTTTGCTGTTATGACAGTATCACCTTATATGAATGTATTATGGCTATCATTGTGCTTGGGATCACTAGGTTTCACTGTAGTATGTTCATGGGCCTCTGCTACAGACTTAGGAAGAAACTTTTCAGGCTCTGTTTCGGGTTGGATGAATTTGTGGGGAAATTTAGGAGCATTTGTATCACCATTGTTATGTGGTTGGTTAGCAGAAAATTTTGGCTGGAATATCACATTAGGAATGACTGTAATTCCTGTATTCATTGCAGCTATCTTATGGTTGTTAGTGAAACCAGATATTTCATTACTAAATAGACTTGAGGAGTGAGCTATATGAATTACTTAGTATTTCAAATGGAGCTAGAAGTAGGAAACCCAGAAAAGAATAGAAATATCATTGAACAGTGGTTAGAAGTTAACTACTATGAGGACTTAGATATTGTAGTTCTTCCAGAAATGTGGTCGACGGGCTATGCATTGAAAGAATTAAAAGAAATATGTAGTGTGGATGGCAATCAATCTATTGAATTTTTACAATTACTTGCTAAGAAGTTTAATGTAAATTTGGTGGGGGGCTCAATTGCTTTTTTAGAAGGTCGAGATATCTTTAATCGAGCAATTATTGTAAATCGAAAGGGTGAAATTGTTCATACGTATGATAAGATACACCTTGTTCCGATGTTAGATGAGCCAAATTTTTTAACAGGTGGACTAAATCAAGTTGAAGTATTTGAGCTTGAAGGAGTGAAGATGGGCGTAATAACTTGTTATGATTTAAGATTTCCTGAAATTATTCGTGACTTAGCATTACAAGGTATTCAAGTACTACACGTCGTAGCAGAATGGCCATTAGTAAGAGAAACACATTGGAATACCTTACTTCGTGCACGTGCAATTGAGAACCAAATGTTTGTTGTTGGATCAAATGTAACTGGGACAAATCTAGGAGAAATATTTGCAGGTAACTCGCAAATTATAGACCCTTGGGGAGATATCGTTCAGAAATTAGATCAAGAGGTTGGAGGTATACGGGCTATATTGAATTTAGAAAAAGTACCACAAATCAGAAAAGAAGTTCCTATTTTTACTTCCAGAGTACCCGAAAAGTATAGAAAGTTATAATAAAGAGCTACTTCAAGGATGTTATCTTTGGAGTAGCTTTTAGATTTTAACATAGTGCTAATTTTTTATATAAAAGAAAAAGAAAGTGAAGCGAAACAAGAAAAGTAGGCATTCAATTTTATAAAGAATTAATCTTGATCAACGTAATCAAGATAAGTATCCCCTAACTGCAAAATATTGAGTTACTCATAAAAAACATATTTCAGACACTAAAAAGTCAGCTACTTGTACTTTAAGTAGTTGGCTTTTTAGTATTAGTATTTTAACTGCATGATTTTCAGCAACTAGATATATAGGGTAAATTATTAATCCTAGTAAGTATCGGCATGATAAATTTTTAAGCAGTTGTATTTTTTGAATTGATTTGCTGATTAGTAGGTAGAACTCCACTTTTTATGAATAAAATCAATGAAAAAGTAAAACAAATTCCTGTAAAGATACTAACAGCAATAAAACCGCCGATGTTTGCGTAAAGCATTCCAGCTACAAACGATCCTAACGTTGTGCCGAAATACATTGATGCATTTGCAAGTGATGCGATCGTTCCGCGTGCTGTGAAAGAGAGTGTTTGCAATAAACTCATCATAAGTGGAAAAACAATTCCTACGCACAGAAAAATTAAAAAATAAGCAGCTTTAATATATGGTAAACCTGGTAAAAAAGGAAGGACTAGATAAAGCAAAACGAGTAGCATTACTCCAAAAGAGAGAGAGGTTTTTATACCAATTTTTTTAACCAAGCTACTTCCAAAGAAACTGCTAATTGTATTACCTAAGCCAAGGAATAAAAACACAGTTCCAATACTTGCTATGCTGAGCTGAAATTTGTCAGAAAGCCATGTGCCGATAAAGGAGAATGCAGCAAAATTTCCTAGTTGAAAAATAAAGTAGCCGAGAAAAGCTAACTTTGATCTTGATTCACCCAGTAGAGCACGGTAACGTCCTAAAATAGAAGAATCTTTCTCGTGTGAATGAACTGATGGCATAGATGGCAATAAAACCGCAATAAGAATGGCTAGAAAGAAAGAGCAAATTCCAATAATGATAAACGGGGTTGGCCAACCGAAAGTAGCTAGATAACTACCGATTGGCACACCTAACATTTGAGAAACAGCTAGTCCTGCAGTGGCTATACCCATAGCTTTTAGTATTTTGTTAGATGGAACTAACTGGGGAATAGCTGCCCAGACTTGAGGCGAAGTAAACGCAGCACTAACCCCTGCTAAAAATCGAAATAAAAACATACTCCAAAAGCCCGTAGCATACCCACATAGCAAGGTGAATATACCAAAACTAAGTATGCCAACCAGCATCACTTTTTTGCGATTCCAGCTATCTGAAAGAGGTCCAGAAATTAACGCAAATAATGCATATCCCAAAGCATAGGCAGATACAATCCAACCTGACTTTTCAATAGAAATGTCAAAAACATCACGTAGTGTTGGTAATAAAGGAGAGACAATAAACGTGTCAGTTCCGATAATAAACATGATAAAGAAAAATAAAGTTAATATTTTTTTCATAGCAAATCTCCTCAATTTCTATTGTTCGAATATAATCGAACAATAGAAATATATCACCAACTATGATATATTGCAATTATTAAATTAATAATTATTTTTAGGTAGGTGACTAATATGAGAACGCTTTACCATCCAAGTTTTAATGAAATCAATCTATCAACTGTACTTTATGCACTTAGTGATCAAATAAGGCTAGATATAATTAAGAGTTTAGCTGCAAATGGGGAACAATCTTGTAGTAATCTTGAAATTCCTGTTGCAAAATCAACCCTCTCGCATCACTTTAAGGTGCTTAGAGAGTCAGGGGTTATAAACACAAGAATAGAAGGAACTCAACGGTTCATTTCAATTAGATATGACGATTTAAATACTCGTTTTCCAGGTTTACTAAAGGCTATTTTACAGGGAGTAGAATAAAAACTTATCTAACGAAGGGGTTATCCGAAAGAGTTATTTTCTTCGTAAAAGATACGGTTATATTCAAGTTTGTGAGTTGCTCAAAATAGAAAAAGTTCTTGCCATACCCCAAAATAACTGGTAAAGATAAATTAATCAAAATCCAAAAATTTAATATGGGAAAATTAAAACGACATCTAATTTTTTAGATGTCGTCTCCTTTTTATATATAAAAAATGCTTATTTTAGGTGTAAAATGGCGTATTCCTAGGTTAATGTATATTGCATTTAAAAGGAAAGGTTCCAAATATGTCTCTTGTCTTTCCGATGTTGTAATAGAATGTTCTTCTACTGAAGTCAACGCTATGAATAATCATCTTATATTCAAACCAACATTTGATCTGACAGTGAGGGGAAAATAAAAGAAGTGTTGCAAAAACTTCAAATTTAAAAAAGGCGCCCTGGCAATTTCAAGTGGCGCCTAAAACATTTGAGGTAGAAATTCCCTCATGAATCGTTGATTTTTTCGTAACCATATCTTCAAAATCATGCGATGTGTTAACAGTTTATGCCTTTTATTTGGTCTCGCCTTTGCTTCTATGAGGCTCTGTAAAAGAATACAAGTTTCAGTTGCAAAAGCTTGAGGTTCAACGAGAACATCCAGCTTGTAATTAATTAACTGGGCTGTCTGAACCTTGGCAAGTAATTGCGCAAATTGTGTATTCATGGTAGCGTAATTTTCCTCTAATTCTAGGTCAATCAATGCATAGAGCGTTTGCTCTATTTCAACTTCTAATTCCTCCAATAACTCTTTTGACGGCTGTGTCACTAGTTCACCCTCTTTTATACGACTAGATAACCAATAGCTGCACAAAGTACGCCAATTAGCAAGGTACTGGCAATATAGCTAATGGCTTGTCTCCATTTTTGTTGTTCTATAAGCTGTAGACATTCAAATCCAAAAGTAGAAAAAGTTGTGTAGGCTCCTAAAAAACCTATGCCCATTAATTGCCATAACCAATCACTAAGATGTAGGGCAAATAAGAAACCAAGCGCAAAGGAGCCTGTACAATTAATCATAAAAGTCGCCCATGGATAGGGATGTACAAGTAATTTTCCTAAATAAAATCTAGAAAGAGCGCCAAAAAATCCACCAATTCCAACTAAAATCATGCAATACGCCCCCTAGCAAGTCGTATTCCCAGCCATGTGCAAACTAATCCACCTAAAACACTCACTGTAACATAGAGTACAGCCTGTAGCCACTCGCTATTTTCTAGGAGTAATAGTGTCTCTAAGGAAAATGTCGAAAAGGTAGTAAAAGCTCCACAAAACCCTGTACCTACTCCTAGTACAATAGGTGTGCGTTTTATAAATGAAGTAAAAAGCCATGCTAAGCAAAAGCAGCCCAGTAAATTAATAAACAGTGTTGTGAATGGAAATATTTCTGTATTGGGAACGGCGAGACTCAGACTATATCGACAGATGGCACCAAGAATTCCACCAATTCCCACGGCTAGAAATGACCTCAACATAAAAACCCCTTACTGAAAATGACTATAATGAAAGTGTATCATGAGACAAAAATTTTAGAAATATTTCAATTCAAGTTATGTCCCAAAATCGATTGTTAAAATGTATATAGTGTATAGAAAGTTATAGATGCGCATGAAATAATATTTCGAAATATTATATGTGGAAAATGAAATATCTTTTATTATAAGGACAATTCTTTGTTCCTCTTATGTGAAGCCGTTGACGGAAAACCCGGTGACGGCTAATCCATAAACGGAAATCCCGACACTACTAAATAATAAATAACTAAATAATAATTAACTAAATAAAGATGATGAGATAAGCATATGGAAGGAGTGCAACAGACGCAAAAAGAATATTCTCTTGTCTACTACTGGGTATCAAAATCTCTAGCCTTGGATTTCAGTCTTTAGGTTAATGTTTGTGCCGTAGAATTATTGTAAGGTTATAGACAACACTGTAATTTTAAGCATGTTCTCCCCTTGATTCCTTAGAGCATTTCAATGCTTTAAAGCGCTAACTATTTCCTGAAAATGATAAAAAATAACAGGGTGATAGTTGACAAATATTTCTATAGTGTGATAATCTTCAAGAACACTATAACAAATAAACTAAAGGAGTGCATGACAATGTTAATTTTATCAGTATCAAATTCAATCACAGTTACATACATTGTCCGTGCCTAACGCTTTATTTACTATTGCAGAACTAGGTATGGAATTATCCTGCCTTTTATAAGAGACACTTACTCTTTTAGGGTATGTGTCTTTTTTTGTGCAAAAAAGGTTGTAGTGCAAACAAAAAAGGAGTGTATGTATATGACAAAAACAGTTAGAAGAATGATTTTCAAAAAGGAATTTCTAGAAAGTGGGTAGTCATCCACAACAGCACGGAGGAAAGAAGGTTATGATGTATGTTTGATGTGTTAAGTAAATTAGGCTGGTTCTTTAAAAAATACTGGAAGCAATATACGGTGGCCATTGTTCTACTAATGGTTGCCAGTGGATTAGAGGTTGTCCCTCCCTATTTACTCGGTTCTATTATAGATCTATTGACTGCAGGAGAAATGACACCAGCTATTTTAACAAAATATGTCTTGATTTTTATTGGGATTATTATTGGGGGCTATTTATTAAATTTTGTGTGGCAATTCCGACTATTTGAAGGAGCTATCAACCTTGAGAAAATTTTACGTCGTAATTTAATGCAGCATTTTTTACGTATGACCCCAACATTTTATGAAAAAAACCGTACCGGTGACCTGATGGCGCGTGCAACAAATGACTTGAATGCCGTATCCACGACAGCAGGTTTTGGCATTATGACGTTGATTGATTCAACGATTTATATGGGCTTTATCATTTTTGCGATGGGCTATATGATTTCGTGGAAGCTTACATTTTTTGCTATGTTACCAGTTCCTATTATGGCGATCCTCATTCAATATTTAGGGAAAATTGTTCATGAGCGATATATGAAGGCACAAGATGCTTTTGGGGAACTAAATGATAGTGTGCTAGAATCTGTAGCAGGAGTGCGAGTGGTGCGTGCCTATGTGCAGGAAAAAAAGGATGAGGCTAATTTTGCAGATATGAGTGAAGTTGTGTATGCGAAAAATATTCATACAGCGAAAATCAATGCTTTATTTGGCCCGATTACAAAAGTCGGAACAGGCATTAGCTATGTTGTAGCACTTGGTTACGGGGCTCATTTAGTGGCAACTGAGGCGATGACGGTTGGGCAACTGGTCACGTTTAATGTTTATTTAGGATTGGCTGTTTGGCCAATATTTGCAATTGGTGAGCTCATCAATGTTATGCAGCAGGGGAATGCCTCACTAGATCGCGTGCAGGAAACATTGAACTACGAGGCGGATGTTCAAAATATTCCGAATCCACAAATGATTGCGACACCAAATGCGATTGGCTTTGATGCCTTAACATTCCAATATCCGATGAGTCAGGTGAAAAACCTACAGCAGATTTCACTTTCCTTGAAAAAAGGCCAAACGCTTGGCATTGTTGGTAAAACGGGAGCAGGTAAAACAACCTTCCTACGCCAATTATTGCGAGAATACCCAATCGGTCAGGGACAGCTTTCCATTGACGGTATCGATATTACCGCTCAAACGAAGGAGCAGATCCTCGATTGGATTGGTTATGTGCCACAAGATCATGTGTTATTCTCACGAACTATTCGTGAAAATATATTATTTGGGAAAGAAGATGCAACACAAGCAGAGTTGCAGCAGGCGATACGTGCCGCGTATTTTGAAAAGGATTTAGACAATCTACCAATGGGCCTTGAAACACTTGTTGGAGAAAAGGGCGTCTCTCTTTCAGGTGGTCAAAAACAACGTGTATCTATTGCTCGTGCTTTAATTAAAGATCCTGAAATTTTAATGCTGGATGATTCACTCTCCGCTGTCGACGCGAAGACAGAGGCAAGAATTATTGAAAATATTCAGCGTGAACGTCAAGGTAAAACGACGATTATTACGACACATCGCTTGTCTGGTATTCAGCATGCCGATGTCATCATCGTACTGGATGATGGGCAAATTGTAGAGCAGGGAACACATGAGGAACTTCTTGCGCAACAAGGATGGTATAAAGAGCAATTTGACCGTCAGCAGCTAGAAGGAGGTGCCTCATGAGTACGAGTCAACGTTTAATGCGCTATGCGATGTATTTTAAAAAGCCGATACTATTAGGCTTATTCTTCCTAACAATTGCCGTATTCACGGAGCTTGTTGGACCGTTTATTGCAAAACATATTATTGATAATTACATGACAATCGGTCATATAGAAATCAAACCGATTACATGGTTGCTCATTGTTTATTTACTATTAGCCATTGCAACAGCCATATTACGTTATTTTATGTATATTTATTTACAAATTGGCGCGAACCGCGTCATCCAAAAATTACGTAAAGATGTCTTTGAACATATTCAAACTTTACCAATCCAATACTTTGACAATTTACCAGCAGGTAAAATTGTTGCGCGTGTAACAAATGATACAGAGGCAGTTCGGAATTTATATGTACAGGTACTATCCAATTTTGTGACGAGCTTCATTTCTATTTTTGGGGTGTATATAGCGCTCTTTATTTTAAATTGGAAAATGGCAATGCTTGCTTTAACCATGATTCCAATTGTTTATGTGTGGATGATTTTATATCGAAAATTTGCCTCTAAATATAACGATGTCATTCGTACAAAAATTGCAGATATTAATGCCATGATTAACGAATCTATTCAGGGCATGACAATTATTCAGGCGTTCCGTCGTGAGCAGCAAATGACGAAGGAATTTGATGACATGAATAATGAGCATTATGCGTATGAACGCAAGCTGCTGGTGCTAGATTCAGCTACATCCTTTAACCTTGTGAATACGCTAAGACTTATCATGTTTACGGTCTTTATTTTCTACTTTGGTACACGCTCATTCACAGCAACTGAAGTGATTACAGCAGGGACATTGTATGCATTTGTTGATTACTTAACAAAGCTATTTAATCCGATCACGAATATTGTGAACCAGTTTTCACAGCTTGAGCGTTCACTCATTGCAGGTAAACGTGTCTTTGAGGTGCTAGATACGAATGGTGAGCCTGTTTCTGAAAAGAGCATCCCACGATATAAAGGAAATGTGGTTTTCGAAGATGTTTCCTTTGCCTATAAAGATAATGACTATGTGCTGAAAAACCTGTCATTTGAAGCACATCAAGGTGAAACAATTGCCTTAGTTGGTCATACAGGTTCAGGGAAAAGTTCCATTATGAACTTGTTATTCCGCTTCTACGACCCATCAAAAGGCAAGATAACTATTGATGGCATTGATATTACTTCTGTTCCACGTCAAACGATGCGTGAACATATGGGTATTGTGCTACAGGACCCTTACTTATTTACGGGTACGATTGCATCCAATGTTAGCTTAAACAATCCGCGCATCTCTCACGAGAAAATAGAAGCTTCCTTAAATGCTGTCGGGGGGGAACGTGTTTTAGCTAATTTACCAAATGGCTATGAGGAGCCAGTTATTGAGAAGGGCAGCACATTATCTTCAGGACAACGTCAGTTGATTTCATTTGCACGCGCCCTGGCGTTTGATCCTGCCATTTTAATATTGGATGAAGCAACATCGAATATTGATACGGAAACAGAAGAAATTATTCAGCATGCGATGGATGTCCTGAAAAAAGGACGAACAACGTTTATTATTGCGCATCGACTTTCTACGATTAAAAATGCAGATCGTATTCTTGTCCTTGATCGAGGAAAAATTGTAGAAAACGGCACGCATGATGAACTGCTAGCGCTTGGCGGAATTTATGACAAAATGTATCAAATGCAGGCGAACTCCTTACAATAATAGCTTAAAAGCCCCACTTCAACTGTGAAGCGGGGCTTTTCTATTTATCTTACATATTTGAAGACATTGATAAAGAATAACAGGACAGACAGCGCTACAGCAATTCCACCACCAGACACGAAAAGCTCAAATAACCAGCGTGGTACATCCCAATACACCATCATCATGCCAACAAAAAGGAAGGGTAAACCGAGATTGTAAAGCCAGAACTGTGCTTTGGCGAGACCTGTCTCCGCAGCATTTTTATAAGTCGAATAAATTAAACCAATGAATCCAGTAGTCAGCCAACCTACCACACCAATATGAGCATGTGTCGCTTTCCATTGAAGTTGAACCGTATAATGCATAAACAGGCCAAAAGCAAAAACAATCAATAAATAAAAGACTGAAACCTTTATCCATTTAGCACCCATTATCCACAACTCCTTTCTTGAAAGTGATTTTAGCTAGCTGCTACAGTATATTCTTGTCAAATTAAAAAGATGCTTGTATGTATTTGAAAATAAATGTTGTTGGTTTTCATTAAACTAAAATATTTAATGGGAACTTTTTGTAATATGTAAACTTTTCATGGAGTTCTGCGTTGTATAGGCAGAAGGGAGGTGGACATGGTAAAGCAATCAATGAATGCATTTCTACAGCAGGCGGGAACGCTGCTATATCGTTATTTGAGAAAACGGGGATTAGCCCATGAGGATGCAGAAGATATCGTCCAAGATACATGTTATAAATTTTTATTACATAAAAATGGAATTCAGTCAGACAAAGTAATGAGCTGGTTATATCGTGTAGCAACCAATCAATTTTATGATCTCAAGAGAAAAGAAACACGTCATCCCACAATAGAATTAGAGGAAGTTCAATTGACTTCATTCATTCATATTCCTGAGATCCAGATGCTAAAGAAAGAAAAATTAAAGGATATCCACAATACACTCGAAACACTATCCATTTTACATCAGGAATTATTAATCCTGAAATATGAGCTGGGATTATCGTATAAGGAAATTTCAGCCCTGATGAATAAGAATGAAAACACACTAAAAACACATGTCAGACGTGCTAGGGAAGAATTTACTGAACGATTTAAGGAGGATGTTCATGATGAATAATGAAGAAAATGAATTTTTGTTTGATGATAAACAAACGAAAAAAATAATGAGAAAGGCAAGGTTTTGGTCAACAGTCAAAATGATTGGGATTACATTGGTCGTTATACCAATTGTGCTAATAGCATTATGGTATGGGCTGAGGGCTTTATCGTTAAATAGTGCGCAAAAAGTAATGGATGATATTCATTTATTTAACGAAATAAGTGCGCCCAATGTCCAAATTAGTAATCAGGTTTATGACGATTATTTGCTGGGAGGGAAAATAACAACAACAACCTATAAGGTGCTTGGAGAGCAGCATCGGCCATATATTTGGAAGCCTATCAAAAGCGATTATAATTTATTTGGAACGCTTACACGAACGGCCATTTCTAGCCCCATCCAAATAGAAGGTTCAGAATCACTGGCTGAAACATATCAATTCGAACGGTTTAATGACTACACAGGTGACCGAGAAATGTTTTTTTATCATCCAAGGATTTCCTACGACCATTATCAAGATAATATTAGTGAACTGCATCAATTGGAGAAAAATACTTTAGTAGAATTAGCTATTTCCTTTAATGATGCCTATAGTTTTAGGGAAATTAAAAGCAAGCTACCTTCTGAAGTACAAGTAGATTGGTGGTGGGTGGATGCCTATACAGATGATACACTAGATTTTTTTAAACAAGGACAGAATACGATTTCAGCCAATGATCCATACATTTATGGCTTCCAATCAGAGCAATCCAAACCAAAACCCCGACGCACTTCAAATGATGAGGTTGAGACCTTTATTCGAAACATTGAGCTTCTGCGTAAAAGCAAGAACTTTGATTGGAAAACAAACCAGGTTTATCAAGCTTTAGTAGGGGAAAATGGAACCCTGGAGAAAAGTGATGTGAAAATAACTGGGGCTGTCGTAACTGGTACTCCAGAGCAATTGCAGTCTTTACAAGGACAAACCTACATTAAAGGGTCTACATTTGGTGTAATATCAAATCAGAAATAGAGCGAAGGAAAAGAGTAATCGGCACAAACATGTAGAAAGATCAATTTTAGAAAAGCTTATTTTGGATGAACCCTTCTCCAGAATAGGCTCTTTTATCGGAAACAATTTAGTTTAAAATTAAATAGTTTAATGTTAAACTATTAACAGATAAACAAGAAGGAGATGTTGTTGCAATGGGTAAACTACAAAACAAAGTGGTCATCATTACTGGTGGTGCAGGTGGTATTGGTAGTGGAATGGCAAAAGCTATGGTAAAGGAAGGAGCGATTGTTACAATTGTTGACTTAAATGCAGAAGCAGGCGAGGCAATGGCAAAAGAATTACAAGAAATGTCTCCGAAGTCTATGTTTTTACAGGCTAATCTAATGGAACGCGACCAATTACCAAAAATTATTGATACAGTCGTAGAAAAATACGGTAAACTAGATGTGCTAGTTAATAACGCTCATGCTGCTAAACAAGTTACAATAGAAGAAACTACACAAGCAGATCTTGATTTGTCATTTGGAACAGGTTTTTATCCAACCTTCTATTTAATGCAAGCAGCCCTACCGCATTTAAAAGAAACTAAGGGTAATATTATTAACTTTGCATCTGGAGCAGGCATTCAAGGTCATGAAACACAGGCTGCTTATGCCGCTGCCAAGGAAGCCATTCGTGGTATTTCCCGTGTTGCCGCAAATGAATGGGGACGTTTTGGTATTAATGTCAATATCATTAGTCCGCTTGCTGATTCACCAGGTGTACAAGCATGGGCAAAAGCACAGCCAGAGTATTATGAAGCGGTGAGAAGTAATATCCCGTTAGGCCGTTTTGGTGATATTGAGCAAGATATTGGTCGAGTAGCTGTTTTCTTAGCTTCTGACGATTCTCAATACATTACAGGTCAAACGATTATGGTGGATGGAGGCTCACTAATGCTTCATTAATTCTCAGCGTTTGAGGAGGATTTTTTTGAAACAGACAAATATTTTTAAACTGATTCATATGATTGAACAGGTGAACAATGCGAATATTATACGTTTTACAAAAGCGTTCCCATATCCTTTAGGAATTTCACCAATTTTAGTTTTAAATGAGCTACATGTCAAAGGCCCTCAAAAACAAGCCGAATTAGCTGAGACAATCGGCTATACAAAAGGTGCTATGACGAGCATTGCCGAAAAGCTGGTCAAGCTTGGATTAGCAGAAAGACTATATGATCCATCCGACCGTCGCACCATTCGCTTACAAATTACAGACGAGGGTCAAAGCGCTTTAGCAAAGGCTCAATCTATCGGAAAAGAGGTCTTTGTACAGCTTTTTGAAGTATTAGATGATGAGGAAATTGCCCAATACTTGCGGATTCAAGAAAAATTAGTACAGGGTATCCAGCAGAAATAACCATGTAAAAAAATCAACCTACCTTTTAAGAGGTGGGTTGATTTTTCATTGTTGAGGCGGATTGGGTACGTAAACTGGCGGATAAAACTCAAAATGTGACGGATAAAAAGAGGAATCTGGCGGATAGCCTTCCTTTTTTGCATGATAGAATGTCCATAGGAACTGCTTGAAATGAAATAGTTCATTTAAAATCTAATTGTAAAATAGTTGAATTTATTGAAAATTGTCCGTCTTCATTTTATAATCAAAATACGGTTCTATTATAGAGACATTTGAGGTGTGAAATGACATTAAAAACATTAGATAACTCATTGGAGGTACTGAAATATTTTAATAAGGAAAATCCTACATGGGGTGTTCGTGAGCTAGCAAAAGAGATGGATATTAGTCACTCCATTATTTATCGGATTTTAGCAACCTTCGAAAAACAAGGCTTTCTTATTCAAAATCCTGAGACAAAAAAATATGAATTAGGGCTTCGCTTTCTAGAATATGGCCAGATGGTTAAAGATAAATTAAATCTTTCTGACTTTGTTTTACCAATTATGATCAACCTTGCAGATACCATCAAAGAATCCGTATTTTTAACATGGCTGGATGGAACAGATGGTGTCACAGTAGAAATAGCTGAGAGCTCTCAAACCATTAAGTTTTCAGTGTCGATTGGCACGCGGACACCACTACATATCGGGGCATCTTGTAAAGTCATCATGGCTTATCTACCTGAAGAGAGAAAAAAGGAGATCATGGAGCATGGGATGAAAAGATTAACTCCTGAAACCATTACTGACCCTGATGAAATGTTAGCCGATTTAGAAAAAATACAACAGCAAGGCTGGTGCTTTTCAACAGGAGAGTACTCTCATTCAGTATTTGGGCTAGGTGTACCTCTTTTTAATAGTAAAAAAGAAGTCATTGCCTCTTTAACAATTGCTGGCCCTATTTATCGTAAGCCAACAGAGGAGAAGTTACCTGATATGGTGAATGTTCTTCAATATGGAGCGATGAATATTCAACGGTATTTCGATCAATACAGCTTTAAATTATATCATGAATAAGCATGAAAAAGAGGCTCAAGATAGACATTAACTATCTTGAGCCTTTGCTTGGATTTTTTTCATGATGGATACGGCCTTGTCAATTTCTTCAAACGTATTAAAATAGTGTGGTGAAAAACGGGCCATTTTAGAAATTTGATTGCGTTCCATAATGGTATTCGCCATAAATGTGCCAGCTTCAATGATGACCCCATGTTCTGCTAAAGCATTGGTTAGCTCATCTGGTGACAGCCCTTCAATGTTAAACGGCGTAATCGATAATCGATGAGCACTATTTTGAGGACCATATAAGACAATGCCTGGAATGGTGGCAAGCTGTTCAATTAAATAGTTTGTTAGCTGCTTTACACGATCATATATGTGATGGATACCGATATTGTTCGCATAATCAATAGCTGCCCCTAAGCCGAAAATACTTGGAATGATCGGACAACCTGGTTCAAAACGTTTAGCTGTTTCTAAAAAAGAATAGGCATTGTTCTGATAATCCCACTGGGTGCTGCCCCAGCCAATCATAATAGGCGTCAATGTTGGAATGAGTGCTTCTCGTACATATAAAATACCTGATCCTTCAGGGCCGCGTAGCCATTTCCGCCCACTCGCAACTAGAAAGTCACAGCCAAGTTCGGCAACATGAATGGGGGTTAAACCAAGTGTTTGATTGGCATTCAGCAATGTGAGTACATGGTGTTGCTGGGCTAGCTGACATATTTCTTTGGCGGGCTGGAGTGCCCCAGCAGCATTAGACATATGGGCAAAGGCAATCAATTTTGTTTGTGGTGTGATGAGTTGCTCAAGTGCATATAAATCTACCATATATTCATCATTAGTTTTTAACACTTTCAGCTGAACCCCTTGTTGCTGAAGGGCAAGCCAAGGCACATAGTTACTCAACATTTCTGTGTCGAGCACTATGACCTCATCTCCCTGTTTCCATTGCAAGCCACCTGCGATATAATTAATCCCCATTGAACCGTTTGGCACAAAGGCAATCTCCTCTTTTGTTGCGCCGATGAACAATGCTGCTTTTTTTCGAATACGCTCTACTTGCGCATACGTTTCTTGACGAAAAGAGGGCAAGTAGGGACCAATACTTGCTTGTTTTTGGAGATAGCTAGTCATTTCATCCACTACTGGCTGTGGCATGGCAGATGCAGCAGCTGTGTTTAGATAAATATAGTGTTCAAGTAGCGGCATATCCTGTTGTATTTTCCTCATATCGATCATTGTACACACCAACCTTATAAAATGATTAATTCTTTCGAATAGGTCATTAAATTTTCGTAACCATTTTCTGTGACGATTAAATTATCCTCGATACGAACACCACCAACATCCTGCACATAGATACCTGGCTCCACGGTAAAGGCCATGCCTGGCTTTAACACTAGCTGATTACGCTGCATCATATAAGGCTCTTCATGTGCACTTAAACCAATGCCATGGCCAAGTCGGTGTGTGAAATAATTGCCATAGCCGGCATCACGAATAATGTCTCTTGCCAGATCATCAATGGCATGAGCTGTCATACCTGGTTTTATGGCTGCTATGACTGTTTCATTTGCTTGCTTCACAATGCTATAAATTGTTTTGAGCGTTGGAGAAACTTCTCCTAAAGCAACTGTTCTAGTCATATCCGCCACATAGCCCTTATAAATCGCGCCAAAATCTATGACGATTAATTCACCTGTCTCTATTTTCTTTGTGCTCGCTCTACCATGAGGAAGTGCACCTCGGTAACCAGAAGCAACAATGGTTCCAAAAGGTGTTCCCTCTGATCCACGTCGTCTCATTTCATATTCTAATTGGGCTGCGACTTCCATTTCTGAAACACCAGCTTGAATAATCGGTAATGTGGCTGCAAGACTTTCTTCGACAATCTGTACAGCCTGACGCATGAGGGCTATTTCGTGTTCATCTTTTTCCATACGTATATCACGAATGGTTTCACCGATATCACATAAAGTGTCATATGTAAGGTTTTCGATAGTTTTCTGTTCCTTCACGCGCATGGTGTCAAACTCAACGGCAAGTGTCTGCGCTGTTCCTAGTTTTTTTTTTAGTTGCTGGATGGCCTGTGACGGTCCTTCCTCATCCGAATAGGATAAGATTGCCCCTCCATTACCCAAGTCAACTTTTGTTAATTCTACTTGTGGAACGAGAAAGTATAATTGATGATGAGCAGTAATAGCGACTACTGTTAGGCGTTCACTTTGCTTTAACTGAAGACCTGTAAAATAATACATGTTTGACCCTGGTACTAGCACTGCTACATCAATTGACTGTTGCTGCATACGGGAAACGAGCTGCTCTCTTCTTTTTTGAAACATTGAGTGATTCCTCCTAAAAACGTTTCTATTATAGAGACGTTGTATCTGAAAAATAGTATATATCAACAATAATGAATTTTCAATAAATTAAGATAGCACCATTTTGATAGAGGGCAATGAATGTAAAAGGAAGATAATTGACAAATGAGGGAATAGTATGTTGTAAATTTAGTAAATACTAGTGTACGTCTTTTTTTCGTTCATTATGCATATAAGTAGACTAGATAAACTTTTTTCCAACTTAATACGTCAAAAAGAGGGGCAAAATTGTTAAGCAAGAAAGGACTTATGTATGGAAAAAAACATGAAACGCTCAAAAGAGAAAAAGAGCAAGAAAAAATTATGGCTGTGGATTGTTGGTAGCCTATTAGCAATTTTTTTAATTTTTATAGGTACTGCCTACTTTACCATCCAAAAAACTATGAATAAAATAAATACACCACTTATTCAAACAACAGATGCAGCACAACCAGAAGAAAAAACAGTGATTAAAAAAGATCCCTTTTCGGTTCTAATGCTTGGGGTCGATGAACGTAAAGATGATAGTGGACGTTCCGATACCATGATTGTAATCACTGTAAATCCTGAAAAGCAGACGATGAAAATGCTTAGTATACCCCGTGATACTCGAACAGAAATCGTTGGTCATGATACGGTAGATAAGATTAATCATGCCTATGCCTTTGGAGGCGTCCCTATGGCTGTGGATACGGTCGAAAATTTTTTAGATATACCCATTGATTATTATGTATTTATTAATATGGAGGGCTTTTTACAAATTATTGACACGCTGGGTGGCGTAACAATCGATAATGATATGGATTTAACCTTTGACGAATACCATTATCCAAAGGGAGAAATCACATTAGATGGTAATGAGGCCCTTATTTTTTCTCGTATTCGTTATGAAGATCCTCGCGGTGATTTTGGACGCCAAATTCGACAACGTCAAATCATTGAAGCGGTGATGAAAAAAGCCTCCACACCATCAACATTATTAAAAGCAACTGATATGTTGAATGTACTAGGCGACAATGTTCGCATGAACTTTTCAGTGAAGGACCTTATTCAGCTGCAAAGTATTTATAAAAAAATGGATAAGGATATTGAGCAGTTATCGTTCGAACAGGGAGACGGTGAAAGGATTAACCGCATTTGGTACTATATTCCGAATGAGGCAGAGCTTCAAAAAATACAAACAGATTTAAAAAACCATTTACAAAAGTAAGTAAGCAAGTTGCTTACAAATGTCGCATACTAGCTGTAAACTTTTTGGCCACGAAGGGAGGGAGATGAATGAATGGGAGGACCCAGGTGCTGAGGTATACAGCGCTGAATCATTGCATGCAAAGCTATGTACCTAAACGTAAAGTGCGAAAAAATCCAGTCCAATCAGCAATAAGAGGCCTACAAGTATTATGTTTAAAATTATTTATGTAAGGGATAAAAAATCATTCAGGTAGGGTGCATGCCTAGTTGAATGATTTTTTTGCTGTTATGCATCATTTTTCGATATTTCTTGAAATATCAGAAAATTAAGTGTATACTGACATTAGAAATGGTTAAAGGAGTGATTGTGATGATTGTAGGCACAATTTTATTAGCATTTGCATTACCAGTGGGTATCGTATTAGCAGTAGATTTATTAAACGAGCAGCATCACTCTGCTACACAAACTAACCATTCATAACGTTGAAACAGTAAAATATCAATTTCTAGACAATGTTACTTTGTAGCCTTGTCTATTTTTCTATGAATAGGAAACAATTTGTGTGATTCATTCGTCAATAATAGTGAGAAAATGTTATACTATTAAAAAAACAGTATCGGGGAATGAGCATGCAAGCGGAAAAAACATCCAATCTTAAAAAAGAAATATTATCCTACATCAAAATTATTGTCATTACAGCTGTTGTTGTTTTTGGCTGTAAGCAATTCTTATTTGCGCCGATTAAAGTACAGGGAGCATCTATGTATCCTACTTATCACGATAAGGATATTATTATTGTAAGCAAAACAAGTAAAATCGAGCGTTTTGATCAAATTGTTTTCCAATCTCCTGTCGAAGATGAGTTATATATTAAACGTGTCATTGGTCTTCCAGGGGATAAAGTGGAAATGAAAGATGATGTATTGTACGTCAATGGCAAAGCATATAAAGAAGATTATGTGAACCGTCAAACGGATGATCCTAATCAATTACGCATTACGGAAAACTTTACATTGGAACAATTAGTGAATGAAAAAGAAGTGCCAGAGGGCATGTATTTTGTGCTTGGTGACAATCGCCTAAAAAGTAGTGACAGTCGCCATTATGGTTTAATTTCAGAGGATGCTGTATATGGTGAATCGAAATTAATACTATATCCATTTAGTCATTTTCATATTGGCTCAAAATGATGAAAAAAGAGGTCACTCCATTGAGTAGCCTCTTTTTTATTGTTGGGGTAAATCGGTACAGCTTTTATAAGTGGGATAATAGACACAAATCCTTGAATTTTCAACGGTTTCCTTGATGGGCGATGGCTTACTTTTCATGGGCGATTGCATTGCTGGTTCTTCATTTGTGAACGCTTCTTCTACTAATTCTACGCCATAAAATAGTATTAAAAAATAGCAGACAAATCCTACTATACGCAAACAATCACCTCGTAAAATAGTTATTGTATGTTTATATATATGGTCAAATTCGTCGAAATATAAGCAGAAAATCGAAATTTTCTCTTGCCAAAAAGATTTTTAGAGGCAATGAATTCTATGAAAAAAGCTATTGTCAATGAAATTTTGATGTGCTACTATAGCTAAAGTAAATATTTGATCTGTATAACCTCAATAATATGGATTGAGGGTCTCTACCAGGAACCATAAAATCCTGACTACAAAACTTTGCTTCATTTTTGTAGTCAGGATTTTTTTAGTTTGTTTTAAAACAATCTCCTACAAAAATGAACGGTATCGAAGGGGAGATTACGATGAATTGGAGAGTTTATATTCTTGCTGTGACTACCTTTGCAGTAGGGTTAGTTGAATTAATTGTTGGTGGAATCCTGCCAAATATTGCAGAGGATTTAGATGTGTCTTTAGCGACAGCGGGACAATTAATTACTATTTTTGCACTTGTTTATGCGATTTCTGCGCCTGTCCTACTATCCTTGACAGCCAAGGTGGAACGCAAGCGCTTATTCCTTATTTCTTTATTTATTTTTACGTTAGGAAATCTAATGACCTTCTTTAGTACAACGTTTATCATTGTGCTAATCGCACGTATTTTCACAGCTATGAGTACAGCGTTAGTGATTGTTTTATCATTAACGATTACAACTAAAATCGTAGAGCCTCGCCATCGTGCTAAAGCACTGGGGCTTGTTTTTATGGGGGTAAGTTCTGCGTTGGTGATCGGTGTGCCAATGGGTATTTTTATTACAGAAGCGTTTGGCTGGCGAGCCATATTTTTAGGTATTAGTATCCTATCAACGATTTCAATGATATTAATTGCTTTATTACTTGAAAAAATGCCAATTGGAGAAGTAGTGCCACTCAAGGCGCAAATTAAATCGCTGGCGAATTTAAAAATCCTGACAGCACAGTTAACTACCTTATTTATGCTAGCGGGCCATTACATGCTCTACGCCTATTTAACACCATTTTTAGTAGAGGCATTTGATATGAAAGCTTCATGGATTAGTATTTGTTACTTAATTTTTGGTATTGCCTCTGTTAGTGGAAATGCTGTAGGTGGATGGGTGAGTGATAAAATTGGCACAAGTAAAGCCATTATTTTAATTGTCTCAGCTTTTGCCATTGTCTTATTTAGTATTCCTTATACAATTATTGCCCTTCCACTGTTTTTAGTATTTACGGTTTTATGGGGTGCGTTGAGCTGGGCACTGACACCGCCATTACAAAATTACTTAATTCAGGCGGATCCTCAATCATCGGATATTCAGCAAAGCCTAAATACAGCTGCCCTGCAAATTGGTATTTCTATCGGATCAGCAGTTGGTGGCGCAATGTTTGCTTGGACAGGTTCTGTTATGCACCTAGCTAGCTTTGGTACGATTCTAGTTCTTTGTGCATTAGGCTGCGCGATCTTTTCTATTAAAAGGGCACCTCTTGGACAGGAGCAGCACGTAGATTATCAGTCAGCACATCATCATTCATAATCGAACGATAGCCCTGAAAGGTATTGGGAAAGCCATCCCAATACCTTTTTAATTGGTTTGCATGAATCTATTTTCATACACTTCCCAAAATTAAATTCTCTATGGTTTCTTAGCATACTCTAATTACCTATGGAATAGATTGTTGTAGTTAATGAATTTACAGATTTGAGGAGTTTGAGATTTTCAGAGCGAATATTATTTTTAAGAAAAATAGTAGGAGACTTTCAAATCTTGTAAATGGAAGGAGAACTCAATGACTGAATATCATCAACAATCATCTGCTGAAGTCATGAAGATATTGAACGTCACCACGCAAGGTTTGACTGATGATGACGTCCAAAAGAGGCAACAAGTCTATGGCTATAATGTATTAGAGGAAGGGAAAAAGACAAGTACGTTGGCTGTTTTTATGGGCCAATTCAAAGATTTATTGGTCATCATTTTACTCGTTGCTGCCTTCGTTTCCTTTCTACTAGGAGAAGTAGAAAGTACCATTGTGATCATGATCGTGGTTATTTTAAATGCCATTTTAGGTACAGTGCAGCATGTGAAGGCCGAACAATCATTAGATAATCTAAAAGCATTGACCTCTCCCATTGCCAAGGTCATGCGTCATAATCAACTAGTAGAAATTCCTTCTGAAGAAATTGTAGTAGGGGACCTTCTGATGTTGGAGGCGGGAGATTATATTAATGCGGATGGAAGACTACTAGAAAGCCATAATTTACACATCAACGAAAGCTCTCTTACAGGCGAATCAATTGCTGTGGCAAAAAGTACAGACCCCATTCGGAAGCAGAATATCACCATTGCGGATAAGAAAAATATGGTGTACTCAGGAAGTTTTGTGACCAATGGACGTGGCATCGTGATGGTTACGGCAATTGGGATGCAGACGGAAATCGGAAAAATTGCGAATTTACTCGATACAGCAAAGGAAAAGAAAACGCCATTACAAATTAGTCTCGATCAATTCGGTGAAAAATTAGCCTTAGGGATTACGCTGATTTGTTTAGCAATCTTTACGATTGATCTTATCCGAGGACGAGCCTTAGTGGAATCCTTTATGTTTGCTGTATCTCTTGCTGTGGCGGCTATCCCCGAGGCTTTAAGTTCTATCGTGACCATCGTATTAGCTTTTGGCACCCAAAAGATGGCAAAGGAAAATGCGATCATCCGCAAGCTTTATGCTGTGGAAAGTTTGGGGAGTGTATCGGTCATCTGTTCTGATAAAACAGGTACTTTAACAGAAAATAAAATGGTAGTACAGGAAGTTTTTGTGGACCAGAAGAAAATTCCTCATGATTGGCTCAATCCAATAAATCCAGTGGAAAAAGAACTAATGGTAAAAGCGCTTTTATGTAGTGACGCTGTCGAGCGTGACCACAAAGAAATTGGTGATCCTACAGAAATTGCGCTCGTGAAATTGGGGAAACAGTATGGGTTAGATGAATTGAAGATACGTGAGCAATATCCACGATTGGCTGAAATTCCATTTGATTCGACGAGGAAGCTTATGAGCACTGTCAATCAGATGGACAAGCAGCCCATCATGATTACCAAAGGGGCTCTGGATGTACTCTTACCAAAAGTGACACGAATCAAAACATCAACAGGTATTTTTGAGATAACCCCGCAGCATCGCCAGAAAATCGAGGCGGTGAATCGTGATTTTTCTATGAATGGTTTAAGGGTGTTAGCCATTGCTTATAAGGAGGTATTGCCTCTACAAAAAGTCGATCCACGAGCGGAACGAGATTTAATCTTTGTCGGCTTAGTAGCGATGATGGACCCTCCGAGAAAAGAGTCGAAAGAGGCTGTGGAAAGCTGTATAAAGGCAGGTATTAAACCCGTCATGATTACAGGAGACCATAAAATTACAGCAACCGCGATTGCCGAACAAATTGGTATTTTGCAAAATCCAGCTGAAGCTATAGAGGGACATGCACTCGAAGGCTTAACTGATCAAGAGCTGCAAGAGAAAGTACAGGATTATTCTGTTTATGCCCGTGTTACACCAGCCCAAAAAATTCGAATTGTTAAAGCATGGCAGGATAAAGGACATGTGGTTGCCATGACAGGAGACGGTGTCAATGATGGACCTGCTTTGAAGCAAGCAGATATTGGGGTGGCTATGGGCGTAACAGGCACAGAGGTTGCAAAAGATGCCTCATCCATGATTTTAACGGATGACAATTTTTCAACAATTGTTAAAGCAATCGCCAATGGCCGTAGCATCTATACAAATATTAAAAATGCCATTCTGTTCTTATTATCTGGAAATGCAGGCGCTATTTTTGTCGTGTTATATGCAACGGTTCTGGGCTTACCTGTTCCTTTTGCACCTGTCCATCTTCTATTCATCAACTTATTAACAGATAGTCTGCCTGCTATTGCCATCGGTTTAGAGCCAAATAATAAGAAGACAATGAAGGACAAGCCTAGAAACATTCATACTCCTTTATTAAATAAAAAATTTACCACACAAGTTGTGCTTGAAGGCATATTAATCGCCATCTCCACCATTATTGCGTTTCAAATCGGTTTATCGACAGGCGATACGTTAACAGCAAGCACGATGGCCTTTACAACACTATGCTTGTCAAGGTTAGTGCATGGCTTTAATTCTCGATCCAAACAATCCATCTTTGCGATTGGTGTATTTTCGAATAAATATACGTGGTTCGCCTTTATCATTGGTGTGCTAAGTTTACACATGGTCTTATTTATGCCGATGCTTACAACGGTCTTTGAGGTAGCTCCATTAACACCAGCACAGCTAGGCTTTATTTATAGCCTATCGGTGTTACCATTCCTAGTCAATCAATGGTATAAGCTACTGTTCGTGAGAAATCGATAAAGATTAAAAAAAGAAGCTTCCGTTAGTTATTAAAACGGAGGCTTCTTTTTAGTGTGTAGAGGCTAATAACCAGCCTTTACTCTTACTTAGGTCAATCAATCTCGCTCCAAGTAGCGCATAACGCATATGGAGTTCACTATATTTGGTTAGATGTGTTTTCTTTACTGCCAGCTCTAAAGCTTGGCTTACGGCAATCAAAGAAGAGGCAATATTCATCGATAAAATAGCACTTATTTCGCCATCATTAATGAAAGATTTCCCACGAATATCCGTTATTTTCATTTTACTGTATTCTATTGATGCTGTTGGTGCCAGCACACCGTTTTCCTTTAATAGCAGTGTTAGCTGTTTATTTTCCTCTTTTAAACATTGAATAAATTCCAATGTAAGGATTTTTAAGTTTTTATCACGCGTATGCTTAAAAAAAGCATGACTGGAAGCAATATAGCCTTGATTGATCCCAAGCTGTGACCAAAGCTTGAAAACCTCCTTAAATCGTAGCGATGCTAGATTTTCATTTATCATTGTCATCCTGACACTTCCTAACTCTTAGGTTGATTTAAGATTAGGATGTAGCAGTAAATGACATTCTATTCATCTTTTACAATAAAAAGTGTATAAGAGGTCGCTAATAGTAGGTGCCATAAGGGTACATAGGAGGGTAACGATAGGGATAAGGGTATGGACATGGTTTCATATATTGCTGTGGCATGGTTGGTTTATAAGGGGCTTGATCGGTTGCTGATTGGACACGATTGCAGCCTTTTGCTGGTCCGATATAAGTCGTAGGAACAATCGGTGCAATCGTTTTCTTCCATTGTTCTTCATCTAAACAATACGTATGGGCCATAATATTGGCTGGTGTGAATTTTAAGATATCAGAGCCTAAAATGACCTCTGGCGTTGGCGCATCAAAAATAGCAAGTAGATGCGTGTCATCTTCTGTGGCTACTTCATAATGCCACCAGCCCTGTGGTACATTCGCAACCTGCCCAGGCTTGATAGGATAGTTTTGAATTTTCTTGGTAAAGGGATTTAATAGAGAAACCGTTGCTGCTCCTGCAATACAATAGACAAGCTCTGCAGCATTTTGATGGTAATGTGGCTCGATGACATTGTCTTTACTTAAAAAAATATCAAGCAAAGATGTATTTTCTAATGTATTTAATTGTTCCACACCGAGAATATTAATGTAATTTCGGGAGTCTTTTTTAAAAAGCGTACTTTTATTGACATCAAAAGTGAACGCTGCAGAAGGGGAGCTATAATCGATATTTGAGCTGATACTTACATCCTTTCTCATATAAATTGAGCTATTCATCATCATAGATTATGTTTTAGGTACTTCTAGACTTACACAAATGCCTAGCTACAGTCAGCCTCTGTCTGGATAAGAAATTAGCTAAAATTACCACTTCTATTTCAGAACATACGTGCGTATAATAAAAACACAAACGTTTGTTCTTAGTTATCAAAAATGCTGTTCAACATGAACGCAAACAGGGTCAGTAAAGGAGCATTCAACATGAAAGAACAGTTGATAAAAGCCATGCATCGTCACCAAATCGTTCACATGATGTATATAGCGAAATCAGGTGCCATTACGAAAAGGCGCGTGAAAATCATCCATATTAAAGGTGATTCCTTTACCGCCTTTTGTTTTACAAGGCTAGCGAAGCGTACGTTTCATATTAACAATGTTCTAGCACTTCTGCCCATTCTCCAACGGGAGTCTGAGGTGATATGAATTACAACGACTTCCCACAGAAAGATATTTTTTGTATTGATATGAAGTGCTTTTATGCAAGCTGTATTGCCATGCTAGAAGGGCTAGATGTGCTGACAGATCCAATTGCTATCATCGGTAATTTTGAACAACCTGGCAGTATTGTGCTGGCTGCATCACCAGTGATGAAAGAAAAATTTAACATTAAAACAGGGAATCGGCGTTATGAAATTCCCAAACATCCAGATATTAAGTTGTTTGAACCAAAAATGTCCTTTTTTCTAGAGATGTCCATGGCCATTACGCGTCTGATTGCACAATATGTCCCTCCAGAGGCGATCCATGTTTATAGTGTGGATGAAAGCTTTATAGATCTAACAGGCACAGAGCAACTTTGGGGTTCGCCTGAGCAGGTAGCCAAATTGATTCAGGAAGACATTTATGAAAAGTTTCGCATTCCGTCCGCCATTGGTATGGGACCAAACATGTTGATGGCTAAATTAGCATTAGATTTAGAGGCAAAAAAAACAGGCTTTGCCAAATGGACCTATGCCGATGTCCCAACAAAGCTTTGGCCAGTGCGTCCTTTATCTGATATGTGGGGGATTGGGAAACAGATGGCAGCCAATTTAAATGCGATGGGTATTCAAACGGTCGGTGGATTAGCCCATGCCGATTTAGCCGAATTAGAAAAGCGCTTTGGTATTATGGGTAATCAATACTATTACCATGCATGGGGCATTGATCTCTCCACATTAGGTGAGCCATTGGTGAACAATGCGGCATTAAGCTTTGGGAAGGGCCAAATGCTCATGAAGGATTATCACACACGAAAGGATATTGCAGTTGTACTCCTAGAAATGTGTGAGGATGTGATGCGACGTACACGGGAAGCAGGCTATGTCGGGCGTACTGTTAGCTTGGGGCTCTCTTACAGTCGCAATGCCATGACGAAGGGGTTCCATCGCTCAAGAACCATCGAAAGTCCAACCAATGAGACCCTTGTTATGTATCAGACTTGTCTGGACTTACTAGATGAGCATTTTGCGGGTGAGCCAGCGCGTCAATTATCTGTTAGACTGACAAATTTAGAGGCAGAGCGTAGCATTCAGCTTGATTTATTTGATGAGCGTAAGGACCAGCGACAGGTCATTGGTCATGTCATGGATGCGATTCGTAGGAAATATGGAGTGGTGGCCTTATTACGCGCAGCCTCCTATACCAGCGCTGGTACAGCTATTTCACGGAATCGCTTAGTGGGCGGGCATTTAGCATAAGGAGTGGAAAAAATGATAAGAGATAGAGGAACGATGAAATGGACAGCGATGATGCTACCAGAGCATTTAATGCTTTTGAAGGCATGGAAACAAGAGGTGTTGACAGAGTTGCCTCGGGAACATGCTGAATGGGAGCTTGAAGAATTACAGCAAATAATCACACAAGCATTCACACAGCATAACTATATTATGTTAACTATATGGGAACATGGTAACTATGTGCAATGGGGAGGTACCATTCAAGCGATGAACGAGGACCAGCTGCTACTAGAAACCATTACCACAACGAAGCACATCCCGTTAAGATACATTTATGCTGCTCGTATAGAAGATGATGGATGTGATTAATGGAGAGCAACGACGATTATTACATCAATATTTGCTGCTTGATTTAGCTGTGAAATCCTTGCAGCACGATCTAACAGTGGCGGAGCATTTTAAGATGAAGCGTGTATTTTTACCTGCTATGGATGCCTTATTAAAGCAGCTACACAAAGATTATTTTCAATTAAAACGTCAGCTCGCCCAGCAAAAAATACGATTAGTTGGCTGGCATCGAATTGATGATTATTTTAGTGATGTGCAGGTGGCTACCGCAGGCAATGATGAGGTACTACGCTATGCCAATCAAGCGTTAAAAACCCAAGTCGAAGAGCTAATGAATAAACATTTACACAATGCCTAGGCTTACGTCTACGACGAAAAAGCCAAAAGCTGATGACAGGAGTGGTCAGCTTTTGGCGGCTTTATTTCTCGATAGGTTTCACATCAATTTGCTCAACAAGAAACTCATTGTTAGTACGATTAAATTGATAGGTAATACGAACATCGGCTACATAAATAGGTGAGATGCCAATCGATCCAGGGATGTTTAACATTATTTTTTGATTTTCTACTGTATAAATGACCACACCACCGAAAGCAAGTTGCGCTTGCTTGATATCCGGTGCTGGATCAAAGTCATAATCAAATGTAGATTCTTTTCCCTGTGCTTTCATCGTAATCGCTAATGTGCCATCATCTTTTTTCGTAATCGTTGATTCAATAGTATGTGCAACGATGTCTTCATAATGTTGGACATTCATCTCCGATAAATCCTCTCCATTTACCACATGAATCTCATAGTGATTAAGGCCTGTCCCTCGTCCAGTTTGGATAATAATAGCAGCCTCTTCCTTATGATCATTTGTCAGATCTGTATAGAATAACTGAGGTTTAGTTCCTGTATCAGGGATTGTCCAGTCAAAATTTTTCCGCTTACCATCAATATCTAAAGTTACCTCTGTAATTTCATTTTGTGCTTCATTTCGTGCAAATAATTTCACCTTCTCATCATCGGAAACGGCGATCAATGGAGCCTCATGCTGTATCTCCAGCTGTGATGAGACCTGTTCAGCAGGGGTGTTTACTGTCTCGTTTGGAACAGTAACACTACATCCAGCTAGTAGAGAAATTCCTAATAACCATAGCCACATCTCTTTTTTCAATGTCTAGTTCCACCTTTTCTATAGCTAATTGACTTTATTATACTGTATAAACATGCCCCATAGCAGTTGAATTCGTGAAGGAAAAGCTTATATGCCAGGGAGTGGAGGTGTAACAATGAAATTCTTAGAGATGGTAGGGGAAAATAGAATTCCATTGTTTGTAAGGTACGTCTCTCATTTTGAAAAGCAAATGAGTGACGATCTCTTTACAATGGCAAATTCATAACGATTTGTTCACCAATAGGTCCCATTCTTCTTTCTCCATGATCCATAAAGCCTACTTTGACATATAAATTCTGTGCAGCTATATTTTTATGATTGACGACTAATACTACTTCATTACATTCTTTAAACTCCTGCTTCACAAAATCAGCAAGTGCAGACATAGCCTTTTTAGCATAGCCCCTACCTTGCTGCTGATGGTCGATGGACAGGGCAGTTAGTAACATCGCCTGAGGATTACTAGAATATTGTTGGACTCTGTCCGTTGCATGAAGCACAAAAAAGCCGACAGGTACGCCACCACTTAAAATAACAATTGGATACTGTCCGACCTTCTCGATTGAAATCTCTTGAGGAAGTGCCGTAAATTGGTGTTGTTCTTCAGGTAATTCAAAACGATTTAACTGCTCTACATAGCTTTCAGAGAAATGTACTAACTCAATATTCGTTGTTTCTTGCATAAAAAAGCCTCCTTTTCTAATAGTTTAACCATAGAACAAATGTTCGTCAAGGAGGCTTGTATTAAAATAATGTGGGGGTAGGTCATTTTAACTTAAAAGGGTACCAAAAAGTAAAATAAAAGAAATACTAATCATCACAATAAGTGTAATGACCATTGTTAAAATTCCTCGAAGCAAGGTCGTTAAATTTTTAACATTTTTCATACCGACCAGGCTTAGGTAGAAACAGGCAACTGACAAGAGTAGTGTCAACAGTAATGGATGGAAATGAAGATATGTGTAAAAGAAGTCTCTCATTGAACCTGATAGAAAAAATAATAGAATACAGCCCAAAGATAAGATAAATGACCAGAGATTTAAATTAATTCCCATTGTTTTCCTCCTTCCTATAAAAACGAATTTGTTGTAGGAATGTTCCGATGATTCCGCTTGATAGGGAAAAGGAGAAACTAAATGTGTGTTGCTAGAACAGGGTCACTCGGACGAAAGTGACCCCAAGCACCAAAAGGAGTGTAAAGTAAAGTTACAAGAACTTTACACTACTATTATTATGTGAAGCTAGCGGTTTAAGATAGTTATCTATCTAAATTACTAACTTTTAATTGTGAGTAAAAATAAATGAGCTAGAAAAAAACGAAAAGGGAGGAGATTTGAATAGCTGTGGTAGCGATTCATGGTAAAAAGGCTTTAGCTTCTGTAATGGAACAGAGGCTAAAGCCTGAGATGATCAATTAACACATGAAGCTAGCACCAACGATAATAAGAAGGATGAATAGTACAACAATAAGCACGAATGTAGAGCTATTGCCGCTTCCATTGTCCCCGCCACAGTAACTATTGAAATTACAGTAACTCATGAAACACACCTCCTTTCTTTCTTTTAAAGTATGTATTGGACAAAAGGGGGGGTTAGCGAGTAGAGAAAAAATGAGTTGTCCCTTCATTCGGGAATAAAGCGGTGAAAGCTTTACTTTATTATTATGATGGAATAGTAGCTTGAGTTAGTTGTTAGCCTGTATAGCATCAAGAATAATGAAACAAATTCTACTAATTGTATTGGTATTCAACACGATGTAAAAAAACATCCGTTCTAGGATGTTTTTTTAGTATAACGGCTGCTGCGTATGACAAGGGGGGAAGCCGTTCACATCATGAATCATATGAAGGTCGTATTGCTTTAAGGCAAATTGACTTTGATACAAATATTCAAGAACAAGCAGTTTTCCTCCTGATACGCCACAGAGGACACCAGAAGTTCCTTGACCATTTGTAAAAGAAACACCAACAGGCTGACCGATTAAATACGGAATTTTATGTTGCCAAGGCACAATAGCCACTCCTTTCACTATAATATATGAAAGGCGTGGCTAGAGGTTCTTACCTTCACAAAATAGCATTCTCTGTTATTGGAAAAAACTAACTAGACACTAACAATTAAAAAGGGCTGGATTATTCGTTTTGCCATTGCTGACAAGTTGACAGTTGAAGTAATAGGAATGGTTTTTTTAGTGAATTTGTAGGTAAATGAGCTGAAATAGGCTACGAATTATCAAAGAATTACTGGCATCTAGGTATTATGTCAGAGACAATGAAGGAAGTATTATCAATTGGCTTTAATCAATTAGGTCTAGTCAGGATACAGGCAATTGTTGCTGTAGAAAACATTGCCTCCAAGAAGTTACTAACAAAATTCACATTTAAAGAAGAAGGCTATTTAAGACAATATGAATATCATAGTGTTACAGGACAAAGTAGCGTAGCGATATGTTGATCTACTCATTGTTACAGACAGAGTTTGAGAAAAAGGGGGAGGAAAAGGCACAGTCCTATTAGGATGATTGGAATGAAGAAAACCTTCCTAAGAACAATGCAACGGCTTTTAATAAATTAAAACTTGGGGAAATCTCCAACTAAACAGAGTATGTAAAAAGGGATAGCATTGTACAAAAACATCTTGGGGGCGATGTTAAAGGTGCTATCCCGACATTAATGTATGTGAAAGAACTTATAAACATTACCACTGTAAGTAAATTGAAAAGTAATTGAAATAAGGGTGTAAAGCTTTTATTATAGGTATAATCCGAGGCATCATGGATAAATAACAGGTGGTTTTCCCTTGTCTGCTATGGTTGAAAATTTTGTCACATATTTTAAGTCTTGCTATTAAACCATATGACGTCAATTATGAATTGGTTGATTCGCCACCATCTACATGCAAGACTTGCCCTGTAACATGCCTAGAATCATCTGATGCTAAATAGACAAAAGTAGGGGCGACTTCAAAGGGCTGAGCCATTCGGTTAAATAAATTAGTTCCATGTAAGGCGTTTTCATCAGAGGAAAAGCTAGAAGGAATAAGTGGTGTCCAAATACGGCCAGGGGCTATCGCGTTGACACGAATCTGTTTTTTGGCAACGCTTTTAGCTAGGGAACGAGTCCAGCCTACGATAGCCGCCTTTGTAGCAGAATAATCGATGAGTAAAGGTTCTCCTGCATAAGCCACAACGGAGGCAGTGCCAATAATGGAACTTCCTGCTCGTAAATAAGGGAGAGCGGCTTTTGTCGTATAGAAGTGAGCATATACATTTAATTTAAAGGTTTCATCAAACTGTTCATCCGTGATGTCTGTCAGCTCATTTTGCTGAAATTGAATCCCAACATGGTTACATAAAATATCCAATTGACCAAAAGTGTTCATCGTTTCGGAAACAATGTCTACACATTGTTTTTTAAAGCGAAGATCTCCAGGAAGCAGCAGACATTTTTGTCCTAATTCTTCAACTCTTTTTTTCGTTCTTAGCGCATCTTCATGCTCATCTAGATAAGCAATGGCCACATCGGCCTCTTCTTTCGCAAAGGCAATGGCAGCAGCTGCACCCATCCCGCTATCACCCCCAGTAATAAGCGCAACTTTTCCCTTTAATTTACCACTCCCTTTATAATGAGGATTTTCTATGATGGGCTTAGGAACCATTAAGCTTTCCAACCCCGGTTGGCGTAATTGTCTTTGTTCAGGTTGAGTAAGTGGCACTTCTTTATATTGCGTAATCTTCCCATAGACAGGATATTGCGGGTATGGATCTTCCTTTTTATTGTCCTCAAACCACTTTTGATAAAAGTGGATTTGTGCTAATAATTCACGATAGTCCTTGTCATTCGGATTAGTAATAACCAATCCCTCCTTTTCAACATAGACTATGAAAGCTTACCTTTTTGTGTTAAACATCCAAACAAGCACTGAAGGAAACGGGGGGACTGAAAATGGAGGTTGAATTTTTCCCAGAGGTTACGCGATTATTAGAAAATGAAGCGTCTACACTTGAGATCCATTATTTGAATGACACCTGGTTAACACCAACCATTGGCGTAAGACCACCTTATTATAGCTACCCAATCAACGAGTCATATTATCCGATTTGGGACAATGAATAAAACTGTAAACGAAGAAGCCATCTGATGCTGAAAAAACAACACCAGATGGCTTCTTTATTTATAAGAATATTAATAATTTTTAATCTCTTCAAAAGTCCCGAACGTTACATCCCGTAGATTAATTGTACCATATATATTTTTCTTCCCATCAATCACTAGCACCTTTGGATGCATGTATTGTCTGGGAATACTCGATTTTTGTCCGTCCGTTTTGTGGAAGGCTAAAATTTGTTGCAATGTCACATCATCGGTATACGTAAATCCACCGAAATCATCATTATAGGTATGGAAAGGTACCGGCCGAATGATAGGTAAATAATAAAATGTACGATCTTTTAGTACTTTTCCTTCAAATAGAACATCTCCATTATTTGTTACTGTGTAACGCTTATCACCGATATGATTCATGGCATCTGTATCAGATACCATCACACCTTGATAGTCGAAATAATATCGGTAATGCATCGTCTTGGGTGTTCTTATCATTTCTTCATTTTTCATAGATAATACATTTCCATTGATTGTATGCTCTATTATGCCAGAATCACTGTTTATGAAATACATAGATATACCTTGTTTATCTAAATATCCTGCTTCTGATCCATATTCTTTTCCTGTATCTAATAATTTGTAATGCGCATCTGTAAAACTATGCATTAAGAAAAGGTTCATATTGATATATCCATGTTGACCTGGAATGTATTTTTTTACAATGGAGAAAGCATTTGATTGCATAAATTGATTTCTTAGCTGTAATCGTGATTCGTGAGGACGACCAAAAAGGCTAGTCCCTTCAATTAGCACTTCTTCGTCGATGGCAAAGTTACCATCATAGCGTGCATAAATATGAAGAAGAGAATTAGAAAAGGACACATGTAAATGTGATTTATTGATCGTTGTTACATTTGAAATTTTTTGAAATCCTAGCTCTTCAGCTGTTTTTTCAAAATGAATAACATGGTGATTGCGCTCAATTAATTTGATTGTTCTTGATAAAAAAGAAGCAAACTGCACTCGTGTCACACTGTTTTTGGGATTGAAAGTATCTACATTGGAAATGCCTAAAGCATTAAGTGCCTCTATATAGGGTCTAGCTTCTTTAGTTGCTTTCTGTATATCCACTACATCACTTTGCAAATCATAGGCATAGTCAATCAATGAATAGTTTCGGGCTAATACCATAAGTCGGTTTAACGTTAGTGCCATTTGTTCTCGTGTCATGTGATTATATGGATTTAGGCGTCCATTTTCTCCTTTAAAGATGCCATTATCGTAAAGTAAAGTTGAATACTTTAGCAATTCACGATCCTTCACACGAAGGGGCATATCCATAAAACGATCCATTTCCTCCCAATTTTTATCAACCTTCGCTATGCCGTTCTGTTCGATATATCGTCCCATCATTACGACAACTTGACCACGAGTAATCGTCGTGTTTGGGGAAAAAGTTGTCGGTGTTGTCCCCTTAATAATATTTCTTTTTGTTAGATCCTGTACTTCTTGTTGCATTTGATTCGGCAGTTTTTTTATATCATCAAAGCCACTTGCAGAGACAGAAATGTGATTCATTAAAAAAACGAAACAGAATAAAACGAACATTATTGTATAAATAAGCTTTCTTTTCATCTTTCACCTGCTTTAACCAATATCCACAAAATGATAGCATGTTTAAACAGATAAATTCTATTGGTAATGAATAACAAATATAAAGTGACCCAGAGCTAACTAGATTTATAAATGCTACTGGTATTAAAGAAATAATTATTGTTGGTTTATTTGCAGAAGGCTGTGTAACTGCAACTACTTTAGGTTCTCTTCACAATAATTTTCATACGACAATCGTAAAAGAGACAGTGGCAAGTTCAAGTGATAAAAAGAGATTAATAGCATTAAATACGTTAAGATCAAATAAGGTGAAAGTTATTCATTCTTTTCAGTTAGTAGCGATAATTTTGAAAGGCAGAAATTCCTTTCACTTAAGAATATATTGATCGGCAACAAGCTACAGGTTTTCATTACATTTTGTCATGAGAAAGGATGGTAATATGAGTAGGAATTTTATTATCTTTGGAGCTAGCCAAGGATTGGGAGATGCATTTGTTAAGGGGTTACCTGTCAAAGGAGATACAGTATGGATGGTAGCACGAACGAGACCCAATAGTTTAGAGCTAAATGATGGAGTAAATCGTCACTGGTTATCCATTGATCTGTCTAGTCAACAACAAATTTCCACTTTAAAAGAAGTGTTACAAGGCATTCCGCTCGATGTATTAATTTATAATGTGGGTGTATGGGAAAAGCATGGTTTTGAAGATGATTATACATTTGATAAGGATGAAGTAGAGGATATTTCGAAATTAATCAATATCAATCTAACTTCTACGATTACATATATTCAGGCACTTTTACCCAACTTAAGACAAGCGAAGCAGGGAAAGGTTATTTTAATTGGATCTACAGCAGGCTTAGATCACACAAACAATGCACAAGTTTCATTTGTCACATCTAAATTCGGCGTAAGGGGCATTACAAATGCACTGCGTGAACATTTAAGGAAAGATAAAATTGCTGTCACATGCATTAATCCTGGTGAACTGGCAGCAGAAGTACCCTATGAAGAAGGAGCGGAAAAAGCCATTCATTTATATGAAGGTACACGAATCCCCGTACAAGATATTGTCTCTCTTGTGCAATGTGTAATTAATCTATCAGCAGTCTCCTGTGTAAAAGAAATTAATGTCCCAGCCATAACGGATTTAAATGCATGATTACTCAGTAAACGCTACTCAATATTGAGTAGCGTCTTTTAATAAAAAGGATAAATAAATTCCTTTCCTTAGAAAAAATTTTCACGATCCCCTCACACATAACACTACAATTAAGCTCATATAAATAAAGGTAGTAAAAAAATCAACATCCTTTCATCGTCATAATCAAATTCTAAAAACACTTCCAGCCTATCAAATCTTAAGAAAATCTTCAGGTTCTACTAGGAAATATTTAAGATTCGCTGTGTATAATTATAAAAAAAGGAAATTCACGAAACCATTTGAAGATTTAAAACGTATTGGTAGTAGGAGAGAGAATATTGAAGTAGGTGAAGATATGGCACATACGATTTACATAGTATTAACCAAAACAGGGACGTTATTATCAAAAGCGATCGGCATGTATACGGGCAAGGAGATGAATCATGCATCCATAGCCTTTGATGAGGGGCTATTTGATATGTATAGCTTTGGGCGAAGGCAATTGAACAATCCGTTAAGTGGGGGCTTTTTACGAGAGGATGCAGAAAGAGGGCTATTTGAGTGTGCGGATTGTGTTATTTATCGCTGTCGTATATCACATTATCAATATTTAGACATGATGAAAATTGTCCGTTATATGTACTGGAATCGAGATCGCTATAAATATAATTTTATCGGACTCTTTGGTGTGGTGATGCAAAAGGAAGTGAGACGTGAGCGTGCTTATTTTTGTTCCCAGTTTGTAGCGACGCTACTAAAGGTGGGAGGGCTAAAAATAGTTCAAAACCCAGCATTAATGACGCCTCATTGCCTAGCGCAATTACCGTATTTAGAGAAAGTCTTTGCAGGGAAACTGGCAGATTATTTACAAACAGTACGTGAGCCAGCTATGCTATATGGTTAATGAATAGATGCACTACCTGACGTTTAAATAGTAAAATAGACACTCATGCGACAATCTTCTATTTTGTAAGAGGATTGTCTTTTTATCTTTCAGCAGAAAACGCCCTTCTTTATCAGTGGTGCGATGAATGTATACAACTTGTACTTTTGATTCAATGGTGTCCCGATACTTTTCGAGCAAGCTCGAAAAAAATGAACGCAATTACGCTAAGGCGTCGTCAATATTAGTCATATTTACCCCATATAGAATGTCAATAAACCTAGTTGCTGGAAACTGGAAAATGAGTCCTATTCCTGTTAAAAGAGTCCCCATAAAATTGCTATCATAAATAATAGATACGTACGTTCTACGAGTGATAACAGCAAGGAGGATATGGAAATGAGTGATGAAATAGCAGCAGTTGGCTGGGATGCGATTGATCAGGCATTAGCACAGGTATATGGTGAGCAGGAGCCAAAGCATTATGGAACTTTGATTCCCTATTCACTAGGAGGACAAGATCCTTTAGATGGAATTAGTGTTTATAAAAGCGAAACATCCATTCCACATTGGCATTTTGTTACATATGGCTTCTCGGAACTATATGAAAAGGAATTTGAAAACAAGGACTATAGTGGCTATGGATTTGAATTAACATTTCGACTAGTACGTCAACTAGATGAGGAAGAGCCACCTGCTTGGGCATTGAATTTACTACAGAATATGGGCAGATATGTGTTTAATAGTGGTAATGTATTTAGAGCGGGAGATTATTTGGATGCAAATGGTCCGATTTGCCTCGATGCCGACACACAATTAACGGCACTAGCCTTTACACATGATCCAGAGCTTGCTGAAATCGATACACCAAATGGCAAGATGGAGTTTATCCAAATGGTTGGTATTTCAGAGGATGAGTTAGAAGCGATGCAGACATGGAATACGCTTGGTGTACTACAGGCCGGCATGAAGCAAATACCAAGCTATACTACGGATTTAACAAGAACTTCTCTCCTACAAAATCCTGACGTTGCCGAGGCAGTTGTGCGAGGAATGGAGGAAGATGGCTCTAATACGGGGTTTCTTTTCGTAGATCAACTTGCTTGGGAAGTAGAAAAAAAGAGCTGGTTTAACAAACCGTCTAATGTTGTTCAACTTGGAGCAAAGCAAGCAGCTGTCATTAGTAAATTATTACGTGGACGTATTCTGAAAGATAAAGATCTTACCTTAGTCGGTCAACAAATAACGATAATATTTAAAGCAGGCCCTCAGGTAGGCTATTCAAAGAATGGTCAAGAGATTACGATCACATTGAACAAGGCAGCGGTAGAAGAATTAAGTCAGAGGCTGATACCGCAAGAAAGTCAATTCACTATTTCTTCTTTAGCTGGTGTAAGTTTTCAAATTTTGAAGACACATATTAAAAATCAAGAAGGAGCGGTTGTGAAAACAATCGGATAAGATGGATCTCTCGCTAAGGCTTTAGCGGGAGATTTTTCTCTAACAATAGAAAGGAGGATGTACAGTGAAGCAGTGTGTAGAGCATTTTCTAGCGGCTGTGTGGGAGCAAATCACGGCTGTTTATCAACAAGAGAGTAAACGAATAACAGGGCTGAAAGAGCAAAGTAGGTTACAAGCAGGCATCCTTCAATATTTGAAAGTTGCCTGGAAAAAAGGAAAAAGTCCTAATGGCACAATCTTTATAGATGTTTATGAGCCATTTAGTTGGAGTGATAGCTCCTATAAGGTGGAAGCGGGTTCATACATACAAGAATTTACAGATGTCCAGCATATTGAAGAGCTTTTTAGTGCTTTATGTACTAAAACAGAGGAAGTATTTCAATCTGAGCAATACGGTCCCCGATTTTTTGATTACCGCTTTGAGGTTGTACTGGAATTTGAACATGATAAAACGGTGCTTCATTATCAAAAGGAGCTGTTGAATAATCGTAAACTAGCGTCAACGAAACAAGTGCTGGCAAGCTTTATAGAAACAAAGGTGATGGCAGAGCTACCATTTAGGCCAAGTGATAATGATGAATTTTTCCTTGCGAAGCATTTGGTCAATCCACATTTTTTCCATCAAACAGCTGAGGAAGTCGAACCACTTATTCATCGGCTTCAAGAAAAGCACCGGGCGAATAAAGAACGTTTAGACAAATGGATTTATTATTATACAATGGCCTTTAAGCAGTGGGCAGAGGAGCATTTTTTAACGCACTATTTTGAACAAGCAGGCGATTATCGGAAAGAGTGGGTATTGAAAACAGAGGACTCGGTACAACAACTAGAGAAGGAAAAACTAGATTTCTTTCTTTATGTCGCGTTGAAGATTGGTCAAAAAGAGCCAGCCACTCGATTAGAATACTTGGAACTTGCGAAGCAGCTTGGCTCGCTGCAGGCAGCTAATTATTTGGAAAAAGGAAGCGGTCGTTTTGAAAGTATAAGAAAGCGGGATGTATTCGAAGGACAGGCAAATGATATTTTACAAACGATTGATATACGAGTGATGGTAGAAGAGGAAAACGCTTATCGTGAAGCCCTTTACTATATCATTCAACTGCTACAAGAAGGTTTTTCAAAGGGCTATAAGCTGACTTTAAAGAGTAAAGCGAAACATTATCTTCCTATTAAAAAGTTAGCTAAATCAAAGCTTCATCAATTTTTCGCCAATTGCCTACAATATCCAAATCTTTTCCCTTTATTAGCGGACTATGCCCAGCTTGCTATGGAGGAATTTGCTTGGTATCAGGATGTTGAGCCGAGTGAAAAATCAGCTATGCCCAGCACCTATGCGGTTTTTGGATTAGGGCTTTATAGCAAGGATTATTTTCCACTTGTTCAACGATATATGTTACTCGTTGATACAGAGCATCAATCCGTGCAAGATGCTTATGCGGAAGCCTTTCTTGAAGCTCATGGCTTATCAATAGAGATGATGCCTGTGTTTGTAGCTATTTTACTTGGTGCTAGTGAATCAGCTAAGCCAATAAAGAACATTGACATCATGGATTTAGATTTGCTCGTGGCACTCGGACAAGAACTTGAAAAGAAAGCAGATTATCAGCGTCCATTTGTTTTATATCGAATATTCGGTAGTTCCAAGAAGCTTGCTCAGCGACTAAAGAAAGAATCAGCACCAATAAGGGATGAACTTGAGAAATTACGGCAATGGATGGATTCCTGAAGGGGGTAGACGAATGGAATGGACGGAAGTGAGTAAATCCAAGGATTTAGAGGTCGTTCGGGAGGCCATTAGCAAATTAGATGTAAATGAGCGAGATGCACGTGGGAGAACACCATTAATGCTTTTTATAACAAATCGAATGCCACATGAAGGAATCAAGCTTCTTTTGGCACAGCATATAGACTTGGAGGCACGAGATAAGCTTGGTGATACAGCACTGAAAAAAGCGGTAAAGTTTAAGCAGAAAGAAGTGATTTCTTTACTACTTGCAAAGGGTGTAAATTTATCTGAGCCAGAGAGGGGATTACCGCTACAGCTTGGTTTGCAGCAAGGGAGCATGCAAGAATCGCTGATTTATTGGTAGATACACCAGGTGCAATCCGTCTAACTTTGAATGCAGAAGAACAACAGCAAGTTGATGCCATTTTATACGAGGATCCTCTCAATACAATGTGCCAGCGCATAAGCAAGGTATTATCAGCTGTTATTTTACATGCCATTGTCAATAGCTATAACTGGGATGATGGCCCCGAGCCTATGCTCGCAGCATTAGCTAATCCAGTTTGTGCCCCTATTACCATGATAGACATGTTTGAGCTAATGGAAGGAGAATATTGGCTAGCACTAACAGAGGAAGAGATAGCGAGTTCCGATTGGAAGCGACCATGGAAAGAGATGGCACTAGCCTTACAAGAAAAATTAAAATGCTAACTAGCGAGGAGAGAGTAATGGACCAAAAAGCAAGGAAAATATTAATGCAAACCTATTGGCAATCTGGTGGATGGCGTTCAGGTGGTTATACCTATACAGAAGAAGATTTTCAATATGCTAAAAGTAAGGGCTTGATGTTTGATCAATTAACGATTTCCCATGATGAATGTGTACAAAGATTGCAACAGCTTCATGAGAAATTCTTAACAAAGGAGCTTGTGGTAAAGGCATTTTTGCATAGCTTATCGACGCGCAAAGTACATTTACGCAGTGCCTTATCGAGCTGGGCTCTTACGCATGATTTACCAATGCATACGTATGATGAACAACCTGTGGCATTGGTCTCCTATAGTGGCTGTGGCTACTGTAATGAGCAGAAAATCATGTCCAATGATACGTATGTCAATGAAGATTTAAATGTGCTTAATTTTGAACGCATCAAGTGGGGAGGGGTTCGCCTCAATTGGCTCATCTATTGTTTACTAGACTTAGAATGCCTGGTAAAAGAACAAGAAGCATTGAATGTCAGTGAGGATGACGTAGCCATCTTACAACAGATGGTAGCAGCAATAGAATCCTGTAACGACACAGATGCAGCTAGACAGCTTGAAAAGCGCTGGAAAGATGTTTTCAAGTCCAATCAACATGAACGAGATGTGGTCATGGAAATCTGGGGTTATGCGGGACTACTCGTATCAAAGGATGATTATCGCAAGGAGCGTGGACGTGGAACTGATTTTATGTCAATGGCAACTTGGAGAGGACAGGATGGCTATTCACAGGAAAAGATGAAGTTTTACTTTGGCTCCTACCTATAAAAAGGAGCAGTATTTCGATCGATCACAAAACTGGCAAAGGATGCTGAGGATTATTGATATAGCGAAGGTATTTTAAGAGCACATACTATAATGAACTGCTGCCATGGTCCTGCACTAATAATGTGCAGATTTTACTTTTACCAGAGCTTTACTAAAATAAAAAAGAGAGGTGCAGTGAGATGGGGGCTTGGGGATACAAAGCATTGGAAAGTGATGAAGGTTTAGATGTAGTGGCGTTTTTGCGGGAGTTTATGGAACAGCATAAGGAATCCACTCAGCTAACATTATCGGATATTGTACAGGCTATGAAACAGCAAGGCTTTTTTGGTAAAACATTGGAGGATATAGATTTTTTCTACGATATAAGTGCCCTGGCTTTGGCAGAGCTTTATAGTCAATATCTGGATACAGGAACCATTTATGGTCAAGAAAGTAAGGATGAACAAATACAATGGGTAGTTGATGAAAGCTCTTTGACATTTATATTGCGGTATTTACAGGACATTAGAGATGAAGTACCTGATCAACATGGTAGTAGAGAGATTGTAGAATTATGGCAAGAGTCCAAGGGTTGGCCAGAATGGCAGACCAACTTAGCCTATCTTATTCAGACGGTTGAACAAGCGATTAACCGTTTGCTACAAAAATAGATGGAGTGATTGGAAATGACCTATGATTTTTGGATGATGGCTTCCATCATGGAGTTGGTTGAATATCCAGATGAGACAAGCGATGACTATATAGCACATCCAACTTTACAGACGATCATGGATGTGCTTGAAATCCACGTACCGCTAGCAGAGATTTACGAACGTTATTTTGGTCAATCCATTCATACAGGACATGTTTTAGTATTTTCGAATAAGCAGCAACCACATGTCTGTGTGGTACTTGATACTTATCGAGATCCGCTCGATCAACTGGATTTAATTCAATTTGGCTGGAGAGTGAACACAAAAGATGTTCACCTAGTAAGACAGCTGACACGAAAACTATTTGATAATTGTGATGAGGGGATTCGCTATGAGGAAGGTCAATCCATTCTCTATCAGGTATTACAAGAACAACGCTATCCTCGAAAACTTTACTATGAGACATTCTATGAACAACAGCTGAAGAAATTTTGGGTATGATAGCATCAAAAAGGATTCGTAACACTTTCTATAAAAAGTGTACGAATCCATTTCCTAGAACCTATACAAAGAAAAAGCTGAATAGAGATAGCGCAATCGAAATGATTACAATAGGTCCAATCATTTTCATATGTCGTTTTCGTGCCATTACAACAATCGCTACATATTCACGAATCATCGCATTTGGCCAATAATAAAAGGCTGTCTTAGAGCCAATGCCCTGACTATCTAAGCCCGCAAGTCTTGCATAAATACCCGCACGAAAAAGATGGAAATTATTCGTGGTGAAAATACTGTTATAGGCCTCACCCTGTTTCCGATCATCCATGAGCTGCTTAGAAAATAACATATTTTGATAGGTATTCACAGAGCGGTTCTCCTGAAGTGTATGCTCAATGGGAATGCCTTTTTCTATTGCATATCGTTGCATCGCTTCAGCTTCGGGTAGATTTTCATCAGGACCTTGTCCACCAGAGAAAATAATGGTAGGTGGAGTAGTCACTGCTGCTTGCTTATGATAGAAGTCAATGGCCTTTTGAATTCTACTAGCTAAAAGTGGAGGCACCTTATCATTAATTAATCCACTGCCTAGTACAATAATAAAATCTTGATTCAATCGAGGGCGATTGAATTGGTAGAGAAAATAAGCAGATAAAAAATTGGATAAATGGATAAAAAAATAAAACGTAATGAGTGAAATTCCACCAAAAATGGGCTGGAGGTGGACTGAAAACAAACTCGCTGGATTGATAATCGGTAATAGGATAAAAAGTAAAATGCCAATCGCCACAAGTAATGTTAAGGAATTGGCTAAACGTCTACCTTCTCGCTTCATTAATACTCTCGCATTTAAAAATAAACCAAACATTAAGGCAACAATACCAAAAGGAATTAAAATGAAAAGAGCAATCAGTGGAATAATGACAATAAGCCTTAAAAAGTAATGGTCAGATGCTAAAGATAGAATGACGCAGAATAGCAGAAATGAACAGACAAATAGATTAAATAATAGTCCGTTGATCATTTTTCTTGGGTCTTTGAAGTAAGAAATAAGAAAAACGATGAAAAGAATCAGTGGAATAATGCCAAAATACATACAAAATGCACCTCTAGTGATGGAAGTTGGTTAATGATATCTCTATATTATAAGTAATTATTGGATGAAATCAACCATCAATGAAAAAGTGGAGGGGGAGCATCTAGAAGCTCCCTCTATTTTTTTTGTGTACGATGATAAGTTTTATTGAGGTAATGAATATATTGGGTGCGGGTCAATCCACCCGTTTGGCGATTAAAGTCATCGTAGGAGATATCTTCTGGAAAACTAAATTCAGCGAGTGCCCGCTGACGATCTTCGCGGAAGTGTGGATGATCTAGCGACTCTGTTACAATTCCTTCCTCTTGCTTCAACCAATCACTGGCAACGCCTGCATAGACACCATGATTGGTAAAACGGCTAGCTGTTTGATAGGAGGTGGAAGGTGCAGGTTTACTAATTGTTCCTGTCCCCCAGGATAGACGATATCGAGGCTCTTTCCCATAGTTTAGTGTCACGCCATAGCCCATTGGAAATACAATATCGGATTCTGTTAACATTTTATGGCCTATCTTTTCATAGCATCCCCGCATAAAATGGTCATCCATCACAATATGGGTTTGAGGGGCCAATGGAGCTGATATGATTTCCTCAAGAGAAGGCAGGCGCTCTGTCGTTGTCAACAAATAGGGCCGTACAAACAATGGCATTGTCATTACATTATGCCAAATACTATCTTCTCCAAAAAGATGATCCTTTTGCATTTGACGTAAATCGCCAATGACAAGCACATAGCCATCTACAAATAAATCGATTTCTACACGAAAAATATCACCTGGCACAGTCTTATAGCGTAGACTTTTCATCTTGGTTAGCTTTTCTAGCTTGTCTGAGTAATCAGCAGGAAGCTGGGAGGGAAATTGCTCTAACCAATTAAAGAGAGCCGACTTAGTCGTTAAATGCTCAAAGCCTGTTAATGGCAGCTGGTAATATGTTTTAGTGTTACGAGCTGTGATATAGCTAGATGGATGGTTTTCATTACCTAGACCAGCAGAAAAAACAACGCCTGCAGCTTTCACAGCGGAGATATTGGTATAATTCAATTTCTTTTCTTTTCCACGCGCGGTTTGAGGGACAATGACTTCACGATTACGTGTTAAAATGTCGACATCCGCTTCTTGGTAGCTATGCTCATTCACGAAAATTCTTTTTTTAATGAGATCACCTTCAAGGCAAATAAAATAATCCTCTCGAATCGGAATCGTTTCCCAATGTGCTTCTAAAGTATGTAGGCCGAAATAGGGGCGCAATGAATTGGTTAACCAACTAGTAAATGGTGTCAATCGAATTTCCTCCTAGCTCTTGTTTTGTATTTTGGTCAAGTATACTGAATTTGGTGGGTGTCGAAAATAGCTTAGATGGAAAATAGTTACTTTTATGCAGTGATAATAATTGCTTTTGGAGCAGATGTCTACCTTTTTCTTCAGGCTATAGAACTGCTATAATGACAGACAGAGGTGATGAATATGCATATTGTGACGATTGAAGGCATACCCTATGCTTGGCTTGAACAATTACCAGAAATCCACGCTCACGTTTTTGATGGAGCAAATTCGCCACTCGAAAAGCTAGAAAAGAAAGAAGGCCTTCTTTGCATATTGGCAGTGGAAGGTGACACATTAATCGGCTTTAAACTAGGCTACCCACATCCAGATGATATTTTATCTTGATTCATCAGAAAATGCCCACCTCTATTGGTGATGAGATGAATGCACAATTGTACTCTTTGATATAAAGGGTGTCCAAATACCGACTGAATCAAGATAAATGCCCCAGCGGATGTCACAGATTTTGAAGAGGAGCTTTTCGAGCAAGCTCGAAAAAATCTGGACGCAATTACGCAAGGGCGTATTTGATAGTTGGTTGGGTGGCGTTCATGTAGCACATCGAGGTCAGGGAATTGCAAGTCAATTAATGAAACAACAGCATGAGCATATCAAGACTTTAGGCTTTCACAAAGTTCGTACATATGGAAGAAATACATTCAAAGCTATGCTCATTACCAACCTCAAGCATGGTTTCGATATACGATCAACATTTATTGATGAAAAAGGCAGACATAAAATTATATTTGAAAAATAATTAATTAAGGAGTTTTATACATGAAAGCATATTTAGCAAATGGGTTATTTTCGTTAGGCGATCGTTTTGTAAATGAACAATTGGCAGCAGCTATTCGCGAGGCAGTACCAGGCATCGCATTATATGTACCTCAGGAGAATGAGGCCATCAATGATAAATCTGCCTATGCAGATAGCTTAGCGATTGCCCAAGCAGATTTAGAGATGCTACAGGATAGCGATGTTCTGATAGCTGTATTAGATGGGGTGGAAATTGATTCAGGCGTTGCCGCAGAGATAGGTGCGTTTTCGATGCTGAATCGTCCCATTATTGGTGTGCTAACAGATGTTCGTCAGCAAGGGCGGGACAATATGCAAAAAATAGAGGCACTGATCCGAGATGGGCTAGAGAATCAGTTTGTTTATCGTAATTTATTTGTTGTGGGGTTAGTTAAACGCAATGGCGTGATTACATCTTCTATTGAAGAGGCTGTGAAAGCCATACAAAAACTACAGAACGGGGAGGCATCATGATGCTATTAGCTACATCAGACATGGTGGCAGGAAAAGATATCATGGAAACATTAGGGCTAGTGAAAGGGAATTCTGTTCAATCTAGAAATATTGGTCGTGACATGATAGCAGGTCTTCGCAATATTGTAGGTGGAGAAATGAAGGAGTATGCGGAGATGCTTGTGCGCTCTCGTGAAATTGCCACAGAGGCAATGGTAGAGGAAGCCAAACAATTAGGTGCAGATGCAGTTGTAGGCGTTCGTTATGCTACTTCATCTGTCATGGATGGTACATCCGAAGTATTGGTATATGGAACAGCTGTAAAATTCAAATAAAAGAGTACAAGGACTTTCATTCAATGGAAGTCCTTTTTCAATGGTTAAAAAGTGACACATTCATCTAAAATGCTGTAAAATTTTAGTTAATTATGTCAAAAATACAGTCTATTGTGCTGCTTGAATGGTGATTTATTATAGGATGGGTATAGTACAAATTATACCAATAAAGTAGAAGTTTTATCTTGATTCAGTTTATAGATAATGAGATGAATGCACAAATGGAGTGGGTGTCAAAACACCAACTGAATCAAGATAAAAGCCCAAGTGGAGGTCACAGATTTTGAAGAGAAGCTTTTTGAGCAACTCGCAAAAAATCTGGACGCAATCAGTAGAAGGGCTATTTATGGCCAATGTACTGCAAGCTGGGCATGATAGAAGAAAGAGTGGGATATATGGTAGATTCACAACAAGGCAAAGGCTATCGCGTACTATCGATGTTTGATCGATTGATGGATGGCCAAGGAATCAACAAGAAGCAAGAAGCATTGACACATCAGGTTGGTGAAAAAACCATACAACGGGATATCGATGAAATTCGTACGTATCTGGAAAAGGCTAAGCTAGATTACCATTTACAATATGTACGTACAGAAAAAGTGTATAAATTAATGCATACAAAAAACAATCGTTTATCTAAAGAACAGGTACTAGTCATCGTTAAAATACTGATTGCCTCAAAAGCTCTCGTAAAATCGGATATCGGTGAGATCGTTAATCAACTTCTCTCACGTGTAGCAGACGATCAACTGTTATTAAATGAAAAAATTGTATATGAAGATCTCCATCAAAACAAGTCATTATTGTCCTTGATATGGGGAATTTCAACAGCCATTCAAAAGAGAAAGGTCATTACAATTGATTATTTACAGGAGGGTGAAGCGATTCCAACTGCAAAAATTTTAAAGCCGCTCGCTGTTATCTTTTCAACACATTATTTTTATTTAATAGGCGATAATCAAGACACCCCAACTGTTTACAGAATGGATCGTATTCAGCATTTTCGTGAAATGACTATCCATTTTGAATTTCCATCTGTACATCCATTACAAGTAGAGGACACTAATGACCTTACTCATATCCGTCTTCTCTATAAAGGCCGTTCTCCTCAAATAGTCTACAGTCGTTTCCCAACAGCCCACCTAGTTTCACAAAACAAGCATGAATATGTTTTTGAGGCAGAAGTGTTAGAATATGGCGTGAAAGAGTGGTTGTTAAGTCAAGGAGCCGATATGGAGGTATTAGAGCCAATTGAACTGAGAGAAGAGATTATTGAGACCTTACAAGCTATGCAGCAAAATTATCGTTACATATAAAAACCCGTGTGTACATGCACGGGTTTTTACGTTTACTGAAACAATTGTTTGATAAATGTCGTATCGATATCCTTAGTGAGCTTATAATCTTTCATGTAATTTTCCTCATATAAATACACGAATAAATGCTGGTCATCATCTAAACGCAAGCCAATTTCCCTGTTGTCATTAATTGAGAGTGTTAGCCAGTATGCTTCATGAGAATCAGAATTCGAAAACCACACCTTTTTTAAAGGTAGGTCCTTGAATGGCTGCATCATTTGATTGATTTCTGCTGCATCAGTAATCGTTACTGTTTTTTCATCTGAGGAACGAATAATTTCAATCTCATGAATTTCCTCCATTTCGAGACGTTCTGTTACCTCTGTTGTAAAATCAGTGTCTCGTGTTAACAGCATTGTCGAGATATACAGAATAAGTAGTGGTAGTAAAATGCCTAGAAGTAGTTTGTATCTTTTTTTCATGCTTGTCTCCTTAAATTCTAAAAATTCACACATATGTATTCTTTTCCACGCTATAATTGAGCATATACTGAAATGATGAAGGAAGGCAATTAAATGACACATAATCATGAAGAGAAAGAACTATTTTACCCAAGTGGAATCATTATGTATCGAGGTGGCGTCAAGAAGAATGATTTCGGTCACGATATTTATGACGGCAAAGGCTCGCTATTTGATCAAGAGGGAGAATTATTATTCGAGGGTGAATTCGTCAATCATATGAAGCAAGGCAATGGCATTATGTATTTGAAAGGACAACTCATTTATCAGGGTGAATTCATACAAAATAAAAAACAGGGTCATGGCATTTTATATAAGGATGGTCATATCCATTATGAAGGTCATTTTCGCAATGACTTAATGGATGGTTATGGTGTTTTATATTATGAAGAAGAAGTAATTAGCCCTTATCAAACACTACGAGCACAGTATCCACATTTAAATCAACCGCAGTATGAGGGTGACTTTGTCCATGGCATGAAAAAGGGAAAAGGCAAGCAGTACTATCCAAATGGATTTTTACAATATGAGGGTGATTTTATTTGGCATCATATGCAAGGGGCTGGGAAGCTATATTACCCTACGGAATCACCAACAGCTGAGGAGCTTGCACGTGGTGTAACTAATCTCTACTATGAAGGTCATTTCTTTGAGGACCTAAAGCATGGTAAAGGCAAAGTATATTCTAGGGATGGAATTTTAGAAGCGGAAGGGCAATTTAAAGAGGATATGATGACAGGGCAAGGAACGCTCTATTATGCCAATGGGCAAGCTACCTATATTGGTGACCTCGTTCAAGGCAAAAAACATGGACGAGGCGATTATTATAATGAAGAAGGCAAAATTATCTATAGTGGTGAATTTATCAACGATGAGCGGTTACGCATTACACCTGAAGTCGAGCAAGAGATTGCCAAGCTACAAAAACAATTAGATAGTCTTGTAGGTCTTCCGAATGCAAAGAAGGAATTACATAATTTAATAAACTTTATTAAAATTCAAAGTCTGCGTGTGGATCATGGTTTAACAAGCTTTCCTATTACGTATCATCTTGTCTTCTCGGGCAATCCAGGCACAGGTAAAACAACAGTGGCACGCATTATTGGCCAAATCTACAAGCATCTTGGCGTCCTTTCAAGTGGGCATTTTGTGGAAACAGATCGTGCAGGTTTAGTCGCTGGCTATGTTGGACAAACAGCATTAAAGGTTCAGGAAGTCGTTAACAAAGCAAAGGGCGGGGTACTTTTTATTGATGAAGCCTATTCATTAATGAATGATAAACAGGATGCATTTGGGAAGGAAGCTATTGATAGTTTATTAAAGGCAATGGAGGATCTACGTGATGACTTGGTAATTATTGTTGCGGGCTATACAGAGCTAATAGAAGATTTTTTACAATCTAATCCAGGCTTTAAATCTCGCTTTAATCATTTTGTACAATTTGATAATTTTAGCACGGATGAACTCTATGATATTTTTGCGATGCTTTGTCAAACGAACGATTATCAATTTGGCGAAGCATTTGCCCAACATATGAAAACACAGCTACGTCATATGCCGATTGAAACCATCCCTAATTTCTCGAATGGTCGTTATATTCGAAACTTGTTTGAGAAACTAGTGACGATCCAATCAAACCGATTGATTCAACAGGCAACAATCTCGAGAGAAGAACTCATGACATTTGAGGAGCAGGATATTTTACAGGGCATTGCAGAAAAGTTGTTTGACAATACTTTTTAAGACAAGGAGTAAATTCATGAAAAAGCTATTAGTGTTTATTTTAGTGTGTGCATGTATTTTACCACGACTAGTAACAGTTCATGTTACAGTGAATAATCATATTAATGTACGCCATAAAAACGATAAAAGTTGATGAGTGATGTATAAAGTGGTAATATAAGACAAAACATACGCTAACGTATTTTTTGGAGGGCAATTATGCAAGTAACGAAAGAGGATTGGATTAGAGCGGGTCTAGAGCAATTAACAGAAGCGGGGATTCATAAAGTACGTATTGAAGCACTTGCTCGATCATTAAACATTAGTAAAGGTAGCTTTTATCATTATTTTCGTGATCGTCAACAACTATTAGATGCCATGCTAGACTATTGGGAAAACCATGCAACAAAGGCCATTATTCAAAATATGGAGCAAGTCGATGCTACTCTAGAGCAGCTTTTACGGATAAGTTTTCACAAAAATAAAAAGATGGAGATAGGCATTTATGCTTGGGCCAAATATGATTCAGATGTCGCAAAGCGTATCGTTCAAATAGAGGAGCAGCGAATAGCCTGTGTGGCGACACTCTATCAAAAAAGTGGTATCAGCATAGACGAATCCACTGATCGTGCAAGATTAGCTTATTTAACCTATATAGGCTGGATGACACGATTTGAAGCCAATCCTCATTTCGATCTCGAAAAAATGATTAAGCTGTTAATACAGTAAGAAGGTCTCTCGGAGCTAACATGGGCTTTGAGGGACTATATTTAACGCCAGAACATACGGTAGCGTATGTAAATGAAGAGGAGGTAGAACATGTTTATTTTATCAATTGTCGCAGTGGGACTATTAGGGCTCATTAGTATCCTACATATTTATTGGGCCTTTGGTGGTCGATGGGGTACAGAAGCTGTTATTCCTATGAAAGAAGGCAGCCAACAAGCCGTTTTTACGCCTAGAAAATGGGGAACGCTCTTTGTTGCAATGCTGTTGATGCTAGCAAGTGGTATCATCCTTGTTCAAGGAGGCTTCATGCCATTTTTTCAAGCCTCTATTTTTTCAAAAGTAGGAAGTATCGTTTGTGCGCTAGTATTTTTGCTACGAGCAATTGGTGATTTTAAGTATGTTGGTATTTTTAAAACGATTAAGCATTCCACATTTGCTCAAAATGATTCAAAATGGTATAGTCCTTTATGCTTGTTTCTTAGCTTTGTTTATGTGCTGGTGTTAGTTTAACAGCAATTTTACTTTAATAAGGGGAGCAGAATGGGGGATATAAAATGGAGCAAATGATCTACTTACTTCGCCATGGTGAGACAAATTATAATACACAAGGGAGATATCAAGGACAGCTTGATTCACCACTCACTGAGCGTGGTCGGGAGCAGGTTCAGCAAAATGCGCGCATGCTGAAATCACTCATTGGCGATGCAGATGAATGGACCATCCTATCAAGTCCAATGGGAAGAGCCATGCAAAGCACAGCCATACTTTGTGAAACACTGGGCTATGACAGCAACAAGGTGAGGCAGGATCCACGTTTAACAGAGGTTGCTGTGGGACAATGGGCTGGATTAACCATGGCGGAAATACAGCAACAATGGCCTGCCTTGTTAACGAACACAGATGCCTTCAATTGGTATTTTCGTGCACCAGATGGGGAAACCTATGAAGCTGTTGTAAGCAGATTAACTGCTTTGCTTGAAACGATTCAACCACTTTCAAAAGTGATTATTGTCTCGCATGGCTTAACTGGTCGTATTTTACGCGGCGTCTATGCAAGTCTAAGCAAAGAAGAGACGCTCAAGTTAGAGGTTTCTCAAGATGTAATGTTCAAATTAACAAATAAAGAGATTACAAGAATTAGTTCAAATTTCGATGATGATTTTTACCTGTGAAAATATTTGAGCGTATCCCATTTTTCTCAAGGAATATTCAGAAATGCCGCCTCTTATAATGTGTAGGAGGCGTTTTTTATGAAAAAATGGATGTTAGTAGGCTGTATTTGTATCATGGTTTTCTTATTTTATTATACAAGCAAAACATATGAATTCACGCATCTAGAACTGCCATCATTACATAGTCAAAATGCTTTGTTACTCAATGAACAGGGCGATGTATTATACGAAAAAAATGCGGATGCTATTATTTATCCTGCATCTTTAACAAAGATCATGACAGCCATCGTTGCCATAGAGATGACAGATAATTTACAAACACAAACCATTGTAGAGCCCCAAACGATTGCGAACTATACGGCACAAAATGCTTCGATGGCAGGCTTTCAAGCAGGAGATTTTGTCACGATGGAGGATTTATTGTATGGTACACTCCTTGCCTCAGGTGCTGATGCAACAGGAACACTTGCAGATGCTGTCGCTGGCAGTGAGGACAAATTTGTCACGTTGATGAATAACAAGGCGCAAGAATTAGGCATGCATGACACATATTTTGTTAATACCAGTGGCCTACATGATGAGGCACATGTATCCACCGTGCGGGATATCAGCAAGCTTCTGCGATATGCATTGGAAAATCCTACCTTTTATCAAATATTTACCTCAAAAAACTACACAACCTATGTTCCCAATCAATTAATCATCACAAACTCATTATTTACAAAATTACCGGGTCTAGACAGTCCGATAATAGGGGGAAAAACAGGCTATACCCCGGAAGCAGGACTGTGTCTGGCGACCATAATCGAGAAAGAAGGGAAATCTTTTTTATTCATTACAACCAATGCTCCTAGCTATATATGGAACCCACCCCCACATATTGAAGATGCCCTAACGGCCTTCGAAGCTTTATAGCAGGAAAAATAATGAAAAAACCTCAACTTTTTCATGGTTCCTAACGTCTTAATAGAAAGGGGAATTATATAGCTGAGGTTCGGTGGTGGATAACCAGCTTTTTATAGGAACCATCAAATACGGGGAGAGCTGCTGCTAAAAGTGAGGGAGCAGTTCAAAAAGAGAGGGGAGCCATCTCCAAAAGGTGGCGAACCTGCTCAAAGAGGTGAGAGCCCTCTCCCAGTAAGGAGAAGGTCACTCACCTAAGTCCGTAGGTCGTTTAGCAGCATGAGAAAAAGGAGCTAACAAAAAATCTACAAAATAAGCCACCATCATTTAATTATCATAACCTATGCATAGTTTCTCAGTAAAAAGGGAAGGAGGAATGTATAAGTATTTACTAAAATATGAATTTTAGCAGCATCGTAAAAGGGAATCTAGTTGATTATTACTATTTTATGGCAGGGTTGTTTACTCTATAATAAAAGTTAAATCTTAGCAATTTTTTAGCAAACAGACATGGAAGACATCTAAGGGCGGTGTAGAACAATGAAAAAATTTTTACCCTTTGCCATCGTTTTGACGTTTATGATGTGCATCTTGGCAGGGCAACTTTCAGTAAATGCTGAAGGGTCAGTGGTGATTCACAAGGTAGTCAAAGATACGGTTATTTTTGAAGAAGCTTCTACGAATAGTGCGGAGATCGGGGAACTTTCGAAAGGTAACTTTGTTTCAGTAACAAAAGTAAGTAAAGGTTGGACACATATTCAAACGCCAGAGCAGGAGGGCTATGTCACATCTGATGCTTTAGTCAAGTTGAAGTCTGAGGGATACCTAGTCATTCAAAAGGGTGGTACAACATTATTTACAGCGCCAAGTCAACATGCCCAGCATGTAGGACAGCTCTATGAAGGACGAATAATTTATGTATATGGCACAGCACCTGGTGGTTGGTCTTTCGTTCAATATGGCGAGGAGATAGGATATGTAGCGACAAACGCATTAAAAAAACCAGCTCCAACGAAGAAAAAAATTAATGCTGTTACTGGTGCTGAATTACGTTTAACAGCTAGTCCAAACGGAGAAGTTCTTGGTACACTTCCCAATAAAACAACTGTCCAGTATTACATAACACTTGCGGGTTGGGCTTATGTAGAAGCAGGCGACCAAAAAGGGTATGTCAAAGCTTCTGAGCTAGCCGATATTCAGTTAATAGATAATAAAGTTTATAATAAAGGTGTGCCAGTAGCGAAAGGCGCAAAAAAACGGGTAGCCTTAACATTTGATGATGGGCCAGATGCTAAGGTGACACCACAAATTTTGGCAACGTTAAAGAAATACGATGCCAAGGCTACATTCTTTATGGTAGGTAAAAATGTGTCAAGAAATGCTGCAATCGTTAAACAAGTCTATGAAGCAGGGCATGAAATCGGAAACCATACCTTGAGCCATAAAAAATTAACGACCTTATCAATAGCAGGCGTTAAACAAGAAGTCAATGGCACAAGTAATGCTATTTATGCAGCCATCGGGCAGTATCCAACTGTTTTCCGACCACCCTATGGGGCGACCAATGACCAAGTACGTTCTGTCATGACAATCCCCTCGATTTTGTGGTCGATTGATACACTGGATTGGAAACATCACAATCCAGATAAAATTTTAGCGTATGTCAAAGCCTCTGTAAAAGATGGGAGTATTATTCTAATGCACGATATCCATCAAACGACAGCCAATGGTTTAGAAAATGTTATTCATTATTTACAAAAACAAGGCTATGAATTTGTTACAGTAAGTGAGATATTACAATAATAGAAAAGCTTTGCAATCGTCTACTCAGAACGAATGCAAAGCTCTTTTTTATTTAAATAAATTGATAGTCGTAATAATAATAGGAATCCCAAATACGTCAATTAAAAATGCGCCGACAATCGGTACGACAAGAAAGGCTTTTTTAGAAGGACCGAAGCGTTGCACAACGGCTGACATATTGGCCATGGCATTTGGTGTTGCGCCTAGACCATGTCCTGCAAAACCTGCTACCATAACAGCAGCATCGTAGTTTTTGCCAAGTAATTTAAATAACACAAAAATACTAAATACAACAATAAAGAATACTTGCGCAAAAACAATGATGAATAATGGTAGTGCCAAATCAGCAATTTCCCATAATTTAATACTCATGAGAGCCATGGAAAGGAATACACCTAATGTGACATCTCCAATTAATGAGATGCTTTTCATATTAATGGCTTCAGGTTTGAATTTATCCATAATATTGCGCACTAATACAGCCACAAACATTGCTCCTACATAGCCAGGTAGAACGAAACCTGTTGCTTCTGAGAATAGTGTGCCGACGTACGTACCAACCGCCATACAGAAAGTAATTAATAAGACTTGTGTAAAGAACGAATCCGATGTAATTTGCTCATGTTTATTTTCATATTGGACTTCTTCCGATTCTTGTTCATCTGGTGTTAAATTATATTTACCTACTAAATATTTGACAATTGGACCACCAATTAAGCCACCAGCAACTAGACCACATGTTGCGGCAGCAGCACCAATTGTCATAGCTGAAGAAATCCCTAAATCTTCTAAGGTTTGGCCAAATGCAGCTGCAGCGCCATGACCACCCTCCATAGAAACGGCACCCGCCATCATACCGATTAAAGGATGGATCCCCATAAGTGAGGCCAGAGATACCCCAATGACATTTTGCATTAACGCTAGGAAGCCACATGCTAGCCAGTAGATAATCAGTAATTTACCACCGAGCTTTACAAGTTTAAAGCTTGCACCTAAGCCAATTGTCGTAAAGAAAGTAATCATAAATAAGCTTTGTAAAGAAGTATCAAGTGATATTTCTAAAATACCCGTTGTTTTTAAGATGGTAGCAAGAGCAGCGAACAATAAACCACCAACCACTGGTGCTGGGATACAGAAACGCTTTAAAAAGCCTATTTTATTGATAAGAAAGCTACCTAATGCAAAGAGTGCAACAGCTAGGAATACCGTTGTAATTTGATTAATTTCGATCATGAACCTTGCCCCCTAAGTAAGTTGTTCAGTGCCTCATATACAAAATAGGCACCTAATTTCACTGTACGTCCGTTTTCATCTAATAACGGATTGACCTCACAAATATCAAATGAATGGGTGTGAGGGTGTGAAGTGACTTGTTGCAAAATGGAGCGCACAGTCGATGGGTCAAGCCCAAACGGTGATGGAGCACTTACACCTGGAGCAAATGCTGCATTCAATACATCCATACATAATGTTAAAAGAATATAATCATGCTTTTCCATAAAATGTTGTAATGCATCCGTTAATTGTTGTTGGTAGGCTACCGTCATTTGATCCTCATAAACATACTTCACGTTTAATTCATCAGCTTTTTCGAAAAGTTCTCTTGTATTGCCGTAGCGTTGAATACCAACAACAAAATAGTCAGCGTGTGGATCCTGCTCTAAAATTTGACGGAACATCGTACCTGACGAAGGTTGTTCATCATATGGTCGTAAATCAAAGTGAGCATCGATATTGATGATGCCGATTTTAGCTTCCTTTGGTAGAGCAGAACGAACGCCTAAATAATGGCCATACAGCGTTTCATGCCCGCCACCTAGCACCACACATGATAAGTTTTTTTGTAGTACTGTTGCTACGACTTCACCAAGCTCACGTTGGGCTTCCTCTAAAGCATGATTTAGACAAACGATATTGCCAACATCAATAATTTGCTGATCGTCTTCAAATGTCCACGGTAAACTGGCTAAGCCTTCTCGTAGGGCGTTTGGACCATTTGCTGCCCCTACACGGCCTTGGTTTCGACGTACCCCTTCATCGCAGATAAAGCCAACGAGAGCAGCATTTTTCTTATCTGAAGCGCTTACATCATTAATCGCAACTCTTTTTACTTGTTGATGTAAACGAAAGCTGCTTGTATTTGTCGTTGAATCTATTCGGCCTTTCCATTGTTTTTGATCTGTCATTGTGTACATAAACTTATCAACCCCATTGTGAATATTATTGTAGAAAAAGTATTGTTGTAATTCATTATATATTCACATAATTATAATTACTAATATATAATTAATATTAATCTATAGCTTTTAACTATAAATCTGGGAGGTATCTATAGGTGGACATTAAACAATTACACTATTTTATCGCTGTTTCAGAACAGATGAATTTCTCAAAAGCCGCAGAAAGACTGCATATTTCGCAGCCTTCCTTAAGTAATGCGATCAAAAAATTAGAACAAGAGATTGGCTCCCCTTTATTAGAGAGAAATACTAGAAATCTGCAATTAACAGAAGCTGGAGAGTTACTTTTTGAACGAGCAAAAGTTATTGTAAAAAATATGGAAGTGCTAAAAATCGAAATGGATGAAGTGATTGTTCATGGCACGAGAGACATCACCATTGGTGTCATGGAATCTATTAAGCATTGGCTGCCAAAGGTAATCGCCAACTATAAAAAAGACTATCCTCACATGAATATTCATTTAGTCGATATTTTAGGTAGTAAGCGGGTGAAAAAATCCTTGAAAAGCTATAAAACTCATTTAATCATCACCAATCAGCTAATGGATGATCCAGAGTTGGAAGTTCAAACTTTATATGAAGAACGGTTGGTCGCAGTATTACCTTTACATCATCCGTTAGCCCAAAAGGATACTTTAACCATCTCAGATATTTGTGAAGAACCATTTATTATTAGTACCGAGGGCTTTCAAACAAGACGAGATATCTTAACGTCATTTGAACAGGCTGGTAAAAACATCAATATTCAATTTGAAATTGAGCGTTTTGAAACCGCTGTATCGCTTGTACGAGAACATTTAGGAGTGACCATATTACCTGAAAATTACTTGCAAGGACCGACTGCTAAAACGATTGTAAAAAAAGAAATAGAGGGTCTGAATTTAAGTCGCAATGTCTATCTAGTGTACTTAAAAAACCGTCATTTACCATTAGCCATCCGACAATTACTGAAGGATATAGTACAGTTTTTTGAAAATAAATGATGTAAGTCCATAGTAATGAATTTTCTCTTTTATTAGAAAATTCAAAAATAGAACATTGCTTTACTAGAAAAATAGCGGTAACATTTATTGTAAGAATGAAAATGAACATTCATTCATTTTGCGAAGTTCAAGCAAAGGGGGTATCTTCTAATGAATTTTTCCTATAGTGAAAAAGTTGAGAAGTTACAGGACAAGCTGACGAATTTTATGGCGCAATACATTTATCCAAATGAGGCCGTTTATGCTGCACAGGTTGAGGCAATGGAGGATCGTTGGGGAGCGATTCCACCGATTATGGAGGAGCTGAAGCAGAAGGCGCAACAGGCAGGTTTGTGGAATTTATTTTTACCAGATAGTGAATATGGGGCAGGTTTAACCAACTTAGAATATGCACCTTTATGTGAAATCATGGGCCGTTCACTTCTGGCCCCCGAGGTGTTTAACTGTAATGCACCTGACACAGGCAATATGGAAGTACTTGTACGCTATGGAACGGCACAGCAAAAAAAACAGTGGCTAGAACCATTATTACGAGGTGAAATACGGTCCTGCTTTGCGATGACGGAGCCAGCCGTTGCATCCAGTGATGCTACAAATATTGAGGCAAGCATTGAACGCGATGGAGATGAATACATTTTAAATGGCCATAAATGGTGGACAACTGGTGCTGGGGATCCTCGCTGTAGGGTGGCTATTTTTATGGGCAAGCATAAAGATACAACGGCTCCTATCCATGAGCAGCAGTCTATGATTCTTGTACCGATGGATACACCAGGAGTAAAAGTGGAGCGTATGCTAACGGCTTTTGGCTACGACCATGCGCCAGAAGGACATGGTGAGGTTACATTTACCAATGTGCGTGTACCGGTGGAAAATATTTTATGGGGTGAAGGTAAAGGCTTTGCCATTGCGCAAGGCAGACTAGGACCAGGTAGAATTCATCATTGTATGCGTCTTATTGGTGCCGCAGAGCGTGCATTAGAGGAAATGTGTGTGCGTGTACAAGCGCGGCAGGCATTTCATCGACCACTAGCAGATCAAGGGGTAATGCGGGAGCGCATTGCAGAATCTCGGATGGATATTGAGCAAGCAAGACTTTTAACATTGAAGGCTGCTTATATGATGGACACAGTAGGCAACAAAGAGGCAAAAGCTGAAATTGCTATGATTAAGGTAGTTGCTCCAAATATGGCACTCAGAGTCATTGATCGAGCTATCCAAGCATTTGGTGCTGCTGGGGTAGGTCCCGATACTACGCTTGCTGCACAATGGGCTAATTCTCGTACATTACGTTTAGCGGATGGACCAGATGAGGTGCATCGTAATACCATTGCTAAACTAGAATTGAAAAAGCATGCCAACAAACAAGAGGAGCTGGTGAAATGACGGTCCTAGAGTTATTTAGCTTAAAAGGTAAAACAGCGATTGTGACAGGTGGAGGACGTGGACTCGGTGCGCAAATTGCTCAAGGATTTGCAGAGGCTGGAGCCAATGTGGTCTTATGCTCACGAAAGGTGGAGGCATGTGAGGAGGTTGCCGCTGAGCTCGAAAAGCTTGGTGTTCAAGCATTAGCTCTAGCCTGTGATGTCACAAAGCCTGAGGATATTGCCAATGTGGTAGCCCAAACGATTACAACATTTGGTAGAATTGATATTTTAGTCAATAACAGTGGCGCATCATGGGGAACACCTGCCATTGATATGCCCTACGAAGCCTGGCAAAAAGTATTTGATGTCAATGTCAACGGGACATTTTTATTCAGCCAAGCCGTTGGCAAAATTATGCTAGAGCAGAAAAGCGGCAAAATCATTAATATTGCTTCTATTGCTGGACTAGGTGGGACGCTACCAGCCTTTATGGATACGATTGCCTATAACGCGAGTAAAGGGGCTGTCATTACTTTAACGAAGGATTTAGCCGTCAAATGGGGGCCACATGGAGTCAATGTCAACGCTATTGCACCAGGTTTTTTTCCTACGAAAATGTCCAATGTCTTAATCGAACGTGGACAAGACTATTTGATGGGTGTTACACCGTTGAAACGCTTAGGCTCCGAAAATGATTTGAAGGGCGTAGCTTTATTTTTAGCAGCACCAGCTTCGGACTATGTAACTGGGGATGTCATTGTAGTAGATGGGGGCATGAGCTCCATTATTTAAGGAGGGAGATAGAATGGATACGATGCAAGTAAGGTCAAGTGAACGTTTGGATGTTGATAAACTACATGCCTTTTTAGAGAGTTATTTCACTGAGCTTCCACAGGGGAAGCTTGAAATAGCACAATTTAGTGCAGGGCATTCCAATTTGACGTATTGTTTAAAAATAGCTGATTTTGAAGCTGTTCTACGTCGTCCTCCGCTTGGACCAGTTGCCAAAAAAGCGCATGATATGAAGCGGGAATTTACGATTTTATCGGCACTGCATCCATTTTTACCATCGGTTCCAAAACCATATGTCTATGTAGAGGATCGAGACATTATCGGGAGTGATTTCTTTTTAATGGAGCGCAAAAAAGGAATCGTCCTTGATACACATTTTCCAAAAGGCACAGAACCAACAGAGGAGCTAGCACGTCAATTGTCCGAACTGATGGTTGATTCTTTAGTTGCATTACATGCTATTCCTTATCAGGACACTCCGCTAAAGGATATCGTGAAGCCTGACGGATTTCTTGAAAGACAAGTATATGGCTGGATTGAGCGTTATGAAAATGCGAAAACAGCAGAACATGCAGAAGTAGCGATGTTAACAGAGTGGTTAAAAAACAATCTTCCGTCCAATCATGAGGCAACCATTATTCATTACGATTATAAATTGAATAATGCAATGTTCTCCGAGGACTATACCGAAATGATTGGCCTTTTTGATTGGGAGATGGCAACAGTAGGGGACCCACTTGCTGATGTTGGTGTAGCAATGAGTTATTGGATGCAAGCGGATGACCCGAAAATGCTATTATATGCACTTGGTGAACCACCAGTAACTGTATTACCAGGCTTTTATACCCGACAGCAATTTATTGATCGTTATGCAGAGAAAAGTGGGCGAGATGTGTCAGCTATTCATTATTACTGTACATTTGCTTATTTTAAATTAGCCGTTATTTGTCAGCAAATCTATTATCGCTATGTTCAAGGACAAACGCAGGATGATCGCTTTGCTCAGATGGATAAAATGGTCGCTGCCCTCATACAACAAGCTTCTCAATCAATATGATTTTATGGAAAAACGGTTACTTTTAATAAAGTAGCTGTTTTTTATAGCCCAATATAACAGATTATCCGACATTAATTTATATAATTATTTATACTAACTCGCACAAAATTTACTCAAAAAACATAATAAATCACGTACAAGAAATTAAAAGAGGAGGGAACGTTTGTTCTTTTAGGTGGGAGTGTTAATCAATAACTATTTATTGTTTTTCGATAAAAAATAATTGACTTGCAATAAAAATAACGCTATCATCAATTACAACAAGGATTTAACAAATGGAGGAAGAAATAATGGGGAAATATTTACTTGCCACAATTCCGATGATCATGGGGATCGTATGTTTATTTATAAAAGGCCTTATAGGAGATGAGATACTAGCAGATGGTACGATAGTGGAGAAAAACTTCTTTTTAATTCCATTGAGCTATTTATTTTTCTTTAGCGGTATACTTACATTCTTGATTATGGCGTTATCTTCTACATTCAAAAAGCAAACTTCCATATAATAATGCTAAAAACAGGCTCTAAATAGGGCCTGTTTTTTATAACCATGTTTGATCTAGCTTATCACTGTAGTAGTGAATAGCTTTTTTATAATCTTGAATGCCTTGATGATTGGCTGTGCGTAATATCGTGTTCAATAATGTTTCCATTGATTTTGCATGTTCGCCAAGATTATAGAGTGTCATGGCATAGAAGACCTTGATTTGCTCAGCCTTGGGGAACTCTTGAATGGCTTGTTCAAAGATCCGTTTTGCTTGCTCGTATTGTCCTATAGTCCGATAGGTGCTTCCTAAACCAAGATAGGCATCCACTAAAACTTCTGCTTCTAGCCCCAACTTTATCGCTTCTTCGTAGTGCGGAACAGCCTCTTTTTCCTGCCCTAAAGAATCAAATGTCCAAGCACATTGAAATTGATAATAAGCATTTTGAGGCTGTTCCTTGACCAGTGCCACCATACATTGATTTGCTTCCTCAAGCTGTCCGTTTTTTCTTAATGTAAGTATGTGTTCTAATTGTTTGTCCATTATATTTAACCTCTTCTTTACTATAAGTAACTTACCATTCATAAAAACAATCTTCTATCAGCAACTCAAATGAATCAGCTATTCGCTTAATTTCTCCACAATCATGATCGCAAATAAAAACATGGCCTGATGGATCGATGAAAATGGGATTACCCCCACCATCCATTGAAATAACATAGCTCGTTTCTAAAACATTTGGAGATAGGAACTCTTTATATTGTTGACGGAAATCCAGTGTTAAATTGACAACGGTTTCGTTTCCTAGACTTGAGCCGTTAGAAAAAGCATGGATTGCTATACCTGCATATGCCCCACCAAACGTTTCAATGAACGCTACATAGTCGCTGTGAAATTGTACATGAAGTTGTTGCTGTGCCTCTATGATTTCCCTTTGACTTGCAGGTTTACCCACTAACGTTTGATGCTTCTCATTAAATAAAAATAACCGCAAACGCTTTATTAGATCTTCCCTCATAGACATTCTCCTTTTATTCAGTATACACGATCCTTCATTGCTAGGAATCTATGGGAATGCTATTGTTAATGTAAATAATAACATCTACTGGGGTGATAGAATGCTAGAGCGTTCAATGGAAAAAACACGGGAAAATCAAGAGGGAAGGGAGTGATGATACAAAAATAGAAAAGAGGATGAAGATAATGACATATCAAAAACTTATGTGTGATGGATTTGAATTAAACTATTGTATAAAGGGGCAAGGCCAACCAATTTTAGTGGTGGGGAGTAGTGTTTATTATCCACGTCTGTTCTCAGAAGACTTTTATCAACATTTCCAGGTGATTTTTTTAGATCATCGAGGTTTTGGTAAGCCAGCTCAAGCATTTACGCAAGAAGATTATACATTGGACAAAATAGTGAAGGATATGGAGTATGCGAGACAAATCCTACAGCTAGATAATTTAATAGTGTTAGGACATTCAGGACATGCATTTATGGCAATGGCGTATGCCAAAGCGTATCCCCAGCATGTTCAAAAACTCGTACTCTTAAATACAGCAACATCGAATAGTCAAAAAAGACAGCAACAAAGCTTATCTTATTTTGAGGCACATGCAAGTATGGAGCGTAATCATCAATTTGCGCACGAAATAGCCTTATTGGAGCAGGATCTAAAGAAGGAGCCTGAACGACGCTTTGTTCATATGTGTATTCGTATGGGGGCGCATAGTTTTTATGATTTTATGTTCAATGCTACCTCTATGTGGGTTAACGTTCATCCGAATATGGAAATTATTGATTATCTATGGGGAGTAGCTTTTGCGGAGCAGAACCTTTTACAACAAATGCTACAAGTTAATAAGCCAATTTTTTTAGGTCTAGGCAGGTATGATTATTTAGTAGCCCCTATTTCATTATGGGATGCAGTAGATCATATTCCCCATGTAAAGAAAGTCATTTTTGAAAAAAGTGGTCATAATCCAATGTTTGAAGAGCCTGTATTTTTTAATGAACAACTAATTCAATGGATAAACGAGGGGTAGTCGAATGGCTGGTTGTGCTTGTATAGCAATTAACCAGCCTATTTTAATAATAAAAAGAGAAAAGCCAAAGTATCAACTACCTCAACAAGTTTTACGTATTGCATCAATGTTTTGACAGTCCATAATGACAGGCCGTGCCATATCATCGATTTGAAGGAAGTACCCGCAGCAGCTGTGCGGAATAAGATAAATAAAGTATATTCCTAGAAATTGGCTGCCATCTGAAAGGTATACATCTACTAAAGTCCCTGGTTCAAAACATTCTAAGTGACTACAAATACAGCTTTGACAATGCTTTTCAATTTGATTTTGTTTCTGATATTTTTTTTCAAATTGGGGACTATTATAATATTTTATTTTATAAGAATCTTCCTCAATAATAGGATGCTCTACGCTGGGAGAGTGACCAAAGTAAACATTCTTTGATTCACAATAGCATTTAGAAAATTTATGATAATTGTTAAATTCCCAATTCATTCGTGTTAAATATCTGTTTCCATCCATTTCTAAAACGCTCCTTTATGATTACAATGTCATGCTAGCATGAGTCATCTATTTCTAGTCTATGTTAAAGAGCCCTTTAGGAGATGGTAAAATGTCCATTTATCTGTACAATATAAGAAAAGACTAAACTCATTAGTAGAGTTTAGTCTTTCAAATTGTAATCGCCTTTCAATAAGCCGTATATCTCTAAATCAACAACACCCTTACCAGACCATAATGAAGCTTGTCTCAAAAGACCTTCTTTTGAAAATCCATTTTTTGACAAAACCTTTTTCGAGGGTTCATTTAAAGGCATGACTTCTGCCTGTATTCGATTAACATTTACCTCTTCCAATAAAAATTTTACGATTGTTGCAACTGCCTCTGATGCAATGCCTTTTCCCCAGGATGCTTCAGCTAAATAGTAACCGATTGTTACCATATCTACTTTTTGATTAAAGTCCATCGCTTCGATAATCCCTACTAGTTTTTCACGCTGTGATATTTCGAAGATCCCCCATTTAATCCTGCTTTTCTTCGTATAATCACGTTCAAAATGGCCAATCATTTTTTGAACAGTTTGAAGGTTATGTTTTGGGATGATGCCACAATACTCAAATACCTTGTCATTATCATAAATAGCAAATAACTCTTGTATATGTGAGTCTTCAATTTTTTTAAATTGTAAAGTAGCTGAATGTAGGGTAGGGAACTGCTTAAATACTTTCTCAATAATCATCGACCTTGCTCCTTTATTATTCTTTAATGGGAATGTAGATTTTCATTTTCATCTCCTGTGGATAGATCGATTGCATGACATCGGTTATTTCAAAATCAGGACCCGTATCGCGCTCATAATTAGAATTCGGCAACCATACTCCGTAAATGAAACGTCTTGTATTTTGAATTCCTTCCGTAGTGCTATTCAATGTAAACTCCGCATATTTACCAGCAGGAATTTCAAGTTGGGTGAAGCCTATCTCTAATCGCTCCTCAAATGTTTCGACTTCCTCTCCTACAATAAAGGAAAATTGACCATTCTCCTGAAAGTTTGTAGAAATGCCATACGCCATATTAGGGGCTACTTTATGGGAAATTCGCTCATAATATTGCTGCTGACCAAAATCCAAATAAAAGCCAGGGATTTCTGCATAGTACTGTTCGTCTTGTAAGGACGTTTTGTATTCATAGCCTGTAATACGTTTTTTAGATAAGTGAAGTATTTCCGGTCGCTGCATAGGGAGCTCTCCTTCCAGTTTATAATCCAAAAAGTTTATTTTGGTTTGAAATGGTATGGAGTTGGCTCCTTTTCGGTATTTAGCAGGTGTGACACCAAAATACTGAACAAATGCCCGTGTAAATGCCTCCTGAGAACCATATTGAAAGTTGATTGCAATCTCAAGTATATTCTGCTTTGTTGTTGCTAATAAGGAAGCTGCTTCAGAAAGTCTCCTGTTGCGAATATACTGCTGCACAGAAAAACCTGTAATGGCTTGGAAAAGTCGTTGGAAATGAAATGCTGAAAAGTAAGACTGAGAAGAAATATCTGTAATCGTTAACTTTTCATGTAGGTTTTTCTCAATAAACTCTATGGCGTTTTGAATTCTTTCAAAATAATCCATACCATCATCCTTTCTTAACTCAATGGTACCGTTTAATGGGAAGGGTTTTTTGATAATTTGTGCTAATTTGTACATTAAATTGTAATGTATAGGAAATCAATAGAAACATTGATTAAAACAATAAATAAATGTATAATTTAACTAAATTTACAAGAAAGTGAGTGATAGATGATGATAGTCAGCTCTGTTTTCCCATTGAATATAATAAAGGTGCGGGAGAATAAATAGATTAGTTGATTTCTTCCGCAAACAATCGGAGGAGAATATATGTACAAAAATTACGGACCGTTAAGCACAGCACTTTATGATTTTACGAAACCAGTTGGATACTCGCTTGGTGGAGATATTGAATATTATCTAGAACGACTGCAAGGTGTAAAGGGGAAGATTCTAGAAGCAGGGGTTGGTTCTGGACGTTTCTATATTCCTTTTATGGAAAAAGGCTTTGATATAGAGGGAATTGATCATTCCCCAGAAATGCTAGCATCCTGTCGAAAAAGATGCCAAGAACGAGGATTGACGCCAGTGCTGTATGAAGGGAATGTTTGCCAATTCACCTTAGGTCAACAATACGAAGCCATTGTTATGCCTACAGGCTCATTTTGTTTAATTGAAAATCATCAAGAAGCACTATCAGCTTTAACCTCTATGTATCAGCACCTTGTCCCTGGTGGGAGACTCCTAGTAGATTTATTACTTCCTACAGACTGGAAAACAGGAGAAATTACGACATCTTACCATCAAATTTCACAAGATGAAGGAATTGCCCTTGAAAGAAAATCGATTGCCATGAATTGGGTGGAGCAATATACGCTGATGGTTTTAAAATATGAGAAGTGGCAACAAGGCACATTAAGTGATACGGAACTGCAAAAGTTTTTATTACGCTGGTATGGGATTGAAGAATTTAAGCTTTTATTACAAAGTGTGGGCTTCTCTGCAATAACTTGTTCTGCGAATTATAAGTTCCTTCAACAACCAACTGAAGAAACGTCACTCATAACGTTTGAAGCGGTACGTTAATTAAAATGACCAGTACTCCTTAAAAGAGTACTGGTCATTTTTATGAATTAGTCAAGTTTTAATTTTGTTGCAGTTCCTATTCCTTTTGTATGCACATCGACTTCAATTTGAACTTCAAGATCTGGATAGAGGGTCAGCCAGTTCTTTTTAATTCGATTCCATGCTTGATAGTCCTCTCGGTGTAGTACATTACTAAATTTTAATAAATCGGCTTGATAGGTTTGTTGAATTGTTTGAAGTGTACGTTCTAATCGCTCTTTGATTTGTCTGCTCGTTTCTTTATTTAAAGCATCGATGGTTTTTGATTTTGTTAAATCCAATGGACAACTTATCTCTGCAACGTTTTGCTCAATATCAAGTTTGATGGAAATCGAGGGTACATCATTTTGAAAATGACCCGTCATTTTAGTAGAAGAATTAATAATTTCTGTTGAGATTTTCCCTTCTTCAGGACAAGCAATAATTTCAAATGTACTTTTTATATTATTATTTAAAAAATTATAGTCTCTGCTTTCTTGTTCTGTTAAATAGCCGATGAGCTTATAATTTTTAAAAATAGCCAGTCCACCATATTTTAATTGTGCAGGGCTATCCATTTTTTCTATATTCGAGCTAAAATCTCCAGCATCCGCATCACCGTATATATGAATAGAGGGTAAGACGGCACTATGATCAATACTGCCTAACGATTGAATTAAATCATCAAGAATAACAGATTCTGTAGTGCCCCATACTGCTTCAGAAACCTTTAATGATTTAAACATTTTGCTAGCAGGCACATCCTCTAAAGGGGTTAAAACACTTAATATTTCTTGTGCAGTCGAATCATGAGAAACAATAAAGTTAAAATCACTTCGTCCTTCTGGGTCTCTTTGAAATAAATCTAAAATGCTATTCATACCTTCCTCAGCCATTTCTTCACCAATAATAATAATTTGGGCATGCGCATAATAAGGCTTTCTAGGTGTTAGCGCTGTTAATTTTCGAATGGCATCAAATAATGATTTACCTTTTGCATGGTAGGTAAAAACAGGGACTTGAATGCCAGATGCTTTGTTCGAAGCCACTTGACTTGGATTAACAATCTGAACAGAAATTTCGAATTGCTCGTCCGATTTATCCACACCAACAGCCGTAACAATAGCTAGTTCGTTTAACTCCCGCTTATTCCAGCATCCACCTAGTAAAAGAAGTACTGACAGCAATAGGATGAATGATACCTTGTGTTTAATGGTGGACACCTCCTCTAGGAAAAGAAGACATTTCGGATACTATTAAGGATAAGCAAAAGACAGGCAAAATAATCAATAATGACAATCTCAATGAATCTTTTTGAAGGAGAATAAAATGAGAAAACAAACTGTGAAATGGAGGTAAGAAAAATGAAACAATCCTTATTTAAAGGTGTAGAGGCCATTTTTATTCCAATAAAAGATCCTAAATTATCGGCTAAATGGTATGAGGAAATACTCGGATTTAAGCTTCAATATATAGAAGAGGGCGCAGCAGTTATGAAAATCACTGAACAATCCCCCACGGTCATTTGCTTAGTAAAAGCTAAGGAGCATCAGCCATGTCATTTTCCAGACAATCACTTTGGTGTGGGGAAATATGTGAACTTCCTTTCTCAAAATATTGAAGAGACCTATTTATTTCTAGTGGATCATCATGTTCAAGTCGAGGCTTTAGAAGGAGAAGGGGACACCAAATTTTTTACCTTCTATGACCCTGATGGGAATCCTTTAGGTGTTTGTCAATCATTATAAGCGGGTCACAGCGTTAACAGTGACCCTAGTAACAAATCTAGGAGGTGTAAGGCTAATTAGCTTTACACTACTATAGTATACTAATTCTCTATATTGAAATAGTTAATTGCCTGGGTAATAAAAAGAAAATTTAGAATTTTATAAAATTGAATGGGGTGGACCTATTTTTTAACAATATGCATGTAATGGATAGTTTCAAAAGCACATAAGTAATCTGTTCGATTTTGAAAATACAGCTCTTGAATCGCTGTAGGAGATAGATGTTCATATATAAGCAAACCTAATCGATCTAGCATCCTCTCCATGTCCTCATAAGCATAGCATGATTTCATTGGTTCACCACCAACTGCGGCCATTTTGACCATGTTTTCTACTCTATTGGAGAGTCCTTTTTCCGTGAAGAGTGTTTCATCACCATAATCCAAGACAATGGAACTACCTGATGGAACTAAGGCAAATAGATGATTGAGTAAACTTGCTAATTCATCTTTTGTTAAATAATAGGACACACCTAACAGACTAAAAAATGTTTTTTTAGATTGAAAGCCTTGCTCTGAAAATAATTGAGATTGAAATTGCTTTGTAAAATCCATTGGTACAAAATGCAGATGATTCAAGAGGGGGAGAGAAGCTTCCTGTAATCTTTTTATTTTGGATGTCTGTGTTGTGGGATAATCCACCTCAAAAATTTCCAGCATGGTTTGTCCTTGTTGCTGACGATATGGAAAAGTATCAAAGCCAGCACCTAAGATGACATATTGCTCGACACCAAGCTGTATTTCGCTATGCAAGACCCTTTCACAATAAGCAGCACGTGCCAAAGGAGTCGGTGAGAGTTGAACCTGTGTAATCCATTTTATTAATTCCTTTGAATCGTCTTTAAACTTTGTAGCGATATCTTTATTAAAAAATGCAATGCCTTGTATCAGATTAGCTTGAATATTTTGATATTCTTCTTGTGAAATCAATTCCTTGGCTAAATAATCATCAAAAATTTTCGGCGTATCAAATTGGCTATGGTAGGCTCTACTAAAGGCAGCAACTAATGAAGTGATACTAGATTTCTGTTGATTCATACCAACACTCCTTAACAAAAAAATAGGATTCCCCTGGCCAGGAGAATCCTATTATATATAATATTTATTTAAAAGTAAATTTTAGCATAAAAATATTTTTTTGTCAAGTTATAGATACTGAGAAAGAGGAGTAATATGAAAAAATTTAAAATAGGCTTATCTTTACTCTTAGCAGTAATTGTTAGTGGTATGCTTATTACATGGAAAGATCAACGCTATTCTGCTATTGATCTATTAGAAAATGCTAATTTTCATGTGGAAAATTCCACTGTTACGCTACATCGTATAGATACAGATACAGAAGATATCTTTTCTGAAATGAAAATATCAAAAGAAACACAGCAAGAATTGATACAGTCTTTTCAACAGGTAACATTCAAAAAAACAGCCATAAAAACTATTGATTACGATTACCGAATGACAATTTCACTCAATACAAGCTACCCGATGTTCATTGATTCTAAAAATAAAATATTGGTTCTCCTTAACACAAATGAAAGCTTTGAAATGATAGAAGATCACGTTTTTTTTAGTCTTTTAGAAAAAGCAATGGAAGATTCACAGAATTAGTTAGTATCCAACACAAGCTATAAGTAGGGATACAGCATAGATCTTCCCTGTGAATTATGTAGATAAACCAACTGGGAATGGTGAATTTCACACCTCCTTTTATAGTGTCCATTCTGATGAAGAACTCGGTATCTGATATGAGGTGAAAAATAAAGGCACACAACAATTTAACTGGAGTGTCACGGCTTCGGAAGGGAAAATATGGGCTAAAGGTAGAGTAGCTGCTGAAGGACAAACATCTTTACTGGAAAAGGAAGCCTATATAAGTCAGAGGGAGCGTGTGCTATGTCAATTAGTATGGTGGATGGAGCTAACGGCGTGTTTGATTTGCCATTTAATTAGTAGAGTAAAAAATTTTTAAGAATGTGTAACTTTTTAAAACATCAGCCGTCTAACTCATCAGTAGAATACAAAGAACTAAAGCAAACTAGTAACATTCACTTTTCACAAAAGGGCCAGGATTCACATTTTGTCGTGTTTCCTGGTCTTTTTGTGGTGGTAGTCCTATAATTTAACGAAAAAATAAAGAATTTATGAAACCTTTAGCCTGTTCATTCGTATTGTAATTTGAATCTAAAGCTAGACAAGATTTAGTAAGATTCACTTTCACTTAAAAGACTAGAGCTTACATCATCATGTGAGAGTCTAGTCTTTTTTGTATGGTTGTTCAGATATTGTTCAGTATAATATGTTAATCTATGAATGAAGATATTTCATAGTCTTCAACCTAAACGCAAAATGGCCAGTTCTCTTTAAAAGAGTGACTGGTCTTTTTGTTTAATGTTCCTTTAGCAGACGTGTTTCTTCAGCATGTTTTATGAATAGCACGAAAAAGTTAGTAGCTTCACCTATCATAGTTAAAATCATAGAGACCTGTATGGTTTTAACAGCGCATGTCTTGCTTGTATTGCTTTTCCATCACTATGCGAGAATGATGAAGCGGATTTCATGCTTTTAGCAGAAATTTTTCAGTTAGAGCAGGGGGAGCATTGTTATCAATTTCAGTTTGTAGAAACATACTTTAATTATGTGAAAATAGCAAACAGTCACCCACCTATACAGTGGGGCTGTCATTGGTAAATGACCCTGTGTCATGAGCTACGGTTAGTCATTTATGAGATTTCGTTATTTCTTATTTTAATGAAACTAAGAAAGACTTAAAATTTGATAGAATGATTTATTTTCTCGAAAAAGCATTAATTCCCCCTAAAATCCTATTGGAAAATATTTTAACTTGTTCAGCGCCTCAAGTTGTCGTAGTATTATAACGAATCAAAACTAAGTAAGTTAGTAAGATTCACTTTCACAATAAAACCAGGTGCTCCCCAAAAGAGAGCATCTGGTTTTTTGTTTATATACGATATAGCTGTATACTTAGCGATACCCGATCCATATTGCCTAAGCACACAGTGATTATTTTTTCTCAGCTGTAATGATTAAAAACATAGGTCTCCGTAGTTCATCCTGCATGTCCGGAATATTTTTTAGCATTTCCTCTGAAGGCATAGGTTCCTTCACCGCACTTATCGTAAATCCAGCTTGTATTAAGACATTCATATAAGTAGACAGTGTGCGATGGTATTTAATAACATTTTCGGTAAGGAAGGTCGTTTCTCGAATGCCTTCTATCTGATAATGATCAACTGCCCAATGCAGGCGGTTGCCATTCTCATCGTAGACCCAATCTTGTTCATTGCGTGATGTGTATATAGGATGCTCTACAGAAAAGACAAATGAACCATTAGGTTTTAGATAAGCATAAACCTTCTTACAAAGTGCTTCGAAGGATTGTACATAGTGAATCGCTAATGAACTAATTACTACATCAAATTGAGAAGCAGAGAAATGGATATCTTCGATCGGCATCTTTAAATAGGTAATAAAAGGATCATTCGTTTTTTCCTGCGCTTTTTGCAGCATTTTTTCTGATAAATCCACACCAATTACTGATTTTGCCTGTTGTTCACGGGCATAGCGACAATGCCAGCCGAAGCCACAGCCTAGATCAAGTACGGTCTTATCCTGGAAATCTGGAAGAAGTGCTTTTAATACGTGCCATTCACCTGCCGCGTCTAGTCCTTGAACGGAACGTGGCATTTTTTCATATTCGGAAAAGAAATTGATTTCATCATATTTATTTTGTTTCATGTATAGAACACTCCTATCAATTAAATTCGCCCCCTAAATCTACTGACAACCTAGGAGGCTAGCTATCTTCTTCTAACCATTGTTCCACCTCATGTAACTATTTTTTTTACTATAACACATGATCATTCAGGCGTACCTAAAAAATAGGAGAAGAACAGACTTGGCGTCACTTGATTATGAGTAAGAAATAAATAATGAAGTATTAGAGGAAGCCAAATACACTCCTCGTCAAATCAAAAAGATCCCATCTCTAAAATTTAGAGATGAGAGCTACTGTCCTTTATATACTTTTAATCTAACCATTTAATTGAACAATCGTTAAGGAGCGGTTAGCATAACTAGCGACGAAGGAATCTGAAGCTGCACTGGCTCCCACCACATCCCCTGCGGCTAATGTAGCTTGGACCACATAGGCCGAGCTACTTCTATTGACAACATTAAAGACTGCAATGCCGTTTAGAAAAATCGGTTGACCATTGACGGTAATGCTAACTGTGAAAAATGGTTGATCAGGATCAGGGGCTGCTGTTGCTTGCGCATTAATCGAAATGGTGATTTGATAGACACCGTCATTTTGAACGACCAATTCATTCCCAGATGGGCTAACCGTAACATTTGATAGCGGACCAACCACTTGGAAAGTGACGGGTATTGGATCAGGTGATAAAAGGCCCAATGTATCTCCTCTAAGGGATCCATACGCTAAAGCACTTCGATCTGGTGAAGGGACAGGAACAACAGGACCAAGAAGCGCAACAATTTTTGGGGAATATTTCATTTCATTTGGACAACAGTTCTGACATGTATGTTTACCGAACATTCTCTAACCCTCCTCTATGCTCTCAATATAAATATTATATTCAACTCTCTTATCTTTAATAGAACCGGCACCTAGGCTACAGATTAGATAAAACCTAAAAACACTAGTATTTTTCTGTTAAGTAGTTACTTGTTGATGGTGTCCATTTTGTTAGAAGTATTCCAAAGTTTGAGATGTTATTTCAACTCATATAAAAAGAAAGCCAAGTATCAAGTCTGGGCTTTCCTTAGTTAGCGGTATTAAAAAAGCTACTTTCTCGCCTGAATCAAGGTGAACCAACTTTTTCCATTGAATGTACCAGAAACTCTGTATATGGGTTGATAGAAATCTTTTGTATCATACATATACGAGAGCTCTATTAAATCGACAGTAAGCTGATCGCCTTTTTTTATCAACAGTTCTTCTTCTGTTACGAGTGCATTATATTTTATCTGTGGAAATTCGCCCTTCTTAATTCGCTCATACACCTCTGCAGGTGACAAAATATTTACTTCACGGATCAATTGATGCTCATGAATATTATACGATAATGAATACAAACTACCATCTGGTTTCAAACCGAGCTCTACCTCACCAAGCCAATAATCTTGGTTCAATTCAGCTTGGTCAGGAAGCGTCCATTCAAATACGCCATTATCCAAGGCTGTAAACTCCCCATCTTTAGGAAGGAGAGAAAGCTCATCCATCATACTCTTTGCCTTCTTCACAAGTGTCTCTTGCACAGCTAAAGAAGGTTGCACGGGCGTATAAAGATCGTCTGTTAGCGACCAATTTCCCTCTGAATTAATAAATAGCGTATACGAGTTCTCGGCTTTATCTTTCAATAAGAGCTCACGATCACCACGAATATCCTGCCGACTTAACTCTGATAAATCCAATTTCTTTTGCAACAAAGTCTCAACTTCATCTGTATGAATTATTTTTTTATACACGGGGGCAACGGTAGATGCTGTATGTAAATCTAATGAGGTGGTTACATCAACATCCGACATATTTAATTTTGTGTAGGCATTAATTGCTAAATGACCAAATTCCTGTTGAGCGTAGACAATCATCATGCCAATAAAAATCAAACCCATCATGAGAGGAATGGCTAGGTTTCCGATCAAACTTTTCATTTTTATTTTTTTATGCTGAACAATAGAAGATCCTAGTCTATATAACTGGTATCCAATAATCCCACCAAGCGAGTTGTTGATTAAGTCATCAAGCTCGAAAATCCCTGCTCCTGTAAGTGTTTGATACGTTTCAATGGATAAGGTTGCCATCACCACTACAGGAAGAAGCCATTTGAACAATTTAAATTTAGAGAAAAGTAAAGGTAAGAAAATGCCTAGTGGCACAAACATTAAAATGTTAAAAATACAATTTTGAAGATCACGTAACGAGTATTTCTTCCATGCATCTATATAGCCACTAAATGGTTGGAGATTCATTTGCATGAAATGGGAAGAACCACGCCCAAAAATCGTTAGTTCACACACAAATACAATATAGCCGATAAAGAGTGCTACAAGTATCAGTTGCTTAAAGTTTATTTTTTTTCGATTTGACTGATGTTTTTTATGATAGAGGAAATAATAAAGTCCAATAAGTAAGAACTCTGCACCAACTATAAGGATGACTGGTAACATTAAAATTCGAATGTTATTCATAATATCTGTAACGCCCAAGACAAGATGCTCCTAACTATGTTAATCTATTGTCGACTTTTCTTATTGTAAATGGTAATTATTAATAATTATTGAGAAAAATTATGAAGATTTCTTAAGATTTTGTAGTATACCTAATTGAGGGAAAATGCTTTTATTTTCCGTAAAAAAGGGGAGGAACAGTCTAGGGATTATCAACAAAGTTTATGAAAATTGCACGTTTAGAGGCAAAGATAAACCTTGCTGTTTCGATTTATCAGCATAATTTTATGGGCAATAAAGTATAGGTAGGCATTTTTTATAAGACTTCCGTTGTATTGTCTTGTCAGTCCTTGTAATCAAAATTGACATAAACAATTGTCAGAAAATATCAATATACCCTATAATAAATAAAAAAGCTGAGAATAAGAGGTGAACTTATGGGGAAACCAGTAGATTACAATCTATTTCCGGGTTATCAAAACACACTTGACTCCAGACTTGAAGAACGTAAGGAAGAATTTATTGAGGAACTAGAAAGAGCAAAAGTTGATGGACATATACTTGAATTTGAGAAAACACCAGAAGAATTGCCCCAATAGTAAGAGCAAAGCATCTTGAAAAAAGATGCTTTTTTCTTTTATTTGGAGCTTGTTTATATGTATAAATTGGGCTTTTCACTGCAAGGAGCTCTTCCTTTTTAAGCGATAATAATTGAGAGAAATGTCAATAATCAATAGGATGTAGAGTACGCTAAATACATTTAAAATTAACGAAGGCAGAGGGAAAATGACCTCTCTAATCAATATTAACCAAATAGTGGTTGATACTAAAACAATCGCATCCAATAAAATAACCATAGTATGTTTGTGGGCTTTAAAAATAAAATTAAATACAACTAGCCTTACTATAAGTGGCGTTGTTAAGAAAAATGAATAGATCTGTGTAATTTCTTCTAGGCTCACATGCATCTCCCTTTGGTGTTATTTGAGTTAAATAAGCGGCAACAAATAAAAATAGGACTATTAACAGTAGTCCTATTTTAAGAGTATAGCATATAAATGTCTATTTTTCCATTTTACGTAAATAAGCGAGTTGTCCAATATGATAGGCATTATGAGTAGCAGCATTAGATATGATGGCCCACCATTGCGCCTTCACAGGGAATCCATTTACGATAGATAAAAGTTGTTCTTCCTCAATTAATTCTTGCCACGTAAGTAGGATATGTAATAGCTTTTCTTTTAGTTCATAGAAAGTTACCTCCTCTTTAACTAGAAACGTATTCGCATTATTTGTTTGCGAAGGAGCCTTCACTTGATTTTCTCGATACCGTATTTGCCAAATTTCATTCCAGTAGATTAGATGCTGGACAATTTCAGCCATACTATGGCTAGAAGAATCGGGTTTCCAAAAGGCTTCTGCTTCAGATAACCCCTCTACGACTTCAGAAAATGAGATATACCAACTTGGGTCATTTGCATTAGCTAAAAGTTGATCTAACAAAATGGTCTTGGCCTCCATCATTCACGTTCCTTTCTTCAAAGTAATTTATTGAATAGTATAACATTTTAAGTTTTAATATACCGATAAAATAGTAGTTCTGACTAGCTTTTATGAATGCAACAATAAAAAAGCTGCAGCTTATTAGAGCTACAGCAAATATAGATGCGGATTTTAACACTAGTTAAAACAGGCAAATCAGCTTCTATTTTCAGCTTTTTCCGATTCTTCTTTTTTACTTCTGAGTAGTAATGCCATGAATAAGAAACTGGCCACCCAAAAGGCAAAGAATAAATTTTCTAGCAAAGCCCAATGACCATTTTTACTATAATTCCAAATGGTTGTAAATAAAAAAATAATGATAAAGAATGCGATATATAAGCATTTTCCGAATGTAGTCACTTCAAGCACCTCTATTATTAATCATCACACATAAGAAAAGAAGAACGTAATAAAACTCTCTGTTTCACTCGTTATGGGTGATACACTCAAGGTTAGTGTGTGTAAATTTTGGTTACTTATACATCCACCGAAAAAATAGAAGGTAACACTTACCATATAACAACTTTTTTTAAAAAAATTTCAAAATTAGCGTATTCGCGTTATGTTAGACTGAACTTAAGAAATAGGTGGAAGGGACGGAAATAGAGTGAGACAGTATGCCAACAAAGAAGAATTGATTAGTACGATTAACGAAAAGTATAAAAAATATATTGCCGAATTTCATGATATACCAGAAATCTTGAAAAACAAACGGATTAAAGAAGTTGATAAAACGCCGTCTGAAAATCTTTCTTATCAACTTGGTTGGATAAATCTTTTGCTTCACTGGGAGCAAAAAGAACAAAAGGGCGAAGAAGTACATACACCTGCAGAAGGCTATAAATGGAATAATCTAAGTGGATTGTATAACTCTTTTTATCAACAATACGGAGAGTACTCTTTGAAGGAACAACAATCAATGCTTAATGAAGCTGTCAATCATTTATGTGAGTGGTTAAATACCCTTTCAGAAAAGGAATTATTTGAAGTTGATCAAAGACGATGGGCAAAAACACAAGCTAATTGGCCTGTTTGGAAATGGGTTCATATTAACTCAGTTGCTCCATTTACAAATTTCAGAACCAAAATTCGAAAATGGAAGAAGATGAACCTTTAAAAGATTAGATGTTCCTTACTATAACAAACCAAACGAATTGACTTTAGCCTTCCACAAATGGAGGGCTTTTTATTATCCACTATGACAACAAGTGCGATGGGTTATGGTACGTTTTACTGTATCTCGATGCTTCATATGAAGGAGGTGGAAGGGAATCAGTCAAGCAACAATCTTTCAGCGAGCTGCTATTATGGTGACCACTCTAAGAAAAGATAACACTTATCCATGTCAGTCCTTCTCTACAAAAGTGAAGTTTTTTTATGCTGACAGAGCTAAGCTGGTACATTGGCGCTTTTTATTCATACGGAAATGTAATTACATAATATAAAACTACTATTCAAATGACTATTGTAAAAGATAAATATGTACTATTTTACATAGAATTTAGAATATTCATATTAAATAACAAAGTATTTATTATTTTTCTGTTAAAATTATTATGTTAAACAATATTTTGGTATTGTTTGATAATTACCGATAATTTTGTTAAGAGGATTTAAAACTTATCTTACTAAACAGGAATAGGGAGGGATTACGCAAAGTATGAGTAAGTGGGGAAATCCAAGTATTTGAACGCATTAACAGCTTCAGCGGTTGTAGTAACACCAATTACAAGGATGTACAGCGCTCGCCACAATTTTATAAAAAGATTAATAATTTAATGATCGTGCCATGATGGGTATATTTAAACCCGAAAAAAACTAATCATCTGTATTTTGGAGAAGCTTTAATGCGAATTTCTTTAATGCCATCTGGTAGTACAGGTACTATTTCGGGGGATTTAATCATTTATGCGCCGAATGTAATCCTCTCTTTAGATGGGTTAACCGTTGTAGGGAACACAGTAATTGAATAATAACTTCCATGTAAAACCTAAGGAAAAGATTATGTTAGACTAAAATCATAAGGAGCTAAGCGAATGAAGAAATATGAATGTAATGTCGTTATCAAAATAGCGTTATCATTTTTACTTGTAATCTCTATGATTTCACCTTACTTCACAGTTGTAAAGGCCGAAACGACAGAAGCTATTGGCGTGGGGGAAGCGGTCAATCAATTTGATCCAACCGCAGTAAAGAGTAATGTTACTGTAGAGGGATATATAGTAGGGTTCGCCAAAAGTGAAACTTCTTATTCTGTGATAGCAGATAGTGACACAAATATTGCGATTGCTGATACACCAGATGAAACAGATGTCACGAAAATGCTGTATATTCAATTGCCAAGCTCCTATAGAGCCAATTTCGGATTATTTACTAACCCAAGTAATCTTGGGAAAAAAGTTAAAATAACAGGTTCACTAGAAAAATATTTTAGTAACCATGCAGGGCTAAAATCACCAACTTCAATGGAGTTTGTTGGGGACGATACAACCGAACCAAATCCTCCCGAGACTGAAGTAACCATTGCCGAAGCTCGTGCAGCTGTTGGAACAGACCGCACAGTTCAAATTCAAGGGACGGTTACGACAACACCTGGTGGCTGGGGAGGCAAGGCCTTCTATGTACAGGATGAGACAGCAGGGGTATATGTCTTCTCTAGTTCTGCAGAAGCAGGGAGCTTAGCTGTTGGAGATATTGTCAGCATCACAGGGAAAACTAGTTTATATAGTGGAGAAGTTCAATTTAATTCACCGACAATTGAACGGATTTCTACAGGGACGGCACCTACACCGCAGACAGTAAATTTACCGATTGCGGATGATAGCACACAAGGAAGATTAATCACACTTGAAAATGTGAAGATTAAAGATTTAGCGCCATCTGGTACGTATGGTACATTTGAATTTAAAGCAGTCGATGCAGCAAATAACGAGCTGTTAATTCGCCATGATAACCGTACAGGCTATCAGTTCTCTCAGTTTGAAGCAGATGGCTTCAATAACAATGATGTCATCACAGTGACAGGGATTGCGTCAACTTTTAACGGGACCTATCAATTAAAAACGTTAAGCGCGGAAAGCTTCCAATTAGTATCAAACTATGAGCCGACACAAGTAGAGAATATTAAGGCTTTACCAGTAACAGGCGAAGTTTATACAGGAACGAAAGTAACATTGTCTACAGATACACCAAATGCAACCATCTATTACACAATCGATGGTTCTGAACCGTCAGTAGCTAGTGAGGTTTATGATGCAGCAGCGGGGATTGTTGTAAATGAAGCCATGACTATAAAAGCATTTGCTACTGCAACAGGCCTAGACGATAGTGACATTGCTTCCTTTAATTATACAATTAAAGAAGAACCAACCGTTATATCCATTACGGAAGCTCGTAATAAAGAAATCGGGCAAACTGTTATCGTATCAGGGATCGTGACAGCAAAATTAGAAACGGCTACAGCCCACATTCAAGATGAAGATGGGGTGGCGATAGCCATTTATCCTGTGGATAGTCTTGCCGCAAATGTCGGTGATCGAGTGACGGTTCAAGGACGAGTAGATGAATATAGCGGTCTAAAGCAATTAACGAATATTTCACTTGTTGGTATGCCTGTTCCTTCGACAACACCAGAGCCACATCTTATTAAAAGTAATGAGGTGGCAGAAGACAATGAATCGAAACTAGTTACAATTAAAAATGTGACCGTTACTGGTTCGGGTCAAAACTTTACAGGAACTGATGAAGCTGGCCCATTTGCTATTTACGATAAAACAAGAGATTCTGGTTTAGTGAGTGGAAAAACGTATGGGGAAATTATAGGGATTGTTGGTCAATATACAAACCATCAATTGCTCCCTCTTCGCGTTATTGAAGATGTAACAAAGGTCCAGGATATCAAAGCTTCTCACGTCGGAGGCGTAACAGCTGGCACGAAGGTTTCGCTTTCTACAGTGACAGAAGGTGCAACGATTTATTTCACAGTGAATGGCTCAACACCAACAACTGCTAGTACGAAGTATACAGAGGAAATCCTTGTTAATAAACCAATGACAATTAAAGCGATTGCGGTAAAAGAAGGTTTAACGAACAGTGCAATGGCTACATTTGTTTATGAAATTATAGATACTAAAAATGCCAAGATTAGCGATATTCAAGGGGCAAGCCATAAATCACCATATGTCGATTTAACAGTAAATGATGTGGCGGGAATTGTAACATTTGTTTTAAATTCAACTAGCTTTATTATGCAAGAAAACGAGTCGTCATTTGATGGCGTAAAATCAACTGCTATCAAAGTAAATAAGACAGGACATAATGTAGCAGTAGGGGACGTTATTGACGTTTCAGGAAATGTAGTAGAGGCGGGTGGCAACTCTCGATTGACAGATACACAAATTGCAGCAACAAATATTACAAAAACAGGTACAGCAGGAACTCCAGAAGCCCTTGTGATAGGGGAGGATCTGTTGCCACCAAATAAAATTATCGATAATGATAGTTTTGCAATTTTTGACCCACAAGAAGATGGCATCGATTTTTGGGAATCTATCGAGTATATGCTGGTATCATTCCCGGATGCGAGAGTAATAGGACCGATTTATAATAACGATTCTCCAATTGTTGTACCGAGCACAACTAATAATACATTCAATGTGAATGGTGGTTTAAATATAGCGGCCGATGATTATAACCCAGAAAAAATTATGCTTGAAGGGGTAGCTGGTAAAAATTATGATTCAGGTGATCGTTTTAATGATGCCCTTATCGGATTTGTAGAGAATTTTACAGATGGCTATCGACTGAACACAAATAAAGTCTTCCCAGAAGTGACAAAAGCGAATCTTCAGCAAGAAGTGACGCATCTTGAACCAGTAGCGGACAAGTTAAATGTCGCTTCCTATAATATCGAAAACTTTTCAAATAATCCTGCCAATACATCGAACGAAAAAGTAGCCAGAATAGCAGCGACATTTGTGAATAATATGAAATCACCAGATATTATTACATTAGTCGAAGTTCAAGATAATGATGGACAAACCGATTCAGGAAATGCAGATGCATCGGAAAGCTACATGCGATTAATTCATGCAATTAAAGCTGCGGGTGGTCCTGCGTATGATTGGATTGATGTCATGCCAATTAACAATACAGTAGGTGGTGCACCTGGCGGTAATATTCGTGTAGGCTACCTATATAATCCAGAACGTGTTTCATTAGTGTCAGGTATAAAAGGGATGGGTGACCAAACCAATACGTGGACAGCAGATGGAAGCCTCGCTTTAAATCCTGGCTTTGTTGATCCATCAAAATTTGTAGATACACGAAAACCAATTGCAGCCGAATTTGAATTCCAGAAAGAACGTGTAGTGATTATCGGAGCTCACCTAAATTCTAAAGGTGGAGATGGTTCACTTTGGGGACCAAATCAGCCACCAGTGCTAGAATCAGTAAAGAAACGTATTCAGCTTGCTCAAGCCATTAATGACTTTATCGATGAAGGGCTTGCCATTAATCCAGATTTAAATATCATTGTAGCAGGGGACATGAATGACTTTGAATTCACACCAGCTCTTCAAACGTTAAAGGGTGATGTTTTAACGAATATGATAGATAAAGCCCCAGAGCAAGATCGTTTTACGTACTTCTTCCAAGGAAACAATCAAGTGTTGGATCATATTTTAGTTTCGAATAAGCTTGCTGACGTTACAGAAATTGATTTGATTCATATAAATGCGAACTTTACAGAAGCACAAGGCCGTGCATCAGATCATGACCCAGTATTAGTTCAAATTGATTTGAAGGCAGACAATGAGGAAATACCAACTCCAATAACACCTGAAGATGTATACAATATTGATAACTACAAAACTGGTAAACTAATCATGAATCGCCCAAGTATTTCGCTATCGTTAGGGAAAAATACGAATATTAAAAATGGAATTGCAGTGTTTAGTCAATATGCTGAATTCCATGGGGAAGGATTTGCGAATAAAACAGTAACGATTAGTCCCAAAAAAGGAAATGCGATTATTGACTTTAAAGGTACGAAAATAGGTGAAATTATTATCGAAGGAAAAAATGTAAAAGAAATACGAAATTTACCCGATGGAGCTACTATTACTTATACGAAAGGGGCTTCGGCAGAGGAAATTGAGTTTAAGTAGTATCTAAAAAAATAATCCAGCACTAGTTTATATTGATTTAGTGCTGGGTTGTTTGCTAATTAACCACTGAAAGTTGTTGATTAATCAAAAAATAACCAAGTGTCCATATGAATACTTGGTTATTTTTTACTTTTTATAAAGCCCATATGTGGAAAAATAAATTTTAAACCGATAATTAAAGCAAAGAACCCTGAAATCTTTAATGTTACATTTGTAAATGTCTCTCCATTTTCAGTGATATTCATTAGTAAACTGCCAAAGGCAATAAAAATAAATCCAATCAAACCAGAAATATATTTCAATCGATCATCCCCTTATTTAAATAAGTACTAATTTTTACTCCACTCCCAAAGCAGTTTCTTTTAATCAAAGATTAGCATCCAACCTTTCTTTCAATACAATTATTTCAGTTGGAGGTAAATCAGGGACGCATTGTATGTATAAAAGTAACTACTCATGCTTAATGTATAAAATTATTTATAAGTATACCGCACTTAAAAGGATTTATAGAAGTTTAGATGGTAGTGAATATCATGTTAGAAAAATCGCTATTTATTTTAACTATCAAGAAAAGCATCCCTCTATTTTTCACCGTTCCAATTTCCTTAGAGCAAAAATCCGACTAAATCATACTTTTGTGCAGATGAAAAATGAATGACTATGGCAAACGAAAAAAGCATTGCAACGAAGCAATGCTAAGTACGTGGGGTTTTTGACAACCTTACTACATTAAAAACAAAGCCTATAACTCCACAAATAAAGAAAATATAGGCTACTAGTATGGACATAGCTTCTAAGTTGTTAGTGAATATCCTGTATCCTCCTAAAGTAAATAAAGCCAAACTGCCAACCGAACTAAGTAATATTTTATTTTTGTCAGTCAACACACACACCTCCAAATAATGGTATGTATATAGGTTAACACAAAATGTATTTTTAGTTAACCTATTCTGTGTTTATTGGTGAGTGTCATAAAAACAAAGAAACTTTACTGTACACTTTGAATAAAATGTTCAGCAAGGAAGAGGATTCTTGCTGAACATTACTATAAATATAATAATTTTTTTATTAATTAATAAAATTTTGAGGAATACATTCACGAACACCAGCATTTCTCAATGAGTTAAATAAAGCAGCACTGATTCTTAAAATAACAAAGTTATCAGTGCCATTTTCTAATTCATAGATCACAAAGTATGAATTATCAACTGTAAAAATACATTTTCGTTCTAGTTCAAATCCAGGTGGTACAGGAGGAAGATTGAAACGTGGTACAACTAAAGGTGTATCTCCTTCATCTCTGATAAAATCAAAAGTTTGTTGGTCAATCTCATAGATATTAACTGGATCAATCTCCACACCTTTTTCTGGAATTGTAATTTCATCTTCAACTAATACGAAAAAGCGTTCGTTTCGAAAATTGAAAAGACCTCTTGCCCCAATTTCAAATGATGCCATTTTATAGTCACCTCCTATTCTCTAAATATCTTATTCATATCAAATACAGTTGTTTGGACGTTGAGGAGGGGAGAGTGAAGAATAGTTTCTGGTCTGAAATCATTAGGAGCTAATAGTAGGGGTGAAATAGGGATATGCATGGGGATTAACTGGACAATTTGAAGTTCAAGGAGTGACAAGCTGGGGGTAAATGAATGAATATGGAAAGAGGCTGGGACATAACTCGATTATATTGAAAAATAATAAAAATAGATATTAACTTTTTCACTTCAAGTAGTTAAATATGCCTTCCTGAATCAAAAAAATGTTAGACCAATTATATCTTGGTCTAACATTTTTTCTTTTTGTCCCAGCCTCTTTTATAATCTTAACATTAAATTCTAAAGAATCTGTGTTAATTCGGAGTTCACAAACCGTTGGGCAGCAATAATTACACCTGAAGCTGTTCGTCCATAAACGCTATATATTCCACCATTTTGATTTGGAATAATTTCAACTTCATATTGAGCTCCAACTACACCAGGCGTTACAAAAGTAGAACCATTGGCAATAGCGGCAAAAGGAGTTGTTGATAATAATTGTCTTGACCCATCTAGTCGAAAAACTCTTACTACGCCAGTTAATAAACCTCCCGTAAGGTTAAGAATTTTGACACGAACACTAGCTGCATTAGCTGGTTGATTTCCTGTATTTTCAATTGGGCCAGTAGTTAAACTCATTTATTTCACCTCCAAATAAACAAAATTTGTATAATCTGCAGATTATATTTTCATAGTATGAAGTATTCTGTATACTCTCTAGTCTTATTAATCAATCATTTCTATAAATTAAAGAAAAGTGTGGATTGGTTTAGTAAGCAATGCGAAGTATGTAAGTGGAGGTTAACCTATTTCTCATGACATAGTACCTTAGTAGAACATCTAATAGTGGAGCTATTGAACAATATGAGGAAAGAAACTAGTGTCGCTGGATTGGTAGTGACTCTAACATGAGAGAGGCCGTGACGGTCAACTAGCCCCACAAACGAATAAGGGTGTGCGATACACGCAATCATTAATTTACAATTAAAGATACATAAAAAAAGCCGTAGTGTTTGCAGACGCTACAGCTCGAATTGGTTGATGCCTTTAAAGTCAATCTAGTAAACGTAGTATATGATAACTTAGGAGGACGAAACTATGTAACAGGGCAAACAACAGTTACTAAAGATGGCTGAAACAATCGAGGAGGCAAGGCAGCCAGTAACGAAAGCTGATAAAAATAGCTAAATTGGAGTGATTGAATCAACATTACCAAAGGCATGTGGGCACAACCGTTGTATAAAGGAATTACAACGGCGTATATATTCATTAAATGATCGAATTAAGGAAATGGTGCAAAAGCGCATTTCGATAGTGCATGCGGATAGAGAGGTTGAAATACTTCATAGATTGCTTGATGGGATAGCATACGCGCTATTGGAAGCTCATGAAATGATCAAGTACGACAACAAATGATGAAGTAGCCGAGAGACTACTTCTTATAAGTTATTTCTAAAAGTATTTTTAAGCGGAATTATTTTAGTATGAGATCTGGATAAACGATGTGCTTTCAAATAAGGTCATTCAATCTAAAGCTCTTTATTTTTATGCCATTTCATTAGTTTTTTCAATATCTTCTACTTTGATAAACTTTAAGACAACAAACAGGAGAACGAATCCCAAAACACCTGCCGTAATATAGCTGGCATGAAGATAATTTTTCATGACAAGTGACATAATAGGAGGACCTGCTGCAACCCCTATAAATCGTGCCGAGCTGTAAAAAGAGGATACGGTTCCTCTTAACTCTTTTCTAATATTATCAGTAATAATTGTGTCAAGTGCAGGCAATAGTGCACCAATAGCAATCCCCACTATACTCGTAACGACTAATAAAAGAATCAGTTTTTTACTTGTAAACCCAACAAAGACAATACTGACAGACATTGCAATCAAGGAGGCAATAATTATTTTTTTAATCCTTCCTAGGTTTCCTTTAATTTTTCGACCAGATATAAATGAAGCTATACAAAGTAATAAAAGCGGGATGGCCAGGACAAACCCTTTTTTAATCCCTTTTATATCATGAACTTTTTCGAGGTTTTCTGATAAGAAAAATAGCATACTAAATAATATGAGCATCACAAGGACCCCGTTAAGGAATACGGTATATAACCATTTTCCTTCCTCCTTGAAAACTTTTTTTGTATTCCGTAAAAACTCTTTGAGCTTCAATGGTTCATCATCATCTTTAGGAGCTTTAACGAAGAAAAAAATTAGTACAATCGAAATCAAACTAAGCGCTGAAATGGAAAAGAAGGGTAGGAACCATAAAAACGCAGCAAATATTGATCCTAAAATGGGACTTAACACTTTCCCAAACGTGTTAGACGTTTCAATTATCCCTAATGTAGAACTTATTTTTTCGTCATCATCCTGGTAAAGATCACCTACAAGAGGCAATACGATCGGCATTGCACCAGCGGCCCCAATTCCCTGAATAATTCTTCCAGCGATAATCATTGCGTAGGGGTCATCCATTTTCCATGAAGCAAATCCAGCAATCAGACCACCGATTAAAGCTAAAATTAAGCTTGGTAATATCACTATTCTTCTGCCGAAGCGGTCCGATAAATAGCCAGCTACGGGGATCAGAAAAATAGCTGCGACTGAATAGCTTGTTATGATCATGCTCGACTGAAATGATGTGATCCCGACCTTATCCTCCAGTATAGGGAGCACGGGAATAAGCATTGAATTTCCAAGTGTCATGATGAGCGGAATAGAAGTCAAACTTACAATACACCAGACACTTATATTAACCTTCTCTTGGTCCATTACCACACCTCGACTAATATTCTTTTAAAAGGTATGGTTTCCTTTCATGTTCATTTTATGCGCTGTCGGTGAGTTTATTGGAATAACACTTGGTAAGCCTGCATCCCAAAGTAGATTCCGAAACCAATCATTAATAAGGCTGAGATAAAAGAGACCGTTTTCAAAAGCTGTATAGATAATAATTTTCGAGCGACACTGGATAAAAAGGCATAAATAAAATCTACAAAAATAATGCCCATCAAAATGGCGATACTCACCAAAATGATTTCATACCCTGTCGAGATACCAGCCGTTTTTGCGAGAATGGAGCCGTATATTCCCAGCCAGAAAAGGATGGTTAGCGGATTCAAAAAAGACATGAAAAATCCAGTCATGAGGGATTGTCTCAGTCGTGTCCTTTTCCCTGTTTTCGAATCCATCTCAATTTTATGTAGCGACAGTAAATTTTCGATACCGGTGTACAAAAGAACAAAACAGCCGAAGGACCAAAGGATTGTTTTTAACCAGATGGAATTGATAAATTGGCCAATTCCAAAATATACGATAAACATATAGATAATGTCAGTCGCTATGGCACCCAGACTAAAAAACCATGCATGAAAAAAGCCATTTTTTAAACCTGTATTCAATAGGACAGTCTTAACAGGTCCAATTGTTGCAGCCATTGATATGCCTAAAAAGATAAAGGTAAATATAGAATCCATAAAATAGCCTCCAATAATCAAATGTAATGGCATTTTATTCGAAGGCCATAACTTTTAGGACAATCTAAAAGGGCATAAAAAACATGCGGATTTAATATGTCCTTATCGCACGCTAAACTAATTATATATAGCATATTTATCAAAGAATATAGTTTCGTTTTTGTCTTTAAATTTATCCTTTAAAACAAATAATTCAATCAAATTCGTTCATAATAATGAAAAGGACGTGATGACTATTCTAAATGAGAAGAAGATATCAAAGCTAAAAAATATGTTAATTGAGCAAAAACACTCGCTCCAACGAAGAATGGATACAGATGATGAATATTTAGAACGAGGTAGTTTACGGGATTCTGTTGATGAGTTGTCCACAATCGATAATCATCCAGCAGATCTGGGTACCGAATTATACGAGCGTGAAAAAGATATGGCGTTAAAAGTCCATGACACTGATGAGTTAGCAAAAGTAAATACGGCCTTACAAAAGATTGAGGATGGTTCCTATGGCGTATGTGAAGTTTGTCAACAAGATATCCCATATAATCGATTGGTGGCACTGCCTTATACCTCTTTTTGTATTGAACATACTGCAAAAGACGTTCCAACAGATCGACCGGTTGAAGAGCAAGTGATGCTTCCTCCAGTTGACAATTCTTTTGCTGGCCGTGATGACAAGGATGATATTCATGACTATGAAGATATGTTTCAAGTTGTAGCAAAATATGGAACTTCTGAAACACCTTCCGATTTTGAAGGGGATTTTGAAGATTATGATGAATTATATGAAGATCCTGAAGAAATTGCCGTTAATGACGAATGGGATTCATACCATATCTCTGAAACAGATGAATTAACACGCCAAGTTTCCATTCAGGAAGTAGAACACGCGAGAAAATTTGATTATTTAGAGGATTAAATGTGGGATTTAAAAAGATAGGCGCAATTGTTATAAATGAATGCTTTAATAAACATACATGGCCAGCCCATATATTTTAAGAGAAAAGATATTACCCCAGTTTACATGTTTTATTAAGAATAATATGTGAAAAATAAATTATTTCCTTGTTAAAAAGATCACTTCATATAGTGGTCTTTTTATAATTAATCCATAAAGGTTTAGTAAAATTGTCTAGTTCATTTGTCCCTTCATTGAATAATGTAAAAACAAGGAGGATGATAAAATGGGTTTCGACAATTTTAATAGAAGTGAAAAGGAACCAACTAATAAAAGAATTAGCAGAATTCATGATGATTGTGAAGAAAGTTGTAATAACAAAAATATCCATCAAGGAGTACAGGTACCACAAGAACCTTTAGGTACAGGTCTTCCAGGGTTTGCTTATATTTATGATACCACTGCTCAACCAGGTATCCCGAATAATGGTTCCGTTACTTTCAATACAAATGGTAATATTACTCCTGCAGGGTTTGTAACACATGTACCAGGAACAGCACCTATCATTATAAATCAAACGGGTATTTATCTTATTACCTACGAGGTGTTTGTTACAGGTGGCCCTAATGCATTTGCTCTTTTCAATGGCGACAACCAAATAGCCGGTTCCAATTATGGAGACAATTCTGGTAACTTGGAAAATGGTCAAGTAATAACGACTTTAAATTCATCGGATGTTCTTACTTTGAGAAATATTCATCCAAACCCAACAGCTTTATTAAATTTAGTTATTCCTGACATTCTAGTTATCAGCGCGTCTATTGTCATTTTAAGATTAGCATAAAGCTTTTATTGCGAGTCACATCTAATAGGTGTGGCTTTTTGCATTTATAGATTGGTTTTGAAATTTGAAAGTGAACTGCACCCCAATTGTTACATTGTGTCTAACAATTGGGGTGCAGTTTAAAATAGGGTGTTTTTTATTAGTGAGTATCAAGTAGTTCTCCCTTTAGCTGCTAGGTTATGATTGGGTGAGAAGTGATAATGATGAAAAATATATTGTGAAGTTTTACCCTAATAATGGTTATAAGTTAGGGAGAGCATAAATGAATATAAATAATAACACAGCCCAGACTCTTCCATACAATTAAGCTTAATCAGAGAAATCATTGTAGACAATTTCGCTGGCGGGGGTGGGGCAAGTACAGGGATTGAAATGGCTACTGGAGACCGTTTTATACTTACGACACTAGTAAAAGAGGAAAAAAAGTATTGATATTGTGGATTAAGGTTTTAAATAAATATAAAAATATAAGCTGTAACGTGTGATGACGCTGCGGCTTTTTTATTTACTATGTAATTTTCTTATATTATGCAGTATTTAAATCTCTACATTGTTATCTAATGACAAGAAATAATATAGGTTAGTGCAAGAAGGAATAGTAGAAAATAACGTTGAATTGAAAAAGTAGAATTCCAAAGTGAAAATAAATTATTAAAGGAGGAAGTATTGTGACTACACCTGATTATAGATCACCAATTAAAAACCAAATCGGCGGTGTGTTTGTTCCAGTTCGTAACCTAGAGAAAGCAAAAGAATGGTACAGAAAAATACTTGGTTTGGAAGGGGGAGAAGAATATTTTGGACATTTATTCGTGGCACCCATGAAAGGTACAGCTGGATTAATTTTAGATTCCATGCCAAAGTGGAGAAAAGATGATGGTGATATTTCCACTTTCCAAGTTCCATCAATTCAGCTTTTAACCGATGATATTCAAGCTGCTTATCAATTTATGAAAGAAAATAATGTTGAGCTTGTTACAGAGATTCAGGATAATTTTTATTTTGTGTTTAAAGATCTTGATGGGAATTTATTAATGATTTGCAAAGAAGTATCTTAAAAAAATGATTGAACTTCAATTAAAAATCTAAATATTAGGGAAAGACAGAACGAAGAACGACCTGCGCCTCACAAACATGTGCGAGGCAAGACATACACGGCCGGTCCATAATTTTTAAGAGATTAGGTATCTTAATAAATTTTAAGGTTAGATATTTACAATCATTTCCACGACTTCTTTTTTTGTTATGATAGTTAAAGAGGAGTGGAATATTATGCTTAACATTTTACAAATTGTTTTTGCTATCATTACTGTCTCTCTTTCAGCTTACCTACTTATAACACGTGATTACGATCTGATTTTTTTAATAGTATTCTTCTCAGGTTTATTCATGTTAACTAAAGGAATTGAAGCATTTCAGAGCGAGAGAAAAGTTTATGGTTGGTTATTAATCGGGTTATTTTTATTTGCGGTTTATCTCTCAATGTATCAATTCACAGCTTTATATGACCAAAGTTAGGGAGTTGTAAATACCTTGATATTTAATCTTCCATTTTCGAGTAACTGACCATTTTTATCGATAATGTCTGCCTAAATGGCCTCCATATCGCCAAGTTCGTATACTCGCTTGAGTAGAACCTCCAATAATAAAGAAAACTCTTGGTTTTCGGACTTGATGTTACTCGAAGTCTTTGAACCTTATAGGAACAACATTATCAGGCGCATAAACATCGAGATAGCACAGAGTTTACAAGCTGGAGAAAGCTATACAGACAGGGCCATTAGAATCGAAAATGTTATGGGATGGACTAGAAAGAAAGGAATTGTTGTCGCCCGAACAGAAGGTGGTTGAGTGAGGTCAAGTTGATCTAGCCATTGAGGAACAGGCGACCAAAACAGCACGGCTCTCTACAGTCTGGTTGTCATCACTTGATACGAGGGTTCGTAGTTAGATGGTCAGAAAGCAATATAGATGGTTACTATCACTATGGTAAGTGGAAATCGAAAGCACCGAGATGATAGAGAATTGCTTCCATAGATAAACAGTGCCGTTGCCATACGATTTATATGGTGAATGGAAGTTACCTGAATGACGAACGAGGCAGAGACTACATGGACGATACCTACCAAAGGCAATTGGCCTCTTGTATTGACTGTCTTAGGACTAACTTACATTCAAGCTTTCACCAAAGCGTACAAAGAGGTTAAGCCACCAACCGTCACATTGCCTTTTATGCGTTATGAAGAGTGGAAGAAAAAATGTAATGGTGAGGTATAGTAAGACCGAATATACACAATCAGCTGTTGCTTCTTTCAAGGCTGTACTTGCGATTATAAGTGAAAATAGTGTATTATAGCTTTCATGTTGTAAACAAAAAGGGCGGATGTAATGAAATATAATAAGACAGTTATGCTAAAGCTTATAAATGAACATCGAACATTGCATGATGAATTAAAAAAGCTAAAATCTGAAATGGGTTTAGAGAAAAATTTCGCAGTAAAGGCATTGTATCATTCATTTGTTGCAGAAGATGGTCCTTATATGAAAGAATATCAGGATTTAGAGCGATTACAATAAATCTTAGTGCCACTAACAAAATTGTTGGCAAGCTAAGTCATATTTTTTAGGGCAATAATTTAATACTAAGTTTGTAATTGAGCCATTCATTTTGAATGGCTTTTTATTTTGTCTTTTTTCTCATGGACGCTATAAAGAACGAGAACAAATACACTTTTGAGCAGTTTAGGGATTCTTATGGATAACTAAATTGGGCAAGGAACCAGAAGCCTAGCGTTATTTTATTGTCTAAATCAGAATATAGTTTTATAAAGTGCAAGTAAACGGCAGGCGGGGTAATGTAAGCGTTGAGTTTATATGGTTTTCATGCATAATAGAAACCGAGGGAGATGATTCTAAGTTGATGGTAAAAAATGTCAACACCGAAGTTTCAGGAGATATAATCGTTACCCACCTGTTAGGTCAAATAAAAATTGAAGACGTTCATGATTGGTTTAATGATTTTGAAAAGATTTGTCAACAGTTTATTTCTGAAGGTAGAGAATACAAATTATTGGTAGATAGAAAAGGATACATCCCAGCTCATTTTTCTGTTCAAAAAGAATGGAAAGATAAGTTCTTGAATAAAACAATGCTAAAACACAGCAAAGCAATTGCGTTTCTCCTTGAAGAGGGAGAGATAATGAACCATTTAAAACAATCCAACACAAAAGAGTCTGTTGAATTTTTCGATAATTACGAACTGGCATTCAAATGGTTGGTTGAGTATACAAAATAATAGTCTTTATCTAAAGGCAGAAAGAGATATGACATGGCTGGAACCTAGACTGTGTAGCAAAGTTCCATATGTAGAAAAAACAGTTTCAGGTTCTTTAAGAATTGTATCGTTTAAAGGCTTTAATTTTGATAAAACTCCAGAAACAATAAACAAATAACCGGGCGCTCAAATGAGTACTTGGTGTTTTTGTTGGTTGTTTTGTACCTGCTCGTGCATGTTTATTTAATAATTATTCATAAAGTGGTACCCCGAATAGTACCCCACTTAAAAGTGTTTATATGGAATAAAAATTTATATTAGAAAAATCAATATTTATTTTAAATACCAAGAAAAGTAATGCTCTATTTTTCACCGTTCCAATTTCCTTAGAGCAAAAACCCCACCAAATCAACATTTTTACGCTATAATGTAGGACGAGGTGAAGAAAATGTTTGTGAGTGAGAAACAGATTGAAATACGGTACGCAGAGACAGACCAAATGGGCGTGGTGTACCATGCGAACTATATTATTTGGATGGAAATTGGGCGTACCCAGCTTGTAAGTGATGCAGGCTTTGAGTATGCTGCCTTAGAAAAAGATGGCTATGTATCGCCAGTGATGGATTTATCGATTTCGTATAAAGCAGCCATGCATTATGGACAAGTGGCAACGGTGCGCACTTGGGTAGAAAAGCATGATCGTTTACGAACGACGTATGGCTATGAAATTTTACATGAGGATGGCACGGTAGCAGCCACAGCTCAATCCGTACATATTCTTGCGCATAAGGATACATTGCGACCGGTATCATTAAGTAAGATTGACCCAGCTTGGGATGCCAAATATAAAGAAATTGCCGTCGAGGCAAAATAGGAGAACAATAGATGGAAATGTTTATAGCTTTAGGCGCTATTTTGGCAGCTCTTGGTGTTGTTTTAGGTGCTTTTGGTGCACATGCACTCAAGGATAAGTTTGCCTCACCGCATTATGCAGCCATTTGGGAAACGGCTGTGCAATATCAGATGTATCATGCCTTAGGGATTCTAGCCCTTGGCATTCTATCCAATGCTGCATTTTTAGGAAGCTCTAGTTTGCTTTCCTGGGCAGGCTACTTAATGTTTACAGGGATTGTATTCTTCTCTGGTAGTTTATATGTGCTAGCCGTGACAGGTGTGAAAAAGCTAGGTGCGATTACGCCAATTGGTGGCATGTTATTTATTGTTGCGTGGGTGCTTGTTATAGTAGCTGCCTTATCCTAATTCAGAAAAAGTAACGAGAACGTTCTGATGATTTATATCATTGGCGCTTCTCGTTTTTTAGTTGATAGGAAGAAAATGAAACAATTTGTCTGATTTTGCGTATTACATAGTATGAAGAGATGTTAAAATAAGCTAAACATCAATGTGAAGGTGGGAATATTTATGGGTTTATTGAAAGCAGGCGTTGGGGCATTAACAGGTGTTTTAGAGGATCAATGGCGTGAATATTTTTATTGTGAGGCATTATCCTCAGATGTTCTAGTAACTAAGGGTATTAAACGCACTTCTAAACGAGGTTCAAATAAAGGAAATGACAACATTATTAGCAATGGCTCTATTATTGCCATCAATGAAGGGCAATGTATGATGATTGTTGAACAGGGGAAGGTTGTAGAGTTTTCTTCAGAAGCTGGGGAATATGTCTATGATACATCTACAGAGCCTTCGATTATGTATGGTTCAGATTTATCTCATGGCATTATGGAAACATTTAAACAGATAGGCAAGCGTTTTACATTTGGTGGAGAACCTGCTAAAGATCAGCGAGTTTATTATTTTAATAAAAAGGAGATTGTTGGCAATAAATATGGTACTCCCGCACCAATTCCATTCCGTGTGATTGATCGTAATATCGGATTAGATATCGACATTGCCATTCGTTGTCATGGTGAGTATTCTTATAGAATCATTGATCCGTTATTATTCTATACAAATGTATGTGGAAATGTAGAGCGTGAATATACGCGAGAGGCGATTGATAGCCAGTTAAAATCAGAATTAATGACAGCGTTACAGCCAGCCTTTGCACAAATTTCAGCAAGTGGCGTTCGTTATAGTGAAATACCTGCGCATACGGTTGCGTTAGCAGACGCACTCAATAAGGTATTATCAGAAAAGTGGCTTGCTACACGTGGTTTAGCTGTTGTGTCATTTGGGATTAGTACCCTAAAGGCTTCTGAGGAAGACGAAGCGATGATAAAACAACTACAACGCAATGCGGTTATGCGTGATCCAGGTATGGCTGCTGCCCATTTAACAGGCGCTCAGGCAGAAGCGATGATTGCAGCTGCTAACAATGATGGTGGCGCTATGGCAGGCTTTATGGGGATGAATATGGCTGCACAAGCAGGTGGAGTCAATGCTGGTCAGCTTTATCAAATGAATGAGCAAAATAAGCAAGCGCAAATGGCTCAGGCTGCGATGCAAAATCAATCAGCCAAAGCACCTGGTACATGGACATGTGCATGTGGTCATGACAACACAGGGAAATTCTGTTCAAATTGCGGTGCAGCAAAACCAGCGGAAGAGGGCTGGACATGTACATGTGGAGCGGTGAATAAAGGAAAGTTTTGTAGCGAGTGTGGCTCTAAAAAACCAGCTGGTGCTTTACTCTATGCATGCGATAAATGTGGGTGGGCACCAGAGGACCCTGCCAATCCGCCTAAATTCTGTCCAGAATGCGGCGATGTTTTTGATGAAAAGGATGTCAAGTAAGGAGATGATGACCTATGTCAACGCAAGAAGTTGAACATGTCAAACAAGTAAAGCTTGACTTTGATGCGGAATGTCCATCCTGTAGTGCATCCATTGAGTTTAATCCTGCTACAGGTAAGCTAACTTGTCCGTATTGTGGATTTGAATCTGAAATTGCAACCCCTGAGCAAGAAGAGGAAAAGGTTGCACAGGAAATGGACTTCTTAAAAGCAGAGGAACGTGGGAATTTCAATTGGGGCGTGGAGAAGAAAACAGTTATTTGTAAAGCTTGCGCGGCCGAGACAATTTATGATGCTCTGCAGGTCGCTGACAGTTGTCCTTACTGCGGCTCAAATCAGGTCATGGAAGCGAGCGCTGAAAATACGCTTGCTCCCAATGGCGTATGTGCTTTTGAAGTAACGGATAAGCAGGCAGGAGAACATTTTCAGAAATGGATCAAAGGTCGATGGTTTACACCAAAGGCTGCCAAAATAAGTGCAAAGCCTGATGCCTTTAAAGGGGTATACCTCCCGTATTGGACGTTTGATTCAAAAACAAGCTCCAGATACTCCGCAAGATATGGACGACATCGAACGGTTACGGATAAAGATGGTAAAACGCATACTGAAACAGATTGGTATTCAACAAGTGGGTTTTATCAGGAATTTATAGACGATCATTTAGTGAGTGCCACAACACGCTATGATCGAGACATGATGCGAAAAATTGAACCATTTAATCTTCTTAATAATAAGGCCTATAAACCTCAATATGTAGCTGGATTTTTATCAGAGCGTTACAGTGTTGGTTTGCAGGATGGCTGGAGCCAAGCAAAAAGTGAAATCCATGATCACCTCCATGCGCAGATTACAGCCAAAATCCGTTGGGAAAATAGGGCGGATGTAGTATCCAATCTACGCTTTTCCACAAACCATGATGATATTACATACAAATATTTAATGTTACCGATTTGGTTATCTTCTTTCCGCTATAAGGAGAAGATTTACCGCTTTATGGTGAATGGACAAACGGGTCGAGTTGGTGGTAATGCCCCTATTTCACCGCTTCGTGTAACAATTGCTGTTATTTTATCATTAGCAGTAATCGCTCTGATTTGGTATTTCTTTATGTCTGAATAATAATAAACAGTATGCCAGTAGGAGCCTCTTATTGTCCTTTTGGGATACTGTTTTTTCATAAAATTGTCCTTAAATACTGGGTAAATGACTGAATTAATTGACTGGTATAGGATAATCATCATCCATTATCACGGCTGTCATTGCGTCAAGTTGCATAGATTAAAGGGAGAGTAAAATATCAGAACAGCCTTGGTTGGACAAAAGCATAACGTTGCAAGATGGTGTAACAAGCAACCTACTATGTAGGAAAGTCGTTAGAAATAATGCAATTATGGTGGTTAAAAATTAGGACGGATTTCCATTAATGATGAGAAGTGAAGTTGCGATTTTACTTTAAACAACTTATTATACAGTCAGAGAGCATTTTTTAAGCTAGTCATGATAAATGTAATGTTATTTTTGAATAACAATGAAAACGTTATTCATATTGGAGGTTTCGATGATGGACGCAATTGAAGTGTTAACAAATTTAGATCAAATACATGGGTATTATCAACCGATATTTAGCGCAGATGCGCATACGGTGATTGCCTACGAAATTTCCGGGTATCTACAAATTCAAGGTCAGCAAATTAATTTAAAGGATTTTATCAACAATGAAGATATTCCAGAAGAATATCGAATTGATATGGAACATAAAATTTTACATGCGGCATTAGCCAAAATTGATGAAATTGCACCAGAAATTGATATTTATATCCCAAGCAATCCAAATTTATTGATGCAAGATTTTGGTGAAAGTCATTTTAATATTATCCAACAATATATAGAGGAAAAAGATTTACAGCGTATCGTACTTGTCGTATCAGAGCATCGTTTTATAGGGGATATTAACAAATTACATCACGCCCTACGCTATTTTACGACGTTTGGGGTAAAAATTGCCGTTCAGGAAGTAGGAGCCGAAAGTCATTTAGAGCATATTGCGCTATTGGCACCACATATCTTAAAGGTCAATACACGTGATTTAAATTACGATTCTTGGTCCGCTCAATCGGACATGATTTCTGCCATTGGTAGCCTAGCTTATAAAATTGGAGCGAATCTATTATTTGAAGATATTGAAACGGTTTATCAGCTACAATTTGCTTGGAAAAATGGCGGTAGATTTTATCAAGGGCCATACCTAGCAAATCCAGCTATGACTTTTGTCGATAAGGATATATTAAAGGAACGTTTTAAAAAAGAATGCCAGCAATTTATTACTTCCGAAAAGAAAATGCTGGAGGCGCAATATTTGCAGCTGAAAAAATTAAGGGAGGAATTAGAGGCGATTGTGCACCGTGTGAAACCAACAAGCGACAATGTCTCCCATTTAGAGTACTTAGCTGAATTATTGGATAACTACTCCTTCCGTCTCTATATTTGTAATGAGGATGGGTTCCAGTTAACGCCTAACGTTATGCGAATTGATGGGAACTGGGAGCTACAGCCACGTGCCATCAATAAAAATTGGAGCTGGCGCCCTTATTTCCTTCAAACGATTATCAAAATGCGCAACGATCAAAGTGGGGAAATCTCTGAATTGTATCGGGATATTGAAACAGGAGAAATTACAAGAACATTCTCCATTGCCATCAACGAGCATGAATATTTGTTTGTTGACCTTTCCTATGACTATCTTTATGAGCATAAAATCTTTAGATAATATTAGTAATTTCTTTAGTGACAACATTTCATGGGTACAAATTGCAATTCGATTTATTTAGTTTAATTAAATGTATTAGGTATTATGGGGGAGAATCCTAAAAGCCTAGTAAAATACTGAAGTTGCCTTCTATATTTGCAGAAGGCAATTTTTTTTGATTTCAATCAAGAATGCTATTTAAATTCTCATAGAAAATTAACTACCTCTATCGAAACAAACATGGCAGTCTATACATTTGTTAAATTTGTAATGAATGATTTTGTTTTTTCAGTATTTTTTCATTTAGCTTAATTAAGATGGAAATATCATAAAGGAGCTGAAAAAATGAGGATTATCAAAATATTGCTAATTATTAGTTTAATTTGGCCATTTGTTGATGCCAAAATAGCAAATGCGGATGATGAAGAAGATTATAAAAAATACGAGGGTGATGTTCATAAAAAGCACAATGATGATTATGATGATGACGAGGAAGATGATGATTATTATAAAGAAGAGGATGAATATGAATATTATGACCAAAGATACCCTGAAACAAATAGTAATACATGGAATATTTGGACAAGATCTACTTATGTAAATAAAGGAGAGTTACCCCTAAAAGAAGCGAAAGAAATTCAATTAAAACTAGAAAATAATAATAATACAGTGTCACTTTACTTGATTCCTTTAGATGGTGAAATATATGTGCCAGGTAAAATTGTTGCTGAACTTTTAGGTGCAAAAGTAGTTAATTATGATAATAGTAAAATATTGGAAATTAATAAAGCTGGTACAGAACTAATTTTTCGTGCGGGGACAAATGTTGTGTACTATAACGAGATAAAAACACCGATACCAGCTGTTACATTTTACTTGAATGATAATATATATGTTCCAATTAGTGTAATTTCAAATGGTTTGGGCTATGTGGCTGAATGGCAAGAAATGAATAACGCTGTTGTATTGAAGTTATTAAAATAAAAAGGGGAGATGATTGAATGAAAGATCAAAAGAAAGCTAAATGGATATTAGGCACTTCTGGAGTAATATTATCTTCTTTACTATTAACGCAATTTAATAATGTTCCATCAGATATAAACATAGCTGATCTAAATTTGACAAATGAACAATCAAAAAAAATGTCAGACCGAGAAAAGGAACTTGTTCAATTAGATTGGACAAATTTTGAAATTGTTGGAGTGAATCAACTACAACAAAATAAAATTCATACCGATCGAACTACCAAACGATCCTAAACATAGTTTGAAGTGGAGTTGAAGTTGCTTGGATACCCTTTCATTAAATACGATGAATACAAACTTTTATATTGAAATTGCTGGAACGCAAAAAATGGATTGGAAAGACAAAGTGGTGAAATGGTTGCAACACGTTGCAAGAGATTGGTCGAGATTTGAGCCAAATAATGAGTTAAATCAAATTAATCAACTAAAGGTAGGAGAAATAGGTAGAATTTCTCCTGCATTATATGATTGTTTAAAAGCAGCAGACAACTATTATACATTAACTAATAATATATTTTCTCCGTATTTAAAATTACATTTAGAACAACATGGGTACGATCGATCCTTTCCTTTTCAAGAATCAACGTATAAGGAAATACAAATAGAAAAAAAGACAAATAAGCCATTTCTTTTTTTGGATCACAATGAAGTTTTAAAAACGGATAATCAATTAATTGATTTAGGTGGATTTGCCAAAGGATACGTAGTTGAAAAAATAGCTGATTGGCTTAGACAGGTTTCTCCCGAGTATGGAATTGTAGATGGTGGTGGAGATATGAAAATGTGGTCGTCAGGCAAAAAGACATGGACCATTGGGATTGCTCATCCATTTCATATACACGAAGAGATCAGTTCCATTAGAATTCAAAATGGAGCAATTGCCACTTCGAATCGTATATTTAGAAGTTGGAAACAGCAGGGGAAAGAAAAGCATCACTTATTAGATGGAAGAACCGGAGAGGTAATCATTAGCCCTATCCTTCAAACAACAATAATAACAAACTCATTATGTCAAGCAGAAGTGGCAACAAAACTGGCTTTTTTATTAAATGAACAAGAATTACAAGTATGGTTTGACAAACTACAGATGCCTTGTGCTTGCTTAATAGCAAAAGATGATGGAAGTATATATTGGCTGAAAGGAGGAGAAAAATTAGATGTTATTTAGTACTTGGGAATGGATTCGATTATTAGGGCTTTTAAGTTATTTTTACTTCAGTATGTCAATTTTTTTTGGTTTACTAAGGAAATCTTCTACTCTCAAGTCCAATAAAAACTTATACTTTCAATTACATCAAATGAGTGGATGGTTGGGATTTATAACTGTTATTGTACATTTACTTTTACTAATGATTGATCAATACGAACCCTATACTATTTCTGAAATCGTATTACCTTTTAGCGCTAACTATCAGGCATTGTTGTCTGGGCTAGGAACCATAGCTTTTTATTTGTTTTTAATAGTTCTTTTAACATCAGATATATGGATAAATAAAATGAACTTCTCACTTTGGAAGAAGATGCATTTTCTTGTTTTACCTGCTTGGATATTATCACTTATTCATGGGCTATTCATTGGTACTGACTCAAATCAAATGTTGGTAATTTTATTTTATAGCAGTACGGTAATGGTTATAATTACCGCACTACTTGTAAGGTTGATGAGCGATGGGTTTAAGAAGAAAGATCAAAAGCAAGGGGTTAGTAAGTAAGCGGTGCTTGAATGGATGAAAGGCAGTTTCTCCATGTTAGCTAGACTGCCAAAGTAGCTCAAAAAAATAAACTAGTTGAATGGCACTACTGATACATGTAATGCCATTCTATGGTTTATCCATCATGTAACGATGAAGAGCCTATTTTTTAGTATAAAGAGGAAATTGAATACAAAATGTTGTACCTTTTTCCAATTCGCTTTGAACTGTGAGTGTTCCTCCGTGATCTTGAACAATAGAATCAGCTATAGCAAGTCCTAGTCCTGTTCCGTTTCTGTTTCTCACAGCATCACTCCGGAAAAATCTATCAAAAATAAAAGGTAGGTCTTCCTTAGAAATCCCAATGCCTGTATCTTCAATGTAGATATATATCATTTTATCAGTTTGTAAAAGCTTTAGATAGATTGATCCTCTTTGTGTGTACTGAGCGGCATTATCTAATAATATATAAATTAATTCAGTTATATTATTTGAATTTCCAATAAATTCAACATTAGGTTGGATTTCTGTTTCGAAAACGATTGATTTCGGTAACGCTCTTTTAAACTTCCTACTAATCGTTAGTAGCAACTCTGTTAAGGAGATTTTTTCTTTAGTTGAATGAATACGATTTTTGTCATGTCGGGCTAAAAATAATAGTTTATCTAATAGCTCTTTCATTAACTCTGCTTCATGCTTTAAATCTTCAATCAATTCTTTACCGAAATCACTCATATTACTAGCTTCATCAGATTCTAAAATATCGAGTGAACTATAAAATACGCTTAGCGGTGTTCTTAACTCATGAGAAGCATCTGAAACAAAGCTTTTCTGTTTTTCAAGTGCATGTTGAATGGGAATCATGGCTTTTCCTGCCATGTAGTAACTTAAGAATCCAATTATTATTGTAAAAATTATAATTAAAACAATAAACAGTAAGATCATTTTTTGAAAAAAATGATATTGTGATGTGGTCGATTTGCCTATAACAATATATCCAAGAAATTCACCGTTCGGCTGAATGGGTTTCGATAAAATTAAAAGATGTTTATCGCGCCACTTTATATTTTTTACAAAACGTTTAGAAGGATTTTCGGTTTGAATGATTTTTTCTAGGTCTTTAAATAAACCTTGATAGTTTTCGTCACCGTGGACTAGTATCTGCTCTTTTGTATAAATATAGTAAAAATACATACCATTTGGGTTAAATTCTAATTTCCCTTTATTATCATTTTTGTGCTCAAAAAAGTCATGATATTGTTCTTTATAATAAGTTTCTAGTTCTTCTATTTGTTGATAATCCATTAGTTGAACTAATGAAAAATATAGAATAATAAGAAAAGCAAAGAAAAAGCCTATAAAATAAATGGAATTAAATAAAGTTAGTTTTTTACGAGTTTTCTTAAACATGCTACCTCACTCTGTATCCTATTCCTCTAATGTTTTCAATAATGGATTTTGGACGATTATGATCGATTTTTTTACGAACTAATTTTACTAACGCATCAAGGTTGTTGTTAGTCATTTCATGATCAAAGCCCCATACTTGTGTGTAAATTTGTTCTCTAGTAAGAATGATGCCTTTGTTGATAAAAAGGTACTCTAACAATAAAAATTCGTTTTTAGTTAATAGTATTTCTTGATTATCTTTAAAAAGTGTTCTGGAATCCAAATATAACTTTAAATCATCAATTTGAATGATTTGATGAATGGATTTATTTTTTCTTCTTAAAATGGCACGTATTCTCGCTAAGAGTTCTTCCATTTTAAATGGTTTAACAACATAATCATCAGCACCTGCATCTAATCCGCAGATGATGTTATTGCAATCATCCTTTGCTGTTAGTATTAAAATGCCACCTTCATAACCATTTCTTCTAGCTTCTTTGCACACATCAATACCGCTTATTTCTGGCATCATCCAATCTAAAATGACTAGATCGTATGTATGAAACAGTATGTATTCTAATGCATGCTGACCATTATCTACAGCATCCACCTGATGAAATTCTTTTTGAATGATGTGAACAATGTTTTTTCTTAATCGATTATCATCTTCAGCTATCAGTATTTTCAACGAAGCTCCTCCTACCTTTTTTATATTCAATATAACTAATTTATAACAACATTATGAAATCCACCTGAATTTTTTGTGCGACCAATCTTCTACTTATTCTAAGCCAAAAAAGAAATTTAAATTAAATATCGTAATTTTTTCTAGTACCGTTTTTCAGATTTTTTTCATATTGGTTGTTTAGACTAATGTTGAACCTCAATATGGAAGGAGATCTCCTATGCGATATTTAAAAATGTTTGGGATAGTATTGGTAGTTATGTTTTTTTTGTATGATGTAAATCCCATTTATGCAGATGATATTTTTGAAGGAAAAGATGAGTATGATGAGGGTAACGGTAGACAACAACACGAAGAAGGGCGTTATGAGGACCTTGGTGAATTAATTGGTTGGTGTACATTCATAGGAATTGGTGCAGCGGGTATGATTTTTCCTATTAGAACTTTCTTGAAGTCTGTAACTCGTACTTTCCCACAATCTAAAGGGCTATATTTATACGTAGCAAAGTTAATAGGTAGATATCATATTCTTTTTGGCACAATGGCATTGTTGTTAGGTATTGGTCATGGGATAATCATGTACTTTAATGAGGGTGAATTGGAGAATGAAGGAATTATTGGCTTAATTGCAATTATTCTTTTATCAATTACTGCTATTATAGGAATGAATTTATTCAACTATAGAAAAAATCGAAGCTTGCGAACAATCCATATCTCAATAGCGGCATTAAGTGTTATTACAGGAGGGATTCATATTTTTATCTCTTAATTATGTAAACATGACTCGGCTCATAATTACTAAGCTTATCATTTTAGTTGCATACTGCATTCATTTTCTATATTTGTTGTATAAACAATGCTTAGATAAAGAATCTCTAGTATTTGAGCTTAAAGCAAAAGGATCGCATTAGGGAAGTGTGCGGTGTAATTATATTTAAGTTTATAGTTCTTGTATTGGCAATGGTAAATTTCCGTATAAGAATTCTACACCTCAGCATTACTTGCAGATGAATTAATACTAGCTGTAATGCAGGTGGACAAAACTTAGCCAACATAAGTGCGACTCGACCCCAAATAACTAAAAAACCAGGTACCGCCAAAGAGGGGTACCTAGTTCTATTATGCAAAGGGACACTTGGGATGGAGTGACCCTAGTAACAATTTCGGAGGTGTAAGGCTAATTTAGCTTTACACTACTATATATATGTTGTGATTGCTATGGTTGAATAGTTAATTGCCTGAGAAATAATCGATGAAATGCAAAAGTGTTTGGGTATTTCATTGATTGTCTAGGATAGAAATGGTAAAGTGAACATAACTTTAGGGTCAAGGAGGAGAATTCACATGAAAAAAAGAGCTATTCGTTTTTTAAGCATGGGTATAGGGTTCTCCACAGCTGTTTTTTTCTAAAATCAACGAACATGGGATAAGTCTGCCCTTTTTTAGAAAAAAATACAATCCTAAAGGAGAAAAGAATATGAAAACTAACATAGTACGTAAAAATCCAATGCAGGTACCTAGCCCTGTTGGGAAGTACAGCCACATCACAATCATTCCAAAAGATGCAACAATGTATGCATTCTCTGGACAAATTGGGGTTGATCAAGACGATCAACTGCCTGCAGATTTAATTGAACAAACGACCAATACATTTAGAAATATTGGAGCGCTTTTAGCAACTGAGGGATTGGATGCATCTCATGTGGTAAAGGTGAATATATGGGCGACGGAGGAGATTGATTGGCATCATTTCTATCAGCAATGGGAAGTAATGTTTGGTCATTCCTATCCCTCTATGACTATTGCTTATGTATCTGCATTAGGGCTACCAGAAATAAAAATAGAGATTGAACTTTGGGCTGCTAAATAGCCTAAAAAACGACAATATCCATGTGATATTGTCGTTTTTGCGTACAGACGGTATTAACGTAACATCCTTTTTAATTGTTTCATTTCATAATGTAATTCGTCAATTTGCTTTTGTAGTTTGTCAATATCATTGCTATTACTTTCATTTTCCTTCAATTCATCCTCTAGAGCAAGACCAGCAGCAATGGTCGCTAGAGCGTCTCCAAGTGTTGTAATCGCCCCCGCAATGACAGCCAACTTAGCTGCTTGACTCACGGACTCCAATCCCTCACTATTCCGATTACCTTTATTTTGCTTCATATAATCCTCCCTACAAAAAAGGGTATTACTTGCATTGTATGCAACAGGTGAAGAATTTATGGGCATCAAATAGGGAACAGGGGAAAGTTGGATTTTATAAAGCATTATTCAGAAGTCTATGGTCTTTTCTAAAATGATTTAGAGAATAAATGAATATTTTAACTCATGTAAAAATGTATTGTCAATAATAAATTTGTAATTTTAATAAAAAATGTTATAATAGTCTTACGATCATTTTTTATAAACGTATTTCGAATTCCGATGTCCTATTTTGCAGAAAGAATTTGGATACGTTTTTTTAATTTTTTAAACGGATGAAAAATTCGAAATTGTTTTAAAGAAGTTATTGGGGAAATTTACTATCTAATAGTAACTTAATTTTATTCCATAAGGAGGACTAGATAAATGAATCTAATTAATAAGAAAGTTACACACAAGCGTTTTGGCATAGGTAGTATAGTTAACCAAAATGATTCGAGTATTGAAATACATTTTGCATCAGAAAATAAAAGGTTTGTTTTTCCAGATGTCTTTGGAAAGCACCTAACAATACATGATAAAAGTGATGCTAAGTTACTTGAGGGGATTATACAAAAAAAGGAAATTGAACGAGAAGAAGAAGAAGCGCGGATGGAAGAGACAAAAGAACTTCAGCGGAAAGAACTCTTACTTCGCTTGGAACACGAAAAACTTATGAGTAATCATAAACTTCATCCCGCATCACAGATGGTTTTTTGGTGTGATTCAGAGGAACAGCATAGCTCTGTTTCAGAGTGGAATGTTTTTTCAGGTATATTAAAGAGTGGGAATAACAAAGGAAAGCCAAACAAGCCGAGCCGCTTACACCAAAATAGCGCTGTCCTTTTAACAGCAAGAGATTCCAGCCAGCCTGAAAGTGATAGACGTATCTTAGGTGTCTATATGGTGAATGAAAAATTCGTCGGCAAGCTGTGTGAAGATGGACATATTCCTGCTCATTCAAAATACAGAATTCATCTGACAGAACAGGAATCGGATCAGTTACTTTTCTGGCAATATTATATCAATGAAAAATTCCCCGAAAAAATGACATGGAAGACAGGGAAATATCGTTATTTCGAAAATTTATGGATGGCTCAAATTTTACTTGATATCATTTCGTTGAAAAGTGACCCAAAAGAACTGGAGTTGGCACAACAATTCTTTAAACATTTTTGTAAAATGAATCAGCTAACAGTACAAGAAATTCCCAAACCTGATGGCGCATTAACCCGTATTTAGTACAGTGAACCAATTATCAAGTTAAAGAGCTATACTTGCTTGCAAGAGAAAAATAATGGCAATGAATACAAGTCACTGGATTTTAAAATCCAGTGACTTGTATGTTTATGTCCCAATAACTTTATTAGCTTTTAATACCTATTCCACACACAGTAACCCCAATGATTCACTTATTAGATGTAATAAAAGTAAAAAAACAGCGTTAATAATGGCTTAACGCTGTTTTTAAATTAGTCACTTTGGTGACTAAATAAAATGGGGATGTGTTTCTTGCTGAAGATATGAGCAAAGATGGAAAGCGAGTAGGGTACATTACCAATATATGATGTTTACCACCAAGCTGATAGGTGTTTATCCTTTACGATCAATAATCTTTCGTACTTTGGCGTAGGGGAGGAATTGTCCAATATGTCCCGATTCGCCATAGCCATTCCATAGGGCCAAAGCGGAAAAAGTATAGCCATAGCTTACTAAAGAGCAATTGGCAACCATAAATGCCTAGACAAATCCACAAAGATTCAAGATAGCGAAGTTGTCCAATTAAACCGAAAGTATGGCCAATTAAGAGAATGAGCGCTGTTTGCCCCAAGTAATTAGTCAAGGCCATGCGCCCATATGCTTTTAACGGTGCCAATAGTCGCTGGAACAAAGTGCTTTGTAATAATAGGATGATTGTTCCCATGTAAAAGGCAGAAGCGAATGGGCTAAACTGTAGTCCAATTAATGAAAATTGCTCAATATTTGTAATATGAGCCGCTAGCTGATCCTTGGGCAAATGCTGGATATTAACAAGAGGCTCAGGGACATACTGCCATTGATAAAACCAGCTAGCCATGCTTATAAAGCCCATTACAATCGTCACGAACATGATTTTATTTCGATGTAACGAGATATTTTCAAATAAATGATATTGACCAGCAGCTAGACCAAGCAAAATCAGTGGAAATGGCATTAAAATTTTTAGACCAAAATAGGCAGTGATGGCTAATAGGATGAATCCAAGGATGAGATTGATGTCTTTGCGCATTTTATAAAAAGGTAAGGCTACAAAGCCAAAGATAGCATAGACAGTTAAGGCTTCACCTGGTTGGAAATAAAAATGCACTAGCCCCATAAACAGTAAAATCAAAAGCCTACGACTAAATAAGGCATAGGCTTTTTCGCCCCTTGCCTGTGCGCGTGAAATAAAGAGATAGAATCCTATTCCAAATAAAAATGAAAAAATGATAAAAAATTTACCCTCTACAAAAAGTGTCAGAAAGCGGCTATAGGCAATATCGTTTGCCAATTCAGGTGGTTCAATCCACATTAATGAGGGGATATTGACTAAAATAATGCCCAGTAAGGCGAACCCTCTTAAATAATCTAATGTATCAATCCGTTTATTACTGTTGGTCGGTTGCAACGTATATCTCCTCCTTTAAAACCAATTATAAGGAAGATCTTTTAAAAGTAGTAACGATGAATGTTACGTGAATCTAACAAAATTGTCATCTTATAGAGGCTCTATTGGCTCAGGGTAAATCGCTAATAGCTCATATGCATGCTGACGTATAAGCTGAATTAGTGCGTATGGTTCTTTGACAATTGCATGTTGACCAAGGCGAAAGAATAGGGAGCTATTAAAGTGGAGCTCATGTTGATCGATAATCGTATCGATATAGCCTGTTCCATCACTATGTCGAACAACCGCTTTTTCAAGATGGGGCTCACTTAAACATTGACGAATGCCCTCGCTTGATAATTCTACATATAACCGAATAGGCTGCTGAGGCTCATAGTCAGTTTCAAGCCATTGCTGCAAATTCATCGTCGTTTTATGGTTTGCTTCACTAATTTTTATCCCTTTAATTCGATCTACACGGAAGAGTAATATTCTTTCATTTGATAGCAGTAGCGCAGGCATATACCATAAGCCATCATGAGCGTACACGCCAATAGGCTGGATATGCTTAGAGGTGATACCAGACTTCGATTCATACTGGATATGCAATTGTGATTGGTTGATGATAGCCTCTAAAACGTCCGTTAGGAGTGGTGTTGTAATGGCTCTTTTAGGGTTCCAAAAGGCAATATAGGATTGCAGCGTATCCACCTTTTTCTTGGCTTCCTTCTGTAAGGATTCATACAGCTTTTGAGAGACAGACTTCATTTCAGTATTAAAGGGTAAATCACGATAATAGTGCAAAGACTGGAATGCAAAGAAGATGGCGACCGCCTCTTCCTCAGTAAATAATATCGGGGGGAGAATAGCATTGGATAGCACCGTATAGCCCCCATGTCTTCCTTGTTCCGCGTAAATGGGTAGCCCCATATCACTTAAATCCAAAAGGTAACGATGCACCGTTCGCACGGAAATATGGAAGGTGTCGGCAATTTCCTGCGCTGTAAATTTCTTTTTCACACTGACGAATAGCAAAATATCAATTAATCGTTTAGCTTTGGTCATATTTTGTTCACCTTTTTATTTAATCATGCCAATAGTTGTCATGTTTTATATTTAGTATAGAGATTGTACAAGAGATTTTCAAAAGAAGAGGAGCTGACGTAATGTCACGGGAAATACTGGTATTTATTGCAGGGAGTTTAGATGGATTTATTGCCAAGGAAAATGATGATCTACAGTGGCTAGAGGAAACAGAGGGAGAGGGTGATAATGGCTACGCTGATATGTATCAAACCATTGATACCGTCATTATGGGAAAACGGACATATGATTATATCCTAGAACATCTTAAACCGTTCCCTTATCCTGATAAAAAATGCTATGTGTTCTCAACAACTCAAACTGGGGAAAATGAGCATGTGACGTTTATCCAAGAGGATGTCATCACATTTACTCAACGTTTAAAAGAGCAAGAAGGCACAAAGATTTGGATGGTAGGGGGAGGGAACCTTCTAGATGCTTTTTTACAGGAGCGGCTAATTGACGAATGGATTATTACGATTACACCCCATTTACTGGGCTCAGGGATACCCTTGTTTAAATCTCCCCGTCCATTCGAAAACTTAAGGCTATTGGAAACAAAACGATATGGTCAAATGGTACAACTACATTATGAGGTAAGGAAAGAGGCTTAAATCAAGCCTCTTCTTTATTTGATAAAGGAACGATAGATTTCTCCTAAGAGACCTTGCATTTGATGAACGCCTGTATCGGTGTTAGTCATGGCAACAAAGCCTTTGTCTAGGTGGGGGTAGGCCACTAGCATACATTGATAGCCAACGCCCCAGCCAAGCGAGGATATTTCAAGCTGCTCACCAGCACCATCAAGAAATACACCAAGGCCCATCCATTCTTTACAGCCCTGAGGACGAATTAGCTCATGGATTGAAGCTAAACCAAGTGTACCCTTTCCCTTTAAGGCCTGCATTACCTCTTGTAATAATTTTGCTAGATCTGACGGTGTTGTCCATAATCCACAAGCTGCATCATACGGGTAAATAGGGTATCTTTGTGCTGTTAGGGTGCCATCTTTCTGATGACCACTTGCTGTATTGGCAGTTGGGACTGCGGAAGAAAAAAAGCTATTTGTCATGGCTAGTGGTCGGAAAATCACGTCTGTCATAAGTGTTGAAAAACTTGAGCCTATTGTATCCTCAATCAGCAATTGAACAATGCAAAAGCCAGCATCTGAATAGTGAAATTCTTGTCCGGCCTCAAAAGTACTATCGATTGGAATGGAACAATAAGGAGTTGTACCTTTTAATAAGTCGACCATCGAAGGCCTCTGCCATCGTGAATGTAAGGGAGAGAAGCTGCCTTTAGGGTCAATAATTCCGGCCTGATGACTTAACAAATGTCGTAATGTTACTTTTTTTCCCTGAGTGTAGCTATGATCTGGCATCTTCCAAGATGTGAGCTTTTGATTAATATCCTCATCTAAATCTACTATACCTTGCTCGACCAGCTTCATCACTAAAATGCTTGTAACTAGTTTACTAATTGAACAGGCATTGAAGATGGTTTGGGTATTGATTCTGTTAGTTTTCCCGACCTCTAATAGACCAAAGCACACTGCTTTCTGAAGCTCACCATCCTTTATATAGGCAATGCTGAGGCCAGCTATTTGTTGTTGCGACATTTGCTCATGTATTGTCATGAATAAAGATCTCCTAGTTTTCCTTCATCATACCATAAGTAGGAACGAATGTTCTTGGGAAACTATCGTTATGTAAGTTGAAATCTATTGTATAATAAAGGAATTATTTCTACAAAGGTACATACAATGGAGGGGTTCTGTGACAAAAGCGTTTCCACAAAAAATACATATCATTGGGTCCGTTGGCAGTGGGAAAACGACATTGGCGAGGAAGTTATCTAAAACCTTGCAGATTCCTTATTATGAGCTTGATAATGTGGCATGGATGCGAAAGGAATCAGGGGATATTCTAAGAACAGATGAAGAAAAAAAGGAGCACTTACAAACCATTCTCCAAACGAACAGTTGGATTATAGAGGGGATCCATCAGGAGGAGTGGGTTGTTGATAGCTTCCAGCAAGCTGATTGCATTATCTTTCTCGATACGCCTTATAAAATTCGAGTCTTTCGTATAATAAAAAGATTTATAAAACAAAAAATGGGCTTCGAAAAAGCTCACTATCAACCTACTTTTTCGATCTTTTTTAAAATGTTTCGTTGGAATAAACGCTTTGAAAGGGTAGGAAAGCCTAAATTCTTTAAACAGCAACATGCTGTATTGGCTAAACTTTTAATGATTCAGCGCAATAAGGATTTAGATTCCTATTTTCGACAATTCTAAAGCGTATCCCGATGTCAGGATACGCTTGTTCTTAGGCATTTTTCTTTGTACGTGTAGTCCGTTTTCTTGTAGCGGGCTTTTTTGTTTTTTCTAAAGAGGCCTGTAGAGCTGTCATTAAATCCGTGACATTTTCAGGAATTGGACGTTGTTTATCGCTTGTAGATATCGTATTTGTAGCTTTCTTTTCTTCAATTAGTTCTAATAAAGCATTGCGGTAATCATCTGTATATTTTTCAGGGTTGAATGTAGTTGTTAGTTGTTCCACTAACATGAGGGCTGTATCGAGCTCCTTTTGTACTACATCCTGTTCGCTTGGAATATTAGGGACATCGCCAATGCTCCTTACCTCATCTGGATAGTGAATTGTTTCCATCACAAGGGCATTTTGATAAACACGCACAATGGCAAGTTGCTCTTTAGAGCGGATAACGATTTTGGCAATGCCTATTTTCCCTGATTGTTCTAATGTTTTTCGTAACAATGAATAGGCTTTGGCTCCCGTCGAATCGGGTGATAAAAAATAGGTGCGTTCAAAATAGATTGGATCGATTTCAGTTAATTGCACAAAATCAATAATTTCCACAGCCTTATCTTCATTTTCCTTACGCAAGTTTTCTAAATCTTCTTGATCCAACACAACAAATTTATTTTTGGCATATTCATAAGCCTTCACGATATCCTCATCTGTTACCTCTTGGTTACAGCCCTCACAAACCTTTTTATAACTAATCGGCGTATGGCAGTCTTTGTGAAGCTGACGCAATTTGACATCTTTATTTTCAGTTGCAGCATGTAGTTTCACAGGAATATTAACAAGTCCAAAGGAAATACTGCCTTTCCACACTGTATGCATTGTTGTCACCTCGTTTTTCTTACTATGATGTATTTTGAGGTTTTTTATGTATCTTAAAATGAAATCTTCAAACACTGAATATAAAAAGCAAAGTAGGTATTGTGAAATGAAACCAATGCTTTTATCGGAAACAAACGATATTCCTAGTGGAGATGAATGGCTATTTGAAACAAAATATGATGGTTTTCGCTGCTTATTAGTTTGGGATGAGGAGCCGAAGCTCATTAGTAGAAATGGGCGACATTTAAATCACCTGTTTCCCGAAATTTTAGCTTTTTGTCAGCAAATATATACATCCATCCAAACCTTTTTACCCCTAACCTTGGATGGGGAGTTAGTTTATTTACGCAATCATTATAAAAGTGATTTTGCCGTTGTTCAGAAGAGGGGGAGAATGCAAAATCAAGACGTGATTCAGGAACATGCTCATTCATGTCCTTTTCACTATCTAGCATTTGATGTTTTAACCCTTAAAGGAGAATCTCTCCAAAACCACTATTTAAAAACGCGAAAGGAGCAATTGGTCAAGCTTGCGACGAAGTTCAAATGGCCAAGCGTAAACTATGAGAATCCAACGCCTATCCAAGTCATACATGGTAGTGAGGAGCATGAGAGCATATGGCAGTCCATCAAGCTTTACAATGGGGAAGGCATTGTTGCTAAGAAGAAAACAAGTAAATGGCTTGAAAACATACGATCAAATCATTGGTTAAAGATAAAAAATTGGCGTTATGTCACAGTCATTGTCACACAATATGACCATAGCAATAGTTATTTTCATGGTGCAGTTTTTGAGGACAATGAATTACGAGAAGTCGTTACGTTTAAGCATGGGATGACAGAGGAAGAGCATCAAACACTTGTCAAATTCTTTCAGACTAATGGACTGCGTAAAAAGGAGCTATGGGCACTTGAGCCTTCGATTTGTGTTGATATTGCCTGTATTGATTTTGATGGTAGTAAGCTTCGGGAACCTAGATTTCATGCCTTTCGATTAGAGATAGCACCTGAGCAATGTCATTGGCTGCACATGCAACGTCAACTGTATCCTATCCCTGATTCAGTTGCTATCACACATCCAGACAAGCCTGTATGGCCGAATATGGGTATTACAAAGGATCAATACTTGTTCTATTTGCAAAATATTTCGCCCTATTTAATGCCTTTTCTAAAGGATCGCCCTCTAACGCTAATACGCTATCCACATGGTGTTCCAGGTGAAAGTTTTTATCAAAAAAGTAGACCAGAAAAAATGCCTGATTTTGTGGCAACAGCTGTGATGGATGATATTGATTATATCGTATGTAATAACTTGGAAACGTTATTGTGGCTTGGAAATCAGCTGGCATTAGAGTTCCACATTCCATTTCAAACACATCATTCTCCGTACCCGACAGAAATCGTTTTCGACTTAGATCCTCCCTCAGTACAAGATTTTTCATTAGCCGTTTCAGGCGCACTTGATTTAAAGAACATTATTGATTATTTTCAGCTCCAATCCTTCGTCAAAACATCAGGTGGAAAAGGTTTACAGCTGTATATTCCTTTACCCGCAAATACATTTACTTATGAAGAGGTACGTATTTTTACAGAGTTTGTTTGTCGCTTTTTATGTGAGCAAAAGCCAAATTTATATACAATTGAGCGTTTAAAGAAGAATCGTCATGAAAAATTATATTTAGATTATGTCCAGCATGCAGAGGGCAAGACTATCATTGCCCCGTATTCTACTCGGGGCAATGAAATGGGTTTAGTAGCAACACCGCTTCTATGGGAGGAGGTCAATGAAAACCTAACACCAACACTTTTTACGATTCCCTTTGTCATGGCGCGCATGAAAAAAATGAGCAATCCCTTTCAATTATTTCGTGAAGTAGGGGAGCAACAAAATTTTCAAGCAGTTCTAGATCAATTAAAGGCATGAGGACACTTATGGGGATAGGGAAGCTCTGACAGGGCATGAGCGCTGTGCGATGTAAAACGAGCAGGGTTTACCTGATAAAACTCAGGTTTACAAAAAAGATCGCTTTGACCAATACTGCAAGCGCTTCTAAAAAAGAGGTGTTCCCAATGTCATTGGGAACACCTCTTTTTGCCGTTATAGTGGAACCTGTGCATTTACTTTTTCGAGGTAATCCAGTATGCCCATTGCGGACACAATGGTATCGAATGGGATGGTTTGATAGACAGGATGATCGGACGGAATGTCGTTTTCCTGTAGATAGTTGAATAAAAGTTCCTTTAAGCGAGCATCTAAGTAGTGAACTTGTTCTTGGAACTGGCTGGATGCTGCTTGCGCTTTTCTACCTTCTTCTAAAAAGAGCGGTGTCCAATAGCGCACCTGACGATAGGCTTCAGCTGGATTTTTATAAGCCCCATAGTGACCGAAGTATAATTCACTTGCTTGTAGCTTTTCGTACAATTTTAAGGATTGTTCCATTGTTTCAGGGTTGTATTGATTTGGAGAGGTGGACGGAATGATTAAATCAATTGCTTCCTCATCCATTTCGGGATAGCGAACACCTGTGGTATCTCCTACAAACAAGCCGTTTGTAGCGGAATAAAGCATTGAAACATGATGCTTAGCATGTCCCTCAGTATGATAAAACGTTAATTGATGTTGACCTAATTGTAAACGCTGTTCGTGATGAACTTCTATAATTTTTGCAGCGTCAATGGGCACAATTGGATCAAAAAGGCGGTCAAATTCAGCGCCATAAACTCCTTTAGCACTGCGGATAAGACGACTTGGATCAATCATGTGGGCTGCGCCTCGTGGATGAACCACTAATTTAGCATTGGGACAGCTTTGCAAAAATAACCCTGCTCCGCCTGCATGGTCTAAATGAATATGTGTCACGATGACATAGTCTATATCCTCTACTGCAATATTTAATTTCTGTAACCCTTCCATAATATAAGGTACGGATGGACTGGCCGAAGTTTCGATGAGAGCAATCTTTTCATCGATTAATAGATAGGAGCTTGTTCGCTGCTCTCGACCTAAATCATGTGTATCGATACAGTAGAAATTTGGTGCAATTTGTTGGACGCTAGTCAATTCAATTTCCCCCTTTTATTTCAAAAATAAGCTATTTCTGCTTATAAATGCAATATTTAGCTACAAAAAGTAGTTGTTATACTATATAATAATAGAAAATTTAACTGAATGTCTATTCATTTTTTAAGGGGGATAGTAATGGAGCATAAACTTCGTTATGATACACGAAAAGTTCATCGTGTCAATTTGGCTATTATCTCAATTTTGGCCATTCTAATATGCGGACCTATGATTCTATCAAAGGGCATCCATTTTTTATTGATCGGGCTAGCTGTCATTGCGTTAGCGGTATGTAATTATTTTTTACCTATAAAAACGTATGTCAAAGGCTTTATTTTTGGCCTCATTCCATCAAGTGTTGTGTTTACCTTATTTTTGCTTGATAGCTTCTCATTAAATAAACATTATATTTTACTGTGCACAGTGGCCATTATTGCCCTGTATTTTAAAAAAGAATTGATTGTTTTCTTTGGGATTCTAACCAATTTTAGTTTTTTCATTTTATATATGGTCAACTCGTCATCATTGTTAGGCCCATTTGATGATACCATTGTCTTTGTGACACTTCTGGCAATTATGAATGGGGTCATTATTGCTTTTTATTTGCTGGCAAAATGGGGGAATGAACTGATTCAACATGCAGAAATCCAGCAAAATGAAGTGCGTGCATCCTTCAATCAACTACAAAATACATTTCAGGAAATTGAAAAGAGCAGTCAGGCATTGGACAAGCATGTCACGCAATTCCAACAAACAATGCAAAGGATTTCTGGCTCTAGTAAGCAAATTTTAGTAGCGACAGAGGATATTTCTGCAAGTATTCAGCAGGAGGCATCCAGTTTGCAAATGATTCACGGCACAATGGGCGACTCGGTTCATTTTGTCAATAAAACATTGACGATTTCGAAGGATACGGTCGCTAAATCTACTGAGCTACAACAAGAAGTATTAGCAGGATGGGATAAAATGCAGGATGCCATGACTCAAATGAGCGTCATGAGTTATGCGATGGGCTCAACAGTGGAAACTGTCAAAGAGCTTCAATACAGCCTACAAACGGTGGATAGTCTATTAAAGGGGATTACCCATATTGCAGAACAGACTAATTTATTGGCCTTAAATGCCGCGATAGAAGCAGCTAGAGCGGGGGAACATGGAAAGGGATTTGCCATTGTAGCAGATGAGGTGCGTAAGCTAGCAGAGGAAAGCGCTGCAATTACTGTCAGCATTACCAATGTGACAAAAACCTTGTTTGAAAAATCAACAGAGGCTCATCAACGTTCTGATGACGGTGAAAAGGCACTCCAGCATGGTGAACAGCTTTTACAGGATGTCAGTCATTTCTTTAATAATTTAAAGGATTCTTTTACAGAAACGAATACAGATTTAACAAGAGGGATGCAGGAATTAAGTAGTGCCATCTCACAATTTGAGGTAATCCAAATGCAAATTGAAAAACTGAATCACATGACGGAGCAAAATGCAGCTTCTACTGGTGCTATTCTACATTCAGTGGAGGATGAAAATCAGCTTCTCGTAAGCATGACAGACACCACGAACCACATTCAGGCTTTAAGTAACACGTTAAAGGCATTAGTGATGGCAAAGGTATAATAGAACCATTGATATTGAAATAAATGGTAGGGTAAAATAAGAGTAGGATTAACCTTCCTAGATGGAGGGTATAAAGATAGTATTCATTTACATTGTTTTATCCATATCTGGTTATGGTGATTGTTTTTGAGTTTGTATGAGCCTCAGCACAATAACTTAATATGCATTTTTAGTGGGGTATGCTATGGTGATTGTCACCATTTATATAATAGCTGTAGATACATTCAGACCATAAATCTGTTGTATGACTTGAAAAGGAGGAGGGATTCCATGAACATTCGTAGTGTACAGAGTTCAGATTACTATACTTTATCTCCATTGATTAATGAGTGGTGGGGTGGTAGGAATATGTCAGATAAGCTGCCTAAATTATTTTTTGATCACTTTACAAATACAAGCCTAATTATGGAGAAGGATGGCGAGATTATCGGCTTCCTCATTGGCTTTTTATCGCAGTCTAAAACAAATGAAGCGTTCATCCATTTTGTTGGGGTCCATCCTGATTATAGAAAACAGAATATTGCAAAAAGATTATATGATGTATTCTTTCATGTGGTGAAGCAATACCATCGAAATATTGTGAAATGTGTCACGTCGCCTATTAATGAAGTATCCATCGCCTTCCATACGAATCTGGGTTTTAGAATGGAAAAAGGTGACAAGGTGATAGATAATATGTCCATTCATAGTAATTATGGTGGTGAAAATCAAGATCGTGTGTTGTTTTATAAAATTCTACCGTAATTTACTTTCGATAGTTGGCATATAGTCCCGAATAAGGGGGCTATACATGTTTATTAAAAGGTTGTTTACGTTATGGTTTCTACTTTTAAGCATTGTTTGTGGTGCATTTTTCTTTTTGGCAAATGCACCTATTCAATATGCTGAAAAAACCAATGTTTCTATGTCACAGCCTAGTAATGATGAATTATTGCGTTATATTCAGCAATATCAATTTTTAATTAGTGAGATTTCTTATACATTGCGCAAAGAATCCTATAGCTTTCTGTTAGATTACGGAATTTCACCTAATGGAAAAATAGAGCTCCTTGTGTCATTACCCGACAAGGTCGATCACAAGACAAAGCAACACATAGAGGAAACAATGCTGGACGTTATCAAAGCTAATGAATTAAACCCCATCTCTTTTCAAATAACGTTAAAGCAACTCTATGAGCCAGCAGAAGCGATCTCAACTCGGCTCAGTTATAATGATGTCATGGCCAATCTATTTGAGAAGATGTTTGCCCAAGATTTCGGGACTTTCAGCATTGACCATAGTATGACGTCTGAAGGAATTCAAGTAAGCATTAATTTAACAGAAGAAAAAAATCACAAGGCTAAAAAGAAGGCTCAACAGTTAGCGGAAGATATGATAAAGCAGCATCAATTTGATGTAGAAAACTTTTCTATTGATGTTCAAAATAAGATTATAATTTTAGATTAGAAAATTATCACGAATTTTGTTTGGTATGAATTCAGTTAAATGAAGAGGGGAATACATACTCTACATGTGACAATTTCTGTAGCTTAGGGTGTATGTCTAGGTATGGTGGTCATTTTCAAAGGATGTGCAGTGTAAGGGTTTTGTATTTCTAAAAACGGAGCAGACCATGATGGTAATGCTCTTTTTTTATTCATAATCTCAATAACCATCAAAAAGCATAGGGGTAAAAAGAAATGAATAAAACAACACGTAAAATAGCAATCATTACGGGTGCAAGCCACCCTCAAGATATTGGAACAGCTATTTGTAGAAGAATGGCTACGGACGGTGTCAATGTTTTTTTCACACACTGGCATGCTGATCGTAAGTGGATAGGAGAATTCAAACAGGAAATTTTGAGTATGGGTGTTTCATGTGAAGAAATGTCAATTGATTTATCAGATTCTCAAGCTCCAAAAAGGATACTCCAAACGGTTTTCGAAAAACTAGGTGTACCTTCCATTTTAGTGAATAATGCTGCCCATTCAGCACAAGATGGTTATCTAGCGTTAGATGCTCAAACATTAGACGAGCATTACGCGGTGAATATGAGATCAACCTTACTACTTTGTGTGGAATTTGCACGTCTTTTTGAAAAAGCTAATTTAAATTCAGGAAGAATCATTAATATGACATCTGGTCAAGATTTAGGTCCTATGATGGGAGAGCTAGCCTATGTGGCAACGAAAGGGGCAATTTCAGCCTTTACTAGATCATTAGCACAGGAGCTAGCACCGCTGGGTATTACCGTCAATGCTGTCAATCCAGGGCCAACAGATTCTACATGGATGAATGATGAGATTAGAAGCTATCTATTACCTAAATTTCCAATGGGGCGGATTGGGACACCAGTGGATGTGGCCAAGGTGATTAGCTTTCTTGCTAGCGAGGAGGCTACATGGATAACTGGACAAATAATCCACTCAGAGGGCGGGTTTCTACGAGGATAATTCTTCTAAGCCTTGCTACAGTTGTGGCAAGGTTTTTCTACGTGCTTATAAGTACCTAAAAAAGGGTCATTCCCGAAATTGGAAATGACCAAGGTTTGTTAGGTGTGTTCGTTGGAGGAAAAAATCTTAAAGAACAGATACACTACTATTTTATTCGATTAGTATAATAATTTCTAGGCTTTGAACCAGTGACAGCGTTTCTTCCTAAGGGCTTTATTTTTTCCCCACATCAACACTTTTATCTTCCGCCTACTTATGTATAGTAAGGCAAAAAGGTTGCTGTAGACCCACTCGATATTGGGTTGTTATGATGATAAGGTACGTAAGTGGGAGGTAAGTAAATTGGAAGCAGAAAGATATAATAATCTTAAATTAGGTGAACGTGGTGCCATTATCAGTATTATTGCCTATATAATTTTATCTATCATAAAAGTTGGCATTGGTTATATGAGTGGTTCAGAAGCTTTAAAAGCGGATGGGTTGAATAATACGACAGATATTATTGCCTCTATTGCAGTACTTATTGGACTAAAGCTTTCACAAAAACCAGCAGATCATGATCATCGCTATGGTCATTGGAAAAGTGAAACCATTGCATCGATGGTCGCATCATTTATTATGATGGCCGTTGGTATTCAAGTATTGGTCGGTGGTTTTTCTTCCATTTTTCAAGGCGGTAAAGAATCGCCGGATATGGTCGCAGCCTATGTAGGGGTAGGATCAGCATTGGTGATGTATTTTGTCTATCGTTTCAACAAACAATTGGCTGGAAAAATCAATAGTAAGGCCATTATGGCTGCAGCTAAAGATAACTTGTCAGACGCTTGGGTAAGTATTGGAACCGCTGTAGGAATTTTAGGGTCACAACTACATATGCCTTGGTTAGATACGATAACTGCAATTGTGGTAGGTTTCATTATTTGTAAAACAGCTTGGGAGATTTTTAAGGAAGCTTCTCATGAACTATCAGATGGATTTGATGAGAAAATTCTGCAAACATACAAAGAGATTATTTTAAAAATAGATGGCGTTAAAGGATTGAAAGAAATCAGAGGAAGAAATTATGGGAATAATGAGGTAATTGATGTCGTTATACTTGTAGATGCAAAGTTAAATATCACGAAAGCACATGATGTTGCTTCGGTTGTTGAGAAAAATATGGTGGAAGAGCAAGGGGTTTACGAAGTGCATGTCCATGTGGAGCCTAAGGATGCATAGGGCAATTAAGTCCTTAAATGTAATATTCAGCTTCAAAAACTATATGGATTAATGAGGTAAGGAATGTCGCTATTGAAATACAAAAACAATTGTCTCTAGCTACTTAATGGCGGTGAAATGACTAATTTTAACCTTTAAAAATGGTGGTACGTGCAGGTTTTAGCCTTCATTGATAAAAAAATTCACTTTACACTGGACTAATACGATTTTTTATCATATACTGTATGTAATAGAATCTTTCTTAAAGAAATAATAAATTCACATATTACAAAGAGTAATCGTGTTTTGTTAGTTACTTTTTGTAATATGTGAATTTTTTTCTTTGGAAGTAGTATGATTTTATTTAATAACATTATTGGAGGTCATTTAAATGACACAAGGTACAGTAAAATGGTTTAACGCAGAAAAAGGTTTCGGTTTCATCGAAGTAGAAGGCGGACAAGACGTATTCGCTCACTTCTCAGCTATCCAAGGTGAAGGTTTCAAATCACTTGAAGAAGGTCAAAAAGTTGAATTCACAGTTGAAGAAGGTCAACGTGGACCACAAGCTGCTAACATCGTTAAACTTTAATTTTTAAATGAAGAAAAACATTCTTAAATAGAGTGGTTTCAGTAGACAAAGTCGATTTTTTCGACTTTGTCTTTATTTTTTCTCATTACATATCAAAATACATTTGTTACTTGCTTATTCTCGATGAAAGAAGTGAGGATAAGAGGTTTTACCAAGAAGAATGTAAAAGCAACACGAGGGAGTTTGTTCAGTATGATCTGTTTACAAATCAAAACTACCTAAAATCATAAAATCTACAATCACGCCACTTACTGGATTTTCCGATCCTAATACATTAATTCCTAATACTGTCACACCACTAATATTTGTAATATTAGCAGAGACATATTTTCCACTAATATTCTTCTCTCTCATTTGAACCCTCGGTCTTAAGTTTATTGTTGAATTTGTCGAGTATACACTTGCCACTGCATAGTCAAGAGTAGATAAGAGAGGACTGCCATTCACTAATGCATTGTCTGTAAAGTAGAATGTTGCTATTCCATTTGCATCTGAGCTAGCTTGTCCATAAACAATGCGCTTTACTTTTTTGGGATTTGCATCTCCAGCTTTAAACACCTGCATGACTGTTGGGGCAAGTGTAATAAAATCAATGCTCATAGACATTCTCCTTCGTTATTTTTAGCCAAAATTATGCTTGATATATTCTATGAACTGCTTGTTAGATTAGTACACTATGTAAGCTACAAACTTTACATATGCAAGCTTCTACATATATTCTTCTATGCTACAAAGTAAGTAGTAAAAAAGGGTCACCAGGGTGGAAGACGACCCTTTGATCATAGCATGAATATTTGAGGATAATAGAAGGTAATTATTAATGATATAAGAAAGTAGCGCCAGCAATAATTAAAAGAATAAAGAGGACAACAATTAGAGCGAATGATAAATTATCATGCTTGCCATAGTTTGAACCGTAAACTTCATATCCCATATGAAAGTCCCTCCTTTCGAAAATCTAGAATATGTAAAGTATAGAAAGCTTCAGGCAAAATAATCTCCTTTAAAACGAAGTTTATATAAATATTTAAGGGTCACTCGGCTGAAAGTGACCCTAAGTAACAATTCGGGAGGTACATGTTAAACTAGATTAGCTTAACACTACTATTTATATGAAAAGTTAACTCATTGTGCATAGTTTATTGCCTTTAAAATAAAAATAAGACTATGACAACGCCACAGCCTATGAAAGTTTGTGCGATACACTTATTAATAGTTTGTGTAAATATAGGGATTTATACATTCAAAAAGCCGCAGCGTCGACAAACGCTACAGCTAAAAGTATTTTAGTTATTCATATCCTTCAGGCCAGGACTGTGTTCATTTGGCATCTCTGGCATAACAGGTACTGGGAATCCTTCTGGTGGAGGGGTCACATTTAATTCTCCACCATTTCTACTTGGAGTTTGTCCTTGAAAGATTTCCCCGATACGAGTTGGATCTAATCTAAAGTTAAATTGAGCATTGTGATAACCCATTTCAACAAACTTTCTACACTCTGGGTATTTGTTGATATCGTAGTTCGGTACAGGGAATAATTTTCCCCAATCTACCCCTAAAGTTTCTAATGCTTTGGCAAATGCATTTTGATGAGCATTGTCACGAACAATTAGAAAAGCAAGTGTTTCTCTAAATGTCTGATTAGAACTCATCTCATATATACGTGTCTTTTGAAGTACACCCGTTGACTCCAGTACTAAATTATCCAATAAATCTGCAATAAGGTTTCCATGTGCATAAACCCACGAACCATTCCAGGGATTACCTGCTGCATCTACAGGCAAAGATGATTGTGCACCCACAATATAATGGTGTGGATTGGCATGTTTAACTGCCTCATCTAAAGGTGCTTGGTCCATGCCGTTATTTCCAGGAGCAGAGGATTCCCCAGAATCATTTAGTAATTGGTTGATTGTATTTTGTACAAGTTCAACGTGTGCAATTTCTTCTAAGAAAACGCCACGTAATAAATCACGATATTGGGTTTCTTTGCCTCTAAAATTAGAGCTTTGAAAAAAGTACTGCATCATGGTTCTCATTTCACCATAATGACCACCAAGTATTTCTTGCATTACTCGTGCTGCTTGAGGATCTGGTTTGTCAGGTTTAATAATGTTTATCAATTCTTCTTTATAATAATACATTTACTTTCCTCAATTCGGGGGAATAGTCTTTATTTTTCAGGATAATTAACATGTAATGGTGGTGGTACAAGCCAGCCTTTATTTTTGTTTAAACGTAAAAGTTTTGCGCCAAGCTGAGCTTTAGCCATATGGAATTGCCCATACATTAATGCGATGTCTTCACGAGTAGAAGTACCCATTGCCTGACTACATGCAACTAATCCAGCTGCAACGTCAGCAGTAAGGGCAGCGCTTATTTCTGGATCATTAAACTTTGCACCTGGAGGAATATCTTCCAGTCTTGCTACAGGTCTCTCAGGTGATGCAGGAGGTAGTGCGATCCCGTTTGTTTTTAGAATTTTTTCTAATTGCTTTACTTCTTCCCTGCATGTTTCGATGATATCTTCAATAATTTTTTTAAGATCTTCATCACCAGCATGATTATAAAACGTTTGATAGCCAGAAATCATGCCATAGTCTGCAATTAAACCCGACCAAACACTAAATACCTCACCATAATGCAACGGTTCATCTTTTGGATTTCCACCAAGAATACCCATCTGTACACATCCTTTTCTTATTTTTCGCCATTAAAGCCATGTTAGTATGGCTGAAAAAATAAGTAAAATTCACTTTTAATAAAATTATTAATGTAAAAATTAAAAGAAGCCACAGAGAAAGAAATCTCTGCAGCTCTTTAAGTAGTGAAACACTACGCACTTATAGAATGGGTGTTTTCTGTTTAGTTATACGTTTAATGTAGCTTTGAAAAAGTGAAAAGTATAGATTTTCTTTAGGAAGGCCACTTTAAAGCATATTGGAGGTGAGTGTTTTGACAAAAGAAAAGCAAAAGAATGAAGTAGAGCAAGAAGAAATAGCAATGGAATTTAATCCTGAAGAATTAGAAGCAGTAAAAGAGGAACAAGAGCAACAGAAAGAACAGCCCTTCAATAAAAAAGAAAAGAAGTAAGAAGGTAAGTATGCGTATGCCATCATCAATAGTTGTGGCATTTTCATATAGTTAATGCTTGAACCTCCAATGACTTAATTGAAAGAAGATGATTTAAAATGGACAAGAATTTGAATTACGGGGACGATTATAAATTTATCCCAGCAACTTCTGTTGGAAGCGGTGTAGGTATAGACATATTACCTGATTTATATCAATACACGATTCAAATTGTAAATATTGTACTTTATGGTGAACCGCAGATGAAAGATTTTGTGCTAATAGATGCGGGGATGCCCAAAAGTGCGGATGAGATCATTTCAGTTGTTGAAGAACGTTATGGTTCTAAGTCTCGACCGAAGGCAATCATACTGACTCACGGTCATTTTGATCATGTCGGAGGACTCATAGAATTAATAGAGCGGTGGGATGTTCCTGTCTATGCGCATACATTGGAAATACCCTTTTTATCTGGAAAACAAAATTATCCCGAGCCTGATCCAACGGTAAATAACGGCTTGGTTGCTAAAATGTCACCTATTTTTCCAAATGAAGCTATAAATTTAGGTGGTAACCTCAAAGTTTTACCTTCTGATGGTAGTGTTCCATTTATGGCAGGTTTCAGATGGATTCATACGCCTGGCCATTCACCAGGGCATATATCTTTATTCCGTGAGAAGGATAAGGTGCTTATTGCTGGGGATGCATTTGTTACGGTCAAACAAGAATCTCTTTATAAGGTGATTACGCAGACAAAAGAAATCAGTGGTCCCCCTCAATATTTTACAACAGATTGGCTGGCTGCTCGAGCATCTATCGAAAAATTAGCAATACTAAAACCTTCAGTTGCCATCACAGGGCACGGATTACCAATGAAGGGCGAAGAACTGACAAGCAACCTAAAAAAACTTGTCGATGATTTTGAACAAATCGCACTACCCAAGCAGGGTAAATATTTAAATTAACCACGTAAGGAAAAAACAAAGAAAAAGCCGCAGCGTCGTCACACGCTACAGCCATTGTCTTGCCAATTTAGTCAGATGATTCATTATATCATAAATTATCAGATTGCAACTGTAGAATGAACATATTTGAATGACAAGACACAATGAATGGCAAGTTGTTAATAGGAGCCTGTTTTGATAATAGCTATCAAAACAGGCTCCTTCTTTGTATTTGAATGTCATAGATCGTTTCATGGTATAAAATTTCCTTTTTAAAAAAAGTGGTTGAACAAATTTTTTATTTGTGTATATAATGTTTATATAGTATATATACAATATAACGAATTTGTGGAGGGAATTGTTTAAGTGATAGGCACTGAAAAAGCGGATGAAAGTAATCTGTTAAAACGATGGATCATTACTATTGGTATATTTTTAATTGTTCAATTGATCTTTATCGCGGTCGATGGCACTAATCTGGAGCCGAACATGAACGATAGTAATAATTTAGTTGCCAGAATGGGAAGATGGATTTTGGATTCGAGGCTTTTCACCGAATGGATAACGCCTTATTCCTTTCCTTTTTTTAATATGTTCATCACAATCCATGTTATTGCTATACTGATTGCAGCACTAGGGAATATTGTTTCAACGATATTCTCAAAAAAATAAAGAAGAGGGATTGGCATGCAAATAATTATTTCGAACAGTTCAAAGGAGCCAATTTATGAACAAATTACGAATCAAATTAAATCACTTATTTTAGCAGGTGAACTACAGGAGGGTACAGCTATACCTTCCATGCGTAACCTCGCAAAGGATTTACAAATTAGTGTAATAACGACAAAACGGGCTTATGAAGAATTGGAGAAGGCGGGCTTTATCTATTCCATTGTTGGTAAAGGATCTTTTGTAGCGGAGCAAAATTTGGAGGTTATACGGGAAAAGAAGCTGAAGGTTATTGAGGAACAACTGAGTGCGGTCATTGCGAATAGCAGAGAAATAGGCCTGTCACTTGATGAGCTAAAGGAATTATTGAAGATTTTATACGAGGAGTGAAAGGGATGGAAAATGTAGTTGAATTAAAGAATGTCACAAAGAGGTTCAAGGGCTTTTCCGTAAATCATATAAATTTACAGGTAAAGCGAGGCTTTGTAACGGGTTTCATTGGAGCAAATGGAGCTGGTAAGTCTACAACGATAAAAACGATGATGAATCTATTAAGGCCAGATGCTGGAGAAGTAAAGCTTTTCGGATTAGACTACAAGACGCATGAGAAGGAGATTAAGCAGCGCATTGGGTTTGTATACGATGGCAATATATTTTTTGAAGGGTTGAACTTAAAAGATATAAAACGTATAGTTGCACCTGCTTACAAACGCTGGGACGATACAATATTTTATCAATATGTAGAACAATTCGAATTACCACTTAACAAAGCAATAAAAACATTTTCTAAAGGGATGCAAATGAAGGCTTCATTAGCAATAGCCCTCTCACATCATGCAGAGCTAATCATTATGGATGAGCCGACAGCAGGATTAGATCCCATTTTTAGACGGGAGCTGTTAGATCTATTACAGGAATTAATGGTTGATGGCAATCGCACTATTTTCTTTTCTACGCACATTACAACTGATTTAGATCGTATCGCAGATTACATAGCTTTTATACAGAAAGGGGAATTAGTATTTAATCAATCTATACACGATGTAGCTGAAAACTATGCGCTCGTTAAAGGTGAGTTGAATCTACTTGATAGAGACACTGAAAAAGCATTTGTCCATGTTCATCGTGCATCCACAGGATTTGAAGCATTAACGGATAATATTAAAGCAGCGAAAAATATTTTTGGAGACACAGTTATGATTGAACGTGCCTCTCTGGAAGATATCATGTATTACTTTAAAGGAGGCATCCATCATGCTTAATTTAATTAAACGCGATGTCATACTACAGAAAAGGCAGCTATTACTTTTTATTCCTTTTATCTTAGTTTTTATTTTGTTGGGGGCACCACCCGTTTTAATTTTTCTGGTCGCCAGTATTTTTATTCCCTTTAACACATATGCATACGATGAAAAAGTTGAGACGAATATATTATTAAACTCCTTGCCATACACACGTACAGAAATTATCGCATCCCGCTATCTTGGAGCGATTGTCTATATGATTTTATCCATAGGTGTTACAAGTCTAGCGCTGCTAGCTTTCAATAAACATTTTACGGTATCTGACATTGCCATTGGTAGTGGCTTATTCTTACTATTTGCTGCGCTTACCTTCCCATTATTTCAGATATTTAAACAGGGTTATATTACAACGGTTATACTTATTAGCTTTATCCTCTTAACTTGGATTTCAAGACCGATTGCATTGTATATGAATGAACACTTAACAACAATTATTGATTTTGTTGATAATACATCCGTTACGGTTTTATATACAGGGGCGACGTTTTTTATTATGCTAATCTATATTATTTCTTGGGGAATTACACATATTATTTACCAACGAAAAGCCTTCTGATTGTGTGCTTTTGTTTACTTCTAGAAGATTACTCAAGGAAAGTGGACAATTTTAGAATGGTGCCCACTTGATAAAATATCATTTGGAACTAAATGTAAAATGGATTTAAATGTCTTTATGCAAAAATGAATGAAGTAAAAAGGTTATGTTGCTTAATATAAGGGAAAGAATGAAAGCCTCCATATGCCTACAAATCGACATATTTAGGCATGTTTACTTAGTATTTCGAAAGTTGTTTTATAGTAATATTTGGTATATAGTCTGTAGGAGGTTTTATATGCCTGATTTATTACTCGTTCTTTTTTTATTTAACTTTTCTTTATTTCTTTTGCACGAAATGGATGCAATAAGATGCTCTGAGTGGCGATTGTTTATAATACTTAAAGATATGGAAGATTCAAAGGCTTATAAAGTATTCACTTTTATTCACCTGTTTCTATACGTATTAATCCTTTCCTTACTTTTCAGTCACTATCAAACCATCATTTTTTGGGTCCTTGATCTATTCTTTATCATTCATGCAATCCTGCATTTATTTTTTGAAAGGCATCCTCGAAATGAATTTAAAAATAGCTTTTCAAGATCCATTATTTATCCATTGGGGGTCCTTTCTGTCATACATTTAGCATTATTAATTAATATTTCGATTTAATTGTATTGTAAAGGAAGTTTTCAGCTAGTAATTTGCAGAAAATTATTCCAATTTGTTGGTTTTCTGCTTATTATAAAGATGGAGGTGATTATCAGATGTATAGTAATACGGCAAATATGTTGAAGCAAACGAACAATCTTATCAATGCATTGAAAAAATTGAAGCAAAATCTATCTTTTGTGAAATTTTATATTAATAGCGATAGAATACTGGCTATCTATTTTTTAAGTAATGCGTATAGTGATTTTAATTTATTTAAAACAATTTATTTATCTGTAACACCTGGTGATCAAACGATTGATAAGTTTTTACAGGAGTATGAAAAATTCTTTGTAGAAGTGAATAAATACTTAGAGGTCTTTAATGATGATAGCGTTGTCGAGGATAGACTTCATAAGGAAGTTTTGTTTGCGATTAATGAATTAGAAAGATATTTGTTAAATCTGTTAGATGTGTATAGATAAAAAGTTAGACATTCCTTATTTCCGAGGGGTGTCTTTTATTTTAAAGAAGCTCCTTAGATAAAGCCTCTCTGGTTGTAGGGGTAAAATGTTAAGGGATGGGGGAAAAATATGATCAGAAAAATTGAAATGGGTTTGTTTGTAGTTGGAGTAGTAATGGCCATAATAGGTATGCCTTATTTATTGGGGTATTCAACGAATGAATGTTTAAAATATCCTCTCTATCTAGGATTAATATTAATAGTTGCCACTATCCCTGTAACAATACCCAAGAGTAAATAATCCATTGAGATATTAATACTTGGTGTCTTTTATAATTTTAGAGAAGGTAGAGATACACTTGTGATATTGATCCTCAAGAGTAGTAGTATTCATAAGTAACGAGTTATCTTGCTGATATATACTATAAAAATGATACTCAGATCTCCTGGCTCCTTCTATTTATAAGAAAGGAAAAAATTACCTATATAAAATAAGGTGAGACATTGGTAAGATTTGATAGGTAAAGTATTCGATGGAATTGGAATAGAAATAGAATGCTAATTAGTCATTACAAAACGTAAAAATGGTACATAGTTCTAAACTTAGGGACAATTAAAAAGCCAAAATAAACTATGAAGGAAAAACACGGCTGATAATTGAGAATAGACAAACAATTGTAGAGAAATTATCCGATCTTTTCTTAGTGCGTCCATAGCTTTTAGAGGTTTGTAGAAGGAAGGAAGTATAGTATGAAAAATCAATTGATACGATTAATCGCTATCGTTCTACTTGGTGTGTGTGTATATATTAATATGTACGAAATAGATGAATTAGGGTTGATGCAATTTTTTGCATATGTTGGCTTATTAGGTTTTACTTTTGCGGTGGGTATTCCCATTATCTTTATTAAAAACCAAATTAGTTTAGCCAAAAAATTTGGTTTGTTGTTTTTAAGCATGATCATCGCAGCAATCATTCCTTTTTTGGGATTTGGAAATTTAAAATATATCCTTGAAGAACATTTAATGACTAAAGAGATGAATAAAATTGTAAATCAATATAATGTAGAGTTGCAACCTGATGAGGTTTTTTTAACCTTTCAAAACCATCTTCTGGTTGGAAAAAGAGATGATTTGTTTGGAAGTTTAGACAAAACACTATTGATTTATAATGCCGCAGGGAAAGAAACGAAAAGAATAAAAATAACGGAATTAGCAAAAGCAGCCGTTCCTTATCTGCCCCTTACCGATAAAGAAAAGGAAACAACTTATTTTGATGGTATGAAGGCACAAGGAAATACATATGACCTTTGGAAAAAAATAGATGAAAACGACATACAACTATTTTTTAGATACGTTACAACGGAAGTTCCTGAGGATTATCAACCTGAACCAGATATGCCAGCCGATGCAAAGGACATAAAGTTCCATTATGATATCACCTATTCACCGGCTTTAGATGAGAACGGGGAATTTGTTTTTAGTTCGGATACTTTCCATTTATATAAAAGCAACGAGTCAATTCGAGTTAGCTACAAAGCTTCGGGCATTGAAGCGATTGTTGCTCCAAATACTGCAGTGTTAGTGAACGAAATCAAGTAAAGATTACATACATTGCTAACAAAAGTACAACATGAAGCCAGTAGCGTGTTAGCGGCAAATCCAAAAACGGTATTAGGATGAATATACTAAGTAACAACAAAGCCTAGGTACTCAAATTAATGTTGAGCCTGGGCATTTTTTACGTGATTTATTTATCTAACGAACGTGTTATTTTTCGAAATTTCAAATAAATGAATGACCACACCCTAATAAAGTGGTAAAGTATAGAAAAAGTGAATGGAGAATTATGTAATGGAAAAACTGAAGAAGGTTGAATTAAAACATTTTTCAAGTGAATATATGCAAGGACTGAACGCTTTTGTACTTACTGAAGAGCAAAAACAATTTTCTGCACTACCGAGTAATTTTGAGGAAATTAATGAAGGACAGCATCGCATTGTAATTCTAAGTGAAAATACACCTGTTGGTTTCTTTCTCCTAAATGCAAATGAACGAGTTAAGAAATATTCTACGAATAGAAATGCGATGCTATTATCTGCATTATCAATTAATCATACAGAACAAGGGAAGGGCTATGCAAAACAAGGAATGACATTACTAGTTGAGTTTGTTAAAGCAGAATTTCCTAATTGTGATGAAATTGTTTTAGTTGTAGACAAAGATAATATACCAGCACAGAAACTATATGTAAAGGTAGGGTTTGAAGATACGAATGAAAGGCTAATAGGACGTATCGGCGAAGAGATAATCATGAGGCAATTCATAAAATAAAGTTAGACCACCATTGTCACCAGAGTTTATGCTACATTTTGTAGATGAACTCTGGTTTTATGTTTTGGAGAAATGTCGCATCCATTCTTGAAAAAGAGTTTCATCGATCAAGATTAGCAAAGAAAATTATTTAAAATATCCTGATTAAAAATACACCGGCTATCATCACCATTAAACCAATTATTTGTAATGGTTGAATTCGATTCTTTAGCGAGTTAAACAATCCGAATTGCTGTACCAGCAAGCTACCAGTGATTTGACCGAATAAAGCAAGAACTACAGTTTGGCCATTTCCAATTTGATTGACAAGAAATACATTGATGAGAACATAAGATCCTCCTAAGATCCCGCCAATCCATATCCACCAAGGAGCAGCTTGTTTAAAAGGCTCTTTAATACTTGTGTAAGATCGATCTTTTAACCCAACAATTATAATCAAGGTAATAGTACCAACAAAGAATGAAACAAGGGCAGCATGAGAAGAAGAGTGAAGAACTTTTCCTAATTGTCCATTAACAGCGATTTGGATAGCTAGTAACATTCCTGCTAGAATCCCTACTATGCGCCAAATCCATAGATTCCGCACACTCTCCTTATTTGTTTGGGGAGAATACTGTTCATTTTTCTTGCTTCGTATAGCTGTAGCTAAAAGGACGCCTAGTAAGACTAGTAATATGCCAAAGATTCGATTCCATCCAAAGGAATATTGTGTTGCATTAAACCAGCCATTATGATCGATTAACATACTCATGAGAGTCATTCCAAAGATCGGTAGGATAGTTGTTTGCACACTTCCCAATTTAGGAAACAAGAGAATGTTAGTAGTTATCGCAATAGCGCCACCAATTCCCCCCAACCATATATAGATAGGTTGGTTCAACAATAAATCTAATGGAATCCCCAGTGATGAACCACTACTTACTAATGTAATAGTTAAGAAGATGACACCAACAGCGAAGGAAATCATTGAAGCTAAAAAAGGAGAAATCACAAACTTTCTTAATTGAGCATTAATGGCTGTTTGCACAGCAAGAATAGCTCCAATACTTATAGCCAAAAGTACTGCAAACATAAAAATTCATCACAACCTTTGTTGAAGAAAATGTAAAAAAACAAATGTAAAACAACGCATGATTGATTATATCAAAGTACGTGTTGAATTTTATAAAATTAAGCACTGAACACTTAGTAAGAAATAGATTTTATTTAGGATGTGGAACGTCACCCAACACATTAAGATAACGATAAAAAAATCAGTTTCTCAAAAAAGAAATGATTTTTCATGTATAGAAGCGGTTAAGAAATAGAGCTTTATGTTAATAAAGTATAGTGTAATCTCTTCATATTCTGTATATTGGTGTATGAGGAGGAGATTTAATGGCAAGAAAATGGATTCTACCATTATTTATATTAGTAGGTGTTTTGATCTCTGGTTGTAGTGAGGGCCAGGAAAAAGGTAGCAAAGATGGTGGAGATGTAGAAGTAACTATTCCAGCTCTATTTTTTGAGGGTCAGGACATTGATTCTGTTATTTCAAAGGCAAAAAGCAGTGGGATGAAGGAAGTCAGTAAAAATGAGGATGGTTCTTTAACTTATAAAATGTCTGAAACAGAACATAAAGAAATGATGAAAGGTTTAAAAGAAGGCATTCTAGCAAGTGTAGATGAGCTTAAAGCAAGTGAAGAGTTCAAATCTATTAAAGATGTAACCTATGACAAATCCTTTTCAGAATTCACTTTATCTGTAAACAAAGAAGAATTTGATAATAGTCTTGACACAATGGCCTCATTCGGACTAGCTTTAACAGGTATGTACTATCAATTATTTAATGGTGTAGATGAAAAGGATTATAAAGTCAAAGTAATTTTTAAAGATGAATCAAATGGAGATGTAATTAACACGATAGTTTATCCAGATGATTTAAACAAGAAAAATTGATCAGAAGAGCACCTAACATAGGTGTTCTTTTTATATGTGATGGGTGCAATCGAATGGGGCAGTAGTAGTTGTTCCTGGTTCTTGATGGCTTTTTATTTTTGCAAAGATTTTGTGTTCAAAGTAGAATATCAGCAGCAAATTCTTAATCCACACATGAATAGGCATTTTAAGAAACGACTGACCAAAGCCCAGATACTCATTAATTTTGAGCCTGGGCTTTATACTTATTTAACTTGTACTTCCTTTTATTATTCTCAAGATCGGCTGAAAGAGCTATCTAAAGAAATTTTTAATGGCATCCATACGAATTTTGCTATAACATTCTTCGCAACGAAAAATCTTATCGGTTCTTTCCTTTAACTGTCTGAATCTCAGTGACCCCTCGTATACTCTGAATTTGTTTCTACAACTAGAACAAATTACCTCATAGTAATACATACCTATCCTCCTCAAGTCTGACCTATTACTTTTTCGTTGATTTATCAAATATTGTAATCAGTTCTCTCGTATATTCCTCAACATTTAACTGGGGATTTCTCATTAATTCAATAGTGAATCCATCAATGGAATTTCGTATCGTTAACGCCATTACTCTTGAAGCCAATTTGGTGAATTCTCGGAAGACACCCGCTTGCATTCCTAGCGTAAGTATGTTTTCAATGGGAAGAAAAATAGTATCATCATGATCCGCCGCAAATCGTAGTTTGCCATCAGCAGTTCTTTCATTAGAAACAATTTCAATGACAGCGAAAACATGCTGCCGATTTTCATCTATGAATCTAAGGTTTGATTCAATATAAACGCTAAGCCTATCTATAGGAGATTTTTGATTTTCTATTAGAGGAGCAGTATAAGCTTGACATGCCATATAGTAATCATAAATTACTTGCTCTAATAATTCCCCCTTACTTGCAAAGTGATAGGAGATAACCCCCTTACTGATTTGTGCACGCTTTGCAATTTGACCTAAAGAAGCTTGAGCGTAACCCACCTCTGCAATGGTTTCGATAGCACATTCCACAATTTGAGTTCTACGAGCTTTTTCAATAAATGACATTTCTTTTTGGTTAGTTGTGTTATTTTTTTTACTCATGTATTTATTTTAGTACGGTTGTACTAATTAAGCAATTAAAAAAACATTTAGGGAGGTTCCTAAATGGAGGCTTTTCTTTTACTTTGAAATTAAACCAAAGCTTGTTCAGAGCTAGACTAGGGTGTTTTGTGACGAAGATGATGATACTTTAGCTTAATGGAATTATTTCTTAGCCTATTTGTAAGTGAAAGTAAGTTGTTTATTATCTGTTGACATGGAGTTGGCTCCATCTTTTAAGATGAATAAAATCAAAGAATGGAGTGATGGGGATGGTCATTATGACAACTATACTAATTGTGTTATACGCGGTTTTAATAGGGGTGGCTGGGATAAAAAAATGGAAAGAAGTTGGATTTGAAGTACGAACATTCATATTTATTATCGTATCAATTAGTATTCTCTTAATATTATGTCTACCAAACAAAGACTGGATGTTTATATTACTAATAATTGCATTTATCCTGATACATATATTGGCAGTTTCAGAAGGGCGGTTAACAAATGGACGAATTACATTCAGCCATCATATCATTCGTTTCATTTTCCATTGTATAATTACCCTAATGGTTTATAAATTTATATTATAGAAGGGGATCATAATGAAAATTGGTGAATTTGCAATATGTACTGGTCTTAGTAAAGATACTATACGTTATTATGAAAAAATGAATTTATTGCATCCAGAAATTAAAAATAAGCACCGTAATTATAACAAGAAAGACTTTGATACAGTGGAAGCAATACTTAAACTTAAACAAACAGGATTTTCTCTTCAAGAAATCAAAATGCTTTTTGATTGGTCGGAAAATATTGATCAAAATAAAAAACTGACAAAAGAAGAATTACAAAATCTGCTTGAAATCAAAGTTATATTTCAAGAAAAATATGAGCAGATGTTACAAAGAGAATATCAGATTAAACAAATTAAACTAGTTTTATTAAATATAGATAATAAAATAAAGCAACTTTTAGAGAAAAATAAAGAAGAAAATTGTTGATTTTAACGATGTATTTAGAAAATGTAGGAAAAGAATGTACCCATATTTTAGAAAGTGATAAACATTGATCCTCAAGAAGTATGCGAGCGATTGGCAAGCAAATGAAACTTTCGAGTACCACGATATTCAGTATGAAAAACAATAATTTAAGCTGCTTCTATTTAGCTTTTCACCGATGATATTCAAGCTTCTTATCAATATATGAGAGAAAATAATGTTGAACTTGTTACAGAGATTCAGGATAATTTTTATTTTGTGTTTAAAGATCTTGATGGCAATTTACTAATGATTTGTAAAGAAGCTTCTTAAAAAATGTGAACATTGCCTTTGGGACTTTACTAAATAAATCAAATTTTCATTAAAACAGAGAAGAAGGTGTCAGCCTGTAGACAAACTTTATTGAGTTTGTCTACAGGCTGCTAAAACCACTGGAGGATTTAATAAAACAGAAAGATTACTGGAAAGAAAGTGGGGAGTCAATAGCAGCTGAATATGCATTGTACAAAGTGATAAACGACAAACAATTCAAGATTGATGATAAATTAATCAAGTTTTACATGACATCAAAAGCGTATTAGCGAGGAGAAGGTAGACAATTAATTAAGTTTACCGAGGATTATCGAAAGAAAAAGGTCACTTCTATTAAAAGTGACCAGGATGTTTAGTTATGCTTTATTAAAACTCTAGGGGATTAGGTGTTTATTCAATTTTATTGAATTGTAATATTTCCTTTATATGTTGCAAAGTAAATACCTGCATCAGGATCGTATGCATAATCAAATCTTGTTAGGTATCCTGCGTATTTAAAATCTCCATCCCATTCAACATGATAAATTTGTCCAGGTGGAAACGTTGAAGTTCTTGTATTAACTGTGACATATTTAGTATACACAGCAGCTGGACTGACATTGTCTATACTAGTAGAGTTTTGAACAACGTTGATTTCGGCTGCTGAAACATTACCTGATGGATAGATGAAAAATGAAACAAGTAAAGCTGAGAGTAGAGCAAAACCAAAAATGCGACCTTTAATTGTTTTTACCATTATTATTCCTCCATTCTAGTATAATCCCCTAGTAATTTACATTTAATCATATATTAGTGTATATTTCAATAAATGGGTATTATTGGTTTTAAAATTGATTAAAAAGTAGGGGCTACACATGCATTATGAGTGGTTAAAGAACTATCAATAATTAGCAGATTAATTTGTACATAGAATAAGCGTTAATCTCAAAAAAATCTATATAACATACTTTTTATATTTTCATAAATTTCTCCTTGCTAAAGAGCGAATGTTTGTTCTAATATAAATACAAACAAACGTTCCGTGGAAGGAGAGGTCAAAATGGCGAAAATATATAATTTTCCAACTAAAGCATTTCGAGATATAACAAAGGAAAGAGTTGATGTTGTAACTATTGCTTCTGGTTTTATGGGTGGTGTTGTAAAGGTATATGAATGTGAAGGGACAGTCATTATTCATAGTGAAAATAAGAAATCCAGCCATGCTAGTATTTCAAATGATCTTGGTCAGGTTAAAGAATGGGAGATTAGATATGCAATAGAACATATTTTAAAAAGAGGCATTACAGAAGTGAATATAAAAGTTAGTAATACAGGAGTTGTTCATATTCGTAATAAAGATATTAATTCACTTTCTCAGTAAAGTCAGGTCACTTATAAAATAATATGAGTACTGGTTATATCGTTAATGGTCTTTTTAAAACGTAGTTTGCAACTTGACTGTTAGAGGCTTTTAAATTTGTTCCAGCTAACTCTGATAGCAAGTAATTATCAACTTGCTTGGAATGATCATGTACAAGAAAAGAAATAACAGGTCAATTGGAGTTAGATATTTAAAAGATATTGTTCTGTAAAGTTATTTAACTTTTAGAGGTTTTACAAAGAATGAAATGAACATAACAGAAACCCCTATAGCAATGAAAAGTATTGCAACAGATTTATTTGAAATAAATGAATTGTATTCTAGGGCACCTGTTAATCTCGCTGATCCGATTGAAAGCGATAAGATGCCTAAAACAAATATGATATGTCCAATTTTAGAATGTGTTTTCATTTTATAACAACCCTGATATTTAGGTAATAACTTACAAAATGATAACATGATTAAGTAATATTTGAAAATATGGTTCGGTTTGATTATTGTACAATAGGAGTAATTGAGGTTGATGGAGGAAGTACTAAAGTGCGAAAGTCAATATGGGCTGTCAGTAAATTATATGAATTTATAATAAAGGAGTATGTTTTATGAAACCATTTATATTACGGCATAAACTAGGCTGGCTACCTAGCAAATTAGAGTATCGTAGAACCTATACCATAGGTTTTAAAGTTAAAACATACGAAAGTTATACTTTCATGCTAACAAAAAATAGTAAGTATGTAAGATTAGTAAATAACAATAAAGAAACGGTTGTTAGGAAAAGAGAATTAAAGAGATATTTCAAGGATGGTTGGATACAGTTTCTAACTACACAATATGAGGAACATGCTTGAAAGATATGGAATGGTAAATTATTAACCTTTTTCTTTTTTGGGTTTGACAAAGTAAGAAATGAACATTACAAAAACGCCCATAGATATGTATAGTAGTGCAACAGATTGATCTGGAATAACTGAATCATATTCAAAGAAACCAGATAATCTTCCTAATCCAGTTATCATCAAAGTAATGCCAAAAATAAATATGATAAATCTATTTGTAGAATGTATTTTCAACACATAACAACCCCCGAGGCTTCCTAATAATTTATATAAGGATAACATAAACTGGTAAATATTTCACTATTCAGATTGAGTCAATATACATTATGAATATGTAAAATAAACACGTTCACTTGTACGTGCATGTCAGAAACGAGCAATTGATACAACTAATCATAAAGGCTTTCAAATCAAAGTGACAATAATGTTAGCTTAAGCAATTAATTGTCACCTTTTACGATGGTTTAAAGATACATTTTGGTTATTTAAAAAAGGAAAATGGATTCTATGGATTTTGCTGGCTATATTAGTCGGAATTTCACGTATTTGGGTAGGAGTTCATTATCCATTAGATGTAATGGTAGGTGCTCTTATTGGAATTACTTCTGCAATAATAATTTACTTTACACTTCCGAAATTAACACTAATAGAAAATGGAATTACCAAATATGAATCCATTGAAAAAGTAATTAGAAGGAAATTCCATAAAGCAAATCTAATGTAAAACAATATTAAAGGTCACACCTTTTTCTTTTGCTTTGAAAACAGCATCAAACAGCCAAAACGCTATGAGTTGAGATGGCAGGGGTTGGTGATGTTTTGAAAGTGGAATTTGTAGAAAATTGTTCCAATTTATTATCTCTCAGATTATGATTTAGTGGGAGGTTAAATAACCTCAGATAAAATTAAAAACATTTTTATTGGAATCATATTTTTTGTTGTCCTAATTTTAGGGACATCATTCGTAATTGATACAATATTGATCGATGGATTAAAAGTTGATAATGGACTTATAGGTAGTATAGTGGGTGGGATAATAGGAATGGTAGGCGTAATTGTAACTACTTCTTTCATTATCGAAGCAAACAAAAAATCAGTGGAGGATTCGTTAAAAAAACAAGATAAGCAGGCAAGGGATAGAGATTACATTGCATTAATTCTTACCAAAGCAGAAGCGTTGAACCATGAAATTATAAAATCTACTCAAATCTACAAAAAAATAATGGATAATTTCAGAATTACTAATAATTAACACATATGAGGATAGATTTTCTTTAAAACGTAAAGATGACGAAATTTATGATAGGGCTAAAAGGGATTTGGTCAAAAACAATCTGAAAATCGAAAAACTGCGAAACGAATTAACGGTTACAATTAATCGGAATATCGAAATAATAATTAATAGTTTAGATTCGATAGGTAATTTAAATGAACTAGAAGAAACGTTCCGATGACATAATAAGTATTACATAAAGGATTCAAATAAATTACTAAAAGATTTGAATGATTTTGTTGTAGAAAAACTGAGCGAATTAAGAAAAGGCGTAAGTTGAATACTTTACTAATCAATAAAGGGTTGATTTCAAACAAATTTTTCTAATAGGAGCGTGTAAAATGAATTTAAAAGAAAAGTTGATATTAATAAAAGAAAATGGGTACCAAGTACCTCCCGATAGATTTCAGTTGATACTAGAAATGATAAATAACATTGGCTCTTTGAATGCCCAACTACGTGATGAGCTAATTTATACAACCTTATCACACTGGATTCCTGATAAATCTCTCACCGCAAACGAACTAGAACAACTTTTACCGGTTGTTTTGGATAAAAACCATTTGCTTTTTAAGCTTGGTGAAACAAATACAGACTCTGTCTTCACTCGGTCTTTCTCCATGCTAGTCATACCGCTCCTCTTAACGAGGCATAGAGAATCACCATTTCTCTCAAGAGAGCAAATTCATCACATAAAAGAGAAAGTATTTTACAATGTACAAGAAGAGCGAGATTACCGTGGGTATGATGAAGAAAAAGGCTGGGCTCATGCCATAGCCCATGCAGCAGATGCTTTAGATGATTTGGCTCAATGTTCCGAACTGGATAAAAGCGACCTCTTAACTATCCTCGATTTGGTTTACGAAAAGATGACTATAACAGAGCGAATTTACTCCGATGGGGAAGATGAGAGAATGGTCAAATCCATAATTAGTGTTTTAAATAGAAAAATACTTAGTCAGACTTGTGTAGAGCAGTGGATTCAAAGTTTTGGTGATGTGGAGAAAAATTCAGAATTTCTCCCTGCCTTTAAGCAAAAAAATAATATAAAGAACTTTTTGAAAAGTTTATACTTTCGAGTTAAATTTTACAAAGCGGATGCCGTTCTCTGCTCCACTATCGAGCAGACATTATATAAAGTAGAAAAAGTATACTATTCCTAATTTAAAAAGTGTCGAATAAAAAAAAGAATATCTTCATAATGAAAACAGAATTATATTATTTATTTAGTAATATAAGTATTGATTAGAATTATAAGGAGAGTTTCTGTGGATTCTAAAGTTTCTATCCAAGTTCAAAGTTTTTTAAATGAATATTTATCGTTATTTGAAAATCAAATTCCTAATACACTGGATGCATTATATTTACATGGTTCAATTGCTCTTCATGCTTACATAGAAGGTTCTAGTGATATTGACTTTATTGCTGTTGTAAATCGATCCCTAACTGAATCAGATGTGAAAATAATATCTGATCTTCATGAAAACTTAAATCAAAAATATAAGAAAACAGTAATGGATGGGTGTTATTTACTAGATAAAGATGTTGGTAAGAAACAATCTGAGATAGAGAATTGTTTATACGTAAATGAAGGTAAAACAAAATGGAGTAATGATGGTACTAATCCTATTACTTGGTGGATTTTAAAAACCAAAGGAATCACTATAAAGGGTACAGATGTTACCACACTAGTGTTTAATGTTGATGAAAGTATATTAATTGATTATGTTTTAGATAATATGAATACCTATTGGTTAAATCGATTGAAGACATTAAAAAAATATAAGACCCTAGCTCTTCTGTTACCAAATAAAATTGTCGATATGGAAGTAGAGTGGTCTGTTACAGGGATGTTACGTCAATTTTATACACTTAGAGAATATGATATCGTTTCAAAGGTAGATGTTAGTAAATATGCAATCAATCATATACCAGAAAGATGGCATAACCTTATAAAAGAAGCTATTAGTATTAGAGAAGGATTACACATACGTTATTATAGATCAAAAAAACAACGTATTGATGATACTATCCAGTTCATGAATTACATACTCAATGCTTGCAATAGTATTGAGAAATAATAAACGAATCAATGTTTAGATGTGATATATGTTACAAACATTATATACCTTACAAATTAGGTAGTAAAAAAATTTATCTTGTAAAATGGGAGATAGAACGGTTCAGCAGAGTTTTCCTCCTTTGGTATTTAAAGGAGCTGAATTATTAGGGAAAGCCAGACGGAGTACCTACCTGCGCCAAGCAAATTAGTTCAGAGCATGACATACATGGCTGGCCTATATTTTTTTAGAGATAAGGCAATGCGCCAGTTTACTTGTTTTGTTAAGAATAATATGTATAAAAATAAATCATTCCCTTGTTCAAAGATCACTTAATATAGTGGTCTTTTATTTATTTATGATAGCTATTTATTACATTCAGGTTTAGTAAAATTGTCTATTTCATTTATCCCTCATTGAATAATGTAATAAAACAAAGAGGATGATAAAATGCGTTTCGACAATCTCAATAGAAGTGAAAAAGAGCCAACTAATAATAGAGTTAGCAGAATTCATGAAGATTGGGAGGTAAGTTGTAATAACAAGAATGTCCATCAAGGAGTACAGGTACCACAACAACCTATTGGTAGTGATCACGACTTTAAATGCTTTGGATGTTCTTACTTTAAGGAATATTAAAACACTCCCGTATCTTTATTAAATACTACAGCTGGTGGTAGTTCAGTTATCAGCGCGTCTATTGTAATTTTAAGATTGACATAACGGTTTTATTGCGAGTCACATCTAATAAGGTGGGCTTTTTGTATTTATAAATTAGTATAGTTCGAATTTTGAAAGGAGTGGTTTATATGTGAACTTCGTCAAACTTACTATAGATTTAAAGTGCACGAAAATGCACTATAAATCTAACATACAATTACGAAATAACGTGGTACGTTCTGCCAGAATGTCAAAAGTGAGAACTCGACAATAGGATTCCACACTATTTAAGCTTTCATCTTAGGATGAAGGCTTTTTATTTTGCTTTGAAAACTGCATCAAACAGCCAAAATGCTTTGAGGTGAGAGGGCCGGCTTTGTGTGGTTTTGAGAGCAAAAAGTTATTACATGTATTTTATTTGCCAAAAACGTAACTAACAGTATTCAAGCAATTTCGTCTACGTCATTAGGTACTATTAATACCGCGTGTACCAATGTGGACATCGCTATTGACCCTACAAATGGTCACTTATATATAGCACGGGTTGCTAAAACAACAACATTTCCTATGTACATTGGGCAAAGAGTACCAATAAGGACTCATGGTCTATGTTTTTTGCTACGTAAAAAAACGCTACATTTCGAGGCGCAAGCAGAAGCTTATTGTTATTTTTGGGGGCAAAAAATATTTAAGGAAAACTTTCCACTTTTGCATTATTATGAATTAGAAGGGGAGGGTTAGTAATGAATCTTAGTGTGCGTGAAATGGCGGAATCAATATCTGATGAATTAATCAATATGGCTATAAAAGAATTATCTATTGGATGAAGATGGCATATTTACAAGCGGAATGATGAAAACAGCAGATGACATATTATTTGAGAAAATCAAAGAAAAGGGTTATTTGAAAGAATTTAAACTTACTAGTCATTACGATAAAAATTACGGAGAAGTGACAGCTTATTTTGTTTTAGACGAGTTTGAGATAATAGAGAATTTTGAAGAAGCAATACTTTTTCCATATATCAAAAGAAAGAAAAAAGAATACGAATTCTAAGAACTACGCATTCCACATCATCGTTATGGAGGGCTATTTTTATACAACAAGACCAAAGCAATTTATTGTACCGAACAGTGCTATTTTTATTGAAGAGGTGATTCACGTGGAGCAACGAATGGGAAGATTAGAAAATGACATGACCGAAGTGAAAACACGGCTTGCTGTTGCTGAATCAAATATTAAGGAAATTTGCGAAGATATATGTGGGATTAAAGAAAATACAACGTGGATATTAAGATTGCATACAGTGGTCTTATAAGTGCAATATTGGCTTTTATTATTAAGAGGGACTGATATAGCATGAAAATTAATTATAAATTACGTCTACAACACAAACAATTTTGGGTGTCATTAATCGCATTATTACTAGAGCTCGCTAATCAAATAGCGGGCATTATTCATGTTGACAATACAATTTACAATGCTTGAGAGAGCAATCGAGATGGTTGACGGTACACTGGATTGAATCTCGATGCTTCTCATGTCCACATTAATTTTTTGTCTAACATATTTAACCTAAATTTAATGTTGATAGAATATACTAGAATTGGGGTACTGGCAGGTATATCTGGACAATAAAAGCGACTGGATATACAGATGCTAGGGTATCACTTGATGTAAATTAATAATTTGTTTTACCTCGCCTATTTCGGGCGAGGTTTTTCTTGTATACCTATTTCAAATTATGGAGTAACAAATTAAACGCAGTAAAAGTTAGTGTTATTTTTAAACAGAACCTACGACATGTTTTTTATGTCTACAACTTAAAAACAGTTATGGATCACACCTATATTTTCTAGTATAGAAAAACTAGAAAAGGAGGGATGCTTGTGTTTGCACAAATTGTTTTAAGTGTTACTGGCGATGTAGAAATAGTCTTGCGTCATTTTGTGTATACTCAGATGATTAATCCGGCTGACCCAAATTGGATATTTCTAAATTTAGTTTTAGCGCTTAATAAAAACAAGACCTAAGTAATGCACTGTGCTGAGTAGAAGGGTTAAGATTTCTTTACCTTGTCGTGATTCTATTGATTAACTTTAGATTTGTAATTATGATGACGATAGGGGAAATAAGTTTTGAAGATCTACTGCTGACGGATCGCCGTATGCGATGAAAGTCGCTTGTATGGTGAAGGCTCGTTATAAAACCAAAAGGTATAAGACGAGAATAGCGGACCGGTATTTGTAAATAAAGTTGATTGGACATCAAACGAAGTGAACTTCACTGTTATAGGAAACAAAAAAACACTCACAGAGGCAATAGGACCTAATCAAGCAATATATAGAACTTATGGAAATACAGCAACTCGATATATGTCAACAGAGGTTTTTAAAGAAACTCCTATTGGTGGGGCAGATTATATTGTCTATGTAGAGTTTAATGGAGCTGAAACAGGTTTTGATGGAGTACTCAATTTTACAGGACCTAATGAGGGTGTTACTGTAACAGTTAAGAATGAACATACACTTACATTTGATGTGAATGTTGACAGCGATTTATCAATTTTTGCACAGGATAATTTCGTTGTTGTAGTTCAAAGTGTTTCAAATCCAAACGAAAAATATTATATCAACTTAAATGTAGATACTACACGTAATAACCGAGTGTTTATTAATGAGTAATTTTAAGGCCTCACCTTTTGGTGAGGTTTCTTTTTGCTTTTCACTTTCGTGGTGAGCTATTTTTATACAACAAGACATAAGCAACGTACTGTGCCGAGCAGTGCTATTTTTATTGATGAGGTGATTCACATGGAGCAACAACGAATGGGAAGATTAGAAAATGACATGACCGATGTAAAAACGCGTCTGGCTGTTGCTGAATCAAATATTAAGGAAATTCACGAGGATATAGGCTGAATTAAAGACAATACAACATGGATATTAAGAGTGCTTATTGGTGGTTTTGTAAGTGCAATATTGTTTTTTATTATTAAAGGAGGACTAATGTAATATGAAAATCAATCGGAAAGAACGTCAACAACATAAATAATTTTGAGTTTCATTAATCGCATTATTACTAGAGCTCGCTAATCAAATAGCGGGCATTTTCTATGCGATATTACGATTTGAAATGCTTAAACCACAGCCATTTCGGGGACTGTTTTAAGCATTTTAGGGTTACTTGGTATTATTATCGACACAACCATAAAAGGTGCAATTCAAGCTAGATATTGTACTTGTACTTACGTTCTAACTTCTACAATCATCGCGGAAATAGTTTTAGTATCATTAAGCATGACTTTTGATTCTGTAAATTGCACCTCTTTTACTTCCTCCAACCATTTTTAAAAATATGAGCAGTTGAGTTTGTTTTGAAAATGGGATAGACATATGAAAACAATCATACTTAGGAAAGTTAAGTCAAAGGGAGTGAAATGAGGAATAGTAGAAAGAAATTGTTCAGTACTGGAGAGACGATTGCGAAAAAAACCCCACCAAGATGATGAGGTTAAAAGTGATTATTTACTGAACTGTTACTTCATTTGAAGGATTACTCTCTACCCCGTTTACGACTTGTGTAGCGTATACCTTCGTACCTAATGCTATGCCTTTAAAACTAAAACCACTTGCAGGGTTTGGAATAGTATAGAACAGTGAGCCATTAGACCATATTTTAAGATTTGCACCTGGTAGAATTCCAGAAAAATAAACAGTACCAGAGTACACATTAATAATTGGAGCTGTTGGTAGTCCGCTATTCTCGTCTTATACCTTCTATATTTTTCAGTTTTATAACGAGCCTTCACCATGCAGGCGACTTTCATCGCACATGGCGATCAGTCAGTGATAGACGTTTAAAACTTATTTCCCCACAACTAGCATAAAACACTAAGGTTAAAATTAGGTTGAATCTTTAAAACTTTTTTATTTTTTTGTTACTGCATATTATGAGGATTGTGTAATACTAATAATCTTCAGAAAGAGCATCTTTGAAAAATTCTAATATTTCTTCGTCGAAAAACGCAATAGACAATAGTATTAGTACAATTAAAATGGTTAAAATACCAAAAATTAATGGGTAAATTATTCCAGAATTTTTATTATTCAATAAAATCCCCCCGATAAATCTTTTATTACAAACCTGCATTGTTAGTTTATGTAGTTTTCTTTACAATCTTTAATTTTACCATAAATATCAAAAATCTTTCCAAGAAAGCTAACGAGGTGAATAGAAAATTGTCAGTCAATTTTATAAAACAGCAACCTTTTTTACAAAGTACAATTGAAAGATAATGTTCAGTAAATGAAAGGGGGATTTTATAACCCTCCCCCTTAATCAAATACTTTGACTAATTCTGTTTTAGTCTTTTCTAAAAATTTCTTGTAGGCTTCGAATTGCTCTTTTAGCTGTGTATGAGCTAGTTCACGTTGTTCTGGTGTTTGTGCCTCAATATAGGCATCTAAACTTTGGGCATATTGATTCTTTGTATACAAATAGTCCATAAAATATTCTTTCTTAATATGTGGCTCTAATTGCAGTCCACCACCAGTATAGTTAGCAACATCTGTATATGCATCGTACAGTGGATTAAACAATTGCTTCCTTTGCTCTTGTGTATACTTTTCAGCAGTTTCCTGGAATAACAAAATACGCTCAATTGGTTTTTGGATTATGTATAGTTGATTGTAAAGTAGTGCTCGATAATCATTAATTAATTGATGTTGCTGATAAAAAACAGTACCTATTACAATCACTAATATCAATAGCCCACCTATACCGAGCTTTTTCATGATATTACACTCCTTATTTCGTTAAATTACTTTATCGAAGATCAAAATACACTCTAATATATCATGGAACAAAGATTAATCTCTCGTTTTTCTAAAAATCTTATATTAAGTAATCGAACATTTATACAAATCTATAGTAAAAGACTAATGATTTACTGAACAATATGAGGAAAGAAACTAAAAAGGGTCACTGAGTGTGAGTGACCCTAAGTAACAATTCAGGAGGTTTCTGTTAAACTTGTTTAGCTTAACACTACTATTTATATGCTTAGCTAACTTGGGTTTTATAGTTTATTGCCTTTGGAAAAATAAAAAGTTATGTCTTAATGTAGGCAAAATTTAAAGTCCTTTCTTTGGAGAAAAGAAAGCCTATCCCATAAAAGAATAGGCTCTCTAAGTCCTTTAAATTTCAATTACTTGAATTTTTCTACAATCTACAATTGCAGTTTTATTACTAGGGGTAGTAAAGTAAGCACAACAATTATCTTGATTTAAGGACGTAAATCTATAGTTATTTAAATTAATGCCATCTAAACGAAGTGTTACCGTAGTACCTACTGAAAGAGATTTCAATTGTTCACATACGCAGCCCTTACAATGATTACTTTCGTTTGAAACGTTACTTACTCTTGAATTGCAAGAGGAGCATTTTTTTCTAGCTGCTGGATTTCTATTAACACTCATCGTATACCCTCCTTCCACAATAGATTTAAGGTATCGTAACCTTATATTCTTAATCTATGAAAAGGATTGTAAATTGGCTGGTAATTTGTCTATTCTGCAATAAATAATTTTAAAAATAAAGTACAGAACAACTATAATTATTTGGATATAGTTAATAGTTTAATATTAATTTATAACTATTTTGTGATAAAAAGTTAATAAAAAACACGGAATTAAAAAAGTATCTTTATACATTACAATAAACTAATATTTAGTTAAATTTAATGAAAAAGTTTGGTAAGAATTATACTTACCAAACTTCTAGGATTAGTATGTTCGAGATATTTTTGAAAAAAGAAAAAGCCGCAGCGTCATCACACGCTACAGCTCGAATTGGTTTATGCCCTTTGATGGCTTTTCAGATAAGTCATTATAAAACACAACTTAGGAGGGCAAACCTATGTTAACAGGGCAAATTAAAGTTACAAAAGAGGATTTACTACAATGGATTGAGAATTAACGATGGATGTTTGAAACAATCGAGGAAGCAAGGCAGCCAGTAGCGAAAGCTGATATCAATAGCTACATTGGGGCAAAAACGGCTATGTATGGCATTGAGGCAACATTACCAAAGGCTAGTGGAGGTACAAGCGATCCAGTTTATACAGAAGTACAACGTCATGTATATTCGCTAAATTATTGAATTAAAGAATACGAGCAAAAGATTGCAGAGGTGCAAAACGTATTCCGTTAGTACAAGGTGATAGAGAGGTGGAAGTACTTCATAGATTGCTTGATGGGGATAGTATGCGAGCGATTGGAAAGCATATGAAGCTTTCAAGTACTACAATATTTAGAGTTAGAAATAATATTTTGAAACAAATGATGAAGTAGCCTTTTTGGCTACTTTTTTAATAACAACATTTGCTCAACAATCGGCTCATGAAGGTATTTTTTAGATTTTTTGGGAGATATGATTACTTTGCTAGATTAAATGTTTTATACTTATTCTTTAGATAGTTCTGCAGTACTGTAAATTAAATCTAAAGGAGTAATGTGAATTGAAAAAAATACTTATATTAATAACTTTTGTACTACTAATATCTACTTTGCAATTTTTTCAACCTTTGTTTTCTGTTTATGCTGAAAAAGCTACAGAGCATTCTGTGTGGAAAAACTGGGATAGTAAAGAGAACGTTCCTGTAAACAAGTCATGGACTATCTCCTTTAATCAACCTGTAGATTCTGATTCCATAAATAAGGACAATGTTTATATTGTAGATTCAAAAAATAATATGGTTGATATATCATTCGCTCTTTCAAACGAAGGGAGGGAATTAATAATTGAAGCGCCAACAACTGGCTATAATCCCTTCGAGACCTATACCTTATATATAACGGAAAATGTAAAATCTAACAGTCAACAAATCCTAAATGAACCTATAAAAATGGAATTCATTGTGGGGAGTGATGAAATAGTAAAATTTAAGCCATTAGTGCCTCGAGAAGATAGTAAAAATGAAGTGGTTTACCAAGATAATGTTAAACTATTGAATGAACAACAAAGTCAATCAATAAATGTGCTTGATGAAAATACAATCATTGCAAATGATGTTAGTAGTTTACTAGAAATAGGTGATGTGCTTGTTTTACCACCTTCGGAAGAGTATCCATTTGGTTTAGCTAAAAAGATAATTTCAATTGATAAAACCTCTGAACAACAAATCTTTAAAACTGAGGAACCTTCAATTGATGAAATAATACAGAATATTGACATTTCACAGCGTATTCCAATTACTTTAGACCATGTTAAAGGCGATATAAGTTTAGAACCCAATCGAAATATATTATTAGCATCAACAGATTCTAAAGTATTAAATAATGGTGTAATAGCTTCTGTTTCAGGTGAAGATATTGAACTTAGTTTTAGTAATTTGCAAATTGGGGAAAACTACTATGTAGATGGAGCAATTACTTTAAAAAATTCGGAGCTTTTTGTAGATATTAATGACGATTGGTTTTGGAAAGGAATTAAGAGTGGGGTAGTGGAATTTGATGGAACAGTAGATATTCATGCTGCAATAGGTGCAAAACAACAAATAAAAGAGGGATTTAGAAAAGAGGTAAAAATAATAGATTTTTATGTTCCTGTTCCTTCGTTCCCTATTGTAGGTGCATCTTTCGAATTATTTCTAGTAACAGAATTAAATGGGGAAGTTAGATTAGAATATCGTAAATCAATGGATTTCCAAATAGGTGCACAGTGGAATGAGGGAAGTGTGAATAAAATTGATAACGCTAAATTGCCAGAGGAGTATTATTCACCAAAAGAAGAAACAAGTTTAACTGGAGAAGTTAACTTTAATGGAAAAATTGGAATGGGCGCTGGTGTATATTTATCCATTACAGAAATTAAGTTAGTAGGTATGGCAGTGGATGCAGGACTCAAAACAAAATTGGCTACTTATTTATACAAAGATACGGCTTGTTATAAAGGGTCCAATTCTATTTACCTTGATGCAGGGATAGATATTAAAGTATTAAAATCAAAATATACATTACTTGGAGTAGAGAAATTATTAGATAACACGGATGTTTGCCAATACGTTGAAGAATTGAATGTCTCTCCTTTAGAAATCAAACTCAATCCAGGAGAAAGTCAATTGATTAGAATAGAGAAGCTTTATAAGGCAGGCCGTCCAGATTATACATTGAAAGATATTACATTTACTTCATCTGATGAAAGCATAGCAATGGTTGATAACCAAGGAACAGTCACAGTTAATAAAAATGCAAAACAAGGGTCTACTACAGAGATTGACGTTACTTATAATAATCAAAGCGGAAATGAAATAAAGAAAAAAGTTCAAGTGACAATCCTACCATCAACTGAAGAACCAAATGAAGATAATGATAATGATAATGATAATGATAATGAACCAGGCGAAGGATCTGATAATCCTAATATTAATTATTCTTATCAGCTAGTATCGCTCGGAGGGAGTTATTGGGATTATCCTAGATGGTCACCACCAGGTAGTTTCATATTAAAAAAGGATGGTACGGTATGGGCGTTTGGTAGCAATAATACAGGAGAATTAGGTCTTGGATTTGAAAGTGAAGAGGTTAAGCAACCACAGCAACTGAAAAATCTCCCGAAAATCAAGAAAGTTATTTTTGGAATATATAATACATTATTTTTAACAACAGATGGTAAGGTATATGCACGGGAAAAGAAATTATGGAGTAATGTAATAGATGGCAGTGTTGTTGTTCCTTTCTTATTGGAAGAATTGGTTGACATCGTCGATATTGCTGTTACAAACGATGCTGAATATTATTTAAAATCAGATGGTACGGTATGGAGATCCGGAAAATATCCAGCAGTAAGAAATGGCGAAGGATATACCTTGCCACCTTTCCAAATAGAAGGATTAACGGGAATAGTTAAAATCTTTAATAATGGGGCTGTTTTAAAGGCGGATGGAACGATTTGGGGAATGTACTATGTTGGAGAATCCGAATTTTGGAGACAATATACTGAATTAAGCGAAATTGTTTGGGCTGATGAGGATTATTTTGTAAAAGCAGATGGATCACTTTGGGAAAGTTATTCCCTTAGAGATAAACCAGTTATAACATACAAATACGAAGGAATATCAAATGTTATGAAAATATCGGGGAATACAATTTTACTAAAGGATGGAACAGTAAAAATGATCGTAACAGGAGATGTTCAAGATGGTAGACAGATGCCGCCAGAAAGATATGTTAATATTAATAGGGTCAACAAGGTCGATTATTTTGCTGGTTATGAAAATATTGGTTTTTATTATGCAGATGTACCAGGATTAATAGATATTGTTGATATCTCCAATAATGTAGCAGTTGATAAATATGGCGGAGTTTGGGAAATAAGAAATAACTGGAAAGAGCAGAAAATCGATATTAATCTAATACCAAAAAATTTATAAGCACACAGGGACTGAAAAACGGTTTAGGCAAGTTTTTTGTTTAAACACTACTGCACAGTACAATGATACTATTCAATAGACTAATATGATGTTATACAAATCGGGCGCGATTGTGGTAAAAAAAGAACAAATGGAACAGATGTAACAAAAAGAACAAATGTAAAACATGTAGCATGTTTTGTGATATGAAAAATATGATGTAAACTGGGAGGCAGGACGGTGCGGTAAGGTTTTCCTCACTTGGTATTTATAAAAACCTAAATATTAGGGAAAGACAGACCGACGACCGACCTGCGCTTCGTAAATTAGTACGGAGCAAGACATACACGGCCGGCCCATATTTTATTAAGAGATTAGGTATCTTAATAATATAAAAGGCTAGTAAAACTGAAGGAGTGGTTTATATGTGAACTTCGTCCACTTTTCATGATTCAGTCATTAGAGAAAAAGATTTTGGATTCGTGCGGACTTGAAAAGAGAAACATTGAAGTTTCGTAAGCTAAAGTTACTTGCTCGTATGCAAGATAAAGCGCATTATGTACTGGAACACTTAATTAAGGTTCTTACTAATTTATTGGGTGAAAATAAACATCAAATTTTACTAGACATTGATCTTTTCGTATGATGGTGCGACAGCAATTACAAGAACTTTAGTAGATGGGATAGCCCAAAATTAAAAGTCTGGCTATAGATAGCAATGGTGCAGAGTCATCCGCAATAACACTAACATTTTATGTTGTACCAAATAGAGCACCTTTGTTAACAGTTGATCCTATTACACCAAGTGGAAGTATTAATAGCGATAAATTTAAAATTAAAGGTTCATCAGGCGATCTTGACGTGAATGCAAGTGTTAAAGTAACAAACCGCATCAAAACGGGATTCCAGTTCAAATTTATAGTGGACCAGGTGGAGCATGGGAACTTGAGATAACACTTAGTCAACTTGCTGTTGGTGAAAATACGATTGTGGTTAAGGTAATTGACAACTATAATGCTAAGACAAGTAAGACGATAAAACTTAATAAAAACACAGTGAAAACACTTATTTTGCAATCCATAGCTCGATATAAGATTGAGCAGCCAAAAGGATCAGTGAAGGGTGTTTTATTATTTATTGAACGTGACGCAGATTTGGCAGTAAAAGTTGAGTTGTCAATGACTTTGACAGGGGAACAGGAGCAATGCATCACGCTCACACCAGTTAATACTGCATCGACAAATAGTGGCACTATAGAAGATACTTTCGAACACATAGTTTCAGAAGAGAAGCAAAATATTATTCTAAAAATCACACCATTACGTACAGATTTATCGCTCAATCATAAAATACAGCTTATTTCAGGGGCGGTGGACTAAATACCATTTGAGTACAAAATACGTAACCAAGACGGAACTATGAGTGCAATGAAAAAAATCGGGATTGAAGAAACGGCAGAGGAAAAGGTTACTCGATTAGAGCAGGAAAATTATCTGTTACTAGGTAGTATGATGGAAATGTCATCTTATATAGCGATGCAAGAACAAGGGCTAGGAGACCAAGAAAATGCTATTATGGAACTTTCCACATTAATTGCAATGTCGCTACCTGGAGGTGAAAGTGATGTTTAATAAAACAGTGGCTTAGTCGGGATTTGGTGCAATTTTGTTAAAACGAATCCTGACAAGCGCGAACAGGTATCTAATTTACGTGAAGTTGTATATAAGAAGTTAGACGAAGGTGAAACACAAGCATAAGCTTAGCGTTATTTTTATTGTCTAAATGAATGGGTACGTTAAGATTTCTTTACCTTGTCGTGATTCTATTGATTAACTTTAAATTTGTAAGTATGATGACGATAGGGGAAATAAGTATAAAGATCTAACACTGACGGATCGCCGTATGCGATGAAAGTCGCCTGTACGGTGAAGGCTCGTTATAAAACCAATAGGTATAAGACGAGAATAGCATATCATCTAATATTAGTTTTTCAAATATCGGAACAGCTGGGACAGTACGAACATACTTCTATGTAGAGTATACTTCACATACTAATCTAACAAATGCAACAATTAAGTTTGAACTTGGAGATGCTTTCTTAGCAGATGGGTCAGACTATTTCACCACAGAATCGACATATCCTATTTTAAATTGGAGACCTCTTGGAAACGAAAAAATATCGGATGGTGGAAAAACAGTTACGCTTGAAAATGTTAATTTAGCATCAGGTGAATGGGTAAAAATAGATTTAGGGAATACAACAATGCCAGCGGCAGGTGATTATGAAATAAAAGTAACTATTGATGCTAATCCAAGTTACACAACTACTTTAACAATATTGCCAGCACCATAAAAAGAATTTTTTTAGCACTCTCAGTTGAGAGTGCTTTTTATTTGTATCTTTTGAAAACCCATTGCTATGCGAGGGGTTCCAAAGAGCTTCTAGCTATGGACAAGAAAAAAACCCCAGCCGTACAATGAAATCAGGTCTGGTCAACCGACTTCGTACGAAAGGAGCTCTAAATGGATAATAAAAGTTTAGCATACACGACATGGAATTGTAAGTATCACATCGTCTTTGCGCCAAAATATAGAAGGCAGATTATTTATGGAAAAATCAAAGCAGATATAGGTAGAATTCTTCGCCAGTTATGTGAAAGAAAAGGAGTAGAAATCATTGAAGCTACAGCCTGTCCTGATCATATTCATATGTTGGTGAGTATTCCACCAAAAATAAGTGTTTCATCGTTTGGAGGCTATTTGAAAGGGAAGAGTAGTTTAATGATATTCGATCGGCATGCGAACCTGAAATACAAATATGGAAATAGGAAGTTTTGAAATCGCGGATATTATGTAGATACAGTAGGTCGAAACAGAAAAATCATACAGGAATATATAAAAAATCAATTGCAAGAGGATATTCTTGAGGATCAAATGACCATGAAAGAATTCAATGATCCATTTACAGGAGAAGAAATACAAGCAAAAAAGCGAAAATAATAGAACCACTTTAGTGGTAGCGTGAAAAACGGAGTGCGGTTGGCGGACCTTTCAGTGTGTCTTTAGACATGGGCCAGTACCCCAGCGTTTCACGCGTAGAGCAAACCACCAGTTAGACTGGTGGTTCTGATTTTGGAGAGGAAGGTGTTCAAACTGCAAAACATCCCATTAAAAATCATTGATGATAATTTTAATTTACTTGGTGAAGTTGAATCAATACTCGTCAGTACAGGTAGGTATCTCCTGGTCTGATATAGGAGAACTAGAGCTACAAATCAACCGTTATCTGCAGCATGCTGAAAAGCTGACAAAGGGTAATATCATCTTTCCGTATAATAGGCTGGATCAGACTTATATTATTCGCTATCGAGAAATAATCTTGTAGCTAACCAACTTGGAATGCCACAAGCTATTTTTTCAACATAGTTTGAAACAATCGAATCACTTGAATATACCGAAAGTGATTTAGAATACAAGAACTTCGCTGTTGTTGCGGGACAAGGTGAAGGTATAGAACGCAGAATCATCTCGATTGGTGATGCTGTAGATGCTGATCGCTACAAGATGTTTGTCGATGCCAGAGATGTATCTGATGATGGTAATCCACGTCCAGCTACTAAAGTTATTGCAGATTTACAAAAGCCCGGAAATGAAAAGCTGACCGAACATGCTCAAGAGGTTTATCTTGGTGGACAGATACTGACTACATCACGTTTAGTTGAAAATTTCCGCGTAGGTGACATGGTAACGGTTTGTGAAAAAGGTTGGGGTGTTACTATTGATACCCGAATTACCGCAGCTAAAGTGATTTGTGAGTATGGAAAACAAAAGGTTGAGGTCGTGTTTAAATAATTATAAGCCTATTTTTATTTGCAAGATGAGACTTGAAATCAATGCTCTGAAATATGAGTTGAAGAAATAGACACAAATAACTAAGTAATTTGTTTGTAAAAGAAGGAAATCATTACCTTTTGTCGAAATAAGTAGATGAAGGGAGTGGGTTTTCTTGAACGCAAAACAAAGAAAAGCTATTACAGATTTTTTTAAAACAAGTAAAGTATTAAAGGAATTAGGTGTTATCCGTTCTACCTCGTATACAGGAAATATTGCTGAATTTATTTGTGCTTCGGAGTTTAACATTAGATTATCCGATTCCCAAAGAGAAATAGGTTTAGATGGTACAGACTCAGATAATAGAAATATTGAAATCAAGTATCACAATGGAGAAAAAGGTACTAATATTATCATGGGGAAATATAAAGATCATCAAAACTTTCAGGATTTAATTGTAATTTTAGGACCAGATAGTTGTCTAAGAGCACACTATGTAGATGAAGAGTTATTTGAAATATATAGAATTAATGATTATAAATTTGAAGAAGGGAAAAATATTGGTAAAGGAGTTTTGGAAGGGAAATTAAAATTTCTTTTAGATTCTAATTTGGAAAAAAGATCATAGAGAGGTCTTTCGCCTTTCAAGCGAAGGATTTTTATTATGTGCTATGAGAGCAATCGATATGGGCAACGGTTGTACTCAATGCTTCTCATGGCACATTAACTTTTTGTCTAAAATATTTAACCTAAATTTAATGTTGATAGAATATACTAGAATTGGGGAAATAAATATTGAAGACCTACTGCTGACGGATCGCCGTATGTGATGAAAGTCGCCTGTACGGTGAAGGCTCGTTATAAATCCGATAGGTATAAGACGAGAATAGCACAATTTTAAGTTCTGCAAGCAACACATCTGGGTCACTAATTGCTGTTGTGTTGAGTGGAACAAACATTCCATTACCTAATGCTCAACAGTTAAATAATGTAACTGTAAATGGCGCAAATGATATTTTCACAGTTCAAGAATCAGGAACTTATGAACTTGAGTATCATGTTTATATTACTACACCATCAATGGTATCTTCTAGAATACTTTTAAATGGAATCCAACTTCCAGATAGTGCGTTAAATCCAGCTACTGGTACGGATTCTCTAACTAAAAAAGCCACAGTAAACTTAAATGCTGGTGATACTTTGAGTTTACAATTATATGGTCTTATAGGTGTAGTTACATTATTTTCTGGTGATCCGTCTAAAGCTACTTCATTGAGTATTTTGAAGAAATAAATTTTACAAAGAGTGCTTATGGAGAGTTTACTTTATTTTGCCTTCCACAGATGATTGTGGAGGGCTATTTTTATACAACAAGACCTAAGCAATGCACTGTTCCGAGAAGTGCTATTTTTATTGATGAGATGACTTTATGTCCATTGAAATTGGGGTGTTAATAGTTGTAGGTTCATTTTTTATCAGCTACTTAACATTAAATCGAAACCGAGACAAAGATGTAAAAAATGATGCGTCTGATTCGGCTGTTATTCGCACGAAATTAGACAACATTAACGCTGGAGTAGAATCAAATAGAATTGATATTAAAGCGCAAGAAATGCGTGTTACAGGGTTATCTGAACGTGTAATTCGTGTGGAAGAATCAAGTAAACAAGCTCATAAACGTTTAGATAAAATGGAGGGAATTACACATGACAATTAACTGGAAAGTACGTCTACAGAATAAACAATTTTGGGTGTCATTAATCGCATTATTACTAGTGCTCGATAAACAAACAGCGGGCATTTTTAATGTCGATATCACGATTTATAGTGCTCAAAACACAGCCATTTCGGAGACTGTTATAAGCATTTTAGGGTTACTTGGTAGCTAGTGGACGTTGCTATTGATGTGCCAGCTCAAGTACTTAATAAATATTTGGCCCGTGTAGTTAAGCCACCCTCACATTTTTATCGAATTGACGAGGAGTACATCATTACGGAGCAACGAGCAGATGGGTATTACAGTGTGTTCTTTAAGCTTCGTCCAGATGACCCACCAATCGGCGCATATCAACGTACAAATTGTTTTGAGCGTATTATGTATCTTGAAGAATCAGAAGCGGTCATGCACGATATACTGAAATTAGAACAAAGAACGGAAGATTCGGTGAACGATAAGCCTGAAATTGTGCACGTACCTACCGAAAAACAAAAATATGAGCAGTTGAGCTTATTTTAGGAGGGACTGAAATGAATGAGCAATTAAGTTTTCGTGATGAATTACGAAAGCAAGAACGAGAATGCCTATGGTTTTTACAAGCAAGTGCTGCACCAGTTGTCCGATTTAAAGGAAGTAAATCAGAGCGAAATCTACCAAAGGGATCATTATGTTTTGTTAATGGCTGCAGATCAGGTGAATTTAATACCCATGTTTGGTCCTTAAGTAAAAGTTCATTTGTAGATTATTTGGATTTAGTGCCAATGAAAGTAATTGACTTTACAGAGGAAAAATTGACACGAAAATATCCAAAAAGGTGGGAGCATGTACGATTTATTTCAAATGCCACACTACAACTTGTAGACGAAGGGTTACTTGCTGTTATTGGACCACAATGGTGTGAGTTAACAGAGAAACTTTCTAAAGGTGGATATGCTCCAAATTGAAAAGTGGATATGTTGACTAGTCATTTCGAAGGTTACAAACCCGCACGTCTTTTGGTCTACAAAGACGAATTAGAGGAGAACACAAATGAAAGCAATCACAATTAAACAACCTTGGGCTACTCTTATTGCTTTAGGTGAAGAAGCGGTTCGAGACACATAGCTGGAAGACGAAATATCGAGGTCCAAGTGCTATCCACGCTGGTAAAACAATGGATATGGAGTATTGTGAATATCTACCAATAAAGAGAGCTCCTCAAAAGCATGGAATTGATAATGCAGACTTACCGCTTGGAGCTGTCATTGCTACTGTAGAATTAGTTGAATGTCATTTGATACCGAATGAGTTAAGTGCTGCTGGCATTGAATTCGGAGAAAAATTAGAGGGTGACGAACTGTACTTTGGTGATTTTATGGATGGTCGTTATGCATGGGAGCTGAATAAAGTGAAAGTTTTACTTGAGCCAGTGCCAGTAAAGGACAATTGAGCTTGTGGATTGGGATGATGGGAGCAAGTGAAAGAAAGTGTGCAGTACCGAAAGGAGAAAAATCATTGTGCCTTATTTAAACAAACAAGAATTAGAACAAGTAATAATGAGCGCTTTTAACGAAGGTATAGTCACGGGTTTATCGATAGACCATAGTGAAAATACACCCGAAGAAATGTTTTTCTCATTAGACTATGAAGATTTCTAAAGCAAGCACATTGCAAAAAGGTGAATTTTAGACGCAATTTTAGAAAGAAAATGTAAAGTAGGGAGTTGCAAAGGTTAGTTGGGAAAGTGTATGCAGTAAAAATAAAAAGAGCCATCCCTTTAATTGGAAACGGCTAAATTAATTCTGTTTGGGTTTGCTAAGCCATTTTGCTTAACAATACTATAACTAGGTGGTTGTTGGTTATGTATAGTGATTTGTCCTTGAAACAAAAAATATTTTAAGGGTCACTTGGGAAGAAGTAATCCTAAGTAACAAATCAGGAGGTATCTGGTTACACTAGTTTAGCTTATCACTACTATTTATATGTTTGACTTAGCTGGGTTTTATAGTTCATTGCATTTGAAAAAAATAAAAAGCTACGGCAGGGAACTAATGCCACAGCTAATAAAAGAGTGCGTTCGAGACACTTATATTAAGGTATGCATATTAATTTTACTTATACATTAAAAATCCACAACATTCCATAGAAATGGATGGCTGTGCATAACTACTATGAATTAGTTTGGGGACTCAGCTTTTAAGGAAGAATTCATAGTAGTTATATATCCATTATTTACAAATCTGAATGGTTTAATACTATCGCAGTAGAAAGATATTGTGCAGAAAGGATGAAGGGTATGCAGCGTGTTTTAGATGCCTGGTGAGGTAGCCGAATGTTTTGGTTCGACAAGCAAAATGAAGATGCATTGTACATGGATATTCGTGAAGAAGAAGCTATTTTGTACGATGGACGACAATTAATCGTGAAGCCAGATGTTGTAGCTTTATTTCCGTAACATGCCGTTTGCAGATGAAAGTTTTCATTTGGTGGTATTTGATCCACCACACTTGGTACGAGCTGGAGAAAATTCATGGCTCGCTAAAAAATACGGCAAATTAAATGCGAAGTTAGCGAGGCATTAGAGGAAGATCGCAAAAGTGATGCAGAAAATTTGTTGAGGAATTAGCAGATGTATGTATCCGTATTTTCGATTTATGTGGTTCTCGTAACATTGACTTAGGAAAAGCCATAGAGTCAAAAATGCTTAAAATGAAGGTGGTTCATATAGACATGGTGAAAAAGCTTATTGAACACTTTGAGGATTAAATGAAAATAGAGCGATTATAATAGAGCTCTAAAAAACCCATAAAATCCCATGTTCATTGGGATAGCGCAAATAAAGAATCCAAGAAGGGCAATTGGACCAAGCAATAAGTTGTAAATCTTCTTTGGCAAAATATTGCCCAATAGGATTTTATAAATCATTGCACATCCTATCATTACAACTGGTAGTAAGATCATTGGTGGTATAAAAAACCACAGACTTCCAGCGCTCGATATATCTATAAATATGTCCATTAAATTACCTCGTTATGTATTTTATGTAAATTATAACATAGAAAAAACCGCAGCGTCGTCACACGCTACAGTTCGAATTGATTTATGCCCTTTTAAGACAGTCTAGTAAAAGAATTATACCACAACTTAGGAGGGCAAACCTAATGGGCAAACAAGGGCAAATTATAATTAATAAAGAACAGTTGAAACAAGCAATAAAAGATTACCGTTGGATGATGGATACATTAGAGATTCACAGAAATGCTGTGAAAGGAATGGGTGATTTAGGTATAAAATCAGCAACAGCTCAATATGGTGAAGAAGCTGGTACGCCGAAAGGCCAAGGTAGCACTAGTGATCCAGTTTTTAATGATGTAATAAGACGCGAAATATATTCAACGCGAATCATTTTGGACTACAAGAGAAAGATAAGCGAAATTCAAAAGCGGATTGATTACATTACAAAACCTTGAGAGATTGAGATTCTACATTGGATATTAGAAGGAAAAAGTTTTGCATTGATAGGAGACACATATGAAACTTTCAGAAAGACATATTCGACGCATCAAAGATTCTATAGTTGATCGAATGTTAGAATGGACTCAGTAAAAAATATGGTTTCTTAAAACAAAAAGGCATCCCTAACAAGGATGCCTCAGACTGTAGACAAACTCAATGAATTTTGAGTTTGCCTACAGTCTTTTTTCTTTTACAATAAAATAAAGTAAAGCCGTTGATTTCCACTACGGGCGGACGCTTTCCGCGGGCGGGGTCGAGCTGCTTCCCTCGCTTCGCCGCTGATTGGTGCTGGCGCATCTGCTCCTCAGATACTTGACCAGTTTCTGGACGAAAAAGAAGGTAACCACACAATGGCATACCGCGATGGTTCTGGCATATGGACCATCTGTCGGGGTGCCACAGTGGTGGATGGAAAAACCGTTTTTCCCAATATGAAACTGTCGAAGGAAAAATGCGACCAGGTCAACGCCATTGAGCGTGATAAGGCGCTGGCATGGGTGGAGCGCAATATTAAAGTACCACTGACCGAACCACAAAAAGCGGGTATCGCGTCATTTTGTCCCTATAACATTGGCCCCGGTAAGTGTTTCCCGTCGACGTTTTATAAGCGGCTGAATGCTGGTGATCGTAAAGGTGCATGCGAAGCGATTCGCTGGTGGATTAAGGATGGCGGACGCGATTGCCGCATTCGTTCAAATAACTGTTACGGTCAGGTTATTCGTCGTGACCAGGAGAGCGCATTAACCTGCTGGGGGATAGAACAGTGAATCAGATATTCATGGTGATTTTTCTCGTGTTGTCAGGATTTATCGTCGGAAATGTCTGGAGCGACCGAGGATGGCAAAAAAAATGGGCGGAACGTGATGCTGCCGCATTATCACAAGAGGTAAATGCTCAATTTGCTGCTCGAATAATTGAACAGGGGCGAACTATAGCCCGTGATGAGGCTGTTAAAGATGCGCAACAGAAATCTGCTGAAATTTCTGCCAGGGCTGCTTATCTGTCTGATAGTGTTAACCAGTTGCGTGCCGAAGCAAAAAAATATGCCATACGCCTTGACGCAGCGAAGCATACCGCAGATCTTGCCGCTGCCGTCAGAGGCAAAACAACCAAAACCGCCGAAGGAATGCTCACCAACATGCTCGGAGATATTGCAGCAGAAGCTCAGCTTTATGCTGAAATTGCTGACGAACGCTACATCGCAGGAGTGACTTGTCAACAGATCTATGAATCTTTAAGAGATAAAAAGCATCAAATGTAGGGTAATATTAAATCGGAACATTTACATCGCGGAATGTAAAATTTAAATAAAAAGGACTCTTCCATGAGCCAAAATTCCTGAAATCTTAAGGGTAAGATAAAAGGTCTTAATCAGAATGACACGTTTTATTAATAAATAAAGCTATTCTTTCATTGCTGTGTTTTTCTTTACAAAAGTAATCCTTGCTATGGGTGGTTAATCATGCGTTAATGGTGTTCTGGTTTGTTACAAATTTATCTGAAGCAGTCATTGTTATAATTTTATTATTTGTACCTCTTGAGATTTCCTTGTTGGTTTTTCTCTCTGATATTTTTTTTCGGACCATTCTGCCCAAGGGCTAATTTCTTCAAAAGGTAATAATTATGTCTAACAAAATGACTGGTTTAGTGAAATGGTTTAACCCTGAAAAAGGTTTTGGTTTCATCACGCCGAAAGATGGCAGCAAAGATGTGTTTGTCCATTTCTCAGCAATTCAGAGCAACGATTTCAAAACATTAACTGAGAATCAGGAAGTTGAATTTGGTATTGAGAACGGACCTAAAGGTCCTGCCGCTGTTCATGTAGTGGCGCTTTGAGGTAGACAATATTACAAACCATATTCACTTTAGATGCCCGTGTTGTCATGGTTCCCAGTATAGAACATCATCTTTTGATGTTTCTGACATGAATCCTTTCGGGGCAAAATGTATCTTTTGTAAATCAATGATGATTACATTTGATAATATTTCACAATACTTAAATGCCAGCCGTCTGTCGTTGGATTTGAAAAAGTGAAAATGAAGGCTCCTTCGGGAGCTTTTTTGCTTGGTGTCTATTCGATGGATACTCACATACTACGGTAACATCATGAAAAAAATCATAGTTTTTTTTAACTCTGAACCAGCAGTGGTAGTGCCAGCGATGACTGGAGTTAACACCATCATGCGTGAATATCCAAATGGCGAAAAAACACACCTTACTGTAATGGCCGCAGGGTTTCCATCTCTGACCGGAGATCATAAAGTCATTTATGTAGCCGCGGATCGACATGTTACTTCAGAAGAAATTCTGGAAGCAGCAATAAGGCTCTTGAGTTGATTTGATGCTATTGCATTGATAATTCAGGAAAATTCTCTTTGTCTGTTTGTGTAAAATTTAGACTATCGTATGTTGATTATTGCGATGTTTCATCTTATCTTTTACACGTTTGCACCATATAATCGACTTACTGTGTAACTGGAAAGTCATAACAGACTAAAAGAGGAAATGATGAATATTGAAAACTTAAAAACAAAAGCAGAAGCAGATATTTCTGAATATATAACAAAAAAAATTATTGAACTTAAGAAAAAGACCGGGAAAGAAGTTACCAGTATTCAGTTTACCGCACGGGAAAAAATGACGGGTCTTGAAAGCTATGATGTCAAGATTAATTTAATCTGATGTATTCAATAATAAAATTTATCCATAAACCTCGTTTTTACGGGGTTTTGTTATATTTGAATGGTTCCGAATATCTAAATCACAATTGTTGATGGTTTTTATTAAACCAATGCAGTCCGGCTCAGGAGTGAGAGAAGCCGGACGTTATGGTTTAGCGTGGTAAGATCTGTGTAGTTTTCTGGATGCTTTCAGTAAATAGTAATGAGTTATCAAAGGCATAGTAATATCTTTGGTGTTCCTGGATATTTGTAACCCATCGGAAAACTCCTGCTTTAGCAAGATTTTCCCTGTATTGTTGAAATGTGATTTCTTTTGATTTCAACTTATTATAGGAGGTCTCTATAAGATGTTTGTTTCTGGAGAATTTAACATTTACAACCTTTTTGAGTCCTTTTACTAACACTATGTTGTCGTTTTCTAACACAATGTGAATATTATCTGTGGCTAAATAGTAAATATAAAGTGAGACATTGTGACGTTTTAGCTCAGAATAAAATAATTCACAGTTTAAATCTTTACGCACTTGATCGAATATTTCTTTAAAAATGGCAGCCTGAGCCATTGGTAAACCTTCCATGTGATACGATGGCGCGTAGTTAGCATTATCGTGTTTATTGTTTCAATCTGGTCTGACCTCTTTGTGTTTTGTTGATGATTTATGTCAAATATTAAGCCTGTTTTTGATGAATAGTGTTGATTGCGTAACAAAATTGAGCCTTGCTGGCATCCAGGAGGGATATGCAACCGACAGATGTATGTAAGGTCGATGTACTCAAACTTTCATACTTTTCCTCTTTTATGCAGTAAGATTTGAAGTAATATTTTAACCGCTAGATGACGAGCAAACGCATGGAGCGACAAAATGAATAAAGAACAATCTGCTGATGAACTCTCGTTGGATCTGATTCGTGTAAAAAATATGCTTAATAGCACCATTTCTATGAGTTACCCGGATGTTGTAATTGCATGTATAGAACATCAGGTGTCTCTGGAAGCATTCAGGGCAATTGAGGCAGCGTTGGTGAAGCACGATAAGAATTCGAAGGATTATTCCCTGGTGGTTGACTGAGCACCATAACTGCTAATCATTCAAACTATTTCACCTGTGACAGAGTCAATATCGCATTCTGTCACTGTCAGGCTAATACAGAGCTGCAATTCAACTACTGCAATGTCCTCGTAATTAGGTGAATTTACAATATCGTCCTGTTCGGATGCCGGTTGCATTGCTGAAGATGAGGCATTTATGGTTCGCATATTTTCCCCTCATGCTCGTCAGTCCTGTGCGTAGGAAGAAACAGGACACTCACACTAATTTGTGTGGGCATGCTGTGATGTCCTTCTGAATTATTCCTATTCCATTATGTAAAGCGCTGTATCAGATGCTCATCACGGCTGTCAGGCTGTCAGGCTGTCGGGTCCTCCCGGTGGGGGCCCCTGCCACGGGGCGGGAGCGTCGCGGAAAAAGGCTAGTTTTTGAAATTTCATCCGTCATCACCACTACTGTAATAGATTGATATTACAGTATTTTTATTTTTGTGGTGTCGATTTTGATTGTTTTTTGTTCATCACTAACACCGTTTGCCTAAAGTCGTTCGCAAGATGCATGTTTAAAACATTCTGGAGCGGGTATGGATCGAGAGTTAAAAAATCTGACGCTGAATATCAGTCAATTGGCGGCACTGTCAGGTGTACATCGCCAGACTGCTGCGGCAAGGCTGCAAAATCTACCCGTTGCAGGGGGGCATGAAAGCAACCTCAAGCTTTATCGGGTGGTTGATATTGTGTCGGCATTTCTGGCATTAACATACGACTGAAAAATTGAATAATTGTATGTTTAAACTTGTTAGGCTTTAACAGCACTTGTCCCTTTTGTAATCATTACTTCTAAATTCTTCACATTGCCATTAAACACAAGGTCAATTTGACACGTGCTCGTTTTCTCGTCGATAATGTAGCCGATATCATCTCCATCATGGAATTTCTTTAATCTTTTCATCACTTAGACTGTCGATTCCCTTCACATCTCCAACAAGCGTAATTAAGTCCATTTTTTCAGGATTAATTTCTTCAAATAGCATGGTTCTGTTTGTTTGATTAATAATCTCCATTCATTTGGCTGTATATTTCTACAGCCGTCCCTCCTTTAGATAACGAATTTCGGGTAAGCATAAACATTTAGTGATAAAAATACAGGATTAGAATTATATAACTACTTCTTATAAAGAATATTTCAGGAATAAAAATCAATTTGAGGCTAAGCTATGTACTAGAAACTCTAATTCTACTTTTATGCATTTTTTATTCACTAATGATAGGATGTATCACAAAAGTAACTATACAACACCAAAAATTAATGTCAATATTTTCTATAGAAGATATTGACATTAAAAACAATTTAAAGTATTTTTAGTAAAAATGTTACATATAATAATTATGATATTTTTTCAGTTAATATAGGATTAATCCTATTTTTTTATAAAAAAAAACTAAAGGTTCAATTACTCTTGGGCCCAAAGCTGTTTTTTAAAATAATCTTCTATATAGGAAAAATGAATAAAAAGTATTAATCATATAACGACATTAGTCTTTTAGGATGAATATATATAAAATAGTTCTTTAAGCATTTGTACTTTTCTTTCAGGATATTATGAATTTCAAAAAGGAAAGTCCAACTTCCAAAAATAGTTAGGAGAAATAGCATTGTTCACCTCTTCATTTACAACTTACCCTCTTATCCTTGAAAAGTTACATCTAAACAAAATAATCGAAAACCTTGCTTTCCTTTTATGATTTTCTTCCCAAAAGTCATGAGGCAGTAATCAGTCACACTTTTATTTGGCTTTATATTACGTCGCCAGCACGCTAAAATCCAATGTTCATTCATTCAGCTTGTAATTTAAGGTGCAAAAAAAACCGTTCACCTAAACGTGAACGGTTTTGTAGACTATGCTTTTTGATAACGAAGCACTGGTGTACGAGCAGCGCGTGTTTCGTCTAGACGAGATACGACTGTTGTATGAGGTGCTTCTTGAACGATTGATGGATTTTCTTCTGCTTCTTTCGCAATTTGAATCATTACATCACAGAATGCATCTAATGTTTCTTTAGATTCAGTTTCAGTTGGCTCGATCATTAACGCCTCTTCCACATTTAATGGGAAGTATGTTGTTGGTGGATGGTAGCCAAAGTCTAACAAACGTTTTGCGATATCTAATGTACGAACGCCTAGCTTCTTCTGACGACGACCTGATAAGACAAATTCATGTTTACAGTGACGGTTATATGGTAGATCGTAGAATGGCTCTAAGCGACGCATCATATAGTTTGCATTTAATACAGCATATTCTGTAACAGCTTTTAAGCCATCTGGCCCCATTGTACGAATATACGTATAAGCACGAACATTGATACCAAAGTTACCATAGTAAGGTTTTACGCGTCCGATTGATTGTGGACGATCGTAGTCAAAGTGGTATGTGCCTTCTTCAGTTCTTACTAATACTGGTTTTGGTAGGAATGGAATTAAATCTGCTTTTACACCTACTGGACCAGAACCTGGACCACCGCCACCATGTGGGCCTGTAAATGTTTTGTGTAGATTTAAATGCACACAGTCAAAGCCCATATCGCCAGGACGTGCTTTACTCATAACGGCATTGAGGTTCGCACCATCATAGTACACTTTACCGCCTACAGAGTGAATTAGCTCTGCCATTTCGATAATGTTTTCTTCAAATAACCCTAGTGTATTCGGGTTCGTTAACATGAGTGCTGCTGTATCAGAACCTACTACTTTGCGAAGGTCTTCGATATCAACTAAGCCATTTTCATCCGATTTGACAGTGATTGTTTCAAAGCCCGCTACTGTCGCTGAGGCTGGGTTTGTACCGTGAGCTGAGTCAGGCACGATTACTTTGTTACGGTGACCTTCCCCATTTGCTTCATGGAAGGCACGAATCATCATTAACGCTGTCCATTCACCATGAGCACCTGCTGCTGGTTGTAATGTAACTTCATCCATCCCTGTAATTTCTACTAAAGACGTTTGAAGATCATAAAGAAGTTCCATTGCCCCTTGGACTGTTGATTCATCCTGTAATGGGTGAACATTTGCAAAGCCTGAAAGACGTGCAACTGTTTCGTTAATTTTCGGATTATATTTCATCGTACAAGAGCCAAGCGGATAGAAGCCCGAGTCTACCCCATGGTTTCTACGAGAAAGTGCTGTATAATGACGCATAATATCCAGCTCAGATACTTCAGGTAGTTCTGCTGCCTCTGAACGTACTAGGTTTGCAGGTAATAAATCTGCTAGGTCTACTTCAGGCACATCTAGTGCTTCTAAACTATAGCCAACGCGACCTTCTTTTGAAATTTCAAAAATGAGTGATTGATTTTCGTTATGCATTAAGAGCCCCCATTTCTGCAACAAGTGCATCAATTTCTTCCTTCGTGCGTAATTCAGTTACTGCGATTAGCACATGATTTTTCAGAGAGTCATAATTTTGACCTAAAGGATAGCCACCGATAATACCCTTTTCGATTAAGCCTTTATTGATTTCCTTCACACATTTATTCGTTTTCACTACGATTTCGTTAAAGTGTGCACCTTGGAATGCTACTGTAAAGCCTGCTGCTTCAAAGGCATTTTTTGCATAACGTGTTTTCGCAATATTTTGAGTAGCCATTTCACGGATACCTTGTTTTCCTAGAGCTGTCATCGCTACAGAAGCTGCAAGTGCAAGAAGTGCTTGGTTTGAGCAAATATTTGAAGTTGCCTTATCACGACGGATATGTTGTTCACGTGCTTGTAGTGTTAAAACGTAACCACGACGGCCTTCACCATCCACTGTTTCACCAACAAGACGTCCTGGGACCTTACGCATTAATTTTGTTGTTACTGCAAAGAAACCACAGTGTGGGCCACCGAAGGCTTCAGAAATACCGAATACTTGCGCATCACCTACACAAATATCAGCGCCAAGCTTGCCAGGAGGCGTTAAGATTCCTAATGCAAGTGGGTTAGAAGATACAACAAGTAAGCTTTTTGCAGCATGTGCAATATCCCCGATCACTTGGATGTCTTCCACTTGGCCGAAGAAGTTTGGATATTGTGCAATAACAGCTGCTGTGTTGTCATCGATCAACTCTTTTAATGCATCCACATCTGTCACACCATCTTTTTGCGGGATAGTCACAATCTCAATGGATTGACCGTAGGCATATGTAGCAACAACATCGCGATATTCTGGGTGCACTGCTTCAGACACTAAAATTTTCTTGCGACGCGTATGACCAGCTGCCAGCATACCTGCCTCTGCTAAAGCTGTACCACCGTCATACATAGAAGAGTTTGCAAGATCCATACCCGTTAGCTCGGCAATCATCGTTTGGAATTCAAAGATGGCTTGTAGCTCACCTTGTGAAATCTCAGGCTGATATGGTGTATAAGCCGTATAGAACTCTGAACGAGAAATAACATGGTCCACGATCACTGGTTTATAGTGGTTATAAACACCTGCGCCTAAAAATGATACATTGGCATTTGTATCCTTATTTTTAGCAGCAAGTGCCGTTAATTCTTTTAATAAAGCAGATTCTGATTTAGCTTCTTTAATATCATAAAGGCCTTTAAAACGGACTTTCTCAGGAATATCCTCAAATAACTCATCGACTGAGGATACACCGATTACGTCTAACATTTCTTTTTGATCTTGCTCCGTCATAGGTAAATAACGATGTTTCATAAATGTAGGTCCCTCTTTTCAACTATTATTTTGAACGCTTGTAAAACGGTGTTTCTACTGTTATTACCTTTAAGTGTTTACCGCGAATTTCGATTTCTAGCTCAGTTCCGATTGTTGCGAATTGACTGTCAATTAATGCGTGACCAACATTACGTTTAGATGAAGGAAGCTGTGTACCAGTTGTCACTTCACCGATTTCTTGACCATCCTTAAACACTTTGTAGCCATGGCGTGGAATGCCTTTATCAATCATTTCAATGCCTACAAGTTTGCGTGGTAGACCATTTTCCTTTTGAGCTACTAATGCTTCATGACCAATGAAGCCTTCTTTATTTAATTTCACAGCGAAGCCAATACCAGCCTCTAGAGGAGAAATTGTTGCTGATAGCTCTTGACCATATAGTGGTAGCCCCGCTTCAAAACGAAGTGTATCACGACATCCTAGTCCAGCTGGAACCACACCTTTTTCTTGACCTGCCTCTAAAATTTTACCCCAAAGCGCTTTGATGTCTTCTGGAGCGCCATATAATTCAAAGCCATCTTCACCTGTGTAGCCACTGCGCGAAACTAATACTTTATGTCCGGCAACCTCCACATTCTCTTGGAAGCGGAAAAATTTAATGGCACTTACATCAGTTGAAGTAAGGGATTGAAGAACTTCTTCTGCTAATGGTCCTTGCAGAGCAATTTGTGCGTAGGCATCCGATTGGTTATCAATCGTCACATCATATTGATGTTGATTTTCCATCATCCAATCATAGTCTTTTTCAATGTTAGCTGCATTGACACATAATAAATAGTGATTGTCAGCTAATTTATATGTTAATAAATCATCAACAACGCCACCATCTTCATAGCACATTGCCGTGTACTGCGCTTGACCGTCAACAATTTTTGAGACATCATTTGATAACAGATTTTGTAAAAAACCTAATGCATCGGGACCAGTTACTAAAATCTCTCCCATATGTGATACATCAAATAAGCCTGCACGATTACGCACTGCATCATGTTCTTCTTTAATAGAAGAGAATTGAACAGGTAATTCCCATCCACCGAAGTCAACTGTTTTTGCACCATATTTCGCGTATTCTTCAAATAGAGGTGTACGTTTTAATTCATTCGCCATTCTTTTTTGCCCCCTTATTGTTAGTTACATTTTTACTGGTAGTAGTTCGTCTGCTTTTTGCATTCCTACAATCAATTACGTAAAACTGGCTATAGACATAAAAAAAGACAGACGAACCCCTTTTCGGGATTCTCTGTCCTTGCACCTGAAAGTTACACCAGACTGGCTCGCAAGCTTTACCCTTGCCAATCAGTCGGCTTTCCCCTTTGGTGGCTGTTATTGTTATACTACAGCTCTCTCCAGAGTTGCGTCTTGTACGAGTCCTTTTACCTGAGAGATTCATAGCCCATTGCTACTTGCTCCTTCGGTGGCGTCTACACGCTCTCTCCCCGCACAATCATCCGCCCAAGATAAATCTTGGTACTATTTAGTATTCAATGAACATTTAGTTACTTATTTGTCTATATCCTAACATTAAATGCATTGGAAAGGCAATCATTTTTTAAAAGATAATAAAACACGAACATTAAATTGACATAATATATTCATCGTTCGTTTTTTAACCTTTTCACTTGAAATACTAAATACTCTAGAATTTGGCGAATCGTCCTACCTTCTGTCAGTACCTGAATATGACCTGCATCACGGTAAAACTTCCTTCTGTAGTGATACAGACTTTCTAGCTCCTCCTTTGTAGAGCTCTGTACAATGGGTCTATTTGGATCATGCTGAACTCGTTTATAAATATCCTCAAACGACGCATCTAAAAAAAACACCAATCCACTGCGTCTCATAATTTTTCGATTTTCAGCATTAATGGCAACGCCACCACCAGTCGAAATAATGCAAGCCTCGTCCCTGAAATTTTTCAAAAATTCTGTTTCTATTTCTCGAAAGTGGGCCTCACCGTATTTTTCAAAAATCTGTGGAATGGTCATCCCCTGCTGACGCACAATTTCATGATCCATATCATAATATGGCATCTTCAATAAATAGCTTAAGCGTCTTCCTAATGCACTTTTTCCACTACCCATAAAACCAACTAAATATATTTTTCGCAATTCGATTCACCTTCTTATAACTACGATTCTACACTGTCTGACAAAATTTGTCCCAATAAATTTATCGTAGCTCGAACATTCAATTTTTCTAGCCCATCATATGTTCGATACTGCATTTCATAAGACATATAATACGCAAGAACAAAAGTAGTTACAAAAAATAATAATGCAATTGCGATCAAAAAAATAGCCCCTCTGTCATTTTTCAATAATTGGCACATAAAAGGCTCGCTCCTTTTGAATACCACTCGCCATTTCAACAGCTACCGTCAGCTTATTTTCGGAATAGCTAAATTGACATTTATTGATTCCTATTAGCATAGGAACATGTCCACCCTTTACCTGCTCACGAATAATATTTGAGTAGCAATCAACATGATGGAGCGTATTAGCTGTTTGGAAAGTTATTCTTTTTTGATCTTCACGAATGGAAAAGGTGGAAAGTTCTTTTAGAGAGAGGTTCAAGTCGGAAACAAATAGTTCCCACTTTGTTTGTTCATCTGTTAGCATAGTTGATTTCATTTCTGCAAACCAAAGTATTATAAGGACAAAAAAATGAGAAATAAGCACAAAAACGACTAATTGAAACATAGCTTCTATTAATGTATAGCCTTTTTCATTCATGAGGCTTCACCTGTCACTTGGATACATTTTTGGCGTGACTCCTGTAAATTTTGAAATTGGACACAAATTTGTTGTTCGTCAACGATCCAATGATAAGCAACCTGTTCAATGGTCCGAGAGCCCTCTGTTACTTGAATCGCATGGTACTGTTTTAAACCTTCGTATGCTGTTTCAGCTGCAATTAGCTCCATTTTTTTATTAGCAAGATTTGTTTTCATCGTATAGGTAATGGGGATTAACGAGGTACAAAGTAACATCAAAATACCCACACCTAAAATAGTTTCTACAAAAGAATAGCCTGACTCATTCAATCCTAGCTCTCCCTCGCCCTAATGTTATGATTACTTTTTTCTTGCCCTGTGGTGTTTTAAATGCCATGGTGCCTGCTGACATCACATTGCCGCTGTAGTTATAGACAAGTGTTTGAATGGAACTCTCAGCTGGCAAAAATTCAACCCCCTTCGGAAAAGAACGTTCATATAAATGAGTATAAATATCTTTTTGAATAGTATAACGATTTATTGAACCTTCCATTTTCAAGGCTATATATTGTCGTTGGCTCATACTATAGGTTTGAATATATTGAATATCTAGCTGTAATTGCGTAAAAAATCGTTCTAATTCCTTGGTTTCTGCTATTTTCAATGAGAATTTACTAACAATTGCTGTTAAACTCATAACAAGAAATAAGACAACCAGCATTTCAAGAATGGTAAAACCGCCGTTTTTACGAACATTCATTAGCTATCCGTACCTGTTTCCAAGTTGACATTGGCTGGACGTACCTCTCCCTCATTAGTAATCACTATTTCTTCTTTATTTGGGCAGGTTGTTTCATTTTCCTTTAAATAGCCCTTTGCCACTAAATCCTCTAAGGTAGGATAAGCCATATAATCTACACGATACGCCTCTACTTGACCTTGTACCATGCTTATATAAGCCGTACAGCCTTTCTTATCTATTGTGGCGAAATGCTTTGTAACATTTGGGATTGTAATTAAAATAAGAATAGATATAATTAACAAAACTATAAGCATCTCAATTAAAGTAAAACCATCTTGTTGGTTAAGACGTTTCATCATCTTCCTCCTAAACTAATTCAATCATGTGATAGATGGGTAATAATAAACTGATATAAGCCGCTATTATACAAGCAGCTATAAGGATAAAGAAACTAGGCTGCACAAACGATAATATTTTTTGCAAAAGCTGTTCCTGCTTTTCCATTAATAAATCGCTATACAATATTAACTCTTTTGCTAAATAACCGCTGTGCTCGCCATGCTCAACGAACATCGGAAAGTCCTTTTGAAAAACGGCCATGATCGTTACCGCCTGTGTGAGTGATTCTCCAAAGATGACTCTATCTTTTATACGCTGTGAAAGAACTTGAAGAAATGGTTGTAGTTGCTGTTCCTCTAATAGCTGTAGGCTTGCTTGTAATGAAAATCCACTTTGTAGTAAGCTTCCTAAATAAGCAGCAAATTGCCTTGTCAAAGTCAACCTAAAATAGCGTTGTAGAAAGGGGATTTTTAATAAGACTGTAAGTTGATGAGCAACAGCTTGTCGTTTAAGATAGAATCGAAAAAGGAATACGCTACCTATTACTATGAACATGGTCGAGATAACTACATCTGGAACATGCAATAACAGATTGGACAATGCAATGCTTGTCTCCTCTGTTTCAGAGGTACGACTGCCGACCATTCTTTCAATGTTCGGCAAAAAAAATGTACGAAACACAAAAAATAATAACAATAAAAAGATAATCAGTGTGACAGGATAGATCAGCAGCTTGATTAACTTTTTTTTAGTCTTTTCACTTACTGTTATCTGTTTAGCTACACCTTCAAACGCTTCTATCATATGACCATTGTTTTCCGCCACCTTAATTGCCATTAAATAATGATTCCCTAGCTGTAATGTTTCAAATATCCCTGCAACGCCTACTCCTTGTCTGAGCTTTTCATCAATTTGCTGTTGTATGTCCTCATGTGCTTCAATATGATGAGGTAGTAGCATGGAAATAGCTTGGGGAAATAAATATCCTTCCTGCATTAATACACATAAACGATTGAAAAGCTGAGCTTGCTCCTTTACCCGCCATTTCGTAGCCCGATTATAAAAAAGAGCCATTTTATCGATGTATGTTTGTAACTGCATATAGGCTCTCCACTAATTCTTTTTGTCCCATTAATGTTAAATCATAAGGAAGTTTGTAATTGCCCTTATCTTTGATGGCGGTGATGGCTCTTGATAGATGGTCATCATGTAATATCTCATAGACAGCTCGACGTTCTTCATGTATAGCTGAGGTTTGAACAAGCATTTGGGCAACTATACCGATAACCGTTTGACGAAGCTCTTCTATCGACACACCTAAATCCATTAAACGATAGAGACAATTAATGGAGTCTTTTGCATGAATAGTGGAGACAACTAAGTGCCCTGTTAAAGAGGCTTGGATGGCAATATTTGCTGTTTCTCTATCGCGAATTTCACCAATCATAATGACATCAGGTGAATGGCGTAAAATGGCTTTTAATCCTGCAGCATACGTAACGCCTGCTCGCTCGTTGACTTGAATTTGAAGTAAATTGGCTTGACTGTTTTCTACAGGGTCTTCTAAAGAGATTACATGTCGATTCAATTCTGTGGAACAGTAGTGGATGAGGGAATAAAGTGAAGTAGACTTGCCAGAGCCTGTTGCTCCCGTAAAAAACAGAAGACCTTGTCGGTTTTGTATCAGCTCCATGAGTTGGTGAGCTGCGCTTTTGGAAAAGCTTAGGGAAGTTAGTGGAAATGCATGATTTTGGAGAAGTAAACGAATAATTAAGCTTTCTTTTAAAAATACAGAAGGAAGTGTGGATACTCGAAACGAATAAGAATTTTGCTCCATTGCCTTTTGAAAGGCACCGCTTTGAGGTTTACGACGCTCACTAATATCTAATTCTGCAAGAAATTTATAGTAAGAGATCATTCTTTCTGCAAGTTCATAAGGTAGCTCACCAGCTTGTAGAAGTTTATCATATTTTCGAAAATAGATCCGATACTTTATGTTTCCTGGAACTAGCAATAAATCGGATGCTCCAAAATGATAGGCCTTTAGTAAAAGTTGCTCACATTTTTGTTCGACAACTGTTTCAAAATTCTGCATATATGCACCTCTCTTTTAGTTCATTCGAATATGACCGCTCTATTCGTTATTTCCTAGTATAAAGAGGAACTCGCCACGAGAAAAGCCCTTTTCAGAAAATAAAAATTTGTAAGTTAATTTTCTACCAAAAATGTTTTTTGCTATAAAAATGTGGATAAAGTGCAATTTTCCACTAAAAAAGAATATAAATACATGAAAAAATTAATATTTATGCCGAAATGAACTGTATCTTTTTCAATAATACAATATAATAGTATCAACATGATTATTTTCCTAACACTTGGTAGACGAACATAATTTTTATAATAAATTAAAGAGGTGAAGCTCATGATCCATCCATTAAAAATTACTAGTACACTAGCGGATGAAACAAGATACTCTATTTATGAGTACATATTGCAAGAGAAAAAAACAGTTACTGTACAACATATTGCTGATAAATTCGGTATCCATCCAAACGTTGCTCGACTTCATTTAACGAAGCTTTCAGAAATAAATATTATTACAGCTGACTATGTAAAAACAGGTAAAGGTGGCAGACCTGGACGTGTTTATAAAGCTTCAGAAAAAGGCGTATCTCTTACTTTTCCAAGACGCGAGGAAGATCGTTTATTAAAATGGACGATACAATTAATTGAAGACTTTGGTCCATCTGCATTAACAAAGTGCCAGGAAATTAGCTACCAAGACGGCTACCAGCAAATGAAAAATTATATGAGTGCTGAATTGACAGTAAGTAATTCTCTTTCCTTCGATGAAAAACTTCAGCTATTAACGGACAATGCCGCTTTAATTGGCTATATTCCACAAATTCAACAAACTGAGCAAGGAAAAAAAGTTATCTTCTCCATTTTCAATTGTCCATTCCAGGAGCAACTGACAGCCTATTCTGAAATTGTTTGTTCATTACATGAATCCTATTTAAAAGGTCAATTAGATGCATTGTTTACGAATAATGAATTTGTGCAAATGGAAAGTATGATACATAATTGCGATTTATGTAAATATGAAATAAACGTGACAGAAATCGATAGCTAGATTAAAAATCCATTTGTTTGTCACAAACATGGAGAAGTTCCAGTTTACAGACACCTTTCATATCATTTATAATGAGTAAGAGATTATTGTGTCGTGGGCAAAAGGAGGGGAAATTTCATGGATAATATGTATAAAGTTATGGCATTCTGGACAGGTATTTTTGCCGTTATGTTCTACCTTGGAGGTATGAACGAGGTATCGCTATTATTCTTAGGTAATACAGGTTTATTCTTATTATTAGGCTTCTTAAACCTTTCAGAACGTATGTACATGTACATTTTCGGAGCATATTTAACTGTATTCTTCGCTGGCTTCACGTACTATACAACATTCATTCACGTACCTGGTGGCGGTCATTAATACAAACAAAATCGCGTATCTCACTTTCGGTGAGATACGCTTTTTTATGTGCTAAAACAGTTTATTGTCCCTATTTTAAAATCCATTTAAAAAAGGATTTGTCTCCATTTCTGCACCTACCGTTGTATAATTACCGTGTCCAGGATAGATAATAGTATCCTCAGGTAATGTCAACAGTTTATGATGGATAGATTCCAATAAAATTTTGGTTGATCCACCTAATAGATCTGTACGTCCTACACCTTGTTCAAATAACGTATCTCCCACGATGGCAAAACCGTCATTTTCAAAGATATAAGAAATACTCCCCGGTGAATGCCCAGGTGTAAAAACAGCTTGAAACACAAAATTACTTATTTCAATTTGCTGCTCTTTTTTGATGATTGTATCTTGCGCTGGTGCGGCTACCCTATAATCTGGTAATGCAGGATATTTACTAGAGCCATTCTTCGTTGGATCTGCTAGCCAACTAACTTCCTTTTCATGAATCCATACAGGAACGTCAAATACCTCACGCACTGCATCTACTGCCCCTATATGATCAAAATGGGCATGTGTTAAAAAGATAGCAAGAGGTTTTAAGCCGTTGCTACGGATTGTTTTAATTAGACGCTCCGCCTCTTCACCTGGATCAAATACGATACATTCTTTTTCTTTATTCGATACGATATAGCAATTCGTTTGGACGGGACCAAGAGAATAACTTCGTACGTTCATCATAGTTATCACCTCAACTTCCTATTATACAGGCTTTGCCACAATTTGACGATAAATGTTCATAGTTTACAGTATTTTAGTCCTCGACAAAAACAAGTAGAACGTTTACAATTAAGGAGGAATATTGTTTGCGACATTCATTTTCTGATGTCGAAAGGAGTGTCTATTTTTAATGAACTTATTAATGGTTATTTTTGGTCTAGTAGCGATTTTAGCTGTATTTGGTACATTCCAAGCAATTAAAGAAAAGAACCTATTAAGCGTTGTTTTCAACTTATTAAGTGCTGCTGTATTCGGATGGTTCGTCATCATGACGATTGTTCACAGCGGTTACCCACCAAAATTACACTAAAATTCAGACAAAAAAAGAGCAGTCTCTTCGGAGATTGCTCTTTTTTTGTCTATTATTACTTATTGAATTGAAGAAACCGCTTCTTGCCGATTTGTAGAACATCATTATTCATTAATACTTGTGATATGTCATCCATCGCCATTTTTTCTCCATTCAAGGATACTCCTTTTTGCTTGATTACCCTCAAAAACTCACTCTTACTTTGAATAAAACCCATTGCCACTAGTTGTGGAATGATATCCACGATTCTTTCCTTATCAATTTCTAAGAGCAGTATAGGAATGTTTTTCGGTATTTCCTTTTTTTGAAATGCTGCTTCAAAATAAGCTCTTGCTTCCTCCACTGCTGTAGATCCATGGTATAAAGCCGTTATAATTTCTGCTAATAGGAATTTCAAATCGCGGGGATTCTCTCCCTTTTGTAGTCTATCTTGAATAGCCTGCACGTGTAGTGGATGCTCATCTGTTGCTAATTCGAAATATTTGATAATTAAAGTATCTGGTACTTCCATCACCTTTTTAAACATAATCTCAGGTGCTTCATTGATGCCAATATAATTACCTAAACTCTTACTCATTTTTTCAATACCATCTAACCCCTCTAGTAAGGGCATAAAAATAGCAATTTGTTTTTCTAATCCTCGATGCTTTTGTAAGGTGCGTCCCATTAAAATATTGAACGTCTGATCCGTTCCACCTAACTCTATATCTGCCTCAAGTTCTACTGAATCATATGCTTGCATAAGCGGGTAGAAAAACTCATGTATACCAATTGGGATGTGCTGTTGGTAACGTTTCTGAAAATCTTCGCGCTCTAGAAGTCGAGCAACAGATGTTGTGGCTGCTAGCTTGATGACTTCTTCAAAGGACAGCTTCGCTAACCATTCACTATTAAAACGAACCGTTGTCTTGTTCGGATCTAGTACTTTAAAAATTTGCTCACAATAAGTTTGGGCGTTTTTCTTCACTATATCGTCATTTAAGGCTGTTCGCCCCTTAGCTTTACCTGTAGGATCGCCAATTCGTCCTGTAAAATCACCGATAACAATCACTGCATGATGGCCTAAATCTTGCATTTGCTTGATTTTCCGTAGAACAACCGCATGACCTAAATGAATATCTGGTGCGGACGGATCGAGCCCTAGCTTAATCGTTAAAGGTCGCTGTTCTTTATACGATCGCTCTAATTTTTTAAGTAAATCCTGTTCATCAACAATCTTGCTAGCACCTTTCTTGATAATCGCTATTTGCTCCTTTGGTGTAAAAAACATACGAAACATCTCCTTGTAATATTAAATATTAATATTGCAAGTTCTATAAGAGTATATGGGGTACCGATTTTGTTGACAAGGCCTTAATAGCTTTACACGTTTATGCTTAGAAGGCATAAAAAAAACGCCTTTAGGAAATTCCTAAAGGACGTAGATAAACGTGTTACCACCTTTTTTCGAGAGCTATTCACATAGCTCTCCTCAACAAGTACAGCCATAGCGATACTTTTGCAATGATTACGGATGCAACCCCGTCGTAGCCTACTATAGTTTCGGTACGCAGCTCCAAGATGTATTCACTTTAATATCCCCTTGCGCCTCTCAACAACCGGCTACTCTCTGTCAGTTCCATTAAAGTTACTCGTTCTTTTCGATGCCTTTCACTCTTATACTCCGAAATGCGAAAAACAAATCTTCGTTATGCAGATATTTACACTTATTATAATCGTATCTTGCTATTTGTCAATAAAAAGAAATGTTCAATAAAGTGTATTCACGTTGCATAGTGTTGTAAAACATTGCGAAAGGTGTTTTCTTTAGCATAGGCTTCACAAAAAAATTTTATGAATAGTGCTTGAGACTCATTCTTTTTTATCAGCAATAAAAAAGAGAGATCCCTATACGAGATCTCTCTTTGATTATTTAACTGAATCCTGCTTTAAATTACCTGTTTTTTCGTCATAGAAGCGAAGTAAGTCTCCATTAATGATGGCATCAGAATTTTCTAGCTCCATTGTAGCACGATCAGCATAAGACTGACATGGCTCACCATCTATTTCTTCGCCAGTTGCTTTGTCATAGCAAGCTTCACCAGCATAGACGTATTTATCTGTAATAAAACGTCCATCACGGAAGACTACAAAGTCCTCATGCTCTGGAGAGAATAAATCTGCACCCATTTGCATATCTTTTGACGTTTCAACGCCAAGAAGGTGTAAGATCGTTGGACGTAAATCCATTTGTCCTGAAATCTCAGCCATTTCTTTTCCATCGCCAGCTCCTGGGATATGGATGAATAAAGGTACTTCTTGAAGCATTGCATTATCCATTGGTGTAATTTGATCTTTTCCTAAATATTGCGCCATTGCTTTATTATGGTTCTCAGAAATACCATAGTGATCCCCATACATCACAATAATAGAATTATCATAGACACCTTGATCTTTTAACTGTTGGAAGAAGTCTTTTAAAGCCTCATCCATGTAACGTACTGTTTGGAAGTAACGATTTAATGTACCTGAATTTGAATCATATTCAGGAATCATAATATCTTCTGGATCCAATGTAAATGGATAATGGTTCGTTAAAGTAATCAGTCTAGAGTAGAATGGCTGAGGCATATCTTTCATTAAAGCAGCTGATTGCTCTAAGAATGGAACATCTTTCATTCCCCAGTTTACAGCTTGCCCCTCTTCCACAGTATATGAATCTATATCGTAGAATTTATTAATTTTTAACGATTGATACATCATGTCACGATTCCAGAATGATTTATTATTAGGGTGCATGACATTTGTAAAGTATCCATTTTCTCCAAGGCGTTCAGCCATTGAATTATACGTATTTCCACCATGCGTGAAGAATACAGCACCTCGACCTAAACCAAACAATGAGTTTTCAACAATAAACTCCGAGTCAGATGTTTTTCCTAAACCTGTTTGGTGATAGAAGTTACTGAAATAATACGTATCTTTATCCTTTGTTAAAGAGTTTAAGAATGGCGTAATTTCATGACCATTCATGTCATTATTAATGACAAAGTTTTGTAATGACTCCATCGATACCACAATCAGGTTACGACCTTTATATTTCCCAAACATCTCTGGATTTACAGCAGCCTGATTAGAGCGTATATAGTTGTTCACTTCTACTAGTTCACTACCATCAGCTAACGCACGTTGTGCAGATGATTTAGATTGAATATAAATGTCATACAAGTGGTAATTGTACGTACCAATGTTTTTTACTAATAATTCGCGGTCAAAACTACGTGTTAGTAATTGTGGACGCTCAGTTTCTGCTAATCCTAAATTTAAGAATGTCATTGCTATTGCAAGCACAAAGAATGCACGACGGAATTCAATATTCACTTTAAATGCATCTTTCATTTTTGGTAAAAATTTATTCGCTAAGATTAAGATCACGACATCAACGAAATATAATACATCCCAAGGCTCAACAATGGCTGCTACTGATGTTCCTAAGTCACTAAAGTTACTTGTTTGGAATAATACTGGTAGCGTAATAAAATCATTGTAGAATCGATAGAACGCTACATTTCCGTATAAAACAATGGACAAAATAACGCTGACCGTAATCAAATAACGATTTCTAGCTTTTGCTGATTTAAAGAATAGTGATAAACCATACGTAAATAGCAAGAAGCTTAATGGATTAATAAATAAAATAAACTGTTGCATTGCATTTTCAATTTTCATTTCAAAGCTTGTGTGGTAAACAATGACCGTTTTGATCCAAGTTGCTATAATTGCTAGTATCATAAATGAATGTTTAGGCCACTTTATTGATTTCATTCCTAACATCCTCCCTACTTCCTTACAAAAAAATAATAATTTTTTACATTTTGTTACGGAAACAAAATATATCTTAATCCTTTTTTAACAGATAATCAACACATATCTTGTGGAAAATTTTTTCACCCTGCTCTTTCTATGCACCAGATATCTATATATACGTTTTGCATTGTAAAAAGTTTCATAAAAACATAAAAACAGCGGAAACCCACTGTTTTTAAGAATATTACATACATGTTACATTAATTTTACAATACCCAATTACATTATATTTCAAACATTACTTTTTATGCTCTTCCATACGAAGTCTTGTTGTTTCTTGTCGAATAAGCAGTAGGGCCATCTGATAATCTTTTATGTCTAGTACATTCGCTTTATAGAGCTCACGTATTTCATCCTCCATCAGCATTAAATCGCCAATAGGATCACGTGTATAAATATAGGTACCATATGTTTTCAAGAGTTCATAAATATCTAGCATTTTATCCATTTTCGTTCGCTCCTCGTTGTGCAACACAGTCAATACGTTTTGTGGGCGTCACAATGATATCTACTGGGCAATCATGTGCTTCAGTAGGAACACAATCAATGATTTGCTCATCAAAGAGCAGCGACATCAGCTTACCCTTCTTATAGTTTAATACATAGCGGTCATAATAACCACCGCCATAGCCGATTCGATAACCGTATGGATCAAAAACAACGCCTGGTACAACAATGATATCCATCTCATTTGCGTCAACAAACTCACTTTTTGCTGGAATGGGCTCACGCAAATGCATATATACAGTTTCAAGCTGTGCAAATGATTCAATGGCAAAAAACGACATTTCTCTTGTTTTCGGGTGACATTTAGGAACTGCGACCTTTTTACCTAGTTTCCATAATTCCTCAATTATAAGAATTGTGTCGACTTCTGGCTTATTTGAAATGGTCATGCCAATTGTATTTGCTTCTATTATATATGGTTCCTGTAGCACCTTTTTTAAAACAGCTAATGATTGACGATGATAGTCCTCATCCTTCATAGTTGCAAGGGCTTGGCGTACCGTGTTTCGTAAAGTTGTTTTATCCATCTAGGCTACCTCCTATATCGTAAAACTTCATATCCTCCTGGAATTGTTACATTGAATGATGTGATAAAATGTAGAAAGCCAAAACCACTTGTGGTTTTGGCTTAATGAGCGATTACTTAGTTTCACGGTGAAGAGTGTATTTCTTCTCGCGAGAGCAATATTTTTTAAGTTCAAGACGCTCTGGATTGTTACGCTTGTTCTTTTTAGAAATGTAGTTACGTTCGCCGCAATCTGTGCAAGCTAAAGTAATATTTACGCGCATCATTAACCCTCCCACTCTATATCAAGAATTTAAATTTGAGCATGATTTATACGACTAACCTATTATAACATAAACTGAAAAAAAATCTACCTTCATTTCATATTAAGTTTGCATATGGTAAAATATCTTATAATTACATACTACATTGAGGTGAAGCTATTGGATTTATCCATCGTATTAATGAGTATCGGCATTTTTCTGATCATCGTTTCGTTCTTTTTCAAAAATAGCTCGAAAAAAATCGAACAAGATGTCGAAGAATTATCTATCTCCATCTTCCAAGAAACGAATAATTTAAAGCGTCGTCTAAAGATTGTGGAGGAAGAACTTTTACTAGAGCCTGAGTTCCAAGTGAAATCAAAATCAAGTATCCCTCCAAAAGGCCAAGATTCTAAAGTGCATCAAGTCATGCAGGCTGTTCAACAGGCTGCACAGGGGGCAAAAGTTGGACAAACAACAGCACAAGCAAAACCGATTCATCAAATTATTATTAGTCAGGTACTTGAATTAAATAAACAGGGTCTTTCTATAGCAGATATTAGTATTCGCTCAAATTTAACAGAAGAGCAAGTTCGGCAAGTGATTGCAAACGGGGGGCGTTGATTGATGAATATGTCTGCCATTCGCGCATTTGGTATAGCCATTTTTCTTGTTGGGGCATTGCTTGCACTCGCAAACCACTTCGATGTAAATATTGGTCTTCCTACCAAGGAATTTTCCAATCAACAACAGGTAAAAGAACTACAAAACAAATTAAGTAAGGCCAATCAAGAAATTGCCTCGTTAAAGGATCAATTAAAGCAAGTACATACGACTGAAAAAACTTCGACAACAGATGCATCTGAACAAGCTGATGAAGAAGCGGATACAGATGTTACAACGATGTCTCTGCAAATCTATAGTGGTATCACACCGTATAGTGTGGCACAAAAACTTGAAGACGGTGGCATTATTACCAATAGTGTTGAAATGGAGTTACTACTCGCTAACCCTAAATATGCTAGAAGCTTACAAATCGGCTCCTATGAGGTCAATTCTTCCATGACTTTAGAAGAAATAGCTAATTTAATTACAGGCAAGAAACAATAACATAAAAAGCTGTCGCCCATTCAGATATGAGGCGACAGCTTTTTTATTACGCTAAACTTTCTAGAAAGGCTTGCATCATCATACTGCCTTCTTTTGTGCCAATTGATTCGGGATGAAACTGCAGCCCATAAAGAGGATATTCTTTATGTTGGATGGCCATAATCTCTCCGTCATCCCCCGCTGTTGCGAGTATCTTAAAATCCATGTGTAAAGTTTGTTCTTCAATAATAAGTGAATGATAGCGCATAACCTCGATATCTCCATCTAATTTGGCAAATAAACCCGTTTGCTCGTATTGTAATGGGGACAGCTTTCCGTGCATAATGTTTTTGGCCTGCACAATATTTGCGCCAAAAGCCAGCCCTATCGATTGGTGCCCAAGACAAATACCTAAAATAGGGAATTTTTGATAGAGTTCCTTGATGACCTCTATCGTTATCCCTGCTTCATTTGGCGTTCCTGGCCCTGGTGATAAAATGATGGCTTCTGGCGATAGTTTTTGAATTTCTTCTATAGTAATGGCATCATTTCGTACAACCTTGACGCTTTTTCCAAGCATACTGATTTGTTGAAATAAATTATAGGTAAAAGAATCGTAGTTATCTATTATTAAAATCATTTTTTTACCTCCAATAGGGCACGTGCCTTATTCAGTGTTTCTTCATATTCTGACAATGGAATCGAATCATAAACAATACCTGCTCCTGCCTGTACATGTGCCTTTTGATCCTTAATGAGCATCGTGCGAATCGCGAGGGCCAAGTCCATATCACCAGTTGTCGAAATGTAGCCTACTGCTCCCGCATATACCCCACGCTTTACTGGTTCTAATTCATTAATCAGTTGCATGGCCCGAATTTTTGGCGCCCCTGACACTGTGCCAGCAGGTAAACAAGCACGAAGTACATCCAGAACATGGAGGTCATCTCGCAATTCGGCAATCACCTCAGATACCATATGCATCACATATTTATAGCGCTCTATTTTCATATATTTATTTAGCTTGACGGAACCGACTTTTGCAATACGACCAAGATCATTGCGACCTAAATCCACTAACATACGGTGTTCAGCTATTTCCTTGCTATCCTCTAATAGCGCATTTGCGATTGCTTCATCCTGTTCTATTGTCATGCCACGCGGCTTTGTACCTGCTATTGGGTTGGTTGTCACTTTTCGATTTTTTACCTTTACAAGACTTTCAGGAGATGTTCCTAAAATAACATAGTCACCATAATCCATATAAAACATATAGGGTGACGGGTTAGACGTGCGCAATTGACGATAGAGCGAAAATGGCGAACCTGTAAACGGCGCAGAAAAACGTTGCGATAACACAATTTGGAAAATATCACCTCTCAAAATATGCTGCTTAGCACGTTCCACCAAAGCAACAAATCGTTCCTTTGAAATCATAGGCTTAAACTGTAGCTCATCCACCTTTAATGCCTCAAAGGTCGTACCTGCACAAAGCTGTTGCTCCATCGTTGTAATAGCAGCTTCCATCTCCTCTAATGAACGCCCATCCTGAAATAGATCAATCGAAGCTAGTGTAATTTCCTGTGTTAGATGATCAAAAACAATAAATGTATCATAGAAAAAAACATGAACATCAGGCATAGCTAAATCATCCTGTAAATAGTCCCCTATTTTTTCTGTGTAAAATGCTGTTTCATAGCCAAAGACACCTATCGCTCCTCCAAAGAAAGCAAAAGGATAGCTTTCTTCATGAAAGGGTATTAGTTCTTTTAATCGATCAAGCACATTGCCCCTAGCCTTGTCATTTTCTGCTCCTTTTGAAAACACGAATTCTTCATTGTTTCCTTTTAGTTCAGCCACTGGATTGATGGCGATAAAGGAATATCGCCCACTTTCCTCATGTTTCGCTGAGGATTCGAACAACATTTTATGCTGCCCTTTCAGTGATTGATACACAGAGATCGGGGTCATCATATCCCCCTGTAATACTTTCATAGCATACTTTCTAAGCTCAACTGTCATACTCTTCTCTCCTTCTCTAAGCTCTTCTCATCTACACCTCATCTATCTTTAGCAGCAGAAATCTGCTAAAGGCTTTCTCTTCATTCAGCTAAAACATTTGCCGTCTAAAGAAAAAAATATAAAAAGGCCTTTCCATCACAAAAGGACGGAAAAGCCGTGGTGCCACCTTCATTGGTCTCCTGATAGGAAAACCCTCTCTAAGCCTTGTAACGTAGGCATCCGCTAATCCGTACTTTTTTCAGGATTAGAGCTCCGAAGTCCATTCACTAAACATTTGTACTAGTTTTCACCAACCACTAGCTCTCTATAACAAATTGTACTAGCTACTACTCTTCATCAAAGCTGATTTCTTGGTAATATTGTAAAGCAAACTATCTTACAATTCAATTTATTTTTTATTTCGCAGACTTTCTTCTTCAGGATGGCTAGCTAATGTAATCGATAGCTCCTCCATTATTTGACGAATCGCAAATAAAATATCCTGCCGCACTTCCAGCATAACAGCAGTATCATTTGTGGCAACAAAGAATCGAACAAGCACGCGATACGAATCATGATGAAATTCATCTATAAATACATGAATCATGTCTTTCTCTGTTTTAGCATGTAAATAAATTTCCTTATGAATGGCCGTTAAAGCGCTACGTATGTCTTCCTCATCATTAGCAGCAGCGATATATAAAAATTGCTCACACTTCCGTTTTTCTCGTTTAGATAAATTATAAAGAGGACGATTCACTAAATAGGAGTTCGGCACATACACAAGTCCTTTATCGCCTGTTTGAATTAACGTACTTCTTAAATTGATATCCTCAATCGTTCCTTCAATTTTTTGATCCTCTGTCGCAATCCAATCTCCTATTTGGAATGGATTATCTAAAGCTACGGACATGCCACCAAATACATGCGCTAGTGTATCGCGAATCCCAAAGGCAATCGCCACACCCGTTAAGCCGATTCCAGTTAAAAAGCCATTCAGATTAAAATCCCAAAAGGAAGCAATCGTAAACATAGCAAAAATCATGATAAGTACTTTACCGATTCGTAGAAAAAACGGTAATAAAACATTCTGATCCTCTTCGCTCGTTAATTCAAATGGTTGTTTCGTATAAAAATTCAAAACATCATAAATCCCTTTAAAAGCAAGAAACACCATAATAGACAATACAAAATTCTTTGTTGATGGATGTGTAAATAAAGGGACTTTTATTAAATAAGATAAGCTTAGCACAATGACCGTCGTCATAAAGGCATAGCCAATTGCTTTACTAAATTGAGCCAGTACATTTGCTTGGAAATTGCGCTGACGATCTTTTAAAAATAGCACAACACGATGAATAATTTTTTTGATGATGAATCGTTGAATAAGCCACCCTACTAAACAAATAATGACAGCAATTAAGCCATCTAGCCAGGTTGGGACTGTAAATTTAGGTAATAACCAATGTAATGAATCCATGTATTTCTCCTTTATAACTACCTATGTATCGCCAGCAAAAAGGAGCCGACCTTCAGTAATGGTTAGCCCCGTTCTTGTTATTGTATGGCATCATCTGCAAAAAAAGCCCTACTAGCAAACCAAAATTGCTGTTTATTAAAGTTATGTTCATGCATGGCAATTACCGAAAATTCAGCATGATATTTTTGCTTCATTTCCTTTAGCATCATTTTTGCTTGCTTGCCAACGAGATGCTGCCCATCAATAGGTGCTCCTTCTGTAAAAATAATGACATCTGCTTCTGTACCTAATTGATTTTCCTGTAGCAATGCTTTCACAAATTGTAAAACAGGTAAAATGGCTGCCTCTCCCTTTGCCTTATATTCGATAAAACTTTTAAAATCAGCTAAATTTAAATGACCATTTTCAAAGCGGTAGTGGACATGAATTTGCCGATCATACGGTACAATGTATAAATCACGGCCTTCTCGATGTGCACTCATAAATAACGCTAAAATCATACTTTTACAAATCTCAGAATAAGCGGCCATTCCTGTCGTTTGTTCTAAACAAATAATCATCGGGCCAGGGTCTTGTTGATAATCATGAAAGGGTACATAGTAAATATTGCCGCTTTTCGTTGTCTGTTGCTTCAGCTTTTGACGTCTAAGCTCTGACCATTTTCGTTCATAATACTGGCGTTGCTCTTTGCCATTTGCTAAGCGTTCTGCCTTCTCAATAGCAGGAATATTCTCTTGGATTTCATGCATGATATCCGTCAATTCCAGAGCAAATGCTGCCATATTTCGTAATGGCTCACTCTTGAAAAAATAATCGATAAAATAATGTTGTTCCCCTTCACTTAACTCCTCTATATGTAGGTTTTCATAGAGAAAACGTAAATAGTCAAGTTGTTCTATTGTCAACTGCTTGTCAAATTGCTTGATGAGGGATTCAATTGCATCTTTCATATAGCAGCACCTCCTAAGCACCACATTTTTTGGATAATGTCTATAGTATAACCAAAAAAAATTTTTGACAATACAAAAACGCTTGCTATAAAGACGCTACAGCCAAAGACAATGTTGCTGCTTCAGGAGATTTTTTTCTGCAAATGAAAAAAAGAGCTAAAACGCAGCTCTTCTTTCTTAATTATTTAATTCATAATGTTTGCCTTTTACTAAGTAAAATAGATGTTCAGCAATATTTGTAGCATGATCAGCAGAACGCTCTAAATAGCGGCAAATAAATGTTAGGTGCGTAATCTGTGAAATATGGGAGGGGTTTTCTACCCCAGCACGGAGTAAAAGGGTGATCGTTGCCCCATATAAATCGTCCACGTAATCATCTAACTCTGCAATCTCTTTAGCGCGTACCGTATCTTCCTCAGTAAAGGCCTTCATGATGCTCTCTAGCATTTCTACTGTTTTATTGCACATGGTTTGGAGATTTGTTATTGGGAATATCATTGGCTCCTTACCAATTCGAATTGCTTCTTTAGCTATATTAACCGCATAGTCCCCTACTCTTTCCATATCTGAAGCTGCCTTTACGAGAACCATGAGACGGCGTAAATCTGTTGCTACTGGTTGTTGCTTGGCAATCATTAGGATCACATGGTCATTAATTTCTTCTTCAAGGCGATTAATGATTAAATCGTCCTCCAAAATTTTCAAAGACTTTTCTAAATCCTGCTCTACCAATGCTTCAAAAGCTGTTTTTAATGCAAGGATACTGCTATTGGCAATGGCAAGAAATTGCCCCTGTACCTCTTTTAACTCTTGTTCAAAACGTTCACGTACGATCATTCATTGCTCCTCCTTAGCCGAAACGTCCCGAAATATAGTCTTCTGTACGTTGATCTGCTGGTGTTTGGAAAATAACATCCGTTTTATCGTATTCGACAACCTCTCCACTTAGGAAGAATGCTGTACGATCAGAAATACGTGCCGCTTGCTGCATATTATGTGTCACGATGACAATGGAATAATCCTTTTTCAGTTCTTGGACCAGCTCTTCCACTTTCAACGTAGAAATCGGGTCCAAGGCAGATGTTGGCTCATCCATTAAGATGACATCAGGCTCAATCGCTAAGCAACGTGCAATACAAATACGTTGTTGCTGACCACCTGATAATCCGTAGGCATTTTGATTCAAACGGTCTTTTACCTCGTCCCAAATGGCTGCCCCTCTTAATGATTTCTCCACAATTTCATCGAGAATTTTTTTATTTTTAATGCCATGAATTCTTGGTCCATAGGCAATGTTATCATAAATAGATTTTGGAAACGGGTTTGGCTTTTGGAATACCATACCTACACGTGTTCTTAATTCCTCTACCGTATAGTTTTTATCTAAAATATTTCGCTCACGATATAAAATTTCTCCTGATGTACGTACGATTGGTACAAGTTCAACCATGCGGTTTAATGTTTTTAGATACGTAGATTTCCCACAGCCAGATGGTCCAATAATAGCCGTTACTTCATTTTCATAGATGCTTAAATTAACATCTTTTAAACCATGATGATCACCATACCATAAGTTTAAATCGCGTGTATCATAGACAATATTTTTCGCCACATCTGCTACAGACTTAGTCGTTGCCTGATTCCGTTTGACAATTGTTTTTTCCTCTTTAAAATCTACTACCATAAGGTCACCTCATTAATAACGTTTTTGGAATTTATTTCGGATATAGATGGCGATCGAATTCATTAATAGCAGCACTGTCATAAGCACTAAAATACCTGCTGCTGCTACATACTGAAAGGCTTCTTGTGGTCGTTTTGCCCAATCATAGATTTGCATTGGTAATGCTGTAAATTGACTCAGCAAGCCATTCGGTAAAAACTGCAGGATAACTGGAATTCCAATTACAACTAGTGGAGCTGTTTCTCCAATGGCACGAGATAAGGCTAAAATACTTCCTGTTAAAATACCTGGGATGGCAGCTGGCAATACAACACGCAAAATCGTTTGCCATTTCGTTGCACCCATGCCATATGAAGCTTCACGTTGTTCGTTTGGCACTGCACGAATAGCCTCTTGAGCCGCTACAATGATAACAGGTAAAATTAACAAACTCATTGTAAAGCCAGCAGCTAAAATACTTTTTCCTAGACCCATCATACGTACAAAAATAGTTAATCCAAGTAATCCAAAAACAATGGAAGGAACACCTGCTAGATTCGATATATTCATGCGAATAAAGTCATTGATTTTATTTTTCTTGGCATACTCCTCTAAATAAATCGCAGTACCAACTCCTAAAATAATTGATACTGGTGCTACAACTGCCATTAACCAAAGCGAACCGATTAAAGCAGCTTTGATACCTGCCTTATCCGCAAATCGTGAGGCAAAATTCGTCAAGAAATCGATATTTAAGTAATCAATCCCCTGTGTCACAATGCGGTACAGTAAAATAGCTAAAGCAACAAGTGCAAACGTAGTAGCTAAGAAAAAGAGCGTTTTCCAAACTTTATTTGCTGTAATACGCTTTGTCATTCGTTTCATGACGACCGTGTCATCCATATAGCGCATGCTAGTAAACCTCCCTAAAGCGTTTCGAAATATAGTGAGCAAGTAAATTCATTACTAGAGTAAAGATAAATAGTGTGAATCCTACTGAATAAATTGAGTAATAAATGGTTGTACCATAACCCGCATCACCAGTTGAAACCTGTACAATGTATGCAGTCATTGTTTGAATAGAGTCTGTTACATTAAGGTCAAATTTCGGTGTTGAACCACCTGCAAGCGATACAATCATTGTTTCTCCAATTGCCCGGGAAATAGCTAACACAACAGAAGCGATAATCCCTGAAAGCGCAGCGGGTAATACTACTTTGATTGCTACTTCAAATTTCGTCGCACCTAGAGCTAAGGCTCCTTCACGCATACTATTTGGTACAGAGGACATGGCATCTTCTGAAAGAGATGTAATCATTGGTAAAATCATAATCCCTACAACAATACCAGGACTTAATGCATTAAAAAGTTTTAGTCCAGGTACAATTTCTTGTAAAACTGGAGTGACAAATGTTAAAGCGAAGAAGCCATAAACAATTGTTGGCACACCTGCTAATACCTCTAAAATAGGTTTCACTGTTCGTCGTGTTTTCTCACTTGCATATTCACTTAAATAGATAGCTGAAGCAATTCCAAATGGTACAGCTACTACAACTGCAATAAGTGTCACTTTTAATGTACCAGCGATTAATGGCAGAATCCCAAATAACGGTTCGTTACCTGAAAACGGTAACCATTTAGTACCGAAAAGGAAATCCGTAATCGACACACGTTTAAAGAATTCAAACGTTTCAAAAATAAGGGTGAAAACAATGCCAAATGTTGTTAATATCGAAATAATAGCTGCAGAAAATAATAGAGCTGGCATGGCTTTTTCCACTATTTTCTTTGTTTTTTGGTTGCGCGAATTTGCAATTAATTGCTGCACAGATGATGTCTTATCTTCCTTTTGAGAAACCATTGGGAGCTCCTTTCAAATAAGTGAGGGAAAGAGCACACATCTCTTTCCCTCTATGCATGTCTTCTTATTTTAAGCCTTCTAAAGTTTTTAAGCCTTCAGTATATTTTTCTTCAGGTAAACGAACATAGCCTACTGCTTCAGCCATATCGCCTGCGTTTTCAAGTGTAAATTTAATGAAGTCGTAAGCTGCTTCATTGTCCTTCATCGCACTATTTTTTACGTATGTGAATAATGGACGTGAAAGTGGTGTATATTCGCCACCTTCAATTGTTTCATTTGTTGGCTCTACGCCATTTACTTTGACAATGTTTAATTTATCTTTATTTTCAAGGTAGTACGCATAACCGAAGAAGCCGATCGCATTTTTATCACCAGCTACACCTTGCACTAGCATATTATCATCCTCTGATAATGTTGCTGAGCTTACTAGATCTGCTCCATCTAAAATCACTTCATCAAAGTAGTCGTATGTGCCTGAATCAGTACCTGGTGAATAGTAAACGATTTTTTCATCTGGCCAAGATGGATCAATATCAGACCACTTTTTCTCTGTCCCATCTTCAACCCAAATTTTTTGTAGTTGTTCTACCGTTAAATCCTTCGCCCAATCATTTTCTGGGTTCACGACTACTGATAAACCGTCATATGCTAAAGCTAGCTCTGTAAAATCAATGCCCGCTTCTTCTAATTTCGCTTTCTCTTCATCTTTTATATTACGAGATGCATTTGAAAAGTCTGTTTCACCTGCGATGAATTTTTCAAAACCACCACCAGTACCAGAAACCCCCACTGATACTTTGACATCTGGTTGTGTACCTGCATACTCTTCAACAACTGCCTCAATGATTGGTGCTACTGTTGATGAGCCATCTCCAGCTACAGACCCTTGTAGCTTTTCATCAGCAGCTTCTTGTCCTGAGCTTGCTGGTGCGTTCGTTTCTGTATTGTTTCCGTTTTGTGCAGAATCGCTACCACATGCACCTAGCATTAATGCAGAACCCATTACCGCTGTCATCGTTAAGTACTTCCACTTTTTCATCTCATTTGCCTCCGTCATGAACTGTTTTATAGTTATTTGTCTTACAATCTTTACTATAATGACTGATTGTTGAAGTCGTATAAACGGTTCGTAAAAGAGATGTAAAGGAATGTAATGCTTTGTAAACGTTTGTAAAGATGAATTTACAATAGAGGAAACTTGCTTCCTATAGGAAAGGTGTTATAATAAGCAATTGTGTCAGGAAATATTTAATTTAATGATAAGGAGAGTTTGACCTTTGTCATGAAACATGCAAAAGTACAAAATGCCGATTATTTTAAAACATATTTATCATTAGTAATGGAACATCGGGACTATACACTTCAAGAGGCGATTGATTTTATGCTAGCTTCTTATTTCTATAACAATATAGAACTTTATGGGGTAAAACCAAGAGAGCAATTTGAATTAGCCATTCAGCAATTATCCGCATAAAGGCACTAAATATCCGAAAGGGGCGTTTTGCTATGCAAACGCCCCTTTCACTACTTAGTTCAGTTGAAATTTCGCTACTGATTGAGTTCATCAGCACTTTTGACAAGTGCCTCTGAATTGCGCACAATGTCAGCTATCGCTATAGTGGATTTTTGAATAAGTGCTGATGTATTTTCCATTCCTGCCTGTTTATCATGAATAGCAATCACCCAACTCGTATCTTAATGCCTTATTATCTCTAGCTATACATGCCCTATTTACTTTAGGATTAGCGTTCGTGATTAGTCTTAAAAAAGTAAAAATAAAACGGATTTGGAAAATAATTTTTCCAAATCCGTTTTGTATTAGCGTATATCCAATACCCTTTAATCCTGCTCATTCTCTCCAATTTTTTCTTCCGTAATTGCTGGTAAAATTGGCTGTTTCACATTACTATCTGTTACTTTTTCAGCTTGATATTTAGCTTTTAATTCAAAATACTTATCTAAAGAACGTCTAGCAATGACATTATTTTGATAGTAGTGTGGAGCTAAGTTTGTATTAACCCATGGGATCACAACTGCATAGGCAATTTCAGGATTTTCATACGGGGCAAAGCCAACATGCGTTAAATTAATCGTATTTGTGCCGTAGTGCTCACGTAACGGACCATAATACACTACCTCTGCTGTCCCTGTTTTCCCTGCTGCTGTATAAGGAGCATCGGCAAATTGTGCTCGTGCTGTACCATGTGAACCAGTATATACACGACGTAGCCCTTGCTTTACATAGTCGATCTCTTCTTTAGGATTATCAATTTGATTCAAAATAGTTGGACCTACTTCAGTTACTAATTGTCCTAATTGCTTGCCATCCTGTGATGGGTCACGAACTTCTTTCACAACATGTGGCTGAATACGATAGCCACCATTGGCAACTGTTGAAATATATTGTGCAAGTTGAAGTGGTGTATACGTATCATACTGACCAATCGCCAAGTCAAGTGTTTTACCACCCATTGTTGGACCTGATGGACCACGCACTCCGCTAAATTCATTTGGTAAATCAATGCCTGTTTTCACACCTAAACCAAATTGCGCATAATTATTACGCATTTTGGAGAACGTATCGTCCTTTAAGCGTAATGGCATACCATAACTATAAGGGGTTCCATTAAGCAGCAACGCAATTTTAAACATATAGGAGTTGGAAGAACGTTCTAATGCCAACAAGTCATTCATCGGAATATATCCAGCCCTGTTAAAAATAGACGTTTTCGGATCCGTGCTAGCTAATTTAATCGGCTCGTCTCCCATTGAAGTCCCCATCGAAATAACGTCCTGATTGTAGCCAGTAAGGACTGTCGCTGCTTTAACTGATGAACCTGCTTCATAAGCCGTTGTAAACGATCCATATGCATAGTCAACGACTTCATTTTTCCCTGTCTCGGGATTCTTTTCTATTTTCTTACCCACCATCGATAAAATGTCGCCTGTATTCGGATCCATCATAATTAGGAAGGCACGGTCTAATAAATAGGAGCCTGGAAGTGCCTTTAAATTAAGCAGTTCTTCTTCTACAATCTTATCCGTTTCAGCCTGCAGCTCACTATCCAATGAAAGAATTAAGTCTTTACCTGGCTCCCCTTCATAGGTTGTGACTGTATCGACTACTTGACCTTTTTTATTGGTAATATTTTTGACGACTGTTTTTTGACCTTGTAGTAATTCTTCATACTGTGCTTCAATGTAACTTTCTCCCACACGGTCATTACGTGAGTAGTCACGTGCTAAATAGTAATTGAGCTTCTCTTTTGGTATCCCTTTTGTTGGGACCGTTGTACGACCAAGAATAGATAAAGATGATAATTTAACACGTTTCCAGTCTGTTGTTGTATTAACACCTGGTAGTTCAGTTAAACGCTCAGATACACGAGCAAATTCATCAGCTGATACATTTTCACTTTTAATAATTTGAGGAGATAGATTATAGCCAGATACCATCTCACGATAAATCGCTAATACCTCTAAATCTGCCTCTGTTAATTGTAAAAGTTCTTCGTTTGTTATACGTTCCCGTACCAGTTTATCAATCTCTGCATTAATTTGACTGGTTGTAATATTTTCTTGTGCATTAATTTTTGTTTTTTCTGCCTCTGTGACTTTTTCATAGGCAGCATCGTGATTTTGTAATATCCAGAAATCCTGTTTATCACGCAATGTGACACGCTTTGTTGGCTGTTCAATTAATTGTGCCAGCTTTTTCGCGATATCAAGCATCTCCTCTGATGTGGTCGTTTGCATTTTTGTATAAGTAATGGCATTTTCTGGGTGATTATCCACTAAAATACGGCCATAACGGTCATACATGCGTCCCCTTGGTACACTTGTATTCACAGGTACCTCTTCTTTACGCTCTAAATCACGTACATAATCTTCCCCTTTGACGATTTGCATATAGCCAAGTCTAAAAATTAACATTGAAAATACGATAAATATTGCAAAGAAAAGGATATTCATACGAAATGTTAAGTTAGAATGATGTTTTGCTTTAACACTCGCCGCGCGATTTTTTCCTGGTGCTTTGCGCATATGTATTCCCCTCCTCATCTTCTGATCATTTCAATACACGATACCTAGTATACCATTCGAAGGTATGACAGAAAAGCACGCACTTTCGATTTCTTATGTAAAACATCATTTATTTGACGGTACTTTATAGAGAAAGGTTGCCCTATTTCACGCTCTCCTTATATTTCGTCTTCATTATCCTGCTATTTTCAGATTCTCACCCTTAATTTGCAGTTTTATCCAACAAAAAAGGCTATGCCCCGTGATTGCTCACTTTAGGCACAGCCAATTATTCGTTATTATTTTGCAGCTTGGAATTTAGCTTCTACTACATCCCAGTTTACTACGTTCCAGAAAGCACCGATGTAATCTGGACGACGGTTTTGGTAGTTTAGGTAGTATGCATGTTCCCATACATCTAAGCCTAAAACTGGCGTTTTCCCTTCCATTACTGGAGAGTCTTGGTTTGGAGTAGACGTAACAGCAACTGAGTCACCATCAACGATTAACCAAGCCCAACCTGAACCAAAGCGAGTTGTAGCAGCTTTAGCAAATTCTTCTTTGAAAGCATCAAAAGAACCGAATTTAGCATCGATTGCTTTTGCTACTTCACCAACTGGTGTATTTGAACCGCCTGGAGCGATTACTTCCCAGAATAATGTATGGTTAGCATGTCCGCCACCGTTGTTGCGTACAGCAGTTTGTTTGTCAGCTGGAAGAGCATCTAGGTTTGCGATTAAGTCGTTAATGTCTATTTCAGCAAATTCAGTACCTTCTACTGCTGCGTTTAAGTTTGTTACATAAGTATTGTGGTGTTTAGAATGGTGAATTTCCATTGTTTTTGCATCGATATGTGGTTCTAATGCGTCATAAGCGTAAGTTAATTGTGGTAATTCGTAAGCCATTGTTAAGTTCCTCCCTAAAATAAGAAATAATTAGTACATCCTTAGATTATCAAAATTGGTCAAACCATTCAACGAAAAATACTTCAATTTGAAGATTTCAGCCTTTTGACCGAAATACCGATATGTTTACTATCTTACCCTTTACTCACACACACTAAACCTTAAATGTGAGGCATTAAATAGCGATAAAAAATACAATAATCATAACAATTTGAATAACAGCCTTGACAACAGTAGATGTCAAAAAGCCAATTAAAGAACCGACACCACTTTTCACTGCCTCACTAAATGTACGTTTCTCAACGATTAGTTCCGCAATCACAGCCCCTAAAAATGGTCCAATTAAAATCCCTGCCACAGGGATCACAAATGGTCCAATTAATAACCCGATGGTGCTCCCCCACATGCCAGCATTGGAACCACCAAACTTTTTGATACCAAACGCATTTGCCACAGTATCTGCCCCAAATAACAACACGACAAATAGTATTTCAATGACCCAAAACCACCAGCTTAGCTCTGCGAATGAGAAAAATAAGCCATAGAGCAAAAATCCACCAACTAAAAACAGTACTCCGGGAATAATTGGATATACTAAACCAATAAATGAAATAATAAAGCAGGCAATCACTAAGATCCAGCCAACAACTTCCATAAAGATTCTCTCCTTTTAACGTGCATTGCCTTTCATACGAAATAACAAAGTGAAAAGTTTCATTAATGACGAATGCCTAAAATAGAATCTGCAATATTTACTGCATGGTCTCCTATACGCTCTAGGTTGCTCACGATATCCATATAAACAATTCCTGCCGCCCCACTACACTCATTCGTGTTTAATCGGGCAATATGCTTTTGACGTAGTTTATCTTCCATATCATCAATCAGGCTTTCTAGCTCTGTTACTTCTTGAGCTAAGCTTAAGCTAGCGGTATCTAACGCTTCTATACTTTTGCGCACTGCCTCTATAGCTAAACTAAACATACCTATTAAGTCCTGTCGCGCTGATTTACTTAAGCTTACCTCGTGGTGATCCTTGTACTGTAAAAGCTCTAATATATTTTCAAAGTGATCCCCAATTCGTTCAAAATCCCTTACATTTGTCAATAAAGTATGATGTCTTACTGAGTCTGCACGGGAAAGAGGCTGCTTAGACACCATTACTAAATAATCAGTAATTTCATTGTCTAGATGATTAAGCCCGACTTCTAGCTGTAGCACCGTTGGAATATGCTCTGCCTCTCCAGATTTCATATATAAAAACGTTTCTTCCAACCCACGCAATGCATGTTCACCCATTCGTAATACCTCTTCTTTAGCTTGACCTAGCGCAATAGCAGGAGAGGAATCAATGAATGATGGATCTAAATGCTTTGTTGTTACATTGATATTGCCATCATGTCCCGGCAGTAGCTTTGTAACTAAGGCTGCGAGTCCAGCAATAAATGGTAGTTGGATCATCATATTAAAGACATTGAATGAGCCATGAGCAATGGCAATTTGCATGCGAGGCTCTAAATGAAATACGCCACTGATCCACTGTACATATTGCATAAACGGTGTGAACAATAACATGAAAATAATCGTTCCAATCACATTAAATAATACATGAGCCGCTGCTGCACGCTTAGCGTAAATAGAAGCACCAAGGGAAGCTAAAACAGCTGTAATGGTCGTGCCAATATTTTCTCCAAACAATATCGGTAAAGCACTATTTAAACCAATTAATTGTTCTGCATATAAACCTTGCAATACCCCCACCGTTGCGGTAGAGCTTTGCACAAGTAAGGTAAAAATGGTTCCTAAAAATATGCCTAATATCGGTTGATTACTTAAATGAAGCGTTAACGATGCAAAATCTGCAAGCTGGTGTAACGCCTGCATACTAGCACTCATCAACTCTAGCCCTAAAAATAAACCGCCAAAGCCAAATAGAATCTGACCAATATGTTGATACGTTGCTTTCTTTAAGAAAAATAAACAGGCAGCCCCAATTGCCAATAAAGGGTAAAAATAGAGTCCAATATTAATACCAATAATAAATGCTGTAATCGTTGTACCAATATTTGCCCCCATAATGACACCGATTGCTTGACGCAGTGTTAAAAAACCAGCACTCACTAATCCTACAGTGATGACTGTTGTGGCAGAACTTGATTGTATGCAAATCGTTACAAATATACCTACCAGGACACCCATAATAGGGTTTGTGGTAAAGCGATTTAACCATTCACGTAACCGATCATCCGCTGATTTTTGAAGTCCATCCCCCATGAATTTAATGGAAAATAAAAAGACCCCTAGCCCGCCTATAAACTGAAAGAGAATGCTTTGCCAATCTATTGTCAATTGTTTTCGCTCCAATTCCTACATCTCTACTACCCTCGTTCTAATCATTAAATGATTCCAAACAAAAAGTAAAGAAATCCTTTAACTTCTTTACATAATGTTAACATTTTAACATCAAGACCCTCCTCATTTATACTTCTTTCATATCTTGTCCTCTTTGAACATGTTAAAATATCGATTGGAGGAGATATAGCATGAAACACTCACAGCTTTTTATTGATAGTCTTATACATCCTAAAAAACTAGCAGCCTATCGTTTATTACCTATTGGAAAGGTTATTCAATATACTTTTCTACTGATTACCATTGTGTCCGTATTCTCTTTAGGTCGTTTTGCAGCAGGTATGTCCGTTGATACATTCGATATGGATAGTTTAACTGGTTTAACAGATTACATAGAGGGCATTAAATGGCTCTTATATCCATTCACCTTCCTAATGCTTTTCGTCGTGACAACAATGCTTATTTTTGCACAAATTGCCCTTTATGCTTTAGCAGGTTTATTTATCTTGAAAGCGATGAAGCGTCGAGGTGAGTATCGCCATATCTGGAGAACAACTACCTTTGCGATCACTTGGGCTACATTACTTTCGATGTTAGCAGACTATCTGCCCGTTAGCAGTACTGTTATCACTGTACTATCTTTATTTTTAACCATTTCTCTATTAATTGTGGCCTTTACAAAATATCCAAAACAACCAAATATAAAATAATGTGCATGAATCCCCTCTCTTCTCAATATAGTGTAGAAAAGGAGGGGATTTTTTGCGAGCATTCATCTTAACAACTATCATCATTATAATTGCCTTTGTCGTCAAAGTAGATTTAACAGAAGGGTCCATCCCACTTGCGGCTTTATCCACAAAGAGCTCAGAAAACGGACTTTGTGAACAACAGCGTGAGCCAAATTATATTACTGTACAAACGATTGAAGGAGATACTATTCATAGTTTATTTGCTCTACACCCTGCTAAAGTTCCCATGACCTTTCCAGAACGCTTACAACTTTTTTACAACTTAAACCCACACTTACAATTACAAGCACTAGTTCCAGGTGAAAATATCAAGCTTCCTCTCTCATTTGAGCTAGAAAACAAATGCGGAAAATGAAAAGTTAGCGTTTCTTCCTTGTCCTTATTTTCTTACACTGCTAAAATAAATGACAGTGACGGCTGAAAATAGAGGCCCGAAAAGGAGAGAAAGTTAATGAGTGAAATTTGTCACCGTTCAAATACACGTCCTGTGCGTGTCGGTAACTTAACAATTGGTGGTAGTAATGAATTATTCATTCAAAGTATGTGTACAACCAAAACACATGATGTAGAAGCAACAGTTGCAGAAATTCTTCGTCTTGAGGAAGCGGGCTGTCAAGTTGTTCGTGTTGCTGTACCAGATGAACGTGCAGCGGACGCGATTGCCGAAATCAAAAAACGTATTCATATTCCATTAGTAGCTGATATTCATTTTGATTATAGATTAGCATTAAAAGCCATTGAAAATGGTATTGATAAAGTACGTATTAATCCAGGTAATATTGGTCGTAAAGAAAAAGTGGAAGCTGTTGTTAATGCAGCCAAAGCAAAAGGTATACCCATTCGTATTGGTGTAAATGCCGGTTCATTAGAGCGTCATATTTTAGAAAAATACGGCTATCCTACAGCTGATGGGATGGTAGAATCTGCTCTACATCATATTAAAATTCTGGAAGACTTGGACTTCCACGATATTATCGTATCAATGAAGGCATCTGACGTTAATCTTGCCATTGAAGCCTATGAAAAGGCATCTAAAGCCTTTAATTATCCGCTTCATTTAGGGATTACAGAATCAGGGACATTATTTGCTGGTACTGTAAAATCAGCAGCAGGTCTTGGAGCCATCCTATCAAAAGGGATTGGAAACACATTACGTATCTCTCTTTCTGCTGACCCTGTAGAAGAGGTTAAAGTAGCAAGAGAATTATTAAAATCCTTTGGCCTCGCTTCTAATATGGCAACTCTGATTTCTTGCCCAACATGTGGACGTATTGAAATTGATTTAATTTCTATCGCAAATGAAGTAGAAGAATATATTTCAAAATTAAATGTACCGTTAAAAGTAGCTGTTCTAGGCTGTGCAGTAAACGGTCCTGGAGAAGCGCGTGAGGCAGATATCGGTATCGCTGGTGCCCGTGGTGAAGGCTTGTTATTCATGAAGGGGAAAACAGTCCGTAAAGTGCCAGAAGAAACAATGGTGGAAGAACTGAAGAAAGAAATTGATAAATTAGCAGCAGAAATGGAAGAAAAACGTGCAGCGGAAGAAGCTCAAAAAGCGAATGCCTAAGGAGGTGCTAGCATGAAAAAGCCCCGCTTTGGTATTGATATTGATGGGACTGTGACATGTCCAAGTACACTCATTCCACATATTAATAAACAGTACAATGTAAATATTACGCTGGATGATGTTTGTGAATATGATTTTTTATCTGCCTTCCCACAACCTATTGACCGAAGTGCCTTTAATACTTGGTTTAAGGAAAATGAACCTTACATGTACGAAGTCTCTGAGGTGGCAAAAGATGCAAAAAATATTCTAAGCGCTTGGAAAAATAATTTTGAGCTGTATTATATTTCTGCTCGAGGTGAAAATGTAGCAGACATCACGGTCAATTGGTTTAAATCGCAAGCTATACCTTACGACCATATCGAGCTTCTCGGCAGCCATGATAAACTAGCCGCTGCAAAAAAACATCGTGTAGAAGCTTTCTTTGAGGATAAGCATGATAATGCAGTAATGCTGGCAGAGGAGTTAAAAATACCTGTTGTGTTATTTGACACACCTTATAATCGTCTTGCTGTTCCTAATAATGTTGTAAGGGTTTATAACTGGCAGGAAGCGAATCAATTTATTACACAATTTTTCAAATAAGTATAAGAGCTGTAGGCAAGGTTGGATGTAAATTTCAACTCGCCTACAGCTCTTTTAATTTAATATTGAAATTTAGCGAGTGCTGCCTGTAATGAGTCCGTCATAGCTGTTAATTGTTGAGCTTTGTTATTGATGTCATGAACCGCTAAATTCTGTTGTTCCATCGTTGCCAATAGCTCCTCTGTTCCTGCAGAGGATTGCTGGCTAACAGCCGTCATATTTTCTACTGCACGGACAACCTCCTGCGTCTCCCGTTGAATGACACTGGAGGCAGCTGTCACATTATCGATTTGCGCTACTGTATCGACAATATGGCGTAAAATCGCATCAAGTGCCTGCTTATTGGCATCAATATATTGCGTATTGTTTTCCACAGCTAAGACAACAGTTTGCATAGCATCACTAGCCTTTGCTGCTTCCCTAACAACCATATCAATAATGGAGGCGATTTGGCTCGTTGATTTGGCTGATTCCTCTGCAAGCTTTCGTACTTCCTCTGCCACAATCGAAAAGCCCTTGCCATGCTCACCTGCACGAGCAGCTTCTATCGCCGCATTTAATGCTAATAAATTTGTTTGACCTGCAATAGCATTAATGACTTGTAAAATACGATTAATTTCTGTTGATTGGTCACTGAGCTGTTGGACGACCATAGCTGTCAGTGACACTTTTTCAGACATCACTTCCATCCCTTGAATAGACTGCTCTGCATGAATTAAACCTTGTTTAGAAGACGCTGTTGTATGCTGAGAATCCTGAAGCATTTCTTCAATTGCCATTTGAATTGCTTGCAATTTCTGCTCAACCTCTTGTGTAACGCCTAATGTGGTAGATGCCTGTTCGGCTTGTACAGTAGCACCTGTCGCCAACTCACTTGTTGTGGTTAACACCTGTTCGATACTGATGCTCATATCATTGGTAGAAGCACGTAATTCTCCGCTGTATACATTCACCTGATTGGAAATATGTGTAGCTGCTTGTAACAGCTCGCGCATATTGTCTGTCATATGATTCATTGCATGTGCAAGCTCACCAATTTCATCCTTCGAACGAACCTGTAACGGCTCCACTGCTAAATTTCCACCAGCAATAGTTTTGACCTGTTCCACTGTCTGAACCACTGGTTTGACGATCCGTTGAGCTATCCAAGTAATGGCACCAACTAATACAATAATACCAATAATAGCTAGTAGTATCGATAACCACATTGCCTCACTTGCGGCGGCCATTACCTCTTCAGATGGAATAATTACCTGCAATGCCCACGGTGTCGACGTTTGACCAATTTGGATAGGTGAGACAGCAATAAAGGAAGCTTCCTGCAAATAGGTTGAATAATCCTCTACTAGATAGGGTTTGCCCTGCTCAACAGCAGACAAAATTTTATCCGCACTTTTATATTTCTCCATTTCAGTCACTGGTCTATTGACATAATCAGGAGATGGATGGGAAACAAATGACCCCTTATGAGACACAATGGCACTATACCCTGTATCATATAGTACGATTTTATTATTAATGGCAACCAATGTTTCTAAGCTTATATCAATTCCAACAAGACCAACGACTTTTCCATCTATTTGAATAGGGATAGCTGTGGACGTCATTAATACTTCTTGACCATCAATTGGGTAAGTGAGCGGCTCTAAAATAACCTCTTGTTTCAACGTTTTAGGTAATACATAATAATCACTAGTTTCATAGTCTTCTAGAGGAGCAAGCGTCACACCTTTGTTGCTGCGTGCCCAATATGGAAGGAAACGCCCTGATGTATCATGCCCTTTCAAATTGGCAAAATGAGCATCTTGTCCATCAAAGGCATTTGGCTCCCAAATTGTCCAAACCCCTAGAAAGGTGTCATTTTGTTCGAGTAATTGTTTGAGCATCTCGTTTGCTAAATCACGATCTCCCTTATGATTAGCTACCATTGTTTGGAGATTAGAGGCTACTGTCCTTGCTGTATCCATCGCATAATCAAGTTCCATTTGCATTTGATATGCACTTTCGGACGCCCTCGATTGAGCAAGCTGTCGTGCATCCTCCACTGCTAATGAATTAGTTTTTACAATATTGACACTTAAAATAATGATGAACACAAACATCATTGTAGATAACGTTGTCAGTAAAATTTTATGTAGTAATTTCATATGTACCAGCTCCTGCCTATAGCAACTAAATAAATAATAGCATTTATGCGACAATAAATAACAAAATATTCAGAAAAATTTTTTCTTTAGAAAGTAACTCACAATATAGCTGCATGTCATCCCGTTGTACAGAAGATGACACGCAACCTTAGTTCTCTACTAAGAATGAAATTTTGCTAGTGTTTGTTGTAAGGAGTTCGTCATACCAGATAAGCTTTCCGCCATATTTTTCAGCTCATGAACCGCGGTATTTTGCTGCTCCATCGTTGCTAATAGCTCCTCTGTTCCTGCTGAGGACTGCTGGCTGACAGCCGTCATATTTTCCACTGCCCGCACTACCTCTACTGTTTCCTTTTGAATTAAATGAGAGGCAGTTGTCACTTCGTCAATTTGCGCTACAGTATCATTGATATGCTGTAAGATGGCATCAAGTGCTTGTTTATTGGCATCAAGATACTGTGTGTTGGTTTGCACAGCAGCTACAACATTTTGCATGGCATCCCCTGCTTTTACAGTATCCTTCACAACCGTATCAATAATAGCTGCAATTTGATTCGTCGATTTGGCGGACTCCTCCGCAAGTTTGCGTACTTCCTCTGCTACAACAGAGAAGCCTTTCCCATGCTCACCTGCACGAGCAGCCTCTATCGCAGCATTAAGTGCAAGTAAATCCGTTTGACCTGCAATAGCATTGATTACTTGTAAAATACGATTAATTTCAGTCGATTGGTCACTGAGCTGCTGGACAACAGAGGCTGTTAATGTGACTTGCTCCGACATCGCCTCCATGCCTTGAATCGATTGTTCCGCATGAACCAATCCTTGCTTGGATGCCTGCGTTGTCTCCTGAGAGCGATGAGTCATTTCCTTGATAGCCACTTGAATAGCTTGCAATTTCTGCTCTACCTCTTGCGTTACACCTAGCGTTAGGGCTGCATGCTCAGCTTGTAAGGTTGCTCCTGTCGCTAACTCACCTGTTGTCGTTAGCACTTGATCGATACTAACACTCATATTATTTGTGGAAGACATGAGTCGATCACTATAGGTACTTGCCTGATTTGAAATTTGCCTTGCTTCCTGAATCAATGTTCGTGTATTACTTGTCATGATATTGACAGCCTTTGCTAAATGACCAAGCTCGTCCTTGCTATCCTCCGCTAATGGTTCCACTGCTAAATTTCCATCTGCTATCGCTTGCACCTGTGCCACTGCCATTACGATAGGTCGAACAATTCGACGAATAAGCCATGTTAGCACGATTAAAAGATAAATCAGGCCAGCAACGCCTATGATGACCATCGTCCATGTGAGTTTTGTTGTTTGTGCTAACACTTCTTTAGTCGGTACTGTGACAAGCAATGACCACGGAGTTTCCGCTTTTCCAATATGAATGGGAGCAGTGACAATATAGCTATCCTCTTGTAAATAGCTTGAAAAATCTTGAATAACAGAAGCCTTGCCCTGCTGAATGGCTGTTTGGATCTCGTTTCTATATGTATACTGTTCTTGCTCAGCAAATGGCTTTGTCACATAATCCTTGTTTGGATGTGTCACAAACATGCCATTATTCGAGATAATCGAACCATAGCCACTATCAAATAATTTTACTTGTTGGCTTAGTTGAGCGAATGTTTCTAAACTCATATCCACGGCCACGATACCTTTAAATTCATTGTCAATCGTAACAGGCACAATGATAGACGTTAATAACACATCCTTACCAGCGACAGGATAAACAAATGGTTCCAAAATCATTTCCTGTCCTTTTTGTTTCGGTAATAGATAAAAATCAGATGTATCATAATCAACAATAGGAGAAGGAACGATACTATCACCATCGCGCGTCCAAAATGGAACATAGCGTCCTGATGCATCATGCCTTTCTGTATTAATGTATTTTTCATCTTGCCCGTCGAAGGCATTAGGCTCCCATACAGACCAAACACCCATAAATTGCTCATTATTTTTCAAAATACGTTGGAACATAGCATCTGTTAAAGCACGATCAGCCTTTTGTTCTTCCACCATTGTCGTTAAATTAGCTGCAAGCGTACGTGCTGTATCCATAGCATAATCAAGCTGAAGTTGAATCTGGTAGGCGTGATCAGAAGTTTCTGCCTGTGCCATTTTTTGAGCTGTTTCTATTGTTAAATTTTTTGTTTGATAAATATTCACAACGGTCAGTACTGCAAATACGACAAATACTGTTCCAATGACAGTTGCGAGAATTTTCCCCAATAAATTCATATGCATCATCTCCTTTAGATAGAAAGTAATAGATAAGTAACCAATTAAGCTAATTATAGCATCAATCACCATGAGTAAAGTATCTAAATCAGGAGGAAATATGTATTTTTTATAGATAAAAACTCCTGTTTCCAGGAGTTTTAACGTATAGCTCGCTATATGTCAAGTATGCCTCGTAGCCAACGCTCCACAAAGTTTTCAAACGTAATTCCATAATTATCATAAACAGCATGATAAACAAAATATGTTCCTAATCGATCAAGCATTTCATCATTAATTTTCATCACAAACCGCTCCCATTCTTTTGTTTTTTTACTAAATATTCAGACTTATATAATTCTCAAATGCCGAACAATCAAGTGGAGGTCGCATCGTTGCAAAACCGTCACAAACTACCGCCTTCATGCCCTTTCTTCATATTTTTCTTTTCGTTAAGATAGTTATAACAACTTACTAGACTGGAGGGACTACTTGTGAAATGGATGACAAAAGTTGCTTATATCACATGCATCTGCGTACTACTTTCTGGCTGTGGTGGTCGATTTTCAGAAATTAAAGATGCTGCTTCAGGCATCAATTCAGCTGCTAATTCCGCAGCTAGTGCAGTTAGCCGAGATGTCCATGCAATACGTGCTCTAGACATTAACTATAAAGATACATCGTTTACCGTTAATGACCTATTTAAAACTATTTTACGTGACATACGCTGGGATTATGACCTTGAAAAAAGTGAGCTGCATGTGAGAGGTACTTGGCAGCCACCACTATTTTCTGATCAGGCGTGGAGTGACGATATGAAAGAAAAGCTTACTGAATCAGGCTTTGTGACTGTTACCTGTCAAATAATTGACGACAAAATTGATAGCCAACAAACGAGCATAACACTTACATATAATGATGAAATTCTCTTACAAAAAAATGGTGAGGAAGCACTCCATCACCTATACGATACTTATTTACTTCCGTAAAACCTAGGAACGTCTCTACCATTTAATCATGGTAGAAACGTTCTTTTTTTGAAAAAAATCTTATAATTTCGAAATATCAAAGGCTATCATTTGAATAAACTAAAACCATCACGTTATAATCAAAGTATCACGTGATGGTTTGGAGGTGTTTGCATTGGGACAGAAAAATTAAAGATTGGCGAGCTTGCAGAAAAAACAGGCATTACTAAACGAACAATTGATTACTATACAAATATTGGTTTGCTAGATGCAGAACGATCTGCAGCAAATTATCGCTACTATGACCAAGCCATGATTAAACGGCTTCAATTGATTGAACAGCGCAAACAACAGGGGCTTTCACTTGTACAAATCCAACATGAGTTAAACATCACACCCTATGAAGAAATCGATGTACAGATGCTTCGTTTAAAAATGCAAGATTTAGAGCATGATGTTACATCTCTGCTCGCACAAATGAACAGGCAAGATGATAAAAAAATTGAAACGATTAAGAAAAATGTTTCACCCGAAAGTATTGCATTAATGCAATCTTTATTATTACTCATTCATAATTAGGAGGTGACGTTCTGTTTTTACAGAACGACTATTTGGAGACCATAATAAACCTATCGATTTTTACCATTTTATTAGCTTTAACAGGCTTTTTCGTGGCAACAGAATTTGCCATTGTAAAAGTACGTTCCTCAAGACTCGATCAGCTGGTTGCAGAAGGCAATAAAAAAGCTGTTGCTGCTAAACATGTTGTTCAACACTTAGATGAATACTTATCAGCGTGTCAATTAGGGATTACTGTAACCGCTCTTGGTATCGGGATGGTTGGTGAAAAAACTTTTGAATTTATGCTTCACCCGCTATTCGAAATAATCGGCATTTCTGATAAATATATGACGATCTTTACAATTGGAACAGCCTTTGCCATTGCTACATTTTTACATGTAGTGGTCGGCGAATTAGCCCCAAAAACAGCTGCCATTCAAAAAGCTGAATCCATTACACTTCTTTTTGCAAAACCCATTATGTTTTTCTATAAGATCATGTATCCATTTATTTGGTTCTTGAACGGTTCTGCACGCGTGTTAGTTGGCTTATTCGGAATGAAACCTGCTAGCGAACATGAGCTATCTCATACAGAGGAAGAATTGCGATTATTACTGTCTGAAAGCTTTAAAAGTGGTGAAATCAATAAATCTGAGCTCAAATATGTCAATAACGTCTTTGAATTTGATGAACGTATTGCTCGTGAAATCATGGTTCCCCGAACAGAAATTATTGGAATTGAACAAAATGAATCTTTTACAAACATTATTCATTACATCGCTGCTGAAAAATATACGCGTTACCCGATCTATGATGGGGACCGAGATAATATATTAGGTTTCATCAATGCGAAAGAACTATTAACGCAGGGTCTACTTGAACAACTTACAGACGACTCCTTAGTTCTAGAAGATTTCATAAATCCTGTCATTCGCGTAATTGAAACAATGCCCATTCAAGAATTACTTGTACGTATGCAAAAGGAACGAATCCATATGGCTATCCTAATGGATGAGTATGGTGGTACATCTGGCCTTGTAACGGTTGAAGATATTTTAGAAGAAATTGTTGGTGAAATTCGAGATGAGTTTGATGATGATGAAATTGCGGATATTCGAAAAATTACAGATCATCACTATTTATTAAATGCAAAAATGCTTGTGGAAGATGTAGAAAATCTATTAAACATTACCCTGGATGCTGAAGAAGTGGAAACATTAGGTGGTTGGTTCTTAACTGTGAATAACGGCATTAAAGCATCAAAAAATATTGAGCTAGGCTCCTATATTTTTAGCATCTATGAGCAACAAGGTCATCAAATTCATTATATAGAGGTTCGTCCTCTTCGAAAAAGTCTACCTCTTAAAACAGAGGTTCAATCGTAACAGTAGGAAACAGTATTCCTTATTCCATTATTAGCCATTTCACTATATAATGAATAGAGAAAATGATTTTAGTTGCAGGGGGCCATACACATGACATTATTTAAGCTATATCATTCAGATGGTATTCACATTATTACTGATGTAAAAAAACACAAAACAAATATTGAGTTAAAAACAATCACGGGAGAAGTTCTATTTATTATCGTGGTAACAGATGAAAATTACACAGTCTACGATGATCGGTTTGCAGGAGCTTCCAAGCAATTAAATTCAGTGGAAGCTTTCGATATTGATGGGAGTTTTCGTAGTTTAGATTTCGATAATATGCGCGCTCTATTTAAAGAATCTTTTACAAAGCTATTACAAGAGATTGCTGTGTGTGTCAAAAATAAAGAGGAGCTTGTGGATATTGATACACTCCGCCATAAGGTCAGCGCTCAGATTAAAGGCATTCACTTCAGGGTGATCTCGGATACGAAAAAATATGAAATCTAGCATCCAACAGACTGTCCATTAGGGGCAGTCTGTTTCAATTTTACGCGATCTCTGCCACTTCTCAAGGTGAAAGAAAAACACGCTTCTTTACTTTCATGTATAATGGAACTTAACAATCTGAAAATAAGGGGTGTTAGGATGAATCGTGAACAATTAATCACACTCGTTTCAGAAAAACTGAAATTAATCCGTACAGAAAAAGCTTTCACACAGGATCAAATGAGTGATTTACTAGGATTATCAAAAAAAACACTTGTCCAAATTGAAAAGGGCCGTATACTAGCTGGCTGGACAACCACTGTTACAGTTTGCACATTGTGTAGAGACAGTACGATTTTACAGCATGAGCTTGGTGGTGATCCATTAGAGGTTGTAGATTTAATCGCAAATAATGGAACATTGCAGCCAAAAGAGAAAACAATGGGTGGATACATATGGTGGAAAAACATTCAGGAGTATGGTGGTTTTCGACTACAGCAAAACGTCATCAGTCAGCATTATCGCATTTTAGACAGCAATAATTTTCGCCTCATTTCAACATTTGATGAACAAATAGCGAAGCAAGCATGGGAAAAACTACAGATATAATTTTTAAGTCAAACAGTAGGAGCATTGCAATTTGCTTCTGCTGTTACGTTTCAAGCATTTCCCTCCTCTCATCACCCATCTTCTCTAGACAAATGAATAAAGCTATAAAAACATCCTTCATATGATAAACATAGTAGTAAGAGAATTGTTTCTTTAAAAATTCTATGAAAAAAGCTAGGAGAAGCTAGAAAAGTCGAAACTTGTAGAATAATTCTCTATACTTAAGGGTAAAGCTGTACTATTAGAAAGGATGCTCGTAAATGAACCGTATACTAGCAATTAGTGACATACATGGAGAATTAGGGCTACTGGAAGAATTATTATTAAAAGCAAACTATGACCCAATGAACGACCAGCTTTTTCTTCTTGGTGATTATATTGATAGAGGGCCCTCTTCTAGTGGTGTGTTAAATTTAGTGAGTGAACTACAGACAAAAGGTGCACGAGTTTTACTAGGCAATCATGAGGCGATTATGCTCCATGCATGCCGTTCAGGCCTTGCTAAGCCATGGAACCATTGGGTAGGACTTTGTGGTGGTGAGGCTACATTAGCAAGCTATGGCTATCAGTTGGCAGACTTTGAGGAAGCCATCCAAAGTAATACTCTGCCTAGCTTTATTAAAACGCTCCCTAAGCTTGAAGAACATTTACAGTTAATGGAGACATTTGAAATATATATTGAGTTAGAGGATGCTATTTTCGTTCACGGTGGCGTTGTGCCAGGTGCTGCAATAGCCGAAACTGACCCTATGCGCTTACTTTGGATTCGCGAGGAATTCCACGCAGGTTATCAAGGGGAAAAAACAGTAATCTTCGGCCATACCCCTACGTATAACCTGCATCATGATCCAACTGATTATCGTGTTTATTTCGGAGAAAATAATATTATTGGTATTGATGGTGGCGCTGTGTTTGGCGGACAGTTACATGCATTCGAGTGGCCTAGTCGCCAAATCATTTCAGTCGATAATAAAAAACCAACAAGTAACGAGTAAACTTGTTGGTTTTTATTTTCGTAATTGTTTTCGCACAACGATATTTTTTCAGCGCCATTTTTGAAAAATTAATATAACTTAAAAATAACCCCTACTAGCGAGTACACAATAACTGTTGAGAATAGTATAGTCATATGGAACAGGGAAAAAACAAACATTTTGGTAGCCCATTTCACTTGATCTGTATTACTATGATAACCGTAAATACTCATCACTAACCAAGCAACACTTAAGATCAATGCCACAAGCATGATGCCTACACTTAACGAGCCAAATAAAAAGCTTGATAGAATCAATAATATTAAATAAAAATTGGTTTGATAATACGTTCGACGCATCCCTTTGATAACTGGTAGCATGGGTACACTGGCTGCTTCATAGTCTACACGTTTGCGAATGGCAATAGCATAGAAATGTGGCATTTGCCAAATGACCATAACAAAAAATAAACCAAGTATCGCTGGGTGTGTAATATCTGTAGATACAGCGGACCAACCAATTAATGGTGGTACCGCACCACTAATACTACCAATTTCTGTATTATATATCGTACGACGCTTTGTCCACATGGTATAAGGGACTACATATAGGAATACACCTAATAATCCAAATGCCGCTGCTAAAGGAGAGGCAAGTGCCAACACAGCTACGCCAATAATTAACATTACAACAGCTAATGATAAAGTCGATTTTGCCGACATTTCACCTGTTACAGTTGGTCTGCTTTGTGTACGAGGCATAATTGCATCAATATCACGATCATAGACATTATTAAAGGCCCCCGCAGCTCCAATGACAAGGGCAGAACCGATTGTTGAAAAAATAATTTCTGGTATATTGTCTACAAACGTCATTTTATTTTTGTACATGCCTAGCGTTAAACCAGCCCACATAGGTATTAAATTAGATTTGATAATCCCTGTCTTGACGGTTTGCGCTAAAATAGAAGAACGTGATGACTTCCCTCTTGTTTTTTCGGAGGATAGTGGTTTATGCTCCGTTTTCAGATTTTGTTCCATTCAGCTTAATTCCTTTTCTCCATAATTTCTACACGCTTTCATCGATAGAAAGCGACAAAATTTGCATCTAGCACATCAAATTATTATTTTACCCCTTTTAGATCTGTTCTGTCTCTCTTTTCACATAAAGTACATGTTTTTCATCTAACAAAGCACGTTCATTCACAACATCTACTATGATACCACCGACTGACGTGAATTTGAACCTTCTTGCCTCGATTCTTCCAAACACTATTGGAGAAAAATAATTTGATAATAGGTCATATTACGATAGCCAAAAAAACCGAGACAAATTTTTGCCTCGGATTTCCTTTTATTGAATTTCCTCCTGTAGTTGCTGCGCTAAAAATGCCACTAGATCACGAAGATTATCGGGTGTTACACCATGTCCATCTGGGTATTGTTTAAATGTCACCGTAGCACCAAATTGTTCAAAGATCTCCTTGCTTTCCATTCCCCATTGAGATGGGATTACATAATCATAATCACCGTGCGAAATAAAAGCATGTAAATGTTCTACAGAACGAATAGCGTATTCCTCCGTCACAAACTTTGGCGTATAGCCACTTAATGCAACAATACCCGTCACTAAATTCCCCATAACAAAGGCCAGTGATTGTGCTAAAACCGCCCCTTGGCTAAAGCCTAAAACAAATACTTTATGAGGATCGATTTGATATTCTTCGATGGCCTCTAATATAAATCGTTGCAATGCAATCAACACTTTATCGAAGATTGCACGATCTGGTTGCCCCACCTCTTGAATGGTAAAAAAAGCATAGCCGGGATGTTGAGTAATTGGCCCTCGCAAGCTAAATATATGACATTGCTCTTGAAAATCTTGCACTAATTGTGGTAAATCATCTTCATGGCTGCCCATGCCATGAAGCAAAAAAATAGCAGGGTATTTCTTCGTAGGGTCCATATTTGTTGGTTGTGTATGGTTAAAAGTAAATGGTGTATTCATTAATCAAATTCCTTTCACGTGAAGCTTTGTAACAAAATTAGTGTAATTTTGTTTTATTAATTAATCCATCAGTATGGTAGGCAATATAGCCATTGACAATTCGTATCGTTTCTTGTGGATCTGCGTTAAAGAGTATTTTTGACTGCTCTGGCGTGGATACAAGCACGGTTAATAAATCCATACGCATGGAATGCCCAGCAGAGCTATAGGCATAATCATAAATAATCGCTTCCTCTGTCATGCCTTCTGTCTCATATTGCTTATGGAATAAATTCTTTGCAGCATCCAATTGCTCTGCCACTTGTTGACGAATTCGCATCTGATGCATTAATAATTCCTCTTCAAGAGCTGATGGCTTTAGCCACTCCTTAGCTTGAAGCATTTTTAGAAATTCCTGCTGCCAAGCCTGTTCATTCTCAGTAAAATAAAGCATATTAATCATCAACATGTCCCAAAAGTCCATAGATGTTGCGGCTGATTGTCGCTGCATAGTAATTGTTTCTTTAAAATGCTCTTCCACTTTTGTAATATTCATATTGCGAACTAAATGATTACATACGTTTTCTATAAACTTATTTGCCGCTTCTTGTGCCATAAAAAATCCGTCCTTTATATCTACAAATCATTTTCTTTCTTATCATACCATGATTGTGAAATATGGCAACGAACCCGGCTCACTAGATTTCTCAGTAAAAAAGATGTCTCCATATGCATTGGAGACATCCTCACTGTGTTGGAAAACAAAATCATCCAAAGTATTTTTTGAAAGGTGAAAAGAGATTTTCGTTGAAGACTACTTGCTTTCCTGTGGGCGAGCGCCAAATTGTTTCCTCCGTTACCGATCCATGCAGGGGCTCGCCTGTCTCGCTATCCAACGGGAGTCATGTAGGCTCCCACTCCACTCTATAAAAATGTATCTTCTTAGCAAAGTCAAATAAAGTGAAGGTATTTACTACTCATTTTATGGAGAGGTGGTGTCACGCTTCACTTCTCCACATGGAAAATAAGAGCCTATTCCCTCTAAAAATACAAATAATGGGCCATTTGATTGCTATGCTCCTATGAAAAAAGTAAAGACACTTTGCAGAATGATTGATTGGAGTGGAGCCAGCCTCAGTCTTAGGGAATTTAGCTTCACAGGTGAGACCCTGAAGCAAACGCAAGTGAGTGAAGCGTCTCATCGGACGACCCCTGGAAAGGACGCTGGCGGAACGGAAATCAACCCTCTCCCTTGCCAAAAGGTCTTTTTTCGCTGTTGACATAATCTTATTTCAAGAAAATAAGGATGTCTCCATATACATTGGGGACATCCGCATAGTGTTGTAAAGTAATTATCGTTTGTGAAAGGTGAAAATAGGAATCCCTAAATATCAGGAGAAAACATAGCTATCCATATTATCTACTGTATTTTGAATGGCCTCTTTCAATGACCGCTGTTGTTCGCCACAAGAAGCTAGTGCATCCTCTAAGGTGATTGCTGCATTCGCCATAAATGGAGCCATTTGCAAATCCTTAGCTAATTGAATTAGTACGAGCGCTTTATTCCATTTCCAACGAGGATTTGTTGGATCTAGCTGTATCGCTTGTTCTAAATAACCGAGCGCATCAAATGGCATCCAACCAAAACGATGCATCGTCTGCCCTGTGATCCCCCAGTAGACAGCCTTATTCGGATTTTGCTTTACTGCTTGCTGAAAGCAGTGAACACTCTCATTGTATTGATGTGCGAATAGGAACAGCTCCCCCTGTGTAAAAAAAGATTGCGCCTTGTCTGCGGGTGTTCCAGTTTTTGCGACTTCCTCCAATTGCTGAATACGCTTCGCAAATGACTCTTCATCTTTTATTGCCCGTATATCTGCAACTAGATCTGATTCTGGATAGCTTTCATCAGCTCGTTCCACATGCTGTACTTCGAGATGAGCAGTTGGCTTTGGATAACGATCATATTCATATTCTTCTAATAATCGAATATATTTTTGTGCCAATACTTTGTCCTCTTCGTTTGTCACCTGCTTCGCTAATTCATAGCATTTCATCAGTTCACCATTATAAAAATAATCATCCATTGACATTCAGAATTCCTCCAGTGTACAACTATTCAGTATTTTTAGTATACACTACAAAAACAAAAGAGACCGTATCTAAATAATTATGATACAGTCTCTTCCTTTTCTATTTATTTAACACAACCGTATTTAAGAACGTTCGTAAATCTTCTTCTTTAAGAGCTCCTACAAAGCGATTTACTTCTTTACCATCTTCGAAACGAATGAATGTTGGTGTTGCTTCAATATTATATTTTTCCCATAGATCATCGTATTCATAGACATTCAATTGAGCAATATCAACACCAAGCTCATCGGCAATTGGCATTAATACTGGTGTAAATGCTTGACAGTGTACACAGATTGGACTGAAGAAGTAAGCATTGACCGGTTCACCCGCTTTAATTTTAGCTTTTAGTTCGTCTGGTAACATAATGTTTTGATAGTTTTCATCATCCAATTGATCAATTGTTTCTTGTTTTAGCTTTTTATCGCCATAAGGGTTATTTGCACTTTCTAATTTACTTTTGTTTGAGACGTTGGTAAGCACAATAATTGCTGCAAATAAAACAACAATCACCGAACCAATAATTAATAATTTTTTCACTAAAGTAGTGACCTCCTTTTTTACACTAAAAGCCCTAGTTTTAGTGCATTCGCGATTGATTATAAATTGTTTTGAAAACCTAGTAAACTAATTCGCCTTTAAATGAAGATATTTCACATTTATAACATAATTTCAAGTATATTTGGGAACATACATAGTGAGAGTTCATGAAAATTTGAATGTGGGGTGATCATGATGAAAAACTCGTTCCAGCATGTTTTTCAAATTTATACAAAAGATATCCGTAATATTGTCACAAACTGGGTCGTAGCTGTCATTATAGGTGGGCTAATTTTTCTTCCATCTCTTTATGCCTGGCTAAATATTTATGCCTCCATGGACCCTTACGCCCACACCTCTAATATGAAAATCGCGATTGTCAATGAAGATACGGGAACCACGGTAAGAGATGAAGCAATTAATGTCGGGAATGAAGTAATTGAGACTTTACGTACGAATAAAAGCTTTACTTGGAAGCTGGAAACAGAGAAAAAAGCTAAGGAACAATTAAAAAATGGTGATTACTTTGCAGTCATAATCATTCCAAATGATTTTTCGCAAAAACTAACCTCTATTTTAACCGACCAACCAACGAAGGCCCATATTGATTATTATGTAAATGAAAAAAAGAATCCTATTGCCCCTAAAATTACAAGTAAAGGAGCGAGCGTACTTACACAGCAGGTTTCGAATGAATTTGTATCCACCGTCAATGGGACACTTTTTTCTATTTTTAATTCAATTGGAATTGAAATGGAACGTGACATACCTGATTTTCGCAAATTCGAAAACTATGTTTTTACTATCGAACAGCATTTACCTGATATTAATTCATTTTTAACGCAAGCCTCTACTCAAGGAAAAGAGGCAAATCAATTACTTAATCAGGCGCTGACACAAGTTCCACAGGTGGAACAACTAACAACAGATGGTTTAACTACCATTCAAAAGGGTTTACATTTAGTGAATGAAGCAGATGCTTTATTTAATGAACTATCCCCTATCATCAAAAAGGATGTCACAACTGTTCAAAATATTGCCCAACATTTTACAGAGATCATCAATAAGCTCAATCGTATAAATTTTGACCCTGCCTCCATTACGCAAACGAAAGAGGCACTTAAAAATCAATTGTCAACTTCTAAAGACAACATAAACAAGAGTATTCAAACGCTTGAGGCACTGCAAAAATTAATTCAGGCAGATGCTTCGACTCGTAAGCAATTAGAAGACTCTTTAACAACCATTATTGGTTCTTTACAGGAAAGTAATGCCGAAGCGAATCAACCCATCATCGAACAGCTGACAGCCATTCGCGAAGCTTTGGAACATCCTCCAAACTTCATTGATTCTACGTCAAATGCGCTTAGCTCATTACAACAATTACAGACGCTACATGACGATTTACTAAATAAAGTGGATCAATTAAAGCCAATTGATAAAGATGTTATCAAGCAAGACATTACAGCTATTCAGCAAATCGCACAAAATGCTACAGCTAATTTACAAAAATTCTTATCCTATTATAGCGAAAGTCTAGAGCCACAAATTCGATCTACCCTTACCAGTGCGAAGCAAACTTTAACTAACGCTTCTACCATGCTGACAAATGTAAAACAATTCATACCTCAGGCAACAGATAAATTGACACAGGCCAAAAACACGCTAGGAACAGCAAATCAAGCTATTCAAAAAATACAAACTGAATTTCCAACTTTAAGTGCTAAAATCAAAGAATTAGCGAATAAGCTACGAACTTTAGAAGAAGAAGCGGATCTAGCAGAGATTGTGCAATTACTAAAAAATGATGTCAACGCCGAACGTGATTTCTTTGAGGAGCCTATTAAATTAAAGGAACATCGCGTATTCCCTATTGCGAACTATGGAACAGCCATGACACCGTTTTACACAGTACTCTCTATTTGGGTAGGCTGTTTACTGTTAATTTCATTATTGTCTGTGAATCTCCACGGAGATTCATCTTATAGTATTCGAGAAATTTACTTTGGTCGACTCTTAACATTTGCAACTTTCTCGTTTATTCAAACTCTCATTATTACCATTGGAGATATTTTCTTAGTAGACGGCTCCATTCAAGCACCTGCCTACTTTATCTTATTTGGACTTTTTATTAGTCTCGTATTTGTAACGGTTGTCTATACACTCGTATCCGTCTTCGGTAATGTAGGAAAAGCTTTAGCGATTGTGATGCTTGTGTTACAAATTGCAGGCTCTGGTGGAACCTATCCAGTCGAGTTATTGCCGAGGTTCTTCCAAATAATCAACCCTTTTTTACCATTTACGTATGCGATTGAAATGATGCGGGAAGCTGTCGGCGGAATTATTTGGTCAACAGTCTGGATGGACCTCATCTTCCTATTTGGTTTCTGGTTCATTTTTATCCTGTTCGGATTCTTCTTAAAAAAATTATTGAGCGAGAAAATGGAACATTTCATGAACAAAACACGTGGATTAGATATATTTCACTGATTTTCTACGAGGCGTCTGTAAATGTTTATGAAAACGATGTTATAATGGAAGTATTGTAAACATGTAGGAGGCGCTATTTTTGAAGAAATCGATTACTATTTTTGTTATATTGGCGTTACTGTTACTAAGTGCTTGTGGAGAAAATAAAAACAGTGCTGAAACCTCTCCTAAAGCAAATGACGCTTCACATGAAGGTCATGACCATGCAGAGGCATCTGGTGATATCCAAGAAGAAACGGCTTCTGCTGACGTCCTACCAACCTTTTTAGAGGGCAAACAAGAAAATATACGCTTAGTCTATCAAATCGCTGGACAATCAACAGAGATTCTCGAATGGATGCCATGCTATTGCGGCTGTGGGGAATCTGCTGGCCATAAAAGTAATTTAAATTGCTTTATTCAGGAAAAACGTGAGGATGGTTCGATTGTTTGGGATGATCATGGGACGCGTTGTTTAGTGTGCTTAGAGATTGCTGTCCAATCAGCACAACTGCACAAGGAAGGCAAGAGCTTAAAAGAAATTCGTCAGTTCATTGATGACACGTATAAAGAGGGCTATGCAAAACCAACACCAACGGACATGCCTGCATAAAAAAGCAAAGTCGCACATTCGCGACTTTGCTTTTATTGTTTCAGTTGATTTTTCTTTCGTTTACGAAGGATGATATACAGGATAACGGCAATGACAAGGATGAGCCCAACAAATTCTGCCATTAAAACATAGGATATTTCACCTTTTTTAGCTACTTTACCGTCTTCCTTATCAGCATTTTGATTTATGGCTACAACAAATTGCCCTTCTTTTGTTTCAATCGCAGCGTCTGTCTGTGAATTTGTCTCTTTCAAGTGAGCATAAAAGTTACCTTTTACAGAGGCATTTTCTAATGAATGAATCCATAATAAAGGCTCTTTAAGCTGCCAGAAATTTTTCGTTATGAACACATATTGGCCAATTGCCTCAGGTAAAAACCCTTGTGAGATAAGCTGCTCAGATGTGTGAGGGATCTTTGAGGATTGCTTGGCAAGCCATGTTAGCTGTTCCATTTCTCCCATAAAAATGACTGTTTTTTCATCGTCATCATCCTAATTAAAAGTTATTTACCCATAACGAATTCCCGATTTTTAATTATAGTATACAACAAATGGAATGGCTAAGTTTTTATATGAGTAATGTCACACATAATCTAGCCCTAAAATAAAAAAGATGCCCAATAAAGGTCTATAGACCCATTAGACATCTACATTTATTCAATCTAACCCAATTTCTTTGTATATATTTCTCTTGAAAACAAAATTGTTATTACAATGAATGGAATACATATACCAATTGTTTCGATTTTAGTGACGTTATTTGACAAGCTTCAAAATGGTTTTAAAATGTTCATGATCTGCACGTTGTAGTAGCTCATACAAGATCATTTCGGTGCTAGTTGGGTAAATACCGAGCGCATGCATCTTTGTAAGCCCAATTTCTTTATTTGCCTTTGTTCGAGAAGATACGGCATCTACAACAACCTCTACTTCAAATCCTTGTTCTTTCAGTTGTCTAGCCGATTGGTACACACAAATATGTGTTTCGATACCTGTCACAATGAATTGAGTACGTCCATTTTCCTTCATCGCCTCTACAAATGCCTCTTCTTGGCACGCACTAAAGGCCATTTTAGGAATCGGTTGCCCTTCTAAATGCTGAGCAATCTCAAGAGCCGTTCCCCCTAAACGACTTGGATTTTGTTCTAGCCATAAAATAGGTACTTCCAGTGCCTGCATTGCTTGTACGAGCTTTGCCACATTTTCAATTACCATTTCACTGTCATCAACAATTGTTGCTAACTTTCCTTGCACATCTACCACTACTAAACAAGCTTTCTCTACTGTAAACATCCTGAACACCTCTTTTTCTTTTCTTTATAATATTATACAAAAACCTGCTTATCTCTCGTAAAGTAATAAGGAGTTTTCTCTAACAATCGATTTTAATGGTTTTGCTTTAGCCTGTAGGTTTCACACTCCCGAGAAGGAAATACTTGTAAATTAAAACACGAACATTATCGTTTTTATGGCAACAAAAAATATTTAATATACGGAAAATATCACTTAATTTCAAAAATAACTTTCTATTTGTTCGTTTTTAATGAAAAATACCTGCTTAAATGTGTACATTTTGTTGCGAGTCTGTCTCCATTCTGCTCAAATATTAAGAATTTTATTTTTTCTCTTGAAAATTAGGTTATAATCCAGTAAAGTTCTGTTATTAACCAAACAAGGAGTGTACCACTTTGACACAACGTGCATACAATTTCAACGCAGGTCCATCTGCTCTACCACAAGAAGTATTAGAAAATGCTCAACAGCAATTAGTAAACTTCCGTGATTCAGGTATGTCCATTATGGAAATGAGTCACCGTAGTGCCATTTTTGATGAAGTACATAACGAAGCCATTACTTTATTAAAAAAACTTTATGCTATTCCTGAAAACTATGAGGTACTATTCTTACAGGGTGGAGCAAGCCTTCAGTTTACAATGGTGCCTATGAACTTCTTAACAACCGAGCAAAAAGCTAGCTATGTATTATCAGGCTCATGGTCTGAGAAAGCTTTTAAGGAAGCTAAATTATTTGGGACACCTGTTGAAGCTGCAAGCACAAAAGAAAACCAATACCGCAATATTCCTGCTTTAGAAGATATTCAATTCAATGAAGATGATGCATATGTTCACATCACATCCAATAATACGATATATGGTACGCAATGGAAAAACTACCCTGATACAGGAAATGTTCCATTAGTGGCAGATATGTCAAGTGACATCCTATCAAAACCCGTTGATATTGAAAAGTTCGGAATCATCTATGCTGGTGCTCAAAAAAACCTTGGTCCTTCAGGTGTAACGGTCGTAATTATTCGCAAAGATTTACTTGAAAAAGCCAATAAAAATATTCCGACGATGCTAAAGTATACAACACATGCTGATAGTAATTCACTTTATAATACACCTCCAACATTTGGGATCTATATGCTAGGCGAGGTGTTAAAATGGGTTGAAGCTAAAGGCGGCGTAACAGAAATTGAGAAACATAATGAATTAAAGGCCAAAGTCATTTATGATGCCATTGACAATAGTAATGGCTTCTACAAAGGCCATGCCACACCAGAAAGTCGTTCTTTAATGAACATTACATTCCGTGTTGCAGATGAGGAGCTGGAAAAATTATTCCTTGTAGAGGCAAAGGCAGCAGGTTTTGTTGGGCTGAATGGACATCGTTCTGTAGGTGGTTGTCGTGCTTCCACTTATAATGCAGTGCCCCTTGAGGCATGTGAAGCTTTACGAGATTTCATGGTAGATTTCCAACAAAAACATCAATAAACTTCTATTTAAAAGATGAATCTTTACAGAAATGTAAAGATTCATCTTTTTTTCGCGCTTGTAGAAGGAAATCAGAAATCTATTCCCATACCATTAGCTTGATTAGATGTTTATAGCAATATTTCAGCTTAGGGCTTTACACATTGCAAAAGTTTTTGAGAAAAATATAGATTTTTAAGCAGCCTATCGGACATATCGCCAGCCTCTAGCTATGCACCAAACATAGATTATTACTGTAAGGGTTACCCTTACGAAACTAGAGGAAGGGAGGTCTAGACAATGGAAGATAAAAGATATATGTCACATATGAACTGGCAAGGCTGTAAATGTCCTAAAAAAGAGGAAAAATGCTGTCAACGTAAAGTTGAAAAATGCCATTGCCAAAAAGAGGAAAAATGTCACTGTAAAAAAGAAGAAAAATGTACACCAAGAATGAGCAGCAACTGTAGAGGCTGTATTTGTCACCAATTAAGAAAATTAGAGCTAGCTACTACACTAGATATCTTCTTATCTGGAGGTATTAGCTTCTTAGGTGTGACTTTCATTTCCTTCGATCCAAGAAATTGCTGTGCATACTTCCTTGAGCCAGGTGCAGCAGCTGCTTCTCCTTTAATTGTAGATTGCAATAAAATTGTTGCGATTCGTCGAGTGGCAGTAGCTTAATCCTTTTAGAGGGTAGCCTTCTATTGGCACCCTCTTCTTACATAGAAAAAAACTCTGTCAACATTTAATGTGACAGAGTTTCATGCTTACAATCAGGACATTTACCGTATATTTCAAACTTATGATTTTCAATTTCATAATCAGGCAATTTTTCACCTAACATTTCCATTGGACAAAGATTAAGCTCTTTGACGTTGCCACAGTCCATACAGATAAAATGATGGTGATGATGCGCAGATTCACAGTGCATACGGAAATTACGTTCCCCTGATAGCTCTGTTTCTTCTAATATCCCAAGTTTCACAAAAGTAGCAAGGTTACGATAAATAGTATCAAAACTCATTCCCGGAAAATCTTTTTTTAAAACATCCAATAAATCACGGGCTGTTAGATATTTATCTGTTGCTGCAAACATATCTAATATTAACTCCCGTTTATCTGTTTTTTTATAGCCATTTTCCTTTAATATTTCCCACGCTCTTGAAATATTCATTGCGCTACCTCCCCCTGCTTTGCAGCTATTTTAAAGGCTACTTTCTTCCCTAGGATTACAAGTAACAAAATCAGAATAGAAGTGACAACAATCGTGCCTCCTGGCGCTAAATCCATATAAAATGCGCTAATTAGACCAATTAGTACAGCTGTTTCTCCAAAAACAATGGCATAAATGATGGTTTGCTTAAAGCCCTTTGCTAAGCGCATTGCTGCTGCAACAGGCAATGTCATTAGAGATGATACAAGTAAAATACCAACTATGCGCATACTTGCCGCAATGACAAGCGCTGTGACAATCATAAATAAAAGATGAACCCAACGAGCTGGAAGTCCACTAGCTTTTGCATATTCCTCATCAAAAGACAAAACAAATAATTCTTTAAAAAATAAAAACAAAAAGATTATCACAATGGCAGCAATGCCAATCACTACCCATAAGTCTTGACGAGATACAGCCGAAACTGAGCCGAATAAATAACTCATTAAATCTGTGCTAAAACCACTGGCAAGTGAAATAAAGATGGCGCTAATCCCAATACCACCTGACATGATAATAGGAATGGCAAGCTCCTCATAGTGCTTATACAAACGTCTTAAACGCTCAATCAAGACAGAGCCACTCACAGAGGCTAGTATTCCTAGATAAATAGGATTGAGCATTGCTAAGGCTGTTACTGATTGACTAATGTATAAGCTCCCAGCAATTCCAGCAAGTGTTACATGCGACAAAGCATCCGCAATCAAGGATAGCCTACGTACAACAATAAACACACCTAGCAGGGGCGCAAGTATGCCAATTAATAATCCAGAGAAAAAGGCATTTTGTAAAAATTCATAATGTAAAATTGCTTCAATCATATGCCTGCTCCTTCTAATGAATCTTTCTCACGGAATGGCCATACCAAGCGTCTAGCGCATCCTGAGAAATATTATCAAATTCATTTTTATAGCCGTGGAAGTGAATCGTTTGATTCAAACATGCCACATGGCTAATACGATTCGATACCGTATCGACATCGTGTGTGACAAGAATCATCGTAATTCCTTGTTCCCGATTTAATTTCGCCAGCATATCATAAAATGACTGCACATTCTCGTGATCAATGCCGACAGTTGGCTCATCTAAAATGAGCAGTTTGGGATCACTGACTAAAGCTCTTGCAATAAAAACACGTTGTTGTTGTCCACCAGATAGTTCTCCAATGTTGCGATTCATATAAGCATCCATACCAACTGCCTTTAAAGCTTCTTGAACTTTGTCTTTGGCATCTCGGCCAGGTCTTTTAAAAAGCCCTAATTTTTTCGTTAATCCACTTTTCACGACCTCTTGCACGGTTGCCGGGAACCCAGAATTAAAGGCATTGGATTTTTGCGAGACATAGCCAATCCATTCACGGTGCTTAAAATTTGCACTTGGTTCACCAAATAATTTTATGTCTCCGGATAAAGGTTTCAGCAAACCTAAAATAATTTTTAATAATGTTGATTTTCCCGAACCATTTGGGCCGAGAAGTGCTAAAAAATCTCCCTCTTCTACACGAAAAGAAATGTTTTTTAAAACTTGCGTATAGTCATATTGAAATGACACATTTTCAATGTCAATAAGTGTTGTTTTCATGCATGATCGCTTCTTTCTAATTCAAAATCATTACGATTTACAAATTGTAAGTATAAAGGAAAGTGCAGTTTTTGTAAAGAAAAGAAGATGGATGCTTTTTCGAATAGCTGATTGCAAGTGTATAAATGATTTCGTGAAAATTAATGAGATAAAGGAGGATTGACTTTGAGTATTCAATTTTTACAGCAATTAGCACAAAGCACGGATAAGGAAATTGTCGCGATTGCTCGTGAAGAAGGCTTTAGCATTACGACTTCTGAAGTAAAAAAACTTCGACCTTATTTGGAGCAATTCTCATTTTCTTGGCTATTTTTAGGGATTCCTAAAGATATTCTTGTTGAAGTGGAGGCCGTTTTAGGAAGAAAGCGCTCTCGTCAACTCATCGCCTTGTTTACAAAATAAAAAAAGCCCGAAATCAGAACTAGCCTGATTTCGGGTTATTTCTGTTAGCCTTTTAAAGCTTCAATATGCTCAGGTTTAAAAGTACCGCTTCGTAACATATCGATTTCCACTTTATACGGAGCTACCTTAGATTTAGCGTCACTCTTGAGAGGGACAAAGGGTGTTTCTAAAATTTTAGGAACATCCATTAATTGTGGATGGTGTACGACATAGTTAAGGGCATCAAACCCAATATGACCAAAGCCAATATTTTCGTGACGATCCTTACCTGCACCGCGCACATTTTTGGAGTCATTGATATGCAATACTTTAATGCGTTCCACGCCTATCATTTTATCAAATTCGTTTAATACACCATCAAAATCTTCCACGATATTATAGCCAGCATCATGTGTATGACAGGTATCAAAGCATATAGAAAGTCGCTCGTTATTCGTTACACCATCAATAATTTTAGCAAGTTCTTCAAAGGAACGTCCACATTCTGTTCCCTTCCCTGCCATGGTTTCTAATGCAATTTGAACGGGATAGTCCTGAGATAATACCTCATTCAAACCTTCAATAATTTTAGCAATACCAGCATCAGCACCAGCTCCTACATGGGCACCAGGGTGTAAAACAATTTGCGTTGCCTCCAGTGCAGCAGTACGTTCAATTTCCGATTGTAGAAAATCTACACCGAGACGGAATGTTTCTGGTTTTTCCGTATTGCCAATATTAATAATGTAAGGTGCATGTACAACAATATTGGTCATCCCATGCTCTTTCATATGCAGGAGTCCATTCATAATGTTTAAGTCAGCAATGGCTTTGCGACGTGTATTTTGCGGTGCTCCAGTATAAATCATAAATGTATTGGCTCCGTATGACAGTGCCTCTTTACTAGAGCCAAGTAGCATTTCTTTCCCGCTCATCGAAACATGTGAGCCAAGTAACATGTAAAAGCCCCCTTATTTTTTACCGCGTGCCTTTAAGCGACGTTCACGTTTTTTAATTTTTTCCATTTCCCACTTCATATTACGTTTATAGCCAGGTTTTACCTTTTTAGGCTTACGTACCAACGCTTTTGCTTTCACATCAATTTCATTCTCTTGCTTCACACGATTTTTACGGGCATGACGCTCTTTTAACTCTGACCATTCGCCATCTTTTACATCTTTTTGCACAAAAGGAATGCCCATTTTTTCTACGCGCACTACTGCATCCTCGTCTGATGGCTCAAATAAAGTAATGGCTGTCCCTTTATTGCCTGCACGCGCTGTTCGACCAACGCGGTGAATAAAGAATTCTAAGTCTTCTGGAATCTCGTAGTTAATAACATGAGAAATGCCTTGGATATCAATACCACGAGCAGCTAAGTCAGTTGCTACAATGTATTGGTAGTCAAGATCACGGATTTGCTTCATCATTTTTTTACGATCACGTGGACTTAAATCACCGTGAATTTGGCCACAACGGATACCATGCTCATTTAAGTAGCCAGCAACATGTTCTGCTGTTTTACGTGTGTTGGTAAAGATAACAGCTAAAAAGGGATTAATGCCCTCAATGACTTCTAATAAACGTTTATTACGCGATTTTGAGCGCACTGGTACAAGTACAAAATCGATGCCTTCTGCCACTGGTCGTTTATCATTCATATGGACATGCACTGGCGCTTCCATATATTTCTTTAAAAATGGCTGAAGTTTTTCTGGAATTGTTGCAGAAAAAACATACATTTCAAGCTTTTCTGGCATCTGGGAAGCAAATCCATCAATCTCTTCAATGAAGCCCATATCAAAAGCTAGATCCGCTTCATCGACAACTAAAATTGGTGCTGTATGCACAAATAACGCTTGTGCTGAAACAAGGTCACGAATACGACCTGGTGTCCCAACAACAATTTGTGGCTGTGTTTTTAATTTATCAATGGAGCGTTGTTTGTCCGTACCCCCAATAAATAGTTTTGCTTGAATAGCAGTTCCTTCTATTAATTGATTTAATGCATCAAAAATTTGCTGTGCTAACTCTCGTGTAGGAGAAGTAATAACGGCCTGTACTTCCTGTTTTTCTACATCAATACGTTGAACAATTGGAATTAAAAAACTATGTGTTTTCCCTGTTCCTGTATGTGCCTGTCCAATAGCACTTTTCCCTTTTAATAAAAGCGGAATAATTTCTTTTTGAATTGGTGTCGGTTCTGTAAAGCCAAGATTTGCAATGGCGTCCTGCAAAAATGGCTGAAAATTATAATCAGTATATTTTGACATCATTCGTTCCTCCTAACATCTTTTTCATTGTACCATGATTCGAACTTTAAGGTATATTTACGTCCTATTTCTTACTAGCATAAACATATTTTTAATGTTTTATTATCACCGTAACAAAGCCCTTATCAAAGGTACTTGAAATACGCAGAATATGCAATCAAAAAAGCGCTGTAACAATGTTCGAAAACGCTTGTAATATGTAATTTTTATGTCAATTTATAGGGAACTAATGATTAGCAGATTCCCCACATGTTATGATAGAGCTGTAAGATATTATGGGAGGTTGGTAGATTATGAAAGCAGCAAGATGGTATAAAGCAAAAGACATCCGTGTAGAAAACATTGAAGAACCAGTCATCGCACCTGGAAAAGTAAAAATCAAAGTACATTGGACAGGGATTTGTGGTAGTGATTTACATGAATACGCAGCTGGGCCAATCTTTATTCCAGTGGAGCAACCTCACTATGTAAGTAAAGACATAGCACCTATTGTAATGGGACATGAATTTTCAGGTGAAGTAGTTGAAATTGGCGATGGTGTTACATCTGTTAAAATCGGTGATCCTGTAGTAGTAGAACCAATCCTTGCATGTGGCGAATGTGCTGCCTGTAAAAAAGGTAAATATAATATTTGTAAACATTTAGGTTTCCACGGTCTTTCAGGCGGTGGCGGAGGATTCTCCGAATATACAATGGTAGATGAGAAAATGGTTCACAAAATGCCAGAAGGGCTTTCTTATGAGCAAGGAGCACTTGTAGAACCAGCAGCAGTCGCTCTACATGCCGTGCGTCAAAGTAAATTAAAAGCCGGTGACAAAGCTGCCGTCTTTGGAACTGGACCAATCGGGCTTCTTGTCATTGAAGCATTACGTGCAGCAGGCGCAGCAGAAATCTATGCTGTAGAGCTTTCAGCAGAGCGTGCCGCAAAAGCTTTAGAACTTGGTGCAACAGCCGTTATTAACCCTAAAGATGAAGATGCCGTTGCGCGTCTACATGAATTAACAAATGGTGGTGTAGATGTTGCCTTTGAAGTAACGGGCGTTCCTGTGGTATTACAACAAGCTATTGACTCAACAACTTTTGAAGGTGAAACAATCATCGTGTCGATTTGGGAGTCTACAGCTGCTATCCAACCGAACAATATCGTTCTATCAGAACGAACAGTCAAAGGAATTATTGCCTACCGCGATATTTTCCCAGCCGTAATGGAGCTGATGACCCAAGGTTACTTCCCTGCAGACAAGCTTGTTACGAAACGAATTGCTCTTGATGAAGTGGTAACAGAAGGCTTTGAAGCATTAATGAAGGAACGTAATCATATTAAAATTCTTGTAAATTCTCAAGCATAAAATACGATCAGGTAGAGAATAAAGCATTTCTCTACCTGATTTTATAGTTATTATTCTTGTCTATTATCCATTTTTTTCATGATAGTTAAATTCGCCATTAGAACGTTCACTTTATTTTCTCCAAAGATTCCTAGTGTTCGTTTCTCCGTATTTTCTTCAATGATTTTTTCAATCTCTTCTTCTGAAAGACCGCTTGCTAGGGCAATGCGCTTCACTTGAATGTTTGCAGCCTTCACACTAATATGTGGATCCAGCCCTGAGCCAGAAGCTGTCATTAAATCTGCAGGTATATCTTGGCGTTTTACTGTTGGGTTTGCAAGTAGAAACTTCTTGATATCTGCTTCAATTCGCTTCTTCAATTCTGGATTAGATGGTGCATAGTTAAAAGTTCCAGAAGTCACACCACTATAATTTAACTGACCATTTTTGTCTGGTACCGTATCATCCTCAGTATAAACATTATAATGAATGGCTGAAACACGTCCCCAGAAATATGATGGTGCTGAAAAGGATTGACCGATCAGTTCTGAACCAACAGCTTTACCATTGATTTCTAGTAAACTACCATTTGCTTGATGATGGAGTAATCCTTGAGCTAAAGCAGTCACCGCAAAAGGGTAGATTAGCCCACACAGTATAAACATTGTTATTGTAATAAGAATTGCTTGCTTTAAGTTCATAAATAGTTTTCGCATGTACCTTCCTCCTATAGCCCAAAACTACGGCATAGTGGACCAACTAGTATGTCAATTAACTTAATCCCAATAAAAGGAGCTATAATACCACCTATACCATAGACTAATAAATTTTTATTCAAAAGTTTTGTAGCACTCATTGGTTTATACGTTACTCCCTTTATTGCAATTGGAATTAACAAGGGAATAATGACTGCATTAAAAATTAAGGCAGAAATAATCGCACTTGTTGAAGAATTAAGTTTCATTATGTTTAATGCGCTCATCTCAGGTACAGCCACCATCAACATAGCAGGTATGATGGCAAAATATTTTGCTATATCGTTAGCGATACTAAATGTTGTTAAAGCGCCACGTGTCATCAGAAGCTGCTTCCCTATCTCTACAATTTCAATAATTTTAGTTGGATTTGAATCTAAATCAACCATATTAGCTGCTTCTTTTGCTGCATTTGTACCTGAATTCATTGCAAGACCAACATTGGCCTGCGCTAACGCTGGTGCATCATTTGTACCATCACCAGTCATTGCTACTACCTTCCCTTGTGCCTGTTCATCCTTAATGACTTGAATCTTATCCTCAGGTTTGCTTTCTGCGATAAAGCTATCTACTCCAGCTTCCTTTGCAATGGCTGCTGCTGTAAGTGGATTATCTCCTGTACACATAATGGTTTTAATCCCCATTTCACGAAGCTGTTCAAAACGTTCCTTTAGCCCAGCCTTGACAATATCCTTTAGATAAATAACGCCTAAAATTTTATCATTCAGTGCTACGACCAGAGGCGTCCCCCCTACTGTAGATACTTGTTGAACCAGCAACTCTAGATTTGAAGGAATACTGTACCCTGCCTTCAAACTCTCTCTTTTTATCGTATCATAGGCACCTTTTCGAATTTTTGTGCCATCCACCCTATCCAAGCCACTCATTCGTGTTTGTGCAGTAAAGGGAATATGTTTACTTGTCTGGATAATGCTTTTTTCACCGTCCGTATTCACCCCTAATTCGCAAGCAAGCGATAAGATAGATTTTCCCTCAGGTGTATCATCTGTTAGAGAACTAAGCCATGCAGCTTGCATTAACTCTTCCCTGGCAACTCCTTTTACTGGTAGAAACTCAGCTGCCATTCGATTGCCATATGTTATCGTGCCAGTCTTATCTAAGATTAATGTATCCACATCTCCACAGGCTTCCACCGCTCTCCCAGACATTGCGATGACGTTAAATTGTGTTACCCTATCCATACCTGCAATACCAATTGCGGATAATAATCCACCAATCGTTGTAGGAATTAAACAAACTGTAAGTGCTATTAATGTTGCGATAGAAATTGGCACATTCAAATACATAGTCATTGGATAGAGGGACACTACCACTAACAGAAAGATAATTGTTAAACTTACTAGAAGTGTATTAAGGGCTATTTCATTTGGTGTTTTCTTACGGCTAGCCCCTTCAATAAGCGAAATCATTTTATCCAGAAATGATTCGCCAGGCAATGAAGTAATTTCAATCATCAACCAATCACTCGTAACCGTCGTACCACCCGTAACGGATGAAAAATCGCCGCCTCGTTCTTTTACAACAGGGGCAGATTCACCTGTTATTGCCGATTCATCCACAGTAGCAATGCCATCAATGACTTCCCCATCATTTGGAATTACCTCTCCAGCTTGAACTAATACAATATCTCCTTTTTTTAGGTCATTGGCCTGTTTAAGGATTTCCGTACCATCATGAAGCAACACACGAGCCTGTGTCACTGTCTTTGTTTTTTTTAAAGTTTGAACTTGTGCTTTACCTCTTCCTTCTGCAATTGACTCTGCAAAATTAGCAAATAGAATTGTAACAAAAAGTAGGATAGCAACTATTCCATTGTATAATCGAGCGTGTTCTTCAACTACACTCCCAAACATATTTGGAAAAAGAACTAATAGCACCACAAACAAAAATCCTACTTCTACAACAAACATAACAGGATTTTTTAGCATATAAGTGGGACTAAACTTTTTTAAAGCGTCTATCATTGCATTTTTCAGCATCTTACTTGTCAAAAAACTCTTTCTTACTGTTTCCATATGCTCTCTCCTCCATTAAGAATAAAGTTGTAAATGCTCTGTAATTGGACCAAGTGCTAAAGCTGGTAAAAATGTTAGGGCACCAATCATTAAAACGATAGCCACTAGTAAAAAAGTAAAAGTAGTATTATCCGTTTTTAATGTTCCTTTTGAATCACTGTGCCAAAATTTTTTGGCAAGTAGTGACGCAATCGCAAGTTGAATGATAATGGTTAAATATCGTCCAAAGAACATTGCAAGTCCTGTTGTCACGTTCCAAAATGTGGAGTTATCTGCTAACCCTTCGAACCCTGAGCCGTTGTTGGCAGAGGCTGAAGCAAATTCATATAAAACCTGTGATAATCCGTGAGCACCTGGATTCGTTATCCCTGCTATTCCTGTTGGTGTTACAACTGCTAGTGCTGAAAATAGCAAAATAATAGCCGGATGAATCAAAATGCATAGAGCAATTAATTTCATTTCTTTCTCTTCAATCTTTTTACCTAAAAACTGAGGAGATCGCCCAATCATTAAACAGGCAATAAAAATTGTTAGTAGAACATACATCATCATGTTCATCAGGCCGACCCCTTTACCACCAAACACAACATTTAGCATCATATTAAACATCGGTACTAGACCCCCAAGAGGCGTCAATGTATCGTGCATATTGTTAACAGATCCTGTTGTAAACGCAGTAGTGACAGTGGTAAATAATGCTGATTGTACTACTCCAAAACGCATTTCTTTTCCTTCCATGCTCCCTAGCTCCTGTGTTATACCGAGTTCACTTATAATTGGATTACCAGCCTTCTCTGCTATGTACACAGTCACTAATCCGAGTAGAAACAATATACTCATTGCTGCAAAAATAGCTAAACCTTGTTTTCCAAAAATAGTTTTCTTTTTTCTATAAGCAATCATCAAACTAAAGGCAACTACACAAGCGCCCGGCAATAGCATCATCGATAACATCTCCACTATATTTGAGAGAACGGTTGGATTTTCAAAAGGTGTTGTTGAATTGGCTCCGTTAAAGCCCCCACCATTCGTACCTATATGCTTAATCGATTCTAGAGAAGCAACAGGTCCAAGTGCAATATCTTGTAATTTTCCTTCGATTGTTTGTACTGTTTTATTTGCACTTAAGGTTTGTGGTGTCCCTTGAGATACTAAAATAATGGCAACAACGATGGAGATAGGCATTAAAATACGCGTAATAACACGAACAAAATCAATAAAGAAATTCCCAATAGTATCTGTTTTCGCAACAAGGCGACGACAGAACGCCATACAAGCTGCATAACCAGTAGCTGCAGATGTAAACATCATGAAGATAATGACTAGCATCTGTGATAAATAACTGAGTCCAGATTCACCGCTATAATGTTGAAGATTTGTGTTGGTTATAAAAGAAATGATTGTGTTAAATGAAAGTGTAGCTTCCATATTGCTAATATTATTTGGATTTAAAAACAGGAATGATTGAATGCGCAACAAAAAATATCCAATAAAAACCATAATTGCATTTGAAAGTATTAATGAAAGTACATATTCTTTACCATTCATATCTACTTGTTTAATGCCACACAATTTATAAATTACTGCATCAACTTTGTCTAAAATAGGATCAAGCCATGTTTTTTGATGTAATGTTACTCGATATAGATAATGCCCAGTTAAGATAACGAGCGGTAAATAAATAATTAATACTATGGCTATTTGCCACATAGTGCATTACCTCCTAACAGCCTTTAATAATTTTCAGGACAAAGTAATGCATGCCCTAGATAACCAAACAAGAATACAAGTACAATCCCGATAAAAATCCACATTCCTATCTCCTCCTTATTGCTCATCCACTAGCTTGAAGCACCATGTAGTTAATGACAAAAGACTTCCGAAGCTTATCAGTAACAATACAACCATATAAAAGTCCATCAATAAAATACCCCTCCTTCATTTAGGTTGTTCTCATCATACTGACTTTCAAATTAATGTAGTGTTAGGAAATCTACTTTTCTATTAAGAAAGCATAAAGAGGCAAAATCTTTATACTTTCTTAATGGGAGTTAACGCTATAATACAAATGAGGTGAACGAGGATGGAAAATACACGTCCAACTCCTGAGATGTTTTTAGCTAGACTTCAACAGGAGCAACAAATTTTAGGGAATTTAAAAATCTTTCTCGGTTATGCTGCTGGAGTAGGTAAAACTTACGCAATGTTAGATGCAGCACATCAAGCTCAAAAATTAGGTAAAGATGTGGTGGTTGGCTATGTAGAACCGCATCCTCGTCCAGATACGTTAGCTTTACTAGAAGGGCTTGAGCAAATTCCGACGAAAAAAATAAGCTATAGAGGAAAAGCTTTTTATGAATTAGATATTGATGCCGTATTGCAGCGCAAGCCAGAAATTGTTCTTATCGATGAATTGGCACATTCCAATGTTCCAACAATGCGGCACAAGAAGCGTTTTGGAGATGTTGAAGAACTACTGTCAAAGGGGATTCATGTTTATACAACTGTAAATATTCAACATATTGAAAGCCTTCATGACTTAGTAGAAGAAATTACTGACATTAAAGTACGAGAGCGTATCCCTGATTACTTAATTGATCAAGCATCTCAAATAAAAGTTGTAGATATTGAACCAGATGAACTAATACAACGCCTACAAGAAGGTAAAGTTTATGCAAAACAACAAGCGGAAAAAGCACTGCATTCTTTTTTCCGTAAACAAAATTTAGTATCATTACGAGAAATCGCATTACGTAGAGCAGCGGATACAATCAACTATAAACAAATAAACAACCATGAATCTGTCAAACACCCTGTACAAATTGAAGAACACCTACTAGTTGGTATCAGTAGCTCTCCTACAAATGCAAAAGTTATTAGAACCACTGCAAGACTTGCACAAGCATTACACGGTAAATTTACTGCTCTTTATGTACAAAACCTGCAGGAGCAAGAAGGAAGTAGTGCAAATTCAGAACGATTACAACAACACATTAAACTTGTGGAACAGCTTGGCGGCCATGTCGTCATCGTTCAAGAAGACGACGTAGCAGCAGCCCTTGCTAATTATGCTCAAATTAGTGGGGTCACGAAACTTGTTATCGGACGAACAAGTATGAGGAAAAAATGGTGGCGACCAAGCACAAAAATAAGTGACCGCCTGAATGAATTTGTTCCGAACTTAGCCTTACACATAGTACCAGATCAAGAAAATGAACCATTTTATTTTCCTAGTATAAGTAATAAATTATCATTTGAATGGCTTGATTTGTTCAAAATGTTTATCGTATTTTGCTTCATATCAATTGTCGGCTTATATCTATATTCAATAGGTATAAGCGAGTCAAACATCATTACAATTTACATTTTAGGGGTCCTCATCCTTGCTATTTGGTCAACTGGATCGATGATGAGTATTATTAACTCCATTATTGCTGTCTTACTTTTTAATTACTTTTTTACAGAGCCTCGATTTTCATTTGATGCTTATCATCGTGACTATCCAATGACATTTTTTATCATGTTTATCTCTGGCGTAATTACGAGTAGCTTAACAAAGAAGATAAAGGAGCAAACCATTATAGCCATTCGTAAATCTTATCGAATGGAGGTGCTCCTTGAAACAAATCGTAGGCTTCAACATGCTAAGTCTATTGAAGAAATAATAGTTGAAGGCATGTCTCAAATTGTTAAATTAGTAGAAAAGCCTGTACAATTTTTCGAAATAAATAACCAGGTAATTGAGAAATCATCTTTCTTTCGTACTGAAACAATGTCTAGTAGTGAAAATCAAAAAATAGCTGTACTTTTCGATAATCCAAATGAATGTGGTGTTGTTAGTTGGGTTACAAATAATAGGCATGTAGCAGGTGTATCTACAGACATCTTTCCTGAAGTGAACGCTTATTATATACCTGTTATTTCTAATGGAGATGTGAAGGGTGTTATAGGTATTGCCCTATCTAAAGTCTCCCCATTGCCTGCATTTGAGCGCAATATTTTGCACGCCATTATTAATGATTTTTCATTCGCTTTGGATAAATGGTATTTACAGAAACTTAATGAGGAAGTAGCGCGAGAAGCTGAAATGGAACAGATGCGAGCTAACCTTTTACGTGCAATCTCTCATGACCTTAGGACACCACTCACTGCTATCTCTGGAAATGCAGATATCTTACTCAACAATGCACCACTAATACCAGAGATTGAAAAAAATAAATTGTATGAAGATATTTATAAAAATTCAAAATGGCTTGTACAAATGGTTGAAAATTTACTAGCTGTATCTAAGTTAGAGGATGGGCAATTTGCGTTAGAAATGCAAATTGAACTAGTAGAAGATATTATTCAAGAGGCACTTTCCCATGTTATTCGTCAAAACAATACACATAAAATATCTTATGAAATTAAACCTGAGTTTTTATTTGCTTTAATGGATGCTCGACTCATCATACAAGTTTTCATTAATATCATCGATAATGCATTGACTTACACCCCACCAGGTAGTGCCATTACGATCATAGTGAAAGAATCAGATGGATTCGTAAGTTTTAGTATTTCTGACAATGGGCCTGGAATCGATGACGCTTTAAAAAGTAGCTTGTTTGAGCCATTTACAACTGGAAAAGTACAACGCAGTGATAGTAGACGTGGTCTTGGTTTAGGCTTAGCACTCTGTCAAACAATTTTAAAATTACATGGTAGCAGCATAAACGTTTCAGATAATAAACCACAAGGAACGATTTTTAACTTTTCGCTGAAAAAAGGAGTAATGAAATTTGATGAGTAAAAGAATTCTAGTAGTTGAGGACGATGTAGCAATTGCCAATTTAATCAAAATGACATTAGCGACAAACCATTATGAATTCGACATTGCACGTGATGGTAATAGTGCCCTTCAAAAGGCTCTTACCATAAAACCTGACGTTTTTATTTTAGATTTAGGTCTACCAGACATAGATGGCGTAGAACTAATCACAAAAATTAGAAGTTGGAATCAAACACCAATTATCGTCGTAAGTGCTCGTGGAGAAGAACATGATAAAATTAATGCTTTGGATGCAGGTGCAGATGATTATGTAACAAAGCCATTTAGTGTGGAAGAATTATTAGCAAGAATTCGGGTTGCCTTAAGAAGAATGGCCTATGAACAACCACTTGAAAAAGAGAATCCCATTTTCACAAATGGTTATCTTCAAATTAATTATGTTGATCATACAGTATTTGTAAATGGAAAAGAAATACATGTGACGCCGATTGAATATAAACTTTTAATTGTTTTATCCAAAAATGTTGGGAAAGTTCTAACACATAATTATATTTTAAAGGAAATCTGGCAAAACGCTCTTCAATCAGATGTTCCAAGTTTACGAGTATTTATGGCTACACTTCGAAAAAAAATAGAAGTTAATCCAGCACAGCCCAAACTTATTCAGACACATGTACGGGTAGGCTATCGAATGCTTCGCTATCATGAAGAGGATGAATGAATATGGAGCCTAAGGTCTAGCTGTATTTGGACTTCTACTTTACAAATTCCATATTACATTTTGCTTTTATGTAGCTTTATTGAACCCTCCTATTAGCCTTTGCATATCATAGCTATAGTCAGGTATGTCATCAATGAAAAACAAGTAGAAAGGAGATCATTATGGTATTTCGACCACCTTATCCATACCCAATGTATCCGGGTGGCATGAGAATGCCCATGCCCATGCAAACACCTCCACAGATGTCACCACAGTCCTTTTTCCCGCCTGGAGGCTTCCCTGTTCAACCACGAATTCCAGGCGGCTTTCCAATGGCTAATGGAATAGGTTCATTTGGAGGGCAAATGCCGATGCCACCTGTGCAAGAAGCTTCAAAAGTCGGTTCATTTTTACAGCAAGCCAACAGTTTATTTAATACAGCCAAAACCTATACCCCCTATATCCAACAAGCTATGCCGATGGTGAAAAATATTCCATCACTTTTAAAATTGTATAAAGGATTCCAAGGACTTCCTTCCGCTGGCGGTGGAGCAACAGAAGCAGCAGGAAGCGATAGTAAGGCTGCTGGAAGTAGACGGTCATCTAGGCAAAGTGCATCATTTACGCCTCCCGAGCCACTTCCATCTAAACCACGTATTTTCCAACCACCAATGTAAATGAACGTTTCTTTGTATTCACTGTCACTGTCCGTTATAATGTAGATAGGTAAGCTTGAAAGGAGTCACAACCACCATGCAAGTATTAAAAATTAATCCACGTGGCTATTGCTACGGTGTTGTGGATGCGATGGTGATCGCTCGTAACGCCGCACTTGATAAAACATTACCAAGACCTATCTACATCTTAGGGATGATTGTGCATAATAAACACGTCACAGATGCGTTTGAAGAGGATGGGATCATCACGTTAGATGGTGATAACCGCCTAGAAATTATTGAACAAGTTGAAACAGGTACTGTCATTTTTACAGCACATGGTGTTTCACCGGAAATTCGTGAGATTGCGAAGCGAAAAGGCTTAGTGTCCATTGATGCTACATGTCCTGATGTAACAGTTACCCACGATTTAATTCGTGAAAAATCAGCAGAAGGCTATGACATTATTTATATTGGTAAAAAAGGACATCCCGAACCAGAGGGTGCTATTGGCGTTGCCCCAGATCATGTCCACTTAGTACAGTCTTCTAACGATATTGATGCTTTACAATTAACGAATGATAAATTACTTGTCACAAATCAAACGACAATGAGCCAATGGGATGTCGCCCATTTAATGGATAGTTTAAAAGAAAAATTCCCACATATTGAGGTACACAAAGAGATCTGTTTAGCTACACAAGTCCGTCAAGAGGCTGTTGCACAGCAAGCAGGTGAAGCGGATTTACTTATTGTTGTAGGTGATCCTAAATCTAATAACTCGAACCGCTTAACACAAGTTTCTGTAGAAATTGCAGGAACACCATCCTATCGAATTGCAGATGTTTCAGAGCTAAAAGTAGAATGGTTAAAAGGTATCAACATCGTTGCTGTAACAGCAGGTGCTTCTACGCCAACACCAATTGTAAAAGAGGTTATTAACTTCCTTGATCAATTTGATGAAAATGATCCATCTACACACGAGATTAAGCGTACAGTAACACTAGATAAAATTCTGCCAAAGATTAAGACACCAACACCTGTTGATAAAATTATGCCTTATTAATTACTCGCAAAAAATCCTGATGGTCATTTTGACAATCAGGATTTTCTTTATTTACTAAAGTAATAGTTTATAGGACGACCAATGCCACCATAATGGACATCCATTGTGATTTCCTCTTGTTTTTCGAGGTAATCTAAATATCTTCTAGCTGTTACGCGGGCAATGCCAATTCCACTGGCTACTTCTTCCGCTGAGGCACCATCCACCGATTGTAAAAAGTGCACAACTTTTTCAAGTGTTGTACGATTAAAACCTTTTGGGAGATTTTTTTCGGATTTCAATGTAACAGATTGATCCAACATGGTTTGTCCATCACGATAATGAAATAACTGATCTAATTCTCCCTGTGTGAGCTCTCGTTCTGTTTGAGTTTGCTTGTTAAAGCGTAAATAATTGTCAAGTGTCCCTTTAACACGTTCAAAAGAAAAGGGCTTCATAATATAATCAAAAACACCTAGATGCAGTATCTGTTTCACTGTCTCCATATCATTTGCGGCTGTCACGGTAATAACATCTACTGGTAGATCGAGCTCACGTATTTTGCGTAAGCTTGTAATACCATCTTGCTCTGGCATAAAAATATCCATAAAAACTAAATCAGGCTTCAGTTGGCAAATTTGCGTAATGCCTTCTAACCCATTAGGTGCCTGTCCAACCACTTGAAAATGCTCTACCTTTTCAATAAATTGACGATTTACCTCTCGTACCATTGGATCATCCTCTATTAATAATACCCTGATTTGTGCCACTGCTAGCCCTCCATCCCATTATGAATAATAAAAGGTGATTAAAAAACTTGTTCCTTTGTTCGGCTCACTGATGACTTCGATGTCACCCTGCCCTTTTTCGACAATTTCCTTTATTAAAAATAATCCTATTCCACGGTAGTTTTTCTCTTTTGTAGAATAACCATTATCAAAAATGTGCTGTTTGACCTCTTCCGTCATGCCAACACCATTATCGGTTACTAATATGGCTAAAACGTCATCATCTTCATCCACAGAAACATGAATCACCTTCTCCTCGACCTGTACATCCTTTAATGCATCAAACGCATTTTCTATCAAATTACCAAAGAGAATGACGAAATCATGATGATCCAAATTAGCTGGAAATGATGTTAATCGGCTTTCACGGTCAATTTCCAAACGAATTCCTTGTTCCTTCGCATAGGAAATTTTACTGAGCAATAGCCCAGAAATATTTTCATTTTTTATTCGTTCGTTTAAAAAGTTAGTGATTTCATCATGCTCTTCCTTCACTTGTGTTAAGTAGGAAAGTGCCTGTTCATGATGACCTAGCTGTAAAAGACCCGCTATCGTATGCAGTTTATTTTTATGTTCATGTGTTTGTACACGAAGGGCTTGGACAAATGCTCTAACGCCTGTTAATTCTTCGGCAAGCTTTTTCACTTCCGTACGGTCTTTAAACATGGCCACTGCACCAACAGTTTCGCCATTCACCTGTATTGGAATTCGATTACTCATAATACTATGATTATTAATATACAGCTCACGATTAAATAACGGCTGATCCAGCTCTAAAATTTCAGGAAGTCGTGTATCTGGCAAGACATGAAAGATTTTCTGTCCTATCAATGTAGAGGGTTTTTCATAAACGCCTAAGATATCACAGGCTTTTTCATTAAAAATCGTTATGGTCAAATCATTATCGATAGCAATGATGCCTTCGTGCATGGCATTAAACGTTTCTGTACGTTCTACATACATTTTGGCAATTTCATGCGGCTCTAATCCAAACATTTGCTTTTTCATATGAAGCCCCAATGTTCGTGCTCCCCATGCACTAAATAGTAACGATAATAGAACAGTAATCATTAGTTCGGTTTGCATTGTTTGCAGTAACTCCACTACCGTAAGAACACTGTACCCTACTACTGTAACACCTATTTGTTGTCCTTCATGATTCATAATCGGAACAAACGCACGAACCATATTACCATGTTCCCCACGTGCAATCGACGTATAGTAATGCTCTGAAAAAGCAGCGTTTAAATCTCCAGATTGTGATATTCGACCAAGTTCCTGGCTATTAGGATGAGAATATTTTCGTCGTTGCATATCAAGAACAACAATATATTTTGCCCCATTGATATCACGGATTTCTTCTACAACAGGATTAATATGCTGTACGGCATCATAGTAATTTTCACTAGCAATATATGTTTTTATTTCAGGAAGCTGTGAGACGGTTTTTGCTACAAGAAGTGCTTGATCACTTAGTTTGGTCTTTTGCTCATTCATGACAAAACCTAACAAAAAGGTACCGCCAATGCTAAAGGAAAGCATGAGAATAAAAAAAGTTAGAGACATAATTTTTCTTTGCATGGATAACTTCTGAAATTTCAACTGACCGCCTCCCTCCTACTATATTTTAGCTTACTCCATATGTTAGAATAACAAAAACATCAGAAAATACGAATTAATTGGGTGTATACAATGAAAAAATTTATTATTGGAACGATTATAACTGTGTTTGTGTTAATCCTCACTATCAGTGTTCAGCAAGGATTACTATTCGCCAAGCCGCTTCCCTATGATGATGAGCAAAAGGGTTTAGACACACAGATAACAATTCACTTAAGTCATGTCGTCGCTGAAAATACCCCTAAAGGTCAAGCTGCCAACAAATTTGCTGAGCTAGTAGAAGAAAAAACAAATGGGAGGGTCAAAGTACATGTCTACTCCAACTCCTCTTTATTTAATGATGAAAATGAATTTCAGGCATTGCAAAAGGGAGAAGTGGAAATGATCATTCCTACTTTTTCTAAAATGACAGCTTATGTTCCTAATTGGCAAGTGCTTGATTTACCCTTTCTATTTAATACAAATGAGCAAGTAAAGGAAGTCCTAACGGGTTCTATTGGTGAACAATTGGTGAATGAGCTAGAGCCGTTCCATATTAAAGGGCTTGGCTTTTGGTACAATGGGTTTAAGCATCTAACCTCTGTTAAGCAGCCTATTCATACTTTTGAAGATTTGCAGGGCTTACGAGTGCGTACGATGCCAAGTAAAACATTAGAAAAGCAATTTGAAGTGGTCAAAGCAACACCTATACCTATTTCTTTTAGTGAGGTCTTTTCGGATTTAGAGAAGCATGCAATAGATGCACAAGAAAATACCGCTTCAAATATCTATTCAAAGGGTTTTTACAAAGTACAAAAGCATATGACGATCACCCAGCATGGAATTTTAGGCTATGCTGTGTTAATGAATGAAACCTTTTGGAATTCTTTACCTATCAAAATTCAGCATCAGTTGTTGGATGCTATGAAAGAAACAACCGATTGGCAATTTGAGCAGGCTGAACTTATGAATGAACAAGATATGGACAAGCTGAAACAGCTAGATGATTTTGATGTGTATACAATGAGTCCCCAAGAAAGACAGCGCTTTAAGGAACAACTTGCACCTGTTTATGATTTTTATAGAGCCCATCTTCAAAACGATCAAATCTTAGCAGAGATTAAAAAAATCGTTGCTCCTTAATACTTTTGTTCATTAATGAAAAATCCTTACAATACGTAAGGATTTTTTCTTTTGTATTATAATAGATTCACCAATCTTACAACTACTATAAAACAGCTTAAAACCCTTGATATTACTAGCCTTAACTTCTTTTCCTCTCAGAATGAACAAAATGAACAATACAACCATTACGGTCATAAACACTATTGTCGGAAAATTTCAGCTATGATAACCACATGAAAGCGTTCACACAATATTCATAGATGTTGTAGGGGGAGAACTATATGCGGATAAATTTTAAAAACTTAACAGTACAAGTATTGATCGCCATTGTGCTAGGGATTATCATCGGAGCAACATTCCCAGAATTCGGGGCAAAGCTCAAAATCTTGGCGGATATATTTATTAAACTTATTAAAATGTTAATAGCACCAATTATCTTCTTAACAGTCGTAATCGGCATTGGTAGCATGGGGGATGTCAAAAAGGTTGGTAAAATTGGTGGAAAAGCTTTAATTTATTTTGAAATTGTTTCAACTTTTGCCCTTGCAATTGGCTTAATCGTTGTCAATATTGTTCAACCAGGTAAAGGTTTTAATACAGATGCAGCAAGCGGTGCTGATGTTTCACAATATACAGACGCTGCGGCTGCAGAGCATGGTTTAGGTGCATTTGTTATGCAAATTATTCCTGAAAATGTAGTTGGTGCTTTAGCAAATGGTGAATTATTACCAGTCTTGTTCTCAGCTGTTTTATTTGGACTAGCTGCGGCGGCGATTGGAGAACCAGCTAAACCTGTTATTAAATTTTTCGAGCAAGTTGCAGATATTTTCTTTAAAATCGTTAACATGGTGATGAAAATTTCTCCTATTGGTGCGTTTGGTGCCATGAGTTATACAATCGGAAATTTTGGACTTAAATCATTAGGAAACTTAGGATTTTTAATGCTATCTGTTTACATGACAATGTTCATTTTTATTGTTGTGATCATTGGATTGATTACCCATTACTTCGGCTTTAGTATTTTTAAATTTATCAAGTACATTAAAGATGAAATCTTTATCGTTATCGGAACATCTTCATCTGAATCTGCATTACCTTCCATGATGCGTAAGCTTGAAAACTATGGTTGTTCAAAGCAAGTGGTAGGGCTAGTGATTCCTACAGGCTATTCATTTAACTTAGATGGAACATCCATTTACTTATCAATGGCTGCTATCTTTATTGCGCAAGCCTATGGTGTGGATTTAGATGTTTGGCATCAAATTACGTTATTAGCCATCTTAATGCTTACTTCTAAAGGGGCAGCTGGTGTAACAGGCTCTGGCTTTATTACACTTGCAGCAACATTAGCAGCATTCCCGATGATCCCAGTAGAGGGGATTGCCCTTTTAATCGGCGTCGATCGCTTCATGTCAGAAGCACGTGCAGTTACAAATCTAATTGGTAATGGTGTAGCAACAGTGGTCGTGTCAAAAATGGAAAAAGAATTTGATACAGAGCAGGAAAAGCGTGCTCTGTCCGGTCATACCCAAATGTCCTAAAATGAAAAGGGCTGCTGAAAGTAAAGAATTTGCTACTTCAGCAGCCCGTTCTTTTATTTATAAAGAGGCAAGTAGATAAAAAACACCGTAGAGCTAGTTTCTTGAAACCTCATCGACTACCTCCTCGTATAAATAATGACTGGAGGTTTCTTTATGACAACTTTTACACTTACCTATCCGAAGGGCTTTAAAAGCTTCACAGATATTCCAATCGTGAATGAACACAACGAAACAGTATGTGTACTTCAAAAAATGGAGCGTACCTCTGCTGGTAAAGTACTGAATGCTGTCTTGCTGGTAGCTGCACAGCAAACATTACCGTACCGTTATGAGACACGAACTACATTAGGTGCACCACTTTTTCAAGTACAATCTACCCTGTTAACAAAAGGAGTCAGCCATCAAATTGTTATGCCTGATGGCAGCTTGATACCCATTCAACGGAAAACAGTGCAATTATTAGAATCCTCTTATTCATTTACAATGGACGATTTAGAATTTCGTTTTGAAAAGGATTTTACCTCTACTGCTTATTTATATTGCAATGATGAAAAGATTGCGAGTGCAAGCTTTATTGAGACTGAGCTAATAAAGATAGGTATACAGTTTAAGCTTTTCCAAGCAGATGATATGCGCTTTGTTGCACTCCTAGCAACTCTTTATCAAGCTCTCTTTGCAACAACTACATAGCTGCTTTAAACATGTCAAAGGCATCGAGCATTAAAATCTCGATGCCTTAATCCTATGTTATTTTTCTACACAGCTAATTTATTTTTTCTCGTTGGGCATTTAATATGTTAATAACATAGGAAGCATTTTGTGATGCTTTTGCTTGTACAATCTTCTTGATGGCTTCTTCCATCCTTAAAGCTAACTCAAGTGCCTCATGCGTAGCGCCCTTTATCGTTGTTTGTATGGTAATGGTTGTTCGATTTTCAATAACTAAATATTCATATACGTCAAAAGCTTCTAAGCCCGCAATTAAATCTTCCATCAAAAGGTTCATATCATCCCCCATTATCTTGTTGTTATCAAGCAAGGAGGTAAACTCCCATCTTTCAAAAACTATGGGATAGTCCTTTAAGGGCGACGTTTTTAAAGCATTTTTTGCTATGGATTCCATATCTTTTTTAATTGACTGGAAATAGTCTTCTCCGCCTACAACTTGGATTACTAATTCCTTTTCTTCCGTCGTTTTAACGTCAATGCCGACATACTTTTCAAGTAGCTTATCCTTCAATCGAGCCAGACTCAACTCTTCATTTGTTATAAGCGATTGAGCCTCTTTATTTGCTTCTGACCTTTTCTCTCCTGCAAATTTATCAAATAGGACCAACATAGATATAATGACTACCAACAGTCCGATGACAAGCCCAAACCGTTTACCCATTGAATCCCTCCTGATAGGAAGGTATGTCCCCTTTTACTACAATATTCGCTTTTCTAGCTTGAAACAGCACATACTTTTCATACTAAAATGCAGTGTCCATACAGTATCTCCACTCTTTATAATTGAATTTGTATCGCTTATTTTTCCCTATATATTCCGGGACGCGAAATAAATTTGCTTTGTTTTGTCCTTTCTGTGTCATGCTTCTCAAAAAGGAGTACACTTAAGAAGTAGTAATTCTATCATTATGGAGGGTTTTAAATGGCATCAAAAGCAGCGGATATTAAAAATATACTGACATTAAATCTGCTTGTACAAATCTTAGAGGAACGTGGCATTATGACAGATAAAGAACTAAAAGAGCGTCTCACTAATACAGTAAAACTATCTTCGATGGAGAATGATTTAAAGGAAAAAGTCCTTGAAGAAATCAAACATTAATGGATTTTACCTCATCAAAAAACGACCGCTTTCTGAAAGCGGCCGTCTGAATCAAAGCTTTAAGTTTAGGATCGAATTGTTTTCAAAGCAGTTGACCATGGCACAAGCTGATCTAACATTTGATGAACTGAATCTGCTTGCACCTCTTTTGGTTTAAAGACAGAGCCGTTTTCAAAATCAGTAAATAATGATAGTGCTGGATGTACTCGAACATCTGCAACTAGCAATTCTCCGAGAATTCCTCGTAGATGCTCTGCTGCACGCGCACCTCCAACAGAACCATAAGAGACGATACCAGCAGCTTTATTGTTCCATTCAACTCGTAAATAATCTAATGCATTTTTTAATGCACCTGTAATGGAGTGATTGTACTCAGCAACAATAAAGACAAAGCCGTCACAAGCTGCTACTTTTTCTGACCATGCAGCTACCCCAGAAGTATCTCCACCTGGTTCCCCTAAAAATGGTAATTTAAATTCAGCGATATCAATAATTTCATATTCCGCATCACGACGTTTTTCCGCAACTTCCTTTACCCAAGCTCCAACTTGTGGGCTTACACGACCTTCTCGCGTACTTCCTAAAATAATACCGATTTTTAACATATGACGCCTCCTCTTATCATCCATTCTTGTGACTCCATCACGGTTTATCGTACGTGTTCGCCACTCGTAACCATTTTGGTCAGAAAAATATCCCTTTATTCATCACCCGTTAATTAGCTCTGAATAGTTAGAATTGAATTATCTCTAATTCAAGATTAAGGTATCATCAACCATTCTTTCCTGTCAAATATTTAATCTAGAGGGATAAAGAGGATTATTTTGTTTTAATGGGCTGCTCCAATGCCTCTAATTCCTCTTCAATAGAGGCGTATTGTCTTTCCACAACATACTTGGCATCTGACAAGGCAGCATTATAAATATAGGGGGCAATATGCTCCTTGATAAAATCTAACATACGTTCAGCTTCAAATTCACTAATGTCTTCATCACGCTGATTATAAAAAAAACGTTGAATATCAGCAAGAATCATTTCCTGCTGATCTTTAGATAAACGAATAAACAAGACAACTCTCTCCACTTCTGTTAATCAATTTTATCTACATCTTATCACTGTTCATAGATTCCTTGCATTCAAAAAGGCTGAAACACTAGTACTGCTAGCGTTCAGCCCCATCTCATTGTTTACATTCAAATGAGTAGCTAGTGGATAAAAAGTTTTTCTCCTTTGCTACAATTGCTTGTCCACCATCATCTTCACATTGCTGTGTCATTGCATCGATTTTCTTATCATTGACCATATTGGTCATCACCGTCATACCAATACCAAAAACAACGATGAATAAACCAATCATGATCCATAGCTTGCCTGCTTTATTACCAGCTGGTCTTTCATTAGCCATATTAGTTCCCTCACTTATACAAATAAAAATGGTTCTGTATGGATCGTTGATTGGATGAATTCAACCAAGTATTTTTTATCCTCACATAGTTCAGCCATTTTTTTTGCTACTCCTGCAATCATTACCTTTTCTACATGATGACCAGGATCTACTATTTGCAGATCAATGGCTTGTGCGTCCTGAGCTGTATGGAAGTACATATCGCCTGTTAAGAAAACATCAGCTCCTGCACGTTTTGCCGCATAGATATATTTATTACCATCTCCACCAACAAGCGCAACCTTGCTGACCTTCGATTGTAAATCACCCACTACACGCACAGCTGGCACATCTAGTTGCTGTTTAACGAATTCAGCAAATTGTTGTAACGTCATGTCTTTTGTTAAGTAACCTACACGCCCTAATCCCATCACATTTGTTTGCTGCTCAAGACGTATTACATCATAGGCAGGCTCCTCATAAGGATGGCTAGTAAGCATGGCCTTTAACACGCGGCCTTTAATGGATTCAGGAAAAACAACTTCTACCTTTACTTCTTCCTCCACATGTAATTCACCAACAGAGCCAACGAACGGATTAGCTCCTGCTAATGCACGGAACCGACCTTCTCCAGTCGTTGTATAACTACATGCTTCATAGTCGCCAATACGACCCGCCCCAGCTTTTGCAAGCGCCTCACGTAATGCTTGGGCATTAGCAGTTGGTATAAAGACTGCCAGCTTCAACAAATTCTCAGCATACGTTTCTTCTAATATTGAACGGTTTTTTAGCTGTAGGGCATCTGCTAATAAATCATTTACCCCACCTTCGGCTACATCTAAATTTGTATGAGCGGCATATACAGCAATATCGTGTTTAATGAGCTTTTCATATAAGCGCCCTGCTGGATGATCTGTGCGGATATTCGCTAGGCGTCTAAAGATTGGTGGATGATGTGCGATAATCAGCTCACAGCCTTTTTCTATTGCCTCATTTGCCACGGCTTCAGTGACATCTAACGTCACCAAAACTTTACTTACAGGTTTGTTGAGGGTCCCTATCGCTAGTCCAATTGGATCATTGTCCATACAAGCTAGTTTTTTGGGCGACCATGCTTCGAACACTTGAATAACTTCTTGGCCATTTACCGTTTTCATCTTACAAAACTCCTTCTACTAAATGTATCAGAGCCGTTAACTCTGCACGTTTTTCTTCAATTTCAGGTGTTTGTTCTGCTCCTTCAATGGATTGTAGTACACGTTGCCAATTGTCTTTTTCACGCAACCATTTTTTCGTAAATGCTGGTGATTTACGCAGGCTTAGCTTAGGTCCAAACAAAATCTCGGCTGTAGAGAGCTCCATTTGCCCTCTTTGTAACACAAGGATTTCATAGATTTTATCATCTTCCTCTAAAATCTCTTCATCAAGAATCGCCCATTGATGTGCTAAAGCCCACTCACGGATAACCTTGGCGTGAATATTCGGTTGTAGGATTAGACGTGTGACACCTTGAAGCTTTTCTGGATGCTTCTCTAGAATGGAAACAATTAATGGTCCACCCATGCCAGCTATTGTCACCGTATCCACATGGTCAGCTTCTTCGATCGCTGCTAAACCGTCTGCAAGGCGTACTATAATTTTTTCAGTTAAGTTTTCCTTCTGTACTTGTCCTACCGCCGATTCATAGGGTCCTTTTACAACTTCCCCTGCTATGGCATATGAGGCAGTCCCTTTGTGAATTAAATAGCATGGTAGATAGGCATGGTCACTACCAATATCCGCCATGACTGCTCCTGTAGGAACAAATTTCGCTACTGCTTCTAATCGCTTTGAAAGTTTTTGTGCGTTCATTTTTATACCGCCTATCTTCAATAGAGTCCATTAATAGTATGGATGATGTCGTGAAAAAAAACAAATGGAGTTGTCTCACATTTCTATGTGGACAACCCCATCTTCATGATGCTTAAATCTAAAAAGTAGCTGTACTATTTCAGTACAGCTACTTGTCAGTTTTACTATTCTAAAGTAGAAATGTATTCAGCGATTGCTTTTGCTTCCTCTTCAGTTTTCATGTTTGGTTGCATTGGAGTACCTTCGATACCCTTTGTTAAAACTTCTACGATATGTGCTTCATCTAAGCCATGTAGATTTGGACCCATACTACCAGTTAAGTCACCACCATGACAACCGATACAAGATTGTACTAGTGCTGAACCATCAGCTTCTGCATCTGTTGTTTCTGTAGTAGTTTCGCCACCACCCTCATGTTCAGCAGCAATTTCTTTCTTGTTATCTGCACCTTGTAAAGACATGAAGAAAATAAGACCAATACCAAATGCCAGAATTAAGATGTAAGGAACGACTGGATTGTTTTTCATAAGTTTCCCCTCCTCATTTTAAGTCTACTTCTATTATAATATAGAATCAGTCAACATCTAATATTGTACTTCATTAACAAAGAAACGAAAAGCCCTATTCGCTAAGTTTTCCTTTGTTTGTAACAAATTCGACATTTCTGTATCTATTGGATAAAATATGTCTTGCCAACATCCAAAATTGGTCAAATTTATCCTTTTATACAATTTCTTTTTCATTATATTTATGCTGTTATCATACCCTTTTCACTCATTGATATACCCAAAATTAAAAAATCTGTACGTTTTTAATGAGCGTACAGATTTTGAATCTTCTGAGGTAAAAACTTTAACATGATACTGACCCTATTATAGATAAATTGTCACAAATTATGGTTTTATATAAACACTAAAGTTCAATTAAGTTTCTAACCTGATTTAGTAGATGGAGTTCCTTGTACATCGATAGAAATACCATTTGCTAAATCAGGATAAATTTATGATATAGTATCCAACTAGTGCTATTAATCCTAAAGCACCTGAGACTGTGAAATATAGAAGTTTCATTTTAATACCTGACAAAAGCCAAATGACACAATTTGCTGCAATCAAGCAAAATAAAACCGTATTATTTCCACTAAAATATGTAGTACAAATTCGGATCGACATACTAAATAACAGGATGGCCGCTAGTACATGAAAAATGGGAGCTAGTAGATGTTTTTTTCGAGCCATTTGCCAGGCAGCAATAAATAAGATGCATGCACCTACTCCCACGATTACTGTAAAAATCAATGTGAAAGATTGCATTGTAAAATAGAGTGCCAAAACAGCCATTATGGCGATACATAGACCCACTACCAATAGGATCATTTTTCTTTTTTCTGATGGCAAGACCGCTTGTTTAGGATGTTGCACTGGTTCTAACTCCTCTATGTCAGCCCCCTCTGTATAAAGAGCTGCTAAAAAGTCACAATAGTGCTCAGGTAAAAGTTTATTTTGCTTCCAAAACAAAATTTCATTAAGGATTATTTTTTTTCGAGGATTTGTCATAGTGTTAGCTCCAAACATTGCTTAATAATGGTTGTATTACAATTTTATCTCACACTATTTGAAAACACATCTGTATAAAGTCGCAAATCTAGCATTTCCCTCATTCTAATTATCTATGATTGCCTAACATCGATAGGTGAATAGCAGGGCTAATTTCTTTTTGTTGACTTTTCAATTCTATAAAAAAGGAGCTATACCAATTAGTCATTTTCTCACTACTTGGATAGCTCCAGCTATTTTAAATTTTATTCTAAGAAATCTTTTAAACGTTTACTACGAGAAGGATGGCGTAATTTTCTTAGAGCTTTCGCCTCGATCTGACGGATACGTTCACGCGTTACGCCAAAGACTTTCCCAACCTCTTCTAATGTACGTGTGCGACCATCGTCTAACCCAAAACGTAAACGAAGTACGTTTTCCTCACGGTCTGTTAACGTATCTAGTACATCTTCTAATTGTTCTTTTAACAGTTCATAGGCTGCATGGTCGGAAGGAGATTGTGCTTCTGAGTCCTCGATAAAGTCTCCTAAATGGGAATCATCTTCTTCTCCAATTGGTGTTTCAAGAGATACTGGTTCTTGTGCAATTTTTAAAATTTCACGTACTTTTTCAGGTGTTAAATCCATTTCCTCTCCAATTTCCTCTGGAGAAGGCTCACGACCTAAATCTTGTAAAAGTTGACGTTGTACACGTATTAATTTATTAATGGTTTCGACCATATGGACAGGAATACGAATCGTACGCGCTTGGTCAGCGATGGCACGTGTAATCGCCTGACGAATCCACCATGTAGCGTAAGTCGAGAACTTAAATCCTTTACGGTAATCGAATTTTTCAACAGCCTTAATAAGACCCATATTTCCTTCTTGAATTAAGTCAAGGAATAGCATTCCACGACCAACATAGCGTTTTGCAATCGATACTACTAGACGTAAGTTCGCTTCCGCAAGGCGTTTACGTGCTTCCTCGTCCCCTTGCTCAATACGTTCAGCAAGTGCAATTTCTTGCTCAGCAGATAATAAATCTACTCGGCCGATTTCTTTTAAATACATACGTACAGGGTCATTGATTTTAACACCTGGTGGCACACTCAAATCATTTAAGTCGAAAGTTTCTTCGTTCGCTTCTTCTTTCATTAGACTTTCTTCTTCAAATTCTTCTTTTCCAATGATTTGAATATCTTTATGCTTTTCAAGATCCTCAGCAAAATGGAAAATTTCTTCATTTTCCAATTCATAAGGTGTTAGTTTCTCTGAAATTTCTTTCATTGAAATTTCACCCTCTGTTTTTGCTTTTTCTTGTAGGAATTTTTTTGCATCATCTAATGTAATTTCTACTTCTATCTCTTTTGAACGTTCTGACTTGTCCGCCATAAACCTTCCTCCTTCTAAACAACCGAATCGGGTTAAATCGCCGATAACGATTTTCTTAAATGAATAATCTGTTGGGCGATTTCAAGTGCACGTGCATACTCATGCATCTTCTCCGCTTCCTTTGACTCATGCATCTTTTGATAAATTTCTTGCTCAATTCTATATTTTTGAAGCTGACGGATAGAGTCCATAACCTCTGCCTCTGCTTGATCAGGATCTCGCTCAACTAAAGCCGCTTCCATGACAATTTTTCGTAATTCAGCGTCATCCAAAATTTCCACAAAACGTTGATAATCAGGATGACCATACTCCTCATAAAATCCAACTAAGCGAACAAAAACTGCCATATAGGCATCTCGTACAAATGGCTCTTTTTGCTCACTACGTAATACCCTGTCCACTACATCTATATTATGAAGCATATGAGCCAGTAATAAACGTTCGGCACGTTCGGCTGCGTCCATAGGCTTTTGTTGTTGCGTGACTGGCATTGAAGGTATCTGTGTAGGCATTTCTACTTTAGCAGAACGTACCTGATTAGCCTCCAGTTTTCGGAATTGGGCATAAATGGCTTCTTCCGAGATGTTTGTTTCATTTGATAGCTGTCGTATATACAAATCTCGTTCAACTGGTGAAGATCTTCCCACTAGCTGCTCAAGAACTTCTTGAATATATTGAAGCGTATCGTTTTCAAATTGAAAGTTCTTATTGCGTCTAGCATGCATCATCATAAAAGCAATATACGCATGAGGTTTTTCCAAAATTTGTTCCTTAAATGCTTGTCCACCTAAAGTGTGAATGTATTCATCAGGATCTAATTTTTCTGGCAACACGGCAATATCAACTTTCATTCGCTCTGTATGCAGTAGCTGCGCCGCTCGTTTCGCTGCATCAAATCCAGCATTATCACCATCATAGCAAATCGTAATTTGCTCTACTAAGCGCTTTAGCTTTGTGATATGCTGATTTGTTAACGAAGTACCCATTGTCGCAACAACATTCATGACACCTACAGAGTTGGCTGCTAAAACGTCCATAAATCCTTCCATCAATACTACTTGACGATTTTTTCTGATAGAAGTTCGTGCTTTATCTAGGTTATACAGCACTTCACTTTTTTGGAAAATTGGTGATTCTGGACTATTTAAATATTTTGCTTCCTCACCATTGGATGAAAGGATACGTCCTGAGAAGGCAATAATTTTACCATTCTCATCTCGAATAGGAAACATGATACGTCCTCTAAAACGATCAAAATAACGCTCTTCTCCCTCTCTTTTGATGATTAAGCCACTTTCGGCAATTTCTTGTAAGTTATAACCTTTTCTTTCAAGCAATATTGTTAATGCATCAAAGCTTGGGAGAGACCAACCAATGTTATTAGATTCGATAAGTTCCCTTGTAAATCCTCTTTCTAGCAAATAATTTAAAGGTTCTTCACCATCTTCTGTATTCAACAGTAAATGATGAAAAAAATCTGCTGCAAAAGCGTGTGCTTCTTTCATCCTTTCTTCCGCTTTAGATATCTTTTTCGTTCCTCCAGGGAAACTTGGCTCAACATCTAAGTGTATGCCAACACGTTCCCCAAGTTTCACAACTGCATCAGGAAAAGAAATGCCTTCAATATCCATTACAAAAGTAATGGCATTGCCCCCTGCACCACAACCAAAGCAATGAAAAATTTGCTTGTCTGTAGATACAGAAAAAGACGGTGTTTGCTCTCCATGAAATGGACAGAGACCAAACCAATTTCGCCCACGCTTAGTAAGCTGCATGTATTCACTAATAACATCAACGATATCTGATTGTGTGCGAATCTGCTCAATTACTTCTTCTGGAATCTTCCCTGCCAAATCCATCACCATCTTTAATATTTGCGTTCTAGAAACACAATTCGCTATTCGTTTTAAAATTCCTTTATTTCTCGACAAAAAATTAGGATTTTTCTCTTATAAATATTTTTACCACAATTTTATTATTATAAAACAAAAATTAGTTTTTATCTATACCATTTTCAAAATCCACTCAAAAAAACCGCCTCTGCTAACCGAGGTGGTTTAAAATTCTATCCTTATTTACAGGTCAAAATATGTTCGATAATCGTATTTGCTGTCTCTTCAACAGCTTTATTTGTCACATCGATAACTTGACAACCTATTCTACCGACAATTTTTTCAAAATGCTGAATCTCATCAAGAATTCTTTCATGCTGTGCATAGATAGCATCATCATTCAAGCCGAGAGACATTAATCTTTCTTTCCGAATTGAGTTTAACTTCTCAGGGGAAATAATCAATCCAAAGCATTTTTTAGGGTCTATCTGTAATAGCTCTTCTGGTGGTTCTACCTCTGGCACTAAAGGTACATTCGCCACTTTATATTTTTTATGGGCTAAATATTGTGATAGTGGTGTTTTAGAAGTTCGTGATACACCAACTAGTACAATATCAGCCTGTAATAATCCTCTTGGATCTCTACCATCATCATATTTTACCGCAAATTCAATCGCTTCAATTTTTTTGAAATAATCATCATCCAGCAGATGAACAATACCAGGCGTTTCTAATGGATTTTCTTCCATAAAAGCTGCCATTGATTGTAAGGCTGGCCCTAAAATATCAACAGCCTGAATTTTTTCTTGTTCACATAAATCATGTAATAATTTACGCATTTCTTGGCGAACAAGTGTATAAACAATAAACGCTCGCTGTTGCGAAGCAAGAAAAACAATTTTACGGATAAGCTCCTCTGATTGAATATGTGGAAATCGACGAATCACAGTATTTTCAAGACCCGGTCGGAACTGGCTAATAACCGCTTTTGCAACTTGATCACCAGTTTCACCGACAGAATCAGATACAACAAATACGCGTAGTCTTTTCATGCAGCTCTCCTTCATTTAGACATTTTGTGCAAGAGATAAGAAAGCCCGTGTAATCGTTGTTTTTGTAAGACGACCAACAATCGTTAAACCACCCTCTTGCGGTTCAACTACTGGTAGTGAATCAACCTCACGTTCAATAAGTTTGTTCGCTGCAACAATTAAAGAATCTGATCTTTCACAGTACGAAATATTTGGCATACGCGTCATAATAATATGTACTGGAATTTTATTCAAATCCTGCGTGCCAATACTTGTACGCAGTAAATCTTTGCGAGATAGTACGCCTGTCAAAAACTCATTCTTATCTACGACAAAGAGTGTACCAACATCTTCTGAAAACATAAAGCAAATTGCATCATAAACCGTCATTGTTTCAGGGACAACTACTGGCCCTGAATGAAAATCCTTCACTTTTAAATTGTGAATACTATCTATTAATGTAACAGATGCCTTCTTACCTGAATAAAAATAACCAACCCTTGGTCTTGCATCCAGAAATCCTGCCATTGTTAGGATTGCTAAATCCGGTCTTAGAGTTGCTCTTGTCAGATTGAGACGTTCGGCAATATGTTCCCCCGTAATAGGGCCATTTTCTTTCACAATTTGTAATATGTCTTCCTGACGTTTATTGAGTTCGATTGGACTCACCGCCTCAAATCTAATAGTGTTATACTTATGCTCAATTATTATATACTATTTTAATAATTATTGCGAATTAAAGAACTACATGCTACAATATTGACACATACGCTTGCTCTATCTGTATTTTCGAGCAAATTGCGTTATACAGGCGATGATGGGAAAAAAGTATCTGTTCCATTCTATAGCGAGTAGAAGATGGTGAAAGTCTACACAGCAACAGAGAAAAGGCACTCCCTGAGCTAACTTTTTGAAAAGAGGTTTTAAACTACTCGTTTAAAACAATCAGGGTGGAACCGCGGGTATTAGCACTCGTCCCTGGGCATACAATGTGCCCGGAGACGGGTGCTATTTTCATTTAGTTGCAACTGAATGAAAAAACTATGGCGTTTTTACCGCTAAAACAACGTATTAAAAATTTAAAGGAGGCTATTTTATGGTTAACAAATCAATGGAAACCATCGTATCTTTAGCGAAGCATCGAGGCTTTGTCTTCCCTGGTTCTGAAATCTACGGAGGTTTAGCAAACACGTGGGATTATGGTCCACTAGGTGTCGAATTAAAAAATAATATTAAAAAAGCATGGTGGCAAAAGTTTGTTCAGGAATCTGAATACAATGTAGGTATTGATGCTGCTATTTTGATGAATCCAAAAGCTTGGGTTGCTTCTGGTCACGTAGGAAACTTCAATGACCCAATGATCGACTGTAAATCATGTAAGGCCCGCCACCGTGCAGATAAAATTATCGAAGACGCTGCATTAGCGAAAGGCGATGAAATCATTGTTGATGGTATGACATTCGACCAAATGAAAGAAACAATGATTAAATATGACGTAGTATGCCCTGATTGCGGAAAGGCTGATTTCACAGATATTCGCCAATTCAACCTCATGTTTAAAACATTCCAAGGTGTAACGGAATCCTCTACAAATGAAATTTATTTACGCCCAGAAACGGCACAAGGTATTTTCGTGAACTTTAAAAACGTTCAACGTTCTATGCGTAAACGTACACCATTTGGTATCGCACAAATCGGTAAATCTTTCCGTAACGAAATTACACCGGGTAACTTCACATTCCGTACACGTGAATTCGAACAAATGGAGCTTGAATTCTTCTGTAAACCTGGCGAAGACCTTGAATGGCATGCATATTGGAAAGAATTCTGTAAAAATTGGTTACTAAACCTAGGCATGAAAGAAGATTCGATGCGCCTTCGTGACCATGAGGATGATGAGCTATCTCACTACTCTAACGCTACAACAGATATCGAATTCAAATTCCCATTTGGCTGGGGAGAGCTTTGGGGTGTTGCAGATCGTACAGATTACGACTTAAAACAACATATGGAACACTCTGGTGAAGATTTCACTTACATTGATCCTGTATCAAATGAACGTTATGTTCCTTATTGTATTGAACCATCATTAGGAGCTGATCGTGTAACATTAGCTTTCCTGTGTGATGCCTATGATGAAGAGGAACTAGAAGGTGATGATAAACGTACGGTTTTACGTTTCCACCCTGCTCTGGCTCCATTTAAAGCTGCTGTACTACCACTTTCTAAAAAATTATCTGATGAAGCTACAGATGTTTGGGCTGAACTGCGTAAAGCCTTCCCTGTTGATTTTGATGAATCACAATCAATTGGTAAACGTTACCGTCGTCAAGATGAAATTGGTACACCATTCTGTATCACATATGATTTTGATTCAAAAGAGGATGGCCAAGTAACAGTACGTCATCGTGACTCTATGACACAAGTTCGTATGCCTATTGCTGAAGTAAAAGCATATATTGAAAAACACCTACAATTCTAATCACTTAAATGCTCAAAAAAGAGGGGGTAGCCAGCAGGCAACTCCCTCTTTCTTATGCTTTAAATGTTGAAAATAAGCGCTCTTGCATTTTTTCCTCGAATGAAAACTTTTTCATGCTCAAACCTATTAAGCTCACTAATAGCTCCTCAATATCCGCTAGTGAGTAATAAAGGAATGTACCTTCTCGCATTGGACGAACCCGTTTGTCAAAAGTTAGTTCATCTTCAATAAAGTAAGCGACATTAACATCACAATGTTCCATCAATTGTGTAATACGTTGATCATCACCTGGGTTTATAAAGAATGGCACAATTTTATCAATATACAAAATACTTTGAACAAGCTTAATGAAGAAATTTTCACGCAACGATGTCTCCACAACTAATATGGTCGTTTGCTCATGTTGATAATCCATATATAAAACGTTTAATTGCTCCTCTAGTAGCGTTTTTAAAATACCAATAGAATTGCGATACTTTGTCATATCCGTTTGGATTTCCCTTGTTAGTAAACGTAAAATACGAAAGGCTGGCAGAAAAATTTTTAAGACAATTTCTTTAGGATGTAAATGGTCAATTAATTTATTAAAATGAATTCTCAGATTATTTTCGTCACAGCGGATTAATTGCTCTACAAATAAGTTGAATATCTCTTCAAAGCTATTCGCTCGATAGTCGATCATTTTCGTAATTTTCACACTATAGTTCAAAGGTAAGTTCATTGATTTTTGCTCATCTAACAATCTTACTTTTGGTAATGTAGGAAATAAATCATAAACAAGCTCTACTTGTGCACTGCGATTATCGGATAACATAACAACAGAGTTTACTGGGTAAATCCCTAAACATTCTACAAATTTATGCATAAAGCTCTCATTATATAAATGTCGATCTCTGTATAAGACAGCTAAGGCATCTGTAGCACCATAGCCAACATGATAGACTCTCTTGGATGTCATCGCTGAATATACATCAACAATTTGTAATAATTGTACACCCTCACTCATATCATCCGCACAAAGTTGATTTGGATAGCCCTTTCCCGCAAAACGTTCATGATGATCTCGTGCCAAGTAGGCAATGTCTTTCTCGTTATGTTCCATGAGTAGCTCGTAGCCTTTTGTTGTGTGCGTCTTTACAATATCGAACTCATCTTCAGAGAGTTTACGTTTCAGATTTAATATTTCTTGGGGTATAAAAACCTTCCCGATATCATGGAACAGGTAGCCCCTAGCTAATGTTTCAATATCTGTTAAACCTAGGTATCTAGCAAAAATCGTACCTAATACAAACACATCAAATGAATGGACAAATGAATACTCGTCCCATTCCTTTAAACGCATAAGTAGCTCATAGCGATGTTTTTTCTCCAAAATCTTTTCAAAAACACCTCTTACATAAGCCGTATCCTGTATGCTTTTAAGAATTTGTCCATAGCGTAATTCGTGCACGACATTCTCCAGCGTTGTCATAAAAAGCTGACTAACTGTCTCTTTATAATCATCCACAGGATCTCTTTTTTCAATTAATGGGGCAAATAGATCTTCATATTCTCTTGTTCGTTGAGCACTTAAATCATGGACAATTCGAACTGAATCAGATGGCAAATAGACAGATAATTCATCTACTTTACGAAGTTTAAGTAAGGCAATAATTCGCTCCGTTAAAACTAGATCCTTTTTAGCCAATAAACGATACTCTGAAAAAATATCTTCTGCTAATATATCATTTGCTTCAACTTCATGAATACTTAAGGTTACTTTTCGTAGCATATATTTTGCCACATACGCAATGTACTAAGCACTATGTGACTCCCTCCTTCTTCCATAGGACTGCGCTATTCTGATAAACGTATAACAATACGTTTTGCTGATAGAGGCTTTTATATTTCATAGGCATGTCTAAAGTGATCTAGCGTACATCAGTTTCGATGGAGATTAAACGACTTAATTATATTTAAAAAATATAATTACCATTATCTATACCATTTACAATATCATAGGTTAAAATGCCTTTTCAACTAGTATATGGGTCTCAAATGAACAGTTTCTACCACTTATATAATGAAAACTAAACAAAAATACAAATCTTTTTACCTATTTGTTCGCTCGACTTGCATGTATTAGGCACGCCGCCAGCGTTCGTCCTGAGCCAGGATCAAACTCTCCATAAAAGAAATTTGATTAGCTCAAATTGTTTTGCTGGCATCATGTTTGATGTCCAAAATTGTGTTTCGTTCACTAGTGAAACTAGCTACTTAAAACTTTATTGATTACGTTTTGCTTGTTCAGTTTTCAAGGTTCATGTTCTTTATTTCGTCGTCATCTCTTGGCGACTCATTTATAATATCAAGATTCTAAAACAAAGTCAACACTTTCTCCAAAAATATTTTAATACAATATATATAAATGTTTCAAAACACAATTATGGTTAAAATGCTCACTATTTAATTGATTAATATTGCGAAGTGTTTCTAAAATATCACCTATTTATAAAAGCAAAATATAGCACTTTGCGTAGCGTACATCTCTTACCTTAAAAAAATAGGCAAACTACATAATATAGTTTGCCTGTCTATCTATTAATTAGTTATGATACGTGAAATATAAAAGCTGCGATTTTTCCCTAAATCAAAAATTTCCCCTGAATGAATTAATTTAATAAGTGGTCGTGTTGGAGCAAATTTATTTACAAACATTACTTCTCCACGTTCTAAATTAGAAAGTTCTACAATTGTACCTATCGGTAGATCTGCAACAATATCAATTAACGCACGTACAACTTTAATATCAAATTTACCAAACTCAGATTCATTAATCATTTCTATTACTTTAAATGAAGATTGCTTCGTTCTATATACTCGTTCACATGTCATAGCATGAAAAACGTCTGCAACAGCAATGATTTGTGCAAATATAGAAATATTAGCGATCTTTTCGTTCTTCGGATATCCACTACCATTTAAACGTTCATGGTGTTGAAAGATTGCTTCTTTCATCGTTTCTTTTAAAATGGTCAAATCTTTCACCATACTATGGCTATAAATCGGATGTTTATAAATCTCATCATATTCTTGCTCTGTTAATGGTGTCTTCTTATCCCTGATACGAGGATGTACTTTAGCCATACCACAATCAGCCAATAAACCACCGATGGCTACTTGAATAGTAGTTCCTCTATCATAACTAAGTTTTTGAGCAATAACTGAGGCAATCAAACCAGTTGCTACACAATGATGATACAGGTAGTCTTTAGGATTTGAATACTCATTTAAATCAAAAATAATAGTACGGTCTTCTAGTACCATCTCTACTAAAGGTAAAATAATTGTTCTGGCCTTTGCAATATCTACCTTAGCTCCCGCTTCCCAGTTTTTAAATTCTTTTTTAAACTGTTCAACAGAATGATTATAGATTTTCCTGAAAGTTGGAATTTCTTCTATTGTAACTTCGACATCGCTCTCATTCTTTTCTACACGAATATCATTTTCACTTTTGTAAACGGGGACGGTGAAAATATTAAATGCGTGAAAAACTTGCAAGTGTACATATGAAATCATTGTATCTTTAAAAATAATCGGATACTGTGTATTAGCAAATATATCTTCAGAAATTACCTTGCCAACACCTAGCTCTGAAATTGGAACATGTATAGTTTCCACAGAATGAACACCTCTCCACTATTTCTTGCTTCAAAATAAGGTATTTCCATTTTATCATGGAATTCAAAATAATTACTTATTTTTCATTATTTACGTAAAAAAACCGATGACGACATTCAATAATGTCATCATCGGATTATATTATTCTTCGACTTCCTCTTCGTCTTCTAAAGATTCTTCCGCTTTTTCCACTTTAGCGACAGTTGCAACCAATTCGTCATCTCCAAGTCGAATTAAACGTACACCTTGCGTACTGCGCCCAATTAATGAAATATCATTCACATCCATACGGATAAGCATACCATTAATAGTTATAAGCATTAAATCCTCAGAACCATCGACGGTTTTTACAGCCACCATTGGACCATTCTTATCTGTAATCTGGATAGTTTTCAGTCCTACTCCACCACGACTTTGTAAACGATAGTCCTCTTCAGAAGTACGTTTACCATAACCTTTTTCAGTTACTACTAAAATTTCTTGCCCTGGTTCAACAATCTCCATACCAACTACTTCATCACCATCTCGTAGCTTAATGCCTCGAACACCACCAGCTGTACGGCCCATAGATCGAATGTCGTCTTCTTGGAAACGAACGAGCATACCATCGCGAGTACCAATAATCACTTGTTTCTCTCCATCTGTAAGACGTACCGAAATAAGATCGTCGTCTTCTCTCAAGCTGATTGCGATTAAACCATTTGTTCGGATGTTAGCAAATTGTGATACAGGGGTACGTTTTGTAATACCTGTTTTTGTGGTAAAGATAAAGTAAGCATCTTCATCAAACGACGCAACACGAATCATAGCTGTTACTTTTTCGCCTTTTTCTATATTAAGCAAGTTTACGATTGGTAACCCTTTAGCAGTACGACCGAACTCAGGAATTTCATATCCTTTTGCTCTAAATACTTTACCTTTAGACGTGAAGAATAAAATTGTATCGTGGGTAGAAGTATTCATTAGATGCTCTACAAAGTCGTCTTCATTTGTACCCATTCCTTGTACACCACGACCACCACGCTTTTGACTACGATATGTATTCGCAGCTAAACGCTTGATATAGCCATTATGTGTTAAAGTAACAACTGAGTTTTCAACAGGAATTAAATCCTCATCCTCAATCATTTCAATTCCACCTGATGTAATCTCAGTACGGCGCGTATCATTAAAACGTTCTTTCAACTCTAAGATTTCAGTACGAATAATATCTACAATTTTCTCTTCATCTGCTAATATTGCCTTTAATTCAGCTATAAGAACTTGAAGCTCTTGATATTCTGCTTCAATTTTTTCACGTTCTAAGCCACTTAATCGAACGAGGCGCATATCTAAAATAGCTTGAGCCTGACGCTCCGATAAGCTAAAGCGTTCCATTAATTGAGGTTTTGCTTCTTCACCACTACGTGAACCACGTATAATAGCGATTATTTCATCAATATGATCGAGTGCGATTCGTAAGCCCTCTAAAATGTGAGCGCGGTCTTCAGCTTTTCGAAGATCAAACTCTGTACGACGACGAATAATTACTTTTTGGTGTTCTAAATAATGGTATAGCATTTCTTTTAAGCCTAATACTTTAGGCTGACCATTTACTAAAGATAGCATATTGATACCGAAGCTAGATTGCATAGCTGTTTGTTTATATAAATTATTTAGTACAACATTAGCATTTGCATCTTTACGAACTTCAATCACTACACGCATACCACGACGGTCTGATTCATCACGTAAATTTGTGATTCCATCTATTTTTTTATCACGTACAAGCTCTGCAATTTTTTCAATGAGCTTAGCCTTATTCACTTGGTAAGGCAATTCATGAATAAGAATTGTTTCCTTACCATTTGCTTTTTGCTCAATTTCCACTTTCGCCCGGATGATAATGGAACCTCGACCAGTTTCATAGGCTCTACGAATACCACTACGTCCTAAAATTAATCCTCCAGTGGGAAAATCAGGACCAGGAATGATTTCCATCAGCTCTTCAGTCGTAATGGCTGGATTTTCAGAAAGTGCTATAACAGCATCAATTGTTTCGCCCAATTGATGCGGAGGAATATTTGTTGCCATACCTACAGCAATCCCTGCAGCACCGTTGACTAAAAGATTTGGATAGCGACTTGGTAAAACTATTGGTTCTTTTTCTGATCCATCATAGTTGTCTGTATAGTCAATTGTATCTTTATTAATATCACGGAGCATTTCCATTGCTATTTTAGACATACGTGATTCTGTATAACGCATGGCTGCTGCGCCATCACCATCAACAGAACCGAAGTTTCCGTGACCATCAACAAGCATATAGCGATAGCTAAAATCTTGTGCCATACGTACCATTGCATCATAGATGGAAGAGTCACCATGTGGATGATACTTACCCATGACATCCCCAACGATACGCGCTGACTTTTTGTAGGCTTTATCTGCTGTATTACCTAATTCCTGCATCCCATATAAAATACGACGATGAACTGGTTTTAATCCATCACGTACATCAGGTAATGCACGTGATACAATTACACTCATTGCATAATCAAGAAAGGATGTTTCAATTTCTTCTGTGATATTAACTCCTTTAACACCGGAGCGTTCTTGTTCTGACAAAGTGTAGACCTCCTCTCAAGAAAAATTAGATATCTAAATTAGCGTATACGGCATTTTCCTCTATAAATTGACGACGAGGTTCAACTTCATCGCCCATTAAACGTTCAAATGCTTGGTTTGCTTTAATTGCATCATCTAATTCTACTTGTAATAATGTGCGGTACTCAGGATCCATTGTTGTTTCCCAAAGCTGCTCAGCGTTCATTTCACCAAGACCTTTATAACGCTGCACATTTGGCTTTGGCATTTTTGGTAGCCGTTCTAAAATTTCTTTTAATGTCTCTTCATCATAGCAATACTCAATATGTTTACCTTGTTTCACTTGATAAAGTGGTGGCTGTGCAATATAAATATAGCCTGCTTCTATAAGTGGTCGAAGGAAACGGAAGAAGAATGTTAAAAGTAATGTACGAATATGTGCCCCATCGACATCGGCATCTGTCATGATAATGATTTTATGATAACGAGCTTTCTCTAAATTAAACTCCTCACCAATCCCAGTGCCAAATGCTGTTATCATCGCACGGATTTCCGCATTCGATAAAATTTTATCTAGTCGAGCTTTCTCAACGTTAAGGATTTTACCACGTAAAGGTAAAATTGCTTGGAAGTGTCGATCACGTCCAGATTTAGCCGAACCGCCGGCAGAATCACCCTCAACAATATAAATTTCACAATCAGCTGGGTTAGTAGAAGAACAATCTGCTAATTTACCTGGTAAGCTTGATACTTCGAGCGCATTTTTACGACGAGTAAACTCACGTGCTTTTTTCGCAGCTACACGAGCACGGGCTGCCATCAGTCCTTTTTCCACAATCTTTCGTGCAACCGTTGGATTTTCTAGCATAAAACGCTCAAAGCCATCTGAGAACAAAGAATTGGTAATTTGACTTACTTCTGAATTCCCTAACTTTGTTTTTGTTTGTCCTTCAAATTGCGGATCTGGGTGTTTAACAGAAACGATAGCTGTTAACCCTTCTCGTACATCCTCACCTGTAAGATTAGCGTCAGATTCTTTTAGTAATCCACTTTTTCGTGCATAGTCATTAATAACGCGTGTAAGGGCTGTTTTAAATCCTGACTCATGTGTACCGCCCTCATACGTATTAATGTTATTGGCAAATGAAAAAATATTAGAAGAGAATCCAGCGTTATATTGCATAGCAATTTCTACTGTGATACCATCCTTCTCTCCAAGAACATCAATTGGATCATGGATTGGCTCTTTAGATTGATTTAAATGTTCAACATAAGAACGAATACCACCTTCATAGTGGTATGTTGTTGAGCGAATCTCTTCTTCACGTTCATCAGCAATCGTAATCTTAATACCACGATTTAAATAAGCCAATTCTCTAATACGATGAGCTAAAATATCATATTCATAAACAGTTGTTTCCTTAAATATTTCTGGGTCAGCTTTAAAACGCGTTGTTGTACCATTATGATCTGTATCACCGATAACTGTTAACTCTTGAACTGTTTTTCCACGTTCAAATTTTATTTCATGGATATGACCTTCACGATGTACTTGGACAATTGTTTCAACAGAAAGTGCATTTACTACTGATGCTCCAACTCCATGAAGCCCTCCAGAAACTTTATAGCCTCCACCGCCAAATTTACCACCAGCATGTAAAACAGTCATAATAACTTCAACAGCTGGCTTACCCATTTTTTCTTGAATACTGACGGGAATACCACGACCGTTATCTTCTACACGAATCCAGTTTTCTTTTTCAATTGTTACTTTGATATCTGTACAAAATCCTGCAAGTGCTTCATCGATACTATTATCAACAATTTCCCATACTAAATGGTGAAGCCCTTTAGAGCTAGTTGAACCGATATACATCCCTGGTCTTTTACGTACTGCTTCTAAACCTTCTAATACCTGTATCTGATCGGCCTCATAAGCTTGGTTTTGTAAACCTTCGTTCTCTATAGCCACGGCTTTCATCTACTCCTTCATAACATCATTGTGTGTAAATGAATGAACAGTCAACCGAGCTGACTATTACCATTCTTTTTGTAATCTAAAAAACTACCCTGGCTAACTTCTTTCAATCGCACCTTGTTTCACGTGGAACAGTTGAGCCTGTTCCATCGTTTCATGATGAATTCCCTCCACACTAGTGGTTGTAACAAAGGTTTGGACTTCACCCTGAATGGTATTTAATAAATGCGATTGGCGATAATCATCGAGTTCCGATAAAACATCATCTAAAAGTAGTATGGGTGTTTCATTTATTTCTTGTTTAATTAATTCAATTTCAGCAAGCTTTAAAGACAATGCAGTAGTACGCTGCTGTCCTTGTGAACCATAAGTTTGTACATCATAGCCATTCACTAAAAACTGTAAATCATCTCGGTGTGGACCAACTAATGTCACGCCTCTATCAAATTCACGTTCTCTCGCTTCAATTAATTTTTGATGTAAAGTATTTTCAATTTCACTAGTAGAGTGCTCTTTTTCAATACCAGCTACCGTACGATATTTTATAACCAGTGTTTCCTTACCTTGCGATATACCTGCGTGTATGGGTTCCGCCCACTCCTGCAATAAATCCATAAATTGAAATCTTTTACGAATAATTTGGGTAGCAGCGTGAATATATTGTTCATTGTAGACCTCATACATCACATCATTGGACATGGACTTCCCTTGGTTCATTTTTAAAAAATGGTTACGTTGTTTTAAAACTTTTTGAAAGGTTAATAAATCATGTAAATAGACAGGCGAAATTTGCCCAATCTCCATATCAATAAAACGTCGACGTATTTGCGGACTTCCCTTTACAACGTTCAAATCCTCTGGCGCAAACATAACGACATTCATTTGACCAATATAATGACTAAGGCGACTTTGCTCTATATGATTTATCTTGCCCTTTTTACCTTTCTTTGTAATCGTAAGTTCGATCGGTAAAATACCATGCCTTTTTTTAACGGCCCCTTCTATTTTACCATAGTCTGAATCCCAACGTATCAATTCTTTATCGTTCGTTGTTCGATGGGACTTAGCCATTGCTAAAACATAGATGGACTCCATAACATTTGTTTTTCCTTGTGCATTTTCACCAATGAAAACATTAATTTTTGGAGAGAAGTTTAAAGCTAAGGCATCATAGTTACGGTAATTTGTAAGTTTTAATTGCTCAATATACATAATTTATTGTCCAGTTGGTCCTATAATTTGAAAACGACCACATCCAGGAATATTTATAATATCTCCATTACGTAATTTCCGACCTCGACGATCGTCTACTTCTCCATTTACATATACAGCATGTTCTTGTAAAAACCACTTGGCCATTCCACCTGAACTAATGGCATCAGTAATTTTTAAAAGTTGCCCTAACGTGATGAACTCCTCATCAATTTTAATGTCCTGCATAGTGTGTTCCCCTCCGAATACAGACTGTCTATCTCTCTATCATACCTAAAATTACGTCATAAGTAAAAAAAGATAGTCACTATGAGCGACTATCTTAACAGATCTTATATTCTTTAGTAAGTTCGTACAGGTAAAATTAATTGTAAAATAGCATCATCATGAACGGAACGTAAAATAAACGGTCTCATTGCCCCAGTAAATTGAATAACCACGTCTTGTCCATCTATTGCTTTTAATGCTTCCATCATATATTTTGCACTGAATGAGATTTTCAAACCATCCCCTTCTAATGCTTCCACAGGAATTTCTTCTTGTACTTTACCGATTTCAGGGGAATTAGAAGAAACCTCAACTGCTTGGTTATCTAGGATTTCAAAACGGACAACATTATTACGATCTCCTCGTGCAACAAGTGATGCACGGTCAATAGCTTGCAATAATGATTTACCATTAATTGTTACATTTGTTTGATACTCTTCAGGAATTAAACGAGTTGTGTCAGGATAATTTCCTTCCAGTAAGCGAGAGAAGAATAATACATCACCAGTTTTAAATAATACTTGCTGACTTGTAATAACGATTTGGACAAGATTTGTAGAATCTTCAAGTACTTTATTTAATTCATTCAAACTTTTCCCTGGAATTACTACACTATGTTCAACTTCTGGTAAATTTTCGAGTTGTACTTTTCGTCTTGCTAAACGATGACTATCTGTTGCAACACAGATTAATGTTTCATTTTTGATCTGCCAGTTTACACCTGTCAACACGGGTCTACTTTCTGAAGTGGCAACAGCGAATACTGTTTCACGGATAATTGTTTTTAAGAGATCAGCAGGAATAGTAAATTTTTGATCTTCTGTAAGCTCTGGTAATAAAGGATACTCTGCTGCATCTGAGCCAATTAAATGGAATTCCGATTTCCCTGAACGAATATGCGTTTGGAAACCAGGTGTTACTTGTATTTCAACATCGTTTGTTGGTAATTTACGTACGATTTCATTAAACATACGTGCTTGTACAACAATTGAGCCTGTTTCTGTAATGTGAATAATTTGCTGTCCATCTTCCTCTACTGGAATAAATGTTTGAATAGTTATATCTGCATCACTACCAGTTAAGCGGATACCTTCCTCTGTTACGTCAATTTTAATCCCAGTTAAAATCGGAATAGTTGTTTTTGAACTTACTGCTTTCATGACATCATTTAAACCTTCTAATAAACGGTCACGTAAAATATCAAATTTCATTCGTTTTCCCTCACATATTTATATTATTTATTTATATAAAATAAAAAGATATAGTAATAGGTCCTGTGGATTTGTGGATAAGTGTATTTTTATGAATAAAATCAGTCTATCCACATGTAGATAGACTGTGTATAAGTTTGTGTTTAAATAGTTAGTTTGTCCACAGCAATTACTTGCCTAGCATACTACGAATTTGTTTAACATCTTGTTGAAGTTGAACGTCATTTTTCAACATAGAAGATATTTTTTCGTGCGCATGGATGACAGTTGTATGATCACGGCCACCAAATTCTTCGCCAATTTTGGGCAGCGAAAAATCTGTCAACTCGCGTGATAAGTACATAGCGATTTGACGTGGAAAAGCAATTAATTTAGTACGTTTTTTGGCAGCGAAATCTTCCAATCGTATACTAAAATGTTCCCCTACTGCATTTTGAATATCTAATATTGTCACTGTTCGCGGTTTTGAATTTGGAATGATATCCTTCAATGCCTCGGCAGCTAATGTCGCTGTAATATCTTTGTTTACAAGTGATGAGTAGGCAACGACGCGAATAAGCGCACCTTCAAGCTCCCTAATATTGGAGTCAATCTGGTTCGCAATATAAAGCATTACTTCATTTGGTACCTCTAGACCGTCTGCTTTTGCTTTTTTACGCAAAATAGCGATACGTGTTTCCAAATCGGGTGGCGCAATATCAGTTATTAACCCCCACTCGAAACGTGAACGGAGCCGATCTTCTAAAGTTGGGATCTCCTTAGGAGGTCGGTCACTTGAAATAACAATTTGTTTGGATTCTTCATGTAAAGTATTAAAAGTGTGGAAAAATTCTTCTTGAGTTGATTCTTTTCCAGCAAGGAATTGAATATCATCAATTAGCAGTACATCCACGTTGCGGTACTTATTGCGAAAATCAAGTGCTTTGTTATCACGAATTGAGTTAATAAATTCATTTGTAAATTTCTCGGATGATAAGTACACTACTTTTGCATTTGGATTATGCTCTAATACATAATGACCAATAGCATGCATTAAGTGCGTTTTACCTAGCCCTACTCCCCCATAAATAAAGAATGGATTGTATGCCTTAGCAGGTGCTTCAGCTACAGCTAGCGAAGCTGCATGTGCAAAGCGGTTACCAGAGCCAATAACAAACGTATCAAAAGTATATTTCGGGTTTAACATACCTGGTGAAATATCATGATGTTCATTATTTTTTGCTTGGATAATCGGCGCTGGCAAATCAAAATCGTCCGAATCCTGGTTTTTTTGAACAACAAATTTAATAAGCAAGTCTTCGCCTGTTAGCTCCGTTAATATACCTGTAATCAAATGAATATAATGATTTTCAAGCCAGTCTCGAGCAAACGAATTTGGCGCAGCAATTGTCACAGTGGACCCACTACCATTGTAAGATAGTAACTTCGTAGACTTTAGCCACGTTTCGAAGCTTGGTTTAGAAATTTTTTGTTCAACTTGAGCCAGGACATTGTTCCATAGTTCTTCTAAATGTTCCAAGCTGCTAATCTCCTTTACAGTGTTCAATACAAAAAAAAATCGCATTTATAGAATTGTAAATACGTTCATTTTATAACTCGTCCACATAATCACAAGTTGTGGATAAAAGTTAACCAAAGGCTGTGATGAAAATTATCCACAGCATATTAACAGTTGTGGATAATTAAAATGTTCGTTTTAGTTTTCAACAAAGTGAAGCACAGTAATCGTATCAGAAAAACAAAGCTATTTCAATAGTTTGTGAAACTTATCCACATAGCTTGCAGTTATGCACTTTATAGTTGTCCACAAGCACTGCTTATGTGAGAAACCTGTAGATAAATGTTGTGGATAAAAAATAATGCAAAAAATACTATACACAACTCTGTGTGAAAAAAACAAGTACTCTGTGGATAAATATTTTTTATGTTTATGTAGAAAAATTATTTCTAGTAGAGATCCGAACACTAGGAAATTGAGAAAGAATATATAGATAGTTCGACCGATTAAAAGAAATTTGTGAAATTCATTGACAAAATAACTAGATACTTTATATAATATTCGAGTCTGTATGTTGAAAAATTCAACTCATATCAGGAGGTGTCTATATAAATGAAACGTACTTACCAACCAAAAAAACGTAAGCACAGCAAAGTACACGGTTTCCGCGCACGTATGAGCACGAAAAACGGTCGCAAAGTTCTTGCTGCTCGTCGTCGTAAAGGAAGAAAAGTTTTATCAGCATAAAATAAGTCCACTGAGCCACATCAGTGGTCTTTTTTTTCTTTATTTTTGGTAAACCTAGAAATGAGGATCAAAAGATATTATCTAATAGCAGGTGAAAGAAATGAAAAAACGCCAACGAGTGAAGAAGAATGATGATTTTCAAAAGGTGTTTAAAAAAGGTAAATCTTTCGCTAATCGTCAGTTTGTTGTTTATTTTTTAGTAAAAGAGGGACAAACGGAATTTCGTGTAGGTTTATCAGTTAGTAAGAAGCTTGGGAATGCGGTAACACGCAACCAAGTAAAACGCTATATTCGACAAAGTATTCATGAATTAAAAGATGAGCTAAAGCCGAATATGGATTATGTTATTATCGCCAGACATCCGGCGGCCACTATGGATTTTCATGAAGTGAAACAAAGTTTGCAGCATGTACTACGAATCGCAAAGGTAATGAAAAAAGTGTAATGTATGCAACCAAGTGGTGAAATTACGCCTGTACTGTTAGCAATAGAGTAGATAATATATAATTTTGCATAAAATTATATATAAGGGAATTATACACATGGGGGTATTTAAGGCGGGAGTTTTCACTTAAAAATATGTAAAATTCACAACTTATCTTAGGAATAAGTGTGTGCAGTTAGAATATTTAGTAGAGTGAATGTTATTGGCATGATAAAATAACTGATAACTTTATCTTCATCTTGGACTCTCAAAAGTGGACTGAAATAAAGATAAGGCTACTGACATTTAACCGATTATGTGATAGGAAACTGTCGGTACAAAAAAGAAGCATATAGAATAAGAAAAAGTGAATAGTAATTGTAGGGGGAAGAAGGTTGAAAAAACAACATTGGGTAATTTTGTCACTAGTATCGGTAGCCTTACTACTTTCTGGTTGTACAGAATTCAATGAACCAATTTCCAAAGATAGCACAGGCTTCTGGAATGAATTCATTGTTTGGCCGTTGGTATCAGCAATAAAATACTTTGCTGATCTACTAGGTACGTATGCATGGGGGATCATTGCCGTAACGATTATTATTCGTTTAGCAATTTTGCCATTGATGATCAAACAAACAAAGAGTTCTAAAAAGATGCAAGAAATTCAACCAAAATTGAAGGAACTGCAAAAGAAGTATGCTTCTAAGGATGCTCAGACACAACAACAATATCAGCAAGAAATGATGAAGTTAATGAGTGAATCTGGAGTAAATCCTCTTGCAGGATGCTTACCAGTAATCATTCAAATGCCAATCTTAATTGGTTTCTATCATGCAATTAGCCGTATGAATGCAACATCAACATTTGATTTAGGGAATTTCTTTATCTTCCCGCTAGCAGATCCTGCACCTGCATTAGCTATTACAGCTGGCTTAATGCAATTTATCGTATTACGTACAGGACCAGCCATGGATAATCCTCAAATGAAAATTATGATGTATATTATGCCATTCATGATTATTGGTTTTGGTATGGCCTTACCAGCTGCATTATCATTATACTGGGTAATCGGAAACATTATTTCGATTTTCCAAAACTTGTACATTTATAAACCTTGGAATAAAGATAAAACACAACCTGCTCAAAATGGAGGGGCTAAAAAGTGAAACAACTTACGCAAATAGGCGCAACAACACAAGAAGCGATCTCATTGGCGTTACAGAAACTTGGCAAAACCCGTGAACAAGTAGATGTTGAAGTTTTACAAGAAGGTAAAAAAGGATTTTTAGGTTTTGGGGCACGTTCTGCAGAGGTACGTGTAACAGTAAAAGAAGTTCAGGTTCCGACAATTGAAAGCGACAATGCGCAATTGCAGGTAGTAACTCAATTATATGAACCAATAGAATTAGATGATGTTGAAACACTAAGTTCACAAGTTTCTGAACAACCAAGTGAAATGGAAGAAGTTCAACAAGTCGTTAAAGAACAAGCTGAGGATGGAGACTCCGCAAATCCAATTGAAGAGGCAAAGGCTTATTTAAGTAGTATCGCTGAACAATTGGCTATTCATGATCTTGAAATTGCTACGACACGCGAAGGGAAATATGTATTATTTCAACTAAAAAGCGAGAAAGCTGCCCTGCTTATAGGGAAACGAGGTCAAACATTAAATTCCTTACAGCAATTAACGCAACTCGTATTAAATAAAAGCGCAAAGCAGTTCTTAATGGTGAAACTAGATGTAGAAAACTATCGCGAGCGTCGACAAGTAGCTTTAGAATTACTTGCGGATCGAATGGCGGATAAAGCATTACGCTTAAATCAACGTGTGGCATTTGAACCAATGCCGTCTTACGAACGGAAGATAATTCATAATCAATTAGCAAATCGTCTAGATCTTGAAACGTATTCAGAAGGTACGGAGCCTAATCGTTATTTAGTAATAGAACCAGTAAAAAATAATTAGACGGTTTCACATAATCATACAGACAATATATTTTGAAAGGTCATTTTATCTTTTAGATAAAATGACCTTTTTTAATGAAACATAGCAAATTTTGTCGAAAATAGGATTAGCGAAAAATTGATTTTATCCACATTTGGAAATGATCCTTACTTTAGATTTTGCTGAAAATATGTTAGTCTAAGGTGTTAGTAAGTATTGGTCGGTTTTGATTATCCACATGTGGATAACGTTGAGGAGGTCATTAAATGGAGTTCGATACAATTGCTGCGATATCCACACCGATGGGTGAAGGTGCCATAGCCATCGTTCGTTTAAGCGGAGACGAGGCTGTGACGATTGCAGACAAAATATTCAAATCACCCGGGGGTAAAAGTTTAACAACGAAAGATTCGCACACTATTCATTATGGACATTTAGTCGATCCTAAGTCTAATGAGGTAGTAGAGGAAGTAATGCTATCACTGATGCGTGGGCCAAAAACATTCACACGTGAGGATGTAGTTGAAATAAACTGTCATGGTGGATTAGTTTCAGTCAAACGCGTGTTGCAACTTGCTTTAACAAATGGAGCAAGATTAGCTGAGCCAGGTGAATTCACAAAACGTGCCTTTTTAAATGGACGTATTGATTTATCACAGGCTGAAGCAGTAATGGATTTGATAAGAGCTAAAACAGATCGTGCGATGAATGTGGCGCTGGGTCAAATGGATGGAAAATTATCGAGACTTATTGGTGATTTGCGCCAAGCTTTACTAGAGACATTAGCCCAAGTAGAGGTTAATATAGATTATCCAGAGTATGATGATGTAGAAGAAATGACTGTACCTGTATTAGTAGAGAAATGTACATGGGTAAAAAATGAAATTATAAAACTTTTGCAAACATCTTCTCAAGGAAAAATTTTACGTGAGGGATTATCAACAGTTATTTTAGGTCGTCCGAATGTAGGAAAATCTTCACTATTAAATAGCTTAGTACAAGAAAATAAGGCCATAGTGACAGATATTGCAGGGACTACTCGTGATATTATAGAGGAGTACGTCAATGTCCGAGGTGTTCCACTTCGTTTAGTGGATACAGCGGGTATTCGGGAAACAGAAGATATTGTTGAACGAATTGGAGTAGAACGCTCACGGGAAGCTCTTCGTGGAGCTGATTTAATTCTGTTTGTATTAAACTATGCAGATGAATTAACTGCTGAGGATGAGCGTCTATTCGAAACAATTGAAGCGATGGATTACATCGTTATTGTCAATAAAACAGATTTACCGCAAAAAATTGATTTGGCTCGTGTCAAAGAATTAGCTGGTGAGCATCGCATTGTAACAACTTCTCTGCTACAAGAGGAAGGTATTACAGAGCTAGAAGAAGCCATTGCTGCATTGTTCTTTGAGGGACAAATCGAAGCGGGCGATTTAACATATGTTTCAAACGCAAGACACATTGCCCTTCTACACCAAGCACAAGCAACGGTAGAAGATGCAATAGCAGCTGCACAGAACGGTGTACCAGTTGATATGGTACAAATTGATGTAACAAGAACATGGGAAATACTTGGCGAAATCATTGGTGATACTGTTCAAGAAAGCCTCATCAATCAACTATTTTCTCAGTTCTGTTTAGGAAAATAATTTTCAGAAAGAAAGGAAGGTACGAGCATGCCAACAAAATATGAGGCAGGCACGTTTGATGTGATTGTGATTGGTGCTGGTCATGCAGGTTCAGAAGCTGCACATGCCGCAGCTAAAATGGGTGCTAACACATTAATGCTAACAATCAATTTAGATATGATTGCATTTATGCCATGTAATCCATCTATTGGTGGTCCTGCCAAAGGAATTGTCGTACGTGAGATTGACGCTTTAGGAGGCGTCATGGGGAAAGTGATAGATAAAACGCATATTCAAATGCGAATGTTGAATACAGGGAAAGGCCCAGCTGTACGTGCATTGCGCGCTCAAGCGGACAAAGTTTTGTATCAACAAGAAATGAAACGAGTATTAGAGGAAACACCAAACTTAACAATCCATCAAGGAATGGTTGAAGAGTTAATTATTGAGGATGGGGAAGTAAAAGGGGTCATTACACAAATTGGTGCCGTTTATCGTGCTAAAACAGTTGTCGTGACAACAGGTACTTTCCTACGTGGTGAAATCATTATTGGTGATATTAAATATTCAAGTGGACCTAATAACCAACAACCGTCAATTCGCTTAGCTGATAATTTAAAAGAGCTAGGTTTTGATCTAGTTCGATTTAAAACAGGTACACCACCACGTGTGAATAATCGTACAATAAATTATGACAAAACAGAGATTCAACCAGGAGATGATGTTCCACGTGCATTTAGTTTTGAAACAACTGAATTCATCATGGATCAGCTACCTTGCTGGTTAACATACACAAGCCCTGAAACTCATGAAATTATTGAAGCAAATTTACATCTTTCACCGATGTATTCAGGGATGATTAAAGGGACAGGTCCACGTTATTGCCCATCTATTGAAGATAAAGTTGTACGTTTTAATGATAAGCCAAGACACCAAATCTTCTTAGAGCCAGAAGGCCGCAATACACGTGAGGTTTATGTTCAAGGTTTGTCAACAAGCCTACCAGAGCATGTTCAAACACGTTTACTAAAATCTATACCTGGCTTAGAGAATGCGGAAATGATGCGTGCTGGTTATGCTATTGAGTACGATTCAATTGTGCCAACACAATTATGGCCAACTTTAGAAACCAAACGTATTAAAGGCTTATATACAGCAGGTCAAATTAACGGTACATCTGGCTATGAAGAAGCTGCCGCACAAGGCTTAATGGCGGGCATGAATGCTGCTGCTAATGTACTAGGTAAAGACGAATTAATTTTAAGCCGTTCGGATGCTTATATTGGCGTTTTGATCGATGACCTAGTGACTAAAGGAACAAATGAGCCATATCGTTTATTAACATCTCGTGCAGAGTATCGTTTACTATTACGTCACGATAATGCAGATCTACGATTAGTAGAGTTAGCTTATCATATGGGGATGATTCCACAAGAAAGATATGCTAGTTTCAATGAGAAAAAAGAGCTGATTGAAAATGAAATTGCACGTCTTCGTGAAGTCATTATTAAGCCAAATGAAGCGACACAATCTGTTATTCGCTCTGTTGGTGGTAGTGAATTAAAAGACGGTATTCGTGGTGCAGATCTATTAAAACGCCCTGAAATGCATTATGAGTTAATTGCTTCTTTAATTCCGGCAGAAATCGAATTAGCGGATGAAGTGAAAGAACAAATTGAAATTCAGCTTAAATATGAAGGCTATATCGAAAAAGCATTGCAACAGGTAGAGAAACTACACAAAATGGAAAACAAAAAAATTCCTGAGAATATTGATTACGATGCTATTTCAGGTTTAGCAACAGAAGCGCGTCAAAAATTAAAACAAGTTACACCACTGTCTATTGCGCAAGCCTCTCGTATTTCTGGTGTTAATCCAGCTGATATTTCAATTCTGCTTGTTTATATTGAACAAGGTAAAATTGCGAAAGTAAGCAGCTGATCATCAACAACAGTAAAGTGAATAAGAGGCGGGCATACCATTGTGCCCGCTTCCTATTTTTAAGGCTATACTATTAGTTGGAGTTGTATAGCTAGATCAACAAAGGAGACTTTACATGAACGAACAACAATTTATTGAGGCTCTGAAAGAGAAAGGTATCGAACTTTCTGATATACAGATTGCTCAATTTAAAAAGTATTTTGAATTACTTGTTGAGTGGAATGAAAAGATGAATTTAACTGCCATTACAGATTTAGAAGGCGTGTATTTAAAGCATTTCTTCGATTCGATTAGTCCTTCATTTTACTTTGATTTTTCAAAAGTCATAACTGTTTGTGATGTTGGGGCAGGAGCTGGTTTCCCAAGTATCCCAATTAAAATCTGTTTCCCACATTTACAAGTTACAATTGTCGACTCTTTAAATAAAAGAATTACCTTTTTAAATCATTTAAGTGATGAGTTACAATTAGAGAATATGCATTTTGTACATGCTCGAGCGGAAGAGTTTGGCCAAAATTTAAATTACCGTGAACAATTTGATGTAGTAACAGCACGTGCTGTAGCTCGTTTATCAGTTCTAGCAGAGTTATGTGTACCTTTAGCAAAACAAGATGGATATTTTGTTGCTTTAAAAGCCGCAGCTGGGGCAGAAGAACTAAAGGATGCTAAAAAAGCTTTAACAACATTAGGTGTTAAACTGAGAGAGGAATTTTCTTTCAAGCTACCTGTTGAAGAAAGTGAACGCATTTTATATATATTTGATAAAATAAAAGGAACACCGAAAAAATATCCGCGTAAGCCAGGTGTACCAAATAAAACACCGATTCAATAATTAGTGTTTCATGTGAAACTTCTCAAAGTGGAAAATATTTTTTCTATTTTGAGCATACATACTAGTTATGGATGGTTCACGCAAAAGACATCTATGAACTATATACATTTAAAGAAATATAATAAATAATAATAGAATGACACAGAGCAAGATAGTTACTTAAAGGTGGTGCCACTTGGATGAAAAGTCCTTTTTCACGTTTTTTTGGAGGCGGAAGTAAAACAGAGCCTATTGTGAAAAATGAAGTAGAACAAGCAGAGGCGGTTCATGCAGCGGAAGAAGTCATAAAGTTGCCTATTGATCAAATTGTACCTAACCGTTTTCAGCCACGTACTATTTTTGATGATGAAAAAATTGAAGAATTATCAAGAACCATTCATACACATGGTGTGATTCAGCCAATTGTTGTACGTAAAACATCAGACAATCAATATGAAATTATTGCTGGTGAGCGTCGTTATCGAGCGATGAAAAAGCTACAATGGACAGAGGTCCCTGCTATTGTACGTAATTTAACTGATAAGGAAACAGCATCTATTGCGTTAATAGAGAACTTGCAGCGTGAAGAGTTAACTGCAATTGAAGAAGCGGTAGCCTATCAAAAATTATTAGAGCTTCATGAGCTAACACAGGAAGCACTTGCCCAAAGACTTGGAAAAGGACAATCCACTGTAGCCAACAAATTACGTTTATTAAGGCTGCCAGATGAAGTACAGCAAGCTATTTTGAAGCGGAAAATATCTGAACGACATGCACGTGCATTAATTGCTATTAAAGATCAACCATTGCAACTAGAAATTTTACAGCTAGCAATTGAAAATGATTGGAATGTGCGACAGTTAGAGGAGCAAATCCAAGCTATATTACATCCTGTAGCTGATGAGCAGGAAGAATCCATTCCAAAGAAAGCTAGGCCGAAACGTAAAGCTATAAGTAAAGATGTGCGTATTGCTTTGAATACCATCAAACAGTCGTTAACGATGGTAACGAAAAGTGGGATTACGGTGAAAACAGAAGAAGAAGATACAGAAGAATACTATCAAATTACAGTGAAGATTCCTAAAAAGAAAAAAGTGTAATAAATTATTTTGGAAAAATAATTTATGATCAAATTTATCACTGTACAAGGGAGATATCTCAGAAGGTTTATAGAGATATCTCCTTTTTTGTATTTATTCTTAATATTTTATACAACTCTCTTCAAATTTTTTGATAGAATGAAAGTTAGATAGCGGATTAAATAGTGATTTTACAAATGATTTGTCAAAGTAAACTTTGATAGATGAAAGCAGGTGCTTTTAAATGGGTAGAATTATAGCAATCGCCAATCAAAAGGGTGGCGTAGGTAAAACAACAACTTCGGTCAATTTGAGCGCTTGCCTAGCATACTTAGGTAAGAAAGTGCTTTTAATTGATACTGATCCGCAGGGGAATACAACAAGTGGACTTGGTATTAATAAAGGGGAAATACAGGGTTGCATTTATGATGTGCTCATTGATGATGAAGATGTTCAAAATGTCATTCAAAAAACAAATGTAGAAAATTTATCTATCGTGCCAGCAACAATCTCACTTGCAGGTGCAGAAATTGAATTGGTTTCGACTATTTCCCGAGAAGTACGTTTAAAACATGCCTTACAAAATGTGAAAGAGGATTTCGATTATATAATTATTGACTGTCCACCATCTTTAGGGCTTTTAACAATCAATGCGTTAACAGCTTCAGATGCGCTTATTATTCCTGTACAATGTGAATATTATGCATTGGAAGGGTTAAGTCAATTACTATCAACAGTTCGCCTCGTTCAAAAGCATTTGAATCAACAGCTTTACATCGATGGCGTTTTATTAACAATGCTAGATGCACGCACAAACTTAGGCTTACAAGTTATTGAGGAAGTGAAAAAATATTTCCAAGATAAAGTATATAAAACAATAATCCCCCGTAATGTGCGATTAAGTGAGGCACCAAGTCATGGTCAACCAATCATCACTTATGATGCAAAATCTAGAGGTGCAGAAGTTTATTTAGAGATGGCGAGGGAAGTGATTAAAAATGGCTAAAGGTCTAGGAAAGGGTATTGGGGCATTATTTCCAGGAGAGTCTTTAGAACACAGTGGTCAAGTGGAAGAAATCCAATTAGATTTAATTGTTGCGAACCCATTTCAGCCACGTAAAATTTTTGATGAAGAAAGTTTACAAGAATTAGCTGATTCTATTAAAGAACATGGAATTTTGCAGCCAATTGCTGTACGTAAAAAAGCACGCAAGTTTGAAATTGTTGCGGGAGAGCGTCGTTACAGAGCTTGTCTATTAGCTGGCCTCGAGGTTATTCCTGTCATTATAAAAGAGCTATCAGATGCACAAATGATGGAGCTTGCTATTTTAGAAAACCTCCAACGTGAGGATTTAACTGTTATTGAAGAAGCAGAAGCCTATCAGAGTTTAATGGAAAACTTACATTTAACTCAGGAGGAGTTATCGAAGCGATTAGGAAAAAGTAGACCACATATTGCCAATCACGTTCGGCTACTGGCATTACCAGAAGATGTACGTAAATTGATGAATGATGGAACTTTATCGATGGGGCAGGGACGGGCATTACTCGGCTTAAAAAATAAAAGAAGAATATCAGAAGTGGCTAATAAGGTAATAAATCTAGGATTGAATGTACGTCAAGTTGAATTATTAGTGCAAAACTTAAATGAAGAAGTTTCACGTGAAACAATCCCTCCTAAGAAAAAAGATATCTTTGTAACTGCAAAGGAGTCTCAATTACGAGACTACTTTGGAACAAATGTTCAAATAAAGAAAACAAGCAATAAAGGGAAAATAGAAATTGAATTTTATTCTGAAGATGATTTAGAGCGAATATTGGAAATATTAAACATACAGGAAGAATAAAATAATATTTCTATAACTTAATCAGAGCGCCAAGCAAATAGGCGCTCTCTATTTTTTAGAGAGAAAGAAGGCTTAAGTGTGGTATTACTAGGGGCATTGATAAATGCTGTGTTAATTATAGTAGGAGCATTAGTAGGGCGCATTTTTAAAAATATCCCTGAATCTATGAAATCTACGGTTCTTTCTATTATTGGTTTAGCCGTCACATTATTAGGGATAAAAATGGGCTTTGAAAGTGATAATTTTATTATATTGGTAGTAAGTTTAGTGGTAGGTACAGTAGTAGGTGAGTGGTTAGATTTAGATAAACAAATGAATCGTCTTGGTAAATGGGTAGAGAGTTTATTTCGTACAAAACGGGATGACCAAAATCAAATTAGCATAGCAGAGGGCTTTGTCACTGCCTCACTAATTTTTGTTGTAGGATCAATGGCTGTTATAGGTGCTCTTGATAGTGGTCTTCGTAATGATCATAATGTACTCATTACTAAAGGATTAATAGATGGATTTACATCCATTATTCTAGCATCGACATTAGGTATAGGTGTAATGCTATCCGCTGTACCTGTCTTTGTTTATCAAGGATTAATAGCTCTTTTTGCAGGTGTTATAAGTTCCTTTATCCCTGATGCAGCACTACAAATGTTCATTACAGAAATGACGGCTGTTGGCGGGGTTATGATTATGGCAATAGGGTTAAACATTGCAGGTTTAGCTAAGATCAAAGCTGCTAACTTGCTGCCAGGTATCGTTATTGTTGGTATTATGGTGGCTATCTTCTACATTTTTTAGTGAATAACGATGAGCAGCTAGTAATAATGCTCTTGAAAGCTTTTCAGCCATTGCATAAGAAATATGAAGTCTGGTATTTTGTAAAACAAGCATTTCCATAAAGCCTCCAATATTGACGATTCCTTTCACGGAAATGTCTCCAATTGGGGGTAATTCTTTTTTTACAGCTTTTCCAGGAAAAATGGGTCCACTTTGAACTGAAATATGACCAACATTTTGCTCACTGCCGAGACAGGCATCAATCGCAATAATGAATGGTTTTGTAGTATGATTGTGTAGCTGTTGCATTGTAGAATCTAGGTTTAGAGCATGTAAAGGATCTTCTAAGGAACCTACAATTTCATAAGGAAAGCTAACAGATTTTTTTAAAAAGCTACCAGTTAATGGACCAAGTGTATCTCCCGTACATCGGTCACTGCCAATACAACAAAAAATTAGTCTTTCATGATGAAACGGTATATGTTCTAAAAATAATGTACTTAATTGCCAAACAGCATTTTTACTCTCATGATGAAGGGAATAAGGTAGTAACAAATTTGGTATAGTATTCATAAAAAAACTCACTTTCTTTTTATTTTTAGAAGTGCTCAATTTTTATGCAGTATACGCAAATTTTTAGCAAGTTATTCAAGAGGTGGTAATGATGGAAAAGAATAAAAAGTTAATGGAGAAATACTGGGACAAGCTCACATCTGAGGATCTTTGGGAAAAGGTTATTGATGCATCTATAGAAATTTTGCTCATTCTATTAGTATCGTGGATCGCTGTAAAATTAGGTAAAAAATTTATTAAAAAAGTGTTTTTAATCCGTATGCGTTCACCATTGAGCCACTCAGACCGACGCCAACGAACAATTTCAAGATTATTACAAAGTGTGATTTCGTATGTCGTTTATTTCTCTGCAATCATTGGTATACTTTCTTCCTTAAATATTAAGGTAGCAGGTTTATTAGCGGGTGCAGGAATTGTTGGTTTAGCAATAGGTTTTGGAGCTCAAAGCTTAGTAAAGGATGTTATTACTGGATTCTTTATTATTTTTGAAGACCAGTTTGGTGTAGGCGATTATATAAAAATAAATGCTGCAGAAGGTACAGTTGTAGAAATTGGCTTACGTACAACAAAAATTAATGGTGCTACTGGTGAACAGTTCATCATTCCCAATGGTGCCATAGGCGAAGTCGTCAATTATTCTGTTAACAACTCCAAAATTTTTATAGATTTACAAATGGCCACGGATGCTGACTTTGAGAAAGCAGAAGGGATTATTAATAAGTATTTAGAGACATTGCCTAAGATGCATAAAGAATTAATTGCAGCTCCAGTATTTCTAGGTGTGCAAAATGTTAAAGGGACAGAAGTAACCATTCGTATAGTTGCTGAAACATTACCGCAGCAACAATATGGAGTAGCACGTACCATACGCCGCGATATTACGAAACTCTTTGAAGAAAATAATATACCAATGGTCTATCCAAAAATGATGTTCTATGGCAAAGATGAGGGGAGAAGTGTGTAAGATGGAGGCAAAAAAATTTGGTTTAAATGATATTGTTGAAATGAAAAAACAACATCCATGCGGTACCAACAAATGGAAAATTATTCGTATGGGGGCGGATGTACGTATCAAATGCGAAGGATGTCAGCATAGTGTCATGATTCCACGTCGTGAATTTGAGAAAAAAATGAAAAAGGTTTTATTTTCTGCGGAAGAGTCGTAACATCAGGCATATTAGACTTTTTCTGGGTGAATCAATATAATAGATAAGGTTATATGAGAGAAAATTTGAACTGAGTATAGAAAGGTTGTGTCCATCCATGGCATTAACAGCTGGAATCGTTGGTTTACCTAACGTTGGAAAATCAACATTATTTAACGCAATAACAAAAGCGGGCGCATTGGCTGCAAACTATCCATTCGCAACGATCGATCCAAACGTTGGTATAGTTGAAGTACCTGATGCACGTTTAGATAAATTAACAGAATTAGTGGTACCGAAAAAAACTGTGCCAACTGCATTTGAATTTACAGATATCGCTGGAATTGTTAAAGGTGCCTCCAAGGGTGAAGGATTAGGAAATAAGTTCCTAGCTCATATTCGTGAAGTAGACGCAATTTGTCAGGTAGTACGTTGTTTTGTAGACGAAAACATTACTCACGTTTCTGGTGCAGTAGATCCAATTGACGATATTGAAGTTATTAATCTAGAGCTTGCACTAGCTGACTTAGAATCTGTGGATAAACGTTTACAACGAGTTAGCAAAATGGCGAAACAAAAAGATAAAGAGGCTATGCTAGAGGAGCCAGTGCTTCTAAAAATTAAAGAGCAACTAGAAAACGGTAAACCAGCTAGAGCAGCTGAGTTATCAGATGATGAATTGAAGGTAATTAAAGGTCTTCATCTGCTAACAATTAAACCAATGCTTTATGTAGCAAACGTTTCAGAAGATGAAGTAGCAGATGCAGACAACAACGAGTATGTGAAAAAAGTACGTGAGTATGCATCCGCTGAAGGTGCACAGGTCATTACTATTTGTGCAAAAATTGAAGAAGAAATTTCTGAGTTAGATGATGAAGAAAAAGCTATGTTCTTAGAAGAATTAGGAATTAAAGAATCTGGTTTAGATCAACTAATTCGTACTTCTTATGACTTATTAGGTCTAGCTACTTACTTCACTGCAGGTGTACAGGAGGTACGTGCCTGGACGTTCCGTAAAGGAATGAAGGCACCTCAATGTGCAGGTATTATTCATACTGACTTTGAACGCGGCTTTATTCGTGCAGAAACAGTGGCATATGATGATCTTCTTGAGGCAGGTTCTCAAGCAGCGGCTAAGGAAGCTGGTAAAGTACGTCTTGAAGGTAAAGAATATGAAGTACAAGATGGCGATATTATGTTATTCCGCTTTAATGTATAAAAAACTTACAAGGGCAATCTAAAATGGTTGCCCTTTTTCGATTGCATCGTTATCAGAATTTTTAATGTATGGAGGCGACTTATGAATGAATCCTGTGCAAATTAAGGAACGTGGTTTAGAGTTTGAGCAGCTGGGGATGCTACCACAAGATGTCTTAGATTATATTTATGAACAACGATTATTCAAATTGTTCACGCCAAGAGAATTAGGTGGTATGGATTTAAATTTAGTAGAAGGTGTAAAGATATTTCAACAGATGTCTGCACTTGATGGCAATTTTGGATGGCTCATTACTATTGGTACAGGTGGAAACGCATTTATTCCAACATTCAGTAAGGAAATTTGTGAAAAAATCTATTCTCCTAAAGAAGCAGTTATAGCAGGGAGTGGATATCCAACAGGGATAGCTGTAAAAACAATTGGAGGCTATTATGTAACAGGGCAATGGAAGTATTGTAGTGGTTCTAATTATGCATCAACATTTACGATGAATTGTTTAATTGAAGAAGATGGTATCAAAACCGAAAAAATTATTAGCTGCTCAGTAAATCCACATGATGTAGAAATTTTGAATGATTGGTCTGCAATGGGTTTAAAGGCAACAGCTAGTCATACAATCCGTGTAAACAATGTTTGGGTACCACAGGAAGCTACTTTTCAATTAGGGGTCATCAGAAATGATTATAGCAATTCAGTACATAGCTTTCCATTTACCACTTTTGCAGAGGCTTCTTTTTTAGGCGTTTGTCTTGGGATGACAGAGAATTTTTTAGAAGAAGCTTTTGCTTTAATGAAGCAACGAAATCATGATGGAAGCAGAACTGAACGAATTGGAGCCTTCCAATTTTTATGGATGCAGCAGCATAAACGTTTCAAGCAATGCGAGGAACAGTTTTATGCAACATTATCTGTCTTTTGGCAACAGCATCAAAAAGGTGAACAATTAACGGAAGAGGAATTATCACAATTTACTCAATTGGCTAAGGATATAGCTACTGCATGCTTAGAGATAGCGAATAATTTAATACGCAGTCTCGGTATGGATGCCATTACAGAAACATCTACGATTAACCGTATTTGGAGAAACTTATATACAGCAGCCCAGCATGGATTTTTAACTCCTTAAAGTATAAATAGAATCTGTAGTTGTTCATTTCTAATCTACAGATTCTATTTAATTATGTAGTCTTACTTTAATGATGATCCTTTTCCTGCAATAGATAAACATACAGCTTTGGTAATTTAGGATCATCCTGTACGATAGCATTACGTGGATATTTGCGTAGCTCTTTATACATGGCAAAATCGCCTACAGCTCCAGCTATTAACACCGCCCCTATCAATATTAAAACAGTACTGTTAAGATAAAACCCAACAATGGTTGGGAGTACTCCAGTCATCCAGAATGGCAGTAATAAAGCTTTTTTCATAGCATGGTTGGGGAGAGGTTGCTCAGTAGTTGCATAGGCAATACCTTGCTCTAAATTTACGCCATATTTCAAAGCTTTAAAGGGAACTTTGCCAAAAATCATAAAGCCAATTAAATGAAAAGCCTCGTGTAGGATAATAAAAATTATATACAGCACAACAAATAGTGCTGTGCCACCAATCATCTTCCAAAAAGAAAAATGGAAATCTTTAAAGCAAATATATTGGATGGCAATAAATAATATGACAAGACCACTTGTCATCACAAGATTGTCAATCATTAACTTCTTTAAATCTAATTCGATAACGATAGGCTCCTTATCGTTGGTTAACATGAAGGCACTCCTTTCATAGATAATGAAATATACTGCCATTATATAACGAATTATTAGTTTGTGACTTGAAAGACATGTACCTATATGTTACAATTCATTGATGTGAGTAATAATTAATTACTTGCTCCTTGCTCCCTTAATTAGGAGAGCCTAAGTCCATAAGGAGGTGTAAACAGATGAGAAAATACGAATTAATGTACATCGTACGTCCGAACATTGAAGACGAAGCGAAGAAAGCTTTAGTTGAACGTTTCAACGAAATGTTAACTTCTAACGGTGCAGAAGTCATCGAATCAAAAGAGTGGGGCAAACGCCGCTTAGCTTATGAAATTCAAGACTTCCGCGAAGGTTACTACCAAATCGTAAAAGTAAACGCTACTTCAGATGCAATCAACGAGTATACACGTCTTGCTAACATCAGCGAAGACATCATTCGCCACATTGCAGTTCGCGAAGAAGCTTAATAATTAATTTTTTACAAAACGCTGAAAAGGAGGTTGTATTCTGATGATTAACCGTGTCGTATTAGTTGGAAGACTAACAAAAGATCCTGAGCTACGTTATACACCGAATGGAGTTGCGTCTACAAGATTTACAGTAGCTGTAAACCGTGCATTCTCAAATCAACAAGGTGAACGCGAAGCTGATTTCATTAGCTGTGTTGCTTGGCGTAAACAGGCTGAAAACCTAGCGAACTTCATGCGAAAAGGAAGTTTAATTGGGGTAGAAGGTCGTATCCAGACAGGCAGTTATGAAGGACAAGATGGTAAGCGCGTATACACAACAGATGTCGTGGCGGATAGCGTACAGTTTTTAGAACCCCGTAATGGTAGCGGTGCTCCTGCTCCTCAATATGGTGGACAAACTTACGGTAATAACCAACCGTCATATGGCGGTGGTCAACCACAACAACAGTTTGGTGGCGCTATGCCAGGGCAGGGTTCCTATGGCGGCGATTCGTATCAGCAAAATCAACCACCTATGAATCAGCCGAATTATACACGTGTAGATGAGGATCCATTTGCGAATAGCAAAGGGCCAATAGAAGTATCTGAGGATGATCTTCCATTCTAATGCTTCTAAATGATAAAAAAAGATAAGGAGGAGACACACTATGGCACCACGTCGCGGAGGCCGCAAACGCCGTAAAGTTTGCTACTTCACTGCTAATAACATTACGCATATCGACTATAAAGATGTAGATTTATTAAAAAAATTCATCTCTGAGCGCGGTAAAATTTTACCACGTCGCGTAACTGGCACTAGCGCTAAGTACCAACGTAAATTAACTTCAGCTATCAAAGTATCTCGTATCATGGGATTACTTCCATTCGTAGCAGAAGATAAATAAAATTTATTTATTAATAAAAGCACAACAAGGTTTTCATAACCTTTGTGGTGCTTTTTTTTATTTATACTGTTTTCTCAAATATTGTTGCTATAAAGGAAAGTTAGGATTATTCAACAATCGTGCACGATTGTTGAAGATCGTTATTGAACTTAAAGCACCAGGTTAGTTCAATAAGAAAAAAGAGCTGCATACGCAACTCAATGATTTTCATCTAATCATTAACATATATTTACCCCCTAGAATATATGTTAATGGTATAAAAATTGGATAAATCTTCACAAAACGGAAAAGCTTACAAATGGCACTTGGAGAGGACATTACAGGGGAACAGTTTCTGCTTGGGTTGAATAAATTATCAAATGTAAAATTATTTCAAGCTCACCTATTCGGTGGGCTTGTTTTATTTAAGGAACGATAGATATGGCAAAGGATCAACGATAGGTACCTAAAATGACATTCTTAATTACACAATATAATAAGATTAGATTCGGATAGAAGACTATTGGAAAATATTTTTCCAATTTTTATGCATCGATCAGTTTTTAGGTAAGATTATTTTCTAAAATTATTTTATATAAAATGTCACCAAATGGTAATTTCATGTGTGTTATAAGTGAAAGGAGTTGATGGATGTTGCAACAATTAGTTTGGTCGAACGAACTAGATATAGAACGAATTGTTGATAAATATGGAAATATGCTTTTTAGAATGTGTCTTGTTATTCTATGCAATGAGAATGACGCAGAGGATGTCGTACAAGACACTTTTATTACCTATCTAACTAAATCTACACCATTTAACGATTCAGAACATGAGAAAGCATGGTTGATTACTATTGCTACAAATCGTTGCAAAAATATGAGAAGGTACAATATTATTCGTAAACATATGGATATCAATGATTTGCAACTATATTGTAAGGATGATGAAAACTATGGTTTAATCGAACATCTTATGAGATTGCCAAATAAACATAAGATTGTATTGTTACTTTATTATGTAGAGGGCTATAAAGTAGATGAAATAGCAAAAATACTTGCCATTACTACTTCAGCAGTTAAAAAGCGATTACAACGTGGAAGAGAGCTTATTCGAGAAAGATATCGAAAGGAGAATGAAATATGAACTTTGATAAGATTAAAGAAGCTGTTAATTCTATTGAAATGTCAAAAACTATGAAAAATCGTGTGAAAAAGAATTGCAATATTATAGAAAAGAAAAATTTTAAAGGGCGGATTTCTGTAGCTTGTGCATTTGGATTCCTATTGTTAATTATGATAGGTATTCCATTTTTAGATAATAACGAAAACTTTCGAGTCGCAAATTTTACAATCACAGCTTATGCATTGAGTGATAATGCGAATCAGCCTAATACCAAACTTTCATCAGATAAAGCTACTTTTGAATTATCAACTGAAGCTAGAGGTAGTACAACTGATATAACTGGAGATGTAGGTAATTTAATCTTTACAAAGCTTATGCTAAATATAAGTGGAGAACATATCGACTCAATCACTTATACCATTAGCAAAGGCAAGTTTATAGAGGATGTTACACTTACAGCTAAAGAATATACAGACAAAGACTGGTTATTATCAGAAAAGATATTTATGATTGGAAGTTCGCCTGGTTCAGATATATACAATGGTACAAAGGAAATTGGAAATACCTATACGGTTAAGTATAATGAACAGGATAAATATAAATATTCACTTGCAATTCCTCATGATGGCAATTTGGTAATAGATGACGACATAATAATCAAAGTAATTGTAAAATATACAGATGGAAGCTCTGAACAACAAGATATTGTTGTAACTCAAGAATCAAATTCTATTTCATTAAAGCTTAATTAAAATAATCGAGATGATAATACTACTGTACAAAGAACCAAGTTAACTAGAGAAAAGAAAAACTAGTAGAAAAATCTATAGGATAGATTAGAAACCAAACATTGACGAGGATACTAATTACTCTTGGTAGTATTGTTGGGTACGGAATTTATGTTGAATTTAGTTAAATTAGTTAGTATCATGGGATTACTTCCATTCGTAGCAGAAGATAAATAAGATTGATGACATTAAGGTAACTGATCTTACATCAATTTTAACTACCAGCATATTACGATATTCGTATCGGGTATGCTGGTTTTTTGTTATGGTTAAAAAGAAAATTATCAGCTACTTAGGTAAAAGTTCGAATTAAAATTGAAAAAATAATGACAATGTACATAGTGATCTAAGTGATTTTTGTTCAATACTATGAAAAAATGGTACAATAAAGGGTAGTAAGTTTGACTGAAAAAAAGGAAGGTTTTCAATGCCGAATAATCAAACAAAAGCGCTTGTACAAGGCTCAATGATGGTTGCACTTTTTACAATCTTAATGTTAATTTCTGCATATGTACCATTCATCTTTATAGTAGCTTTATTATTCGCTCCACTACCGATTGCTTGGTATAGCGCAAATTACAAGCGTTCCACATCCATACTCGTAGCAATAGTAGGCTGTATCCTAACCACTATAACGAGTGGAATATCCATGCTGCCATTTGCCTTTATTTTAGGGTTAGTAGGTGTCGTTATGGGTAACGCCATTTATTTGAAGAAGAGTAAGCTTTATTTATTTATGTCAACGGGGATTGCTAATCTCCTTTCAATGGCAATTGTTTATGTTGCTTATGTAAAGCTTTCAGGGATTGACTTCATCAGCATGAGTTTAGAGATGGCACGTAAAAATTATGAGCAATCTAATGAATTTGCGAAGAATGTCACAGGCCAAGTAGCCATTAATCCAGAGCAGCTTGAGGCAATGTTTAAAACAATTGAACTGACTATGCCTGCAACGATAACAATCTCAGCATTTTTTGCTGCATTTATTATCATTACAGTCAATTTACCAGCTCTAAAACGACTAGGGGTAGATGTTCCAAAATTTGCTCCATTCCAAAATATGAGATTACCACGCTCTATTTTATGGTATTACATGATTGTTTTATGTATTAATTTATTCATGCGTCCTGAGGCTGGCTCTACACTAGATATTATTGTATTAAATGTTTCTTATATTTTATGGTTGTTACTGATTTTACAAGGAATATCTTTTATCCATTATTTTATCTCTAAAAAGGGGATGCCAAATGGAGTTAAATGGGTAGCCACTTTATTAGCAATTCCATTATCATCCTTTATGATCTTACTCGGTATTGTTGATTTAGGTTTTGACGTACGTTCACTTGTAAAGGGGAAGACTAAAGAATAAGGGGCTGATTGTAATGGGGACATTTAGAAAACGACCAATTCGCTATCCGCTTTTTGTTCTTTCCATATTTGGAACTGTGACGTTCGTGCTTCTATGTATTTGGAATATCGGGATAGGCATCGGTTATGGTGTAGGTTTTGTTTTACTGATGGCCTACACATGGAAAGTAGAGAAGATAGCTTTTGAGGAAACAGAAAAGCACATTGAATCTATCTCCTTCCGTATGAAAAAAGTAGGGGAAGAGGCACTGCTTGAAATGCCAATAGGGATACTGCTGGTTAATGAGCAGTATGAAATCGAATGGTCTAATCCATATATGCAAGGCATTTTAAATATGGAATCATTAGTTGGAGAAGGTATTGTAAATATATCGGATGACATCTATGTATTAATGAAGACCGAGGAGACTAATGAGGCGACGATTACACTACGTGATCGGAAATATCGTGTTTATTATAAAAAAGAGGAACGACTACTGTATTTCTTTGATATAACTGAACAGATTGCCATTGAAAAGCAATACTATGCAGACCGTACAGTAATCGCTATATTGTTTGTCGATAATTACGATGAAATTACGCAAGCCATGGACGATCAACCACGTAGTTTAACCAACACAATGGTTACTTCAATTGTCAATGAATGGGCTGCAGAGCATGGTGTGTTTGTCAAACGAATATCATCTGATCGCTTCTTAGCAGTATTAAATGAATCCATTTTAACGGAGCTAGAAAAGAAAAAATTTGCTATATTAGATACCATTCGAGAAAAAACAGCTCAAAAGAATTTATCATTAACATTAAGTATTGGGGTAGGAGCTGGTTCATCCTCATTAGTGGAGCTTGGTGAGTTGGCACAATCAAGTCTTGATCTTGTATTAGGACGTGGTGGAGACCAAGTGGCGATAAAGCAACCTACTGGAAAACTTAAATTCTATGGTGGAAAAACAAATCCAGTCGAAAAACGTACACGTGTTAGAGCGCGCGTTATTTCACATGCATTACGCGATTTAATTCAAGACAGTGACCAAGTGTTTGTTATGGGACATAAAAATCCTGACATGGACTCCATTGGTGCTTCTGTAGGTGTACGGAAAATGGCACAAATGAATGATGTAAAGGGCTATGTCATTATCAATTTTGATGAATTAAATGGTAGCGTTACACGATTAATGAATGAAATAGAGAGTAAATCAGATTTCTATGAAAATTTCCTTACACCAGAGGAAGCCGCTGGTAAAATGACTGAGAAATCGTTGCTCGTTATTGTTGATACACATAAGCCGAATTTAGTAATTGATGCACACCTATTGAAATTAGCTGAAAAGGTGGTTGTAATCGACCATCATCGTCGAAGTGAGGACTTTATCGAAAATCCTACACTCGTTTATATGGAGCCATATGCGTCGTCCACAGCAGAGCTAGTGACAGAGTTACTAGAATATCAGCCGAAGCGTGCAAAAATTAATATGCTAGAAGCTACTGCATTACTAGCGGGTATTATCGTTGATACCAAAAGCTTTACACTTCGAACAGGAGCACGTACATTTGAAGCAGCTTCTTACTTACGAACAAATGGTGCCGATACAGTATTGGTCCAACGTCTCTTGAAGGAGGACGTGGACACATATATAGAGCGCTCCAAAATTGTGCAAACAGTTAAGTTCGTAAAACCAGGAGTAGCTGTTGCTGTAGGTGAGGAATCAAAAGTGTATGACTCTGTCTTAATTGCGCAAACAGCAGATATTTTACTAACGATGAAGGATGTTAGTGCATCCTTTGTCATTGCACATCGGGCAGATGGCAAAATTGGTATAAGTGCACGCTCACTTGGTGAGGTCAATGTACAGCTAATTATGGAGAGGCTTGGCGGTGGTGGACATTTAACGAATGCTGCCTGCCAAATAGATGCTAAATCCATCGATGGTGTGAAAAAACATTTAGAAGAGGCCATAAATGAGGTCTTTGAAGGGAGTTCTGACTAATGAAAGTAGTATTTTTAAAAGACGTTAAAGGAAAAGGAAAAAAAGGTGAAATTAAAAACGTAGCTGATGGCTATGCACAAAATTTCCTAATCAAGAATGGCTATGCAGCGGAAGCAAATGCGCAAGCTTTAAGCCAAATAGAGGGGCAAAAGAAATTAGAGGCCAAAAATGCTGCTGCCGAATTAGCTGAAGCACAAGCATTAAAGGAAAAAGTAGAAGCACTAACAGTTGAGCTAAAAGCAAAATCAGGTGATGGTGGCCGCTTATTTGGCTCAGTATCTACAAAGCAAATTGCTGATGCATTACAAAAAGTGCACGGCATTAAAATTGACAAACGTAAAATGACTTTACCTGATGGGATTCGTTCACTTGGCTTTACAAATGTTCCTGTAAAACTACATCATGAAGTATCAGCAACGTTAAAAGTACATGTAACGGAAGAATAAGGAGCGACAATCCATGAGTGAACCGATGATGGACCGCGTTCCACCGCATAACCGGGAGGCGGAGCAATCGGTTATCGGTGCTATCTTCCTTGAGCCACAGGCATTAATAACAGCATCAGAAATTTTATTGGCAGATGATTTTTATTTAAATGCCCATAAGAAAATTTTCGAAACGATGTTGCGCTTGAGTGATCAAGGAAAAGCGATAGATGTTGTAACAGTTACAGAAGAATTATCAGCTAAAAAAGAGATTGAGGACGTTGGCGGGCTTTCTTATTTACTAGAGCTCGCCAATGCTGTCCCTACAGCTGCCAATGTCGCTCATTATGCCAAAATCGTTGAGGAAAAGGCCCTCTTACGACGATTGATTCGAGTGGCAACGAAAATTGTCGAGGACGGCTATACGCGTGAAGACGAAGTAGAGGCATTATTAGGCGAGGCAGAGAAGAAAATGATGGAGGTTGCCAATCGAAAGAATGCAGGTGACTTTAAGCATGTTAAAGATGTGCTAGTGGAAACTTTCGATAATATTGAGCAACTGCAATCACAAAAGGGAGAAGTAACGGGTATCCCGACTGGCTTCCGTGATTTAGATAACATTACTGCAGGCTTTCAACGCAACGATTTAATCATTGTTGCTGCTCGTCCATCTGTAGGGAAAACAGCCTTTGCATTGAATGTCGCGCAAAGTGTTGCTGTACAAGCTCGTGAAAATGTTGCAATCTTTTCTTTAGAGATGGGTGCAGAGCAACTGGTCATGCGTATGCTTTGTGCAGAAGGAAATATAGATGCACAAGTTTTACGTACAGGTGCTTTAACTACAGAAGATTGGGGTAAACTAACTATGGCAATGGGTAGTTTATCGAATTCAGGGATTTTTATTGATGATACTCCAGGTGTACGTATCAATGAAATCCGTGCAAAATGTCGTCGTTTAGCTCAGGAGAATGGACTAGGAATGATCTTAATTGATTATTTACAGTTGATTCAGGGGAGCGGCAAGCCAGGAGAAAACCGTCAGCAAGAGGTATCAGAGATTTCTCGTTCCTTAAAGGGATTAGCCCGTGAATTAAAGGTACCTGTTATTGCGTTATCACAGTTGTCTCGTGGTGTTGAGCAACGACAGGATAAACGGCCAATGATGAGTGACTTACGTGAATCGGGAAGTATTGAGCAAGATGCTGATATTGTTGCGTTTTTATACCGTGATGATTATTACGATAAAGAATCTGAGAATAAAAATATGATCGAAATTATCATTGCGAAACAACGTAATGGTCCAACAGGAACCGTTACATTGGCCTTTAAAAAAGAATTCAATAAATTCATTAATGTGGATTGGTCACAAATGCCACCGCCACCGCCACGTGATTAGTCAAGTTACTCGTCATTCAGATAAGTTGCCTATTAGTAATGAAATATTACCCTTAGAATAAATTAATCTGAATGTTCGATAATATTCATACCATTCTGTTATTAAACACGAACGTTGAATCAGATTTTTTGATTTTATGTTCGTGTTTTTTCGCTATTTTTTATTGACGAGTTGTTTCTATCATTGTTACAATAATTGAGGCTTGAAAATTGAGATACAAAGGTATCTAACGGAGGTGCTGATTATGACATCAGTAGTAGTTGTAGGAACACAGTGGGGAGACGAAGGAAAAGGTAAAATTACAGATTTCCTTTCGCACAAAGCCGATGCCATCGCTCGTTTTGCCGGTGGAGATAATGCAGGACATACCATTAAAATTGATGGTGAAACTTATAAATTACATTTAATTCCATCAGGGATCTTCTATAAAGATAAAACTTCAGTAATTGGTAATGGATTAGTTGTGAATCCAAAATCATTAGTAACAGAGCTTAAAGGTTTACAAGAGCGTGGTATTAATACAGATAATCTACGTATTTCTAATCGTGCACATGTGATTTTGCCTTATCATATTAAACAAGATATTGCGGATGAAGAAAGTCGTGGAGACAATAAAATCGGCACAACTTGTAAAGGTATTGGACCTTGTTATCAAGATAAAGTAGCACGTATTGGGATCCGTATGGCTGACTTACTTGATAAGGAAATCTTTGAGGAAAAACTACGTCATAATTTAGCCATTAAAAATAAGTTATTTGAGAAATTCTATGAAGTTGAAGGCGTAACATTCGAAGAAATTTTCGAGGAATACTATGGTTACGGACAAGAAATTGCTAAGTATGTTACGGACACGTCTAAAATTTTGAACGATGTCCTTGATGAGGGCGGTAAAGTGCTATTCGAAGGTGCACAAGGAATTTTACTTGATGTCGATCAAGGTACGTATCCATATGTAACATCTTCAAATCCTGTTGCTGGGGGAGTAGCAATTGGTGCAGGTGTTGGGCCATCACGCGTAACAAGCGTTATTGGTGTATCTAAGGCCTATACATCTCGAGTAGGAGATGGACCATTCCCAACGGAGTTGTTCGATGAAGTAGGTCAACAAATTCGTGAGGTTGGTCGCGAATATGGTACAACAACAGGTCGTCCACGTCGTGTAGGCTGGTTCGACACAGTCGTTGTACGTCACTCACGCCGTGTAAGTGGCATTACTCATCTTGCTCTTAACTCTATCGATGTTTTATCGGGCTTAGAAACAGTGAAAATTTGTACAGCCTATAACTATAAAGGTGAAACAATCACAGAGTATCCAGCAAATCTTCATATCATTGAACAATGTGAGCCGATTTATGAGGAGCTTCCAGGCTGGTCTGAGGATGTAACAAGCTGCAGAACTTTAGAAGAGCTACCTGAAAATGCACGCCGCTATGTGGAGCGTATCAGCGAACTAACGGGCATTCAAATTGCTACTTTCTCTGTTGGACCTGCACGTGAGCAAACAAACGTGTTAGTGGACGTTTGGGAAGCATAATGAAATAAAATGAAAGGGCGTGCCAAATGCGGCATGCCCTTTTTTAGTGAATATCTTTCTTCTTAAAGCGACCACCTTTTACCTCGGCGATATTACCGATGGCTAGAAAAGCATTGTCATCTATTTCAGCGACGATTGTTTTCAATTTAGATTCTTCTAAACGAGTAATAACGGTAAATATGACTTTCTTGTCATTCCCCGTATAAGCTCCTTCTCCGTGAAGGAAAGTAACGCCACGACCAAGTCGATCCATAATCGTTTGTCCAATTTCATCAATGTCATCACTTATGATATACACAGATTTAGATTCTTCCAATCCTTGAATAACAATATCAATCATTTTATAGGCAATATAGTATGCAATGATGGAGTACATGGCTTGCTCCCAATTAAAAATAAATCCTGCCACCGTAAAAATAATGATATTGAAGAACATGATGATTTCTCCAACTGAAAAAGGTGTTTTGCTATTAGCTAAAATAGCTAATATTTCAGTTCCATCCAATGAACCTCCATAACGAATGACAATACCGACACCAACTCCTAAAATCATTCCTCCAAAAACTGTTGCCAATAATGTGTCTTCCGTAAATGGATGGATATTATGTAAGGCAAGTGTTGAAAATGAAAGTACGGTAATACCTAGACCTGTGGACAATGCAAAGGTTTTACCAATTTGTTTATAGCCTAAAAAAATAAAAGGTAAGTTTAAAATGAAGATGAAAATACCAAGGGGTAATTTTAATAAATGAGATGTGATAATGGAAACACCCACGATACCACCATCCATAATGTGGTTGGGTACTAAAAACAGTTCCAAGCCCAATGCCATTATAATCGCGCCTAGCGAAACCATAATAATTCTTGCAAAAACTTTACGCATGCTATTTTTCTGAGGTCTCAACACTTTTGTTGTGATCTCAGAGGTTTGTGAATCACTCAATTTAATCGCTCCAATCAAATAGTGTACCTTCTATATATATTTTATCGGAATATTAAAAAAGTAAAAAGTATTAAGTCAAAATTCACTTGAAAAAATTTGAGAATAGTATACAGATGATAGTTAAATTAATTTTGAGAACCAATATATGAATAAAATTACAGTATTTATAAACTATATAAAATATATTCTATGTAACAATAAGTAGATAAATAATACATTTACATTACAAAAGAGTGAAATCGTTCAAACGTCATTTTCTTTATGGTACATTATAGGGGTGCAAAAAATCCTTGTGGGTAAATCATCCTACAGTAGGGTAAAGTTGGAAGGGGCTTTATTGATGAATTCGTTTTGGAAGAGAAAAGAAGAAAACAATAGATTCACCTACAATTTTTCTTCTTTTAAAAAGGCTTCAATCGTTGTAGTTTTAATGACAAGCCTAACAATTAACATGGGATTTGCTAAGGAATATAACAAAGAAAACTTAAATAAAATTTACCACGTCTATGTGGGGAATGAATATATTGGTGCAGTATCTGATGAGAAAGCAATTCAAGAAATAATTGCATCAAAAGAGAAAATGGCAAGTCAGCAATTCAAAGGTTTATCCATTGATGCTAGCTCAGCTGTTAAAATAATCCCAGAACAAGTATTTACAAATGAAACAAAAGATGCAGAAACATTATCAAAACTTAAGCAATCTTTAGTGGCCAAATCAGATGCCTTTACATTATTAGTAAATCATAAACCAGTAGTATCACTAAAGAATACGGAAGCTTATGAGAAAACTGTTCAAATGTTAAAGCTACAATATGTTTCTCAGCAAGAATTAGATAACTTATCAAAACGCCAAGCTAGCAATAATCTACCAGAATTAAAAGATGGTGAGGCTAGACTTCTAAATGTTTCCTTTAAACAAGGCGTTTCAGGGTTATCACAAAAAGTGACACCAACTGATATATTATCACCTGAGCAAGCCGTGAAGTTTTTAATGACAGGCTATCTTGAGCAAGAAACATATAAAATTGAATCAGGAGACGTGTTAGGGTCAGTTGCTAAAAAACATAATTTAACAACAAGTGAACTACTAGCTCTAAATCCTGGTATTACTGTAGATACAGTTTTACAAATTGGACAAGAAATAAATGTTACTGTGGCAAAGCCATTTGTAACACTTGAAGTAAAAAAGGAAAAGAAAGTTGCGGAAGTCATTCCGTTTAAAAAAGTAATTGAAGAAGATCCTACAATGTATAAAGGTGAAAAGGTCATCAAGCAAGAAGGTGTTAATGGAAAAAAAGAAACAACTTATGCATTAACATCTGAAAATGGTACACAGACATCAAAAGTTGCCTTAGAGGAAAAAATACTTCAACAACCAGTAGATGAAATTGAAGTAGTTGGTACAAAGGTTATTTCTTCACGTGGAACTGGAGAATTTGCATGGCCAGCAGTCGGGGGTTATATTTCAAGTGGTATGGGTGAACGTTGGGGAGCCTTCCATCGTGGTATCGATATCGCTCGACCAAGTAACTATAATATTTTAGCTGCTGATAATGGTGTAGTTGTTGCTGCTGGCACTTCTGGCACCTATGGTAATCGTATTGTTATTAATCACAATAATGGTTTTACAACACTTTATGGACATTTATCTTCAATTAATGTTGAAGTCGGACAAGTAGTGGAAAAAGGTTCTGTGATTGGTATTATGGGTTCCACTGGAAATTCGACAGGTACACATTTGCACTTTGAAGTTGAAAAGAACGGTTCATTAGAAAATCCGTTATCTTATGTAGGCCGATAAAACATGTTGAATAGAAGGCAGTCCGAATAATGGACTGTCTTTTTCTATTATTTCCCGAGAAATAATTGTTGAATTACATCGCTTTTTGTCACAGTATTAGAGGGATTGAATATCGATTAATGCATAGAATCCGAAAGCATGATAGAGTTAAGAGTAGTGAATTTACAAATACACATTGTTTAAGAATAGATAAGAAGCGAAAGGGAGAGTATGTATGAATAAAACAATTTTAGTTGTTGATGATGAGAAACCAATCGCAGATATTTTGCAATTTAATTTAATAAAAGAAGGCTATAAAGTTATTTGTGCTTATGATGGTGATGAGGCATTAAAGAAAGTAGAGGAAGAGCAACCAGATTTAATGCTTTTAGATATTATGCTGCCAAAGCGTGATGGAATGGAAGTTTGTAGAGAAGTACGTAAAAAATACGATTTTCCGATTATTATGCTAACAGCTAAAGGCTCTGAGATTGATAAAGTATTAGGATTAGAGATGGGTGCAGATGATTATGTTACAAAGCCATTTAGTACAAGAGAGCTGATTGCACGTGTAAAGGCCAATATGCGCCGTTTACAAGTAGTCGCTCCAACAGCAGAAGAGGCTGAGGAAGAGTCGAATGAGATTGTCGTAGGTTCACTTGTTATTCAACCAGATGCTTATTTAGTAATGAAGCGTGATGAAGCAATTGAATTGACACATCGAGAATTTGAGTTACTTCATTATTTAGGGAAACATATTGGACAAGTAATGACACGGGAGCATCTCCTACAAACAGTATGGGGCTATGATTACTTTGGTGATGTACGAACTGTTGATGTAACAATTCGCCGTTTACGTGAAAAAATTGAGGATAATCCTAGTCATCCCGCTTGGATTGTCACACGACGTGGTGTAGGTTATTATTTACGAAATCCTGAACAGGAGTAATAGGAATGCAGAAAGTGAGCTTCTTTAAATCCATTCATGTCAAACTAGTGCTGATTTATATTTTATTAATATTGCTTGCTTTACAAATTATCGGTATCTATTTCGCTCGTGAATTAGAAAGAAATTTGAAGAGCAACTTCCAAGATTCCATTTTTCAGCGAGTTGACTTGATGCAATATAGTCTTCGTGAGGAAATTTTAAAGGAACGCGATGAAAGCATGCCTAAACTAGAGGAGAGCCTAAAGTCAATTGTTATGGAGTTTTCTACTGGTTTAAGGGATGTTTCAAATGGTGATATTTTAGAAATTCGTGTCATTGACAATAGACAAAGAATACTTGCAACATCTGAGCTTGAAAACCAAAATTTAATAGGTCAGCGCTCTAATACTGACCTTGTACGTCGAGCGATATCTGCCGAAACATTGTTTGATATTATTAAGCTGGACAATAAGACGAGAAATCGTGTGTGGGTATTAGCGAATCCCATTCGTGCGGGTGCAGGACCAGACGATGAAATCATTGGTGTACTCTATATTGAAGCCAATATTGAATCAGTTTTTGAACAAATGAATGATATTAATCAGATTTTCCTTGGTGGTACGGCAATGTCCTTGGTCATTACCATCTTCTTAGGTATTCTTGTGGCAAGAACGATTACACAGCCTATTGCTGATATGCGAAAGCAGGCTCAGGCAATGGCGAAGGGGAACTACTCTCGAAAGGTACGTGTATATGGTACAGATGAAATCGGCCAGCTAGCCATCACCTTTAATCATCTAACCAATCGTTTGCAGGAAGCACAATCGACCACAGAAGCTGAACGTCGAAAGCTCGATTCAGTTCTAAGTAATATGACAGATGGTGTAATTGCAACAGATCGTAAGGGACGTATTATTCTCATTAATGACCCTGCATTGGAATTACTGCATATTTCAAGAGATATTACATTAGGGCGTCCTATCGCCTCTGTATTGGGGATTGATCAGGAATATAGTTTTGAAGACTTAATTCATATGAATGATGCCGTGAATTTAAACTTCAGTACAGCGGATGCTCCCTATATACTTCGTGCTAATTTCTCTGTTATTCAAAAAGAAACAGGCTTTATTAATGGTCTGATTACTGTTTTGCACGATATAACAGAGCAAGAAAAGATTGAAATGGATCGTCGGGAATTCGTATCGAATGTATCACATGAGTTAAGAACGCCATTAACAACAATGCGCAGTTATTTAGAGGCACTTGCAGATGGTGCATGGAAAGATGAAAATATTGCTCCTACGTTTTTAAATGTGACACAAACCGAAACAGAGCGTATGATTCGTCTAGTAAATGATTTACTGCAGTTATCAAGAATGGATAGTTCAGATTACGAGTTGAATAAAGATATTGTCTTATTTAATTCATTCTTTAACCGCATTATAGACAGATTTGAAATGTCTAAGTCTGACAAGGTACATTTTAAACGATTATTCCCTGAAACCTCCTTTTATGTAGAAATTGATACGGATAAAATCACACAGGTTATTGATAATATCATTTCCAATGCTATTAAATATTCTCCAGATGGTGGCAATATTCGCTTTGGCTTTACGGGACAGGATGACATGTTGAAAGTCATGATTTCAGATGATGGCATGGGTATTCCTAAAGAAAATGTTGGCCGTATTTTTGATCGCTTCTATCGTGTGGATCGTGCCCGTGCTCGTTCTATGGGAGGAACAGGCTTGGGATTAGCTATTGCGCGGGAAATGATTGAAGCACACGGCGGTAAGATTTGGGCTGAAAGTGAAGAAGGACAGGGTACAACAATTTTCTTCACATTACCATATGATGCAGATGAATTGGGTGAGGCAGGTGAGTGGGAATGAAATATATAGAGCCAGTTAAATCTGTTGTATTATTTCTACTTGTTATGCTGAGTGTGATTTTAACTTTTTTAATTTGGACCTATACACCTGATTATAAATATATTGAAAAAACAGAGGGCGAGGAAATTTTAATTAAGCCGCAAAAGGATATGGAGGATATTATTCGACCATACAAGGCTATTTTCCGATCTGAAGAAGAGTTTACAGGCACAGTTTCTAATGCAGCTATGAAAGACATGATGAAAGTATTTAAAGGCTGGAATGTTTTAGATTTGGTGTCTGTAAACAATAATCTTTCTGCAAACTATGTGAATCAAATTATTGGCGCAGATCATCGAATGACAATATTTTTTACAGGAGAGATTCCTTTTTCAGCTTTTAACACAACCTTTCAGTTCACTGATAAGGAATTACCAGAAACAACGTTCAATCGTATGATTATAGATTGGAGTAATTACAATAGTAAAGAATTGATGTTGTATTACATTAGTGGTAATAACCAATCATTATTCCGCTCACATGTCAGTGTGCCAAACATGAATCAATTTATACAGGAAGTCATAGAGCCTGCCAAAAAATATGAGGTTTTTAAAGAAGTAGAAAGAGAAGGCTATACATCTCTTTATTTGGCGAACAGTAATATTGAATCTGTAAAATATACGTATTTTATTGAGGATATTACGCCAGAACTATTTAAAAATGTATTATTCCCAGATCCAAATATTGTGCAGCGGAATGTGGAAAGTGCATCCTCTGAAAAATATACAGATGGTATGTCGTTAATGACCTTAGAAACAAATCTTAAATCATTAAACTATGTTTATCCTGCTGCAGAAAGTAGTATTAGAGTCGAGCCATCCAAGCTTTTAAAGGATAGCTTTGAATTTATTAATGAGCATGGAGGATTTACGGCAGATTTCCGCTATGCTGCATCCAATACCAATAAAAATCAAATAGACTATCAAATGTATTTGCAAGGTTTCCCTGTCTATAGCAATCATGTTATTACACGAATGACAACGATTTGGGGAGATAGTCGAATTTTCCATTATAAGCGTCCATACTTCTCATTGGATATGGATATATCATTGGAGAAAGAAATCAAAGAATTAGCATCAGGTGCGGAGATCGCAGAGAGATTAAAAAGCGCTAACAGTATTCCTCTGTCTGATATCGACGAAATCGTCTTAGGCTATTATTTAACACAAAATCAAGAACAGAATATATTTATATTTGAACCTTGTTGGTTTGTTATTCGTAATGGTACATGGACTAAACTGACTCCTGAAGTATTAGGAGGTGTTAAAAATGGATTGGAATAGAACAAAATCTATTTTTATATTCGTTTTTTTAATACTGAACATCTTCTTGTATTCACTTTATGTCAATCGCTATAATGAAGCGAAAGATATTGAGGTACCAGGTGAAAGAACAATAGAAGCCCGTTTAAAGGATGATAATATTACGTATGGTACATTACCAAATAATATTGAATCTGCTTCGTATATGACAGCTCAAGTGCATAAATTCACACCAGACGAATTTAGTAATAGTAACCAGCAAGTTAAATTTAAGGATGATAATAATACAAAGGCTCGTGTTATTTTTATGAGGCCTGTTAAATTACGTAATGTAAGTGATGATGCAAGCTTTACAGATTTTGCCCTGGCAAACATCATTGAAGGTGCATCTTATGCTTTATGGAAAGTAGACCGCGAAGAACGAGTCGCGATTTTTTTCCAAAAGACAAACAATCGAATGTTCTATTATAGTGGTTCATTAAAAATAAAATGGAATGCTAATAACGAAGTAACAATGTATGAACAAACAATGATTGATAATATTGAAGAAATGGAACAGCAGGAAACAGTTATTCCACCACTTCAAATAATTCAAACTTTGTATGCAAAGGGACCGCTCAAGCCAGATTCTCGCATTACACAAATGAAACTAGGTTACTCAACGCTTGTTAAATTGACACGAACTCAGGTATTGGTGCCAACATGGGAAGTTCAAGTGAAATTATCTGATGGAACAAAAGAGGAGTACTTTGTGAATGCAGTAGAAGGTAAAGTCATCGAAATCCAGGAGGACAAGCAAGAGAGCGAAGAAGAAGACTGGGGAGTTGAATAATGCGATTTAGTGTTTTAGCAAGTGGCAGTACAGGGAATTCGATTTATGTAGAGAATGACGATCATGCTTTTATCGTTGATGCGGGTCTTAGTGGGAAAAAGATGGAGCAGTTATTTACAAAAATCGACCGTAATATGAAGCAGCTCAGTGGTATCTTTGTTACACATGAGCATAGTGATCATATTAAAGGAATTGGTGTACTATCACGGAAATATAATGTACCAATTTATGCAAATGCCAAAACGTGGCAGGCAATGGATGGGCTTATTGGGGACATTCCAGTAGAGCAACGTTTTGAATTTGAAATGGATACAGTGAAGCATTTTGGTTCTTTAGCTGTTGAATCCTTTGCTGTTTCACACGATGCAGCAGATCCAATGTTCTATACTTTTCATGAAAATGATCGCAAGCTTGTTATTATTACAGATACAGGCTATGTCAGTGATCGTATGAAAGGAATTATTCGAGGCGCTGATTCTTTTGTCTTTGAAAGTAATCATGATGTCAATATGCTACAAATGGGACGCTATCCTTGGTCTATTAAACGTCGTATTTTAAGTGATGTAGGACATGTGTCTAATGAGGATGCAGCAATTGCAATGAGTGAGGTTGTATTTGATAAGACGACCAATATTTATCTTTCACATTTAAGTAAAGATAATAATATGAAAGAGCTAGCACGTATGAGTGTCGCACAAACCTTACAATCTTGTGGCATCCTTGTTGGTGAGCATGTTCATCTATTTGATACGGATGCAGAAGAACCAACAAAATTGGTGACGGTTTAATCATAGGCTATTTAGATAAAATTTGAAGCTGTTCAACGCATAAAAAAATGCATTGAGCAGCTTTTTTTATGCCTATTTTATTTGTTTTTCATCTGATTTTAATGTTTGAATCGTAAGATTAGGGTAACAACTAATTAGATAGCACTCAAAGGAAAGGATGACGAACATGAGCTATTTCCAAGATGATGATAAAAACAGTGATTTCCTTAAAAAGGATGAAGTACCGAAATCACCTCTTCAAGAAAGACTAGAGCGCGAGGAGCAAGAAATGCAGACTAAGCGCATGAAAAAGAAAGGTGGAGGAGGTAAAGGCGGCTATTTCTTTAGTGGTCTGGTCGGTGTCATTATAGGTGCTTTACTTGTGTGGCTTATGCTACCAGGACTTGTCAATCAAATGCCTGGAACAACAACAAGTAATACAGGAAAAAATAACACAACAATTAATCAGGTAGCTACAGAAGTAACAACAGATGTGACAACTGCAGTTGATAAAGCCTCACAAGCAGTTGTCGGTATCACAAATATTCAAGAAGTCACAAGCGGAGGTTTTTGGAGCCCACCATCAACGACAACAAAAGAAGCAGGAAGCGGTTCAGGTGTTGTTTATAAAATTGAAGGTGACAAAGCCTTTATCATCACAAATAACCATGTTATTGAAGGGGCAAAGCAGTTAGAGGTCACAATGCCAGACGGAACAAAAGAACCTGCACAATTAGTGGGTCACGATGTTTGGACGGACCTTGCAGTTATTTCTATTAACTCTAAAAATGTTAAAACAGTTGCGACATTCGGGAATTCGGATGTATTAAAACAAGGTGAAACAGTGATTGCCATTGGTAACCCACTTGGTTTAGACTTCTATGGTTCTGTGACAACTGGTGTTGTTTCAGGTAAAGACCGTTCTGTACCAGTAGACTTAAATGGTGATGGCACAGAAGATTGGCAACAAGAAGTCTTGCAAACAGATGCTGCGATTAACCCAGGGAATAGTGGTGGAGCACTTGTAAACTTAGCTGGAGAATTAGTAGGAATTAACTCCATGAAAATCGCTGAATCCTCAGTTGAAGGTTTAGGGTTCTCTATTCCAATTAATTCAGCTATTCCAATTATCGAGGAGCTAGAGAAAAATGGAGAAATGAAACGTCCAACAATGGGAGTTTCACTTGCAGATTTAACAGATGTGCCATCATTCTATCAACAACAAACATTAAAATTACCTGCAGAAGTGACAACAGGTGTTGTTGTAACAGATGTCATGAATAACTCACCAGCCTTAAAAGCAGGGGTTCAACAATACGATGTTATTGTAGAGATGGATGGTCAAAAAATTGAAACAACCATTGATTTACGCAAGCATTTATATAATGACAAAAAAATTGGTGATAAGCTAACATTAAAAGTGTACCGTCAAGGTAAATTAGTCGAGCTATCACTAACATTAACAAACGGTAATACATTGTAAAGAATATGAAAAGCGATGGAGATCTAATCGGTCTTCATCGCTTTTTTATGAGGATGGAGAAAATACTTTTATGAAATATTGTGGATAACTAGAAAATTGTGAATACTATTTCCGCACAGCAAATCGGGAGTAAAAGGCACTTCTTCCATACCTGCTATTACTTTGTTACAATAGATTGTGGATAACATAGACTGATTTGTGAATAAGTTTGTGGAAATTTCGGAAAATAAGGAGACATCAAAAAATGGAAAAGTACAGCTGTGAAAGCCATATAGATCACGCTTTAGACATGTTTGTAGCAGAACAAAAAGTGTTCCCAATTATGGATAAAATCGAAGAGGATAAAAAGTTATCCACAAAGTGTAGCTACTGTGAACAGGCAGCAGAATATATTGTATCAAGTAAATAACTTTACACAATATATAGAAATGACATGTGGATATGTTGATAACTTTTGTGGATAATTTGTTTGTAAATGAATTGTAAAGGTGGATAACGTGTGAATATAACGATTGTATCAGTCGGCAAGCTAAAAGAAAAGTACTTAAAAATGGGGATCGATGAGTACGTAAAACGTCTTGGCGGCTATGCAAAAATGGATTTGGTTGAAGTGCCAGACGAAAAGGCACCTGAACAACTAAGTGAAGCTGAAATGGATATCGTCAAGAAAAAAGAGGGCGAACGCATCCTGGCGAAAATTAGCCCAGATGCTTACGTAATCGCCCTAGCCATCAACGGCAAAATGAAAACCTCCGAACAAATGGCTGCCGACATCGAATCCCTCATGACCTACGGCAAAAGCAAAATTGCCTTCGTCATCGGCGGCTCCCTCGGTCTGCATGATGATGTGTTAAAGCGTGCAGATGAGCAACAATCTTTTGGTAAGATGACACTTCCTCACCAGCTCATGAAGCTTGTGCTAGTCGAGCAGATTTACCGTAGTTTTAGGATTATGAAGGGGGAACCTTATCATAAGTAAGTGAGGTTTTTAATAAATCATCAATTACAGTAGTTTTATTGTAGTTGATGGTTTATTTTTATTTGCATAGAAGCAAGAATTTGCAGATAGAGTGGGATAAGGCACAACATATACTAAAGAAAATTTTTAATAACGGAGCTTAAGCTAATTTATTTTAGTTGGCTATTATAGAAGAGAGAAATAAAAATGGATTTTAACAATTTATGAAAATTTTAGTATAATATATGATAGTTTGAATATAGCAGACAATTAAGAAGCTGTATAAATGGATATTGTAAAAGAGTTTGATGAAATTTTAGTTTCTACATAGGCCCCAAGATAGGAGAGATATATTACATGTCTGATTTTAATAATGTTCTATCTTTTGAAAAGTTTACAGAAGGAATACCTCGTTGGCAAAGAAATATGGATTATAACAATATGAAAAACATCTTTCTGGAAAAACATATGGATGAATATTTTAATTTTTTGTATTCAAGAGCGCTTAATCTTACAGCACTATCAGAAAATCAGAATATCTATTTAGAAGTAGCTAAAATTGCTCAAAAGTATGAAAGAATATTGAATATGGAAACCATAATGACTATTGATATGGATATAGAATTAATAGAACTAGAAAAAGAAACGATGAAACAGTTGTATCTTTCTGATTCTAGGAGTTTACCTAACAAAAAAGATGCTTATGCAATATTAAATAGTCTTTCGAATCAATATGGTTATTCAATAAGAAATATACTAGTTAATTTTTCTAGAGAAGAGCTAATAAAAATTTTTGTGGCATATGCAAATACGATTAGTTATATTGGCATGCAATCCTATGAATGGAGTTCTGATGGTTATATAGATAAAAATAGAATGAACCTTATTTCAGAAACATTACATATTCTTGAGAAATTTAAAATAAGTGATTTAAGGTTTTTTTTGGTGCCGATAAAAAAGTTTTTGAATATTTAATTCATTATGTATTGAACAGTGAAATTGACTTTAAAGAAAAATCAAATAGTATACTAAATATAAAAAATCTTTTATATGTAACTAATTTACTTCTAAATGTTGAACAAAAGAAGAAATACATTGAATATTTATATGAGAATGGCAGCATTATGAGTATAGAAGATGGATTATTAAAAATTGAGGAATCATTTGAAAGAAAAATCAGAAAATATTTCAAATCTACAGAGGCTTTTAAAAAGAATCTTTATAATAAAGAGTTAGAAGAAGTTTACCAATCTTTTGAAGCGAGAAGAGGGTATTCTCCGTTTATTTTAGAGGAGTATATTTATGAATATAATGAAAAGTTCTTAGAAACCAGAACTATAATTTCATTTATAGAAAAGGAAGCTTTAGTAGAGGATATCTATCGTAAAACTGGTAGAGATAAAGTTGCTATTAGATTCATGTTAGATGATTTAGTTTTAAAAAAATGTTCAAAAACAAATTTTATAAAATCTACATTTAGTGATGATAATAGATTATTTAGAACTCCACTTATAGAAGTTAAAGATTATTATATTTTACCTTTTTATACTTTTGTAGAATCAGCACAGTATTTTAGACAGAGGATTTTAAAAAACCATTTAAACAAAGGGTTAGATAAAAAGACTAAAAGATTAGTGGAAAAAAATTATGATGAATATGATTTAAAAAGGTTAAAGTCACTTTTGGAAAAAGAAGATATTATAGGACATGTGAATTTTGATTTAAATAAATTTAAAGAATGTAAAGAGTTATTTAAATCAAACCCTTCAATTTCACAGGAAATAGATTTTTTTTACATAAAGAATAATACCTTATACTTAATGGAATTAAAAAATAGAGATATAGATAATAGTTTATATGGGATATGCCAAAGTTTGTCAAAAGCTAAAGAACATATGATAAAAATGAATGAACGTCGTTTGTTTTTACTCAAACATAGATCTATTTTTGATGGAATTTTAGGAGAAAGATTTGATTCAGTAGAGCTGTATTTGGTTAATAAAAATCCACATTATTTAGATAATACTTTTAACTCTGAATATCAAATAAATATTTTCTTATTCGAAGATTTCTATGAGTATGTATCTAAACAAATTTAGATTTGAAGATTTAAATATAAAAAGTATTAAACCGCACTTAGGCCCATCAGGGAGAACCGTATCATAAATAAGGGCTTTTTGAATAAACGACTAATCATTATCAAGATGATTAGTCATTTATTTTGCTTCATAATTAATAGAGAAAGCTGTATATACATCTATCTTTTTGACACGGTTTTACGCTTCCCTAGTTTCAGATTAAAAATCCTGTTGCTCCACGTATTTTGTACGGTTTTAAAATCAGGTCCCGTTTCATTTGCTATTTTCCGTAACGAATAACCCTTCTCCTAATACAAAAATTTGATAAGATGAACTTGTATTATTGTAAGTATCCTTTCCATTCCTCTTAATCGACTTTTTTTCCAATTAGAAGGGTACGGACAATGATATTTTTTTACGTTTTAAAGGACCTATAACTACTAGAATTTCCACTTACAATCTGCTCCTTTTTTATTTTTCCCTAAACATTTTATATTAATGTGAAATTCCACGTAATCAACCATATATAAATTGACCTGTAGTCATAATTAATAATCATAAAATAAATATTCTAAAATTTAATCAATAATATAATAAGATAAATATTGACCGCGAGTATAAAAAGTATTATAAATAGTTTAGAAGTTATTTCCAAAAAGGGGAAATGTGAGTTGTCTAATACACGTATACATTTTATGGATTTTTTAAAAGTGTTTCTTTCTTGCACTGTAATTGTCCACCATGCAGGTCAACCTTATGGCGGGGCAAATGGTTTTTGGTATGTACGAGATTTGGGTGTCGATTCTGACTTGGGCGTTTTTTTTGGGATAAATTCGGCCTTTAATATGAGTCTTTATTTTTTTCTTTCTGCTTATTTTATACCTCTTGCGTATAAACACAAAGGGAGTATAGGTTTTTTGAAAGATCGATTGAAGAGAATTGGTATACCTTTATTATTTGGATTTATAGTAATAATTCCTTTAATAATGTACTTTTATTATAATGAATTTCGTGGTTACCCTCACCTATCGTTATATGAATACTATAAAAATATTTATCTAGGATTTAGTGAAAAGCCATTGAATTGGGCAGGACCATCTTGGCCAGACTTAAATTTTGGCCATCTTTGGTTTATTGAACATCTTCTTATTTATTCACTGATATATCTAGTATTAATGAATCTTTTTAAAAAAATTAATTTACCAAAAATTTTAATTTCCCCAACACATAAACATATTTTTATATTTGTTATTATCATATCGTTAATCACTTTTTTAGTTCGAACAAGTTATTCGATTGATGAATGGATTGGTGTTCTAGGTTTTATCCAAATGGAGTATGCACACTTTCCTCAATATTTAGCATTTGTAGTTTTGGGAATAACAGCTGCTAATAATAACTGGATTTATCATATCCCTAAAAGTGTTGGTAATTTATGGTTATTTATAGGAGTTTTATTAATTGCTTTAAATGTAATTGGGTTTGTACCACATTCAAGGGGTGGATGGGATAATAGTTCACTTATTTATACAATCTATGAGACCTTTTTATGTACAGGACTTTCAATTGGTTTAATTGAATTATTTCAACGTAAATTAAATAGAAAATCAAAATGGATTGAGGCTTTATCTAAAAATTCCTTTTGTGTTTATATTATTCATATTCCGGTTTTAATTGGAATTCAATATATTTTAATTAGTGTACCTGTTTCAGGCTATATAAAATTCGTATTAGCATCACTATTGGGGATCGTATTTAGCCATTTAATATCGTATTTTATTATTCAAAAATTACCGGTTATTAGTCTACTATTCTCTGGGACAAATCATAGACGTTCTCAAGGTTTAGTGAATAAATTTAATAAGAAGAGTATATATTAGTTCTCTGCTTGTCTCCAATTCTCTCTTTGACAACATCCCTGCGAGTTTTTATAACACAGGCTATTCTCGCAGGATTACTTTGGAAATCAACAGGATCTTTATGATGATATTCCTTTAAAGAAAACATCAAAACTCATCATAAGTTGTGTAATAAGATCATCTTCGCCACCACCAAGACACCAGTGGGTTAATACACCAATAAACATTTGAATAGTTAAGTCTGCCAGTGTTTCAGGGGATAATTTTTGTGTAAATTCCCCTGTTTCCTGTCCGTACTTAAAAATCGGAATCAATAAAGCACGAAGATTATTCATATTATCTATGTGATTATTTAAATTATTAGCACTTGAGAGAGTTGCCATTAAAGTTGCTCTTCTTAATGACCTTGTATAGTTTAAATTATGTACGATATTAATTAACGAAGAGAGTAGTTTAGGTACTACTGGACTTGTGATATTCATTAATTTTTCAGCTTCCGAATAGATTGAAAATCTTTCAAAATCTTCTATGACTGCCTCTTTTGTCGGAAAATAATTAAAAAAAGTACCCTTAGAAACTCCAGCTAATTTCACAATATCTTCAACCCTTGTCGACTCATATCCGTTTTCCGAAAATAATTTGAAGGCAGCGTTTGTTATAGCTAATTTAGTTTGTCGTTTCTTTTCTTCCCTTCCCAATTTTATTCACTCCATTTCTTGCAATAACGTTATTATTAATTCTACTATAAATAACTGTTTAAAAAGTATTATTATGAAAAACAGACAGCTATTCTTGATATGCTCCCAATTAGGTAGATAGATAAAAAAATTCATCTTATCATTACATTTAAATTTAACGAATTATCCGTAGGCGAAAATTTCGTAAAACGAAATCTGGTGTGAAGCTTCATTTACGCCTTGCCTATATGGAAAAAGGGTATTGTTATCCGGATTAAGCCGTACTGACAAATGCCATCGAAAATAACCACCATCATTTAGAAGTATTCATTGATGACAAAGAATGCATGTCCATCTTTGGCCGTGGCTACTTAGATTACGAACGGTTTAATCCAATGACAGAGGAAGGGTATTTTTCTGTTACTCGTTTGCGTTACCCGAAAATCCATCTATTTTATCCGATGAAGTGGTCGTAATTGAGACGACACAAAATCGGTCTGAAAATGTACTTTTCTTAATTAAAGTCCTCGATTCAAAAGGGATCTACGTAAAATTCAAGGAGAGAGCGTTTTATAAAGAATTAATCATCGTTGTTGCACAAGCCACAGGATATAGTAAAAAGTGGTTGATTACTACCTTTGTTTAACTACTTACGCATATATTTTAACGTAATTTCCCATTTTTTATTTCCGGCTTGGAGAGTAAAAACGACCACACTGAAATGCGAACTTTGTAGAAAAAGTACCAGGCACTATTAAAAGTGCCTGATACTTTTTTGTTTTATTGGGAGTGGATTGGGTATTAACTAGCATAAGCAAGTTATATAGCAAGAGGTATTGTAGGAATAAACGAAAGAGAAAGGAGTTATAGCAACATGTTGTTGAGTAAAAAGTTACTATTGGTCTTTAGCACAATCGTAGTCTGCTTGTTATCTGGTTGTGGAGAGAAGCAGAAGCTTGAAGATGGATCTGAACTGATCAATAAAAATCAATTTGTTTTTGCTACTTCTGGTGAATTTAAGCCATTTAGTTATATAAATGACGATCTTACAATGTCGGGCTTTGATATTGAGGTTGGAGAAGCGATTGCAAAGGAAATGGGCCTTGAGCCGGTTCAGAAACGAATCAAGTTCAAAGGAATTGTGGAAGGGGTGAAAACAGGAAGAGCGGATGCAGCCGTTGCAAGTCACACGATTAACCCGCAGCGGAGTAAACATGTTTCTTTCTCTACCCCCTATTATTATTCAGGACCGAAAATTTTCACCAGACCGGATAGTAAAATTAGGACTGTTGAAGATTTAGAGGGAAAGGAAGTAGCTGTTGCAAAAGGATCAACATATGCCGATACAGCTTCCAAGTATACAGACAACATCAAAACATATGACAGCGATATTACGGCATTAAAGGCGTTGAGTAGTGGGCGTCATGATGCAGTAATCACAGATTTTGTTACAGGAAAAACTGCTGAAAAGGAAGGTTTTAAGATTAAGGGACAGCAATTAATTAATCGCAGTGAACAAGCGATTGTGTTGCCTCAGGATAATCCAAAGCTAGTGAAGCGAGTTAATGAATCTTTGGAACAACTTCGGGAAAATGGAACATTGACTCAAATCAGTATCAAATATTTTGGTGAGGACATTACCAAAAAATCAGAATAAACCAATGCTATAAAAGAAAGGAAGTAGTACTTTGCCAAGTTTTTCGCATTTTTTTCAAATACTAATCGAAACAAAAGGTGTATTCTTTAAAGCTATGCTTTTAACATTAGAGCTGACGGTGGTTTCTATCTTACTGGGAATCATCATCGGACTAGTCTTTGCCTTATTAAAAATTTCTAATATAAAAATTTTAGAACTTATTTCAGATATATATGTCTATTTGGTTCGAGGAACACCACTGATTGTTCAAATATTTATCCTCTACTTCGGAATTAGCGGGATTTTCCTTCTTCCTGATTTTTGGGCTGCTTCACTTGCTCTAGCGCTACATAATGGAGCTTATATTTCTGAAATCCTTCGTGGAGCAATTCAGTCAGTCGATAATGGCCAATTTGAAGCAGGACGCTCGTTGGGAATGACAAAGACACTGACATTAAGAAGGATTATTCTCCCACAGGCATTCCGTAGAGCGTTGCCGCCTTTAGGCAATCAATTTATCATCAGTTTAAAAGATTCATCGTTAGCCGCATTTATCTCCATGAATGAGCTGTTTAATGTGGCGACAACACTTGGGTCGAATAATTTCGATGAAATGACCTACTTACTCATTGTAGCAGTCTACTATTTATTGCTGGTAGCGTTGATGACATTTGTAGTGAACCGAACTGAACTAAAATTAGCAGTAAGCGACAGATAGGAGCTGAAAAAATTGGACACTAAGGAAATGATTAAAATAAGTCAATTGAATAAATCGTTTGGAGACTTACATGTATTGAAAAATATCGACATGACAGTCTACGAGAGCGATGTTGTTTGTCTAATAGGATCGAGTGGGTCAGGAAAAAGCACCCTCCTTCGCTGCTTGAACTTTTTAGAAAGAAAAGATAATGGCAATATTATAATTGAGGGAAATGAAGTCAATCCACGGACAGATGATCTTAACAAGATTAGAGAAAAGGTTGGGATGGTGTTTCAAAATTTCAACTTATTCCCACATAAAACGGTTTTAGAAAATATTATTGAAGCACCTGTTATGGTAAAGGGTGTAGACAAAGAAAAAGCTATCATCAAAGCAAAACAATTACTGAAAAAAGTAGGTTTGGAGGATAAGTCGGATGTCTATCCTAGTAAACTATCAGGGGGGCAAAAGCAACGGGTGGCGATTGCTAGAGCACTTGCGATGGAACCAGACATTATGCTTTTTGATGAGCCAACATCGGCACTCGATCCTGAGCTTGTGGGAGAGGTTTTAACAACCATGAAAGATTTGGCTGAAGAAGGAATGACTATGGTTGTTGTAACCCATGAAATGGGATTCGCAAAAGAGGTAGCTGATTGGATTGTCTATATGCATGATGGGAGAATTATTGAACGCGGCACACCTGAACAATTTTTCAATCATCCAAAAGAGGAGAGAACACGAGAATTTTTAACTGCGACAATGCTTAAATAAAACTAAAAGGTTCTGAATGGTAAGGTTTGGATCTCTTATGGGTTTGCATTAAATATATGATTACTAGATAAAGCTTGTACAGAAAAACTGCACATAGACTCGTTACAGCCAACCTTATCATGAGTAAGTGAAATTTAAATAGCAAAAGGAGAAATTGCAAAGCGCAATTTCTCTTTTTGCTGGAACGGTACTTGTTTAATTATAACTCAACTTCGGTAACTTCATTATTACCATTGCCATTGCCGTTGCCGTTGCCATTGCCATTGCCGTTGCCATTGCCGTTGCCATTGCCATTGCCATTGCCATTGCCATTGCCGTTACCATTGCCCGGCTTTTCAACTAATACATCAAATGTTAATGTGTGGTCACCATACGTTGCTGTAATTGTCGTAGTACCTTGACCTTTACCTTTTACAGCCCCTGCTTTTACAGTAGCTATTTTATCATTTGCTACTTCGTAGGTTGCAAGCGTAGTAACATCTTTTTCTGTTGTTCTACCCTCAAAAGTAGTTACTTCAGTAATCTTAACCATAACCTCTTTACCTATTCTAGTTTCAACCTGAGCTTGGTCAATTTCTAGTGTTACGATTGGTGTTTCTACAACAGGTGCTTTTACTGTAACATTTACCGTAACTTCATGATCACCATATGAAATAGTAATCGTAGTCGTGCCCTCACCTATAGCAGTTACTAATCCATTTGCTATTGTTGCAACATTTTCATCTCCCACAACATAAGTAGCTTTTGAAGTTACATCTTCCTCTGTTGCTTCACCTTCTGGAGGAGTAGTTGTCTCTGTTACTGTAAGTTGTGCAGATTCCCCAGCTGTTAGGTCTAGCTCAGTTGGATTGACAGAAAGTGTTACTTTTGGTTCAACTACATCTTTTTCAAATATTAATGCTTCACCAACATTCCCTGCAGCGTCTTCAATTTTTACTGATACAGCATTAGTTTCTGTTGTTACTGGGAATGTGAAGCTACCGTCTTGATTTAATTCAAAAGGAACTGGCGCTTGTATTTCGCCATTCACAGTCGCAATATAGGAAGCTTTTAATTTATCATTTAAATTGTAGTTTAAACCATATAAATATAACTCTTCATTGTAGTCGATATACTTATCTGTTACCTTTCCTGTAGCGACACCTTCAGCTACTGAACCAGTAATTTCTGGTTTAGTTGTTTTCACGATAATTGGTCCAACATAATCGGAAACTACCCCTGATGCCGCAAGACCAGTAAAGTCAATAGTATAGAGACCATCTGGAATTGTTGTGGCAGGTTCTGTTCCCCATGGTTTGTATTGCCCAGCGATATTCAGCGTATAAGAGCCTTTTCCTAGCGCAGTACCTGCATGTAGATAACCGATGTAGCCATCACCATATTCTCCACCTTGAGGATTCATAATATCCCATAGCTCGATATAGTTAGTTGTTACATCGCCAGTTAATGTAAATGAAAGTACAGCTGAATCCTTCACGCCATCTCCATTAAAGGATAGATCTGTTTCTGTAATCTTTAAATCTTTAATTTCAGTTACTGCCTCGCTTCCAAAGTCAGCTGCGAATGGCAATGAAATTTCTGTAGCACCACCGCTGATGTGAATATACCCCAGTATTTCCGAGCCGTTTGGAGCTGTAGCTTGTGAAGCCGTTAATGTAAGATTTAACACTTGCTCACCAACTAGATTAAATGTTGGCTGGTCGACTGTAACAGTTGCATCACCAAATGATTTTGTCACATCAATTGATACATTATAATTACCGCCGTTCCCCTTTATATCTTTTACTAAAACTTGTTTTGTTACGGAAATATCCTGGTCTTTAAGTGATTGTGGACCAAAAGTAACTGTCCCTTTTAAGTTTTCTGAAACAGCTCCTGTTCCATCTAAAATTGCACTATCCAATGCATAGGCAAGAATTTCTGGATGTGCTGCAGCATAAGCATTTACACGACCTGCACCTTGAGAGAACACATCGTATTTTGTTTTATCTAAAACCTTTGCTGTATTAGAAAGCGCCACTTTTATGTCGAACGCGTTCCAATCAGGATTTGCTTGTTTAAGTAATGCAACAATACCTGTAATATGCGGTGTTGCCATAGAGGTTCCTGTTTTACGATCATATGCCTCTGCGTAATCAGCATCAGGGAAATCCTTTTTATACATTGGAATCGTTGACATAATGTTTGTTCCAGGTGCACTTACATCTGGTTTAATATCAAAGTTTGGCGTAGATGGGCCACGGGAACTTGAATCGTTTACTTCATCTCCCAGTGTCTTTGTGGAAGTAAATTGACTAAAGCTAACTTTTCCAGTTCCACCGGCTAATGCAGCACGAATTGCATTGCCATCCGTTTGGGACATATCAAATGTTGGTAGAAAAGCAAAAGAATCACCCAGGAATGTACCTGAAATATTAGGTGCATTTGTTCCACCAGCAAAGTTATGAATAATTGTGGCGACTGCTCCATTTGCCTTTGCATTCGCAATTTTATCAACAAATGCGATACTGCCACGAGAGATTAATGCCACTTTACCTTCTACATCGATTCCCTCATAGTCTTTTACTTCTCCGTTTCCAGGAATAGCAACTAGGTCAAATTCTCCTTGAAGCTGTGTTGCTAAATCCCTTCCAAAAGTTGTTCCCATTAATGGGAGCTGTTTTGTTAAGTTGTAGTCACCAACTGTAACATTCACTTCACCGTTATACATTGTTTCTGGATTTGTTGTGTTACCCACAGCAATTCCTAAACGAGCGGTTGCAGGCGTGCCCATTGTTCCTCGATTTGGGCCGGAGTTCCCTGTTGCAATTACTCCGATTGTTCCAGCCATCATTGCATTATTAATAGCAAATGAACCAGCGTCCGTTTCAGAGTTAGCCCCCCCACCAAGAGAAAGGTTGATTATGTCCATTTTTTCTGTGACAGCCGTTTCAATTGCTTTAACAATACCAGATGTAGCCCCACTTCCATATGCACCAAGAACACGGTAAGCATAAAGGTCTACTTTTGGAGCAATTCCTTTAATGCCGAAATTGTTAGCTCCAATTGCTGCAATAGTTCCAGCAACATGAGTACCGTGAGAAGTATAGAACGAGCTTCCCTTTTCATTAAATTCAGGTGTTCCAGCAGGACGCTCAGAAGGCAAGGTTTCCGATGCATCGTCATCTGCCCGAGGCTTTGTGTAAGTTGATGAATTTGGAATGAAGTTTTTCCCACCCTTGTAAATTCCGGCGAACTCAGGGTGATCTGTGTCAATACCAGTATCTAATACTGCTACCTTTATACCTTGTCCTTCAATTCCTTCATTCCAAAGCTGTTCGATGCCGAGGAAAGAAATACTTGTATTCATTTGAGCCTCTAATTGATCTTCCTTAATCAGTTCTGATGATTTCATTGTATTATCTTCAGATGCGTAAACAATTGCATCAGGTTCAATTAATGTTATTCCTTCTATTGAAAGCAGCTTTGGGAGATCATTTGCTTTCACAGTTGCTGCAAAACCGTTTAAAACAGTATCAAATGTGTAGCCTTGAGTCATTTGAACATTTTTAGTAGCTAATTCTTTCTTAACTTGTGCTTGTTGAGATTTTACATTTGATCGAACTTCATTTGCTCGCGCATTAGAGAACTTTTGGCCTTTCAATTGGCTCATTCCTTGCTCTAGTGCCACAGGCTTTTCAGATAAATGTACGATGACTGCAACTTCTTGATTGCCTGATACATTTTGTAAGCTTTCGTGAAGAGTTGGACCATCTTTAGACAAGCTTAGCTGTTCAGCGATAGCCGCCTTTAATTGAAGTATACTTTCACTTTGGCTATCCTGCTTGAATGGCTTCGAATCTTCAGCATTAGCACTCGATAATGGAACCAATAGAAAAAGCACCATAAAGAAAGCTATCATACTACTTAAAAACTTCGTAAACTTAAACTTTTTCAAATCTCATTTCTCCCTCCGCTCTTAATTATCACACTTTTCAGTTTAATGTGATATTTCCAATTTATCACAGGTGAGATAATTCGAATATCGGAATATTGAAAAATCTCAAAATATTGATAATTAGTATTACTTTGTCAAAAATGGATTAATTCTATTTTCCTAGTAATTTAATAAAAAAGTAGAACTTTCAAATGAGTATAGACTTACAGTAATTCGTACTTTTTATCATTTAAGAGTTTTATAAAAAATCTATTTGACGTCCTGTATTATTTTTTGTACGATATTGAAGAAAAGAATGCCCGGACTAGAACGGGAGAGGTTCATAGCTGATACCCTCTATAAAAAACTATGGAAACATGACAATAGGCCATGTCCATATCGGACGTGGCTTTTTTTTATCTGTTTACTTATGTTTTAAATAGAATGATTGGTGATGCCTCTCTTGAAAAGTGTTGGGAAACATTTTACAAGGAGGTTTTTTTATGTCTGGCAGAAGTCATGAAGAAGGATTAAAGGATTTGACCCTATTAGGTAATCAAGGTACAAAGTATTCCTATGATTATGCACCTGAGGTATTAGAGGCAGTGGATAATCTTCATGCTAATCGAGATTATTTTGTTAAGTTTAATTGCCCAGAGTTTACTAGTTTATGTCCGCTTACAAATCAGCCGGATTTTGCTACGATGTACATTTCATATATCCCAGATAAAAAAATTGTTGAAAGTAAATCTCTAAAGTTGTATTTATTCAGTTTTAGAAATCACGGCGATTTCCATGAAGATTGCGTGAATATCATTATGAATGATTTAATTGCATTACTTGATCCAAGATATATAGAGGTTTGGGGGAAATTTACTCCACGTGGGGGTATCTCGATTGATCCATGGTGTAACTATGGGAAGCCAGGAACTAAATACGAAGAAATCGCCAATTATCGTTTAATGAACCACGATCTTAACCCAGAAAAAATTGATAATCGATAAATGAAGCAAGACAGAGGTTTTTAGCTACCCTCTTAAAAAAACTAAGAAGAAAGCAGCACTTTTTCTTAGAGTGCTGTTTTTTCGATATAAGGGAGTTTTTATAGATGAAAAAGGAAAAAGCAATTGTAGTATTTAGTGGAGGTCAGGACAGCACAACTTGTTTGTTCTGGGCAAAAGAACGCTTTGAAGAGATTGAGGCAGTAACTTTCGATTATGGTCAAAGGCACCGTCTTGAAATTGACTGTGCGAAGGTGATAACAGAGGAGCTTGGTATCAAGCATCACATACTTGATATGTCTCTCCTGAATCAACTTGCTCCGAATGCATTGACACGACAAGACATAAAGGTGAAGGACGGAGAAAATGGTGAGCTCCCATCGACTTTTGTGCCTGGCCGCAATCTCCTTTTTCTTTCATTTGCGGGCGTTTTAGCGAGCCAAGTAGGGGCAAAGCATATTGTAACAGGTGTTTGTGAAACTGATTTTAGTGGCTATCCGGATTGCCGAGATGTCTTTATTAAATCCTTAAATGTAACGTTAAATTTATCGATGGATGATTCCTTTGTGATTGATACACCCTTGATGTGGCTGAATAAGGCACAAACATGGGAATTAGCTGATCAGCTTGGGGCACTTGAGTTTGTACGACAAAGAACGTTGACTTGCTATAACGGTGTTATAGCAGATGGATGTGGTGAATGCCCAGCATGTAAATTACGAAATAAAGGGCTTGATGAGTATTTAAGTTATAGGAAGGAGTCTTAAGGCATGTCAGATTTTAAAATCGTTGAGAGACTCCAGAGAATTGATGTGGATATTCAAAGAAATCAATTGAAATATCATGCAAAGCGTGTTCTCATAAGCAAAGAATTTACCTTCGATGCTGCCCATCATCTACATCATTATGAAGGGAAATGTAAAAATCTACACGGGCATACCTATCGAGTCATATTAGGACTGAGTGGCTACACTGATGAACGTGGTTTGATGATCGATTTCGGCGATATAAAAGAAATATGGAAACAAAAAATAGAGATTCATTTGGATCACCGTTATTTAAATGAAACGCTTCCACTCATGAATACGACGGCAGAGAACATTGTTGTTTGGATTTACGAAAAGTTGACTGAGGCCTTGCGTGATGAAGGATATAACGGTGTACGTGTAGAGTTTATCAGGCTTTACGAGACTCCAACAAGCTATGCAGAAGCTAGAAGGGAGTGGATGGAAGTTGAGTAAAGTACCTGTTATCGAGATTTTTGGGCCAACGATTCAAGGAGAGGGTATGATCGTTGGCCAGAAGACAATGTTTGTAAGAACTGCGGGCTGCGATTATTCCTGTTCTTGGTGTGATTCATCGTTTACGTGGGATGGCAGTGGAAAGCACCTTATTGTCCAAATGACAGCGGAAGAGATTTGGTCTGAGCTGAAGCGGCTTGGAGGCAATGGTTTTTCATTTGTTACGATTTCAGGGGGTAATCCTGCACTCAATCCGAATCTAGCAGAGCTTATTGCCATTTTAAAAGAAAATGATATACAAATTGGGGTGGAAACACAGGGGAGTAGGTGGCAAAAATGGATGTATGAGGTTGATGAACTGACAATTTCACCAAAACCACCTAGCTCTGGGATGACCACAGATTACTCGGTGCTTTCTTATATCTTCGAAAAACTTGAATATCGAAACAATAATCACCATGTATCCCTTAAAATAGTCGTTTTTAATCAAGAGGATTACGATTATGCTAAACAAATTCACCATCGATATCCCATGATTCCCTTTTATCTTCAAGTCGGTAATGATAATCTCACGACAACTGATGATTCACTATTAATAATGCATTTATTGGATAAATATCGTGCACTAATTGATAGAGTAATGAAGGATGAGGATTTAAGAGATGTTAAGGTACTGCCACAGTTACATGCCCTTGTTTGGGGAAATAAAAGAGGCGTGTAGGGTGCTCTTACAAAAATTAAATTTACTTGAGGAGTAATAGTTTGAGAATATTATTTTATTTATTATCTATTGTTATTGCTAATGTGGTAACGGCAGCATTTGCACCATTCCATTTTGGTATGTTTATTGTCCCAATGGGAACGCTTTTAATTGGGGCAACCTTTATTTTTCGGGATCTAGTACAAAATAAATATGGTAGAAAAAAGACGTATTTATTTATTATTACAGCTTTAATTTTATCAGCTGTGGTGTCATTCCTACTAGGTGATACACTTTTAATTGTGGTAGCCTCAGCACTATCATTTGTTGTCGCTGAAACGGCTGATACTGAAATTTATACTCGATTAAAATTACCAATGGCTTGGCGTGTGTTCTACAGTGGTATTGTTGGAGGATTTCTAGATTCTGCAATTTTCGTAGTAATCGGCTTAAGTCCACTTGGTGCCAATATATTGCCATGGGAAGCGGTACCTGCCGCCATTTTGGGGCAAATTATTGTGAAGACAATTATACAAATGATTGGTGCAATTATTTTAAATAAAATTGGTCCAATGAAAGGGGAATATATTATTTCAGAATAATTATTCCTTATTATGAAGATACGGATTACATGTAAGCAGACCCATTCGCTTTATTCGAATGGGTCTGTTTGATTTATATTCTTTCTAAGGTACCTCTTGCATTTTTTATGCTGTTTTCTTTTGTTTAAGGTCTAAATGATAACTAAAGAAAGTTAGTAGACTTGCACTGACGGCAACTATACCACCGACCCATGTGACATTCATCAAATTTCCTTGATGATATACAATGCCGCCTAATGCAGACCCAAAAGCGATGCCTACGTTACTTGCCACGGGCATAAGAGAAGCAGCGAGTCCTTTAGCATCTGGTTTATAAATTTCGGCCAAATCTATTAAATAAAGTTGAGTAGATGTTGTTAAGAGGATGGCCATTAGTGACATTAGTCCGATGTTCGCTAAACCTAAAATAAAATGGTTTGTTGTCCAAAATAAGCTTGTCAATACAATAGCTTGTGCGAGAAAGACAAACCGAAGTCGGCCGATGGCATTGTGAGTGGCAATTTTACCGGCAAGAATGTTGCTGAAAATCGAAAGAAAGCCGTAGCCGAATAAGATTAAACTTATAGAATTATTTGGTGCACCCATTCCCTTTAAAATAGGAACAAGGTACGTAAAGACTGCATAGGTTGCACCAAACCCGAGAGCAGGAATGAAAAAGGCAATTAAAATTCGAGGCTGAATTATTAAAGAAAATTGATCCCGTATTGAGCTTCGTACTTGGCTGAGTCGAGTAGGTAAGACGAAAAAAGATGCCGCAAACGCCAACCCTCCGAGAAGAGTGGTTAACATAAAAGTGGCATTCCAGCCGTACCATTCAGCGATTACAATTCCAATGGGTACTCCAACTACATTGGCCAGTGTAAAACCACCGAAAACAAATGATATAGCAAGGCCGCGTTTATTAATCGGCATGGTTTCGCTTGCAACAATCATGGCTAGAGAGATCAATACACCTGTTACAATCGCGGTCATAACTCGAAGTATAAGGAGCATAATATAGCTCGTTGAAATTACACACAGAGCATTAAAGGCAATGAAGGAACCTATCAAAAACAACATCCATTTACGCTTTGGAAAATGGCTTGTTGCTGACATCACGAGTGGTGTAGCGATGGCAAATGTGATGGCGAACGCAGAAACGAGTGTGCCTGCTTTTGCATTTGTCATATGAAGGCTTGAAGAAATTTCAGTTAAGATCCCAACAATAACAAATTCGCTTGTCCCGAGAACAAATGTTAATAATGCAAGTGTTAAGATAAGTAACCAATGTTGTTTGGATAACTGTGTATGATGCATAAATACCTCTTTCTTTGATGAATATAACGGTGTTACTTAGTAGACACACAATTTAAACATCATATCATAAAATGTTTTTATGAGAAATTAGATTAGTTTTCCCTATATGCTAGTGTTTGTTTTAGACAATTCTCCTCTAAAGAAGGATTTGATTACAAGTAAAAGCAAATAAAAAGGAGAGTGGCGATAGCCAATCTCCTCTTATTTTTTCTCCTTTAGTTCGTGGGCAATATACGTAGCTAGTAATTCACGGACTTCATCCGTAGAATGTGCACCCAGTAATTGAACTCTCAATTGACTAGCCCCTTTGAAGCCACGTACATATATTTTAAAGAAACGTTGTAATGCTTTAAATGAACGTGTTTCGAATTCCTTGGAATAGTGGTCATGAAGATTAAGGTGTAAGTATAGTAAATTAAGGTATTCTTTGGCACTATGCTCTTTAGGTTCCTTTTCAAAGGCAAATGGGTTTGAAAACACCCCGCGCCCAATCATTACACCATCGATACCGTATTGCTCAACTAGTTTTAGACCTGTTAAACGATCAGGAATATCACCGTTGATCGTCAGTAATGTGTTGGGAGCAACTTCATCACGTAGTTTTTTGATATCTCCAATTAATTCCCAATGTGCAGCGACCTTGCTCATCTCTTCCCGTGTACGGAGATGAATAGAAAGATTGGCGATATCCTGTTTTAAAATATGTGTAAGCCACTCACGCCATTCTGCTACATCTGTAAAGCCAAGTCTTGTTTTGACACTAACGGGTAAGCCCCCTGCTTTGGCTGCTTGAATAATATCTGCGGCTCGTTCAGGATAAAGAATTAATCCAGCTCCTTTACCTCTTTCTGCTACATTATCAACTGGGCAGCCCATATTAATATCAATTCCCTTAAAGCCTAGTTCCTTCATACCAATACTCATTTGACGAAAATGTTCAGGGTTGTCCCCCCAAATATGTGCAACAATAGGCTGTTCATCTTCTGTAAAAGCTAAGCGGTTACGCACATTATCTAACCCATCTGGATGACAATAGCTCGTCGTATTGGTGAATTCCGTAAAATATACATCGGGTCTCCCTGCTTCTTGAATGACATGACGAAATACAACATCTGTCACATCCTCCATTGGAGCTAAAATGAAGAATGGCCGTGGTAAATCAAGCCAGAAATTTTTTTGATTCATTGCTAAAAATCCTCTCTTTCCAAAATACTACCTTGCAAAAAGATATCATATTTACTTTATTTCTACATAGTTAATTGGCTTAGCTTAAGGATAGAAATACATCATTGTAAGTAGACTTAGGCTCTCTTAGATTAGAAAGTAATCATAAAAGGCCAAAAAATCCTGTATTATCTATAATGATATAATATGTAATATAATGTAGAAATTTAGGGGGAGAGTTGAAGTGGGAAAATATGAATATAAAACAATCGGTATGAATGATATACCCACAATGGCTGAATTACTGGTAAATAGACAGAGCCTTGAAGGTGAAGTATATCCATTTCTAAACAACAGCTGTCTTCATGCTGAACATATAACAAATATGCTTGAAAACTTATTTGCTCATCATACTATTAAGGGGGTTGGAGCATTTATTAAAGATGACCTAGTAGGATATTTAATCGGAGTCATCAAGAATGACTCTCTAAGAGGCAGACATGTATGGGTACCCTATGAAGGATTGGCAATCAGAAAGGATCAATCCGCTGAGCTTATTAGAAAATTATATGCAGAGATTTCAGTGGTATGGCTAGAGCAAGGTTGCTTTATGCATTACACGATCATCCCTCTTGGAAATCAGGCTTACTATGATGCCTACCAACGATTAAGCTTTTCTATACAACAAGTACATGGGGTCATGAACATTGGGGATTATAAACCATTTGAGAATATATGTAATGCAGAGATTAGGGTTGCAAATAAAATGGATAGTGAAATGCTGGGGAAAATGTCTAAGATCATTCAATCGTATCAAAATTCCGCACCTACATTTGAGCCTGTATTCCCTGAGGTTGTCATGAGCATAAAAGACTCATATAAAAATATAGTAGAGGAGAATGATGATACATGTTTCGTTGCAGTAAAGGATGGGCAGGAATTAGGATTTCAAAAATATTATCCTATACATTCAGATTTGATGACACCTGAGCATGCAATAGAGCTAACGATTGCAGGTACTTACTCTTCTCAAATGGGAAGAGGCGTGGGAAAAAAGCTGATGAATGAAGGCTATAGAAGGATGAAAGAGGCGGGCTATGAGAATATCATTACAGATTGGAGAATAACTAATCTTGCTGCATCGACATTTTGGCCTAAGTGCGGTTTTAAGCCAGTAGCCTATAGAATGGTTAGGTACATTAACAGTGATATAGCCTGGGCAAACTTTAATAATCCAAGTATAGGGTTATTGTAAATTTAGTTAGATGTTTCCAATTCTGCTGTTATGGAGAATTCAAAAAGCTGACTAGGCACTTAAAATTTAGTTTTAGATTGCTTGCCTATATTTCGTAAATATTGACATTTATTTTTTAGACAACTAAGCTTAATGGAAAAATAGTGCTGGGGGGCTGCCAGTGGAATTTATTAAATTAAATTGTCCAAATTGTAATGGGAAAATTGAATATAAAGAAGAGCAAACATTCAAATGTCCTTTTTGTGACACGGAAATCATGTTGAAAGAGAATAAAATTTATTATGTTGATCAAACGATTAATAATTATTATGGAACAGCTTCTCCGAATACAACATCCCGTCCAAAAACAAATTTAAAACTGCTCTTTATGATACCAATTGTCATGATGTGTGTATTCCTTGGGTATTTCCTTTTAAGTAGTAATCAAACAGAGGATGGAAACCGTGAAGAACTATCCGTTCGAACAATGCCTGAAAGTGAAGTTCTTCTGTTCTTTTTAAAAGATATTTTTGATAAAGGTGAGACGATGCCAGCAAAAGAAGAGATTGCAAGTATTCGATATTTGGCTGCCTACTATTCTGATGATCAATGGCATTTTGATTATAGTCTAGAAGATCCTTTTACAAATAAGGAAGCTAAAATTTCTACTTATATCATTATGGATAAATTATTAAATACGCAAAAAATTGAACAAAAGGACTTTGAGGCCTTTACTGGATTAACGGTTTTAAAGCTCATGAATGATTATGAAATATCACAAAGTGAAAAAGTAAGCTTCCAACATCTTGAAAACTTAAAAAGTTATACAGGTAGTTTTAATGAATCATTTAGTAAAATCGCAGGATATTTTAGTGATAAGTCAAATGTTAAAGAGTTCTCTATCCAAATTAGAAGTAATGATGAACTTGCTTTATTATTAGAGTTCCCCAATCTTCAATCGCTAGAACTATCTTATGTGGCTGAAGAGGTGACAGATTTTCAGATTCTAAATAAATTATCGCTGAAATCACTTTCCTTAAAATCAATTAATGATTTAAAGTGGCTGTCTACACTAACTAATCTAGAATCGTTAGCAATAGACATTAGTGAAGCTACGGATTTTAGCCCACTTTACTCATTGACTCAATTACAAGAATTGAAGCTTACGTCAGTAAGAAATTTAAAAACGCTTGATTTTATACAAAACATGCCTAAACTACAATCTTTAGATCTTGAAAACATGAATATCATCAATTTAGATAGACTTAGAAATATGTCATCTTTAACAAAGCTACGTTTAGCTTCTCCTGGTCAAGTGGAATTGTTGGATATGGTTAACAGTCTAACGTCATTGACGGAGTTATCGTTAACTGGCTATCATGGTGATATTTCATCGATTGTAGCGCCCCATTTGAAAAAGGCAGAGCTGAAGAGTTCATTTTTACCAAAGCTAGAGGCACCCGCTTTAAGAGATTTGACGGTTTCTATAAGTGGATCGGATTCGCAATTGAATGGTGCAGAGCTACTGAAATATCCACAGCTAGAACAGCTTACAGTCATGGAGTATGGAACTCTTAATGGTATTCGTTCATTAAATGACCTACCTCATTTGCAAGCAATCAATTTAAATGAGACTCTCTTTTATGAAACCAATGACTTATTCAATTTACAGCATGTAAAAATGCTAAACTGTCATGAATGTAATTTTCAGGTGAATAGCAAGCCATTTACGAACAACGTGCTGGAGCATTTAACTTTAAATGATGTTTCCATTCAAATTGGTAATGGGGAATGGGTGCAAGAAGTAGATAAGATCATGCCTTACTTTGCTGGCTTTACAAATTTACGTTCATTCACTTTACAAGATAATTCACTACAATCGTTAAATTTCTTGGGAAATTGGCAACAAATAGAGGTGCTTCATTTAGAAAATAATGCTATTTCGAATGTAGAACCTTTAGTGAATTTGCCTAACTTAAAAAAGCTATATATTTTAGGGAATCAGGTACAAAATCAATCTGTATTAGACAAGGGTATTATGATTTATTAAAAATAATGTGAATTAATAGCAACCTACGAAATTAATATAGTAGAAATAAAAAGAGACAATGGTAGGAATATTCTGTCATTGTCTCTCTTGGATTTGTCCTACAGTTTGGATAGTTTTATAATGAATGGATGCTTAACAAGAGGAGTTGAAAGGATATGTTCGTACGTAATAAAGGTTTGTATTTTATGCTATCTCTGCTAGCCATTATTGTTGTTTTGACAGGCTGTGGTACAGCTAAGGATAGTGAGAAAACTGAGGGAAACACAGCTAAAGAAACACAAGAAGCAGTGGATTATGCGTCAAAAGTGAGGGAAAATCCAATTGTGACGATTACGATGAGCAATGATGAAAAAATTGTTATTGAATTGGAGCCTACTGTAGCACCAAATACAGTGGCTAACTTTATTGCTTTAGTAAAAGATGGATTCTATGATGGTCTTATTTTCCATCGAGTTATTCCTGATTTTATGATTCAGGGTGGAGATCCTAAAGGGAATGGTACTGGAGGACCTGATTATTCGATTGATGGTGAGTTTACCTCAAATGGATTTGAAAATAATATGAAGCATGAACGTGGTGTTATTTCGATGGCTCGTTCAGATGATCCAAACTCAGCAGGCTCACAATTTTTCATTATGGTAAAGGAAGCATCACATCTTGATGGGAAATATGCTGCTTTTGGCAAGGTGATTGCAGGTATGGAAACAGTTGATGCCATTGTTGGAGCAGAGCGAGATGCTACAAATAAACCACTAGAAGATCAGCAGATGAAAAAGGTAGAGGTGGATACAAAGGGCTTTGATTATCCAGCACCTAAGGTAAACAAATAGTTTTCGTCCCAATGCTATTGGTTAAAATCTATACTATAAACATTAAAAAGGCTAAATCAATGAGATTTAGCCTTTTATATTTGTTAAAAAATTGAAATTATAAATATTTTTGAGTAATATGAGAAGAAATTTAAGATTGAGCGATGTTTTATATAAAGGATCCTTTATGTTTGTGGAAGAAAGGGTGTTTGCATGAGGGTAACAGATGAAAATTTTATAAAACATCTTAAGAAAAAACGAGAAGAAGCACTTCAATATGTCATTGATGAATATATGGGGATTATCAAAGCGATTATTTATAATGCTCTAAAATCCTATAATGATCCTCAAATAATAGAGGAATGTATTAGTGATACATTTCTAGGGGCTTATGAAAATGCTAAACAATTTAGAGGCGATAAAGAGGATTTTAGAAGATGGATTTGCACGATAGCAAAGTTTAAAGCCATTTCGAAACAAAGAAGGTTGTCTAAAACGCCATATTTTTATGAGCTAAATGAAACAGGTGAAGTCGCAATATCGGCTGAAGAGGAATACTTAATCAAGACAACAACGGAGGAAGTGCTCATCATGATGACGCAATTAGAGCAATTAGACCGTGATATTTTTACGATGAAATACTTTTTAAATATGAAAAACGAAGAAATTGCTACTCATTGTGGTTTAACAAAAGCCGCTATTGATAATCGATTATATCGTGGGAAAAAACGATTACAGCAAATTCGTTTGGGGGGAAGTATGACATGAAAAAGCTGTATAAACAATTTAATGATTTAAATCTTGATATAAATATAGAGCCGATGGAAGTGAGCTCGCTTGAAAAAGAGAGAGTGAAAAGAAATGTCATGAGGGTCAAAAAGAAAAGGCATTTCATTAAAAATTTTATTGTTGCAGCTACTTTTTTTATTGCATCCAGCATGACACTTGGTTATACGTTTCCTACATTTGCTGCAAATTTACCGTTTATCGGAAGTATATTCGAATTGTTTATTGATGATGAAAGGTATGTATTTAACAATTATGATCAGTATTCTACAAGTGTCGGAGTGAGCCAAGAAAGTAATGAAGTTGAAGTCACTGTCACAGATGCTGTATATGATGGCGAAAATATTACTATTGCTTACACTATTAAAAGTGAAAAGGATTTAGGAGAAAGGCCAGTTTTATATGGTGACAATCGTGAACTAACTGCTAAGGAATTTGGAAATAGGTATCGATATGGAGGCTCTTCAACAAATTATATGGTTCAAAAGATAAACAGCAATGAGTATGCAGTATTGTATATTTTTGAACTCATTAGAGGCTCTAAGCCCGAGGAAGTTCACATTAATTTTCAAGGAAATCAAATTGTTGATTTAAATAATGTAAATAATTCAGTAGCAGGGGACTGGGCATTTGAATTTACTTTAGAGAAGCTTGAAAGTAAAACAATAAGGGTGGAAAAGGATAGTATGAAAACAGAAGGGGAAGGTATAAAAATTGAAGCTTTTAAAATAACGAAAACACCTATCGCTACAACATTTTATCTTTCCGAAGAAGTCTTGGTGGGAAAAGAAAATGAAGCTTGGCGAGGAGTTTTCATTGACTATATTGTGACAGATGATTTAGGGAATGATTATAATGTCATTCATTTTAGAGGAACTAGTCATACTACAGATTTCAAAGGGCGTGAAAATTTTCCACGTATTGTTGTAAACAAATTTGATGAACAAGCTACCTCGATTATGATTACCCCTGTAGTAGGTCTATACAAAATTAAGGATAGTACAGGGGCATTAGAACCGATAAAAGAGCCATATACATTAAAGCCTATTGCTGTACCGTTCCGATAAAGTAAAAAATTTAAAGAGTATGTAAGAAGAACAACCTTACATACTCTTTTTACTTATCATCTTTCTTTGGGATCGAAATAAGCCATAAAAAATCATCTTCTATTAATATTTGAATGTCTTGCCCCTGATGAATTAGCTGCTCAGCTTTATGCTGCTTGGCGCTTATACCCCTACGTTTATTACCAAGAACAACGAAATCAGTATGTTGTGTAACAGCTCCCTGTAAATACCCTCCATAGGCTTTTACTTGTTTGGCGGCTTCGGATCGTGTCATGGTAGAAAGGGCGCCTGTGAATACAATTTGTTTGTTATAAAAGGGGTGGGTTAGATTTTCAACTGGATCAGAAAAGAAAATGATTTCTGAGTTATTCTTATTGATCATATTCGTTACTCCTTAAAAAATTAATCGATAAATAAATCCACAAAATTTTATATGTATGCTACATTAAAATTAAAAATATAAAGAGGTACATAGACATGAATTCGCAATTGACTGCTTTCATTACTCTTAGCTGTACATCAGGTGTACTAAATTTGTATTTATGTTTATACGTATTTCTAAAACGCTACAATTATACAAAAATTGCTCAATTGTTTATTAGTTATACCGCATTAATTGCGGTATATTGTTTTGCCTCTGCTTTTGGTTTAATCGCTACAACATTGAGTGCCATAAAGGTTTGGACGGCCATCCAATATGTAGGTATGGCTTTTTCAACGCCTCTCGGATTATTGTTTATCATGCAATACCTAGGCTTTCATCTGACAAGGAAAAAGATAATGGCTCTTCTTGCCATTCCATTTATTAGCTTAATCATGGTTGCTACAAATGATATACACCATTTTCATTATAGAGTATTTGAAATAGATCCTATATTAGGGGCACCTTATGTTCATCAGGAAATTGGTATATGGTATATCATTCATGGCATATTTACTTTTGGCTGTATGTTCGTATCCTTCTTATTAGTATTAATCCATTGGAAAGAGACTACTAAGGCCTACCGGCAACAATTAATTGCCTTAATGTGTGGTCAACTTATTCCTATGATAACAGCATTCATCTATTTATTGGGCTTAACACCTCAAGGAGTTGATCCTGTTCCTATGGTATTATGGGCTTCTTCATTTTTATATTTATGGTCTATTAATTCCTCACGATTATTTAGGGTGATGCCTGTTGCCAAGGATGCAATATTTCATAGTATCAATGATGGGGTTATTGTGTTAGATGAATCTGCTCGATTAATAGAGTTTAATCAAGCCTGCAGCAAGGTATTTCCTCAGCTAACTAGATTCATGATTGGTAGGGATATTGGGGAAACATGGATTGAAGTAACTGGACAATTGATGCCATTTACATTGGAGGCAGTGGTGAATACGCAAGACATCGAGATGGTGCTTTCTGATCATACTTATCAAGTGCGTGTTACAGAGCTGCAACATGTTAATCATGGTAAGGGGTTATTACTTATTTTCACTGATATAACAGAGTTGAAGGAGCTACAAAGACAGTTAGAGCAACTCGCTTTTTACGATGAACTTACACAAATTTATAATCGTCGAGCTTTTTTTCAACAATGTAATCAGGCTTACAGCGAGGCAAGAGAATCATCCTCAGCTTTTACTGTCATTTTAATGGACATCGATCATTTTAAAAACGTCAATGATACGTATGGGCATGCTATCGGTGATCAATTACTAGTTCATGTCGTAAAGGTTTGTCAGAGTGTGTTGAAAAAAGGAGAACTGTTTGCACGGTATGGCGGTGAGGAATTTGTTCTTGCACTCAAGGACTCTACATTATTAGAGGGGCAAGCATTAGCTAATTTGCTCTGTAATAGCGTAGAATCCCAGCCACTTATGACTACTGAGGGAGCAATTCGTACTACTATTAGCTGTGGTGTAGCAGAAGGTACAAAGGGACAAGAGACACTGTATCAGCTATTAAACAATGCGGACAAAGCACTGTATGCGGCAAAACAAGCAGGACGTAACCGAGTACATGTTTTTCTAGAATAAAAAAGCTAACATATACAATCATTGAGGCAATGATGTATATGTTAGCTTTTTACTTACCAATTTGTATGGAAAACACCTTGTGCATCAATTCGTTCATACGTATGCGCACCGAAATAATCACGTTGTGCCTGTAACATATTAGCATTAGATGAACCTGTTCGATAACTATCGTAATATGTGAGAGAAGCACTTAAGCAAGGGAACGCGTTTCCTGCTTGGATGCCTTCACAAACTATTTTTCTTAATCCATTTTGATAGTCCATCGTCTTTTCTGCAAAGTATGGGTCAATTAATAAATTATTTAGCGAAGGTTGCTTTTGATAGGCTTCACTAATAACATTTAAAAATTCTGCTCGAATAATACAACCACTACGGAAAATTAATGCAATTTCTTTTAATGGTAAACGCCATTCATAAAGCTCTGATGTCATTTTATATTGTGTAAATCCTTGCGCATAAGCACATATTTTCCCCATATATAGCGCTTGGCGGACGTATTCAATCCAGACATCTCTATCTAAATTTTGCTGTTTATAATTTGGTCCAGATAGTATTGCCTCTGCTTGAATTCGTTCCTCTTTTAATGATGAAATATAGCGAGCGAATAAGGCCTCCGTAATAATTGATGTAGGAATACCATTGTCTATAGATTGCAGGCTTGTCCATTTCCCAGTACCTTTTTGACCAGCTTTATCAAGTATCATATCAATGAGTGGTAATCCTGTTATCTCATCTTTTTTCCTTAAGATTTCAGCTGTTATTTCGATTAAATAGCTTTTCAATTCGCCCTGATTCCATGTTTCAAAGATAGTAGCAATTTCCTCAACGGATAATCCTATATTTTTTCTTAAAAACGTATAAGCCTCCGCAATGAGTTGCATATCTGCATACTCGATTCCATTGTGTACCATTTTGACGAAGTGTCCTGCGCCCTTGGGACCAATATACGTACAGCATGGTGTATCATTCACTTGTGCTGCAATCTTTGTCAGTATAGGTGCTACTTTGTTATAGACCTCTTGATCACCACCAGGCATAATAGATGGTCCTGTCAAAGCTCCTTCTTCACCACCAGAAATACCAATCCCTAAATACCCAATTCCTAAAGCTTTAAGTTCATCGTATCTACGCTCTGTATCTTTATAATGAGAGTTGCCGCCATCCATAATGACATCGCCCTTTTCAAGGAAAGGCACTACTGATTGAATAACTGAATCAATAGCATTTCCAGCTGTCACCATCAAAAAAATCTTTCTTGGTTTTTCTAAAGCTTGTACAAACTCTTCTATTTCATAGTAAGGAGTAAGCGCTTGTCCTTCAACTTTTTGTAGAAGTTTGTCGGTTAAATCTCGTGTGTAATTATAAACGGCTACTTGCTCGCCCTTATTAGCCATGTTTAAAGCGATATTACTGCCCATAACACCTAATCCAATAACGCCAATTGTATTTAACATTGTACTTGCTCCTTTTTAAACATTTTTTAAACAAATAAACTAAGTAATAAAATAAACCCTAAACCAGCCACAGATACAATTGTTTCTAGCAAGGTCCAAGTAGCGAATGTTTCCTTCATGCTCAATCCAAAATATTCTTTAAACATCCAGAAACCTGCATCATTAACATGTGAAGCAATTAAGCTTCCTGCACCTGTTGCCAACACGACCAAGGCAAGGTTTACATCACTTTGACCTAACATTGGAATGACTAACCCAGCTGTTGTTAAAGCAGCAACCGTAGCTGACCCTAATGAAATGCGTAAAATAGCCGCAATAATCCATGCTAGTAAAATTGGCGATAAGGTAGTTCCATGGAAGAGTTCAGCTACATAATCACCGACACCACCATCAATTAAAACTTGTTTGAAGGCACCACCGCCCCCAATAATTAAGAGCATCATACCGATATGGGATATTGCTGTTGTACATGACTCCATTACTTGCTTAATAGGAATTTTCCTTGCGATACCCATTGTATAGATGGCAACTAATAAGGAAATTAACATGGATGTACCAGCTTCACCGATGAAGCGGATACCTGCTAAGAAGCCATTGTCTTCAAAGCCAATTGTTTTTTGTAACAGTGTAATAATAGTAGCAATGGACATTAAAATAACGGGTAATAGTGCAGTAAAAACACTTATTCCAAAACTCGGTGTGTCCTCTAGTTCAAATGTTTTTTGTTCACCGAGAGAAGCAATATTTCCAGTTTTGTTGAATGATTCAGGCACTAACCTTTTCGCTAATTTTGTAAATAATGGTCCTGCTAAAATAACAGTCGGAATGGCGATGATAAAGCCATAAAGCAACACCTCACCAATATTTGCCCCAAATTCGCCAGCAATAACAGTTGGTCCAGGATGTGGTGGTAAAAATCCATGTGTGACAGATAAGGCTGCGGTCATTGGAATTCCTAAATATAAAATAGAAACCTTTAATTGTCTTGAAATAGCGAAGACAATTGGGATTAATAGCACAAGACCTACTTCAAAGAAAAGTGCGATACCGATAATAAAGGATGCTGCTACGACTGCCCATTGAATGTTCTTTTCTCCAAATTTATTCACAAGGGTCATGGCAATACGCTGTGCACCCCCAGAATCGGCAATTAATTTTCCTAGCATCGCTCCAAGACCAAATATTAAGGCCAAGTGACCTAATGTTCCGCCTAACCCTGCTTCAATCGTTTTTACGATAATATCTAAAGGCATCCCAAGAGCTAAAGCAACACCGAATGAAACAATGATTAATGAAATAAACGTATTTAATTTAAAGCCCATTATTAAAATTAACAGCGCAATAATACCAATACCTACAATAACTAATGGCATGTATTCTCCTCCTCTTTAGTCGGGCTTAATTAAGCTCCTTTGATACTGAGCAATTGACGTATAGTCATCTGCTAAAACTCTAGATAAACGAATGAAAATTGGGAGTAGCTGTCTATATTCTTTGGCTGCTTCTTCGATTGGCGTATGTTTATAAGTGTCACCAACCATATCAGCGACAACGTCAAAGGAATCAATTTTTCCTGTAGCATATAAGCCTAAAATACAAGCGCCTAGACAGGAGCTTTCATAGCTTTCAGGTACTACCACTTCGGATTCAAAAATATCCGCCATCATTTGTCTCCAAATCTCAGAGCGTGAAAACCCGCCTGTTGCTTGAATACGAGTGACAGGGCTTTCCATACACTCCAGTAATGCTAAATAGACAGTATATAAATTGTAGATAACCCCTTCGAGGGCAGCTCGTATCATATGTTCTTTTTTATGAGACATGGTTAAACCAAAAAATGAACCGCGGACATCTGGATTCCATAAAGGCGCACGTTCACCTGATAGATAGGGATGGAATAGCAGCCCATCAGCACCAGGTCTAACACGTTCAGCAATTTTCGTTAACACTTCATATGGATCAATACCTAGTCTTTTAGCTGTTTCAATCTCAGAAGAGGCAAACTCATCGCGAATCCAGCGTAATACCATACCACCATTGTTTACGGGTCCACCAATGACCCAATGGTTTTCTGTTAGTGCATAGCAAAAAATTCTACCCTTTACATCTGTTTTGGGCCTATCAATTATGGTACGGATAGCACCGCTTGTCCCAATAGTGACAGCAATTTCGCCTTCTCGAATGGCGTTCACACCTAGATTAGAGAGCACGCCATCACTTGCACCAATGACAAAAGGTGTTTGTGGGTCAATACCCATTTGCTTAGCTAAAAGGTCATTGCAATTTAAAAATAGTTGAGTTGTTGGTACGAGTGTGGATAATTGTGCTTTCGCAATACCTGCAACAGCTAAAGCTTCTTCGTCCCAATCTAATGTATGGAGATTCATCATACCCATACACGAAGCTAATGAATAATCGACGACATATTGATCAAAAAACTTTTTAAAAATGTATTCTTTAATACCGATATATTTCTTCGTTTTGCGCGCAATTTCAGGATGTTCATGCACAAGCCAAGTAATTTTGCTTAGTGGTGACATTGGATGAATAGGTGTACCTGTTCTTTTATAAATTTCATGGCCATTCCAGTCAGTTTTAATTTTATGTGCCCATGCTTCACTACGATTATCCGCCCAAGTGATGACAGGTGTTAACGGTTGATCATTTTCGTCCATAGCGATCACACTATGCATAGCACTACTAAAGGAAACAAATAGTAATGGTTTATCTGAATGGACTTTCATAATGTTGGTAATGGCTTGTAGTACAGCTTGAAAGATTTCTTCTGGATTTTGTTCTGCTGTCGAAATATCCGGTGTATATAATGGATACCCAATATTTTCTTGTTGAATAACCTTCCCATGTTGACTAAATAATACGGCCTTAGTGCTAGTAGTCCCTATATCAACACCTAACATATAGTTAGTCATTTTGTGGCTCAACCCCTTTAGATAGCATTTGCTGTGACCGCCATAAATCTTCTACTTTGCCTTGAACATCATCAAAATTTTCATGTAAGGATTGAATCATAAGCTCTCGATCTTTGGCTCTAATAGCGTCAATATAGAGCTCATGATTTTTCACAATACGAGTAAAATCCTCATATTTCTCTTTAAAGCGCATGCGCATAGATAGTAAAATCAAGCCTTCCATTACTGGCTTTAAATTATTCCAAATCATGGTGATATAGGAATGTCCGATGGAACGAATAATTGTCTCATGGAACATAACATCCTGATAAGAAAATTCGTCTGCATCGTTATACTTAATGGCAACTTTCATCATTTCTAATGTTTTGCTAAGTTCTAGTGCTAAGCTAGTTGTATCCATTTTTATGAGACGTTCAAACACAAATGTTTCAATCAGCAATCGAACATCATAAATTTCTTCAATCTCTTTTTCAGATAAACCAATGACAACAGCACCCATTTTCTCTAATCGAATGATATTTTCAGAAGCTAATATTCTTAAGGCTTCACGAATGGGTGAACGGCTTACTTCAAAATCAGCTGCCAGTTTGTTTTCTGAAAGAATGGTACCGCTTTCAATTAAACCTGAAATAATACGCATTCTAAGTTCATAGGCTACGCGATCACCTGTAGAAGCCTTAGAAAGCCATTTTTGTGGATATAAATAATCATTATATTCGCTCATAATATCACCCTTTTTGATTTTGAGTATACTTGTATACAAGTATTATAGTCAGAAAGAAAATAAGATTGCAAGCGACTTACTAACAATCAAAAATTGAAAATTCCTCAACTCTATACTTAGCTAAAAATAATAATTAATGCACATTCTTTTTTCCTCCTTGGACAAACTTTAGAATGAAAAGTTCGTAAAGCTTATACAAGGTTTTATAGCTTTTCAAATAATCGATGAAGGATGGTTATGTCAAATATGGATACAAATCGTAACAGATCAAATGGTACGAAAAGTGCAAATAAAACAAATCAACAGCGTCAGACACTTCATCGTGAGGAGTTTGGTGCTGAATTTGAGCTTGATTCAGCTTCAGCACAAATCAATAACTTTGCTGAAACCAAAGGAAAAACGGGTATCAAGCAACCAGTCAGTGAGAGGACTGCATGGCACTAATTTATATTTGACAACTATTCATGACATTGAGAGAAGGACTAAGGCATATGCCTTAGTTCTTTGATTATAGCCTGGGAAATATTGTGTTTATTTTCTTCCATACATATTATCAGAGCATTTCATAATACTACATCTAGAACAATGAAAACATTTTTAAGAAGGGAAGATATATACATTGGCTAAGCACTCCGATACAAGTTGGAAGCAGGATCATCCTAGCACATTGTTTAGTAACTCCGTGCAAAAGGCGGATCGTCTATTAAAGCATGCAAAATCACATCCAGAGGAAATAGCAATAGAACATGCATTTAATCAAATTAAGCATGCTGAAAATGCACGTTTCAATGCAGAACAATATGGTGAGCATTTGGATATTGTTCAGCAAAATAAAGAATATCTAGAGCAGATTAAACAACAATTACATGAAATGAAAAATGATAATGAATAACAGTCAACAACGGCTTAAATTCACGTAGTGAGGTTTAAGCCGTTGTTTAAATGTGATTAAATTAACACCAAACAATGATTTCGTAGGGAGTAGTTTGAGCAGGAATACTCCTAGTGGTAGGGCCATAAACAACAATGAGGTTTCGATTGGCAGGACTATTGGTAAAAGGCTGCCCATTTTTAAGTGAAATAATCGTAGTAGGAGAAAGGTTTAATTGTAATTGTCCATCACTACTCAGTAATTGTTGATTAAAGAAATCTACCTTTACATTATGATAGTTGCTTTCTTTTACAATAATTAAAGCACGGTATTGTGGCGGGTAAATCATCGGTACAGGTGCATCTCCATCATAATATCCTGTTACCCATTCACCAGTTGTGACAATTTCACGATTAACAAAATAGGTGGAGGGAGAAATAATAAAATTGACGACCCCACCAGCACCATCTTCTAAGGTCATTATTTTATAACAACCGTTCTTATCTCCGTTTTGTCCAACAGGAAAATCATTGATTTGAGTGATAACACCTCGAAAAGATTTAAAATTGACCATACCCATTCCCTTCTTACATATTTCTCGTTTTTAGCGTATCATTTTAATTTATGTAGCATTGTAAAATTAGGTGACAGACAATTAATAGGATGCTATTTGATAGCAATCGACTTATACTTAACATGCTAACGATTAGATCAGAGGAGTGGCATCTATTGAATTGGATTTCTAAAAATAAGAAAATCTTTCTATTGTTAATTTTTGTTGTTATTGTCGTCGCTGGTATACTGGATATTAAATATGAGGGATTATTCTTTCAGCTATTACCTACATCAATACAAATATTTTTATCTAATTTATTTTGAAATGTGGAGAACCGTACCTAAAAGAGTGCGGTTTTTTCATTAGCAGAATTTTTGCCACAACATGCAACCAATTGTTTGGATTATCTACTTTATAAGTAAGAGTATATAAAAGGAGAAAATGCAAATGGACGATGAAAAAATAGTTGCTTTATATATACAACGCTCACAGCAGGCTATTTTGGAAACAAGGAAAAAATATGGAGCATATTGTAGAGTAATAGCAAGAAGAATCTTGGCAAATTTGAGGGATGTTGAAGAATGTGAGAATGATGCCTACCTAGCTGCATGGAACACAATCCCTCCACAGATACCAAGAAAACTATCTATTTTTTTAGGGAGAATCATACGTAATATTGCACTTGATAAGCATAGCTATAATACAGCCAAAAAGAGAAACAATGAGTTTGAGGTCATTCTCACAGAGCTGGAAGAATGTCTAGCTTCTTCTCATACGGTAGAAACATCCTATGAAGCGGGTGAATTTGCTCAATACATTAGCCGATTTTTATATACCTTAGATGAACAATCTAGAAATATATTTATTCAACGATATTGGTACTCCTATACTATAAAAGATATTTCCTTACACTTTCAAATGAGTAGTAGTAAAGTTAAGTCCAACTTATTTAGGACACGTAATAAACTAAGATTTTATTTGGAAAGCGAGGGATTATATATATGAAAAAAGAGGAGTTATATCGTGAAATTGGATTTATAGAGGAAGAATTAATTGAAGCCGCCAACTATGAAGTAAAGAAGAAAAGTTTTTCTAAAAAATGGCTCGCTGTGGTAATAAGTATGATGATCGTAAGCTCAGTTTCTACTGCCACAATAGCAGCAGCTTACTATAAACATCAAAATAATGAGCTTTATATTCGTTATTTATCAGCAGAGGATATGGAACTAATGCCAGCTACAAAATATGATGCAGATAAATTTCTAAAAGCTCTAGATAGTGACAAAGAGGAGTATATCTATATTGCAATAAATAGACTAGTAGAGAGCTATAATGATGAAAAGTTGAGAAATAAGGCGTTAAAGGCTATTCAGCCATTTATACAAAGTGATAACAAAAAAATTGCAAATTCGGCTATTTTTGCTGTCGATATTTTATCGGGAAGCTTTAAAAGTCAGCAGGTATATAAATTAGCAGATGGGAGCGTCTTCTTTACTTTATTCAATAATTATTCAGATTACGGAAGCCAAAATGTTCTTTGGCGTATAAAAGATGATGTGCTAGAGGCATATTCTAGCTTCTCCAGTCCATCAATGTATATTAAAGAGATAATTCCTTCACCTGATCAGAAATTAATTACTATTGTCACGAACTCTAATAAAAGTGAATTTGTTGAAGTCATCAATGTGGAAGAGCGAATGGTAAGCCCAGAGTTAGTAGAATCTTCAAGGGTTAAATATGGTGCTGAGCAAGGGTTAGATACTTGGATTCGAACAGATCATGAAAACTATAGCTATGTGGATCATCTTAGATGGAAGGGAGATGCTACCATAGAATTTGAAGCTAGTCTCTCCTATGATGATACGGCGATTATTAAAAACGTGGTAGTCACTTATGAAGTTAGCCAAAAGAAATTAACTGTTAAAGAAATTAAATAAGAAGTAGATAAAAACAGAAAACGTATTAGAGGTTTTCTGTTTTTTCAATAGTATTATAGAAATAAATCAATTAAAAAGGGAGTGAATGATCAATGGCAAAATGGAAAATAGCCTTAGAAACGTTCCTGAAAGAATGGCAAGATAAAGAGGAAGTTGTAGGAGCGCTCGTATGTGGGAGCTATATTACTGGAAATCCTTCTAAGCGCTCTGATATCGATGTCCATATTATTTTGGCAGATAATGTGGGATGGAGGGAAAGAGGGAATCGTGTTATTGATGGTTTTTTAATTGAATACTTTGCGAATCCACCAAGTCAAATTCGTGGGTATTTCCAAGATGATTTTAACAAAAGAAGAACCATGTCGATGGTCCAATTTAAAACAGGTAGAATTTTATTTGATTATACTGGAATAATAAAAGATTTAAAATTTGAAGCAGAGGAATGGCTCAAAGAAAAGTATAAAACAATGAATAAAACGGTCTTAGAAATAAAAAAATATGAATTGTGGGATACACTAGATAATTTAAAGGATTGTTATGAGCAAGATAAAATGGATTTTTCCTTTACCTACCATAACTCATTAGCCAATTTATTTTTGGTGTACTGTCAGTTTTTAAATCTAGAAACGATACCCTTTTATCAAATCTATGCCTATCTTGAAGATCCAATTTACCTGCAAAAATATAGTAAGTCAGCATTTCCAGATGAGGACTTTAGAGAAATTTTTATGAGAGCAATGCATGAGGACAATGCTGAAAAGATGATGGCGTCATATGAAGCAGTAGTAGAGTATGTGCTCATACAAATGGGTGGTTTTCATATAGATGGCTGGCATATAAAAAGCCCAATCGAAAGTTAATCTGTGGAAAATTGAAAGTTAGTTCAGATACAAGACCAGCTTCATATTTATATGTTATTATACAGATATAATAATAAAAAGAACCTATTTTTTATGAAAATGTCAACCATTTTTAGGCCGATTATTCCAATAAGCTTAAATAATTCAATTTTTATCTAGAACAAAAAGTGATTTTTTTGCTTGAATTATGATTGGAAAGGCTCGAAAAAAGCTGATAACTCTCATATAAATAGTTGATATTTTATTCTTGAACTAATTGTGATAAACTGCAATAAGGTAATAATTGATACAGAAATGGTGTGCTCCGAGGTTGCTCCATGGCTACAGTACTTCTAAAGTGGGAGTGCTTACATCCTTTCTGCAAATCTTAACATATAAGGAAGGTAAAAATGAGTAACAGACAAATTAAATCAGATGTTATCTTAATTGGTGCCGGAATCATGAGTGCAACTTTGGGAACATTACTCAAAGAATTAGCACCAGATTGGAAAATTACAGTGTTTGAAAAGCTTGAAAAAGCAGGCGAGGAAAGTTCTCACGAATTAAACAATGCGGGAACTGGACATGCTGCATTATGTGAGCTGAACTACACATCAGAGAAAAAAGACGGATCAATCGATATCAAAAAAGCGATTAATGTTAATGAACAGTTCCATGTTTCAAGACAGTTTTGGTCGTATCTTGTAAACAATAAGCTGATCAATAATCCACAAGACTTCATTATGCCTTTACCACATATGAGTTTAGTACAAGGGAAAGAAAATGTTGAGTTTCTAAAGAAACGTCATGAAACGATGACAAAAAATCCTTTATTTGAAGGAATGGAATTTTCTAATGACCCTGAAACACTAAAAAAATGGATTCCACTTATTATGGAAAATCGTCCTGCTGGTGAAGACATTGCTGCAACGAAAATTGACACTGGTACAGATGTTAACTTTGGTGCTTTAACACGTATGTTAATTGATCACTTAAAAGCGAAAGATGTAGATGTTAACTATAATCATAGTGTTGAAAGTTTAAAACAAGCTAGTGATGGTACATGGGAAGTACGTGTGCACGATTTAGATGGCTGTAAAATGGAATATCATTCAGCAAAATTTGTCTTCCTTGGAGCTGGTGGAGGAAGCTTAGAATTACTACAAAAATCAGGTATTCCTGAAGGGAAACATATTGGTGGATTCCCAATTAGCGGTTTATTCTTAGCATGTAATAATCCAGAAATAGCTGAACAACATCATGCAAAAGTATACGGAAAAGCAAAAGTTGGTGCTCCACCAATGTCGGTTCCGCATCTTGACACACGTTATATTGATAACAAGAAATCATTACTATTTGGACCGTTCGCAGGTTTCTCTCCTAAGTTCTTAAAAACAGGTTCAAATATGGATTTATTTGCTTCTGTAAAACCGCATAATATCACAACTTTATTAGCTGCGGGCGTGAAAGAGATGGGCTTAACAAAGTATTTAATCCAACAGCTTATGCTTTCAAAAGAACAACGTATGGAAGAGTTACGTGAGTTCATTCCAAATGCAAAAAGTGATGATTGGGATATTATCGTAGCTGGACAACGTGTACAAGTAATTAAAGATACAGAAGCTGGCGGTAAAGGAACACTTCAATTCGGTACAGAAGTTGTAAGTGCTTCTGATGGCTCGATTGCAGCTTTACTAGGAGCTTCACCAGGTGCATCTACGGCTGTACATGTTATGCTTGAGGTTCTTAATAAATGTTTCCCTCAACATATCAAGGAGTGGGAACCAAAAATTAAAGAAATGATTCCATCTTATGGTCTATCATTAGCAGAAAACCCTGAGCTTCTAAAAGAAATAAATGCAACAACAGATAAAGCACTTGGCTTAAAATAAAAATAAGTCATGGTAAGCGTTTAAGAAAGAGCTCTCAATCTATTCTGATTGAGAGCTCTTTTTAATTTGAATAAATTCTTTCCTGGGAAATTTTAAATTCAATTGCCTTCTTTTTAATAAAAGAACCATCAAATTTGCTATAAATCTTGCCCTTTATTTTATAACACTATAGCTTTATGTCCCATTGTGATAAAGATGGTAGTTTTCTATACTTTGTATATACAATAAGAAGGGAGCCAATCTATAGATGATTAAGCTACAAGATATTGGAACATTTTCAGCACTACCAGAGCTTGCAATGTATATCTATACTGGCAATATTACAGCTTTGCGAGTTGCGAGGGATAAAGGCTGGAATATTGAAGAAGAGATATGTTTAAGTCAGCATACATCATTAAGCCCATTGGATTTAGCGTTGATTGCACAAAGATTGGATGTAGTAAAATTATTAGTTGGATATGGGGTTAATTTAAATGTGGAAAAAAATCCTTCTTTTTTAAGAGCTGTTCGATATTGTAAAGAAAATATAGTACGTTACCTTGTTGAACAAGGAGCAAAATTAGATGGCTATAACCAAGTGGGCTCTGGAGCCTATTCTCAGGCCTACTATGGCAATAAAAGAAATATCCCTCTTATTCATGAACTTGGGCTTGATATAAAGCAGCATGGAGGTCCTGTATTGCGTCAGGCTGTGTCGAATTTTGATAAAAAAACAGTCACTTATTTACTTGATCAAGGAGTAGATATTAATTATCAAATGCCTGATATGGTCTATCCCTATGAAGCAACACCATTAACAGTTGCAACAAGAATGGGAAATATAGCTATGGTGAACTATTTGATTGAACGAGGTGCAAACGTCACTTTAGCGGAGAAAGATGGTGAGAGAGCTTATACAATTGCTGTACGTATGAAAAATATGGAACTAGCAAATTACTTAAAGGCTCTAGAACCAATAGAACTCCATACTATTGAAAACAAAAAAGAGACATTGAAAAAATACAAGTTACCAGATGAATTGATTAATTTTCTGACAGGAGATCGACTGCATCTTGAGCTTGCACCAAATGATTATGACATTCACTTTATCGATTTTTTCAAACTAACTGATACAATTGAGATGAAGCTAGGTCATCGAAAGCTCCTCCTTCTTTCCGCAAATATCGACAATTACTCTGATTTGCAAATAGTCTGGAATCCAAAAGGAGAAGGCCAAATAGGGTGCTATGATGTGGAGCATGAGGAATATGCTAACTTATGTAGTTTTAAAGAATTTATTGGTAGACCTGAAGTATACCTTATCCGTTTTCTTGAAGGAGAGCTTTAGCAATGCTTAAAACTGCTGATAAAATTGTGAAGCAACTTATTTAAAGTCGTTGAGAGTAAGCATATTCTATTTAAAAAATATGCTTACTTTTTTATTGCTTTATATTCGAAGATTTGACAAACAAAAAACAATAGAACGTTTAATATATGTGGTACAAAAGAACAATAGAAGAGCTATTAATAGGGCGAAGGGGATGCTGAACATAACAGGAAGTTCTACGCCATACCAAAGGCCCATTTTAATTTGATTGACTCCGAATGTTCGTAAAAAACCAGCGAGTATGGATAAGCCAGCGCTTAAAAGTAATCCAACATAAAGTACAGATAATACCACTAAAGCTAATGAGCAAAAAAAAGTCTTTAGCATTTTTAGAAGTATCATTCTTTTTCCCTCCGTATAATGTGGTGCACCTTTGAATTCGAAGCTATCGAATAATCATCCGTATAGTAAAGTGTCCCAATCACACTATTTTCCCCAACATGGACGACTTCCCCTTCCACAAACTCTGCATTTGTATTAGATAATTGTAGGTGTTTTCCACTAATTGTGTGACAACGTAATATTTTTTTAAATAACGGAAGAAGAGTTATCCTATCCTTTTCTATTACCACATTTTCAGCCCTTAACCTGTCAATTCCGCTTTCTCCCGATAACTTCAAATGAAAGTGATTAGCGACTATTTCCTCAGCCTTGACTATTCCAATGGCATCAAATTGCTCGCTCTGTAATTTCTCTTCAACCATTAGCTTTCCAGAACTATTGATTTTTTGGATAAAACCATTACGTATTTTAATATTCCCAGCATTTGAGAGTTCTCCGATTTGACAAAAATCCTTTAACTTACACGAGCCAGAGCTATTAAATATCTGCGCTGTAACTGGATAATAGAAGGAGCTATGACCATGAGTGGACACTTTTATTAAGTGTACTTCTTGTTGTAACGATACAGCTCCTCGAATGTTTAATTGTTCATAATTAGCATCCAAATGTTTAACTGTGCCATTCGTTTGTGTAAGGGTACGGAGTTTTTGAAACATAAAGTCACCTCATTATAATTTAATTAATATATATTTTAATAATTAAAATATATATTAATTAAATTATATGCTACTTCCATTTGTCAAGAACAAAAGCACTGCTTAAATTAAACAATAAAAAAAGGATTTCAATTTGTTGAAATCCTAAAAAATTTTATTCATTAATTGGTTTACTTCGCGTAAGATATTGGCCATGTCTATGAGTTTATCCTGAGAAAACTTTAAAAAGATTTCTTGAACTTTCATGTCACCAATATTGGTTAAAGCCATTTTGACCACACGTCGATCATTATTTTCTCTAATTCTTTGTATGAGTTCGAGTTTTTCCAGTTTATCGCACATGGAAGTTACAGCTCCGGGTGTTACACTAAAGAATTCAGCAATTTCTGTTGCCTTCATCCCATTATTTATTTTTAGCTGTAGGAGTAATATTAATTGGTTTTGTGATAACGCTTCTCCTTCAGATAAAAGATCAACAAACATTTTCGACTTCTGCTGTATTTCCAGCATTTCTTTCATAATAATTTCTACATTGTTTAGATTTTCTGGCATATAATCACGTCCGCTAAAATATTTAATAATTAAATTATATAGCAATTAAATAAATGCTACCAAGTGTAGAATTACTTTAAGAAATATTTATTTTTTAAAAGTCATACGCATCCATTCGAAAAATCTCTCTTTTTCTTCGAACTGGGGGTAGTGAGCAGATTGTTCATATGCTATGAATTCTTTTTTCTTCGCGATAATTTGGTCGAAGTACTTTTTAGCGCTATTCGATGATGTTTGATAATCATAATCCCCCATTACAAAATAGAAAGGAAGAGTCAGTGAATTGACTTTCGCAGGAAGTGGGGACTGTAGGACTTCGTTTACTAAAACTTCTTGGGATAGGGATATCCCCTTGCTATATCGAATAATATCTAACAAATTATATTCGGTACTAAAAAGCATCCCTAACATATTTCCATCAGGGTTAGTAATAAGTCTTGTAGCTCCACCGTATTTGCTCACTAAATGACGAGGCGTAAATGTTTTACCACTACTAATTTCCTCCATTAACCTCTGTAAATGTGCAACATCCTCTGTGTTACTCTTAAGCTGAGCCTGTTTGATCGTAAAGTGTAAACTGTCCATCTCACTTTCAACGGTATTACTCATTTGACCAATCCCTACATAGGCCTCATATTTATCAGGAGCTTTAGCAGCTGCTTGTGTGGCAATATAGGTACCGTAGGAATGACCAATTAAGATAATTTTTTCTTTATCTAGATGATTAGCAATATAGTCAGTCAGTGCTAGTAAATCCTCCACAAGCAAATCAGATGAAAGATTTGAGTAGTCCTCAAAAAAATGATAAGACTTCCCACTAGCCCTTTGATCATAATTTACCACTGTAAATTCGGTTTCCAATAAATCTTGATATTTTTTAGCGTAGGGTATTTCAGAGCAACCTGGTCCGCCATGGACAAAGATGATGACAGGATTATTTTTGTTATGGCCCCGTATCATGATTTCATGATCACTGCCGTTAATTTCTACCTGTTCTAGCGTACTGATGCTGTTCATGTCTTCTATAGATGATGTCCATGTTGGAAATACAAGTGCTAATAATAGTAAGGAGGTCATAATCAAGACAAGATATTTAATGAACTTTTTAATCCTTTTCATACAATACCTACTTTACATGCGTTTCATAAAGCTAGCATGGTACATTTTTCTTTTATACACATAAAAATACATACTCAGAGGCCACCAAAGTGTCACAAAAATAGGGTAAATCGCCCATATAACGCTTGGTGAAGAAACAACATTTACTGTAATGAAAAAGATACTAATTAGTATCGTAGCTGTAACGGAGAATGCTACAAAGGTTTTTCGTTGCGCGTGATATAAAGCTAGAGGCCACCATATCACTAAAAAAGCAGGATAAATTGCCCAAGGGTATTGAGGAGATACAATCATATTCAATATAGAGTAATAGATGATGGTAGAAGCACATCCAATTAGGGCTGTTTTTAACGTTTTTGCCTTTTCATCTAAGTACATGAGGATTGGCCACCAGATAATAGGATAAATCGCATAGACAAACCATAAATGATCTGGTGCGTAAATATAATTTTCAACTATTAGAAATGTAATAATTAAGGCACTACAAACAATTGAGTATTGTTTATACAATTTTTTAGCCATAAAGAATAACGTAATAGGCCAAAGCAGTAGCAATAAGCATGGATATACAAACCACATTGTTTGAGGAGATGTCGTATAATTAACAGCCCCTAAAAAAATCATTGTCATCAAGCTCCCCACTATAGAAAAGTTAATAAAATTCCTCATGTTTATTCACCCCATTTCTTACGAGACCACACAAAGTACATCGATAAAGGCCACCAAAGAATGGCGAAAATCGGATAGATTGCCCAAATAGTATGTGGTGTGTAATAAAGATTAATAAAAATAAAAAATGCAATGATTAAGCCACTACCCCAAATTGAAAATTCTAAGTTTAATTTGGCCATGTTTTTTTTTGCTGGTTCTTTAACACCTAACTCTTGCTTTAAGTCTTCGATATCTCCAAATTCTACAATGGCTTTATTAATGGCATCCTCTTGTTCTTTACCTTGGTCCATCAAATAAAATACTTTTTCTTCAAGATTTTCAATGATTTCCTGTTTAACCATTTCCGTTTCGTTAGTTCGAGGAATGTCTTTAAAAAGCTCATCAATATGGTTTTTTATTCTTTTCATTCTAAGCCCTCCATAAATAAATCGATTATTTCCTTTACTTCCGACCATTCTTTCACTAGCTCATTTAAATAGGCCTTACCTAATGATGTAATACGGTAATACTTTCTTTTGCCTCCATGTGAGACATCTCCATAATAGGCTTCAATAATTTCTTTTTTTTCGAGACGTTGAAAAACTGCATATAAAGTTGCTTCCTTGATTTGAAACCGATTGTTTGTACGGAGACTTATTTCCTGAGAAATTTCGTAGCCATAACGGTCTTTTTCTGAAATTAACCGTAAAATAATCGAATCCAAATGTCCTCGGATAATATCACTGCGAACCATAAGTCACCTACTTTTTTTATTGCTCTATCTGTCAGAGTAATAGTAGCAAACATTACTCTGCCTGTCAAAGTAATTTATTCCCCTTTTTTTACAATGATGATGAGATTTTCAATAAAAAAAACCATTCGCTGAAAAGCCCAAAAGGACTATTTCATAGCGAATGGAGTTCGAGTACTCTTTTTACATATACAATGCAGCAAGGAAAATCCCTAAAGACTCCTCGTAAATGTCATCAAACTGGCTGAATGGTAAAGGATTTGTACCACTTCCTAATTCAACAGTGAAGCCTGGTCTACGCCAATCTTGAATAAACCAATCCTTATAACCAGCATAGCTTCCAGCAGATTGAACGGGCTCATAGCCACTTACTCTACTAAATTCATTTACAAGCACCTCTGATTCTGGGGGCTCTAGATTTTCAAAGCCCCAATATATGACACGTCCCTGTGTATGAAAGGCTAATACTCTTGAAAAATCACGTTGCTTGGTCAAATCAGCCATTGCAATGGCTTCAGGTTCAGATAGTGGTCTTTCACCACCATAATCTCTTGGCCCTGGTGTTTTTGGATTACGGGCACTTTCCAGCTCCCATTTGGCAGGGAATTGGTCATTCAAATCAATTCCATGAATATTTGCTTTCCAGCCAGAAAAATCAGCGTTATCATTATTCCATGCAATTAGTTGATTTCTTAATGCTTCATCATTTGGTGGACCTTGTATTACTAAATCTACGCCATCAGGATTTACCATTGGAACGATAGAAAGGAATGTTTGCTGATAAAGAGAAAATGGAGAAATTCCGCGAATACTACTTTGATTGGTGAGGGCAAGCAAATAGTCATTTAAAAATGTTAGAATAATAGGTGTAGTAATCCATTCGTTTGCATGGAATGAGCCATTATAGTGTACACGTTTTGCACCATGGCCAATTGACAGCTCAGGTAGCTCTTTCCCTAAAACGGAGCTGCCAATGTTTGAGCTATGAAGAAAAGGATATGCGTCAAGGAGCTTTTTGAGATCGTTCATCATATGGGTATACGTGTAATTTTGCTTACCTTCAACTAAACGCCATGTGATACGTTGAGGTATGCGAATCATTTGACCGATTTGTAATCGATTTGGACTGAACTCAGGATTAACAAGCAAGAGGGCGACTAGGGGAAGGTTTCGGCTCTGGGCAATCTGCCAAAAAGAGTCTCCTTGTTTAATTTGATAGTTGTTGGTCACAAAACCAGGAATACGAACCCGTTGTCCAACTCTTAAAAATTGGGGATTTATATTTTCATTAGAATCTAAAATGAGTTGAAGAGGAATTTTAAATACCTCACTGAAATGCCAAAGTGAATCTCCTGGTCTTACGATAATATCCACATGTTTTCTCTCCTTAATTAAATTAGAAATGGTTCAATATAAAATGTATATGATAAATGCATAGACTTATTGATACAAATTCAGCAAAACTTCTTTATTAAGAATCTAAAATAGGAGATAATTAGTTATTTTTACATGTATACTAGTAATCATACTAAAGTAAAAGAAAGGTAAAGGTAGGAAAACCAAATGTTAAATAGATTAAAATTGGGTATACGCTCAAAGATTTCATTAGGTTATATCGTAATCATTCTTTGCCTACTTGCGACGGTTGTCATATTAAATAATCAAATTACATCTTTGCAGAAGGAAAGAAATTTTATTATTAAGTACGATTCCAATGTTCTAACTTTAACGAATGAAATTGAAAAATATATATTGGATATGGAATCAAGTCAGCGAGCTTTCATCATTACGGGTAAGCAAAGTTATTTGGAACCCTACGATAATGCAGCTGAAAATTGGAAAATAGATTTTAATGAACTCTATCAACAAATGAAAGATAAACCAGCTCAGCAGGACAAACTTAAAGAGATAGAGGAAACAATTGAACATTGGATTGCAACGTCAGGGGAACCAACTATTCAATATAAAAAGGATAATGATGTAGAAGCAGTAAATGATTTTTTTAAAGTGGATAATGGTCGTCAGGATATGGAAAAAATGCGCAAATTATTCGATTCATTCCGTGCCACTGAAAATGCTTATACACAGGCGAAGGCTAGTCAGTTAGACAAGCGAAATAGTAAATTAACTAGTGCTTTATTTGGGATCTTAATTTTAGTTTCTACAATAGCCATTGCCATCGCTAGTGGCATTTCCCGTTCAATTGTAAAAACGATAACGGAAGTAACACAAACAATTCAAGAAATAGCAGCTACAAAAGGTGATTTCACAAGAAGAATTCATGTGAATACAAATGATGAAGTGAATGAACTTGCTAATGCAACGAATACACTTTTAGAGTCAGTTGAAAAAAGAGAGTGGCTACAAAGCAATGTAGCTGAAATCGTGACAAATTATCAAGGTATTTCAGCAATTACAAAATTAGCGGAGACTTTCCTATCAGAAGTAGCACAAAAAACCCAAGCATCCCTTGGCGCATTTTATGTTCGGGAAGTTACAGAGAACCAAGTACAGTTTGTGAAAAAGGCTGCTTTTGCTGACACGGAAGATGGTGTTGGTATGGAGAGTTTCAAAATAGGACAAGGGTTAATCGGTCAATGTGCATTAGAAAAAAGAGTACTATTCTATGATAATATTCCGAGAGACTATCGTTTAATCAAAACGGGATTAGGTGAGATTAGACCACAAAATATTTTATTGATTCCTGTCATTTTTGAAAATGAAGTTATAGCGGTTGTTGAAATAGCAACAATGGCTAAGTTCAGTAAGTTACAGCAAGAACTCGTGAGACAGGTCACTGAAACCTTTGGGCTAACAGTGAATAGCGTTTTAGGGCGTATGGAAATTGTTCGTCTATTGAATGAATCAAGAGCAATGACTGAGGAATTACAGGTTCAATCAGAGGAGCTTCAGACACAATCTGAGGAATTACAAATGCAGACGGAAGAGCTGACAATGATTAATGAACAGCTTGAGGAACGCACGAAAGAGGCAGAGTCCAAATCAAGAGAGCTAGAGAAAGCGAAGAAGGAATTAGAAGAAAGTGCAGAGCAGCTTATCCTTAATTCCAATTACAAATCCGAATTTTTAGCGAATATGTCACATGAATTAAGAACACCTTTAAACAGCATATTAATATTATCGGAAATGCTAGCAGAAAATAGCCAACACAATCTAACAGACGAGGAAGCAGAGTTTGCTAAAGTTATTCATTCTTCAGGAGAGGACTTACTTGCTTTAATCAATGACATATTAGATTTATCTAAAGTCGAGGCAGGGAAGCTTGATATTATTTTTAACGAAGTGAATATGAGCGAAGTACCTGTACAAATTGAACATACCTTCTCACCAGTTGCGAGGAAGAAAAACTTAGCATTCCATATTTCAAAGGCAGATCATGTAGTGGATGTATTCTATACGGATGAGAAGAGATTCCAGCAAATCTTAAAGAATTTATTATCGAATGCCTTTAAATTTACTGAGCAGGGTTCTGTCACATTAGACATTAACCAGCTTACACCAGAACAACTAACAAACAATATGCAGGATATAAGTACTGATTGGTTAGAAATTACAGTTTCAGATACAGGAATAGGTATTCCAAAAGACAAACACCAGCTGATTTTTGAATCATTCCAGCAAGCAGATGGAGCTACGGTCCGAAAATATGGTGGAACGGGTCTTGGTCTTTCTATTTGTAAGGAATTTGCCAAATTACTTGGTGGCTGGATTACTTTACAAAGTACTGAAGGGCAAGGTAGTAGTTTTACGTTAACGCTTCCGAGCCTACCAAATGGAATTGAAGAGGAGCACTGCCAAAAGCTTGCCATGAACGAAGTGGCTGTTACGACGGTGGAAGAGGAACAAATCAAAGAGCAGCCAGTAGCAATGGAAGAAGCCCTTCAACTTGAGGTTGAGGTGTTTCAAGGGAAAAATATTTTAATAGTTGATGATGATAACCGTAATATTTATGCGTTAAAAACGGCATTAGAAAAAAGAGGCATGCACATTTTAGTTGCCAAAGATGGGCTAGAATGTTTAGAGGTCTTGCAGGCTAATCCAGATATCGATCTTGTTCTGATGGATATAATGATGCCTAATATGGATGGCTATGAAGCGATGACTATTATTCGTCAGCAAATGAAACGTATCGATTTGCCAATCATTGCATTGACTGCTAAAGCGATGAAAAATGACCGTGATAAATCATTGCAGGCAGGTGCATCTGATTATATTAGTAAGCCATTAAATTTAGATCAATTAATATCAGTTTTAAGAGTATGGTTAGTTTCTAAGGGGAGTTAATGAACATGGAACAATTTCAGCCTTTGGAGCAAAATATACAATTAAATAAGCATACAAATTTAGAAATTGATTTGTTACTAGAGGCTATTTATCGTTTATCGGGCTATGATTTTCGTCAATATAATCGTTCATCCATTTCGCGCAGAATCTACAATAGGATGGGGATAAATAACATCCCAACGATTTCACGTGTACAAGAAAAGGTCATTCATGATAAAGAATTTTTAGAGCAGATATTAAACGATTTTTCGATAAATGTAACAGAGATGTTCCGCAACCCAAGCTTTTTTAAGGCCTTTCGTGAAACGGTCATCCCTGTTTTACGAGAATATCCAGAAATCCGTATTTGGCATGCAGGTTGTGCAACAGGTGAAGAAGTATATTCTATGGCTATCTTGCTTCAAGAAGAGGGGCTAATAGAGAGATCTGTAATTTATGCAACAGATATGAACGAGCAAGTATTGGAAAAAGCTAAGAAGGGGGCCTTTCCAATTCATAAAATGCAGGCATATACAAAAAACTATATGCTTGCTGGAGGTGCCCATGCTTTTTCAGAATACTATCAAACAGATTATCAATATGCTTACTTTCATCCAACATTATTGAAAAATATTATTTTTGCTCAACATAATTTAGTAACAGATCATTCATTTAATGAATTTCATGTTGTTCTGTGCAGAAATGTTCTTATTTATTTTTCACCTAAGCTGCAGAGCCAGGTACATCAATTATTTTATGAAAGTCTAAGTGACAAAGGTTTTTTATGCTTAGGGGATAAAGAAACATTGCGATTTGAAGAGGTTATTTCAAAGTATAAGGAGATTTCTGGAAACGAAAGAATTTATCAAAAAATGTATTAATGAGTAAGAGGCTATCTTTAACGGATAGCCTCTGCTTTTTTATATAGTTTTAGTGCTAGCTTGAATCATTAAAACACACATGTCATCAGGCTGATTCTCTTGTTTATCCTTAGGCAAAAGGTTATCGATTAGGCATTGTGAATAATCCCACTTGGAGGATGTTAGCGTTTGCAAATGCTTTTCTGATTCTAATTCACAGGGTCCCATTGCCTCTAATACACCGTCTGTAAATAACACGATTTGAATGTCATGCTCATATTGAATAGATTGCTTTTTTACTTTTATTTCATCGAAGAAACCGACTGCACAGCTACCCTGATCTAATGGAATACATGATTTTTCATCGATTAGTGCATATCCAGGAGGATGGCCAGCATTTATGTACTCGACTGTTTTTTGCTCTGTATCAATGATTAAATAAATCGCTGTAAAATAATAAAGATTATTCTCTTTCCCATCTTGTAATAGCGTCATATAACGATTCAGTTCTTGGATGACAAGTTCAGGTTCCACCAATTGCTTAACCGCCTCTCTTAGAACAGAAGAGATGAACATACAAACCAACGCTGCCGATATACCGTGACCCATCATATCCAATAATATAATGGCATAACGATGATCGTCTATTTTGTACCAATAATACATATCTCCTGCCAAATTAGAGGATGGTAAATAAGAAACTTCAATACGGATGTCCTTCTCATTTAACGGTGGGCTAAGAAGACTCCTTTGTACATGGGTTGCTAAATCTAGTTCATATTGTATTTTCTTTTCATGCTGTGTGTGCCAGTCTAATTCTGCCTTTAAACGTAAGGCAACACGCATTCTGGCAAGCAACTCTGTTTTATTAATTGGTTTAGTAATATAATCTACACCACCAATGTCTAGGGCTTCTGCCAGTTTGTTTTTATCCTCAAGTGCTGTAACAAAAATGATTTGAATATCTTTTAATCTCTCATTTTGCTTAATGCGTTTGCAGGCCTCAATACCATCTACTTCCGGCATCATAATATCTAACAAAATTAAATCTACTGAATTTCCTGTCGGATTGGGTGCATCTAATTGTAAATAATCAAATAGCTCATAAGCAGATGAAAGAGAAACACAGTTTTCATAACCTGCATTTTTTAGTATTTTCTCAATGACAAATAAATTGACTTGATTGTCATCAACTAGAAGAATGGTCATAGTACTTTCCCCTTACTCTGATTGAATTGTGCAGATTATTTTTCATGTATATAAAATACTTTCAACTTTATCATTATACAAAACATCAAAGAATAAAGGTATTTTGGCGATTTGAATGTGTGATTTACTAAATACATGAATTAAAAGGAATTTATATTTTCGCTTTTTTAAATCCTTGGTAGATATCAAATGCATTTGCTAAAACAGCAATAATTATACTGACAAGTAGGATTTTATCAATAGTGAAGGCAACTTTAGCTGAGGTTGTTTCTGTTATAGCCGCAATATAAGGAATAGAGGCGCTGTGAATAAAATCTTGGTGTATCGCTATTAAAATAAACACAATTGTTCCTACACTTTGAAGTATTGCATTAGTGATGGCGATAGGCATTGTCCACTGTCCTGCACGCCATTTTAATAAGGTTAAAGTTAGACTTAGGATAATACATAGTAAGACCATGGGAACAAACGCTTGTAAAATATTTTGATTAAAGATAGGCATAACAAATTTCAAGCTGCCGTTGTCATTCGTTGTATAAATACCTAAAAGACGATAGGCATTCCAGTAAACAAAAGAAAAAATAAGTATTCCTAAAAGGCTAAAAATCGTATCACTTATAGGAATGATTTTATCTTTGGGAATCTTTTTAATTTGTATTAAATCATCAGGTGACCATGGCTTGGTATCTCTCAGAAAAGGGATCGAAAACTTTTCAGCCCCAGAACGGTCCTTAATAATAAAAATAACCGTAACCCAAAACAAAACTTGAAATAACACAGCAATAATTGCAACAATAATCCCTATAAATGCTGTAATAATGGTTGTGAGAAGTGCTTCTTCTCCAGAATAGAGAACCATCTTCTCTATTATTTGAACAATGATCGTAATAAGAATTGCCCAAGGAATAATTAGCTTGATGGTTCTTGTATATTGTTCAAAATTCTTTGGACCAATTAAAAAGTGGGGAGTAACCTGATAGCTTGCAGCAACTTCTGAAGGGCTTCCAAGCTTCCTAAGTACTTCCTTCACCTCAGATTCTGTATATTGCTCTGGCAACATATCCTCAATAGTAGCCTTTAGTTCAACCTTGATTATCTCACGTTTATTTTTATGTAGCCTTTTAGTCACTTCGTGAATATATGAATCAATTAAAGTCATACATTTTCCTCCTTTAATCATTTTCAGTACTCATTAATTGGTCGTGGTAATATATGTTATTATGGGGTATAAAAATTAATATGAAAAATTCGTGAACAACATGCAACAATTTGAAAATGGAGGGGACATAATGAGGGTTGTAGAGAAATTATTAAAAGAGCAAGATTTTGTAGCCTTTGTAAATATCGTTGTAGGTGCATATCCAGGAAGATTGAATGGTACACATACAACAAAAGAAGAGCTGAAAAAGCATTTTATGCAAAATCAGAGCAACGATGAATCTCTTCATTATTATGGACTTTGGGAAAAGGACAAACTCATTGGTGGTATGCGACTACATGACTTTCAAATGAATCTGTTCTCTAAAATGTTACCAATTGGTGGGGTAGGACTTGTTGCAGTTGATTTATTACATAAAAAAGAGAAGGCTGCAAAAGAATTAATCCAACATTTCTTTAACATCTTTTTAGAAAAAAATATTCATTTTGTGGCTTTGTATCCGTTTAGACCAGATTTTTATAAGAAAATGGGTTTTGGCTATGGACCGAAAATCTATCAATACTTGGTTGAGCCTTCGAGCTTCCCTAAAGGACCAACCAAAAAGCACCTTAAATATTTGACAGTTGAAGATCAACAACAGCTAGTAGATTGCTACAACAGGGTAGTAGCAAAAAAACATGGGATGTTTCTTAAAACACAATCGGAACTATCTTTTATTTTTAATAATCCAGATAACTATGTGATTGCAATGGAACAGGAAGGTACAGTTCAGGGCTATATTGCCTTTTCTTTTAATAAACAAAGCGATAGTAATTTTATGCTCAATAATTTGGTCATTAAAGAGTGGATCTATGAAACTCCTGAGGCTTTGCTAGAGCTTAGTACATTTTTAAACAGTCAAGCGGATCAAGTAACCCGAATCGAATGGAATACACAAGAAGAAAATGTCCATTTCTTTTTAGAGGATGTAAGAAATGGTACAAATCATTTAATTCCAAGTGTATATCACGCAAGTGCCGTGTCAGGAGTTGGTCTAATGTACCGTATCATAAATGTGAAGGGCTTTTTTGATGAGCTCCTAACACGCAATTTTAACGGTGTCACTTTGACATTTAAATTGAATGTTATGGATTCGTTACTGGCAAAAAATAATCAGCAACTTATTGTTGAGGCTGTTAACGGTACAATTAAATTGCTAGAAAGTGATAGCTATGATGTTGAAGTAACGATAGATGTAGCTGAGCTTTCATCACTAGTAATGGGCGTCGTAACGGTCCAAGAGCTATTTATGCTGAGTCGAATACAGATTAGCGATAATCAGTATTTACAGGCTTTACAGCAATTCTTCTATGTGTTTGAAAAGCCCACATGTATATCGGCATTTTAGAATGGGCGTGAGGGCTTTTAATCTTTTTTGATGAGAATGGAAGAACGTGTTGGCCTTTCAAGTGGCGTTATATTGATAATAAAGTAGCTTATGATTAGTATGAGGATAATTAATGAATAAATTAACGTATTTAGAGGATGATCATGCTCCACAATAATTAATCGAATCATCGCTGTGATACCTATATAGATAAAATATCGAAGTGGAAAATGGTAATCCTCCTTAAAATATTTAATGATCATTGTGATGAATTCGAAATATAAAAAGAAAATAAGAATATTGGCAAGGAATAGTTTATAATCACCAGCTTCCTTAGCGAATAGTAATATTTTAAGAAATTCAATTAGCTCCTTAAATAACAAAAAACAGAGAATGAGTGCTAATAGTACAAGGCAAACATTGAGAAAGAGCTGTAGAGATTTTGGCACAACTTTAATGAGCTGTAAATAAGTCGTATTTTTTTGATTCATCCCATTCCTCCAATCGAGTTTTGTAAATACATCATCATATGGTCGAGTAGCTGTGTATTATGATATAAATATAACAATTTGTCGTAAATCTTTTCTTATGATTTTGTAAAGTTTTGGTATATTTTAATGAAAGAAAGTTTTCAAAATAATTTAGTGGTATGCTAAAATAGATGTGCATGAATATAAAATATAAAAGGGGTTTTTAAAATGGCAAAAGCTGCAAAAACTGATGCGAAAATTACACCAGAACGTTTAGAAGAAGCGTTAAATGTTCGTGATCGACTTATTATCGAGCTACTGGTACAAGTACTTGATGAAAAGCTAGTAATTGAGCGTCCTGTATTACGTGAACGTCTAGGAAACCTTGTAGATCTAGCAGATCACGATGCAGAGCTTAAGGAAACAATCCACGCAGTAATTAACAAACTATAATGTAAAAGAGGAATGCTACGGATATGCGTAGCATTCTTTTTTATATAGTATTTTATCATGTAAAGCGTTCTACCAAGTCGTACATACGCTCTGCCTCTGTATGAAGCTCCATAGAGGAGTGCATGATAGATGTCACCGCTGACTTTTGTTCGTCAATAGAAGCATTAATTTGTTCAGTAGCTGCGGCAGATTGTGTAGCGACACTTGCTATTTCATTGATGGCGTTCATCACGACTATTCGATTTTCCGCCATGTCATTCATTCCTTTGTCTAAAGAAACAAGGTGCTTTGTAATGTCATGAATGGAGTCTGCTAGGAAAGTAAAGGCTCCCTTTACTTCCGTAATCGACATTGCCTGATTTTGTGACAGTTGGAGCGTGTGTATCATTTTTGAATCTGAATTAGCGGTATCGACCTCAATACGCTGTAATAGATTTCTAACCCGATTCGTGGCTTCATTCGTATCCTCAGATAAATGACGGACTTCCTCAGCTACGACAGCAAACCCTTTGCCATGTTCACCTGCACGGGCTGCTTCAATACTTGCATTTAGTGCTAATAGATTTGTTTGTTCAGAAATGGATGTAATTGTTTGTACGACTTGATGAATTTCTTTCATTTGGCTCGTCAAACTTGAAAAAGTTGTTCTCAATTCCTCAATCACTTGCGTAAACTCACTTGAATTTTGAAGTAATACATCTACTTTTTGTCTACCGTTTTCTTGAGATTGATTAATGATATTCATATTTTCTGTAATCTCACTATATTTATCTGTAGCATTTGAGATAAGTGAGGACAATGTTTCTACTTTACTAATGGCCATTTCTGCTTCCTCAGCTTGTACTACAGCTCCCTTAGATATATCATTGATGGCTTGATGAATTTCATCAGCAGAGGCAGTCGTCTCCTCAGTAATGGCACTCAGCATTTCTGAAGAAACGCGCATTTGGGACGCGCTATCCTTTGTATTGTTGACCATTTCGTATAAGCTACGTTTCATATTATTCACGTTACTAGCTAGTATACCGAGTTCATCTTCTGTAGTAACAGGTATGTCATCACCAGTTAGCTTGCCTTTAGCAATATCAGATGTAATGACCATAATTTTTCGTATATAGGTTGTCATTCGTCCAGAGAAGAACCAGAAGAGTGATACACCAATAATCGTTGCAAGGAAGGTCATGCCTAGTGTGTAATATAAAACATTATTTGTACCCGCATTAAAGTCCATTTCGTATGTACCAGCTGCTATAATCCAGCCCCAATGCTTGTCCTTTTCTACATAAGTAATCTTAGGCGCAACAATTTCAGGATTTGAGGGAAGGGCCCAATCATAACGTACATATCCTCCTCCAGCATTTGCTGCTTCAATCATTTCTCGTACAAAATAGCGCCCATCCTCTGTTTGTAAATCTGAGATATTTTGTCCTTCTAGAGAGGGGTGGGTTTCAACCATACCACTATCTTGGAAAGCATAGAAATAAAAATTATCTCCATATTTAACGGGATTATCAATGGATCTTTTGTTATCTTCATTTTTATGACCAACGATCTGTGTTCTAGCACTTTCCTGAGCTTCCTCTAGCGTTAATTTCCCATTTTGAACTTGAGTATCTAACTGTGCAATAAGTTCAAGTATGCCAAGTGTGCCGTTTTTAAGACTATCTCTACCTACCTGATCGAGTTCTCCTTTCACGACCATATAATTGACGGTTCCAACTAGGCCTGTTGATAGTAGAATAACGATAATAGCGAGACTAACAAGTTTATTACGTACTGATTTCATAAGATACAACCCCCGTTCCTTCATTCCTTCAATATAGTTCTATTATAATATATAATTTTTTAATAAAATAGAAAATTCTGAAAATAAATATTGTCTTTTAAGTGAAGAGTCCCAAAAAAATCACCCCAACCAAGAGTAAAAAGCAGCTCTTAATTGGGGTGATGTTGAAGCTTAATATAGCGGATTTACATCGATTAGTATACTTTGTCTCCATTGAAAATAGAATTCTTCACGATCACATAATCAACATTGCGAATAGCCTCTAGCTTTGTGCCACCAGCATATGAAATAGATGACTGTAAATCTTGTTGCATCTCGATTAATGTATCTTTGATGCTACCTTTATGTTCAACGTACATTTTCTTACCTTCGACGTTTTTACGTTCGCCTTTTTGGAATTCAGAAGCAGAGCCGAAGTATTCCTTCACTGTTCTACCTTCGATTTCGATTGTTTCACCAGGTGACTCTTCATGACCAGCGAATAATGAACCGATCATTACCATTGAAGCACCAAACCGTACAGATTTAGCGATATCTCCATGTGTACGAATGCCACCATCAGCAATAATTGGCTTTGTAGCAGCCTTTGCACACCAACGTAGTGCAGCTAGTTGCCAGCCGCCAGTACCAAAACCTGTTTTGATTTTAGTAATACATACTTTACCTGGTCCAATCCCAACTTTTGTTGCATCTGCACCAGCATTTTCAAGCTCACGCACCGCTTCAGGTGTCCCTACATTACCTGCAATGACAAAGCTTTTTGGTAAATGCTTTTTAATATGCTGAATCATACGAATAACAGCATTTGAATGACCGTGTGCAATATCAATTGTAATAAAATCAGGTACTAAATTAGCAGCTGCTAATTCTTCGATAAATGTATATTCCTCTTCTTTTACACCAACGCTAATAGAAGCAATTAAGCCATTTCCTTGCATTTCTAGAATAAAGTTTCGACGAGTTTCTGGTTGGAAACGGTGCATGATGTAAAAGTAACCGTTTTCAGCAAGTTTCTTAGCAAGATTTTCATCGATAATTGTTTGCATATTTGCAGGTACTACTGGCAGTTTAAAAGTGTGACCACCTAAAGTAACAGAAGTATCACATTCTGAACGACTTTCTACAATACATTTTGCGGGAATAAGTTGAATATCCTCATAGTCAAATACGTTATCCATTATATACACTCCTAAAATACGAATATTTTTTAAGATTTAATTTAAATTGTTCGCCATTTGGTAATTTACATGATTTTTGAGTAAATGTCAAAGCTTTTGTGAAAATAAATAAAAAATTTAAAAAGAAAGGAGCAAACTTACTTTGAAGATGAAATATTCTAGTTATAATTTGTGTTATGTTTTGTAATCCATGTACAATAGAATTGTTTCAAAAAATGACAAAGGAGTGTTGAAAATGGCAGTAGAGGTTTATTTGAATTTTAATGGAAATTGTCGAGAGGCAGTTGCGTTTTACGAAGACGTTTTTAATACGGACAAGGCTGAAATTATGACGTTTGGAGAGACACCACAAAATCCAGACTATCCATTACCAGAAGAAGCAAAAGATCTTGTCATGCATACACGACTTATTGTATTCGGTAGTAGAATTATGTTCTCAGATACATTTCCAGGCATGCCATTTTCCACAGGGAATAATGTCACATTAGCTGTTGTATCCGATGATGAAGAGCAAATGCGTCAAGCATTTGATAAGCTTAAAGAAGGTGGTAACGTGAGAATGGAGCTTCAAGAAACATTTTGGAGCAAATGTTACGGCTCACTTACAGATAAATTTGGCGTTGAATGGCAATTTAGCCATGAGGTAAATGAATAATGAAATAACATGATAAAAGCACGATGATGGGGCTAAACCAAGTATCATCGTGCTGTATTATTTAGTAATTAAAACGGTCTACATAGCCTTGTAATTCATCTGCCATATCAAGCAATGTTTTAGCAGAAGAGGCGATTTCCTGCATGGAAGATAATGTTTGTTCCGTTGAAGCGGCAACCTCTTCAGATGCAGCTGCGTTTAGTTTGGCATGGTCTGACAGTTCAATAGCAGTTGCGGATACCTCCTCTACAACGGCAGACATTTCTTGTGCTGAAGCTGATATATCCTCCATTTTAGGAGCAATTTCACGAAGACTTCCAACGATACTTGAAAATTTCTTTTTCGTATCCTCGGATAGCTGTAAACCTTCTTGAACGTCTGCAGAAGCTTTCGTCATCGTTTGTACAGATTTAGCGGTATCTTGTTGTATACCTGTAATTAGAGTAGAAATTTGCTCTGCTGATTGATGAGATTGCTCCGCTAGTTTACGTACTTCATCTGCTACAACTGCAAAGCCTTTACCGTGTTCACCTGCTCGTGCTGCTTCAATAGCAGCATTAAGAGCAAGAAGGTTTGTTTGGTCTGAAATTGCGCTAATAATTTCTATAATGGAGCCAATTTCTTTTGTACGATCAAATAAGGATTTAATCATCGTATCGGATTGAGCCACAGAATCATGAATGGATACCATTTGATTAACAGTGTGCTCAACAGATTGACTACCTTCCTCCGCTAATTGGATGGCCTGGCTGGATAGGTCTGAAACTTGTAGAGCACTATCTGCTACCTCTACAACACCCTTTGCAATCTCCTCAATAGAAACAGCATTTTGATCGATTCCCGTTGTTTGTTTTTCCGTACTAATCGCTACCTGTTGCATAGCCTCTGTCACTTGCTCAGATGCAGCGATATTTTGCTCAGCATTCGCTGAAAGACCTTGTGCCGAGGTTTGAACATGTTGTGAGCTTTGATCAACATTGCGGATCAGTCTTTTTAAGCTAACTTTCATTGAGACAAATGCTTCAGCAAGCTGTCCTATTTCATCTTTCGTATGAATATCAATATACTCTGTCAAATCACCTTCACTAATTTTAAGAGCACTTTGCTGTAGTTGTTTAATTGGGTTAACAATAGATTTAATCATTGAGAGCATAAAGATAATACCAACAATAATAGAAATACCAATAATGAGTAATGTAATAGTAAAGGTTGAGGTAGCAGCGTTAGTAGCCTCTGCAATGAACATTGTACCAATTATCTTCCAGCCTGTGATTTCATTTGTTTCAAAGCGTAAATGACGGTCACCTTCAGTAATAATACCTTCCTGCTTTTCGTAAATTTTTGAAACATAATTTTCCGTTGCCTCTGTGCCGCTTTCCTTATCTTTTTGAGCAATATATAACTTATTATTATCTAACAGAGAGGCAAAGCCCGTTTCTCCAATACGTGTTTGATCTGTCAGTGCACTTAGAAGAGAGATATTTAAATCTAAGGCAATTACGCCAGAATCATCAGGAAGAGCTTGCATAATTGTCACAACGATGTTATTGGTTGATTTTGAGATATATGGAGAAGTGATGGATACATGCCCTTTATTATCAATGGCTTCTATATACCAAGGACGTTTACGAGGATCATAATCACTTGCATAGTCATGGACAGGTTCATCAATGATTCGCCCATCAGCAGTCCCTATGTATACTAGCTCGACTTCTGGGTGTGTATTTATATATTCCTGAAAAAGACCTTTTAATTCAGCTTTTTTATCATCTTGTAAATAAGACTGATTTATTTTCTTGGCAAAATATTCGATATCATGAACTCTAGGAGCAATTGTATTAGTAATATTACTATTAAGCATACGCACACTTTCCTTGGCGCTTGCTTGCTGCTCTGCGAGTATTTGATTTTTGGTACTTTTAAAGGAGGTATACCCGATTAAAAGTGCGGGAATGAGAAGTATGACTAAAAATGCAAAGATGAGTTTCTTTCTTAAACTAATTCGTTTCATATAGTATTCCTCCTTAAACGACAATATTGAAGTGTAATACAACTAACTACTTGATTGGTTTTATTACACTAGTAGTCTCCTAAGTCGTTCAAATGTTTAATCTGATTCTAAGAGGAAAATGAATAATAATCAACACAATTTTCCGAAAAATCTGTAAAATAAAGTTATGTAACGCTATTATTTGTAGAAAAATATCCTATTTTGTAATTTTCTATCTTTTTGGAATAAAAAAAATCTGAGTTCAATACTATCTTGAACTCAGATTTAGCAGTTAAATAATTAATATTTAAAACGATTGACATAACCCTGCAATTCATCCGCCATATCGAGTAGGGTTTTGGCAGACGAAGCCATATCTTGCATAGAAGATAAAGTTTGTTCCGTGGAAGCGGCAACTTCTTCTGTAGCAGCAGCATTTAATTTTGCGTGATCGGAAAGTTCAATAGCGGTCGCTGATACTTCTTCTACAACGGCAGACATTTCTTGAGCAGATGCTGAAATATCCTCCATTTTCGGCGCGATGTTTCGAAGACTTTCGATAATACTCGCGAATTTTCTACTTGTATCTTCTGTCAATTGTAAGCCCTCTTGAACATCTGTCGATGCTTTGACCATTGTCTCTACAGATTTTGCTGTATCTTGCTGAATAGTAGTAATGAGCGCAGAAATTTGCTCTGCTGATTGATGAGATTGCTCTGCTAATTTACGTACTTCATCAGCCACTACCGCGAAGCCTTTGCCATGTTCTCCTGCTCTAGCAGCTTCTATAGCTGCATTAAGTGCTAATAAATTCGTTTGATCTGATATAGCACTAATCATTTCTAAAATGGACCCGATTTCTTTCGTGCGATCATATAGTGCTTTAATCATTGTATCTGATTGCGTTACAGAATTATGGATAGAATTCATTTGCTGTACAGTTTGTTTGACAGATTGTCCACCTTCTTCTGCCAATTGGATAGCATGGCTAGATAGGTCAGAAACCTGCATGGAACTGTCTGCTACTTCAACAACGCCTTTAGCAATTTCTTCAACTGAAATGGCATTCTGATCAATACCTGTAGTTTGTTTTTCTGTACTAATTGCCATTTGGTGCATGGCATCAGCAACTTGCTCTGAGGTAGCGATGTTTTGTTCTGCATTAGCAGATAAATTTTGAGCGGCTGTTTGGACATGTTGTGAGCTTTGATCAACATTACGAATTAATTTTTTTAAGCTCACCTTCATAGAGATAAAGGCTTCTCCAAGCTGACCAATTTCATCTTTAGAATGGATTTCAATAAACTCCGTTAAATTACCGTCGCTAATTTTTAATGCGCTTTGCTTCAATTGATTAATTGGGTTAACAATAGACTTTATCATGAAGAGCATGAAAATAACGCCAACGAGAATGGAAACAATAATGATAATTAAATTTATATTTAATGTGGATGCCGCAGCTTTTGCAGCTTCCGCAGTAAACATCGTACCAATTACCTTCCACCCAGTTAACTCATTCGTAATAAATTGTAAGTGACGGTCTTTTTCAATGATCGTACCGCTTTCCTGCTCATAAATTTTTGTAATGTAGCTTTCCGTTGCCTCTGTACCACTTTCTTTATCTGGCTGAGCAATGTAAATTTGATTTTTATCTAAAAGAGAAGCGAAGCCCGTTTCTCCAATACGTATATTATTCGTAATGTCACTTAATGTAGAAATATTTAGATCTAATCCTAATACACCGGAACCATCTGGTAATGCCTGAGTAATTGTAATGACAATGTCACCTGTAGATTGTGTAACATATGGTGCAGTAATTGAGGTCTTCCCATTATTAGCTAAAGCCTGCTTATACCAAGGCCTTGTCCGAGGATCGAAGCCATCAGGATACTCTTGAACAGGCTGATCAAATAGTTTGCCTTCAGCAGTTCCAATATATATCAGATCTACTTCAGGGTGCATGTTTACATATTCACTTAATAATGACTTTAGTTCTAAAGTACTCTCGTCTTGAAAGTAAGTTTCACTAAATTTTTGTGAAAAATATTGTACATCTTTCAATTTGGGTTCAATCATGTTTGTAATATTAGAATTTAGAATGCGCACACTTTCAGTCGCACTTGCCCGTTGTTCCTCTGAAATTTGCTGTTCAGCACTTTGGTAAGATACTATTCCAATCAATAGTGTTGGAATGAGAAGCATGGCTAAAAACGAAAAAATAAGCTTTTTTCTTAAACTTAGTTGTTTCAATTGTATTATCCTCACATAATATTTTATTCTATACTTTTCCCTTAAAGGTAAATAATACTCATTCTATCAGAAATAAAAGAAAAGTTAAGTACTTTGAATTAATTATTTCTTAGTAATGTATATCATTATCAATTTTTCGAAATTTCCCTAAATTGATGGCATTAGAAGCTATATAAAGCCGCTTTTTGATGTATACTAATGCTCAAAAGAGGAGGGAATGAAGACATGATTCATCAAATTGGACAGGTAATGTTATATGTTAATGATCAAGATGCAATTGTGAAATTTTGGACAGAAAAAGTGGGGTTTGTTGTCATTTCTGAACAGGAAGAGGCAGGCATACGCTGGATTGAAATTGCACCAACTAAGGAAGCTCAAACATCCTTTGTGCTTCACAACAAAGAAATTATTGCTAAAATGCAACCTGATCTAAATTTAGGAACACCTTCTATTATGTTTTACGCTGATAAAATTGAAGAGATGTATCAAGATTTTCAGGCAAAGGGCGTTAAAGTAGGAGATCTAGTCATGATGCCAATGGGTAGGGTTTTTAATTTTGCTGACCCTGAAAATAACTACTTTGCCTTGGTTGAAAAGAAAAAGTAAATAACGGAATCTGCTTGTTTTTTGTTAGAGTTAAGTAAAAATGAGCAGATTCCTGTTTTAGCTTATTTAATAGCTAGATTTGTGGTCTATGATAAATCTTCACCAAAAATACCAACCGTTTGTCGATCTATTACAAATTCATGGCCATTCCATTTTAAAATATTTTCTACATAGCCTAATCCATCAGCATGATATCTACCTGCAATTTCTTGATATCCTAAAATTTCATACGTTCCATCTCGGTCGTAATCAACAGGATATAGTCCTCCAAAAGGATCTACCCAGCCTTCAATCGGTTGCTTCAAGGTGCCATCTGGATTATAAATTTCAGCTAAGTAGTCGGCTCCTTTATACTGTAAATCAATTGTGTATTTAATAGCAGGATTAAAACTCTGAACAACAGCCTTATAATGATCTACATAATTGACCTTATATTTAAGTTTATTATTAAAAGATTCTGCATCAAAGATGGAACGAACTTGATTGTTGATGGAGGAAAAAATCTCACCATTTACAATTCCGCCGCTACCTCCTGTATCAGACACAACCAGAATATCCTCAATATGATTACCAGTAAAATCGCCCAAGAAAATAGTCGGATTATAGCCCATATTTTGTTTCAATGGAATTTGCTCCATTTGTCGTGTTTGACCATCAAAAATAGACAGTGTTAGATTTCTCCAGAAAGGACTATCAGGCTGTTTAGTGCCCATTAAAAAAATGGTTTCAAAAAAACCATCCCCGTTAATATCTCCAAACTTAGTTTGAATAACTTGTGGAGCAGAATGGGTTATGATTCCACCGTTTAGTGGTGAATTTAAATTATTGGTCATATATGCACCTCTTTCATTAGTCTTAGCATATGTTGTAAGAAAAGCTTGGTGCATAAATCAAAGGTAAAAGTTGAAACTTTGTAATACATATTAAACTTACAAAAAAACTTGAATATCACCCATTGACATTTTCTAATGCGAAAAGTATTATAAGTGTCAACGAATCAGAAAATTCAGTACCAAATAGTATCTCACTACATTCATGTAGCAAGAGATTTTTTTTCATTATCAATCCTTAGTAAATTTATACGATTTATATATATTGGGAAGAAGGAGATTCATTTGAAGAATTTATTTGTAAAAACAGAGCGACAACGATATTGGCTAGATCAGCTAGCTGCTATAGCTGAGCCAATCAAGGCAGAGGCTGTTGAGGTAGATGAGCAATCTCGTTTTCCGTTCGAAGCACATCGGTTACTTTTACAAATTGGCTATCCTCAACTTACTTTACCGAAACAATATGGCGGAGAAGGGTTATCTGTCTATGATATGGTCCTCGTACAAGAGACGCTAGCAAGCTATGACGAAAATGCCTCTCTTTCCCTTGGGTGGACATTAGGTGTTGTCGGTGAAATTTATGAAACTAAACTATGGACTGATGATCTATTAATAGCTTTTGCTGAAGAAATAAAGAGAGGGGCCATGATTAATAGAGCGGTTAGTGAGGCGGCAACAGGTAGTCCAACGCGAGGAGGGCGGCCAGGGACAAATGCCATTTCTACTAAAGGAGGCTGGCTAATAAATGGGCGCAAGATTTTTACGACTGCGTCTCCGGTGCTCGATTATTTCCTTACCTCCGCTTGGATTGAAGAAAAACAGCAAGTTGGCTTCTTCCTCATTCATAAGGATGCAGCAGGTCTATCCATTGAGGAGAATTGGGAGATGTCTGCAATGCGAGGCACAAGCAGCCACGACCTTGTATTAAAGGATGTGCTTGTTGCAACTGAACATTTAGTAGAGTTACCAAGTCATCCGAGTGGTGGCAAAATAAATGGCTGGATACTCCATATCCCAGCAACTTACTTAGGTATTGCACAAGCAGCCCGTGATTATGCTATTCATTTTGCTAATCACCATCAACCGAATAGCCTGAATGCGCCAATTTGTACGTTGCCAAACGTACAACAGCTTTTAGGGGATATTGAATTAAAGCTCCATCAAGCTCGTTTTGTCTTATACGGAGTGGCTGAGGCTTACGATGATCCTGCTAGACGTGGACTAATAACAAATGAAATGGCAATTGCTAAACACACGATAACAAACATGGCAATAGATATAGTCGATAAAGCGATGCGTGTAGTGGGGGCAAAAAGCTTGCAACTATCCAATCCATTACAGCGTTATTACCGCAATGTTCGTGCAGGGCTTCATAATCCACCGATGGATGATATGACGATAATTAAATTAGCGACTGCCGCTATTGAACAGCAGAAATTATGTGAACATCAAGCATTAAATCACGTGAAAAATAAGGAGAAATGACATATGAAGAAGAATAAGATTTTTCAATTTGCTGCAATTGGTTTGGCCTCTATAGCATTATTAGCAGGTTGTAATTCAGGAGAGTCTGCAGATAAAGATGCGGGTGATGGTGAAAAGGTACGTACAGTAAAAGTAGCCTACGATCAAGCGTCAAAGCCTATTAGTTACATTGACGATAATGGAAATCCAACTGGTTATGATGTAGAAGTAATGAAATTAGTAGATGAATTGTTACCTGACTATCAATTTGAGTATGTAGGTACAACAAGTGATGATTTATTAATTGGTGTGGAGCAAGGGAAATATCAAGTAGGGGTTAAAAACGCATTCTTTACTCAGGAACGTACAGAGAAATTTATTTTCCCGAAGGAATTCTTAGGTTTAAGTAGCGCAGGTTTAGTTTTGCGTAAAGAAGATGAAGGTGTGAAAACATTAGCGGATTTTGCCAAAAAGGGCTATTCTTTAGCACCAATTGCTGCAAATAATGCTCAATATACAATTATCGATGAATATAATACGGCAAATCCAGATAATAAAGTAAAACTTGAGGCTGGTGACGCCTTTACTGTCGATGTAGTGCAGTGGGTAAATGAAGGTCGTGTTGATGGTGGTGTCATGATTGAAGGCCCATTTAAACAACAAGTACTTGCAGAAGATGGTCCATATTATAACCTAAAAGATGACGTTGTCTATAACGAATTTGCTGTTATAAAAACATGGCCACTGTTCAATAAAAAAGAGCAGGAATTTGCTGACGCTTATGATAAAGCAATAGCTCAGGTTAAAGAACAAAAGAAAACAAATGAATTAAGTACAAAATTCTATGGCCGTGATTTATTTGAAGTACTGGAAAACGTAAATCGTTAGTTTAAATCGGAACGAATAGTAAGGCTGTTGAGTCAGTAATGCTCAGCAGTCTTTATTCATAAAAACAAAAGTTGGTGAGGAAATGGATAAATATTTTGACGCAACCTACATTTGGAACGCAATCCCAGTGTTATTGCCATTTTTAAAAATTACGTTCTTAGTTGCAGGGTCCTCCATTATCTTAGGTACCCTATTCGGCTTATTGCTGGCGGCAGCTAAGCTATCTTCAGTCAAGTGGCTAACTAAATTCGCCAATCTGTATACAACGATTATGCGTTGTACACCCTCCATTGTTTTGTTATTTCTTGTCTATTATGGCGTCCCAGCATTAGCAGAAAATGTTGGTCTTAATCTCCATTCAATTGAAACGGCCATATTTGTTGTCGTAACATTCACCTTACAATTCGCAGCAATCATGTCAGAGGTGATACGGTCTGCCTACTTAGCCATCCCAAAAGGGCAGTTTGAAGCAGCCGTTAGTGTTGGGCTAACACCATTCCAAGCCTATCGTCGAATTATTTTCCCGCAGGCACTGGTTGTTGCTTTACCAAACTTTGGAAATGGCGTGATTGCTTTATTACAGGAAGGTGCACTCGCTTATACTATTGGTCTAATTGATATTGTAGGTAAGGCAAATCTAATTATTGCAAGTAACATCAATGCTCATGCCTTAGAAATTTATATTGCATTGGCTATTATTTATTGGGTGTTATCTATTTTTATAGAAAAAATATTTACTATATTAGAAAAAATATTTGGTAAGGGTAAGAAGACCCTAGAAACAACTTAAGGAGGCGTGAAGGTGAATTATCAATTTTTACTTGAAACATTTTTCGTAGCTTTGTCTGGTGTTCCTATCGCGCTCCTAGTCACAGTTGTTGCTTTGGTGATAGCTTTGCCACTGGGGTTTTTATTAGCACTAACTAGGATCAATAAAATTCCAGTTATCCATCATCTAGCGAAGATCTATGTTTCTTTTGTTCGAGGAACGCCGATTATTATACAAATTTTTATTATCTATAGCAGTATACCTTTAATGTTGAAAATTATTTTTGAAAAATATCATATTGCGTATGATATTTATAAAATCAATCCAATTTGGTATGCGTTTATTGTATTTGCATTCAGCTCAACAGCCATTTTAATTGAGGTCTTTCGATCGGCATTAAGTACCATTGAAAAGGGGCAACTAGAGGCTGCACACTCAGTAGGTTTATCAACATTCCAAGCATATACACGCATCATCATTCCACAGGCATTAGTAGTGGCATTGCCGAATATTTGCACAGCTACAGTTAATCTCATTAAAGCGACATCGCTAGGCTATGCAATGTCGCTTCCTGAAATTACACTGAAGGCAAAAGTAGCGGCAAACGTTGGCTACAATTATGTAGAGGCCTATATGGATATCTTTATTGTGTACTTAATTTTATGTAGTACGGTTGAATACTTGTTTAAGCGTTATGAGAAATATTTAAGTAAATACAAAATGGCAAATGTCTAAGGGGTGAATTAGCATGTTAGAAATTAAAAATATTCATAAATCATTTGGTGGCAATGAAATCTTGAAGGGTGTTGATTTAGCCATTGATAAAGGGGACGTTGTTGTTATTTTAGGTCCCAGTGGTTCAGGAAAAACAACATTATTACGTTGTATCAATTTTTTAGAGAAGGCTGATCAAGGCCATGCGACATTTGGTGATATTCAGGTTGATTTTCAACATGTAAAGAAAAAAGACGTGCATGCAATTCGCCAGCGTGTCGCATTTGTCTTTCAAAACTATAATCTATTCACTAATAAAACAGCATTAGAAAATGTAACGGAAGGGTTAATCATTGGTCGTAAAATTCCTAAAGCACAGGCTGTGGAAATTGGTAAAAAGGCACTTGATAAAGTAGGTTTATCAGACAAATATAATGCCTATCCAAGTCAGTTGTCAGGAGGTCAACAGCAACGTGTTGGTATTGCACGAGCAGTAGCTTTGAATCCTGATATTATTTTATTTGATGAACCAACGTCCGCACTTGACCCTGAATTGGTAGGTGAGGTTCTACAGGTCATGAAAAATATTGCGGCGGAGGGTACAACAATGCTTGTAGTAACACACGAAATGGGCTTTGCCAAAGATGTTGCCAATCGCGTAATTTTCATGGATGGAGGAGTGGTTGTAGAGGAAGGTAGCCCTCATGATATTTTCGTCAGCCCAAAAGAGGAACGAACGAAGAAATTTTTAAAACGTGTCATTCCAGAAGACTATACATTCTATATATAAAACAGCAACTAAGGTGAGGTCAATTGCACAAAAAGCAACTTTGCAGGGTAGAGGTTGATTTCTGTTCTGCAAAGTTGCTTTACTTTTTTTTATCTGTATTCATAGAGGGGATAAGCTCTTATTTTCAATGGAGAGCAGTAATGAGTGACAAGTAGTGAACACCTTCACTTTATTTGAAAACCTTTGCTAAAAAGATAATACTTTTGTAGGTTGGAGTGGAAGGCTACTTGACCCCCATGGATAGCGAGACAGGCGAGCCACTAAACGGAGCGCTAGCGGGAGAAGCGGCTTGATGCTCGCCCACAGGAAAGCAATAGCCTGCAACGAAAATCCATTTCTACCCTTCAATTGACTGTTTTGTTTTTTAACACTAAGACAGGAGAATCTGTAATTTACAGATTCTCCTGTTACCTATTATTGAAGGAAATACGTTAATTTGTTAATGGAATAAATGTGCAGTTCATGCATAGCTCTCGTACACGCCGTATAAAAATAGTACCGTTCGCTTTCTCTTGAGTAATTAGCAGCAGATGCATTATAGATGATTACCGCATCAAATTCGATGCCTTTCGCCATATAAGCTGGAAGTAATAAAATACCCTTTTTAAACTGCTTTGTATGATGGTTAATCAATTGAATATCTACTCGATTGTTTAATTGCTTGTAAACAGCAGAACACTCGGCTGCCGTTTTACAGATGATAGCAATTGTTTCGAATTCAATAGATAAATGGTTGATGTTTTGAATAATTTGATCCATTAATTCCAATTCATTTGGCACAATAGTAATCGATGGTTCGGGGCCAGTTCGATTAAAAGCTTCTACTTCACTACCATCATTTAAAATTGTGGAAGTGAGTTGTATGATTTGTTTTGTCGAACGATAGCTTTTTGTTAATATCATTTTTTCTGCCTGCTCACCATATAATTGAGTGTCGAGTAGAGAAGGATTATTAAAGGTATGTGGATGAATCGTTTGATGGCCATCGCCTAAAATGGTCATACGTGCTTTTGGGAATAACTGCTGTAATACAGTAAGTTGGAATGGCGAATAATCCTGTGCTTCATCAATTAATACATGACGGATCATCCTATTGATCTGTTGTCCTTCAATTTTGTCCTGTAAATATAAAAATGGTGCAGCATCCTCATAGGCAATCAAACGCTTTGCTAAATTAGGGAGTGTTTGTAGACAAATGTCCTCCCAATTGTCTGGCATAAGGTGTTGTAAATCCCTGTTAATAGAACTATTCAAATCAAAGAGCTGTCGATATGTACCCAACATATGGACAAACTTTAGCTGGTTAACGGAGTTACGTAATGGTTTAAAATGTTTTTTGACAATTTGTCTCGCTAGTTTATAGCGTTCTTGATCAAAATCATCAAAAGAGTTTTCAGTATAGCGCCCCTCGTATAAAAGCTCACTATATGATTTGGAGTAGTCTTCTTTATCTAATAGCTCAGTAGCTTCTTCTACCCACTCCTTTGTACGCTCAGCCTTTTCCAATTTCGTTAGTCGTTGCAAAAGCCATTCTTTTACTAATTGTAGACGATCTGGTATCGATATAGTAGAAGGGAAAGAATAGAAGTATTCGGTAATTTCCTGTGCAGTAATAATTCGTTCACCACGAAAAACGATATTTTTAAATAACAAGCCTTTATCGGATAAGTAACGAACATACTGATCTATCAAATCTTTATAAGTGAGGCCCGCTTTAAATGAAATGATGCTTAATTTTGTTTGATACTGATCATCATCCTTTTCTGTCAACAGATCTTCAAGCTGCTCATAAGGATATTCCAATTGAAACTGTTTTCCTAATCGTTTTTCAGCATATTCTATAAACGTTAACTGCTGCATGTTATCTTCACCCAAATCAGGTAAGACTGAATGAACATATTGATTAAAAAGTTGGTTAGGTGTAATTAGCAGAATTTGATCGGCAGTCATTTCATCACGATAACGATAAAGTAGATAAGCTACCCGCTGTAAGGCTACAGCTGTTTTGCCACTACCTGCAACGCCTTCAACAATAAGACAGCGAGAATTGACATGGCGAATAATTTTATTTTGCTCTGCTTGGATTGTCGCAACAATACTACGAATATGCTCATTTGCATTTTGTGCAAGGATATCGAGCAATAGGTCATCACCAATTGTAAGACCTGTATTAAACATGGATTGTAGTTGACCATTTTTAATAATAAATTGCCGTTTTAACAGCATTTCTCCATGAATTTCTTCACCTAATGTTTCGTAGGATGCATCACCAGGTGTGTAATCATAATACATACTCGATATAGGCGCTCGCCAATCAAAAATGACGATATTTTCATCCTGTTTATCCAATAATGTGGCTACACCGATATAAATTTTTAAAGGGTCTTGTTGACCATCTTGTAAAAAGTCAATACGAGCAAAATAGGGTGACTGTTGTAAACGTTCATATACCTTTACATTACGAATTGCACGTTCCTGTGCAAGCTCTGAGTCAGATAAAAGCTCTGCCTGCTGCTTAATTGCAAAAAAGGTTTCGTCTACATCCTCAGCGGTATCTAGATTGACTCTCACATCGTTCCAAAAGGATTTCTTTAAGGCAACAGCATTTTCTTTGAAGCCTTTTTCTTTATGCTCTAACTCTTTTATCTTATGAACAATAATGTTTAAAGAATCCTCAAGGTGATGCTTTTCTTCTAGCCATTCTTTTTGATTTTCCAACGTTTACTCACATTCCTCTCCATAGTTATTTGCTTCCTTTGACAGTAACCCTCACCTCAATAGATGGTGAGAAGAGGGTAATTGTGCTGCTTTTTTAACTGTTTGTCCAACCACAAATTTGAATATAGTGAAGGTATCCAATGCAGGTGATCTGTTCGGATTGAAGCAGGAAATTTATCATACATCTACTTCGGAAAGAAGTATAGTCTAGAAATTATTGTAAATTTATGATACAATAAATGTATAAGGTAATAAGATATTGATATACAGAGACAGCTCTACAAAAAGGTGGAGCCGTCTTTTTTATATGTAATATTGCTTCATATTATGACTGATTATCATAAATTGTTATTAAAAATAATTGGATGAAATGCTATTGAGACACTAAAGAATGTGGCATGCCATACGATAAAGAAACTTGAAGGGAGGTGAAAAGAATGAAGGTAATCTTTACAGTGGGGTTGCCTGGTAGTGGGAAAAGTACATTTGTGAAACAGTTAGCTAAAAATGAAAATGCAATTGTCCTATCAAGCGACGCTATACGTCAGGAGTTATTTGGGGATTCAACAAGGCAAAAATCACGTATAGTCTTTCGTACATTATATGAACGTCTTAATGACTTAGTGGCAAAAGGGTTTTCTGTCATTGTGGATGCAACCAATATTGAACGAGAGCGCAGGATGTTTGCACTTCGTAAAATACCAAGTACAGTGCAGAAGGTATGTTATTACTTTGATACACCTTATTCAATCTGTGTAGCCAGAAACCAGCAAAGGAAAAGACATGTACCATTAATCGTGATGGAAAAAATGAGAAAGCATTTAGAGTTCCCGACAGTAGGAGAAGGGTTTAATGAATTGCATATTATTCATGAATCAAGTCCCTATGATCTTTCTCGACAACAATTTGTTTCACTCATACAAGGCCACCCCACCTATGAAGAGCTTTTTCAAACACTTCAAGCAGTCCCACTTTTCAAAGAAATTTATCAATTCGATCAAGAAAACCCATTCCATCAATTTTTACTGTGTCAGCATACGTATTTTGTGTACGCGTATATCAATGAGTACTATTTAGAAAGCGATAAACTAGCTCTACAAATAGCTGCATTGTTTCATGATGTCGGTAAACCAGCCTGTAAAAAATATAAACCTTTGCAACAGCGTTATGGTTATTTTGGGCATGAAAATGTCTCTGCTCAACTGGTTTGCCATTTTCTATTAGAGTTGGGCTTTGAAAAGGAATTTGTATTAAAGGTTGTTCATTTAGTGCAATTTCATATGTTAATTCAGTATGGGGGAGATAGAGGTGGAAGCCAAATTTATCATTTATTAGATGGTGATTTATTAACAAGGCTTTACTTTTTCCGTGAGGCAGATCAATTTGCCAAGTAAACTTTAGGAAAGGAAGGTGAAAATATGACGAAATTAATGAAATACCCAAGAAGTTTTCATTTACCATGGAGCAGGGGTTATTCCGATGATGATAAAGTTGCTAGAAATGTGAATCATTTTATTGGAAAGGAGGTTGTTGTCACTGAAAAGTTAGATGGAGAAGGGACAACACTTTACAGAGACTATATGCATGCTAGAAGTATTCATTCAGCCAACCATCCTTCTAGACATTGGGTAAAAACATTTCACGCGAATTTTGCGTATCGGATTCCAAAGGACTGGCGCTTATGTGGTGAAAATGTTTATGCCAAGCATTCTATTTATTATCAAGGATTAACAAGCTATTTCTATTTGTTTAGCATTTGGAATGAAGAAAATATTTGTTTGAGCTGGGATGAAACCGTGGCCATTGCAGCAGAGTTAGGGATAGAAACAGTGCCCGTTTTATACCGAGGGATTTTTGACGAAGAACAGATAAAACGTACATTCACTGGAAAATCATTCTTTGAAGGGGAACAAGAGGGGTATGTCATTAGAAATACTAGCTCATTCCATTACGAAGATTTCCGCTATAATTTAGGGAAATTTGTGAGACCGCAACATGTTCAAACAAGTGAGCATTGGCTACAAGAAGAAATTATTCCAAATAAATTAAAATCCTAACCAATTAAGAAGAGAAGGGACTGAGCACAATGTAATACTATAGCAAGCATTCAATAATCATCTATTACGAGGTAGGTGCAAGGAGTGCATATCCCTTTCCAATGGGAGTACGGGTTCGATTCCTGTTATCCTCGCCATAAAAAAAATGAACTCTCTTCATTAGGACGAGAGTTCATTTTTGTTTGTTTATTTAGTGTAATTATCGAAGTAGCCTTGAATGTAAATCATTGGTGTTCCTTTGTCACCCGAACCAGATGTAAGGTCAGATAAGGAACCGATAAGGTCTGTTAAACGACGCGGTGTTGTTCCTTGTGCAGCCATTTGACCTGTTAAATCTTCATCTTTATTTTGGATGTATTCAGAAATAGCAGCCTTTAGTTCTTCGCCTCGAAGGTCTGCAAAATCATTGTCCGCTAAATATTTTAATTTAACCTCGTTCGGTGTTCCATGTAATCCAGCGGTGAATGCTGGGGATACAACAGGATCTGCAAGCTCCCAAATTTTACCCACAGGATCTTTGAATGCGCCGTCACCATAAATCATAACTTCTACTGTTTTTCCTGTAGCTTCTTTAATTTTTGCTTGGATTCCATCAACAATGGGTTGGCAAGTATGTGGGAATAATTTAACACTATCCTCTGTTGCTTTGTTCGAGCCAAGTAGACCATACTCAGCATTGAAACCAGAGCCATTAATTGATTCAGCTAAAATATTATCAAGGCTGTAAACTTTTTCTGCACCGTTCGCTGTTAGAATACGTTTTGTGCGGAAGCGTGAATGAATATCACACGTTAAGATACTCTTTGTGTAATTTAAAATTGTTTTTGGATTATTTGAGAAGATGACCTCACACGTAGCCCCTTCTGCTTCGATTAACTCTTTATAGTATTCAATATAATCTACACCAGTAAATGTGTGTTTTTTATAGCCAAAATGCTCGCGGAATTCAACCTCATTGAGCGTATCTGTCCATGGGTTAATGCCTTTTACATCGAGCTCATCAATATCTACAAGATGATTACCCACTTCATCAGATGGGTAGCTTAACATTAATACTACCTTTTTTACACCTTTAGCGATGCCTCGTAAACAATTGGCGAAGCGGTTTCGACTTAAGATGGGGAAAATAACGCCTACCGTATCATCTCCAAACTTAGCCGCTACATCTATGGCAATATCATCAATCGTAGCATAGTTTCCTTGTGCACGTGCCACGACAGATTCAGTTACTGTCACAATATCACGATCCTCTATTGTATATCCTTCAATATGTGCAGCATTTAACACTGTATCTACAACAATTTGTTCAATATTATCGCCTTCATTAATAATAGGACCACGAAGACCTCTTACAACTGTACCGATTACACGTTCCAATTTAATCTCTCCTCATTCTATCTAGCGTAAAGTGATATAAAAACCATATGATTTTACTATAAGGCTCGTTAATGATATAAGTAAAATTAATAGTTCATATAATAGCTATAAGAGGTGCTTATATGATAGGGAAATTAGATTTATATCGTGTTTTTAGTGTTGTAGCAAAAAATAATAGCTTTTCTAGTGCGGCAAAAGATTTATATATGACACAGCCAGCTGTAAGTCAGGCAATGATGCAATTAGAAAATGAGCTTGGCACACGTCTTTTTAATCGAACGCCTAAAGGTGTGACATTAACAACAGAGGGTAGCCTACTTTTTGAATATACTAATTCTGCTTTAGGGCTTTTAGATGCTGGTGAAGAAAAGTTACTTGAATTTAAAAATTTAACAACAGGGCAATTAAAAATAGGTGTAGGTGATACGATCTCACGCTTCTTTTTAATGCCTTATTTAGAAGCATTCCATACAATGTATCCGAATATTAAATTGCAAATGCTAAATGGCACAACCTCTGAAATTTGTAATTTTATTAAATCGGGTGAAGTAGATATAGGGTTTTGTAATTTTCCAATTGAAGATTCAACATTACAGTTAACGGTATGTACAGATATTCAGGATATTTTTGTCTGTGGGGAAAAATATAAAACACTTTCATCTAAAAGTTTAAGCTATGAGGACCTTTTAAAATTTCCACTTATCTTTCTAGAGAAAAAATCGAATTCAAGGAAGTATGTGGAAGATTATCTTTTTGCAAGAGGCGTTCACATAGAGCCAGAGTTTGAGCTAGGCTCACATGATTTGGTACTCGAATTTGCGCGTAGTAACCTTGGCATTGCATGTGTAACAAAGGAATTTTCAAAGGACTATCTTCAACGTGGACTTCTTTATGAATTAACTTTAAGGGAAAGTATTCCTACGAGAAGTATTGGTATGTGTTATTTGAAGTCAGTACCCCTTTCTAGAGCAGCAATGAAATTTGTTGAAATCATTGAAAGTAAACATTTTAATACGAGAAGAACCATAAAAAGAGCTTAGCGACGAGAAAAAAATCGCTATGCTTTTTTTATTAAGATATCAATCAGTATGTCGACATTGCGCTTATTTTTCATGGTAGGTGAGCAAAGATAAGAAAATGTTCGCATAAAGTGCTGTCCTTCAAGGCGCAGAATAGTCATATCTCCATTTTTTAATTCACGTTCTATCACACAGGCAGACAATAAAGAAAGACCAAGTCCCTGCATTACACTCTCCTTCACGCCCTGATTACTGCTAATAGTCAAAAGCGAATGAATCTGTAAACCATTTGCTCTGAATAAATGATCCAGATAATAACGTGTTCCAGAGCCTTCTTCACGCGCAACCCAGCTTTGCTGCTGGAGTTTATCAGCAGTCAGAGGTTGTTGCTTTGTAAGAGGATGTTTACTGTCGCTAACAATAAATAACTCATCTTGCATAAATGGCTTAATGACTAGTTCATTATCATGAGCCTGTCCTTCAATTAGACCTATATCGACTTGCAGTAATTTTGTATATTGAATGATTTCTTTTGTATTGCCAATAATAATTTGAAGTTCAAGTTGTGGGAATTGTTGCTGTAAGCTTGCAATAATGGGAGGTAATATATATTCGCCAATTGTAAAGCTTGCCCCAATGACTAGCGTACCTTGTACCTCTTGATGATAGGCAGCGATATCTTCTTTTGCAGCTTCAGCTATCGCCATGATTTGCTTTGCTCGTTTATAAAGAATTTCACCAGTTGGTGTAATTTGCACCGATTTTGGGGAGCGAATAAATAAGGTTGTTTGTAATTCTTGCTCTAGATTCTTAATGTGTAAGCTAACACTTGGTTGTGAAATATGAAGTATTTCAGAGGTCTTTGTAAAATTATTGACCTCAACCAGTGTGATAAACGTTTTTAAAGCATCCAATTGCATATCTTCACCCCTATTATTAGAAATATTAATAATAATAATTATATATATGTATTTTACTAATAGTGCACTCTTTATTAAAGTAATAATCAACAAGGGAGAAAGAAGTGAACATCATGGTTAATAGACAGCATAAATTAAAATCTACTCTTAATCCAAATTTCTTGAAGGGGATATTGTTAACGCTTCTTATTGCTTTAGTAGCGAAATATATTGCCACATTTCCTTTCTTTTCAATATTGGGACAGTTGGTTATTGCCATTATATTAGGGATGACCTGGCGAGCAACATTTAAAGTACAAGATTCTTGGCAAGTAGGTATTTCATTTTCCAGCAAGAAGCTATTACGCTTTGGTATTATTTTATTGGGTATGCGCTTAAATTTGGCAGATATTTATCATGCGGGTGCTAACGTTTTTTTAATTGCAGTCATTAATTTGCTATTTGCCTTAATGGTTGTGTACGGCCTAACAAAAATATTTAAAGTCGATCAAAAGCTAGGGATATTAACGGCTTGCGGGACTGCCATTTGCGGAGCTGCTGCAGTAGTGGCAATTGCACCTCAAATTAAAGCAAATGAAAAGGAAACGGCGGTAGGGGCAGCGATAGTTGCGTTATTGGGGACTATTTTTACACTTATTTATACGGTACTTTATTCCATCATCGATTTAACACCTACTGCGTATGGTATTTTCGCAGGGGGGACATTACATGAAATTGCGCATGTAATTGCAGCTGCATCTGCTGGTGGAAATGAAGCAATTGATATAGCCGTCATCGTGAAATTAACACGAGTGGCCCTACTTGTACCTGTAGCAATTGTTATTGGTATTTTCTATCGAAGAATGGACAAAAGTGAAGAGAAAAAGGCATTTTCTTTATCCATCATACCGTGGTTTATTTTAGGATTTTTAGCGATGAGTGCTATCAACTCTTTAGGGATTATACCGACAAATGTATCGCAAGCATTTGTAAATATTGCTTATATCTTAATTGCGATGGCAATGGCTGGTCTAGGGCTAAATGTTGAGATGAAAACATTTAAGGAGCTAGGTGTAAAGGCATTTATTGCAGGTTTAATTGGCTCGGTCTGTCTATCCGTGTTGGGCTATATACTAGTCATTCTTTTATATTGATTTAATCAATGTTTCTTATATCAAAAAAAAAGACCCTGCATGATCGTTCAACATGCAGGGCTTTTTAGATAGAATCAGAAGATAATGTATAAGTAATTTAATCGTCGTTTATTAATTTAAGGCTTCAATAGAAGAAGCTAATTCCGCCACCACTATTTTGCTGCCGATAATTGGACTGTCAGCCTTTTCTCCCTCAGAGCCCGAATTTGGGCGTTGATGGGCTGCAGCGAATGCATCGCTATTACGCCATGCTTGGAAATGCTCCTTAGATTCCCAATACATATTAACACTCATTTCATCATAAGTAGGATCATCAGTTGAAATTAATACCTCTACTTTATGAAAGCCTTCAAACTGTTGCAGAGGCCCTGGCTTTGTAAAATTTGGTGCCATTCTCGCAGCAAAACCGGGTTTTACTTGAATACGATTCGTTACAATAATCATGCTTTTACCCCCCTTAATTTCATTTACTAGGTTTTTGAATGAATTATCATTGATTATCATTCGCACTCAATGATAAGTGGCTGAGGAAGACATTGTCAATAGATGTCCTCTATATAATCTGTGCTAGTAGTTTATGGGTAATGGATAGGCTGACATTTAACTGACATAATCCAGTGCTATAATGAATATAAGAGTGAACTAGTAGCGAGGTGATTGACTTTGGCAAACATTCTAGTAATAGAAGACGAATATCCAATAAGCCAGGTTTTAAAGGTGTATTTACAAAAAGTGGGTTATAGTGTGACACAATGTTTCAATGGTGGTCAAGCCTTGGTCATGTTTCGTGAAACACAGCCAGATCTAGTGTTGCTAGATATTATGTTACCAGAAAAAAATGGTTGGTCCATTTTAAAAGAAATAAGAGAACGAAGTACTTGCCCAGTTATCATGTTAACAGCATTAGGTGAGGTTAATTACCGTCTAGAGGGGTTTGATCATGGGGCAGATGATTATATTGCCAAGCCTTTTATCGCAGATGAAGTTGTTGCAAGAGTGAGGGCTGTTTTAAGACGTGCTGTAGGTAGTTCTGATTCAGCTACTAGTAAGCAGTATGGGTCTCTAGTGATTGATTGTAAAGCGCATAAAGTGCTTTTGGGTGGAGAAGAGATTGTATTAACGCCAAGGGATTTATCAGTGCTCATGTTTTTAGCTGACCACCCCAATCAAACGTTTACCCGGGATCAGCTTATAGATCAAGTTTGGGGATGGGAGTATGAGGGTAGTGATCGTGCTGTAGATTTAGCTATAAAGAGGCTTAGGAAGGCTTTAAAAGAATGGGATGAAGCGGAAGGAGAAATAAAGACACTACGTGGATTGGGGTATCAGCTAAGTGTTCAAAAAAAATAAGCGAATATCCTTACTTCAATATTGGACGAGCCGATATTTACTGACACTTTTTATAGGCTTAGCTATTATATCTTTAATCTCAGCAGCGTGGATTCGACATACAACATTTGAAAATCGATTAGAATTAATGGAGTTTTTAGCAGACGAGACGGTCTATCGTTTAACGGATACAACAAATCCTAATAATGGACCTATAAATGGTATTCCAGGTTTCATAGGGGATCGTCAGCGTTTTAATATGAAAGAGATCGATCCGATTTTGTATGTTGTAGATACAGAGGGAAATATACTGACTAGCAACCGTCCTGTACCCCCTGGTAGTGCTAAAAATGTAGCTGAAATGTTAGATGGAAAAGAAGGTACTAAGGAAATAAAGGATGGACTTGAACCTGAATATATAGTGAAAAGAAAGATAGAAAATAATCATGAGTTATTGGGCTGGGCCCTGGTGATGGAGAAGAAGGAGAATTTAACAAGAGTTAACCAAGCATATGGACAGCTTGCCATATTAATTGGAGCACTAGCATTATTAGGCTGGATCGCTATTTACTTTCTGTCAAAGCGTTTGGCCCATCCCATTAAACAAGTAGCTGAGGCTGCCAAGCATGTACAGGAAGGCAATTATGCAATTGATTTGCCTCAATATAGTAAGGAAAAGGAGATCTATGAGCTTGTTTCCTCCTTCAAAAATATGGCAAATAAATTAGAACAGCTGGAGAAAACTCGAACGGAATTACTAGCAGGTGTCACCCATGAATTGAAAACACCTGTCACCTCTATAAGTGGTTTATTACAGGCTGTAAAAGATGGTGTTGTAACGGGACAGGATGCTATAGAATTCATTGAAATGGCTATGGTCGAAACGACAAAAATGAAAACAATGGTTGGTGACTTACTTGCCTTTAACCATTTTGCTGTCGATGCTATTCCTGTGCAGATAGAGTCAGTAGATGTTAATCAGCTACTACGAGAGGCGGTGGCACAGTGGGAAGTCATGCAGGAAGATGAACATGTAAAAGTCCGTTTACATTTGTTAGAAAAACCTGTGCTTGTACAGATAGATATTGTTCGTATCCAACAGATCATTACAAACCTATTAACCAATGCTAAACAGGCGATGGACAAAGGAACAATAACCTTGAGGTTGATAGAACATGGCGAGGCTCTGTCAGTGATGGTGAAGGACACAGGACAAGGAATCCCTCTAGAGGATCAGTCATTTATTTTTGAGCGCTTTTATAGAGGGGAAAATAAAAAATATACTGTTCGCGGCTTGGGTTTAGGATTACCACTTAGTAAAATGATGGCCCAATCTCTTGGGGGCGATTTGCGATTAATTGAAAGCAATCCCTCTGGAACACATTTTGAATTAGTATTGCAAAAGGCTACTACGCTATAAGAGCGTAGTAGCCTTCTTAGTGTTGGTTTAATCCGTCTCCCAGAAATCTGCTTTGTTTTGTAAAAGAGAGTTGAAGAATTTGTAAAGCTGACATCTGCCTGACACAAAAGCCCTTTATAGTAAACGATGGAGACGGGAAATGAACAAAGGGACGAGCAGCATTAAAGGTTCGTCAGTCTGACACTAATACAAGTAGGGAGAGTGATGAAATGCCAATAGTTACTTCATTTAATCCAAATGGTCGCCAAGAAATAAAACAAGCGATCTCCTATCCAGATTATGCATTATTAAAAGTCAGGCTTCAGCATGTTATGCAGCGAGATCATCATGCTGGGTTAGACGGTAAATATTTGATTCGTAGTACGTACTTCGATAATTTTGCTAATAAAGTGTTAAATGAGAAAAAAGAAGGCTTTATTAATCGAGATAAATATCGAGTACGCATATACGGCAAGTCTAGTGATGTTATAAATCTTGAGCGGAAGAGTAAGCGTAACAATGTGACCTTTAAAACAAAATGTTCAATATCTCAAGCTGAGTATGAAAAACTACGTATTGGCGAGATAGCATGGATGGAGAATGATGACCGAGCGCTAATTCGAGATTTATATCATGAGATGAATTACAACCAGTTGCGACCTACTACGGTAGTGGATTACGAGCGAGAAGCCTATATCTATCCGTTTGGCAATGTGCGTGTGACATTTGATAGTAAGGTGCAATCGAGTCTACGCAACACGGATATGTTTAATCAAAACTTGCCTATGGTCGATGTGCTGGAGCCTAATCTTGTAATTTTAGAGGTAAAGTACGATGAATATCTACCAGACATCATCAAATATTTACTACAGTCAGTGGATACTCGTGCGGAGGCCTATTCAAAATATCAACTTAGTCGTATGTATGGCTAATAATAAAGGAGAATGAACAATGGATACAATTAAATTTAGTGATATTTTTAAATCTAACTTTTTAGAAAAAACAACCTCGTTTTCATTAATCGATTCAATTATTGGTTTAGTAGTCGCGTTTTTTATTGGGCTTTTCATTTATGCTGTTTATAAGAAGACCTTTAATGGAGTCATTTACTCACATTCCTTCAATATCTCACTGCTTATAATGACAATGGCAACAGCACTAGTGATTATGGGAATCAGTTCAAATGTTCTGCTGTCACTTGGTATGGTTGGTGCCTTATCTATTGTACGTTTCCGTACACCTATTAAGGATCCCATGGATTTAGTCTATATTTTCTGGGCAATTGTTTCAGGTATTTTATGTGGTGCTGGCTTTATTCCATTAGTGATTATTGGTGCTGTTTTAATCGGACTTGTATTGCTAATATTCGTTAATAAAATAACGGTAGAAAATCCGTATTTACTGATTGTAAAGTTTGAAGAGGAATTGGCTAATGCTGAAATTGAGCGAATTATTGCTGCGCAAACGAAAAAATTCGCTCTCAAATCGAAATCCATTATGCAACAGAATGAAATCGAAACAACTTATGAAATTCGTGTAAAACAAAATGATGCAAAATTGATGGATGAACTAACAAAGGTAGCTGGTGTAAAATCAGCTATTATGCTGAGCTATGATGGGAATTTCACAGCGTAATGACCTCATTAACAAATAGAACTACGATGAGAGGTGACGGCTATGATTAAAACACGAATTGTCTATCTATGCATGGTGATTTTACTCCTTCTCTTTGTCGTGATATATGCTGTACTTCCGAATGTAGGCATTGAAACGAAAAATTCTGAGTTCTCCTATGAGAATATAGTATTTAATAAAAATAAAGTAACAAGAGTTGATATTGAAATTGCTGAGGAAGATTGGGCTGACATGCTCGAAAATGCTTCTGCTGAAGAATTAAAACAAGCAGATATTACAGTAAACGGCAAGAAAATTGAGAATGTTGCTATTCGTACAAAGGGCAATCTATCATTACGATCGGTTGTCAATAGTGACTCAGATCGCTATAGCTTAAAAATCGATTTTGATTATTATGATGATACACAAAGCTTGTATGGCTTAAAAAAATTAAATTTAAATAATAATTATAGTGACGCTACATTAATGAGAGAGTATATCTCCTATGAACTGATGGAGCAAATGGGTTTACCAACACCAGCACACTCCTATATGTATGTCACAGTGAATGGTGAGGAGCGGGGTTTGTTCTTAGGGGTAGAAGCTGTGGATGAGACATTCCTGGCTAATAATTACGGCTCTAATGATGGTTTTTTATTTAAGCCAGATGGGACAGGCAGCGATTTAAAATATATAAGCGACGATATCGAAGACTATACAGGTATCGGATTAAAAACAAATGAAGGTACTATTAATCAATCCAAATTAGTTGAAATGCTAGACGCAATTAATAATGGTGGAGACATAGAAAAGTATATCGATGTGGATGAAATGTTACGTTATTTTGCCGTCAACACAGCACTTGTGAATTTAGATAGTTATCAAGGGAATATGAAACATAACTATTATTTATATGAACAGAACGGTGTGTTTTCTATTATTCCTTGGGATTACAACATGTCCTTTGGTGGCTTTGGGGCTGGAGGCGGTAGAATAGCAGGAGGAAACGGTGACAATCAAGCTGACGCTACTACTAATATGGAAAAACCAGTGGCACAAAACAATGAACAACCCGATCAAACTGGTGATAGGGGTATGCAGCAACAACGAGGTGGCGGCGTTGACATGGGAATGGGCATGTCGGGCAATCTATTAAATGATAGTGCTATTAATTTTAGTGTGACAACGCCTGTTTCTGGCACAACATTAGAGGAGCGGCCACTCTTGAAGGCATTGCTTTCGAATGATGAATATCGTGACAAATATGAAGGTTATTTAGAAGAACTAGCGACAACTTATTTAACAGAAGAGTATGTGCAATCCATTACTAAAAAGTTAGCTGTCTTATTAACTACTTATGTGGAGGCGGATCCAACCAAATTCTCTACTACGGAGCAGTTTTTAGAAGCAGTTGAAGGTGAAAATAGCTTGCCGGAATTTGCCAATCAGCGCTCAGAATCTATATTAAAGCAACTGTCTGGGGAGCTTGTTGTGGAAGCATCTACGTCTTCTCAGGGCAATATGGGTATGCCAATACCAAGTGAAAATGGTGAAATGGATTGGATGCCAGATGATTTTGATCCAAGTCAGCTACCAGAGGACTTTGATCCATCAAAGAGCCCACCTTTTAATAGAGAGGGCGAGGGTCCGAGAAATGGACAAAATGGAGAACAAATGCAACCTCCTGATGGAAATGGAGCCCCAATGGGAATGCCTGGGGCGAATAGTGAAGCTGCGAATCTCGAGCCTGTTATTGATAAAAATACAATGTTTACAGCCATTACATGCCTAGTGCTACTCCTTCTTGCACTTCTCTTTGTTGTTAAATTTAAACGTAGAGGTCGTTAGAAAATAACCATATCCAATATCTTTGGGTATGGTTTTTGCTTTTTATCGTGTTAAAATAAATCATTCTTTTCTGAGGAGTCCTTTCATATGAATGAACAGCAATTTGATAAACATTTGCATATAAACACAGTGGGAGAGCAATATGGCTTTCCTAAGCTTGCACACTATCATCGTTATGAGCCTACACCCTACAGTGGATTGGAGCAATTATTCGCTGCGTATCAGATGCCTGACAATCCAGTATTTATTGATATGGGGTGCGGAAAAGGGCGAGTTCCTATTTATGTGCATCATAAGTTCCATATACCAACCATTGGGATAGAAATGGATGCAGGGTTTTATACGGAGGCTGAAGAAAATAAACGTAGTTATCTTCAAAAAATGAGAGCACATGCCCCTATTAAGTTTATTCATACAATAGCCGAATCATATGAAATAAAGTCCCGTGATAATGTGTTTTTCTTTTTTAATCCCTTTTCCATCCATATTTTTCGCGCGGTCATTCATAATATTTGGAAATCCTATGAGCAACGAATGAGAGATATTCATATAATTTTATATTATCCGCCTTACGATTATTTACAATTTTTACATCATGGAACACCATTTGAGTTGCTTCATGAAGTGCAGTTAGAAAATGAAACAAATATTAATGAGCGCCTTTGTGTCTTTGAATTAAAAAAAGCTTAGAGTAAGGGGAAACCCACTCTAAGCTTTTTCCTGTTAGCAGTACAGATATAAGCAATTAGTTATTCGTATTCTTTTGATTATTTTCAGGGAAATAATTGTAATAGAGGAAGAGGTTCTATAAATTATGCAGACTTTATGTTGAAAAAACAATTTCATCTGATAGTTTTGTACTAGTATATAGTTTGAATTAAAAGATAATTCACAAATAACTAATTATACTGAAAAATCACTCTAGACTAAATATAAAGAATGTTTTACAATGAAAAAGGCTTATATGAATAATATTTTCTTTTGTTTTTAGATAGTTATAAATAATTATTTTGGCTATTGAGTAAATGAATTTAATTGTTTATAATTATCAGAAATATCTAATATTTGAGAAATTTTCAGGGGGAATTTAATTATGAGAGAGAGCAAAAAGCTTAAGAAGTTCGGTTCACTTTTAGTAGCATCTTCATTACTTGCTGGTGTTCTTGCTGGTTGCGGTAACGGAGACGATTCAAGTTCTGGCGGAGGCTCATCATCAGGCGGAGGTTCATCTGATGGCGATACAATTAAAATCGGTGCCAACTTAGAGCTTTCAGGGAATGTAGCATCTTATGGTTCCTCTATTGGGCTAGGTGCAGAACTGGCTGTAAAAGAAATTAATGATGCTGGCGGTATTGATGGTAAGAAAATTGAACTGATTAAAGTAGATAATAAATCAGAGAACTCTGAAGCAACTTCAGCTGCTATTAAACTAGCAACGCAGGATAAAGTAGTAGCAATGCTAGCACCTGCAACTTCAGGTAATACAGTAGCAACTGTTCAAATTGCAAATGATAATAAAATTCCTATTGTTACGGGTTCTGGTACAGCACCGAATATCACGGTAAACGAGGATGGCAGTGTTAATGAATATGCTTTCCGTACATGCTTTATTGACCCATTCCAGGGGATTGTAGCAGCTAATTTTGCTTCAGGTGAGCTAGATGCGAAAAATGTAGCTATTTTTGCAGACAATGCATCAGACTATGCAAAAGGCTTAGCAAAATCCTTTAAAGAAACGATTACGAAGAGTGGCGGAAAAGTTGTAAAAGAAGAAGCTTATGTAGCGAAGGATACAGATTTCCGTACACAATTAACAAATATTAAAGCGGCAAATCCAGACTTTATCTTTATCCCTGGATATTATGAAGAAGTAGGTTTGATTGTTAAACAAGCACGCGAAATGGGCATTGATGTACCTCTGATGGGTGCTGATGGTTGGGATTCTCCAACTTTAATTGAATTAGCTGGCGCGGATGCATTGAATAACACATTCATCACAAACCACTATTCTGCTGAAGATCCAGATCAAAAAATTCAAGATTTCGTAAAGGCATTTAAAGCGGCAAATGGTGACAAAGCGCCTGATGCATTCAACGCACTTGGTTATGACACAATTTACTACATTGCTGATGCAATTAAACGTGCAGGCTCTACAGATGGGGAAGCAATTAAAAATGAATTAGCTGCAACAAAAGATCTTTCTTTAGTAACAGGTACTTTCTCAGTTGACGAAAATCATAACCCAATTAAAACAGCAACAGTTCTTGAATTTAAAGACGGTAAACAAGTGTTCAACTCTAAAGTTAATCCTTAATGTTTTGTAAGCAAGGGGGAGGCGGGTAAACACGCCTTCCTTTTTTGTGTGTTAGATAACTAGAATCGTAGAGCAAAACATAACTTTTAGTATCGATCTATGTACTTATTTTTCAATTTTCAGAAAATTTAAAGGAGTGAATGCGCATGGAATGGATACAGCAACTTGTGAACGGTATTTCACTTGGAAGTATCTACGCGTTAATAGCGTTAGGGTATACGATGGTATACGGTATTATCAAGCTGATTAACTTTGCTCATGGTGATGTCTTCATGATTGGGTCATTTATTGGCTTTTACGCTATTGCTAAATGGGAGCTTGGTTTCTTCCCAGCATTATTATTGGCGATGTTAGTTTGTGCAATTTTTGGTGTATTAATTGAACGTATTGCCTATAAACGTTTACGAAATGCGACACGTATTGCAGCTTTAATTACAGCGATAGGTGTATCGCTATTAATTGAATATACAACGATTTTCTTCAGAGGTGCTCAACCAGCAGCATATCCTGAAGTTTTCAAAAATAAATCATTCGATATTTTTGGCGTTCAAATCAGTAGTACTTCCATCTTAATTTTATCAGTCGCAGTTGTACTGATGATTCTTTTACAATTCATCGTACATAAAACGAAAATCGGTAAAGCGATGCGTGCTGTTTCCCACGATGCAGATGCAGCTCGCTTAATGGGTATTAACGTTGACAATACAATCTCTGCAACGTTTGCGATTGGTTCAGCTTTAGCTGGCGCAGCAGGTGTTATCTTTGGGGTTTATTATACAAAAATTGACCCGTTAATGGGTGTTATTCCTGGGGTTAAAGCATTTATCGCAGCTGTTCTTGGTGGTATTGGTATCATCCCAGGCGCTATGGTTGGTGGTATGTTACTAGGTGTTGTAGAGTCCTTAGTAAGTGCACTTGGCTTCTCGTTATGGCGTGATGCAGCGGCATTCGTTATTTTAATTTTAATCTTAATCTTCAGACCATCGGGTATCTTTGGTAAAAACGCCCGTGAGAAAGTGTAGGTGAGCGGTTTTATGAAAAAGTCTAAAGTTTTCTGGGGCTATGCCGTAATAGCGCTAGTCATCTATGCAGTTGTACAATTGTTGATTACAACAGAAGTAATTGATTTGTACTATAAAAATATGTTGATCACAATGTGTATTAACATCATGTTGGCTGTCAGCTTGCATATTGTTATTGGTGTTACTGGACAGTTTTCAATTGGGCATGCTGGATTCCTTGCAGTGGGAGCATATGTATCAGCTATTATTACAACAAAGTTAATGTTACCATTCCCATTGGCCATCCTATTAGGGGCTGTAGCAGCAGCAGTTGCTGGTTTAATCGTAGGGATTCCAACGCTTCGTTTAAAAGGGGATTACTTAGCGATTGCTACACTTGGATTTGCAGAGATTATTCGTATTATCTTTTTAAATACGGATTATGTTGGTGGCGCCGCAGGGATGCAGGTTAAATATTTATCGAACTGGACATACGCATTCTTTGGCGTAGTGTTAACGATTCTAGTGATCTCAAACTTTACAAATTCTCGTCATGGGCGTGCGTGTATTTCCATTCGAGAAGATGAAATAGCAGCAGATGCGATGGGTATTAACACAACTTACTATAAAGTTGTTGCATTCGCTATTGGGTCTTTCTTCGCAGGTCTAGCGGGAGCCATTTTTGCACATAACTTTTACATTATCCAACCGACAACATTCGGTTTCTTAAAATCATTTGATATTTTAATTTACGTTGTACTTGGTGGTTTAGGAAGTCTTTCTGGTTCAGTGATTGCAGCGATTTTCCTAACAGTCGTGTCTACTTATCTAGCAAACTTCCCAGAAACGCGTATGATTATTTACAGTTTAGTATTAATTATCGTGATGCTTTATCGTCCAACAGGCTTAATGGGAACGAAAGAGATAACACAATTATTTAAGTTTGGTAAAAAGGGAGGTACGAAATAATGACTGGAAACCTTCTTATCAATGTTGAAAATATGGGTATTCAATTTGGTGGTTTAAAGGCAGTACAGGGTGTTAATATGTACCTTAACCAAGGCGAGTTGGTAGGACTTATTGGGCCAAACGGAGCTGGGAAAACAACTAGCTTTAATATGTTAACAGGGGTATATACACCTACGGAAGGTACAATTACTTTTAATGGTCTGAAATTGAATGGACTTGCACCCTATCAGGTTACACAGAAAGGGATCAGCCGTACGTTCCAAAATATTCGATTATTTAAAGAGCTATCTGTTCTTGACAATGTAAAGGTAGCCAATCATTCACTTGCAAAGCATTCTATGTGGGCTTCTATTTTTCGTTTACCTATGCATTTCAAAGGTGAGGCCGAAATGGAGCAACAGTCCATTGAGTTCTTAAAAATCTTTGGCTTAGATGTCTATAAAGACGAGCTAGCTAAGAATTTGCCATACGGGATGCAACGTCGTTTAGAGATTGCTCGTGCGTTAGCGGCAAATCCCAAACTGCTTTTATTGGATGAACCAGCAGCAGGGATGAACCCACAAGAAACCCATGATTTAATGGAGCTAATTGCATTTATTCGTAAAGAGTTCGGCTTAACAATATTGCTGATTGAGCATGATATGAGCTTAGTTATGGGTATTTGTGAGCGCATTTACGTACTTGATCACGGACAATTAATCGCTGACGGAACACCAGAAGAAATTCGCAACAATCCAAAGGTAATAGAAGCGTACCTTGGTGAGGAGGTTATCGGCTAATGCTAAAAGTACAAAATATCGATGTTTTTTATGGCAACATCCAAGCATTAAAGGGCCTCTCTTTAGAAGTAAACGAGGGTGAAATTGTAACGTTAATCGGTGCAAACGGTGCTGGAAAAAGCACGCTCTTAAAGACATTGTCAGGTTTATTAAAGCCAAAAGGTGGCATTATTGAATACGAAGGCTTTTCGATAGCTGGGAAAGCGGCACAGACTATTGTTAAATCAGGGATTTCTCACGTTCCAGAAGGACGCCGTGTTTTTGCCAATATGTCAGTTGAGGAAAACTTAGAGCTTGGTGCGTATCTGCGTAATGATAAAGCAGGTATTAAGAAAGATATGGATCATGTTTTCGAGTTATTTCCACGATTATTAGAGCGCCGAAAACAGCAGTCAGGTACATTGTCTGGTGGGGAACAGCAGATGCTGGCGATGGGGCGCGCCTTAATGGCAAAACCAAAACTGTTATTAATGGATGAACCTTCGATGGGTCTTGCACCGTTGATGGTGAAAAATATCTTCAATATTATTGAGCAGGTTAATAAAGAAGGAACAACCGTATTACTTGTAGAGCAAAATGCTAATATGGCATTATCTGTCGCTAACCGTGCATATGTACTGGAAACAGGGCGTATTGTTTTATCTGGTTCAGCAAAAGAGCTACAAGAGAGCGAGCAAGTAAAGGCAGCTTATTTAGGCGGATTATAAAAATGGTAGGACATCTCATGCTGAGATGTCCTTTTTGGCTTGTATGTTGAAAGAAAATCAGAGGTAGCATTTCCACTTTACTTTTTGGTAAGGTTGAAAAAAGGAGTGATGCTTTTTGAAGTATTCAGCACAATATTTTATTGAACATTTAAAGTTAGCCGAACATCCTGAAGGGGGCTATTACATTTCATCGTTTCGTGCATCGGACGATATAGCAGTGAGAGATGTACAGAGACCAATTTATACTAGTATATATTTCCTCCTGCGCTCACAGGATATCTCACATTTTCATCGTCTACAATCGGACGAGCTATGGTATTATCACGCAGGAAGCCCTCTAACCGTTCATATGATTTTCCCAGATGGGACATATGAAGCGAAGAAGCTTGGCTTGAATATAGAAGCGGGTGAAGTCCCTCAGCTTGCAGTACCAAAGCATACAATTTTCGGCTCGTCGGTGGAGGAATCTGAAACGTTTAGTTTAGTCGGATGTATGGTGGCGCCAGGCTTTGACTTTGAGGACTTTGAATTGTTCACACAGGAAGAGCTTTTAGCAGATTATCCTCAGCACCAGGAAGTTATTTATAAAATGGCCTACAAAACAATTGAATAGAATAACAGCCGTCTCGATTATTTTGAGACGGCATGATTCGTTCACCACAATATTTCTTCAGGATAATTAAGTTGAATTTGAATATCATGTAATGCTTGTTTCGTTGCAATAGCTGCTTCCATTAGATGGGATTTTAATGCTACATATTCATGGTCCTCTACCAGTAATCGCACAGCAAATGCAGCTAAATGTGCCTGACGTTCCTCTTTACTTAATTCAATATATTCTAGATTTAGAATATCCACGTATTGAGTTGCAAAACGGAAAGTTAAGGGATTTTTAGCATGTAACATTTTTAAAAACACACCATAATCTTCGTCACTTATCTCCTGCTCTAAACATTCAGCAATAGCCGCTTGAAATTTGCGTATAATAGCTATCTCATGATTCCATATAGAAGCATTGTTTAATTTTTGGTGCAGTTCAATAAAATCATTTAATGCGATTGCACTAAAGATAATTTCTGGCCAAAGAATGTCTGTTGAAAAATAGACATTCTTATTTGGAAAGATGAGTTCATGTTGTGTTAGAACGCTCTTATTAAGTCCATTACTAACAAACTCTAGGTGATGCTCACCAAGCATAGCATGTCTTAGTTTATAGCAAACGCTTAAAATACGTAGTCGAGGACCCTGATAATCATAGTATTTATTTTCGTCACCAGTTACTTTATAAATAGCATTAATTAGTTCATTTAAATCCCAATAATCCGCGCTAATTCTTACCCCTGTTAGTTGTTCTGTGCTTTGAATGGATATCATAGTCCTCGTCCCTCCCCTTGGATGTATCTATTTTGGTGTGTAATTGAGTAGTTTGAATAGTTCTGTTCGTTCCTTCTCCGTTAAATCACGCCATTGCCCTACCTTTAAATTACCAAGCTTAATATTCATAATACGAATGCGTTGTAGACGCTTAACGGAATACCCTAGTGCTGAGCACATTCGACGAATTTGGCGGTTTAAGCCTTGCTCTAAAATGATTTTAAATACTTTATCTGAAATCTTTTCCACATGGCATGGTAGGGTTGTTGTATCTAAAATATCGACACCTGCACCCATTTTTTGGATGAATTGAGCAGTTATAGGCTTATCAACTTGAACAATGTATTCTTTTTCATGATGATTTTCAGCACGTAGAATTTTATTGACGATATCACCATCATTCGTTAATAACAATAGCCCCTCTGATTCCTTATCAAGACGCCCGATATGAAAAATACGTAGAGGATGATTGACAAAATCAACAACATTGCCTTTTATATGACGCTCTGTCGTACTTGTAATGCCGACAGGTTTATTTAGAGCAATGTAAACAAGCTGTTGTTCTTTCTTTACCTCTTTTCCATCCACGCAAACAATGTCTCCTGTTTCAACTTGACTACCAACTGTTGCCACTTCTCCGTTAATTGTTACCTTTCCTTCTGCTATCCATTTATCAGCGCCACGACGAGATATGATGCCTGTTTCACTTAAATATTTATTAATACGCATATTGTTCTCCTATATTTTATATTATTTTTAAGTATACCTTAACGTTGCACTTACAGTGAATGCTAGAAGCTTTTCTAGCAAAAATAAATTAGTTGGAAAAGTTTTTGAAAAAGTTGAAATTATTTTATGTTTCTGACAATATATTAGGTGAGAGGGTTTCTATGAAAATATTGTTATTCCGATATAAAATAACGTTTTTTGTAGATAGTTCTCATTAAATTGTGTAAAGGGGAGAAGTAAAATGGTTTATGCATTTCCAAACACTGAAGGATCGGTAGTTCAATTCAAAGAGAAATATGATAATTATATCGGTGGCGAATGGACACCCCCAGTGAAGGGTCAATACTTTGATAACGTTACTCCTGTTACTGGACAAGTTTTTACACAAATAGCACGTTCCACAGCTGAGGATATTGAACATGCATTAGATGCGGCACATGCTGCTAAGGATGCATGGGGCAAAACATCACCAACAGAACGCGCAAACATTTTACTTAAAATTGCGGACCGTATTGAGCAAAATTTAGAAAAGCTAGCCGTTGCTGAAACATGGGATAACGGTAAAGCGGTACGCGAAACATTAAATGCAGACATCCCTCTTGCAATTGATCATTTTCGTTATTTTGCTGGGGTATTACGTGCTCAAGAGGGCTCAGTAAGCCAAATAGATAACGATACAGTTGCTTATCATTTCCACGAGCCAATTGGCGTAGTTGGCCAAATTATACCTTGGAACTTCCCGTTATTAATGGCTGTATGGAAGCTTGCACCAGCACTTGCAGCTGGAAACTGTGTCGTATTAAAACCTGCAGAACAAACACCAGCATCTATTATGGTGCTTTTAGAATTAATAGAAGATTTACTACCACCAGGTGTCATTAATGTTGTGAATGGATTTGGCTTAGAAGCAGGGAAACCGCTTGCATCAAATCCACGCATTGGTAAGATTGCCTTTACAGGTGAGACAACAACAGGGCGTTTAATTATGCAATACGCTTCTCAAAATCTTATTCCAGTAACATTAGAACTGGGTGGTAAGTCGCCAAACATTTTCTTTGAAGATATTATGGATAAAGATGATGCCTTTTTAGATAAAGCTGTTGAAGGCTTTGTGCTATTCGCTCTAAATCAAGGGGAAGTATGTACTTGTCCTTCCCGTGCACTGATTCAGGAATCTATTTACGATAAATTTATGGAGCGCGTATTACAGCGAGTAGAAGCCATTAAAGTTGGCAACCCACTTGATCCAAACACAATGATGGGTGCACAGGCATCTAGTGAGCAAATGGAAAAAATTCTTTCTTATTTAGATATTGGTAAGCAAGAAGGTGCAGAATGTCTAATTGGAGGAGACAAAAATAATGTGGGTGAAGGCTTCGAAAATGGCTACTACATTAAACCAACTGTTTTCAAAGGACATAATAAAATGCGTATATTCCAAGAAGAAATTTTTGGACCAGTAGTTGCTGTCACGACATTTAAAACGAAAGAGGAAGCATTGGAAATTGCGAATGATACATTATATGGTTTAGGATCAGGTGTTTGGACGAGAGATATTAATACGGCATATCGCTTCGGTCGTGAAATTCAAGCTGGTCGTGTTTGGACAAACTGTTACCACGCATATCCTGCACATGCTGCATTCGGTGGCTACAAAATGTCGGGTGTTGGTCGTGAAAATCATAAAATGATGTTAGCGCATTACCAACAAACGAAAAACTTATTAGTAAGCTATAGCGAAAACAAACTTGGTTTCTTCTAATTCGTAGGGAGGTGCATGAGCGTGGTTGAACGTGTATTAGCTACGGAAGAAGCGCTAGCACTAATCGATCTATTAAAAGGGAAACATGGGCCCGTTATGTTTCATCAATCAGGCGGATGCTGTGATGGCTCCTCACCAATGTGTTATCCAGAAGGGGATTTGCTAATAGGAGATCAGGATGTGTGCCTTGGTGTAGTGGGTGGTGCTCCTTTCTATATGCACAAAAATCAATATGATTACTGGAAGCATACACAAATCATATTGGATGTGGTGGACGGCAGAGGCGGCATGTTTTCACTCGAGGGCGTAGAAGGAAAACGTTTCCTAACAAGGTCAAGAGCCTTCAAATCTGAAGAGCTGCAAGAGCTAGGATTAATTTAACAGATTATCTGTACAGCGGCAAAGTTTTTCTGCCGCTGTTTTTTTATCTGGAAGTAGAAAAGTTATTGTATGGAAAGGGAGGCTTTAGGACACATGACTCTTTTCTTATAGGAATGATGAATATTGATTTTGGGCGTTCAAGTGTTTTGATATTAATTTTTATGGAAAAGAGTATGTAAAGCGATATTATTGGATGAATTTTTTAGGAAAAGGAATAGATTTAATCGATCCTTTAAGGTCATGGTAAATAATAGTTTCTTTGTGGTTTTTGCTAACATCGGCCATATCTCCTTTATAGGTTGTTAATATTTTCTATTAAATCAAATAAAGTAAGTAACATACATTAAATTATGTTTACTTTTTATGTTAATTGTTACAAAGAGGGTGAATCTTTCTCACATTATGTTACGTAAAACGGGTAAAGGAGTGTGATAAATATGGATTATGTGATGATTGAAAATGAATTTGCCAATACAGTAGAGGAGGTATCAAAGGCTGCAGGCTGGACGGTGGACCGTAAAATTGTGTTAGCTATTGCTAGTACATTTGTAGCCTCAGGAAAAACTTTTGATGCAATGAAGTATAAAAATGTTTTACAAGAGATGAAGAAGCAATCTTCATGGCTTTCTCCTTTACGGACAACCGTTGGATATAGTATTGCTGCCAATCTCATGGAGCAAGATGATGCAGAAAAGGCAGTGAAGAATTTACTTACAAATGTGAGCATCTTAAAGGAAGCGAAATTCAGAAGCGGCAATTTTAGCTATATCGGAGCACAATTCTTGACGGAGGATGAACAGGATAAAAAGACGCATGCACAGGTGGCAAGAGCCTTATTTGATGCTATACGTAAACATCATCCATTTTTAACCTCCTATGAGGACATTCCTTATGCCATATTATTAAGCAGTCCATCTGATGATGTTGAATTGCGCGCGGATACCATGAATCGATACTATAAAGAACTAAGAACATATAATTTTAATGCTGGCAATGAGCTCCAATGGCTTTCACAGGTATTAACATTTTTATCACCCAAATTTGATGGTCAGCTAGTACCCGATGTTGTAACCCTTCGTGATGGGCTCAAAAAGCAAAACGTTAAAGTCAAGGCTATGCATTATCCTTTACTTGGCTTTTTAGCCATACTTAACCTGGATAAAGCACAACTTCAAGGGTTGATTGATTTATACCATGAATTAAAAGACATGAAGTTATTAAAATGGCATCGTGAATTTGTGCTCTTTATGGCTGTACAATTTGCTATTTATGATATGGCAAAGGTACAAAAGTCTTTGTCCATGACCATTATGTCTTCTATTGAGCTATTAATCCAAGCACAGCAAGCAGCAATGATTGCAGCGGTTAGTGCAGCTGCCATTGCGTCTAGTTCAAGTTCTTCGTGATAGAATAAAGAAGAACATGATTATTTGGAGGTGCATTTGAAGGATGAAGGATACAAAACTTTGGATTAATGGTCAGTGGCATGATGCAGAGGAAAGCTATGAGCTAGCTTCTCCATATAGCGGTGAGGTTATTGCTCATGTAGCTAAAGCATCTATTCAAGATGTAGAGAAAGCTATCGAAGGTGCGCAGCAGGCATTCCAATCGTTTAAAAAGACAACAGCCTACGAACGTGCCGAAATATTATATAAAGTTGTTGATATGATGCGACAAAGAAAAGAAGAACTTGCAGAGATTTTAGCCTTGGAGGCTGGAAAACCTATTGTTGCAGGTTTAGCTGAAATTGACCGTACAATCGCAACCTATCAATTTGCGGCTGAGGGAGCTAAACAGGCAAAAGGTGAGACGGTTCCAATGGATGCAGCCCCTGGAGCAGGGGATCGAATAGGCTGGACAAAAAGAGAACCTTTAGGTGTAATATCTGCCATTACGCCATTTAATTTTCCATTCAATTTAGTGGCACACAAGTTAGGTCCAGCATTTGCAGTAGGCAATACAGTTGTATTAAAGCCAGCAACACAAACGCCACTAAGTGCTATCGTTATGGCTGAAATTTTCCGAGAGGCAGGATTACCTGATGGGGCATTACAAATTGTGACAGGAAGTGGAGGCGAGCTTAGTGATACGCTTGTCACACATCCATACGTCAAAAAAGTAACCTTTACAGGTAGTGGTAAGGTTGGTTTGAAAATTAAAGAAAAAATAGGCTTACGTAAAGTAACTTTAGAGCTAGGTTCTAATGCAGCAGTAATTGTCGAACCATCTACGCCGATAAATAAAATTATCAGTCGTTGTGTAAGCGGTGCTTTTAACTTTGCGGGACAAGTATGCATTTCGTTACAACGTATATATGTGCATTCCTCCATTATTGATGAATTTACTAAAGCATTTGTTGCAGAAACAGAAAAGCTTATAGTAGGAGATCCATTAGAGAAGACAACAGATGTTAGTGCCATGATAAATCCAAATGAAGTGGAACGTATTAGGGAATGGATTGAGGAGGCACAAGAACAGGGGGCTATGATTGCAACTGGAGGCGTATTTACTGAACGTACTTTAACGCCAACAGTTATGACGAATGTGTCAGCTGGTATGAAAATTGTTTGTCAGGAAACATTCGCACCAATCGTCTCAATTGTTTCATATGAAACATTAGACGACGCAATTCGACTTGTAAATGAGTCGGACCTTGGCCTAAATGCAGGTATTTACACGAATATATTGTCAGATGCTTTATATGCAGCAGATGAATTACAGGCTGGTGCTGTCATTATTAATGATATTCCGACATTCCGAGTAGATAACATGCCATATGGTGGAGTAAAGATGAGTGGTTATGGACGTGAAGGAATTAAGTGGGCTATAGAAGAAATGACTGATATGAAATTTATTTCGATGAAAAAATCGTTCTAAATTTGCATCAGCTCTTTTTCTGCGATACGATGACGAAAGAACAACATGAGAAGGGAAGTTGCAAGAATTATGCCAAACAACGCTGTACCCATGAGCCAATCACGTACGGTTCAATCGCGTCTCGTATTACCCCCAGACACAAATAATCACAATTCTATTTTCGGTGGAAGAGTGTTAGCTTATATTGATGAAATTGCTGCTATTACAGCAATGAAACATGCGAAAGGCCTTGTAGTGACAGCTTCTATTGATTCGGTTGATTTTTTATCCGCTGCACATGTAGGAGATATTCTTGAAATCGAGAGTATTGTTTCGTCTACAGGACGTTCTTCAATGGAGGTTTATGTTCGCGTTGTTTCTCGCAATATTGAGACTGGCGAGGAAAAATTAACGACAGAATCATTTGTCACGATGGTTGCAGTAAATGAGGAAGGGAAACCCGTACCAGTTCCCTCAATCTATCCTGAAACAGATGAAGAGAAGCGTTTATTTGAAACTGGGCCAGCAAGACGAGAGCACCGTAAACAAAAACGTGCATTGCCGCATTAAGGAAAAAGGGAACTCCAAATGAGTTCCCTTTTTTATTTTACATATTTAGTTCATTGACAACATTAATGAGCGAGTCGGAAGAAGAAGAGACTAGCGTAGCGCCCTGTGATAATTCAGTGATTAAATTGGAAATGGCAGAAATATCTCTAGATGTATTTACGTATTGCTGCTGAATGCCAGAAACTGCATCTGCAATATCATTAAATGACTTGGATAAACTTTCTTGTGTATTGACACTATGTTGAATTTTTTGATCAACATTAATAACTGAATTAGCCATAGTCGTAATATTACTTTCTGTTTCCTTAATAAGATGTGAAACATTTTGGACGGCATTTTTTGTTTCCTCAGCAAGCTTACGAACTTCCTCAGCTACTACTGCAAAACCTTTCCCATGTTCGCCAGCTCGTGCAGCCTCAATAGAAGCATTTAATGCTAATAAATTGGTTTGATCAGCAATGCCTGTAACTAGTCCAACAATTTCAGAAATTTTTTGAGAAGAGGTACGTAGTTGGTTCATCGTTACCTCAAGACCATTGACACTTTGCAAAATAACTTGGATTAAATCATTTTGTTCTTTCAATTGCTGTTGGCCCCGTCTTGATTTTTCTTGTGTATCTGCTACGAAGCTCAATCCTTGCTTGGTCGCTACAGCAATATCATCTGTTTGTGAGGAAATCACTAATAATGATGCGGCTGTTTCTTCACTTATGGCATTAAGCTCCTCTGCAGTACTTTGGATCGTCGTTACAAGGGAATTTTTTGTTGCATCTGCTGCTGAGCGAATACGTTCTTCCTCTTTTTCATATGCCTCAATCACGAGTTGTTGCTCAAAATTAATAATTTTACAAAATGCGTTTATAGCACGAATAGCATCTGTTTTAGAAATATCCACCTCATTCACAAAGTTTGCAAAAGTAGTAGTGAGTGACTGGAATGAGGCAATATACCACTTTGACTGCAAGCCAATTCGAACGTGAGCCTCAGCAATGGCTTTTCGTTCAGCAATGTAGGCATCATTAATATGACTTTCAAAAATGTCACTTAAATGTTTATGTAACGTGATTTTTAAACGATCAATATGTGATGTTCTATTAATAATATCAAGTAAATCTTGGCTCAAACTAATGGCTGCATAAAATTTCTCCACCATTTCAGGAATTAAGTCTTTAGCTAAAGGCTGTAGCTGCTTAATGATAGCTAAATCCTCAAGTGTTAAATTTAAAAGTTGTAATTGTTTTTGAAGATTGGGGTGGTTCAATACATCTAACTGTACACCGCTCTTAAAATTTTCAGGTGTTAATGTAATTGCGTAGCTAGAACTACTATTTTTTGAAAACCAACTCATTATTATTTGCTCCATTCTTAATATCCATAATAAATTGTAAGTAAATAAGCACTTTTGAAATTTGTTAGGTTTGTATATTTAATAAATAAATGGGATTAAATCTATTTTACTATTATTTGCTGAATATTTGGTTAAAAAATTGGATATTTCTTTATTTTTTTACTTTATTGTTAGTCCAAATGGTGAAGCGATGTAAATTTGAATTTAAAATAGGAAACCTGTAAAATACGAACTGTTTAGCAATCTAAAAATCGTACGAAAATAAAAATGGAAGGAGGGGTGGTATGGAGAAAAAACGTTTTAAATTTGTTATTCCTGTCATGGTGATTGTTGCCATTGGTTCTGTTTATATGCTACGAAACTACCATGCTGAGGTACCAGATATTGAGCAATTATTAATTACTATATGTGCAGCTTTGGGATCAGGGGTATTAGCCTACTTTTTATTTCCACAGCAGGGTGATAATAAGATTGATGACAGAGGACCGTATTAATAGATTAAAAAAACTGCTCGTTTTCATTAAAACGAGCAGTCTTTTTATGGTTTAAACAGTTTAAACCAGCCTTTATGTTTAAAGACAGCCAACATAAAGATAACGATAATTATCATAATCCCAAGTACAATAAAATAACTGTATTGCCCATGTAGCTCAGGCATGTTATCGAAATTCATCCCATACACACCAGCAATGAAGGTAAGTGGTATAAAGATAGTAGATACAATTGTTAAAGTCATCATAATGCCATTCATGCGGCTAGAACTCATAGCCATATAACTATCCCGCATGTCTGCTGTAAGCTCTCGATTAGATTCAACCATCTCTGTTAGCTTAAGTAGATGGTCGTAGATATCTCCAAAATAAGCTCTCTCCGATTTTTTTAGTGAGAAACGGTAAGAATTGAGAATGCGATATAAAAGATCACGCATTGGTAAAATAGTACGTCTTAAGTCAAGCAAGTCACTACGGAACTCGAAGACAATTTTCATGGCATTTACATTACTTTGGTATGTAAGTTCACCTTCTAAAGCATTTAGATGATCTTCAATTTTGTAAACGAGTGGAAAATAACTGTCAACAATTTTATCGATAGTTTGATACGTTAGGTATACAGTACCTCGCTCCCAATTCTTCGGTTGGTTTTCCAGCATCTTTTGCACCTTCTCTATCTCAGGGACAGGATTTTTATGGAAGGTTATGATGAATTTATTGGAGGCAAAAATATTAACCTCCTCCGCAGCTAACGTCTCTTCGTTTACCCGATGAATGACAAAGAAATGAAAATCATCATAAAAATCGAGCTTAGGACGCTGCAACCTCATTAAGCAATCTTCAATAGCGAGAGGGTGAAAGTGGAAAAATGTATCCAACAATGATTCCTCCTCGGCTGTAGGACAATTAAAATCAACCCAATACCATTCAAATTCTTGCTGATGTATCTCTTCTAATGGAAAATCCTTTAACAATTGTTGTTGCTTTGTAATGCCAATGGTGCTTATCACGGTTTTCACCTCAAATTATTTACTACAAAATTGTTAGCGCTCCTCTTTAAAGCATACCCAACCACCGAACAAAGTAGTGGCAAAAAATCTAGAAGGTTTAGTAAAACCCGCACTTTGTAAAAGTGTTAAAATTTCCTCTTCACTCATAAAAGAAAGGGAACGAATGGATTTTTCCATCTCTGCTACATCGGATAAAGAAAGTCTAGTATGCTGTAGCCAATAAGAACGCCATAAATCAAATTGTAGTTCTGTTTCTAAAGAGCCTAGCTGACCATATTTTGAAACAAGGACAAATGGTGCTCCAGGTTTCAAATGTCTTGCTATTTCTGTTATTGTTTCGAGCTTTTCTTTATAATCATGAATAAAATGCAAGACGAGAACACAACTTGCCGCATCATACTGAGTAGAAGGCAGCGAAGCATCAAGTATTGTAGCCTGATGGAATGACATATCATTAGGAAGAGTGAGTAAACGCTCTTTAGCTATAGTAAGCATGGATTCTGATGGATCAATGCCAGTGAATGACCAGTGAGGTCTTCCTTCTGCAAGCTGTATAATTTCATTGCCACTTCCTGCTCCCACGACTAGCATGTTAGCATTTTCTGATAGCCTAGAATGATAAAAAGTTTGTATTAAACGTAGCATGGCATCATAACTAGGCAATGTACGGCGAATACCCTTTTCATATTCATTTGCTAATGTGTTGTTAAATTCCAACGCTCCTCACAGCCTTTCAAAAAAATTTTAAAAAATCTTTCTTAATGTGAAACTATTGCGGGTATAGTTCCGTAAATAGTAGTACATAAAACATAGAATAAAGTTCAAAGAAAGGGTTGATATAGATGGAGACTAAATGGTCTAAAGTAATCATACACGCAAGTGCATTTTTTGCGCCATGGTTAGTGCCCATTATTTTCTTTTTAATTAGTTCGGATGAGGAAGTAAAGGCAATTTCTATTCAAGCACTGCTATTCCAAATTGTCATGGGTGTTTTAATTGCTATCTCTGTTGGTTTAAGCTTTGTCCTTATTGGCTTACCATTTTTAATCATTTTCGGCATTATGGTATTTGTGGTACCGATCATCGGTATCGTAAAAGCATTGTCTGATGAACCTTGGCGTTATCCAATTGTTGGTCGCTGGGTATAATTTTCATAGACGCAAGTATATGCTAGTTGCATATGCTTGCGTTTTTTCTATGACGAATAAGGGTACATTAGGTGTATAAGGAAATTATTAAACCGTAAACAAATAATCGAAAAAGGGCTCTTTTCGGCTCTTAAAAAGCCTTTTTCAAGACTTTCCACTTTTCTATGGGCGAAATCATTGCAATTTTTTTCAAGCGTTTTGTATAATATACTCAAAGAAAGTCAAAGATAGTCAAAGTCAGTGAAGCAAGCGAGGTGTATTCCTAAAATGCGTAATATATCAGACATCATAGAGGGTTACTTAAAGCAAGTACTTGAATTAGGTGGAGAAGGGCATATTGAAATTAAACGTAGTGAAATCGCTGATAAATTTCAATGTGTACCATCACAAATAAATTATGTTATTAATACAAGATTTACTGCCGAGCGGGGTTACCTTGTTGAGAGCAAACGTGGTGGTGGTGGATACATTCGAATTTTACGTGTCCGCGCGAATTCACAGATTGATTTAATCGACGATGTTCTCAGGCAAATTGAAGGTGGGGCATCACAAACAATGGCAGAAGATTTGGTTTATCGACTCATTGATGAGCAGGTAATTTCCAAGCGAGAAGCGAAATTAATGTTAGCAGCAATTGATCGCTCCACGATCGACTTGCATCTCCCATTAAGAGATGTCATTCGATCAAAAATATTGCGAGCAATGCTGACAACAATAAAATACGAACAACAAAAATAGTGAGGTGATGGAAATGATATGCGAACATTGTAAACAACGTAATGCGACAGTTACAGTAACACAAGTTCAAAGTGGGCAAAAAGTAGAGCATCATTATTGTGACGTCTGCGCCTCACAATTCCATCCATTTCATGCAGAGTTTAAACAAGAGCCAGTATCTATTCAACAGTTATTGTCTAACTGGTTTGGCTCTCCTACATGGCAAAAGGTGGGGGAAAAACAACAGGTACAACCACAACAGCAAACATGCCCACAATGTGGATTTTCGTATAAGCAATTTTTAAAAGAAGGAAAATTCGGGTGCCCAAGCTGTTATGACACATTTGGAGATCATTTGCCAAAGCTTTTTAATCGTATTCAGGCAGGTCCACAACACATTGGAAAAATGCCTGGTGCTCGCAGTAATGTGTATGTTATTAAAAAGCAAATAGAAGATATCCGCAAGCGTATGAAATCCGCCGTAGATGAAGAACAGTTTGAAGAAGCGGCGAAGCTACGTGATGAAGTCAAAGAGCTAGAGAAGCATCTACAATTTGAAGGTGGTGATGTGACATGATGATTGAATCGTTTTTAGAGCGTGCGACACCAACTTGGATGCATATCAAAGATGATTACTCAGATATCGTCATTAGTACACGGATCCGCCTTGCACGAAATTTAGATGGCTATCGTTTTCCATTAGCGTTTTCAGAAAATGAGGCACTGCAAGTGGAACAGGCCGTTACACATGCAATCAGCGATAGCCCAACTCTTCAAAATGATTATGCTTATTTTGCTATAAAGGATTTAACCCCTTTACAGCGTCAAATTCTTGTAGAAAAGCATTTGATTAGCCCGCAACTGGCTAAAAAAGAGCAAGTGGGCTCTATACTACTCTCTGAAGACGAATCCGTTAGCATTATGGTGAATGAAGAGGATCATTTACGCATTCAATGTATGACAGCAAGTTTTCAACTTCAAAGTGCCTATGAACAAGCAAATAAGATTGATCGTATCCTAGAGAAAGTATTACCGTATGCTTTTCGAGATACTTTTGGTTATTTAACAAGCTGTCCAACGAATATTGGTACGGGTCTACGAGCATCCGTCATGATGCATTTACCCGCCCTTACATTAACTGGGCAAATGAATCAAATTATAAATGCCATGACACGCTTAGGAATGACTGTAAGAGGTATATATGGTGAAGGAAGCGAAAATTTAGGGAATGTTTATCAAGTGTCTAACCAAATTACACTTGGGAAGACAGAGGAAGATATTTTAGCAGATATACAAAGTGTCGCCGAAAAGATTATTCAAAAAGAGCGGCATGCAAGAGGTAAATTAATGGAAAAGGCAGAGCTTGCGCTAGAAGATCGCGTATATCGAGCTTTAGGCACCCTTACACATGCAAGAATTTTAACAAGTGAGGAAGCTGCTACTTGCCTATCTAATGTTCGTTTAGGAGTAGATTTACAATTGATTGATGGTATACAAGCAACGACTTTAAATGAATGTGTTGTTAGTATGCAACCAGGTTTTTTACAGCACTATGCAGGTGAGGCATTACCACCTGCTGAACGGGATCGTGTACGAGCGGAGATGCTTCGTGAGACATTATCTCAAGAACATGCGAATAAGCCTATAAATGGGGAAAAAGGAGAGGATTTATATGATGTTTAATCGTTTTACACAACGCGCGCAAAAAGTATTACAGCTTGCTCAGGAAGAGGCTATTCGTTGGAAGCACGAATCTATCGGTACAGAGCATATTCTATTAGGGCTTATACGTGAAGGCGGCGGTATTGCTGCGAAAGCGTTAGAAGCCATTGATATTAGTCCTCAAATGATTGAAGCTGGCATTGAAGAATTAGTGGGTAAGGGCAAAGAAGATGTCGGTCCAATCGTTCATTATACGCCAAGAGCTAAAAAGGTAATTGAATTATCTGTTGATGAGTCACGTAAATTAGGTCACTCCTATATCGGCACAGAGCATTTATTATTGGCGCTTATACGTGAGGGTGAGGGCGTGGCAGCTCGCGTTTTAAACAATGCGGGAGTCGGTTTAAATAAAGCTCGCCAGCAAGTATTATTGCTATTAGGTAATAATGATAATGCACAATCTGGCCAACAAGCAGCTCAAGCTGCCAATACACCTACATTAGATAGCCTAGCACGTGATTTAACCCAAATTGCACGTGAAGGTACATTAGACCCTGTTATTGGTCGAAGCAAGGAAATTACACGAGTTATTGAAGTTTTATCGCGTCGTACGAAAAATAACCCTGTATTGATTGGTGAGCCAGGTGTTGGTAAAACAGCGATTGCTGAAGGATTGGCACAGCAAATTATTAATAACGAAGTGCCAGAAATCCTTCGTGACAAACGTGTAATGACACTAGATATGGGGACAGTTGTGGCAGGTACAAAATATCGTGGAGAATTTGAAGATCGTTTGAAAAAAGTGATGGATGAAATTCGCCAAGCAGGCAACATCATTTTATTTATTGACGAATTGCATACATTAATTGGTGCGGGTGGTGCTGAAGGTGCGATTGATGCATCAAATATCTTAAAACCATCTTTAGCACGTGGGGAGCTTCAATGTATTGGTGCCACAACACTTGATGAGTACCGCAAGTACATTGAAAAGGATGCAGCCTTAGAGCGTCGTTTCCAACCAATCCAAGTGGATGAGCCGACAGTGGAAGAGGCTATTCTAATTATTCAAGGCTTACGCGATCGTTATGAAGCGCATCACCGTGTGAAAATTACAGATGAAGCGATTGAAGCAGCGGCAAAAATGAGTGATAGATATATTTCTGATCGATTCTTACCAGATAAAGCGATTGACTTAATCGATGAAGCAGGTTCTAAAGTACGCTTACGCTCATTCGCAGTACCACCAAACTTAAAGGCGCTTGAGGATAAGCTTGAAAATGTTCGTTCTGAAAAAAATGCAGCCGTATCAGGTCAAGAATTTGAAAAGGCAGCAGCGCTAAGAGATACAGAGCAAAAGCTGAAGGATGAAATTGAAGCTACTCGAAAAAATTGGAAAGAAGAGCAAGGTAAAGCCGAATCTAAAGTGACTGTGGATGATGTAGCAGCAGTTGTCTCAATGTGGACAGGAATCCCAGTAGCTAAAATTGCTTCTGAAGAATCTTCGAAGTTATTACAGCTTGAAGAAGAGTTACACAAACGTGTAGTAGGGCAAGGAGAAGCAGTAGAAGCGATTTCTCGTGCAATACGTCGTGCAAGAGCAGGCTTAAAAGATCCAAAACGACCAATTGGTTCATTTATCTTCTTAGGACCTACAGGCGTTGGTAAAACAGAGCTTGCAAGAGCACTTGCTGAAGTAATGTTTGGCGATGAGGATGCGATGATTCGTGTTGATATGTCCGAGTATATGGAGAAACATTCGACTTCTCGTTTGGTAGGTTCACCTCCAGGCTATGTAGGCTTCGATGATGGTGGCCAACTGACAGAGAAAGTTCGCCGTAAGCCATATTCAGTCGTTTTATTAGATGAAATTGAAAAGGCACACCCTGATGTATTCAATATTCTATTGCAGGTGCTTGAAGATGGTCGTTTAACAGACTCTAAGGGACGTGTAGTAGACTTCCGCAATACAGTGGTCATTATGACTTCAAACGTTGGTGCGGATGCATTAAAATACCAAAAGAGCCTTGGTTTTAATGTAGGCGGTGCAGAGTCTAAACATAAAGACATGAAGGGTACGATGTTAGAAGAATTGAAAAAAGCATTCCGTCCAGAATTCTTAAACCGTATCGATGAAATGATTGTCTTCCACGCATTAGAAAAAGAGCACTTAAAAGAAATCATTGCAATGATGGGCAATGCTTTAACAAAACGCTTGAAAGAGCAAGACATTTCGTTAGAGCTGACTGACGCAGCACTTGAAAAAATTGCTGAAGAAGGCTATGACCCTCAATATGGTGCTCGTCCACTACGTCGTGCATTACAAAAACAAGTAGAGGATCGATTATCAGAAGAATTACTAAAAGGTAATGTAGAAAAGGGTAATCAGGTTGTCATTGATTACGTAAACGATGAGTTTGTTGTAAAGAAAAAAGAGGGAGTATCCATCTCTAAATAATTTCAAGGAAAGACAGTAAGGCTTTAAGTGCCAAGCTGTCTTTTTTTCTGTACAATTAAGGATAAGAACAAATATTCGAGGTGAAAGCAATTTGGCAAAGAAAAAAACGAAATTTGTATGTTCAGGCTGTGGCTATGAATCTGCTAAATGGATGGGAAGATGCCCTGGGTGTGGTGAATGGAATAAAATGGTGGAAGAAGTAGAAATGGTTGCTAAAGGTCCACGTGGAGCTTTTCAACATTCTGCTACAGTTACTCAAAAGGCAATCCCGATTAACCAAGTGGAAGCTACTGAAGAATCGCGTGTAGCAACAGAAATGGGCGAACTCAATCGCGTATTAGGCGGTGGCATTGTACCTGGTTCTCTAGTATTAATTGGGGGCGATCCTGGAATAGGGAAATCAACATTACTATTACAGGTCTCCGCATTACTCTCGAATAAAGGGCATCGCGTACTTTATATATCTGGAGAGGAATCTATTCGTCAAACGAAATTACGAGCAGAGCGTTTAGGAGTGATTTCTCAAGAGCTTTACATATACTCCGAAACAAACCTAGAGTTTTTAAACCAAACTATTGATGAAGTACAACCTAAATTTGTCATTGTCGATTCCATACAAACCGTCTTTCATCCAGAAGTAACAAGCGCCCCAGGTAGTGTCTCACAGGTTCGTGAATGTACAGCTGAGCTGATGCGAATCGCTAAAACAAAAGGCATTGCTATTTTTCTAGTAGGACATGTCACAAAAGAGGGACAAATTGCAGGGCCACGTATTTTAGAGCATATGGTGGATACTGTACTGTACTTTGAAGGGGAGAGACATCATAATCATCGTATTTTAAGAAGCCAAAAAAACCGATTCGGATCTACAAATGAAATTGCTATATTTGAAATGCTTCAAGGTGGGTTAAAGGAAGTGCTAAACCCTTCTGAGTTATTTTTACAGGAGCGGTCACAAGGTGCGGCGGGGTCAACTATTGTAGCCTCAATGGAGGGGACAAGGCCAATTCTTGTTGAAATTCAATCCTTAGTTACGCCTACAAGCTTTAACTATCCTAAACGTATGGCCACAGGTGTCGATCAAAATCGAGTACAATTGCTAATGGCTGTACTAGAAAAGCGTATGGGTCTCATGCTACAAGCTCAGGATGCATATATTAAAGTTGCTGGTGGTGTCAAGCTGGATGAGCCAGCAATAGATTTAGCGGTGTTGACAAGCATTGTATCTAGTTTTAAGGATCAGGCAGTGCGTGCAACGGATTGCTTTATTGGTGAGGTCGGACTGACAGGTGAGGTCCGTCGGGTATCACGTATAGAACAGCGAGTCATTGAAGCGGCGAAGCTTGGATTTAAAAGAGCTTTCATTCCTTCTTCGAATATTGGTGGTTGGGAATTTCCGCAGGGAATTGAAATTGTTGGTGTAGAAACGATTAAAGATGCACTAAATGCATGCTTTAGAGAGTTATAAAGGAGGTTGTGCATGTTGGATATTATTCTGACATGCATTTTCCTTCATTTTTAATGCTAATATCGGAAACTCATATAAAAGAATAAACGTCCTAAATAATAGCTGATGAATGAATAAAGGATTTCATCTAGTACGAACAAAATAGAAGTTTGTAAAATTTTGTATAACTATCTTATCCTTGTTTCACAACATCAAAAATAATGAGATTTTGACTGAGCTCATGAAAGATTTTCTACCGTAAACTATGTATAATCTTAACTAACAATTAGGAGGTGACAGCTTGTGAAAAAATTTGTTCAAATTGCGTTTTTACTGATTGGAGGAGCATTGGGCCTTGTTTTCTTACCGCCATTATACGAATTGCTTCATTTATCATCTAATCCTTGGCTAGATAATCCTTATGTATCAGTAGCTCTAGGCGCACTTTTACTGTTTACACTATCTTTTGCATTTTCCGATTACTTTGTAAGGCTCATTAGCTGGATGGAAGAAGTTCTGTTTAAGGTTCCTATCGGAGATTTATTATTTGGAACGTTTGGTTTAATAATTGGGTTGATTGTCGCTTACTTTTTAGGCTTTGCTATTGATAGTGTAAAATTCCCTGTTATTACGGAAGTCCTCCCTATTATCCTGTCATTTGTATTAGGCTATTTAGGGTTCCGTCTAGGTTTTAGAAAAAGAGATGAGCTCATACAGCTTTTTACATTACGTAGTACCAATACGAAGAAAAAAGCTGCTGAAGGTGCTGAAGCTCAGGAGGTTCGTGGAAGCTACAAACTGCTAGATACAAGTGTAATTATCGATGGTCGAATTGCTGATATTTCTGAAACAGGCTTCATTGAGGGTATATTAGTTGTACCTCAATTTGTGCTCACAGAGCTTCAGCATATAGCTGATTCTTCCGATACCTTAAAGCGCACAAGAGGTCGGCGTGGTTTAGATATTTTAAAAAAATTACAAGATGAGCGTAAGACAAAAGTTGAAATTACGGACGAGGATTTTGAAGATGTACAAGAGGTAGATTTAAAGCTTGTTCGTCTTGCAAAAAAAATGGGCAATGATACATGCATTGTTACGAACGATTTTAACCTGAATAAAGTCTGTGAGCTCCATCATGTAAAAGTGTTAAATATCAATGATTTAGCGAATGCAGTGAAACCTGTAGTTATACCAGGTGAAGATATGCAGGTTGTGGTTATAAAGGATGGTAAAGAGCATAACCAAGGAGTTGCCTATTTAGATGATGGTACGATGATTGTGGTTGAAGGTGGTCGTAGTTATATCGGACAGGCAATTACAGTTACAGTTACTAGTGTGCTGCAAACATCGGCAGGTCGTATGATATTTGCTAAGCCGAAGGACGATTAGGATGTGGGAAAATGCAATATGAAGTGGTTCTACCTGCTGCCGGAAGTGGGAAGCGTATGGGTGCAGGGCAAAATAAATTATTTTTAAAGCTTTTAGAGAAACCTATTCTGGTACACACGCTAGAAGTGTTTCAACATGATCCCGCTTGCACAGGTATTTGGCTCGCTGTAAAACCAGAAGAACGTGGATTTATTCAAAAAATGCTAGAAGACTATAGAATTACCAAAGTGAAGGGTTTACCTGATGGGGGTGCTGAGCGACAGCATTCGGTTCATTCGTGCATGAAAGAGATGCAACAGGTAGATATTGTGCTTGTCCATGACGCAGCTCGCCCGTTTATTACGCATGATATCATTGCAAAGCTTGTACAGAACGCGCATCATCACGGTGCAGCAATTGCAGGGGTTCGTGCGAAAGATACGATGAAAAAAGTATCAATGAATGGCATTATAGAGGAAACGGTTGATCGAGAAAGCCTTTGGATGGTGCAAACTCCACAAGCATTCCGTTTTGAATTAATTATGGAAGCAGAGGACGTAGCTGAAAAAGTAGGCTTTCTTGGGACAGATGAGGCAATGCTAATGGAGCGTCTCGGACATCAGGTACACATCGTAGAAAGTAGTTATGAAAATGTAAAAATGACAACACAAGAAGACTTAGTATTTGGTGAGGCAATCTTGCGTAAGCGTGGCTCATACAATCATTAAGAAATATTATTTATGAGGCTATTCATTCGTAGTTTTTTGAGAATGGATAGTCTTTTTTATTTGTTTTGGTTGGGGAAAATTGTATGGTCACAATGCCAAATCTGTTCATCCATATATGTATGATACTAATGACATTTTGCTAGTCGAATTAGAAGCGAAGGCTTAGGAAGAGAATAAAAAGTTGGAATAGCTCCAATAAAGTGGGTTTATCCATTTGTGATCGTTTTACGTGTAAAATGAAATAGTGGATATATGATTAATAAGGTAATAGAATAGATGAAAAGATGTGAGGGGTGTTTATTGTGTCATTAAATGATTGGTTAAATCAAAAGGTTCCAGAAATTACAGGTTCATTAACTAGTATAAATAAACAGTACATCGACGTTGACAACTCAATAGGCTTTGATGGACGGGATCGGGTTATAAAAATAATCGATAATTTCCATGAGGTGCTGTTTCCTGGCATTTATATGAAAAGACCTATTGATGAAACAAGGGTGAACGTAGTTTGCAGTAATAAGCTGCGTGAAACAGCATTAGATTTGCGGGATATTATCGAAAAAGTATTATTTTATAATATGGAGGACAGTGATCCTGCCAATTGCGAGAAGTATTGCCGTGAACAAGCAGACAAAATTGTTATGAATTTGATTAATCGATTTCCTGCCATTCGCCAAGTGCTACAAACAGATATTCAAGCGGCGTATAATGGTGACCCAGCAGCTCTTTCCACAGAGGAAATTTTGCTAAGCTATCCATCTATTGTGGCTATTTATATTCATCGCATCGCACATGAATTATACGAAATGGGCGTACAAATTGTGCCTCGAATTATGTCAGAATATGCGCACCGATTAACGGGTATCGATATTCATCCAGGGGCTACAATAGGAGAATCATTCTTTATTGACCACGGAACAGGTGTCGTTATCGGTGAAACTTGTACTATCGGTAAGAATGTAAAAATTTATCAAGGTGTAACATTAGGGGCACTAAGCTTCCCATTAGATGAAAATGGTAATCCAATTAAGGGCATTAAGCGTCATCCAAATATTGCTGACAATGTTGTCATTTATGCTGGTGCTACTATTTTAGGGGGCGAGACGACGATTGGGCACGATTCCGTCTTAGGGAGTAATATTTGGCTAACACACTCTGTTCCCCCTTATTCACGTGTCTATAATTCACAGCCATCTCCGAATATTAGCAACAGTCAAATGAAAAATATAGAGTATCATATTTAAAGAATGTGGGGCAGTCTAGAGAGTGAAGCTTTCTAAACTGCCCATTACTGCTATAGGAGGATAATTATTAAAGCGCTTTTCAAACAACCTAGGACAAATTTTGATATGATAATGTTAAATATTAATTAAAGGAAGATGAATATGTTTCGAATTGGACAAGGTTTTGACGTACATGCATTTGAAGAAGGTCGTCCATTAATTATTGGTGGCATTACCATTCCGCATGAAAAAGGACTAGTAGGACATTCAGATGCGGATGTTCTCTTACACACTGTCACAGATGCAGCTCTAGGAGCAATTGGAGAAGGAGATATTGGCCGTCATTTTCCAGATACAGACCCTGCATTTAAGGACGCAGACTCAGCAAAATTATTAGCGTACATTTGGAAGATTGTTGAGGATAAGGGTTATTCTCTAGGGAATGTCGATTGTACCATTATGGCACAGCGTCCTAAAATGGCCCCCTATATTGGACAGATGCAACAACGTATCGCTGAATTATTACATGCAGAGCCTTCACAGGTAAATGTTAAAGCAACTACAACTGAACGATTAGGTTTTACAGGTCGCGAGGAAGGTATTGCGGCAATGGCAACAATTCTATTGATCAAGAAATAAATGTGGATGAACCCCGCTTTTATTTCCTGTAACAGAGTGGTAAAATGAACAAAGTCAATTTTTGATCGAAAATTTAGGAGGCTTTTAATTATGACGAAAGAAGTTCGCGTTCGTTACGCGCCATCTCCAACAGGTTATTTACATATCGGTGGAGCGCGTACAGCATTATTCAATTATTTATATGCAAAACATCATAACGGTAAATTCATTGTACGTATTGAAGATACGGATATTGAACGTAATGTAGAGGGCGGAGAAGCATCTCAGCTAGATAACCTAAAATGGTTAGGTATTGAATATGATGAGTCCATTGATATTGGTGGACCTTATGCGCCTTATCGTCAAATGGAACGTCTTGATATTTATAAAGAACACGCTGAAAAACTATTAGAGCAAGGTGTAGCCTATAAGTGTTTCTGTTCTTCTGAAAAGCTTGAAGCATCTCGTGAAGAACAAAAAGCAAGAGGTGTAGCTGCTCCTACTTATGATGGTACATGTCGCCACTTATCAGCAGATGAAATCACTGCTAAAGAAGCAGCAGGTGAGCCATACACAATCCGTATGCGTGTACCTGAAAATGTAACATATGAATTTGAAGATTTAGTTCGTGGACAAGTTACATTTGAGTCTAAAGATATTGGTGATTGGGTACTTGTAAAAGCAAATGGTATTCCAACATATAACTATGCAGTTGTTTTAGATGATCACTTTATGGAAATCTCTCACGTTTTCCGCGGTGAGGAGCATTTATCAAATACACCAAAGCAAATGATGATTTTTGATGCATTTGGTTGGGAATATCCACGCTTTGGTCATATGACCTTAATTATTAACGAAAACCGTAAAAAACTATCTAAGCGTGATGAATCGATTATTCAATTTGTTACGCAATATAAAGATTTAGGTTATCTTCCTGAAGCGATGTTTAACTTCTTTGCGCTACTTGGTTGGTCTCCAGAGGGAGAAGAAGAGATTTTCTCAAAAGAAGAATTTATCAAAATGTTTGATGAAAAACGTCTTTCAAAATCACCATCTATGTTTGATAAACAAAAGCTAACATGGATGAATAATCAATATATTAAAAAATTGTCTTTGGAAGAAGTGGTAGCATTATCTTTACCACACCTACAAAAAGCAGGCTTATTACCTGAAGAGCTTACTGCAGAGCAACATGCTTGGGCGACGGATTTAATCGCGCTTTATCACGACCAAATGAGCTTTGGTGCAGAAATTGTCGAATTATCTAGCCTATTCTTTAACGACCATATTGAATATGATGAAGAAGCAAAAGAGGTTTTAGCAGGAGAGCAAGTACCTGAAGTAATGGCGGCATTTAAAGCACAATTGGAAGAGCTAGAAGAGTTTACACCAGATGCAGTAAAAGCTGCGATTAAAGCTGTACAAAAGACAACTGGTCATAAAGGTAAAAATCTGTTCATGCCAATCCGTGTTGTAACAACAGGTGAAACACATGGGCCAGAGTTGCCGAACGCCATTTGTTTAATTGGTAAAGAGAAAGCAATTGACCGTGTAGAAAAATTTGCACAATAAAGATAAATTTATTGACAATTCATTCGTTCGTTGTAAAATGTATTTACATTGAAAAAGCGTTGATAAGGAGAAGTAAGTGGCGCATGCTCTTAAGAGAGGACCATCATCGGCTGAAAGTGGTCTGAGCCTAGGCAAAACTGAAATGCACCTTTGAGCATAAAGCTGAACGAGAGTAGGCTTTATCGAGTCATCCCCGTTAATGGATGTCCAAAGTGGAAGGCTTTTTGTCTTCAATCAGAGTGGAACCACGCAAATCGAGCGTCTCTGTCATTCCTTTTAGGAGTGATAGGGGCGCTTTTTTATTCAACAGAAAAGGAGAGTGAAATACAATGGGTATTCAAATTTTTAACTCATTAACACGACAAAAAGAAACCTTTGTACCGCTAGAAGAGGGCAAGGTAAAAATGTATGTCTGCGGTCCTACGGTTTATAACTATATCCATATTGGGAATTCACGCCCTGTAATTGTTTATGATACAGTACGTCGTTATTTTCAGTATAAAGGCTATGATGTAAAGTTTGTTTCCAATTTTACGGATGTAGACGATAAAATTATTAAAGCAGCAAACGAGCTAGGTGAAGAAGTGCATGAATTAACTGAGCGTTTTATTGCAGCCTATTTTGAAGATGTTACAGCACTGGGATGCAAAAAAGCGGATGTTCATCCACGCGTGACAGAGCATATGAACGATATCATTCAATTTATTCAAGTGCTAATTGAAAAGGGCTACGCTTATGAGTCTGCTGGAGATGTGTATTACCGTACTCGTAAATTTGATGGCTACGGTAAATTATCACACCAATCAGTTGACGATTTAAAAATCGGTGCTCGTATTGAAGCGGGCGAGAAAAAAGATGATGCGCTAGATTTTGCTTTATGGAAAGCTGCTAAGCCAGGTGAGATATTCTGGGAAAGCCCATGGGGAGATGGTCGTCCAGGGTGGCATATTGAGTGTTCTGTAATGGCTCGTGAACATTTAGGAGATACTATTGATATTCATGCTGGTGGGCAGGATTTAACTTTCCCTCACCACGAAAATGAAATTGCTCAATCAGAGGCACACAATGATAAAACATTTGCGCGTTATTGGATGCATAACGGGTATATTAATATTGATAATGAAAAGATGTCCAAATCTCTTGGGAATTTCATTCTTGTGAATGATATCCGTAAACAAATTGACCCGCAGATATTACGTTTCTTCATGTTATCTGTCCATTATCGTCATCCAATTAACTTTGCGAAGGACCTAGTAGAAGCTGCTGCGTCAGGTTTAGAGCGCATTCGTACAGCATACAACAATGCGAAGCATCGCCTTACGACTACTGTAAGCTTAGGTGATCATTCAGAAGAATGGCTGAACAAAATTGCGGAACAAAAAGCGCATTTTGAAGAGGCAATGGATGATGATTTTAATACAGCCAACGCTATTTCTGTATTATTTGAAGTAGCTCGTATTGCTAATATTTACTTAAATGAAGCCAATACTTGCAAGAAGGTATTAGAAACCTTTATTGAAACCTTTGAAGTATTAGGTGACGTCTTAGGTATTGAATTTGCAAAAGAAGAAGAACTATTAGACGAAGAAATTGAAGCATTACTACAAGAGCGCGTCGAGGCACGTAAAAATCGTGATTTTGCTCGATCTGATGAAATCCGTGACCATTTGCAAGCCCAAGGTATCATTTTAGAAGATACACGACAAGGAACTAGATGGAAACGAGGGTAATTAAGTTGGATAAACTTCGCAATGAAGATGTTAAACAATTAAAAGCGCTGGCGTTAGCCTATATGGGTGATGCCGTATTGGAACAAAAGGTCCGAGAATACTTGCTACGCTCTGGTCGTGTTAAACCTAACACACTACATCGAGAGGCAACTCGCTACGTCTCAGCAAAAGCGCAATCGATGATCGTTCATCGCATGATGGATGAAAATTATTTAACAGAGGAGGAATTGGCTGTGTTCCGTCGTGGACGCAATGCCAAATCCGGCTCTGTACCAAAAAATACGGATGTCCAAACCTATCGTAATAGCTCAGGCTTTGAGGCGGTGCTTGGTAGTTTATATTTATTGAATGAACTAGAACGCGTCTACGAAATCATTGCATATGCTATTCAAATAATCGAGGAATCAAAAGGAGTGTCTAAATAATGGCAGAACAGAATGGTGAAATTATTGCCGGTAAAAACCCAGTGTTAGAAGCACTTCGTTCAGGCCGCGATATGAATAAAGTATGGATTGCAGAAGGAGTAAAAAAGTCTGGCGTCAATGAACTGCTAGATCTAGCCCGCGAACGTGGTGTCATCGTTCAATTTGTTCCAAAAAAGAAAGTTGATCAATTAACAAGTGCTAATCATCAAGGAATCGTTGCTTCTGTTGCCGCTTATAAGTATGCTGAACTTGAGGATTTATTTGCAGCAGCAGCTCATAAACAGGAAGATCCTTTTTTCTTAATCTTAGATGAGTTAGAGGATCCTCATAATCTAGGGTCTATTATGAGAACGGCTGATGCTATAGGAGCACATGGTATTATTATTCCTAAGCGCCGATCAGTGAGTTTAACAGCGGTAGTGGCTAAGGCATCTACAGGAGCGATTGAACATGTTCCAGTTGTACGTGTAAACAATCTTGCTCAAACAATAGATGAATTAAAAGAACGCGGTATATGGATTGCAGGGACGGATGCAAAGGGATCTGCAGATTATCGAAAAATGGATGCAACATTACCATTAGCTATCATTATCGGTAGTGAAGGCAAAGGGATGGGGCGTTTATTAAAAGAAAAATGCGATTTTTTATATCACTTACCGATGGTTGGGCATGTCACATCACTGAACGCATCAGTAGCAGCGGCTTTATTAATGTACGAAGTGTATCGTAAACGTCAAGAAGCGATTGAGTAACAATGAAAAACATTTTGCTTGTTGATGGCTATAATATGATTGGATCTTGGAAAGAGCTGCGACCATTGCGTGATACGAATTTTGAGGATGCGCGAAGAAGGTTGATAGAACTCATGGCTGAATATAAAGCAGCAATGGGTTGGCGTGTAATTATTGTTTTTGACGCACATCTTGTACCAGGAGTAGAGCAATCTTATATAGAAAATGATGTAGAAGTCATTTATACACGAAAAAATGAAACAGCAGATGAACGTATTGAAAAAATGACACATGAATTAAAGGCAAGAAATGTACAAATTCATGTAGCAACTTCTGATATGGCAGAGCAAAGTGTTATATTTGGGAATGGTGCCTTAAGGAAATCGGCAAGAGAGCTAGAAATTGATACAAGTATTATCCAACATAAAATTACCCATGATGTGAAGCGGAAGCAAGAAAGTAAGCCGCCTTCTCGTATAGAATTAAAGCCAGATGTTGCGCTCGCCTTTGAAAAATGGCGACGAGGGTTGAAATGATTGATTGACGCATATTTTCCAATTCCGTTATACTGTTTCTAATTATCTGTTGTGGCTGAGGTGATACCATGTTTAAAAATAGCATTGTACAAGTGACACAAGATTTTGAACGATTCAATGATGAAGAGCTTATTGAAATGGTGCATCAAGGTAATACAGATGCGTTGGATTATTTAATTACGAAATACCGTTTGTTAGTAAGAGCGAAGGCAAGATCCTATTTTTTAATCGGAGCAGATAAGGAAGACATCGTACAAGAGGGCATGATAGGCTTATATAAAGCGATTCGTGATTTTAAAGGAGATAAGCTTGCATCATTCAGGGCTTTTGCAGAGTTATGTATTACAAGACAGATTATCACAGCTATTAAAACAGCTACTAGGCAAAAGCATATACCTCTAAATTCCTATATCTCTTTGGACAAGCCTATATTCGACGAAGAGTCAGACCGAACGCTTATGGATGTACTAACGGGTGCTATTATGGATGATCCAGAAGAATTGATGATTCATAGAGAAGAGTTTGGATATTTAGAAGAAAAGATGAGTGAGATTTTAAGTGAATTAGAGCTACAAGTTTTAGCCTTATATCTAGACGGTCAGTCTTATCATGAAATTTCCGCCAAATTAAATCGTCATGTGAAATCTATCGATAATGCATTGCAGCGGGTTAAACGTAAATTAGAACGTCATTTAGTCCTTGAGGAAATGTCTTAGCCTATATAGGCCTTTATTGACATTGACAAATATAGGTGTTAGTCTTAAAAAGACAAAGTGCCGAAAAAGGTGATTATATGGCAAAAAAAGTCGTGCTAAATTGTGAGAAATGTGGTTCGAGAAATTACACGTTCCCAGCTAAAGAAGGTTCAACTGTACGTCTCGAATTAAAGAAATTTTGCTCACACTGCAATGAACATACAATGCATAAACAAACGCTATAAAATGATATGTAAATAGACAGATTTGATTGATTCGGAGGTTAAGCTAGAATGGGCAAGATCAAAAGCTTTTTCAGCGATGTAATGTCAGAAATGCGCAAAACAAGCTGGCCGAAAAGTAAAGAACTGACGAAGTATACAGTCGTTGTAATTTCAACTGTTGTCATTATGGCTTTATTTTTTGTGTTAGTTGACTTAGGTATTTCATCATTATTCCGCTGGTACTTAGATTTATAATTTAGTAAATAGCATATTTTTGAAATAGCCCGTCCATTGCAATAACGGGTTTTTTCGTTTGTTTTATCTTCATTCAGCAGAAAACTCCATCTAAATTGGATCGATGAGATGGGTGAAGTGAAGCGCAAAGCAGTAAAATCTCCTCATTATGATAAATACTACTAGGAGAGTATGATAGTAGCGATAGATGACTATGCTAGTTTCGGTATACATCATCGAGCTTTCGCAAGCAATTAGCGAAAGCTATATTTTTCTAATGAGATGTTTGTGAAAAGAGTAAAAATGCATTGAGCGTATCGCGATTCATTTTCACTTTTATTTGTAAGGGAGGGACGGACGAGGAGTCCTAGTAGTTATGGAGAAAAATTGGTATGTTGTTCATACGTATTCAGGGTATGAAAACCGTGTAAAAGCAAACCTAGAGAAACGTGTAGAAACAATGGGAATGCAAGATAAAATCTTCCGTGTGATTGTTCCTGAGCATGAAGAAACAGAAATGAAAGATGGAAAAAAACGTACAATGATGCGTAAAGTTTTCCCTGGTTATGTGTTAGTAGAGTTAATCATGACAGATGACTCTTGGTATGTAGTTCGAAATACGCCTGGTGTTACGGGCTTTATCGGTTCATCAGGTGGAGGAGCAAAACCAACACCGTTATTACCTGAAGAAGCAGATCGTTTACTGCAACAAATGGGTATGACTGATAAAGTTGTTGAAGTGGACATTACTGTTGGTGAAGCAGTAGAAGTATTAGAAGGGCCGTTTGCTCATTTCCAAGGGCGTGTTGAAGAAATTGACACAGAAAAAGGTAAAATTAAAGTGACGGTTGATATGTTTGGTCGCGAAACGATTATGGAGCTAGATTTCGAACAAGTTCAAAAATTATAGTTCTAAGAATAGAACTTTACATGCAAATTGGTAGATGTTTCGCAGATTTTGTTAATTACTACTTGCTTAAAAAAATTAAAAGTGGTATCATTTCATAGGTCAGACTGTCATACTTTTGTTTGACGTCTGTAATGATAATTTTAATGTTATCGGCACTTAGCTGACAGACAGATATTGAGTGGGAGGGGCAACCCAATTACCACATCACGGACTTAAGGAGGTGTGTCTCGTGGCTAAAAAAGTTATTAAAGTTGTTAAACTTCAAATCCCTGCTGGTAAAGCTAACCCAGCTCCACCGGTTGGTCCTGCATTAGGTCAAGCGGGTGTGAACATCATGGGATTCTGTAAAGAATTTAATGCGCGTACTGCTGATCAAGCTGGTCTTATTATCCCAGTTGAAATTTCAGTATTCGAGGATCGTTCTTTCACTTTCATTACAAAAACTCCACCTGCAGCAGTTCTACTTAAAGTAGCAGCTGGTATCCAATCTGGATCTGGTGAACCAAACCGTAAAAAAGTGGCAACGGTTAAACGTGATAAAGTTCGCGAAATCGCTGAAACTAAAATGCCAGACCTTAACGCTGCTTCAGTAGAAGCTGCTATGTTAATGGTTGAAGGTACTGCACGAAGCATGGGTATTGTTATCGAAGACTAATCCCATTTACTTGATGTTTTGTTTTTTGGAAGGTTGCGAAGTTTCTTTGTGAACACGCAACCTTTATTCGTGGGAGGTAAAATCCGCTATAACCACAATCAAGGAGGAAATATATAATGGCTAAAAAAGGTAAAAAACTGCAAGATGCAGCGAAATTAATTGATCGTAACGCACTATACACTGCACAAGAAGCAATCGAACTTGCTCAAAAAACTAGCACAGTAAACTTCGACGCTACTGTAGAAGTTGCTTTCCGCTTAGGTATTGATACTCGTAAAAACGACCAACAAATCCGTGGTGCAGTAGTGCTACCAAACGGTACTGGTAAAACTCAACGTGTATTAGTATTTGCAAAAGGTGAAAAACTTAAAGAAGCTGAAGCAGCTGGTGCTGACTATGTAGGCGATGCAGAATACATCCAAAAAATCCAACAAGGTTGGTTTGACTTCGATGTAATCGTAGCAACTCCTGACATGATGGGTGAAGTTGGTAAACTTGGTCGTGTATTAGGACCTAAAGGTTTAATGCCAAACCCTAAAACTGGTACAGTTACTTTCGATGTAACAAAAGCTATCGAAGAAATCAAAGCTGGTAAAGTAGAATACCGTGCTGATAAAGCTGGTATTATCCACGCTCCTATCGGTAAAGTTTCTTTCTCAGCAGAAAAATTAGTAGAAAACTTCTTAGCTGTTTTTGATGTAGTACAAAAAGCAAAACCTGCTGCAGCTAAAGGTACTTACATGAAATCTGTAAATGTTACAACTACAATGGGTCCAGCGGTTAAAATTGACGCTTCTAACGTAGTAGTAAAATAATTTATATATATGTATTGACGATAGTGGCTATACGTGATACTATAGTTGCTGTTGTGAATTATCCATTTGTACCGTAGACAGTAGGAGTGACTTGTCACTTAATGTTCCTACCGAGGACATCGGAATTCAGATTCTTATTTAAAGATGATGACTTTCAGCCTCTGTGTCTATTTGACTCGGAGGCTTTTCTTTTGTCGGTATAAATGACCCATTCTAATAGGAGGTGTCATCATGAGCAAAGCAATCGAAAACAAACAAGTACAAGTTCAAGAGATTACTGAAAAATTCCAAGGCGCTGCTTCTGTAGTAGTTGTGGATTACCGTGGTCTTAATGTTGCACAAGTAACAGAGCTTCGTAAACAACTTCGTGAAGCTGGCGTTGAGTTCAAAGTTTACAAAAACACTTTAACTCGTCGTGCTGCTGAAGCTGCTGGCCTTGAAGGAATCAACGACGTATTAGTTGGTCCTAACGCAATTGCGTTCTCAAATGAAGATGTTGTAGCGCCTGCTAAAATCATCAACGAGTTCGCTAAGAAAAACGAAGCTTTAGAAATTAAAGCTGGTATTATTGAAGGTACTATCTCTTCTGTTGAAGATGTTAAAGCACTTGCAGAACTTCCATCACGCGAAGGTCTACTTTCTATGCTTTTATCTGTACTTCAAGCTCCAGTGCGTAACTTCGCACTTGCAACAAAAGCTGTTGCAGAACAAAAAGAAGAACAAGGCGCGTAATTTAGTACGCACTAATACTTCTGCGGCCTGATCGCAAAAAAATAAAACATTATCCAATTAGGAGGAAATTATAATGAATAAAGAGCAAATCTTAGAAGCTATCAAAGCTATGACAGTTCTTGAATTAAACGATTTAGTAAAAGCTATCGAAGAAGAATTCGGTGTAACAGCTGCTGCTCCAGTAGCAGTAGTTGCTGGCGGTGCTGCTGCAGCTGAAGAAAAAACAGAATTTGACGTAGTATTAGCATCTGCTGGTGCAGAAAAAATCAAAGTAATCAAAGTGGTTCGTGAAATCACTGGTTTAGGTCTTAAAGAAGCTAAAGAAGTAGTAGATAACGCTCCTAAAGCTCTTAAAGAAGGCGTTTCTAAAGATGAAGCTGAAGAAATCAAAGCTAAACTTGAAGAAGTTGGCGCATCTGTAGAAGTTAAGTAATCTCGCGTTACTTTTTAACAAAAGGAAAGCTCGTCATTTTGGCGAGCTTTTTTCTTCATTCTGAGGAGGCGTGAAAATGTCAGATCACTATTATACAAGTAAGCCTCAAACTGAAAGTAAACCACGTCACTGGACATTCAAGTTACTAGGGCATACGTTTTCATTTGAAACGGATGCTGGTGTATTTAGTAAAAGCGAAGTAGATTTTGGATCCCGTGTTTTAATAGACGCTTTTCAAATGCCTGATATTGATGGTGCGATTTTTGATGTAGGTTGTGGATACGGGCCGATAGGGTTATCGATTGCCAAAGCTAATCCAGACCGTACCGTTTTTATGATGGATATTAATGAACGTGCAGTTGCGCTTTCGCAAAAAAATGCGCAAGTGAACGGTGTTCAAAATGTGCGAATATTTGTGAGTGACGGCCTATCGATGGTTGATAAAGATGTAGATGCAGCAGCTATCTTAACGAATCCACCAATTCGTGCGGGGAAGGAAACGATTTTCCGCTTTTACGATGGAGCTTACGATCGGCTAGTGTCTTCGGGTGAGCTCTGGGTAGTCATTCAGAAGAAACAAGGAGCGCCATCGACAGTAAGTTACTTAGAAGAAAAGTTTTCAGAAGTCGATGTAGTAGAAAAGAAAAAAGGGTACTGGATAGTACGCGCAAAAAAATAAATGAAATATGTATAATTTATTGACTTGACAAATCGGCTATGATAATATGATACAATGCAAAAATATTATTTTGAGGTCGTATGCCCTTTTTGTATAGAATTGTTTTAATATGGGTATACTTGCCAAGATAAGTTTAGTTAACCGAAAATGAGATCTTTTTGAAGACTCGTTTTCTTTTTGTCTTTCGAAATCATACACTATTTGTATGATTTTGCAAAGACCTAATATCGCTTTATTGAGGGGTGAATGAGTTGACAGGTCAACTAGTTCAGTACGGACAACACCGCCAGCGTAGAAGCTTTGCGCGTATTAAAGAGGTGCTTGAGCTTCCAAATCTGATTGAGATTCAAACGGCGTCTTACGAGTGGTTCCTTGAAGAAGGTTTACGTGAAATGTTCCGTGACATTTCGCCGATCGAGGACTTTACAGGTAATCTTTCATTAGAATTCATCGATTATTCATTAGGTGAGCCTAAATATGATGTTGATGAGTGTAAAGAGCGAGATGTTACTTACGCAGCTCCATTACGTGTGAAAGTACGTCTTTACAACAAAGAAACAGACGAAGTGAAAGAACAAGATGTCTTCATGGGTGATTTCCCGTTAATGACAGAAACAGGTACGTTCATTATCAACGGTGCTGAACGTGTTATCGTTTCACAATTAGTTCGTTCACCAAGTGTGTATTTCCATGATAAAACTGATAAAAACGGTAAAAAGGGCTTTGGAGCTACAGTTATTCCAAACCGTGGTGCTTGGTTAGAGTATGAAACTGATGCGAAAGACGTAGTTTATGTGCGAATTGATCGTACTCGTAAGCTACCAGTAACAGTGTTACTACGCGCATTAGGTTTTGGTTCAGATCAAGAAATTATCGATATTATCGGTGATAACGAGTATCTACGTAATACGTTAGAAAAAGATAACTCTGAAAGTACAGAAAAAGCGCTTTTAGAAATCTACGAACGTTTACGTCCAGGTGAGCCACCAACAGTAGAAAGTGCGAAGAGTTTATTATACTCTCGTTTCTTCGACGCTAAACGCTATGATTTAGCGAATGTTGGTCGCTACAAAATGAATAAAAAGCTTCACATTAAAAATCGTTTATTCAACCAAACGATTGCTGAAACGCTTGTAGATCCAGAAACAGGCGAAATTTTAGTAGAAAAAGGTACAGTACTAGATCGTCGTACTTTAGATAAAATTCTACCTTACCTAGAAGATTCATCAAAAGGTATTGGTTACCGCACTTTATCACAAGTCGGTGGAGTACTTGAAGATGATGTAACCATCCAATCTATTAAGATTTATGCTCCAAAGGATGAAGCGCAAAAAGAAATCAATATTATTGGTAATGCGTACATTGATGAAGAAGTGAAGAATATTACACCTGCTGATGTTTTATCTTCAGTAAGCTATTTCTTTAACTTACTTTATCAAGTAGGTGCAACAGATGATATTGACCATTTAGGTAACCGTCGCCTACGTTCTGTTGGTGAGTTACTACAAAACCAATTCCGTATCGGTTTGTCTCGTATGGAACGTGTAGTACGCGAGCGTATGTCAATTAATGACACAGCTGCGATCGTACCACAACAATTAATCAATATTCGTCCAGTGATTGCGTCCATTAAAGAGTTCTTCGGAAGCTCTCAATTATCACAATTCATGGACCAAACAAATCCATTAGCAGAGTTAACGCATAAACGTCGTCTATCTGCATTAGGTCCTGGTGGTTTAACGCGTGAGCGCGCTGGCTTCGAAGTACGTGACGTTCACTACTCTCACTATGGTCGTATGTGTCCAATCGAGACACCAGAGGGTCCAAACATTGGGTTAATTAACTCATTATCTTCATTTGCCAAAGTAAATAAATTTGGCTTCATTGAGACACCTTATCGTCGTATTGACCACGAAACAGGTCGAGTAACGGAGCAAATTGATTATTTAACAGCTGATGAAGAAGATAACTACTATGTAGCACAAGCAAATTCACCGTTAAATCCAGATGGTACTTTTGCAAATGATGAAGTAGTAGGTCGTTTCCGTGGTGATAACACGGTATTCAATAAAGCACAAATGGACTACATGGATGTATCTCCTAAACAAGTTGTTTCTGCAGCGACTGCATGTATACCGTTCTTAGAAAACGATGACTCGAACCGTGCACTTATGGGTGCCAACATGCAACGTCAAGCAGTTCCACTACTTAACCCAGAAGCACCATTCGTTGGTACTGGTATGGAACATGTTGATGCGCGTGATTCAGGTGCAGCTGTAGTAGCGAAGTATGATGGTATTGTTGAGCATGTTGAAGCTCGCTCTATCCATGTACGCCGCATTGAAGTTGTAGACGGCAAAGAGGTTAAAGGCGATTTAACAAAATATAAATTACAGAAGTTCATTCGTTCTAACCAAGGTACTTCATATAACCAACGCCCACTTGTAAAAGTAGGCGAACGTGTGAAACCTCGTGACATTTTAGCAGATGGTCCATCAATGGAAAAAGGCGAACTAGCTCTTGGACGTAACGTACTGGTTGCCTTCATGACTTGGAACGGCTTTAACTATGAGGATGCTGTTATTATGAGTGAGCGCCTTGTAAAAGACGATGTCTATACATCTGTTCATATTGAAGAATATGAATCAGAATCTCGTGATACAAAGCTTGGACCAGAAGAAATCACTCGTGATATTCCAAACGTCGGAGAAGATGCACTTCGTAACCTAGACGAACGTGGTATTATCCGTATCGGTGCGGAAGTACGTGACGGTGATATTCTTGTAGGGAAAGTAACGCCTAAAGGGGTTACAGAATTAACGGCTGAAGAGCGTTTATTACATGCAATCTTCGGTGAAAAGGCTCGTGAGGTTCGTGATACTTCATTACGTGTACCACACGGTGCTGGCGGTATCATTCTTGATGTTAAAGTATTTAACCGTGAAGATGGCGATGAATTACCACCAGGTGTTAACCAATTAGTTCGTGCTTACATTGTTCAAAAACGTAAAATTCGTGTTGGGGACAAAATGGCCGGACGTCATGGTAACAAAGGGGTTATCTCTCGTATCTTACCAGAAGAAGATATGCCATTCATGCCAGATGGCACGCCTGTTGATATCATGTTAAATCCACTTGGTGTACCTTCCCGTATGAATATCGGACAAGTTTTAGAGTTACACTTAGGTATGGCTTCTCGTTACCTAGGCGTTCACATGGCAACACCAGTATTTGATGGTGCTAATGAAGAAGACGTTTGGGAAACAATGGAAGAGGCTGGCATGAACCGTGACGGTAAAACAATCCTGTATGATGGACGTTCTGGTGAACCATTCGATAACCGTGTATCAGTAGGTATCATGTATATGATCAAACTAGCTCACATGGTTGATGATAAACTTCATGCACGTTCAACTGGTCCTTACTCACTTGTTACGCAACAACCACTTGGTGGTAAAGCGCAATTTGGTGGACAACGTTTTGGTGAGATGGAGGTATGGGCACTTGAAGCTTATGGTGCTGCGTATACACTTCAAGAAATCTTAACGGTTAAATCTGATGACGTTGTTGGTCGTGTGAAAACATATGAAGCCATCGTTAAAGGTGAAAGTGTACCAGAGCCAGGTGTTCCTGAGTCATTCAAAGTATTGATTAAAGAACTTCAATCTCTTGGTATGGATGTTAAGATGTTAACAGTTAATGATGAAGAAGTAGAGCTTCGCGATTTAGACGAAGAAGACGATCTTCAGCCAGCTGATGCACTTAACATTGCACCACAGCCAGATACAGAAGAAGAGCCAGTAGAGTCTTTTGAATAATGGAAAACCAAATTCACAAATGTGAATCTGGTCAAACTTATTTTTCAAATTAGCCGGGCAGGATTTAACGCCCTGCCTGGCTTTTTCTTTTAATAAATCATTCTATTTCTAATCCTTTGCCAAAGAGGCAATCTTTGCAAACGATTATCGAGCTGCGTAAAAGAGTCTTTATAAAGACCTATACTAGAGGGAGGTAGGCTCCTTGATAGACGTTAATGAATTTGAATATATGAAAATTGGTTTAGCATCACCTGACAAGATTCGTTCTTGGTCATATGGAGAGGTTAAAAAACCTGAAACAATTAACTACCGTACACTAAAACCAGAAAAAGATGGTTTATTCTGTGAGCGTATTTTTGGTCCAACTAAGGACTGGGAGTGTCACTGTGGGAAATATAAACGTGTACGCTATAAAGGCGTAGTTTGTGATCGCTGTGGCGTTGAAGTAACACGTGCTAAAGTTCGTCGTGAACGTATGGGACATATCGAATTAGCAGCACCAGTTTCTCATATCTGGTACTTCAAAGGTATTCCTAGCCGTATGGGTCTAATTTTAGATATGTCACCTCGTGCTCTTGAAGAAGTTATCTATTTCGCTTCATACGTTGTGATCGATGCAGGTGCTACTAATTTAGAAAGTAAACAATTACTTTCTGAAAAAGAGTATCGTGCATACCGTGAAAAATTCGGTAATACATTCGAAGCATCAATGGGTGCAGAAGCAATCAAAAAATTATTAGGTAAAATCGACCTAGAAGATGAAACACAATCTTTAAAAGAGGAGTTAAAATCTGCTCAAGGTCAAAGACGTACTCGTGCCATTAAACGTCTAGAAGTTGTTGAATCTTTCCGTAACTCAGGAAACTCACCTGAATGGATGATTCTAGATGTACTACCTGTTATTCCACCAGAGCTTCGTCCAATGGTGCAATTAGATGGTGGTCGTTTCGCGACTTCAGATTTAAACGATTTATACCGTCGTGTAATTAATCGTAATAACCGTTTAAAACGTTTATTAGATTTAGGTGCTCCAAGCATCATCGTACAAAATGAAAAACGTATGTTACAAGAAGCTGTTGATGCATTAATCGATAATGGTCGTCGTGGACGTCCTGTAACAGGTCCTGGTAACCGTCCATTAAAATCCCTTTCACATATGTTGAAAGGTAAACAAGGTCGTTTCCGTCAAAATCTACTTGGTAAACGTGTTGACTACTCTGGTCGTTCGGTTATCGTAGTAGGTCCAAACTTAAAAATGTACCAATGTGGCTTACCAAAAGAAATGGCTATCGAATTATTCAAGCCATTCGTTATGAAAGAATTAGTAGAGCGTGGTCTTGCTCATAACATTAAATCTGCTAAACGTAAAATCGAGCGTTTAAATAACGACGTATGGGACGTTTTAGAAGATGTTATCCGTGAGCATCCAGTATTATTAAACCGTGCACCAACGCTTCACCGTCTTGGAATTCAAGCATTTGAACCAACACTAGTTGAAGGTCGTGCTATTCGTCTTCACCCATTAGTATGTACAGCCTATAATGCTGACTTTGATGGTGACCAAATGGCGGTTCACGTACCATTATCAGCTGAAGCTCAAGCTGAAGCTCGTCTTCTAATGCTTGCTGCACAAAACATCTTGAATCCAAAAGACGGTAAACCTGTTGTAACACCTTCTCAAGATATGGTATTAGGAAACTACTACTTAACACTTGAACGTGAAGGCGCACGCGGTGAAGGTACTGTTTTCTATGGTCCAAATGAAGTTTTAATTGCCTATGATACAGGTCATGTACACTTGCATACACGTATCGCAATTAAAGCAAGTTCATTAAATAATCCGACATTCACTGAAGAACAAAATAATATGTTCTTATTAACAACTGTCGGTAAAGTAATCTTTAATGAAATCTTGCCAGAATCATTCCCTTATATTAATGAGCCAACTGATTTCAACTTAGAGCAAGTAACACCAGAAAAATACTTTGCTAAGTTAACAATTGATGAAGAAACACTTAAAGAGCTTGAATCAGATAGTGCTTATAATAATTTAGATGAAAAAGGGAAAATTGATGCACAACGTACAGCTGTATTGCGTAAATACTTTGCATCAGTACCTGTTGTAAACCCATTCCGTAAGAAATTCTTAGGAAATATCATTGCTGAAGTATTTAAACGTTTCCACATTACGGAAACATCTAAAATGCTTGACCGTATGAAAAACCTAGGTTTCAAATATTCAACACGTGCAGGTATTACTGTAGGTGTATCTGATATCGTGGTATTACCTGATAAAGGTGAAATTTTAGCAGAAGCTCAAGAGAAAGTAGATAAAGTTCAAGCGCAATTCCGTCGTGGTTTCATTACTGAGGATGAGCGTTATGATCGCGTTATTTCAAGCTGGAGTGCTGCAAAAGATGAAATTCAAGCGAAGCTGATGAAGTCACTTGAGAAAACAAACCCAATTTTCATGATGTCTGATTCAGGTGCCCGTGGTAATGCATCTAACTTTACTCAGCTAGCTGGTATGCGTGGTCTGATGGCCAACCCGGCTGGTCGTATTATCGAACTTCCAATCAAATCTTCATTCCGTGAAGGTTTAACAGTATTAGAGTACTTCATCTCAACTCACGGTGCTCGTAAAGGTCTTGCCGATACAGCCCTAAAAACTGCCGATTCAGGTTACTTAACGCGTCGTCTTGTTGACGTTGCACAAGATGTTATCGTTCGTGAAGATGACTGTGGTACTGACCGTGGCTTAACGATTGGTGCATTAATGGAAGGCACAGAGTTAATTGAAGCTCTAGATGAACGTATTGTTGGTCGTCATACGAAGAAAACTATCTTCCACCCTGAAACTGGTGAAGTAATTCTTGCAAAAGACGGTTTAATCGACCAAGATATCGCTCGTGCAATTATCGAGGCGGGTATTGAAGAAGTGACAATCCGTTCAGCATTTACATGTAATACAAAACACGGCGTTTGTAAAAAATGTTACGGCATGAACTTGGCGACAGGTGAGAAGGTTGAAGTTGGGGAAGCAGTTGGTATTATTGCGGCTCAATCAATCGGTGAACCAGGTACACAGTTAACAATGCGTACATTCCATACAGGTGGGGTTGCCGGTGATGATATTACACAAGGTCTTCCACGTATCCAAGAGATCTTTGAAGCACGTAATCCAAAAGGTCAATCTGTTATTTCAGAAATTGCTGGTACGGTTTCAGATATCACAGAAATTCGTGAAGGCTTAAAAGAAATTACAATTCAAGGTGACGTAGAAACTCGTAAGTATCAAGCACCTTATAACGCACGTTTGAAAGTTATCGAAGGTGATAATGTAGAACGTGGTCAAGTTTTAACAGAAGGTTCTATCGATCCAAAACAATTGCTAAAAGTCAAAGACGTTTCAACTGTTCAAGAATATTTATTAAAAGAAGTTCAAAAAGTATACCGTATGCAAGGTGTAGAAATTGGGGATAAACACATTGAGGTAATGGTTCGCCAAATGCTTCGTAAAGTGCGTGTAATTGAAGCTGGAGATACAGAATTACTACCTGGCTCATTATTAGACATCCACCAATTCACAGAGGCAAACGTAGACGCTGTGATGAATGGCAAAAACCCTGCAACTTGTCGTCCTGTTATCCTTGGTATTACAAAAGCTTCTCTTGAAACAGAATCATTCTTATCTGCAGCATCGTTCCAAGAAACAACACGTGTGTTAACAGATGCAGCAATTAAGGGTAAACGTGACGAGCTTCTTGGATTAAAAGAGAACGTAATTATTGGTAAACTTGTTCCTGCAGGTACTGGTATGCAACGTTATCGTCAAATCCGCATCGAAAAAGATGAGCTTGACACAGAAGTCGTTTCTGCTGAATAAACATTAAATTAGGCCGAAGAGATGCATATTTTCATCATCTCTTCGGACTTTTTCAAGATATTAGTTGACAGTGTAAATGAGTAATGATAATATATTGAAGGTTGATAGTTAACTGTCTGTACTTCGGAGGATATGTAAATGTCTTATGATAAAGTAAGGGCTAGTCAAACAATCATAGGTACAAAGCAAGCAGTAAAAGCAATGCGAGCTGGTTCAGTGAAAGAACTTTTTGTGGCACTTGATGCAGACAATTGGGTAACCGATTCGGCCATATCTTTCGCGAGAGAAATCGGTATACCAGTTATTCTTGTTGAGTCCAAAAAGGAACTGGGCAAAGCCTGTGGAATCCACGTTGGAGCTGCGGTAGTTGCGATTACTGTAGAGTAGTTTTTGTGTAAAATGCACAAAGACTTTGTTTTTACCCAAAAAATGAACCACCTGGATGTGTGGTATTAAAAAAAGAAGGAATGAAGGGAGGAAAAATCGATGCCTACAATTAACCAATTGGTACGTAAGCCTCGTAAATCTAAAATCACGAAATCAAATTCACCAGCGTTAAACAAAGGATATAACTCATTTAAAAAATCTTTAACTGATGTTAAATCTCCACAAAAACGTGGTGTTTGTACTCGTGTAGGTACAATGACGCCTAAAAAACCAAACTCAGCGTTACGTAAATACGCTCGTGTACGTTTAACTAACCAAATCGAGGTTACAGCGTACATTCCTGGTGAAGGCCACAACTTACAAGAGCACAGTGTTGTTCTTATCCGTGGCGGTCGTGTAAAAGACTTACCGGGTGTTCGTTACCATATCGTTCGTGGTGCTCTTGATACTGCTGGTGTAAACGGTCGTATGCAATCACGTTCTTTATACGGTACAAAACGCCCTAAAGAAAAAAAATAATTTAAATCCCACAATATATTTACTCAATGAAAGGAGGAAAACACATGCCTCGTAAAGGTCCTGTTTCCAAACGTGACGTGTTACCAGATCCAATTTATAATTCAAAACTAGTAACTCGTTTAATCAATAAAATGATGATTGATGGTAAAAGAGGTACTTCTCAAAAGATTTTATACGGTGCGTTCGAACTAGTTAAAGAACGTTCTGGTCAAGATCCAATCGAAGTATTCGAAGCTGCTCTAAATAACGTAATGCCAGTTCTTGAAGTACGTGCTCGCCGTGTTGGTGGTTCTAACTACCAAGTACCAGTTGAAGTACGCCCAGAACGTCGTACAACTTTAGGTCTTCGTTACCTAGTTAACTATTCTCGTCTTCGTGGTGAAAAAACTATGGAAGAGCGTTTAGCTAACGAAATCCTTGATGCTTCTAACAACACTGGTGCATCAGTTAAGAAACGTGAAGATATGCACAAAATGGCAGAAGCGAACAAAGCATTCGCTCACTACCGTTGGTAATCTAAACATAGCATAAGCCCAATATGGAAGGAGAAATACCTAATGAAACGCGAATTCTCACTAGAGAATACTCGTAATATTGGGATCATGGCTCACATTGATGCTGGTAAAACAACAACAACTGAGCGTATCCTTTATTACACAGGTAAGATTCACAAAATCGGTGAAACTCATGAAGGCGCTTCTCAAATGGACTGGATGGAGCAAGAGCAAGAACGTGGTATCACAATCACTTCTGCTGCGACAACAGCTCAATGGAAAGGCAACCGCGTAAACATCATCGATACTCCTGGACACGTAGACTTCACTGTAGAAGTAGAACGTTCTTTACGTGTACTTGACGGCGCAGTAACTGTACTTGATGCTCAATCTGGTGTTGAACCTCAAACAGAAACTGTATGGCGTCAAGCTACAACTTACGGTGTACCACGTATCGTATTCATTAACAAAATGGATAAAATGGGTGCAGATTTCCTATATTCTGTAGGTACTTTACACGAGCGTTTACAAGCAAATGCTCATCCAATCCAATTACCAATTGGTGCGGAAGATGAGTTCAAAGCAATTATTGACCTAGTTGAAATGGATGTAACTTACTACGATAACGAAGAAGGTACAGCATTACGTGAAGGTCAACCAATTCCTGAAGAATTCCAAGCGCAAGCTGAAGAATACCGTGAGAAGTTAATCGAAGCAATCGCTGAAGTTAACGAAGAAATCATGGAAAAATACTTTGCTGGTGAAGAAATTACAAAAGAAGAGCTTAAAACGGCTATCCGTAAAGCGACAATCGCTGTAGAATTCTATCCAGTAATCTGTGGTACAGCATTCAAACACAAAGGTGTTCGTAAAATGCTTGACGCAGTTATCGACTACTTACCATCACCAGTTGATGTACCTGCTATTAAAGGTACAACTCCAGATGGTGATGAAACTGAACGTCCATCATCAGACGAAGCGCCATTCGCAGCTTTAGCATTTAAAGTTATGACTGACCCATTCGTAGGTAAATTAACGTTCTTCCGTGTGTACTCTGGTGTTCTTGAATCAGGTTCATACGTACAAAACTCTTCAAAAGGCAAACGTGAACGTGTAGGTCGTATCCTACAAATGCACGCTAACAGCCGTGAAGAGATTTCAAAAGTATTTGCTGGTGATATCGCAGCTGCTGTAGGTCTTAAAGATACAACAACTGGTGACACTCTTTGTGAAGAGAAAAACCTTGTTATCCTTGAGTCTATGGAGTTCCCAGAACCAGTTATCTCTCTTTCTGTAGAACCAAAATCAAAAGCTGACCAAGATAAAATGGGTCAAGCTTTACAAAAACTACAAGAAGAAGATCCAACATTCCGTGCACATACAGACCAAGAAACTGGTCAAACAATTATCTCAGGTATGGGTGAGCTTCACCTTGATATCTTAGTTGATCGTATGCGCCGTGAATTTAAAGTAGAAGCTAACGTAGGTGCTCCAATGGTATCTTACCGTGAAACATTCCGTGGCTCTGCTCAAGTTCAAGGTAAATTCACTCGTCAATCTGGTGGTCGTGGTCAGTACGGTGACGTATGGATCGAGTTCTCTCCAAATGAAGAGGGTAAAGGCTTTGAATTCGAAAATGCTATCGTTGGTGGTGTAGTACCACGTGAATATATTCCAGCTGTAGAAGCAGGTCTTCGTGACTCGCTTGACCGCGGTGTAATCGCTGGTTACCCATTAATCGACATCAAAGCGAAATTATTCGATGGTTCTTACCATGATGTTGACTCAAACGAAATGGCATTTAAAATCGCTGCATCTATGGCACTTAAAGCTGCTGCATCAAAATGTAGTCCAGTTCTTTTAGAGCCTATGATGAAAGTTGAAGTTGTAATTCCAGAAGAATATCTTGGTGATATCATGGGTAACATCACTTCTCGCCGTGGTCGCGTAGAAGGTATGGAAGCTCGCGGTAACGCTCAAGTTGTTCGTGCGATGGTTCCACTATCAGAAATGTTTGGATATGCAACAACTTTACGTTCTGCAACGCAAGGTCGTGGTGTATTCTCAATGGTATTCGATCATTATGAAGAAGTACCAAAATCAATCTCTGAAGATATCATCAAAAAAAATAAAGGTGAATAATTGAAATTTCATCTTGCATAAAGTATAACTAATTTGTAAGCTATGATTGCAGGATAGGGGATGGGCCCGTTCTCTATCAGCATTCATTCTATAAATTTTAAATCTAAAACATACAATTTTGAGGAGGCAATCTCTAATGGCTAAAGAAAAATTTGACCGTTCTAAAACGCATGCTAACATTGGTACAATCGGACACGTTGACCATGGTAAAACTACTTTAACTGCTGCAATCGCTACAGTTCTTTCTAAAAAAATGGGTGGTACAGCTAAATCTTACGCTGATATCGATAACGCTCCAGAAGAAAAAGAACGTGGTATCACAATCAATACTTCTCACGTAGAATACGAAACTGAAACTCGTCACTATGCACACGTTGACTGCCCAGGACACGCTGACTATGTTAAAAACATGATCACTGGTGCTGCTCAAATGGACGGCGGTATCTTAGTAGTATCTGCTGCTGACGGCCCAATGCCACAAACTCGTGAACATATTCTTTTATCTCGTCAAGTAGGTGTTCCATACTTAGTAGTATTCATGAACAAATGTGATATGGTTGACGACGAAGAATTATTAGAATTAGTAGAAATGGAAATCCGTGACCTACTATCTGAATATGACTTCCCAGGTGACGATATTCCTGTAATCAAAGGTTCTGCTCTTAAAGCTCTTGAAGGTGAACCAGAATGGGAAGAAAAAATCGTTGAATTAATGGACGCTGTAGATTCTTACATCCCAACTCCAGAACGTCAAACTGACAAACCATTCATGATGCCAGTAGAGGACGTATTCTCTATTACTGGTCGTGGTACAGTTGCAACTGGCCGTGTTGAACGTGGTCAAGTTAAAGTTGGTGACGTAGTTGAAATCATCGGTATCGCTGAAGAAGCTAAATCTACTACTGTAACTGGTGTAGAAATGTTCCGTAAATTATTAGACTATGCTGAAGCTGGTGACAACATCGGTGCTTTACTACGTGGTGTTGCTCGTGAAGAAATCCAACGTGGTCAAGTATTAGCTAAACCAGGTTCAATTACTCCACACACTAACTTCAAAGCTGAAGTTTACGTTTTATCAAAAGAAGAGGGTGGCCGTCATACTCCATTCTTCTCTAACTACCGTCCTCAGTTCTACTTCCGTACAACTGACGTAACAGGTATCTGTAACTTACCAGAAGGCGTTGAAATGGTAATGCCTGGTGATAACATCGAAATGACAGTTGAACTTATCGCTCCAATCGCTCTTGAAGAAGGTACTAAATTCTCTATCCGTGAGGGTGGCCGTACTGTAGGCGCTGGCGTAGTTGCTTCTATCCAAAAATAATTTTAGCTTTCGCTAATTTCTAACCAATCTGTAGGGACGCCTACAGATTGGTTTTTTGTGTTAAAATAAAGGAAAATTAGAGTTTTAATTAGTGTATGTGTACATAACAACAAGCATGTCCTCTAGCGTAAATAATTAAAGGGAAAGGGGAACTAAGTATGGACATGAAAATTTTGCTGATTGAAGATGATCCTTCTATTTTTAGCATGATTCAAGAACGTTTTGAGCAGTGGTCACTAAACGTGGTTGGACCTAAAAATTTTCAGAAGGTGATGGATGACTTTATAGAGGAGAAGCCCCATCTCGTGCTAATTGATATTCAATTGCCTGCCTATGATGGCTTTCATTGGTGTCGTGAAATTCGTCATTTATCCAAAGTGCCAATCCTTTTTCTTTCTTCCCGAGATCACCCGATGGATATGGTGATGGCTATGCAAATGGGGGCTGATGATTTTATTCAAAAGCCTTTTCATATGGAAGTTTTACTCGCAAAAGCACAGGCTATTTTACGTAGAACCTATGATTACGTTGAAGAAAAAATGGATGTTACACGTTTTAACGATGCCATAATTGATTATGCGAGAAGTGAAATTATGTATAATGGTGCCATTGCTTCTTTAACAAAAAATGAACTTTTTATTTTAAGAATATTAGTGGAGCAGGCTAATCATATCGTTTCAAGAGACGAGCTAATGAGAAAACTATGGGATGACGAACGTTTCGTAAACGATAATACTTTGTCTGTAAACGTTAATCGGTTACGTGCAAAGCTAGAGGATATTGGTTTACATGAGGTAATACTAACGAAAAAAGGACTTGGTTATATGGCAGTAAGCTGAGGGATGTGAGGGAAGTTGCTATTATTATTTATTAGAGAACGCTTTGCTTGGATAGGATTTTTTATTTTTACTCTGATAATTCTAAATGTACTATTTTCTTTAGATGTTGGTTTAAATGGAATTTCTATTGGGTATGTAAACGTTAGTTTACTTGTAAGTTTTACACTCTTTTTTTGGTGTCGCTATGTCATCGAAGTTGGGAAATTAAAAGATTTCCTGGGAAATATGGATAGCCACCTTGATGATGCACATAGAAATAGTTTAGCTTTATCTCCTTTTCAAGAAGTATACTTTCAAAAAATGGAGGATGCCTTCTTTGAAAAGAATTTAGAGTTAAATCAAGCCAAAGTGCAATTACAGGAGCATTCTGATGAGCTATTAGCTTGGGTCCATGAAGTAAAAGCACCTTTAACTGCCATTAATTTAATGTTTGAACATATTGAGGATTTACAGCTACGTCGAAAATTAGAGAATGAATGGCTAAGACTACATCTTTTGGTTGATCAACAACTGCATCAAACAAGATTATACGCTATTGAAAAAGATAATTATTTAAATGAGATTGAACTGAAGCCCATTGTTTATAAAGAAATCAGAGCGATGCAAGCTTGGTGTCTTGAAAAAGGCATTGGCTTTGAAATTGGTGAACTGACAGAGACGGTTATGACAGATGGCAAGTGGTTAGCTTTTATTATTCGACAAATTCTTTCGAATGCCATCAAGTATAGCCCAGTAAATTCTGAGATAACAATCTTTACAGAATATGATTCTACAGGTGCTACATTACTACATATTAAAGATATAGGTAGGGGTATACCTTTAGACGATTTACCTAGAATTTTTCAAAAATCTTATACAGGAACAGCGGGAAGGGAATCCTCTCAATCAACAGGTATGGGTCTCTATTTAGCATCTAATGTAGCCCATAAAATTGGTATTCGTATTAATGTTCAATCTAAAGTAGGGGAAGGCTCGCTATTTACACTACGTTTCCCCTTACAAAATGAATATGCGAAACTAACAGGTAGATGACGAAAATGTCACCTACCTTTTTATATTGTCATGTAAAACGCACGAATGTTTAGGTTTGACAGGGTACACTTGAACTATAGAAAGGGGCGTTATGAAGTGACAGTTTTAATAGGACGTAAAATAAAGAAAGTGTATGGAAAAAAATCAACGGCTCAGGAAGTATTAAAGGGTATTGATGTAGAAGTGAATAGAGGAGAATTTGTAGGTATTATGGGACCTTCTGGCTCTGGTAAAACAACGCTTTTAAATGTCTTATGCTCAATTGACTTTGCGACAGAAGGTGTTATTGAGATAAACGGTCATAGTTTACGTGGTATGAAAGAAAAGGCTTTAGCAAACTTCCGAAGAGAGCAGCTAGGATTTATATTTCAAGACTATAATTTATTAGATACCTTGACAGTAAAAGAAAATATTCTTCTACCGTTAGCCATCAGTAAGTTACCAAAAGCTGTTGCCGAAAGTCGAGTGAAGGAACTCACTTCTTTGTTGGGAATCACGGAAATTTTAAATAAATATCCCAACGAAATATCAGGTGGACAAAAACAGCGTACCTCTGCTGCACGTGCACTTATTACCAATCCGTCATTGGTATTTGCAGACGAGCCCACTGGGGCACTAGATTCTAAATCAGCTACAGCCCTGCTTCAAAATCTACAAAATATAAATGAAACAAAAGAAGCGACAATTATGATGGTTACACACGATGCTGTAGCCGCAAGTTTCTGTACACGTGTGTTATTTCTAAAGGATGGCCTTATCTATAGTGAACTTTATAAGGGCGATAAAACAAGGCAGGCCTTTTTCAAAGAAATCATGCATACACAAAGTGTGCTAGGCGGTGACGGGTATGAGTCTTAGTAAGTTAGTACTTCGAAGTATGAAGAAAAATATGAAGCACTACTATCTATATTTCTTTGCACTTATTTTTAGTGTTACCTTATACTTTTCGTTCGTCACCTTGCAAAATAATACGGAGGTGTGGGCTGCTGTTCAAATGAGTGGAACAGCTACGGCAGGATTTAAGGCAGCAACTTATATTCTTTATTTTATCGTTTTGTTCTTCGTTCTGTATGCAAACCATTTATTTATGAAGCGTCGTAGTAAGGAAATAGGTTTGTACCAACTGATTGGCATGACTAAGGGGCTAATCGTGCGTTTATTAGCGATTGAAAACATTCTCTTATTTGTTGGAGCCGTTATTATAGGTATGTTGGCAGGCTTCTTTAGTTCTCGTGTCTTTGCAATGATTTTGCTTCGAGTGCTTGAAAAAGAAGCTCTCGTAACCATGACTTTTAGTACACAAGCTTTACTGCAGTCGATGATTGTATTTACTATCTTATTGATCATCGTTCTTATACAGATGGCTTGGATGATTCATCATGTTTCATTGTTATCATTATTTAGTGCAGCAAAACAAGCAGATGAGCGTGTAAGACGCTTTAGTGCGTTCCAGATGGTTATTGGCTTTTTGGGTCTTATACTGATTGCTTATGGCTACTATGCATCGACAAAGCTGTTCGATATCGAATCTGCTGGTAATTTATTTATTAATATGATTATTATTTTAGCTACTACAATTGGTGGAACATTCCTTGTTTTTCGTTTCTCTGTAGCGTTTATTATGAATACTATTCGTCTAAAGAAAACAGGGCATTTATCCATAAAGGATGTATTAGCATTAACGCCCATCATGCATCGCATGAAGAGCAATGCAAAGTCATTAACGCTAATCACTGTGTTAACAGGCGTTTCTCTAGGCGTGACGACGCTTTCCTATATCGCCTACTACTCCTCGGAAGCATCTGCATATAGCCAAGTACCAGGTGATTTCATATTGCTTGAAGAGCAAGGGGAGGAGTTTTTAGAGAAGTTAGAGGAAAATAATATTGCTTATGATAAAATTGACTACCGTCTTCAGGGAGTAACTGCTGCTGTAGGTCAATTGATGTCTAAAAAACAGCAGGATAACCCTTTATATACAATGGAAGGCACAATTTATACCATTCCGCTTTCAGATTATCAGCAGAGTGTTCCAGAGGCTAAGCTATCAGGAAATGAGGTTATCTTAACAAACTATGGTGGTTATATGGCTGAAATGTTCCCGTTAGAGAAAGATCATGATTTAGTAGTATCTGCAGGAGAACTTGAAGAAACTTTTCATGTCGTTGATATCCACGATAAAAGTGTGATAAGTGGTATTGTAACGGCTGGGGGTGGTGGACCTATCTTTGTTGTGACAGATGATATGTTTAAAAGTTTAACTACACAGGCAGCTCTTTATCCTTGGCATCATCAAACAACAATAACTTTAAAATCGAAAGAAGATATTGCAACAGCAGAAAAATTATATATTCAATCAAATGCAGGTATTATTACGGCTGTAGATGATAAAGGGGAGACAAAGCAATATACACAATCATCCTATGAAGGAAAACGTAAAGACAATATTGAATCATTGGGTCTTACCATCTTTACAACAGCATTTTTAGGGCTTGCGTTCTTAATGACCACAGGTAGTATTCTATACTTTAAACAAATGTCTGAGGCAGAGGAAGAACGTGATTCCTATACAATCCTGCGAAAGATTGGTTTTGCTGAAAAAGATATCATGAAGGGTATTTATATGAAACAGGCCTTTAATTTCGGTGTTCCATTAGTTATTGGGTTATTGCATAGCTACTTTGCTGTTAAGTCAGGATGGTTTTTATTTGGGACAGAGTTAACAACCCCCTTGTGGATTGCAATGTGCTGTTATATAGCCTTATATACGATTTTTGCCATTCTATCGGTAGGCTATTATAAAAAGGTTGTACGTCAATCGTTGTAAAATTAAATAAGAAGAAACTCGGAAACAGTGTGGTGGTTATCATTACACTGTTTTTTAGTGCAAAAATATAGAAATTACAAAAAACCTTGACTTTCAATTATCAGAATAATAAAGTTTAACATGTTAGTAATTTAGTGTATGAAAGTAGAGTGTGACAATGAATGCAGTAATTGCGGCTGTTGCCGTTATGTTAATATTAAGCTTGCTTCGTATCAATGTAGTTCTCTCGTTAGTTTTAGGAGCATTTGTAGGCGGTCTAACTAGTGGGATGGGCATTGAGTCAACAGTCCAATCATTTACGGAAGGATTAGGGGCAGGAGCAACCATTGCATTAAGTTATGGCTTACTTGGTGGTTTTGCAATCGCCATTGCCAAAACAGGAATACCCGAATTAATGATAGCGGGGGTGTTAAAAATATTAAAGGGTGAAAGTAATAGAAAAGGACTTGTGAAGGTATTAATTTTCTTCCTTATTTTTGTGATGTCTATTTTATCTCAAAATGTCATTCCTATTCATATTGCCTTCATTCCATTATTAATTCCTCCTATTTTAAAGATTTTAAATATGCTAGAAGTCGACCGACGTATAATCGCAACGTTGATTGCAGTAGGCTTAATTGGTACTTATAGTTTTGTATCTGCTGGTTTTGGAGCAATCTTTCAAGATATCGTTGCTACACAAGTGTCAGAGGCAGGAATGGCTGTATCTTCTCGTGATGTCCCTGTAGCAATGGGTATGCCCGTATTAGGAATGCTAATCGGATTGATAATTGCTTTTGCTGTATACCGCAAGCCAAGACATTATAAGCATAGAGAAGTAGAGACGGAATCTTTAAATATAAACGTCAGCAAATTTATTATGTTTTCTACAGCTCTGGCATTAGTAGTATCACTATGCGCTCAAGTGTTAACGGATTCAATGATTGTAGGGTCGTTTGCAGGTATTATGATTATGTATTTTACAGGTGCCCTTAAATGGAAAGAAGCCGATGATATTCTTTCTGAGGGAATGAAGATGATGGCCTTTATTGGCTTTGTTATGATTGCTGCAAATGGTTTTGCGGCGGTAATCAATGCAACAGGTGATGTGGACAGCTTAATTACTAATTCACTCACCTTATTAGAAGGAAATAGAAGTCTTGCTGTCTTCATCATGTTAGTCATAGGATTAGTTGTAACGATGGGGATTGGTTCGTCCTTCGCAACAGTGCCTATTATCGCTACACTATTTGTTCCGCTAGCACAAGGTTTAGATATGAGTCCTTTAGCGATATTATGCTTAATCGGTACATCAGGTGCTTTAGGAGACGCAGGTTCACCAGCATCCGATTCTACATTAGGACCAACAGCAGGCCTAAATGTTGACGGCCAGCATCATCATATTTGGGATACCTGTGTTCCTACGTTTATTTTCATTAACATACCACTAATCCTGTTTGGTTGGATTGCCTGTGTGTTCTTTCTATAATAAGGAGGTAGTTTCTATTTAAATAGAAACTACTTTTCTTTTAGAGTTATTTGAAATGTGCGAAAATGTTGATATGACAACCTTAAGTGTTGCAATATGTATAGAAATTTTATATACTAATAAACGGCTTAATAAAGCGAAGAAATAGTAGTACTAAGAATATCTGCAACATTTAAAAGAATTTAGCGAAAAGACTTGCTTATTCTTTTTTTATTGTATATAATGTTGAATGTTGGTCTTTGACTGCGATGAAGCGAGAGGTTGCCGACACACCCGGCCGCTTTGCCATGGCGGTGTGTGGGAAAATTTTCGTGGAGAATGTCTAGAAAATAGGCGAGAAGGAGGGAAAATAATGGCAAAACAAAAGATTCGTATTCGTTTAAAAGCGTATGATCACCGTATTTTAGATCAATCTGCTGAGAAAATTGTGGAAACTGCAAAACGTTCAGGTGCAAGTGTATCAGGTCCGATTCCACTTCCAACTGAGAAGTCTGTGTACACAATTCTTCGTGCGGTTCACAAGTACAAAGATTCTCGTGAACAATTCGAAATGCGTACGCATAAACGTCTGATCGATATCGTTAACCCAACACCACAAACTGTTGACGCGTTAATGAAACTTGATTTACCATCTGGCGTTGATATCGAAATCAAACTTTAATGGTAAAAACAATATAACTTTTAAAACTTACAGGAGGTGTGACAAATGGCTAAAGGAATCTTAGGTAGAAAAATTGGTATGACACAAGTTTTCGCTGAAAACGGCGATTTAATCCCGGTAACAGTTATCGAAGCTACTCCAAACGTAGTTCTTCAAAAGAAAACTGTTGAAACAGACGGCTACGAAGCAATTCAAGTTGGTTTCGAAGACAAGCGCGTTAAGCTTTCTAACAAACCAGAACAAGGTCACGTAGCAAAAGCGAACACTGCTCCTAAGCGCTTCATTCGTGAATTCCGCAACGTGAACGTGGAAGAATACGAAGTTGGTCAAGAAGTCAAAGTAGAAATTTTCGCAGAAGGCGATGTAATCGATGTAACAGGAGTTACTAAAGGTAAAGGTTTCCAAGGTGTTATCAAACGCCACGGACAATCTCGTGGTCCTATGGCCCACGGTTCTCGTTACCACCGTCGTCCTGGTTCAATGGGTCCAGTTGCTCCGAACCGCGTATTCAAACAAAAGAAATTACCTGGTCAAATGGGTGGCAATGTAGTTACAATCCAAAACTTAGAAATCGTGAAAGTTGACACAGATCGTAACTTACTACTTGTTAAAGGTAATGTTCCTGGTTCTAAAAAAGCTCTAGTTACAGTAAAAACTGCAATTAAAGCTAAGTAATCACTTAAGGAAAGGAGGAAACAGGAATGACAAAAGTATCTGTACTTAGTCAAACAGGTGCTTCAGTTGGTGAAATCGAATTAAACGATGCGATCTTCGGAATCGAGCCAAATGAAGCAGTATTATTCGACGCAGTAGTTGCTCAACGCGCTTCTCTTCGTCAAGGTAATCACAAGGTTAAAAACCGTTCTGAAGTTGCTGGTGGTGGTCGTAAACCATGGCGTCAAAAAGGAACTGGTCGTGCTCGTCAAGGTTCTATCCGTTCTCCACAATGGCGCGGCGGTGGTATCGTATTCGGTCCTACTCCACGTAGCTATTCTTATAAATTACCTAAAAAAGTTCGTCGTTTAGCTCTTAAATCTGCTTTATCAGCTAAAGTAGTAGAACAAAACTTCTTAGTTCTTGATGCTCTAACTCTAGCAGCACCAAAAACAAAAGAATTCACAAAAATCCTTAAAGATCTTTCTTTAGAGAAAAAATCTTTATTCGTAACTGCTGACCTAGATGAAAACGTAGCATTATCTGCTCGTAACATCCCTGGTGTAACAGTTTTAACTGCAAACGGAATCAACGTTCTTGATCTATTAGGTCATGATAAAGTTGTATTCACTAAGTCTGCAGTAGAAAAAGTTGAGGAGGTGCTTGGATAATGGAAGCACGTGATATTTTAAAACGTCCGGTCATTACTGAGCGTTCTTCAGAACTTATGGCAGAGAAAAAGTATACTTTCGAAGTAGACACTCGCGCTAACAAAACTCAAGTAAAAGACGCTGTAGAAGAAATCTTTGGCGTAAAAGTTGAGAAAGTAAACGTTCTTAACTACAAAGGTAAATTCAAACGCGTAGGCCGTTACGGTGGTTACACTAACAAACGTCGTAAAGCGATCGTTAAACTAACTGCTGATAGCAAAGAAATTGAATTATTCGAAATGTAATCCTAACGGATTTATGATTTGAACACTCAAGAAGGAGGGAAAACACAATGGCGATTAAAAAGTATAAACCTACCTCTAATGGTCGTCGTAACATGACGTCATTAGACTTTGCGGAAATTACAACTAACAAGCCTGAGAAATCATTGCTTGAACCAACTAAACGCAAAGCTGGTCGTAACAACCAAGGTAAAATCACTGTTCGTCATCATGGTGGTGGTCATAAGAAGCAATACCGTGTTATCGATTTCAAACGTGTTAAAGATGGCATTCCGGCAAAAGTTGCTACTATTGAATATGATCCAAACCGTTCTGCGAATATCGCATTAATCAACTACGCTGATGGAGCAAAAGCTTACATCTTAGCACCAAAAGGTCTAGAGGTTGGTCAAACAATCGTTTCTGGTCCAGATGCTGATATTAAAGTAGGTAACACATTACCATTAGCAAACATTCCAATGGGTACTACAATCCATAACATCGAGTTAAAACCTGGTAAAGGCGGACAATTAGTACGTTCAGCTGGTACTTCTGCGCAAGTACTTGGTCGTGAAGATAAGTACGTTATCGTTCGTTTACAATCTGGTGAAGTACGTTTAGTTTTAGCTACTTGCCGCGCTACAATCGGTCAAGTTGGTAACGAACAACACGAACTTGTACACATCGGTAAAGCAGGTCGTAGCCGTTGGTTAGGTAAACGCCCAGAAGTTCGTGGTTCTGTAATGAACCCTAACGATCACCCACACGGTGGTGGTGAAGGACGTTCTCCAATCGGACGTAAATCACCAATGACTCCTTGGGGTAAACCAGCACTTGGTTACAAAACTCGCAAGAAGAAAAACAAATCGGATAAATTTATCATCCGTAGTCGTAAAAAATAAAGTGGTTAAACTACGGTTCTATGTGAGAGCCGTGGTGGAATCACGGAGGGAGGTTCCTACATGGGTCGCAGCTTGAAAAAAGGACCTTTTGTCGATGACCACTTAATGAAAAAAGTGGAAGCGCAAGAGGCTTCTGAGAAAAAACAAGTTATCAAAACTTGGTCACGCCGTTCTACAATCTTCCCGAACTTCATCGGTTTAACGATTGCTGTATATGATGGACGTAAACATGTTCCTGTATACGTAACAGAAGATATGGTAGGCCATAAACTTGGTGAGTTCGCACCGACACGTACTTATAAAGGTCACGGTGCAGACGACAAGAAAACAAGACGCTAATTTTGAGAGGAGGTAAATCCTAATGACACAAGCTAAAGCTATCGCTCGTACAGTACGCATTGCTCCTCGCAAAGTACGTCTAGTTGTAGACTTAATCCGAGGTAAGCAAGTTGGTGAAGCAGTTGCAATTTTACGTCATACTCCAAAAGCGGCGTCTCCAGTCGTTGAGAAAGTATTAAAATCTGCAGTTGCTAACGCTGAGCACAACTACGATCTTGACATCAACTCTTTAGTAGTTTCTGAAGTATTCGTTGACGAAGGTCCAACTTTAAAACGTTTCCGTCCACGTGCACAAGGACGTGCAAGCGCAATTAACAAACGCACAAGCCACATTACTCTAGTGGTATCTGAGAAGAAGGAGGGTTAATCCGTGGGTCAAAAAGTACATCCAATAGGACTACGCGTTGGTATTATTCGTGACTGGGAGTCAAAATGGTACGCTGAAAAAGACTATGCAACTCTACTTCACGAAGACATCAAAGTGCGTAAATATATTGAAACGGCTCTTAAAGACGCTTCAGTTTCTAAAGTAGAAATCGAACGTGCTGCAAACCGTGTAAACATTACAATTCACACTGCGAAACCAGGTATGGTAATCGGTAAAGGTGGTACTGAAGTTGAAAATCTTCGTAAATACCTTAGCGATTTAACTGGTAAACGTGTACACATCAACATCATTGAAATCAAACGTGCAGATCTTGACGCTCGTCTAGTAGCTGAAAACATCGCTCGTCAATTAGAAAATCGTGTATCATTCCGTCGTGCGCAAAAGCAAGCGATCCAACGCACAATCCGCGCTGGTGCAAAAGGAATTAAAACACAAGTATCTGGTCGTTTAGGTGGCGCTGATATCGCGCGTGCTGAACACTATAGTGAAGGAACTGTTCCACTTCATACTCTACGTGCTGACATCGATTATGCACACGCAGAAGCTGATACTACTTACGGTAAATTAGGCGTTAAAGTATGGATCTACCGTGGTGAAGTTCTTCCTACGAAGAAATCTGTGGAAGGAGGCAAATAATATGTTATTGCCTAAACGCGTTAAATACCGTCGTGAACACCGCGGCAACATGCGTGGCGAAGCGAAAGGCGGTAAAGAAGTAACTTTCGGCGAATGGGGCTTACAAGCTCAAACTGCTAGCTGGATTACTAACCGTCAAATCGAATCTGCTCGTATCGCGATGACTCGTTACATGAAACGTGGCGGTAAAGTTTGGATTAAAATCTTCCCACATAAACCTTACACTAAAAAACCTCTAGAAGTCCGCATGGGTTCTGGTAAAGGTTCTCCTGAAGGTTGGGTAGCAGTAGTTAAACCAGGAAAAGTAATGTTCGAAATTGCTGGCGTATCTGAAGAAGTTGCACGTGAAGCACTTCGTTTAGCATCACACAAACTTCCTGTTAAATGTAAGATCGTAAAACGTCAAGAAACTGGTGGTGAATCTAATGAAAGCTAATGAAATCCGTGACCTTGCTACTTCTGAAATAGAATTAAAAGTGAAATCACTGAAAGAAGAGCTTTTCAACCTTCGCTTCCAATTGGCGACTGGTCAATTAGAAAACACAGCTCGTATTCGTGAAGTGCGTAAAGCAATCGCGCGTATGAAAACTGTTATTCGTGAAAGAGAAATCAGTGCAAATAACTGATAAAGGAGGTTTTCAAGTATGACTGAGCGCAATCAACGCAAAGTTTACACGGGCCGCGTTGTTTCAGATAAAATGGACAAAACTGTTACTGTTTTAGTTGAAACTTACAAAAAGCACAAGCTTTATGGTAAGCGTGTAAAATACTCTAAAAAGTTTAAAGCTCATGATGAGTTAAACACAGCGAAAATCGGTGATATCGTACGTATCATGGAAACTCGCCCGCTATCAGCTACTAAACGTTTCCGTCTAGTAGAAGTTGTAGAAAAAGCGGTTATTATTTAATAACTATTTCGGAACAACCAATTTCCGAAGGGAGGTAACCTAAGTGATCCAACAAGAAAGTCGTATGAAAGTTGCTGACAACTCAGGTGCACGTGAAGTTCTTACAATTAAAGTGCTTGGTGGCTCTGGCCGTAAAACTGCTAACATCGGTGATATCGTTGTTTGTACAGTTAAGAAAGCAACACCAGGTGGCGTTGTCAAGAAGGGTGACGTTGTTAAAGCTGTTATCGTTCGTACTAAATCAGGCGTTCGTCGTAAAGACGGCACGTACATCAAATTTGATGAAAATGCTTGTGTAATTATTCGTGATGATAAATCACCACGCGGAACTCGTATTTTCGGACCTGTTGCACGTGAACTACGTGACAGCAACTTCATGAAAATCGTTTCTCTAGCTCCAGAAGTTCTTTAATTTCATGACAGTGCCAATCAAGGAGGTGCGACAGCATGCATGTAAAAAAAGGTGACAAGGTTAAGGTAATCACTGGTAAGGATAAAGGCAAAGAAGGCGTAATCCTTGCTGCTTTCCCAAAACAAGATCGCGTTCTTGTTGAAGGTGTGAATATCGTGAAAAAACACGTTAAACCTAACCAATTGAATCCACAAGGTGGTATTGTTAGCCAAGAGGCTGCAATTCACGTTTCGAACGTAATGCTAATCGATCCTAAATCTGGCGAGCCGACTCGTGTAGGTTATAAAATCGAAAACGGTAAAAAAGTTCGTGTAGCAAAAAAATCAGGTGCAGTAATCGACTAATTAGTATAAATAGAAGGGAGGTACACACATGAGCCGCCTAAAAGAAAAATATTTAAATGAAGTTTCTCCAGCTCTTATGAGCAAATTTGGATATAAATCAGTTATGCAACTACCGAAAGTTGAGAAAATCGTTATCAACATGGGTGTTGGTGATGCAGTTCAAAACTCTAAAGCGTTAGATGCAGCTGTTGAAGAATTAACAATTATCACTGGTCAAAAACCAGTAGTAACTAAAGCTAAAAAATCGATCGCAGGTTTCCGTCTTCGTGAAGGTATGCCTATCGGTGCTAAAGTTACATTACGCGGTGAGCGTATGTATGAATTCTTGGACAAATTAATCTCTATCTCACTACCTCGTGTACGTGACTTCCGTGGTGTTTCTAAAAAAGCATTCGATGGTCGCGGTAACTACACTCTAGGTGTTAAAGAACAATTAATTTTCCCAGAAATCGATTACGATAAAGTTTCAAAAGTACGCGGTATGGACATCGTGATCGTAACGACAGCGAACTCTGACGAAGAAGCTCGCGAGTTATTGACACAATTCGGTATGCCGTTCCAAAAGTAATCAAACAAGGAGGGCGAAAACGTGGCTAAAAAATCTATGATCGTTAAACAACAACGTAAGCAAAAGTTTAAAGTGCAAGAGTATACACGTTGTGAACGCTGTGGTCGTCCACATTCAGTATATCGCAAATTCAAACTTTGCCGTATTTGTTTCCGAGAACTTGCATATAAGGGACAAATTCCTGGCGTGAAAAAAGCCAGCTGGTAATCCCCTAATTTGGGAAGGAGGTAAATGTAATGACAATGACTGATCCGATTGCAGATATGCTTACTCGCATTCGTAATGCGAACATGGTTCGTCACGAGAAGTTAGAAGTACCAGCTTCCAACGTGAAAAAAGAAATCGCTGAAATTTTAAAGCGTGAAGGTTTCGTACGTGACGTAGAATACGTGGAAGACAACAAACAAGGTATCATCCGTATTTTCTTAAAATATGGAAAAGATAACGAGCGCGTTATCACTGGCTTAAAACGTATTTCTAAACCTGGTTTACGTGTATATGCTAAAACAAATGAAGTACCTAAAGTATTGAACGGTCTTGGTATCGCTTTAGTGTCAACTTCACAAGGTTTATTAACAGATAAAGAAGCTCGCGCTAAACAAGTTGGCGGAGAAATTCTAGCATACGTTTGGTAATTAGCAATAAATGAATGGAGGTGCAGCTAAATGTCTCGTGTAGGTAAAAAAATTATCGAGGTACCTGCTAACGTAACTGTTACTGTTGATGCAAACAACACTGTTACTGTTAAAGGTCCTAAAGGCGAACTTGTTCGTTCTTTCCACCAAGATATGAAAATTGAGCAAGAAGGTAACGTAATCACTGTAGTACGTCCTTCTGATTCAAAAGAACACCGCACAAACCACGGTACTACTCGTGCGCTTCTTGCGAACATGGTTACTGGTGTTTCTGCAGGTTTCGAAAAAGCTTTAGAACTTATCGGTGTTGGTTACCGTGCGCAATTACAAGGTAATAAACTTGTACTTAACGTAGGTTACTCTCATCCAGTAGAGTTCACACCTGAAGATGGTCTACAAATTGAAGTTCCTTCAAATACAAAGATCATTGTTAAAGGTATCAGCAAAGAACGCGTTGGTGCTCTTGCATCTAACATCCGTGACGTTCGTCCACCAGAGCCTTATAAAGGTAAAGGTATTCGTTATGAAGGCGAATATGTTCGTCGTAAAGAAGGTAAAACAGGTAAATAATGCAGCTTAAGCATTAGAAAGGAGTGACCCTTGTGATTACGAAACAAGATAAAAATCAGGTTCGTAAAAAACGTCATGCTCGCGTTCGTTCTAAAATTTCGGGTACTGCTCAGCGTCCACGCTTAAACGTATTCCGTTCTAACAAGAACATTTACGCGCAACTTATCGATGACGTAGCAGGCGTAACAATTGTTAGCGCATCTTCTCAAGAAAATGGTTTCGAAGGTGCTGGTAGCAATGTTGACGCAGCAACTAAAGTCGGTGAAACAATCGCAAAACGCGCTGCGGAAAAAAATATTACTGCTGTAGTATTTGACCGTGGTGGTTACTTATATCATGGACGTGTTAAAGCTTTAGCTGAAGCTGCACGTGAGAACGGTTTAGAATTTTAATAAGAAGGAGGGACACATTTCATGAGTCGTATTGACGCAAACAAACTTGGAGAACTTGAAGAACGCGTAGTTACTATTAACCGCGTTGCTAAAGTTGTTAAAGGTGGACGTCGCTTCCGCTTCACAGCATTAGTTGTAGTTGGCGATAGAAACGGTCATGTAGGTTTCGGTACTGGTAAAGCTCAAGAGGTGCCAGATGCTATCCGCAAAGCTGTTGAAGATGCGAAGAAAAACTTAATCGAAGTGCCACGCGTAGGTGGAACAACTCCACACTTAGTGCAAGGTCGCTTTGGTGCAGGAGAAATCCTAATCAAACCTGCTGCTCCTGGTACAGGGGTTATCGCTGGTGGTCCAGTACGTGCTGTACTAGAACTTGCTGGTATTACTGATATTCTTTCAAAATCACTTGGATCTAACACACCAATTAACATGGTGCGTGCAACAATTCAAGGTTTAACTGAATTAAAACGCGTAGAGGACGTAGCTAAATTACGTGGTAAATCAGTGGAAGAACTATTAGGATAAGGGGGGAAAGATAATGGCTAACAAATTAGAAATCACCCTTACTAAATCTGTGATTGGTACTAAACCTGCACAACGCAAAACTGTTGAAGCTTTAGGTTTACGTAAATTACACCAAACTGTAGAGAAAGCTGATAACGCAGCTACTCGCGGTATGCTTGATAAAGTAGCTCACTTAGTTACTGTAAAAGAAATTTAATTTCCAATTATTGAACAAGGAGGTGCCACCCACTATGAAACTGCATGAGTTAAAACCAGCAGAAGGTTCTCGTAAGCAACGCAACCGCGTTGGTCGTGGTATCGGTTCTGGTAACGGTAAAACAGCAGGTAAAGGTCATAAAGGTCAAAACGCTCGTTCTGGTGGCGGTGTTCGCCCAGGCTTTGAAGGCGGTCAGAACCCATTATTCCGTCGTTTACCAAAACGTGGCTTTACGAACATTAACCGTAAAGAATACGCGATCGTTAACCTTGATGCTTTAAACCGTTTCGAAGACGGTGCAGAGGTAACTGCTGCATTATTACTTGAAACTGGTCTCGTGAGCAATGAAAAAGCTGGAATTAAAGTTCTAGGCAACGGAACTCTTAATAAAAAGCTTACTGTCAAAGCTCATAAATTCTCAGCTTCAGCGAAAGAAGCAATCGAGAATGCCGGCGGAACTACTGAGGTGATTTAATGTTTCAGACAATCTCTAACTTTATGCGTGTTCGAGATATAAGAAATAAAATCATTTTCACACTTTTAATGTTAATCGTTTTTCGTATTGGAACTTTCATTCCAGTACCTAACGTTGACGCTAATGTATTAAAGGCAACTGATGAGTTTAACCTCGTTGGTTTCCTCAATACTTTTGGCGGTGGTGCTTTAAAGAACTTCTCCATCTTTGCAATGGGGATTATGCCTTACATCACAGCCTCAATTATTGTTCAGTTATTGCAAATGGACGTAGTACCGAAATTTGCTGAGTGGGCAAAGCAAGGTGAAGTCGGAAGACGTAAACTTGCGCAATTTACACGCTACTTTACTATTATTCTTGCTTTTATTCAATCATTCGCGATGTCATTTGGTTTTAATAGAATGTATGGTGGGTCATTGATTAAGGAAGAAGGGGTTTTAACATATGTTATAATCTCTATTGTATTAACAGCGGGTACAGCATTCCTAGTATGGCTTGCTGATCAAATTACTGCGCATGGCGTTGGTAATGGTATTTCTGTTGTAATCTTCGCAGGTATCGTTGCGGCATTACCTACAGGTATCAACCAAATCTATGCACAACAAATCGAGGGTGCGGGTGATAAGCTATTTATCAACCTAATTATCCTTGGTCTACTTGTTTTAATCTTGCTTGCGGTTGTTATTGGAGTTATCTATGTGCAACAAGCACTACGTAAAATTCCAATTCAATATGCAAAACGAGTTACTGGGCGAAATCAACAAACTGGTGGTCAACAAACGCATTTACCGTTAAAAGTAAATGCTGCAGGGGTTATTCCTGTAATCTTTGCTTCAGCGTTTCTGATGACACCTCGTACGTTAGTTCCGTTCTTCGGTGAAAATAATGTTACAACATTCATTAACAACACGTTTGATCATACAAAACCTGTTGGAATGATTATTTATGTGGCATTAATCATCGCATTCACATATTTCTATGCATTCGTACAAGTGAATCCAGAAAATGTGGCAGATAACTTGAAAAAGCAAGGTGCTTATATTCCAGGTATTCGTCCTGGTGAAAACACTCAAACGTATTTAACAAGCGTGTTATATCGTCTGACTTTTGTCGGCGCGATTTTCTTAACTGTTATTTCAGTAATGCCGGTTATATTCATAAACTTTATGAATCTACCTGCCTCAGTGCAGATCGGTGGTACTAGTATTATTATCGTAGTCGGCGTAGCGCTCGAAACGATGAAGCAGCTAGAATCTCAACTTGTTAAACGTCACTACAAAGGCTTTATGAAATAATGTTGGTTTTTAGGGAACGTTCCATCGTTTCCTTTAATCAGCAAACCTTTTGTGGGAGGAATATTTCCTAATGAATATCGTTTTAATGGGTCTGCCAGGTGCTGGTAAAGGTACGCAGGCAGATAAAATTGTTGAGAAGTACGCAATTCCTCATATTTCTACAGGCGATATGTTCCGTGCTGCAATTAAAGAAGGTACTGAACTAGGCTTACAAGCTAAGTCGTTTATGGATCAAGGTGCACTTGTACCTGATGAAGTGACGATTGGTATTGTTCGTGAGCGACTGGCTAAACCTGATTGTGAAAAAGGATTCTTATTAGATGGTTTCCCACGTACTGTTCCTCAAGCTGAAGCCTTAGATAGCATTCTTGCTGACCTAGGTAAAGCTATTGAGCATACATTAAACATTCAAGTTGAAAAGGATGAGTTAATTGCTCGTCTTTCAGGTAGACGTATTTGTAAAACTTGTGGTACATCCTATCATTTAATTTTCAATCCTCCTGCTGAGGAAGGAAAATGTGATAAAGATGGTGGCGAGCTTTATACACGTGCAGATGATAATCCTGAAACGGTTGCGAACCGTCTGGAAGTAAATATGAAACAAGCACAACCTCTACTTGATTTCTATCAAGCTAAAGGCGTGTTAACTAATATAGATGGACAGCAAGATATTAACAAAGTGTTTGCTGATCTTGATGCTCTATTACAGAGCAGCCGCAGCTGATACCCGGCTCCGGGCGCAGAGTACTGCTTCCGCGGGAGGCATGCGGGAGCAACAACGAAACATAATTTTTTTGAGAGTTGCAAAAGCATATTGTGCCCGGTATATATTTCTTCTTAAAAGTGCAACATACCTTTTGGAGGAGTATAATGGGTTTCGTGGAAGCATCTGTGTAACGGGTATGAATATCTCATCCAAGACATTCCGGTATTCGTGTAAACATGGGAGATTCAGTGCCCTTACTGGTTCTGTATATTCCGTGGATTGTGTGAAGCGAAACCAGACGAGCGTCTTTCAAACATCTCTCATACAATCCAAACATATGTTGAAACGAGGTTGCTTCTAAAGTTGCAGCAGATATCCGTTTGATGTAACGATGAGAACTTTAATTTGCATATAGAGAGGAGACAGAGTAGATGGCGAAAGATGATGTAATTGAAGTCGAAGGGACAGTTGTTGAGACTTTGCCAAACGCGATGTTTAAGGTAGAATTAGAAAATGGACATGTGATTCTAGCACACGTATCTGGTAAGATTCGTATGCACTTTATCCGTATTCTACCTGGAGATAAGGTTACTATTGAGTTATCTCCTTATGATTTAACTCGCGGTCGTATCACATACCGTTTTAAATAATCTTTTGCGCTCCGGACTACTAAGGAGGTTAGGTTAGATGAAAGTGAGACCATCTGTGAAACCGATCTGCGAAAAATGTAAAGTAATTCGCCGACGCGGTAAAGTAATGGTAATCTGTGAAAATCCTAAACATAAACAAAAACAAGGTTAATTCTAAAGGAGGTGCACAACGTACATGGCACGTATTGCTGGTGTTGATATTCCTCGCGACAAACGCGTGGTAATTTCATTAACGTACATTTTCGGTATTGGTAAAACTACAGCTCAGAAAGTACTAGCTGATGCAGGTATTTCAGAAGATACACGCGTACGCGACTTAACTGAAGATGAGTTAAACAAAATCCGTGAACAATTAGATTCTTACAAACTTGAAGGTGACTTACGTCGCGAAACTTCATTAAATATTAAACGTCTGATGGAAATCGGTTCATTCCGTGGTATCCGTCACCGTCGTGGCTTACCTGTTCGTGGTCAAAATACGAAGAACAATGCGCGTACGCGTAAAGGTCCTCGTAAAACAGTTGCGAACAAGAAAAAATAATTGGTAAAGGAGGTTCCTTCTTAACATGGCTCGTAAACAACAAACTCGTAAACGTCGTGTGAAAAAGAATATCGAATCTGGTATCGCACACATTCGTTCTACATTTAACAATACAATCGTAACGATTACAGATATGCAAGGTAACGCTGTATCTTGGTCAAGTGCTGGTGCTCTTGGTTTCCGTGGTTCACGTAAATCTACACCATTCGCTGCTCAAATGGCTGCAGAAACTGCTGCTAAAACATCCCTTGAACATGGTCTGAAAACGTTGGAAGTAACTGTTAAAGGTCCTGGTGCTGGTCGTGAAGCTGCTATTCGTGCACTTCAAGCTGCTGGTTTAGAAGTAACTGCTATTAAAGACGTTACTCCAGTTCCTCATAATGGTTGCCGTCCGCCAAAACGTCGTCGCGTGTAATGGGTGCGTCTCATATTGTATGAGAACATCATTTTTTGTACAGACTGTCTTGTGCAGATAATAAACGATACGTCATTGACGATCGAATCTATGATGGAAAGAACCTATACATTCGATGTTTTGAAGGAGGGTAAATAAAATGATCGAAATTGAAAAACCAAAGATTGAAACGGTGGAGATCAGCGAAGATTCCAAATATGGAAAGTTTGTTGTAGAACCGCTTGAACGCGGATATGGAAACACTTTGGGTAATTCTTTACGTCGTATCCTTCTGTCTTCATTACCAGGAGCTGCTGTCACTTCAATTCAAATTGATGGTGTTCTTCACGAATTCTCAACTGTAGAAGGCGTAGTAGAAGATGTAGCTTCAATCATTTTGAACGTGAAAAAACTAGCTCTTAAAATCTACTCTGACGAAGAAAAAGTTATTGAGATTGATGTTAAAGGCGATGGTACAGTTACGGCTGCTGACATTACACATGACAGTGACGTAGAAATTTTAAACCCAGATCTATATATTGCAACAATCGCTAAAAACGGTCATTTACGTATGCGTATGTATGCACAACGCGGCCGTGGTTACACTCCTGCTGATCAAAACAAACGTGAGGATCTTCCTATCGGCGTGATCCCGATCGACTCTATTTACACTCCAGTATCACGCGTCAATTTCCAAGTGGAAAATACTCGTGTTGGTCAGTCTTCTGACTACGACAAACTTTCTCTTGATGTGTGGACAGATGGCAGCATCGGTCCGAAAGAGGCGATTTCGCTCGGAGCAAAAATTTTAACCGAGCATCTTAACATCTTCGTTGGCATGACAGATGAGGCACAAACTGCTGAAATCATGGTCGAAAAAGAAGAAGATCAAAAAGAAAAAGTTTTAGAGATGACTATCGAAGAGCTTGATCTTTCTGTTCGTTCTTATAACTGTTTAAAACGCGCTGGTATTAATACAGTACTAGAACTTGCGAATAAATCAGAAGACGACATGATGAAAGTTCGTAACCTTGGACGCAAGTCATTAGAAGAAGTAAAAGCGAAGTTAGAAGAGCTTGGTTTAGGATTACGCAAAGAAGACTAAGCGATTTAAACACAACTAACAAGATCAGATTTTTTTCTATAAAGGAGGGAAACATCCATGGGTTACAGAAAACTTGGTCGTACAAGTTCTCAACGTAAAGCGATGTTACGTGACTTAGCTACTGATTTAATCATCAACGAGCGTATCGAAACTACTGAGGCTCGCGCTAAAGAAGTACGTAAAGCTGTTGAAAAAATGATTACTTTAGGTAAACGCGGAGATTTACATGCACGCCGTCAAGCTGCTGCATTTATCCGTCGTGAACTAGTAACAACGACTGATGCAGAAGGTAACGAATCAACATCATTTGCACTTCAAAAGTTATTTGATGATGTTGCACCACGTTATGCTGAGCGTCAAGGTGGTTACACTCGTATTCTTAAAGTAGGTCCTCGTCGTGGCGACGGTGCACCTGTTGTTGTGATTGAACTAGTTTAATCATAAGAGAAAACTTGTGGTGAAGAGGGTGGGAATCACCACCCTCTTTCTTTATAAATGATTTATACGACAAATAATTAAGCTGAGCGTTATGATGAGCGGACACTTATTAGTGTGGCGTCTCGTTTAGCTCTCCGCACCTCATTCAAGAGAAATAAGGGCTTGAGCACCCATATTTCTTGTAAATGTAACGACTAGCGCATTTCTATCGAATGAGGTGCGCGCTTTTTTATTAGATTAGATGGCGCCAATTTGTGGTGCTTTTTTTAATATATGGGTGTTATTTTGTTATTTATTAAACCAATATCAATTTGAGTTGTTATTGTAGTATTTTTCTTTTATCGACATACGGATTGTAGTAGAATTCATACATAAAAAAGTGTAAGTTAATTAGTAGAGCTGAGCGTAGGGAGAGGAGTTCTAGATATGCCTGAAATTTTATCTTTAAATAATGTAACTTTTTCATATACACCAGAAAATCCAAATAGTCGTAATGCTGTTGAAAATGTTAGCTTTGCTGTGGAAGAAGGTGAGTGGATTGCTATAGTAGGACATAATGGTTCTGGTAAGTCCACTATTGCCAAGCTGATGAATGGTTTATTGTTTCCTCAACAGGGAGATGTACGAATATTGCGAGAACCCTTGAATGAAGAAAATCTTTGGGAATCTCGCTCCTTAATGGGAATGGTCTTTCAAAACCCTGACAATCAATTCGTTGGAGCAACGGTACAGGATGATGTAGCATTTGCTTTAGAAAACAACGGGATCCCCTTTGAAGAAATGGTGAAACGTGTACATGCAGCACTCGAACAGGTAAAAATGAGTCAGTTTTTAGACCATGAGCCACATCATTTATCTGGTGGACAAAAACAGCGTGTAGCCATTGCTGGCGCACTTGCATTAAAGCCGAAGCTTTTAATTTTAGATGAGGCTACATCCATGTTAGATCCTCAGGGGCGTGCAGAGGTGTTACAAACGGTTCAAACATTACGTGCAGAAACAGGATTAACAGTTTTATCTATTACCCATGATTTAGAAGAGGCAATGTTAGCGGATCGTATTCTTTTTATGAATGATGGTAAGAAATTTGCAGAAGGTACACCTGCTGAAATCTTTGCACTTGGGGACAAGCTAGTTGATTTTGGACTAGATTTGCCATTTGCCTTGAAGTTATCAAAGCTATTGCAAAAGGAAGGTGTTCCATTAATGGGGCAACATATGACAGAACAAGAGTTGGTGAATGATTTATGGACATCAAACTTCAACAAGTAAGCTATGCCTATGCACAAGGTACACCCTTTGAAAAACGGGCATTATTCGATGTGGATTTTGGCATTCCATCTCATACTTATCAAGCGATAATTGGCCATACGGGTTCTGGAAAATCAACGATTTTGCAGCATTTTAACGCGCTTCTAAGACCTACTTCAGGAGAAGTACATATAGGAGATCGTCTTATTGTAGCTGGGAAAAAAGCAAAGGATTTAAAAGCTGTAAGACAAAAGGTCGGTATTGTCTTTCAATTTCCAGAGCATCAACTATTTGAAGAAACCGTGTTGAAGGACATTATGTTTGGCCCAATGAACTTTGGTATATCAGAGGAGGAGGCCGAAGCTCGTGCTAGAGAACTTGTCAACTTAGTCGGTTTACCAGATAACGTTTTGGATAAATCACCGTTTGATTTATCAGGTGGTCAAATGCGTCGAGTAGCGATTGCAGGTGTTTTGGCAATGGACCCTGAGGTTATTGTCTTAGATGAACCCACAGCAGGTCTTGATCCACGAGGTCAAAAGGAAATAATGGATATGTTTTATCAGCTCCATCAAGAACGTCATCTTACAACCATTCTAGTAACCCATAGTATGGAGGATGCAGCTCGATATGCAGATAATATTGTGATCATGCATGAAGGAAAGAATGTCTTAAGTGGATCACCACGGGTTATTTTTAAAGATATTGCAACATTAAAGAATTTCCGTTTAGAGCCACCACGTATTGTCCGCTTCCAACAAAAGATTGAGCATATGATGGGGCATTCCTTTTCTAAAGTTTGCTTAACAGAGGAAGAGCTTGCTGTGGAAATTGCTCAAGCACTTAGAGAGGAGCGTGCAGAGTCATGATGGAAAAAATGATCTTTGGTCGCTTCTTACCTGGTGATTCACCCGTTCACAAGCTTGATCCGCGGTCAAAGCTGATCTTTGTGTTCGCCTTTATTATTATTGTGTTTTTAGCCAATAATACCGTGACATATGCTATGTTACTCGCATTCACACTACTGATTGTATTAGTATCGCGCATTCGTCTATATTTTTTAATAAATGGACTCAAACCAGTACTCTTTTTGATGGCCTTCACATTCCTTCTCCATATTTTTATGACGAAGGAAGGCGTCCCTGTGTTTGAATCTAAATTCATTACGATTTATGACGAAGGGATTAGGCGAGGAATATTTATCTCAATTCGTTTTCTAGTATTAGTATTTATGACGTCAATCTTAACGTTAACTACATCACCGATTTCTATTACTGATGGTATCGAGGTTCTACTGAATCCATTAAAAGCAATAAAAGTACCTGTACATGAATTGGCTTTAATGATGTCCATCTCATTACGCTTTATTCCAACCTTAATGGATGAGACGGATAAAATTATGAAGGCACAAATGGCAAGGGGCTCTGATTTATCATCTGGACCAATTAAGGACCGTATAAAGGCAGTAGTACCATTACTTGTGCCTCTCTTTGTCAGTGCATTTAAACGAGCTGAGGATTTAGCAACAGCGATGGAAGTAAGAGGCTATCGCGGTGGTGAAGGACGCACTAGGTACCGTAGGTTAAAATGGGATATGGGGGACACATTTGCGATTGTGTTATTAGTAGCAATAGGCGTATTGCTATTCTTCTATAGAAGTTAAAGGAGTAGGCTATATGCGACGATTAAAAGTAATTATAAGCTATGATGGTACACTTTTTTCGGGCTATCAGGTACAGCCAGGGGAACGCACAGTGCAGGCTGAGCTTGAGCGTGTTCTAGCCATTATGCATAAGGGAGAACAGGTTAAGGTAACTGCAAGTGGTCGTACAGATGCTAAGGTACATGCGACAGGGCAAACAGTGCATTTCGACACACCTCTTGCCATTCCAGCAGAAAAATATAGTAAGGCTTTGAATGTGCAGCTGCCAAGAGATATTCGAGTATTATCGGTTGAGGAAGTGGCACATGACTTTCATGCACGCTACGACGTGGCTGGAAAAAGATATCGCTATATTTGGTCTTGTGAGCCTATCCAAAGTCCATTCCGCAGATATTATACTGTGGAGACAAATGGGGTCAAACCTAACGTAGAGGCGATGCAAGAGGCAGCTAAGGCTATTATTGGTACACATGACTTTTCTTGTTTTTGCGCGGCGAATACAAGCGTGAAAGATAAAGTACGCACAGTAACATCGTTACAATTTGAATGGCATGGCGAAGAGCTACATATGGTGATTGAAGGGAATGGCTTCTTATATAATATGGTACGTATTATTGCAGGTACTCTTTGGGAGGTTGGGATAGGTCGACGTAAGATTGACAATGTGTCCCAGGTAGTTGCTTCAGGTAATCGTGATAAGGCGGGAAAAACCGCTCCACCACAAGGGCTATACTTAGAAAAAGTGTTCTATTAGTGGCGTTCTACAATTCTGAACAACTTCACCAGGTGTTTAATGAAATTGCTTGACTTTAAAAGTCATTCATTATATGATAACAGATGGTATTTTCATTACCACCACAAATAAGCCCCGAAACTTATAGTGTAGTCTAATGAAAAATAACGGTAATCGAATCGATTAGGAGGATATATACATGCGTACAACATTCATGGCTAAAGGTCACGAAGTAGACCGTAAATGGTTAGTAGTTGATGCAGAAGGCCAAACTCTTGGACGTTTAGCTTCTGAAGTAGCTGCAATCTTACGTGGTAAACATAAACCAACATTCACACCAAACGTTGACACAGGTGATCACGTAATCATCATCAACGCTGACAAAATCCATTTAACTGGTAACAAATTAGAGGGTAAATTATACCGTCACCACACTCAATTTGCGGGTGGTTTAAAAACACGTACTGCTGGTGAAATGCTAGATAAGTACCCAACAAGAATGATCGAATTAGCAGTTAAAGGAATGCTTCCTAAAAACTCTTTAGGTCGCAAAATGTTCACTAAACTTAATGTTTACACTGGAACAGAGCATCCACATGCTGCACAAAAACCAGAAGCATACGAGCTTCGCGGATAATATAAATTAAGAGGAGGATATTACTTTGGCACAAGTTCAATACATCGGCACTGGTCGCCGTAAAAGCTCTGTAGCTCGCGTACGTTTAGTACCAGGTACAGGTAAAATTGTTATCAACAAACGTGAAATCGAAGAATACGTACCATTCGCTGCATTACGCGAAGTAATTAAACAACCATTAGTAGCTACTGAAACTACAGGAAGCTATGATATCCACGTAAACGTTAATGGTGGTGGATACACTGGTCAAGCTGGTGCTGTTCGTCACGGTATCGCTCGCGCTCTACTTCAAGTAGACCCAGATTTCCGTGCTGCATTAAAATCAGCTGGATTACTTACTCGTGATTCACGTATGAAAGAACGTAAAAAGCCAGGTCTTCGCGGCGCTCGTCGTGCACCTCAGTTCTCAAAACGTTAATATCAGCATTTTCAAACCCTGCCCCATTTTTATGGGACAGGGTTTTTTTATGTTTGAAAACGTGCTAACTGAAAAAACTATATGAAACATTATAAAATCCTTCAAGCACGCCCCTTTCAGAACTTGAACTTAAACTTGAACTTAAACTTAAACTTAAACTTAAACTTAAACATCTACCCCAAGACTCTTTCTACTTTCGAGGAAAGAGTCTTTTTGTCATTCCATCATAAAAAGCAATCTGTGAAGTAACCTCAAAGATTGCTTAACGTTATTTCTTATGAAACAGCTAATTCCGAAGTGAGGACATCTAGAAAAGTATGAAAAAACCTCCTATAGTGTTAACTGTTATTTCGTTCGGATGCTGCTTCTTTTAAAATTTGCTCAATCTCATAAAAGCCTAGTTTTATTGCATGCTGTAATGGTGTAACACCATCTCGATCTCCAATAGTTATATCAGCACCATGATCCACCAATAATTGTACAATTTCTTGATGTTTCTCCCCGCCATTGCCTAGTATGACTGCCTCCAATAGAGCTGTCCAATGCAAATTATTAATGTGATTGACATGAATGTCTGAATGATTAAGTAGCTCTCGGACCACCTCAACATGTCCCCGTTCGGATGCAGGGATAATGGCAATTCCACCAAAGCGATTAGTTAGCTTTGTATCTGCCCCTGCAGATATAGCAAGTTTAACGATTTCTAAATAGCCTGATGCCCCTGCATGTAAAAGTACGTTCTCAAGGTTATTATCTCTAATATTAATATCAGCACCATGTTGAATGAGCACCTTCACAGTATCCACCTGATTATTATAAGTTGCAGCTAAGACAGGGGTTCTTCCATACCGATCCGTTGTATTAATATTGATGCCATTTTGCAGAAGTACTAATACTTTATCAGTATCACCGTTCGCTGCTGAAAGTATTAATTGATCATTCATTTTTCCACCCTCTTTTCTTTAGTTAAAAGGCCAAATGACTAGTGGTATATCACTGTAGCCTACTTTTCCGTTTATACAAATATGGTAACACGGAGTGAATTGTACGAGTACTATTAAAAAGATAGCTAGGCTTAGCTTTTTCCTATAATTAATAATGTTGAGATACTCGTTTGTGAGAAGTGTCGTTCACCTATAAATTAAGTATATGTAAAAAAATAAGTATCTTTTTTACAAAACTCACTATTAGTGTGCAGATTTAATATATATTAAAAATATTTTCGTATAAGTTTATGTTTTTTTAAGAAATTATTTAGAGGGAGTTTAACACTCCACTTTAATATAGTTTTTAGAAGGTACAACAAACCTTTCATTTTAAAAAATGGTCATTATGGGTTTGAAGTAACTCAAAATATAAACTAACCGACGGAGGTAAGTAGGTATGAAAAAATTATTAATAGTATCTGTTGCAGCAATTGCATTACTTGCAGCATGTCAAGATAAGGAACCTGCAAAAGGCAATACGACGAATAGTGAGGAAGTTAAAACAGAAAGTGCTGCAACAGATAATACTACCAAAGAGCAATTAACAAAGGGACAAGAAATGGCTAACATTCTAAATAGTACGAATTGGCAAGGTACAAAAGTTTATGATCAAGCTAACAATGATTTAACTGCGGAGAACGCAAACTTCATTGGCTTAGCAAAATATGATGCCCAGACAGGTCATTATGAATTCTTTGACGTGGCTACAGGTAAAAGCCGTGAGGATAAAGGGACATTCTTTATCACAAATGATGGGAAACAAAGAATATTAATTTCCGAATCAAAAAACTACCAAGCAGTTGTCGAGATCACTGAGCTCAACGATAGTATCTTTACTTATAAGAGAATGGGTAAAGATGCTGCAGGCAATGATGTAGAAGTATTCGTGGAACATATTCCATATAAAGAAAAAGAACTGGCATTTACTGATTCCGATAAAACGTTAGATGCTTCTACAGGTCAAATTGTTACAGACGTTGACGGAGATAAAATTCTCGCTGATACACTGTGGCATGGAACCGTTGTGTTAGATGAAGCGGGTAATGATGTAACAGAATTCAATTCAAATTTCATCAGCATTGCAAAGTATGACGCAAATACAAATAAATATGAGTTCTTTAATCCTGAAACAGGTGAAAGTCGTGGAGACTATGGTTACTTTAATGTCATTCATGATAATAAAATAAGAGCGCATGTTTCTGTCGGTGATAATAAGTATGGTGTAGCTCTTGAAATTACAGAAATCAACGATAAGAAGTTCACGTATAAACGAACAGGTAAAGACAAAGATGGCAATGATATAACTGTATTTGTAGAGCATGAGCCATATACAGGTGAATTCAAACCTACTTTTACAAACCAATAAAATTGTTCTTCCTCCCTTAATATAGAAGAAATTGAAAACTCTCAAGTTTGTGACTTGGGAGTTTTTTTTACTTTCTGGCATAGTTCATCCACTAATTTCGTACACTAAATGTAAAAGGGTGGTGTATATGGGTGAAGCGCTGGCTTGCACTAGGAGTAATTATGCTTATGAGTATAGTGGTCGTGGCATATGAAACAAATGCTTCGGACCGTAACTTCTTCTTACCGGACCCACTTGGTGGCATAAAAATTGTCATTGATGCAGGGCATGGTGGTGAGGACGGAGGAGCTTCAAAGGGCGAAGTGATTGAAAAGGATATTACACTTGCAATTGCTCAGCATGTAGAGAAGCAATTAAAGAAAAAAGGCGCAACGGTTATAATGACACGAACAAAAAATGGTGATGTAATCGATGAGCATGCGCCATCAGAAAAATATGGAACAATGAGAGAACGGAAAAAGCAAGATATCTTCCTAAGAAAGGATATCGTGGAAAAGGAAAAGCCTGATGTATTTATAACGATTCATGCAAATGCCATACCTGAAACAAAATGGCGTGGCGCACAGGTATTTTACCATAAGGAAGGACATGCTGACGGAGAGATTCTTGCCAAGAGTATTCAACAATCCATTCGCACTAATTTAAAAAATACAGACCGTGAAGCATTGTCTATTAAGCAAATCTATTTATTGAAGAAAGCGGAAGTACCTGCAGCTTTAGTGGAGACTGGTTTTATTAGTAATGATGAGGAACGAGCATTATTAGTGGACAAAAACTATCAAGAAAAAATGGCAGATGCCATAGTTGAAGGTATAGAAGACTATTTATTAGCCAAAATTGAGTAGAGCAACATCTACAACGTAAATCAAATCATTATGATATACTAATATTGAGACAATATAAGGGGAGTGTTCGTCGTGATTACTGAACAACAAGTACGAGAAATACTGGGACAACTACAAGATCCATTTTTACATAAATCGCTTGCAGAAACAGATGGTATTACGAACGTAGCAATAAAAGAAGAAAAAAATCATGTCAGTGTAAAAATTGCCATTGCTAAACTGAATACACCGGAACAATTACAACTACAAATGAAAGTTGTTGAGGTGTTGAAAGAAGCAGGTGTAAACACGGTTGGTATTCGTTTTGAAGAACTATCAACAGAAAAATTGCAAAGCTTCCGTGGCACAGCAACAGAGTCGGAAGCACAAGATATTTTATCTCCATTAAGCACAGTCCAAGTAATTTCAATTGCTTCTGGTAAAGGTGGAGTTGGTAAATCGACAGTATCAGTTAACTTAGCTGTTGCTTTAGCTCGTCTAGGAAAGAAAGTCGGCTTAATTGACGCAGATATTTATGGATTTAGTGTACCTGATATGATGGGTGTAACGGATATGCCTAAGGTAGTCGATAATCGTATTTTCCCAGTAGATCGCTTTGGGGTAAAAATGATTTCAATGGGCTTCTTTGTAGAAAATAACGCACCGATCGTATGGCGCGGACCCATGCTTGGTAAAGTATTAGATCAATTCTTCCGTGATGTTGAGTGGGGTGAATTAGATTATCTATTATTAGATTTACCTCCTGGCACAGGTGACGTTGCATTAGATATCCATCAAATGTTGCCATCATCAAAAGAAATTGTTGTAACAACTCCACACCCAACAGCAGCATTTGTTGCAGCTCGTGCAGGGGCAATGGCGCTTCAAACAGACCATGAAATTTTAGGAGTTATCGAAAACATGGCTTGGTTTGAATCTAAATCAGGTGACCGAGAATTTGTCTTTGGGCAAGGAGGAGGACCAAAGCTAGCTGACGAACTACGTACAGAGTTGCTTGGACAAATCCCGCTTGGGCAACCAGATTGGACAGATGAAGATTTTGCTCCTTCTGTATACGCTGAAAAACATACAACAGGACAAATTTATTTAGACATCGCGACGAAAATCATCGATAAATTAAATAAATAATAAAAAACGGATTTCCACCAGTTTTATGGGGAAATCCGTTTTTACATTACCAAGGTTACTCGGTACTTTTTTGTCCCTTATCCGATCCGCCACCACTATCGCCACTCGCTTCTTTCTTATCGCCACTTCCTGATGAACCTGCTTCGCCACTTTTCTTAATAAGTTCCTGCCATTTAGATTGCATTAAAGGGCTTTCGATCGTTTCCTTTACAACTTCCTCCATTTGCTTGCGCATATTGGATGATTTAAGGATAGTCTCCAACTGCTTTTGCATATCGGGTTGCCCGAAAAATGCCTCCATATCCTTTTGGAAAGTCGGATCTTTTATTAAGTTCTTCATAATATCCTGTTGCTGTTTTTGCATACTTTTCGCAACAGTTTCTTTAAACTTTGGATCTTCAAAGGTTTTTTTCCAAAAGTCTTCTGCTTCCTTGGAAAGTAAAGTTTCCTCGGTAGCCTTTTTCACTTCATCATGCTCTAAAATCAAGAGCTCACGGAAACTCGGCTCTTCTAAAAGCTGTCGCAATGCCTTTTTACCATCCTCTGTTTGTAAAGAGTCAATCATGATTTTTTTTATTTCATCATAGGACATGGTAGAGGTTTTATCTTGTGAACAGGCAGAAAGAAAAAGCATTAGAATCAGTAATAAGGTGAATTTTCGCATCGACAATCAGTCCTTTCTCTAGATAGACTCTTTCAATTATTGTTCACATTTCTCAGGACTTTATGTATTGGTTAGGATGAGAAATAGCTTTTTTAACAAGGCATTGATAAAATAAGGACAGATATATTGAGAAATTGGGGGACTTTTAGTTGTGACGATACGAAATTGGGCAAAGTTTTTCTTCTTTGCAATGCTCGTTGGTGGTGCAGTCAACGGAGTTTTTAGTTTATTTATTCGCTGGGAATTCTTCCAACCATACATAGCAAACGGTCAATGGGGTGAGTTTTTCGCTGGACTTTTATGGATGGTTTTCTTAGGGTTTACAATGAGTGTTATAGCGCAAGCTGGCTTTTTTGCTTATTTAACACTTCATCAGGTAGGTGTTAATATTTTTAGAACACTGACATTATGGAATTGGGTACAGCTGGTATTAATTGCCATAACGATTTTCGATATAATTTTCTTCCGCTTTATTCCTGGTGTGAAGGATGGGCAAAGCTGGTTGTTCTATGTAGGATTATTAATTGTCCTCATATTTGGGGCAATAGCAACAGCTGTTCAAAAAGTAAAATTAACAGGGAAAAAACATGTAATGATTTCGGCACTATTCTTTATGATTGTCATTACAACGTTGGAATGGACAATTGCATTGATGGGTCGCGACGAAAATATTAATGAGTATGTTGCGCTTTTATTATTCCCATTATTGGCGGTTAATGCGTATCAATTATTAGTATTACCTAAATATAATGCAAAATCCGATGAAGATCGTCAAAAATTAGAAGCACGACGTAAAGCTCGTCGTGAACAGGCTAAAAATGCATAAGGAAAAAAAAGAATTGCCTCACTGAAGTGGAGGCAATTTTTTTATGGCGCTTTTTTAGTTTGAACCTTATAACCGAATATATTTTCTTCAATCGACATAAACTTATGCTGTTGTATTAGCATGTTAAGCTCTTTAAAGGATATTTGATTATTTTGATGGAGCGGGAAAAAGACAAAATCACCTTTTTGTAATTTTGGAGTTTTCTCACCTTGCCAAATAAGAGAAGGAGATAATAAATTCATTTGTTGTTGGAATAAGGCTTTCTGTAAATCCTGTGAATATTGGTGATTTCGGGTAGCAAACCATAAAGGTCTTTCTTTTAAATATTTTTCATAAGTATCAATATCCTTTTGGATGAGCGCAATGTCAACGGGTTCTTCTACTGAATCATCAGGCCCAAGTAATCCTGTAGGCAATTTGCGTTGTTGGATAATTTTTAAATGATCGGGTGACCGTTTTATCCAATCAGCATCTAAAAGTAGAAGTGGATAAGGCTCCTTCACCGTTTGGAGCCATTCTAATAGAGAGTCATCAGAGAAAGAAATCTCTACAATAAGAGATGTGCCATAATGTCCCTTCGTGACCACTACTGGTGCATTCGCAATATTAAATACAGAAATCATCGTTGAATTTATAGGCTTTAAAAAGGCAAAGAGCGTTACGATTAAAAGCAGTGAAATCAACGTTTTACGGACCATAATGATAACCTCGTTTCTAAAATTTAAAATAAAAAATGAATCTCTTTAAAAAAACTTATGATTTAGTGTTGACTTTCATGAATAATCGATGTTATTATGTATAAGTCGCCAAGAGGTGACAACGAAATAAAGAAACATGAACCTTGAAAACTGAACAAGCAAAACGTAATCAATAAAGTTTTAAGTAACTAGCTTCGGTTAGTGAACAAAACAAAAATTTTGGACATCAAACATGATGCCAGCAAAACAATTTGAGCTAATCAAATTTCTTTTTTTCTTAAGTTTATTCTCGTCTCCCGACATCGTTTTATTTCCTGTCAGAGGCCAACGACGGCCATACCCACAGCAATAAATACAGAGATGATGGCAAAACCGGCCAGGAACTTGACGTTTTTGGTCATCATGTACATGACCGCACCGACCAGAACTTCAGCCAGAACAACCCATTTAACAACACTGGAGTCCTTACCGAAGGTCGCCTTAACCGTGGTGTTACCACTTGCCATCAGGTCCTGACCACTGCTGCCGGCGGCCATCGCCAGCTGCGGGAAGAACATCATCAGAACAGCAGCCGGGATCACAGCGCGAGCCAGGCGAAGCATATTCAGACGAGTGAATTTAGAAAAAAACGACTTCTTTTTGACGGGCGCAGAAACACCCTGAACACTTAAAACGGCGTCCATATGATTCCTCTGTTTAATATTGATAGTGAAAAATAAAACTCTTTATATATCGTCTATGCTTTCAGCTTCCTCCTTTACTAAAGATGCATTATAAAAGTCTGGAAAACGATTGAGATGATCTTTTAGTCTAATGAACACCTCATTAGTTTTTGTTCTTCCGCTACGATCTCTAGCTGCTAAAAGTTTCTGATTAGTTGTCTCATCCAGTATTAATAAGACTTTGTTACCCGGTGCGGCTCTGGTTCTCCCTCTGCTCACGTTTCCTCCGCATAATTACTTGAGATAATAAAATATAATCATATAAATCATCTTTAATGAAAACAAAAATAGAGTAAATTATATTAACAAAAACGGGAACCAATGGTTCCCGCAAAGTAACAATAAGTTAACAGCCTATCTTCCCAATATTTCTTTTACTTTAGCATATAAAGGAAGTATCTTTTCTGTTCTAATCATTTCATCCAACCAGAGATCTCTAGAACTAAATCCATGTCGTTTAAATAATTTCATGGTTTTCTTCTTTGATTTAGACACAGTGATGTTCATCTTTGCTGATGAATAATGATGGCTAAACCCTATCAGATATGGCTCAATGCCTACATATTCATCAGATAGTACAATTAATTCATTGGTGTATTTAGACACAACAAACGATGACAGATTATCATTTGCTACCCAAATAAATCTCCAGATAAAGAAATAGCCGCATGGTGTGATAACACTTTCTATGATCACACTCCATAACATATTATTAAGTAATATGTCATTATTACAATTTACACCATAAACTGAAGAGCATGATTCAATCTCTGCTCTGGATAACTGTAATTTACATTCCAACGTTAAACTATCAAACCATTCATCACATGAATTAAATGACGATCTGATAAGTTTTTCAAAGCGGTTATTTTCCTGAATAAAAGAACCATCCTCGAAGCGGACACATACTGGATATTTTAAAAACGAAATAGCCTCTCCAAGACTATGAGGGAAATGCAATTGACTGATGAGTGCTCTTTCTCTACGATCCATCGCACACATAGGAACCTCCTCTAAGGATTCTATGGACAGTCGATGCAGGGAGTGGCTGCTCCCTGCATCGGCGATTTTCAGTTTCAATTTTTAACGTGGCATTAACCACATAATCAATATACTAATTATTCTGATTATTGTCATCAGTTTGATACCATCAAAAACCATGATATTTGAACAAAGTCAAAATTTATTTCACTTTATTCATCATCATTTTTTGGAAAGAACCTTTCCATCTCAACCGACACCTTCTCTCTGATATCTTCAACCATATTGGCATATTCAAACTTCGGTTTTCCGGAAACATGAGGGCTAAGAGACTCAATACCTAAAATCTTTGCCACCGTTGACTGCGTTTTTACAACACACTCAAGAAGAAGTTTATTAAACTCTGCCTGATTAAACGCTGATTCTTTTCGTTCCATCTGCGCTTCATAAACTCGCAATCCTAACTCAAGCAACATAGAGGCAATGCTTGAATAACTAACATCTTTCTCTTTTGCTCCCTCTGCTCGCCTTTGCACAGCAATAGCATTTATTTTTTCAGACACATGGTCATTAACATAAACCTGAATTTTGGCCATAACACACCTTATTCACCTTCCTAAACAAACAATATATTTTCGTGCTCTCTATTCTGCACCTTATGACGAATCGCCATTAGATTCATCATACTAAAATCACGATTCACTATACGAATCAGCAATCATCAAATGACGAATCTAATATAGATTCACGCGCCAAGTAAATAGATGTTTTCAAAAAAAATAGTCATTACTGAATCATTGACAATTCGTGATAGATTCACTATCGAATCTATCACGAATCTCTGCAATATAATTCAAAATTATATAATATAAATACAGTTCATTAATTACATGATTTAAAACACAAATCAGCAAAAACTTGTTTTTGCGTGGGGTGTGGTGCTTTTGGTGGTGAGAACCACCAACCTGTTGAGCCTTTTTGTGGAGTGGGTTAAATTATTTACGGATAAAGTCACCAGAGGTGGAAAAATGAAAAAATGGATGAAGTCTAGTGATGATGGCAAAGAGGTCACACCCGTTCCCATACCGAACACGGAAGTTAAGCTCTTTAGCGCCGATGGTAGTTGGGGGCTTCCCCCTGTGAGAGTAGGACGTCGCTAGGCAAACAAAACAGTCAGCTGTGTGCTGACTGTTTTTTATTTTCTCTTGATAACTTTTAACTTTACTAAAGAGTTTGTTCTAATGTGTTTTTGAATTTAAAAAATGCAAATAAATGCCTCGAAAATGTAGTTAATTATTTGTATTGTTTATCTTAATTGTTGTTTGTTAAAAATCTGAATTGTCTTTCTTTTATAAGTTCCTTGACAGTAGCAGTCCACGTTGTTAATCTTACAATTAATATTCTTTTAACTATAGGAGGAAGTTACGAAAATGTGGGAGACTAAATTTGCCAAAGAAGGTTTAACTTTTGATGATGTATTATTAGTACCAGCTCATTCCGAAGTACTACCGAAAGATGTTGATTTATCTGTTCAATTAACACCAAAGATTAAATTAAACATCCCAATGGTCAGCGCAGGTATGGATACAGTTACAGAGTCTAAAATGGCGATTGCTATGGCACGTCAAGGCGGTATCGGTATTATCCATAAAAATATGGGGATTGATGAGCAAGCTGAACAAGTAGAAAAAGTAAAACGTTCTGAAAATGGTGTTATTACAAACCCATTCTTCTTAACTCCGACACATCAAGTTTTCGATGCTGAGCATCTAATGGGTAAATACCGAATCTCTGGTGTTCCTATTGTTGATAGTATGGAAAATCAAAAGCTAGTAGGAATTATTACAAACCGTGATTTACGTTTTATCTCTGACTACTCTTTAAAAATTGAAGATGTAATGACGAAAGAAGATTTGATTACAGCTCCAGTTGGAACGACTTTAGAGGATGCTGAAAAAATTCTTCAACAATATAAAATCGAAAAGCTTCCAATTGTAGATGAAGAAGGTAGATTAACTGGACTTATTACAATTAAGGATATCGAGAAAGTGATTGAATTCCCGAATGCTGCGAAAGATACACATGGCCGTTTACTAGTAGGCGCAGCAGTTGGTGTATCAAAAGATACGATGGTACGTATTGAGAAGCTTGTAGAAGCACAAGTTGACATTGTTGTAATCGATACAGCCCATGGTCATTCAGAAGGCGTATTACAAACAATTCGCTCAATCCGTGAGACTTACCCTGAGCTAGAAATCATCGCTGGTAATGTTGCTACAGGAGAAGGCGCACGTGCATTATTTGAAGCAGGAGCAGATGTTGTTAAAGTAGGTATCGGTCCTGGTTCTATTTGTACTACACGTGTTGTAGCAGGTGTAGGTGTACCACAAATTACAGCAGTATATGAATGTGCTACAGTAGCTCGTGAGCTAGGTAAAACAATAATTGCTGATGGTGGTATTAAATACTCTGGTGATATCGTCAAAGCTCTAGCAGCTGGAGGCAACGTTGTAATGCTTGGTTCACTTCTAGCAGGTACATCTGAATCTCCTGGAGAAACAGAAATCTTCCAAGGACGTCGCTTTAAAGTTTATCGTGGTATGGGTTCTATCGGCGCAATGGAAAAAGGCTCTAAAGATCGTTACTTCCAAGAGGATGCAAAAAAATTAGTACCTGAAGGTATTGAAGGCCGTCTTCCTTATAAAGGACCATTAGCTGATACAATCTACCAACTGATTGGTGGTATTCGCGCTGGTATGGGTTATTGTGGAGCTCCACATCTTGAGCACCTACGCGAGAATGCACAATTTGTTAGAATGACAGGTGCTGGTCTACGTGAATCACATCCACATGATGTACAGATTACAAAAGAATCACCAAACTATTCCATGTAATATATTACTTGCAACTTTTATGCTTTCGCATCGTCTACAAAGATGGCGCGAGAGCATTTTTTTATGGTAGAGAGTCAACACGTTTGTTGTTATCTATGATAAAATGTCGAGGACAAGATTATTTTTTGGAGGGCTTTAAAGGTGAAAAAGAAAATGAACACCGTATTACGCTTACTCCTAATTCCTGTTTTATTATTTAGTATTTTTGCAGGTATTCCTGCCAATGCAAATGCGGAAACAGATTTAGGATTAACAGTGGATGCTGCGATTTTAATTGATGCAGATTCAGGGAAAATTTTATTTGAACAAAATGCAGATACTTCACTAGGTATTGCAAGTATGACAAAGATGATGACTGAATACCTGTTATTGGACGCGATTGATGCAGGGACAGTTAAGTGGGATCAAGAATATCACGTAACAGATTATACGTATCGTATGTCTCAAAATCGTGCATTAAGTAATGTACCTTTACGTAGAGATGGCACTTATACGATTCGTGAGCTATACGAGGCAATGGCAATCTATTCAGCAAATGCAGCAACCGTAGCCATTGCTGAAACGATCGCAGGTTCTGAAACTGAATTTTTAAAGTTAATGAATAAAAAAGCAGAAGAACTTGGTTTAGAGGGCTATAAATTTGTCAATGCTACTGGTCTTAATAATGCTGATTTATTTGGTATGCATCCATCAGGCACAGGACCAGAAGATGAAAATGTGATGCCTGCAAAATCTGTAGCAAAATTAGCATATCATTTATTAAAAGATCACCCAAAGGTATTAGAGACATCTAAAATTGCAAAAAAGACATTCCGTGAAGGGACAGAAGATGCAATTAAAATGTCTAACTGGAACTTTATGTTACCGGGGTTAGTGTATGAATATCAAGGTGTAGATGGATTAAAGACAGGTACAACAAACTTTGCAGGTCACTGCTTCACAGGTACTGCAGAGCGCAATGGTACTCGTTTGATTGCAGTTGTAATGAAGGCTGTTGATGCAAATGGACAAGGGTCCTATGAAGCTCGCTTTGATGCCACAGCGAAATTATTTAACTACGGCTTTTCACAATTCTCAAAGCAAGAAATTTTACCAGGGAACTATACATTCAAAGATCAAAAAACAGTTAAAGTGACAAAAGGTAAAGAAGACAAAGTATCGATTGCAGTAAAAGAACCAATTTCATTTATGATTAAGTCTTCTGATAAAGACTTATATAAACCTACATTGGTTTTAGATAAAAAGAGTTTAGAGGCAGACGTTAAAAAAGGCACTGTTGTAGGAAAGGTCGTTATTGAACGCACAGAAGGCACAGATTACGGCTTTATCGATGGCAAGGATATTTCATCCGATGTTGTCACAACAGAGGCTGTAGAGCGTGCTAGCGGTATCTCATTGTTCTTCCAAGGTGTAGGTAACTTCTTCGGTAATTTATGGGGTGGCATTACAGACTTTGTTGGTGGATTGTTTTAATATTTAAATACGAGCACATGAATGTACGTAAGCATTCATGTGCTTTTTCACATTTTTACACGCTATAGCATACGCTAATAGGCGAAAGGATGTGGCTAAATGTGTGGTATTACAGGCTGGGCTAGTTTTCAAAAGGACTTAAGAACAAGTGACACAATAGTAAAATCGATGACGCAAACATTAAATAAGAGAGGGCCAGATGATGAAAATATTTGGTGTAGTGAGCATATTGCATTTGGCCATCGACGGTTGGCTGTTATTGATTTAATCGGTGGCAAACAGCCAATGAAAAAAATCCATGATGGTTTGAACTATGTCATTACATATAATGGCGAACTTTATAATACAGAGGAGCTACGTAAGGAACTTCAAAAAAGAGGGCACAGCTTTACAACACAATCGGATACTGAAGTACTATTAACTGCCTATATTGAATGGAAAGAGCAGTGTGTAGAATTTCTAAATGGTATTTTTGCCTTCGGTGTTTGGGATGAGCAAACGCAGTCTTTATTTTTGTGTCGAGACCGACTAGGCGTAAAACCCTTGTATTATACAGAGCAACAAGATGGTGTACTTTTTGCATCTGAAGTGAAGGCTCTGCTAGCACACCCTACGGTTCAAGCATGTGTAAATGTTGAAGGGTTGGCAAGTATGATGGCTGTAGGGCCTTCTAGAGAGCCAGGTAAAACCCTTTTTCAAAATATTAAAGAATTACGACCTGGCTATGCTATGCGATTCTCTAGAGAAGGAGGTTTAAGAAGTTGGCCGTATTGGCAGCTACAAAGCCGTAGACATGAAGAAACATTAGGAGAAACGATTGAACATGTTGGTTTTTTGTTAACGGATGCTATTGAACGTCAGCTAGTTTCGGATGTACCCATTTGTACGTTTCTTTCAGGAGGACTAGATTCCAGTATTATCACAGGCATAGCAGCAAATAGATTCCAACAGCAAAGCCAGCAATTGCATACGTATTCTATTGATTATGAAGACAATGAGCGCTTCTTTAACCCACATTCTTTCCAAACCTCCACAGATACGTACTGGATTCAAAAAATGACAGAAACTTTCAAGACAGCTCACCACGCAGAGGAAATCACCCAGCAACAGTTAATTGATTTATTAGTAGAATCGGTCATTGTTCGCGATTCCCCAGGTATGGCAGATGTGGATTCCTCGTTATTATGGTTTTGTCGGGAAATAAAAAGGGAATTTACTGTAGCGCTATCAGGAGAGTGTGCAGATGAAATTTTTGGTGGTTATCCATGGTTTAAAGATAGGACTACTGGTTTCCCTTGGATACGTTCATTGTCTGAAAGAAGTGCATTACTCCAAGAGAAGTGGAACAACAAATTAAAAATTGAAGCCTATGCACAACAACTATATACACAAACAATAGCTGAAGTTCCTTTGTTAGATGGAGAAGGTCTAGCAGAGGCAAAGCATCGCGAAATGTCCTACTTAAATATGCTATGGTTTATGCAAACATTATTAGAGCGGAAGGATCGTATGAGTATGGGGGCAAGTTTAGAGGTACGTGTCCCTTTTGCAGATCATCGGCTTGTAGAATATGCCTGGAATATTCCGTGGGAAATGAAGAATTTGGATGGAATAGAAAAAGGATTACTTCGAAAATCAATGGCACATCTATTGCCGAATGAAGTGTTATATCGTAAAAAAAATCCTTATCCAAAAACATATCATCCTGTCTATACAGCAGGAGTGCAAAAATGGTTGAAGGAAATTCTACATGATAAAAATTCAATCTTGCATGAACTATTTGAACGACAAAAGCTTGCGGAGTTAATTGAATCGGGAGGTAGCTCTTTTAAGGTTCCATGGTATGGGCAGTTAATGGCAGGTCCCCAGCTTTTAGCTTATCTAGGGCAAATTCATACTTGGTTTGAGCATTATCAAATTCAATTAATTGAGACTTAATATAAAATGACCCATCTACGTAGATGGGTCATTTTTTTGTATGCTCCAGCAATCCATCAACTGCTCAATGGATGATTCGATTGCTTGTACGGGAATCCCTCCAAAACCTAATAAAAATTGAGCTTGTGAAGATTCATAATGATCTAGTCTATAGGCTGATAATGGATAAATACCGATCTCTGCTTGAGAGGCGAGCTGTTGTAATTGTTTTTCTGAAAATGTGTGTTGAACCTCTAATAAAATATGCATACCCGCTTGTTCACCAGTAATGTTAATGGATGATGAATATTTTTCTAAAATAGAAGTTAATTTATCATGTTTTTTACGATAAATTTTACGCATACGATTGAGGTGCTTTGCAAAATGCCCATCACCCATAAAATTTGCTACAATATGCTGATCAAAACGAGGCACAGTGGAAGAGTAATAATTAAAGACATCGTTATAAGTGGCAAGTAGTTTAGGTGGAAGTACAAAATAAGCTACTCGCAAGGATGGCATTAAAGATTTGGTAAAAGTACTCATGTAAATCACTTTATCGTTTCGATCTAATGCGTGTAGGGCAGGAATTGGTTTTCCAGCATAACGAAATTCCGAATCATAATCATCCTCAATAATATAGCGAGAGGTGCTTTGTGCTGCCCAATTTAAAGCCTGTGCTCGTCTTGTAGCAGATAATACAGCCCCAGTTGGGAATTGATGTGAGGGTGTAATATACACAACATTCGCATTTGTTTTTTCAAGATCATGAATAATTATGCCCTCTTCATCAACTGCAATTGGGTAAACTTTTCGTTTATGCTGGGAAAACATTCGATGGACGGCAGGGTATCCTGGGTTTTCTAATGCAAAGCTAGTGTCCTCACTAAAAAGACGGAGAATCATAGGGAGGAGCTGCTCCGTCCCTGAACCAATAACAATTTGTTCAGGGTGACATACAACACCACGGGATTGATATAAATAATTAGCAATCTCTGTGCGTAAAGACAGTTCACCTTGTGGTTCCCCTGTTAATAATAGCTCCTTTGAGGTATCGTCAAAAAGCTCTTTTGCATACTTTCTCCATGTTTGAAATGGAAAAGCATCGATATCAATAGATCCTGGATTAAAATCGATTTTGTAAGACTTTTTCTTAGGATATTCATTAATGGATGCCATAGTATCTTGTTGAATGTAGGGCAGTTCATCTATTTCTTCTACAAAATAGCCAATACGTGATTTGGACATAATATAGCCTTCAGCTAATAGCTGAGCATAGGCAATTTCAATTGTTGTTTGGGAAATGTTTAAAAAATCAGCTAATTTTCTTTTTGAAGGCAGTTTTTCTCCTACAGTTATTTTTTTAGAAATAATAGCCTCTTTAATACCGTTATAAAGCTGATCATAAAGCGGTTTATCACTATCTCTTTCAAGCTGGAATAAAAGCATATCCATAATCTGAAACCTCCTGACCCTATAAATATTTTGAAAACTGGATATTTTTATATGGTCAATTTCTATTATACTAAACTTCATCATAAAGGTGGAGGTTAGAAAATGAAACAAACAGGTACAGAGCTAGTAAAGCGTGGAATGGCAGAAATGCAAAAAGGCGGCGTCATTATGGATGTCATTAATGCAGAGCAAGCAAAAATTGCAGAAGCTGCAGGTGCTGTAGCAGTTATGGCATTAGAAAGAGTACCTTCAGATATTCGGAAAGCAGGTGGCGTTGCACGCATGGCTGATCCTCGTATTGTTGAGGAAGTGATGGGGGCAGTAACTATTCCTGTGATGGCCAAAGCACGTATTGGTCATATTGTTGAAGCACGTGTCTTAGAAGCAATGGGTGTTGATTATATTGATGAAAGTGAAGTTTTAACACCAGCAGATGAAGAGTACCATTTATTAAAAAGTGAATACACAGTACCGTTTGTGTGTGGCTGTCGCGATTTAGGGGAAGCAGCCCGTCGTATCGGGGAAGGTGCCTCGATGTTACGAACTAAAGGTGAACCAGGTACAGGGAATATTGTGGAGGCCGTTCGCCATATTCGTAAAGTAAATGCACAGGTTCGTAAAGTCGTAGGAATGACAGAGGATGAATTAATGACAGAGGCGAAATTACTAGGAGCTCCTTTCGAGTTATTAAGAGAAATTAAACGTCTTGGTCGTTTACCAGTAGTAAACTTCGCAGCAGGAGGAGTGGCGACGCCTGCCGATGCAGCCTTAATGATGGAACTTGGAGCTGATGGCGTTTTCGTTGGCTCAGGTATTTTCAAATCTGAGAACCCTGAAAAATTTGCACGTGCCATTGTAGAGGCGACTACTCATTATAAAGACTACAAGCTTATTGCAGATATATCAAAAGAGCTCGGCTTGCCAATGAAGGGGATTGATATTGCACAGCTTGGACACAACGAGCGTATGCAAGAGCGAGGTTGGTAGCATGAAGCGAATTGGTGTATTAGCATTACAAGGAGCAGTTCGTGAGCATATACAAATGTTAGAAGCTCTTGGTTGTGAAGCAATTCAAGTAAAACAAAGAAAGGATTTAGGAAGCCTAGATGGACTTGTGTTACCAGGTGGAGAAAGCACAACAATGAGAAAATTGCTGGATCGATTTGATCTGCTAGAGCCAATTCGTGGACTTGCACAGAAAGGATTACCGATGCTTGGTACATGTGCGGGATTAATTTTATTAGCCAAGGATCTAATTGAAGATGAACCACATTTGGCTGTGATGGACGTGACTGTAGCAAGAAACTCATATGGACGTCAGGTGGATAGCTTCGAAGTACAACTAGATATTCCTAAAGTCGGTGTAGGGATTCCAGCAGTATTTATTCGTGCACCTCATATTGAAGCGGTAGGTAAAGGTGTTGAAATTCTTGCAAAACATGATGGGAAAATAATCTTGGCACAAGATGGCCATTTATTGGGTTGTTCGTTTCATCCCGAATTAACAGAGGATACACGAATTCTTGAATATTTTGTAACCTCTATGGTATGACTTGCAAAATTTGTTTTCATATAGTACAGTATGGTTAAATTTTAAATAACTGAACACGATGATGGGAAGTAGTAGCAAGCACGTTTTTTTTAGAGAGTCAGCGGCTGGTGGAAGCTGATAAAAGCACTTGTGAATCCGTCCTGGAGTTGCACAGTCGAAGTGAATGAAGTAGGCTGTAGCCGGCTGAAATGCCGTTATGAAATAAGTGGATTAGGCAGAAATAGGTCTAGTCAATTAGGGTGGCAACGCGGGTAGCTCTCGTCCCTTTTTAGGGATGAGGGCTTTTTTGTGTTCATTTCGCTGCAACGATTTTCCATCATGAAGAAACTATTGGAGGTATGAAGATGTTAGATATTAAACGCGTACGCGATAATTTCGCGGAAATTAAAGAGATGTTATTAACACGTAATGAAGATTTAGGAAATTTAGATGACTTTGAAGGCTTAGATGCAAAACGTCGTGAATTAATTGCCAAAACAGAAGAATTAAAAGCAGAACGCAATAAAGTATCTGAACAAATCTCAGTTATGAAACGCAACAAAGAAAATGCTGATGAAGTCATTGCTCGTATGCGTCAGGTTGGCGATGAAATTAAAGAATTAGATGTACAATTAAATGATGTTGAAGAACGCTTTAAAGATATGATGATGCGTTTACCAAATATCCCACATGAATCTGTACCAGTAGGCACAACAGAGGATGACAATGTTGAAGAATATACGTGGGGTGAAATTCCGACATTTGATTTTGATATTAAAGCACACTGGGACCTTGCAACGGATTTAAAAATTGTAGACTTTGAACGTGGCGCGAAAGTAACAGGTAGCCGTTTCTTATTCTATCGTGGTCTTGGTGCTCGTTTAGAACGAGCATTAATGACATTCATGATGGATTTACATGCAGAGGAGCATGGTTACGAGGAAATGCTACCACCTGTCATTGTTAATCGAGATAGCCTAACAGGTACAGGGCAACTTCCGAAATTTGAGGAAGATGTATTCAAATTAGAGGAAACAGATTATTTTATGATTCCAACTGCAGAAGTACCAGTAACGAACTTCTATCGAGATGAGATTTTACCGGCTGAAGCTTTACCACAAGGCTTTGCAGCGTATAGTGCTTGCTTCCGTTCAGAAGCGGGATCTGCAGGTCGTGATACACGTGGTTTAATTCGTCAACACCAGTTCAATAAAGTAGAATTAGTACGTTTTGTAAAACCAGAGGAGTCATACGAACAATTAGAGCTACTAACAAGTCATGCAGAAAAAGTATTACAATTACTAGGCTTACCATATCGTAAGTTAAAAATGTGTACAGCTGATTTAGGTTTTACTGCAGCGAAAAAATATGATTTAGAAGTTTGGATTCCTGCACAAAACATGTACCGTGAAATTTCTTCTTGCTCTAACTTTGAGGATTTCCAGGCACGACGAGCAAATATCCGCTTCCGTCGTGAGCCAAATGCAAAACCAGAATATGTGCATACATTAAACGGCTCAGGTCTTGCCATTGGCCGTACAGTTGCTGCTCTTCTAGAAAACTACCAACAAGCTGATGGCAGCGTAGTAATTCCTGAAGTTTTAAGACCTTATATGGGCGGTAAAGAAGTAATCGCACCAAAATAAACGACAGATAAAGCTATTTTAGACAATTCCTTTATGGATGTTCTAAAATAGCTTTTTTGTGTTGCAAAAATTGAATTCTCTCATAATTTTTGAAAATTCGTTATAATGGGTAATATTCATGGGGACAAGGGGGAGAAATTCATGGAATTGCAACAATTTGCACAGGCTTTCAGTGAATTTGATAATGTTTTAATTACAGATGATAAAGGCTGTGCAATCTTTTATGATTTAGCAGATTTAAATATATTATTGGAAATCGGCTTAACACCAGATGAATTTTTTCACAGCACTGTGACTGATAATTATCAAAATTTATCACCTGAGACAAGTACTGTCTTTCAAGTCATACAAACAGGGCAGCCAGTTTTATACTATGAACAACAACTGACAACATTGAACGGTTTTAGTTATTTATCACTGAGTTCGACCTATCCCATTATGGAGCATGGAAAAGCCATTGGTGCCATTGAATTTTCAAAACATTTTTATGAAACTAAGCAAATTAAATACTTAGATAATTTCCTGGGACATAAATTATATCGAGATAATCATACAACCTACCGTTTGGAGGATTACATTACAACAAACGCCGAAATGAAAACTCAACTTGAAAAGGCACGTCGTAGTGCTCAAAAAAGTGCACCCGTTTTACTAACTGGGGAAACTGGAACTGGGAAAGATATTATCGCACAAGGCATACACAATGAAAGTGAACGCTATACAAAGCCGTTTATTATTTTGAACTGCCCAACATTGACAGAGGATAATATATTTACGCAGCTATACGGCTCGGACAATGAAGCAAAAAGTGGAAAATTACAGGAGGCTAATGGTGGGACGCTACTCATCGATCACCTTAATTTATTGGATATATCTTTGCAGGCGAAACTTTTACATGCGGTAGATATAAAAGTGTTAAATGGTGAGCCCTTGGATATAAGGTATATTACTACTGTCAATGAAGATGTGGACAAACTATTAGCTGAAAAAAGGCTACGCGAGGACTTATTTTATCGCTTAAATGTTCTTCAAATTGATTTGCCACCGCTAAGATTAAGGAAGGAAGATATTCCATTTATCCTTGATTTTTATATACAATTTTACAATGAACATACACTACAGAAAAATGTAAGCTATTGTAATGAAGTAATTCAGTTATTTTATGCCTATCATTGGCCGGGGAATGTGCGTGAACTAAAAAATGCCCTTGAATCGGCATATAATAATTTGCTTGGGGATGAAATACTTGTTGAACATGTTCCAGAGAGGATTAAAAAAAATGTTCAACATTCAATTCAATCGATCATGCAAAACAACCAATCTGGACATTTACGAGATTTAACGGAAGCCTACGAGCGTCTAATTATAGCGGAAAAGTTGCGTGAAACTGATGGACGATTAGCGGAAACAGCTAGACGTTTAGGTATATCTCGTCAATTACTAAAATATAAGTGTTTAAAATATGAATTGTTGTAAAAAAAATTTTACAAAAAGGGGATAAAAATTTATCTCCTTTTTTCGTGTTATTAAATTTTTTATTATTTAGATAAATCTTCTGTAAACGATTATAAAGGGGTTGAGGATATGTCTAAAGTTGTGCAGCATACGATAATCGTGGGGCTAGCCTTATTTGCTATATTTTTTGGTGCTGGGAATTTAATATTTCCGCCATCCATAGGAAATAGTGCAGGGGAATCATGGATTTCCGCTCTGATGGGCTTTAGCTTAACGGGTGTTATTTTACCTGTGCTTGCGGTGTATGCAATTTATAATACTGGGGGAACTGTGGAAGCGCTCACAAGACCAATCGGAAATTGGTTTTATAAAGCCTTTAATACGGTCATGATGGTTTGTATTGGGATGGTTGTCACAATACCGAGGATGTCAGCAACAACTCATGAATTAGGAGTATCACAAATTATTCCGAACGTACCTTTAATTGTGTCAGTATTAGCATTTTTCGCGATTTGCTTTTACTTTGCGATGGACCAATCAAATGTGATCGATAAGATTGGCAAATGGTTGACGCCTGTTCTTGTTCTTATACTTATTATCCTCATTGGTAAAGGGGTATTAGACCCAATAGGAGCAGCAATTAATACAGGAGCAGAAAGGGTTTTTGCCAACTCCATAATAGCAGCCTATCAAACAGGGGATGTGGGAACAGGTATTCTTTGTGCGCCAATCTTTTTAGCAGCAATAGTAGGCTATGGCTATAAAGGGAAACAATCTAAAAAGGTCGCGCTTGGTGGAATGGCTATTGCTGCAATAGGGTTAATTGCAGTATATGGTGGCCTGCTCTATTTAGGGGCTACAAGTAGTGGCATCATCACAAATCCGGGCAGTGATACAGAACTATTAGCGGGCATTGCCTTTAGTGTCATTGGTAATTTGGGTAAAGCGTTACTAGCTATATGTGTTGTTTTTGCCTGCTTAACATCAGCGATTGGCGTCATGGTCATATCCTCACAGTTTTTAAATGAACTAACAAAAGAGAAGCTTGGCTATAGAACGTGGGTCTTTATTATGTGTGTAGTAGGCGCAACTATTGGCTCCTTAGGTGTAGGTGCCATCGTTGAAATTACATTGCCGATTTTCTTGGTAATTTATCCAGTCATTATTGTACTTGTGCTACTGGGAGCCTTTGATCGTTTTGTACCAAATGCAGGAGCCTATAAAGGAACTGTCCTATTTGCATTTCTAGTAAGCGTCGTTGAAACATTTGCTAGCTATGAAATTACGATACCTGGTGTGACACAGTTGGTCATGCATTTACCATTACAGTCTAGTGGGTTTGCTTGGATCGTGCCATCTATTATTGGCTTTATTATCGGTACTATTTTGCATAGGGTACTGAAAGCAGAAGATCCTGAAAAATCTACTTTTGGTATGGAAGAAATAGGAGTTGAAAAATGATGAAAATTATTTGTAACGCAAAGATTTATACGGCAGATACTAATCAGCCATCTGCAACGGCTATGGTAATTGAAGAAGGAAAGGTACTTTGGATTGGACAACAGGAAGATTTACCTCCCTATCAGGGAGAAGTAATAGATGTACAAGGAAAGCTCATTATTCCTGGGATTATTGACGCTCATATGCATCCCATTATGTTAGCGGATGTTATGGAACAAGTGGCTTGTTTACCTCCATATATTTATTCTATTGAGGATATAATTAATGCATTAGCAAACTATGATGCAAGTCAGCGGGGATGGCTATTAGGCTGGGGCTATGATGAAGGGAAACTAAAGGAAAGAAGAGCGCCTTTAAAAGAGGACTTAGACCGTGCCTCTACAGAGTTACCTGTCATTGTTATGCGTACATGTGGTCATATTATATCGGTTAATAGTAAAGCATTAGCAATCGCAGGTATTACGAAGGATACGCTTGATCCACAGGGTGGACAAATCGATCGGGATGAAAATGGAGAACCTACAGGCGTACTGCGTGAAAATGCACGTAATCTAGTACTACAGCATTTACCTACACCATCTGAAGAAGAGATTGTCAAAAGGCTTCTAAAGCTATCACAAACTTTGGCATCCTATGGTGTAACAAGTATTACAGAATTAATGGCCACGGTAGCACCTATTGATTATTTAGGCCTGTATCGTAAAGCCCGAGAAAAAGGTTTTAAGCAACGCGTAGCAGTTTATTATATCTGGGAGGATATTCAACGATATGAGCTGTTGACAGCAAATACTATTGATCGTTCTGCAGGAGCCTATATCGGAGGCATTAAGCTATTTTCGGATGGCAGTGTTTCAGGCCGTACAGCACTTGTTTCTGAGCCATTTTTGGGAAGTGATGAAAAAGGCATAGCGATGACTTCGAAAGAGGAGCTGCTAGCGGCTGCTGCGGTAGCAAAAGAATATGGTATTCAATTAGTGGTTCATGCAATGGGGGACAGAGCCATTGATCTAATTGTCGACACATTTTATGAGGAAAAGGCTTGGTTAACAGATGCACCGTCTGTTCGTATTGAGCATGCAGCCATGCCATCTAAAAGTGCCTTGCAAAAAGCTGCTGAATGGGGGATAGGCTTTGTGCCACAACCCATCTTCTTATTTTGTGAAATTGAGAGTTATTTAGAGAATCTAGGGCTAGAAAAAACACAGACATTATATGGTGTACAAACATTTCTCAAGAGGGGGATTGCGACAGCGCTCTCTTCAGATGCACCTGCTACATCATGGGCAGAAGCAGCTAATCCCTTTGTGACGATACAAGCAGCCGTTACACGAACAGCTTATGATGGCACAGATTTAGGCGCCGCAGAAAAAATCTCTGTAGAGGAGGCATTACAGCTATACACAGTTGATGCCAAGACGATGATTCGTATGGAGAACGTTGGTCAGTTAAAAGAGGGCTATGAAGCTAATTTTGTTGTACTAACAGACGATTTGCTGACGCTTTCACATAACCAGCTTATGCATGTAAAACCATTCGCTACATATATCGAAGGAGAATGTGTTTTTACACAATCCACTATTCAAGCTCAATAAATTAGTTATGAAGATGGTCGCTGCTACGACATATTTCATATATATCGCCATTCCCTTAAATATTAAAGAAGGTGTCTCATTAGGAGGCACCTTCTTTAAAGACCATTTACATCGTTGGAAGCTAATCGTGCTTTTTTCTCAGCTTTTTTACGGTCTCGTAATGCCTTAAAAAAGTCTGTTAAAATTTGACCACATTCCTCGGCTAAAATCCCTTCTGTTACATCACATTCATGATTAAAGCGTTCATCATTTAATAAATGGTAAAGAGAATCTACACAGCCAGCTTTTTGATCTCTTGCCCCATAAACAACTCGGGGTACACGTGATTGGAGAATGGCTCCTGCACACATTGGACAAGGCTCCAATGTAACATAAAGAGTAGTATCCTCCAGTCGCCAACTCCCTATTTTTTTGCAGGCTTCTTGAATCACTAACAGCTCCGCATGTGTTGTTGCATTTTGCGTTGTTTCTCTTAAATTATGCGCACGTGCAATGATTTTCCCTTCATAAACAAGTACTGCACCAATTGGTACTTCCCCAAGTACTGCAGCCTGTTGAGCTTCCTCTAATGCTTGTTTCATAAATAAACGATCTGCGTCAAAAATATCCACTCATATCTCTCCTTAACAGTAGTGTAGCGTGCTGAAGTGGTAATTGCTACTTTTACTTCTTTTCGGATGATATATTCATTTAAAATCAACGATTGACCTGTAATATGTCGAAGCATAAATACTTGTTGACATTCCTTATATATCCATATATATTTATATATGAACACATGCTCATATATAAATATTGAAGAATGGGGTAAACTTCTATGGATGAAAAATTAAACAGTTCAGAAATGCAAAAAAATATTGATCAGCATTTAGATGAAGAGACATTATTTGTAGTATCTCAGACTTTTAAAGCCTTGAGTGATCCAACACGAATTCGTATTTTAAACTTACTTTGTTCAGATGAACATTCTGTTAATGATATTGCAGAAATTTTAGATTTAGGCCAATCAACGGTTTCCCACCAATTACGCTTTCTTAAAAATTTAAGATTGGTGAAATTTAGAAGGGAAGGAACAACCTTATATTATTCTAAGGACGATGATCACATTATGAATTTATTGAAGCAGGCTATTGAGCATGCGGCTCATAACTAAAATGAAATGAGGGAATAACAATGGGACATCAACACGACCATGGCCATGATCATACACATGGTGCAAATAAAAAGGTATTATTACTGTCGTTTATTATTATTACAGGGTATATGGTAGTGGAAGCCATTGGTGGCTTTTTAACAAATAGTTTGGCTCTTTTATCAGATGCAGGGCATATGTTAAGTGACTCTATCTCTTTAGGTATAGCCATGTTAGCTTTTATGTTTGGGGAAAAAGCTGCAAGCTATAGTAAAACATACGGCTATAAACGATTTGAGATTTTAGCTGCAGTATTGAATGGCATTACATTAATAGGAATCGCATTATTTATTTTCTATGAAGCGATTGAACGATTTACAAACCCACCAGAAGTAGCTACAACTGGAATGCTTATAATCAGTACAATTGGTTTGTTCGTTAACATTTTAGTTGCCTGGATTATGATGCGTGGAAGTGATACAAAGGATAATTTAAATATGCGCGGAGCATTTTTACATGTACTAAGTGATATGCTAGGATCTGTAGGCGCTATTGTTGCGGCACTATTAATTATGTTTTTTGGCTGGGGCTGGGCAGATCCTCTTGCAAGCGTTGTTGTTGCATTATTGGTCGTACGAAGTGGCTACCATGTCACAAAAGCCTCGATTCATGTATTAATGGAGGGGACACCTTCAAATATAGATGTTCAGGAGATTATTCAGCTAATAGAGCAGACTGATGGAATAGAAAGTATCCACGATTTACACATCTGGACAATAACTAGTGGAACGAATGCATTATCCTGTCATGCAGTTGTAAATGATCAATTGAAAATAGCTGAGAGTGAGCATATCTTGCGGAAAATTGAACATAATCTTCAACATAAGGGCATTAAGCATATAACAATTCAATTAGAAACATCCTTACATCGACATGATAATTCTATTTTATGTAAATTAGAAAATGACCATGAACATCATCACGATGATAAATAAAATTTTTTATGACTTGCATACCCTTCGTGGGTATAGTATGATAATTACAAATAGGAGGTGTAGTGAATGGAGGAGACAGTAAAAGAGGATGCTTGTCATACAGAGGAAGCTACGTCTTGCCGAAAAAGTCATCACCCTGAGCGTGTGAAAAAGGATCTAACAACTCGCTTAAATCGAATTGAAGGTCAGATTCGTGGTATTAAGGGAATGATTGATAAAGACGTTTACTGTGATGATATTATTACGCAACTATCTGCTACACAATCTGCATTAAATAGTGTGGCAAAAATATTATTAGAAGGTCATTTAAAGGGCTGTGTTGTGGATCGTCTATCAGAAGGCGATGAAGCAGTATTAGATGAGTTAGTAATAACGATTCAAAAGTTAATGAAAAAATAGATTGAAAACATACAAAAGGAGAGATTTTATTATGCAAAACGTAACATTAAACGTACAAGGAATGTCATGCGGTCATTGTGTAAATGCAGTGGAAAAAAGTGTTGGTGCTCTAGCTGGTGTTGAACAAGTAAAAGTTAATTTAGCAGATGGCTTAGTGGATATTGCCTTTGATGATGCACAAGTATCACTTGACCAAATTAAAGAAACAATTGATGACCAAGGATATGACGTAAAATAATAATTGTAGAGTGCTCAAGTAGCACTCTCTTATTTTCAAAATTATATACCCCCTGTTGGTATAAGGAGAGGTGAAAGGTAAATGAGTTCTGATCATAAGGAAGCTAATTTGCAAATTACAGGGATGACATGTGCGGCCTGTGCCACTCGAATAGAAAAAGGGTTAAATAAAATGGATGGTGTAGAACATGCAACAGTAAATTTAGCACTTGAAAAATCATCTATTAAATATGACCCCACTAAACTAAGTGAAGCAGATTTTGAAAAGAAAATAGAAGCACTTGGCTATGGTGTTGTTAAACAAAAAGCTGAACTTGATATTACAGGTATGACATGTGCAGCCTGTGCGACTCGCATTGAAAAAGGGTTAAATAAACTAATTGGTATTTCCTCTGCTAATGTCAACTTAGCACTGGAAAAAGCGATGATCGAGTTTAATCCTTCGGAAGTATCCATCGCAGATATTATTACAAAAGTTGAGAAGCTAGGCTATGGGGCACATCAAAAGGCAGATGAGCAGGAAACAGTGGATCATCGTGAAAAAGCTATCAAACAGCAACAACATAAATTTATTTTATCGGCTATACTTTCTTTACCACTGCTTTGGACGATGGTTGGTCATTTTTCCTTTACGTCATTTTTATATGTTCCAGAATTTCTAATGAATCCATGGGTCCAAATGGTATTGGCTACGCCAGTGCAATTTATTATTGGTAAACAATTTTATGTAGGGGCATATAAAGCATTACGCAATGGTAGTGCAAATATGGATGTGCTTGTTGTGATGGGGACATCAGCAGCCTATTTCTATAGTGTCTATCAAGCGATTGTAACGATAGGATCACATCACGGTCCACATCTTTATTTTGAAACGAGTGCTGTATTAATTACACTAATTTTATTAGGTAAATTATTTGAGGCAAAGGCAAAAGGACGTTCATCTGAAGCCATAAAAAAACTAATGGGACTTCAAGCAAAGACAGCGATCGTTGTACGTGACGGTATAGAAAAGGAGGTCCCATTAGAAGAAGTTATCATTGGCGATGTTATTTTAGTGAAACCAGGTGAAAAAATTCCTGTAGATGGTGAGGTAATAGAGGGGACAACAGCTGTTGACGAATCAATGCTAACAGGAGAAAGTCTACCAGTTGATAAAAAGCAAGGTGATCTATTATTTGGCTCAACTATTAATAAAAATGGTTTTATTAAAATGACTGCAACAAAGGTTGGCCGTGATACAGCATTAGCACAAATTATTAAAGTGGTCGAAGATGCTCAAGGATCGAAAGCACCTATTCAACGTTTAGCAGATCAGATTTCAGGGATTTTCGTACCTATTGTTGTGGGCATAGCCATTGTAACCTTTTTAATTTGGATTATTTGGGTCCGTCCAGGGGAATTTACACCTGCTTTAGAGGTATTAATCGCAGTTCTTGTCATTGCTTGTCCATGTGCACTTGGGTTAGCAACACCAACTTCAATAATGGCAGGCTCTGGACGTGCAGCTGAGTTTGGTATTTTATTTAAAGGGGGAGAACATTTAGAGCAAACACAAGGCATAGATACAGTTGTTGTAGATAAAACAGGAACAGTGACACATGGTAAACCTGAGCTTACAGATGTTCTGTTAGCGCCAGAGCAAGATGAAGTACGCTTTTTATCCTTAATCGGGGCAGCAGAGAAGCAGTCAGAGCATCCACTAGCAGAAGCCATTGTTCAAGGCATAGAAAAACGCGGCATAGCTTTAGGTGACGTTCAATTCTTTGAAGCAATACCGGGTTATGGTGTGCAGGCAACTGTCTCAGGTCAAGGTGTTATCATTGGCACACGTAAATTAATGCAACAATATGGTATTCATATTAATGATATTTTACCAACAATGGAGCAACTAGAACGAAATGGTAAGACAGCCATGTTAGCAGCCATCAATGGGCAATATGCAGGTTTAGTAGCTGTGGCTGATACCGTGAAAGATACATCAAAAGAAGCTATTCGTCGTTTACAGGATATGGGGATTACGGTCATCATGATGACTGGTGATAACGAGCGTACTGCTCAAGCAATTGGAACAGAGGTAGGCGTGAATCATGTTATTGCAGAAGTCTTACCAGAAGGTAAAGCTGATGAAGTGAAAAAACTTCAAGTCCAAGGGAAAAAAGTAGCGATGGTTGGTGATGGTATTAATGACGCACCTGCCTTAGCAACAGCGAATATTGGGATGGCAATTGGTACAGGGACAGATGTGGCAATGGAAGCTGCAGATATTACGCTTATTCGTGGAGATTTAAATAGTATCGCGGATGCCATTCTAATGAGTAGAAAAACAATGCGTAATATTAAACAAAATTTATTTTGGGCATTTGCTTATAATACATTAGGTATTCCAATTGCTGCACTCGGTCTGCTTGCTCCATGGGTAGCAGGCGCAGCGATGGCCTTTAGTTCAGTTTCGGTCGTATTAAATGCACTTCGTTTACAACGAGTGAAATTATAAATAAGTATAAAGGCATCGGGAAGTAGATTCTCGATGTCTTTTTTCTATGTCATCATGAGAAGAATATCCCAGGTAAATTTACTAGAACAATAGGTTGATTCTGTTTTTCATTTTCCTACTATGATAAAATGAAAGGTACTGATTCATTTTATGTAGGACACAATGATCGAATCCATAGAACAAAAGGAGGAGCTTCTGGTGACGGTTCCATTTGTTACGGTAGAAGGTCCGATTGGTGTTGGTAAAACCTCTTTATCGAAAGAGATAGCAGCGACATTTAATTACCATCTATTAAAAGAAATTGTAGACGAAAACCCTTTTTTAAATAAGTTTTATGAAAACATTGAGGAGTGGAGTTTCCAAACGGAAATGTTCTTCCTTTGTAATCGCTATAAGCAACTAACCGATATTAAAAAATTTCGTTTAGCACATGCCAAACCTGTTGTAGCAGACTATCATATTTTTAAAAATTTAATATTTGCGAAGCGTACATTGGCACCAACTGAATACGAGAAGTATGAAGAGATCTATAGAATTTTAACGAAAGACATGCCTGTTCCAAATGTAGTGGTTTATTTACATGCCAGTGTTGAGACATTAATGAAGCGTATCGCCATGCGAGGGCGAGAGTTTGAAAAGATGATTTCACGTGATTACATGGAGCAGCTTGTGGCTGACTATCATTCTTTTATCGAGCATTTTGAAAGCATGCATCCCGAAATTCCAGTTATTCGATTTAATGGAGATCAGCTTGATTTTGTAAAAAATCCCAATGATTTAAATCATGTTTTAAAAATAATTAAAGATACGTTACAACAAAGGAGTTTGCAATAATGAATTTAAGAAAGAAGTACGATATTCCACCACAAACGGTTATTACGATTGCTGGTACTGTTGGGGTAGGAAAATCGACGATGACAAAGGCTTTAGCAGAGGCACTGAACTTTCGTACCTCGTTCGAGAAAGTAGACACAAATCCATACCTTGATAAATTTTATGAGGACTTTGAAAAATGGAGCTTTCATTTACAGGTCTACTTTTTAGCAGAGCGTTTTAAAGAACAGAAGCGTATTTTTGAATATGGTGGAGGATTTGTACAAGATCGCTCTATTTATGAGGATACTGGCATTTTTGCTAAGATGCATTATGATAAAGGAACAATGAGCCCAACAGATTATGAGACTTATACAAATTTGTTTGATGCAATGGTGATGACACCTTATTTCCCACATCCAGATTTGCTTGTCTATCTTGAAGGACCTATTGATGCGGTTATTGGACGTATTCAAGAGCGTGGACGTACAATGGAGCAACAAACACCAAATGATTATTGGATAGAAATGCATGAACGCTATGAAAATTGGATAAATAATTTTAATTCTTGCCCAGTTCTACGTTTAGATATTAATGATTATGATTTATTAAAAAATCCTGATGCCATTGAATCAATTGTAAGCCGTATCAGTCATATGCTAAAACAAACAAGCCATTTACGAAAATAAAAGTAAAATAAATGACCAAAAAACGTGAGACAATATATAGCCGATTGTTTCACGTTTTTTGAATAGGAGGGATTATTATAAGAATCGCAGTGTATTGCGGATCCGGTCTGGGTAAAAGCTCTATTTATGCAGAGAAAGCGGCTGAGCTTGGTACAGCACTGGCAAAAAACGGTCACGGGGTTGTCTATGGTGGTTCAAAAACAGGCCTAATGGGGAAGGTTGCCGATGCTGTTTTAGCAGCTGGAGGAGAAGTGATTGGTGTGATGCCAACACATTTACAAAAGCGTGAATTGGCCCATGCCTCATTAACAGAAATTCATATTGTAGACTCTATGCATATTCGTAAAGCTAAAATGGCCGAGTTAGCAGATGCCTTTATTGCTCTACCAGGAGGCGCAGGGACTTTAGATGAATATTTTGAGGTATTTACTTGGGCTCAGATTGGACTTCATACAAAACCTGTCATTTTATATAATGTCCATGGATTCTATGATGCACTTCTACAGCATTTTAAAACAATGCTAGAGGAAGGCTTTATACGTGCAGAGCAAAAGAAGTTCTTACGTGTAGCGGCTACCTCTGAAGGGATTTTACGTTTATTAAAAAAACATGGATGAACATTCTCCATGTTTTTTATCTTGATGCAGCAGGTGCACTAACATCCCCTGCAATTACACTGAGGCATAATTAATGTAATATAAAAGTAAAATAATTAAATTTTAAGTAAAAAATTAGGATGGGGTGTTCTTAATGCATAGTGTAGAGGCTCAAGTAACCGATGATTTAGTAGTACAGGCTATTGAACGCAATATTGCCATTATCCGCTTCGATATGGATAGAAGAGTGGCGTATGTCAATGAACTATTTGCTCAAACATTAGGCTATACAGTGCAGGAAATGCTAGGAAAACATCATAAAGACTTTTGTTTGCCTGATTTCGTTAATAGTATGGAGTACGATAATTTTTGGCGCAACCTAACGGCAGGAAACAGCTATCAGGACAAAATAAAAAGAATTGATGCTAGAGGTAATATAATTTGGCTGGAAGCGACATATATGCCTGTCTTCGCAAATGATACAAGAAAAGTAATAGGTGTATCCAAAATAGCTGCCAATATCACTGAACGACAACATGAGATAGTTAGTGTTGCTGACAAGTTGAAGGGCATGTCTAATAAGCTTTACCAGCGTTCAGAGGCGGGCATTCAAAATAGCCAAGATCTACTAGAAACCATTAAAGTAGTTTCAAAGGAATCAAATGAAAATGTAAGTAATCTTGTGCAGCTTCAGAAACAAGCAGATTCTATTAAAGGGATTGTCAAAACTATACAAGAAATTGCCTCACAAACTAATTTATTGGCATTAAATGCAGCTATTGAAGCCGCTAGGGCTGGAGAATATGGAAGAGGTTTTGATGTAGTGGCGAAAGAGGTACGTAAGCTTTCTGTAAGAGTTGAACAATCTATTTCAGAAGTGAAGGATAATGTGGAGGGCATTGAGCGAGAAATTGGTCAGGTGACTGATAGTATTACAAAAATAGCAGAAAAAATAGAGAAAACAAATGAACAAATTACTGTCACAGCAAATGACTTTAGTGAAATAGCATCTGCTGCTGAAGCCTTAGACGAGCAATCAAAGCAATTTATTGAAAGTATTTAATTCTACTAGTGACTACTATTTTCGAGATATATTGAAATAGGTTGTATTTTTTATTTACAATAATAGAGTAAGTCATTAATCATAATAGGGGTGTTATGTATGACAAAAGTGGAAGTAAGCTTTCAGCATTTACCAACAACAGCTATTTCAGATGCAACAGGCGGACATACCAATGTGCGAAGTGATATTAAGCCGTTAGCAGACCATTTTAAAGTTGCTGGGCGAGCTGTAACTGTACGTTTACCAGATGGTGAAAATGGGGCAGTTTTGGAAGCGATTAGGGCTGCAAATGAAGGAGATATTTTAGTCATTGATGCAAAAGGTAATACAAACCGAGCTGTTGCTGGAGATTTTGTGATCTCCTTAGCAAAAGGGATAGGTGTACAAGGTTTTGTTGTGGATGGTGTAATCCGCGATATTGCAGCAATACGTGAATTAAATTTCCCTGTATTTTCGTTAGGCACTACTGTAGCAGCAGGCAATAAAAACGGCGGAGGTCAAGTAAATGTACCGATCGCCATTGGAGGAGTTACGGTTCATCCTGGTGATTATATTATTGGGGATGTGGATGGTGTAATTGTTGTGCCACAACAAGATGCTGAAAAAATTGCTGTAGCAGCAGAGACTAAGCTTGAAAAAGATGAAAAACGCGCTCAAGAAGCACATGCCAATGGAAAAGAATCAATTATCGCTTATTTAGATAAAGTGTTAGCAAAATAAAAAAACCCTCACGATGCCATCCAACATCGTGAGGATTTTTTTAAATTACGCTAGATTTTCATTATCATTAAAGTAATTTTTCATCTTTTCTCGATCGAAACGGCCTTCCCACTTAGCCATTACTAATGACGCTAATGAGTTACCAATTACGTTAACAACTGTACGTCCCATGTCAAGAATACGGTCAATACCAGCAATGAAGGCTAGTCCCTCAAGTGGAATACCTACAGTACCTAAAGTTGCTAGAAGTACAACGAATGATACCCCTGGTACACCTGCAATACCTTTTGATGTAACCATTAATACAAGCATTAACGTAATTTGTTCACCAATGCTTAGGTGAATACCGTACATTTGTGCAATAAATAATGCTGCAATGGCTTGATATAGTGTTGACCCATCTAAGTTAAAGGAGTAACCGGTAGGTATAACAAAAGATACAATATCCTTTGGCGCCCCTAATTTCTCCATTTTCATCATAATACGTGGTAATACAGCTTCAGAACTTGCTGTGGAGAAGGCTAAAATTAGCTCATCTTTTAATACTTTAATTAAATAGAAGATGCTGATTCCTGCGAATTTTGCCACAAGTCCAAGAACGACAAAGATAAAGAATAGCATTGTTGCATAAACAAGAATTGCTAATTTGGCAAGTGGAACCAGTGAAGCAAACCCATATTTGGAAACGGTTACACCAATTAAACCAAATACCCCTAGTGGCGCGAATTTCATTACGAGGTTTGTTACCCAGAACATAGCATCTGCTACCCCTTGGAAGAAGTCTAAGACTGGTTTCCCTCGATCTCCTACTGCAGCAACCCCTAAACCGAAAATAACTGAGAAGAAGATAATTGCTAGCATATTACCTTCAGCCATTGACTGAATAATATTTGTTGGGACAATGCCTACAATGATATCAAATGGTCCCTCGTGCTGTACTTCCTCAGTTGTTGATACATACTTCGAAATATCCCCTTGAGATAATTCATTCATGTTAAGACCTGCACCAGGTTGGAAAATGTTTGCGGAAAGTAATCCAACTACGATTGCAACTGTAGTAATAATCTCAAAGTAAATTATAGATTTCCCGCCTAATCGTCCAAGTTGCTTCATATCTCCAGTACCAGCAACACCAACGATTAATGTCGAAATAATAATCGGTACAACAATCATCTTAATAAGATGTAAAAATATATCCCCTAATGGTTGTAGATATGTCTCAATTTTGGGGTTTCCGTAAAAGATACCACCAACAATGATCCCTAAAATCAAACCGATTAAAATCTGAGCGGCTAAACTGACTTTAAATTTCTTTTTCAAATCCTTTGTACCTCCCCTAATATTAAATTTTTAGGACACGCCTTACTTTAATAATACGGAGGACTTATGGAATCCGACAAAATCCGATAAAATTAATTTACTTTTGTTAAAATGTCTGAATATAACACTTGAATAAACTTTTTAATATTTACCTTTGCTTTACGATTATCGTGATCTTCAATCTGTGTCATGAGCTGACGAATTTCTTTAAAATCAAAGTAGCGAGGGGCATAGTACTCGAATTCTGAGTTTGTGTAATCAACAACCCCTAAATTAGCGAGATTAATCATGGCAGCTAATATTGTACGACGCACACGCTGCTCGATGGCTTTACTCTCTTTTAAAATTTCATCTGGCGTAGCCTTGGTCACAGCTGCAATTTCTTCATAAAGCTCTTTTAATGGAGGAAGGGGGGCAATCTTGTGCTGGTGAGCAAGTAATGTTTCTATAATGGCAATGATATCCTCACTACCAATTTCCCCGACAATCCCCATATCATTCAAAATAGACTGAATATGGTCTCGTGATGTAGCTTTATGAGTCTTTTGTTCACTTAACTCAATATTTGTAAGTGATTGACGTATCACTAATAGTGAATTTTTAAGTCGAAATTGTTCAGTTGTTTTTTTCAAAACATTTTCGACTTCAATACGATTGATTGGTTTATGAATGAAGAAATCAATTCCTTGCTCATATGCTTCGCCAACCATTTCCTTATTCACTACCTGTGAAATCATAATAAATTGTCCCTCGAAACGATTTTGCATAAGTTGTTCCACAGTTGCTATGCCATCAAGCTTAGGCATCAGTAAATCAATAAGCACAAACTCTGGCTGTGTCATTAAAATTTGTGGAATGGCATCCTCACCATTGCGAGCCTCACCAATAACTGTTCCTAACCCGCTATCTTCAATAATTTGCTTTAACATAACACGACTTGCACGATCATCATCTACAATAAAATACCTCATTTAAGTCTCTCCCGTTTGAATAGTTTGCGTAGGAATTATGATTTTAAACGTTGTGTATTGATTGTTTGATTCAACGGTTATTGAGCCTTTTAATTTTTCTACTAGTTCAGCAACATGTGAAAGCCCAATGCCAGTTGCTGCAACACCATCAACATTGAATTTAGTGGTGTATCCAGGTTCAAAAATAACAGAAATGTCTGCTTGTGAAATCCCTTGTCCATTATCACATACTGTTATTACAGTATTATCCTCTTGGCGCTTAATAGCAATAGAAATGATCCCTTGCTTTTCAATAGCCTCAACAGCATTGGCTGATAAATTATTTAATAGAGCAAGCAGTGCAATATGATCTTTCGTTTGAAAATCGAAGTCTATACATGTATTAAATTGTATTTCCTTACCGAGTAATTCTGCATATTTCCTATTACCTTCTTCAATATAATGCAATAATTCAGATAATACGAAAGGGCCAAAGCTCTTTTCACCGACAATCTTTGAAATCCCAGCATATATTCGTTGAGAATCCTTTTTCACTTCATGGATTTCCTGGGCAATATGAAGTGCTTGTAAACTCTCGGATCGAAAACCTTGCGTCTTTAACTGACGATATAATTCATAACCACTACCTGTAATTGTTTCAATATGATTCATTGATTTTTTTAAATATAGTGTCTCCACATAGAGGTCAGATCCAATATTCAGCATTTCTTGTACCCGTTTTTTTTGTTCCGCTACCAAAATAGAGCTATAAATCCCTACTACAAAAAAGCTTCGTAATAATGCTACTGCTAATAGGATCAAGAGATCATGGAGAAATAAAAAAGTATATGTTTGGACAAAAAAGCGGAAAATTTGTTCAGCTAAATTACTGATGACCTCACTAAAAGCAACGAGTAAACCAAGTTTTAGTGGTTTTTCTCTGTATTGTTGAATATCTAAAACTTGCAGGCATACTGCAAACAATACATAAAATAAACCGGCTGGTAAATGGTTAAATATACTCTCGGCAATCGGAACATCATGTAATGTCGAATTAATAACCCGAAAAATAGTTGTCACAATACTGGTAGCTACACCAGCTAAAATAATTGGTGTAGGTTTAATTAATGTGCATAAAAAGAAGACAATTGTTCCTAAACCAAAACGGAAAGTTGTATTAGCAAAAGGCATAATTTTAATTTCACTACCTATTGCAGTCATAACAGCAATAATGAAAATCCAAGTAAGGGAAGCACGTGTCATAAGTAATTTCGATTGCAATTTAACAACCTCCCATCATTGATATAATAAAAAATACCACAACCGAGGCGGAAGTGGTATCTAACAAGTAATACATACAATTTAGGCAAAAAAAAACGGCTACATTCGTAGTCGGAAATTTAAAACTGGAGGAGGTAGAGGGATTCGAACCCCCGCGCGGTGTTACCCGCCTGTCGGTTTTCAAGACCGATCCCTTCAGCCAGACTTGGGTATACCTCCATGTTATATTGCTTTACTGTCTTATCGACAAAAATAAATTTATCATAACTAGAAACGAACGTCAAGATAATTTTTGAAAAAATATATATTGTTTAAATCGTCACTTAGAAATAAATAATTTGTGCATTAAGTTGCATTTTATACAAACAGTCAGTATACTAGTTATTGCCGTGCTAGGTGGGAAGGTAGCGGTGTCCTGTAACTCGCAATCCGCTCTAGCGAGACTGAATTCCTTTTTCGAGGCTGTCCGTATTGTTTGGTCTGCCTTTTGCACGTAGTGTTGACGATTGGGTCCTGCGCAATGGATACCCATGAACCATGTCAGGTCCGGAAGGAAGCAGCATTAAGTGGTCTTATTCATGTGCCGCGGGGTTGCCTAATCTGAGCTAACGACAAGAGTAACGCTTATGTGCGGCTGTCAAGGAAAGGTGCACGGCATTAAATTGCCAATTCAAAGCATCCGTCTATTATAGGCGGATGCTTTTTTATTTTAAATTTAGCAACTTCATTTTCTATATAATGCAGCAAATGCTATAATAAAAGTATTCAATTAAATGGAGAAGGAGAGAGGAAATCAGTGACGTATCAAGCATTTTACCGTGTGTATCGACCGCAATCTTTTCGAGAAATGTCTGGTCAAACACATGTCAAAAGAACGCTACAAAATGCTCTCCTAGCAAATAAAACAACACATGCTTACTTGTTTTCTGGGCCCCGTGGTACAGGGAAAACAAGTACTGCTAAAATCTTTGCGAAGGCCTTGAATTGTGAACATGCACCGTCGAAAGAGCCGTGTAATGAATGTGCTACATGCATAAGTATTACAGATGGTTCACATCCAGATGTCATTGAATTTGATGCAGCCTCAAATTCACGTGTTGAAGAGATTAGGGATATCATAGAAAAGGTTCGTTTTGCTCCCGCAAGCAGTAGATATAAGGTGTACATCATAGACGAAGTGCATATGCTTTCTACAAGCGCTTTTAACGCTCTTTTAAAAACGTTGGAAGAACCACCTCCTCATGCTGTGTTTATTTTAGCAACTACAGAGCCTCATAAATTGCCTGCTACGATCATTTCTCGTTGTCAGCGCTTTGATTTTAAACGACTTTCTACTAATGATATTATTGAACGTATGAAGGTTGTTTTAGAAGATATTGACTTACCATATGAAGAACAAGGTTTAAAGGTAATTGCACAATCAGCCGCAGGGGGAATGCGTGATGCTTTAAGCTTATTGGACCAAGTTGTGTCTTTTAGCGGCGAAAAATTAAAACTTGAGGATACGTTATTAGTGACAGGTTCTATTAGTCAGGATGTTTTTTATGATCTAGCAGAGGCACTCAAAGTAAAAGATGTTGCGCAAATGCTTGCCCTTTTAGAGCAACTGATAGCTGACGGTAAGGACCCTTTGCGGCTCTCAGAGGATTTAATTACATTTTTCCGCGATTTATTATTACTTCAAACAAGTGATGATTTAGCTGAACTTTTAGAGCTTGTATCTCCTGAGGAACGTGTATTCACTTTAGCACACGAATTTGCACCAAATATGCTTTATGGGTATATTGATATACTTGCAAAGACACAGCAAGAGATGCGTTTCTCTCACCATACCAAAATTTATTTAGAGACGGCTTTGCTTAAAATGGTACAGTTTTCAGGAGGGATAGCCCATCAAACGGTGACTACAAATGAAATGGGAGAAAACCCTGATCTCACTCAAAAAATTGTAGCTCTTGAACAGCTGGTTCAGCAACTTTCCTTACAACTGCAAACGGGGACTCCAGTGCAAACGCCGACAGCACAAAAAGAGCAACGGCCCCGAGCTAAAAGTCCGAATGGTTATAAAGCACCTACAGGTCGTATTCAGGAAGTGCTGAAAGATGCCACAAAGCAAGATGTACAACGTATTAAGTCCATTTGGGCGCAAGCCCTAAGTCAAATGCAAAAATCACAATCTGCTCTTTTAGCAGAAGCCGAACCTGTTGCGGCATCTTCAAGTGCTTTTGTGTTAAAATTCAAGTATGATATTCATTGTCAGATGGTTGCCGACAACCAGTCTTTAAAGGCTCACTTTACACAATTAATTGCAGGGCAAACTGGTACAATGTACGAGATGCTATGTATACCAGAAGAATCATGGTTAAAAATGCGTGAAGAGTTTATTCGTGATCATGGTCTGCAGCAAAAGAAATCACAGACTGAAGCAGAGCATGGAGAAGAATTATTAGAGCCACCACCGGCAGAAATGCCAGAAGAACCATTTATCGATGATGCTCAACCTCTTGCTTCACAAGATCCACTTGTGACAGAGGCTGAAAAGCTCTTCGGTAAAGATTTTGTTGAAATTATTGAAGATTAAATTTTTAGGAGGAAACATTTATGCGTGGAATGGGAAATATGCAAGGTATGATGAAAAAAATGCAAAAAATGCAAAAGGAAATGATGGAGGCTCAAGAAGCTTTAAATGCTGAGCAATTCGAAGGTGTTGCAGGCGGCGGTATGGTGAAAGTAACAGTTTCAGGTCAGCGTGAAGTAGTTTCAGTAAATCTAGATGAATCTGTAGTAGACCCAGAAGACATCGAAATGCTACAAGACCTAATTGTTATTGCAACAAATGAAGCGCTGAAAAAAGTAGAAGAAAAAACAAACTCGACTATGGGTAAATTCACGCAAGGCTTAAACCTTCCGTTCTAGGAGGTATTCATATGTACTACCCAGAACCAATATCTAAATTGATCGATAGTTTTATGAAATTGCCAGGTATCGGGCCGAAAACTGCGGCTCGTCTGGCGTTTTTTGTGTTAACAATGAAGGAAGATGATGTATTATCTTTCTCTAAAGCACTGATTGATGCTAAACGAAACCTAAGCTACTGTTCTGTTTGTGGCAATATAACGGATGTCGATCCATGTCACATATGTACAGATAAGCAGCGAGATCATTCTATTATTTGTGTTGTACAAGATACAAAAGATGTGATTGCAATGGAAAAAATGCGTGACTACAACGGTATGTACCATGTACTTCAAGGTGCTATTTCACCAATGGATGGTATTGGTCCAGAAGACATTAATGTTGCTTCTTTGCTAGTGCGCTTGCAAGATGAAAGTGTCCAAGAACTTATTTTAGCTACAAATTCAACAATCGAGGGTGAGGCAACCGCTATGTACATTTCTCGCCTTGTCAAACCGTCAGGTATCCGTACAACCCGTATTGCTCATGGATTGCCAGTAGGTGGAGATCTAGAATACGCAGATGAGGTTACGCTATCTAAGGCAATGGAAGGAAGACGCGAGTTATGAGTGAGGGATTAGTATGTTCTTCCGTAGTAAAGGGAAATTAAAAAAAGAATTTGATGATAAGCTTGTGAATCTGATTAAAGAAACAAAAGAAGATTTACAGCAGGCAAAGATAATAGAAGAATTAATGGATGATTATGACCTAGGTGTAATTGCTCAACGCAAAACAGCAGAAAGTATTCATTTCTATTTGTTTAAGGAAGCTAGAATTCGTAAGGTACTAATAAAATAGTTCTTTGTAAAATAATCATAGAAGCAAAACAGGAAACATAAACTTTCATAATTATTTAATTGAGGAGGCAACTATATGTCTGGGTTAGTAATTATGAGTATTTGTATTCCTGTCGGGCTTCTTTTTCTTTATGTAATAATAAGACATGCTAAATTGGGTAAAATCTTAGAAGGATTATCGGTGTTTTGGTTTAGATTTGCATTTGCTTTTCTACTATTATTCGTAATCCATTTAGGTATAGGTTATATAGGATATAATGTGCCAATCAATCTGTTTTCTGTCTTAACAATCGCTGTTTTAGGTATTCCTGGTGTCTTAGGAATAACGGCTTTAATATTTATTTTATAAAAGGCTTGCAATATAAAAAGATTATGGTATAGTTATAAAAGTCGCTAATACAACTGATTGAAACAAAAAAATAATTTCAAAATTATTGTTGACACGGTGTGTAGTGCATGATATTATATAATAGTTGCTGCTGAAACAGCGGTGAACGAAATGAACCTTGAAAACTGAACAAGCAAAACGTAATCAATAAAGTTTTAAGTAGCTAGTTTTGCTAGTGAACGAAACACAATTTTGGACATCAAACATGATGCCAGCAAAACAATTTGAGCTAATCAAATTTCTTTTATGGGGATTATGGATCGCATGACCATGAACGGCGGGCGATGGGTGAATTTTAACTGGGAGAGCTGGCGTCCGAATGTCGTCCAGCCAGGAATTGCGAAGTGATTTTTACCGGGAGGAAATTTTAATGGAGACTGTTTTTTGACGCACTTAAAGCAATGGGAAAAGCCATGTCGGTAGAGCTAGCGTGGTTGTCCGCTTTGTGCCAAAGGCGGATGTTGATAGCACCTATCTGCATCAATCCATGGGGAACAGTTCACAACTTTATCGATATTGTTAATAAGTTCTTTAATTGGGGAGAACCCTCTCCCCAAACAGTCAACCAAAGTGAACTGAAATTATTTCGTCTATTTTATTTTTATACTCTATTCTAGAAGAATCATCGAAAGGTCGCTTAAGTGTTGAGGTTAGTATCTCAAAGATTGAGTCGGTATATTTTTCATCACTGAAAACAATTTTTACCTGGCTAAAATTATCTTTAAACTCAGTGTAAGTAAATACTAAAATCTCGTTTAAAGTATTGAATGCTTCTTTTTCAATATCTTGAGAATCTAAAGACTCCTCGGTTACCCTTTGCGATAGTTTATTTATCAAAGTTGTTAATGCGCCGGCGTCAGGGGAATCATCTTTCACTAGCAATGCCAGAGTATCGATTAAATTTGAATCGTTTTCCTTGAAGAAATAATCCTCATCAATAATTGCTAAAACACCATCTTTAATTGCGGAGCTCTCAATTTTCATTTCTAACATTGAAAGTCTTTCAATTGCTCTTTGGGGAGTGTAAACCAACCATTCTTTATATTTATCTTTTTGTCTTACTATATTCCTGAGTGTGTGCTGAGTTGCATCCCATGTAATTAGCATAGGGATTTGACCGACTCCCTTTTCATCGCAGTGTATGCTGTCATCAGATAAGGTTAATGCAGCATAAATATCATTATTAATAGTTCGTGGATTTCTTTTTTTTGGACCAGATATTTGCCTAGAAAACTTCCTGGCAACTTCCTCAATGATTCTATCTTCCTGATAAACTGAGGTTGAAATAACTTCAATTCTATTTAGATTTAAATACTGAGAGACTGAACGAATTAGTTTATAAAACTTTGCATCGATAGAGCCAGATGTATCTTCATAGCCAATAAAATCTTCTAAAAAATTTTCGAAATTGTAACTACTAGGTTTGCTTTTTTTAATATTTATATATGTATTAAAAAATACGTTTTTAGAATTACCTATCTTCCTAACTAATTCATCATTGGCAAAAGAACTAATTTTCATTCCATTTAATAAATGTCGTACTGTTTCTTCAAGATGTTCTTGGGTTACACGAATGTGTCTGTTTTTAAGGTTAAATACTATTTTCTTTAACGTTTTAACAGTGCTTATCGATTTTTCACTGTTAGAAATTTTATCGTATCTTAATGCAACAAGATATGGAATCAATACTGGGGCATCTAGGTATAAAAAAAACGTTTTATTGTCAATATATCTTTCAAGTTTCTTTTGATTTAATAGAGTTATGCATAGCCTTGATGAGCAATAGTCTGAAAGATATTCATTTCTCCCAGATAACTCAACAAGCTCATTAGCTAATTTTGAAGACAATGAGTTGTTTATTTTTCCTTTTTCAGTTATCAATTTTTCCAGTTGTTTAATAATTCCTTTAACAATTTGATTTCTTGGGGATTCGAAGTTTAATTCATTAAGCTGTAGATTGACCGACTCAGCATAAGCCTCCTTAATTAGGTCAAGAACCTCGGTGGATATATTTTCACTAAAGTATTTTGAGGTCGCATTACCAATTATTGTTAAAACCTCATTCCTTTTGGCTATTTCTTTTAACTCAAGATTCCTGATTCTCTTACTTTCAACCTCAGACAGACTGTATAAATCTCCATCAAGGATAATTCGATTATCTCGCTTTAAAAGATACAATCTATTTTTAAGAGTTTCATTGTGTACCCCAAGAATTTGGGTTTCATTGATTAAATCATGCTCTGACTTCCCTTGACCTGTAAGTAATGAAACTATGTATGAATCAATAATTACATTCTTTAAATTGGCAGCATCTTTACTTAACACCAGATATTCGTAAAATGCTATTTCTTTTATGTCCAACTCATCCTTTTTAGAGGATTGATAATTGTGAACTTCCTCAAGAAGAAAGGTTAATATCTCCGGATAATCATTGGTGATTTTTTGAGATATTCTATTTGCGTCATAAAACTCGAGGGTTATCCCATAATTTTTTCTGGCATTGCTTTTTAAAACTTCAAGCTTGCTTTCAGATATTTTGTGGCTCCAAAAAAAATTCAATACAGGAGGGTAATTATATTTTTTAATTAAATCATCTGTTTTGATTAAGTCTTCTTCAAGTTTATCTTCTAAACCTTTTTTTATAATAGATACCTGTATTACCTCTCTTATTTCACGACCTCTTACTGAGTAAACGACGTCCTTGCCTCCGTCATAAGGGCCATTTGTAATATAAGCATCTGCATTAAACATTCGCTGTAAAAAGCGTCTAACAACCTCTTCGAAATCATTAAACCGCTCAATTGATGAAATAAATAGAATATTATTATCCATATCCGTTTGATTCCTCGTATTAAAAAAACAAGCCATAGGGGATATATAACCATTAATTCGCGATTTTGTAAATTTAATTACCTACTATTGACATGAACATACTTCACAAAAAAGTAGCAATCTTGCTAAGGAAAGATCATAAATCATTGATGTAAATACCTTTATGGCTAAGTGCCAATATTTTGACCACCCCTGATACAAGTAACTCAATGTCCAATACTCGCTCATAAGGGACAACCGTACTCAAATCTCCAGCATTGCAGGAGATTTGATTATGAACATGTAACAGTGGAACAAAGACCGTATCATAGGCCAAAAAAGACAACTCCAGATATCTCATATCTGAGGGAGCCGAATCCGGCTTGAACTGGAAGGTAAAACGCGTGATTTAGCTCAGTTCAACATGGTCTTAGACAGTAAGCTACGAGGCTGTGATCTGGTGAACCTCAAAGTATCTGATGTTGCATATGGCAGCTCGGCTTCAAGCAGAGTAATGGTGCTGCAACAGAAAATCGGTAGCCCTGTGCAATTTGAGATAACCAAAGGGACAAGAGAAGCTGTTGCTGCATTGATAAAGCTTGGCAATTTGCACAGTAAAGACTTCTTGTTTCGGTCTCGGATCGGAACGAACCGGCACATATCAACCCGGCAATACAGCCGAATTTTTCATGGGTGGGTAGAAAAGCTTGGTCTCGAAGCTTCGCTTTACAGCACACACTCCATGAGAAGAACAAAACCTTACCTGATCTACAAGAAAACCAAGAATCTTTGGGTGATCCAACTTCTGTTGGGCCATAGGAAACTGGAAAGCACAGTCCGTTATCTGGGCATTGAAGTCGATGATGCGTTAGAGATCTCTGAATCGATTGAAGTCTAAGGTTGTCAGTGCTGCAACAGCAGCCCTGTGCCAGAAGCGGAAGTTGAACCCATGCGCTATGTTAAATTGTGAGGAGTAGATCACTTTTTATGCTCCTAAACTTAAATACTAGATCAGCATTATCGACCAAATCCACATATAATAAATAATTAAATAGTACATTTATATGTTTAGTTTTAAATCGAAGCTTGTCATTCAGTTCGTATGAACAGTTAAGGAGTCACTTTGTTATTGGAAAAAGATAAACTTGATGAGTTTAGTAAACGTGCGGATGAATACATCATCAAAGGTGATCACGTTTCTTTATCTTCATTAATAGAGAGTTTTACAGAACGGGATTTCACCTTTACTCACCAATTAGACGAGGCTCATTATCTTTACTGCTTAGGAAATTGTTACTCTGTACTTTATGAAACACGTAAAACTGAGTGGTATTCAGATGATTTGATGAAATCGGTCATCTTTTACAGGAAAGCTTTACATGCGCTACCTAAAGTAGACTGAAGAGAACATGATAATAATACTCATGCATATAATAGTCTTAGGTCTATGATTGAGACAAATTTAGCTAATCGCCTTTCATCACAAGGTAGAACGTTATGTTGCATTCCCCACTATGATAAAGCTATTTCTATAGATAATAATCTCGTTGCAATTATAGCAAAAGCCAATAATGAAATTTTTCTTGGGCTTTCACTTTATGATAATGGACATTCAGAATATCATTACTATATCGCTTATGAACTTGTGAAAAAAGGTTTTGAGAATATTGATCAACTATATCCTGAACAAAGAGTGCCACTTGAGAAAGGCGGCAAATTATTCAACTTTAAAAAATGGTTCGAGGAGTTATTCGAAACATCGGACTTCGATTACTTTAAAGAATACACTGAAAAAACCACATGTAGAAAACAGAAAAACTATTTAGAATGGTGCGCTAGTAAAAGACTCTTTCTTAATGATTTGAATGATGCTTGCGAGTACCCGATTACTTATCATGATGTTTTCGAATTCCCCTCATTCGTTCAATCGCTTAATAGTTCTCTCACCATGTCTGAAGAATTATCTTATCACGGTAATTATGATGAATTAAAAAATGATTACTGTTATGCTCGGTACTTGATTTTTTCTTCAAAAGATATACCTGATGATAACCCTCATATATTCAACTCGACATATCAACACGTTGAGGATATGACTTACTCAATTAATAACTTGAAGATTGCTCAGTATAAGTCAGCATTCAGAATAGTATATTCAATTTTTGATAAAGTAGCATATTTAATTAGTCGCTTCTTTGATTTGAACGATCTGAAACATGACAAAATAATCAGTATAGATAATTTATTCCGTGACTTTACAAGTAATAATACTAAATGGAAACCACATAAAAAGCTGAAAGATAGCGACAATCATTTCATTCACGCTTTATTCTATATATTAAAAGATATCCGTAAAGTTGGTGACTCTGATTCAGCAACAAAGTGGTTAGATCCAAATGCAGTGGCATTTGCAGAGATTAGAAATGCCATGGAACATCGTTCATTAAAAATAGTTGATGATTTTGGCTATGAACTTGCAACATCATATAATACTTATAATGATGGTGAATTTAGAAAGATCCAAGAAGAAGTTAATGTACTACCAGATAAAATCCGGGATGAAAAATTAAAAATGAAGCAAGCAAAAAAAGATGGGGATAATTGTTTAGCGCAACAACTCGAAGATGGTGTTAATAAGATGAGTTTAAGACTTACAGATCTAAAATCAAAGATCTATGAAAAAGAAAAACTATCTTCCCACTCTCTATTAATACCAATAAGCCAATTTGAATCAAGGCTCATGCAACTCATTGGATTAGCTAGAAACTCAATAATCTATTTATCATTAGCTATCTATTTTGAAGAGCGCAGGCGTTCAAAAGATGGTATCCACATGTCAAGAGAAGTACCACTAAAGCAAAGTTTTTGATTGTCCCAAGAGCATTATTAATGTCAAGGTGAAACTTATTCCATATGGGGGCATTAATGCCCCTGACCTGCTCCCATAAATTGACATACCCCAATGTCAGGTCCGCTCCTCGCTCAAAGCGGACTAGAAGGTTAGCTTGCGTCGGACTTAGCGTATTTAAAGAAGTGCTGGTGGTGACTGGTTGTTGTGTTCCATTTCTACAGAACAAAATCACAGAAACTATACCCAATAGTTGTTTTGAATCACTGACGAGACAGCCTCATATTTATCAGGGCAGGTGCACGTCCAATACAGGAGGTTGTCGTGCTGGTTCTCAAGTGTGCGTTGGCTATTGCGGCTGTGGTGGCAATTTATTGTCTTGCTATTGTTCTTATGGATCGCCTTTCTGATTGATTTCATATTGGCGAGGTAACGGGGGTTAAATAGTATGGCTGCGGGGGCTTGAGGCTATCTGCCTTGGGCATGAAAATCAAAGGCAGATAGAAAAAACCCCAGTTGATATTACGCATCCGGCAAGAGGCTTAACATTAATCTGGGGCCCAATCTATGCCTTACAAACGTAGGTTAGTCTCTTACGTGCTGAAAGGCAAGAAGAAGCGGGCTATGAAGCAGCAAAAGGCGATGTTAATCACCCTGATCGTCATCTGTTTAATCGTTATAGTGACGGTACTGGTAACGAGGAAAGACCTCTGCGAGGTACGAATCCGAACCGACCAGACGGAGGCCGCTGTCTTCACAGCTTACGAACTTGGGGAGTAAGAGGACCAGCGGGGAGAAATCCCCGCAACCTCTGATGTATTATGCATTCTCAACGCAGCCACAGTTAACCTGATTGGCGGGTTTACTTCATCTGTAAATATTTTTATAAAAATAATGCCCACGCACAGCATAAAACAAAAAGTATTACAGATAAAAAAGGAACGTAATGTGCAGATTTGTTGTTTTCCATATTTACTCACCTTAATATGATTAACCCTGATAGGGTTGTTATTTCAGCGGTTTTCAAATGAGATATTATGGTGATCTGGCAGATTTGCATAACATTAAAATTTAATTTGTTTAACCGTTTTTAATAATAAGCGTTGTTTTTATCCCAGCAATCTGTTGTTTGGTTTTTATGTCCGTCGCTTTCAAGACACTGATATATTTGAGCAGATATTCTATCGTATATTAAAAGAGATTATGCATCAAGGACTCCTCCATGCAGACCATTTATTTATCGATTCTACGCATGTGAAAGCGAGTGCGAATAAACGGAAGTATGATAAAAAGGTTGTACGAAAAGAAACACGGGCTTATGAAGAAAAACTTCAATTAGAGTTAAACATGGATCGTGAAGAACACGGAAAAAAGCCCTTTCCCCCGGAGAAGTTTGAAAAGGAAGAATGGAAAGAAATAAAGGAAAGCACGACAGATCCTGAAAGTGGGTATTACGTGAAGGATGAACGTACGAAACAGTTTGCGTATTCCTTTCATGCAGCGACAGATGAAAAGGGCTTTGTCTTAGGTGCCATTGTGACTCCGGGAAATGTGCACGATAGCCATGTATTACAGCTACTTGTGGAAAGGGTCATTCAAAACGTTCAAAAACCAATCGCCGTTGCGGCAGATGCAGCCTATAAAACACCCGCAATTACAAATTTTTTATTAGAGAATCAAATGTTGCCTGTTCTTCCTTACACACCCATGAGTATATATATGAAGAGCACTATAATTGTTATCTTTGTCCACAAGGACAGATATTGAAGTATACGACAACGACTAAAGAAGGGTATCGTCAATATAAATCGAATCCTTTGATTTGTGCGAAGTGTCCAAGCCTATCCCAATGTACAGAAAGTAAGCAACATCAAAAACTCATTCAACGTCATATTTGGGAATCGTATGTGGAGGAAGCAGAACATTTACGCCATTCCAATGACATCAAACAAATCTATGCAAAGCGCAAAGAAACGATTGAGCGTATCTTTGCAGATGCAAAGGAAAAGCATGGTATGCGATGGACAACCTTAAGAGGTCTAAAAAAATTGTCCATGCAGGCGATGCTTACTTTTGCTGCCATGAATTTAAAGAAATTGGCTACTTGGACGTGGCAAGTAGCTTAAGAGAGCAACTATGCTAGAAGAGTATGCTATATTTGGTTGTATATAACCAAATCTAAAAAAATAGGAAGAAAAATGACAAAAGCCATCGAGAGTGAACCTCTCGATGGCTTTTGTCTACAGTCTGAGGCATCCCTAACAAGGATGCCTTTTACTTTCGTAGGAAAATAGTTTCCTTAATTGTATAATGCTGGAAATCAAATGATTTTTGGAGGTAATAGACTGTGGGCAAATTAGAAGTAAGTAAAGTTAAAGGAAGAAAGCAGGTAGACAGATTACATTTAATATATCTTGGGATTATTGCTGTTGGATGTTTTGTGTGGTTAGGTGCTTATATTTTTAATGATTCATAAAATGCTGGTCCTCATCTGAATTTTGCTGCAACATTAATGTCAATTCTATTAGCGGTTATTGCTATAGTAATTACTTTAATAGATGTTGTTTGGACAGAGAAGTAATATTTTTGATGTAAAAAAAAGGGTTAGTGGTGAAATTGAAACAATGGTGAGTAGATTTAATATTCAAAACAAAGAATCGAACACCGAAATAAAAGTGTTTATTGAAAATATGGCTACCAAAAACGATGAGGTTCTCAGTCAGGTGAATAATATCGCAAATAAATTTAATGATATGCCAAGTGGGGATGATAATAAATATATTGTTGAGTTAAAACAAGAGTTTGATAAACTAAAAAATAATTTAACTACTAATCAAGAAAATTCAAAAGCTCTTTCATATTCTCTAAATTATGAACGACCTTTAATGAGGATTAAATAAATGAAAAAATGGAAATAAATAAAAGATCCGTACAGAGGTGGTAATTAATCGTATAAATACTTAGAAGAAACTGATTTTAAAAGTCTGTTATGTCCTTTATGTCGAATTAGTTGAAAGTTTGATTTAGTTAATAACAGTAATGTACCATGTGAGGGAGATCGATGCGGTAAAGGTTTCTCCTATATTGGTATTTACAAATACCTAAATATTAGGGGAAGACAGACCGACGACCGACCTGCGCTTCGAAAATTAATTCGGAGCATGACAAGCATGGCCGACCCATAATTTTTAAGAGATTAGGGATTAACTTAGTGTAAATGTTTTATATAAAAATAAGATGTTAAAATTATTCTCTTCATCATAATTGTCTCCCTTCATTGAATAATGTAATAACAAGGAGGATGACAAAATGAGTTTTGAAAGTGTCAATAGAAGTGAAAAGGGTTTAACTGATAAAAGAATTAGCAGAATTCATGAAGATTGTGAAGAAAGTTATAATAACAATAATGTCCATCAAGGAGTACAGGTACCACAACAACCTATTGGTACGGGGCTTCCGGGGTTTGCTTATATTTATGATACAACACAACAATTAAATATTCCGAATAATGGTCAAGTTACTTTCAGTACAAATGGCAATATTACACCTGCAGGGTTTGTAACACATGAACCAGGAACAGCACCTATCATAATAAATCAAACGGGTACTTACCTTATCAACTATGAGTTGAATGTTGGAGGTGGTCCTAATGCATTTGCTCTTTTCAATGGCGACAACCAAATAGCTGGTTCCAATTATGGAGACTCTACTGGTAACTCAACGAAAAATGGTCAAGTAATAACGACTTTAAATGCATTAGACGTTCTTACATTAAGAAATATTAATGTTAACCCAGTTACTTTATTAAATAGCATTGTTTTGGGCACACAGGTTATCAGCGCTTCTATTGTTATTTTAAGATTAGCCTAAAGGTTTTATTGTGAGTCACATCTAATAAGGTGTGGCTTTTTATATTATAGATTGGTTTTGAAATTTGAAAGGAGTGGTTTATATGTGAACTTCGTCCATTTTTCATAATGTCAGTCAAACTTACTACAAGTGCAAGAAAATGCACTAAACACAATTCGTTACAGAATAACGTGGTGCGCTCTACCACGAGTAGGAAAAGAGCACTACCATAATATCAAAGTTTTCATCTTCGGATCGAGGCTTTTTATTGTGTTTTATATTTCTTGTAATTACAATACATTCCATTTGCCTTATAATATATATAGGTATATTGGGGGTGTTAAAGGTGCTTAGAATATTTGAGATGAATGATGTGGAAATGAAAATGTTAGAAGAAGTTAAAAATGGAAGAACTGAAATTCTTTTTAGTAACAAAATTAATGATGTACCAAGAGAAGAACTACAAGGGATATACATGTTAATAAGCTTCGGGTATATACAAGGAGATGATTATTCTGATGAAGACAAATTTGGATTTATCAATCTAACCTTAACAGATAAAGGTAAGTGGAGGATGGGGAATGAATTGAAATTTATATTTCAACAAAGTTAAAGAATGAATAATACATAGATACAAAAGTCGCACTCAATATGAGTTGAGGCTTTTTATTTTGCTTTGAAAACTGCATCAAACAGCCATTCAAATAAAATGGACTGGTTTACGGGTGACCAAGTATCTCAGGAAGATTAGATACCAAGGAGCGCTGGCATGTACTAGTAACCGATGGGGTGGAGTTAGGTGTGGTTTTGAAAGTGGGGTTTGTAGTATATGGTTCCAAATTATTCCCTTCCTGATTATTATAGTGTGTAAGGGGATTATGTGACTGTAAGTTCGTTCTTGCTAATAATACTGAAGGAGTGTTCTTATGAATAAATTTTCTATGTATTCAATAATTCTTGGGGTTATCGGTATACTATTCTTTATCGCATCAGGCATCGCCGCGATACAAAGGGGAATGGAAAACTATTCGGTTATGCAGTTAACACTTTTTTATGTATTTTTTGCTACAGGGATACTTTGTTTCATTCTGAGCTTTATGTTAGGGTTATTTGGTTTTAGGAAGAATGTAGGGGATAAGAGATTAAAATATGTAGGTCTTCTTTTGGTGCCGATTATTGTAATTATTAGTGTGACTTTTGGATTGTTTATAGCTTGGACTGCTTTTGGTTAATTGCGTTTATAGATAAAGAAAAAAAGAATCAAAATTTATGAAGCCATCTTAGGAAGGCTTTTTCTTTTGCCTTGATGGCTAATGCACGAAGTAAATATATTGAGGATAAGGCAAATGGTTCAGCTATCATCGAAATGTTGAAAGATGAAATAAGTGGAGTCGTTCCAGTTGATCCTGAAGGTGGTAAGGAGGCCCGCGCTAATGCGGTGTCTCCTTTATTCGAGGCTGGAAATGTATATCTACCTCATCCAAATATGTGTCCGTGGGTTGAGGACCTAATAGAGGAACTTGTATCCTTCCCTAACGCAGCGCATGACGATTTAGTAGATATGACAACGCAAGCATTAAATCAGTTGTATACAAACAATTCTAATCCAATTGATCGCTATAAAAATTTACTAGGAAGGTAGGTGAGAATATGAAATCCCTAGACCAAGCAAAAGAGATGCGAAATGACTTCATGCAAGGCAACGGCAAGGCGAATCAAAAAGATAAGCTGACCAGACAGATTGCTGGTGTTGGCCGCAAATTATCTCATGATGAAATCACGAACTTATATGGTGATAGCCGCATTGTACAAAATATCATCGATATACCAGCCGAGGACATGACGCGAAACTGGTTCACTTTGAAGATGGAGGATGAAAAATTAGCTCGTAACATTATGAGTAAGCTTGCTACCTTAAAGCTAAGAAAGCATTTAAAGAAATGTTCACTTATGACCGTCTCCGTGGAGATGGTTTTATTTCGTTAGGAGTGAATCAGGCTAATAAATTTAAAATAAGCGAAGAGCTACAAATGGACAAATTAAACACAGTCGATTATTTGCACGCATTCAGCTCTTTAAAGGTAAACGAATTCTTAATTAATGAGGACGTATTCGATATTAAATACGGTCAGTTGGAGCAATTGCGTATTAATCGAGCATCAAGTCATGGTATTCAGACTCAAACATCAGAAGAGTCTGTACACATCTCTCGCTTACTTCACAGCCAAACAAGGCGAATGGAAGGGGAAGCACAAGGACGCTTACTTTTAGAGCCGTTATACGACATTCTCACGGTTTTTGATACATCTGTATGGTCAGTTGGTCAAATTCTTCATGATTTTACTTTTAAAGTATACAAATCTAAGGATATTGATAATTTAACATCACAAGATAAGCAACAATTGTCTATGATTATGGATTATATGTTTAGAACTGAAGCTTTGGCGATGATAGCAAATGATGAGGAACTGAAAAAAGAGGTAACGTCAGTAGGTGGCATTAACTATCTGTTGGATTTCGTATGGGACCTACTCGCTGGTGCTGCTCGTATGCCGAAAACAGTCATCAAAGGGCAAGAATCAGGGACCATTACTGGTGCTCAATATGATGTGATGAACTATTATTCACGCATCGTAGCAGATCAAGAGAATGATATGAAACCCCATCTAGAAAAGCTGATTCGTATGTTATTAATGGCCGAAAAGGAGTTAGGAGGACGTATTAACCCTGAATCATTAGAGTGGGAAATACAATTTAACCCTCTTTGGAACGTTGATGCTAAGACGGATGCTGAAACACGCAAGCTCGTTGCAGAAACAGATCAGATTTACTTACTCAATAATATAATTACTGCTGATGAAATCCGTGAGGCACGCTTTGGTCAGTTTGGGTTATCAGATACTCTTAAATTCAGTGGAGATGAAGCTGATTTGAAGAACCTTGCTGATAAAGTATACAAAGGGTATCGTGACCGCCATGAGTAAAAAGGTTCCGATAACACGTTTCCCAGATGCAGCAGCAGTTACGTACAGTCATGACATACGAAAAATGATTCTTGAGTTAGGAGATGAAACCTTAAAACAGTTTGAAAAGTATGTAGTGCCATTGTTAAACGATCAAAGGCAGGACTCTACAGAATACTTAGTTGATGGGATATTCGACAACATTAAACGAATGTTTAAAGCATTAGCGAATAAAGCTTCTAAGTCATTCAGTGAGCGAAGAAGACTTTCAGCAGCTAAACGGTTCGTGAATAGTGTTAATCGGTTTAATAGGCATAACATTGCTAATCAACTTGCTGTAAGAGGGATTGATCTAGCGCAACGAGAACCATGGTTAGAGACATTCCTAGTCAATAAAATCAAAGATAATGTGACCTACATCAAGAATATTGAGGATGATTATCGGAGAGAGGTTGAGAATGTCGTTCGAAAAGGCGTTCAGGAAGGGCAATCTATCAAACAGATACGGCAGTCCATACTAGAACAAGTAGATGTTGCTGAAAGTAGAGCGCAATTCTTAGCTGTTGACCAAGCAGGATCAATACTTGGTCAGATGACGGCCGAAAGGCATCGGAGTATAGGTATTGAAAAATTCGAATGGTATGATTCGGCTGATGAACGGGTACGTGATTCTCACAGAAGACTTAGCGGAAAGGTATTTTCATATGATGATCCACCTACTGTTAACGGACGTGTTGTTTTGCCTGGTGAGGATTATCGTTGCAGGTGTGTTGCTATTCCTGTTTTTGATTAACTTTGACTAATATAACCTAATGAAGTTAAAATTAATTTTAATGAATTTAGGGGGGATTAATTATGCATTTATTTTTAGATACTACTGTCTTTTATGATGATCCTTTTTTACAAAAGCCGCACATGAAAAATCTTTTGAATATCTTTAAGCAACATGATTTTAAAGTTTATGTTTCGAGTGTTGTATTAATGGAAACTAGACATCATTATGAGGAGAAAGTAAGAGAAAACATTAATTCTTTTAATAAATCTGCTAAATATTTACAAGATAAGCATCGTGGTTACTTTAGAGATATATACCAAGATGTGGAAAAAGAAGTTGAATATTGCAGAGATAGGTTTGATAGATATTACACTAATTCTGAACAGATTATTGTGTTGGAATATGATAATAATTTATTACCTGAATTGGTCAATAGATCTATTTATAGGATAAAGCCGTTCACTGAAAAAAAACAAGAATTTAGGGATGGAATAATTTGGCTTACCTATGCGCGTTACACTGAGGAAAATTGTTTAGAAAATTGCATATTTATTACTAATAATTCTACAGACTATCTAAATAAACAAGAATTACACAAGGATTTACAGAAAGATACAACTAGAATAAGTATTTTCCAACAACCATACGGAGTTCTTTATTCAAAACTTTTAGAACCTTATGTTGAAACAAATGAACAATTTAAAGAATTTGTGAAGAAATGGAATGAAATGGACAGTTTAGTTAGACACGATATCTTAAGTAAGGTGTTAGAAAAAGAAGAAGTTCAAAATGAGATAAGGAATTACATTACAGAATATATAGAAAAAAGTACTTTCAGAGAACTATATTTCTTTGGTAAAGGAGAAGGAAAATCAAAATTATTAAACATAGAACAAGTGACTTTGGAGCAAGGGAATTTTAGTATTATTAGTGGAAATTTAACTTTCAATGGAGAAATTGAATTAAAATCCTCTACAGAAGACGTAATATTCTTACAAGATAATCAAACTAAAACAGAAATAAATGAAGTAGAGTTAGAAATGTATTTTACTTGTGATTTTAATAGTGATACTTATGAAATGACGAACTTTATAATAAATTCACATTACAATTTAAAAAATGTTCAAGAAGAAATGGCGCATGCCATTGCATCTCAACATTTGTAAAGAGTTGTGTTAACAACTCTCTTTTTATTTTTGAAAGGGGGTGAAACATTGAAACTGCAACGTTACGATACATCTTATATAAAAGACTACATGGAAACACCAGAAGGGTATTTAACGGTCAATGTACCGATTACTCGTCCTGGTGTTTTTCCGTATCAACGACAAGATGGTACGGTGCAAATGGAGGCAAAATTACCTGAAGATATTTTCAGTGACCGTACTATTTATTCAGCACGTTCTAAGCCTGTTACAGATGGACATCCTAATGAGCCAGTAACAATTGATAACTATCAAGCCTATGCAAAAGGTATGAGCCATACAGATTCTCGTGTAGAGGACTTCAAACTCTATATTTCATTAACTGTTACGGATAAGGCTCTGATTGAAAAGATTCATGAGGGTTATAACGAAATTAGTATTGGTTTCTTATCAGATGTGGTTGCAGAAAGTGGGACATATAACGGAGACCAGTACGAGTTTGTACAACGAAATGTAGAAATTAATCATATTGCGATTGTAGAAAAAGGTCGTGCAGGTCCAGAAGTTGCTATACGCTCCGATTCAGACGCATGGCAAATCGATGAAAAAGAAGGAGGAAACACCGAAATGGTAAAAATCAAAATTGAGGGTACAGAATACGAGGTAGACCCAGCAGTAAAAGCCTATATCGATGAATTCACAAAAAATATGAAAGGTGATAGTGCTGATACATTTCAAGGTCGCCTTGATGCATTGGATTTAACGTTAAAAGCAAAAGATCGAGAGATTGCTACTTTAAAAGAACAAGTGCTATCTGCAGATGAATTAGATAAACAAGTAGAAAAACGAGTAGCTTTAATTAATACTTCACAAGCGATTCTAGGTGACTCATTTGATTTTACAGGTAAATCAGAGCGTGAAATCAAAGAAGCTGTCATTTCAACAACTAAACAGGACTTTAAAGGCGATGGCAAATCAGACGATTATATCAACGCCTTTTTTGATGCAACGGTAGAGCAAGTACAATCCAATGGCTTTTCTAGTGTAGGTGCTAATAGTGCATACACAGGTGATGCTGGTACAAACAAAGATTTAGAAGCTATGAAAAATCAACGTTTAAACATGCGCTCTTAGTAATATCCACAAAGGAGAATTTTTATGGTTAAAGAAAAAGCGTGGCAAGAGTTTAGAGATTCGGGTTTACTTTGGTTAACGAATAGCATATTACATGTTTTTGGTTGGGCTATTGTTGTTGAGATTGATGAGGAAACAAAAGATCTTGTACGAGCATATCCTGCCCGTGTGAAATATCGAGGGTTTAGTGAAGAATCTACAACCCATGGTCATAAGAGACTCGCAAAATATATCAAAGAAAATGCAGAAATATTAGAGCAAGAAGCAAACGAATAATTATTTATACAAAAAGGAGGAATTTATATGCCTATTACAAATTATCCGGATTATATGCAACCCGCAGGTAAAGCCGGTCAATTATCTAGTTATCAAGATTATTTAGCAGACACATACGCGGTGGAGCAAACAGTTCCATACGGTGCAGCAGTTCAATTAAATGCTACAGGTACAGCGATTAAGCCCATAGCCACAGATGGTACTGTAATTGGTATCGCGTTAGCTCAAAATATCCATGATTGTGTGGAAAAGAAAGATGACCAAAACTATCAAGTTGGTGAACCGGCAGCAATCGTTAAACGCGGTCGTATTTTTGTAGTTGCTGGTGGCGATATCATTAACGGCCAAGCTGTTAAGGTGGACCCGGCAACACAAAAATTTGTTGCTTCTGGTGCATCAGTTATCGATGTAGCAAATGCTGTATTCAAAGGTAACGCAACAGCTGATCAATTAGTAGAAATCGAAATTAACTTACCATAAGGAGGAAACTATACATGACAATTCAAGCTTATCGCGGAGATGCTTTAATCCGCCCACAAGACTTAAATGCTATTGACAAACGCATTTATGAGCCACACGCTTCGGAATTAAAAGCACGCTCAATTTTTGCATTAAAAACCGATATTCAAGCAGGAGCAGAAACTTACAGTTATGATGTAATGACTCGTTCGGGTGTAGCAAAAACCCTAGCTCCAGGAGCAACAGATGTGCCACTAGTTGATGCTGACTTAGAACGTCATACAGTAAATGTGTATTCAATTGCTGCAGCATTCAATATTTCTGTACAAGAAGTACGACAAGCGCAGATGTCTGGCAAAGGGATTGATGTAACAAAAGCTGATACAGTACGAAAAGCCATTGCTGAAAAGGAAAACCAAATTGCATTCTCTGGTGAAGCGAAATACAAAATCAAAGGCTTAACTGATGCAGTTGGTATTCAAGTGTATGCTACGCCAAATAATGAGGCTGGTACTTCTACAAAATGGAAAGACAAGTCAGGTAAAGAAATCGTTGCTGACATTCGTAAAGCTAAAAATATGATCAATAAATTGAACGGTCATGAAGCTGATACGCTGTTATTGACACCTGACTCATTTGAGGAGCTTGAAAAAACATTCAACGAGTTCACACAACAGTCAGTGTTGGAGTACATTAAATCTCAAAACTGGTTTAAGCGAATTGAAACAGTGAATGATCTTGCGAAAAAAGGTTTAGCAGGTTCTGAATGTTTTGTGGTCCTTGATTCGTCACCATCAGTAGTGGAGCTTGGTATTCCTATGGATGTTACACGTCATCCGCAAGAACACGCATTCCCAAATACAAAAGTGCCATTTGAAGAACGTACAACAGGCTTAATTATTCGTTATCCGATGGCTATTTGCCGTGCGGATGGAATTTAAGGGGGAATGATTGATGTTAGTGCAGAACAAAGGAAATCATTCGTACACAGCCAATGATTTAACTCTTAATCCAGGTACAAATAAAGTGGATGAGAAGGACTTTGAACGTTTTCTAACTCATCCACTGATGAAACACCTTAATGAAAAAGGTGAATTTGTCTATGACAGTGACAAAGCGAGACCATCAGCAAAGGATGCAATCGGAATGATAGAAGATGCTTTCGATATTGATATGTTAGAGTCCCTGAAAGCTGAAGAAGATCGTAAAACAGTACTGGATGCCATCAATAAACGCATTGAAGAATTGAAAAATCCCGAAAAATAGGAGGGATTCACATGTTATTAACGTCATTAGAGCGCATTCGTATGCTTAGTGATGAATTTACTTCTATTTCAGATGACCGATTAACAATGTACATTGAGGATGCTTCCTTAGAAGTGTCCTCTTTGCCTGTCCCAGAGTTATATCAAGAGCGATTAGCACGTTATTTGGCTGCTCATTTAGCTATTTTAAGTGTAGCCAAGGACCAATCGGTAATACGGGAGAAGGTTGATGTTATTGAGCGTCAATACAGCGATCCGAACAAAAACATTGGATTGTTAGGGACCAAATATGGTCAAGAATATCAACGAATTATGGATGAGTTGGCTGAACAATTAAAACCAAAGAAATCAATTAATTTGGTGGTGTTGTAATGGGTGTGCGAATAAGGATAAGTGGTACTAATCGTATCCCACAATTAGTACAATCTATACAAGAGCTCAGGGACTTTGAAATAGAAGTCGGTATTTTTGGAAGTGATGACTCTTTTTATGCCATGATTGCAGCTGTTCATGAATTTGGTATCACCACACGTAAAGAAAGAGGGTCCATAGTGATTCCTGAACGTTCTTTTTTGAGGTCTACATTTGATGAAAAGAATGGTGAATGGGCCAAATTCGTGAAGAAACAACTACCTAAACTATTGGATGGACAAATGAACGCTAGAACGATTTGCGAACGGTTAGGGGCAAAGATGGTAGGGGATATTCAAAGGAAACTCACACAATTAGATGATCCGCCTAACGCTCCGTCAACAATTGCTCAAAAAGGGTCTAGTAATCCATTGATTGACAAAGGTGGCTTACGTCAAAGAATTACGTATAAGGTGGTGACTCGATAATGCCAGAAAAAATGTTATTTGCATCCGTTATTCATGATCAAGGAGTACCGTTTATTGCTCATTTAATGGGCAATGGTAGTTATATTGATGGTGAATGGGTAAATGGCGTAGTAATTCCAACTGAATTGACTGGCATCATCCTACCTCTTAGTAATGATGATTTAAAATATGATGAAAACGGCACTTATACTGTGAAAGAAAAGAAACTACTAGTTGTAGATCAAATACCTGAAGGCACAAAGGTTGAGTACAATGATCAAAAATACACTGTACAAGCCTTCAAAGACTTTTCGGAGTATACAGACGTAAACATCTACATCATGAGGTGGCGTGAGAAATGAATTTAATTAAATTGATTCGTAAACAACTCGTAGCAGATACCGCATTAACGGTAATTAGGGCTGATCAAGCAGGTGATATACCAAAATTACCTTACGCCACTTATAAAGTAATAGGTGATCGAAAAGGTATAGGGCAAGATGATGTATCCCATGTTAATAAGCCTGATGCCTTATCAGAAACACGAATACAAGAACGTAATTCAACTATTTCTTTTAACACTTATGGAACTTCGCATGATAACGCTTATGAAGTAGCTACACAGCTTCGTAAGTGGTTTGAGTGGCGAGGTTCTTTATTTTTAGATGAGATCAATGTTGCTGTTGTAAATCTTACTGATGTAACCAACCGTACAACGTTTTTATTAGAATCCTATGATGAGAAATGGGGCTTTGATGCAATTATTCGATACCAAGAAATTGATGAACACGAAATAGATTACTTCGACAAAGTGGAAGTAGAAATGAAATTAGGAAGGTGATTAAATGCGTTATGTTGACGTGCAAATATCAAGAGAGACAAAGCCAATTTCTGAAAAGGGATTTGGCTTACCTTTGTTACTAGCAACAAGTAAAGAACTAGAATACAAAGAATATACAGGCATTGAGGATGTAGCAGCTGATTTTGATGAAAGTACAAAAGAATATAAATTGCTCTCTCGGATGTTTGGTCAAACGTTAAGACCAGCAGAAATAGCAGTACATGGTTTTGCTTATACAAACGATGCAACCAAGCTAACATCAACAATGAATGATTTAATTAAAACGCATAATGATTTTTATTATGTTGTATGTACTGAACAAGGTGATGAAGCAATAACAGCGCTAGCAGAATGGACTAACACACAAGATAAAATCTATGGGGCCACAACAGGAAATGTAGAGTTGGCAGAAACGTTGAGAGGATTATACGACAATGCTTTCATAGTGGTTCACGATCAACCTGAAACATATGTAGCTGAGGGGCTAATTGGTGTATGTGCACCAAAGAAAATCGGTGCTTATACATGGACCTTCAAAAATGTACAAGGTGTTCCAGCTGCAAAGTATGACAATACAATGATTAATCGTATTCATGAGGCAAATGCATCTACCTACATCAATGAGGCAGGCATCTTAATAAATTCCAAAGGTGTTGCGACAAGTGGGGAGTACATTGATGTAATTCAAGCCACGCACTATTTAAAAGCACGTATTGCCGAAAGTGTATTCCGATTGCTTGCGTTAAGAGATAAAGTGCCTGGTACTGATACTGGTATTGGTTTAGTTGTTGCAGAGGTGGAGGGTGTATTGGCTTCTACAGTAGAAAATACAACAAATGGTGAAGGTATTATCGCTCGTGATGATGCAGGTAACCCAATGTACACAATTACATTCCCTAGGAGAAAAGATATTCCAAAAAACACCCTAGCACAACGTATTTTGCCAAATATCCAATGGACTGCAACTATTGCAGGCGCATTCGAAAAGGTGCAAATTCGTGGCGTACTAACGGTTTAAGGAGGGGTTTAAATGGCAGAAACTTTTAATTTTAAAGACACAGTTGCGATTGTTGGTGGCATAATCCTTACTGGATTTATGGATGGTACGCCAATCGAGGCTGAGAAGAACGAAGATACATTTAGTCAACATGTAGGTGCTGATGGTTCTGTTACTTACAACGAATCGGCAGACGAAACAGGTACGTTTACATTTACATTAAAACAAGATTCAAGTGTTGTACCAATGTTAGATGCGTTGTTGAAATCAAAGGAATCATTTAACGTTTCACTCAATGATGCAAAACGAAAGAAACGTGTGAGTGGTTTGGATTGTCGTTTTTCTAAGAATCCAAACTTTTCACGTGGAGCCGAAGTCGAAGGTGTTGAATACACAATTCTAGCAGCACAATATAAGGAGGATTAATTCAAATGACATTTACGCCAAAAACAAAAGATTTTAAGTCTACAGAAGGTAATGAATACACTTTCCAAAGTGTACCTAATTCAAAATTAGCTGAAATTAGTGATATAGGTTCTGATTACAACGGTAAAATTTTAAATACTAAAATGATGCCGTTAATGTTGGAACATGTTGTAGTGGTACCAAATGGTTTGAAAATGGATGATTTTGATACATGGACAGAGCTAGAAGAGGTTACAAACGCAGCCTTTCGCTTTCTTCGAACAGGAAAATAATAAAATAAAAAACATATCAGGGGTGCAGAGCATCCCTTCTTTTTACGAAAAAGCAGCAGGTGAAAAGTGGTGGAAATATGCTATCGGATATCACTACAAAATTAATCCACATTCAGTGGAACAGTGGGATAACGATACCATTCTAGAAACACTTGCATCCTTAAAGATGTTAGGGGTGATTAAATGACCAGTGCTAGCATGCGTGACATGTATGTAGGTATCTATTTCAGGGACGAAGAAACAACAACGCTACAACACTTAGATCAAGTAATGAATAACATAGAAGATGAAATAATTAGTGTTGGAAAAGGATTAAATCATACAACACAGGGCTTTAACCATTTTGGTCATGCAGGTATATCAGCTTCACAAAACGTTGCACACGGATTAAATAATGCTGAAACCGAGGCAGGACAATTAAATCAAGAAGTTCAACACGTTAGTAAGACATTAAATGGTTTTAAATCAATGATGCGTGGTCTAGCAGGGATAGTTGCAGGTGTATTTGCTGCTAATGAGGTTAAAGAGTTTGGTTTAAGTGCTATTGAGTCAGCAGCCGGATTCCAAGCTATGAATGAGCAATTTGAACAGGTATTTACAGGCATGCAATCTACAGCAGATGAAAATTTAAACAAAATTGCAAAATAAACAGGTATGTTGCCAGAACGGTTAAAAGGTAGCTTCACGCAAATAGCCGCATTTGCTAAAACAACTGGAGCAGATACTGCAGATGCTTTGTCTTTGACGGAACGAGCTACTTTAGCTGCTGCAGATGGCGCCGCATTTTATGATCGATCAATTGAAGAAGTAATTGAAAACATGCAGTCCTTTTTAAAAGGTAACTTCGAAAATGATGCAGCGCTAGGTATTTCAGCTACAGAAACAACACGTAATGCTAAAGCTAATGAACTCTATGGTAAATCGTTCATTAAATTGAATGAATCTCAAAAGCAATTAACCTTAATGGCAATGGTTGAAGATGGAAACAAGTTGTCTGGAGCACTAGGGCAAGCATCTCGTGAAGCCGATGCATATGAAAATCAGCTAGGTAACTTAAAACAGTCATGGACTAATATCAAAGGGAAAATTGGTGGTCCATTATTAGAACCGTTCGTACTGTCAATGAAATCGGCATCACAATGGATGGAAAACTTAGATACTGACAAGTTGGTCAATAAAATCGATCGTGTAGTTTCTTTCGCAGGGACGGCTAAGGATACCTTCATGTCTTTAGTGAATGATACAGGAAATGTATCTAACTTGTGGCAAAACTTCGGTATTCCAAAAGATGCGAGTGATGAGATTGCTTCATTTGCTAATACAATGCGTAGCACTGTTGTAGTAGGAATTGGTGCAGCAAGTACAGCTTTTGGAGGATTTAAAAACGGTATCAGCTGGATGATTGATAATAAAGAGTTAGTTATAGCTACAACAGCAGGTATTGCAGGTGCATCCGCAACATTTAAAGTAATTTCTACAGTCAATACTCTAATGACAGCATATCAAGCTAGTACATTCGCGTCTACAGTAGCAACACAAGGCTTTAATGCAGCTCTTAGGGCAAATCCGATTGGTATGGTCGTTACTGGAGTTGGTTTACTTATTGCAGGTGGAGTAGCATTATATCAAAATTGGGAAACCGTTAAAACAAAGGCTATACAACTATGGCAAGTTATTGATAATAACCCTATCCTCTCTTTTTTAACTGGACCAATAGGAATGTTAATTAAGGCAGGTGTTACGATTTATCAAAATTGGGATACTATCACCAATAACTTCAATAGATTTAAAAATGCAATCACTAACTTTAAATTGCCAGGATGGGTTACATCCATCGGGAGTACGATTGGTAAAGCAGCAGGTGCAGTTGGTAACTTCATTAGTGGTTCCCATGCTACAGGTCTAGAAAGTGTACCTTACGATGGATATGTGGCCGAGCTGCATAAAAACGAGGCTGTTTTAACTGCTCAACAATCCAATACACTTCGTTCGATGGGGATACTTTCCTCCAATAGCGACGGAACTCCATCCATTGATATGACAGCTGGGATGAACTCTAATATCAATCAATCGAGTGATATTCAAAGTGATAGTTCAAATTCTGATAAATTTCACAAAGAAGAAATGCCGTTTTCATCAGGAATAATGACAGAGAATAATCAGACACAGGCTGGTTTAACGTCAAACAATAAGCAAGCAAACGAAATGAATAATATTGCACCTAACATTGAAGATCAAAGAGGTGAAATATCCTTATCAACACCAGAACAAAAGGCGCCTGTATTTTCAATGGCACCTTCTTCTGATAATCATCAAATCAATATTGATATGCCGATTCATATAAATGCATCTACAGATAAAATTAATGAAATTGCTCGATTAATTAAAGAAAAAGTGCCTCCTATTGTACGAGAAGTCATTTCAGATATCATAGATACAGAATTTCAGGCTATTTAGGTGGTGATTGGAATGCCGTACATTAAAGATGTATTAATCGATGTCATAACAAAGGTGTCAATGCCTGAGTCCTCTACTACAACTGATCATGCTCTTGAAGATGGCGAGCAGATAACTGATCATGTGAAAAGTAATCCTATCACCATTTCCTTAACAGGTGTAATTCTTGATGAGACTGAGGCAAAAGTGCTGAAACTTCGAGAATACCGAGAAAAAGGTACAATAATTGATTTTGATTACATGACAAAGTTAAATCACATGGTTATAACTGACTTCAGCCGTGATTACGAAGCTAGAGTAAAAGACGGCTACGCCTTCACGATGACCTTGAAACAAATAAAAGTAGGTAAGGTTGCTAAGTTTGTTAGTGTATCTATTCCAGTTAAAAAGCAGACAAAGGCTGTTACTAAAAAGGGTCGACAACAAACGAAAAAGACACCTACTACAACAGCAAAAACCACTAAAGAAAAATACACAACGCCACCTAAAAGTTCATCATCCGGTGGTTGGGCAGGAATGGAGGGGCGTAAGTAATGGATGAATATATTGACATTGATAAAAATGAGATACCATATTCCTTTGAAATAGAGCTTGCAGGAGAAGTGTTTGAAATTGAAGTTAATTACAATCAAGCTCATGACTTTTTCACTGTAGATTTATTCAAAGACGGTGGTGTTTTAGTTATTGGAGAAAAACTAATCCTTAACCGCCCTTTATTCAGAAACCGTGTAAACATTGACTTGCCAAAAGTACAAATAATTCCTAAAGACCGAGCTAATTCAGCTACTCGTATTACCTACGAAAACCTGAACGAAACGGTCTTTTTATATGTGGTAGGTGAATCAGATGAGTAATTTATTCATACGAAAAACTACTTTTTAGTGAGTGGCCGAGAGATTACGGATCCACTCACAATTAAATTTAGCGTGCCATTCGGAGACAATGAAAAAGTAGATACGATTGATATTCAAGTTTATAACCTCAAGGATGAAACTATTAATTCAATTTCTATAAATCAAGCTGCTATTTTAAGTGCTGGCTATATTGATGATAACGGAGTAATTTTTAGCGGTTCACTAAAGAAAAAAGAAACGAAGTGGGAAGGGTTAGATAAAATTACAACATTTAAGTGTGTCTATTGTAGTTTGGATTATACAAATGGTGTTGTGAAACGAACGTATGGACGAAATACTCATGCATCACTCATATTACGCGAATTAGCCCGTGATGCAGGACTTGCTATCGGGGATATAGATTTACCAGTCGATTTTGTGTATCGCTCAGGTAAAGTACTCAATGGCAAAATTAAATTCCAAATTGCTGAAATCGCGAAGGATTGCAAAGCAAAACAGTATGTAAATAAAAATCGGCTTTATGTACGTGACCAAGCTAAAAGTAACAATATCGGGCTTGATATATCGAAAGAAACAGGACTAATCGATGATCCAGAAGAAATCGAAGAAGAAGTAAAGGAAGTAAAGACCGAGAAAAAAGTTGAGAAAAAAAGTGATAGAAAGAATGGAAAAACAGAAAAAAAAGCGAGGAAAAAAAGTCCATATCTAAGCCTGCTAAGAAAAAGCTTAAAGGCTACAAAATTAAGATGTTGTTAAATCATAAAGTCACAACAGATGTCATTATTAAACTAACGTCCAGAAATGTTAGCGGACTGTTTCGGGTATCAAAAGGTGAGCATAAAGGGGATACGTCAGGAACAGAATACTACACAGAATGTGAGGTGGTGCCATTATGACAACATCTATTGGTCAGTTTGTAGGGAATTCTATTGAAGAAAGTTTGATGAACATGAATACTTGTTTGATCTGTGAAATACTTGAAATTGATATGAATCTTTTTAGGGCGGATGTTCTTCCAAAGAATGATCCAGAAGCTACGCCTATATTGGATGTACCGATAGCATTCCATCAAACAGATCAATTTGTAATCCAAATACCTTACAAGAAGGGCGATCTAGTAATTGTAGTTTGTTCCCAAGTTGATATAGACCCACTATTGTTTGGTGATGGTGAGGCTGCTAGCCGTTCATTTAGTGCTAATGATGCCCAAATAGTTGGTGGTATTAACCTTTTTACGTCTCCAATTCAAAATGAACATCCTGATGATGTGGTTATAGGGACTAAGGATTTTCAGACAAAAATCGTATTAAAAGATGATGGAGAAATCACGGTGAAATCATCCAAGTTTAAAGTTGAAGCCGATGATATAGAATTAACAGCTGGCAATATTACTGCAAATGGTAAGGATTTAACTGCAGCTTCAGTGTAGGAGGTAGGTTATGCACACACTTAAATATGACGATGATGGTGATTGGGTGCTAAATGAGCTTGTGCATGGTGACGATCAACTAATCCAAAATTATAAGCATCTATTACGTACGCGAGTAAAAGAATGGATGTTTAACGATTATCACGGTTTCAGGCGAGATGTAATCGAAAAAAAGCTGCCAAATAAAAAGGAAATTGTGCAAGCAATGCATGATTGTCTGTATCAAGAACCACGTACAGCAGAGGTCCTAAGTGTAGAATATGACTTTAATCGGATAAAAAGGCATTTATCCATAAATTTCAGAGCACGTACGACACTTGGAACGGAGGTAGGGGGTGAAGTAGTTGTTAACCAGATTTGGGTTTAAAAGAATGAGGACAGTTGATTATTTACCAATCATCGAAGAACAGGCCAGAGAGTTGTTTGGAGAAGATGCAGATTTATCAGATCTCACACCATTAGGTAAATTCATCCACTTACAAGCCCAACAACGAGCTGAGGACAATGAGGAACTCGAAAATGTCTATAATTCTCGTTTTGTTGATACAAGCGAGGGAGCATCTTTAGAAGCAAATGTTATACGCGTAATTACACGCAAACGTTGGATTAAAGCCTCTGGCGAGGTCGTAGTCAATTTAGACAAAGGTGCCAAAATAAATATAGATGATTTATTTAGAACACGATACAACGTATATTTTAAAGCTCTAGAGGCTGTTGATGCTGTAGAAGATGGAAATTATGGTGTACCTGTCGAAGCTCTTGAGTATGGAGCTATCGGCAATGTAGAGCCTGGAGATATATCAATCATAGTAAACCCACAGAGTGGCATCAATTCGGTTACGAATCCAGATGCTTTTTTTAATGGTCAAGATGAGGAAACGGATGAAAAATTGCAGGACCGTTATTATGAATCATTAGGAAAGTTAGGTTCTAGGCGTATTGAGTCAATTGAAGCAAATGTTCTTGATGAAGTAGAAGGAGTACGTGCTGCCATTGCGATTGAAAACGACACAAACGAAGTTGATGCCGAAGGACGCCCTCCGAATTCGTTCGAAACGGTGGTATTAGGTGGACTAGATGAAGACATTGCAATGGCTATCTTCAGAAAAAAAGGTGGCGGTATTCGTGCTTATGGCTCTACAGTCTTCACTTATACAGATCATAGAGGTATTGTGCATGAAATAGGCTTTACACGAGCTACAACGGTCAGTGTGTATGTAAAAGTGTATATCAAAAAGGGCAATCAATTCCCACTTAACGGTGACGATTTGGTCATTGGTCAAATTGTTAAATACATTGGAGGTACATATAACGATGTACTTTATCCTGGTGTTGGTATGAGTAAAGATGTCGTTTGTACAAAAGCAGAGGCTCGTGTTTTATCGATTGATGGTATTGATGATGTTCGTGTGGAGTTTTCTATTGATGGTGGTATTTATGAACCTCAGAACGTTCTTATTGCTTTTCCAGAAGTGGCCGAAACAGATGAATCGAAAATTGAGGTGTTGCCTCTTGATTAATCAACGATTACAAACGTTATTAGATCGTATGCCTCAGCAATTCTCGAGAAAGGAGGATAGTAATAACTATAAACTGCTTAAAATAATTGCTGAGAATAGTGTAGAAAACCTGTCTATTCAACAAACAATTTTAAAGTATTGGGATGTGGACCGTTCAGAGGGATATGGATTAGACCGTTTAGGTAAGGACGAGGGCATTTCTCGCGGTAGTTGGGATGATGAGGAGTATCGTAAGATGATTAAAATTCAATGCATCCTTAATCTTTCGGAGGGGGACATTGAAACAATGAACCAAATCATGGATGCTTATATGGGCCATGATTTTATTGGTTTTGAGGAAGGTTGGCGAGAGTTTGATCCAGCAACATTGTTACTTAATGTCCGTTCATCAGCTAAAAGCATCCCAGATGAATTAGTTAAAAGAATTAAGACTGCAGGTGTTGGCATTTATATTTTTTTAAATGAGTTAAATGAATTCTTGATACTACACGCTGGCACTTATGCATGGCAAATTAATCATAAAATTTGTGGTCGTTTTAAAACAACTAAAACCCACGGCGCATTAGGCAATGAAATATTAAGCGTTTCAAACAATGCTTACGAATTCATAATGAACAATCGGATTTGTGGCAGATTTAGAGCAGGAGGTGTGAGGAATTGAATGAAATACAACCATTGATGATAGATTTAACTCAGCAATTTTTAAGTAACCTTGTAGCAAGAGCCAAGGTGACTATTGATGGAGTAGTGTATGACAAAGAAATCTATCATACTAGCACAAAGTATGGACTAAGAAAGTATGTGAAATTGTCGCTAGAACAAGGCTTAGTTACACGTGCTGCTTTAGTCGATAGTTACGGCCGTGAATTGTACGTTAAAACAATGAATTATCAAAAGGGTTCACAGGGGTATGTTATCGCATTTCCTCTACAACTGGAAGCAAAGGAAGTGAAAGTAATTGAATAATCTAATGAATGGCGAGATACCTCTAGATTTTAAAGAGAATCCGTATGAGCGTACTCAATGGGATGATGATGCTACAGACCCTGTGACAGGTGAAATTATCGATGAGGGAACTCCTTTTATGTCAGAATATGCGAATAATTTTGAGTGGGGGATTTACAATGCATATCGTGTTTTGATAGAACATGCTCGTCAAATGCAACGAATACAAGTTCAATTGGAGCTAGACGGCCGTGTACCTGGAAACAGCGGAACATTTGCTGATACATTAGATGGCAGCTCAAATAAAATTAAATTAGACACAGCTTTAACAGATATTATTGAGGCTGTGCATTTGGTACAACAATTTTAAAAGTGGCTAGTGTTGATGGTTTTACACCATTTACGCAAGTCACTATTTTTGATGATGTCACAAATGAAGATGTCATTATTACAGCAGTTGGTACAAGTACTATCACAATACAAGCTCTCAAAAACGCATATACAAAAGGGGCAAAGGTGGCTCGTAGCAACATCGAGATTGATACGGTAAATGCTGAAATGGGTGTAGGCAACTGGGAAACTTATAATGTGCAAGTGGTGGAGGTGGTTTAATTGATAGATTATAAAGATTTGATTTTGGCAGACACAAAATCATTTGCGGGGATAACTCTAAGAAAAGATCGTACTGTTGTTTATGGTGATTACATTTTTGCATTCGAGGACAAAAAATATCATGTCATTTCAATTATTAGTAAAACAGTTATCTTTACCGCGGATTTAAAGGATGAAGCTGGTGTTATTATCAATATGCCAGCTTTACTTGCTACAAAGATGGTAAACAGGGATGTTATCGCAGTTACAACAACTTATGCAAAAACGCATTTTTATCAGGTGGTTGGAAATACACTAACATGTTTTGCAACATCTTCTTTTGCTAAAGATGATTTCACAGGGTTAACTACGACTATCACCAAATTACAAGCTAATACAACTCACGTATTAATCGGTGGGTACGATCAATTCATGAATCTTGTTGAAGTAACAAGCGATTATCGTGTAATTAATAGGAAATATCTTGATTATGCTTATGTATATGTCGGGGAGCCTTTTTTAACAGATAACAGCAATATCATTATCTTAAGGGTGAGCAGCTCAACAGTGGTTGCGCTTTTATTTAATTCCTCTGGCACACAATTAAATAGCATCAACTTAGGTTCAGGTACTAGTGCACGCGCATATTTATTGAGTGATTCTAAGTCGATTATCGTTAGGGTAGGAAGTATTTTAAAATCATTAACATGGGTCGGGACAAATTTTTCGTCTATAGATTTAACAAATCATTCTATTGCAACAGGAGACACAATGTATTATGGAGGACCAAAGGGTCTTATTACATTACAGGCATCATCTAACAAATACCTGTTACACGATTATGCATCAACAACTAAAACGTTGACTAGCGCAGGCGTTGCCCTGGAATACAGCACAAATAACGATGTTCAGTATGTTGGAGAAAATAATGATGTAGTACTTGTTTATTCGGGTAACAAACTTTATTTCTTACAAAAAGCTAATACTCCACCAACAAATACTGTTATTCCTACACAATCGTCCAAGCTAGGGGTACCTAAAACAGTAGATTTAGCCCTTTATTTCAACGATCCGGATAACGATGTATTAACTTACACATCATCATCAAGTGCAACAACCGTCGCTACCGTATCAACAAATGGATCAACACTCACATTACAACCAGTGGCAATTGGCTCAACTATTATAACTGTCACAGCACATGACGGCAAAGGCGGTACTAAGTCAACGACATTTACTTTTAGTGTTGTAAACAGTGCTCCTACGGTTACACTATCATCTCCAACAAATAATTTGACTTTATATGAAAATGATTCATTTAATATCGCAGGAACTGCAATAGATACAGATCCTAACCAATCGGTCACGGTATACTATCAAATTGATGACAACCCCAAGAAGGTTTTAGCTGCTAATCTAAGTCAAATACAAATCGCATTATCCAAAGCATTAACTTTTAAAGGTGGCAAAATGTTTGATGGCATTACTGTTATCACAGGAGCGCTTGCTGATGGGGTAGCCCATACATTAAAAGTTTGGGCAGAGGACGGAGAAAAAGCTTCATCATCAATCATTGAACGCACTTTTTATGTTGTTTCAAACAGAGCGCCTTTGTTAACTGTAGACCCTATTACACCTAATGGAATCATTGATTCTGATAATTTTAAAATTAAAGGTTTGGCAGGCGATCCAGATGCGAATGCGAGTGTAAAAGTATCGTACCGTATTAATAATGGAAATCCTGTTCAAATTTACAATGGTCCAGGTGGAACATGGGAACTTGAGATAGCACTTAGTCAACTTGCGGTAGGTGAGAATACGATTGTTGTTGAGGTAATTGATAATTATAATGCTAAAACAAGTAAGACGATAAAACTTAATAAAAACACAGTGAAAACGCCTATTTTGCAATTTGTCGCTCGATATAAAATTGAGCCTCCGAGGGGATCAGTGAAGGGTGTTTTATTATTTATTGAACGTGACGCAGGGTTGGCAGTAAAAGTCGAGTTATCAATGACTTTGACAGGAGAACAGGAGCAATACATCACCCTCACACCAGTTAATACTGCACCAACAAATAGTGGCACTATAGAAGATACTTTCGAACACACAGTTTCAGAAGAGAAGCAAAACATTATTCTAAAAATCACACCATCACGTACAGATTTATCGTTCAATCATAAAATTCATCTTATTTCGGGGGCGGTGGACTAAATGCCATTTGAGTACAAAGTACGTAATCCAGACGGAACTATTGGTGGAATAAAAAAAATCAGGATTGAAGAAACGGCAGAGGAAAAGGCTGCTCGTTTAGAGCAAGAAAATAAACTATTGCTTGGTAGCATGATGGAAATGTCATCTTATATGGCAATGCAAGAACAACGTCTAGAAGGACAAGAGAATGCCATTATGGAGCTTTCCACATTAATTGCAATGTCACTACCAGGAGGTGAGAGTGATGTTTAATGAAAACAGTGGCTTAGTAGGAATTTGGTGCAATTTTGTTAAAACGAATCCAGACAAGCGCGAACAGGTACCTAATCTATCTAATTTACGTGAAGTTGTATATAAAAAGTTAGACGAGGGTGAAAAGCAAGCATAGCTTAGCGTTATTTTTTATGTCAAATTGAAATTTCGTTAAGATTTCTTTACCTTGTCGTGATTCTATTGATTAACTTTAAATTTGTAATTATGATGACGATAGGGGAAATAAGTATAAAGATCTAACGCTGACGGATCGCCGTATGCGATGAAAGTCGCCTGTACGGTGAAGGCTCGTTATAAAGCCTTATGGTATAAGACGAGAATAGCAATGTTGAAATCACTTATGCAATTGTATTTCATGGGACTGGACAGTCTACTGGTAATTTACGCCTTTACTTTAGCGAAGGAGTCTACGGTGCCAGTGATGGACTTACACCGATAGATAGTAATGATTTAGTAGCTACGTATAATAATGGTGGTGATGGAAGTATTACAGGAATTACTATTACCCATGTAGAGAAGCCAAATGAAGGTACTCCACTAACAGGTGGCGAATCAGAAGTTCGTGTTTTCTTCACTCTGACAGGAACGCCTGATGAGAATGATCAAATAATAATTAGTGTGGCTGGGGAAAATACTATATTTAATGTACATGGTATTCCTATGAACTCTAATTCAACAACTGGTCCTAAAGATTTAAATTAACATGTTAAGACATAGGGGTTTTATTTAGCTCCGTATAAGATAAACCCCACATTTAATTAGGTGGGGTTTTTTCTTACTAAGAAACTTTATTAATCATTGTCTTCCACAGATAATTATGGAGGGCTATTTTGATACAACAAGACCTAAGTGATGCACTGTGCTGAGCAAAAGGGTTAAGATTTCTTTACCTTGTCATGATTCTATTGATTAACTTTAAATTTGTAATTATGATGACGATAGGGGAAATAAGTATAAAGATCTAACGCTGACGGATCGCCGTATGCGATGAAAGTCGCTCGTGCGGTGAAGGCTCGTTATAAAACACAGTTGTGTATAAGGCGAGAATAGCGTAAATCAAGCGCCAGTAATTAATGTTCAATATCAGGATAATTCAGAGATCGCAAATGGTGGCATGTCATTTCCTATAAATACAAGTAATCAATTTTGGGAACCAATATTTATTGATCCAGAAGGAGATACGCGAAGCGAGGGAAGCAGCTCGACCCCGCCCGCGGAAAGCGTCCGCCCGTAGTGGAAATCAACGGCTTTACTTTATTTTATTGTAAAAGAAAAAAGACTGTAGGCAAACTCAAAATTCATTGAGTTTGTCTACAGTCTGAGAGGCTGTCTTAATAGACAGCCTCTTTTTTATTTTTTATTTTAGAGCTTCTGTTAATACTGGCACAATTTGTTTCTTACGAGAAACAACACCTGGTAATACAACACGGTTATTGATAAGATCAGCACCGAATCCTTTTGCTGCTGCTTCTGCTACTTGCCCAATTGCAACAGCTGTTGAATCATTATTTAAAATGTCAGTCACAACGAAGAAGAATAGATCTAAGCCATTTTCTGCAACATTTTTATTGAGTAGGATTTCTAACTCTTCTTGACGATTAAGCACATCATTAACATCAACTGCATTAACTTGAGCTACAACAGATTTGTACTCACCAAATTGGAATTCCTTTGCATCTAATGATAATAAATCTTCTAATGATTTATCAGATAAATCAGCACCTGCTTTTAGCATTGCTAAACCATACTCTGCAATCTCCACACCGGCAATTTTTGCTAGCTCTTCACCAGCTTTTACATCTTGCTCTGTGCAAGTCGGTGATTTGAATAATAATGTATCTGAAACAATTGCAGATAACATTAAACCAGCAATGTTCGCAGGTATGTCTAAACCGTTTTCGTTAAAAATTTTCTTAAGAATAGTAGCCGTACAGCCTACTGGTTCTGCACGATAATATAGTGGATCAGCTGTTTGGAAGTTGGCGATGCGGTGGTGATCAATTACCTCTGCAATTTGCACTTCCTCAATACCGTCAGCCGATTGTTGGAATTCATTGTGGTCTACTAGAATAACTTTGTCCGCTTCACCAACTACAGAAGAGATTAAACGTGGCGCTTCAAAGCCGAATTTATCTAATGCAAATTGAGTTTCATTATTAACATCTCCAAGACGTACTGCCTCAGCTTCTTCACCAATTTGCTGTTTTAAATAGGCATATACAATAGCAGACGTGATTGTGTCTGTATCTGGGTTTTTATGTCCAAAAACTAATACTTTACTCATAGAATTAATTCCTCCTAAAATGGCACTTACATTTATATTTTATTTTATCATACCTTATAGCCTGACAAGTGATAAAGTGAAACTTTGGAACAATTTCGCCTCAGCGTATATACCACTGACCCTCACTCTCGATATAACATACAGTGCTTAATTGTGTCCAAACTATATTATGCAAATAGAATGGCAGTGCTCTAAATACATACTTTTCAAATAAGATATCTATATTATAACTAGCTTAAGTTGCTATGTATACTTTTAATAGGTCTAATTACTTCTATAAAACTCTCTATTTTTACCAACCTATTTTTAACATTCAATAGTAAAAATGCCTCTTTTTTATAAAATAATTAGTTTATATAGATATTTAGTTGGGTTTTCATATTTAAGTCATCATAATTTTATGCTATCATCAGGTAGTCTATATTTTTGGATATTCAGGAAATGGGGATTACGATGACGAAGAAGATAGAAAAAAAGTACATTCCTTTAGCTAACTATTTTGATGTAGCTTTACAACAAGAAATTACTTTATCCTTTAGTGAATTAGAAAACATTATGGGACAAGCATTACCGAACGCTGCCTACTTAAATAAAAGCTGGTGGAAAAAAACTAAGCCCCCTCTCTCACATTATTTATCATGGACAAATGCAGGCTATTATGTCATTGATGTTAAGCTAGGTTCTAGTGTATCTTTCTCACGTACGCAAATGAAGTCTACCGAAAACAACACTTCTAATAGTGAGGAGAATTCATCTGCATACATAATACGAGGAATTGAAGCATCTGATGCTAGATCATTCATTCATTTACAAGAGGAGATTTTTCAAGAAACTGACTTTATGTATAATGTTCAAAATGAGCTAGATCTCACTGTCCAACAACTTCGTAAAAATTTAACCTATTGGAAGCAACTAAAAAACCGTACTATACTACTTTGTGTACTAAACGGAATCTTTGCAGGTTATGCAGTTATTCATGGATATAAACAATCAAAAGCTAGACACGTTGCCTCTATTCGTTTAGCTGTGAAAGAAGAGCATCAACAAAAAGGTATTGGCTCCGCACTAATGAAAGCTGTAGAAAGTTGGTCTAAACAACATGATATTTCCCGTTTAGAGTTATCTGTTATGGAGCATAACAATGTAGCTTTACGTCTCTTTACAAAGCTAGGATTTCATCAGGAGGGCATTCGAAAAAATGCCATTAAATTAAATGATACTTATATTAATGAATATAGCTTGAGTAAAATTCTATAATTCACTTTCCCTAGATGTCTAAATACTATTTGGACATCTTTTTATATAGAAAATTTCAAAAAAATACGCATAGATAGTTTGTTGAAACAAACTATCTATGCGTATTTACATTAAAAAACCTGCTTTTCTCTAATAGCATCTAAGAATAATACATTACTTTCTACTTGCTCGTACGATTGTTGATATTTTTCATAGTGGTCTTTATCCTGGCTTATCATTTCCTCTATTAACGCATGCAAAAATGAAATCAAGACTGGTGCAATATCTAGAGAAGAATGATTCTTGGTGCCGAGGGTAAATAATGCACTAGCATATTCTCGAATAGGCGAAAACGCAGAACCTGTAATGGCAATAATTTTCACTTTCTTTACCTTTGCAATTTCAAGAATCGTTTTAATATCCACAATTTGTTTATCAAAAGAAAGTACAATTAAAGTCGTATGTTCGCCCATACTGTTTATTTGATTCACTAAATCATCTGAGTCTAAACGAAGCTGCTTAATATTAGCACGGAGTGTTTGCAGTGTATTAGATAGCCAATTTGCTACAGATGCATTGTGACGAGTACCTAAAATATAGATATTATCTCCTTCATGCATCCATTTTGAACATTTTTGGATCTGCTGATCGTTAATCAATTGAATTATTTCTTGAATATTTTGGCTATCTCGTTGCATCACCTTACCAAAGCTAGAATTAGTTAGCTTCTTAGCAGTATATGTAGGCTGTAGATTTGCACCTACATCTTGAGACATAATATAGGCTCTAACTTCCTCTTGCAGTTCTACATACCCTGACAAATCCATAGCATAACAAAATCGAATCACGGTTGATTCACTTACATTAGCCAATCTGCCAACCTCTGCTGCTCCATTAGCAATCACTGTTGTGGGATTATCCATTACAAATTGAGCTACTTTACGCTGGCCCTTTGACAGCCTTACAAACCTTTTCTTTATATCTTCATGAATACTCATTCCTAACAACCTTTCTTTCAATGACCTTATCACGAACGGGAGATTGTTTCCTACTGGCTCAAAATTCGATTAAAAATACAGTATCACGATTACAATTTGAATACAATGACTTTTCTGAAAAATCTTCATCGCATTAACCTGCTAATAAAACAATTTGATTTACGCTTTAACCATTTTATATTGATTTGTCATTTTAACAAATAAATCAGTCAAATCGAATAAAAATTAATAAAATCTTATTTTTATGTATTATTTAAGCGAAATCAGACAAAAATGTCCTGGACCAATTCCTTTGATCCAGGACATTCTATTTCATATTATTCTAGTTCAAGCTGCTTCGTTTCCTTCCCAAGGAAGATGACCCCTATAACACCGATAATAATCGCTCCACAGAAAATGGCAAAGATAAAGCCTATATCATAGCCTGCCGTTAATAAAAAGCCAACGAGCAACGGACCAAAAATACCACCAATTCGTCCAACTGCTGCTGCCATACCAGCACCTGTTCCACGAATAACTGATGGATATTGCTCGGGTGTATAAGCATATAATGCTCCCCAAGCTCCTAAGTTAAAGAAAGATAAAAGCATCCCTGAAGTTAACAATACGGCTAAAGTATCTGCATTACCAAAAATATAAGCACTCGCTGCAGTACCAATTAGATAGGAAACAAGGACAAACTTACGTCCAAACTTTTCTATAAACCAAGCGGCTGTAAAGTAACCTGGTAATTGAGCTAAAGTCATGATCAAAACATATTTAAAGCTTGTGATCATGTCAAAGCCTTTCCCTACCATCACACTTGGCAGCCATAAAAACATGCCATAATACGAAAATACAACTGTAAACCATAATAGCCACAGCATAAATGTAGAACGAGCATACTTTTTTGACCAAACCTCTTTCATATTTTGGCCAATGCTCCGTTTTTTTGCTTCTTCCTTCACAGTAAATTGTGGTGAATCTGGCAAATGCCAACGAAGATAAATAGCATAAAACGCTGGAAGTGCTGTTAGTATAAGGGCTACTCGCCATCCCCATGTGGGAATAACAAAATACGAAATAAGTGCTGCAATTAACCAGCCTGCTGCCCAAAAGCTTTCAAGTAATACAACCACGCGCCCTCTTTCTTTGGCAGCCACACTTTCAGATACAAGTGTTGAAGCTACAGGCAATTCTCCTCCTAGCCCCATCCCTACTAAAAAGCGTAAAATTAAAAATGCAGTTAATGTTGTTGTAAAAGCGGATAATCCACTTGCAATAGAAAAAAGGACAAGTGTCCACATAAATATTTGCTTGCGACCTACTTTATCAGCAAACACACCAAAAAAGAGTGCTCCTACAGCCATGCCGATAGAATTTATACTACCAATCCAACCAGACTGACTTGGTGATAGTCCCCACTCAGCGGCCAATGCTGCAATGACAAAGGATAATATACCAACGTCCATCGCATCAAAGAGCCACCCAACCCCCGCTACACCCAATAATTTATTTCTGGAAATGGATTGCTGAGGTTTCTTTGTTACTGCTGTATTTATTGTCATCCCAACCACCTGTCTTTACACTTGACTTTACATTACAAGATTACTATACAGTTGTTTCAAGAAAGTGACAAGTACTATTCAAATTACCGAATTGTTTCGACAATTAATGAAATGGTATTGAAATAATAGTGCTATTTGCGTTAAAATGTCTTTTATACAAAAACAACTGTTCTTTCTATAAGAACAAAAGGAGATCGTTACGTTATGTGGAAAGGCCTTATCGAAGAATATAAACAATTTTTACCCGTAACTGAAAATACACCTGCTTTAACTTTAAATGAAGGCAATACGCCTCTTATACATTTAGTGAATTTATCTAAGAAACTAGGCATTGAGCTTTACGGAAAAATTGAGGGTGCAAACCCAACTGGCTCATTTAAAGACCGAGGAATGGTATTTGCTGTTGCAAAAGCAATCGAGGATGGAAGTCAATGCGTTATTTGCGCTTCTACAGGAAACACTTCCGCTGCTGCGGCTGCTTATGCAACTCGTGCAGGCATCCAATCAATCGTTGTTATTCCAAAAGGTAAAGTTGCTCTCGGAAAGTTAGCACAGGCAACAATGTACGGGGCAAAGATTATCGAAATTGACGGAAACTTTGATGATGCACTCAATATCGTTCGCCAAGTAAGTGAAACGACACCAGTTGCACTTGTTAACTCTGTAAATCCATACCGTATCGAAGGTCAAAAAACGGCTTCGTTCGAAATTGTTGATGCCTTAGGTTCAGCCCCTGATTATTTGTGTATTCCAGTTGGGAACGCAGGTAATATCACTGCATATTGGAAAGGGTTTAAAGAATATCACGCTGCAAAAAATAGTGGGCTACCAAAAATGTATGGCTTTGAAGCTGAAGGTGCTGCAGCAATCGTTAAGGGTGAGCCAATTGCTAATCCTGAAACAGTGGCAACTGCCATTCGAATTGGCAATCCTGCGAGTTGGACATTGGCAGAAGCTGCTCGAGATGAATCTGGTGGTATCATTGATTCTGTTACAGATGAAGAAATTGTAGCAGCCTATAAATTAATCGCAAGTACAGAAGGCATTTTTGTTGAGCCTGGCTCTGCTGCTTCTTTAGCAGGTGTTATGAAATCTGTTGAAAATGGAAAAATCCCTCAAGGCGCTAAGGTTGTAACAATCTTTACAGGGAATGGCCTAAAAGATCCTGATACAGCCATGAATGTGTCCACTGTAGAGGTCGTATCCCTTAAAAACGATGAAGAAGAAATTCGTGCATATATTGAGGGTGTACTATGAGTAAAATGTGGCAAATCTCAGTTCCTGGAAGCACAGCCAACTTAGGTCCAGGCTTTGATTCAATAGGACTTGGCTTGTCTCTTTACTTACAGCTTTCTGTTACCTTGCAAGAACAATGGGAAATTATTCATCTTGATGATAATGGTCCTAAAGAGTTTGAGCTTGAAGATCACTTACTATACATCATTGCAAAAAAAACTGCAGATCTATATGGTCAACAGCTACCTGCCTGTCGTGTGGAGATGACTAGTGAACTTCCATTGGCACGTGGACTTGGCAGCAGTGCAGCAGTTATTGTTGCAGGTATTGAGCTTGCTAACCAAGTCTGCAAGCTGGAGTTAACACTTCAAGATAAACTCAACCTCTCTTCACAAATTGAAGGACATCCAGATAACGCAACTGCTTCAGTTTTAGGAGGATTAACGATTTCTTCGATGGATGACAATGGCATAGTCGATACATTCCACATCAATGATATCGATGCCTCCTTTGTGGTATATGTACCAGATGTTGAATTAAAAACAAGTGAATCACGTTCTGTTTTACCAGAGCAATTTAACCGTTCCTATGCTGTTCACGCCTCAGCAAATGCAAATATGTTAGCCGCTTCTTTAATGGTACGAGATTTTGAACGTGCTGGACGTTATATGGAGGCAGATTTATTCCATGAACCGTTTCGTGCAAAGCTAATTCCTGCTTACGAAGAAATTCGTATGGCTGCAAAATCGAACGGTGCATATGGTACTGCTCTAAGTGGCGCTGGACCAACAATGATTTCTATTATTCCTTCTGCTATTGCCTCTGACTTCGTTGAATTAATGAAAAAGCAATTCCCAGAGCATCAAATTATTTTAACAAATGCTGATGAACATGGTGTACAAGTCAATGAATGTGTGAAACGTCTACTTTAATAGTAGGCGTTTTTTCTTGAAAGCAAGTTTGGATAAAACTAATATTATAGAAGTATAGAATTAGACCTTTTATACGCGCTTTTCTAAGGAGGAATTATCTTGAAACCCATTATATTCTGTGATTTCGATGGCACGATAACAGAAACAGATAACATTTTTTCACTTATGACTGAATTTGTACCAGAAGAATCTGAGAAAATTGCTCAAGCGATGATGGAGCAAACCATTTCATTTAAAGATGGGCTATCAGCAATGTTTCATCTACTTTCTACTCATCAAAAAGATGAAGTCATTCAATACCTAATGGAGTCGGCAGTTATACGTGAGGGATTTGGTGATTTTGCCCGCTATGCTCAAAATAACAATATACCATTTTATATTGTAAGTGGCGGAGTTGATTTTTTTATCGAGCCTTTAGTTGATAAATTTGGTCCCTTTTCAGGCATTTACTGTAATAAGGCCGATTTTTCTGGTAAACAAATAGAATTGATCTACCCAAATAGCTGTGATGAGGAGTGCGCTAAATACAGCACACAAGGATGTGGCTGCTGTAAACCAAGCGTAATGCGGAAGGTTGCTAAGGAAGATCATTTTAAAATTGTAATTGGTGATTCTCTATCAGATTTTGAGGCAGCTAAACTAGCAGATATTGTTTTAGCTAGAGATCATCTTATCCAACGCTGTAAAGAGCTCCATGTTCCATATAGACCTTTTACCACATTTCATGATTGTCTCAAAATAGTACAAGAGCTAGTGGAGTCAAAAGAAGCTGTTGTTACACGCTAATAGAAAAAAGAAAAAGGAGCCACTTTTACAAAGATGTCTCCCTTTTCCTACTTACTTATGCTAATAATACTAAGCTAATGGCCATGACCGCCATCCCCCCTACTAGACCGTACATCGACAAATGTGTTTCATCATATCTTTGTGCAGCCGGTAGCAATTCATCTAGTGAAATAAAGACCATTATCCCTGCAACCCCAGCGAAAACGATTCCAAACATGACATCTGTTAAAAAGGGCATAAGGAGCAAAAAAGCTACTAATGCACCTACAGGCTCTGCCAATCCTGATAAAAAGGATAATTTAAAGGCTTTCCTTCGATTACCTGTTGCAAAGAAAATAGGAACAGATACAGCAATGCCTTCTGGAATATTATGAATAGCAACTGCAATGGCAATAGCAATCCCTACATTCGGATCATTAATAGCTGACATAAATGTAGCGATCCCCTCAGGAAAATTATGAATGCCAATCGCCAGAGCTGTAAAAACGCCCATCTTCATCAAATGTTCTTCATTAACCTGTGGTTTGATGGCATTAACATCCTCTACCAGCTTTACTTCATGAGGATTAGTTGCCTTCGGAATGAATTTATCAATTAAGGCAATAAACAACATCCCACCGAAAAATCCTAGGATTGTCATCCAATAGCCATTTGTTGTACCTAATGCATTGGTTAAAGCATCTTTAGCTTTCACAAATATTTCTACAAGGGATACATAAATCATCACCCCTGCTGAAAAACCCAATGCTAATGATAAAAATTTTGTATTTGTTCTTGATGTAAAAAATGCTATTAAACTACCTACACCTGTTGCAAGTCCAGCAAACAGGGTTAATCCTAATGCCAGTAAAACATTTCCGTCCATGCCCTTCTTCCTTTGCTCTTTTTCTTATTGTACTCATCTTAACGTAGAAGTTTCCTATACGCAATTCTTTTTTATAAGGCAAATATCATTCTTTACAGTGTCTCGGTAAAATGTAAAAAAGCAGTATCTATCATGTGAAATAGATACTGCCTGTCTTTTTATTTATGATTAGATTGAAATAAACGTTTACGCCGTTCGTACCAAATGACACAGATGATAAACCAAGTATAGCCGATGCTCCAACCACCAAGTACATCTGTAGCAAAATGTCGAGCTCCTGCAATACGTGATAAACCAATAAGCACCATTAAAATTGTAGCCCCAAGCCACAGAAGGTTTTTACGTTCTTTACTACTATTCTCCGCTAAAATATAAGCAAGTGTAAATAAATAAAGTATACCTGTCATCGAATGTCCAGACGGAAAGCTAAAGGATGTCAGTTGATCCTCAATTTCAGGTCGTGGACGTTGCACCCATTTCTTTAGTAATTGATTCAGAACATTGCCTACTGCAAAAGTTAGTACAACAAATAGCATACCTCGATAATTTTTTACCTTCCAAGCTAAATACACCATTAAAACTATTGCAACAGCAACAACAAATTTCGGCTCACCTATATAATGAAAGATCTCAATAAAACGATTACCAAAAAGAAGCTCTGCCATCTTTGCATCAAATGTATTCATCAGCTGACTATGATAAGTGGCTCTTAATACAATAAAGACAATTAACGTTAAAACTGCTAATGGATATGCCCATTTTTTCATTTTTTCACCTCAAAAAACATTCATGCTATGTCCTTCACATCATAACACAAATAAATCTTTTCTGAATGAAATATAGGCCTTCATTTTATGAAAGGTTTACACCATTGACCTCTTGATAAATAGTGACAGATTCTTCTTCTGGTTTGTGAAAGTAATTGGAAACGGCCAATGCAACAATGAATAAAATGGCTACTATAGGTAGTATTCTTCTAAACATCCTAAACACTCCCTTATTCTTTTACTAGACCAAATTTGTCTACTTAATTAGCACTGGATCAAAAAGCCAATCTTTTGAACCAAAGTTTACATCCTTTTCTCCTCTAACCTCACGTGAAATACCATATTTTATAATAGTTTCTCTAAATCTTTTACTAAACAAAGTCTTTCTATATAGATATCTTCCATCATGACTACACTCGGCTGAGTAGAAAACATCACCTTTTAAGTTTTCCAAATCTTCATGATGATAAATATCAGGACCATTAATGACACCATTTAAACCACAACTACACGGAGGTTGCTCAGTTGCAAAGTATAATTTAACTCTGTCCTTACTACACTCAGGGAGTATTTGTATAGGAATAATTTGATAGGCTGGCTGTTTTCCTTCTTCCGGGCCTTGATGGATCACCTCTAAAAGCTCATAGCCTTCTAGTTTTTCTCTTTTCATTAAAGATACTAGTTCCTCAGAAGCTACCCAATAACCATTTACATGCACTAGATGACGATCTTTCATCTGCGTAGTATCAATGACTATTGGTGATAACTGCTCTTTATCCATGAGCCCACAACACTTACAATGTGTACTCAAAGAAAATAGTGTCCCTTTATCTTCTAAGAACATTTCCGGTGAATTACCTGTTGAATTTAAAGTAAATAATGGTGCTCGTTCATACTCTGTATCTGAAAATTCAAAGTAAAAACGTTCTCCGATTGAAACAATTCCAAATTCACGCTCTAATGACTCATATAAAGCTGTTACCTGCTCGTATGTTACATCTTCATTTAATGTAAAAATAGGATTAAATTTTGTTTTTAAGTTTCTTTTTCTCAATTCAGGCGCACCAATAGCAATACCATGACGATTATAAACGTTAATAACTTGATCTTGACTAGTTTCATCTATGGAAAACAAATTTTCAAGTTCTACTTTCACAATACACGCCTACCTTTATAAAGTTTTATGGTGAAGTATATTGACTAGCTAGTAACATTCTACTAACGCTACTTTATTCATAGATAGTCAGGCTGCTTATTTAATAAAATGATTTATATATTACTCACTAAAGCAAATCTACTTAACCATTGTTAATTTAAGCGTACCAGTAGTTATACCGTTATTTCAACTTCGGGTTTACGCCAATTTTCTGGCGTGATTCAGACAAATTTTTGGCGTGATTTGGCGGAAACAAAAAACACCGCCACTTTTTTGGCGGTGTCTATCATATTTTATAGGCAATTCAGTATAGGAATATGGTTTTATTTTACTAAGGAAATATATAGGATATTCAATTCCCATAATGCCCCCTATTAATTGAAAAATATACCAACAGTATAACATAGAAATATTTTAGAGTAAATTCATTCTCTCAGCAAGATTTACAGCTTCTGTTCGTGAATCTACATTCAACAAAGAAAAGAGTTGCGTTAAATATCTCTCCGTTGTACGTTGAGGAATATTTAATTCAATAGCGATGGCTTTATTTGTATGGCCCTCTGCAATGAGTCTTAGAATTTTCTTTTCCTTTTCATTTAAGTGAATATCTTTAGCGCCTTGCAGTTTAAATTTATCATCCAGAAAATCTAAGAAATTTTTAGGTAAAACAATTTCACCGTTTGCAATTGCCCTTACTGTTCTTAATATTTGCTCTTTCGAAGCTGTTTTAGCTAAAATACCTTCTATTTTTCTTTCTAAAATGAGTGGATAATAATCCGTAATGTCATCACCTGTGTAAAGAATAACTGAAGCATTTGACTGAATAGCCTTGATATTACGGGCTAGGTTAATTCCATTTTCTAATGGCATATTGATATCTATTAGATAGATATCGTACGGTTTATTCTTTATCCTTTGAATGACACAAGTTGCATCACTTTCCGTATCGATGATAATATCTTCATTCTCTTGAAATAAATTTTTAGTTCCCTCTAACACTATAGGGTGATCATCCACTATGAGCATCGTAATCAAGTGTTTCACTCCCTTCTTTCACCATGATTCTAATAAACATCCCTTTATTGATATTTGAGTCAATAGTAAATTGTCCGTTAAACGCTTTTACGCGCTCCTGCATACCTTGAATGCCCATAGATTCTGCTACTATAATGTCCTCTACATTACAGCCTACACCATCATCTTTATAAATGATTTCAAAACCATCGTTCATTTCTTTTAAATGAATTTCAACTGATACTGCATAAGAATGCTTCAATGCATTATTAAGTAGCTCTTGGAATAAACGATAAATCATCAAATTCATGCGCTCATCCTCTAAATAAAGACGATCAATGGTGTAAATAAGCATGAAGTTAGCTCTTTCTTGAACTTTCCGAATCAGTTTTTCTAAAGCAGCATTTAAACCTAATGTATCTAGTAACGGCGGTTTTAGGTTTTCACAATAAGTACGTAATTCATGTAAGGATGCAACCATTTGTTTATGAATTTTCGCAAGCTTTTCTTGAATATCCGTGGTATTTTTTGCATTTACTAGGACATCCACCTCGCGAGCTATATGAAGTTGCTCCTGTAAATTGGTGTCATGTAACTCTTGAGCTAACTGGTATTTTTCTTCTTCAAATCTTAGCCATAATAGCTTATTCAGCCATGGTAACTGACCATCATCAGCTTGCTTCATATGCTTCAGTTCCTCTAGCAGTTCTTCTACCATCTTGGTATTTTCAATAAAATTATTTACATATAATAAGAGTAGTTCAAGCCATAAAAGCTCCTCATCTTTTAAATGAATCGTATTATTATGCCCTAGCACTAAAGCTCTTTTAAAATGTGCATCCTGATGGAGGAATGCTATATAAACTTTGTCAATTTTGCGTATTTCACCTAATCTGATTTCTTCCATTGTGTCAGGATCGATCCTAATACTTTCACCAGCTATTGGTAAGAATTCGTTTTTGTCATAGTTATATGTTAAGACAAAAACATCCTCTAACTCCAGATGCACGGAAACCTCATAAGCAAACTTTTCTAAAAGTTCGTTAATTTTAATTGTTTTCCCAATTTTATCTACAGCTGTATATAGCTGATGAATATAGTCACCCTTTGTGGAAAATAATATTTTCCGCTTGCGATAATCGACCTTCTCTTTTACGTAAAAAAGTATGATTAATGAAGAAAATGTAAAGAAAGATACACCCGACACAACAGTCATGGTTAAATAACGCCCGGCAATAAAATATAGTCCCACTGTAAACCATACAGTAAAGATTAAAGAAAATATAACATAATAACGTAGTCTTGTAATATGGTACTCAATATCAAATAATCGCTCTGCTAATTGCGTAAAAATAAAGCTAAATGGTATAAACAATAAAAATAATGAGCTTATCTCAGAAGAAAGTATATACGTATGGAAAAAAATTTTAGGGAGTGCATATAAAAAAAGAAATGGTAGAAACGGTATTAATATACTATTTAATAAAATTTTCAACTGAGGTGAGCTGTACTTAAAATAGCTTATTAATAAAATACTAAGGATGATCACTAGGAGAATAAAGAAAATAGCCAATATAACATTGGAAAGAATATCATTTGAAGCAGGATAAATAGTACCCATACATCCTAATACAAAAGCTATAAAAGGAATTATATAAAAGAGCTTGATATTATTTGTAAACACCCAATTTGTTTTCACAAATGAATAATAATTTCTCAAAAAATGTAATAGTATAACTAAACATAACAGCATACTACTTCGATTTACGATAATGCCAATCGTATCCATCCTACCAGAGACACCACTACTTACATAAGCCAATGAAACGGTTAACATAAAAAGAATTAGTAAGTCAGCTAATTTTGTATTCCTTTGTTTGAAATGTAAATAAAATGCAACAAATAATGTTAATAAATAATAACAAGCTGGAATGATTAATACATAGATAAATTGTTGAGGGATATCCAAATGCTTAATATGTATATTGATTAGATCTCCATCGGGCTTCAGTACTGTTATTTCATTAGCAGATAAAATTTTAGATTTATATCTCAGTTGATTTAATTCATTGATGGGTTCATGATCTACACTTAAAATTGCATCACCAACAGAAATATTTTGATCCTCTGCCCAGTCTTTATAATAAAGTTGAGAAATAACCCATTTGTCATTCTCTTCTTCTACCCCAATTTGTATATAAGGCTCGCTATAATTCACATAATTTAAATAAAAACCAATAATTAAATAGAGAATTATAGCGGGCCAAAACAACTTACTTCGCAACTTTCTTAGTTCCAAATATCACTTTCTGTATTCATTTCACCGTTAAATGCTTCTAAAATTGCTGATTGCTCTACAGATGAAACTCCAACTAATGATGCTTTTTGCTCTTTTAATAGTGTAACTAGGCTTGGATTTTGCTCTAAATATTGGATTACATTAATCATTTTTATCTCTCCTCATTTCAATAGTTTTTGTAGGTATTCTCTACCTACCTGATTTATAGCTACATTTTCTAGGTAATTTAATGCTTTAAATTTATAGACGTTTTTTATGGTAATGGCATAACGTATCGCCCCACCATTTGTCAACGCATCTTCTGTTGCATTATTATCCAAATCTGTAACTATATCATCATTATAATAGCTAGAAACAGATTTTGAAACATCATTTTTCTGTGATAAAAGATAAATAATAGGCAGAGAATACCTTTTATTTAGCAGATCATTTTTAGGACCCCATACCTTTAAGCTTTGAATATCATTTTTAATTTGTTGGATGATCCCTATGTATTTCCCATATTCCTCTACTTCTTGAGATATTTCTCCTTTTGCAAGTACTTCGCCAACCAAGCAACCCATTGCTGTTAATGATCCGGATTTCAAGGTAATCATTTTTACATAGGAATCTTCATCGCGACAACTATTTAGTAAGTCTAATTGCTGTCCATTTATACTTTTTAATGCGTATTCATCAACTAGCTTTATAGCCGCTCTTTTATGTTCAAAAGAGGTTTCATCTATTGTTTTAGATGCCATGATCAGCATAGCTAAAGCAACGTTTAATGATAATTCAGGTGTTTTGTTCCAACTATAGTCTGAATCCTTATCCTGCAGATCATCAATAATATCAAAAGACAGTATTAAAAGTTCAATTGCAGCAGCTACCTTGTAGATATCTTGATTTATACTACTTGAAAATGCTTCATAATGCCAAAAACACATTTTACCAAAGGAAAAACCTACTGTTGTTTTTTCTTCTTTAAAGCTTTTTAGCATTAATTTTAGCTCAGGTCCAAGTAATAGCTCATTTTCTATAAGGATGTCTAATGATTCATTGATACGCATATCTAAATCCTTCAATAGTCCTCTCTCCTATCTAGTGTATTACTAGATATTATATAGATTAGTGGGAATTAATACTAGTCACGCCATTATATAATACATTAAATACCATTAATTCCTTTATAAAGAGAAAGACCGCCAAAAAATGGCGTTATTCATGCAAACCACGCCAGATTTTTGCTAATTATTACTAAAAAAATGGCGGTAGAGAACCAAGTACCGCCATTAAAGTGGCGTAAACTTACCATTGAAATGGCGCTCTAACAGATGTTACGCTTAGATTAGCAATAAAATATATTTATAAAGTCAGGATAGATTGATGAACATGAAATCTTTTTGTACTGGGAGTGACTTAAAATTGAATGAAACTGTTTTCATACTTACGGCTACTTTTTCATGTAATATCTCTGTCTCAGCTGAAGAAATTACAATTAAACAGCCTAGCAAGGATCAACAACGAATTGAACAAATCATTATTCAATCTGAAGTAAAAGCCTATCAAGATACACTATCTGCCTATAAAAATATTTCACTCTATTCAAAATATATTAGTGATATTCCTGGATTTGAGGATACATTTCAACAAAAACGAGATTATTATATTGAGCAATATGGCATTATTAGAATATCAAACGAAAGTATTTCTACTATGTCATTAGTCAATCCTTTCACTTTTGGATTAAATATAGATTCCCCTATAGTGTATGTAACGCCACATGACACAATTATTAATGCGAGAGGGCTGGCAATGGCGGCCAATGCATCAAATAAAAACAATCATTCAGATAGTTTGGATGAACTTTGTAATACAAGTATCTCAGGCTTGTCCATTAATGAGAACACCATATCCTTTAATATGGATTCGACATTTAGTAAATGGAGAAAACCATCTATTACACATTAACCTATACGCCTAGCTAAGCAGGTCACACTGATTGTGACCTGCTTTTTGAGTAATAAAACGACATCTCTACATAGTGTTGATAAACAAAGCAATCAATAGCATTTATATAAAAGATGAAAATGAATTTCCGTTGCAGGCTACTTGCTTTCCTGTAGGCGAGCGCCGAATCGCTTCCTCCGCTACTGCTCCGTTTAAAGTTTTGCCTGTCTCGCTATTCCATGGTAGTCCAGTAGCCCACCACTATAAACCACTTTTTAGCAAAAGTTTCCAAATAAAGTGAAGGTGTTCATTACTCTTTATGAAGAGGTGTTGTCACGCATCACTTCTCCACCTTGGAAATAAGAACTTATCCCCTCTAAGAATACAGATAATGGGCTATTTGATCGCTATGCTAGTATGAAAAAGTAAAGATAGGAGGTGTATAATTTGATAAATTCTTTTTATAAACATGAACATGTAGCTAAAGTTGTTGATACTGAAGAATATGGAATAATTATATTAGACGATCTTCCAATTGAAGGTAGGCGAAAAGGTAGATGGTATTAAATAAAATGGAGTGAAGTAATTACTCAAACTGAAGGTGAATCATTTATATTAACAATGACTGAGGCTTTTGATTTGAAAAGTAAACCATTAACTGTAATAAGATTAATTGAATAATATTCGTATTTTATATAAAAAATGGAGGGAATTAAAAATGGCTAAGAAGGCTATGACAGTAAAAGATTTGATTGAAATTTTAGAGAAAATAGAGGATAAAAGTAAGGTCGTAGAAGTACCTAGCGACAGAGTGTTTACAGGTTCTGAAGTTGTTACTGAAGTTAATGAATATGATGATAGTGTACTTATCGTTTAAATTTTAGAGGAGAGATGAATGCGTGGAATATATTGAATATAAAGAAAATATTCATGGAGGTAGTTACGTAGTTAAGGGTACTAGAATTCGACCAGAGGACATTGTATACTACGGAACTGTTGAAGATGCTATGGAGGATTTTGATTTAAATTTAGATCAAGTTATGGCATGTTATAAGTTCTGTGGTATTAAATAATAATTCGATTTTATAAAAGGAGTTATTGGAAGATGGGGACAAATTATTATTTTGAAAACAAGAAAAGTATACAATATTCAAGACAGTATAACGAAGGATTAGATGAGCTTATAAGTACGTTTAAAACAAAATTAATCGAATATGGATGTGACGAAGATCAACTCTTAGATAAACTAGAGGATATTCGCTACTCAAATGGTAAAAAGTCTAAAGAAATACATATTGGGAAACGGTCAGCAGGATGGAAACCTTTATTTGAAATTCAAGAAGAATACCACGGAGTTTCTGGAATGAAGAAGTGGTATGAACAAAATAAAAAAGAATGGAATATTGTCAATGAATACGGTGAGCAGTTCACTTGGGATGACTTAGAGAATGAATTAATTAAATGGAACGGTGAAAAGAGCCATATTGAATTTATGAACAATAATTATCTTCATTCTAGAGGTTATTCAATAATTGATGGATATGAATGGTATGAAGGAGAATTTAGTTAATTAAATGAAAAGTTGATATTACCGAAAAAGGAGATGATTTATTTATGAAAACAATTGTATATGGTTTCTTATTAGATAATGGACAGTTAGCGAATTTAGATTTCGGTCAAGGCAGTCATGTTACGATTTATCCAACTAAACGAATTGATTTAGCCTTTACTACGGATAAAGAAGACGTGGATTGGTGGTACGAAGATTATTTAAAGTTTAAAAAGTTTGGCGTAGAAGGATTATTTAAAGAGAATGGAAATGTACATCAATATCATTCTGAATTTGAAATCGTAGAAGTAGTGAAAATTGAAATGACGGTGCTTAAATAATATAACGATTTTATGAGAGGAAATGATTTATTATGAATAAACAACTGATACGAGGTTATTTGAATAAAGAGCTTCTACATGAAATTAATGATGAGTTAAAAGGTAAATTTGTGAAAATAGTCATTGAAGAGGTTAATTTGGAAGGTATTCAGGAGAAAAGAATAAATGAATTCATTCAACGTTACGAAGATGCATTCGGAGAAAAACCAAAATTGACAACTAAGATGAGTAATGAAGAGAAGTTGAACTCTGGAGAGTATACGTTTTCATATAATGTGTATGGTGTGAAAAGTAAATTTCTCTAAAAGAACGCTTTTATGAAAGGATGAAATTTGTGTGGATGTAATTAAGAACCTATTTAATCGGAAAGTTGTTAAATCAGATAATAAAAAGAATCATATTGTCGCTGCAATTGTGTATAAAGATACGTATAATAACGGAAATAAAGGAGAGTTATCTGCAATAATTTCACTAGAAAATTACTGTAGAAGTATGAATAGAGATATAAACGGTATTGTAATCATTCCAATGGAAAACGGTAGAATATTAGGAACGGCAATTGAATTTGATGAAGTGTATTATTTTAAAGATATCGATGAGTCAGTTAGACAGTTCATCTTAAATAATTATAAAAGTACAAAATCGATATGGTGATTTAAATAATAATTTCATTTTATAAAATACATAAAAACAGGAGATGAAATCAATGGATACAGCATTAGGTAGACTGAATGATGCAATTGAATTTTGTGAAAGTGAAAAAGTAGAAAAGATTGAAGTTCTGTTATCTTATTCAGAGTTAAATTATTTACGGAGATTAATAATGACGGATGAATATGGACACTCATTGGTGATAGATAATTTAAAACGTGCTAGAGAGACTTGGAAGGATTAAATAATAGTCGCATTTTATTAGAAAAGGAGAATGAATAATGATTAAAAATGTCTCTTTCGACACTAAAGAATATAAGCATGGAATGTCCTTATGGATCAACATTGAACATAATGGAGCAAAAACAAGAAAATTATTAGGAAGTACTTTTAAAGATAAGGATGAGATAAATTTATTTATTTTGAATTTGGCAACACAATTTATCAAATAAGAGGAGATGATTTATTATGACGGATTTCAGATTTAATGCTGATAAACAGGAATTAGATGATTTAAACCGTATTCTATATATTCACTTCCAAAATGGAGATATACAAACCAAGGTTAGAAACGTTATACATACTTTATTAACTAATGATGCCGTTGTTATCGAATACGACTTATTAAACAAGAAAATATTAAATAGTCATGAAGAAATAACATTTGAATCTGCAAATGGTGGTATTTTTAAATATCATCTTTATCAGGTTGCAGCATTCAAAGGAATCCCAGAAGCATTAAATTTTCTGGTGACTGGATATATGACTGAAGATGAAAAGATTCCTATTTCAAAAGAAACAAATTTAATTTTAGAGGAAATCATGGAGTTCCATAAATACAATTTAATTGATAGATATTTAGATGATAAAAATTTAGATGCAATAAAGGATTTATTTAATACATAAGAGTTCAATAATAGCCGTCTATTATAAAAATACAGAATAGGAGAGATCATTATTAAAAAGTGTCCTCATTGCAATAAAGAATACTGTCAAGGTGATATGGTTGATATTGGGATAGGTTATGTTCAAGTCTCAGAAGATACGCCTTCATGTGATTGTGAATATATTGAATGGATGAAAAAACACGAGGTGATGGACAATGAATTTTAATCAATTTTTATTAGAGAACGAAACGGTTATTGGAAAGCAAATATGGATCACAGATTATCGTAGAGGTAAATCAGGAGGATATGTAAGACATGTACCGCCTACATTGGTAGAAGTTACATGTAACTCAGAATTACCTAAGAATAAACGTGTTTATTATTCGAATTATCATTTTAGAAAAGTTAAGAATGGCAAAGTGATGAAAGAAATTCATGCTCCATATGATAATACAGGATACAGAAGCTATACAGGAGTTAGTGTAAATATCTTTTATACATATGAAGAAGCCGTTCAAAAGTATAATGAACAGATTGAAGAGATTATCTATTCATATAATAATGAAATTAAAAAAATAAGAAATGAAATGGAAGAAGTGAATAATAGGAAAATAAAAATTACTTAAAACAGATGTATTATTTAAAGGAGAGATGGTTGTGATGGTTACAATAGATGTAATTAACAAAGAACTTAAAGATCTTCAAGAGAAAAAGTATGAGATTGAGCAGAAAGAAGTAGAATTGATGAATAAGTTTTATCAATTGTATTCAATACCTTCAGAAAAACATACACTTTCTGTCCAATATTACGGAACAGAGTACTTAGTGACCGATGTTGATTTTGGTGAACAAAAAGTATTCTTAGAATCAGCACCATATGAAGTAGATAACGAGGTAGTAACTGTTAGTTTTTTAGCTTTTGATGAAGTTTTTAGGGAATATCACAGTTATGAAGAAATAGAGTGGAGTAAATAGCATTACTTAAGAAAGGAGATCAATCGATGGTAAAAACAGTCACTAGTTATGAATGTGAGATTTGTAATGAAAAATATAATGATCTTAGAAAAGCTGAGAAATGTGAAAGCAAAGGTAAAGAAGAACCGTTATTACAACTACATCAAGAAGTATTTTTAAGACGAAGTATGGGTGGAGGTTGGAGTGATTGGTGGTTACCTGTACGTGTAAGTGAAATTGAAGATATGGGACATTTCTTCCGTTATGAATTAGAGGAGGAGAATGAAGATGGTCTTTGGTTCAGAACATCATATGGTACTTTATATGGTAAAAGTGATGTAGAACGAGATATTAGATTTAAATGAAAGAGATATATTATTAAAAGTTGATGTGTTTTTATGTAAGACAATTATATTTAATTTGCATAATACATAGTATCCACAATAACTTAATGTATTTATAAGGAGTACAAATAAACGGAGGTAATTTATTTTGATTAAAATTAACTCAATAAAAGAAAAAGAAGAGTATTTTGCATCAACAATTAAGAAACACGGAGCTTATTTTAACGTAACGTATCATAATGGCGATACTGAGTTTATTTGGGTTACGTTATATGAAAGATTTAATGAGGACGGTTCAAATTGGTATTTAGAAGCACCTAATGATTTAAGAAAGTATAAATATAGCGATGACAGCTTAGAACTTTACTATGATGAAGAAGATGAAGAATGGTACGACAGCCCATACTTACACATGCATATTGAAGGTGAATTTGCATATGAAGTTGATTCTCCACAAACAGCTCCTTTCTTACCAGAATCATTTGAAATTGAATTCATAACTGATGACTGTAAAGAAGCTGCTAAATACATGTTAGAGAATAGAATTTTATAATAGGAATCTTTGATTGTAGGTGATTAAGTTTTGTTTAAATGGATAGGTGAATTTTCACATAGACGAGAGTTAAGAGAAATCCAGCGTGAAAAAGAAATAAAACAAGCTGAATGTGTTCATGAATGGACTTATTTAGGTAGATTTTATATAGATGTTTATACAGGAGTCGATGTTGACATAGTAAAACAGTATAGAATTAGATGTAAAAAGTGCGATAAGGAACGTAATTTTGATCTTGAAAGTGAAGCGTTAAATTATTGTTAAAATATACATAATGGAGGTTATGGCATCATGATTGGGTATGTATTAAAAAATGAAGAAGGAAATTATTTATCAATGAGTGGAAGTTCAACTAATAACTGGTTTGAAGCTAGTAAATTTGATGAACCTGGCATTAAGTCACGAGAAATGTATTTGAAATGTGGGTACAGTCTATACAGCTTTGAGGTACAAGAAGAGCGAGTATCTCCAAAACTTTGCGGAGAATATTGTGGAAACAGCTATAATGTAGAAGTTATGAAAGAAGGTATTGTTTTAGGATGTAGTGTATGTAATAAAAATAAATCAATAGATAGTTTCATAGGAATTAAATAAAAACTAAATATTAAATACATAAGGAGAATTTATATGAAGGAGAAAGTGAAAGTAACCAAAGAAGTTGCTGAGGCTCTGGAGAACAGATTAGTCTATGATAATCCTGCTGATATAGTTGCTACTTCAGCAAGAAACGGATGGGAAGAGCGTGGGATCAAGAATAATGGATGTTTAAATAAACGATATTTGGATTTGGACACTTTAATAAGAGCAGTTTATTTTGGATACGAAGTGGAGAAAACAAAAAAAGAAAAAGTTATTGATCATTTCAAAAGTCATATTGAAATTTCTAAATGCTATAACGCTAAAAAGAAAGGAACGTTAGATATTTGTGAAATAGAACAAGAACGATATTCAAGTGGATTTGTCGCAGGTATTACTGAATTTGCAAAAGCATACGAAATTAAATTATCAATCAATGATTAGATAAAAGGTAAGTATTATGAAAAGTAAAAGGAGTGTGATGATATGGGCAAGAACAGTTATAGTGGTGTAGAGGTTTATGTATCAAAATTAAAAAATGGTACTGAATTCAGATGTAGAAATGGTGAATGGAATGCTAAGTTCATTGTTGAAAACAGCATTCCTAAAATTGTCACTAGTGACGGAACGATAAGGACTGTTAGCAAGGATTACAAATTAAATATCTCTACTAATGAAGAAATTCCTATGGAGGCATTTGTTTATGAATCGGTTTATTACGCTTTCGAATTTAAAAGAGAGTCCGAAAAACTCCATGAGCTTTACTGCATGGTTAAGGATGTCTTGTTGACAGATAATGAGCTAAATAAAATTGATCAAAGTATTAATCTATGTATTGCTAATCTGAACTACCTTCGTCTTAAGTACAAAGGAATGAATCCAGAAAATCATTATTAATAATTACATAATATTTAACTTTTACGAAAGGAGACATTATTCCTGAAACCCATAAATAACGAGAAGGATATATTTAAAGTGGAAATGTGGCTTATTGATTTGAAAAATTGGCTAGAATGTGAAGCGATAATTCAACCTAAAGATGTCGCAGTGATGTATTTACAACAAGCAAAAGAAATTCAAGACTTTTTAGACAGTAATTGTATATCCAAATGAGGATTAATAATGAGCTTTAAATGAAAATATCCTTCTCATGTTATAAATAAAATAAATACATAAAATAGTTGATATTGTAGAATTAATTATGTATAATTATATTAATACATATAACATGAGAAGGAGTTGTAATTAATGACAATGAGTGATTATGCAACGACAACATATATAGATAATTATATAGGTTCTCACATTGAAGATTTTTTAAAATTTAAGGGTAAAAAATCAATAAATACAGAAAAAACTTATCGTTCAGCATTGAATAGGATATTTAAGGATATATTGTTTAAAAGTGATTATAAATATATAACAGTAAGTGATATTGAAAATGGATTAAACTCAGATGTTTTATTTGAATATTTTGATGATCTGTTTTACCTTGAAAAAGAGGAGGGAAAAAGAAAATATTCAAATCAAACTATAAATAATCGTCAGTCAGCAATCAAATCTCTTATTGAGCACTTAAGAGGTAGGAAAGTAATTAAATACGATTTAAATGATTTAACAGTGATAAAATCATTACCTGATACAAGTGAAGAAATAGAAATGATTCCTTTTGATTTAGCAATGGAATATGCAGATTACTTTGGAAAAGAAGATCAAGGATTAGAAAAATCATTAATAATAAACTTAGCTGCTGAAACAGGTATGAGAGCAAGTGAGTTGTTGTCAGTTGAATGGTCAAATTTTATAGAGGTTGAAGATGGAGTTATTCTAAAATCCTATGGTTTTAACAAGGGTAAAGGTAATCAAGAATGGATTGATAAGATAAGTAAAGAGTTATACAATGAACTCTTACAATTAAAAACAATTGGAAATGATAAAAAATTATTTACTCTAACATATAAACAATTAGTAGGTATGATGGAAAGAGGAAATAAATTATTAAATAAAACAGGGATAGACTACAGTTTCCACTCATTTAAAAAACTAGCTGTAACAATGTGCTATCTTAATAATGGAAACTGCATAGATTCAGCAAAAAAGAAAGCTAGACACAGTAATGTTAATACAACAATGAGGTATTTAAGATTAACTAATTTAAATGTTACAGGTATTATTTCAGCAAAAATGAGTACCGATGAAGATATTTATAAAACAGTATCACATGAACTCCTCTTAGAAGCATTAAGTGAAATGAGACCAGAAATGCTTTTACTTTTAAATAATAAAATAAAAAATAAGAAAAATAATATGTAATATTTAATGAAAAATTAATTACTAGATGATAAAATATCTCTTGTAATTAAGGGAGGGAAATTAATGAAATTAGGTAAAGATAATGAACAATTAGAGATCGAAGTTAAAAGTTTAATAAATGCTTTCTCATCCAATGTAGATAAAGATGAAGTAGATTTAATTGTCGAACACCTAAATAGCAAACATGGTATTGAAAGTGCTAAGATTTATTCCTTATTTAATAATGTTAATAATGTAAGTAAATTAGAATTTGAAGAGATTGCATTATTTGGGCAGCAATTAGTCGTTAAATTAGGAATGAACCAGAGTGAATGGATGAATGAATGGTTTACTGATCGTGAACAAAAAGAAATTGGCGGATATCAATTTGTAGGATCTTCATCAACAGATATTATCGATTTCCCAATGACAATTCATAATGTAACTGACTTAGGTGACGGTTATTATAATGCAACCCTAACAAGAAAAGAATTAGCTAGATTATATAAATCAGGAAAATTAGATTACAACGCCAATGTTCAACGTGGTATGAAGAAAGTTGTTCGTTTTGGGGTAGAAATAGAGAAGCCTATTATTTATCAAAGTAAAATTACACAGATTAGAAATGAGATTTTAAAAGGTGTGTTAAGACCAACTACAATTACACTTAATGCACATCAAATGACTGCTCTAGAAGGGGTAGAACTTGTTTACGATGATAAAAATCATACTCTAAAAATAAATGAAGGTACGGTTTTAGATATTGTAGATGGGATGCATAGATTATTAGGTAATTACAGTGCTTATAATAAAGACTCTAATATTAAAGGTTCTTTCCCAATAACAATCTCTAATAAATCAGATGCAGAAGTTAAAAGATATCAAGTTGATCTAGATAAACATACTCCTTTATCAAGAAGTCGAGTAGAAGAATTAGATAATAAATCATATTCAAATGAAGTAGTGAATATTTTAAAAGCAGAAGGACAACTAAAGAATAGAATAACATCTGCAAGTGATGCTAAGTCATCTATAAAAGGTAGTGACTTTACGACTTATAAGATAATTAACACACAGATAAACAGTATTTTTAAATTAGATAGTATTTTGGATGCAAGAAGGCTTGCAAAGGCTATAAATGAATATTTAGTGTATCTATTTGGTATTTATAAAAACTATATAGTAAGTGACTATAGTCTACTTTTTGATGCGGATGTATTTGAAGGGCATCTATATTTAATTAAATTAATGAAAGATAATGAAATTCCATTTGAAAAAATAGAAGATATTATAGATATAAATGAATTCCATAAATCAGAATCTAAATTAAGTAAAATAATTATTGGAAAAATGAAATTGAATGCTAAAGATCGAAAAGCATTGATAAAGATATTTACAGATATGTATAAGAAAGGTGTGAAGTGATTATGTATAACGAGGAATACAAGAAATCATTTCTTGAAACATTAAATTTATCTGATTCATCTAAGAAAACTTATTACTCAATTTTTAATCGTACTGAATCATTTGAAAGAAAACATGAAACAGATTTATATGATATGGATAATTCCATGTTAGATTTATTATTTAGACAGGCTAAAAGACAAACAAAAAGATCAGCAATTATATTTATTAATACTATAAAGAACTATATAACATGGGCTATTGATAATGGTCATAGTGCTTCTCCAACACATCCAATTGTTGATGTAATTAATGATGAGTATGTTTCTACTTATGTTTGGAATGCAGGTAAGCATTATTACACAAGAGAAGAACTCCTTAATAAAATTGAGTTACTGGATAACAACAGGGATAAGGCTATTGTGCTTTTACTGTTTGAAGGTATTGTAGGATCATCATTCTCTGAAATAAGAAACTTGAGAATGGATGACATTACTACAAAAGATGATAAATATTTTTTAAATGTACTTTCAGATGAAATAAACTTAGATAGTAGACAAATTGAAGTATCTAAAGAACTTTATGATTTATTAATTAAAACTTATAATACTACAGAAATAAAAAGTCCTAGTGGGAAAATGGCAAGATTAGTTGATGGCGAATATATTTTCAGGAAGAATAGACTAGGGAAAGACAATGATGTTCGTATTACAGCATCTATGATCAGTACAATCATTATGCAGCGAATTAAGGATACATTCGAGGACAGTAACGTAACTGCAACAACTATTGAAATTTCTGGAATGATGTATTATGCAAATGAATGGATGAATAGAAAAGGTGAACGTGTTTTTGATTTAAACATTGTAGAAGAGTTAGTAAAAAAATATAATTTGAGTACTATAATTTCTAATAATAAAGAATATCCTCAGCTTCAACGAATCAGAGAAACAATGGATTTTGATTTCATGCAAGATGAATATGGGCATTTTGAGGTTAAGATATAAAGAATAGAAAGACTGAATGAAATTATCATTCAGCTCTCTTATACATATAAATATATAAATATATTAATGGTATTCGATGCTTTTTAAGAGGATATAAATTATGAGAAAGAAAATAACTATTTAAATGTTCTTAAAAAATATCGAACAAAAATACGAACAAATGTTTTCATTTTTAGATTGACATTATTTTAGACAATTGGTAAAATTGTATTAATAAAGTAACTATTTATACTATGTATAAGCCAAAAGGGGGAGTATATGATTATGACAATAGTAGCAAAGATTCAATCTGATGTAGTAATTCAGAACAATAGCCCAGAAGAGTTATTAGCACTTTATGATGGTTTAATACCTACTAATGGACTAAGCGTGACAAATGTAAAAGGGAATAAGTTAATCTCTGACTGTACAGATTTTCATTTTGTTGAAATCGCAGAAATAACTGAAGATGGAGATGTAATTAGTATTCTTAAACGGACACCAGAAGTAAAATACTATCTATCTAATAATAAGTTGTTTGACATGACAGATATGATAAGAATTGATGGAAAAGGAGATTATACTTTAATATTGATGCATAGTAATATTTTTTTGTATAATACAGAAGATTTAACTACAATTGAAACTGATGGTGCATCTAACATAGATGAGATAAAAAAATACTTAAATGTTAACTATCCAAGTTATGAGGTGTTAAGGAAAATCAAGGGGTGAGACTTATTATGTTGTCTTTGTGAAAAACTGATGTGGTAATGGTACAGAGCGCCAATATCACATCAATAAATATATAATTAAAATAAATACATAAAGGTGGTTTTAAAATGTTATGTACATCTGTTAAAAATAATCTCTTCGTTATCTCCAATATTTGTGGAGAGGGATACAAAATTAGAGATGAAAGTGGTTATGTTTATGAAAAAACATACAATTCAATAAAGGCTGCAAACGATTGGATATTATACATAAATGATTTATTAAGTAATTCGAAGTTAGATCAAAATACATATATTGAGTGTTAATGGATTAAAATTTTAAATAAGGAAGGTGAGTAATCATATGTTAAAAATTTATACAGACAGTAGTTACAAAGACGGTGTATCAACTCATCACTATTTTGTAATGAAAGGAAATAATAAAATCAAGCGAAGAACTTTTATAGGTTTTGATTCTTCTACAAAAGCTGAAGCAACAACCATTATTAAGGCGTTACAAATGGTTTTAAAGAAAGATTGGGAAGGGGTGACAATCTATACTGATTCATTAGTTACAGTATTTGGAGTAAAACATGGAAAGTTTAGTAATGAGGATTATCGATACATAGCACATTTACTTAAGGTAACAAAATCAAATATTATGTGGAAGAACAGAAAGCATTATAGAATTAAAATTGCTGATACAGAATGTAGAAAGATGATGGAAACAAAACTTAGAAGAGTAGTAATCTAAAAATACATATACATAAAGGTGAGATTAAAATGAATAAGGATATTGTAAATTTACGAAATACTTTTGATAAGATTATCAACAACTATGACGAGGGATCAATGTTTAGTAATAATGATAACATGCTTACATGGGTTGCTGAATGTGATTGGTTAGTTAAGCAGTTAGTTGACCTAAAAGTTGGTGCAGGTTTTAAGTATTTCGAAATGCAGAGAGAGTATAATCCTCTAAAAGAAAACAGAATTGTTGGAGAGGGTGAAGAAACTGAATAAACATCACGATATTAATGTGATTGGTTGTTGTGCGAATAAGGATTGTTCAAATGAGTTAACCAGAGAAGATGAATACCTCATAGATGATGCTAATTTATATTGTGATTCAATTTGTTATACCAAGTACATGATAAGTGAATGTGTAGTAAAAGAAGTTAGATATTAAATAAATACATAATAACATAATATATAGATATTATTAAATTAAAAATGGAGATTATACATAATGAATCAATACATAGTTACGTTAATTTTAAATGGGAATGAATATAACATGAATGTAAAGACAGAAAGCAAAGAAGCTGCTTTACAATATGCGAAGGACAAGCTTAAATTTGACAAAATAATAGGTGTTGCAGAAAAGTTAGATTTTAAACGGAAGAGATTTGGTTATTTAGGTAATCCAGATCGTACTCCATACGGAAGTAAAAGTAGAGACATGAAATCAGCAAGTAAAGTTAAACGTGGTAAGGCTGCTCAAAAGAAGGAGTAAAATAATACATACATAAAGAGGCGATAAGATGTATGAAGCTTGGTCAGATGCATCAGTTAGGGGTGATGTTGGTTATATATCATACATTATCTTAGAAGGTGATACTATAAAGGATCAATTCACAGCAAGAGTGAACCTCAACTGTAATTATGCTTTGGAAAAATTAGCTTTATGTTTATTGGTTAAAAGGGTAAATGAATTAGGAATAGAACAAGATGAAATTACAATATTTACTGATTGTAAAGGAATTCCGCATCAATTAAGCAAAAAGACTTCAAAGGTGTATACACAATTTAATCTATTGATAAAAGAAAAGATAATAAGAAAATACAGGAAGATCATAAGTTTCAAGCATGGTAGAAGAAACAAGGCGCATAATCTAAGTAGATTAAACTCAATTAATTGGTTTGATTATAATACTGCTATTAAATTTAAATAAAATAAACACCTATAAAAAAAGGAGATATTATTATGAGAAACAATAAACACAAACTACACGATTTAAAACTAGGAGATATTATTCGATTTCCAAATGATGAATTTGATTATGTAGTACGCCATGTTGGATTACGATATGTATTCGTAGGATCAGATTGTGGATGTGTATATACAATTATTGATAAAAAAGATGAGGTATTAGCGTCTACAACAATGACATTTGAAGAATTTGCTAACTTCACAGTTGAAGGTAATGCTCAAAAATTAGAAACTTTATTAACCAATGGTGATCGTGAGTTATCTAGAAAATATCGAGATACTTTTAAGGACTTTAATTATTACAAAGGTAAAGTAATTAAAGCATAACATAATAATACTTCAATAAAACCACTCTATTATTAAAAAAGGAGATGAGTAATTATGATGAGAGAAAAAACAATAAGAAGTACATTTATTAAAGATGATTTAATAATTACATACTCAAAGCCATCAATCCAACCATTTAGAGAGGGAAGATTAGTAAATAAAGATAATGAAATAATGTATTTTTATTACAACATAGATATTCTATATAAAGGGAATCTAGTAATGCATAGTCACACTCACGATTTCCCTAAAATTAATTCATTGGCTAATACAATTGATTATTTATTATCAGATAAAGGATTCATGTTAGAGAATGAAAGAGGTGTAGAATTTGGATTCCATGCTAAGGATTATTATAAAAGAGTTAAACATGAAGATCATTTCGAGATGGAGTATGGGTATGTATTTGAAGTAGAAAGATGTATAGTCAAACAACATTTTGAAACAGAATATCAAACATTTGATTACTACTATATGACTATCTCTGAACCAAAGATGATAATGAATAGATGGAGAGATAAATCAGAGAATGTAAAAACTTCTATTAAAATATGTATGACTAAGAATGATTTATTAAAATTGAAAAAAGTTGCAGAGTCATTTATGGAAGCAAGCATAGAAGGTTATAATTCTTATGATTTACCAAGATATCTTGAATGGTTAGAAGAACATCCAGAGTACAAAGAAGATTGAATAATAGTGGAATATTATTTAAGAGAGAGGGGATGAAATGGGTGAAATTAGAGTATATCGATAAAGTGAATAGATCTATTACTTATTCGATAGAATTATCACGAGCAGAAGACATAGCTAGAAACGGTGAAATGGCTGATCTTATGAATATTGGACTTCCTAATAACTTTAATCCAGATGATGAATTGCAATGGACGAGTATGTTGGAAAAATTAAAACCATATATTGATCAGGGTAACTTTGATACAGTTGTATTGAAGTGTGAAACCAATGAAGAAAAAGTTTTTATAATTATTAATTAAATAAATACATAAAACTATTGATTATTTAAACTTAATATAGTAAGATATACATATTCTAGTAGAAATAAAGGAATGTAAATCCATTCTCAATCAGTAGTGAAGTTGTTATGTAGCAAATTGTCGGTGATTAATTTAATAAATACATAATAATGAATGGAGATGGGTGGAATGATTGAAGAAATAAAACAGCTAAGTGAAGATTCCAGAATACAGGACAAGCTAAAAGAAGCATGGCTCAAGCAAATGGAAATAGGGTATCAGGAGATGGCTGAAATAAATCTTAGTATAGCAAATGAGTCATTTCATATTGAAAATGAAGCTGAAGTGATCAATGAAGGTATTTGGAAACAGAAATAAAAAGTCAATTTTTTAGCAAGAGTGCTTATTCTGAATAGGTACTCTTGTAAGAGAGACTTAGTTATATACAATATAAAGGAGTGAATTAAATGGCGAAAGATTGGAGTAAGAAAAAGCACTTCAACAGGAAATCAACTCAACAATTTATAGTTACATATAGAGATAATAGAGTTCTTGAAAAGTTAAATGAATTAGGTTCGATTACATATAAATCACCTGTACTTAATGTTTTGTTTATCGATACATATAAAGAAAAATATGATTTGTTGAAAGTTGATGGTGTATTGAGTGTAAGATCACCAAGTGAAGGTAGATTGCTTAATAATAAAGAGAGATATTATACATAGAGGGAAATTAAATGGAAAAACTAACAAATGAGGAATTAGTTGAATTATATATAAATGATAATGATGAGTTAGCATTTGATGAACTTTACATACGAAATAGTGGATTAATATTTGAGGTCAAAAAGCTTTTTAAGAGTTCAAAAGTAATCACCAAAGAAGATATAGAGAGTGATTGTAATTACGCCTTCTCAAAGGCTGCACAAACATACGCTACAACAAAGAATTGTAAATTTTCTACATACTGTTATGCAATAATGAGAAATGAAGTAATTAAAAGTATAAACGCAGCAACAAGAAAGAAAAGAGATACTTCAAATTATACATTTTCATATCTGGATGCGAATGTTCTAGATAATGAAGGTAGTAGGTTAATAGATATTTTAGACGTAACAAATAAAGATGTTTTACATAAAAAAGATTACATATACTTACATAATGCAATTGAATACGCAAAAACATGGGTTATTGATAAATATCATCCATACTTGATCCCATTAATGATTAGAGAGACTACAACAAATGAAGTAGCGCCATTGATTGGGGTTAGCGCAAGAACAGTACATTACACGGTTACGATGTTTAGAGAACATGTTCGTGAATACATATACCATTACAGTAGTGGGGAAATTGTTTCTTAGGGGATTTAATAAAAGAATTATATTATAAGAAATAAAAAAAGGATGAGATCATCCTTTAGGTTTATTCTCAGACTTCTTATTAAGATGTTCTAATGCTTCAATATATTTCTTAGCAATTTCTAATTCATCATCGGAAATCTCATTGAATAGGTTTTTCAATGCAAGGTGTTCATCACAATTAACTGTATTTGTATTAAGTTTTTCAGTCATACATAATCAATCCTTTACAACTTATATCACAGTTATGTTAGCATTTCGCATTGAGCATTTTCAAATAATACGATTAGGGAGTAATAAAATAATGATAAAACCTTATTACAAGTCACAAGTAACTTCAAATTTAGTCGAGGTAGAAGATTTTGGTGTCATTAATTTAGAAGAGTTGCCAATTAGAGTACGATTAGATGAAAAAGGTTATTATAAAATTTCTTGGGCATCCATTATTGTAGATGGTGGATTGGATTATATACTATCAGAATGTGGAGGAGTGAATTCGCTCGGATTTGGTGGAAGGAACTTGGGAGTCATAAAGGTAGTTGAATAAAAAATAAGTATTATGAAAAGGAGTGTCAATAATATGAATCAAATAACACCAGAAGCATTAGAATTTTTAGAAGAAGCAAAGAAAGGTTTCGATAACGTAGATACAATTACATACATAAATAAAAATAAAAACTATATCGCACTAAGGTCAGGGTTCAGAGAGGATTGTTTATCAATCTATGAATTAGGAAATGAAGTCGGATTATTCACAGAGCAGTTACCAAAACAATATACAGTTATTGTCGATTATGATGAACTGGAAAAATTAAAGAAATATAAAAATACAGTAGAGAATATCAAGTCAGTATTATCGTTCTATGAAAATTCACTTAATGAACATAATGTAAAAGAAGTGCTGATTTCAGTAGGAATGCAGCTTAAATAATAATTCACTTTTATAAAAAATTAAAAAAAATGGAGGAGTTAAAATGGTTGAAATGTTAACACAAACATACAGACAGGCGCATATTGCAATTACAGAGGTTTCAGGAGGAGATAAATTTATCGTAGTAAAAGATCGTAATGCTGAAATAGAGAATGATAATTTAAGCAGAGCAGAAGCAGATAACATTCTTTTAAATCATAATAAGGTGATTGTTTATTATAAAGATGGAAGTAATGAATACAACTTTTCTCTGCAATAATTAAATAAAATTAAATAATAGTATACGATATTACTTAAAAAATTACATAAAAGGGAGAATAAAAATGATAGTAAATAAACATTTTAAATCTTTAAAAGGAAAAATTGAATATGAAGTAATTTATGATTGTGAATATGAAGACGATGTAATTTTTGAATATAGCGGATTTAATAACTTAAAAGGGCTTTTGCATAAATTATCTAAAGAGCATATTAATTCTTTATATGACGAGTATGACGGAGCTTCTGAAATAAAGGTTGTAGGAGTAACGTTTGATTTAAAAGAAGATGAAACAAATTTAAACTTATCTGTGTTTGAAGATGAAGTTAATGCAAATGTAGCCACTAAAATTAATAATGATGATATTGACAATAGACTACTATTAAATATCAAAGCAATGAAAAATATTATTGACAATACACTTGAACAATATCCAATTAAATATTAATAAAATACACGTATTATTGAAAAATAAGGAGGAGTAAATAGTATGGTTGAACAAGCATTTAAGGGAACAGTTTTAGAAGGAAAAGAAAGACGTTATACAGTAATTAATGAGCGTGATGTTGAAAAGTATTTAAGTATTGGTGAGAAGCAAGATTTAGCAATTATGTTAGATAGAATGTTAGGAAATATTGAACATGGACGTGAAAAGGATGGTAAGAAACCGTTTAACTCATACATAGTAATCAATACAGATGAACCTTATATTGATGAGATTGTAGATGTTATGAAACGAAATGGACATTTTGAATGATAATTAGATAAATAAAGGAGAGATGATAGTGATTGAATTAAATTATGAAAATGAAGATAAATCATTAAGTAGTGGGGGTTGGGTGATCGATCATAATCAGTTACAAGCTATTTCAGATCAATTAGACTCATTAGGGATTACCTGTGACATGGAAATGATTGAATCCGTATTATTGATTGCCGATGGAGAATCTGACTTACTCAAGAAAGTCCTTAAAGAATTAGAGATTTTTTAAGTAATATTCTGCTTTTATGAAATTAAATATAAACATACATAAAGTAAGGAGTGGTAATGGTTGCAAAGTCCAGTTAATAAATTAAAGTTAATTATGATTAAAAGTAATAGTAACAGCTACATCTCTGACAACATCAACAATGAAGGATACTTTTATACAAAGATTTCAGATTTATTATTTGATGGTAATAAACTAGAAAATACATATGATAAAAATTGGTTTAAGATTAATTCAATTCCTACGAAAATAGAAAAGGTTAAACCAAAAACAAAAATTAACCAACGATATGAATTAAAAGAAGGTTATCCAGAAAGTGAGCTTACACCAAAAGTAGTTAATTGTTCTGATTTTGATGATAATTTTGATGAAGTACGTGGGCTATATACATATAAGTATGATGAAGTAGAAGAAGGTTTAGAAATTGTTGAATTTGAAATTAATGTTATTGAAGAAGTAGATGGAGAATTTGAAATGAAGCAACCTCAATTTACTCTTAAATACAACTTATTAGATCAAATTCAAACTCATCCGAAATTATTGCCATTAAAGCCATGTAAGCTTACACATGAACAATCATATAAAATCATACGTGACTTTGTGAAGAACAACATTAATTCTAAATATGCAGCTATTACAAGTGACTATGATTTCTGTTTTACAGTAAAGAAGAAAATTGAATTGTATGAGCCACGACAATATCAAGTAGATATTAATTCAATGTATAAACGTAGAAAGCCTAAATATGAAACTCGTTACCAACGTAGTAGAGAAGTTACAGTATTTGAAGTAGCTCCTTCATCATATCAAAGTTATACAGTAGTTACACCATTTGAAGGTGCTAGTTACGAAGACTTACTCGTTAATATTGATACATATTTAAATGAACTTATTACAAAAATTAATGAACCATTAACTGAGTGTGAATGCTGCAAAGGAACTGGAGTGATTCTTGATGACAACAATTAAATTACATAAGGATTATCTTAAAAATGAATTAGACTTACCAAGTAATGCCTTACTTGATGAAGTTACAGATATGTCACGATGGAGTATTCATCATCGAATTGTCTTCAAACATGACAACAAGTTTTATGAAACTTATTACAGTGAAGGAGCTACTGAAATGCAAGATGAACGTCCTTGGGAATATGAAGATGAGGTGGAATGTGATGAGGTTGAGTTAAAAGAAGTTAAAGTATTGAAGTGGGTTAAAGTTTAAATAAAATTTCAGTTTTATAAAAATACATAAAAAGAATGGAGAAATGAAGAATGGGAATGTATACTGAGTTAGTTTTATCAATTGAATTGAACGAAGATGTGCCAAGTGAGGTTATCAATACATTAAAGTTTATGATGAATCGATACCGTGACGAAGATCACGTAACTCCTCCAGATCATAAATTATTTAAAGTTTCAAATCGATGGAGGTATATGTTAAATTCATGGAGTTATTATTTTGATGGATTTAGTAATAGTGCTTTACAATATGACTCAATTATCAATTCATATTTCTTAGTTATAAAATGTAATCTAAAAAATTATGAAAATGAAATTGAGCTATTCCTAGATTGGATTAAAGGCTATTCCAAAACAAGTGGTTTTGTTGGATATAGTCGATATGAAGAAGATACTGAACCTACATTAATTTATTTCTAAATAATAATCACATTTTATAAAAATTGGAGGAAGATAAATGCATAAATTTTATAATGATTTAAAGGAATTCATTTTAAACCAAGATCAGGACACTAAGGGATTGCTGATTCCATACTATGAAACGTTGTTGCAGCTAGAATCATATTCAGAAATGAAAGAACTGTTAAATCATTATACCTGCTTAGACGATGTTGAATTTGTGGAAAGTGATAATGGTTGGTTAATTGGAACGTTTGAAATACATAATAATTCATTAGGAATAGTTTACAAAATCCATTTAGAGTTGGGTAACATGTCAGGTAGTTATTGTGAATGCAGTCCAACTGATGAACTCTACAATACAGAACATGATTGTTGTGGAAATGGATGTGACTTCTATGCACCGAGAATCTCAATAATTAAAGAATCCAATGTTATTAATCATGAGTTTCAAGGTTATGAACGTGATTTATGGGTATTAGAAGAAAAATGGATGACTGAATACGAGAAGGAATTGTTACATAAGAAGAATGTAGAAAAAGTTAATAACCTAGAGACACAAATTGAGCAATTACAAAAGGAATTAGAATTAGCTAAATCTGAATTATAAAATTTATATAAATAAATACATAAATTATACTTGAAATTTAAAATAGTAATGATATAATAAATACATAACATAGATAAAGAGGTGATAAATTGGTTAAGCGACTAACGTATGAGGATGAACAAAGAATCTTAGATGAGCTAGATTATCTAAATGAACAACAAGAACTTAAACGTGAGAATTTGGTATGGTGTAGTAAGACAATCAAAAAGTTACTACTAGAAATGCATTTTATGAGGAATGATAATGTTAGTAAAGAAAATACATAGAAAGCAAGGTGATATAATGATTGAACCTCCATTAGAGTCCAATCAAGTACAGTTAACATTGCAGCATAGAATCAGCTTTGATCGTTATAATAAAACACTTAGCTTTAAGTATCAGAAGCGTGGTGGAAAAGGTAAAAATGCTCCTTTGATTGAGGAGTACGCATACGGTAACGAGAAACACTTCGGAAACTTTAAGACATTGACGCATCGTTTATTAGATGAAGAATTTAGAGAAGGGTTAACTGCCGAGGATATATCGAATGTTGATAAATTTATCACAGCGTTAGATAAAGCATGTGACCATATTGATAAGGTTGCAAATGAAATGTATGAATACATAATAGATAAAATTGTTATTGATTTAGGTGAATCAACAAGTGGTCGAGGACGCAAAAAGATAAAAGGTATTGAAATTTACGAAGATGAAGTTAATGACGGTGATGCTGATTGACGAAGCGTTATGTTGGAATTGACCCATCATCAATGACAGGATTCTTCATACAAGATGAAACAGGTAAGATTATAGTTGAAACTGATTTATTCTATACATATAAGAAAGATCCTGAAAGAATGATTTACATTGCCGAGGAAATAATTAAAAAGTTAAACATAAAAACTGATATTATTTGTATCGAAAACTTTAGTTATAACTCACTAGGTCAAGGAATTGATTATCAATTTGGAGTAGGTTGGGTAATAAGAGAAAATCTTCATAAATCAGGATTCGCTTATTATGATGTAGCCCCAAAAGGATTAAAGAAATTTGCAACTGGAAATGGCAACTCTTCTAAAAAGACAATGGTAGTACCAATAGAAAGAAGATGGGGATATAAACATCCAAGCGATAATGTTACTGATGCATTTATATTGTCAGAGATTGCTAAAGCCATTGATCAAGGTAATGAATATGTTGGATTAAGAGAGTATGAAAAACAAGTAGTGAAAGTAGTTAAAAATAGCATCTTGAATAAAGAGCAATGGAAAGAAGTTAAACCTCCTCCTTGGATGAATAAAAGGAGTAAGTATTATTTTAAACGTGAAGGTTTAGAAGAAAAGGATTGTCTTATTGAAGATAAGTAAGATATGATACATAAGCTAGTTAAACTATCGAGCCATGAAGGATGTAAATAATTAAAATTTACCTGAAGTTAGGTACTATATAAAATAACACATGTTCTCAAATCTAAAATGTTCTCAATAAATTCCTAATATTATTTAGATTTTGGTTAGGTATATTGTGATTGGGTCGATAAATTAAATATAAAAATACATAATTTGAAATGGAGAGATTTATTTAATGGCTAAAAAGAACAAAGGCGAAATCAAAATTAACAAAACCCACGGAGGTAAAGAATTCTCAAATAACTTCCATTTCGTAGGAAAAGTCAAACCTGTACAAAAGAAAGATAAAGATACGGATAGTTGGTATGATGTTGAAATCTTCGACACAAATAAAACTCAAACTAATAAAGACCGTCGAGTGTTACAGTTCATTGTGGAGACAGCGTTCAAAAATGAACTTAAAGTTGAGTTAGCAGGGATGGAAATGGGATATGCATATGCATATAGTTCATCTGATAAGAAAACAGCTAAACTTGATTGGAATGATCGTCTAGATAAATCTAAATATCCAAATGAAACATATCACTTGATTGAAACTGATTGGGATAAAACAGAGCGCCTTGGAAAAATAGTCGAAAAAGATATGTGGGTAGAAGTAAAGGGGAAATATGAATTTAGCTCATTTACTAACGACGAAGGACAAGTCATCAATAATATTAAACGAACTATTGAACATGTTGTTCCTCTTAAAAACGGTGAAGTTACAATCAAAGGTTTAACAGAGGGCGATACTTTCCGAGCATATGATTCTGCTGAAGGTGGAAATTATTTAGGGATGGGTAAAGCCAATAAAGAAGGAATAGCTACTGTTCGTGTAGGATGGTTGAATCCTGAAGGTGGAAAATTGTACTTAACTAAAGTCACTGACGATGCAGAAGGTCAACGAGTAGAGCAAGTCTATACTTCAACTACAGTAGAAGGTGAACGTATTACAATTAAAAATAATGTAGACAGTCAAGTTGGATTGCCTAAAGCTGATGGTAGTCGAGGTTATAACTATGTACCGTATGTGCGTGATTTTAAAGATGAGAACTTCAAAGAAATTAATTCTTTTGAAATGCAACTAGGAATTAAATCTACATATCAAGATGAAACAACGCTCGACACAAAAATTAATGGTGTTTACTTAGATTATGGTAAAGATAAATCAGTTCCACGAGATGTTGAATTAGTAGTTTACTATAAAGAAGCAGAAGAAGGTAAAACTCCTTTTGCAACAGCATTTGGACGACTAAATAAACTAGATTTCTTAGTAGTAGAAGGTATTGATAATAATCGTGCAGAATTCACTATGGTAGAAGTAGCTGAAAAAGTTGAAGAAGATAATCCGTTCGAGGATGTAAGTGAAAAAGTTACTAGTTATGAACAAGCTTCATCTGGTACGAAAAAAGGATTAGAGGTGCTGCGCTATATTCAAGGTACTTTCGCTCGTGAATTACTAACTGAAGATGAGATTACTTTAAATGTAACTAATAATGAAGATCCATTTGCTAATAATACAGTTGAAGTAGAAGAGGATATGTTACCTTTCTAAGAAGTTGTAAAAATTCAATTACGGAAGGGAGGTGGCGTTTATAGAAAAAATTAATAATGAAGAATTTAAAATTAAAGAAGGAATTAAGAAAGTAATGGAATCTTTGATGCTTGATAGGATGCCGACATCTTATGAGATTCGATCATTAAAAATACCTAAATTAGACAGTTTAATCAGTAAAAACGGAGGATATCCTCATTGGGCGAATAAATTAGGACTCCAAAGTAAAAAGAACATAGTCAAGTTAAGTCGAGATGAAGCAAAGTCTCTTATAATTGAGGTAGTAAATGAATTAAAACTAAATAGAATGCCAAGTGGCAATGAAATTAGAAGTGTGTTTAATGATTACGTGTTACATAATTATATTTCTAGGCACGGAGGATTTCGTCAATTTGCTGAGGAATTGAACCTAAGTATTAAAGAAAGCGAAACTCAATTAGGTCAAGATTATGAGCAAATAGCAATATCTATTTTAAAAGATAAAGGTTTTAAAATAGAAAAGATGAGTACTGGACATCCATTTGATTTGTTGATAAACAATGTCGTGAAAGTAGATGTTAAAGTCGCAAGACCTCATATGTTAAGAGGAAAAGACAGAGTGCATACTTTTGGAATCAATAAAAAGTATGGTTCATGTGACATCTACATCACAGTCGCATTAGATGAGCAAGATAACATAGAAAAGTTCTTAATCATTCCGTCACACCATCTGAGAGTGGTTACTTTATGTATAGGTAAAAGTAGTAAATATGACGTGTATAATAAAAAATTCGAATACATAGATAAATATAGTGATTTTTATAAAGTAATTTAGATTAAATGTAAAAATACATAATTGAAATGGAGAGGTTTATTTTTATGGCAGGATTCCGTAACAAAGTAAAAAACAACAAACCAAAGGTAGAATTACAAAGCATTACAACATTAGTAGCAGGTACATATAAGGCAGGTAAAACACGTTTATGGAAAGAAGTTACTGAGCTTCACTATCTTACACCAGATGATGTCCTATTGATGGCATTTGAAGACGGATATGAAACATGGGAAATTGACAATATTGTACCGTTACATAAAGAGGGTACTGATGATACTCTATGGAAAGTTTGGGAGTTCTTTAAAAAGTCTGTCGTACCAGACTTAGTAAAAGAAGCCAAAGAAGGACGTATTACAAAGCTAATCGGTACTGACACTGCTGACCGAGCAATAGATGCATGTACAGCTTGGATTCTGTATGATCGAGGGAAAAAATATGCTAAAACCTTTGTATCTCTTCAAGACATCTCAGATAACACTAAAGAAAATGGATGGACTGTTTTATATGAGGAATTAAAGAAACCCTTTGATACATTAAAAAATGCAGGATATGGCTTATTCCATTTAGCGTGGGCTAAAGAGAAAGAAACCACTTTATACGATGGAATGAAATACAATTCAATCCAACTAATGATGAACAACACTGGACGTAAAGTGTTTGAGTCTCAAGCAAGTTTAATTTGCTGCTTACATAATGAGACATCCGTATTAGATAAACATGGTAATGAGTTAGAGGAGAATTTAACTGATAAAAAGAATCGTGAAAAAGCTTCAAACTTCCATGAAACAAAAACAATGATGTATTTCCGACCATCCGAATATATCGAAATTGCAGGTGGACGATTCACAAATCTTCCTGAAAAAGTGGAGTATGGTGCTGAAACATTCTTGAACGTATTTGAAGAAGCAGTTAAAGGACAGTTAAAAAAGACAACTCAAACGGTTGCTGAATTAAAGAAAGAAGAACAAGAAGAACGTGAAGAAAAAGTTAAAGAAATGGCTGAAAAATTAGAAAATGATCCAGACGAAGTATTTTCTCAAATTGAAGAAGTCATTTCGACTATGAGCAAAGACCAGAAGGTAGAGGCAAGTGTAGAGTTTGAGAAAGTCTTTAAGGTTAAAAACTATATGCAAGAGAAAGGTAATCTAGAAAACTTAAAGATTGCGTTAGGTATTGTAACAAAAATTGTCAGTAAGTAATTAACGATAATTAAGGGTAGGATTAATTTTCTACCCTTTTATTATAAAAAGAGGTGAAATAAATGCCGAAATGTCACTGGTGTAAAGATATTGGTGAGAAAGAACGAATGCATTGTGATGAGAAGCCAACAGGTAAATTTAATAAGAACGGATCACCAAAAATGTTTAGAAAGTATTTTCATTCAAAGTGCCATGAATTGTTTCTAAATGACAAAGAGTATAAGAAGATTGAAGCAACTAAATTGAACGATTTATACATTTATATACGAGATTTACACGGTCTTATATCTTTAGATGAAAGAATGATGGAGAAAATACAGGACTTACGAAATGGGACGATTAAGATCGCCAACAAAAAAGTAAAGAAATACAAGTCAGGTGTGCCTTATGAATTGATGCTACAAACCTATCGATATAACGCAAATACAATTGATGATGTAATACGTAAGATGCACTTTAAAGAAAAATGGAACGAATTTTCATACATATTTGGAATAGTCACCAAAAGTGTTAATGATATCAATACTATGAATATACAAAAAGAAAAGACAGATACTTTCAAGAGTAAAGTATCAACAGAATCAATTGAGATTGATGTTAAAAAGAAAGAAGTAAAGAGAGTAGATGAAATGGATATATCAGATATTCTGTAGGAGTTGAGAATAATTGAATTATGCTAAAGAATTTGTAGAACCTTCATTTTTACATGAATCTTTACTTTGTGGATATTTATGGAGTAATCCAAATCTGTATCAAAAGTACAAGACGCATAAGATAACAAGAGAAACATTTACTGAGAGTGTATGGTATTTTTACTTTACATTAGGATTTGAAATGTACAATAACGGGATCAGGAATTTTGATGATAAAACAGTTTATACATATATTGTTTCGCAGCCAAAAGAAGTAGGGAAAAAAAGTTATATTGATTCATACAATATATTTGGTGGTTACGAAACCATTTCAGAACTTATGAACGCTTGCAAAGATGATTCACAAAATGACGAGTATCATTTCAGTGAAATACAAAAATATGAAAGTTTAAGGAAGTTACAAGATGAAGCATTAATTAATGTTAATGATAAAGCTTTGATAAATAAGCTATGTAAAATTACATTAAAACAAGTTCAATTATACATACAAGTAAAAACTAAAGAAGTATTTGCACAAGTCAATTCTGGTGATGTAATCGAACATGATCTTGTAGATAATTTAGAAGAAACTATTGAAGATCTAGATAAAGGTGAAGCTATGGGTATTCCTTTGCATGATGCCCCTATATTAAACAGGAAAATTAAAGGATGGAAGAACGGTTCACTTTACTACTTAGTATTGTCCTCTGGAGTTGGTAAAAGTTCCATTGCTATGGAGAAGTTTATTCTTAGTTTATTTGAAAATAAAGAGAAAGCTATACTAGCAATCAATGAGGAGAGTGTTAAAAAATGGAGACAGTTACTATTAGCAACTATTTCAACTAAAGTTTTAAAGAAACCTATTAATCGTGAGAAAATGAACAGTGGTAATTTCTCACCAGAAATGTTTGAAAAGCTACGCAATGCATCTAAGTGGGCTAGAGATAATGGTCAAGGACTAATTAAAACATTAGAGTTAAAGAAATTCCGTATGCAAGACATACATAATAGGGTTGAATTGTATCGTCCTAAAGGATATTCAAAATTAATAATAGATACATTTAAGCCTGATCGTTCACAAAATGATATGGCACGTTGGGAAGCTTTTTCTAACTCCGCACAAGAGCTACACGAATTGATTAAAGAAGATAATTACAATGTGGGTACTTTAGCTACAGTACAATTGAAGCTAGGTAAAGAAACACGATTCCTTGACTTAGATAGTACAGGTAAGAGTATGGAGATTAATGAAGTAGCAGCTGTTGTTATGATGGGACGCTTACTATTTGATGATGAATACGGCGATGAAGATGGAAAAGGAAAATTTGCTCTTAAGCCATATACCTATAAGAAAGACGAGCTAACTGGAGAATGGTATAGAGAACCGTATAAATTAAATAAAGACAAAAAATATCTTGTATTATTTTTAGCTAAGAACAGATTTGGCAGCGAAGAAGAACAGATTATTTATGAAGTAAACTATGAAATAAACTCATTCAAAGAAGTGGCTTTAGTTAAAGTTCCTCGATACGGAAATTAATTGGGATATAAGTAGGTGGAGGGATGTCTGAATTACGACAAATAGAAGCGAGGATATACAACGAAGATCGAATAGAAGAACTTTTAGAACATCTAGACTGTTGGAATATAATGACAGAGCAACACGGCATACTATATGTAGCTGGTCTTCCTGAAGGAGATAATCCTAGAAGTGTTCAGATTAAGAACATTGAGTCATTGTCAGTAAATATAAGATCCAAGGGTATAACAGGAAGTATATTCGACTTAGTAAGTTACATTATTTTTGGTTCTGAAACTGAACAAGAGAGGAAGGAAACTTTATCAAAAAGTAAATTTTGGATTTGTAATAAATTAAATTATCCAGAATTTATTGATGAGTTTTATAAAGTTACTTCTGATATACAAACACCTGTTAAAGGGTATAATGACTGGCTTAAAAAAGCTTCAAAAAAAGATAGAGAAGATAATGGTTCAAACGTATTACTATCAAACGAATACATAAATGACTATCAGACAGTACCTTATTATGGTTGGTATAAAGAAGGATTAAGTATAAGTACTCAAAAATGTTTTCAAATAGGGATTGATGTGAATACAGAGCGTATTACATTCCCTGTACATAATAAACATGGAGAAATGATAGGAATAAAGGGTCGGTATTGTGGTAAAAACAAAGAAATCGAAGATAAATACAAATATCTTTATTTAATACCATGTAACAAATCGATAGAGTTATTCAACTTACATAGAGCATTACCACATATATTACGCTTAAAAGAAGTAATAATTGTTGAGGGTGGGAAAACTACAATGTTTTTAACGCAATGGAACTATCCCAACGTAGTATCAATTGAAGGAGATTCATTGTCTCCTATGCAGATTAAGTTACTTAAAGATTTAGGGTTAGATATAAAATACATATTTGCATATGATAAAGATAAGAATGCTGAGTACGTAAAAAAAGAAGCATCAAAATTAACAGGAAGAATGAAATATGGAATTATTGATCTTGAAAACAATTTAGAACATAAAGATTCTCCTACAGATAAAGGGAAAGAAGTATGGGACAACTTATATAAAAATAATAAATACAAAATATAGATAGGAGAGGTTATTTGAGTACCCTACCAAAATTTAGTTACAGTAAATTGGACACCTTTGTTCAATGTCCAATGAAATATAAACATAAATATGAAGATGGCAATTATGCACAATCTGATGCTATCCATTTAGATTTAGGGAACTTATTACATAAAATATTAGAAATTAAATATAGAAATATAATCGAGAATAAGGTGAATGATTATACATACTTAAAGGAGATTTATCTAGAAGGTATCGCTGAAGATACAGATAAGGATAAAGGTAAGTTCATTATTGGCTTAAATTTAATCAAAGAAAAGTTTGGACAACAATCATTTTTTGAAGTCAATGCGAAGAGTAACCTAAGTTATGAAGACAAGATGGAAACATTTTTACATTACCTTGAAAACGATTCAATAGGTGAAGGATGGAAACCTTTAGCTGTAGAGGTTAACTTTAATTTTGAGTTCGAAGGAAGAGTGATTCTTAATGGGTTTATTGATCGCATTGACATTAATGATAAAGGAGAATTACGAGTAGTAGATTACAAGTCTTCTAATAAGTTGTATGAAGACAAGGACTTAACCACTCCTTTGCAAATGTTTATTTACGCTTTAGCATGTGAAAACATCTACGGAAAAACACCAGTTGAATTTATGTACGATATGATTCTTCTTGGAGAAAAACAGTTAGCGTGTACAAAAGGTTATCATAAAAGAGGATTGAAAAAGTTAAACAAGATTTTAGATTCAATTTTTGAAGCAGAAAAAACAGGTATATATGTACCTAAAGCAACTCCGTTGTGTCATTGGTGTGACTATTCTATTACAAATCCTAATGCACCCTTTTATTCACAAGAATTATGTAATTACTATAGCTTATGGACACCTGACAATAAGACATTTAAAGTTAATCGAAAATTTGAAGAATCGGATGAATTGGAATTTTAATAAAAGGAGTTTAAGGGAGGAGTGAATGGTTGAGTAAAGTACTAGAAGGAAAGAAGTTAATATTCATGGACTTCGAAGTATTCTCAAATAGTATTCATCCAAAAACAGGACAACCTTATTGGATGGTTGTATTTATAGAATTAAGTTCTATGAAGAAGTTTACCATCAAAAATGATTATGCTAAGTTAAAATGGTTCTACAATGCTTATAAAGATGATGTATTTGTTGGATATAATATTCGAGGTTACGATCAGTGGATTATGAAAGGTCTTCTTTTAGGACAGGATGCAGGATATATTACTAAACAAATCATCGAGGAGGATAAGAAAGGTAGTTATGTTATCAGGAATCATAAGTCTATATCTATGAATATTTTCGATATAGCTACTGGTTTCCATGGATTGAAACAATTAGAAGCTTTTATGGGTAGTCGAATTAAAGAATCAGACGTACCATTTGATATTGATAGACCTTTGACTCAAGAGGAAGAAGATGAAGTAGAAGAATACTGTACTCACGATGTGTTGGAAACAATCAAAGTATACCACAAACGTATATCCGCATTTAACGCTCATGTTGGATTATTGGATATGTTTGATTTATCAATAGAACATATTTCCAAAACTTCAGCTCAATTAACAGCTCATATTTTAGAAGCAGAGAAGCAAGATTATAAAGATGATGAATTTGATTTCATTTATCCAGATACATATAGATTAGAAAAATATCCCCAAGTAAAGGAGTTCTTCGACTCAATTAAAAATGGTACATTTGTTCCGACTAAGTTTGAAAAAGGAAAACCTAAAATTGAGGTTGAATTTGAGATTGCAGGTGTACCTACTGTGTATGCTTTAGGTGGATTACACGGTGCGATTAAAAACTATATGTATGAAGGAAAAATTTATTCACTGGATGTAGCGTCACTCTATCCTGCTTTAATATTAGAATATGGACTAATGAGTAGAGCTTGTGAATCAGATGCTAAATTTAGATATATTCGTGATGAACGAATTATATTAAAGAAAGCAGGAAATCCATTACAAGAAGCTTTGAAATTGGCAATAAATACAGTGTACGGAACGTTTGGAGATCAATATAACAATTTATACGATAAACGTATGATGCGTTCTGTATGTGTAGCAGGTCAAATTCTATTAACTGATTTTATTGAGCGTATAGAACCTTATTGTACATTGTTCAATTTAAATACAGATGGTGTATTCTTTGTATGTGAATCAGAAGATGATTTAGCTAAAATTATTGAAGCTCAAAAAGAATGGGAGCAGCGCACTAGATTAATTTTAGAGTTAGAAGAGTATGTGAGAGTAGTACAAAAGGACGTTAACAATTATATCGTAGTACCTGAAGGTGAATTATACACCGAAAAAGGTAAACCTAGATGGAAAGCTAAGGGTGCTTATGTAAAACAATTATCAGAAATTGATTATGACTTACCTATCGTTAATTTCGCAGTAACTAATTATTTCTTAAAAAATAAACCAGTTGAAGAAACAATAAATGAATGTAATAAATTGCACGACTTCCAACGAGTAGTTAAGATGACAAACGCTTATGATTACGCAAGGAAGAATTGTAAGTTCGAAGCTGTTAAAGTATTAAACGAAGTTACAGGTAAAATGAATAAGAAGGTAATGTTAGTAGATGAAGGTTATCTATTACAAGATAAAACTTTCCGAGTATTTGCTTCATTAAGAGAAGAAGATGGTGGACTATTTAAACAGAAAAAAGGAGAAAATCCTGCTAAATTCCCTAACACATCTGAGAAATGTTTCATTGATAATGAATCTATGGAAGGGAAAACTGTTCCTGATTATTTAGATCGTCAATTCTACATTGATTTGGCTCAAAAACGAGTGAATCATTTCTTAGGTATTAGTAACCGTAAGAAGAAAGATGATAAATAACAAAATACATAAAAGTTTGATAAAAATTAAATATTATTGAAAATGGAGGAGTTAACTATGTTAAAAGAAGCTAAGTCAATCGGAGAATTAACAAGTAAAAGTGGAGAATTAATTGGTATATCGTTAAAAAGTGTCAAAAAAGCTATTAAGCATCATATTATTAATCGAATCAACTTCTTAGAGACTGCATTAAAGTACACTAATAAAACAACCTCAAAGAATAAAATTAAGAAAGAACTTACTTACTTAAATGTAAACCTAAACGAGATGAATCTGAGCGAAAAAATGAATGAGTATGTGGATACTGTTCAGGAATTTGCTAAAACAGGTGTTAAATAAAACACACATTTGATTAAAATACATATTATTTCGTAGCAACAGCCATGTGAAAAATATTGGGTGATGACCAAACATCAGAGGAGAATAATAAATGAGTATGAAAACATTAAATAACATGGATTTAATTATTAAGGAAATGAATGATCAGTTAAATAGTCGAATGGATTTTAAAGGAGTAAAAGCATTATCTCATTCATATGAAACATTATTAAATCAGCTACAGTATACGCATGATGACTTTAAAAACGAAGATGTAATTAAAAACATATTAAAGCAGAAGAAGTTTATTGAGAATATTTTAGACATTTTAGAAACGAATTCTATACCTCAATTACTATCTAGCAAACTATATTTAGAAGTAAATCATTTAACAACTACTGTCTCACGAGTAAATTCAATTATTCCACAGTTAAATACCTTGTTAAATAAGATATATGAAACTCATAACCCTAAAATTATGATACTTACTGATAGTCGAAAAGGTGAAGAGTTATTGTATGAATTAATCAAATCTAATGATGAAGAGATCATATATCAATCCTCTAAATTACACAGTGAAATCATTAGGACTGATAAACATAACTATTATGTAGTATGCGATTTTAATGAGAGAGATCGAGGTATGAGATTTAGTAAATTGTACATCGACAAAGATATGAGTAGTCAAAAATTTGAATTAGCTATGAAATTTGCATCGTCAGATAAAGAGTTTGAAATATTTTAATCTAATTTTACATAGATAGACAAATGAGAAAGTTTGTGAAATTTGACACCATACAAACGTTGAGATAATAACATTCCTAAATTAATTTCACAAACTTTTTTCAATAAAATCACACTATTATTAAAAGGAGAGATTATAATGGACAATGTTTATTTAAGTTATACAGACGATGAAGACTTACTAAATTATCTAAAAACAATGAAGGATTCAGCATCTGATATTTATGATGAAATGGTAGAACTTATTTATTATAGCAAGGGTGCAGGATATAGTTGTTCTCATCAAGATAGAGATTGTACGATTGAAGCACGTTATGTAACGTTAAAAAATCAAATTGATCTAATGAAGAAGTCATTTGATGATTTGTTTCTATCAATAAAAGATTAGTATTATTAAATACATAAAAAGGAGAATTAAAATGACAGAGATGAAATATTACGAATTCAATAAACATGAGTATTACGCATTAATCAAGGCTAAAACTGCCCAAAAATCAATGGAGATATATGTTGAAAATGTAGCAGGAGAAAGTGTAGAGCAAATAAAAAATGAAGGAACACCAGACCTTTTAAACAAGTATGACGCATTTGTTAAATATGGACTAGCTCCAAAAGAAGTAGATGAAAACTTTGAGGAAACTGTTAAATATTTTGAAGAAGAAACAGAAGGATTATTATTAATTGATGGTTCACTATTGTAATTCAAATACATAATTGGAGTTGAGTCTTATGCAAGATGGGAAAACATTAACCGAACAGAATGTATGGGAACATTATAAAAAGGTGGAAGCAGAAAACTTTCACCTCAAGAAACAACTCGTTAACAAAAACAAGCAAATTAAACATCTTAAACGTGTGATCAGTACATGGAAAGGTAAGTTTGAAAAGCTTACCGAAAATCGTAAGCCTAAGTACAAAAATACAATTAGAAGAAAGTAGGAGGAAAAGTGGATGGAAAGCGTAAAAGTTAATATTAAATGTGAGACAGGGATTTTCAATCGTGATGAGGTAAATATGAATCAATATCTTGAATTGGTAGATGAAGATGTGAGTAAATTACTGCCTGATAATCAATTCATTGGCGTTATGGTTATTGTTGAAAAATAAAATAGGTGGCGACTTACGCTAGAGGAGAACAATTAATATGAAGAATTTCTTAATGGATGTAATGGATTTAAAAGTGTTTGATGATAAAGGTAAATTTATCACAAAGTTAGACACTGCTACAAAAGGTATATTAGTACATAGTGATCAAGCATCGTATTTCGCAATTAATATTACAGACTTTAATATCGATATGATAAAAGCTATTGGAGAAGTTAACAATACTGAAACCTTAACTGACTTCGAAAAAGAATTAACTCCTAAATCAACTAAAATTAAATTTAAACCACTATATAACCATGAAAATGCGAAGCAGTTTAAGTTGATTGCTGAAGGTATCTTATACAATAACCTTGGAGATCCATCTCATGATTTTAAAGTAGTAATCAATAATTCAGTATTAACATCTGGTTTAGAATTTGAATTTAGTAACGTTGATATTAACGAATACACTCATGTATTTAGCATTCATGTGGATAAGGACGGAAATAGCTTTGAATTAGAATTGATTGAAAAATAATTAGTAAATATATTAGGAATATGGTGAAAATATTACTTTATTATCATATTCCTAATATGAAATTTAGATAAAATGACAATATTATCGAAAAGGGGTGATCGCATGTGTTTATGTCAATGTTTGAACTGTAGTAGTACATATGAAAGCGAAAACGAAGAAGTGTTTTGCTCAATCAAGTGTATGGATGAATATTCGGATGCATTAGGGTATTTAAAGTTTGAAAATAATTAAATAATATTTTGATTTTATAAAAGTAAATACATAGGAGTGGGTTATTTGAATAAAAATCTAGATAAAGTTTTAAAAATGTTTGGAGTAATGTGGGTGCTAACTGGAGTAGGGATGTTTCTAGGTCAGTTCATTCCAGTACAATACATCTTACCAATAGCTATTATTACGATCTTATTGGTAATTGGAATGTGGTTCACAGCTAAAAGTAAAATGGCGAGTAGTATTCTAGCTTATCTGGTTTCATTCTTGATTGGTATTACACTGTACAGTTCGATAGGATTTTATGTTGGTGAATTAGGTTTAGAAATTGTAGTTTTGGTTATTGGTACATGTACTGTTACATTTGCGCTGCTAGGTTTGTTTGGATACAAGTTGCAAAAGGATTTAAAAGGATGGGGAATGATTTTATTTGTAGCCTTAATAGGATTAGTTATTTTCTCATTCATTGCAATTTTTATTGGATTCAGCAATTTAATTATGGTAATTGTATCAGGATTAGGAGTAATGATCTTCTTAGGGTTTACAATTTATGATTTCAACCAGATTGCTCAACGAGGAGTAGAAGATAATGAAGTACCAATCACAGCTTTAAATTTGTATCTGGATTTAGTTAATCTAATTTTAGAAGCATTGAGACTAGTGTATTATTTGAAAGAGTTATTAGAAGACTAAATAATAGTTTGCTTTTATAAAAATACATAAAAAATAAAAAAGGATGGTAATTAATTATGAAAACAGTAAGCGAAATCAAGCAAGAGATGGAGTTAGTAGAAATCGTTAAATCAGCATTAGATGTGAATGGACAAGTTGCTCGTAAATTAATCAAAGAATGGACTAGCGATGAAGCAAAGGAATTTAAAGTTAGTATTGATCCAAATAAATACAAATGGGATAAAGCAATTTTGGTCAAAGGCGAATATATTTTAAACAAAGCTGATGCGGATAAATTTTTGAATTCGTCAAATAAGGTAGCTGATATTTTAAATAAACACTGGTCAAATTGCATTGCTAAAGTTGAAAGTGAAAACCCTGTAGAACTTAAGAAAGACTTTAATATTAAATCAATCCCTTTACAACTTCTAACAAAAGTGAACAAAGATACATCCAGTAAAGAAATTGAACACATTTTAAATACTATTAAGAGCATTGAACCTTCTGGTATTATCAAATTCAGTAAAGAATATACAGAGTTAACTCGTCTAGAAGGAATTTTGGAGAATAGAATTGAGGAAAATCTAAAAGTCAATGAATATAAAACCTTAGAAATTAATGTTCGATTATTAAAGAAAATAAAAGAGAATTATAAACCTTTTAAACCAATCGGATGTACGATTTAATAAAAACCATATTTTAAGAAATGGATATACAAGAAAGGAATGATCGTATGACAGTAATGACAATTTTAACAGCAGATGACTTGTCCAATGTAAAAGTAGAAATCAAGAATGTTTCAGTAAAGTATTATAATTATCATGAAAATATTCCAGAAGAACTCTATTCACGTTTTAAATCAGATTTACCTTCTAAGATTATCTTTGGTTCAGAAAATGTATATACAAAGTCATTTACAAAGATACTATATGATAATGGATATGAATTATCGGAAAATGGAGATGTTCTTGTTATTAATAATGATGACATTTGTTATGCTACTTTAGAAAAAGAAGTTGAAAATATGCTAGGACAATTCACACTAGAAATTATTGATGAGTATGATGCTGAAACTATACAAAATTTACTATTGAAGAGTGGGTATGTCATTTCATCTAAAATTACTAATGATAATACATTTATTACAATCCATGAAAAATTAAATTAGTTATAAGTGAAAATACATAAAATTAGAAAGTAGGGAAGTTTATTTCTGCAAGAGAATCGCACAATTATATAATTGTCATATGAGATTCGAATGAGAAGTGTTTGTAGAGAATAAGCGAATAAATGAAAAAGTTTAAAAAGTCTGTGACAGTTCCAACTATTATCGTATGCACCCTTGGTTGGGGAGTATTTGCATCTAAAGCTATACAAGAGAATCATAAGGAAGAGAGTAGTAATGTACATAAATACACTTCTGATGAAGTTGAGAAAAGGTTAGCTGCTTACCGATTTATACCACCTTATGACAATATTAAAAAAGAATATGAACGCTTGAAAGAAGAGGAAAGAAAAAGGTTAGAAGAATTAGAGCGTCAACGTTTGGAAAGGTTAGAGAAAATTAGGTTAGCAAAAATTGAAGAAGCAAAAAAGATAGCTGAACAGAAACGAATTGAAGAGTTAAAGAAGCAACAACAAGAAGAAGTAATAAGTAGAGGAGATACTAACTCTACAGGAAATTGGATGACGTTTAATGCAAGCTATTACACAGCTTATTGTTCAGAAGGCTGTACGGGCGTAACTGCAACAGGATACGATGTGTCTAATACGATTTATTACAATGGATTAAGAATTATTGCAACCGATCCAAAGGTAATTAAGTTGGGGACAATTGTAGAAGTCAAAACTCCGTATGAAACGTTCAAGGCTATTTCACTTGATACAGGAGGGGCTATAAAAAATTACAAAGCAGATATATTGGTATCCTCTACACAAGAAGCTATTAATTTAGGAAGACATAATATTCAAATCAGAGTTTTAAAAGAACCAAATTAATACATAAAATAATGAGTGGGTGGGTAGTTATTCTGCCCCCTACTAACTATTAAGGAAGGTGAATAATTATTGAAGTTTAGAAAACGAATCAAGTGGATTAAGAAGATGAGGAAATTAAAAGTTAAATTAAAGGATTTATGCTTTAAGAAACCATTTTACAAACATTTATATCAGCACATTAAAGATGAATTTGCTTACAACAATAAAACTGCCATTAGATATTATATGGACGCAAATACAATGCGTGATGAATCGTTTAAATTTGAAATTGAACTATATCATAAAGTATATTGTTCTCCATTTGATTCAAGATATTTAGAAACAATTTTCATGTTCACAAAGAATTACATTAGTGAAAAGATTAGTAAATACTCTGATCTCCAATTTATTTATGGTGAAGATGAATATGGATTATATTTTGAAGTAGCATATATGGACGGTTACTAAAATTAATTAAATAAATACATAAATATTACTTGTAATTATTGAACCAGATGATATAATAAGATCATACAACAAGTAAGGGAGATGAGAAGTTGAAAATCAACGATTCAGTATTAGAATACTACGGATATAAATTCGTAAATTGCAAGATTCGTGAAGAGAAAGGAATTACTTTTGAAGAATACCTTAAACGAGAGTTAGGTGATTAATTTGACCAAAGATACTCTAAAAGAAGTCATTCAGTTTGAAAAAGATTTAGCATTTGTTAGAGACTTCTTAGATAATCTACCTAAAGAGGTTGAATATTTATCACAATTGGTTGATCAGAAACAACGTGAACAAGAAGACTTATTACACCATATTGAGTTTGAAACATTACCTGCCAATAAAGGCTATGAAGCATATCGTAAATTACATATCGTTAGGAATGAACGTAGGAAAGCTAAGGATATGTTGGATGTCATGAAAAGTGCGAATGACAAGTTAAAACCTAAGCTTCCAAACATAAGTATTTTTAATAATACATTAGGTGAAGTAAGAGGAATTATTAATAAACAGAAGAATAGGAAATACAAGCCTAGAGAACTAACTGAGATAACATACGGAAATAATACATATACAAATACATAAGGATTGTGGTGATTAAAATAAATTATATTGTTGTAGGAACTGATTGTAGTGGCAAGACAAGCCTAGTTGAAATGCTTTCTGACATTACAGAGCTTAAAGTAGTGAAAGGATCAAGTTTCCAAGATTCAAAATGTACACAAGATGAATTGTTTAATAAGTTTTTAGAGTTTACTAAGATGGATAATGTAATATTTGATAGGTTTTCTTATTGTAATGAAGTGTATGCAGAGATGTATGATGACTTTGCAATGCTATCTGATGAGCAGCGCAGATTTATTGAACGAGAAATGAAAGATGAAGCAACAATTATTTACTTATATGCAGACGATGAAGTATTAGAGAATCGATTTAATTCTCGTGGTGATGATTATGTATCATTAGAGAAATTGAAATATGCTAAAGGTAAATATGAAGAAGCATTACATAAGGTTGAACATTTAGAAGTAGTAAAATTTGATACAGGTAAGATGACTACAAAAGAAATTGTGGAGCAGATATTACTTAATTATTAATAAATACATAAATTAAATTTAATGAAAGAGGTTTTGTAATGAAATTGTATACAAAAAATATTTGCCCAAAATGCATGTTGGCAAAAGTATGGATTAATGAATCTGGAAAGAAAGTAGATATTGTTAATTTAGATGAACATGAAGAGGTACGTAATGAACTAGTGACAAAAGGTTTTTCTTCAATGCCTATCTTAGAAGTGAATGATGTTTTTTACACTGATATTAAAGAAATTCAAGAAATTATTGAACAATGATTATTTACGCAAGTAGAACAGGTAATGTCAGATACATAGTAAGTAAACTGAATATACCATCATTCGAAATCAACGAAAGTTTAATAGTTAAGGAACCATACATAATATTCACATACACAGATAAGTTGGGGGAAGTTCCTGAAAAGGTAGATACCTTCCTTCAACTGAATCACGAATTTTGCAAAGGTGTAATAGCAAGTGGAAACAGTAACTTTGGAAAGAAAATGTTCTGTGAATCAGCACAAAAAATTAGTGATCAATATAATGTTCCAATAATACATAAGGTCGAATTAAGAGGATTTCAACATGATTACGATTTGATTGTTGAGAAATATAAAAAATTAATACAAGGTGAGTGATAATTTGAAAGAGTACCTAAAGTTGAATAATGAGGTTTTAAATACATATGAACGAACTGGAAGATTAGTATCAGAAAAAGATAAAGAAGCAACTAAGAAGTACTTCTTAGAGTATGTGAATGTTAAGTTACGATACTTTATTGATCTAGAAGAAAAACTTAAATACCTTGTATCAGAAGGTTATTATGAAAAAGAATTCTTAGACATGTATTCATTTGATTTCATTAAGAAAATCTATAAGATTGCATATTCATATAATTTCCGTTTTCCTTCATTTATGAGTGCAAGCAAATTCTATGAGAGTTATGCAATGAAGAGTCGTGATGGAGAAGAAATCTTAGAAAAATATGAGGATAGAATTTCTATAATTGCATTATATCTTTCTCAAGGTGATGAGCAACTTGCAGAGAAGTCGGTAAGGGTGATGATGGAAGCCTATCAGCCTGCAACACCAACTGCTTTAAATAGTGGTAAGAAAGCACGTGGTGAATTAGTAAGCTGCTTTAAATTATCTATGGATGATTCTATGAATAGCATTGCTGAAAATATTGGTTATTGTTTAGAACTATCACGATTAGGTGGTGGGGTTGGAGTTAATCTAACTGACCTTCGACCATTAGGTGATCCTATCAAGGAGATTCTGAATAGAGCAAGTGGTGTTATTCCAGTAGCTAAACTTTTAGAAAACTCATTTAGTTATTCCAACCAAATGGGACAACGAAATGGCTCAGGAGTAGTTTATCTGAATATTTTCCATGCAGACATTGAAAACTTTATTTCATCAAAGAAACCTAATGCAGATGATAAAATTCGCCTAGCGACATTATCAACAGGAATCATTATACCAAGCATTTTCTTTGAGTTAATGAAAAAGGATAAGGATATTGTTCTATTTAGCCCATATGACATCCATAAGGAATATGGTAAGCGTATGTCTGAAATCAGTATTACTGATATGTACTATGAGTTATTAGATAACCCTAGAATTCGAAAAATTAAACGTTTAAATGCACGTAATTTATACACTGAAGTAAAAAAAGCACAATTTGAATCAGGATATCCTTTTGAAATATTTGATGATAATGTCAATGAAGTACATCCACTCAAAGGTATTGGACGAGTACAAATGTCTAACCTCTGTACGGAAATCCTACAATTACAACAAAAAAGTATTATCACTGATCAAGATCAGCCTAACGAATATGGGTTAGATGTGTCATGTAATTTAGGGTCGATTGATATTCATGCAGCAGTTGAATCAGATAGCTTTGAAGATTTAGTTGACACATCAATGCGGTTACTTACAAATGTTACAACAAAGACCAATATTGTGAATGTACCATCTGTTGCAAAAGCCAATCAATTAATGCATTCCGTAGGTTTGGGAGTTATGAACCTTCATGGTCATTTAGCAACACAAGATATTATGTACGGCTCTCCTGATTCGATTAAATTTGTAGATCATTTTATGGAAGCGTTGAACTATTACTCACTTAAATCATCAATGGAGTTAGCTAAAGAAAAAGGTGAAAGTTTCTTTGGATTTGAGAAGAGTGAATATGCAAATGGCAAATACTTTGATGCTTATGTTTCCAAAGAAGACACATTACCAAATCAGAAAGTGCAAAAAGCACTAGGTAACGTACCAATTATAACTTCTGCGATGTGGAAGAAACTTAAATTAGAAGTAATGGAATATGGTCTATTTCATTCATATCGTTTAGCTACTGCACCTACAGGAAGTATCAGTTATATTCGAAGTTGTACAGCATCAATGTCTCCGATTACTGAAAGAGTAGAAATTCGTGATTATGCTGATAGTCGTACAATTTACCCTATGCCATATATGACTAATGACAATATGCATTTATATCAAGAAGCATACGATGTTAACCCTTATAAATTAATTGATTTATATGCTGCGGCACAAAAACATGTTGACCAAGGTATTTCAATGACACTATATGTAACGGATCAATGGACAACAGAACAACTAGCTAAAGTTTACATTTATGCTTGGACTAAGGGAATTAAGAGTGTTTACTATATACGTCAACGATTACAAAGCTTAGAGGAGTGTGTAGCATGTCAAATATAGTGTATGAGGCAGTCAACTGGAACAAGGCTACAAGTGAACTTGCTCAAATTTTTTGGGATCAGCAATGGAAGCAAATTTGGTTTCCTGAAGAAATTGCAGTGAGTAAAGATATTCAGCAGTGGAAGAGTTTTGAGCATCAAGACACATATAAAAAAGTATTTGCAGGATTAACCTTACTGGATACTGTACAAACAAATATCGGGATGAATCGTGTTGCTGCTTATACAGACGATTTACAGGAAAAGGCTGTCCTAACCGTTTTTGATGCATTCGAGGCGATAATGAATTTTTTATTCAATCTGTCGCATCTAAACGAAATAATATTCCTAGAAAATCACTGGATTATCGAACACCTTTGGAAGTATTTTTGAGTTACGTAAGTATTGATGATCTGTCTAACTTAATTTGACAATTAAGAAAATAAAGAAACAACACAAATGACTGAAAAAGAAAAAACAACTTTGCGTTTTAAGGAATTTGGCTTTATCTTACAAGCATCAAATTTGATTCCATTTTTGAATGTTCAAGAACAGTTAGATTTAATAGATCGTTTAGACAAGCCAAATTCAAAAAAAATAAATCGTGAAGAACTATTAGATCTGCTGGATCTAAACAAGGTATTACGATCTTATCCGAAAGATTTATCCGGTGGAGAGCGACAAAGAGCAGCAATTGCTCGCGCATTATATAATAACCCAAGCATCATATTAGCTGATGAACCCACAGCTAGCCTTGATACAGAACGTGCGCATCAAGTTGTTGATCTACTTGCACGAATTGCTCACGAGTATAATCGAGGTGTGGTTATGATTACCCATGATCTACGTTTACTAGACAAAGTCGACCAAGTTTACACCATGCAAGATGGGAAACTGTCACGTGGAAATGCTTTACAATATAATTGATAATATCGTATGATATTCACATAAAAGTAAAATCATATCAATGATGCGTTGATATGATATAAAACTCCCTAACTACTATATAGGGAGTTTTTATTTGTATATAAGTGCATCTTTTTGTCTTCAAGAAGAAAAAAAGCAATCTCAAAATTGTCGTAGGATTTCCTAGTAAAATAGTAGCAGTGAAGAATAAGTAAAACCTATCCTATATTTATTTGCTTTATATTCACTATTTTATTTCTATACTGAAAGAAGCTCATAAATAGAGTGGACAGAAAATCAGGCGTTTCTGAACAGTCTATTTTTTTATCTTATTTCTATAATTTTGATTCTATTATGTGTTCATAAACCCATATCAAAATCTATGTTCATTTATACCATCGGTATAAAGTTATGTTACAATAAAATTAATGAGGGAGTGATTTTTTTGAAAATAGGATACGCCCGGGTATCTACTGGTTTACAAAATTTGGATTTACAAGAAGACAGCCTAAATAAATTTGGTTGTGAAAAAATTTTTACCGATCATATGAGTGGGGCAAAAAGTAATCGACCAGGATTAGAAATGGCGATTGATTTTGTTCGCTCTGGCGATACACTTGTCGTTTGGCGATTGGATCGATTAGGACGGAATATGGAAGATTTGATTTCAATTGTCAATCGATTGAATGAACGCGGCGTAAGTTTTCATAGTCTTCAGGAAAATATTACAATGGATAAATCTAGTTCGACTGGTCAGCTAATGTTTCATTTGTTTGCAGCATTCGCAGAATTTGAACGCAACCTGATTTTAGAAAGATCCGCAGCAGGACGAGCAGCAGCTCGAGCAAGAGGGCGATTTGGAGGACGTCCTGAAAAATTAAAAGCACAAGACTTAGAATTATTAAAGACTCTAGTTGATAGTGGAACACCTATTAAAACTATTGCCGAACGTTGGAATGTTTCTCGAACAACGATTTATCGTTATTTAGATAAAATGGAGGGAAAAGATGGAAAAACAAACGCTCACTAATTTTTCAGAACAGCAAAGAATAGATGCGATGAAAAAATATAAAATTATTGAGCCTTATCTTAATAAACAAAAACGATAAAAGAAATAGCTATTAAAAATAAAGTACCTACTCGTACACTCTATCGCTGGGTACAAAAATATGAACATGATGGTCTAGTTGGTTTAATTAGGAAGATACGAACTGATTTTGAGCAAATTAGGGTTTCAGAAGAAGTTAGACAAAAAATAGAAGAATTTGTATTGAGACACAAAAAAATAAGTACAAAGACATTATCTCGAAAAATTGTTTCCTATTGTAAAGAGAACAAATTACCTATCATCATGCTGATGATATTGGAAAAAATGCAACAGATGAAATATTAAGTATAAATAAAGTTTTTTATACTGCACCAACTGAAAAGATGTCTCGTGTCAGTTCTGATATTAACACAATAACTAGTAGAATAGGTCTGACTAAAGCAATGCATATGGTACTAAAATACAATCAAGAAGATCCTTCTGTGCCTAAAACCTATGAAGCAATTGATTTAATTATTGTCGATGAAATTGATCGTTTAAAGCTTCAGCATTTAGAACAGCTAAGAGATATTTATGATAGAAATGATCTGGCAATGGTTCTTAACGGTATGCCTGGTATTGAAAAAAGGTTGTCTCGTTATCCGCAACTTTACTCTCGCATAGGATTTGCTCATGAATTTGATAACCTTAGTAAGGATGAAACACATCATATTTTGAAATACAAGTGGTCAGACTTAGGAATTGATATTAAGTTAGAAGATTTTTCTGATTATGAGGCTATCACAACTATCATTAAAATTACAAAAGGAAATTTTAGGCTTATTCATCGTTTATTTGCATAGATTGATCGTATTTTAAGAATCAATCAAATAGATAAGATTACTGTAGAAGTTGTCGAAGCAGCAAGAGATAGTTTAGTGATAGGTATATAAAAAGCTACCAAAAATTGGTAGCTTTTGTCATTTAATACTAAAAATTTTTGCCATTTAAATAGAAAAGTGACATTCACAACAACTATCTTGTGATGGAAAACCATCATGTGGAACTTACAGAAGAAGGCGTTTGTTATTTCAAAGACTTAGGAATAGATATTGACGCACTGAAAAAACAATCTGGAGCATTTGTGAAACCTTGCTTAGATTGGACAGAACGAACATTTCATTTAGGAGGAAATCTCGGGAACGCGTTTTTCCGATGGTGTAAAGAGAAAGAATATATCACATTGAATCCAGAAAACAGAGGTGTTCGCTTAACTGCTGAAGGAAATTTATTTTTCAAGAAATTTAAAGCGAGCCAATAGGAAAGTCGTTTCTAATACAATAAACATACTAAGATTAGAGGGGAACATCATTGACGAATGATGTTCTCCTCTATTTTCTATTTTTAGATTATAGTGAAGAGTGAAAGAAAGTTCGAACAAAGCCTTGAGGACTACGAGTCCCTATCAAAAACCGAACTTCTTTACTGTCATTTTAGAATCAGGTTTACGTATGTTGGGGCCATGAGCCCGTGTATAGGAAATTGGAATCGAAATGAAGCAGTAAAGTTCTTTCAAAACTTAAAAAGGAGGAAAACAAATGCCTTACATTCTTGCATTAGATGTTTCAATGGGACACAGCTACAGTGTCCTATACAAAGACGACACCTGCTTATTTGAAGACGAGATCGAACACACTCAAAGAGGATTTCATGCATTACTCGAAGAGATCCAGCACTTGCCTGAACGTCCATTGATTGTTTTTGAAGCAACGGGGATTTATTCCAGACCAGTCGAAAAGTTCTTTCAAGATCATCACTTTCCTTACTGTTTGTTAAACCCGTTAGAGGCGAAAAAACAGATGGAAGAAAGCACCTTACGCAGTTGGAAAACAGATAAATCGGATGCCCACCGGCTCGCACAGACTCATCTTAAAAATCAACGTCAGCCAAAAGAAGTACAAAGCAATTTTTACTTAGAGATGCGCGATTTAGCCCGTTTTTATCAAGAAATTGAGAAGAAAATCACTCGTCTGCGCATGGATTTACACAACTGCCTTCAATTGACTTTTCCAGAGCTTGAACAGTTCTTTTCAAACAGGCTGACCCCTTACGCATTGACATTGATCCGTCTTTTTCCCCATCCAGATTTTGTATTGGCATCTACTCGGACAAAAATAAAAAATAAACTGATCAACGAAACACGGAAAAAAATCTCCGCGAATCGTGCCGAGCAAAAGGCAGATCAAATCATCCACTATGCACAGTGTGCCTATCCAGCTGTTGAAAAAGACAGTATCCACTGTCAAAAAACGATCTATTACGCCGAACTTCTCCAAGATTTACTCGAACAAAAAAAAGCACTGGCGACACAAATGATCAAAAAAGCCGAAGGCTCTCCTTGCTTTTTGTTGTACCAAACGTTCCCTGGGATTGGCGCACTCACAGCCGCTTTATTGCTCGGTGAATTAGGAGATATCACACGATTTAAAACCCATAAACAATTGAATGCCTTTGTCGGAATTGACATCCGACGATATCATTCAGGTAAGTATACTGGCCAAGACCGCATCAATAAGCGTGGTAATCCCAAAGCACGGAAAATTATTTTCTTCACCATTCGAAATATGATTCGCCAGCAACGCGCAGCTCCTAATCATATTGTCGATTATTACTACAAATTAAAAAAGCAACCTATCCCTAAGAAAGATAAGGTTGCCACAGTTGCTTGTATGAACAAGCTTCTGAAATGTATGCACGCTATGGTTAGGGCACATACAGAGTACGACTATGCGTACGCGGTCTCAGTGGACCATTAACTAAACCACTTACAGTATACCACTTCTTTGCCCAGAATAACAACCCCATCCTCATCCTGATACCACTCCTCACCGTCACGGGCGACACGGAAAGCGAAAGATGACTGGTTAATATCTCCACGTTGCATCGGGGCCAGCACTAGATCACGAATGGTCTGTGTCTCCGGAGCCTGGATGTCATAGCGTAATCCGCGCTCATCAACTGAAAGATTCAGCGTGCCTGCTGCACTACGCCCAAGAATAAAATTAGGATCGTGGTTAAACAGTGCGCGTACATCATCACCAAGCACATCGTCAAAAGCGCCGGGCCGGATGATTTCGCGGAATGAACCGAATATCAGCTCAGAACGACAGTCAAACACCGATCCATAACCGATAATGTGCGCCGGGTTATCGTCATGCCTCTCAGCACGCACCTCACCGCTGTAACAACGGATTTCACGGTCATTCATTGGTTTTTCCCTCATCGTTTTTTGGGGGCTTAAAATCTCCTGCCGGGTTAGCAGCGTTCACGCTTACCAGCATCTCATCCAGCCCTTCAACCGGATTCATATCCTCGAATGCGCGGGCCTCATTACGGCTCATCCATCCATCGGTAATAGCGAAGTGATAGAATTGCGCGCGCTCCTGCGGAGTTCCGCGTAAAAGCCCCGTCAGATTGAACCTGACGTAATACCCGGCGGCTAACTCAGCGCGGGTAAACAAGCGACGGTTAAGCTCCTGCTCCCAGTTCATCACCCACGGCATCATCGTGTAGCGGACAAACTGAATCGCCTGCGCAGAAATATTGGAGAAGGTGGCTTTTTCGAGGTCATTAATCATGTGCGCAGGAATATTGAAAATACCGGCAATCATTGAACGGTTCAGTTTCATCATGTCAATGATCTGAGCGTCAACTGGCGACACAGTCAGTGCCTTGTAATCCAGATCGGCTGGCAGCAGCATGGTTTTGTTTTCCTGGCTGCGTAACGCCTGCGATGCCTTCTGCCACTGATCTTTAAGCCAGCCCCAGCTGTCCTTATTGAGTCCGCTTTTAACGGATACTATCCCCGCCGGACGGGCATTACCGCTGAAGAAGCTTTCTGTGTATTTCTGACCGCTCATCCCCATGCCTATTGTTTCGGCATGTTGCATAATCGGACTCAGCCCCATCTTCTGATTATTACCCAGCGCTCGGATGTGGATCATATCGTCGGGGCTGATCGCAAACGCCCCATATTCGTTGTACAAACCGTAGGTGTATCGGCCACCAGTATTCATCAGCGTCGTTTCCCACGGCATACAGCAATCCAGGGATATGACTTCACCGCGACGATTACGTTTCACCCAGGTATACCCATTCCCCCAGCCAAGGATGTGACGTTGCTTCAGTTCGCGCCATTTGTAACTGGTTTGCCAGGTATTGGGCTCATCATGAACCAGATAAAACGCCGGATGATCGCGTGCGGGCTCAACCTTCCCATTGTGCCTGCGCATAACATGCAACGGCATCTGGGCAAGGCTGGAAGACAGGACATAGATACAGGAATACACCGCAGCCAGTTTCATCGCAGTTTCAGGACTGACATAAACGTCTGCCCGGAACAGCCCATCAGTATCAACGGCATCCCCGGTTATCGGGGTGGAAGGATTCTCCAGTGATTTACTTCTGAACAGAGCATCAAGCAGCACGCGTCCCCCTTCTGGCCATAGCCAGTGCGCCCACCAGCAGTAAACCGCCGGACAGCATCAGAGCCGGAGCCATACCAAACTGCAGGTAAAACCCGCACGTAAGCAGGCCAAAACCAGCCAGCCCGATAACATCAGCAATTAGTGATTTCATAGAATTAAGAGATCATCGTCCGGATCAAGAGATGAAAGGAAATCGTCGGGTTCTTTGAGCATTGCCCGACCGATCGCCATAATCAGTGCAACCGCACCATCGATTTTGTTTTCCGCCTGCTCCTTGACAGGCTTCACCACATCATCGTTACCCGGAATGGTTTTGCCGACCACGTTGCCGATACACCAGGTCATGATGGGATTGCCGTCATGATGAAAGCGCCCCGATTCAATTGCCGCTTCCAGCTCTTTCATCGGGTCGGACATGTTGGTGTAGTTCTGAATGATAGTGATGGGGTTCAGGTCTTCATCAGCAAGGTCATGTGACAACCCGGTCGCCCCGAAGGGGTCGATGGGTGACTCACTGACCGGGCTGATTTTGTTCGCCGCTTTGGCCTCCTCGAGGATGTAGCGATAATCCACCTCCGCACCATCGGTAACGGTCAGAACGCCCATTTCCACCCATTTCTGAAAGCGTTCGGCTGTCCGTCGATCTTCATTTTTCTCGACGCTGTACACCGTGTCATACGGTACCCAGAAACGCGGGGCCACACTGTAGTAATGCGTTTTACCGTCAATCTCGCGGGTATAAAGTCGCGCCATGCTGTTCATATCCAGCTTACGCGCCAGGAATCTTTCAATTAAATACAAAGTCTAGTGATGATGGCAAAGAGGTCACACCCGTTCCCATACCGAACACGGAAGTTAAGCTCTTTAGCGCCGATGGTAGTTGGGGGCTTCCCCCTGTGAGAGTAGGACGTCGCTAGGCAAAAAAGTAACCACTGAGAAATCAGTGGTTTTTTTGTGTGTTTTGAAATTTGGAAAATGTTAAAGTTTAATAGAGTGATCAAAATATTCAAAGGGGTGTAATAGAATGGCAACAGGACAATATAGTAAGGTAATCAATATACAGAAAAATAAATTAGAGGGCTTTATTCATAATAAGGAACAATGGGCAGTTTTAATACCAGGTTACTTACATCACGAATTACTAAATGAAGATGATATGATCTGGGTCTTCCAAGGAGACTTTGGCTTAATTCAGAAAGCTGTTAAAGTAAAACTTAAAGTACAAAAATCAGAAGCTCATCAAATACAGTTTGATTTAGAGGGTTTATCTGATCCGATAAATGGTAATGGCTCTTTTGAAATCATACAAGATCAAAATGATTCACTACAACTCACTGGTAATTTAACAATGAAAGCTAGTGGATTTTTAGCAGGAATGATGAATCCAGTATTAGATAATTTTGTACCTCGACTGGTTGAGCAATTAGTGGAAGCAATGGCCATTCAAGCATTACAAGATTAGTTATATGGAAATATTGGTGAACCGATTTTGACAGAGAACAGCAATAATCGATTTTATTTTAATAAGTAAGTCTTACTGCTGCAAAAAAAGATGGTTTGGGTCTAGATGACTCTATTTTTGAGTGAGGCGTCAACGATAATGCCATCAAGCTGTGGTTAATTTTGATGAAAGGGTTTGTTTATTAAATAAAAAGTGGATTACCTAGCGGAGGGATAGCTTTTTTCTCTCCTTATAATTTCGTATAATTAAAAGAGAATCTAACGAAAATGGGTGTTTGTTTTGCAAAAGAAAAAACCAATTATAGAAGGGTTAGAACGTTTTCGACAGCAACAAAATATTTCTTTTCATGTCCCAGGTCATAAGCATGGCGAACTATCCCACCTTCCACAAGCATTTAAGGATGTAATGCGTTATGATGTAACGGAGTTATCTGGATTAGATGATCTACATTACCCTGAGGAAATGATATTAGAAGGCGAAAATTTATTGGCAGATACATATGGAGCAACAAAGAGTTTCTTTTTAGTAGGAGGGTCTACTGTTGGCAATTTAGCAATGATTTATGCTACTTGTAACAAAGGCGATACCATTATTGTTCAGCGTAATGCACATAAATCAATTTTCCATGCTATTGAACTTGTTGGGGCTAAGCCAATTTTTGTGTCTCCGCTATGGGATGAACGGACAATGTCGGCGACACATGTAACTTATAGAGATTTAAAAGAAGCCGTAGAAAATTATTCAGAGGCGAAAGCAGTCGTTTTAACATATCCTACTTATTATGGGATGACTTCGAATGACATACAGCAACAAATTGCTTATTGTCATGAGAAGGGAATACCTGTATTGGTGGATGAAGCACATGGCGCTCATTTTAATGCATGTACGCTATTTCAGCCATCTGCATTGACACTTGGTGCAGACGTTGTTGTGCAATCAGCTCATAAGACTCTACCTGCTATGACGATGGCTTCATTTATGCATGTTAAGTCGGAATTGATAGAGGCTGACAAAATACATCATTACTTACGCATGTTACAATCTAGTAGTCCATCTTACTTATTATTAGCATCATTAGATGATGCTCGCTATTATGTACAGACATATATGGAGAGTGATGGGGCATATATAATAGAAAAAAAGAATCAATGGGTAGATGCATTACGAGCAATTGGAACATTAGAAGTAATTGAAGTAGATGATCCACTTAAAGTATTGTTACGTGTTAATGGTTATAGTGGCTTTCAATTACAGGAGGCATTAGAGGCAAAGCATGTGTATGGAGAACTTGCAGATGCCAATCAGGTTTTATTTGTGTTACCTTTGCTGAAGCAAGGACATACCTACCCATTTGCTGAAATCAGGGTTCGTATAAAAGAGGCTATAACAACGTTACTAAACACAGCTAAATCAGATAGCATAACGGCCTCTCAAACAGCCTATCATTTTGTACCGATTACTGAGCCTGTATATACTTTTAATGAGGTTGCATCATTAAAGAAAGAATGGTTACCATATATGCGTACAATGGGGCGAATTTCAGCGAATATGATCATTCCTTATCCACCTGGTATACCATTATTAGTACCAGGAGAAAGAATAACAGTAGCTAAGTTAAGTCAATTGGAAGAGCTACTAGCAGCAGGTGCAACATTCCAGGGGAATCATCGTTTAGCAGAAAAAATGATTCAGGTTATTAAATAGTTGGAGGCAATAACAGCATGAATAGCAATTTATTTATTACATTTGAAGGACCAGAGGGAGCAGGGAAAACAACGGTCATTCAAATGATAGCAGAGCGATTAACAAAAAATAATATTGAAGTTCTAGCAACAAGAGAACCAGGTGGAATTGAGATTGCGGAAAAAATAAGAACGATTATTTTAAATCCTGCACATACTGCTATGGATGAACGAACAGAAGCATTGTTATATGCTGCAGCAAGAAGTCAGCATTATTTTGAAAAAGTACGTCCTGCATTAGATGCAGGGAAGTTAGTGATATGTGACCGTTTTATCGATTCCTCTTTAGCCTATCAAGGATATGCAAGAGGTATAGGTGTCAATGAGGTGCTTTCTATTAATGAATTTGCTATTGGAAAGAAATTACCTGACGTGACCATCCTATTTGATCTTGCTCCAGAGGTTGGCTTAGCGCGTATTCATGCAACTGGCAATCGGGAAGTAAACCGCTTAGATGTTGAAAGCTTGGCGTTTCATCAGAAGGTACGTGAAGGATATTTACAATTAGTAGAGCAGTATCCAGAGCGAATACGTGTAGTCAACGCGGATCAAGATATTGAAAATGTTGTGGAAGATGTATGGTCATTATTATTGGAAGCAATGCAGTAAATGCATGAAGTTGTCTACAACAATGTGATATAATGATACTATCCATTAATTTATCTTCACTAAGAGGGCATCATTGGTAAAAGTACCTCTTAGGTCTGACACGCCTTCGTGTAGATACATTATGTGTTTAGGGAACCTTGTAGATGTCTCTTTTAAAACTTTCTTATAGAGTTTTTGTGTCAACATGATGATGTTCCTCTAGTTTAACAGAAGTTTAAACTTCCGATGAACTAAGATAAATATTTATAAGCTAAGGCTTAAGAATAGAATTGAAATCTATCTAGGTGAATTTTATAAAAGGGGTGAGTGCGAATGAAGTTAGTCGTAGCTGTAGTGCAAGATCAGGATAGCAGCCGCTTATCAAATGCTTTAACGAAAAATCAGTTTCGCGCAACTAAATTAGCGAGCACAGGAGGATTTTTACGTTCAGGAAATACGACATTTCTTATAGGAACTGAAGACTCTCTCATACCCAAACTTTTAGATATTATTCGGGATAATTGTCGGGCAAGAGAGCAAATGGTTGCACCCGTTTCTCCGTTAGGAGGAAATGCTGATTCCTATATACCTTACCCTGTGGAGGTAGAGGTGGGAGGAGCTACCGTATTTGTTTTACCGATTGAACAATTCCATCATTTTTAAAAAGTAGCCTCCGAAGCTAAAGCATTGATTATTTGTTACTATTAAACATTTTATTTAAAAGCGATTATGCCTAGGAGAATAGATGAAAATTGTGGGGGCGAAACCAGCTTGAAGATTAATCAAGATATACGTGTCGGGGTAAATACAAATCGCAAAGAGCCACTACAAAATAATAATCAAAATAACCGATTTGGAGATATGGTCGTCAAGCAAGGTAATAAGCTGCAAACAGAACAACTCACACGTTTGTTAGGGGATATATCTACTGCAGGGGACCGAGTAGCTAGATCACGTAATTTACGAGAACTTGCTAGGTTTAAAATGCTTGTTAAACGATTTCTACAAGAGACAGTAGAACATGGTATGGAGTTAAAACAATCACATACTTGGAATCGTTTTGGTGAAGGAAGACGTCTGAAAATCATTGAAACCATTGATACACGTCTTGTCGAGCTTGCACAGGATCTCTTAGACGAAGAAAAAGAAGCAATAGATCTTCTTGATAAAATCGGTGAAATTAAAGGCTTACTAATTAATTTATATATGTAAAACCCGTGTCTCGTTCTCATTTAGGCGCGGGCTTTTTTCAAATGTTGATGTGGCTACTCGCCATTAAAGTAAACAACTGTAATGTTTCTTTACAAGAAGTGCAAAAATAGTATCACCTTTTGTTATAGAGACAGGAAGGAATTTAAATGTATGGCCAAGAATGTTGAAGAGCTACTCACACTGCAACCAGTCGTAATGAAGCAGCTTCAAACAATATTTGACAAGAATAGATTAGCACATGCATATATTTTTGATGGCGAAAAAGGGACAGGCAAGGCAGATATTATGCACTTTTTTGTCAAATTAATGTTATGCGAGCAACCAAGTGGAAATGTTCCATGTGAAACATGTCGAAATTGCAAACGTGTAGATTCGGGAAATCATCCAAATATTCATCAAATTTATCCAGATGGTCAATTCATAAAAATTGATCAGATGCGAGAACTTATCGGAGAAATGAAAATGGTGGGTGTAGAAGAAGGACGTAAGATTTATGTGCTTCATCATGCAGACCGTCTTAATACAGCCTCTGCAAATATGATACTTAAATTTTTAGAGGAGCCAGAAGGAGAAGTAACTGCCATATTACTAACTGAGCAAATGCAGTCAATTCTTCCAACTATCCGTTCTCGTTGTCAACATATCAAATTTCAAAAAATGCCACGTCATGTTTTGTTGAAGCATTTACAGGAAAATAATATTTCTCATTCAATGGCCTCAACAGTAAGCATGATGACAAATGAGCTCGAAACAGCGATATTTTTAGCAAATGATGAGCAGTTTGCACTCGCTCGAAAAACAGTGTTAAAATTAGTAGAGGCCATTCGGCAAAATGTACACGAAGCATTGCTTATTGTGCATGAAGAGTGGTTGCCTCACTTTAAAGAAAAAAGCGAGATGGAGCAAGCATTGGATTTACTACTATTTGCTTACCGTGATATAGTGTCAATAAAAGCTAATCCCGAGGCAGCTTGTACTTATCCAGACATGTTACCATTATTTAAAGAAGTTGCGTTATATTCCACTTATGAAAGATTATCAAATCAGATGGAATCTATTTTACAAGCACGCGCCTCTTTACAGCGTAACATGAATAGGACGTTATTGATGGAGCAGTTAATGCTAAATCTGCAGGAGGGATATACATTTGTATAATGTAGTAGGAGTCCGCTTTAAAAAGGCGGGTAAAATATATTATTTTGATCCGGCATCATTTCTACTAGAGGATAGTCAATATGTTATTGTAGAGACAGCCCGCGGTGTAGAGTATGGAAAAGTAGTTGTTCCTCAAAAAGTTGTGGGTGATAATGATGTTGTATTACCACTAAAACAAGTACTCAGACCAGCAGATGATCGTGATCGTATACAAGTAGAGGAAAATGCAGCGGAATCAAAGCGTGCATTTGAGCTCGCTAGTACTAAAATTATAGAGCATAATTTAGAAATGAAACTTGTAGATGTTGAATATACATTTGATCGTAATAAAATTATTTTTTACTTTACAGCTGAAGGACGAGTTGATTTTAGGGATCTAGTAAAAGATTTAGCCTCGGTTTTTAGAACACGTATTGAACTTCGTCAAATTGGTGTGCGTGATGAAGCCAAGCTTTTAGGTGGTATCGGTCCATGTGGTAGAATGCTTTGTTGTTCTACATTTTTGGGTGATTTTGAGCCCGTTTCGATTAAAATGGCTAAAGATCAAAACCTATCATTAAATCCTTCAAAAATATCTGGCCTTTGTGGACGTTTAATGTGTTGCTTAAAGTATGAAAATGATGAATATGAAGAAGCAAAAGAGGGCATGCCAGATGTTGGTGAGATAACAATGACACCAGATGGCCGAGGGAAAGTAGTAGGGCTAAATGTGCTGGAAAGACTTATTCAAGTATATTTACATGAGCAGGAACGCACAGTTGAGTATACACTAGAAGAACTGCTAGCATGCGAAAAAAATCTTATTTAAGATAGAGAATTTAACGAGGTGGCTTGGGTGAAGGACCGTAATTTCTTAGATACCGTTATGGAGTTCGAACAACAGCTCGAAGCAATGCAGGAGCAATTTGGTGCATTGAAACAATTTGTAGCGTTAATGATGGAAGAGCATAAGGCGCTTGAAACAGAAAATCATCACCTACGTACACGTCTAGAAGAACTACTTTCTAATACAAACTCCGTACAAGCTGCTGAAGTAAAGAAAGAGAGTCCGCTAGATATTGGTGAGGGATATGATAACTTAGCTCGCCTCTACCAAGAGGGCTTCCATGTTTGCCATGTTCATTTTGGAAGTTCACGTAAGGGTGAGGATTGTCTGTTTTGTCTATCATTTTTAAATAAACAAAATGTGTAATAAAAGGCTGATTCCCGCTACGGTGGTGTCAGTCTTTTGTTTTGTAGCGTAGGAGGAGTAAGCATGGAAAAATGGCTAAAAGGTGACGAGCGGTTAGATTATTTGTTGGCTGAGAATTTACGTATTATTCAAAGTCCCTCTGTCTTTTCGTTCTCATTAGATGCAGTATTGCTTTCGAAGTTTGTCAGTATTCCTTATCATAAGGGAAAAATTGTTGATTTATGCTCAGGAAATGGTGTGATCCCACTTTTTTTAAGTGCACGTACAAAGGGACAGATAACAGGAGTAGAAATTCAGCCACGTTTGTTTGAGATGGCAGAGAGAAGTATCCGTTACAATCAGCTAGAACAGCAAATTCAAATGATTCTTGGAGATGTTAAAGAAATACCGAAACAACTTGGCATTGAAAAGTATGATGTGGTTACCTGTAATCCACCCTATTTTTTAGCACATGAAGCAAGTGATAAAAATCTTAGTGAGCATCATGCCATTGCACGCCATGAATTGTATTTAACATTGGAAGAAGCGATTCAATCAGCAAGTAAATTATTAAAGCAAGGGGGCAAGGCCGCATTTGTCCACCGACCAGGGCGATTATTAGATATTGTGACAGCTATGCGAGCAAATCGCATAGAGCCTAAACGGATGCAGCTCATTTATCCGAAGGAAGGAAAAGAGGCGAATACATTATTAATAGAAGGAATAAAAGATGGCAAGCCTGATTTAAAAATTCTGCCACCGTTGTATGTTTATGATGCCAATAATGAATACACGACAGAAGTGAGAGAAATTCTTTATGGAAAAGAGCAATAATCACTACTTTTATGTGTTAGAGTGTGCTGATCAAACTCTTTATGCAGGGTATACAAATAATATAGAAAAACGTGTTGCTGTACATAACGCTGGTAAAGGAGCAAAATATACAAGAGCTAGAGGTCCAGTGAAATGTATTTACAAAGAAATATTCGAGACAAAGCAAGAAGCAATGCGTGCTGAATATGCCTTTAAGCAATTAACAAGAACACAGAAAATTAATTATATAAGGAGGGGTGAATCGTGAAATCACAAAAAAGTACAATACACGATCAGACAGGTTGTTTATATCTGGTAGGAACACCTATTGGTAATTTAGAGGATATGAGTGTGCGTGCACTTCGCATTTTAAAAGAAGCAGATATAATCGCTGCAGAAGATACTAGAAACACCAAAAAGCTGTGTAACTACTTTGAGATTGACACACCACTAATCAGCTACCATGAGCATAATATAGCCGTAGGTGGAGAAAAATTATTAACATTACTACAAGAAGGAAAAACAATTGCATTAGTAAGTGATGCAGGTTTACCTTGTATTTCTGATCCAGGTGCAGATATAGTGGAAAAAGCAATTGCCCAAAACTTTTCTGTTGTACCAGTACCAGGGCCTAATGCAGCAATTTCAGCATTAATTGCATCTGGGTTATCGCCACAACCATTTTTCTTTTATGGATTTTTGAATCGCGGAAAAAAGGAACGTCGCCAGCAATTAGAACAATTAAAAAAACGCCAAGAAACGATTTTACTATATGAGGCACCACATCGCTTAAAGGATACATTAAAAGATATGGAAGCTATACTCGGAGAACGTCGTATTGTTTTAGCTCGAGAGCTGACAAAGAAGTTTGAAGAGTTTTTACGAGGTACTTTGTCTGAAGCTGTAGAATGGTCACAAACTGAAGAAATACGAGGAGAGTTTTGTATTGTTCTTGAAGGTAATAGCTGTGTAGAAGAGGAAGATCGTGAAGAAGCCTATTGGCAAAACATGTCCATTGTTGAACATGTGGATTTCATTATCAATCAATCGAATGTATCTTCAAAAGAGGCCATTAAAGAAGTAGCTAAGTTAAGGCAAGTGGCAAAGCGAGATGTTTATAATGAATATCATAGTGAATAATAGTAAAGAGTTACCTTATTAGGGTAGCTCTTTATTTTTATTTGTTAATGACACCGAAACTTAAAAGTTGAAAAGTAATAATTTTGAGACACAATTTTAAATTGATAATAATTGTAAATAATAGTAATCTTAAAATAGAAAGGTCTGACATGGACATTATAAGGGCTTAAGAATTTGGTTATATTAATAAACAGAAACACCTAAATCACTGTTTTGATTTAGGTGAGTAACTAATTATTTTTTTAAGTTAGATTGAATTTCTTTAACTAACATTTCAGCGCCTTCTGGACTTAAAATTAATTTGCCTCCAACTAGACGGAAGTTATCATCTGAAACTTCACCAGTAACAGCACATGTCATATTAGGCATATATTTTTTTAAGATGATTTTATCATCATCCACATAGATTTCTAAAGCGTCCTTTTCAGCAATACCTAGCGTACGGCGTAACTCGATAGGAATTACTACACGACCTAACTCATCGACTTTACGAACAATCCCTGTTGATTTCATAATAGATTTCCTCCTAATTTATAAAAGTTATATTGGTATTTCGTCAAATTTCGACATTATTTCGTTGTCTGATAGTTATCATACCAAGTAATGCCATAAACGTCAATTAATTAATGCACTATTATTATGGTTTTTAAAAAAAATTTTTGAGAAGAATGCAGGTATTTTAATTTTTTTAAAAGGTTTTTAATAAATATTTTTGTTAATAGTAAAAAAGGTTCTTATTTAAGTCATTTAATGGATTAAATATATTATTCGACAATTTTCGCGTTTAATAAACTTTCATTGAAACGAATTTCGTACTTCGTTAGAATAGAAAGTATATTGTAAAACAATGGAGGCAGTTCTTGTGAGTGAACAACAAAAAACATTCTATATAACAACACCCATTTACTATCCAAGTGGGAAATTTCATATTGGTACGGCATATACAACAGTAGCATCTGATACTATTGCACGCTATAAACGTTTAAAAGGTTATGATGTACGCTTTTTAACAGGAATGGACGAACATGGTCAAAAAATTCAAGAAAAAGCAGCAGAAGCGGGTAAACATCCTCAAGATTATGTAAATGAAATTGCAGATGCTGCGAAAAAACTTTGGGGTTTAATGGATATTTCTTATGATGACTTTATTCAAACAACGCAGGATCGACATACGAAAGCTGTCGAAAAGATTTTCCAAAAGTTTTTAGATAATGGTGATATTTATAAAGGTGAATATGAAGGCTGGTACTGTACACCATGTGAATCATTCTTTACAGAGACTCAACTAGTTGACGGAAACTGTCCTGATTGTGGTCGTCCGGTGCATAAGGTTAAAGAAGAATCGTACTTCTTTAATATGAAGAAATATGCAGATCGTTTATTAGCTTATTATGAAGAGAACCTTGAATTCATTGAGCCAGAATCACGAAAAAATGAAATGATTAACAACTTCATTAAACCAGGGCTAGAGGATTTATCGGTATCAAGAACATCCTTCGACTGGGGAATTAAAGTACCAGGAGATCCAAAGCATGTTATTTATGTATGGGTTGATGCATTAACGAATTATATTACAGCCTTAGGTTATCTATCAGAAGATGAATCATTATTCAATAAATATTGGCCAGCAGATGTACATGTAGTTGGGAAGGATATTGTTCGTTTCCACACGATTTATTGGCCAATCTTCTTAATGGCATTAGATTTGCCATTACCGAAAAAGGTATTTGCTCATGGTTTTATTATGATGAAAGACGGTAAAATGTCTAAATCAAAAGGCAATGTAATTTATCCTGAAATGTTAATCGAGCGTTATGGTCTAGATGCGACGCGTTATTTCCTATTACGAGAATTACCATTTGGCTCTGATGGGGTATTTTCACCGGAATCATTTATTGAACGTACAAACTTTGATCTGGCTAATGATTTAGGAAACTTATTAAATCGTACAATTTCAATGATTAATAAATATTTTGATGGTATTATTCCGACAGAAAATCTTCAACCGACAGAATTTGATGCAGCTTTAAAAGAGCAAGCTGAGTCGGTACGTATTAAATATGAAGAAAGTATGGAAAAAATGCAATTTAGTGTCGTTCTTGCTGACTTATGGACGCTTGTTTCACGCACAAATAAGTATATAGATGAGACACAACCTTGGGTGTTAGCAAAAGAGGAGTCAGACAAGCCAAAATTAGGTGCAGTTATGCGAAATTTGGCAGAAAGCTTACACCAAATTGCTGTCATGTTGCAACCATTTATGACAACAACTCCAAAACGTATGATCGATCAGTTAGGATTAGATGACAAATTCTTAGCATGGGATACAATTGAAACATTCGGCAATACTATTCCAGCAAACATTAAAGTGGTAGAAAAAGGGATACCGATTTTCCCACGCTTAGAAAATGAGGTTGAGATTACTTATATTCGCGAGGAAATGCGTGGCTCTGTGAAAACACCACAGGATGAAGAAATTAAAAAGGTAGCAAAAACTGAAGAAAATCCAGAAATTCCTGAAATTACTATTGATGATTTCATGAAAGTTGATTTGCGTGTAGCTACTGTGACTGCATGTGAAACGGTTCCGAAAGCAGATAAATTATTAAAGCTTCAAGTTGATCTAGGATATGAGCAACGTCAAGTAGTTTCAGGTATTGCGAAATTCTATACACCAGATGAATTAATAGGTCAAAAAGTGATTGTCGTAGCCAATTTAAAACCAGTAAAATTACGTGGTGAAATATCACAAGGAATGATTTTAGCTGGTGAGAAAGATGGAATTTTAAAATTAGCATCAGTTGATCCTAAACTGGAAAATGGTGCAAAAGTAAAGTAATGAACTTAAGGAAGGCCTGCTGAATAGAAATTATTCAGCAGGCTTTTCAAATCTGTTAGAGAAATTGAAATTAAATTATTTCGAAATAATTTATGGTGCTTAAAAAATACGGTTTTATGGGTTTAAAGAACTACTTTAGGTAATGTCGATTAAGTGGAATGTCACAATGTCGAATAGTTTGTAATGAAATTGTAATGATCACGAAAAATATGAAATAATAAATTTTAATAAAATCAATGTTAGGAGAATGAAGATGTTTATAGATACACACGTACATTTAAACGCAGATCAGTATGAGGAAGATCTTCAAGAAGTGATTGATAGAGCTCTTGAAGCTAAAGTGGAAAGAATGGTAGTTATTGGTTTCGACCGTAAAACCATTGAGAGAACAATGCAATTAATAGAGCAATATGATTTTGTTTACGGTGTCATTGGCTGGCATCCAGTAGACGCTATTGATTGTACTCCACAAGATTTAGAATGGATTGAGCAATTAGCTTCACATCCAAAAATAGTTGGCATTGGTGAAACGGGATTGGACTACTATTGGGATAAGTCTCCAAAAGACGTTCAACAGGAACTTTTTCGCAAGCAAATTCAATTAGCTCAAAAGATCAATTTACCAATCGTTATTCATAATAGGGATGCAACAGGTGATGTTGTACAAATTTTACGTGAAGAAAATGCTGCATCCGTAGGGGGGGTTATGCACTGCTTTAGTGGGAGTGTAGAAACAGCGCGTGAATGTATAGCTATGAATTTTATGATTAGTCTTGGGGGACCAGTGACATTTAAAAATGCACGTCTACCAAAGGAAGTAGCGACAGAAATTGCTCTTGAGCACTTGATGATTGAAACAGACGCTCCTTATTTAGCTCCACATCCACATCGAGGTAAACGCAATGAACCCGCTTTCGTGCCTTTAGTTGCTGAGGAAATCGCACGTTTGAAAGGGTTGACAATTGAGGAAATTGCACAAGCAACTACAGCCAATGCGAAAAATTTTTTTGGGATTGACAATTAACTAGCTTAGATGCCTCCAATACAGGGTTTGTGGTTGGCAAAAAACAAGAAGTCAATTTTCAGAGAAATACTTTCGGGTTGACAGTGCCAAAACTAGTCCGTATAATCCAACCTTGTATTAAGGAGGCGTTTTTTCATGTCAAATAATTCCATGAAAAACTTGTTCTTAGGATCATTGAGGAGTAAGCAAACAGTGATAAGAATTATTTCACTTGTCCTGTTTGTGTCTGTAATCTCTTTCGTGCTTTATCAAGGTACGAAAAAATCCGTTAAGCTTGAAGCAAATGGAGAAACAATCGAAGTATCAACACATGCCAAAACTGTAGAACAATTATTACAAAATCAAAATATAGATATAGCAGAGCATGACAAAATTTCACCCTCTCTGAACACCAAAATTGTTAATGGATTAGCAATTACATGGGAACAGGCAAAAGAAGTAACTATTTCAGTTGATGGAAATCAGTCAAAAGTTTGGACAACTGAAACACTTGTGAAGAACATTTTGAAGGAAGCAAATATTAAAGTATCTGAACATGACTCTTTAGCGCAAGGTCTAGATACTGAAGTAGGAGCAGAAAACAAAATCGATATTCAAAAAGCGTTTCAAGTAGCGCTTGTCGATGGCGTAAATAAAAGACAAGTATGGTCCACTTCGACTACGGTCGCTAACTTTTTAAAACAACAAGGAATTCAGCTAAATGAATTCGATCGTGTCGAAAATAACCTGGAGAACGTTATTACTCCGGAGAGTAAAATCACAGTAGTTCGCGTAGAAAAGGTTATCGATGTAGTGGAAGACTCTTTAGATTTCGCAGTTGAAAAGAAGCAGGATGCTTCATTGCAAAAGGGGAAACAAAAAGTAGTAGCAACGGGCGAGAAGGGTTCGGTTTCTCGTACGTATGAAGTTGTCAAAGAAAACGGTAAGGTTGTGGCAAAAAACCTGCAATCTGAGAAAGTATTAAAAGAGCCGAAAAAACAAGTGGTTGCAGTAGGCACAAAAACAATCGTTGCAAGTGCAGCAACTGTGTCACGTGGTTCTGCAGAGCCTGCTAACGGTAAAGAATTTTATGTAACGGCAACAGCATATACACCATATTGCAACGGTTGCACTGGTACATCAGCAACTGGTATAAACCTACGTTCAAATTCTGGCTTGAAGGTGATCGCAGTTGACCCTTCTGTTATTAAGTTAGGATCAAAGGTTTGGGTAGAAGGCTATGGAACTGCTATAGCTGGGGATACTGGTGGGTCAATTAAGGGTAATAAGATTGACATACTTGTACAAACAGATGCCCAAGCACGTAACTGGGGACGTAAGAAAGTGCGCGTTAAAGTATTAAATTAAAAAAATTGTAAAATTAATCAAAATGTTTTTTCACAAATGGAGCTTTCCTGTTTTGACTGGCGGGAAGGCTTCTTTATTATTTTTTAGCAAATGATGCGGTAAGGTATGTAGAGAGTAAGTTAGATAAGATAAGCTCATCTGGACCTAGTATTCCTGTACAAATTGTATAGAGCAGTTGTAAAATGGTCAGAAGATAAGGTAGATAGAAAAGAGGAGCCTTTTTGCAAATTAAAGAAATTATTGTTGTTGAAGGAAAAGATGATACGACAGCTATTAAACGTGCTGTACAAGCAGATACTATAGAAACAAATGGATCTGCAATTACTGAAGAAACGTTAAAGCGAATTCAGCACGCCCAAGAAAAACGTGGAGTTATTGTATTTACTGATCCAGACTATCCAGGACGTCGTATACGGGCCATTATCGAGGAGCGTGTAAAAGGGGTGAAGCATGCCTTTTTACCAAAAGCGAAAACGATTGCTAAAAACGGTAAAGGGTTAGGGATTGAGCATGCTGCTGATGATGATATACGTGAGGCACTACAACATGTCTATACCCTTTCACATGAGGGGCTAAACGAAGAGGTAATTACATTGGAAGATTTAATGACTGCTTGTTTAATTGGACATCCACAATCAAAGCAGCGTCGTGATAGACTAGGGGAAATCTTAAATATAGGTGCTACAAATGGTAAACAACTTCATAAAAGATTGAAAATGTTTCAGATTACAGAGGAGCAATTTGGTGCGGCTATCGCACAGTTAGATCAGGAGGAAAATGATGCATAAGGATATTGCTACACCAATTCGAACACAAGAAATTTTAAAAAAATATGGGTTTTCATTTAAAAAAAGTTTAGGTCAAAACTTCTTAATTGACCCGAACATTTTAAGAAATATAGTGAGTCACGCTAATTTAACTGAGAATAGTGGCGCAATCGAAGTTGGTCCTGGAATTGGGGCATTAACGGAGCATTTGGCGAGAAGCGCTAAAAAGGTAGTTTCCTTTGAAATTGACCAACGTTTATTACCTGTACTAGAAGATACGCTTAGTCCATATAATAATGTATCTATCATTCACTCTGACATTCTTAAGGCAGATGTGGAGAAAGTAATTGCAGATGAGATGCCAGGTATTGATGATATTATGGTTGTAGCAAATTTACCGTATTATGTAACGACTCCAATTTTACTGAAATTACTCAATGACCGATTACCGATCCGTGGTTTTGTAGTGATGATGCAGAAAGAGGTAGCAGACCGTATAACGGCTAAGCCAGGTACGAAAGAATATGGTTCTTTATCAATTGCAATACAATATTACGTGAAAGCAGATATTGCAATGACAGTTCCAAAAACAGTTTTCATGCCGCAACCTAACGTCGACTCTGCTGTAATTCGCCTTATCAAGCATGAGGAACCACCAGTAAAAGTAATAGATGAGGATTTTTTATTTGTTGTAACGCGTGCCTCATTCGTACAGCGAAGAAAAACAATCTATAATAACCTGCAATCTGGTTTACCAAATGGAAAGGCACAAAAGGATCAAATTTTACAGGCATTAGAGTTAGCAAATATTGAGCCAACTCGCCGAGGAGAAACACTTTCAATTCAAGAGTTTGGGAAATTAGCGGATGCACTGCATCCTGTTTTTGCAAAGTAAAAATTTTTGTTAACAATTTTTCGGATATGTAAAAAAATATATATTTTTTTATAAAAAATAAGTTGACAAGTTTTATAAGAGGCTGATAAAATATTATATTTTGTTGACATTTTTGGGCCTTTAGCTTATACTTGTTATTAGTGAGGTGTAAGCGAAAATGCCAAAAACTTTAGCGGACATTAAAAAGTCGTTGGATTGTCATTTGGGTAAACGTTTGCAATTAAAAGCAAACGGTGGTCGCAAGAAAACGGTTGAGTGTGCAGGGATACTACGTGAGACATATCGCGCCATCTTTGTAGTAGAGCTCGATCAAGAAGACAATACGTGCAAGCGCGTATCGTATAGCTACACAGATATTTTAACTGAAGCAGTAGAGATTACATTTTTAGACGAAGCAAAGGCTGCTGTCGCAAAATAGTTTCTAGTACTTATTTCTATATTTTAGAAACACTCATGTATATTAAAAATACATGAGTGTTTTGCGTTTTCACGGGCATACTAAATTCGTCAGTTGTTAAAGGAGGAGTTTATATGCCTAGAAAAGGTATCATGTCACCTCGTTTAAAAGAAGAGATCGCAAAAGAACTTGGATTTTATGATGTTGTGCAAAAGGAAGGCTGGGGCGGCATAAAAGCTCGTGATGCTGGTAATATGGTCAAACGTGCCATAGAAATGGCTGAACGGGCAAGTAGTGAGCAAGAGCGTAAGTAGGCTGTTTTTTCTAAAATAGTCATCTTATAAAGTTTCATTCAGCAGGGATGAAAATCCTTACTGACACAACAAATACAACTGACGAGAGAGAGCCGTTACTCCGAATAGGGTAAACGGTTCTTTTTTTCCATTTTCGTATTCTCAGTATGGTAAAATAAAATGAATAATCTTGCGCGAAAAAAAGAACTGTTTATACGTGTAGCTATAAGGAGGAAGAAAGATGCTTTATGTAAAGGCGCCTGCAAAAATTAATTTAACATTAGATGTACTTTATAAAAGACCGGATAATTTTCACGAAGTGGAGATGGTTATGACAACAGTCGATTTAGCTGATCGTATCAGTCTTGAATCTCGAGAAGATGGTGTTATTCAAATAATTTCAACAGATAATTTTGTACCAAATGACCATCGTAATTTTGCTTATCAGGCAGCGCGTCTCATTAAAGATACATATGGCATTAGACAAGGTGTATCCATTACGATTGAAAAGGAAATCCCCATAGCAGCAGGACTCGCAGGAGGTAGTAGTGATGCAGCTGCAACATTAAAAGGGCTAAATGAACTGTGGGATTTAGGTTTATCAATAGATGAATTAGCGGAACTTGGTGCTAAAATTGGTTCGGATGTTTCGTTTTGTGTTTACGGAGGCACGGCACTCGCTACAGGACGAGGCGAAAAAATAAAGGAATTACCAGCTCCACCTAATTGTTGGGTTGTACTAGCTAAGCCTAAAATTGGTGTGTCGACAGCAGAAGTTTATGGGGGTCTTAAGGTTGAAGGACTGCAACACCCCAATACACAGCAGATGATACAAGCTATAGAGAAAAAAGATTATGAGCTATTATGTTCTTCATTAGGAAATGTTTTGGAAACTGTAACATTTAAGCTACACCCAGAAGTTGTGATGTTAAAGGAACAAATGAAGCGCTTTGGGGCAGATGCCACGTTAATGAGTGGAAGCGGTCCAACTGTATTTGGGCTAGTGGATAGTGAAGCTCGTGTAAGTCGCATTTATAACGGTTTACGTGGTTTTTGTGAGGAAGTTTATGCAGTACGAATTTTAGGTGAGCGAAATACGCTTGCTTAGAAACGCAAATTTGTGTTAATTTTACCTATAAATATTCGTGTTTAGGAGAGGGTCGCATGAAATGGAAGCGTAGTGAACGACTAGTTGATATGACGTACTACTTACTAGAACATCCACATCAGCTGATCCCGCTAACTTATTTTTCAGAACTATATCAATCTGCTAAGTCATCCATTAGTGAAGATTTAACGATTGTAAAAGAAACATTCGAAGAAAAAGGAATCGGGTTATTGATGACAGTGCCGGGTGCTGCAGGAGGAGTAAAGTATATTCCGAAAATGTCCGAGGCTGAAGTACGTTTAGTGATTCAAGATTTAAAAGCAGAGCTAGAACATTCAGATCGATTGTTACCAGGTGGTTACCTATTTATGACAGACTTACTTGGAAACCCAGATTTAATTAATCGTGTAGGGAAGGTCTTTGCTTCTGCCTTTGCAGATCAACAAATCGATGTCATAATGACAGTAGCAACTAAAGGGATATCCATCGCCCATGCCATTGCAAGACATTTAAATGTACCAGTGGTTGTTGTGAGAAGAGATAGTAAAGTAACAGAAGGTTCTACAGTAAGCATTAACTACGTATCTGGTTCTTCCAGAAGAATTCAGACAATGGTATTATCAAAAAGAAGCATGAAGAGTGGACAACGTGTGTTAATTACGGACGACTTTATGAAGGTCGGCGGTACTATGAATGGCATGAAAAACCTCTTAGAGGAGTTTGACTGTCAGCTAGCAGGCATTGCAGTGCTTGTGGAGGCTGAGCACGCGGACGAAACATTAGTAGATGATTATTATTCGCTTGTAAAGCTTCATGAAGTTAATGAAAAAGATCGAACAATTGCATTAAGTGAAGGTAACTATTTTTCTAAAAGGGGACATGACAAATGAAAGTAGTAGCAACAACAAATGCACCAGCAGCAATCGGACCATATTCACAAGGTATTATTGTTAACGGTATGTTTTATAGCTCTGGTCAAATTCCATTAACAGCTACAGGTGATTTAGTGGAAGGCGATATAACTGTACAAACAAATCAAGTATTTGCTAATTTAAAAGCTGTTTTAGCGGAAGCTGGAACTTCTTTAGATAATGTTGTGAAAACAACGGTCTTTATGAAAGATATGAATGACTTTGTAGCGATGAATGAAGTTTATGCAAATCATTTCGGTGATCATAAACCAGCTCGTTCAGCTGTAGAGGTAGCCCGTCTTCCGAAAGATGTAAAAGTAGAAATCGAAGTAATTGCAATCGTAAAATAAATAAAACTTATTAAGCTCACTAAAGAGAAACTTTATTCTTTTTAGTGGGTTTTTTTACGCCGACAAACAATTGTCAAAAATTACGTATATAAGAAAAAATATTATTCTAATAAGTATTCAAATTTTTTAGAAAATTTGATAGACTATGAAAAGGAAAATATTCGGTAATTGAGAATATGATATTTTCATTTAGGCATCTAAGAAGAGAGGTGGTGAGAAAATGGAAGTTACTGATGTGAGGTTACGTCGGGTACAGACGGATGGTCGCATGCGTGCGATTGCTTCCATTACACTTGATAATGAGTTTGTTGTTCACGATATTCGTGTCATTGATGGAAATACTGGTTTATTTGTAGCTATGCCTAGTAAACGAACACCAGATGGGGAATTTAGAGATATTGCTCATCCAATTAATTCTGATACTCGAAATAAAATTCAGGAGATCATTTTAAACGAGTATCATAACTCTAGTGAAGTAGAGGAAGCTGGTAAAGAGGAAGAATTAGAGGGAATCGGTGTGTAATAAATAGTAAATAACTTACTTTTTAAGTATATGTTACAAACTGATGGTAAAAAAGATAGGAAGAACTCTTCTAGTTGGAAGGGTTCTTTTTATTTTGATAAAAAGATAATATGAGCAATTTCAGGATATACTTCATGACATTCGAGCATAAGGTGCATTGGATTTAGGAATTCATGTTTTTGTCAATTCTACATGCCTTGAAAATAGATGAATTTTGCTATATAGTCATAAGAGAAAATGAGCGTATTGGAGGACTTACAGATGAGCAATGTTTTTGCTGTCATTTTGGCTGCAGGTCAAGGTACACGTATGAAGTCCAAATTATATAAAGTGCTCCATCCAGTATGTGGGAAACCAATGGTACAACATGTGGTGGATCATATTCAAACGTTAGATGTGAATCGCATTGTAACGGTTGTCGGACATGGTGCTGAAAAAGTGCAACAACAGCTTGGTGATAAAAGTGAGTATGTGCTGCAGGCTGAACAACTAGGTACAGCGCACGCTGTGCAACAAGCAGAGGCCATTTTAGGTAATGAAGAAGGTACAACGTTAGTTGTATGTGGAGATACACCACTAATTCGTCCTGAAACGATGCAAGCGCTATTCGAACATCATCAAGCAACGAATGCTAAAGCAACTATTTTAACTGCAATTGCTGAAAATCCAACTGGCTATGGCCGTATATTACGTGGCAATAACGGACAGGTGGAGCAAATTGTTGAACAAAAAGATGCTTCAGCAGAGCAGCAATCAGTAAGAGAAATAAACACAGGCACATATTGCTTTGATAACAAATTATTATTTGAAACATTGAAGCTTGTGAAAAATGATAATGCTCAAGGTGAATATTATTTACCAGATGTCATTGAAATTTTACAAAAGCAAGGTGATATTGTTGAAGCATATGTCACTGATAATTTTGAAGAAACACTAGGTGTTAACGATCGCGTGGCTTTGTCACAAGCCGAGACATTAATGCGTACAAGAATCAACGAGAAGCATATGCGGAATGGTGTAACAATTATTCATCCTGAAACAACACATATTAGTGCAGATGCAGTTATTGGGCGTGATACAGTGATTCAACCTGGCTCAATGATTGAAGGTACTACTGTGATCGGTGAAGATTGTATTATCGGGCCAAACACTCAAATCATAGATAGCCGCGTTGGTGATCGTACAACTATACATTCTTCAGTTGTCCGTGAAAGCGCTATTGCAGAGGATACTGCTATTGGGCCATTTGCTCATATTCGACCACTTTCAGACATCGGTAGTCATGTGAAAATTGGTAACTTTGTAGAAGTGAAGAAAAGCAAGCTAGATCATGGCTCGAAAGTTTCACATTTAAGTTATATTGGCGATGCCGAGATCGGTAGTAACGTCAATATTGGTTGTGGTTCCATTACAGTAAACTATGATGGAAAAAACAAGTTCAAAACGATTATTGAAGATGATGTATTTGTAGGATGTAATACTAACTTAGTAGCGCCAGTGAAAGTTGGAAAAGGTTCATTTATTGCAGCAGGTTCTACAATTACAAAAGAAGTTCCTGAAGATGCACTTGCCATAGCTCGTGCAAGACAAGAAAACAAACCGAATTATGTAAGCAAATTAAATTCAAAATAATTATCAACTAAACAGGAGGCCATCATGCCGTATCATTATGCAAACTCACAATTAAAAATATTTTCACTTAATTCTAATAATCCATTAGCTCAAGAAATTGCGCAGGAAATGGGCGTAGAGTTAGGTAAATCTTCTGTTAAGCACTTCAGTGATGGAGAGATTCAAATTAGCATTGAAGAAAGTATTCGAGGTTGTGATGTGTTTATCGTGCAGTCTACTTCTGCACCTGTAAACGAACATTTAATGGAGCTTTTAATTATGGTAGATGCAGTTAAACGTGCATCTGCTCGTACAGTAAACGTTGTAATGCCTTATTATGGTTATGCACGCCAAGATCGTAAAGCAAAAGCGCGCGAGCCAATTACAGCTAAATTAGTGGCAAACCTACTTGAAACTGCTGGTGCAACACGTGTTATCGTATTAGATTTACACGCACCTCAAATCCAAGGTTTCTTCGATATCCTAATCGACCACTTAATGGCAGTACCATTACTATCTGATTACTTCAAATCTAAAGGTATTCCAGGCGATGAGATCGTTATTGTTTCACCAGATCATGGTGGGGTAACACGTGCTCGTAAAATGGCTGAACGATTAAAAGCACCGATTGCAATTATTGACAAACGTCGTCCGAAACCAAACGTTGCGGAAGTGATGAACATTGTTGGTAATGTTGATGGTAAAGTGGCAATCTTAATTGATGATATTATTGATACAGCAGGTACAATTACAATTGGGGCAGATGCGTTACGTGCTGCTGGTGCAAAAGAAGTTTACGCTTGCTGTTCACACCCTGTATTATCTGGTCCAGCAATTGAACGAATTGAAAACTCTGCTATTAAAGAATTAGTGGTGACAAATACAATTCAGCTTTCAGACGAGAAAAAATCTCCAAAAATTACAGAGCTTTCTGTAGCTAAATTAATGGCGGATGCTATTTCTCGCGTTTATGAAAATAAATCTGTAAGTACTTTATTTGATTAATAAATATTGTAAGTATAAGACCAATCTATTCTTTGAGTAGATTGGTCTTTTCTATATAAATTGGACACTGTTTCATCAAGACCAAGAAATAGATGAGTGTTTTATGTGTGAGCCTTCTCACAAAGGGGTATAATAAGAATGTGACTTAATAATATTTACTCTACCTTAAACAAATAGAGCTAAGTATTATCATAGCCTACAACGAATTATTGTTGAGGCGTAAATAATTTTCTTGGAAGGGGAATAAAGAAGTATGAGTACAGTATTAAGTGTTACAAAGCGCGAAACTGGGCATCGTTCAACATTAACCCAACTTAGAAAAGGGGGAGCCATTCCTGCAGTTATTTACGGCTACAAAGTAGATTCAACCCCAATTTCTATTGCTGCAAAAGATTTCAAAAAGTCCATTCAAAAAAATGGGCAAAATAGTGTATTTTCGCTAGAGTTAGAGGGGAAAAAGGTGAATGCTGTTGTGTCAGAGATTCAGCAATGTTCATTGAAAGATGAAGTAAATCATATTGACTTTTTAGCCATTAATATGGCGGAAGAGTTAGAAGCTGATGTCCCGATTAAATTACTTGGACAGTCAGTTGGTGTGAGTGAGGGCGGTATTCTAATGCAGCCTAACTTAGAATTAAAAGTAAAAGTAAAGCCAACTGAGTTACCCGAATCAATTGATGTGGACATTTCATCGTTGCAAATTGGGGAATCCCTAACAGTAGCAGATATTCGCGATGCTACATCTGTTGAAATTATTAGTGAAGATGATTATATGTTAGTAACCATTGTGGCGCCTGTTTCTGTAGAGGAAGAGACTACGGAAAGTGAAGAAGAGCAAGAGTCAGTATAATAGTAAATGACGTAAGGCTAATAAGAAGGCTATAGCTTTCTTGTTAGCCTTATTTTTTTATGCCTATTAACAATTGTACAAAATGCTTTCTAGGTGTGCTATATGGTAAAATAATGACTATTAGATTTGAAAGAAGAGAGGTACTTATGAAAATTATCGTTGGTTTAGGAAACCCAGGTAAACCTTATGAGCATACAAGACATAATATTGGCTTTGATGTTATTGATGCGTTAGCAGAAAAATGGGGAACACCTTTAACAAATTCAAAATTTAACGGGATGTACACGACTGTACATCGACCAGAGGGAAAGGTTCTACTTGTTAAACCATTAACATATATGAATTTATCAGGGGAATGTGTTGGTCCGCTGATGGATTATTTTGACATAGAGGTAGAAGATTTAATTGTCATTTATGATGACTTGGATTTAGAGACAGGTAAATTACGTCTACGACAAAAAGGGAGTGCAGGTGGACATAACGGCATTAAATCGTTAATTCAACATTTAGGTACTCAGGAATTTAATCGTATTCGAGTGGGCATTAATCGTCCACCAGCGGGCATGAAGGTAGCAGACTATGTGTTAGCTAAATTTTCGAAGGAAGACCAAGTTCTTATGCAAGACGCCATTGTAAATTCTGTAAACGCTGTTGAAGCATCTCTTTCAAAGCCGTTTCTTGATGTGATGAATCACTTTAACGCAAGCAAATAGATGGAAGTAATAAAATTTCTGTTAAAGTTTTTGGATAATTGGCATGGTGTAAGGTAAGTAATGAACTGCCTTACACTATTATTACAGCTAATATTTGTAGTGAATAGTTTTAGCTACAGGTAAAAATTAATTCTCTAATTTTCAAGTTATTGCAATGATGATGACAGTGAAAAGTGCATAATCCCTTTTATAAATGTCTATACTTTAAGTAGAAAGTTGCTTAAAGGAGGATGATTTGGAGATGTCAGTTCGCTATCGATGTCGGCATTGTGAAGTAGAAATAGGGACACTACCATTTGATGCAGATGATACAATTCGAAAGTTGCATATTTTCGAATTGGGAGAAGCGGATGATTATGTTGAGAAAGATCAACATGGTCAAACGACTGTGCACTGCATTTGTGAGCAATGTGAGGATTCGCTGAGACAATATCCAGATTATCACGCACTCAATAAATGGATTCAATAATTGGAAGGATGCTTTGACACACTTATGTGTGTTCAAGGCTTTTTCCATTTCATAAAACAGCCATTAATAGAGATATGTAAAAAAACACTAGAATAATAGAAATAAAAATATAGAATTTATGCTGAAAGGAGCTTTTGACTGTGGAGGTTTTACGACAGCTTGTGTCGCAAGATAAACATATTACATCATTTTTAAAGGAAATTCAGAGCGGTCAAACTGCATCACAGCTTATAACAGGTTTAACAGGAAGCGCACGCCCAGTAATGGTGGATGTGTTATTTGAATATGTAAAGAAACCAATCTACATTATCTCTCCTAATCTATTGCAGGCACAAAAAATGGTGGATGAGCTTGCTGGACTATTAGGCGAGGAACATGTTCACTATTACCCTGCGGATGAATTTATTGCAGCTGATCTTTCTGTGGCTTCACCAGAACTTCGTGCGGAGCGAATCGCGACGCTCGATTGCTTAGCTAGAGGTGAGAAAGCCGTATATGTAATACCTGTGGCTGGTCTACGTAAAATAATGCAACCAAAAGAACATTGGCTACATTATTTTTTACAAACCGCATTAGGCGAAGATGTTGAAATTGATAAATGGTTGCAAACATTAGTAGAGATGGGCTATGTACGGAATTCAATGGTGACATCACCTGGAGAGTTCGCATTACGTGGAGGAATTTTAGATATTTATCCACCCTATTTAGAATCACCAATTCGTATTGAATTATTTGATACTGAGGTTGATTCCATACGAACATTTTCAGCAGATGACCAACGTTCTATAGATAAATTACAAAAAATTCGTATTCTTCCTGCTTCAGAGGTCATTCTTACGAAATCAGAAAGACAGGCATTAGCAAACCGTTTAGAAGAGGCATTAGCAGCCAGCCTAAAAAAGGTAAAAAAGCAGGAGACAAAGGAACTTCTGTATCAGCATATTCAATATGATATTGAGTTGCTACAGCAAGGGGATTTACCTGATTTTGTAAACAAATATGGTTCGTTATTATACGATAAAACAGCCTTTTTGGGAGATTATTTTGAACATGATGGTATCGTACTTTTTGACGAGCTTGGTCGTATTCAAGAGGTAATGGATGCATGGGAACGTGAAGAAGATGAATGGTTTTTATCTTTAATCGAAGAGGGGAAAATGGTTCATGATGTCAAACCTGCCTTCTCATTAAAAGAAATATTGGCGATGTTGTCACAACAAAAGCTTTCATTTTCATTATTTTCGCGAACATTTGCAGGGATTACGTTTACTAAAACAACCAACTTTTCTTGCAAGCCAATGCAGCAATTTCATGGACAAATGTCCTTGCTTCAAAGTGAGGTTGAACGCTGGTTACTTGGCAAATTTACAGTTCTCATCATAGCAAGGGATAAAGAACGAGTGAAAAGAGTTCAGCAAATGCTTGAAGAATACGATATTCATACAGCGATAGGTGAGCCAACAGAACCTGGTATTTATATTGTAGATGGTGGCTTGTCGAGTGGCTTTGAATTGCCCCTACAGCGTTTAGCAATTGTAACAGAAGACGAGCTCTTTAAACAGCAGGCAAAGAAAAAAGCACGCACACAAAAAATGACCAATGCTGAACGTATTAAAAGTTATACGGAAATTAAGCCAGGTGATTATGTTGTACATGTTCATCATGGGATTGGTAAATATATTGGTGTAGAGACATTAGAGGTTAATGGTACACATAAGGATTACCTGCATATTCGATATCGTGCAGACGATAAATTATATGTACCTGTAGAGCAAATAGACTTAATTCAAAAATATGTGGCGTCAGAGGATCGAGAACCAAAGCTACATAAATTAGGTGGCGCAGAGTGGAAAAAGGCGAAAGCAAAGGTATCCTCTGCTGTACAGGATATTGCGGATGATTTAATAAAGTTGTATGCAAAGCGTGAAGCAGAGAAAGGGCATGCTTTTACACCTGATAACGATGACCAGCGTAATTTTGAAGCGATGTTCCCTTATGAAGAAACAGAAGATCAACTACGTTCAATTGTTGAAGTTAAACGAGATATGGAACGTGAACGCCCTATGGACCGTTTAGTCTGTGGTGATGTAGGCTATGGTAAAACAGAGGTAGCCATTCGTGCCGCATTTAAGGCTATTCAAGATGGAAAGCAAGTGGCATTTCTTGTCCCTACAACCATTCTAGCCCAGCAACATTATGAGACTATTCGTGAGCGCTTTCAGGACTTTGCCATTAATGTTGGATTGTTATCTCGCTTCCGGACAAAAAAGGAGCAAACAGCTACTTTAAAGGGCTTAAAAGAGGGCCGAGTCGATATAGTTATTGGAACACACCGTATTTTATCTAAAGATTTAATTTTCCAAGACCTTGGTCTGCTAATTGTGGATGAAGAGCAACGTTTTGGTGTGACGCATAAGGAAAAAATTAAGCAGTTAAAGACAAATGTCGATGTCTTGACTTTAACAGCTACACCTATCCCAAGGACACTTCATATGTCCATGGTAGGGGTCCGGGATTTATCAGTTATTGAGACGCCTCCTGCTAATCGTTTCCCAGTTCAAACATATGTGATGGAGCACAGCGGTGCATTAGTACGAGAAGCTATTGAGAGGGAAATGGCACGTGGCGGACAAGTATTTTATTTATATAATCGGGTAGAGGATATGGCTCGAAGGGTTGAGGAGATTCAAGTGCTAGTCCCTGAAGCACGGATAGGCTTTGCTCATGGAAAAATGACTGAGTCAGAGCTAGAATCCGTAATTTTAGCCTTTTTAGAGGGCGACTATGATGTGCTTGTTACGACAACGATTATCGAGACAGGTGTGGATATACCGAATGTAAATACATTAATAGTCCATGATGCTGATCGCATGGGCCTAGCCCAGCTTTACCAATTGCGCGGGCGCGTTGGACGTTCTAACAGAGTAGCCTATGCATATTTTATGTACCAACGCGACAAAGTTCTGACAGATGTAGCGGAGCAACGTTTACAAGCAATTAAAGAATTTACAGAGCTTGGCTCAGGCTTTAAAATTGCGATGCGAGATTTATCTATTCGGGGCGCAGGAAACTTACTTGGAGCGCAGCAACATGGCTTTATTGATTCAGTTGGCTTTGATTTATATTCACAAATGCTTCAGGATGCCATCGCGGAACGTCAAACAGGCGTGAAAAAAGAAGAAAAGCCAGATATTGAAATTTTGCTGAGTATTGATGCGTATATTCCAGACGCTTACATTCCAGATGGTTATCAAAAGATCCAAATGTATAAACGAATTAAAGCCATGGATCAGGTGGAGGAGTATGAAGAAATCATGGAGGAATTAGAGGATCGATTTGGCGATCTTCCAATTGAAACAGAGCGTTTACTTCGAATAGCACGAATGAAAGTTTGGGGTTTAGGTGCGGGAGTAGTATCCGTAAAGGAGAAGCAAAAGCTTATTACAATACTATTGTCAGAACAAGGGACGGCAAGTGTCGATGGCAGTAAGATTATTGAAGAATCGATGAAATTCGAGCGTGCTGTTGGTTTTGGTATGGATGGTATGCAGTTAAAATTAACAATAGATGAACGCAAGAGTGGGAAATATCAACCCTTTGATATGTTGGAAGAACTAATGCAAATGATTGATAAAGCAAAAAAGCAGCAATAGTAGTTAAAAGGCTATTTTTATCTTTTCCTGTAAAAGAGAAGAATAGCCTTTTTGATGTTGCTTCAGTAATTACCATCTCTTACGTATTTGCTCACAGGAATAATTGATTTTTTCCAATATTTTTTATGAATTAATTATAGAAACTTATTCCTTGGGTAATCTAATAAGGAGTTGATTGATGTAATACCGTTTTTGAAAAAAATTAATGGTTGTGAAATCCTTTTTCTTCAGTTTTTGCATAGATTGCTCAAATAAAAACCATACTATCATTGAATAAAAATTTCATTGTAGCGAAAGCGAGGCATTAGAATGAAGGCAACAGGAATTGTTCGTCGTATTGATGATTTAGGGCGTGTAGTTATTCCAAAAGAAATTCGTAGGACGCTACGTATTCGTGAAGGCGACCCGCTAGAAATTTATACGGACCGTGAAGGCGAAGTCATTTTAAAGAAATATTCTCCCATTAATGATTTGGGCGAATTTGCAAGAGAATATGTTGAAACACTTTATGAAACGATGGGCACACCAGCATTTGTCACTGACCGTGATGAAGTAATCGCTGTTGCAGGGATCGGGAAAAAGGAATATATAAATCGTCGCATTACGTCCTTTGCGGAAAGCTTTATGGACGAGCGCTCCACAAAAATAGAAAAAATGGAGACAACGATTGAAATTGTCCCTGGACAATATGAGCAAGTAAAATCCTATTGTGCGACCCCTATTATGGTGAACGGTGACCCAATAGGCTGTATTATCGTCTTGTCTAAAGTACACTTTGTTGGTGAGGTAGAAGTCAAAGTAGTGGAAACAGCTGCAAACTTCTTAGCAAAACAAATGAATAGTTAATGCATGGAAAAGTTATTGCGATGACCTATAAGGCTGAACAATAACTTTTTTGCGTACATAAGGATGAATCATTATAGGAACTGTAGTGCCACCTTGCACGTCAAACTTTTAAGATATGCTATACTATTGGCATTGTTAAGAAGGAAAGAGGGCAATTTATGTCGCAACGTTTTGGTATGAAAAGCTACATGAAAGGTGCCGCCTTATTGACGATAGCAGCCCTTATTGTAAAAGTTCTTAGTGCCATTTACCGTGTGCCTTTTCAAAATCTAGTAGGTGATGAAGGCTTTTATATCTATCAACAGGTATATCCAGTTATTTCAATCTTCGTTGTTTGGACATCTAGTGGCTTTGCTATAGCCATTTCTAAAATGCTTGCAGACAATGATTGTATTGTTGATACAATAGAACGTGATGAAAGACGTCGCACTATAACACAGGTAGTTTTCAGGTATTTAACGGTATTATCACTACTGTTTTTTGCCATTTTATTTGGAGGTGCTGAAAAGATTGCCCATTTAATGGGAGATATTCAATTAGCACCACTTATTCGTACAGGCTCCTTAGTAGTATTGGTTATGCCGGCGCTGGCTATTTTAAAAGGTAGCTTTCAATCTAGAGCAATTATGGAGCCTATTGCTTATGCCCAAGTACTTGAACAAGCAGTGAGAGTAACTGTCATATTAGCAGGTACCTTTCTTATTATGACAACGACTAAATCTCTTTATGGTGCAGGAAGAATGGCTGTTATCGGTACAGTAATTGGAGAAATTACAGCCTTGCTATTACTTGCTTCTATCTCATATAAACGATTTGGTCTATTGCAAGTTAAACAGCACCTACAACGTAATCCAAGTTTACCTATCATTAAAGAGGTCACTTGGCTCAGCTTGAGTGTCAGTATGAGTGGTCTACTACTACTTGGCTATCAATTGGTCGATTCATTTACAATCTATTCTTCATTAATTGATAATGGCATGACTCCTACAATTGCAAAGGAAACGAAGGGTATTTATGATCGAGGACAACCGTTAGTTCAACTAGGTGTTGTCATTGCATCCTCATTGTCGTTGGCCATTGTGCCACTTGTCGCCCATTTGTCGAAAAAACAGGCGGGACGTAGTGCAGTGCCATTCATACAATTAACATACAAAGCATCCGTCCTGTTCGGCTGGTCTGCAGCACTAGGCTTAATGCTAGTTATGCCTTATTTAAATGAAATGCTTTTTAAAACCAATTCCTTATCGGAGGTATTGATTGTCTATGTATTTCAAATTGTCCCTTTGTCGATTATCCTTACATTTACAGCGATCTTACAAGGCTATGGAAAATTAAAAAAACCAGCTTTATTTCTCATAATCGGTTTTCTAGTAAAAATTATATTAAATGTACGTTTAATTGGTGGATTAGGTGTACTAGGAGCTGCCATCGCAAATGATATAGGATTATTATTAACAGCAGCCTTGCTAATTATTTATTTAAAAACATTGACTGGCATTCAATTAGCTTCAGGCGCATTTTATAAAAAAGTAGGTATAGCCTCCTTCAGTATGACAATCGTCGTTCTTATATGGTTACAGCTAGTATCGTCCTTGCTAAACCATTTGATGTCTTCACGTATGATAGCCATGGTGGCGGGTTTGACAGCAGTATCTATTGGGGCGTTTGTTATGCTAACAATTATTGCAAAGAAAAGAGTACTAATAGAAAAAGAATGGTATTTACTGCCGTTTGGACGTAGAATGGCTGTTTACCAACTTTGGCTAAATTCAAGGAAGTAGGTGTAATATTGAATACATTAACAATTATTGGTTTAGGTGCAGGTGACTTTAATCAGCTGCAAATGGGTGTTTATAAAAAATTAAAGGCTGCTAAAAAATTATATGTACGAACAGTGGATCATCCGGTTTTAGAGGAATTAGCAGCAGAGGGTGTGGGATTTGAAAGTTTTGACGACGTTTATGAAAAACACGATACATTTCAACCTGTGTATGCAGAAATAGCTGATTCTCTTATAGAAGCTACCGCTGTTGAGGATGTTATGTATGCTGTGCCAGGGCATCCACTAGTTGCAGAGCAAACAGTGCAATTACTTATTGCAGCAGCAAATGAAGGGAAAATTGAGTTAGTCATTGAGGGTGGTCAGAGTTTCTTAGATCCCATTTTTGGCGCATTAAAAATAGATCCAATTGAAGGCTTTCAATTACTTGATGGTACTAGCTTTTCAATGCATGACATTAACATGCGTCAGCATATCTTGATTGCTCAAGTATACGATACATTCAGTGCATCAGAAGTGAAGCTAACGTTGATGGAGAAATATGATGATGAGTATCCTGTGACAGTTGTGACAGCGGCTGGATCTTCACAGGAACAGATTGTCACAGTGCCACTCTATGAACTCGATCAAAGTGTAGAAGTAAATAATTTAACAACAGTCTATGTACCGCCTGTAAAAACACAGGAGGAGTCATTAAGAGATTGGACAACATTCCGTCAAATCATTGCAACGCTGAGAGGCCCAAATGGCTGTCCTTGGGATCAAAAGCAAACACACGAGTCATTGAAAAAATATTTACTTGAGGAAGCACATGAATACTTGGCTGCGGTTGATGCTGAGGATGATTTTGCTATGATTGAGGAACTTGGTGATGTGTTGTTACAAGTATTTTTGCATGCACAAATTGGAGAAGATCAAGGTTATTTTACACTTGAAGATGTGTTAGCTTCGATTAGTAAAAAAATGATTCGCCGCCATCCGCACGTTTTTGGGGATGTTGCGGTAGAAGACGCAGCTGGTGTTGTGGCTAATTGGGAGGCTATTAAAGCTGAGGAAAAAGGAACGAGCGATAAACCTTTACTAGACGAAGAATATAGAGCATCTTCGGCATTACAGACAGCCTACAATTATCAAAAAAGAGCTGCAAAAGTGGGCTTTGATTGGCCTGATGTGGAGGGAGCATGGGATAAATTTACCGAGGAATGGCAGGAATTTCGCCATGAGGTGACGAAAGGCTCTAATGCGTCCCGTCTTGATGAATTTGGCGATGTATTGTTCACATTAGTAAACTTAGCACGTTTCTATAAATTATCACCAGAAGAAGCCATGCTACATGCAAATGAGAAATTTGCAAAACGTTTTGGCTATGTTGAGCAACAGGTAAAGGCAAGTGGAAAACCATTTTCCGATTTTACTTTAGAACAATTAGATGCATTTTGGAATGAAGCAAAGCAACTAGAAAAGGAGTAAGATTATGAGATTAGATAAGTTTTTAAAAGTATCCCGTTTAATAAAACGTCGTACTTTAGCCAAAGAGGTGGCCGATCAAGGACGTATTACAATCAATGCAAAGATTGCAAAAGCAAGTAGTACAGTGAAAGCTGGTGATGAGCTTGCTATCCGATTTGGTCAAAAAATAGTAACAGCACGTGTAGAAGAAATACGTGAGACTGTGAAAAAAGAAGATGCAGCAAAAATGTTTACCATTTTGAAAGAAGAACGACTTGAAAAGATTGAGCCTGAATTTATTGACGATGAGGAATAAAAGCTAAATTTATTTTCTAGCCCTCCTAATGTTGTCCCGCCTTTCTTTTTGTAGGTGAAAGTATGACACAACTTAAATAAAGTTGTCATGCTTTGAAGGTTGTCCGCATAAAGTGAACAGAAGCTAGGACGACTAAAGGAGGAAAAAAATGACGCTACATCAAGAAAGTAATCGTTACACAATTCCATCTGGAGAGCATATTTTAACGATTCGTAATCGTAAAAGAATGGACATGACTTCTGTAAAATCAATTGAACGCTTTGATCAGGAAGAGTTTTTCATTAAGACGTCCCAAGGGCATTTGTTAATCCGTGGAGAGGAACTGCATATCGTTCATTTAGATGTTGACAAAGGATTATTGACACTTGAAGGAACTGTAAAAACCTTACAGTACGACGAGGAGGAAAGTGGCTTCTCGAAAGGTTTCCTTCATAAGTTATTTGGATGATTGTCAGTGAACAATTTTATCAATTAATTGTCATGGTTTTGAGCGGTATAGCAGTTGGTTTCATAATTGATAGTATAAGGCTCATTGTTTTTTCAACTCCAAAAAGGTCAAGCCTTCGAAAGTGGATGATGGTTGTTGAGTTAATAACTTGGATTCTACTTGGAGGGTTGACATACTATTTATTATTTTGGCTAAAAGATGGCGCTTGGCGGGCTTACGACCCGCTAGCGCAAATAGCCGGAATTTTTTTGTATCAATCATTTTTTCAAACCTTTTTACGTTTCGTTGCTAGAATTTTGGTGAATATAACATGGAGACCTTTTTGGTTCATTGTACGTTTCATAATTACGATTATTCGCCAAATTTTGCAATTATTAATAAATATTGTTATGTTTGTTATAAGACCTTTTGTCAAAATTTATTCGTATTTGTCCTACACTTTTTTTAAAAAATTACGATATTTGAAGTATAATAAAAAGCAACAATAATTATCGGAGGTGCGGACATGACTAGACGTCATTCATCAAATGATGAATCCCAAAACTTCACTAAGCTTGATAATGACTATGTCCGTAACACGGATAGAGCTATAAATCGCAAACAACAGGCTCGAAAGCGTAAGATGCGTCGTATTGTCTTTTTTGCGATTGTACCAGTCATTATTATTGCTCTTCTCTTAAATGTGCTGTCACATCAGAATGAAACATTAGCAGCAAAAGAGAAATCCAAGGAAGAAGCGAATCAGCATCTCACTGAATTGAAAGAAGAACAAGATACATTAAATCTTAAAATCAAACAATTGCAGGATGATGAATATATCGCGAAGCTATTAAGAAAAGAGTACTATTTATCGGAAAAAGGTGAGATTATTTTCATCATTCCAGATAAGGAAGATAAAAAAGACGACTGAAAAGCTATGTATTGTTGACACTCTTTTATTGTTATATATAATGAAAAGAGAAGCTTATTGCAGTAAAAAGTTTGATTAAATTGATTACATGGCTCAAAAGAGTCGCTTAATTTTTAAGGAGGAGCATTTTTTTTATGTCAATTGAAGTAGGCAGCAAGGTACAAGGTAAAGTAACAGGAATCACAAATTTTGGAGCATTCGTTGAGCTGCCAGATGGCAAAACAGGCTTAGTTCACATTAGTGAAGTTGCTGACAATTATGTAAAAGATATCAATGAGCATCTAAAAGTTGGAGATGAAGTTGAAGTAAAAGTGATGAATGTTGAAGCGGACGGAAAGATTGGTCTTTCAATCCGTAAAGCAAAGCCTCAAGCTGAAAGACCAGAGCGACCAGAGCGTCCAGCACGTCCACGTCGTGATAATCGTTCCAATGATCGCAACGAACGCCACCAGCCAAAAGAAAATTTTGAGCAAAAAATGGCACGCTTCTTAAAAGATAGTGATGAACGTCTAGCAACACTTAAACGTGCTACAGAATCAAAACGCGGAGGTCGCGGAGCTAGAAGAGGGTAGTTTGCTGACTGTTTTAATCGTAGAAAAAGTGTATGAAATAGAGTTGGGAGTGGCTTTTTAAAAAGCTACTCCCTTTTTTAATATACCTATAAAGTAGAAGAAGGTCTCTTTTTCTTTTTTGTGGGTGTTATCGTTTTTTCATCGGTAGAACCAATGGATTCTTTCTTCACAGGATGGATAACCATTTTGACAAGTAAAGCAACACCATATACACTCACAGCTAGTCCACCAAGCAATAAGATTATTTGAACAAAAAACGGTAAGTTTATTAGAATTGAAATAAGAATAATCATTGAGCCACTTCCACAAATTAAAGCAGCTTTTGTTAATGCACTCAAGGGAATTAAACCTCCTAAAAACGTTATTTTTACTAGTATGCCATACTTTTATATTCTGTCACATAGCTTTACTTGAGCGGACGGATAGAATTTGCAAAGAAATAGATAGATGGTATAAATAGATGGATAAATTAAAAATAGGTATCTCAGAATCTAGTTCTGAGATACCTATTTGAGATGACCCCTACGGGATTCGAACCCGTGTTACCGCCGTGAAAGGGCGGTGTCTTAACCACTTGACCAAGGGGCCTACTATGGTGGCGGCCGAGGGGATCGAACCCCCGACCTTACGGGTATGAACCGTACGCTCTAGCCAGCTGAGCTAGGCCGCCAAATTTAGAAATGGAGCGGAAGACGAGGTTCGAACTCGCGACCCCCACCTTGGCAAGGTGGTGTTCTACCACTGAACTACTTCCGCATGTCGTTTAAGCAACAAGTTAAATAATACAAGCCAATCGTGCTAGTGTCAAGTAGGTTTATAAAAAATATTTAAAGATATTTCAGGTGTTTAACTAGAGAAGAATATTTTAGCGGATTTTTTGTTCTTACGTAGAAATATATCCTAGAGAAGAGTTGAATCAAACCATTAATAGTACGTGAAATCCCTTCAAACTAGGCTTTAAGATGAATAGTAAATGACTATTTTACGAATTAAATAATTGAATTTTCCGATATTAATATTAACTAAACGCCCTTTACTGTAGAAATTGTTGCCAATTCTCGTATTTATGAATAGCTATTAGTCGAAATATTTATATTTTTTTCTGTCAACGTCAGACAATCTTTCCACACATAATTTTTTATAATAACCAAAAGTGCGGAAAGGGGATAGTTAAATGACAAGTATTGAATGGTATAATACAACGAATGTAGATGACCAAAAAATAGGTTTGAAAAAGAAGCAGATCCTAATAGGCTCTCTCTTTTTTTTAACCGCCTTTTTCTTGGCTCAATCTGTTGTATTTGAAGCGGCTGTACCGTTCTCAGTTCCTTTTTGGGCCATTATTCGAACAAAATATAGGGAGTATGCCAAATTCGTATTATTTGGGAGTTTAGCGGGTTGCTTTTTCCTAGGCTTTGGACAAGTCCTAATTCTCGCTTTACAAATTATCCTGTATGAATGTATTATGCGTTTTCGTTACTGGCAACTGCCCCAAAGTATTGCGGTGTCTTTAGCTGTATTACTGGTACAAATAATGTGGCAAGGGGTGATGTATCAAGGCTTACCACCAGTGCTTGTACAATTTTATGTGGGCTGTGAAGCAGCTTTAGCTCTTATTATGACATTGTTTATGCAAGTATTATTTGTTAATTCGTATGAATGGTTTACGACGCATTGGACATATGAAAAGCTAGGTTCAGGATTAGTCGTCTTTGCAGCCATGCTTACTGGAATGCAAACGGTTGTAATAAGCTATTTTTCACTCCCTATTTTTTTACTGCAGCTCTTTATTTGTTTTGGCGCATTGGTTGGAAGTGTGCCGTTAGCAACTGTCATTGGAGCAGTGCTAGGAACGCTTATTGGTGTGGCCAAGCTTTCGTTTACCGGTATGCTTTCGGTGGCTACCTTAACTGGATTATGTGCGGGTATGGGAGCGAAAGGCGGTAGATTTGGCGTTGCTATTGGTAGTATTTTACCTAGTGTATTTTTTTTATTTTATGACGCCACATTGCCCTTGGATAGTGTTTATTTCACCTCAATTGCCATTGGTAGTATTTTATTTCTAACCATTCCAAAGAAATATTCAGATAAGGTAAGGGACAAGCTCTTTCCACAACGAGAGGAGGTTTTACTAGCCCGACAGAATTGGTTAACAGAACATGTAACGTATAAATTAGAGCACTTTCAGCATTTTGTGCAATTCATGAAGGAACTTGTGTTTGATCGCTTTATGACAGCACCAGTTGAAGCTGCGAAGGAAGTAGCACCAATGAATACTTGTTTAAGTTGTTTCCGTTATGATCATTGTTGGGGTGCGCAAAATAATGGTATGGACAAGCTGATGACAGATTGGTTTCATATGAAAGGCGTAGGCAAGGAATCAGCTATTCATCGTGTTGAAGAACAAATCCGCTATAAATGTGTGAAGTCCACGAAAATCTTTGAGGAATTGGATACAGAACTTTATAGAGAACGAATCAACGGGCAATATTTCCATGGTAAAAAAATGATTGCCCTACAACTGCGTGATATGAGCAATCATTTAAATCAATTAATTGCTGAGATGAAGGAAGATACAATTTCTTTTGTAAGTGTTGAGAAGGACATTGTTGAACGCTTAAAGGAAGCCAATATTGAGTGCTTTCAACTTGATGTCCTAAGCAATAAGCCTGGGGCGAGAAAGATTGTTTGTGCCTTAGCACCAGCGCGTGTCAACTGGGAGAAGGATACAACATTAGCTGAACGTATGATTTTGCCGATTCTTTATGAAATTTTTGATGAACCTTTTGAAATTGAAAAAGTAGTAGCCTGTGAAATACCATTTCGTCATGTTCAAATTTGCTTTAGATCAGCTATTAGCTTTGAAGTAGAGTATGATATATATAGCATGTCTAAAGATGCAACACTATATTCCGGTGATTCTCATGCTCTTTTCCAATTGCATCCAGGGTTATTTGCGATATTGCTGTCTGATGGTATGGGGCAAAGTAAAGAAGCACAACATGAAAGTAGAAAATTGATCCATTTAATGCGAGAGTGTCTAAATTACAATATGAATCCCGAAACTGCGATGCATACGCTCCATTATGTCATGGCATTAAAGCAGCAAGATGATATGTATGCAACCCTTGATTTTGCACTTGTCGATTTACAGCACGGAGATTTGTGGTCGTGGAAGGCTGGTGGAATGTCAACCTACATTTTACGTGGTAAAGAGGTACTGAAGGTTGAAAGTAATGCAGCACCTGTAGGATTCTTATCTATTTCAGCAGTCGAAGCTGAAAAAAGAAAACTGAAGGCAGGTGATGTTATTTTAATGCATTCAGATGGACTGTTCTCAAGTGTAGCTGATTGGGATGAACAAGAGGAAACATTTTTAGCTTACGCACAGCAGGTAGCAAGTACAAATAAAACGATTCAGGAAAAGCTAACAACCATTATGCAATCATTCCAAGGTTATTTTGAAATAGAAGATGATTGTACAGTATTAATGCTAGAGGTGACACATGTTGTACCGACATGGGCTGTCTTTAGACCAGCTCAGTATTCAATGAGTAAATCATCTTAAACTAACAACGAAAAGGGGAGGAGAAGCGTTTGTCATTTGAATTAAAGGTCAAAACATTTATAGAAGAAGAGCAATTATTACAGCAAGGCGACCATCTTCTCATCGCCGTTTCGGGTGGGGTAGACTCTATGGCTTTACTTCATTACTTTATGCAAACACAGGAGCAGTGGAACATTCAGGTGGAAGCGGTACATGTTGATCATATGTTGAGAGGAGAAGCCTCTGCTGAGGATAGGGCTTTTGTTCAAAAATATTGTGATGCTAATGGTGTTTACTTACATGCCAAGGAAATTCCAATACCTACAATATTGGCACAGGAAAATGGTAATACACAGTTAATTTGTCGTAGGGAAAGGTATCAATTTTTCAAAGAAGTGCTGCAAAAAACAAATGCTAATAAGCTTGTAACTGCACATCATGCGGATGACCAACTGGAGTCAGTATTAATGGCCCTTACAAAAAATGCAACAATGAATAGCATGCAGGGCATACGTCCACAAAGAAATTTTGGAGGAAAATCATTAATTCGTCCGTTTTTAACGGTTACAAAGTCTGAAATAGGGGAATATTTACTTAGAAAAGGTTTAGATTATCGAGAAGATGCTAGCAATTCTAAAGATACCTATGTACGTAATCGTTTTAGACATCATGTGGTGCCTTTACTAGAGGCAGAGAATCCGCGAGTGACTGAACAGGTGACCCATTTCACAAAGCAATTACAAGAAGACGATACCTTTTTAATGACATTGGCCCAAGATGTATTTTCCAAAATCATCATAAGAAATAATGAAAATACATATTGCATGGAAATTGAAGCATTTCAATTGATACCACTTGCTTTACAAAGGAGGCTCATTTTAATACTATTAAACTATCTTTACAAAGATTCAAATACGATACAAAGTTATGCCTTATTGACTTCAATTTTAAAGCTTTGTGATACAACAGCAGGGTATGCTGAAATTCACTTACCTGAAGATTTTCTAGCAGTTCGCCGTTATGGAAATTTAACGATTCAGAAAAAGGAGCCGTTAGAAGGCCTAGCTTCTCCTGAGAAACAGGTTATTACGACTGCTAATGGCTGGACAACACTGACAAATGGTGAGCGCTTACGCGTAGTCAATTTGCATGATTTATCGTCTGAATTGCTGACGGATACTGCACAACTTTTTTATTTTAACGCTAGCAAACTCCACCTACCGCTCTATGTTCGGGCACGCAGGGATGGAGATAGAATGCTGTTAAAAGGAATGGATCAGCCAAAACGCTTATCTCGCCTTTTTATAGATGAAAAGATTCCTTTAAATGAGCGAAATAGCTGGCCGTTACTGATTTCTCAATCTGATGAGGTGGTAGCGGTAATTGGTGTGCGTATGGGAATATTTTTTTCAACCACTCCGCAACCAAACGATGATACAGTGCTCATCGTAGACTAAGGTCTTTGTAAAATATTTCACCGAAATAGGGTGAAGATTTTTTGATACATCACGAGGAGGAATCGATATGTTACAAAACGACATCGAAAAAATTATGATTACAGAAGAACAATTGCAAGAAAGAATTGCAGACTTAGGCGCGCAACTAACAGAGGAGTACAAAGATGCATTTCCATTAGCTGTTGGCGTACTTAAAGGGGCAATGCCATTTATGACAGACCTAATGAAACGTTTCGATTCTTTCATCGAACTCGATTTTATGGATGTGTCTAGCTATGGTAATGCTACCGTGTCATCTGGTGAAGTGAAGATTTTAAAGGATTTGAATACAAGCGTTGAGGGACGTGACGTATTAATTATCGAGGACATTATTGATAGTGGTTTAACTTTAAGCTATCTAGTAGATTTATTTAAATATCGCAAAGCAAAGTCCATTAAAATTGTTACATTACTTGATAAACCATCAGGTCGAAAAGTGAATTTGTCTGCTGACTATGTTGGTTTCGAAGTACCAGATGGCTTTGTTGTAGGATATGGCCTAGATTACGCTGAAAAATATCGTAACTTACCTTATATTGGTATTTTGAAGCCTGAGGTATATTCTTTCTAAGATAGAAAAGACCAGCTATGAAAAGTAAAGGTCTCCAGCGCAAGTCACGTATTTTAGTTATGTTTAACATAATTCAAAATCTTGACACAATGTTTAGCTATATCGAGCCCGAGGAACAGGTACAATTACGCTGGGACATATAAAGATGGCCTAAAAACTGTTGTGATAACGGCAATAAGTGAACGAAACATTTTTTAAGTAGGGCTTTTCGTTGTATGATGAAATCATGATATGTTAAGATTTTACTTATAATTTTTCTGTTTGTAATGAGGAGGCTGGAGATGAATCGAATATTTCGATATACCATATTCTATTTACTGATTTTCCTAGTGATTATCGGTATTTTTGGTACTTTCAATGGTGGAAACTCACCAACGAAAGAATTAACTTATCATGAGTTTCAAGAAGCTCTAGATAAGAAAGAAATAACAAGTGCTACAATTCAACCTGATAAATCAGTTTACGTCGTTGAAGGAACATTGAAGGGGTATGAAAAAGGGGAAAGTTTTACTACAAACATCCCTCGTGAAAACCAATCTTTAATGGACCGCATCGATGAAGCTGCTAAGGATAAAAATAGTAATATTAGTTTTTTAGCAGCACCAGAAACAAGTGGATGGATTCAATTCTTTACAGGAATTATTCCTTTCATTATCATCATTTTCTTATTCTTCTTCCTAATGAGTCAATCTCAGGGTGGCGGTAATAAAGTGATGAGCTTTGGTAAAAGTAAAGCTAAACTGTATGATGATCAAAAGAAAAAAGTACGTTTTACAGATGTAGCAGGTGCTGATGAAGAAAAAGCGGAACTTGTTGAAGTGGTAGAATTCTTAAAAGACCACCGCAAATTCACTGAAATTGGTGCCCGTATTCCAAAGGGTATCTTACTTGTAGGTCCTCCAGGTACAGGTAAAACATTACTTGCACGAGCAGTAGCAGGTGAAGCAGGTGTTCCATTCTTCTCTATCTCAGGTTCTGACTTCGTAGAAATGTTTGTCGGTGTTGGTGCTTCTCGTGTCCGGGATCTATTTGAAAATGCTAAGAAAAATGCTCCATGTATCATCTTTATCGATGAGATTGATGCAGTAGGTCGTCAACGTGGTGCTGGTCTCGGTGGAGGCCATGATGAGCGTGAGCAAACATTAAACCAGTTATTAGTTGAAATGGATGGTTTCGGTGCCAATGAAGGAATTATTATCATTGCTGCTACAAACCGCCCGGATATTTTAGATAAAGCATTATTACGTCCAGGTCGTTTTGACCGCCAAATTACAGTAGGGCATCCTGATGTAAAAGGACGTGAGGCAATTCTTAAAGTACATGCACGTAATAAGCCTTTAGCAGATACAGTTGATTTAGCGGCTGTTGCTCAACGTACGCCAGGTTTCTCAGGTGCGGATTTAGAAAATCTACTCAACGAAGCGGCGCTTGTAGCGGCTCGAAAAAGTAAGCGCACTATAAATATGGCAGATATTGATGAAGCATCAGACCGAGTAATCGCTGGTCCTGCAAAAGCAAGTCGCGTATATTCTGCTAAAGAGAAGAAACTGGTATCCTTCCATGAAGCTGGCCACGTAGTCGTTGGTCTTGAGCTAGATGAGGCTGATACAGTACACAAAGTAACAATTGTTCCTCGTGGGCAAGCGGGTGGATATGCGATTATGTTACCGAAGGAAGAGCGCTTCTTTACGACAAAGCAAGAGCTTTTAGATCGTATTGCAGGTCTTCTAGGTGGCCGTGTAGCTGAAGAAATTGTTCTTGGTGAAGTTTCTACTGGAGCACATAACGATTTCCAAAAGGTTACAAGCATTGCCCGTGCTATGGTTACTGAATACGGAATGAGTGAGAATCTTGGAGCTATGCAATTTGGCTCAAGTCAAGGTGGTAATGTATTCCTTGGCCGCGACTTTAATTCTGACCAGAACTATTCTGATTCAATAGCCTATGAAATTGATAAAGAAATGCAAAAAATTATTGATACACAATATGAGCGTACTAAGCGTATCCTTACGGAAAATCGTCACCTGCTTGATTTAATTGCCAATACACTAATGGAAAAAGAAACATTAAATGCACAGGAAATTGAGCATTTACGTGACCATGGTGTGTTACCAGAACCAGAGGCTGCAGAAAAAATTGAGGAGAACACTCCAAAGATTGAAGCAAAGCCTACATTAGATACTATTGGCGAACCAGTTGTTGAAAAAGAACTACTAAGTAAAGAGTCAAATCCAACAACTTTGGATTTAGCAAAAGAACGTAAAGAACCGAATGATGCACCTAAGGGTATCGATGAAAAACGTGATTAAAAATAGGGAAGACTGTTTACTAGTACAGTAAGCAGTCTTTTTCTTTGCCTTTTCTTACTAATAAGCATTAGGATAGAGTAGTAAAAAGACAAGCTGCATACAACTCTGCCATTTAGAGAGATGTAGTATTTGTTAGCCAAAACAGATAGGAGTGTACACACATGGGAAATGTTATATTAAATAATGGTCTTAAAATGCCTTTGGTTGGTTATGGTGTCTTTCGAGTACCCGAAGGAGATGACCTAGCTGAAGCAGTCAAAACAGCTATAGCAAAAGGCTATCGTAGTATTGATACAGCACAAGTATATCGCAACGAAGAAAGTGTTGGACGAGGAATACGTGCAGCCATTGAAGAAGGCTTAGTAACTCGAGAAGAATTATTTATAACATCAAAAGTTTGGAACGATGGACTTTCCTATGAAGAAACACTCGCGGCATATGACAGCAGTCTAGAAAAAATTGGATTAGACTATTTGGATTTATATTTAGTACATTGGCCTGGAATAGACCAAAATTATATTGAAGTTTATAAAGCACTAGAAAAGATTTATCAAGATGGTCGAGTACGTTCAATTGGTGTTAGTAATTTCCATGTACACCATTTGGAAAGCCTTTTGAAGGAAACGACTGTCGTCCCTGTTATAAATCAAATTGAATTCCATCCGCATTTAATACAGGAGGAAGTACGTGCCTACTGTAAGGATAAGGGCATACAGGTGGAGGCATGGTCTCCGTTGATGAATGGTTCACTACTGGAAGAGGCATTGATTCAAGAGCTAGCATCTAAATATGGCAAAACGCCAGCACAGATTGTATTACGCTATGATGTGCAACATGATGTTGTTACGATTCCAAAAACGATGACACCTGCACGTATGGCTGAAAACCTAGCTGTTTTTGACTTTACGTTAACTGAGCAGGAAATGACACAGTTAGATGCAATGAACGATGGACTACGTTGTGGTCCAGATCCAGAAAAATTTAATTTTAAATGATTTCTAAGAGAGGCTACCATATTTAGGGGGCCTCTTTTTAAAGAAGATTGATAACATTTTCAATTGATTTTGACAAACAATATAGGTATTGATCTCCACCTGTAGTAGAAGGTGTTGTACCTAAGACTATCTCTACAGTACAAACAACATCTGCTGAATCAAGATAAAAAGTATGGTATCATTTTCTAAAGTGTTTTATCCTCATTCAAGTTAGAGAGAATATTGTAATATGGGGATTGCCAAAGTTACAATGACGATATGGGAGGTGTCATTTTTGATTTTAGTTTTAGATGCAGGGAATTCAAATATTGTATTAGGTGTCTATGATGACAACGATCAATTAGCCTTCCATTGGCGTATGGTGACGGATCTCCATAAAACAGAAGATGAATATGCTATGCAAGTTCTTTCTTTTTTTAATCATGCAGGCATTTCATTTGAACAAATAACAGGCATTATTATATCCTCAGTTGTGCCACCAATTATGTTTTCACTAGAGGCGATGTGTCAGAAGTATTTTCGAAAAAAGCCTTTGGTAGTAGGACCAGGTGTGAAAACAGGTTTAAATATTAAATACGAAAATCCACGTGAGGTTGGGTCTGATCGTATAGTGAATGCCATAGCAGCTCTAGATTTATATAAGGCTCCTTGTATCATCGTTGATTTTGGGACAGCAACAACCTTTTGTTATTTGAACGAAAAGGGCGATTACATGGGTGGAGCTATTGCGCCAGGCATCACTATTTCTACAGAGGCTCTTTATACACAGGCTGCAAGATTGCCGCGTATTGAAATCGTTCGACCTACACATATCGTGGGGAAAACGACCGTTTCTGCCATGCAGGCGGGAATTTTTTATGGCTTTGTCGGGCAAGTTGAGGGCATTGTTAATCGTATAAAAGCACAAAGTAAAGAGGAGCCATTAGTTATTGCTACAGGTGGATTAGCAAATCTAATCGCAGGGGAGACACAAATTATAGATGTTGTAGATCCATTTTTAACATTAAAGGGTTTATATAAGCTCTATAAACGTAACCAATAGGAAATGAGGGACATTCCATTTATGAGTGATTATTTAGTAAGAGGTTTAGGATTTAATGGACAGGTTCGTGTGTTTGCAGCACGTACAACAGCCACAGTAGGAGAAGTGCAACGCCGTCACGATACATGGCCAGTTGTATCGGCAGCTTTAGGTCGATCAATGACAGCGGCTGTTATGATGGGAGCCATGCTAAAAGGTGAAGAGAAAATCACTATTAAAATTGAGGGCAACGGTCCAATTGGCCCAATGGTAATTGATAGTAATGCACATGGAGAAGTGCGTGGATTTGTGACAAACCCTCATGTACACTTTGATTTAAACGAGCAAGGTAAGCTAGATGTTCGAGCAGGTGTTGGAACAGAAGGTGCTCTTACGATTGTTAAAGACCTTGGTTTAAGAGATATGTTTTCAGGACAAACACCAATTGTTTCTGGCGAAATTGCTGAAGATTTTACTTATTATTTTGCTACATCTGAGCAAGTACCATCATCTGTAGGTTTAGGCGTATTAGTTAATCCAGACAACACTATTCTTGCAGCCGGCGGATTTATACTTCAATTAATGCCAGGCTGTGAGGAAGAAACGATAACTGAAATTGAGCAACACCTTGCTACAATAGAGCCTGTTTCAAAAATGATTGAAAAAGGCTTTACACCAGAGCAAATTTTAGAAGCTGTATTAGGAAATGGACATCTACAAATTTTAGATTCCATGCCAGTTGAATTTAAATGTCAATGTTCAAAAGAGCGGTTTGGTGCGGCAATTTTAGGTCTAGGAACAGCAGAAATTAGAGAAATGATTGATGAGGACGGCGGTGCAGAGGCACAATGTCACTTCTGCTTAGAGACATATAGCTTTTCTAAAGATGAGCTAGAAGGGTTTATCGATGAGCTCAACGCGTAATCGTCGACCTTCAACCAATGTAACACCAAACCAAACTCCTTTATTGCAACGTCGTTTAAAGACAAAGCCTGCTTTAGCTGTCATAGCCGTATTGTTATTAGGAAATATATTATGGTTCATTAGTTGGTTGATCCCGAACAAAGGTCAGGAAATTGGTAGCGACGAACAAGTCGCTGCCATTGACGGGGATGTTATCACACGCCAAGAGTGGATGATTGCTATGGAAGAACGATATGGTAAAGAAACACTCCAAAATTTAGTAAATGAAACGGTAATGGAAAAAGCTGCAAAAACATATAAAATTAAAGTTACTGATAAAGAAATTGATCTTGAATTAGCGTTAATGCGATCTGCTCAAGATAAGTTTGATACAGCCATGCAAAATCTTTCGGCAGAGCAACTACGCCAAAAGATTCGATCACAGCTTATATTGGATAAGGTACTCACGAAAGATGTAGTGATAGAGGAAGAAAACGTTGAAAAGTATTATGAAGAAAATCAAGGCTTATATAATACAAAAACAAGCTATCGTACGAATTTTATTGAGGTCGATTCAAAAAAAGCTGCTGATGAGGCACTGGGTGAATTGAAAAATGGCTCTGACTTTACAGTGCTGGCACGAGAAATTTCTGTTGATAGTGCCTCAGCGAGTTTAGGAGGGGATATTGGTTTCCTTACAGAAAATCAGGAAAATGTAGACCCTGCAATTATTAATACTGTAAAATCACTAAAGGCAAATGAGGTAAGTAAAGCCTTTAAGTTAGATAATGGTCATTATGGCATTGTTCAAGTACAAGAGGTATTAGAAGGACAATCCTTTACATATGACGATGTGAAAGAACATATTGAGCGAGAATTAGCTTTAGAGCAATTACCGCAATCTGTAACGCCAGAAGCATTTTGGTCTGAATTTGATGCTACTTGGTATTATGGAGAGACTAAAAAAGAAAAATAATACATGAAAAGAGTCTGCAGGTTTTGCGGGGTACAATGAGTCTGATCAAACTTACAGGCATTCGTAGTGAATTACCCAATAAATGCAGGTTCTTTTTCTTTAGTGAGCATAAGATTTTTCCTTTTCAAAGCAATGATAAATATTCTGAAAATAATAGTTTTATTTTATTGACAATCGAATGGAAAAATTGATAAAATACAAAATAAGTAAAACCTATAAAAATAGTAGGGATTGGGAGTGGATTAGTAAATGAGTAGATTAGCAAACTCGGTAGCTGAATTAGTTGGTAAAACACCAATTGTAAAATTAAACCATGCAACAAGTGAAAATGAAGGTACTGTGTATGTAAAATTAGAATATTTTAATCCAGGAAGCTCAGTGAAAGACCGTCTGGCTTTAGCAATGATCGAAGCGGCGGAAAAAGACGGGACATTAAAACCTGGTGGTACAATTATTGAGCCGACATCTGGTAATACAGGTATTGGTCTTGCAATGATTGCCGCTGCCAAAGGTTATAAAGCCATTTTAGTTATGCCAGAAACAATGAGCTTAGAGCGTCGTAATTTATTGCGTGCTTATGGTGCAGAGCTTGTATTAACGCCTGGTCCAGCAGGTATGAAAGGTGCAATTGCTAAAGCGGAAGAACTATCTGAAGAACATGGCTACTTCCTACCACAACAATTTACAAATCCTGCGAACGCGGTAATTCACCGTTTAACAACAGGCCCAGAAATTGTAGAAGCATTTGATGGCTTAACACTTGATGCTTTTGTAGCTGGTGTTGGCACAGGTGGTACAATTACTGGTGCGGGTGCGGTCTTAAAAGAAAAGTATCCAAACATTGAAATAATTGCAGTTGAACCAAAGGATTCACCAGTTCTTTCTGGTGGTCAACCAGGTCCTCATAAAATACAAGGAATTGGCGCTGGATTTGTACCAGCAGTTTTAGATACGGAAGTCTATTCTTCAGTATTCCCTGTTGAAAATGAGGTTGCTTTTGAAGTAGCACGTAAAGTAGCACGTGAAGAAGGAATCCTATGTGGTATTTCATCTGGTGCTGCAATCTATGCAGCAATTGAAGCGGCAAAACGTTTAGGTAAGGGTTCGAATGTCCTTGCTATTGTGCCTTCTAATGGTGAGCGTTATCTATCAACACCTTTATATCAATTTGAAGACTAATTCAATTTTTTATGTAAGGGCTCCTTTATAAAGGGGCCCTTTTTTAGTGTGAAAACTATGGCACTATGAAAATTATAAAAATATTCGCTTCTATGTAATAATCAAGTTAAGATGGAATCACATCATATGTTTAAAGGGGAAAATAACTTGAAAACAATACGTACAAGAACATTAACGATGGATGCAGATTCATTTTTTTATAGCTATAAAAGGCAGACAGAGACGCAGCAAGCGCATGTGTTTTTAGAGAGTGGACGTGGTGGACATTTTTCAATAGCTGCGTGGAATCCATTAGCTACCGCACGATCAGTAGAGGGTGGGCTTTTCGTAAATTGGAGAAATGGCCGACAGGAAGTTTTACAAGGTGAGTCCCTTGATTTACTAGAAGAGCTTGTGGCGGAGTATCAGGTTTCTTATAATACAGAGCTACCTGTTTTTCAGGGAGGGGCTATTGGTTTTGTGTCGTATGATTACGCTCGTAAAATTGAGGAGCTTCCTAATACGGCAACAGATGATTTACAAGTGCCAGATATCTATTATTATATCTTTGATTGCTGGGCAGTACATGATGTGCAAACGAATACAGTGACACTTATGAAGTTAGAAGAAAATGAGGTTAATTTGGAAGAATGGGCTAACATCTGGCAGGTTGCAGCACAGGCTGGATTAGATGCGCGCAAATTTGAGAAAACAACTGCTACAGAAGTTAAGAATGATGAAAATGAGTTGCTTGTTTCATTTGCAGGCGACGATTTTGAGGCAGCGGTTAAAAAAATACAAACGTATATCGCGCAAGGTGATGTCTTTCAGGTGAATTTATCTGTTCGTCAGTCTAAGAAACTCAATGCACCTGCAATAGATGTCTATGAGGCACTACGAGCGTTTAATCCGTCACCATATATGGCTTATATTGAAGCACCTGATTTTTCCGTTGTTTCGGGATCGCCAGAGTTACTAGTCAAGCGTCAAGGCAATGAGTTGTCGACGAGACCAATCGCAGGCACTCGACCAAGAGGAAAGTCCGAAGAGGAAGATTTAGCGTTGGCTCAAGAATTAATTGATAATGATAAAGAGCGTGCTGAGCATGTAATGTTAGTGGATTTAGAGCGCAATGATCTAGGACGCGTATCCACCTATGGAACAGTAGAAGTGGATGAGTTTATGGTCATTGAGCGCTATTCACATGTTATGCATATCGTTTCGAATGTGCGTGGAGAAATAGCAGAAGGTAAAACGAATGCAGATGTTATTCGTGCAATGTTTCCAGGTGGGACAATTACAGGAGCGCCAAAGATCCGCACTATGGAAATTATTGAAGAATTAGAGCCTGTACGACGTGGTTTATATACAGGCTCAATCGGCTGGCTAGGCTTTACAGGTGATATGGAGTTTAATATTGTAATCCGTACAGCGTTTGTAAAAGATGGGGTTGCGCATATTCAAGCTGGAGCAGGCATTGTCATTGACTCTGTTCCGGAAAGAGAGTATCAGGAATCTTTAAATAAAGCGAAAGCAATGTGGCAGGCAAAGGCAATGGCAGAGGAGCGAGTAATATGATTTTGATGATCGATAACTATGATTCATTTATTTATAACATCGTCCAATATTTGGGTGAATTTGGTCATGACATAGTAGTAAAACGTAATGATGTTATTACAGTAGAAGAAATAGAACAACTTGCGCCAGATATGATTGTTATTTCTCCAGGGCCATGTAGTCCAAATGAGGCGGGAGAAAGCCTGAACATTATTAAATATTTCGCGGGAAATATTCCAATTTTAGGGGTTTGTCTTGGACATCAGGCGCTTGCACAGGTGTTTGGTGGCCAAGTCATACAAGCGGAACGTTTAATGCATGGGAAGACTTCACCCGTGCTGCATGCCGAAGTAGGTTTGCATAAAGGCATGCCAAATCCATTCCAAGCAACTCGCTATCATTCTCTTATTGTAGAAAAGAAGACATTACCAGCGTGCCTAGAAGTAACAGCTTGGACAGAAGAAGGAGAAATTATGGGTTTACGTCATAAGGAATATCCTATTGAGGGTGTACAATATCATCCGGAATCCATTATGACAGAGCAAGGGAAACAACTTCTTCGCCAATTTATAGAAATGTATATAGAAGGAGTGAAATAGATGCAGTGCTGGATGAACGGAAACTATATGGCGGCCCAGGATCTGAGAATTTCGCCATTTGATCATGGATTTTTATATGGATTAGGATTTTTTGAAACGTTCCGAACATATGGTGGTCAGGTATTTTACTGGGAAGCACATATGGAAAGATTACAGCATGCTTTATCACAATATCACATTCATTTAAACTATCCTGAAAGTGTATTACTTGAGGCTGTGCAACAACTAAATCAACTTGCTGGCGGTCAGGATGGTTACTTCCGTTTAAATGTATCTGCGGGTGAACATAATATTGGATTACAGCCAACAGAATATAGACAACCTAATATCATCATTTTTCGCAAGGAACTTCAAGACACACCGCGTGGTACTGAAAAGTTTGCACAATGGCTTACCATACCTCGCAATACACCTGAACAAGCATTTCGTGTTAAATCGCACCATTACGGCAATAACGTGCTTGGTCGCTTTGAAATGCCATCACTGGCTCAACAAGAAGGTTTCTTTTTAACAGAATCAGGCTATGTAGCTGAAGGTGTGACATCAAATATATTTTGGATAAAAAATGATATACTATATACGCCTTCTTTGGAGACAGGTATTTTACCAGGAATTATTCGTGCATGGGTTATAGAAAAGGCTAGTGCGCTAAACCTTGATGTACAGGAAGGCTTTTATACAAAAGAGGATTTACTACAAAGTACGGAATGCTTCATTACCAATTCAGTACAAGAACTTGTGCCTATTAGTAGCTTGGCGAACCAGCGATTTTTAGGCAATAAAGGACCTATTTATACCATTTTGCATAGCGCATTTGTTCAAGAAGTGGAACAAGGATAGAAGGAGCGTTTACATGCTAGAAAAATATACGAAACCATTAACGATTAATGGTATTACATTAGACTATAGACAAGAAACATTTGTTATGGGGATTCTAAATGTTACCCCAGACTCTTTCTCTGATGGAGGAAAGTATAACAATGTGGAGGCTGCTGTTACTCAAGCGAAAAAAATGGTGGCTGAAGGAGCAAAAATTATCGATGTAGGTGGAGAATCTACACGTCCTGGGTACGAGCGTATTTCAGATGAAGATGAAATTGCACGCATCGTGCCTGTTATTCAAGCGATAGCACAAGAAGTAAAGGTCATTATTTCAGTTGATACGTATAAAGCAAGTGTGGCGCGTGCCGCAATTGAAGCGGGCGCACATATCATCAATGATATTTGGGGAGCAAAGGCAGAACCAGAAATTGCTCAGGTTGCTGCAGACTTACATGTTCCGATCATTCTAATGCATAATCGTGAAAATATGGATTATGGTGTTGATTTTTGGACGACTGCAAAGGTAGATTTAGAAAAAAGTATTGCCATTGCACGGCAAGCGGGAGTTCCCGATCATCATATCATCTTAGATCCAGGTATCGGCTTTGCTAAAAATACTGCACAAAATATAGCTATGATGCAACACTTATCGGATTTAGTGGCTATGGGCTATCCCGTATTATTAGCAACATCACGTAAATCAATGATTGGTAATGTCTTGAACTTACCTGTTGAGGAACGTCTTGAAGGGACAAGCGCCACAGTGGTTTATGGAGTTGAAAAGGGTTGTCATATGATAAGAGTTCATGATGTAAAGGAAATGGTGCGGGCAACGTATATGACGGATGTATTAGTGGGTAAACGTTTGTTTAAGGAGGAAGCCTGATGGATTATATTCATTTAAAGGACATGCAGTTTTATGGTTATCATGGTGTATTAGCAGCTGAAACTACTCTAGGCCAACGCTTTCGAGCAAATGTTTCGCTTGCAGTAGACATGACAAAAGCCGGTGAAACGGATGATCTTTCTTATACCGTAAATTATGCAGAGGTATATGCGTTATGTCGGGATATTGTAGAGGGTGAACCGTTTAAGCTTATTGAGGCTCTTGTTGTGAAAATAGCAAATGTGATTTTAGCAACCTATCCTGATAAAGTAAAAGGAGTTCGTGTAGAGCTTATTAAACCAGACCCACCTATTCATGGTTATTATAAAGAAGTCTCTGTTGAGGTTACGAGGGGGGATTTCTAATGAAGGATGTCTATTTATCTATCGGAACAAATATGGGGGAGAGATATGAGAATCTTCGGCACGCAGTAGACCTTTTAAAGGATAAGAAGGAACTAGAGTTGATTCGTGTTTCATCTGTTTTTGAAACAGCTGCTGTAGGTTTTACGGATCAGGCCGATTTTTTAAATATAGCTGTTCATCTAAAAACAGCTATATCGTCTGTTGAGATGCTGAATATTTGCCAAGAAATCGAACGGGAATTAGGGCGTGTAAGAGAATTCCGCTGGGGCCCAAGAGTTATTGATCTTGACATTTTACTTTACAATCAAGAGAATATTGAAACGGAGAACTTAATTGTTCCTCATCCAAGAATGTACGAGCGAGCATTCGTCCTAGTACCACTTGTAGAGATTACACCATCACCATTCGATGAACAGCTACAACAAGCGCATGATCTGTTACAGCAAATGGATTGTGAAAAGGAAGGCGTAATCTTCTGGAAACCCTTTAATGAGCTGTCAGCGGTGAATTAAGTAATTGTATAGGAATGAATTATCAGCGTATAGCATTAATGATAGATAGAGAAAATAGGTAAAGCCTATAGAGGAGGAAGAAAAACGTTGGGTCAGTCAACAGAGAAGCCATTTCAAATTGGCGATATTGTCATGGACAACCGCGTAGTATTAGCGCCAATGGCTGGGATTTGTAACTCTGCTTTCCGATTAACGGTTAAGGAGTTTGGGGCAGGTCTCGTATACGCTGAAATGATTAGTGATAAGGGCATTGTCCAAAAAAATGAAAAAACATTAGGTATGCTTTATATCGATGAACGTGAAAATCCTCTTTCACTGCAAATCTTTGGTGGAGATAAAGAAACCTTAGTAGAAGCAGCGAAATATGTGGATGAAAATACGACTGCTGATATTATTGATATCAACATGGGGTGTCCTGTTAATAAAATTATAAAATGTGAAGCGGGAGCACGTTTACTACTTGATCCTAATAAAGTATATGAGATGGTAGCGGCTGTTGTGGATGCTGTTAAAAAGCCGGTTAGCGTAAAAATGCGTATTGGTTGGGATGAAGAACATATCTTTGCAATTGAAAACGCTCAAGCGGTTGAGCGTGCAGGTGCAGCTGCAGTAGCAGTTCATGGTCGTACACGTGTACAAATGTATGAAGGTAAAGCGAACTGGGATTACATTCGTCAAGTGAAGGAAAATGTCAGCATTCCTGTGCTAGGTAATGGTGACGTGGAAACACCTCAAGATGCTAAACGTATGCTGGAAACTACAGGTGTAGATGCAGTAATGATTGGACGTGCTGCTTTAGGTAATCCATGGATGATCTATCGTACGGTTCAATACCTAGCAACTGGTGAATTAAAAGAAGAGCCAAGTGTACGCGAAAAAATGGACGTATGTTTACTACACTTTGAACGACTTCTTCAATTAAAAGGAGAAGGAATTGCAGTACGAGAAATGCGTAAGCATGCATCATGGTATTTAAAAGGAATCCGAGGTAATGGTAAGGCCCGCAATGCTATTAACCAAACAGAAACTGCGGCAGAACTTCGGGTACTATTAAATAGTCTTGTACAGGAGTATGAAGAAAGCGAATCTAAATTGATTGTTCCAGAAGTCAAAGAATTAATTATATAGTTTTAATATGGGCGTCTCTATAATTTGATAGAGGCGCCTTTTCGGCAGCATCTTTAATTTTTAGAATTATTAATTATTTTATATTGGATTGAAAATAAATTGAAACAGATGATTACAGCACTAAAATTGTGTACAATAGAAATATTATGGACGTAAACGCGGACAATTTACTTAAGGAGTGAAACAAGTGTCAAATATAGAAGAATTAAATGATCAACTATTGGTGAGACGCCAAAAGATGACAACGATACTAGAAAATGGGCAAGATCCATTTGGAAGCCGTTTTGAACGTACACATTTATCAACAGAAGTACGTGAGCAATTTGCAGATCAAACAAAAGAACAGCTTGAGGAAAACCTTCAAGAGGTAATTATTGCGGGCCGTATTATGACGAAACGTGGTAAAGGAAAAGCTGGCTTTGCACATATTCAAGATTTAAATGGTCAAATTCAAATTTATGTTCGTCAAGATCATGTAGGCGAAGAAGCGTATGAATTATTTAAACAAGCTGATTTAGGAGATATCGTAGGTGTGCGTGGTAACGTGTTCCGTACACAAGTGGGAGAACTTTCTGTAAAGGCTGAGGAATTCACATTCCTTACAAAAGCGCTACGTCCTATGCCAGAGAAATTCCACGGCTTACAGGATGTTGAGCAACGTTATCGCCAACGTTATCTAGATTTAATGACAAATGAAGATAGCAAAAAGACATTTATCACGCGTTCAAAAATTATTTGTGCAATCCGAAATTATTTAGATAATGCTGGATACTTAGAAGTAGAAACACCAATGCTTCACACAATTGCTGGTGGCGCAGCAGCTCGTCCATTTATTACGCATCACAATGCCCTTGATATGGAATTATATATGCGAATTGCCATCGAATTGCATTTAAAACGTTTAATAGTTGGTGGTTTAGAAAAAGTTTACGAGATCGGACGTGTGTTCCGTAATGAAGGAATTTCTACACGCCACAACCCTGAATTTACAATGATTGAACTATATGAAGCGTATGCTGATTATCAAGATATCATGTCTCTAACTGAAAACCTTATTGCGCATGTTGCCCAAGAAGTTCTTGGTACAACTTCAGTTCAATATGGTGAAGATGAAATCAACCTTGCTGTAGGCTGGAAACGAGTTCATATGGTTGACGCTGTAAAAGAGGCAACAGGTGTAGACTTCTGGCAGCCGATGACAAAAGAACAAGCACAAGCACTTGCTAAAGAGCATGGAGTTGAAGTGAAGGATGTACACGAAGTAGGTCATATTATCAATGAATTCTTCGAACAGAAAGTAGAGGAGACGCTTGTACAGCCTACATTTGTGTATGGTCACCCAGTAGAAATCTCACCTCTTGCGAAGAAAAATCCAGAGGACGAGCGTTTTACAGATCGCTTTGAGTTATTTATCGTTCGTCGTGAGCACGCCAATGCCTTCACAGAGTTAAATGACCCTATCGACCAACGCCAACGCTTTGAAGCACAATTAGCAGAAAAAGAAGCAGGTAATGATGAGGCACATGAAATGGACAATGATTTCATTGAAGCATTAGAATATGGTATGCCTCCAACAGGTGGTTTAGGTATTGGTATTGACCGTTTAATTATGCTACTAACAAATTCACCTTCAATTCGTGATGTATTATTGTTCCCAACAATGCGTCATATTACAAAATAAATTACGGCGTAGGCTCTTTATAGAGCTATTATAGAGCAGTCAATGGATTAAGAGGAGAATTCACGGGATAGGTGAGTTCTCTTCTTTTTGTTCAATGAAAAAAATTAAGTTGTTTAAACGTAGATTATATTTAGGTTATACTTTTATAGTTCTATGTTTTTAAATACAATAAGTATAAAAAAGAAGTATTTTATTGGGGGCTTATAATGAATTACAAAATTATTAACAAACAAGTATTTGAACAGGCACAATTACGTTCTGTTTCTGATGTTCCATTTACGGAGGAAGAGCTTGAGCATGGTATGAAATTAGTCGTTGCTAAAAAAGACGAGACACTTACTTTATATTTAGTAGAAATAGATGGCCATAAGAAATTTGATGTTCGTTGGGACGATTCTTCTGAAATCTTTAGTGGCTGGTATTCTGCATGGGATAACTTCTTGTGGTGCTTAAATATAGTTGACCCTCAAGGTAATGAAATAAGATAGGGACTATTAGAAATAAGCATGCGCTAAAGTACTTCTGCTTTAGCGCATGCTTATTTTCATTTAATGCATTTTAAAAAACCAACTAAGACCTAAACAACATAATTAGATTTTGTAGTTATTAGGAAGTAATTTTACACTAAATTTTATGAGTTATATTTAGCTTGAAAAGTAAGTAGTATTTTAATTTAAGATATTGAGATTTAATAGAAAGAGATGTATAGTAAAACAAATAATAAATAAGGAAAGATATTATGATTTACGATTCTCGTAAATACACAAAATAGCTTATTAAAGCAGGTTTATTAAATAAAATTAGATTTTGTGTAAAAAATGCTTGCGAAGTTTTTTCTAACGTGATAAATTATTACTTGTCGTTAAGACGATGCAATTTACAACATTGAACTTCAAAAACAATTTGAAAAAAGATGTTGACATGAATAATTGATTATAATATACTTTAAAAGTTGTCTCCGATGATTTTGAAAAAACATTTTAAAAAAGTGTTGACAACAAAGTAGAGAAATGTTATAATTTAAAAGTTGCTGTCGAGAGATGGTAGCTAAATGAACCTTGAAAACTGAACAAGCAAAACGTAATCAATAAAGTTTTAAGTAGCTAGTTTTGCTAGTGAACGAAACACAATTTTGGACATCAAACATGATGCCAGCAAAACAATTTGAGCTAATCAAATTTCTTTTATGGTTAAATAGCTGCACCTGCACTGCCTGATGTCAGAACAGTATTTTGATGAATTGCCAAGGTTACAATGGCACAAATGCGGCACAGGAGGAAACGTGGTGTATTTAAATATGGGGTAACTCTTTGATTTTAATGGTGCGATAATAGGAATAGAACCCGCATCACAAATTATTGATAAAAATCAGTATTTCATGTTTAGAATAACCACATGCCCCCAATAATGCCCCCACTATCACCGAAGCTCAAAAACACGCATAAAATATGCACCAATGTCCCTATCATCCCGAATCTGGTTTTGGGCGAGCTTGTAGCTAATGGTATGCCATTTAGTAGAAGCATCTGGTCCGTTTAGAATTGAAGCACTTCAAGCTATACCTCTACACTTCAAAGAAGATGAAATACGCCAGCGCTCTTCAAGTCCTATAGATTCTTCTTGCGATATCACTCTATGTAAGTATGACCTCTGATTGCCGAGGCAAGATACTTCAATAGTTTTTGGCAACTCAAAAGCGAGCACTCAAAATCCCCTGCAAAAGCTTTTTGCCATTACCTTGATGATTTAATGGAGGTAAGAACCTTATAGCTTCAAAAGGGATAAAGAGGTTGAAATCGCTTAAAAAATGATCAATTTTGTTGGGGGGTTGTTCGCTTTTGACTGGTCGGAGAAAGTGTAATGGGTGATGAAAGTCAGAAAAATCATAAAATTAGAGTCGCTCAGTATCTGAGGATGTCCACAGACCATCAACAATTCTCAATCGACAATCAGGCTCTTTATCTAAAAAAATATGCAGAAGATCACAATATGGTGATTGTAGAAACTTATGATGATGAAGGTAAAAGCGGAGTCTCCGCTTCAGGTAGAAAAAACTTCAACAGACTAATAGAAGATGTCGTTACAGGAAGAGTAAAAATAGAAGCTGTTCTTGTTTATGATGTCAGTCGGTTTGGTCGATGGCAAGATAATGATGAGGCAGGGCATTATAGTTATCTACTAAAATATCATGGGGTTAGGATTATTTATTGTGCTGAGAACTTACCAGATGAATCGCCTGAAATCCAAATGCTTACACTTCCTGCTCTTAGATATGCTGCTGGAGCTTTCAGTAGGAATCTTTCAGTAAAAGTTTTTGCGGGACATGTAAACCTTGTTAAAAGGGGATACTATCAGGGAGGAATACCAGGATATGGATTAAGAAGAAAGTTAATTGATAATAAAAATAGACCAAAAATGATACTTTGTCCTGGTGAAAGAAAGAGCTTGCAAACTGACAGAGTAGTTCTTATTCCTGGTACAAAAAAAGAAATAACGCTGGTAAAAAAGATATTTAATATGTTTATTTTTGATGGATTAAATGAATATCTTATCGCAACAAAACTAAACAGAGAGGGGTATACATATAGTGATAAAACAGAATGGAACAGGAGCAGAATACATTCAATTCTAATCAATATTCGCTACACAGGGAAATATACTTATAATCGTACTTCACAGAAATTGAACGCCCAAAGAATTCAGAATCCACAAGAAGAGTGGATCGAATATGATTCATTTTTCAAGCCTATAATTTCACCAGAGAAATTTAGATTAGCTAAAGAAATCATTGATAATCGTTCAAAAAGAATGACCAATGAAGAAATACTTAATTTTTTGAAAAAAGTTCTCATTAAACATGGTAAAATTTCAGGTTTTATTATCGACGAAGATGATAATGGTCCGTCGAGTAGTGTCGTAGCAAGTCGTTTTGGTGGGCTTTTGAATGCCTATAAACTCATCAATTACACACCAGAAAGAGATTATCGATTTATAGAAATAAACTCAGCCTTAAGGGTTAGACATGCCGACACTATTAAGACAATATGCAAGGAAATTACAAATAGTGACGTAACAATATCTGAAAATAAACTCATTACGATCAATAAAAGCTTAACCTTTACCATAATACTTGCACGCTGTAGAAAAACCTCTACAGATAAATGCAGATGGATTGTGAGATTAGACAGAAGCATTAATTCTGACATCAACATAATTGTAAGGATGAATAGCCTTAATAGCGTCCCCCTTGATTACTATATCCTCCCTTCTATTGATTCATTTGAAAATGAATTAAACCTAAAAGAAAATAACAGCCTTCTCTTTGAGATGTATCGATTCGACGATATCAACATATTTTTTAAAATGCTTTCGACCAATAAAAAGGAAGTAGCTTAAATGAAAGATGATCAAATCCACATGATTAAGATATCCGACATAAAAGTAGTCATCCCACGTTCACGAAATAAACTTCGACATTCGGAAATTACTGAAAGTATCGACACAAGTGGACTGAGAAAGCCAATAACCGTACGTCGAATCGTGGACAAAAAGTATCAATTCGCTTTAATTTGTGGTCAAGGAAGGCTCGAATCATTGACAGCTTTAGGAGAAGAATTAACACCAGCAATCGTACTTGATATAGATGAAAACAAAGCCTACATAATGAGTCTGGTTGAAAATATGGCAAGAGTAGTTCCTCGTGCTGGTGAACAGTTCCAACGTATAAAGGAAATGACAGAGCAAGGATTAACCAATAAGGAAATATCTAACTCGACTGGATTATCATTACACTGGATAACAAGTCTGACAATGCTTATCAGTAAAGGTGAAAATAAATTATTATCCGCTGTAGAATCAGGCAGCATACCTATCTCGCTTGCTGTTGAGATTGCAAGAGTCGATTTTGAAGGTGGTCAGGAATTGTTAATTAAAGCATTTGATAAAGGTCTAATAAAACACAAAGATGTAGGAAAAATACGTGAGATACTTGACTCACGAGATGAAGGCTTGAAAGGATACCTAAATAATAACTTTGGGATAACAAAGAAAAAGAAAAAAATGACTACAGATGAATTAAAAAAAATCTATCAAGATAACATTTCTCAGCACAGAAAGATTAAAAACAAAGCAGAATACGTTGAGATGAATTTGTTGATAGCAAATCAAATCTTTAAAGAACTTGTCAATGATGAAGAGTTTTTACGGATATTAGATGAAGAAAGCCTAAATGAAGTAGTAAATATTATAGTTAAAAACACGACCAATTGAGGTGCAAAATGATTAAATATTGCTTTAGTGAAAAAACAATCACTTTCAAATTATCTGATCTTGTTCATACTAAAAAGCTGCCTACTAACTTCAAAAATAGTAAAAAATATTCCCAGATCAAAAGCACCATATCAGCGTTGGGACTTGTTGAACCGATATTAATTTACATCGATCAAAGTGATAAAACTGCAAAAATAATCGATGGACACCTTAGAGTCGAAGCACTAAAAGATATTGGGGAAGATAAAGCAAACTGCCTAATTTCAACTACATATGATACTTATACACCGAACAAAAAAGTTAACCGTATAACAATTATACAAATACAGAGAATGCTGAAAGAAGCTGTAAGAGTGGGAGTGCCTGAAGAAATGTTATGTACATCATTAAATATAAGTATAGATTCTCTAAGAACCAACATGTCCGTATTGAAAGGGATATGCCCTCAAGTAGTTGATTTATTTAATGATAAAGATATTCCCATAAATACTTTTAGAGTTTTAAAAAGAATGGTTCCTTTCAGACAAATAGAATGTGCTAATTTAATGATAAGGTTTGATAATTACTCAAAACTTTTTGCTGAGTCTCTATATCATAGTTCCTCCCCTGAGTTGTTAATTGACAAAACTAAAAATAATATAGATACAAAAACTGGTAATAGAAAAGCTATTGAACGACTTGAGAAAGAAATGGCTCAGGTTCATTTTGACACGCAATCAATACAAGAGAGTTATGGCTCAAATAGCTTGAAACTGACAATTCTCATTTCTCACATTAAAAAACTTCTTGAGAACCCTAAAATATTTCACTGGCTTCTTAGGAACAAAAATGAATACCTTAATGAACTGACTAAAATCTCTGACATTGATAAATTAAATTGAATCTTATTTTTTTTGGGGTTTACAAATTTTCTTTTTATAAATTGTGGGGTCTACATCTATCTTGCAGATCCTAACTTCGTATCCGAAATTAGAAATAGTTTTATTAAAATTCTTCAAATTTATCTTAGAAAACAAAGGCAAGTCATCCGGGAGGTTTTTACTTGTGGCAATCGCGAAAACTATTTTGTATTTCTGAGCCTCTGGCCTTAATGTATGGTCAGCTAATTTTATATGCGCTGGCAATTTTTCATTAAGCTTCCATCGAAATTCAGAATCGCTTATGAAAAGTTCAGAGCTTATAAATCCTTGTGAAAATAGATGGCTCATGCTTTGCGCACCGCTATAATATTTCACATGAATGAAATCAGTTGCACCTCTAATAATATCGCAAAATTCAATTTTACTTCGCCCACCACCATGATATATGAACTTTTGATCCATATGAGTAAAGCTTTGATCAGCAAGACAAGTTTCTTTATTGTATTGCTCTTCTCTTTTATAAGAATAAATCGGGAATTTGTCGGCTTCCTCATACAGCTTAATTCGTTTAATTTCATTATCAATGGTGGAAACAAACTTTCTATCAGCCACGTACCAAATTGAATCTCTCAGGATATAGTTTTGATCACCTTCCTTTATCTCAGCATACAGACATCTATAAAGAGACCATTTTTTTAAAGACTGATAATCTGCATCTAAAACATGCAAACTGCTTCCTTTGAGATCATTTAAAGTAATTTCAATCTTTTTGCTTTCAAAATACTCACAAATATGACTAACCGACAAACTTTCATAAATCATGCTTCTTTGTCGCTTCTCAAAACAATAGCCTATCTGATTCTCCCAATCTACAATTTCAGGTTCACCCAGCCATATGTCATTAAAATCTTTTGCTTTTATTAAATCGACCAGAATTGAATCAAGTATCTCAACTTCTGCTTCATCTGCCTCTTTTATATTATTAACCCATTCAAACTCTTCAGGGAGAGGCTGAGAATAAATGGAGTCTATTTTATTTAACAACTCCGGGATGGATTTCAGGTCAATATCAGGCATAATTACAAATGCATCTTTACCCGTTATTTTATTACCTAAAACATCTTCAGTGGAAGTCCCTGTCAGAGTTGTAAGTATATCCATCTCGGAATCAATTTTAAGGTTAAAAATATCAACCTCTTTACTACTTTGACTACGAGTTAATAGATTTGTTTCATTATGGCTGCCTTTATCCAAACTACGAATTTTGTTATGTTCAATACAATTAAGTGTAGTTTTAAGACCAAAACCTTTGACAATACTATTGTCATTAATTAAGTGATGCCCTGTCCCGAAAGGAATTAGATATCTTGAGTTATTCATTTCAACAACCAAGACTGCACCAGTGCTACTATTTTTCCCGAAGAAATTATGATCCAATTCTGGCTTTTGGCTTGTAAATAAAGTTGTCCACTCAGGAGGCTTGGGATCTAAGAATTGTTTTGCATACAAATACACCCTAGCCTCATCTATGTTGAACTCAATCGGATTTCTCACTCTCTCCAAATTCAAAACTTTTTCAATATCATCATTGAATCTTTTTGCTTTATATATTGAGAGTTTAATCTTCATTTCATTCCATCCTGAAATCTTTAACGGGCCAGAATATTTAACGAGTTCAATAATTGAGTATCCAGTGTTTCTGTTGCAGGCGTTGGTAGTCCCTTCGCAATTCGGTAATTTTTTATAGACTGCCTTGTGGAGGGCCCCATTATGCCGTCAATATTCCCGTTGTAATAACCGTTGTCCAGCAAAGCGAATTGAACCCGCATGATTAAGCGCTTACGCTTCTCTGTACCAGAAGTCAGCCCATTACTTGCACGGTTAGCTTCTGTAGTTCCAACTGAATTCGTAGTAGTAGAGTTAATATTGTCGTTAGAACGAAGCGAACGCACAGAAGAGGACGATGAGGAACTTGTTCCTGAACTTGAAGAACCAGATGAGCTTGGTGAGCTGTATGTTTTTGGATAATAAGGAGTGCTGCCACCATAGTACCCGCCGCCTGATGATGATCGGTGAGAACTATGGCTCCGATGGGAGCTATGACTGCGATGCCCTGCAATGTAGAATGGAACTTCGGTGTTAAGTGGGGCTATCACTAAATCATGTTCATTAAGAGTCATACCAGGCAAATCACTTGCTCCGGTAGATGAATCACTTGCCCATACAGAATTATTGAGTGCCAAAAATCCCGGAAGTAGAGTAGCAAAATTAAATTTTTTCATAAAATTGGTCTCGGTGGTTGATGAAAACGGCCTGTTGAGGAACTGAAATAACCAGCACAGGAAGACTTCTGAGTGCATTCATCACATTCTTTAGGATAGTAATTTTTCCAATCAGAGATCGACTGAGTGGCAAGCTCCCAAGCTCTTTCAGGAAGATGACACAAAGGATAATTAAAAATTGTTAAAGGTATGCCTGACCTGCGTGCAGCGTCTATGGCAGAGGTTATTTTCTCACTATAACTGCTGTGCTCAATGAAGATTGTTGACCAGTTCTTTCGCGCCCAACCGATAGATTCCAGCCCCATAAGGGAAATCTGATTGATGTTGGAGAACACACGGCCAACGAACTCTACAATATCATCCAATTCTGTATAGTTAGCCAGTGTCGGAATAACTCTAAGTTCGATATTAATCCCTGAGTTTCCTGCATTGATTAACCCCTTAACCGTTTCATTAAATGCGCCATCACTCCCTACCAGATGATCATGCACAAGTGGTCTTGATGAGTAGAGCGGGATACCAAAGGTGATTTTGATCTTTTTGCTTCGCTTTGCCATTTCCTGAGTAAAGTTGATATCAGCAAATTTGCGTCCGTTTGTTAAAACATGCAAAGCAGTATCTGGTGAATTCTCGATGATAAAATCAATGAAGTGAAGGAAATCATCTCCATACAGCAAAGGTTCTCCACCGCTGACCCCAACAACTCCATCCAAACCAAATGAAGCTATAGCAAGAGCTGATTGGGTAAGTAGCCAGTCATCATTTGATTTCTTTGGTGGCTGCGAACAAAACAGACACAAGTTATTGCAGCGTTCCGTTACTAAGACAGTATTATGATTGGCTCTGCGGGACAGAATTACGCGTATCATATTGCCATTGTTGATTATCCCAATATCTCCATCTTCAATTGACTCATATAATTCAGTGCTAATAACAGAGAAATCAAAGTATGGTTGAATGGCATCATTATTGCCTTCAGCAACTACCAGTAAATTGGGCAAAAAGAATAAAGGGTTCATTGGTTTTTGTTTGCATAACCGATAGAACCCCGTGGGCACATTCTTTTTTGAAGCAAAATGAAAGATATCGTTCCTAATAACCTCAGACATATGCCCATCCTTTTAGCATCTCAGCCTTCGGACCACCTTCTGAGATGCAGTTCATCAGATACCTGAACATCCCCTTGTGATACTGACAAAACGTTGAACGACTCCTATCACCAACAGGCTCACCCTGTACACTTATGTTCTGGCATGGATCTGCACCGCAAAATGGTTGATATGCACATGTATCACAACCTGGCAGAGCAAAATTGAACGATGAACTCAACACTGCGTTATAGTAAGGACTCTTAGAAAATGATAGCGTTTTAACCTCACCCGCACTGAACTCCGTTTCAGGGTTCACCTTCTGCAACATACGGCTCTCATCGCTACCATATACTCGACCGTTATAATTGAAAAGAATACTGTTAAGCACGACCCCGCTTGGCGACTTTAAATCCGCATAACCACTAAAGCCGGGATTGAAGATCCTTTTCAGATGAATGGAGGCCGAATGTTCCACAACCCTTATCCCTTCATTATTCATCTTAAGGATTTCATCTATCAACGAGGCATAGAAACTGAAGTATTCCTCCATAGAAAATGTGAACGATGCTTTTTGTGCAAACCCATAGGGACTAACAGGTCGGATAAACATATCCTTGAGGCCAAGAGACAAGTGAGCCTGGACAATTGATTCAGGATGCCTAATGAGATCTTTAGTAACTGTAGTAACCGTTGCAACGCGACCAGCGCCTAAAGACCGTTTGATAGCCTCTACCCCTGACACTGTTCTACTGTAAGCAAGCCCATGACCAAGAATTCGATTACTGTTGTGAACAACTTCCTCACCATCAAGCGAAAGAGAGAACGTTATGTTCCTGTCTCTCGACCATTCAAGCATATCCTCATTCAAGACAGACAGGCTTGATGCTACCACCATCTCAAAATCGGTGCTTCCCAGCGTTTCAGCACATTGCTCATAGATAGATTGAATTAAATCGAACCGCAAGAGTGGCTCTCCACCCTGTATCTCTATCTTGTAAGGTGGTGTCGATAGTTTTTTGATAGTCGAAATGATATCAGGGATGAGATCGGGATCTAGATCATAACCAGAGGCGTTCACTGAAGCTCTACTGACCTGACAATACTTGCATGTATGGTCGCAACGCAATGTGGGCACAATCATGAAAATTGGCCTGATCGCCAGTTCATTCATCAATCGTTTTGCAAAAGCAGAACTTAAAGCATAGGGAGCAATAGCTGATGAGCTTTCGTTGGCTATGAACAGCTTGCTTTCTAGTGCGTTTGATTGCTCCGCACTGATTTGCTCATCAGAAAGATCAAGCAGCTCTTGCTCATTAATGAAGTGATGAAAGCCAGCGAGGTTGCTTATAAAAACCCGTCCATTAGGCAATCTGTCAAAATTGAATGGCATCAATTCCATTACGAAAGCCTTTCATCGACACTGCGAAGCACTTTATGGACAATAGAATCTCTCAACGCCCCCGTTTTATGCTGTAGTTTTTCTCGCAAAGCATAATCATTCAGCAGCCTCTCGAATTCATAGAGGCATTCGGGACTATCGTTTTCAAAAGAGATTGTCCAGGAGGATATATCTTCACAAAGTTTCCACTGAGTAAGAGAGGTCATCCAGTAAAGGCTATTGCGTATAACCCATTCAGAAAACTGATTTTTTCGTAACACCTTTTCCCACATTGTCATTACCTTCCAAAGAAATAATAACGGAAAGAAACCTCTTCCATTTAAAGATTTTTCTTATTGAATTAAAGATACAACACTTTTTAGAAAAATGTTACTGAGTATGTCAAAATTATGAGATCCTGTTCACTTAGAGATTAAATCGAATCACATACTCAAATGATGCAGCAGTACTTTTCTATATTTATTAACTCATTGATATAAAAGCACAAACATCTTTCATATTGGAATCTAGTTTACTACTGGGCTACATTTCAAGAGGATATGATGTGATAGGTCTGTAGAGAACCAGCACTGCAAAGGCACTAAAAACCACACATTGGTTATTTACTCGCCTTTGGTAAATAGATACGCTATCTATACCGATATTGTAGTAATAATTGACATAGCTGGTCATTTCTTGGTTTTTTAGGAAAATGTGAATACAAATCATCGGTTATTATGAAGTTAAATAACCAACTCTACATTGCTAATAAATTAAACAATATACGACATAGTTATTTCAGTCAAATATTTATACTATCTTTATCTTTATTTTAGAGGCGACATTCTCGCCTCTAATTAAAATAAGTTTGAATTAATTAAAAGTCAGGATTTGAGGAACTTATTTTTCATCCAAATGGTCATATCTTCTAATAACGCCATCGCACCGTTCTTATCTCTGGTAACTCCCCAAAAGCTTAATGTGAGGTGTTTTTCATTCCTGAAAAAATAAACACCAGACTCTTCAACACTAGTCGTTTTTATAAATAGATAATGATTTTTATATTCAATGAAATTAATAATTTTTTATTTGCTATATATTAAAGCCAAACCTTTTAATGTATATAGCGAAAACAACAGACTAATAAAAAAGGTTTTAGCAGTTTCAATATGAATAATTCTTACTTGACTAATTTTAATTTTTTTTACGGCGTGTAAGTTCATCATCCCCTCAATTATTAATGAACACCATCATTATTCAATGAAAAATGTTTTTCAAAAAGGAAATCAACACATTTTCTTTTTTTCTATCTTCTTTGAATTTATCATAATTTGGGAAGCTGAATGGAGTTGCTGATATAATTTCAGACTGTTTTATAACCAACTTAATATCTTCTGCTAATTTTGAGTAATGAGTAGTGAATGTGACAGTTAATGTGTCTTTATTGCGATAGCCACTTACCACTGGTATTAGTTCAATCTCTTGATCTGGTCCTTCTGTCTCGTTAGGTTCTCCTAAAGAAACAACCTTCCCGACGTATACCTTTCGATCAGACAAGGTTAACATAATAGATATATCTTCAATATTACCCTTTTTGATTGAGGACTTAAACAATAAATCATCTAAGGGGCTATCTCGTAATATATTAGACATAATGTATGGAGTGAAATTTTCAGTGGAATATTTCTTTTTCAATCTAAATATTTCTACCCGGTTCCAAAGATAAGGACTCAATATTGTAAAAATAAAAATGAGAATCAAATTTGCCAATTTCTTACTGTCTGCTGAATTTTCCATCCCACTATTAACCAACAATGCATCTAAAGCTCCAATAATGGAAAATCTAGAAAACGATAAATTGCATATGCTTGTAGGATAATAAATTATATTATCTATTAGCTCAGCAAGAAAAAAACCCATAAATAAGAAAAAAACACCATACTGAGCAGATTTTAAATATAAAAACTGCCCTTCATATCGGTATAGTGTGTTTTTAAGGACAGGATGAATCTGGCAAAAAATAAAACCGCTCACCAAAATAGGTAAAACAAGTAATAAAAACATTTTGATATACCATTTCCTAGTATTTCTTATTTCTCAATCAATCCCTTGGCTTTCTCAACAAATGCAATAAAAGCAGGATCTTGTCTTACTTCTTTTGGATCAATACGAACAGTTCCACGCCCTACAACCTCTAAGCTCTTGTAACTGTTTCTTATTTCTTCAATCATTTTCATCTCGCTTTCATCTGGAGCGAATCCAAAAAATCTGGCTATACGATTACTTTTATTCATGTGGTGGCTCCTCTAAATTCTGTACAACACTTACTAGTACAAATATTGCACAAACCAAGCAAATAGTCAATTTTTAAATAAAAGCAAGGGCTAACTCATCGAAGCGCTACGCTGCTTCTTCGAGTTCCCCTTGTTTTTTCGCCCTTCGGTTGAAAAAAATTAAAAGCAAAATCAACACACTGCATTGACATTACTCGCATCTATCATATAAATAAATTAAGCATAAGGAGTATGCTTTTATTTAATTTTATGAAAAGGAGTTCATATGGTCGAAAATAATACTTTTAATAAGATCGTTTTGGGTAAGCATTCCCGTAATGGAAGCATTAACGAAGCGAAGCTCTCACACAACCAGCTTCGTTCTCATTGCGTCAGTGTCAGATTAAATGATGAAGAGCTAACTCTTCTCAATAAGAGACGTGGCCGTCATCGTAAAGGCGAGTGGCTTCGCTTATCTTTACTTAATAAACTTCCTGCTGTCGTTCCAGCTATCAATATTGAAGCCTGGAAAATCCTTGGTGAGATTTCGCAGAAGCTGAACAAGCTTGTCGCTCATCTGGATAACAAAAGCCAGGGAAGCTCTCTGACGCAAACAGAACTATTCGCAGTGAAGCGCCAGATCTCTGAGCTTCGCATGAAGCTGATTACTGCTGACTTATGGAAATAAATCAATGAAGGGGATGCAGAAGATAAAGCGAGGTAAGAACTTCGCTGGCGTAGTGTTTTATGCATTGAGACCAGCTTCTCATCACAAAGTTGATCCAGTTGTCGTAGGTAGCAATATGATGGGGTGCCTTGCTAAAGAGCTAATAGCTGAGTTTGGTGCTACAAAAACACTTCGCCCTGATGTGGCTAAACCCGTTTGGCACAACTCGCTTCGCTTACCTAAAGGTGAATCACTAACGGCTAAACAGTGGTCCTACATCGCAGATGACTACATGGCAAGAATGGGGTTCTCTGAAACGCATCTCAGATGCTACATCCTACATGACGACGAAGACGGCCAGCACATCCATATCATCGCAAGCAGAGTTTCTCTTGATGCAGGAAAGCTCTACCTCGGCAAGAACGAGAACCTGGCAAGCACAAGAATAATTCAGCAACTTGAAAGAGATTACAATCTGACAAGAACCAAAGGACCGAAAGCTTCTCCAGCAGCGCCCTCACCTAAACCGAAGCTCAAAAAATCCCGTAATGAGATGATGATAGAAAAGAGAACTGGTGAGCTATGCCCAAAAGCAATCATCCAAAACGCCCTAAATGAACTGCTTGGCAGCAGGCAATCTATTATCGGCTTCGTGCAACAGCTTCTTGCTCAAAGGATCAAAGCCATCCCAAATATTGCTTCAACAGGGAAAATGAACGGCTTCTCATTCGAATACAGCGGAATTTCTTTCAAGGCATCTCAGCTTGGCAAAGCATATTCTTGGCCAGCTTTACAGGGCAAACTCGATTACCAGCCGGAACGCGATAATGGTTTCCTATTTGCATTGAAAATGCCCTCAGTCAGTAAGGCATCGGTTAGTGAAGCGCCTTGTATGTTCATGACTACAGATGCTCCTGAAATCACAACAACAGAAGCTAACGGCCCCATAGCAGCGCTTATCCATGATAACCGTGCTGGTCAGGACGAATACGCTAACGCTTTAGCCAAACAGCTTCACTTAGAACCAAGTGCTGGTGCTCAAGAAGAATTTGCTACCGAAGCGTTAAAAGAAGCCTACAAGCGAAGCTATAGGGCTTCAACGTTCAGATGGTTAGAAACCATCCCCTATCTCAATACCATTATTACCATCTTCAAAAACCTCAAAATCCCAACCCTTAAACGCCCTCGAAAACACAAAACCATCACTGGCTTGAGAGTGGTAGAGATTATGCCTCTCCCCCAAAAAAATCTCATCGAATCAGCACCTCAATCCAGAAGAGCTTCGCTTTCGATGTAAGGCTGACAAGCCTTTTTTGATAGATACAGCCCAATATATTGATCGTTTATACCGATCGATAATCTAGTGATGATAGCCAGAAACTATCATTAATCAGTAATCGATCGGTACAAGTGATTTGCGTTTCTTACGAACTAAGTCAAAATGTCAATTTATATGAAATCATCTAACGATATGATTTAACTAGTCTATTTACTTATTCATTAGCTCAAACGCAGAGTTTAAAATGGCAACTACCATCTCAACTGTAAGCCTGGACGGTTTCATACATCAGCGAATATGACTTCATTTTGAACACTAAGGAACTTGTATGAGCATCTCCGCTACGAAAAGCAGGAAGAAAGAAGCTGAAGCTGGTCTTTCTAATGATCCTCGGCAAACGGAAATCACGACACCCAATTTTGTGCTGTTTGGTGAAACTTTCACATTTATTGAGACTTTCTCTGCCACTGTCATCAACTCCGATCCAGGCAATGGTCATATCTGGGTAAAAACCAACACAGGGGATGAGAAGCAGATTTCTGACTATGGTATCCCTTTCAGAAGTTCACACACTATCCATAAATACGAACTTCGCCAATATAGTGAGGATGGTTCGTATGATGCATATAAAGATGCGCTTATCGTTAATAAGAAAACGGGTGAACACGAGGTAAACTTAAAAAGAAAAACCATTATTATCCCCGCTTTTCTGACAATGCTATTTCATACTGCCTCCACAGCATCGTATTACAGAGCAATGCCTGTTCCAAAGTTTCTCACCGTTATTTTCATTTTACTTTGTGCTGCTGCACTTATTTCATTTCTCACACTACCCTGGGGATTTAAAGACGGCTACATGTGGAGCGACCACAAATACATGTGGTTTACATATCTTTTCTCAAGAGTTGGAAGTTTTATTTGTATCAATTTGATGAAAAGACGAAGCCAGAAATTTGAAAATGAACTTAGAAATCTTATTGAGTCAGTAAAACGCTAAAATTTAAAAATAAAAAAGGAAAGTGTGGTATGAAAAAAAACATAATCGTAGGATTCGTTTTTCTGACCTTGGCAGGTTGTTCTTCAGTAGGCAACCAGTCATTGAAAAATGAGACGCAGGAAAGTGTGAAAACTAAAATTGTTAAAGGCAAAACTACAAAACAGGACGTGTTAGCATCGTTCGGTGAACCTGACAGCCGTTCTTTGATCGATGGTGAAGAGCAATGGTCATACACTATGTATAACAGCCAGTCCAAAGCAACCTCTTTCATCCCCGTTGTGGGACTGCTTGCAGGTGGAGCAGACTCACAAACTAAATCTCTGACAGTTTCTTTCAAAAGCGAAAAAGTCAGCACATACATCTTTAATGCTGGAACAAGCAACGTGAAGACTGGCATTTTTTAGATAAAAGACAAAACCAGCATCAAGGGAAAATTTAGCCCGCAGTTGAAACCTACGGGCTTTTTTTACAGAAAACATAAATCACTTTTTAAAGAAAGTGATTATCTTTTTCAGCCTCCCCCAAACTTTGCTCTTCATTTCTACAGTCTCAGTATTTTCCTTTAAAGAGGATTTTATTGGCTCTGGCTCTGGCTCTGGCTCTGGCTCTGGCTCTGGCTCTGGCTCTGGCTCTGGCTCTGGCTCTGGCTCTGGCTCTGGCTCTGGCTCTGGCTCTGGCTCTGGCTCTGGCTCTGGCTCTGGCTCTGGCTCTGGCTCTGGCAAAGGAGTACTAAAATCTAATGAAGTTTCAATATTATATTCATGATTTTTATGGTCTATATCAGATACTGAAATGGGTTGTTCATTCAATGATGATACAGACAGATCATTTTCAATGTAATAATTACTATCATTATATGAGCTTTCAAATTTACCCAAGAAAGCCACATATACTAATTTAAAGTGGTTTGTCTTAAATAGAAACTTATCATTTTCATCCGGCATCCCAAAAAAGAAAACCGTCAGGTATTTTTTAGCATTCCTTTTATCTTTAAGTCCCTTATAATACCTATCAGCTTCCTTCCTTTGCTTTTCATATTCTTTCCAAAACACATCCTTCTGACTTTTATTCCAGTCAGAAACATCAATTTCAAGCGTAAATGGTTTTTGGGTCTTCTTATCCCTTGCGAGGAAAGTAATACAATGTTTATCTGAATCTTCATGCAGACGAATATTAGACTGGACTACACCATAATAAATTGCAGGTTTGTAATAACGTATGTTGTTTTTGTAAAAAATAAGTTGAAACGTATCTTTATAAGATCGCGTGCCATATGGAGGGATTGATAGCTGTTCATTATGATTGCTATTATTTATGTAATAGTCAACGACTGGCTTAATACTTGATGAAGATACAGGATGTTCATTAGCTTTTTTTTCATCCTTGTGATTTTCATTTTTACTACTTCTGGCATTTTTAACACCACCTCTAGGCTTCACATCAATTTTTAAAAGTGATATAACCAGAGCTGGTGGCGAATTATGTTTTCTTTCGTCATTTGAAGTATGATTGTTTTTATATCTTGGGTCATGAATACCACATCCATCCTTATGTTTATCACCATATCTAAAATATGATTGATTAACATGTTTCATAGTAAAACTACAAGGTGTGGCTTTAATTTTACAAGGCTCGTATGGGCATTCAAAACTCGTTGTCTTAATGTAAAAATCATCCATTCCACGGAGATCATTTCCATGAATGATTTCATCAGTCGAACTATCCTTCGCAATCGTCATATCTTAACCCTATGAAAATCTATGTCCTTCTAAGGATTCTAGCTTTTTCTTATTGACGATCCAATCAAAAAATTGTATTCCAACTTACCAAAATACACTATCAAGCAGAAGTTATTAACTTAAGTGGTATAATTAGTATTTTTCAAAGAAATTAAATGTTCGACAGAACGATGCTGAATAATATCGCTAACCTTAGTAAGGTCAGGGAGTTGTTATACACAACTCCCCTCTATTATCCTTTGTTAAAGGTTCTGGGTATGTATGCATGGTAACAGTAAAAGCATCTTAGAGGATGCTTTTAAGCATTAATTAGATTCATGGAATTATAGATTTACGAATCTAATATTAAAATTTAGACTATAGATTAAGTAAGTTCAATGAAAATCATACAAACACTACAACCCATATCTTTTCTTTTTATCCTTTTTCGATAATTCTCTTTTTAGAGTTGAAGCCTCATATTTCCTTTTCTCATTAGCATAGACTTTCTCTGTTCGGCTACCATTACTGACTATAAAGTTAATCAATGAAGAACATATATTTTTCATACGCTCTTTGTTGATTAAATCATCATCCAGTTTATTTATATGACTATAATATGAAAGTAGCAGAAAGGTTAAAACAACCTCCCTGTTGGAGAAGGTCATTTTTTCGATACCACTTTGGTATTTGATATAAAATCCTGCACAAAAAAGATATGATTGTTCGACAATTCGTTGCTCTGAGAAACCAGATTCAGCGAGTTTATCAACGAATCGATCAAGCAGTAGTAGATACCTTTCCATTAAGTTAATATTTGTTTTATCCATAATATGCATCCTTGCAATAGTGAAATTTTGTCATCCTGACAATTAAAGAAATACCATAATTATTAATCATGTCAATAGTTAAAACCTATCCATTCTATTAAAGGTATTTTGCAGGTAACGGATTATTAAGTTCTTCAATCGTTATTTGTTTAAGGTGAGCATTATAAAGCCATACTTTGAACTGCTCTAAATAGCGTTCATTTAATGCCTTCAAAGCTTCATTTTCTGCTTCAAGTCTTCTAATTCGTTGAGAAGCCACTTTTAAATTAGCAGGTTTTACAGTGTATATTGCACCAGATTTGATAGTGGCTTTTTTCACACTGAAGCTTTCTGCAATCCTTACATGACTACTTAAGGATTGTCTTGATGGCCTTTTGCCAATAATCCTTACTAACCTGTCGCACAAAGCATCCCAGGTTAGTTTTTCATCTATAGACCATGTATTAATAACATCTACAATCTTCTTCTCATGATAACCATTTATATGCTTAGCCATTTATTCTCCTTTTTTTATTCTCTTATGAAATTCATACCATCTATCAGCATTTATGTTCCCATCATTTTTATCATACAGTGTTCTTTTTAAAATTTTATCGTGAATGTTTGAAATCGTTTCGTTATCTAAACCAGAATTCTCAATCGGATAATGTTCACACGGCTTAAACGCATATGAGTGTTTGCAGTAGCCATGTTTTGATACAAGTACTGCACCACTACTAAGTGAATCAAACTCATTAAGATCCACCACTGGAATATCCTTTATTCTGTGCTCATTAACACACACTGATAACTTTTGTTCTCTTATTGCTTTAGACATTTGAAGATGCGATCTGTGGTCATAAGAAACATTTTGAGAAATAAGCTTGCGTCCAGACCAGCGGGCAATACTGAATTCATCCATGCTATTTATTTGAGCAAATGTGTTGAGAAGATGCCTTAGTTGATGTGTTCTTAGCAAATATGGGCTACCATCTTCATTTATATAACCATATCTTTTAAAGATATTAAAATGTCCTTTTATATAATCAGAATCAACAATGTCAGTTTTAAAAAAACTCATTGTAGGTCTGAATAACTTATCTAACATTTTCTTTTTGTTTTGATTTAACTGTCCTTCAGTTAACAAGCAAAGCGCATTAGAATATTCAATTTTCTTCTCTCTATCATACCAAGGGAAATCTTGAGGTATATTCTCTTTAAGGGTCCCCATCGTTGAATTAGAGTGATTTTTTTGAAATTCAGTAGCCAATAACCTCGCTTGACTTGATAATTCTTTTAATCTGCTAATAGCCCTTTTAGCTACAGGTATCATTAAAGTTGGAATCCATTTTATATTACCTTCATACCCTTTTGCTGAAAAAAATCTCAATCCGTATCTTTGAATACCCTTTCCATCACATTCTGTAATTTCACAATCCGCTGGCAAAGCTAAAATTTCTGATATCCTACTTGGTGCGCACATAAGTAAAGCAAGCACAGATGTAGTAAATATATCTCTTGAAGATAATTGTTCATCCCGCTTTGAAAAAATCTCAGCAATCGCAATAACTGATTTGATATCAGGCAATCTAGGATGGCCTTCAAGTGAAGAATCATAACCAGTCCAAGACTGAGTAATCCTATATCTAATTGGATTTACCCAAAATAAATAAGATGAATTAGTCATCATATTATCACTTAAAAATGAACTCAATTTCTCAAGTTCTTTCCCAATAGCAAATGCATGTGCTTTAGAATACTTTTCAGAAGCTATTCTTATGCATTCATCAAAAACTGAATTGTTGCAATAGCTTACATTAGCTTGCATATTGATTTTCAGTAAAACGAATTCTACAATCTTCAACATTGATAATGTTGAGTGTTTCGTCTTAGATTTATTGAATGAATGCACATGCAACATATATGCTTTAGCAAAGTTAATAAAACTAACATCTAAGCATGCCTTGCTGTTTAGGTTGTTTTTTGTGTTAAACTTAGTAAACCTATATAAACCTTTCCATTTATTGCTTTCCCAGGAAGTTGTTAAATTATTATTAGAAATGGTATCCTTACAAAACTCGATGAACTTAATAACATTATCGTGTGGGTTGTTTCTATTACTCGGTTCAAAAATAAATATATTATTCATTATACTCTCCAGGGGTTGAATTTTTTACAAGATAAACATTTAAATTCCTCTTCCGTATCTTCTAATAATAAAAATGAATCTAAAACATACTTGATAAAAAAGTTCTTGTTTTCTTCAATCTCTACGCCCATAAGTATTTTAGATAAGGGGTTAAAAAATGCACTTAGTTTCTTATCGATATCATAAACACTGTCAGGATTATTTTTTATATAAATCATAGAAGAGTTTGCTGATTTATGATCTAACGCTTTAGCAATCACCTCAATTGAGGCTCCTTCATTAGCCAGTCGACTCCCTAATGTATATCTGAATCTTCTGGCATTAAGCTCTATATAGCTGTTAGTCCTTTCTGATCTAACATCGAATTTTGAAGGAAAGCGTTTTAATAGCTTTGACATGACTGAATTTTTCATATGGAAAAAATCTGTCGTTAAATCAGATAGAAAACCCTCAATTCTTTTTATTTCCGTAATCTTGTCTAAATCCATGAAGATTGGCAATTCGCCTCTATAGTTATTAATCCCAACACTAAATTTATCTTCGACAAACACCTGATTTTCATTAATTAGCATTGATAAGCTGTCATATAAGAACTTTTCTATCATTACCATGTTAAATTCATTTCTGAATGATTTCCTTTGTTTTACTTTTGGTACATTTAAAAAATACCCTTTCTCATTTTTAATGAGATCCTTAGCTTTTAGAGAGATTAATTGTAATGGCCTTCTTCCTGTTATTGCCAACAGAAGAATATAACAATATAAGAAGCGTTGAATTTTCTTCTGAAGATAAAGTTTGCTAACAGAGTTAAGGATATAATTTAGTTCCGTTTCAGTTAAAGGTCCTTTATTTGGATCTCGTCTTTTAACTGCCTCTCCTGTTTGGTTTGGAATGATTTTTATTTTCTCCAACATTCTAAGGGCAGTCGCTTCTACTCCAGGGTAATTGAGTTTTTTCCATTTAGTTATGAAGGCCTTAACTATGTTTAGCTTGTAGTTTCTCGCTGAACCTAAATAAACATTCAATTGATATATGGCTTTGTCATCAATAGTATCGATAGTCATCGCACCAAACCACTTATAAAATAGATTGTTAATGCTTTGAATATAAAAAGAACTATATTCAGACGCATAGTAAGCCAATGTTTTTAAGTAGCTAAGTTTCATTTTTGTAGGCATTCTATCTACAACTTTATGAGGGTATACGCAGTTTTCTTTATCCAGTTGCCATTTCTTATCTGACAGTTTGAAACTATACCTGTTCATCTTAGCAAAAAAGATTTGCTCACTTTCAATACATTTGTTTTCCATACTAAACTCCACTAATTACTTTACTTACTGATTTATAGACCTTTAGGACGACATCCTTCTCTTGTTGCGATATATATTTATAGTTGTATCTATCACACATTATTGACTCCTTTGACCAACCCATTAGATAATTCCTTAAATCTTTCCTTCTACTATATTCTAATTCAGCACCTTCTATTCCTTTAGAATACATATAATTCCAAGAGTGCCTTAACCTATGGCCTGAAAGATTATATAGCTCTGGACTTGCTCGTTTCAGTGTTGATATCACCTTCTCATAAGCTGAAATGCTTAAGGGTTCTCCTGCGTTTTTTCCGGTGCAATGAGCCACCAATAAGAAATTATGCTTTTTCCTTTTTGTCATTTTTTCTCTGCTATCACTTATGTAATCAAAAATTTCACAGGCTAACTCATCAGATAACGGAATAACCCTTTCTCCAGTCTTTACTAATGGTTGATAAGATCTTCCATCTTCTTTTGAATCATGTCTTCTGACTACACTTAAAGTGTTGTCTCTGAGATCAAAATCATCTATTTTAAGATTGAGCAACTCTCCAGCCCTTAAACCTAAATTTAAGAGCAAGGTAAATATTAGTCTGTTCCTGACCTGTACTTCCTTATGGAAAGGGTTTTCAATCCCGCCAATTTCCAATAGACGGAAAAGCACTTTGATCTCTTCTTCATTTAACGATTTTTCAGATATTTCATTCATATTCAATGAACTGTTTCTTGGAATATGTGCTCTGATACTTTCAATAAATACGTCTACTTCATACTTTGCATGAATCCCCTTTGACGAATGAACTAATCCACATAACCACTTAAGGTAGCGTGAAAAAACGTGTATTCTATAACTAAAGGTTCTCTTCGCAATAAACCTATTACTTGCTGATTTTATATTTATAATTTTTTGTCTGTCGAATCTTTGTTTCGCATATCTTACCAGATCATCTATTTCTGCAACGCTGAGATACTTTTTAAGCTCAATTCTATCAACTATATTAATTTTCCTACTATCCAAGAAATTACTAAAAATTAGTAAGTTAGTTGCAACTATTTCCATAGTTGAGGCGGTTGCGCCTCTATTTCTTATGTCTGTAGTAAGAAATAGATTTTGATAGTAAGCTGGTAGATTACTATTTTTATCAAGGATCAGGCATCCTCGCTCCCCATTACTCATGATGAATTTCTTTACTTTATATCCCATTTTGACCTCATTCTTTACAAATTAATATCACTCTCACTTATTAAATATATTCCAATTCAAAATAATTCAAATTTTTTACAATGACTTTAGTTTATTTGGCATATATATTAATGGCTTGGAAAAATTTATTTGACGTCAAATAAACAGGTACGGCTAGTAAAAGGTATCCATACCCGATATTAAGAAAACCATCTCTAAACCTTATAGCAAAAGCTCTGCCAGAAAAAAGGTAAAGAATTCCGTTAAATATAGTAATTTTTTAGATTTAAACTTTACAAAACCTCGTTTTTTTTGAAACTCAGTCAGTGAACTTATAAGGCCTATAAATTTACTTTCTTAATATTATTAAAAGTTAAAAGATCGATGTAGCAACATTCCTCTTAAGCAACATGCTTTCTTGAATTCTCTATAGTTAATTGAATCCATTCATCGATTTCGCTTTCGATAAAAGCAATAGCACGAATACCGATCTTTACAGGCTGTGGAAACCGATTTTGGCTGATAAGACGATAAATCCAAGCCTTACCAAATCCGGTTTTATTCATCACTTCTGACAGGCGGATAAGACGTGTGCATGGCTGATTCATGGTATTTCCCTCATCTATGTTGACGGAAATGAATATACGATTGAATCACCAGCAAAAAGAGCGACCTTCAGATCGCCAAGGGTCTGGATATCAGTCTTTATCAGAATCCGCGATTTTCATCACGTCTGAAACTCTGATGTTTTTGAGATGACTGTTTTTGTTGATGAACAGATGGAACTGACGGATGAAAGGTATACTGGCTGCTTTTATCGCCAGTGGTCTGTCTGTGTCCCGAATTTGGTGATTGAGGCGGGTCTGTTCTTCATCATCATCGTCGGTGTAAAGGAGGCGTGAAAGTCGATCTTCTGATATGCGAACCTTGTGCAGAGTAGACCATACAAGGATGTCAATCATGGGTATGAGTCTGTAGTTGATGATTTTCTTGATGGTTCCATAGCCAAACCTGATCGAATCAGATGTATCGGCTTCAATGCCCCGTACTTTACGCCATTGAGGTAGCGCGGCTTTCAAAGATTCAGCTATTTCCTCATCAGTTCCATTCGCAAGGTCTATTTCGACCATGACAGTATCTCTGAACAGCTTAGGGAGAGCTTCGGATACAGGGCTATCGAGAAATTCACGGTTAACCGAGTACTCATCACTTCCATCCCAGAAAAATAATGAATTCCGTAATCCAACGATGCTGAGCTGAGCCAGCCGTTCTGTCGTGGTCAAAAAGAAATGTGGGGGTTGGTAAAGGGTGTCCTCTCTCGTGAGGTATCCGAGATGTTGCTCTGTAATAAGAAACGGTTTTCCGCTGAAAATTCGGTCAATATAGAGGTTCACGGCTTTCGCTTCGAATTCCTCATGATAAGGCTTAAAGAACAGTGTCCTTGCAAGCAGCTCATGGTAAAGCTGTATGAGAGTCAGATCTTCAAATCCTCGATAGGTATTGATATCCAACCATTTTTTAACTTCTTTGGTGTGTTCCGTTGACCAGTTTCTCATGATTGCCATTTGGTGCCTTTGTTATTCCATTCAGAAATGGATAGTTGAACTCATCTGAGCGACCAGAAGCAATAATTATAAAAAATGCAGTCATAAAAAAGAGCTACGCTCTACCGAGACATAGCCCTTAGTTCAGCATCAGCTTCCTCTATGCACGTCGATTAAACGTCCCATGCATCACATTGCCACCATTCTCAAGGCTATCCATATAGTCAGCATACCATTGCAGCATCTCACGTCTGCCATCAAGATATTGCGCATGGTTATAGGTACCACGGATAGCATTCTTATCAAGATGCGCAAGCTGGGTTTCAATCCATGCGGTGTTGTAGCCTTGTTCATGAAGAACGGTGCTCATGGTATGACGGAATCCATGCCCCGTAACGCGGCCGGTATAGCCAATTCGCTTAAACACCTGATTGATACTGGCTTCGCTCATTGTTTTACTTGGATCATTACGACCGGGGAACATTAGATGAAAATTACCAGTCATTGCCCTGATTTTTTCAATAATTTCCAATGCCTGCACGGATAACGGAACAATATGAGGACGCCGCATTTTCATGCGTTCGGCAGAAATTTCCCATAACCCTTTATCAGTATAAATTTCAGACCATAACGCACCACGTAATTCACCCGTTCGAACACCAGTGATGATCATTAGTCGGGCGGCTAACACTACCAACTCACTACCAGAGTAGCCAGCAAGGGCTTTAAAAAAGGCTGGAAGCTCCTCAATGGTCAGGAATGGATAATGTTTAGACTCATGCCCCTGCATAGCACTGGTGAGATCTGGTGCGGGGTTATACTCGGCTCTGCCTGTAACTATGGCGTAGCGAAACACTTCACCACACCGCTGACGTACTTTCTTAGCTTTCTCAGTCGCACCTCGCTCTTCCATCTTTTTGAGCACGTTAAGCAATTCCAACGGCTTGATGTCTGCAACAGGACGTTGACCGATGAACGGGAAGACATCTTTGTTGAAGGCTTCAAGAATGTCAGAGGCATATCCCGCAGACCATTTCTTCACTTTCATGTTGTGCCATTCGAGCGCAATTTGCTGAAAGGTGTTTTTTAATTCTTCGATTTGGGCTAGTTTGCTTTCTTTCTTAAACGCACTCGGATCAACGCCATTAACCAGCAGCTTTTTAGCATCATCTCTTTTGCTTCTGGCATCCGCTAAGGTAATGGTCGGGTAAACACCAAACACCACACGTTTTTCTTTACCTGCGATACGGTATTTCATGCGCCAGCTTTTGGTGCCGTTAGGGAACACCTCCAGATACATGCCCCCACCATCTGCTAACTTATAGGGTTTATCTTTAGGCTTGGCAGTCTCGACCTGTCTGGCATTAAGCTTCATTTGGGGGCATCTCCTTTAGACCGAATACAACATGCCCCCACCGATGCCCCCAACTCACCGTAGATTTTCGTGAACGTGAGTAGACGAGCAGAGACAACAAGGGCCGTGAAACGGCGTATTATAAGGATTTAAAGGGTGTTTGAGTAGACTTAGGGAGACGTTAAAATAGGTAGGATGGTGCCGATAATAGGAGTCGAACCTACGACCTTCGCATTACGAATTATAAGAATCCGATTCTAATTCAAAGCATTACCCCATCAACACTGCGCTCACACGCCCCACCACATCAAAACATGTAAAGCCTTGCAAGCCATTGTGAGGCCTTATGTGTCTCAGTTTTGTCCCACCTTGTATTATGACTTGCATAGCCACTGAAGATAAACGTGACGACAAACAGCGCAGCAGTCTTCTTTTCTTTCACACTTTCCCCAATCAGCATACATACCTTCTACCATAACTGTAGTGAATGTCTGTTATGAGCGAGGGGCGGAAGTTCGGAATGCATACTTACTTCGATGTGTGTTAAGCAATGGGGGCAGGTCGGCAATTTATTGTAAAAGCGATAACACTAACAGCATTAGTGAAGAGGCTAAAGATTTGTTTAGAACCCGCCCCCTTAAGAGGCGGTATTCTTGGCAAACATTTTATTTACTGTTTATCAATTGCAATAATGGGATCTCAGCTACATCACTAGGAATATAGGGGTCATCTTCTTTTAAATTAACCCCAATACAATCAACATCATTTAACCCAATTTCCCAAGCCCACCTAACATCTAACGTACTCATTTCGATCCCTAAACTATCTCTTTGTGGATGCTCAGGAACAATATTTTTTAACATCGCATCACATCCAAGATAGAATTTTCCACAGGCCTGATACGCAGCAAGAAATCTTTCTAAATTGACGTTACTATCAGGAGTCATCGTATTAATTCTACTGATCATTGTCATTCTTTTAGTTAATGGCGTTGTCATCATATTTTCAGATATCAGTACTCTATAATGATTTGGGTTTTTAACTGAAATACCCTTGACAATACAAACCCGTAATCTGGCTTTACTATCTACCAAGCCTACTGATGATATAAGATCTTTAAAAATATCCTCACCTATATTGGGGTGTTTAAATAATAGATATAACCCTGGATAACACGATTTTAATTGAGCGAAGCCTACTCCTTGCCAGCGTGTTCTATCCCATAGACGAGGTTTGATTAGACTTTGTATTGAATAATCTTTATGCGTTATATTTTCGGAATTAAGTTCCTCTTCAGGCATTATTCCTTTACCAGGTGTTGGAACATTTACATCCTCGATCTCCAACACTTTCGGAAATTCACTATCCCAGGGTTTATCTCTTAAAAGAGGGTAAGTTTTCTTTTCAGCACTGGTGGAATAAATTTTCTTAATTTGTTGATCAATATCATTTCCAAGAACATTTTCAATAGCTTTGATACAGGCACCGAAACTAATTGCTCTGTCAAATGCAGCATCTTCGAATATCATTCTTTCAATGTATTCTGTATTTTTTATAAAAAATAACTCAGGGAGAAGATCAAATACTATTTTCTTGAATTCATTAGTAATTTTTTGTTGAGCATCGACTCTAAATGCACTTATTTCAAAACCATTGCAATTTATAGTAAGGTTTAGTTTTCCATTATTGCTATTTATTTCATGTGATAAGGAGAAGTCATCTTCATCATCTGCTATTACTTCAATAATTAAAAATGCTTCTTTCAGATGGATGTTATCAATCGTACAAGTTGCAAAAGCACTCTCTAAAAGCGCTAAGATACTAGTTGAAAACTCTATAAATGGTGACCGATTCGGAAAGTTAATTTCTATAGTGCATCCAAAAATAAAAGATGTATATATTCCTCGTTTATCATAGTTATCTTTTATGCCTTTACTATTGAATCCAGCATCAAAGTCACGTATTTTTTGCAAGAAATCATTATGATCTTTATCGGCAGTAACTTCATACTCATGTTCAAAATTTTCAATATAACCTAAAGCATATTTAAGACATCCAGATGATACAAAAAGACCTAATCTATCGAGTTCATCGGGAATATTACTCTGTCGATTTATTCCATTTAGGTCAGTGTTCAAAATGAGTTGACTTATGTAAAAATCAACTTGCTGATTTTCTTTATCGCCGAACGAGCTATCACTGATATTTTGGTTAATTATTAAAAACAGTTCATACCATAAAAGAGCATGTGCTAATTTCCCTAGTTTTATTTCTGCCAGGCATAAACTATAATAAATCTCAGCCTGCTTTAATGATATCTCATCATACTTCCAGTAGTTATCTGTAATCAAAGAAGCGGATAGAAGCAAGCATGAACGTGAACTCCATAGCAACCCAATGGATTCGTAAGCATAAGCAATAGCTTTTAATGCTAATATAAATTTATCTCGTGATTCCTCTTTATAGAGTGGTATAAATGATTTTCCTAAATACTTGATTGCCTGATAAGGGTGACCATTTTGAATTCTCTTTATACCTCTTCGTAGATTTAATAATGCCCCTTTAACTTCACCACCTCTAACAGCAGATTGCTCAGTCATATAGTCTAATAAATTTTCATATGCATCTACCTCGAAAAAAATGTCATCCAGTTCGTTCAAAAGTTGGAAGTTCTTCTCAAAGGAATAGCCTATTAAATTCCCACTATTTTTAAAAATTTCATGTAACTCTTCAAATACAACCGAAGCATCTTCTACATCTGAAAACGTTGTCAATTTATAAATAGCTTTGTGAGTTCTCGCTGTGAGTGCATTACTGGGACGTGATTCATCGTCAGCTATCTCATCTAGTTTAGCGAGCATGTTACGTTCAATATTCTCAATATCGATTGTAGATGTTGCGTTGTTAAGTTTAATATAACTTTTATGAACGGTTACTAAATTTAAAACTTTCTCCCATTTTGAGGAATTAGTTGATGATGCAATACTTTCATATGCAAATTGAAGATTTTCTTCAAAGAGATTAAAATCTTCCATCCAAAAATGAGACTTCCAGGCATATTGATAATACGCATCTAGCAATTGTTGATTAGTCCCGAATTTCTTTGATATTTTTATAGCTCTTTCAAATAGACCTTGTGTTTCAATTAGTGGTTTCTCAAGTTCAGCGCTTAACTCTGCAATTTCTAAAAAAATATCCACCTGTTCATATGAAATTTCAGCAGGGTTTATTTTCTCTCTAATATACTCGGTTAACTCTTCATATTTTTTATGCTTTTTATAATCATTTTCTCCAAAAACAACTTCTCTTTTATATTGCGTTGGAACTGACAATGAATCAATGGCCAATTGCTCAAAATTATTTTTGTAAATTTGATCTAATAGCCAATTAATATCTAATATACGAACATCTATTCCAGTTTTTGTTTTTAGTGTATCCTCAACCTCTGAACGAATATTGGACTTTGCAGACTGGTTCGTTACGCAAAATACTTTAGCATACCCACGTTCTGTTTCTTTTATCTTAAGTACATCTTCATGGCATTTTTTCTTCCAGTCTTTACGTGTACTTACCGCAAAGGCCCAGCGTTCTCTATTTGATGCTTCATTAACGCCTTCGAACCAAAGAAGCTTATTCTGTTCTGAAACAGGGAATGTTTGTGTGTCAGTTTTACCATCCCCCCTGCTACAGGGCCAGTTTGTTCAAGGAGATTAGGGCAAATTATTTTTTCACATATTTTTTTTGCAAAATCTTCGAATTGTAGTTCTTGATTTCTTGTATTTAGCGTAGAGAGGAAGTGTTCCAGTACAACTCTGTCTAAAGTACCAGTCTCTCTGATTGTTGAATCAGAAAATTTTTCAGGGCGACGGCGCCTTAGAAATTCTTTAGATGAAAATTTGGTTTTCTGTACATTCATGATTTTGACGCTCCTCTTGCTATCGACAATAAACCTTTGTATGCATCAACTAGATTTATTGTTCATACTGCCTTTTTTTGAAGAAAAAATTGCGGAAGTCTATTTCTAGACAAGCTATCTATGTATTCACTATACCACTGCATCATCTGTTGTCTCCCTTCCAAATACTGTGCATGATTGTAAGCCCCGAGAATAGCGTTCTTATCCACATGTGCAAGTTGTGTTTCGAAACATGCAGAGTTGAATCCTTCTTCGTGCAGAATGGTACTCATTGTGTGACGAAAACCATGCCCCGTCAGCCTTCCTTTTTATCCTAATAGCTCAATTACCTGATTAATGCTTTCCTTTGAGATCGGCTTAGTACGATCATTGATCCTACCCACGTAATATGGACACAGGCCTAAGCGAGGTTCTTGTTTTCAAATTGTTCCGGACTGAGGCCGCCACACCAACTGTGCCGCCGCCACCGATTGTAATCACATTCGATATAATTAAACACCGTTGCCCGGAGGAAAGCGCGCAGCACCTTCAGCAGTCACTCCGTCTGCCGGGACAGCAGTATGATGAGGAGTCGGGGCTGTACTACAACCGCAACCGGTACTATGATCCGTTGCAGGGGAGATATATCACCCAGGACCCGATAGGGCTGGAGGGGGGATGGAACCTGTATCAGTACCCACTCAATCCTATTGAACATATAGATCCGTTGGGGTTAGCACTTGATTTGAATTATTATTCTCCGTCAGATCCTATATATAAAGGTTCTCTTAATGTAAGGGAATTTCCAACGGGTTTTACAGTTGGAGGTCATGGTTCGCCTACATCTATGAGTGATGACAGAATCAAAAAAGGAAGTGATCTGACAATAAAACAATTAGCTAGCGACATAAGAGCGAATCCTAAATATCATGAAGGTATGCCTGTAGTCTTGTTTTCCTGCGAAACAGGAAAAGGCAAAAATTCATTTGCACAGAAACTAGCTAACGAACTTGATGCTACAGTGATTGCTCCTGATGAAATAATATGGATTTGGCCGGATGGAAACTATGCTATTATGGGGCAAACAGCTAGGATAACAATAGGCGGTAAGGACAACGGGGCGTTTGAATTGGTGCCAGACGAGAAACAACCAGGGGACTTTCATAAATTTACACCTACAGGAAGCAAATAGTAATGAAAGTATTTACTTTTTTGTTGATTATCATGGTATGTCTTTATAACTTTGGAGTGAGGGCTGCTATGGATAACTCAAAACATTCTGATGAGGCGGAAAAATTATTGGCGGAGCTTTCTGCTAGAAAAGGTGAAGGTGAAGGTGAACCAAAATCAACAGTAAGCGTCTTTTATTTGCAGCCAGAAGAAGTAAATACTTTATCACACCAGGCAAAACGAGGCGATGGCGAGGCGGGTTTTAGGTTGTTCTTGTACTACAAGTTGTCCAATTATGATGAAGAAAAAAGTAGTCAGTGGTTAAAAATAGCGGCTAATAATGGTCATGCGACAGCTCAGTATCGGTTATATGTAGAGTTACAAGAACAAGGTGAAACCAAGGAAGCTAATGAATGGTTACAAAAAATTAAATTGGCTGCCAGTAATAATGACAGTTCAGCAATATGGTTCTTGGTGAATTGTTATAAAAACTAGGGAAATAAAAAAGAAGCATTGCAATGGGCATATAAACTCAAAGCGAGTAAACAGCCGCTTGATGCAGATCGACTAATTGAAGAATTAACGAAAGAACAAAAGTAGCTTTAAACAGGTAACAGAAAAATGGAGAGTAGAAAAACTTTACCAGTCGCTACAACACCTACACACAAAATTACGTTTACGACGACTGCAACAAGCTCATCAAAGCGCAAGTTGAAACCAAAACTGGCATCTTCGTCGCCGGTTATCATTACGATGTACTTGGCAGATGCATCAAAAGTCGCAAGAGAAAAGATGAAAATATAGCTTTTTGTATCATTAAGTATGTGGCCAGCACATGACTCGGCATAGATCTTATGACTAAGATTCTACACCCCAAACCTAAGTATGGGCCAAAGAAGCCGTTTGGTTCATTTTTTATATCTCCAGCATTTTAGTGGATGGAGCTTATGAAAATAATAAGGTTATTATTGCTGGCTTGTTCGATAACCATTCATTTTTTTATTGTAAAAGAACATGTATTTAAAATATTCAATCAACATGCTTATTATTTTTTGTTTGCTTTTTATGTTTTGATAGTGTTCTGTTTTTTGTTATTTTTTAAAAGATCTTTTATTGTTGATTTAATAGCTTGTATAATAATTCCTTATATTTCTTCTGTCATAAGTTTCTTGTTTTTGTCCATGTTAATATCTCCTCACCTCAGGGAAAGATCACCTAACGCCGCTTTTTTGTACTAAATAATTCGCACTAAATGTTCAATAATTGAGATATTCCTTATTATCTAAAACTGTTTTTCACAGCTTACATATGATCAAATACTCCTTGCATAAATAAGGAGAACAAAATGGAACTTAAAAAATTGATGGAACATATTTCTGTTATTCCCGATTACAGACAAGCCTGGAAAGTGGAACATAAATTGTCAGATATTCTACTGTTGATTATTAGTGCCGTTATTTCTGGTGCAGAAGGTTAGGAAGATATAGAGGATTTTGGGGAAACACATCTCGATTTTTTGAAGCAATATGGTGATTTTGAAAATGGTATTCCTGTTCACGATACCATTGCCAGAGTTGTATCCTGTATCAGTCCTGCAAAATTTCACGAGTGCTTTATTAACTGGATGCGTGACTGCCATTCTTCAGATGATAAAGACGTCATTGCAATTGATGGAAAAACGCTCCGGCACTTTAAAAGTAAGAGGTAAAATTCTTACAGCAACTGATGGTGATAATTCTGATGATACGATGAAATTAGGTTTATGGTCATTAGTACCAGCTGAAAAGGCTGACTGTTACCGTAAAGTGACATTAGAGGTTGTTTCAGCAGATCAAGTAGTAAGAAAAATTCATTTCCCAAATGCTTTTGTGGTGGATTATACAGAAAGATATGGTGACACAGAAGGTATTGGTGAATTCTTCTTATTTGTTAAACAAAAGAAAGACAAAACAGATTTGGCAAAAATCGAAGGCGGCTACGCTGTCTAAGAGTGAGATAGCACACTAAAAATTATCTAAGGGGCTTAATATAGCTCCTTAGATAATTTTTGAATAATCCTAGTACTGGGGATGAAAAAATGAAAACACATTATGACACATTAGGTATTAGTAAAGACGCGACACAAGATCAAATAAAGCTCGCTTATCGAAAGCTTTCAAAAAAGCATCATCCTGATGTAAGCGGAGGAAACAAAGAGTCTGAAAAAATTTTCTTAGAAGTAACAGAGGCATATAAAGTTTTGAAGGATGAAGCTGCTAGGAAGGCATATGATGCTCGACTAGATGGCGCTGCGCAAAGCTGGAATCATGAACACTCAGCTAACAAGCAATCGACAAGTCAACAATCGACTGCAAAAAGGCCAGATTTTAATATGAACAATATTGAAAAAAACTTTGAACATTTCTTTGGCTTTAATCCTAAAACAAAGGAAACGTCCTCAACGTTACATAAGAAAAATAAGAAGAATCCTCTTGATACTACAGATTTATTCGAACGTTTCTTTAATAAATAATTCAAAATGGCAAGAGGGAGTGTGATTATATGCAGGAACCATATCCAAGTAAAGATTATAGTAACAATGCAAGGAAAAAAATGTTTATAAGACTCATCGATATTATTATTATCACAATTGCCTTCTTTTTTATCCTATATGTTTTTGTTATGAATCAGGAAGTCCTTTTAAAATTTGTTATCGGAACCGTAATGGTGATACTTGCCATTATTTATGGTTCTCTCAAATACGAGGCAAAATCACTCACTCAAGCGAAAACAAACAACGACATTTCAAAGCTTGTACTACTTAATGAACGCGGGATGAAAGTAGATGAATGGGAGCTTGGTGATCAAATTTCATTGCTTATCGGGAAAAGTACAGCTGAACATAAGGCAGATATTGATTTATGTGGAACGGAATATGAATCTCTTGTGAATTATGAGCATGCTGTATTAAATTGTGTAGCTGGTATTTGGTATATAGAGGATATTGATTCAGTAAATGGTGTTGGCTTAAAAAAAGCTAATAAGCGCGTTAAAAATAGATTAAAACAAGAGATCCCTTACCCATTAGGTAATGGTGACACGATATACATAGCAAATACGCGAATTTTGGTGAAATAGAGAAAGAAATTCGGAACATAGATGGGGGATAACGAAATGAGTTTGATAAGATGTACAAATGGTCACATGTTTAGTTCAAGGAGACATCGCAATATTTGTCCATATTGTAACGTGATGGTGGAGCAAGAGCACAGACAAAATAGCCCAACAGCTCCTGTCGTTGAATCAGAAGATAAAACATTGCCCTATTTAGGAGAAATGGATGGAATTGATCCAGTAACAGGTTGGTTGGTTTGTATTGAAGGCCCTCAAATGGGGAGAGATTATCGCATCTTATCTGAAAAGAATTTTATAGGTAGAGCAGAAGACATGCATATCCGGATAGCAGGAGATAATTCCATCTCGAATCGTAATCATGCTGTCATTGTATATGATCCGAAAAAGCGTAATTTTTATTTATTACCAGGTGATGCCTCGGGATTAGCTTATCTGAATAATGAAGCCGTTTATACCCCAACTGAATTAGCAGCTTATGATGTTATTCAGTTAGGGAGAAGTATGTTTTTATTTATTCCATTATGTGGCGTTCACTTTGAATGGGAAAACAATCAAAGTGAGGAATGATGATATATGGACCAAAATTTAGTGCCTTACATAATTGCCTTAATTTTCATCATTATACTCATCGTTTTGCTAATTATCAGATTTATTCTAGCTCAAAAAATGGATAAAGGGAAAATTTATATTGGGAATGGTCAAACGATTGGAAGACGTGATGAACAGGATGATTATTTCTCCACAACCGAAACAACGCATGGCACAATTGCAGTGCTTGCAGATGGTATAAGTGGTTTAGCCAATGGTCGTATGGCCAGTACTATCGCTGTAACGACATTTATAGAAGAATTTAAAAAGCTTACTACCTTAAAAAATCTACCTAACTATTTTAAGGAAGCAGCCATAGCAAGTAATCATATGATTTTAGAAAATTTAAATGGCTCGAACGGAGGAACTACCCTAGTCACGGCCATTATCGACAAGGAAGGTTTACTCCATTGGGGGGCTGTAGGAGATAGTGTTATCAAAATTTTTAGAAATGGCGAATTTATAGCGGTTAACCAAAAGCATATTTTTGAATCAGTATTAACAGAGCGATATATTTCTGGTGAAATAACTCAGCTTGAGGTGCAAGAAAATCCTCTGAAAAAGAGACTTATCAATTATTTAGGGTATGAAGGCTTTAAAAATTTAGATATAGGGAAGAGCCCTATTCAGCTAAATAGGGGCGATAAGGTCTGTCTATTTAGCGATGGAGTCTATGATACGTTAACAGAGGTTGAAATGGAAAAAATTCTCTCACAGCCAACTCCTCCCTATGATATTGCTCAAGACATTATTAAAGCTGTTGAACAAAAACGCTTAAAAAATCAAGATAATGCAACCATCGTTATTCTAGAAAAAACATGGTAAACATTTTACATGTTAAGGAGGAGTAATCATGAGAAAAGAAAACAGCGACTTTAAAACTAGTTTTCTATCTGAAGCTGGTTCATTTTTGCAGAACAAAGATTACTTTGCCTATACAGAGCTCGACGATGTAGCCTGCTGGGTAGCTGTAAAAGGGTTAGATTCTGATCAGGAAATAAGTAGCGCAGAACTTGCTGTGAAGGCAATTTTGGAAAAGTTTATGGAAAAACCATCTATGTCCAGAAGAAGTATTAAAAAATATCTAAAAAATGCGCAAGCTATACTTCAGGCTCAAAGCTTAAGGGTAAGATTAAAGGCAAGTATTGTTATCGTCATATCAGATTACTCAAAAATGATTGTTGCAGTCGCGGGAAATTCGAGGCTATATCATTTTCGAAATGGTACTTTATCGTATAAAACTACTGATCAAAGCTTAGCGCAGGAGATCGTAAACAGCAGAAATCGTTCACTGGATATAAGCCAGCACGAGGAAAGAAGCAACCTACTAAATTATCTTGGTAAACCTGAAGATTTTAAGCCCTTTGTGTCTAAGAAAATGAAGTTATTGGATGGAGATGTGTTAGTGCTTTGTACGGCGGGCTTTTGGGAGGATGTTAATGAGATTGAAATGGCCGACGCACTGGAGGACACGAAAGACCCTGAGCAATACACGGATTTATTGGAAGAGGTGCTTCTAAGTAGGCAAAGGAAGGTTGTAAATAATTATACAATTGCCACTATATTTGCTAATAAGGTTTATCAGGAAACAAATAAGAAAAAAATGAAGTACATTAAAATGATTGCTGCCGCATTAATCGTAGCGTTAGTCGTTGGGGGCAGTACTATTTTTTATCAAGCGAAGCAAGCCAAAAAAATGGCAGAATTAACCGTTGAAATGAAGGACCATGAAAAGAGCGGAAATCTTTATTTTCAAGATGGAAATTATGAAAAAGCGCTTCTGGAATATAGTGAGGGCAGAAATGCAGCCAAAAAATTGAAGGATCCAATACATAGAAATTTACTGGCTAAAAAGTTAAGAATTACTGATCTCATCTTAAATGGAGATAAATCAGCTGAAGCAGGAAAATTTACAGATGCTCTTGAGCAATATGAAAAGGCTAAAAAAGAAGGGAAGCTCATTAAGAACTTTGGAAAGGAAGCTACTGAGCAAAGAATAGCGAATATGGATACGATTGTTCAAATTGCTGAAGCTGTGAAGGATGGAGATTTTCGATTTGAAGCAGAAGATTACAATGGGGCACTTGAAACATATGAAAAGGCAAGGAAAAAGGCCCTCACCATCTCCTATACGGGCGAGCCTCAAATAAAGACAAAAATAGAAGAGACAGAGGCTAAAATTGCTGAATTGAAAAAGGCCCAGAAGGAATTGAAGGCAGAAGGTTTAGAAAAAAGTGGAGATCAGAGCTATGCACGTCAAGAGTACGGAAAAGCGATTGAATATTATACACTTGCACAGGAAATTTATCAGGAGACAGAGCTACTGTCAAAGGTTTTAGGTCTTGAGCGAAAGGTTATGAACGCCAATGATAAATTAAATCCACCTCCTCAGGCACCGGCTACTGATATAGACCCATCTTACGAAGCGGCAATACCATTTGAAGAAGGAGCAGCTGCTAATGAGTCATCTGATGCTGAAGTGATGAAAGAGGGAAAGTAAAGTGATAAAAGAGCTCATGTTTGAACGGTTACGCAAAATAGAGGATTTAGAGCAACGTCAACTGCTAAAAGATATTGTCAGTGGCGTTTTTGTAAATTTAATTGACTATCAGGATGAAATGAATAGAAAGCTTGAAGAGCGAGTATTTAACGAAATAGAAGATGTTGAGAATAGGTTTGACATTTATGTCACGCTTAGTGCAAAGGAGGATGTTGACCCGATTCATCAATATTTATTTCCGATGCGACCAACTGATTTAGAAACGAAAGCAATCGATACAGCCAAATTACTTCAATCGTTAAAAAACAAAGAACAAGCTGTCCTGTGTACTTTATTTCTAGAGTGTGACTCGATACAAATTCAGCAGTTATTAGTTGAGAAGCGACGCTTTAACGGAACTCTCGTCACAACAGAAGGACAACTAGAGATAAAGGTAAGCCTTTCAAGAAATTCAGACTATTTGCAAGAAATCGATCAGCTATATCCGATATTCCAAATTAATGGATTGCCATGGAAAACCATTAATCACCCATACGCCTATAAATTTTTGGATGTACATTTAGTGGATTGTCCACCTTTCAATGAAGATACTGAAATCATTGAGATAATAGTTGATTTAGAGGAATACGAGCCAAAAAAGAGAGTGGACATGGTTCCACTATGGAATATTGAGCGACATGAGGTCAAGAATGTGGGGTTCCCCATTCCTGCTATCGATAAGGTCAATTATGAGCATGTCCTTTCAATCCGCAAAATTGGCAACGAGCATGGGTATCTTGTTGAAGCGGATGAGGAGAATGTTCGCTACGTTAAACGTTCAGATAATGAATTAACCATTGTTTCACCACAAGACAAATCAGGGGTTTGGCAGTTAATCAAAATTGCAAAAATGGAAGATGAAAAAATTGGAAAGCTTCATTATGAGCTTGTTTCCAATCGACGAATAGAGCATTTTATGCACAAATTTGCTAGTAAGTATACTGCAAATGTTAAAACGAAGGGGGAGATTACTAGGATGATTAACTCCTTCGAGGCAGCTGTTAGCGTTGAGCTAGTAGATGTGGAGATAGTGGACTCTTTTTCAAGAGCAGGTTTTACGCATTCAGTAAACCCTTTCTTAACAGAAATGATAGGAGAAAATAGTCATAAAAAAACGATGCTACTAAAGTTTAAGGCAAAAGAGAAAAAAGATTTTATAGCAAATGATATTTTGAGCTTTTTAGTATCCGAGGTACAGCGACATTTCTTTGAATATAAATGTGTAGGTGTGTGGCTATGAATTATATTTGGGATTTGCTCATTAAAGCCGAGGATGAAGGACTTTCTAAAAAGGATATAAATTTTCACCTTGCCGAGACATATTCGCCCTATATGGAGCTTAGTCCACAGTTTTTAAATACACAGTTGGTTGAGCAGCACGTCGAAGTAAATCCGTACTATCGCTACTTTGATATTTTTAACAATCTTTTTCACCCGGATAATACATCTGATAGAGCGTTTAGGGAATATTTTTTTGACATCGTACTGCATTTCTTAGCTGACATTGATCGTATGCAGGGGATGAATAAAAAAGAGTTTTTTATTCGCTTTATTTTAAAAGATATCGAAGCCAATGTATTTGGCAATGTAGTACGTCATAATATTTGTTCGTTTTCAAAAAAGGAACAAGAAATCGTGGTCCTGAACATGCTGAGACTGTACCAGACCGGGGATGAAATTTACTTATTAAAGGATACGCTAAAAAGGCTCTTTAAAGGTTGTTTCATCTATGTAAAATCAGAGGAGCAAGATGAGCTGCTTTTATATATACGTCAGAAGAAGACAGAGCAGAATGAGCAAAAGGTACAGCTCATACAGGAAATATTTTTGCCTATCAGCTTCCATATAGAGGTTTATTGGCAATATCACTTCGGCATAATCGATGCAGAGGAAACAATGAAGCTAGATCGAATAGCTCTTTACTAAACAGGGCAGAGGAGGGATTCGTAATGACGACTAAATATTCATATAAACTGTATGCGAATAAGCGTTATACAGAAAAAAAGTTTATGACCTATACACGAGTAGAATTAATGGAAATGACAACCTTCCAGCTGAGGAATATTTGTTATAAGGAAAAACTTGTGACAGGGCTTATTAATACATTAACCAGAGACGAGTTAATCGACAAAATTTTACGATATCGTGGCGCTGAAGAAAACCCTCTAATTAAAGAAAGTAAGGATGGGGGATTCGAAAGAGTAGAAGCGGCTGTGCAGCAGTATTTAAAAACACCACTGTCTGACAATGGTGAGATAAAAATTCCTGCCAAAATGAGCTTATATAGCGGTATGAAAATTGATAAGCCAGACCAGTATTTCGTAGAAACAGGAGGATTTCTAGTTGAATCCAATGTACTGCTAGTCAATGAGCAGCTAGATCTTTGCGGCATCCTTCATGTTATAAAAGACGATCAGCAGCCAAACAAGTACTATTTTGCGGCAGATGAGGCACTAGAAATTCGAAAGACTAACAATAAAAACTACAGCTTTATATTTTTACGAAAGCAAGATTCTGAGTATATCTATAAGACTTACTATCAGGAGACCCCACTTCCGCCTACAAACCTTCACTACTATAAGGTTCCAATACCAGATTTAGAGATTAAACAGCTGGAAACAACCGATGCGATTCTTGCCATTGATTTTGGAACTACCAATACAACGGCTGGTGTTTACTTAGAAAGTGATTATGTCTCTTCTCCTTGTAGCCATGACCTATTAAATGACAGAATTCAGCTAAATAGCATTAATTTTGTCCAGTTTCCAGATCCGCTTCACCAAAATGAATGGATCGAAGTAGTGCCGACAGTCATGACAGTGGCAGATTGCTCAAATCAAGATCAAGTGAGCTATTACTATGGCTATGAAGCGTTAAAAATGATGAAAAAAAATAGCTACACTTCATTGGCAACGAAATTCCAAGGCATTAAACGCTGGGTTAGTAATTATGCCAAATTGGAAGAGATAATGGATGCGAACGGAAATACAGCACTTGTTCCGCGAAGTCAGATATTAAGAGAGTTTATGCTTTATATTATTCAAATGGCAGAACATCAATTTAAATGTCGCTTCAAGCATTTACATATTTCCAGTCCTGTAAAGCTGAAAAATCAATTTTTAGATATGTTTCAGACAATTTTACCTGAATACAACATCGAAACAGAACATGCTCTCGATGAAGGGATGGCGGTTCTTTATAATACAATCGCCAATCAAATAGAGAATAATAGCTTCTTGGATGGGAAGGAATATAAGGCACTGGTCATTGATTGTGGTGGTGGAACAACCGACCTTTCCTCCTGTAAGTTTCGAATAGAGGATGGACATATTTCATACAAAATTGATATTCATACAACCTATGAAAATGGAGATACCAATTTTGGTGGCAACAATATTACCTATCGTATTTTCCAATTTATGAAGATTGTCTTTGCCAATTACTATAGTCGGGGAAAAAGTGCTTATGATATTGATGCACTCATTGATATTCCAGGCAAGGATATTTATCGATATGTAGACGATCATGGGGTTGACGAGGTATACAAACAATTTGAAAAAGCCTTTTCAGATGCTGAGTATATCATTCCAACTCGCTTTAAGGAATATGAAAATCGCACACGTGATGAATACTTACGTGTCAGAAATAATTATTATTTCTTATGGGAAATGGCAGAGGAAATGAAGAAGGAATTTTTCCGTAAAACAGGCATTTTAAGAAGCCGCTTTTATTCGGACAGTGATATGCAGCACGATAGCGATTTAAATGTGACAGCAGTAGATCGATGGTGCCTATCTCTGCTTGAAAACAATCAATTTAAGGAAGTTTATGATTATCCAAATGTCTTTTTCAACATAAAAGAAATTAATCATCTTATAAAGGCTGATATTTATGATATTGTGCGTGAGTTTTTAGAGGAATTTTATGAGAGTGGTCTTTTGGGCGAATACTCTATTATTAAATTAACTGGACAGTCCTGTAAGATTGATGCATTTCGTGAGGCCTTAAAAGAATTTGTACCCGGACGAAGCATTGAATTTAGGCAAAAAGCTGAAAATATTGGTAAAGTGCCAGAATTAAAGCTTGCTTGCCTTAGAGGAGCACTGCGTTATTTAAATGCGAAAAAGATAGGCATGATTGAAACAAAAGTGACAAATCATGCTCCTGTTGTACCTTATGCTGTAAGTGCCTTTACACATAATCGCCAGGAAAAATTACTTATTAGTAGCTTAGAAAGGCTAAACCAAATTCATGGTACTATTTCCCGTCCATGGGGTGTAACAGAGGTGGAGTTTTTCCTAACTGGCAGTGACAATCAGTCATCCTATAAATACACTTACTTTAATCGTCCTGAGAATTTTAAGCCTGTTCTTTATGAAAATATTGCGGCAAACTATTACGATAAAATTCCACAAGACGAGACGGATTCTATCATGAATGGCGAAGTGAAATTCTTTGTTTTTGCAGGCGAAGATCATTGGGGCTTTCATGTGGTGCCAGTAGCACGAAAAGACGAACAGCTGTTTATTGGAAAGAAGGAATTCTTCGCCTTTGAAGCTGATTTATCGGATCTAGATTTCTTTGACGGATTAAAGTAGAGCAAGCTCACGTGATAAAAAAGAAAAGAGGTGGGTGACAGCTTGTTTGCTAATCAATATCCACATTTTCATAAAGGTCGCATTTTAAAGCGAGAAATGCTGGAGAATTTGCGAGATTACCCAAGAGATTTTTTAGATTTATATTTTCAAGATTATTCAAACGGCATCATTGCTGGTGTCCATATTATTGTAGCGGATACACGTCTTATCATTACAAAAGGCATTATTAAGCATAAAGGAAGGCTCTATATGCTAGATAGTAGCTATGAGCTTCCTTATGAAGCTACAGGAAGTGAAACGATTTTAAAAGTGCGATTTGCTGAAGAAGCAAATGACTTAGACTTTAGCAATTACAGAACAGAGATTGTCTTAGACGATTCGTTAGAGCTTGCTCATAATGAACTAGAATTAGCGCGCTTTAAATTAAAATTAGGTGCCAAATTACGCTCACAGCATACCGATTTTTTCGACTTTGCGACAGAATATAATACTGTTAATTATCTTCATTGTCAGTATGCAGGGCTGGAAAAAAGCACCTACCATCCACTCATTTTGCAATACTTTTCGCGAGAGCTTTTAAAAAATCGACCCACTAATCCGTATGATATTGCCTTTGCCTTAGAGTGCTTAAATCAGGAGAGAGTGCAACGAGATGTAATTGATTTCTATATTTGCAACCGGCTAGAGTTGGACTATCAATCTTTATCTAATAGCCAAATTCATAAATATTTAAATCGCATTTTGTTGGAATCTAAGGGCAGTAGTCGGATGAAAGGGGTCGGTCAAGGGCGACCTAAGCGCATGATAGTTGATTAATAGTCTACTAGTGAATTAAGAGGTTGGCTAGTTAGAGGAAGATAAGAAATACGAATAACAAAGGAGGGGAAAAAATGAATTTCATGGATGAAGAAGTCATTGAGATGACGAAGCATGCAAGGCAGAAGAAACGACTGGAGAACATTGAAAACCAATTGTTACATACTGACATCGTTCAAGCCATTAAAGAAGGCCAGCTAACGATTGAAGATGAAATGATTGAATTTGCAGAGAGTAGTTTTTATGAGGACCAAATTCGGATGTTTATCCCTACAGCTTTTGAAGAGATGGAACCTGAATTAATGGATATTAAATATCCATCAAGCCGTAGACCCGATTATATCTACACAAGTGAAAGTACATCTATTAACATCACGATGAAAATGATGGAGCAACAGATTCAAGAAGAGGAATTAGAAGATTTCACACATACGATGATGAATATCCTTCGAAAATTACAGCCAGATGCTGATATGTTAGATATTGGCATAAAAGAAGTGGATGGTCGTCAAATCGGCTATTTTGATTTCATTACGAAGGCTCTAGATTCTAAAATTTACAATTTAATGTTTTTGTTTATGGTAGGCGATAATGTAGCAACAGGCTCGGTCAATTGCTTGAAATCAGAAATACCTATTTGGCAACCCATTGCATACGGCATGATGGAATCAATCTCAATCGAAAACAAATCATTAGATGGAGAAGGTGTTGTTTGATGGAGCGAGTAAATAAGGAAACAGCTTTAACGTATAAAGATATGGTTGTGATGCCCTATAATATCCGCGTTAGTGAAATCGAAATTACACAACAAATGAACGAGCATGCAACATTGCGTTTAACAGGCGTGATTCCAGATGAACTTGAAGATTCCTACGTCTATATGACAGATGCAGAAACAGCCATTGAAGTATTACAAATTGGTAGCAATGGACAATCCACACCTATATTTAATGGGCTTGCGTTAGATGTCCAAGTGAAAATGGTTATGGGTACGTATTATTTGGAGGTTAAAGCCGTTTCACATACGTATAAGTTAGATGTGAAGAAGAAAAATCAAACATATCAAAATGCAAGCATGCCCTATAGTGAATTAATCAATGTATGTATTGCCGATCAACCAGGCGCGGATTTTATGGACCATGTCACAAAGGGGGCTAGTCTTGGTAGCTTCACGATGCAATATTTAGAGACCGATTGGGAATTTCTTAAGCGAATGGCATCGAGATTTCATACAGGCTTGGTGCCAGATACCATTCATGGGGCGGCAAAGTTCTACTTCGGTGTACCGTTTCAACCGGGTAACACACCAAAAATGGATGCCCTTAATTACCGAGTTAAAAAAGCAATCGGCAACTTCCTAATCTCTAGTAAAAATCATCTCGACAGTATTACGGATAGTGACTACATGTACTATGAGGTGGAGTCGACTCAATCATTCAAAATAGGTAATGAAGTTACTTTCCAATCAATGAAATTGTATGTTTATAAAATTGTCTCAAAGCTAAAAAATGGTTTATTAAAGCATATCTATACGTTAACACCACAAAATGGCTTTAGTGTTCACACGACTTACAATCAAGCTATTATTGGTGCCTCTATTCAAGGAAAAGTAATTGATGTGGCTGGGGACAAAATTCGTATTCATGTCAATTTTGATGAGGGGCAAGAAAAGGACACGGCCTATTGGTTTCCATATTCAACAATCTATGCATCGGAAGATAATACAGGATGGTATTTTATGCCTGAGCTATCTGACAACGTTAGAATTTATTTCCCAAGCAATCGTGAGGATGAAGGGATTGCCATTAGCTCCGTATCAAAAGCACCTCCCCAATCTGGAGCAATGTTAGCAGCAACGAATCCTACTAGTCAAGATGGTGGTGGGCAATCAGGTGCTACAGCGCCAGAAGATAGTCGCCAAGACCCGATGCGAATGGCTGACCCAGATGTGAAAACACTGAGAACGAAGCATGGGAAACAAATTCTACTAGCTCCTGATCGGATTGTCATTTCTGGTGGGGGATTAATGATTTCACTTATGGATGATAATGGTATTTCAATCATAAGTGATAAAAATATTAACTTAAAAGCAACAGATAAAGTCGTCATCAATGCGAAGCAAATTATGATTAATGCAAATGAGAAAATTGAGATGACGTGTAAAGATAATTCCATCAAGATGGAAGACAAAATGGAAATTAAGGGAACGGAAGTACGAGCAAATTAGTGAGGAAGTGGATGCATGAAACGAGAAGAAGCATTACAGCATTTTATGGATGAATGCGTGTCAGTTCATGTCAGCCGATTGCAAGAGAAAGTTGTTCGACGGTTTCGCCAAAACAAGGAACTTTTGCTACAGCCAATCATTCACTCCCTTGAACAGTTGTTTGCGAATATTAGAGAGCAGCAAAGGCAGGGAAGATTAGCATCTGTTGCTTTTATTCATTTTTCATTGCTAAGAACGTCTTTGCTAGAAAACAAGTTTACGTATTTGCTAGAAGCCTATGGAGAAGCTTGGTATTACGAATGGACAGAATGCACGGCACAGTATGAAGCGGATTGGCTGAGTGAGGCAATTACAGAGTTACAAACAATACTTGAAAAAGAAAGAAAACCCTATCTCAGCATTCAAGCAGCGGACGTTCGGGTCATTATTCAGCAGACAGTTATCCTATTTCATCACTTTATCATTCAATTGATACGCTATCTCTTTCGCTATCAAAAAGAATGCGTACCAAAAATCAATTTTCAACGAACAGCGTGCTTACGTTTTCGTGTCGGTGAATATAAAGGGTTCAGTGAAGATGTTGCAATCATCGACGAACGGGAACGTGAGGAGAAGAACCTTCTTTTATGGTTAGAGAACAAAGAGACCGACCAATCGTATACGTTTGAAAACTTCTCGAACCTTCCCTTACAGCAGAAAGATTTCAATCAGCTGGACTTCTCCTATGCGAATTTCAAAGAGAGTAATTTAGAAGGCTCCTCATGGAAACACAGTGTATGCATTGGTACTAGTTTTCAACAGTGTAGATTAGCCAATGCTGATTTTTCATATGCAGCCATTCAAGATGCTGATTTTCGACAGGCTAATTTAGCAGGCGCGAATTTTACTCATGCGCAGGGAAAAACGCTAAGGCTTTCCAATTATGAAGTTGCGAGCTATCTTGGCACAGATTTCAGTAATGCGAATTTAGAAAATGCAAGATTTGAGTTTGCGCAGATGGCAGGTGCCAATTTTACAGGTGCCAATCTAAAAGGTGCAACCTTCTTTAAACGCGATCAAGAAAAGTATCTATTCAGCCCAGAACAGATAAAAGACATTCATTGGATTCATTAACTTTGTACAAAAGTGATGAAGGGAAGCAATGGTGGTTACAGGAGGAAAAGATGGAGTATTTTATTCTTCAGCAAGATCAAAGTATTACTAATCCAATTATTCCTATGAAGACAGACCTCGATGATGATTTTGTCTGTTCGTCTGTTTTTGGAGAAGTGATAGAAAAAGAGAATGCACTCTATTTGGATTATTTAGAAAAGCCTCGGAGAATCGTGTCTGAACAATTAAAAAAGTTATTAGTAAAATACGAGGATAACTTAGCATTTACGGCCATTGTTTTTACGGATGTTATGAAAGGAACACAGCGCATCTATTGGCTTTTGAACATTGTGAAAAAGCATTGTATTTCACATGAAACGACGTATTATCCAGACGGACGCATAAAGGAGCTTGTGATTAACCCCAAAAGTGTGGAATTGGATTGTATTTTTCAGGTTGATGGCAAAAGGGAATCTTTTACCATCGTTAATTTGGATGTGGCAGAAAGTCTCTTAAGGCGATCATTTCTTGGAATTCAGCTACAGCGAGTAAAGCTAGAGAAACGATAAATTATGAAACACTGTAGCTACAGTGTAAACGCGAAAATGATCACAAATAATCTGAAGGGAAGGATAGCAAATGGCTCAAGTTGTAGAAAATTTGGAGACAGAGGGTTCGGGACAAGAGCAATTTAGTTATGTGGTACATGGAGCAATCATTTCCTGTGAGCATGGTAGCCATCTGAATTATTTAAATTTACCACAGGATCATGGCGTTTATATAAAAGGCAAAGCCGTTATGAATGTAGGCGATCGAAACCCTGAAAATATCCCAACCTTTGGTGTTTGCTTGAAATTAAAAAAGCCGTGTACGCCAGCATGTTCCATCGACTGGATGGAAGGGATGGAAAATGTCAATATCGAGGGGAAGCAAGCGCTATTAAACCGTTGTCATACGCAATGCTCTGCAGGCGGAGGCAAAATCGATATAGTTCATGATGGACAAGAGGATTTGGAAATACCAAAACAAGGTTTTTAAAAAATAAATTGCTTGAAAGGAGGTAAGCAATGACAACGCTAGAAAAAAAGGAAGTCCACATGATTAGTACGTATGAGGATCTTGTGCTTGAATGGCCTTATCCTCTTATTCATTTAGATAAACTAACCATTAAACATAAAGGCAATGACCATGCGAGATTGTACTTTACAGGAATGATTGCTGAAGAGCAAGCACAAAAGTATATTCAAAGGGTCAGTCATACTGATGAAGTGGTTGTGAAATTTGGACGAGAGCAAGGTATTTTGTTTTCAGGACGAATCGAAAATGCAGAGTTACAGGCTGTTCAAGGTGTGCATTATGTCTTAGTTGAAGCGGTATCGTTTACAGCAAACATGGATATTGAGAAACGTTCCCGGTCTTTCCAAGATGCGACTATGACGTATGTAGAGTTAATGAATCATATTGTGGGAGCCTACCCTCAGGGTGATTACATCGACCATGCTTCTAATAGCCAAGCCATTGGTCATATTTCCATTCAATACTTAGAAACAGATTGGGCATTTATTAAAAGAATGGCCTCAAATCTAAATGCGGTTGTTTTCCCAGATTTAAAAGGAAAAGGGCCGCGATTTTGGTTGGGTACACCGCAAAGTAGGAAAAGCATATCAATCGACCATTTACCTTCCACATTACGAATGGATATCGATACGTATCGGCTGATTACTGAAAACGATGGCACTGATGTAAGCGAAATCGATTATACTTTTTGTGAGTTTGAAAGCACAGAGGCCTATGAGCTAGGCACTACAGTCCAATTAAAAGGAAGATCCTATGTTATTACGGCTCGGGAAGTCTGTCTTGAGGGTGGTGTCTTAACGTTTCACTATACTGCCCAACCAGAGAAAAGTATTCGCCAGCGATTAGTACGCAATTTAGATCTTATTGGGGCAGCTTTTACAGGAAAGATCATCGATGTCACACAGAACACGGTGAAAATTCATTTGGATATTGATAAAAAACAAGATAAAGCAAAGGCCCATTGGTTTGCTTATTCTGCCGATGCGAATGGGGTTATGTATTTAATGCCTCAAATAGGAGCACGTGCCCAATTACATTTTCCGAGTGCAGTGGAAGAAGAGGCTATCGTTATTAGCTCTGTCCGGGTTGACCCAGTCACACCTGAGGGTGGTCAAAAGCAGACGAAGAAAATGGCGGACACGACCGTTAAATCATTAGCGACCAATGCTGGGAAAGATGTGACATTAGGTGTTGGGGATATTACCTTTAGTGCAGTAGATGGGGTATTGGACTTAAAGATGGATGATGGAGAAGGTGTAACATTTCTTAGTAACAGTACCATCATGCTTGCAGCGGACGAAACACTTGACATTAGCGGTATGAAAGAGCTATCTGTAGAGGCGGAAGAGTGGATTGCCATTTCAGCAAAGGAGCAAAGTCATGTAATCCTTGCTGCTGACACACAGTTAATTAGTACACTTATTGATCAGGAAGGTACAGAGAAGAAAAGCCAACCTCCGAAGTTAAATGAAGAAGCAATCGAAGCTACGTCGAAAGTTGACGTCATTTTCCCCCAAAAGGCAGAGGTGAAAAAAGAGAAAAAAGGCTTTTTTAGTAGTTTATTAGATGGTGTAAGTTTGGCACTGGATGTAGCTGGATTCATTCCTGGTATAGGGACAATTGCAGATATTGCGAATGCAGGTATTAGTTTAGCTCGGGGAGACTATATGGGCGCAGCCATGAACTTAGTGGGGGCGGTTCCAATAGTTGGTGATGCAGCAAAAACAGCATACAAGGCCAAGAAAGCAGCAAAAGTGGCAGAGGCAGCGAGTAAAACGGCAAAGGCTGCGGATAAGGCAGTTGATGCTTCAAAAGCAGTTAAAGGGATGAAAGCAGCTTACACAAAAGTATCCAAGACGCTAGATACCGTATCAGCGGTAGCCAACAAGGGCTCAAAGAGCGTCAAGACAGCAGCAGATAAAGTCATCGCCTCCATGGACGAAGTGCTAGCTGTTTCGAAGGCAGTAGACGGTATGAAAGCAATGGCCAAAACAGAGCTAACGAAATTTAACCATGGGGTATTAAAGAAATTTAATTGTACAAAAGGGTTAAGTGATAAATTCTGTAAAAAAGGCTTTGAACCTGTTGATTTAATTACAGGACGAATGATATATGAAGGTGTAGACTTTGAGCTACCTGGACCAATCCCTCTTTCATGGGAACGAGCTTGGTACAGTGATAGTAGCAGGGTTGGCTTGTCAGGTCATGGTATGCACTTTATCTACGATCTTGCCTTAGAGATATTTGAGGAAGAAGACCTGATTGGGATTGTAGTAACAGATGGTCGTGCAGTTGGGTTTCCAATTTTACCAATAAATTTGCCATATTTTAATAAAAAAGAAAGAATGACCCTGATGAATACAGGGGAAGAGTATCATTTGTTTGAGCATGATACACGATTAATTTATGCATTCGAACAAGTAACAACCTCAACATACCGATTAAAAGAAGTAAAAAATGAGCAAGAGCACCATCTTCAATTCGCCTATAACAATAAAGGTTTCCTATCTCAAGTAACAGATAGCGTTGGCAGAATTCTAGATGTTACGACCAATGAGGCAGGAAGAATGACAGAAGTTGCCTTACGTAATCAGAACAATCGTGAAGTATTGGTGCGCTATGTTTATAATGATGTTCAGGATCTAATCGAAATTCAGGATGCATTAGGTCAGAGCACGCATATAACCTATGTGAATCACTTAATGATGCAAAAAATCGACCGCAATAAAAATAGCTTCTTCTGGCGCTACGATGGCCCAACAACAGGGGCACGAGTAATCAGAACATGGGGAGATGGCAATGTTCTAGCAGGTGAGCTTGCCTATTTCGACGGCTATAATGAAATCACTAATAGTTTAGGACATACAAGCTATTACTATTTTAATGAAGATAACTTGTGTACGAAAATTGTCTATCCAGATGGCAGTGAAGTCAGCTATCAATATAATGAGGACTTTGAATTACTCCAAGAAGTAGATGAAGATGGCCGCACAACAACATTCAGCTATGATGAATGGGCAAATCCGGTAACCATCACTCTTGCAGATGGCAGTACATTATCCTCACAGTATGATACTAAGGATAGGCTCATTCAAGCAGTTAACGCAGAGGGCGGAAGTCGTCAGTGGATCTATAATGAAGACGGTACATTGCAGGCAATTATGTTAGAAGACGGTACAAAGACTGAATTTTCCTATAATGAGTATCGTTTAATTGACACAGTGACAAATGCGCAAGGTCATATGGTAAGCTTAGCGTATGATGCAGATTTGAACTTGAGCCAAGTGACATTACCAGACGGGACAAGCTCCACTTGGACATATGACCGCCGAGGTAACTGCATTAGTACAACCAATCCATTAGGGGCGACAGAGAAGTTCCGTTACGATCACTTGAATCGCCTTGTTCGCGCAAATCTTTCAGATGGTAACGATGTGCAATTACAGTACAATGCCTATGACGATATTATTTTTGCGAAAGATAACCATACGCAAGTTGCCTTTGATTACACGATTCTTGGTAGCCTAACGTCTCGAAAACAAGGTGGTAAGAAAGTACAATTCACTTATGATACAGAGGAGCAATTAACCGCTGTGATCAATGAAAGAGGCGAAGCATATACGTTTGAACGTGATACGAAAGGCCATATCATCAAGGAAATCGGCTTTGATGATATGGAAAAAACGTATGAGCGAAGTCCAGCAGGATTGGTTCAGCGCATCCAACGTCCAGGAAATCGTTGGACAGCGTATCAGCATGATGATCTAGGGAATGTCATACGATCAGACTACTATGATGGCACATGGGAAACGTTTGCCTATGACAAAAACGGCTCGCTAAAAGAAACGGAAAACGACCATGTAACCGTCAAACTAGAACGAGACCCATCCGGCCAAGTCATCAAGGAGTGGCAAAATGACCAGTGGATTGCCAGTAGCTATGACGAGTTAGGCAATCGCTCCCAAATAACAAGCAGCCTCGGTGCCAAAATCGATGTCATGCGTAATGAGCTGGGCAATATCTTACAAATGACTGCCTCTCGCTCCGAGCAAGCCCAGTGGACAGCCTCGATGCAATACAATGAACTCGGGCAAGAGATTGAGCGAATCCTGCCAGGGGATGTCATCAGTAAATGGCAATATGACATCACAGGTAGACCAACACACCATCGCGTAAGTAGTCAAAGCCGAAATACGCGAAGACGTGTGTATAATTGGGATGTGAATCACCAATTACGCAGCATGGTCAATGAGCTAACTGGTGTAAAAGTAACGTATGGTTACGACGAATTCAGTAACCTCGTCTGGGCCAATCAAGACAGTAAATTTGATTTCTTATACCGTAGCGTCGATGATGTCGGCAATCTATATGAAACAAAAGACAAAAAAGATCGTGTTTATGGTGCTGGCAGTAGATTACTAGAATCACAAGATGCCCAATTCTCTTATGATGAAGAAGGAAATCTCGTAGAGAAAGTCGAAAAGAATGGTGATACGTGGAAGTATGAGTACTATGGCAATGGCATGTTGTCGAAGGTCATTAAGCCAGATCATACGGAAGTTACTTTCAAGTATGATTCATTAGGTAGGCGAATAGAGAAGCGTTCTGAGGATAAGGCAACGCATTTTGTATGGGATGGCAATACGATTCTGCATGAGTACTCCACACAGAATGTTGCAGATACTTTAGACAATCTGAAATCTTTACAGACTGATACCGATATAGCAGATGATCTTGTTACATGGGTGTTCAATGACGGCTTCGTCCCTTCTGCAAAGATTACGAGTGAAGGTCATTATAGCATTATTAGTGATTATCTTGGAACGCCTGTTGAAGCCTATGATGAAAAAGGGAATAGGGTTTGGACAGCTGAACTTGATGTTTATGGACGAGTGAAAGAAGTTACAGGTGAGAAAGACTTCATTCCATTCCGTTATCAAGGGCAGTATGAAGATGTGGAAATAGGATTGTATTATAACCGATTCCGATACTACGACTCAGATGTGGGGATGTATACTCAGCCAGACCCGATTGGGCTTGCAGGGAATAACCCAACGTTGTATGGGTATGTTAGAGATCCGCTTATGGATATTGATCCATTTGGGTTGATAAATTGGAAAAAAATTAGTTGGACTGCTACTCGACCAAAGGGTACTAAACAAACATATGATGTATATCAAAGGGATGATATCGACTGGGATAAAGTAAGAACACTTGGTAGTGCAAAGGGGAGAGGAATGACAAATAGAGATGCGGCGAATAAATATGGATTAGCACCTCAACTTGCTGATGGTAGCTTTGTAACTTTACATCACTTAGGTCAAGATTCGAGGGGAGCATTAGTAGAGGCAAGTACTCGATATCATGGAGTAGGAAAATATGGGCAGGATATATTGCATAGCCAATTTGGAAGAAACAAGCCACATCCTATTTATCCAATAAATAGACCTCAATTTAATGTTGATACTAGAGAATATTTTAAAACACGATGTAAAAAATAGAATTTTGGAGGTAAATAAAATATGAAAGATATGAATGAATTACGAAATAAATATAAAGCTTTATATGATATTGATGGAGTTTCTAAAGAGGATTTAGATAAAATTGAAAATGAACTTCAAATAAAGCTACCTAGTGATTTCCGTGAAATATCTGGCTTTTACAGTGGAGGTATTGTTGGTGGGATAGATATCCATTCTTTTCTATTTTCTGAGCCAACTAATTTTATAAGCGAAACTATAAGAATCCGAGAAGCAGTTGGTTTGCCGAACAGATTTATTGTAATTGCTGAAGAAGCTGAAAGTATTATTGTTATGGATACTGAAAAAAAACCATCAATTATGTGGCTTGATTCTGTAGAAGTAACTAAATTAGAAATGCAGGATTTTATTTCTAAACCAGATGTATGGGAGGACTTTTCTGACTTTTTTAATTACTTACTAGATGAGGAAGAGGAAGAACGGAAATATTAAAAAGTTTAATAAATAAGAGTAATATTAAATTAAGAAAAATACTATTACTGATTTAAACGAGACATATGTAAAGTAAATGAATTAGATTTTACTTTACATATGTTTTTGTGTTATTTGAAAACTTATATCTGGCTTTTTGGTAAAATAACAAAATAATACTTGTAACATACAAAAAGTAAAAAACAATTTTTTTATAATTGTATTAATAAAGGATAAGGCAACTCATTTTGTATGCATGGCAATACGATTCTACATAAGTATTCCACGCAGAATGCTGCAGATACTTTAGATAATCTAAATACTTCACAAACCGATACTGCTATTGCAGATAATCTTGTTACATGGGTGTTCAATGATAGCTTCGTCCCTTCTGCAAAGATTACGAGTGAAGGTCATTACAGTATTATTAGTGATTATCTCGGAACGTCTGTTGAAGCCTATGATGATGAGGGTAATAGAGTTTGGTCTGCTCAGCTTGATATTTATGGACGAGTGAAAGAGTTCACTGGTGAGAAAGACTTTATTCCATTCCGTTATCAAGGGCAGTATGAAGATGTAGAAACAGGATTGTATTATAACCGATTCCGATACTACGACCCAGAACAAGGGAATTATACTCAAATTGACCCGATTGGACTTGCGGGTGGGAATCCTACCTTATATGGATATGTCCGGGATACAAATAACAATATTGATAAATTTGGTTTATATTCAGATTTATTGGATACTGGTATGGGACATCATTTGATGCCGAGATCAATAGCAAAGGCTTTAGACATTTCAGAGTTAAGTCAAATTCATTCAATTTCTTGGTATCCAGATGAAGGAGCGGGAACGGCAGAACTTCACAAAAAATTGCATAGAAAGCTTATAGAAGATGGAATACCTTATCATGGTTCAAAATTTACTGGTACAACAGATGAATTTTTTGAAAAAGCTGCTAAAGCTTACAAAGACATTGACGTTAAAGGTTTTTTAAAAATCCCATACACAAAAGAAAAGTTATTCAAAGATTTAACTCCTGCAGAAGCTTTAGAGAAATTAAAAGAATTACATTCTAATGGAAAAATCCCTTGTAAATAGAAAAAAAGGAGATGTTATAATGGATAGAATTTTAGATACTGGGAGTTACGGAATTTGTTTATTTTCAATAGACGTCCTGCAAGACTTTTTAAAGAAAGAAAAAGTTAGGACAAAAAAAATTTTAAAAAATTTTCAGGATAATCATAATCGTTATTTAGCTTCACTTAAAAATGGTATTTGGATACCTTTTTTGCCTATAAATTCCATAGAGTATATAATCAAACTTGAAAATTGTAATCAGTCATTTGACGATGAATGGGAAGAAAAATTCGTTTATCATGACTTTAATATTGAAGTTAAAGATTCATTGTGGATTGCAGATATTGGTTCATTTTATGAATTTGATAAAAATGAATTTTTAGGAAATGATGAAGTATCTTATGAAACTTTAGATGGTAAAACACTATATTCCGGATTTAGATACAGTGTTTCTTCTGGTAAATATTCGGTATCTATAAAAGGATTTGCGCGTAAGAAGAAATTAGATTATCCAAATTCAAACTTTGGTTTTTTGTTTTCTCTAAAAAAAGTAAACGAATTTGAAGGTTTTAATGATCCACGGGAAGATGAAAGATATAACTTTAATGTGGCAAAGATAGATTAAAATAGTATAGGAGAGATACCTAAGTATCAATTCTGAGGGGCAATAAATCACACTAAAGGGATTTTTGCCCCTTTTCAAATTACAGTGATTTCAAGAAATATGGAATAAGATTCTCGATGAGTGTTTCACGCAGAATGATACAGTTGAACGAGAAAACTTAGTTGAGTCACAAAACAAGCATGAATTACAGAACAATCTAGTTACATGAGTATTTAATGAAAGGTTTGTCCCTTCTACAAAGATTACGAGTGAAGGGTAGAAGCTTTTGACGAAGAGGGTAATAGGGTTTGGTATGCTCAGCTTGATATTTATGGACGAGTGAAAGAGTGTTATCAAGGGCAGTATGAAGATGTGGAAATAGGATTGTATTATAACCGATTCCGATACTACGACCCAGAGCAAGGGAATTATACTCAGATTGATCCGATAGGTCTTGCAGGAGGAAATCCTACGCTTTATGGGCATGTCAGTGATACGAATATTTGGATTGATATATTTGGGCTTTCTTATACAAAAGAGCTTAAGAAAAATATGAATAAAGCTAACAAAGAACTGGCCAAAACAGAAGGATATATGAAAAGGGCTTGGCATAAGGAGAAAGGGTCGGCTGCCCATCATATTGTTGCTGGCGATGATTTAAGGGCTCAGCCTGCGAGGGATATATTAGCTCATTATAAAATCGATGTAAATTCAGCTGATAATGGTATTTATTTGAAACACATATACCCTAATAGTAAACAACCAGGAGCGTATCATAGGGTGATTCATACAAATAAATATTATGAGGATGTAAACAAACAAATAATCAATGCAAGTAAAGTTGGAGGGAAATCAGCTGTAGAAAAAGAATTAGAGTTAATTAGGAATGAATTATTATTTGACAAGAAGGTGTATTAATTTTGGATATATATGAAATTAAAAGTGACTATGATGTTTTTAAATTTTTTGTATTTAAACAAGGAAGTTCATCTAACTATTTAAACTTTGAAGGTCAAAAATTAGGAGACAATTGGATACCTTTAGAGTTTGAAATTTTCAAAGAAAAAGGAAAGAAAAAGGATAAACGATTTGAAGATTTTGATGCTTCATGCTATTTTGATGGTATTTTAATCGTGAATAATAATCTGAAAGAGATTTTGGAAGCTAATTATAGTGAAAAAGTTGAAATTTTGCCAGTTAATACGGATAGAGGTCCATATTATTATATAAATGTAACGAATAAAATTAAATCTATTAAAAATGTGGATAAAATGTCTTCAGACGAAATAATGGAAATGGTAAGAAATAATAGGTACGTTTTTGATCTTCAAACTGTAAAAAACGAGTCCATATTTAGAGATAGCAAAATGTCATCAAGCTATTTTGTTACAGATTTCTTTATTAATCTAATGAATAATAATCAAATCAAAGGATTACGTTATGAAAAAGTTGGTCATACAGAATAGTAAAAAACGTATAACGAAAATATACAAAACAGGATATTACAAATTATTATTTTTGTTCCGAAAAAAATTAAACTAATTACTATTGAAGATGTGTTATCGCTTCCAGAGATTTGGTTTTAGCTTCTTCCAAATTCGAAAAAATGAAATTTAAATATAAAGGGATGTTTTCATTAGATAGCTTTTATTTACTATTTAAAATGATGCGTTTTTAATTTTTTGTAGTAAAAAAATTAAATTTTGTCAACTGTGCCCCATAATTTAGCAGTTTAGTAAAAAAAGAATGCTGTATTAATTAGATGACTTCTGCATGTTGCCGAAGTCATCTCTTTTAATATTTCGAAAACTCTTTTCTATGCTAGGAGCTTCCTTGTAACTCTTAGGCTATGGATAAGAAAATATCTTCTCAGTTAAGGTAAATACAACTGTTTTACTATGTTAATGTTTGAAAGGATACTGATGAATACTAGCAGGTATTGATGAAATTCCAGTAAACTGGGCAAGTGAAGAATCAATGGTTTAAAATATCAACAAAAAATGGTGGGACATCAATTGTTTTAAAGAGGTGGATCTAGACAGGTGATTTGTAGGAAAAATAGAGTCAATAGTTGAAATAGAGAGGTGTGAATAATATGGATTGGTACAACAAAATTGAAAACGTATCAAACAAGCAACAATTCTTAGAATTTGTAAATTTATTATCAACGGATTATCAAAAAAATATAGATGAATGGGAGAATAAATCTATAGATTTATTTCTTCAAGCCATTGAGGGATGGATGGAAGATATGGAAGGATTTTATGAAAATTCTGGTTTAGATACACCCAAAAATATAGACTTGAAACTATTGTATATTATGCTATATGTAGGTAAGGTATATGAATAAAAGGCCCACGCTAAAAAAGAATTAGTTATGTGAGATTTGTATGGAGAGACTTTAAATTGATGAGTGTGGTGTAAATAATAAATCAATTTAAGGAATTTATTAGATCGATTGATTAGTTGAAGAAGCTTATTAGTGATTATCTAGGTACACCTTCTGAAGCCTACGAAAATGATGGTAATAAGGTTTGGTCCAATGAGTTAGATATTTATGGCCAGTCAAAAGCGTTTAACAGTGACAAGGATTTTATACCATTCCGATATCAAGGGCAATACGAGGATGAAGAAACTGGCCTTTACTACAACAGATTTAGAAATTATTCACCAATTGAGGGTATGTATACGCAAAAGGATCCAATTGGGCTTAATGGAGGTTTGGTCTTATATGGCTATGTACAAGATACAAATAACTCAATAGATATTTTTGGTCTTTCTTGTACTAAAGAGTTAAAGAAAAATATGAACAAAGCTAATCGAGAGTTAAGAAAGAATGAAGGGTACATGAAACGTGCTTGGCATAAGTATAAAGGTTCAGCAGCTCATCATATTGTAGCGGGGGATCATTCAAACCAAGCAGCTCAGAGGGCAAGAGATGTACTAAAAAGAGTAGATATTGATATCAATAGTGCTCATAATGGAATTTATTTAAAACATATGGATCCAAATAGTAAACAACCAGGGGCTTATCATAGAATAATTCATACCAAAGAATATTTTGAAAATGTTGCTCAAAGATTAGAATCTGCTGAGATGTTAGGAGGAAGAGCGTTAGTAAAAGCTGAATTAGAATTAATACGAAATGATTTACTATTTAATAAAAAAATATGGTAATAAAACAAGGCGAGGGATTAATATGGATATATTTAAAATAGGAAATGATTTTGACTATTTTGATTTGACTTTTCTTGATGAAAAAGACGTGAGACTTTTTTCAACTTTTAAAGGACAAAAAATTACTTTAGAATGGAAAGAAGATATTTTTGCAATATCAAAGGATAATTTACAAAAAAATGAGCTTTTAGATTTTGATGCACGTTGTTTTGGTTCTACTTTAATTGTGAAAAAGAAATTTGAAAATCAATTTAAAAAATTACTGCCAAATGAAATTGAAATGTTTCCTGTAAGGATAAAAAATATTTCGGAGGATTTCATATATATAAATGTACTTAAAGTAATTCCTGCTATTGATTTTGATGGTTTAGATACCCAACAATCTCTTAGTATGCTAAGAAATAAAGAAATTAAGTTCAAATTAAACGAAATATCCGATCAAATTCTCTTTAGAGATGTTAAAATTAATTTTTATTATTGTACTCAAAAGTTTATTGACTTTATTGAAAATAATCAAATTAAAGGTTTATCTTTTGATAAAGTTGGGGTAGCAACATGAGTACAAAGGAATAAATATTACAGTTAAATAATGACAATACCTATTTCTCATTAAGACTTCTTGAATAGAAATATATTTTTCCGTTGTAAGATGCTTCAATAGCTCTAATCACTTAGACGAATGATTCGCCTGCCGAAAGCAAAAAATTCACGACATAAATTAAAGATGTTCTGTTGGTAATGGGATGAAATGTACGAAGGCCGGAATTTTTTGTATTAAAATATATCTTCAAGTAGAAGTAGAATTTTTAGTCATATATCGTAATAATAGATGATTATTGGGAAAATATTGAAACATAGGTAAGAAGGAATTTTTAATACTTCTTTACCTATGTTTTTTGTGTTAATGATACTTACAGGAAGCAAACACAAAGATAGAAGCAAGAAGTGAATAAAATAAAAAGTAGATGGAAACCAGGAATAAATGATGACGCAACTATTAAAAGAGTACAAAAAGAAAAATAAAAGCAGGGGATCTTCCAAGAGGTAAAGAAACTTGTAATAAACTTGGATAGATAAATCAATTAATGAGGAGAGGTTTTATATGGAAAAGAAAATTAAAGATTTATTGATAAATTAGCTCGATTAATAGAACTAGCTGATATTAAAAAAGATAAATATTTATTCCAGACCCATCATATGAAATAATGGATGAAATTGAAGCGTTAGATAATGCATTTGATTATTTAGAACCTATATTTCTATTAGATGAAAGACGCCCTTTGGTGTCTTGGAGCACTTGGGAGTTTTTTAGAAAAGTTTTATCATGATGGCTATGAAGACTTGTGTGTTAAGTCCTGAATTAATAAGAGACTTTCGATTAAGACAAGGATTTTTTGAAGCTTACCCACCCTATGATGAAGAGAATAAACTATTCTTTTTAATGGATGGGAGTCTGTGCCTTTTTCAATAGAATTAACAGATAGTGAATAAAGTCCTATTTATGAAAACCAAAAGAAGATTGCCAGCTCTCTTGAAGAATTTTTATCCAAGATCATGGAAGATCCTGAGTACTTCCAACAGGATTAGTAAAAAGATAAAAAGGGCATTAAATAAAGACAAAAGAAGATTAGAAATTGTTTGAAACGAGAGAGGCAATATTCTTTATGATTTGAAGGTACTCTCCTTCAGAAGGTTAGAAGATTGAGCATTTGACCAAAAAGTATCTTGAATATATTTCGAACCTAATTAAAAGAGAGTAGCATAAATCCATAGAATTTGGATTATTGCTACTCTTTTATTATAGTGCAAGGACTCTCATCAGTTTCCAGTAAATATAGTCAACACTGAAGCTTTAAAAAAGCAAAAACCGCTAGAATTTTAATTTTAAAGAATTTATTGTTAATTATTGAAGAAAGATATTGAAATGACTTGATGTCACCTCACATAACACATCTGAAATAGAATTACTATTTGGGATGTGAATCACCAATTACGCAGCATGGTCAATGAGCTAACTGGTGTAAAAGTAACGTACGGATACGACGAATTCAGTAACCTCGTCTGGGCCAATCAAGACAGTAAATTTGATTTCTTATACCGTAGCGTCGATGATGTCGGTAATCTATATGAAACAAAAGACAAAAAAGATCGCGTTTACGGCCCTGGTAGTAGATTACTTGAAACGAAAGATGCCCAATTCTCTTATGATGAAGAAGGAAATCTCATAGAGAAAGTCGAAAACAATGGTGATACGTGGAAGTACGAGTATTATGGCAATGGCATGATGTCGAAGGTCATTCGTCCTGATCTCACAGAAGTTATTTTCAAGTATGATGCTCTAGGTAGACGGATAGAGAAGCGTTCTGAGGATAAGGCAACTCATTTTGTATGGGATGGCAATACGATTCTGCATGAGTACTCCACACAGAATGTTGCAGATACTTTAGACAATCTGAATTCTTCACAGACTGATACCGATATAGCAGATGATCTTGTTACATGGGTGTTCAATGACGGCTTCGTCCCTTCTGCAAAGATTACGAGTGAAGGTCATTATAGTATTATTAGTGATTATCTCGGAACGTCTGTTGAAGCCTATGATGATGAGGGTAATAGAGTTTGGTCTGCAGAGCTTGATGTTTACGGTAGAGTGAAAGAATTTACAGGTGAGAAAGACTTTATTCCATTTAGATATCAAGGTCAGTATGATGATGTAGAAATTGGATTGTATTATAACCGATTCCGATACTACGACTCAGAGCAAGGGAATTATACTCAAATAGATCCGATTGGACTTGCGGGTGGGAATCCTACTTTGTATGGTTATGTCGGGAACCCAAATAATTCATTGGATATATTTGGTCTAGCCCCTAAATCTCCAATGCTTCCTGGTGTAGATTTATCAGAATTGAACTTAATTATGTATAAACCAACAAAAGTAACACCAATAAATGGATCGTATTATCAAGGTATAGAACGTGCTTGGGAATTAGAAAAAGAATTGGTTGAAAAAACAGGGAGTGGATCTCATCTTTGGGATGAAGCTGAAATAGAAGAACTAAAAAGCCGGGGAAAAGTGAGTGGTTATACAGGACATCATATTACTAATCATAAGAACGGGGCTTTAGGGAATGCTTGGAAGGGAGATCCAAGAAATATTAGATTTTTACCTAATGCTAAACATGTTGGAGGATATAATGAACATTTATATGGTGAGAGAGGTCATAGAGGAAGTTATACTAATGCAACTACTGGTAGACTAATTGATCGCCAAGCAATGATAGATAGATATAACAGTGAAAGGAGCTGTAAAAAACGATGAAGTATCTAGCTCGTTCAATTTCTAAGCAAGAAAATGCCAATAAGATAAAATGTTTAGGAACATCTACAGAAACTAAACGGGAGTTAGGAAAAGTTTTCAAACTTCCAATTTTAAGCCAAGCGCTTTTGAAATGGTACAGTGATTTACCAAAATCCAAAGATATAATGTTTTATTGGACTAACGATTTCTATATATTTGGTATAGAAAATCTAACAGTTGCGTTAGAAGGTTACAGGTTTATAAGAGATGATAAAGGTTGGATAGATATTTCAAAGACAATGAAATGGCGTGAAAATTGGATTATTATTTCCAGTTGGAGTGGAAATCCAGTGATTGCCGATATAAGTAAAGCAGAAACTCCAATTTATTACGATTATGTTGGAGAAGATTTTTCACCAAAACTACTAGTGGATTCACTAGAAAAATTCGACTATTTTCTATCTGTTTGGCTTGATAAACACGATGATAGATACTATAAAAGAGGTGAATATCAATCTGATTTTTATGATTTAATGGAGAAAGAGTGGAAAGTTAAGTTAAGTGAGGAGGAAATTAGGGTTTTATGCGGATTTCTTCCTATTGTAAAATCAAAAGATAATTTTGCTCCAATTGAGCAACGGATTATAGAAAAAGCAAAAAAGAATTATGTGTATCTGGATAATCCAGGTGAAAATAAATCAAAAGTGATACTAGCATTAAAAAAAGAAACAGGATTATCACTTGATGAGATACGAAACGGTTTAAATAATAAAGGATTTCTAATAGCTGCGGGATATGGAGAAAATATTTTAGTTTTAGCTGAATACTTTATTTCTTTAGGTGCAAAAGTGAGGATTGAGCAGAAATAAATCATTATAGTGTATTCATTAGAAACTAAAATATAGAGGAATTTAATTTATGAAAAAGAGGCTTATAAAGCCCGAAATAGATAGGTTGGAAAATTCAGAAAAATTTCAAGTTAATCATAATCGTTTTTTTGTTTTAAAGTAGTATTTACCTTTTTACCTTAAACATGAAAATTGTAAACAGTTATCTGAAGTTGAATGGGAAGATAAGGACTATTGAAGATATTGGTGCAATTAATGAATTAGAAGGCTTAATAATCTATGGGAAGATGGAAGGTATAACTTTAATATAGGGGGTAAAGTGGTAATTTTTAAAAATATAATAAGAGAAAGATTATAATATTGGCAATATCATAGTTAGATAAATAATAGTAGAAATATAAAAAAGAAGGCGCTTTAGCCTTCTTTTTTCATATCATCGCGTAAGCGAACAGTTTTCATTCCGTTGCATTTAAGAAATGTTTTGAGAAAACAGTCTGTTAATAGAGACTGAGAATAAACATACATGCAATCTTCAAGCTTGAGCGAGATCCATCTGGTTCTGAAGAGACTTTATTCCATTTAGATATCAGGGGCAGTATGAGGATGTAGAAATCTGATTGTATTATAACCGATTCCGATACTATGACCCAGAGCAAGGGAATTATACTCAAATTGACCCGATTGGACTTGTAGGCGGGAATCCTACATTATACGGTTATGTTAGTGATCTAAATGCAATGATAGATCCCTTTGGATTAATAGTAAGGCAACCAATCATTTTCCTTTCTACTGGTGAGGAGTAATACATCCTAAAACTATAAGTCCGAATAATCCACATGGTATATTTACTATAGATGCAACTGGTTCATATTTTGATGATAGAGCCGCACTTGCAAAAGAAGCTGGAATTAATGATCCAGGCAAAAATTATCGATCTCATCATATAGATTACGATCCTAAGACGAATACAATGAGAATGCAATTTGTACACGAAGAATACCATAAATACCCCACATGTAGGCGGTGCTGATGACTTTAAAAAGGATACAGGTTTTAAATATGGTTCGCCAGAAGCAGTTGCGGAAGCAACTAAAAGAAGAAATAAATTAAAAGGAGGGTGTGTAACCTAAATGAACAACAATTTTAAAAGTAATTCTAATGAATTTTTTAATAATGATATTTTATTTGAGAATTCTTGGAAGAGTATATCGCTTTCCCAAATAAATGAAATTGTACCTGATGAGTTTCCAGGTAAAAAAGATTTTATAAAGTTTTACCTTACTACTAATGGTGGAGTGTTTTCTAAAGGGGCATATATTTATCCGCATAATTTTTATGAAGCTTCAAATAAGGATTATTATTCTATAGAAATTGGTAGTTTTTTTCATATCCCCTTAATCGAAGATGAGGAAGATTCTGATTATACAACATCTATTGAAAGAGCAAAAGATAGAAGGATAGATTATTCTGAGGAATTTGAAGACTTTGTTCTATTTCATATTCCTTTTGCTGATAATCATGCTGATAATGATTTTTGGATTGATATTCAAACAGGAGAAATTAAATACATGGATTATGAAGTAAGTTACGACCCTGAGAATGCTATTATTGTTGCTCCTTCATTTCTTGATTTTTGCAAGCATATTCAGGCAAAACTTAAGTAAGATAATATAGTTTTCAGAAACATGTGTATGAGGAAATAAGACTACGAGGGCATCTAGAGCATTATATAATTATCTGGATTTTTAAGTTGTACAAACGATATTGTTGTTGTATGGATGATGTACACTTTATCCTAATGTTTTGTTTCTTAAAGATTTCAAGATTCTTTCTGAAGTTGTGAGCTTTACTATAATTGAACTAGTAGTAAATATTTATGATGAATATTTCCAAACATAGGTAAGAAGACGCTATTAGCACTTCTTTACCTATGTTTTTGTGTATTAGAGAAGAATTAATGTATCGTGTATTTGGTGTTAATCTATCTTTGGACGTTCAAAGTTATTAAAATTTTCATAACGGAACTTCTCCTTAGTGGATTGTTTGCGCTATTTACCTCGAATATATATAAATGTTTCAAATGTTTTAACATCAATTAATTTTGATGGTTTAGATATGCAAGAATCTCTTGCAATGCTGCGAGGTGAAAACATCAGATTTAATTTAGAAAAAATAGAAGATAAAACTATTTTTAGAGATATTAGAATTAACAATTTGTATCAACGCCATTATTGAAGCTATCTCCCCATTTATACGAAATAAAGTTCGTACTAGTAAAACGCCAACCAGTTAAAGAGTATGCTGAAGCTGTGTTTTGAAATATAGAAAATAATAAAACAAAAGACAGAAGCATAACAGCAAGTTTCGATTTTGATTTCAAGTTAAAACCCCTAGGTATTTTTTAAACAACCCCATTTTATACCAATAATTAAAATATATAAATAATTTTTATAAATTAGTTAATTTTAGTAAAAAGGTAGTTCGAAAGTCTTGGTCAGCCTTGATATCAAAACTTAAAGAGTTGTGGAACGGATTCTTGTTCAACTAACGAAGAAATTTAGTTGAATATGTAACTTTTGGTGGATAATTGGTGTCTATATAAAAGAGGTGGGTAAATAAAATAAAAAAATTATTCTATGGTTTGATCGCATTAGCTTTATTCATGATTACAGGATGCAATATTCAAGGGGGAACTACAACAGTATCAATTGACAGTATAGATGCCGAAGAAGCTTTAACATTAGATTCTGATGCTGATAACATACGACTGAAAAATTGAATAATTGTATGTTTAAACTTGTTAGGCTTTAACAGCACTTGTCCCTTTTGTAATCATTACTTCTAAATTCTTCACATTGCCATTAAACACAAGGTCAATTTGACACGTGCTCGTTTTCTCATCGATAATGTAGCCGATATCATCTCCATCATGGATAATGGAGTTGACATAGCCTTTATCATTCAGCCATTTACTTTTTTGACTGCTTGGATTATTACTGAAGAACCTAACAATATTTTCATGCTTAAAGTCACCTGATTGGAATCGCAGTATTCTTTCAATATACGTACTCACCTGTGTTTTGTAGATAGAATCGAATCCATCCTCTTCCATCGCTAAGCTTCTAGCTTTATAGACAGTAATACGTTTAATATCTTTATCTTGGAGCTGGGCATTTTCTGACGAGAACACAAAGCCAAAGCTTCTGCTGTTAATCGCATCTTTAATATTATTCGTAAAGCCTGAGATTTCCTTTGCCATTGTTGTAACAGCTCTAAGCGAGTTTTCACCGGCTTCAATATCGAATCGTACGCCAGGATAATTACGTTTTACATTTCTGAAGGACTCCTTTAAATACTCAGGGCATTGGTAGGCGGAAACAATGCCTGCGGCTACATAGCTAGCCCCGACATAGACCCCTTCGATCCATAGCTTTAAAATATCTTCCTTTTCTTTAGATAAACGGGCGCCATTTTCCGTCGTGTACATTCTCGCATCAATAACGACACCTGATTTATCCTTTGGAATTATGGTGAAGTTCGGTAAGCACGGTATCGCAAACTCACTATAGTCTTTTCGAACAAGCACGGCGCATTTATCAATCAGACGATCTATCCCTGCGGTTGCAATCCCATTGAATGTTGTTTCTTCCTCCGCCATGAAGTTAAAGAAAACCTGCACTTTGTAATCTTTTATCGTATCTAGAAGAATCGATAGGGATTCCATTGTATTGCCTTCTTGCTTGGCAACCTTTTCATTCCCTTTAAATCTAGATCGGCTGACCTTCATTTTTCCAGTAGCCTCTAGTTCCAGTGCAGGAACAATGCCGTACCACACCGTATCCGTAAAGTCATTTTTAGAGTTTACAGTATTTAAATACGTCCGTAATCGCGGTAGGTTATTACTTTTCACGAGCATATCGAGCTTAGTGTTTGTCACAAGCAATGATGGCTGCATCCCTTTATTTTTCGTTGTGTACTGATCAAAGTACATTTTAATGCCTAGGAGCTTTTCCACTAGAGGCTTGACCGTTTTTACAAATTCATCCTTCGCATTCTTATAGAACTCAAGGTATGTATTGTAATTTTGAACCTCTGTTTCCACATCAAATTCCGCCTTCACAGCTGGTAGAGGAGAGAACGTTCTTACAACTAAATCTTTTACATAGGAAGAAGGAGACTCTGTAATGGCCTCATAATCTTCTTCAAAAACAGTACTTAAACCATAGTTACTATTTTCTTCAATCACCATCAGTTCCGAGCTATTGTTTTGAGGTGCCTCAATAATTTTCAACTCGCCATTATCACCAATAGAAAGGGTCCCAATTTGTAATTTTTCGGATTCCCCTTCATCCTGATTAACGCCTAACAATAATCTAGTTTTAATATCTTCGATTGCTAAAGGTAGCATGGCCATGACATTGTTGTAATTTTTACTGGCTACTTCAAACATCAGATTCAGCTTGTCACCAGTATCTAATTTTTTCGGATCACCCTCATCTAGCTTCTCATATTCACCGTAAAGGTAATGAATTTCCTTACGAACTTGGCGAATGTCGTCCATGACTTTCTTAGGAGAGATCATATCAAGTAGATTTTCGAATTTAAAATCTACATTTGTGATGCCCTGGCTTCTTTTGGTATCAATGAGGGTGAAGAGCATCTTTAAAAAATCATTATTTTGATCGATTGCTATTTCAGAAATACAATCATCTTGAATACCTTCAGGTTTCTTCAGGGTATACATTACCTTTTGATTAGCGGCATTGTAGAATGAATAAACCGTTGGAGAAAACTTATCTAAAAATTCGTCAAAGCTTTTGACAAGAAGATATTGATGAATTTCTTTAATCTTTTCATCACTTAGACTGTCGATCCCCTTTACATCTCCAACAAGCGTAATTAAGTCCATCTTTTCAGGATTAATTTCTTCAAATAGCATGGTTCTGTTTGTTTGACTAATAATATCCATTCATTCGGCTGTATTATTATACAGCCATCCCTCCTTTTTACATCGGATTTCGAGTAAGCACAATCATCTGCGAGCGGTAACTTAAAATTAACTTTTTAGTTATAAAATTCCATTTAAAGAAAAAGAAACTGCAGTTTAGCTAAACTGAAGTTAAAATTTTATAACCATTTTATCTACATCACAAATGACATTATGTATCACAACGTAACTATACAATATCTTATTTTATTGTCAATATTTACATTGTGATATTTTGTTAATTAAAATGTAAATTGATAGTTTAATAGGAAAAATTAAACATACCTAATTTTATGATATTTTTTTAAAAAAAAATGTGTTTTTCCACTTTTTTTAATAAAAAAAGACAGCCTAGGGTGAATTTTTTAATCCTCTTAGGCTGTACAGAGCGCTGATCTTACACTACAAAATGATAAGAATGGATTACTTTTTCTAGATAATTGGTCATTTAGAATTATTTACCTTTAAATAGTTCCTTATTCTATTGACAAATTCTTCAACTGTTATTACCCACTTCATGATTTGTAGGGAAGGACACCGTTTTTTTACTTGTACTGCCAACCCCCACATAATGATGTAGGATAAAAGAAGACTTACACTATTATTATGTTCTTTTACTTGTTCAATTTTATCCTCAATAAGCCGCTGGGAAACATCAGGAGGAATACTATCTGTCATTGAAAAGTAAAATGTTGCAGCAAAACTATATACATCAGTATAGACACCTTGCGCGGGCTTATTAGAATATTGCTCAAGAGGAGAGTAACCTGAGCTTGTAAAAATTTGATTATCTTTAGCTGTTTTATAAAAAATTGCTGACCCAAAATCTAGTAAAAATGGACTACCTTCTGAATCTATCAAAATATTACTTGGCTTAATGTCACGATGGAGAATCCCCAGTTTATGTACATAGCACAGTGCATCTATTAAAGGAAGAAAGATACTTTTGTATAAATGGTCTCGATCCTGGACAGGAAAATCCTTTAGATATTGATCTAATAGTTTTCCTTCATAATAATCCATAATGATATAAATCGATCCATTTTCCTCAAAATGATCAGTATATTTGACTATATTACGATGATTTATTTGCTGCATAATAAATGCTTCATTTAGAAAAATTCCTTTTAGATCCTTGAATTTTTGCTTTGTTGAAGGCAAACGATTGATGATTGTTCTATTATCTAAATCCCGTATAGCCATTTCTTTTGGAAAGAATTCTTTAACAATTAGTTGCTCTGCATTGTTAATATTTTCCGCAAGGTAGACGATGGATAATTTACTAGTAGCAACAACTTCTTTTATTTTATATGTATTATTCAGAACACTATTTATCGGTAAGCTCAATTCACATTGAGTTGCTTGCATTTTTGCTCCTTCCCCCTTATAAGCTTTGAAAACCTGTATGCAAATATAGATCAAATTATCTACCTTTTAACTAAAATACAAATTAATGTAAGTATACCAATTTATATCTTTTTATTAAATAGTGATCTTCTTTCCATTTGAGGTTTGATACATCTATTTGACATTTTGATTTTTTATCCATCTCTCGTTAAGAATTTCTTATTATATTAGAAAGTCGAATTAACACTAACCTTTATTCATAAAAAAAGCTTAAATCACATTTAAATAGGTGATTCAAGCAGTTGATTTCAAAAGATAATCTAGCCATATATTTTTGTGAGATATTTATTTTATGTAGATTCTATATATTTATAAAAAAACAGATTCCTCTTTACATGAATCCAGTCCTAAAAGGTCTTGATGTGTTTTATCATAAACTTCCCAATATGTATTTGAAAAAAAAGAACTTTTATTTATTAAGTTTATAACGTTGTAGGGTGATTTCTTTATTGATTGTACGACACCTTTTATATCACATAACCTCTAAATCTATGAGTAACCAAAAACTCCTTCTTATACCCTAACAAATATGTTTACCTGTTAATGAATCTATTGAGTATATTTCCTTCTACTCTCATGAGTAGCTAAATCTGCATAACGTGTCGTAATTGGTAATCGACTATTTTTTTCTACAAAATGTAGAGTTATTTTTATTGAAGTCTCTAAATCGATCCAGTTACCGCATGAAATAAAAATGGGCTTTACATCCTTTCTCGTTCTCAATACTGCTCCATATACTTCTCCATCAACCTTAATATAAGTAAAATTTCCTGTTTCATTTTTTGGCATTTGAAAATCCGTGTCTTTTATCTTTAAGTAGCTTTTTGCAACGCCTATTGTGGGTTTCTTCAAATAAAATGAGGCATGTGTTGCGATTCCCATATGCCTATAATGTAAATAACCATTTCCATCAAACATATAAAGATCTGGTTCACATTGCAGCTTTTTCACTGCTTCTATCACCATCGGAAGTTCCCTAAAAGCAAGATATCCTGGAATATATGGCACATCTATTTGACCCCAATATTCTACTTCTTCGATAATTTGTTTGGTAATATAATCGATTACGACAATACAACAAACCCCATAATCTTGCTTCCCCTCTGTCCAATATGCAATGTCAATTCCAGCTACCCGACGAATAGCTGCTAACTGAAAATTGTTTTCTAATGAAATCTTAGAAATCCATTTTTCTTGTTCAATCTTAAACAATTCTTCCCTTTTCATTTTCCACCATTCATCCATTCTTTCACTTTTTTTACTTGTCTTTTATGCTTTTCTTTCTTTGCCCATTAAAATAGCTAACTATATCTAATTCTCTCTCGTTTTAAAAAATTTTCAAACCTTTTCATTATATCTTCATGCGTAGTTGGAAGTTCTTGGGGCATATAATTAACCAATATTGTGCTTTCTTCATTTAATTGAGGAAAATAATTAGTTCTTATAGCTAACATGAGTTTATCTAAATCTTCACTAGATATTCCCCAAGCAAGTTCATGAACAAATTCACTTTCGTCACCAATTTCCATCAATTCTACTGCATAATGAGAGATAATCCCTTTATTAAAATATTTCCCGTAAACCAAATGTTGCGCATCTTATCTGCTCTACCTTTGGCTCCAGACCAAATGCCATCTACTGCACCTAGAGTTAGATAATTTGCAAAATCATATGGAGAATCGAGTGCTTTATCTACTCACCACTTTTGAACTCTTTGCCGATTTCTTTGAAGCTATTAAGTGACTTGACAACTGGTTTTTTGATGTCCTTTATCACCACTTTTGCAGCTGAACTCGTTTTGATGGCTAGTTCCTTCGTTGTTTGTTTTACTTCCTTTACTGCTTGCTTTGTCTGGTTATAAACGGCTTTCGTTTTGTTTACTGCTTGTTTATAGGTTTTCTTTCCCGCTAGGACAGCTCTTTTTACTACTTTTTTAAATTGCTTTGCTATTTTACTTTTGCTTAGTTTATTATAGAGCTTCCGTGCCTTGGTAAAGAATTTACCCCACTTCTTCTTTTTCTTCTTGCGTTTTTTCTTCTTTTTATTGGATTTTCTTTGTTTTTTCTTCGTAGAGCTCTTCTTTTTGGAGGATTTCTTAGTGCTCTTTCCTTTTGACCCGCCGCTCTTTCCTTTTTTCTTTCCACCTGGGGAGCCTACTTTCGGAATCATCCCTAGTAAGCTTCCTGCTAATCCTAATAGACCCATTAGGCATCACCCCCACCAACAGGGATCATCCCCATGACGTCTAGGGCTGCCTCCAGGTCTGCTTCCTCTTCTTGCGCTGCGACAGATACAGGGGCTTTAATGGAGCCATCCATCGTCACTACCTGTCCCTGAATATCGGTATTGCCATCAAATACAAGACTGCTTGAGCCGCATGTGAAACGCATCGACTCCGCTGCACTCATGGACACACGTTTTCCGGCAAAGGTGATCGTGTCGTTGGCTTTGACCAGCAAGGAGGACTTACTATGCACAGTGATGCCGCTATCCTGATGGAGCTGACGTCATGCCGCTTTAAGTGAGCTAGCCAACCAAAAAAGGCAAAACATTCATTTCCATCATATCGAAAAAATTGCAGAAACATTGGAGATAGAAGATATTCGAGACATCATTAATCTCATAGACACAGAAGATTAAAAAAAGTCGCCTCCGTTGTTAGAAGAAGCGACTTTTTTTATCGTCATTATTAATAAAATTGTGTACAACCTTTTGTTCAAACCCCGTTCCCTCTACATGGTTAGCGTAGAGCAAGAGTACCTTGTTGTACTTCTTATTGTTTATCGCCACGAGCATTGGCAGTATCATTTGTTTTTTATTATTTCCTACTCTTACTACCATCGCCATGTAAAAAGTCATCTCGCATACTTCTCACGCTTTTTATTGTTTAGTAATACTTATGAAGGCAGTGCCTTCATGATATTTGATTCTGGACATGGCATGGCTTCATTTTATCAACAAATTCTAATTTCTCTTTAAAGTTATTTAAATTTTTCTAAACCATAATACGGGTTAGAGATATTCTCACCTACTTCATCTATTGTTTGCTGTATTTCATCTAGGATTGATTTATCTATATCCTTATACTGTTCCAGTGATTCTTTTATTTTATTAAAGCAAATTTCTAGACCGAGATTTACTACAATAGAAAGAATAATATCTACTTCATCATAGGAATCTGTATTCCATAATCTAGAGAGAGTTCTATCAATATCATTTCGTATATCACTTCTTAATAACTCGTATGTCATAACTTGCCTGTCTGTTAGTTGACTAAGGATTAATAAAAAACCATCTTTTTCTATTTTATTATTTCTAAATTGATCTAATGCATTTTGAAACATTGATATTAGTGTTCCAGTTGGTATTCTATCAGGTAGATTCTCAATTTCATTTATATCCAAATTTTATTTCCCTTCTATTGAAATATGAACCTCATTTAAATATTGTTTTTTTGTCCCTGTTCCGTTTGATTTTTAACTATGAGTATAGTCGTACATTATACATAACCGTTACAATCTAAAGGTGTTTTTATTATGTCTTCTACCATTCGTTTACTTCTCAATGATATTTTAACTAAAAAACAAATGAGCTGTCGGCAACTGGCCAAGCAAACCTCATTTCTTCCTAATACCGTCAATCATTTATATACACAACCTATACAACGTCTGCATATAAGACCCTTTCAGCTTTGTGCTACACATTACAAGTCTCTATTCAAGACCTACTTGTATTGGAGATAAACGATTAACTCACTCGAAGAACAATTGAACCCGTGCATCTGTCGGTATCACCACTATATTTTCCAAACCCAGTTTGTATATCACACTCAACATCAAAACTCACAAATTCTACTCTGCTTGCCCGATTCCCTATCATCTCTAGTATCTCTTTAAAATTTGAGTAATGCTATGGCCTTGTTTCAATCCTTAGGGTATGTATGTGACCTTCTATTTCTCTATAGTTTTTAAAATACATATGAACATATACATCGTTACTTTTCCGCATGTGTAATTCATAGCTATATGTTCCGCTATAAATCTTGATTTTCATTTTATATTTCTTCACCCCCAACATATAAACACGTAAAAATGCTGAATGTGGTACATCCTTATAATCTATAACGAACTTATCTATCGAAACCTTTATTTCCATCGTATTTTCTTCTCCTTGTATGCTAGTACTTGTATAAAATTTAACACTTAGTACACTAATTAAATAATCATCATCTTCTCTATCTATGAATATAGAAATACGAAAAAGCACTTGTCGCCTGTTATAGACAATCAAGTGCTTTAAGTTTATAAATTTTCTAAGTTTATTAATATATTTGAAAGTTTTATAAGTAATTTTATATCGACAGTATGACATCTTTTATACTACTTGGCAAGTGTAACGTTTAAACCCTTTAGCATGTTTAATCTCGTGTGTTGTTACTAATACCATCCATAAGTGGCCCTTGTAAGCCTATTCTCGCTCTTATTGCTTTATTGTTAAAATAGGACTCCTTGATGGTCTAGCCTTCATGAGTTATTAATTCAAATTCAAGGAATCTTTAACCGTAAACAAGTTATAAATGACTCTGTCATATTATACCTTGTATTTATCGCCACGAGCATTGGCAGTATCATTTGTTTGTTACTATTTCCTGGTCTTACTACCCTCACTGTGTAAAATGTCATATTGCTTACTTCTCACGCTTTTTATTGTTTAGTAATACTCACACTGCCTTCATGATATCATAATTTTAAACACCGCATTGTTTATTACCTCAACTAATTCTAATTTTTCCTTACTATAAAATTTTATTAACATCCTTAGATTTCTTTTTAAATCTTTCGATGTCTAATAAAATTTGTTTTGTATTTTCAGAACCTACTTCCTCTTTAGTAGGTATTGATTCGAGTTCATTTATCATACTCATTAACTCAGCTTTAATATCTTCACGAAGATAATTTCTTTCAATACTCAAAAGTGCAATTCTTAAATATATAACTAATTTCTCAACCTTACTATTCACTATCCCCCTATAGTATTCTTCAAGAAGTTTTTCAGTTACTTGTGAAATAGATAAACCTTCATTTAAAAATTCATCAAAATCTTCTATGACATATTGATTAAGCTCTTCATAACTACTCAACATTGATTTTATACATTCCCTTCTAATCTTTAAATTCTCCCGAGTATACATTTAATTTGATATTCGGATATTCTTTTCTAAACTGCAAAATTATATCTGTACAACTTCCACAAGCAGGTAACTCCGTAAATAAATCAATTGTTCCCTTAACAGTCTTATCATCGCCTAATTGCCTTGATATATCTTCAAGGATTTTACGTTCAGTATCATTAGCTCTTAAGAACGCATTTGGTGCATCTGTTTCTCCTTTATGGTTAACTGACTTAGCTGGAAATTTACCTTCACCAATGACATATGAAAAACCACCTTCATATTCTTTATGAATTCTACTATGCGCTTTAAATTCTGACTTAAGTCCAGAAATATTAACATCCGCTACTGCAACGTTACCATATTTCTTATATTTTGATGGTAAATTATCACGGATAGCCTGGGTCCTTTCTTGATATTTATCTACTTTTTGTGTATATGAAAGATTACCCGTACCCTTAGTTGAACTCGACCCTTTCCCAGAACTTGCCTGTACCAAGGTATCAGTAGGCTTCTCTTTCCTCGTCGTCTGGGTAACTAGCTTCCCACCGCCTGCCAGTGCGAAATCATTTTGTCTATTGCCTTGTAAGGCACTTTGTAGATGGTCGAGCTGCTTGCGTCCATTTTGCTTCGCTTGGGCGATGGCTGTATTGACTTGTTTTTTGAATTCCTTCGCCTTGGCTGCCACTTTCGTTGTGAGCTGCTTGCCTTTCTCCGCTAGCTTCGTTACCGCTTTCGTTGTACTTGCTACGATAGCGCTGCCCTTCTCGCCCTTCGTGGCGATTTTTATCACCGCTTTTCCACCATGCTTCAGCCCTTTGACTGCGAGTCCTCCAATTACTGCAGCGGCAGAGATGGCTCGCTCTGCCTTGCTTAGCTTGCGACCTGTGATCGGGTCTTTGCCTGTGGCAGATTCATATAGGGCCTTGCCATTACTAACAACGGTGGAAGCAACTCTTTTCTAGATCCTCCTTATCTAACTCGTTGTCTAAATGTTTCGCCCTATACTCTCCAGTTATTTCTTTTAAAAATATAAATAAATTTTCATAGTCTAACATTACTTCTTCATTGCCAAAACAATCTCTTCCAATTCCCCTTTTTTATTTTGCTACTTTCGTTTCCAATTTCACAAATTCTGTGATAACTGCTCCACCAACCTCTTTCGTGTCTTTAAAACTAAACAAAAATAGTAAAAAACAGGTCTATCATGGAATTATCTAACCATAATCGACCTGTTTGTTGTAATGGAATACTGTTATTCAGATGAAAAATTCACGCATTTATATACGTACAAATAAACTGGCGAAGTCTTTATAGTTATATTAAATGAGCTATACATAATTAATGATTTCATTCTGCACTAAGTAATACTTATCACCTTAATTTTTTAAATGCTCTTCATGTATTACTTTTAACTCTCTTCCTTCACATAAATTGTTAAGAGCTTCATATATTCCACACCCAACTTTCCAAATATAGTAATCATCTAGTACTGCATATACCTCCCCTTGCTTAGACATATACAACACTGCATTATCTCTAAAGGCAGTACCAATGACAACCAAATCATTACCTATTATAACTTCATATCTTTTATAATGCCTTCTGTCTAAATCCCCCAGCCCTTCTTTCGGTTCTATCACAAAACTCTCCGATTTTCCGTCATTTTCATATATACATTTTAATTCACCAAATTGCTCAAGTGCTTCTTTTACACAATCGAAAACCACATACCCTTTATTTTCCAAATATTTCACCTGTGAATTAATATCTATTTTTCGGTTTGGGTTCCACCCCGATTGTTTTAATACTTTTTCTGTTTTTATTGATAGTCTTTCCATAATAAATACCTCACTTTTTACCAAATGGTATATCAACAATAAACTCCTCAAATGTCACACTACAATTCCTACACATCTCCTTATATTTACCATCCTTTGAAGAGATGGTGCTCAAGAGAATATCTTCAAGCTTTGCACCCTCCTTAAAAGCTTGATTTACTGCTTGAATTTCCGCACAGTTTTCTACTTCCCATCTCTCAAAACTATTTTTCCCTTCCTTTTCCATCGCTCTCTGTTTAGTTTTTTCCACCAATTTTTTAGTATCATCGAGTAAATCCGTTGCTGTCGGATTAAATCTAGGATTCCCTGTTCTTAAATCTGTGCCGACACCATTATAACCAATATAGGTTTTTCCAGCTTTCATATCAACAGCAGCAGTAATAACATGTGGAATATAGATTTCATTTGTATTTGGATCAATATATTTACCATTAATAAGTTCTGCTCGTTCTTGCTCAAGTTTTTTCCTTGCTACAGCTATAGCTTCTTCCGAATTTAATGCTCTAGCTGTATTATTTTTAGTACCCTTATTCTCATCAGGCTTTTTATTCGAGCCATTTTGTGGTGGTTGGGAATTAGAGGGCTTCGGACTTGGAGTTGTTGTGTTTCTTCCAACCGTTCCTGTATCCTCTATGCGTCTGACGTTTACACCTGCTCCTGCTAACTCCATCTCTGGTGGTCGCAGCTGACGCAGCTGTTGTTTGACTTCGTCTACTTTGGCTTGGATCTGCGTTTTTACATTTGAGACTTGCTTGTTGACTTTTTCTTTTACATTGCCTAAAAGGCCTTTATTCGCTTTTTGAGCACTTTCACTGATACCCTTCGCTGCCTTCGCACCTTTATTGACCCATTTACCAGCTGTTGCTGCATTGCCCACTACTGGGATCATAGCGCCAAAGGAGAGAGCCGCATTGACCTTGTCACCTCTTGCCGCATAAATAATACCATTCACACCATCTGCTACTTCTCCTACAACGGGGACCATCCCGACTATATCTAAGCCCGTTTGTAGCGTATTTAACAGATTTTTAGGTTTTACAGCATTTTTCACAGCTTTGGTCGTTGCTTGCGCAGCCTTTTTCACGACTGGTAGTACTTGTTTCTTCACTACCTGCTTCGTTTGTTTGACTGCGGTCTTTACCTGTTGCTTGGCCTTCGACACGGTGGCCTTTGTTTTTTTCACAACCTTTTTCGTGGTCAGAACAGCTTTTTTAATTGCCTTTTTCGCCCGTTTAACCAATTTACTCTTGGATAAACTATTTTTCAGCTTCCGTGCCTTGGTAAAGAATTTACCCCACTTCTTCTTTTTCTTCTTGCGTTTTTTCTTCTTTTTATTGGATTTTCTTTGTTTTTTCTTCGTAGAGCTCTTCTTTTTGGAGGATTTCTTAGTGCTCTTTCCTTTTGATCCGCCGCTCTTTCCTTTTTTCTTTCCACCTGGGGAGCCTACTTTCGGAATCATCCCTAGTAAGCTTCCTGCTAATCCTAATAGACCCATTAGGCATCACCCCCACCAACAGGGATCATCCCCATGACGTCTAGGGCTGCCACGTTTTGGGATCAGCTGTTTTCGGGTTGGACTCGCCACCCTTTCGTACACTATGACGAACAAACGCTGCTTCCTCTCGATGTGTTGGGAAGGTTAGGTGGACGCTATCTCCTTCCTCTGGTGGGCTGTAAAAGCCACTATTCCCTTGCCGTATATGGTTAGCCAATCCATTTTTATGGTTTTACCCCTAGCGTTGTTTGTTTAACTTCTTATATAATTTCTTTTTTGAATGTATCCCTTTTTTATTCACGTATTATATGAAATTAAAAAGGTAGAAAAGCTGTTAGAACAACGTTTCTACCTTTAACTATTTGTTTTGACAAAGTATCCTATTAGGACATGGAAGTAAGACAAAATTCATAGCTAGTCATACAACTGTATATACCTTTCATTTAAAGGTATATTGACATTCTTAACTAATTCAATTTTTAGTAGCTCTATTTTATTTGATAGAATCGAAATGAACAATGCATAATAATCTCCTGTAGTTGGATAAGAAAATAAGCCATACCCTTTAGATGAAATAATTTTGTTCACTTCCTTTATTTTTTCTGGTAAAAACTCATATTCCAATTTACCAAGTTGCTCAAGTTCATCAAGGTTCTCCTAATACGTGTTCTAAATACAATTATTTTTCTTCTTCATACGCTAAGGCAATCTCCACTACTTCTTCTGGTGATAAATCCTCTTCATTCCAAAAAATTAAGTCACTAGGGGCTGGATGAGGAACATTATCTTCTAAAATTTCTATATATTCGCTTACTTCTTCATCAGACAGCTTAGGATTACATATTTTATTTACTAGTTCAACTAATTCATTAAAAGTTAGCTTTTTATCTATAATTATTCACTCATCCTTGGTGAAATAAATTGACAATAAATAAAATGTTAGCTTTTTAATCTTAAATTTCCTATTAATTCTTGAACATTCTCAGCAATATACTCAAATGTACCTCTTTCAAAATCTTCTAATTGAATTATTCCACTATTGTTCTCAATAACCACTAACAAACCATTTCCCTCAATTCCAATAGGTACCTTTTCTAAACTATCACCGTGATTTTTTTTATATCCTTTCAAAGACTCTCGGAAGGAACTTAGGCCAGTGCTCGGTAGGACAGGTTCTAATGTAATATAGTGCTCCTTAAAAAATCCATCTAAGTCTGCAAACCAATATGAGTTAAAATAATCAACTATTGATTTATGCAAATTTATATCAAATTCATCTTCTAATCTTGTAAAATTTTGTGAAACAGCCATTTCTACAGGTTTCCATGAGATATATTCATCCTCATCAGCTTCACCTTCATAAATTATTAGATTATCATCACTACTAACTGGTGTTTTAAATAAAAAATCTAAACCTTCTGCAGCCACCTCTTTCCTCATCTGAAAGTATATCTGCATTGCTTCTTTTGTTGACAAAATTATCACCCTTTACTTATTTAAAAATTTTTCAAGTAATTTAGCATACTCACTATCATTTCCCCAAACACCTGCAGCTTTTTCGGCATTATGAATACCACCTGTTCCTGGGTGTAACTTTGAAGGCACTGCAACTGCTTGGCCACCCCCACCTACGTGATGATGGATTAATTTATCATTATATAATTCCTTCATATCATATTGAGGGAAATGTTCCCTAAATGTTTTATCATTTATAGGAGCGAAACCTAAATCAATTTTTTGTTTATTTGCTTTACTTAAACTTTCTGGATGTTTATTCATTATTTCTTTCCAATAAAAGTCTTTATCACGTAACCAACCTTCTGCATTGGTTCCTGGTTTACCCTTACCCACATATGGCATTTCTACTGTAATTCTTGGGTCAGCAGTATATTTTTTTTCTAATTTTTTCAAATCTGCATTTCTATAAGTCCTTATAGGATGATTAGCATTACCCGTACCCTTATTCTCATCAGGCTTTTTATTCGAGCCATTTTGTGGTGGTTGGGAATTAGATGGCTTCGGACTCGAGGAGGACGTATTTTTTCCAACCGTTCCTGTATCCTCTATGCGTCTAACGTTTACACCTGCTCCTGCTAACTCCATCTCTGATGGTCGCAGCTGACGCAGCTGTTGTTTGACTTCGTCTACTTTGGCTTGGATCTGCGTTTTTACATTTGAGACTTGCTTGTTGACTTTTTCTTTTACATTGCCTAAAAGACCTTTATTCGCTTTTTGAGCACTTTCACTGATACCCTTCGCTGCCTTCGTATTTATTAAATTAATTTTATAAAAGGGAAATATTATAAAAAGAAAGTCACCCATGCTAATGAGTGACCGTTAAATACTTTCTACTGGAACTTTATCAAAGTTAAACCCTTTAAATGATACAATTCTTAAAGAACCTGAAGCTGTCTTTTCAAGATACTGAACTTTACAATGTATCATTGGCTCTAACCAAGTTACATCTCGCTCAACATTGGTAACGATTTGTTTAGCAATTTCCCTAAAAGCTGCTTTTTCCTCATGTTTAAATCCAAATTCTACGCTTGCAACAGGTCTATACTTACCATTCGATAATTTAATTCCTACAATCATGGTAAATGGATTTTCTTTATATCCTAAAATAACAACATCCATGTATTTAAAATGTTTGAACTTAAGCCAATCATGTGATCGATGATTAGTTTTGTAGGTTGAATTAGTACGTTTTCCTACGACACCCTCCATGCCTTTGTCTTTAGTTATATTAAAGACATTACTACCATTCCCTACAACTGAAGGTGTAATTAATAATTCATTTGATGGCTCAATTATCGAATTTAATATGTCTTTACGTTCTATTAATGGTTTATTCATAAAACTTTTATCTGTAGTTAATACATCAAATGCAATAAATGTCGCTGGATGCGTTATAGCAGCTTGATTAATTTTATGTTTATTTGAAAGTCTACCTCTATAATTAAAGTCATCAAATACTGATACACCATTTCTCAAAACAACGCCTTCGCAATCTATAATCGCTTTATCTGCCTTAATTGACTTTGCTATAATCTGAAGCTCAGGGAATTTAGCAGTAACGTTATTTCCATGCCGAGTAAAGGCTTCAATTCGATCTTTATCTTTATGCAAAAGGATACGCCAACCATCCCATTTTATATCATAAATCCATTCATCACTGTCTACTATTTCATTATTGTTACCCATGTGCAAAAGCATAGGTTTAACTGGAGTAAATAACATTGATATATCCCTCCTTAATTTACATTATCTCATTTTGAACTACCCATTAATACAAGTAAATCAAGGAATTGATGGGAATACTATTTACAGATTATTTCTTTAGGTAAGTATTAATCAACTCTTCGACTTGAGTTTTCAAGGCTTGGTTAGCATACTCATGTACTTCATCTTCTCCAGTTGTCTTTATTGTACATGCGCTGAAGTATTCACTTGTCTTAACCCATTTAACTACTTCGATACCACTCTTTGCTAACAGTCTCTTTTTATTATAGAAATCATTTCGGATATCTTTTAACAATTGGTCTACAATTGGTATAAATACTTTGGACATTTTTAAGTGTTCAATTTGCTGATAATCCTTTTGAAGTGACTTTATAGCCATATCCAAAATTATAAACTGGTGTAAAAGCCTACGTTCATCTCCTTTAATCATCAACATCCACCAAATATACCTTTTGTACTTCTTCGAAACGAATACGTTTAATTGAAAAGTCAGTCTCTAATAACATCTCTTTTTTAAATGTATCGACACCAGTAATAACACCATTCACTTCATGTAATTTGTTATTGCTCCAAAGACTTAGTTTGATGTTTGTTTGCTGCTTAAAAGATCTCTGTATAGTTTGTTCAATTTCTTCAAATTCCCACTCTGTCAGTTCACGTTTCTTATCATGAAATTGTTCTTCTTTCCACTTCCTAATTTCTATAAGATGTTCAGGCAGCATCATTGCAGTCCACTTCATATTCCCACGATCTTTTAACATAATATCTCTCCTTACATATCATAAGAACGTTTGTTTATATATATTATAGAACTTATGTTCTTATTTATGCAATAAAAAGATCAACAAATGTTTAATAAAAGATAACTATTATATAAGTTTATCTAGTGCCATACTGATAATCATTTTTTCTGACTTATTTTTTCCAAAATCAATATAATTCAAATGTTTAAGTAAAATTACTAATTCTCCTCTATTTAACGGTTTACACATATTTTTGTGTATTTCAAAAGTTAAATTATTGCTGTCAAAGTTAAGGTTTACATTAGACACCTCATCATCTTCATTGCAATATTGTTCGAAAATCGAATCAGAGAATCTTTTGTTTATTAAATTATACGAAGGTTGTTTCAATAACTCTACTAAATATATGTCACCAACAGTTCTTAAAATAGCTATATAAACAACTTTTTCATCCAATTTATCATATAATTTTACTATATCGTATTCTTCAAATTCCATAACACAAGCTCCATTCTTTTATGTATTTTATAATATTCTCATTTTATTTACTAGTTAAATTTAAAAAGTACATCCCCAATCGTATAGCTTCCAATTAAACCAAGAAACATTCCACCAAACCAAAATAACTTTCCTAAAGAATTATCACATTTATTTAATTCGCATCCTAATTGTACTGATAAAAAACCAACTATTAGAATTGCAAACCCTATTGCCAATCCTTAATTTCATAATAGGCTCGTATTATTTAAAATATCTACAATACATTCATCTTCCATTTATCATTTTCACGATTATATGCAACTATTCTTGAGCATGTTATACAATTAATTTTTAAACCTTCTTCAATGTCCCCAACGTAACGATTAATCTCGCTATCATACATGTGATCTAATCCGTGATACTGAAATGTACTATGGTCAAAACAAGTAAAGCACTGTCCTTCTTTGATACTCATAATTAAAGAACTCTCCTTTTTTTTATGTATTTTATAATACTTTGTTTTTATTTAGTTGTAATATATACAGTTCTATATACTTCATCTAAACGGTAATACTTTATATTTTTATTTGCAGTAGGTTGGAATTCATCTGTAATTTCGTACTCCTTATAAAATCCTTTTTCTTTTCCATTAACGAACAATTTAAACAGTGTATCTTTATTATGTAATCCGTATGTTTCATAATTCCCTATTTGCATAATATATCGCATTGATCTAAACATAATTCATCATCCTTTTTCTTAATAAAATGACTGTATCATTTTACAATAAACCCAACAGAATAAATCATATTTATGTATTTTAATAATTAATATTTAAGTGGTACTTTTAAAACTATAAATACCACTTACCCTATTATTTTTTATTATATATACGTTCCCATTTATAATGGTTCTCTGATATTTTAAAGTGTAATGGGAAAACTTATTCTTCTAATAACGTCTGTTCCAGAAGTCTAATAGATAAATACTTTGCAAGGTAGAGTTCTACGCCATTTTTTATGTTACGACTATTAGAAAAATTCGGAGCTTGTTGTATTAATACATTAAGCAAGTCTAATTGCTCTATGTTCTCTTTATCCTCTTGAGTATAATTAGCTACTACTTCATAATAAATTTCCTTAATTAATTGTTCTTTAGCTTCTGTACTTAATGGATTAAATTTAATAAATGCTGTAAATCTTGAAAATAAAGCAGCACCTAATGCCGATTGAATTTCAGAACGAGTGTTAAAATTTGCTGTACAAATAATAACTGTATTTGATAAGTCTACTTTATAATTAATATCTTCAAATTCTCCTTCGTCAAACATTTGGAAAAAAGCTGAATACAATCCTTGAGGGCATTGATTAAATTCATCAAATAATATAACATTCCCTGCACTTCTCATAAGGTCTTTCGCTAGGGAAGGTGCATGAATTTCACTTCCAAATAAATAATTGTAAAATTCATTAGTTTTAAACATAGAAAGTTGCTGTCTAAAAATAGTCTGATCTGACAAGGTGCTATTAATAATTTTAGCTGTTTCAGTTTTTCCTACTCCTGGTTGTCCATAGAACATTAATACAATCGGTAATTTTTTCTCATGATGAATGGAGGTATATAAAGCCGCTGTTATATCGTATAGCACCTCTTCTTGACCATAAATCTTGCTATTAATTGATTTAATAACTTCTTTTAATTTCTCCTTAGTGATTTTAGGTCTACAATATATTTCTCTCTCAACATAAACATCGGAATCATCACCATTACTCAATGAAATCAGTTTGTTAACTAAAAATTTAGGCGGATTATGCATTACTGAAAAGCATACTTTTTCATTATCCATAAGGATATTTAGAATACTTAATAGATTTTCTATAAAATGTTCTTTAACAGAAAAGAACTCCTCTGCTCTCGCAACGAAAACGTAGTCAGTATCATTTGTGATAATTTCCTTTGCAACTTCCAAAAACCCTTTTGAGTCAACCATTCTTACAATAGTACTTAATCTAAGTTCTTCGTAACCATCTTGTTCTAAATTATCATAGTACTCTTCGAATTCATTACTTGGTCCCTCGTAGATTATATAATTTTTATCCATTATTCTACCCCTGCTAATATTATGTCTATTATATCCAAATAGTTTTCTGATTCAATTGGATCTGCTAATGGATCAAACCCTAAGTCCTCGCTATTTCCTGACTTAAAATCTAATTCATTTTGAAAATTTAATATATCTACATCAGAGTTTCCAACAACTATACCATATAATGTAAGTCTCATTCTTTGTAAATCTTGAATCCTGTAGTTATTTCTAAACCCTTCTAAATTAAATCTAACAATATACTTTTTATTATCATTATCTGTAGCTACAAGCTCATAATAACCTTTTGCATTTGCTAAAACATCATCCATTGCATGAAAGTCTATATTTTCGTATTCAGTTGACATTTCAGGAGACGCTTCAGTAATCTCTTTAAAGATCTTAGTAAAAGGAGCTATTACCTTTATGTAGGTTGCAGACTCAGGTATAATTTCTATTGCTTTTGTTTGTATTTTTAAAAGTTCATCAGGTTCATTTTTCTTCTTTTTTGTATTCAGAATATCTAAAAAACTTGTTAGAATTGTGTTTGTAATATTTATAGCCATAATACTTTCTTTATTTCTAGAAAACGCCCCTTTAATTCCTCCTGTAACACCTGTTGTAAGTAAATCTAAAATACCAGTACCAAATCCTCCTTCGATTTTTAAATCGTTTGCGTTTTTCACTATCTTTTCCATAATTTCTTGTGATCTTCCGTTATTCCTTATATCTATCAAGTCCAAAGCTGAAGATTCATCAAAATATATTACTTTTCTCATTGAATACCTCCTAAAAGAACATGCATATGATTCAATGATATACCTGTTACCCAATTAATTACAAGAAATAGTTATTTTTGTATGATTACCCACCTAAGTATAATCATACAGAAGTTTTAGATAATCACTAAGTAAGTATTATTACTTTTTTTATAAAAATCCAATATTATTTAATAATTTTTGCATTTCTTACACTTAAATTCTTCAATTTCATATCCATCTGCAAGCACAATAATGTCACCAGTAGCAACTATTTTATCTCCACACTTCTTACACTTTTTCATTTAATTCACCCCATTATTTAATTTCAAACGACTTGATCTTATTCCACATTGAAGCATATTTCTGACGTTCTTCTTTACTATACTCAAGTGGACTCATATGATTTAGCCATTCATTTGGATAACCTAACGCATTAATATAGAATTTTATTCCTGCTTTATCGTACACGCTTTGTTCGTGACAATGACCGAATATATTATGCTTTGCCTTTATCTGCTTTAATTCATTTAAATAACACGATGTGCTGCCATATTTATGATGACTGTTAATTAAAATAGATGGTACATGTGTAATTAACACGTCTACCTCTTCCATATTTTCATATACCAATCCTTCGTGAAAATTTTCGTTTCTGATATCCATTCCATTAATTAATCTTGAATCATTTGATACTGTATTGAAGAAAGTGACATCATTAAATTCAGTCAATGGATACCAAGAAGTTGATCCTGCAAATTTTAAATCCTTATAGATGAAAGTCATAAAATCAGACAGCATTGTTACATTAATTAAAGGAAAAATGAGACCCATTAGTTCATATTCACGTTCCTTACTTTTCCTCTTGTATTTATCACGTTGTCCATTTGAAACTAAATAGTAATCGTGATTTCCCAACACAAAGAATACATGCTCATACTGCTTTGAAAAATACTCTAAGCACCACTTCGATTGAATATTGTAGTGTGATAAATCACCTGCAATAATTAGTACTTCGCCTTTGTTATCTGGTAGTAACGTTTCTAAAAATTTATGCGTTTTCTTTTCCCACTTATCATAGTTACCAATATGTTTAATATAAAAGTCTAAATGTAAATCTGAAATATAATCAGTCTGCATATAACCAATCCTTTTGCATGTATTTTCTATAATAAATCTTTATTATTGTTCAGTATTTAATTTTGAAAAATCATAATACAATTTATTTTGTCCATCTGGATGATTAGTCAACATTACACAATCTATTAACAAATCTTTATCTTTAAATAAATCAGTTACATCAAAATCGATCTCTTTAATTTGTCTCATCACAAAATTTAACAGCATTACTGATTGGTGGTATTTTTGATTAAGATTAGCGTAGTCTTTTCTTAATTCTTCAATTTCTTTTATCATACCCCTTAAATCATTTGTTATTTTAATATGTCTTGTATCAGGATGATCCACATAATACACTCCCTTTGTATCTAAATAATAAGTCTCTATTGTTTAAATCGGAAACTCATTTTTATAGTTTAAAAAGTTTCGTAAATCTTGTTGAGTGCGATTTGTCGGTATAACAATTGAAATTGATTTTTTGATTAGGAAATTAACTGCATCTAACTTTTCTTTATCCATACCTATTAAATGTACTTTTCCGTCAATCTCAATTAACAAACTCAATTTAGCATCTTGAATGTCAAGTTTCACAACTCTACCCCCCCCCGTATATTTTATTTTCATAAAAGTTTAGTATTATTGAATTTAAATCATTTTTTAACTAAACCGTTCCTTTATTTCACGTTTAATAATTTCTTCAATCTCTTCTTTTGTTGGTGCGATTTGCTTTACTTTTTCTTCAACTAAATTTTGAATTTCTTCATAAAAATACGTATCTACACTCTCAATAGCTTTTTTTGTTACCCACATAGAAGCCCTAGTACTCTTACCACTATTATCACTTGATTTCTTATATACTTCAGACAATTTATCTGAAGATTTACTATAAACATAAACCTTTTCATCTAAATAATCTTTTATTATTCCACTAATATATGTATCAATATTACGATCTCTACTATCATATTTTATTTTCGCATTCTCTAAGTAAGCTTCAACAATAGGTGAGATTTTATCTTTTAATTCTTCTTCAATCATTTGATCAGCTTTACTTCTAACAATATTTTTAATTTCGTTTTTAGCTATCTCCGATATTAAATTTTGTACTTCATATTCTAAGTCCTCTTTTGTTAGTTCTAAACTAATATTAGCCTTCATCATCATTTCTCCTTTATGTATATTATCAATTAATTATTAACACCTTCTATAATTCCTCCGAAATTACAATATGTCTCCATCGAATCTAACCAGTCCAACCTTTCAATCTCGCTTATGTTAGAAATATCTTTCTTCAGATTTACAAACTCAAAAGTTGACATCTCATATTTTCTTTCATATTCACTAAGCTTATGCTTCGAAGTTTCAGGCTGTTTATAGAAATTACTTTCTGGTAATATCTTTTTTAACTCATCAATAATCTGTGAAATATCCACTGTATTTCTCCTCTCCTTTATTTATAAAAGCATGATATTACTTAAATCATTTCGAGCAGACTTCTCTTAAATCAATATCTAATTTATTTCCTTTGTCATCTTCAACCCATTCACCGTTGTATTTTCGATGTTTCATTTCTTCTAAAACTTCTTCTGTGCTTTTAAAAATACTTCTATGTAGTGTTCCTACGAACCCATTTGAAGCCTTATGAACAGTATCAATACGACACAAATAAACGCTCACACAATTGTTTATTTTATTCCCTACTTTAATTTCATATCCATCTACTTCATCTAATTCAGTTATATGATCTACATAATAATCTTCTCTTTTTGGCTTAATCTCAAAACCTTCAGAATTGTAGTACTTCTCCCAAGCTTTTTCAGTCGCATTTACTTCATTATCAGCGATTACCAATTCTTCAATTAAGTTATACCCTGTACACTCTGCTTCGTCTTGGAACGCAACTAAATATAGCTTCACTCACATCACTCCTTTTCTAAATGAACATTTCCTTTTATCTCATAACTTTCTCCACATTCTAATTGTCTCCAAGATTCAAAGTCATCACGTTGCTCATACCAACCAATAGACATGCCAATACAACCTTTTACAATGTTATCTACCCATGTAATAATCCATTTTATATTAGATCCTTCAATAGTCGTATAATCTCCTTCATAAATAATATTTCCTGAAGCGTCTCTGAAGCTTTTTAATTCAGTCACATTGACTCCTCCTCTTAATTTAAATAATATATTGGTTTCATTTAATTACTTCTTTATATGCGTCAGCTAAATGCTTTTGCTGCCCTTCTGAATATGTAGGATTAAATTCATTAGCAACTTTCTCTAATCTTCCTGCGATGTCAATCAGAAACTTAATGTCGTCATCATTGATATCTCGCATCAAATCATTATCTGATAAAGCTTTTATGTATTTAATTCTTTCTTGTTCGTTCATAGTGAATCACTCCTTATTTTATCTACCTAAATATTACCACAACAATGATTAAAATACAACTATAATTATGTATTTATTTAATTAAAGGACGTAAGAAATAATCTCCCTACGTCCTTTAATACCTAATTTAAACTCTCTTTAAATGCTTTTACTGCTTCTAAATAAGCCTTTTCTAGTTCGTCTAAGGTGTAATACTCTTCGGAATCATCATCAAATGTTATTATGACCCCTTCATTGCTACTTAGAATATCAATCTTCCAACCTAATAAGTCAGCAGTTTGTGCTAATTTATTCAAGTTTTCTTGACACTTAAACATTCCACAATATCACCTCCTTTTACTAAATCATTTACTATTTATTCTTCATTGATCGAATAGTAAGAATGAACGCTTTTGCAAGTATTAATTCTTCTTCTGTTGCAAACTTTCCATCCCCTAAATATATTATTTATTTTTTATTTTAAAACAATGAAAATCATCGTCACATCCATCGTGAGCACACACTTCCTCATTCTTCTTTAAACATTTACCTTCACCTGCAAATCCCTTATTAGTACCTTCATTTTCATCTTGGTAATGGATACAGAAATCGCAAATTCCTCCCATTTCTTTACATTCATTATCACAATATGTAGCCATATAGATCATCCTCTCATTAAATTAATTAATAGCATTTACTAATTCTTTAATTAAAGTGATACAACCATATACAGATGCAGCAATCCATCCGACAATCGCAAAACCGTTTAATTTTACAACATACATTTCTTTATATAACTTATTCCACACGTATATCACTTCCTTTCTAATAAAACGTGACTATTATTTAACTATTTTACACATCCATAAACTTCTACTACTGATTTACCTGCAAATGTTTTATCTATAACTTTATATTTCCCACCAATTGACTCACAGTCTATCTCTGACTCTTTACTTGAAATAGTAGCAACAACCAATAAACCAATCAAAAACAATATCGTAAATAAAATTACAGCAGCTATGGATATGTCAGATTCATCTAACCATTTCTCTTTTGGCTTATACTTATTCTCTTCTTTTCGCTTCTTTTGAAAATACATACTATCCATATTTACTTTCATCTCCTTTTCATTTTAATAATAGAATCATTTGATTAAATCTTACTCGCAATAAGGTACTGTTGCACCGTTCTTTTCAATAAATAATGTCTCAACATTAGGTGCAAACGTATTGCTATATATTGATGTAGTATATGTATAATAGCATCCAGTCATTTTATTTCTTAATACATAAATATTACCTTTATCAATTTCATCTTTAGAAATTAAATCAAATCCTTCAGGTAAATCTGCTTCTACTTTTTCACTGTCTTGACTACATCCAAATAAAGCTGTAAATCCCAACATCCCTGCTATTACTAATTTTCGTTTCATTATGTATTTCCTCCTTTAAATAATTACTCCAATTACAATTGGCTTTGATAAATCTACATCATGTAGTTCATTATCTTGTTCATTTAAATTACCATTAGAAAGCTCATCCCTCATATGAGGTGCATCTTCCCATTTCTGACTATATATTTTATTCACTTTTGGACTGAATTCATATGGTGAAATTGTAGCCCAATCGTTATGTTCGTAGATATCCAAATCCCCGTGCTCTTCATTTATTGCGTTTAATTTTGAAATCATTTCACTTATCTTCATTAAATCATCCTCCATTTTAACTTTTAAATAAAACTCCTCTTTTAATTAATTTAATCAATACTATTCTTCATTTTCACATTAATTAAATCCCATCCCATAGAATCAGCTAAATCTACAGCATCCTCAAAAGTAATTCGATAATCATCTATAATTTCCATATACTCATCCATCAAATCCAATACTACGTCAGGATAATCAATCTCGCTATAATGAGTCTTGATTTTATTAAATACTACATATGCTTCTTTTTCCATAACCCCAACTAACAGGGATAAGAGTCGATCAATTTTGTTCTCTTCTACATTAATTTTATTAAACGATAAGATATAATCTTGCATTAAAACTCCACTCAAATCATTGTCATAGTTTTCTATTTTTACTCATTTGCAATTTAGCGTTTCACAAAATTACTTAATTAATTCTGGATTTTCATTTTTACTACCGATTCTCTCGATATGTCCTGCTGATTCCCAATTTAGCGATTTAACGTTATTCATAACTGTTCCATTTTGTAATAGATACAAAAACCATTGCCCAGATGTTTCACTGTATTTAACAATGAATAATTCATCTTCGTATATTGAACTCTTACAAATATCATCCTCATATAGCTCTTTTGCTTTTGAATCTTTTAAACCACTATACAATAATACTGAGTGACCATCTTCAATTAATTTATCGCTTCCTTCATTGTCTTGAAATCCAATAATTTCACAAGGATTCATTCCTTTAAATAAAGGATAGGCACATTCATCCCACATTTTCAGATCATTATTCCAACATTTAACTTTGACGATCATAATTTATTCCTCCTCCATTTTCATAAAACGGTTCTTTTAATTAACTTTAATTACTTCTTGATTTTCTACAGCATAACTATTTCCACAATCCTTTAACTGTCCTATTATAATGTCTTTACCTTTAAACATTTTCTTTCCTTCTGCTTTAGCATCTATTTTGCTATAAAATGTTTCATGTACCAACTCAATACTGTCTGTTTCTGTAAAAGTCCATTGATTATGCATTCACATAACCCCTTCTAAATTTCTAGAACTACTTTTCCTATATTTATATTAACATCAAGATTAAATTAAATCAATTAAATTTATGTATTTATTAATTTAAATAAAGTTAATTATTATGAATAATTTTCATAAATATGTATAATACTAGTTATATAGATTATTTACTTAATTATGGAGGTTTTAAGAATGGCAGAAAAGAAAGAGAAAGAGCGCGTAAAAATCCCACCAGAAATTGTTAGTGAAGCAATGCATTTGTCAGATAGCACTTGTTGTAAATGTAGAGAACCTAGGAAAGCTGTTCAAACCCATCATATCGATGAAGACCCTTCCAATAGTCTTGATATCGATAACATAGCTGTTTTATGCCTACAATGTCATGATGAAACAATGGCAAAAGGAGGTTTTGGAAGAAAATTCAATGCGGACTTAGTGAAAAAGTATAGAGATGCTTGGTATGCTGATGTTCAAAAAAGAAGAGAAAATACTATCGTAATTACACAGCCTTCGGTTGATACATATTATGATGATTTGGAAGATGTTGAGTTTGATGATAAAAAGACACGTGCTCTTCATAAACTCACAAGAACAAATTTTTCATATTTAGAGTTTAAAGAGGCTATTGAAAATTATTTATATTTAAATGATGGTGACCAGAAAGTTCTTATAAAATTATTGAAAGATTTTTTAAAAAATGGCGAATTAGACATACCTAAAATTATACGAAAAAACCAGAACTTCATTATCGAAATAAACAATCTCAAGAATAATAATTTCTTATCATTTTATGGTGGATGGTAAACATATGGAATGGATTTAGATGGTTTTACGACAGATCCAAATGAAGATATTACACTTGCAGTTGGCATTAAAGAAGGATGGACTATGCCATATTACTCTTTAGTAATTACAGATATTTATTTGTGTTTTGGAGTTAATAAACAAGAAGAATTTAATCAAAAATTAATTGAAGAATCGTGTTAAAATTTTTGGTGAGTATCTACATGTGAGTTACTCACCAAAACTCTATTACTACTCAATTTCATAAAATGAACATATTAATTAAACTTTAACACCAAAATAATATGTATATTTATATCCTTTAATATCCCATTTGTCATTCTTATATTTATCATTTGTTTCTACAAACGTATATTCATTTAACTTATTAAATTCATACATTACTTTCTTAAAGAAGTCCTCATTTCGATCTTTCCAATTTAACATTTTACCTAACTTTCTTGATTTAGAATTAAATTTAGTGAAATATTCAATTGAACTACTTGGAGTAATGTATTCCTCTTCGTTAACCCTTTCTGCAATTATCACATATACAGCATTATCATAATTACTCTTACACATATACTTGTACATATCTTTTGCTAATAGCTTTGCTACACGTTCTGGAGTCGCTTGTCGTTTTAACCTGTTATAGTTACGTTTTTCAAATTTGTCAACCACCCATGCTAAAGGATACATCAACTTATAATATGTATTAATTGATTTTGATTTATAGCTTTTAATCTTTTTATGTGTTGAAGGTTTCATATTAATTCTCCTTAATTATGTATTTTTATAATAAATCACTTTTATTTAATCTCTCATTTGTAATTTCTACTGCACGAGAATTAATATCGCACCCTATGTATTGTCTTCCTAATTCTTTCGCAACAACCATTGAAGTGCCACTACCGCAGAAAAAGTCAGCGATAACATCACCTTTGTCCGAAAACATATAAATAATTCGTTCCAGTAAAGACTTAGGCTTCTGAGTTGGATAATCGACCATCTCCTTATTTTCTCCATTATAAAGATTCTTGCAATCAACCCAAATGTTAGACAGGCATTTTTCATTATAATCAGTCAGATAATATTTTTTATATTCTTTCCCTGATTTAGTCATATATAACTCACCATTATCTCGCATTTTATCTACTGAAATTTTAGAGTACATACCCAATGGAACAATTTTAAAGTACTTATCTGTCTCTTCATCGAAATACTTAAATTCCTTCAATGATACTACATCGTGAGGCGACTTAATTTTATTCACTGTAAAATTATCTGATTTTGTAAAGTAGAAGATTTCATCGTAATCTTTAGATAATGCTTTTTTAGATTTCGCACCTTTACCCGTCTCATTTTTCTTCCAAACAATCTTATCTTGAAATTTAAAATATTTGTTTAAAAGAATATGTATATATGGAGATGTTCTATAATCGCATTGGATGATAATTGTTCCTGTATTAGATAAAACTCGATACATTTCTTCAAAACGAACATCGTAAAATTCATTCACATTATCTATTTTATCCACGTATGCCACTGCACCATCTTTGTGTTTAAAAGTTTGTTTTGTATTATATAAAATGTCACAGTAAATTAAATCAATCGATTCCGAATTTAAGTGTTGAAGTAGTTCTAAATTGTCTATATTATGTATTTCGTTTAATTTCAAATTTACCACTTCCCTTTTATGTATTTATGTTTAAATAATATTCAGTTTTTATTAAACATCTAACGCAGTATGAATATTTTCTAATTTCGATTCAAATTTAGTATCTTTTAATAGTCCACTTCTATAAATCTCGCAAATTAAAGAACCTAAATCATCAGCCCATGATTCACTTTGTTCAAAATAGAACTCCAGTAGATTATAATTTTCAAATAAATATTCCTCGAAAGTACATTTGCAACCTGAAATAACATATTCTTTATAGATTTTGCTATCTTTCATACCATTTCTCCACTCCCTTTAATGCGTTTCAACAATTCAGGTAAAATCAAATGAATAATCGCATCGTTATATGTACTTATTCTATATGGCTTATGACATTGTGAAATGTAATACTCAGCCTGTTCAAGTAATGCTTCGTTCGTTAATTTAGGATAAATATCATTTCTAGCATAAGAATTCATTCTAAAAGTTCGATATTCGTCTGGTGAAATGCTTTTATTATGAAATTCAGATACATGCTTCTGTGATCCATCCTCAAATAATACATACTTTAATTCATTTTCCTTTTTTAATTTTTCCTCATATTCTTTAGGAAATTTAAATGTCATAATAATTCTCCTTCATTATTTATTTGTTTATATAATATCTATCTTTCATTTAACTTTTAATATTGATTCCAATTGATTTTAGACGTTTTAATACTTTTAAGCACACTTTGTATACTATTCAGACAAAAGCTCTCTAAAGACTTGATAGCACCTAAATTCATTAATAAAGCCAATTACCACTATTGCTAATTGAAATGCAACATCTCTCAAAGTTAATTACCATTAAAGGTTGCAAAATTCTTTGTGTATAAAGAAGAATATTTAATAATCATTAATAACCAGTATATACGATTTAAAATTTCACCTTATCAGGTAAAATTCCAATCGTGAAAATTATTCATTCTTCTACTATCTATATCATATGTAAATTTACAGTGTAATGATTATTGAATCTTTCTAATCCACTATCTCCAAATGGATCATACTCTACTTTATGTTTTGTAATAGTAATTAGTTTTTCTTTTACTAATAGTTTATTATATTTCGTTACAGAAAAATTACTTATACCTAAATCCTCTTGAATAGTCTCGTAACTAGGGTAACAAAATTGTTTAGTTACATTCTCTCTGTTAATAAACGACTCATAATAATACATCAATCTAAATCCAATTACACCAATGGTATCTAATGATTTTAGTAAATTTAAAGGTAATTGCGTAAAGTAGTTTTCTTTATATGGTTTTAACATTGTAAAATGTATTGGATTATTAATTGGTAAACTATCAAAATCAACCCTAATTAAGTCTTGATCACTTAAAATTGAAAAACACTTCTTCACAGTTCTGTTATCTGTAATCCCTGTCACAAATTTTATATCTTTAAGTAAAACATCTATTTCGCCATTACTGAAAGCTTGAAACCTCTTGAAAAGTAAAAATGCATAAATAGCAAATGACTTTTCATCAATATTAAATCCCGTGTTGCGTATTATTTCATTTGGTATCTGTAACCATATTCTTTTCTCCTTACTCATATTAATTAAATCCTTTTATGTATTTTCATATTTATATTTTTCTTTTATTTCACCTTTATATAGACTAGATGATACTCCACCTCCTTCACAACTTAAACTTTGAATAATTTAATACATCTTTCTCTTTTCTATTCTCAATCTTATAGAAGTCCTACCTTCTCCTTCAATTGTGATATTTTCGAAGTATGGAATACAGACCAATTCATTACCTTCAGGTCTTACAAAACCTTCACCGACAGCGATAGCTTTTATTGCTTGATTAATTGCACCAGCACCAACACCAGCTATTTCTACACTAGGATTTTCTCTTAAAGTTGCTACAATTGCTCCTGCCAATGAATTTGGATTTGATTTACTTGATACTTTTAATGTTGTCATCTATATTTCTCCTCTATGTGCTAATTAGTTATTTACGTTGATTTTAAAGCCATTTATAGTGTGCTTGATATATTTATCATCTTTTAAAGAAAATGAGCTTATACGTAATGGAAATAATTAAAATCGCTATCATATTTAACCATCTTTCCAATGAGTCAACTCATATTCAACTTTCTCCAATAAATCTTTAGAGAAAATTCTGACTTCTAAAGATGTGTGTCGCAAACTTGCCCATCTTAGTTCTTGTAAAATTGTGAAAATGATGATGTTATTTTTAATCTTTTTATTCATACAAACACCCCTAATTAATTTTTCTTTCACCACAATTTTTACAGTGTATATGGTCAGGATTTAAATAATCTGCAAACTTTAACTTTTTCTGTTTCGAAATCTTATTATTATTGGTAATCTTTTGTTCATATGCTTTTACTTTTTCTATATATCGGTATAATCTTTCTGATTCACAGCTTAAACATTTCAATGGCAACTTAATTCACCACCTCATTAAATAATAGTTCTATTTTAATAAATAATCTTTTGCATACTCGAAACCGAACCAGTTCAACATCTTTTCTCTAAATCTTATAAGATATGAATGTTCATTACCCATCCAATCTATAATATTTACATCATAATCATTAATTGTATAATTTTCTTCTATTCCTTCATGATCTCTAAGGGTAACTCCTATACAATGATCTAATTTCTTATAGTTCAATTCAAGATTGTTCGGTGAGTAAATTTCCATGATTTCTAATATTTGATCATGCGTCAATTGAGTGACATATTTCATAAACTTTTCACCTCTGAGATTCGACTAAATAAAAACTAATTACTATCATAGGCATCTACTAGACCATGTGTGTATGCTAATAATTTTATTTTCGATTCATTAATATTTTCTTCTGGAATCATTTGGATTAGTTCAATTAATTCTTTAACAAAATCATCATTAATATTCTTTTGAACACTTCTTCCTAAAAGATAATCAATAGAAACATCAAACAAATCAGCTATATTGATTAACGTTTCTAATGTAGGTTGTTTTGTACCATTTTCATATGCGGTATAGGAAGTCCTTGCTACATTCAATTTGTCAGCAACATAACCTTGAGTCCAATCTTTATTTGATACTTTATTTTCTTCTCTTAGCTTCTTAAGTCTTGCTGCTAAAATATCCATGTATTCACCACCTTCAGTTTAGATTTGAATAATAACTTCATTTTACCTAGTATCTAATATCATTTATCCTTCACACTGATTACTTTATTTCTTGCGACCTCGACAATCCTTCCTATTTCTGGTTTAATTCGTAAATAAGCCTCATTAGCTTTAATGATTGTTCCAACAATAGTTTTTTCTACAGGATACTTCACTTTGCTACTTGAAAGTCCGCTATACTTAATTACTTTCACGTTTTTTCCTGTCATTCAATCTACCTCCTTGTTATTTAAGTCAAAAACTTCTATTATTTAACCTTAATCTATTAATCCTAATTCAAATTGATCATATTGACTTTTACTTTGGATTAATTCAGACATGTGGTTTTTATTACTTTTAACTTCTTTATATTTCGCTTCAGCTTCTTCTTTAGATTCAAAGAATAATGTTTTCACATCATCATCAATTAAATCTAGATAACTGACTACCCACTGACTATTGTTCTCGTCATCTTGTATTTCATTTTCTACATCTCCTACCTCTTCATCATTACAAGATAAAAGATTTTGTGGTACTAAATAAAATAAACCAGAAGTAGTTTCACATAAAGCCATTCCATTATCATATTCATAAATAACATTAAGCTTAATGTACTTTTCAATGTCCTGATAATTCTCTTTGATAAATGTATCTTTGTTTAAACATTCTTTTTTAACTAAATACTTCCCTATTCTTAGTAACTGTTCACGATAATCAACAGAGTTATTAAGCAAATCTTCTACTTCAGAGAATTCCATACCTTTTGCACATAATTGATCATAGATGTCATTTTCTATAATATGAAATTTTTTAATCATATCAAATGTTGCTTTGTCCATCACTGCACCCCTTAATTGTTTTATAAAATGCTGATTTTACTTAATTCTTTTTACTGCATTTTTAAGTTTTCTAGCAATATTACTTAAACTCTCTACATTCTCTGTATCTAAAGATTTTACCTCACCTAAAGCACTGATACAGATAGGCTTTACAGGATTATTTTTAACATAATTAACAAATACCTCGCTGTTAACGAATTCTTCTAGTTTCAAGATACCACTCCTAATTTTTAAATAATATTATACTTTTATAGATCAATTTTACTTGATGCTCAAATGGTATACAACTTCCAATTACAAATAACTCCACTTATAATCAGTTGTTGCCTCCATTTATTCTTAACCTGATATTACCATACACCAAAATTCGAAGTCAAATACTTTATGTATTTTTTATTTTAATTTTAGTTTGAATTTCAGAATACCTAAAATGTTAATATTGATAAGTTTGGTAAATTTGCTTTAAATAAATAAAACCCAAGTGTATTTTTGCACTTGGGTTAATATCATCACCAATATCTATAACTTATATAGTACTGTTGCACACTCTATAATAATCTCATCTTCATCAGCCCCAAAATCATGTTTGTCACCAGCGATTACGTACTGTTGCTTACCATACCTTTTGTTAAATTGAATTATTTTTTCAAGTTTCTCAATTAACTCTTCTTCATCTTGCCATTTGTCACCAACAAGCGTACCGCAAGTACCTCCTATTGATTCTTCTGTTGGACAATCATTTTCATAATCCCATTCAAAAGAATCCTTGCAAATATCACCAACTTGGTAATTATTTTCATCATCAGCACGTATTGCTAAGTAAGTTTCATTTGAATTTAAAAAATTTTCAACGATCTTTTTTAACATATCATTCGACCCCTTTGTATTTATTTCTCATGTCACCCTTACCTTATATCAATAATAACATATCATTATTGATATGTAAAGAGTAATCTTTAACTTTATTTTCTTTTATTTCTTGCGTATCCCTCTAGATCAGATCGGAGGTATAAACGTGTTTTTCTGTTTGTACCAAATTCTACAAATGCTTTAATTCTACCTGCACTTACAGATTGACCAAACCCAGAAGTAGACTGACCAGTAATTGTCTCAGCTTCATCCCTCAAAACCAAATTATCCTCGATCCATTTCTTAATTTCTTCGTTATTCACTATCTTTTCCTCCCTCGTTTTCTTATATATCCAATGTCTTTCCCGCAGCGTGTTCGTCTATCGTCTTTAATTTTTTCTACCAATTTTCAAGCATCCACAGGATTTTGTACTACCTGATTTAAGGTTCAAGTAAAGAACCTCAGTTGTGTTTCCACATTCACATTCACATACCCAATAACGATTTGTTATTTCTCGATTCACTTTCTTTAATTACGGTTAATTTACCATATATTTGTCCAGTCAAATTACTCTTTGGTCTGGGCATTACACAAACAATCCTCCTTTGAAATTCTTTCGTTATGATAATAATAACATGATGATATTACTATAATGTAGTGTAATTTAATACATAAAAACAAAAGTTACTTGTTTGAGTCAAAATCATACAATTAATAAATCAAGATTCTGTCTATCTCTATATTCGTATTAAAAATTCTACATATCCTTATTCTCTAAATGTAAAATTCTACGATTTTGATTTTTTAATTCTACAGTTTTGATTTTACTGCCACCTCAATCTTTAACTTCATAATTACATCAATCTATCAAATACAATATATACTTAGTTAGCTAATAACTTCATGTACCCCTTTTGCAGCTCTTTCATTTGATCCTTATAATAATCAACTTCTTCCTTTGTAAAACTTGGTGTAAATAATACAGGAGCTTCAACTTCTACATCTGAGTTATTTACTGAAATTTCATATCGTGCGAAATCATACTTATCCACTAATTCAAAACCATACTCTTTATTTATATTGTTAATACACTCTTCTCTTACTTCATTACTCATTTGTAGTAGTGAATTGTATACTTCATATTTATTATAACTAACCCCAGTACCATAATCCGCAGCATTATTTACGACTAATTTTAATTGTTTCATCATTTTTCATATCCCCTTTATTGTTTTTAGTATTTATTGATTTAATTATATCACAACAACTTAACTCGTTTAATTGTAATATCAGCTTATTTTTATAACATTATTCCGGTCATCAATAGAAAATTACATAATTCTGTATTTAATTTATCGTTAATCACGATAATAACTGCTCTAATAATAGCTAAAACCTTACTCTAAGTAAGTAAATGGTGTTTTCTTTAAAATTTACCTTACTTGTAAGCTATAAGTAAATTATACATATCTTATAAGTAAGATACAAGTGTTTTCTGTATTTATTTTTATAATTTTTGTCATTACTTCCATTCTATTCATTATTGTGTTTTTATTCTTTATAGATGGGTTACCGTTGAAAGAATAAGCAGCGAAAATACATCCTGATGTTAACGGTTGATCTCTGTTGGAGGAGATACTCCCTATTTAAAGCTTTTAAAATGCAGAGAGTTTAATAAGTAGCAGCTTTTCGTTAACGTGGAGAGAATGTGGGCTGAATATGTGATAATGAATCGGAGATGATCTTACGGTTCAACAAGTTGAAAAATCGCTTATAATAGGAAGAAACTTAAATTTTGATATCTGGATTACTTGGAAACGCTGATATATCAATGTTTTGAGCATCATTTGAAATTTTATATAAATAAATACATAAAAAGTATTGTGTTGTTGTTAAATGGATGATAAGATTAATTCAAGTTAAACAAATAAATACATAAAACAAAAGGAGAGAATAAAAATGAAACTAGAAATCAAAATCAGCGCACTATCTGCTATGACAGCTAAGGAGTTACAAGTAGAGGCAAACAAAGAAGGTTTAGCTTGGTACAATCGTGAGGAAAAGCGCAAAATGCGTAAAGATGAGATTATTACAATGCTAACTAATTATTATACAAACTTAATAATACAGGATCAAAATAAAGAATTAGAAATTGAAAATTCAACAACTGTTCAATTAGTTACACATTTCAAAGAATTAGCTTCCAATGCAGTTAATACAGCTAAAGAAGACTATAAGAAAGCAGCACAACAATTAAGTAATGTTAAAGATCTACTGTCAGACGCATTACTAAAGTTACAAGATAAACTTACAGACAAGAAAAACAAATTACTAGCTCGTAGTTGGGCTTTAACGTTCAACAATATTAAATGTATTGTATCAACAGCGGAACGAAAAATTAGTGCTGCAGTTTAATTAAAAATACTATTTCATCTAAATTGGAGGAATGGAAAATGACAGAATTACATTTATATATTGAAATGAAAGAAAATGAAACAGTACAACAGGCAATTGAACGGACTAATATTATCATTGAGACATTATTTGCGGAGTACGGTTTTACACTATTAGAACAAGAGAAAAATGAAGATATGGACAATGAAATAAAAACTTATTTGATCGTTGATGTACCAAAACCACAAGCTCACAATATTTTAGGTGATTATGTATATCAAGTTTATTAGTTTAAAGTAAATATTATCAAAGCTATTTCCCTACCATATTCATTTAAAATAATAAAATATAAAAGGACGGTAATTAATTATGAAAATCAAAAATATTTTACTTTCAATCACTGCAGCTTTTACACTTTTCACTGGAACAACTACAAATACAGATGTTTTAGCTAAAGAAATAAAAGAAACTTCAAATAAATGTACTGCAATACAAACAAATAAATTAAAAGACAATCAAACTGAATTATTATACATGTACAGTAATGATGAAGGACATTATTTCCTTGATCCGAAAGCTGAATATGAAAACGTAATTTATGTTGGAACTAATGATTATAAAATTGATAAAGCATTTTATATTAACACTACTACCCTTCATCATGGTAAAAAGTTTATTGGAACGTTTGTTGATGATACTCTATTGGAACTTACAGGATTGGAGGCTGTTAATGAATGAGTACATTAATGAAGACTTTTGAATATGTTATTACACATGAACTATTTGGCGATACAGAAGGTCATATTAATGCTGAGTCATTAGAACATGCTATTGATGAATTAAAAGATTTTTATGCTCATAAGTTAGGTATTGATTATGATTCAGTAAACATTGACTCAATAAAAGAAATAAATGATTAAGTAATATAATCATATTAATTACTCCACCTACTCTCCTTTAGAAGATAAATATACATAAAAGGAGGTAGAACAGTTGAAAGTATATGCAGATTTAAGACACATCATAGATGATTTAAAGGCAAGTAAGAACTCAAATGAATTATACAGCAAGATCCAAAAATATAATGATGATATCAAAAGTATAGCTGCAGATAATGACACCAGTATTATTGTTGAAGTTATTCAAAATGAATTAATTGTTGTTGCTGATAACGTGGATAAGCATATTAAATTAAAATTTGATGATTGAGAGGTGTTCCTTGCTCTCAATTTACATAGGAGGAATCATGATGATTGGTAAAATTAAGTCTGTATTAGATGATTTTTTATGGATGGATGATGACTCGCAAGAAGATAAAGTTTCTTATTATAAATTTGGAGTTACTGTAAATGTAATATCGATTACTTTATTCTTGATGACAAAAATTATATAAATAAATACATAATACACTTTACACAAATTAGTATTTGTAGTATTATAAAGACAAGGAAATAGTAAATGAGTCATTTAGTTGACTGCTTAAAGGTTAATCTAAGTAAGTAAATTAGATATAGTTATTTATTTAGATTAACCTTTAAGTCGAATATAACATTAAATAATATATGCTTTTTATAAAAAACTAAGTGGCTTTACAGTCAATTTCCTTTTGAACATTAAAATAAAAAATACATACTAAGGTGGTCAAACAAATGAATTTAACAAATATCAAAGAATTAGTTTTATCGAATGAGCAGTTAACAGTACATTCTTCTTATGACATGATTTACATTAAGCACAAGAAAAACATTAAACACGACTTAAAGAAATTAATAAAGCTACATGCTGAAATTGTTAAACTGTGTAAAGAGAATAAAATTAAAGTATCTTACAAAGGTAAATCAAAAGCATATTTATTAGAAGTGTTAAAAAGTGGTGAATTCGATCAGTCATACGAGCATTATAATACTACATTTAATCAATTACTTGAAGGATGGAAAGAAAAATTATACAGTGAAAATTATGATGGATGTATAGAAGATGACTTTTACAAAGAGCATCTTCAAAGTAAAAAATTTGCTATAGATAAAATGCTTTATGGAGGTACAGTATTAGATAAAGTCAATACTATAGCGTATAATCTGAACGAGTTAAAAAATAATTTAGAATTATGTCCAGATGATTATATAAGCGTTACTATTTAATAAATACATAAATACAATTGACTATAACACTTTTATTTTGTATACTGTTAATAGGAAGTAATTACAAGGAGTGATCAGGAAATGACAAATACTATAACTTGTGATCGTTGTAAAGGTTCAGGGAAAGTAAAGTATAAGCACATTGCAGACGGTGTATGTTTTCAGTGTGAAGGATCAGGTAAAATTAAAGTATCAAACGAAACATATCAAAATATGCAAATTCAAAAAGAAAAATCAATTGCTACATACATTAAATTTTATGAAGGTTCAATAACAGACGTTCTAACATCATCTGAATTAGTTGAACCAGATAAAGAAAAAGGCGACAACTTCATGTATAAGCACCTTACAATTTGTGATAATTATGTTCTATATAGAACTAAATGGAATAGCTTCACAAAGAAAGATGAAGTATACAGTGTATCTTTTAAAGTTACTAATTATACTAATACATTGGAATTAGTTACTCCTTTAATTACTTGTCATTACAAAGACGAAATAAACCTATGGAAAGCGTTCGAGTTCACTGGAAGAGAATTAGACAAAGAAATAATCGAAGCACTGAACAATAAGATTCTAAACGCTGAAAATGAAGCTATTGAACAACTAAAAAAATTCAACTTGACTAGCTGAATAAGTTAGTCTTTTTTTTTATTACTTCCCCTACTTCTCATAAAATAACTATAAAATAGTGCTCAGAATCAATTTTAAGGAGTTTTGACTGAATAGGATCAACACACCCTTCCCAACTTCTCAACCACTTAAAATACGTCAATCTAAAAAGCCTATAACCATCAGATTTTTTATTTTAATAAATACATAAATTCACTTGAAATATACAGCGAATACTGTATAATAGTAATTAGTTAAACAAATACATAAATAAAAGGTGGAAAACAAAATGAAACTTTACAATACTGACTACGTAATTACTGAAATTAAGGATGAAACAAAAATCAAACTTTTTGCTGAAAATGAATATTATGACAAAGTTCAAATTGCATACTTCGATTTTTATTTCATGGAAGGTTGGGTTATGGATTTAAAAGGAAATAAAAAAGAGGTTAAACGTCACTCGACTATTATGAACTTTCTATTTAAGCAAAATTTGAATTTAGGTTGGGACAGTAGACTTGTTGAACAGGCAAAACAAAATGCTAAACAAATTAAATCAGATGAAGCTAAACGATACAAAGAGCAGCTAAAAGAAAAAGACGAACAAAAAGCATCTGATATGATTAACGGTATCAAAAACTATGAAGCGAGGTATACAAATATTTGTAAGTCTGTCGAAAATAAAACAGATGAAGAACTATATCATCTAGTTGTAAATACGTTCAAACATGCATCTAAAAGAACTATCAATGAAGTATTAAATATTATTAAGTCTTACAACGACGGTTCAGTTGCATACCTACAAAATGAAGTTACTGAAGTTGATCCTGTAATTAAAATGGATGCAGAAGCTACTGAAACTATTACTATGAACGATAATGATACACCAGAAGTATTCCATTTAAATAACAATACGTTTAACACTTATAACGAAGCGTTTAACCATGCTGTACAGAATCAAATAACAACTACTAAGATTTTATCAAGTAAGCACTCTACTATGACAAATGAACGTTTAAAGCAACTTGAGCATAGCTATATATTTGACAAAGTGAATATGCTGCATGAAGATAAAAAAGATTATTTCGATTATCTGGAGTCAATTCCAAATTCATTGGATAAAGAAAATAGATATTATAAATTAAAGTCTTGGATTGAACGCTACGAAGCTCAACAACAGCGACAACAGGAGGAAAAGGATCGTATTCATAATTTAGGATTGGAAGCTTCTAAAACCTTAAAGTATATGGTTGAAAATGGACTAGAAATAAAAGAAAATGAATCCTATGTAAAATACTATTTAAATGGTCAAGATGTTCATACTTGGTTTAGTGGAATATCAGCAGACAAATATCATGAAGGAATAATGAAAATATACAATAGCTACTTTAAGAAATCATCTGATAAAGAGGTGGTATAACTTATGGTAACACGCAGAGACTATCACAGTCATAACACTTTTAAAGACCGTGTAAAGCAGTTTATGACTAACTTGACTACTATCCCTACTCCACCTACCAAGTTAAAATTTGAGACGTGGAAATGCGATCCGCTGCATAAAGATATGCGTACACATTTTATAACTGTATGTAATGATGAGTTGATAGAAGGCTTACAAGGAATGGAGTTATTACATGGTAAAGTAGCTGTTATGGATAAAGTGTCAGAGACAGAGTATCAGGTTGAATTTGACAATGGTTTAGTGTATAGGTTGAGTAGATATTTTTAATTTTATATAAATAAATACATAAAATGTTGTTGACTTATCATTGTTTCGTGGTATACTTAAAGTAACAAATAAAACAAGTGCTACCAACTGTAGCCATAAAGGAGAGCTTGGGTATGTTTAAATTAGAAAAATTATCAGAAGTAGAAAATAAAATCATTTCAAAATTTACTAATCAAGAATTAGTAAAAAAGTATATCGATGATTGTTTATCAGATGGTTATGATCCAGATATCGAAGACATAGTTCAAAGCATCTCTTATACAGCTACTGGCAGTTTCGTACAAAAGTTAAATGCTATTTCTGACTTACTGGATGATTCAGGTGTAGAAAGAAGCTTATTAAACAAGATTGATGGCAACTTACAAGATCCTTCTTATCAAGTAATTGATGGTACACTAGGTATTATTTATGAATTAGAAAATGAAAGTTATATAGCTATGCTTTATATGGATATGTTACCACTATTAAGTAAACATTTAAAAAGTTATTTTGGTGAAGAAGTTATAATTTTCATTAATGGATCAAACATCAATAGTCATTTCAAATTAGATATACCTCAAGCACTAACTGAATACGGAGTTAATTTTTAATACCACCTTATCGGTGGTTTCTTTTGCGTTACTAATCAAAATAAAAAAAATACATAAAGAAAGGATTTAATATAATTTGAATTGGATTAGAGCTGATACATAGTAACCTCTCTTCCCCACTCTCTATTGATTATTAATTTAAATTAGAAAGGATGATTGCATGAGTATTGATGAGATTATTAGCAAGTGTACAGAGCAAGGATTTAAAGCAAGTAAGAGTAATAATTGGATATGGATAAATGGTTCTGACGGTAGGTATAGTAAGTACGCAGAAGGTAAATTATTAGAAGAGTTAGGATTCAAGTATGCTAAGAAAAGGAATAAGTATTATTATATTGTAGAAAATACATATGGTTGTGACAGATTAGATAAAGTTATGAAAGTTTATAATAGCAGGAATAGTCAAAGGTGATTTAAGTTGAAGATATGCTGCCTCGAGCAGCATAATACAAACATAAAACGTAAAGGATGATTGATTGTGAATACTAAACCATACTTCTTTTGTTACTCAACATCACTACAGAAGTATCTATTTAAAACTAAAGGATTTACTTACATATGTGAAGCCAAGAATAAGAATGATGACCGTACATTTTGGCTATATGAACGTAATACGGAATTAAATAACGCTTTAACAGAGTACAGTGATTTCTTTAACAAATAAAATGCATAAACGGAGATGAAACATTAAATTGAATTATACAGATATTAAAAGTGAATTGATTAATTATTTAACGCCTCAACACCAGAAGAATATTAATAAGGATGCTTTTTCAGACATTGCGCATATACTTCTAGACTTTCATAATCATAAGAATGAATTATACACTACTAAATGGGTATGCAATGCTTCAATGGGTCATGGTAAGACAACTGTCATAACATCATATCTAAAATGGAATAAGACCGAACCTATTTTATTATGCGTGAAAGAAAAGCAACTTGCACATGAAATATATACAAAGGTAAGTAAAATTAATCCTTCAATAATAAATCTGAATGCAGATAATAAAGAGTTATACGAAATGGATTTATCTAAGTATCAGATAGTTATAATACAACATGAAAGATTAAAGAATCTTACTTTAAATTTCGGTAACATATACAACTATCAATTCTATATACATAATGGAATGAGAGTAAAAAGGAAATTAATTATTGATGAAAGACCACCTTTCCATGATGCAGTTACCTACGATATAACAAGTCATAACAATGTATTGGAATGGTTCGACAGCCTTTCACAACCTTTTAAGTATAAACCACTAACAATACAAAAGTATAAATCATACGTCATTTATCTTGTATCCTGCCAATTAGCAGACAATGCAACAGATATAACAGATACATTAATTCATAAAGATGAATGGAATAGCACCAAGACAAAGGATTTAATAACTTTCTTGAATGATATGAGAGATCATCCAGATAATACAGATAAATATAATTCGCTAAATGCATTGAGACATTTCAAGAAACTACTTAAAACTAAAGGATATGGACGTATAGATGATTATACATATAATAAGACAGGTCGAAAGATAATTGTTTCTAAGTATATTGATTACAGTAAACTTAAAATGAATATGGTTATATTTGATGGTACTGCTACTATCACTCACCTTCCCTATCAGAATCATTATGAATTAAAGGAAGTAAAGAACAGAAACAATTACACTAGACTATATTTATACAATGACCAAATGAATACTTCCTTATATGCTCGCAGCAAAGACAATAAAGGAGTACAGAAAACTATCGCTACTCGTATTAATCAATTGAACCGTGTACATAATGATTTATTTTTATTGCCCATGAAAGACGACATAAACATATATCATAAAGAGAAAGCAATTACAGAAGAACAGATGCAATTATATAAAGATGATAAACAATCACAAACAAAAGGGTTGAACTTACTTAATACCACTGGTAAGAATGCATTGAATAGTATTACTACATTATACCTTCCTTGTTTACCTAAAAGAAATGCAGAACATTACAAGGAAATAGCGATATCATTGTATGATAATGAAGTTAGTCTTTTAACAAGTGAAAACAAAGACAATGGGAAATGGTTTCAAGATGAAAGGTTAGAGAAAGTATATCAGCTAGAACTATATGCAGAGATATTACAGATAATACATAGAACAGCTTTACGTAATATAGATAGTAATGAAAAGATAAATGTATACTTTGCTTATTATGATGTAAGAGAAAGTAATTCATATGAATATGTACCATTGTTAGAAGGTATTAATAAGATGTATATGAACAACAAAGCAAATATACCTGTAGCGTATAAATTATATAGCATGTATGATTATGGAAGAGACAAGAAGCTAGATAGTTTTATTGAAGTGATTAATAGTATGAATATAGTTGATCCTGTACCTATTAGTGAAGTTAGTCAGTCGTTCAAAAGATATATACATAATCATTATAATAATAAAAAAGAAACTATAGATAATTATTTTAGTAATTCTGGATATAAGATTATAGAAATGAAAGATAGATTTTCTGATAATAGTAAGTATGTGAAAAAGAAATAATTGACTGTACTAGACTATCTATTTCTTAGAGAACATTTAGTGTAGTTAAATTTTATAATAGTAGTGAGATGGTTTATTTTATCTTGCTGCTATTATTTTTTTTGTTTTGGTTATTTTAAATTAATAAATATATAATGAAGAAAGTTATGCACAGATTATTAACATTATCCACAATTGAGTGATTAGATACATTTATACTGCTAATGTTAATTAATTTATTATAGAAAAAAAGTCTTTGACCGCACGACACATGTTATACAACGAATATATCAGTCAAATAATTGAGTAATATTACCTATACATTAAAACGTATGTTCGTATTTATTTACTTTTGACATGTAAATTTAGCTGCAATCGGTGTTGATTATTACTGTAAATAATTGGTTATAAAAGGTAAAATAATATACATTATATCCTTATAAACACTGGATATGGGGGGGTATGTTAACATTTTGGAAGTAATTGGAGTGTCTGATAGCATGGCTACCTCTTCCATCCACACACCATGACAATTTTTTCAACTTGCTAAATTTCATATTACTTTATACCCACCACCCACTCTTCCTTTATTCGTTTTCACATTCGTCAATTACCATCAAAACCCTTGTAAATATTGAATATAACATCATAGGACTTTAGTCACTTTACCTTATTTTACCCTCTATTTCACCTAAAATTACTCCTGAAAAGCCCATAACTATTGAGTTTTACGATTAAAACGGTACGACTAAAATTGACTTGATCTTTATAATAAGGATAAAACTCCGATAAACACTGGTTATTCCCCTACTTTTTTATCTAAATCAGCAGAAAATAAAATAACTCGAAAAACAACGATAAGTCATCTCTAATCCCATATAAACACTACATATCAGCAGCAGGATTTTCATAGTCAATCGACTAAAGATGAAATTATTGATTATCGTCTTTTCGAGTTCAAAAATTACTTATTATTCAATTGTTAAGTATTCATACAAATTAACTTATGATATTTATTTGACTTATAAAATATAAAATTGATAAAATATATTAACTTAGTAATCTACCATTCTCTACAATATCAATTGCATACTTTAATACACTTTTCTTAGGGAGATCATCTTTGGCGCACATTGCCAATAGCCTTAGTGACTCTTCAGGTTGAGTTATAGATAATTTACTTATAATTAATAATAATGCTGAATTCACTGAGTCATTTTCACTTAAATCAACAGTTTTTATTTCTTTCATTTATACTACTCCACCTTTCTACAGTTATAATTATTGGTATAATTTCTATAAATTACAAGAAAAACACTCTTCATTTCATTTATTATACAAACAAACATTAATCTTACAGTTTAAATAATACACCATAATACCTATCAAAGCTATTCAGTTATTACATATTTCTACATAATTCGACAAAAAATCGATACAAATTTTGCCAACATATAGATTTTAACGGTTTTATTGAATTAATACTACTCATATAGTGGATATTAAAAAATATTTTTAACTTTGACTGTCACTTCGCCAACTTTTACATTATAATATTAATAAATACATAAAAAATAAAATTTAAAAGGAGATTTTATATGACTACAAAATTTAACAAAGAGGACGTTTTATTTTATTTAGAGGAAATGGTGCAAATGGAGATGGCTACTTCTATTGAGGAAGATGTCTACTATTCACTCAAACAAGATAAGAAGATTTCTAGAGAACAATTAAAATCTGTATTAAAGTGTATGTATAAATGGTATAACACTAAATTTTAATTAAATAAATACATATTAAAAAATAATAATATTAAAGGAGAGTTGATTAATTGGTAAGTGCTTTAGAAAAACAGGTTTATATCTATAGTATTGGTACAGAAAGCTTTTATACTGACAAGGAACATGAAATACATAAAAAATTAGTTAGGTTATACATATTAAGAGGAAAATTAGATAAAGCAATTAAGAAGAAAAAAGACAATCGTAATACACGTAAAGAACGTCTAATCAAAACTAAAAAAAATATTAATAAAATCATACATAATTATAAAAAAGAACTTACTTCACTTCTTAATGATTTTAAAGGTATAAGAGATTTACGAATTGATTCCTTATCAGACAATAGAATTATTGGAATGTTTGATTCAGCTTTAACTAGAACAGTTGGAATGAAGGTAGATAGTTTATCCACCGATTTATTTATTGTAAGAGCTTTTTACTTCAGTGTACTTAACAATATTATGAAAGATGGATTTACTTACAAAGGTGAGAAATACATTTATTTTTCATCTAGTGCAGGTCAAATAAGAACTAAGAAGGTTGTGTTTATAAAAGAATCACTATGGGACAAGTATGAAGGATCATTAACCTGTGGATTGAGTATAGATGAGATAAATAGTAAAGGTGGCTGCAATGTTAATAAATTATTAGCTTATAAAGCTTTAACTGCTTCAGCAAGTGTAAAATGGAATGGCTTTGATATAGATAAAACCATTGTCGTTCCTGATTTAGAGACTAAAGTTAATTCTATCTTTGATTACATCGATCGAGATACCTATAAGATTACTCGTAAAGAAATGGATGTACCAATTGAACACACTGATGGCTGCGGAATGATACTACCTAGAAAATCAAAAAAAGCTTTTATGACTAGGTTACCCTATGTAAAAGGTTTATTAGTCCCCTTTCCATTTGACGAGTTTGCTAAATTACATGGGAATACTAAAGTGAAGGACATATATGGTAAGGAATGGGATGTCATTAAAGATGATATCCAAGTCATATTCACTAAATCTCAATTTAAAATGAAAGCATATTATGATGATTGGGACGATTATAAAAGAAGATTTAAAGATAATAATTGTCAAGCTGTAAAGTTAAATGAAGAAGATATTGGTGAGAATGCCACATTAAATTATCAAATGCTGCAGACATTAACAGATGTATCGAATCAGGAATTAAAAGAGATATCTCAAGCTACTAGTGAAGACATCTTAAAAGTTGGAAATGATAAAGAAACAATGTTAAGAATTTTAGGTGCTACTGACACAAATAAAAAGAAAAATCATTTTCAAACAGCACTTACCCTCTATCCAGAATTATTGAATGATGAACATTCTAAAAAGGTTATAAAAGATAAGAAAAAATCAATGGTTAACGATGCAAGAGCAGGTAAATTAAGAATAAATGGACGTTATCTTTATCTGATTCCAGACTTATATGCATTTTGTCAAAGACTATTCTTAGGCAAAGTTAAACCAACAGGATTATTATCAAATGGTGATGTATTTTGTAATGTATATGCTGAAGGTAAAGTAGATATTTTACGAAGCCCTCACTTATATAAAGAACATTGTGTACGTAATGTCATAAAGGAAGATAAAATGAATAAATGGTTTATTACTAATGGTATTTACACTAGCATTCATGATCCAATTTCTAAAATTCTACAGTTTGATAACGATGGTGATAAAGCTCTTGTTATTCAAGATGATTTATTTGTATCAATTGCAGAAAGAAATATGGAGGATATCTACCCTCTTTATTATGAAATGGGTTCTGCTGAACCAGAAATAATTGATAATACAAGGATTTATGACAGTCTATTGTTAGCATTTAAAGCTAATATAGGTGAAGTTAGTAATAATATCACTAAGATATTTAATTCTGAAAAAGAGATTGATTTAGATGTTGTTAAATGGCTTACTGCTGAAAACAATTACATAATTGATTATGCCAAAACATTGTATATGCCTAAACGTCCAGAAGAAGTAGAAGAAAAAATTAAAGAGAGTATAAAAGGTAAAGTTCCCTACTTCTTTATTGAAGCTAAAAATAAAGACAAAGACAATGTTTCTGACATTACAAAAAGCACTGTTAATAGACTAAGAAAGATAATTCCTAATAGAAATATTAAATTCGAAGCAATTACAGGTGAATTTGATTATAAAATGTTAATGAGTGAAGAAATTGAGTATGTAAATAGAAAGGTTGTTGAAACATATCGTAGATTAAATAGAAACAAAGAATTTATAATCAGGAACGCAAACATTAAAGATAAAACTGAAGGAATGTTATATGTCTATAAACATATAAGAGATGAATTATTTAAAATTGAATCAGATGAAAATAAAATAGTAAACTCTTTAGTCAAACAATTATACGATAACATTAAGTCACCAAATAAGACTACTCTTTGGAATTGCTATGGTGATATATTAGTATCAAATCTTAGACAAAATTTAAAAGGAACTAAACAATGTGAATGTTGCGGCGTTAGGATTGAAGCTGTGAATAATCAACTTAGATATTGCGATGACTGTGGTACATACATAAAACGGAAAAAGACATTAGAGAGAGTAAGGAAGTTCAGAAATATGTAACGCTTTGGACGAATAATGAACCATTGATACATCAATAACATAGTTATATTTGAAAGAGTATGAAGTGCTACAAATAGCGTCATATCAACGTTTGTAGGTGTTTTCCAAGAATATTCGTTAAAGGAATAAAAAGCTAAAGTACAAATAAAAATGGTTAAATCCCCCTTTTTAATTCAAAAAATACATAAAATAAATATAGATATACAAAAGGAGAAATCATTGATGGAAAAATTAAACGCTACAGAATTAGGTAAATTATTGAAAGAAGCATTAGAAGTTAAAGAAATTGAATTAGGTTCTAAAGAATCTAAAGCTGCAGTAGAAACAGTATTTGAAGTTATTCGTGAACAATTACTTAAAGGTAATGATATCGACATCTTCAACTTTGGTAAATTAGAAAATAAAACTCGTGCAGCTCGTAAGGGTCGTAATCCACAAACAGGTGAAGAAATTCAAATTGCAGAAAAGCGTACAGTAGGATTTGCACCTAAACCTAAATTCAAAGATGAATTAAATAGCTAATTTTTAATAGCTAGCGTAATCGTACAGACGTTTTAGTATGAGGATAGTGTTAGAGGTAGGGCTCTCCCTTTCTCTTCTCTATCCTTTTTATTTTAATTAAAAATTAGATGAGGATAACAGGAGGATATAAATTATGGCTAAATATTCAGGACAAGTGAGCTATAAAGGTTTAGTAAGTGTAGAAGATGATCAAATTTACATCACTGAATCTAAAAAAGATGCTGCTACAAAAACTACAATAGAAGAAAAGTTTAATATTACTGAAAAACTACGTGAATTTGATGGTAAAAATACAACAGTTACCGTTAAAGAAGACAAAGATTTAGATCCAATTGAAGAGTAAGGAGTGATTAAATGCTAAATAAACTCCCTAACGAATCAAATCAGGAATGGAAGTTTCGCTTAATTGAAGAAAAGTTAACTGGAGCTATTAATGATGATTGGCAAGATATTGTGGAAGTTTTAAATCTTAATATGCATCGTGATACTTTACGTAAAGGTTCAATTTTCTTCTTAGAAATCAAAGATTATTTTGAAAAGAAATTTAAAGATGGTATGACAAATGAACAATTAGACGAAATGAAGCAATTAGAAAAGGAATTGTTCAAACTTAAAGTTCAATTATCTGATGAACGTAGAGAATTACGTAGGTATATGACTCATGAAGCACGTCTAGACAACTTACTTCAGAAATTACTAGATGAAATTAAAGACGATATACATATCAATAAGCCTTTACAATGGGTTAAACCCCTTCCCTCCCATACTTCAAAAGGAGCGTTGGCTTTATTATTAAGTGATTTACATAAAGGTATGGTAACAGATAACTACTGGAACAAATATAATGATGAAATCTTTTATGAACGTCTGAATCAGGTTAGAAATGATGTTCTTGAATATAAAGATTTGTTAAATGTAAAAGAAATTCATGTATTTGAACTTGGGGATGTAATTAGTGGATGTATTCACCGTTTGACAAAATTAAGTGAAACAGAGAATGCTGTTACTTCTACTCAGAAAGTTGCAGAAGCTTTAAGTGAATTGGTATCAGTATTAGCAAATAATTTCGAAACAGTCCATTACTATAATGTAAAAGGTAATCATGACCGTGTTGCAGCTCGCAAAGAAGAGGAAGTTCGCACAGAATCATTCCATAGCTTTATTATGTGGTATATGGAAATGCGATTAGAAAAGTTTGAAAATGTCATCTTCCATAAAAATGATATTGATAGTGAAATTATCGTAGCTGAAATATTAGGAAACAAATATTACGGTGTTCATGGTCATTTAGATAGTGTTAATACTGTAATTAATAATCTTTCATTAATGCTAGACAAGAAACCAAAAGCAATTTTTGCAGGACACATACATAAGAATTTTGAAAATGAAGTTCATGGTGTTGACTTAATTGTTAACGGATCATTTGGAGGCGTTGATGATTACGCAAAAGATGGTCGAATGACAGGTAAAGCACATCAAAAGCTTCTCTGGATTACTGAAAAAGGTCGTAAAGGTACATTCTTTATAGAATTTAATTAGGTGAAACATATGAGAAATCTAATATTCGAAGTTAGATTTAAAGTTTATTTTTACATACATAATTTAAAGAATTACTTAAAACGGTTATTTTATTTAAAATAATACATAATAACAATATGAATAATAATTTGAATTTAATACTAAATCTCACCTTTTAGCACATCTAACTTGGAGTATTATACATTCCTTTAGGTGTGCGTTAAAGCTGAGATGCTTGAGTAGGATTATTCCTAGTTTTTTATATTTAAAAATACATATAACTAATGGAGGTGGATATATTTGTCCGTCATTCAAGATAAAGATAAATATAAAAACTGTTCCATGTGTGGAGAAAATAAACGACTCACTGATTACTATAAATCGTATAGTCCTATGGATAAAATTGATGAGCGTTTGCGTGTTTGTAAGAAATGCTTAAAAGATAATACGGACTATAATAATACCGACAGCGTGAAGAATACTTTAAGGCAAGTAGATAAGCCGTTCAATATACACCTATTTGAATCTGCTTTAACGAAACCAGACGTTATTGGCGAGTATTTTAAGCTTATCAACGCTAAAGATTATAGGCATGATACATGGGAACAAAGCATTTTCGAAAAGGAAGATAATGATGATGTGACTACTCAAGAAGATAATTTATCGGTTTATAATATAGATGAATTGCTTCTTGATGAATTAAAAGAAAAGTACGGATATGGTTATCCAGATGAAGAGTATATTTTGTTTGAAAAGAAATTCATCAATTTAAAGCCAAGTTTTCAGTTACCTACTACAATGCATGAAGAATACTTACGTGAGTACTGTGTAAACAAAGTAAAAGAAACTATCGCTAAAGCTAAAGGTGAATTTAAAGAAGCTAAAGAATGGGCTGCTATGGCTAAAGAATCTGCCGAGGCAGGCAAATTAAAGCCAAGTCAAATGAGTAAAGCTGATTTATCACAAGGTTTAGATGGATTTGGTCAACTAGCTCGTATGGTGGAAGAACATCAAGACATAATTCCGCTACTACCAAAGTTTATCAAACAACCTAAAGATGATGTTGACATTACATTATGGCTTTACATTAATTACATACGTGATCTACAAGGATTGCCACCTGCTGAATATGAAGAAATATATCAATTCTATGAAGAGCGTAAGAAAGATTATGATAGTGTAAAATCTGATAATCAAATTAATGTCGGTGAAGAAGATGAGTAGCTATAAAAACTTTCAAGATGATAATTTCAAATACTCTAAAGAATCATCTCGAACAAATGATAATCCAGCATTTAATTCTCAAGTAAAAGTAAACGATTTAAAGAAGAATTCATTTGATGACAATTTTAACAAGTGGGTTGAGTTTGTTCAGTGGGCGAGATTCTATCCTGACTTGTGGTTCGATTTAATCAAGCCAGAAAAAGGCGGAATGAGATTAGATTTAGATCAAAGAGTATTTCTAAGATGTTTGAGTAGATTTATAAGCACATACGGAGTATTCCCTCGTGGATTCGGAAAAACGATGATTGAATTAATGTCAATTTATCATACTGGAGTATTTTTTCCTGATGTCAATCTCTCTATGTCTGCTCAAACAAAGGAAAATGCAGCCTCTATTAGTGAAGATAAGCATAAAGAATTGATTAGAAAATTCCCACTACTATTAAATGAAATAACTAAATCAAGTTTCAGTAAAGATAGTGTAGAAGTAATTTTCAAATCAGGTGGTACTTATTCTATTTTAGCCAATGCTCAATCTACAAAAGGACAACGTAGACATAGGTTAAATGTAGAAGAATCTGCATTATTAAATAATGAACTGTTCAAAGACGTGCTTGAGCCTGTTGTAAACGTACCTAGAAGAACTATTGGCGAACAAGCAGTCATTAGTCCATACGAATTAAACGGAATGATAAATTTCGTTACAACTTCTGGTTATCGTGGTTCAGATGAGTTTAATCGTATTTTAAATATGATTAAAGAAATGGCTGAATTAAAAGGAAAAATAGTATTAGGTGCTAGTTGGGAATTGCCTTGTCATTATGGTCGTGGAGAAACTAGAAATCAGTTATTAGCAAAGAAGAATGATCCTACAACCTCAGCCACTGCATTTGCTATGAATTATGAATCAAAGTGGGTTGGTGCAACTGATGGAGCTTTAGTGAACATTAGTAAACTTTTAAAATTAAGAACTATTACTAAAGCAGAACTAGAATGTCCAAGAGATAAGCGTGGTAATTTAGAATTAAACGAATATGTATTAGGTGTTGACGTAGCTCGTTCATCTGCTCAAAGTAATAATAAAACTGCTATAGTTGTTTTAAAAATCATCAGAAATTCAGAAGGATTAATTAGACAAATACAATTGGTTAATATTATAGAACCCCCTAATGGATTAAACTTTAAGGAACAAAGTATTTTAGTTAAGCAGTTATTCAAAAGGTACGGAGGTAACGAAGATTTAACTAAATCTCGTGTAAAAGCAATTGTAATAGACGGAAACGTAATCGGTAAAGGTTTAATAGATAGATTATTGGAAGATGTTACTGACCCTGATACAAATGAAGAGTTAGGATGTTTTGATACTATAAATACTGACCAAAAACCTGACCATGACAAAGCAATAAAAATTATATACGACTTAACTGCAACTGGAATCAATGATGACATTATTCGTACATTTATTGACTATGTAGAAACCGAAAAGTTGAAACTTTTGAAAGTTAATGATGAGATTAAGAAAACATCTGTACATGGCGATGATAGTTTAGTGATTGAAGAACAAGCACGACTACATACTCAAAGACTAATTGATGAGATATCGAATTTGAAATTAAAGAAAACTCAAAAGTCTATAACAGTAGAACAGGTTCAGCGAAAGATTGATAAAGATAGATATTCTGCATTAGCTTACGCATTGTATTATATCTTTTTATTTTTGGAAAAAGAAATAGAAGAAACGAACATGTATGAAGAGGACGATTCAATAGTATATTTTTGACTAAGGAGAACTGAATGATTAAGCACATCTCTATATTTAATAACAAGTTAGCTGGCTTTTTGATGTATAAAGGGTTTGTATTACAAAAAATTGGTATCTCAAAAAATAGCAAAGAACGAAAATTGAATGTTTATTATTTTAATGATAATGAAGATATTAAAAAATCAATAAATGAATTCAAGGAGCTACACAATTAGTAGCCTTTTTTATTTAGTCATCAATATGAAAGGAATGAACTAAATGTTAGTTAATCATCAATATGTAAGTATTAAATGGAATGTAAGTAATAAAAAATACTACGAAAGCAAAGGTTATCAATTCACTAAATACAAAGATGAAATTATTGTGAAGGTCGAAGATTTATCAAAAAATAGTAGAGCTAATATAAAAGCAATATGTGAATACTGTAACGATGTATACGATACCTCCTTCTCTAATTATAATAAATCAATTTCTACTATAAATAAATCTTGTTGCAGTAACACTGAATGTATGAAAGCGAAGAGAGAAGAAATTTTGTTATTTAAATATAAAGTTAAAAATGTATCTCAGTTAGATGACGTTCGTTTAAAGGTCAAACAAACTAATTTAATAAATCTAGGAGTAGAGTATTCCCTCCAATCAAATAAAGTTAGAGAAAAAAGGAAAGAAACTATGTTGTTAAGATATGGAGTTGAAAATTACACACAAACTGAAGAATACTTAATGAAATCTAGAGAAACGTCATTAAGGAAATATGGTGTTGACAGTCCTAATAAATCAGAAATAGTTCAAAGTAAGAAAAATACAACGATGCATGAAAATGGAACTACCAAGACATCAAGACAACAAAAATATATTCATGATTTATATGGTGGAGAGTTAAACTATCCTGTTGGAAAATCAATGTTAGACATTGCATTTCTACACGAAAAAATATACATAGAATATGATGGAAGTGGTCACGACTTATGTGTAAAGAAGGATAATGTAAGTCAAACAGAATTTGATTCAAAAGAAAGAAAAAGATATTTTGCATTAAAGCATTTGGGTTGGAAGTCAATGAGAATAATTTCCAATTATGATAAATTACCTAAAGATAGTGTTCTAATGGATATATTGAAAATAGGAACGAATTGGATAAAAGAAGGTCATAATTGGATAAATTTTATAATTGATGAAAATATTATAGAAACCTCTAAAGGTGAAATTCACTATAATTATGGCGAAATCAATAAGTTAGCACTGTAAATAATGAATAATTAAAAATTTATATATCACAGGGAGGTGAATGAATGTCAGAAATTGTACAAATAGATACAGAGACGGAAGAATACAAAAGAATGGTGAATGATTATAACGACTATATTAGCACTTTTGTTTCTGGATTTGTTACCAATTTATTCTCACAAGGAATAATTGATGAAGTGGATGCTGAAACGCTTAAAAAGTATTTCTCGAATCCAGATACTTTTCAAAAAGAAATTGAAGATTTAGCACAATATTATTATATTTCATCAGGTGAAATACATCAATTATTCGAATTAATAGAAGCACTTCCCTCTTTAAATTACAAAATAGATTCGTTCGATAAGAATAAACACACAGATAAATATATCGGAATGATTAACAAAGCACTCCACAAAATTAAACATAAACGTTTGACTCGTGATTTACTTAAACAAACATCAGCGTCTGGAACGTTAGTTGGAATTTGGCTAGGTGATAAAAACAATATTTATCCTTATGTGTTTGATGATGTGAGAATGACATTCCCTGCTTATAGAAAAAATGGTGAGTGGCAATGTGTTATTGATATGGAGTATTTCTCAAAATTACAAGATGATTTTCGTAATGAACAATTTAACAACATGTCACCATACTTAACAATACAAGATTTTGAGAAATATCAAACCGATACTTCAAAATACAAATATAAAGAGTTACCACAAGATAGAACATTTGTTTTGAGAACTGGAACATTAAAAAGAAATCAAGGCTTAGGTACATCTTTAGTAACCTCTGGATTATATGATGTATTACATAAGAAGAAATTGAAAGATGTAGAGTATTCCATCGCTAATAAAATCATTAATGCTGTTGCAGTATTAACTGTAGGTGTGAATGGTAATGAAAAATATGACACAATGACAAATCTGAAACTACCTAAAGCTGTGAAACAGAAAGTTCACTCTGGAGTTAAACAAGCATTAGAGAAAAGTAATACTAAAGGAGTAACTGTAGTAACTATACCAGACTTTGCCAAGTTAGACTTCCCAGATGTTTCTACAGATGGATTAGGTGATAAGAAGTATGGAAATGTCAATTCAGATATTAAAACTGCATACGGTATATCAGGGGGGTTATTGAATGGTGATGGCGGTAACTTTAGTGCATCTAAACTCAATCTTGATACTTTCTATAAGAGACTTGGAGTAATGTTAGAAGATATCGAACAAGAATGTTATCAGAAATTAATCAACCTAATTCTTCCCTCTTCTCAAAAAGACAATTTTGTAATGGAATATGACAAATCAACTCCACTTACTCATAAAGAGAAAGTGGATATTTTAATGAGATTGAATGACAAAGGATGGTCAATTAAGCATGTTGTAGATCAACTAGATGGCGTTTCATGGGAGAGCTTCTTTGAGCAAACTATCTATGAAACTGAAGAGCTTAATTTACAAGACAGAATTAAACCTTACAGAAGCACACATACCATGACGAACGATAAAAATGGAAGACCAGAAATAGATAGTCCAGATAATGATAATACAATTAAATCCAAGACAGGGAATGGTAATGATTTACCTGAATAAAAGTGATTAGTCTTTTGAAGGAGGTGAGATATTGAAGCAAAAAAGACATTTATTTGAAATACAATTAAACTCAATTACTGACACAGATAATCCTACAAAATCTGAAGTAGAATTCATAATGCATGACTTTGACGTATCAAGTAATTATGCATTCATCTCCAAAGAATCTGCTAAAAAGTCATTGCACACTCTAAATGGAATGCCTATAGTCGCTAGATATTACCCTGTTTCAGAAGAAGGTGCTAATGACGATGCGTTAGGTTCTCATGAAGTATACATAGATAAATGTCGTGAAGATGGTAGTGAGTTTATAGCAATGAATACAGTACCTATCGGAGTATTTACGGAAGATGCCTATATTAAAACTATTGTTGATAAAGATGGAAATGAAAAAGAAGTAGTAGCTGGAAGAGGTATTTTATGGACTTCTAGGTTTCCTAATGTAGTTGGATTATTAAAAGAGTGGGCGGACGAAGGAATTAACATTTCATCTAGTATGGAAATATTATATGACGCTTATAAAGTTGAAAATGGAATTACTGAAGTACTTGATTATGTATATGAGGGTCACTGTATTCTAAACTCAGAAAATAGAGGCGAACATAATAAAATATATCCAGCTTATGATGTATCAAAATTAACAAAATTAGTTGCACATGCAATTAATCAGAAAGAAGAGGAGGAAAAAGAAAATATGGAATTCTTTAAGAAAGTGTACGAATTATCACATAATGATGTTCGTTCCCTACTTTATACGCAACTTGAATCATTCTTAGATAAAAAAGAATACTCTTATATTTCAGATGTGTATGAGACATATTTTGTAGTTAATACATATAAATATGATGAGGATGATAATTTAGAATATGATAAATATTTTAAATTTAATTATTCTAAAGGTGAAAACGACACGATTACTATTGACGGTGATTCAAAAGTAGAGGTTACTATTAAACGTGATTGGGTTGAAGTAAGTCAATTCGAATCAATTCAAAATGAGGTGAAAGAATTATCTACTCAATTAAATGAAAAAGAATCAAAAGTAACTGAATTAGAAAAACAATTAAATACGGTCACAAGCGATAAACAGTTAATCGAAGAAAAATTTAATACTGCATCTGAAACAATTATTCAACTAAATTCAAAAGTAGAAAAGCTCACTCCATTCAAAGAACAATTCGAACAACAAGAATTAGAAAAGGCTTTAAATGAGAAGAAAGATTTTTATGAAGGTAAATTTGAAGCACTAAGTGCCAAAGAAAAATTTGAATCAGAAGAAGTACAAGAATTAATTAATAAAGCAATCTATGAAAATGAAGAAGGTACTAATGCGATTCTTCAATTGAACTCAATGTTAGTTGATATGGTTGTGTCGAACAAAGAAACAAATTCGGAAAAGCCTGTTATCAGAGAAATTTCTAGCAAACGTGAAAATTTAATTCCGTCTAGTGATGACTTTGATAGCAGATTTTCAGTATAAAAAATACATAATAATTGGAGGAATACAAAAATGGCAAGTGATATTTTAAAAGCGTTACAAGAACAAGGAAATCATGCGGTAGGTAATTTATCAAGTCTAAAAGTAAAAACAGTAGCAAATGGTGCAATTGTTGAAGGAGCAGATATTGATAATTTTACGTTGGGCGAATTAGGCTTCAACGCAGAAGGAGAACGTACAGTAAAACAATTATCTGCAAATGATAAGAAAGCTGTATTAGTAGCTTCTCCTGAGACACGTTATCTTGGAGAAGAAATCACTAAATTCTATAATGCAGTTGGCGAACGTGTTCGTTGTGTAATTTTAGAAGAAGGTTATACTCGATTTGAAACTTCTGCATTCACTAAAAATTCAGGACTTAGTGAAATTAAAAATGGACAAGTTGCTCACTTTGATGTAACTACTAAAAAGTTTATTGTTTCTGAAGCAGCTTCTGCACATGCTGATTATGCTACTGCTTCAGCACAGTTCTTAGTTGTAAACAATGAAGAAGACATGCAATACACTCTTGGGAAACCAATGATTCGCTTTGAAGTAATTAAGGCTTAATATTTTTAAAAATACATATTTGACATTAAAGGAGATTAAAATAATGGCACTAGACAATACAAAATTAAAAGGTTTATTTAGTCGTGTATATAATAACAAAATGGAAGAAACTGATTCAAATGATATTAAAACATATATCACAAAGGTATTTGGTGATGGTGGTGCAAATCCAGACCCAACAATGTTACATCAATTTAATCAATTAGTTGTTGAGACAGCAGATCAAATCGCTAAACCAATGGTATCTGATTTACTATCGCTATTTGCAAATACTCAAAATCGTCAACGTGGTGACTTAGTTGAATTACGAATCCCACAAAAGAATAAAGCTAAAGTAGTATGGTCTGCAACCGGTTCAGGAGTAGACTTAGTGCGTGTAGAAGGACGCAAATCAATCATTGCAGTACCTGCTCACCTTTCTACTGGTTTTTATTATGAGCCTCTTGATTTAGTAAAAGAGTCTGAGGAATATTTCCGTAAATTAGTAAATGAAGTAGCTAATGCAAAGGTTAAATTATTCCTTGACAAGATTAATGAGTTAACTGCATCTGCCATCACTTCTGGTAAAATTCCAGCAGCAAACGTAGTTACTGGTACTAATTTAACTTTAGCGCAATATAATAAGGCAGCATCTGTACTTCAACGATATGGTGGTCGCCCTGTATTTGTTGCAGATTCATTACTTATTGATCATTTCGCTTTCCAGCAAGCTAGTGATTCTACTGTAAAAGAATTACTTACTGAAGGTGTTAAAGAAGAGTTACTTACTTCTCTTAACCCTACTACTATTCAACGTACAACTGCTGTAAACCTTGTAAATCCTTTCACTGACGAAACTAACTCTAAAGTTGAATTACCAGTAAATAAAGGTTACATGTTCGCAGGTAGTGTTACTCAAAAACCGTTTTCTATCGTAGAATACGGTGGTCTACGTCAAATGACTGAACAGGATATTGAAGATGAGCGAATTAAAGTTAAAATTACTCAAGATGTAGCAATTAACCTTGTATACGGTGAAGCAATCGCTGTAATTGAAGATGATAGCATTACTTTAAATTAATACATAAACACTTAAGGTGACTGCTTAATTTGTAGTCACCTTTTATTTTAAGGACTATAGGAGGAAGAAATAAAAATGAATGAGACTGTTAAATTAGCACGTTATCGCAATACATCATATTTTGTTAAGTACACAGGAAATGGACAAGAAAGACAATACACATGGAGTGGGAGTAAAAATGGTCGTCCAGACATCAAAGCTGTTCCTCGTGAAGTAGTTGATTGGTTGACTATGAACACTTCATGTTTCGACAAAGGACAATTAGTAATTCAAGAAGATGATGTGATTGTAAATGAAATAAAAGACACTATTACTGAAGTAGATACTTATGAAAACAACACTAACACAAAAGAAGATATCGAGAAATTATTAGGTGGCAATATTAACAAACTTAAAGCCGAACTAAAGAAAATTACAGTTGATTCTGAAAAACAATTTGTAATTGATGTCGCTTCTGATATGAAAGATGACTTAACAAAAGGTAAATTAGACGCTCTAGCTGAATGGATGGGAGTTAGCGCTGATATTCTATTTGATTAAGAGGTGGTATAAATGAATACCACTTTTGATGATGTGTGGAAATGTTTCTTGAATAACTGTAAAGTATCCGACATTGATTTACCTAATACGAATGAGAAAATTCATGAAGTAATTAAAAATGCAACTATGTATTTTAATAACAGGATGAGAACATCTATTCAGTGTGATACAAGCATTGAAACTTTTAGTGAAGAATTATCAGAAGATTCCCTTTTAATTCTAGCTAATTTTATCAGATTAACATTCTTGGTAAATCAGCGTACATATTTTGAGTCATTATGGCAACCATTCGCTTCAGATGTTGGATTAAGAAATTTTGGCACTCAAATAAACTCTTTAAAAGCATCTGTTCAAGAACAAGAAAAGAAGCTTGATATTCTAATTATTAATACAATGGAGGACTTTCTATGAGTGATATTAAAGTGAAATCCTCTTATATCAATAATGAATTTGAAGATGAAAGTATTTATTCTTATTGCTCTAAATTGAGTAAAAGAAACAATGCAATACTCTACTTACTTGAATTATACCTGAATAAAAAGTTACTTAGCGACAATGAATTAGCTGAAATAAGAAATGTCGTTTTGACAGTTAGTGCAGATATAGCAAGACTACCTTCCCTACTCTATGTTGAGGAAGGTGACGAAAATGAAGGATTATAGTAATTATCACAATACTAATACAGGCGACAAAATTACTCATGATGCATTATTGCTACTTAATAAATCCTTAGATAGTTATGCATCGTATGAAGTAATGATTAACTATGAAAAACCAGCAAAGATATTGATGAATCAAAAATGGGATGCTGATGGTGAAGCAGTTAAAATTATTGGGAATATTGAAGATATCGAAAGAGGAAACTTAATTGAGCATAATGGTGAATATTGGTTAGTAGTAACTAAACCTGAAGATAATAGGATTTATCGAAAAGCTGAAGCAAGGTTATGTAGTACAGAATTTCCTGTAAAATATGCTGATCAAAAAGTAGAAATCGGTAAGGATGAATTAGGTAGACCAGTGTACGATATTATCGAAGGGGAAGTTAAGATGTTGCCGTGTGTTCCTAAGATGAATGATGCTTCTACTTCCATTGCTGATACTAATAATCCGATTAACCTTCTAGACAATCAAGTAATGATTACTATCCCCTACACCGAAGCTCCATCGATTAAGTACAATGAAAAGTTTAAACTGTTCAATGATACATATAGAATTATCCGTATTGATCCTTCAAAATCAATTAATAAAGTTGGCGTTCTTAGAATTACTGGAGAACGTGTTGAAAGTGTTGGTGATGATTAATGGATTTAAGAGGTGGTCTAAAAAAATTATTCATTACGTTATCTTCTCATGAAAATTTACTACGTTTACTTCATTACATACCTAAGAATTCATTAGATAATCCACTAGATACAAAGAAACCAGATATAAATTCGTTACCAAACAAGTATGATATTGTTGAAAAGGTGTTAATGCCATCTGATAAAAAATACGATTTAGATTTAAAGTCTGAGTTATGTAGGATTTGTTTCTATACAGGGACAAGGAAACCTCAAGATACATACAATCCTGCTGCACGTAGACAACAAGATAATGTGTTTGTTGCCGATCAAGTATACAATTTCGATGTGTATGTGCATGTAGATATTGATATTAAAGATTTCAGAATGACTTGGATATGTGATACGTTGAACGAATTATTAGATAAGAAACATATAACTGATATAGGTGATTTTAGACTAGCGTTCTCCTCTCCTATCAATAATACTCCAGATGGCTTCATTGGCTATAAAATGGCATATGTTACAAACTCAGTTCAGTGAGGTGAGTTTTCGTGAATATTGATTTAGACAACGTGTGGGGAGACCCAAAATATGTAAGTGGTGTATCGATTTATCCTGTCTTGATGAAAGATATTGTTGAGTTCTATGATGCGTCATCTTGTCTTTTAATTCCTAAGAACTCTATGAGTGATGCTAGACTTATTAAAATGACTTATCTTGCTTTTTTAATTGGAGTTAGTTTAAGTGAAGGTAATGAACATTTATATGAAAAGTTAATCAAACTTTTACAATTAGTAACCAGATGTGAAAAAATTAAAATTACAGTTAACGAAAAGGATAAATTTATTGTCAATATTAATGAAAAATATGAGATGCACGAAAGAGACTTTGATAAACTCCGTGAAATCATAAGTATGCAAAATTTAATAGAGACGAAGAATGATTCATTAGGTAGTGATTTTGACAAGGCGAAGGATAAAGCTAAAAGTGATTTGGCAAGACGTAATAGTAAAATGGCTGATTTGGAACAGCAAATTATAGCCTACAAGTGTGTGCAAAAAACTACTTATGAAGAAATAAAAAATATGACTATTTATCAATTTAGAAAAGAGATTGAAAGAATTGATTTAATTAAGTCTGCTGATGTATTACAAAGCGCACAATACTCTGGAATGGTTTCATTTAAAGAAGGTGCTACAGTACCGCATTGGCTTGATTATATTAAAGAAAGAAATTCAGATGATGATTTAATATTAAGTAAGGAACAGTTAGATCATATTTCTTCAAAGAATGGTTTAGTAAGTAATTAAATTAAAATATACATAAAAAGAAAAGAGGAAAATATTTTATGACAGAAAAATTATTCGCAGTTTCAGTAGCAGATGCATTGTTAATCGATCCACAAGCTGATACTTTAGTGGTGAAAGGAACAGCATTACTAAGTTCGACAATGGAGCAAGCTATGCAAGAAAGTGAAGTATTTGCAGGTCGTGGATCACAACTGCAATTTACTTATAATTATCAAAAGGTATTATCATTCCAAATTGAGGCTGCTGATTTCTCTCCTACCTATTTAGCTTTACAAACAGGTTCAAAAATTAAAAATGAGATGTCGAAATACTACACTGAAGAAACTATTACTTTTGATGCTTCAGGTAAAGGTACTTTATCAGACACACCGATCGGTGGAGTTTATGTTGAAATGGCTTCTAATCATAGCACAATCAATGCCAACAACAAAGAAATAACAGTTCCAGCCTTAGCGAACAAAACAGCTAAAGTTGTATATCAGTACAATGTATTAGTTGATAAATTAACTATTCCTGCTAATTCATTCCCAAAAGCTTATAAATTAGTGCTTACATCCGATATCTTCAACGCAGATGGTGATAAAGTATTTGAGCAACAAATTATCGCACCTCGATATAAATTAGACGGTGCTTTATCAATGAATCTAACACATGATAGTGTTTCTCAGTTTACATTAAACGGTAAAGCGTTAGCTGATAATGATAATAACTACGCATACATTACTTGGAAGGTAGTGGGTAATGCTAAAGTAGCTGTTTCAATGTTGGCTACAAGTCCTTCTGAAGTAACTCTTTCTGTAGGTGAATCAGAGAATGTAACTGTTTATGGTATTCGTGGTGGAGAGTACAGTAATATCGTAATGGATACATCTACTTTAACTTTCTCTTCAGATGATGACAGTGTAGCGACTTTTGTAAACGGTGCAATCACAGGAGTTGCTGTAGGAGAAACAAATGTCAAAGTAACAGATGGACTTAACGTTGATGTAATTGAAGTTGTAGTTGTATAAATACATAACATGAGTAGGGTTAATCCCCTACTCTTTTTTATTATTTGAGGAGAACAAGGAGGAGTTTTAACGTGGGACAATTAAAGTTATCTGAAGTAAAGAAACGTGTTAAAGAGTTAGAGAAAAAGGAAAAGTTTTATTTAGATAAAGAAAATGATGAGTATATCTACTACTACCCTAAATTTTCTGATACTAAGATTAATGAAATAATTGAAGAATTATATAAGACAATTATTTATTGTGAAGAAAATAAATTAGATAAACTGAACACAGATGAGGAAATTGCACGTTATTTACTATTTTTAATTATTAAACATTTTACATCCTTTAAATCAGAAGTTGATACTAAACCTTTCGATATTCATTATGCATCAATGGAAATGTTAGAAGAAGTAGGATTATACCGCATTTTCCTAAATCACATGTTTGATCCTGCTGAAGTAAATAAAGTACTGGATAGAAAAAATGAAATTGAAAAATTAGGCGAAACACTTACCGCTGAACTAGAAAAGAATTCTCTAAATGAGGAATTAGATAAATTACAAGTTGTGAACACGCTAGGTAAATAAGTATGGTCAAAATACAAGCAACAAGCTTAGACGACTTACAACGACAGCTTCTACGTGGAGATATCATTAATAAAGTATTCGGTGATAAGAAAATTGAATCCATATTAGCTAAAACAATGTCACAAGCTGTACATGATGTTGTATATAGAAAATACATACCACAAGAATATAAACGTAGAGGTAATGACGGTGGTTTATCTGACGTTCGTAATATGAAGATTACCAAAGTAGAAGTAAATAATGGAAAAGTTAGAGTTCTATTTGAAAACTTAACAATGGGACAATCACATTATACCCCTATATATGAACAACCTGTAGATAGTATGTACGGTCAGTTTATTACAGATACGATTGAGGATGGCGTTAGTGATAACTGGTATAGGCAAGGTAAGTGGTCACAGGCTAGACCATTTGTACAAGAAACCATAGCTAGAATTGAAGCTAACCCGACATATTTAATAAATGCGATTAAAGATTCTTATAGAAAATTAGGACTTGAAGTTAAGTAAAATTCAATCACTCTATGAAAGGAGAATGTTGGATTGAGTAAAAAAGAGTTAAGTATTGACAAGAATATGTTACGTGAAAGAGCTAGAAATCTACCAGAAGTGACGGATGAAATGTGGGGCAAGGTAAATAAAGAATATGTTGATTTAATTAATGAATACATAGCTTCGCAATCTCATTCTCCTCAAACTAAAAAACAATATAAGTCGATGTTACGTCAATTTGGATGGTTCATTTATAATTCATTAAACAATAAACCTATTTACAAAATTAAAAAGCGTGATGTCATTAGATTTTTAACGTATCTGCGAGAAGAAAGAAAAATGTCCCCTGCTGCAATTGGTACTCGTAAAGCAGCTATCTCTAGTCTATGTAATTATATTGAAAACGTAGTTATGGATGATTTCGATGACGATGAAGAGAATCCATACAAAAACTTTAGAAACTTCACTCGTGGATTACCGTCTATTCCAAAAAGTCCAGTTTATGAAAAAATTAAAATTACTAGAGAAGAATACTTAGATATGATGAAAGTGTTAGAAGATGATGAAAATTATTTAGGTATGGCTTGGTTGGCTACAGCATTCAATACTGGTGCTAGACGTAATGAAATCATTCAATTTAAAACTGAAATCTTGGACTACCCTATCGATGAAGGTATGACATATATAATGAGTCATAATGTGCGCCTGAAGGGTTCTGGAGAAGATGGAAAAATAGAACCTTATATGATTAATTTCGAAGCACTTAAATACATTCGTTTATGGATTGAAAAACGTGGCTATGATCATGAATATGTTTTCACAAAAAAATATGGTGATGAAATAAAAGTAGTAGAAGAAGGATGGGCTAATTACTTTTGTAAAAGCGTACTGTCTCATATCTTAAACAGACGTATTAATCCTCACCTATTCAAAGCTTCAGCAGTTACATACTTATTGGAACAAGGCGTACCACTTGAGCTAGTATCTAAATTTGTCGCTCATCATAATGATGTGTCTACAACAATTGCACATTATGATCTACGTGATCATGCAGAAGAAAAGAATAATATTTTCGGCAGTATGTCATAGATACCTGAACTACTCCCCTACTTTGACTTAGGGGATTACTTGAGTTATTTAATCAAATAAGAATATTATTTAAATAAATACATAATTAATACTTGATATTCATTTCTCCGCATGTTAGTATTTAGACATAGGGATAAATCAGTAATTGATTTCATCCTTTATAATAATAAATACATAAAATAACTAAAGGGAGAGATTTAATGACAAAAGAATTACAAGTAATTAATCATGAAGGACAGTTAGTAACAGATAGCCGAGATGTGGCAGAAATGGTTGGAAAACAACATGCTCACTTACTACGTGATATTAAAGGGTACTTAGAAGTTTTAGACCCCAATCCAAAATTGGATTCGGCTAATTTCTTTATTGAAAACACTTATAAGGATGGTAATAATCAAACTCGACCTTGTTTCCTTTTAACTAAGAAAGGTTGTGACATGGTAGCTAACAAGATGACTGGTGAAAAAGGTATCCTGTTTACTGCTACATATGTGACTAGGTTTGAAGAGATGGAAAATGTTTTGAAATCAAAGACTCATTCCCTACCTATGACTTACAAAGAGGCATTGCAAGCTTTACTAATTGAAGTTGAAAAGAATGAGTGTTTACAAATTGAGAATTCTACTTTCAAACAACAGATTGGTGAAATGAAACCTAAAGTATCTTATTACGATATTGTATTAAAATCACCTTCTGCACTATCCGTTACTGAAATTTCTAAAGATTATGGTATGAGTGCTAATAAATTTAATCGATTATTACACGATCTTGGTATTCAGTATAAACAAGGAAAGGTATGGTTCTTATATTCTAAGTATCATGACAAAGGATATACCAAAACTGAAACCTATACATACGATATAGATAAAACACGAGTAAGTACCAAGTGGACACAAAAAGGTAGACTATTCCTTTATGATATTTTAAAGCAAAATAATGTTTTACCAATGATTGAACAAGATATTCAATACATAGCTTAATGTCCAATATAAATACATAATAAAAGGTGAGAAATAAACACTCTCACCTTCCCTATTATTAATAAATATCAATGATTTCTACACCTACAATTTCATTAACTGACATACACGAATCAAATAAGTAGCAATCATCTTTGAAGGTGAAATTATCAATTATTATATTTGATGGAGTTACCAGTGAGTCGATACTGTCGATAAGGTTATTAGGTACATTATCAATTAATACACAGAAATCAAACTCTACGATACCTTTAGATATTACATTAAATTTAAAATAACTGGTGAATTTGTATGTACAATCTGGAAGACTATTCACAGACATGTTGAAGTTTTCTATGTTGTAATCTAGACAGTTATCTTCATCATAATTGTACTCTTGATAAATTGTTTCGAATGATATTAATTTACCATTTTCGTAAATAGGCTTACCTAGTAATTCAACTTGTGATGGGATGTCCCCTTTTGCAATTAGCTTGATTGATGTGATTAGTGTATTCATGTTCATTCTCCTCTTCTTAATTATGAGTTAGATTTTTTGTACGACTGTACGTATTTAAGTACAAATAAAATGTATCATGAACTGAAAAATTATGTCAATACATTTCTGTACGGAAATTCGTAAATAAGTTATAATCAAGTTAAGTACTTTTAGGATGGAGCGTTTAGTTACTATGAAAACTATAGAAGTTAAACTTAAACAACTAATGAAAGAGAACAATCTAACCCAAGAGCAATTATCTGAGATGACTGGTATTAGAAGGGCAACCATTAGTGAGATTAGTACAAATGGAAAAACTGCAATGAATAGAGTACATTTAGCTCGTATAGCAGAAGTATTAGAAATTAATGACATACGAGAACTTATAGACTTTAAAGAAGAATAATTTCATAACTATTCCCTATCTTATGTATATGTATCTTTTTATTACCTTGGAATAATTATGTATTTTAGTAAATCAGAACTACTTTTATAAGATTTAAATTGAATATAAACACCCTCATTTTTCATCAAATTAAATAATTTCGTATCAAAAATATAACATAATTACAGAAATACGTAAATATGTAATAAATTGAAATCGATTCCTCTTGTGCATATAATGATTTCTAGTAGATTTTTATATACATTAGAGGTGTAGAATATTGATAAAATTGACAATTGATAAGGCAGCTAGTTCTAAAGGAATTAGTTCTCAAAAAGAGTTGAGGGAATTGATCATAAAGAAAACTGGTGTAGAATTAAGAGCAGCTACAATTTCAGATTTATACAGAAACAATAAAAATCAAATTAACAGAGAACACCTTTTTGTTGTAATGGAAGCATTAGAAATTACAGATTTTAATGAAGTCCTTACAATAAAGAGGAGATAATTTCTAAAATCTTTCATTAATTACATAATCATGTTATTATATAGTAAATATGTATTTGGAGGAATGGTGGCGAAATCTTTAGATTTCCTTAACATTCTAAACCATTTACCTCGTATAGATGAGGAGTGTTTACTGTATGAGCAATAACAAAACATTAAACTGGCTTGTACCTTTTGTAGTTCTTATCTTGGGTGTACTTTTAATGGTTTTAGCATTTAATTTTATTAATCAATCTGTAGAAATTGGAACTACTTTAGGGATAATAGGATTAATTATAAGTGCAGTAGCGATAGGATTATTCTTTAGATTCAATGAAAATAATCCACAGTCAGTAAAAAAACTTAAAGATGAGATGAGATTTAAATACCAATTAGATGATCTATTAGTTTCTAATGATTTGAGTGGAGTTGTTGGGTTTTCAAAAGAAAGAAATACTCTGTACTTAATGACTAGAGCTGATATTTCAACAGGGATAGAAATTTTAGATAATTATTATTTGATTAACGCTTTTCCATTAGAAAGTATTAACAGTGTTAATATTATTGAAAATGATATCGTCATAGTAAACTCAACTAATAAAGCTTCAATAGGCAAATCAGTTAGTGGTGGATTCGGTAACGAAGGAATCCAAAACAAAAAAGTAATATTTAAAGTTCGAATCCAAGCCATAACAAAAGATGTTCTACATCCTTCTTCAGATGTCTTTTTATATAGTAGTAATATTGGACTTAAGCGTAATTCTAATGAACACTTGGAGTTATACAAATCAATAAATGAGTTTTTTGATAAGATGAAGATAGTTTTAAATAAACAAACGTCTTATTAAACACTTCCCACTTCGAAAGTGGGTTTAATTTTAAATAATATTATAATAAATACATAAATATATAAGGAGAATTGTATATGTCTAATAAAATAAATACGGTAGATACTTCATTTTTTGTACAAAGAGCTAAGAACGTTAATCGAAAAGAGGTTTATCATTTTGATGAAGAAAAAGGACACAGTATCACTTACTTCCCTATCTTCTCTAAATCTAAAAAGGATAAGCTAATAATAGAATTAATTGAAACTATTCAATACTGCAAAGACAATAATATTGATTATCTTAAAGATGATGCGGATATGGAACAATATCTGGGATATCTAATTATTAAGTACTTCACTTCCCTATACGATACTTTATCCAAATGGTCTGTAGAAGATAATATTGCATACTTGAAAGGGTTATATGATAGTGGAGATTTTGAGTTATTCTTTGATGATATTTTTACTTTCGAAGAAGTAACAAAAGTTTTTGATCAACTAAGAAAAACAAACGAAATCGCAAATGTCTATAAGAAAGAATTAGATAAGCAAAAACAATTAATTGAGTCTAATGTAAAGAATGATAAGTTAAAAGAAAAAGCGTTAAATCAATTATCTAATTAAAATGTGATATAGATTTAAAATAAATATAAATAAATACATAATAAATAGTTTGACATATAATTAATTTATGTTAAAATTTAACTATAGGGATAGAAAAGGAAGTAGCTAGCCTTCTCGACAAGTAAAGCATCCTAACTTTACTTCCCTATTTATTATAATTAGGAAAATTACTGTAGGAGGTAATTTAAATATGTGTAAAACTACATATGTAAATATTCAAACAGGTGAAGTTTTGGATATGGAGAAAGTGTCAACCTTGAAAGAAAACACAATGCTACGTCACTCCCCTCACCTATTCGAAGAATGGGACTTTGAGAAGAATGATGAGTTAGGTTTGGACAGTTATCAGATCACCAAAGGAAGCAGGAAAAAAGTTTGGTGGACATGTAAAAATGATAATAGTCATAAGTGGGAATCTGTAGTGTATAGTAGACATTCAGGAAAAGGATGTCCCTTTTGTAGTGGGAGACGTACCACAATCGTGAATAATTTATATAGTAAATATCCTAAAATCTGTTTAGAATGGGACTATGAAAAAAATTACAGATCACCAAATGAGTATGCCCCAAAAAGTCATACTTCTGTTTGGTGGAAATGTGAAAGATGTAACGACAGTTATCTTATGTCTATTAGTAATAAAACAAATGGTACAGGATGCCCTTATTGTAATGGAAAACAAGTAAACAAAATTAATTCTCTAGCATCACTGAATCCAGAATTATCAAATGAATGGCATCCAAAATTAAATACCGATTTAACTCCGGATGATATTACTTCAAATAGTGGAAAAAAAGTTTGGTGGCTTGGTAAATGTGGTCATGAGTGGGAGGCTGTGATTGGTAGCAGAAATAGAGGTAATGGTTGTCCATATTGTTCTGGAAAAAAAGTTCTTAAAGGATTTAATGACATGTGGACTACTAATCCTGAACTAGCTAGATTGTTAGCTGATCAAGAAGATGGATATAAATATACACAGTCTAGTAGTAAAAGAGTTGATTGGAAATGCCCTGACTGTGGATTTGTTACAAAAAATAAACAAATATATAAAATGCTTGCTAATATAAACACCTGCGAGGCATGTTCTGACGGGTTTAAATTCCCTGAAAAATTTATGCTAAATTTGCTATCACAGTTAAACATAAGTTTCGTGTGTCAAAAAATATTTTCTTGGGCAAATAATAAAAGATATGATTTTTATATTCCATCGCTGAATATGATTATTGAAGTGCATGGTTTACAACACTACAATGGTGGATTTGAAAGTCTCAATGGGCGCACTTTAAACGACGAAGAACTCAATGATAGATTCAAAGAACAATTAGCTAAAGAGAATGGCATAAAACACTATATAGTTATTGATTCTAGATACAGTGATTTTGAATATATTAAAGCTTCAATACTAAAATCAGATCTAGTTAGTTTTTTCAAGTTTGATGAACTTGATTGGATAAGTATTGCTAAGAATGCTCAAAATTCCAAGTTTATCGAGGTCTGTAATTTTTATAATTCTAATAAAAACAAATTAACTTACTTAGAAATGGGAGAAAAATTAAAAATAAGTAATTCAACACTTATAGATTATTTAAAGAAAGGTGTACACTTGGGGATTTGTGATTATAAAATCAGCAACAAAGAACATAAAAAGATAGCAAGTAAACATCGTAGAATTCCTATTATTCAACTAAATTTAGAATATAAAATAATAGCTCAGTGGGAGTCAATAGCAGATGCATCAAAAAGTCTAAACAAGAAAGAAAGCTCCTCAATAAGTGGATGTTGTAAGGGAAGAAATAAGACTGCTTATGGTTATCGCTGGATGTACCGAGATCAATACGAAAAGCAGTACGGTAAATTAGATGAATAATTTTCACCTACATCTCCCATACTCTAACTAATGGGTCAGTTTATAAAAATTGAATAAATTTATTGACTATCAGTTCGAATTGTAAGATAATGAGGGTACAAACAACTTGCTCACACGCTGTGTATGACTAAGTTGTACATACTACAATGAATTTGCTCGCACGTTGAGTGCGACTAAATTCAATATTTATTAGGAGCGTTAGTAACTAACTCACACGTTGTGTATGACTTAGAACTTATGCTCTTAAAATTTTTTAGTCATATTTTAAAATCTTTTGAATATACTTATTAATAAGTCGTACGTTGTGTACGACACAAAAGAGGGTTCGCACGTTGTGTACGTCCCCTCTTTTTTTATTTGTGTTCACTAAATATAATTTTACTTTGAAGAAATTGAGTGTAGAACTGAATAATTTCAGATTGATGTCTCTTTCTTGGTGGATGACCATATTTCTGTCTGAAGTATACAGATGTAATGAAATTAACTAAGTCAGCTAATTGAATTAAATTACAATTAGGATCGTGAGATTCTTTAATTTGTAAGTCAGGATAAACCCTCTTATTTGAAGGGTTTTTTAATGCGCTATAAAAATTACTAATTTCACTCGGTTTGCCATCGTCGCATATGACAAATGAAAAGTCATCATTTTGACTTAATTCTGTGTTTATTAAGGTGACTAATTCAGAATACCCGTCCACATGCATTTTATTGTGATCATTAATACCAGTAGTAGATTGATATGTTTGTTTATCAGTTATAGAAGCAACTATCTTTATCTCACTATCTTGTAATAAGGTAAGTAAATCTTCAACTACTTTAAATCTATCATTATTTTCAAGGCTGTAATAAAAATCTTCTCCGTCTATGAAGGCTTTACCATGAATCTCAAAATTCTTAAAAAACGGTAAATCCTTAATATTTTTAGAAGGAATACCTTGAACTTTTAATTTGATATCTCTCTTCAAATTATCAGAAATTTTTTGTACTTCATTATGAAGATGTATTTGTCTATGAATAGGCACTAAAATGCCTGCATAGCAAAGTATTGGTTGATTCCTCAGATCATTAAAGCCATTATTTCCTGATTCATCTGTATAAAACCCGTATAGTCCCAAAGTTGAGTCCCCTCTCTTTCCATAGTGTGATTATTGGTTTGTTTTTTTAAATTAAAATACAGTGAAATTACTCATAGTAAGTAAAGACATTTTTCCTATCAATTCATTGTATTCTACTATAATTGGAATATAAAGACTATATTTCAACTTTAGTTAATAGTATTATATCTTTCTTCAATTAAGTATATGCATTAATTACGAAAAGTATAACTTTTTAAACTTTATTATCAAAATATGTCGATATAAAACTTAGATTTTTTAAATTATATTTCGTTTACATTCTTCATTTAAGTTGAGTCTATTCCTTACAGAGATTAAATATTACAACTTATATCAAAATTATATCAACGACTTATGTTTCCAATTTACTTATAATTAAGTAGATTGGAGGTGTTGTAATGTCAGATGATAATCAATTAGATTTATTCGATTTAGATAATTTAGACAAGGAAGTTTATACTATTGGAAGAATAACTAATGAGATAACTGACTTATTAGGACTTACTGTAAACAAAAAAGAAATTCTAATGTGGAAAGATAGATTTACATATATTGAAAAACATAAAAATGATTTTGATAGCGAAGAACAATACATAGATCACGTTAAAGCAATACCAGATGTCCTTCGAGATCCAGAATACGTAGGAATACATCCGAATGGTAACAGTATTGAGTTTATAAAAAAGATAGATAAGAATTTAATGATCGCAGTCAGAATTAATAATAAAGGAAATCTGGTATTTAGAACATCTTATCCAATTAAAGATTCCAAACTTAACAACTATATTTCATCTGGCAGAGTTAAAAAAGTAAAGTAAATTTAATAAAGTTATTTACGTGTAAGAATAGTTATGTTATACTAAGCATAAGATATAAGTGGTAAGTTATTTAAGGGCGGAACAGGCAGCCGCCACACCAATAATTTATATTGGTCTTACAAGAGATGCAGATTGCCACCTGCTAAATAACTTACCTTTCGTTAAACACCCTTCAAATTAATGTAGGGTGTTTTATCTTTTTTATGCATATAATAGATGTACATATAGATTAAGACTGTTGTCTTGATAATACTATTTGTCAAAAATAGAGGATCAGTTGATTCTCTACTCAGAAGACTTCACATTAATTTGTGGAGTCTTACTTTATTTCAACACTAAATTAATAAATACATAAAAAATAAAAAGAAGAAGTTGAGTGATTTTATTTCGCTTACCTTCTTCTTTTTATTTTATAAATTTTAAGGAGGATGTGAATGGCTACTAAAAATCCTATAGAATTATTGATTGCTTTGGGTGTTAATAACAGTACATCTCAACAAAATGTCAATCAATACATACAATCATTAAAGAAATATTACGACAGAAATCCACTACTCGTATCTCTTGGTATTAATAAAGGTAATTTAGAAAAAGAGTTAAATGAAGTCTCTAAGCTAATTAGTAAAAAATTAAATGAGTCAAGTGTTAATATCGATTCAAACAATGCTTCCAAAGCCATGAAGGACTTAGAGAGTCAAATAAATAAAGTAATCTCTAAGTTAACTGAGCTAGATAAAAAAATGAAGTCGGTTGGTTCTGTAACAAATACTTCTAATATTTTAAGTAATTTGTCAACTGCTCCAATTACCAATTCTATATCACAATTACAAGCGTTTAATACTGTTTCAGGTCAAACAGCAAACAACTTGAATAATTTACAAAGAACTGTAGGTAACGCTTCTCAAGGATTATCAAATATTAGTAGTAACGCTAACCAAGCAGCTAGATCAACAAATTCGCTTGGCTCTGCTTTCAGTCAGGCATTCACCAAATTTCCAATTTGGATGATCGCCTCTAGTGCCTTTTTCTTGCCAATTAGAGGTATTCAAGACTTAACTGAGCGAGTAATAGAATTAGATTCGGCTCTTATTTCGTTACAAAGGGTTGCAGATGCTCCACTCTATCAGTTTAATGAGACAATTGAGAAATCTTTGGTAAATGTAAGAGATTTGTCAGGTTTGACTTCAGAGTACTTAGAAATTTTGAATGAGTTCGCACGTATGGACAACACTCTAACTGAAGCTATGGACTTAGCAAATACTGCTCAAATATTTACCAATATTTCAGATTTAAATGCAAAGGAATCGGTAGATGCATTAACTGCTGCTACTCTTGCGTTTAATATTGCAAAAGAAGATTCAATTCGTATTGCAGATACTTTAAACGAAGTAGATAACAACTATAGCATTACGACTAAAGACCTAGCTTTATCGCTAAATTAACGGCATTCGTAGAAGTGATTCTACGTCTAAACTTCCCTAAACGGGGAAACTCCTAACAAGTAAAGTTGAGGACAATCCCGTGCTAAATCGAAATTTATAATTTCGTAAATGCCTAACGACTATCCAGAAATGGAGTACATTATTAGCCAATGATAATGGAAACGGGAAGGCTCTCACTGAGAGTTTGATATAGTCTGCTCTATATGGAAACATATAGCAGTTCATAAGAGAACGGTATGAGTTTTGCGAGCTTATACGAACATAAAGGAAATAAAGCAGCTCAGTCTAGTAAGACATATGGTGTCAACTTAGAACAATTAGTCGGTTATACTACGGCAATTGGCGCAGCGACTCGCGAGTAAACTCCTTGCTCCTTCATATAGCAATATATGTCGAATAACTTTGTGAACCCTATTGTTCAGGGGTGTCTACTATAAAGTAGGCTAACGGGGAAACCTCAGCACGTAATGGTGGTGGCAATCCCGTGCCAAGCTTAGAAGGAAACTTCTTTGAAGGTGTAACGACTAGTAAGTCCTATTATAAAGGCATAGGTACGATGATGAACTACGTACTGAAGCGCAAAGTATCCTTAATGGATAATGATATAGTCTATGTCATATGAAAATATGGATTAACATGCAGGAAATATTATTGGTAATAGTTTAAAAACGATTTTTTCACGTATAGGCACACTTAGTAAAGCTCAAGATGCATTAGCAGAAGTTGGAGTTTCGGTAAGAGACTCATCTGGTGAAATGAGAGATGTTTCAGAAATAATTGATGAGTTAGGTAATAAGTGGCAAAATCTAAGTAAAGAACAACAGCAAAATACGTTAATCAATGTAGCTGGAACATATCAACAAAATAGATTATCAGCTTTAATGAATAACTACTCAATGGCGATTGACAGTACAACTACTGCGTTAAATTCTCAAGGTTCAGCAATGCGTGAGCAAGAAAAATATAACCAATCATTAGAAGGTCGATTACATCGTCTTGATACAGCGTGGACAAGTTTTAGTAAGACTGCTGGAGATACAATTATCTACGATTCAATTGTTGTTATAACTAAAGCGATGGAAACAATGACTGACTCTGGTAATGGAGTAGTTTCAACTATTGGATTATTACCACCTGTAATTACAGTAGCTACAGTTGCGGTATATGCATTTAGTGGTAGTTTCAGAGCATTGGTAGCTTCTACATATGCTTCAACGTCTGCTACAGTAGCTGCTACTGGTGCAACAGGATTATATGCAGGAGCATTGACAGGTTTACGTACTGCTGCTACTTTAGCAGGTGTCGCTATAAGAGGATTGGCTATTGCTTCAGGAATTGGTATTGTTTTTGCAGTAGCAGGTGTTGCTATTGAGAAGTTGACAAATATAATATCAGAGAACATTCAAAAGCAAGAAGAACTTGATTTATATTTAGAAAAGAATACGACTGCACTATCAAACAACAAAGAAGAAGTAGAAAAACTAATCACTCAATATAATTCTTTATCTGATGCTAAGGCAAACGACAGTTCTTGGGATTCAACTAAAGAAGAAGAGTATTTAAAAGTACAACAAAAACTTGGTGAAATATTCCCTGCTTTAATCGCAAATGTTGACTCTACTGGTCAAACGCACTTAAAGAATAAAGATGCTATTGAACAAGAAATAAAAGCAACAGAAAAATTAATTGATGCTCAAAATAAAGTAACAGTAAACACTGCAATTGAAGAATTTGAAAAACTCAATGATGAAATTAACGGTTCATGGTATGATTCATTATCTAATTTCATTTATGGTAGTTTAGAATCTAGAATAAAACAACAAAAACAAATAATTGAGTCAATGCAAAAAAATGGTGTTGATACTTCTGTTCAAGAACTTGAGTTACTACAACTAGAACAACTATATCAACAAGCTAGTGAAAAAATTAAAGCAAAAATATTTGAAGTCGCAGATGCTCAATCTTCCTTAGAAATTGATTCCAATGTTTCTGAGTCCTTACAAAATTTTGTATCTTCGTTAGATTTTTCTGGTTTTGATAATGCTCAATTAAAAGGTTTTGCAGATGAATTTGGCAGAATTCAAGAAAACATACAAAAAGCAATTAATACTAATGACGCAGATTTGTATGCAGATAGCATTAAGAGTTTGAATGATTTAGCTTCGGCTAGTAAAGGATTTGACAAAGAATTAAATTCATTCACATTGACTTATGAAGAATTTACAAATGCAATCGAAAAAGGACAAATTAAAATTGTTGATGGCGAAGTTGTAATTGAAGATATGGCTAATTCAATGGACAATGCTGCAAATTCGGTTTCAGAATTAGCATCAAAAATGCAGGACTTCAAAGATGTTACTGAATCTTTAGCTGGCGTATCACAAGCATTTGTTGAAGATTTAGATAATTTACTTTTCCGTTATCAAGGACTAACTGATCAATTAGCAGGATATACGGAACAACAGCTTCAAGATATTCTTGCTAAAGAAAATTTAAATGCTGAAGAAAAACGTGTAAAAGATACATTAGAAGAACGTTTAACTATAATGAATGAATTAGCTAGTGTGTATCCAGATTTACTTGGTAAGGATGGAAAAGCAATTGCTTTAACTTCTGAGAAAATAGAAGCTATTAAAGCTGAAAACAAGGCGAATAAAGTTCTTCTTGAAGGTTATAAAAATGCTCGTGACGGTAAATTAACTGCCGAACAACAAATGACACTTGCTCAAGCTAGTGCTACTAAGGCACGAATTGACAACATCAAAAAGGAACTTCAGGCATTAAATATTCTTCAAACTAAAATGCAAGAAGTCTACAATGAGCAAGTTAAGAAAATGAAGGATGAAGATCCTAATAGCTATACTGCTGGTTATGGAGCTTATCGTTCTGGTACTATTTTAGGTCAAACTCAATCTAAAATTAGTGACTATACATCTGAATTAGATAATTTACAGTCATCATTAAACTCTAATATTGGTACTATCGACTCTTTCAATTCTGCAATAGAAAATTCAGGTAAAGCTACTAAGGATAGCACTAATTCTCAAAAAGATAAAAACTCTACAACAAAAGATTCAATATACATAACTGATAAATATAAACAATCACTCGAAGCGTTAACACTAGAAATTGAGAAACAGCAAAAGTTACAAGCTAAGTATCCTGAACATTCTAAAGAGTATCGTAAGCATCTTGAAGCGCAAATTAAACTTGAAAAAGATAAATTAGCTTTACAAGAGAAGCAAGCTAAAGCGTTACAGTCCCAAATTGCATCAGGTAAAATTCAGCAAACTGGTTCGATATCAACTAACTCCTCCCCTACTACTAATCAAAATTTAAGTGGTTGGAATGGTACAATTTCAAGTGGTTATGGTAATAGAAAGTTAAATGGTAAAAATGAATTCCATCGTGGCATTGATATCGCTATGGCTAAAGGTACTAGATTAGATGCTAATATTAGTGGTAAAGTTGTAGCTAGTGGTGACGCTAAAAAGAATGGTATGCATGGTTCATACGGTAATGTAGTAGTTATTCAAGATACTAATGGTATGAAGCATATCTACGCTCATTTAGATAAAGCTATAGCTAAACTTGGCGACACTATTACAGCAGGTATGCAAATCGGTACAATTGGCTCAACTGGTAATTCTACAGGTAATCACTTACATTACGAGATAAATAAAAATGGTAATCCTATTGACCCATCTAATTACTTAAATGATGCTAGAAATGGCAGAGTATCAGCCTCCTACTCATCTTCAAGTAGTCAACAAGCTGTTGTTTGGAATTACTTTAAAAATAAAGGCTTAAACGATAAAGCAATTGCTGGAATCATGGGTAATATTCAACAAGAATCAGGCTTTAATTCTAGTGCTGTAAATAAATCTAGTGGTGCTTCAGGTATCTTCCAATGGTTAGGTGGACGTAAGAATGGTTTACAAGAGTACGCTAAATCATTAGGCAAATCTTGGACTGATTTACAAGTACAATTGGATTATGCATGGAAAGAGTTACAAGGTTCAGAAAAGAAATCATTAGCTTCCCTACAGCGAAATGACTTATCAGCTTCCCAACATGCATCTGAATTTGATAGACTATTTGAACGTTCTGGTGGTTCAGCAGTTGGAAAACGTCAAGATTATGCTAACCAATACTTCAATCAATTTCAAGGTACTAATGGTGGTACTGGAATTGGTATTGACACATCTCAACAAGCTATCGACCAAGCTAAATCAGATTTATTAGGATTACAAAAGGACGCACTTAGCACTCAAGATATAATCTCAAACTTAAATGAAGAATTAGTTAAGTCTAATCTTGCCTATTATAATCATTTAAGTGAAGGTGTAGACCGTTCAATTAGGAAGTCTAATATTCTTGCTGACCAACAACTTGAACATTCTCAAGCTTACCGTAATGAATTAGAAAAGGAAACAAAGCATCTAAAGTATAAGCAAGACTTATTACATAAAGAAGCTAATTTCATTCGTGAGCAATTAGAACGCACTGACCTCTCCCCTGCTTTCAAAGACGAACTAACAACTCAATTGAGTGAATTATCTCTATCATGGTGGGATGTTAAGGAAAGTATTGAAAGTGTTGACATTTCAAAACTTGAGTCGCTGTCAGAGTATTATGAAGAGTTACGTAAAGCATCTCAAAATAAAATCGACTTAACTAATGCCGTATTGAATGAAAATGATGTAGTTAATTATGCAGTTGCACTATCTGAAATTATCGACTATCTAGAAGAAATTCAAATCATTAATGAAGAAGAGTTAATTGACTTAGAAAAAGAAATTAAATCTGGGAATCATTCAGCATCAGTTTTAAAAGATTTAAAAGAAAAGTATCAAGATTTGAAGTTAAAGATTCAGGAGACTAATAATGAAATTCGTGACACTTTCTATCAAGCTTCTGAAGCTAAATTTAAAATTGATGATAAAGCTATAGGTGAAACTCAAGATAAAATCGATTTTCTCAATTATAAGTTAGGTTTAATTGATGATAAAGATGTAAAGTTAAAAGTTGATATATACACTAATGTACAGTCTGAAATAGAGGATTCTATTGCAAAAATTGACAAAGGTATCGCTAATGTAATCATTGACCGAAACACTGCTATTGCAAAAGGTTATGACACTAAGCTTTATGATGATAAGATTGAAGGTTACATCGAGCAACGTAGAGGTCAAGTAAGTCAAATTCAATCAATTTACAATCAAATCCAGACCTATGTATCTGACGCAGCTAATAAAATTAAAGAAGCAGAATCTAATGCATACAGTGAAGCATCAAAAAACATTGATAAAGTAATTAAAGAGTCTGAAAAACGCATTGAAGAATTTTCTGATGTTATTAATACTCTAAATAAAAAATTAGAGATACTTAGTGAATCAGATTTTGATGGTAAAATTGGCATAATTTCTGACCAGTTAATGAAGAGTAGAGAAATGTCGAATGCTATTGTTTCTGAGTACAATAAGCTTGCATCTACCCCTGTTTACAACGATGAACAAAAAGCTCAAGTCGAATCGAAATTAAAAGATTTAAAATCTAGATTGATGGAAAGTAATTCTGCAATCATTGAGTACACAAAATCACTTGAGGAAACAAATTTTAATAAGTTAATAAGTGGAGCTAACAAATCTCAAAAAGAAATCAGCAGATTATCTAGTCAACTACAAGCTAATTTGGATTTGTTAGATGGCGGTAAGTTAAGTGGTACAGATTTAGATTTCAACTTCTCACTTCCTGAAGGAAATGTTTTAGATTTATCTAAGTTAATTGAAAACCCTGTCGAACAATTGAAGTCAGTAGAATTATCTATTCAAGATATCCGTTCATCTTCTTATGGTGGACAGATTACTGAAGCAGAAAAATTCTATGAAGAGATGAAAAGTAAATCAGAACAATTCCATACGGTTCTTCTAGATGCAATTGAAAAGTTTGAAAAAGAAGTTAAACTTCTTATGGAAATGTCTTCTAAATCCAAAGAAAAAGAAAAGGATAATGAAAACAACAAACTTTTAGAATCAACTAAGAATATGACCAAGAAGGAAATTGCGGAGCTAAAAAATCATTATGCTAACATGAAGGCAGAAATGATATCTGCGATGGGTGATTTTGGTTCTGAATACAGTGGTATTTGGGATGATATAATAGCAAGTCTTGATGAAAAAATCTCTATTTTAGAATCAAAAGTTACTAAATCAAGTAATCTATTGGATAAAATTAGAGATAAAGAACCTATCAAAAAACTTAATCAAGGTATCAGTAAAGCATCAAATGTACCTACCTATGCAAAAGGAACGAACGGTGGTCATACTGGTGGACATGCGATTATAAGCGAAGAAGGTCGAGAACTCCTTGTTTACCCTAATAACAGTATTGCCCTATCAGGAAATAAGGGTGCTGAATTAGTTGATTTACCTAAAGGTACACATGTTATTCCAAATAAACAAACTGAGCAATTCTTAGAGGATATCCCTGCATATGCTAATGGTACTAATGGATTTAATTTTGAGTTGTTGTCAAAGGAAAGCTTATTTGGTACTGAGGAATACTTTAGTAGCTTCTCTGACTACATGGCAGCTTTGAAACATAATACTAAAGCCTTAAATGAATTAAATACAGATGAAAAATCTAAGTTTGATGAAATTGCTCAATTGTTAGAGTTGTACAGTAATCCAAATTACAAAAATGATAGTATTAAAGAAGCAATTTATAGCAATTTAACAACTCTTTATCGCCCACTATTGAATGCAATTAATAAAAATGCTGAAAACACTGATATACAAGATGTATTAGATTCTGCATTCAATCAACAAAACGATAGAATAGACAGTTCTACTAAGGAATTGTGGTCAAAGATTACTTCTGGAGCAGATTTCAGCGTAGGCACTTCGATGGCTTGGAGTAAAGACTTAGTTAAGAATTTTAAAACGGTTGAAGATTTTGTTTATAAATACATAAAGGAATTACCTTTAGAGGAAATCAATAGTCTCATTGACTCTGCCCTAAACTTAAATCAAAAATTCGAGGGATATTGGACAGACGATGAGGTAAGTAAATTAAATAATTTACGAGATATTGCACCATTATTATCGTTGGACAATTTCACGCAATGGAATAATGCTAACTCTGCTTCTATAAATAAAGATTTTAAGCATTCTGGAATTGAATCTGATGAAACTGGTGCATTAAAGTATGTAGACAAGCTTATAGGAAACAATTTAATTAAAGGTAATTATCTAACTAAAGACGATGTTAAGAGTCTATTTACAAACCTTCCACAATTTGAATTTACTTTAGATGACGCAGGTAAAGTGTTTAATTTAGGAATGTCTGAGCATGGTAGAGAAATGAAAGCTAAAGCAGATAACGATCAGGCATTATCTGAATTAGGAAAACTTAAAGATAAATTTGTAAACTCTAGTAGTTTAAATAAATTATCTGAAGAATATAACAAGCAAAGACAGCCAAAAGTAGATCAGATTAAAGAACTTCAAAAGTCATTAGATAACGCTAAATCAAATAATAATCAATCAGAATTTGAAAGATTGACAAAAGAAATTGTAAGGCTTCAAGATGAACTCAATAAAGATGACGCTGCCTTCTTGTATAGTAGTAATATAAAATTATCAAAAGAATCTATTGAAATTGCTAATGAGACAATTAAAGCTTTAGAAGATGTATTAAACAATCCGAATTTAACCTTAACAGAAAGTACTATTGCAAAATATAAGGAAGAAATACAAAATCAAAAAAATAACATCACCAATGCTATCCAACAACAAAAGGATTTAATATCTCAATGGATGGAATCCCAACAGAAGATTTGGGATAAGAATAACGCTAATTTCCTTGATCAAATTGATGACTTACAATTTGCTTTGGATATGTTGAATGATGCTGATATTACTGAACGAATTCAAATTAATAATGAAATATTAAAACAACAAAAGTCATATACTCAAGAGCTTGTAAATCAGAAAAGACATTTACAGAACTTGTTACAGGAACAAGAAGTAGGTAGTTATGAATGGAATATCATTAATAGTAAAGTTAAAGAGTACAATGAGTTAATTGAAGATGCATATATTCAACAGAAGAATCTAAACAAAGAGTTACTTTCTGATCAATTTACAAGTCAATTAAATGAAATTGAAAAGCAAATTTTCGATGGTAAAACTGAAGAAGAAGCTAAGAAAAAACTTGAGGATAAATACAAAGCACAAGATTTGTATTTAGAAGGTTTAGAAAAAGAACTTGAAGTTGAAAAGTTAATTGAGTTTGCTCATAAAAATGATATCAAATTAAGTCAAGAAGAACTTAATCTTTTAAACAGTTCTGATAAAATTGATAAGAAGAAATTAGAACGACTTCAAAAACAATTAGAAATCAGACAACTGGAACAAAAATTAGCTAATCTTCAACTTGAAAAGAATATCCAACAACTAAGAAAAAATGAAGATGGTACTTGGGAATATCAGTATGTTGTAGATCAAGATGCTATTGATGAGGTTAATGAGCAATTACGTGATAAGCAGTTAGAATTAATTGAATTTGAGAAAGAAGAAGCTAGAAATGCTGAAAGAGATGAGCTTGAAGCAAAAAGTAATTACTTTAATCAGCTAAAACAAATAACTGATAAAGCATTATCTGGAGAAATCTCAAGTTACGATCAGTTTTCTGAGGAATTATCTAATTTAAACTCTAATTTCTTAACTACGATTAAATTTGATAATCACGAAGCTTGGAATAGTATTTTCACAAATATGTCTACTAATATAGACTATATGAAAAATAATTTCAGAAGCTATGTAGATGAATTGAAAATCTTAGCGGAAGAAGCTCAAAATGCTCTAAAGCAGCTTATGGCTAGTAAAGAAGTAATTAAAGAACAGGAAAAGCCAAATAGCTCAAATAAAAAAGTTTATACGACAGATGAATTCAAAGCTCTTGATAAATCCACAAAAAAAGATGCACTCAAAGATCCTAATGCTTATATTTCTTATAATGGTAAAGAGATGAGCTTGAAAGATGTTGCGTCTTTGTCACAAAAAGAATTGGAAGATAAGTATGGATTTGCCACAGGAGGTTATACAGGAGAATTTGGGGCACAAGGTAAATTAGCTTTCCTACACGAAAAAGAAATAGTCTTAAATAAAGAAGATACTAAAAATCTCCTTAAAGCTATTGATTTAAACAGAAACTTTGCAAATTTCTTTAATCCTGTTAATTTTAAAAATATGGTAAATCCCATTCAACAATCTACTTCACAGGTATTCAAAATTGAATCTTTATCTTTCCCAAACGTGACAAATAGCAATCAGATACAAGATGCAATAAAAAATTTACCTAAAATAGCTACTATGAGAATTAATAAATGAGGCGTAGGGTACTCCCCTACCCTCTTTTATATTTGAGGTGAAATTATGCTTGAAATTGAAAATTATATTTTGGATGCTATTGAAATTCTTTTAGATAAAAAGTTGAGCGACTTGAAATTTAATTATTTTATCGAAGCTATAATATTAGAAAATGAAGAAAATGGTAAATATAAAATTGAATATAATGAACGTATTTATTCGAGTATCAAAGCTAAAGAAGGATTATCTCTTACTATTGGTGACATTGTTTTTGTATGTGTAGTAAACGGTGATTTTAGCAACAAATATATAGAATGTAAAAGACCATAAGAAAGGAGTGAATGATTATTTTACTTACTCCAACATTATATCAAGTTAAACCTTTCCCTCCTACAGAAGATGTTGATTTCTCTTTTTCATATACTGGAGGAGATCAAGCAGTTAGAAATAATTTAGTTATTTATCGACTAACTGATAATAAAAAAGTTTATGACCAAACAATTGATTCATTTTCTCTTAAACACAAATTACCTACTAATACTTTAGTTTCAGGTGTGGCATATAAGTGTCAATTAAGAGTCGGTAATATTAATAATCAATTTAGTCAGTTCAGTAATTGGGTATTTTTCTGGGTGTTAGAAAATCCAGTAATTACAATTGATAATATTGATTATGCCAATTATAACCGTGTATATAATCAAACTGTTACATTTTCGGCTACTTATACACATAGTAATGATGAAAAATTACAGTCATTTAGATACATTCTTTATGACAATAACAAATCATTAATCTCATCATTTAGTGAAGGATTTTCGGATGGAGCTTATCCACTTACTCAAGAAATTACAGGTTTAACAAACGAAGTTGATTACTATATTGAAGTGAGAACTATTTCACAAAACCAACAAGAATACTCTACAGGTTTAATAAAATTCACCCCATTTTATATTACACCAAAACTTACATCTGCAATTACTGTAGAAAACCTGAGTATCGAAGGTGCTGTAAAAGTTCATGCAAATATAATTCAAATTATTGCTAAATTATACGATAACTTCGGAAACGAAATTGTAAGAAATAATGTGCAATATGTTGATGATGATAAAATAGACTTAAATAGATTAGATTACGGGAAATTGGTAATTGATGAAGGCTTTAAAATCGAAAATGATGATTTTGTATTGAAACTTTGGTGTGAAAATATTCCCGATGATAAGGTATTTTTAACCCTGTATTCAAATTTTGGAAAAATAGAATTAATAAAATACAATGATAAAATTCATGCATTTAGTCATGTGTATAATGTAAGACATCCAGCGCATTTTGTAAGTAATGAATTAGTAGTTCTTCCAAATCAGCAATTTATGATATATATGAAATCACAGTATCAATTACTCGATTTGAAAATATTATTAACGTAAAGGATGGGATTTTTATTATAATCGGAATGTCTTTTTTAGGATTCGAGGATGGATGTGTTTTTGAAACCTTTAATTCTCATCAAAATTATCATTCAATAAATGTAAACTTTGGGCTAATAGATCAATTACTTATTGACGGTGATTTGAATACTAGCGATACAATAGAAAAAACAAATAATTTTACATATGATACAGTTATTAATGGTAATTTACAAAACAACTTAGAATTTGGCAGTCTTAATAATAATGGTGTGGAGATTTCTAAATTACGCTTTCAAAAACGGAAAGTTGACGAGCAGTTTTGGGTGGATGTTTCTGAACTAAATTATGAAATAAATACAAAAAAATACTACGAAACAGTTGATAAGTATGTAGCAAATGATTTTGAGTACGAATATTCTTTAATTCCAATTGCAAATGAAGTGACTGGAAATCGAATAATCTCTAACCGCATTAAAGTTGATTTTGATGGTTATTTCATTTCTGACAAAGATAATAATTATCGTATCTTTTATGGTGCTCAGATGGGTAATATTGAACATGTTTCCCCTTCTACAGTCTTTGAACCATTAAACAGTAAGTATCCTGTAGTTTCTTATGGTCAACTAGATTATAGGAAAGCTTCGCTATCTGGAACGATCTTATCCTCATCTACTATAAAAAATGACTTCCCTGACATTAAATCACAAAAATTAGAAAAGCAGCAGTTATTGTATTTCCTCAAGTCAAAGCGCCCTAAAGTATTTAGAGGGATGGATGGAGAGATCATGTTAATTCAGATTACAGATAATCCAGTTGAAGAAACAAATAATGATGCTATTGGTATTGCCAATGTATCGTTCTCATTTATAGAAATTGGGGATATGGAATCCAACACTCTAAAAATTAACGGAATGTTAGAAGGGTTAGATGAGTCGTGATTAAACAAGAACAGTATAATATACTACAACGTTCATCAAGAATCTTACATATTAAATTGGAGCTATTAAATAAGAATGATATTGTGATTAATATACTTCAAGGATATTCGATATCAGGAAGTATAAATATATCTGCTGAGTCTACATATAGACGAAATGGCAGTTTATCGATGTACATTAAAGATAATAACTTACTACCTAGACCAGAATCCAATATTTGGTTTAACAGAAAAGTTAGAGTTTTTACTGGTCTTGAAGATTATGACGGAGAAATCGTATGGTTCAAGCAAGGTGAATTCTTAATACAAAATGCAGACTTAAGTAAAACGTTGTCAGATAGAACTATAAACTTTGATTTGAGTGACAAAATGGCTTCTATTGATGGTTCACAAGGTGGAACTCTATCGCATGAATTAGAGATATTACCAGAAGGAATAACTGTATCTGAAGCTATTAGATCTTCATTAAAAGGGCTAGCTAAAGTATCTGTTGATGACATAAAAATTACCGATGTCGACTTACTTGTACCTTATGAAATAAATATGCAACCTAATTCTTCTGTTTATGAACTAGTAGATACATTGAGGAAGTTATATATGGATATTGATTTTTATGTAAATTTGGATGGATACTATATTGTAGAACGAATTAAAAACAGACATTTCGACCCTGTCGTTTGGGATTTCTCTCGACAAAATATGAATCTTGTCATTTCTAATTCTACTAAAATCAATTTTGATAATGTTAAAAATAGTGTTTATATTTGGGGTAGAAAAAATACTTTAGGAGAAACAATCAAGTGGGTTTATAAAAATAAATACATAAGAGATACAACGAGTGAACGAGATAACATTAAAAATCAAGAGAAAGGCGACATTTGCACAATTAAATCAAGTCTTCAATCATTCTTTTGGGATGGTGAATGGAAAGAACTTTCTTTTACAGTTAATCCAGAATTCTCAATTGATCTTATTGGCGAACGTATATGCAGTATCACAGAAGATAAAATTGCCACAATTGAACAAGCTGCATTGAGGGCAGAATACGAATTAAAAATAAGTGATAATTTAAGTGAAACTATAGATTTCACATGTGTACCTATATATGGTTTAGATGTTAATGAAAAAATTAAAATGTATGATGAGGATATTGGCATTAATGGATATTATCTTACAAAAAGCGTATCACTCCCTCTGTCTCACGATGGGGCTATGAGTATAAGTGCAATTAAATTATATTAATAAAATTTATATAGAAAATATCTTTTCCCTATTCAAAAAGGAGGAATATTAATTGGCATATAAAAGAAGTAACTTTCCAGACTCGTATTTGGAACTACCTGAGCTATATGATCTTTCGCCAAGTTTAATCACTAAGGCAGAAGAATATAAAAATTTACTAATTAAACCCAATAAAAATTCAGTAGAAATAGAAAGATTTAATCAATTAAAAGTAGAGCTACAAAATTATACAATCAGTCCTGAATGGATAAATACTTTGGGTGATGAAATAACGGCTACACAGAAATATTTTGTAGAAAATACAACTGACTACATAGAACAATTAAAAATTGAAACTAAAAGCTATACAGAATCTAAAAAAGTAGAATTTCAGGCGGAAGTAGATAAGTTTAATCTGGTAGGAAATTACTCTCCCACGGTTCAATACTACAAAAAGAATATGGTTAAATTTAATGGTCAAATTTATTTATGTATTAAAGATAATTATAATAACTCTCCTTTAGACAATAATGATAATGAATTCTGGATTCTTCAATCAAAAAAGGGTGATAAAGGAGATCAGGGTGTTGCTGGAGTAGGGTTAACTTTTAAAAGTGAGTACTCGCCCAACATTACTTACAATCCAGATGAAGCAGTACAATATAACGGAAGTGTTTATTACTGTATATCTACAGTAGTTGGTGAAACTCCTTCAGAGAATGGAACATCGTGGCGACTGTTTTTAGCAAGAAGTGGAATAGTTGTTTCCTCTACTCCACCATCTTCTCCAATTGATAAAATGGTGTGGGTTGATTCTAATATTAATAAATTTAAATATTATAATGCTAGTACTTCTTCATGGATAGCTTTGAACGCAGATAACGCAGATAAATTAGGTGGGAAAACTTTATCTCAAATTGAGGATGACTATATAAGTAAAATTACAAATCATGAAGCTATTTTAGCTTCAACAACCACAATTGGACATACTCAATTAAATGATACCGTAACGAGTACGAGTAAATCGCAAGCAGCTACAGCAAATGCAGTTAAGACAGCTTATGATAAATCGGTGAGTGCTGAAAATAAAGTTAATATACATATTGATGACAGTACATCACATGTAAGGTACGGTATTGCGAGTGGTACTAACGCTAAAGTAATTACTATAACGCCTATTCCAACTTCTTATATCGATGGTATGGCAATAGCATTTAAAAATTTATCTGCTAATACAGGAGCTGTCACTTTGAATGTTAATAACTTAGGGGCAAAAAACATACTTGATTCTAAAGGAACAGCATTAGCAAGTGGTAAATTATTGGTAAATAGTATTTACACTGTACGTTATAATGGTGCAAATTTTATCTTACAGGGTGAAGGAGGGGATGCAAGTACGGGAGATGAAATAAGCAAATTTAAAACCGTTATAAAAAACACTGTAACATCACCAACTTTTAGCAATGATTCGATAACAAGTATGGTGTATAACAAAGACCGTGAAGAGGTTTATATAACTTATAACCTATCATCTAGTGGTAATTATTTAGTTACTTTTGACGCAAATACTTTAGCTAGGAAAACATTAATTAATTTAGGTTCTTATATGGCTACTCGAATAATGTTTGATGAGGCAAACATTTATTTCAGTCAGGGTAGTTCTGCTTCAAATAACAATTTAAAGAGAGTTGCACATGGTACTACAGCACCTATTAATACGGTGTTTACTTCCACAAATAACTATGATGGTTCATATTGGCTAGAGGGGGATAAAATCGTAGTTTGTATTTCAAATACTATAAGGCTTGTTAATAAAAGTGACCTCAGTAATATTTGGACAACCCCTGTCAATTTCGCAAGATGTGTATGTATTACAGACGGTTTTGTCTATGCTGCTACAATACAAAATGAAGTTTGGGGTATAACAAAATTTAATATGCTTGATGGAGCAGTAATATCTCATTTCCCATTGATTTACGTTATACCAAACGTTATCATACCATTCAAAAACACGCTAACATTAAGAGGCATTAAGATGGGTGGCGGTTCATTGGATATAACACATATTAGTACTATGAGTAAGAGTTCTGGTATTGAATATGCTGTAGAACAAGTGGTTAGTAATCTTAAATCTGAAACACCTAACAGTGGTGGATGGGTTTATATAACAGGAAGATTTGTTTCTTATGATAATAAATTGCAATCAGGTTATGGAGATTCAGTATTTGTAGCAGGAGATGAAACAAAACTCTTTGTAGTTGATGCTTTAAATCGTTCGGTAATTAAGCGTTTTGATATAGTAGCAGTTGTAACATGATTTATAGGAGGTGTTGATATGTTATTATTTTGCGAAGATGATAACAACGTTGGTAGAGTTACATCAATAATACACGATTATTCAGATTTCAGCGAAGAAAGGATAGCTGAAGGTGTTATTGTGGATTCATTGCCAGAACCAGAAGTAATTGATGGTAATTATGCCATATTATGCGTGAATTTAGATTCAAAAGAAGTTTATTATAAATATGTTGATGAAGAGGTAGTAACTGAACCTGTAACTAATCAGGAGTTGATCGATGCACTAGGTATAGCTCTATTAGAAAATGCAGAAAATAAATTACGTATTTCTACCTTGGAAAGTACGCAAGGTGAGTTGTTAATGGAAATTGCAATGTTAAAATTGAATGGAGGAATGCCTAATGTGGTATAAAACAGTAAAGATGTATTATGATAATGGACATCCTTCTTATAATAATGAAAGTATCAAAGTATTCGTAAAAGCAAAAATGATTACAGTTGAAGAGTATGAATTGATAACTAAAATTAGTTACGAAAATGAAGCGTAAGCTAGTGTTAATTTTTATAAAAGACATATATTATTTAAATCAAAATGTATATTAATACAAAAATAACGAATAAAATATGCATAAGTACACACAAATTGCATGAAAATACAAATAACTTTAGAGTAGGCGTGAGTTAAGCTCCCCTACTCTTTTACTATTTTAGAAAAGTCGGTGATTAAATTGAGTAATGAAATGTATGGAGAAAGATTAACTAGAGTTGAAGTCATCATAGAAGATCATAAAGATGAAATTAATCGTTTAAAGGATGACAACGTTGCTCTCCATCGTTTAACAGCAAATCAGGAAACTTTAATGGGATTAGTTAAAGACAATCAATTACAGATGAAAGAGTTCTCAAGTACCCTAACAAGCATTAATTCAAATTTAACAAATCTAAATACCTCTTCAGATGAAATGAGAGAAGATTTAAATAGTCTCGAAAATGAATTAAAAGATGTAAGAGAAAATAACAACCAAAATAGCAATAGAGGTAAGTTTGATGTAATTGAATTTCTTTCAAAAGATGTACCTAAATATATTGGAATTGCCATTTTAGCTGCTTTATTGGCTTACATAGGGTTAAAGTAAATACATAAAAAGGAGTGATGAAGTATGAAACAAAAGCTTTCAGCACTAATCGAAGTAAGAAAACTGATCGCTTTATCGATTGTATTATTATTTGTTGTACTTTCTCTTATGGGTACTTTAGAAACTAACTTCATCCAAACTGTAGTAATAAGTGTTATTTCATTTTATTTTGGTAAAACATCAAATATCAAAGAGTGACTTAGGAGGAATAATTTGATGGTTAATTTTATCTGTCCAGTACTAAATGCTCGATTAACCTCCTCTTTTGGATGGCGAAACATAGGTCGAGGTAAGGAATGGCATCAAGGAGTCGATTTAGCATCTCCAATAGCAGGTTTAAAAGTTCCTATTTATGCTAGTGCAAGTGGTGAAGTTGTTTGGTCTGCTCCATTAAGTACATATGGTAACTCTGTACGTGTATTACATAAAATTGACGGAAAAACTTTTGAAACCAATTATGCACACTTAGATAGAATAATGGTTAAAAAAGGACAAGTAGTCAAGCAAGGACAACGAATTGGAGTTATGGGTAATACTGGTGGATCGTTTGGTATACACTTACATTTTGAAATACATGAAGGACGTTATGCTCCTTCACAACCAAATGCAGTAAATCCTATGAAATATATTTCACTACTAAATTCTATTCAAGAAAATGGAGATGAGCTTACTATGTCACAGTACAATGAACTCAAGAATATGATCACTGAACTTCAAAAAGAAAATACAGAACTCAAGAAACAATTAGAAAATAAATTGGATAAACAAAAAGTAAGACAACCATTAGAATGTCATAAAGATGACTGGTCTTGGTTTAAAGCTAATGGTATTTCTGACGGTACAAATCCGCAAGATTTTGTTACTCGTGAACAGTTAGCAACAATAACGCATCGTATGGATAAATTCAATACAAAGAAATTTAAAAAGTAGTTAATAATACACATGTTATAAAGATGAATGAACATCATTCATCAAATAAATCAGATTTACATCATTTTATAAATCCCTAACAGAATTCAACCTCTGTATAGGGATTTATGTTTTCTTTATTTATGTTGCAATTCAACTTCTCCAATTTTTCAGTTCCTCTTCTTCAATTATAAGACTATATCCTGACTGTTTAGTTTTAGGAGCTTCTAACCAACCCTCTTCAACCAACTCTTTCATTAAATCATTCAGTTTATTTATATTTATTTTCATTAAATTACGTAAGGGCGACACTCTTGTTTCTTTAGTATTAGCTATAATTTTCTTTAACCTATCCAATTCACTTTCTTCAACAACTTCCTCCACTATAGGTAAGTCAATATTTACTTTCCTTTGGGTAATTTTGCTTGCTATTCTTCTTATCAATTTACTTTCTAACCCTTCATCATTTGGATCATCAACAATTAAACAACCTTGAAATCTGATATGTTCCTCCATTTGACCCTCAAAACACATTGTTCCATCTCCATTACCTAACAGTTCATATGGTGGTTTAGTATTTAAGAAAGTCAAATAAGTACGTGTGTTCGTACAATAAAATCCTATTTTACTTGGCAAGTTACTTTTAATTAATGATGGAATTACATCTACGCTTGGTCTTTGTGTGGCGATAATCAAATGAATCCCTGCTGCTCTAGCTAATTGAGTTAAACTTGTTACATGATCATGTACTCTACTGTCTCTAATACTTAATTCAGCATACTCATCTATAACACAAACAATATATGGTAACTTATTAATCGATTGCTTATTGTAAAGAGCAATATTTTTCACATTACTTTTCTTAAATAACTCATATCTACGATTCATTTCATTGATTAATTGATTTAACAAACTGATTCCTTCATTAGCATTAGTAACGACAGATTGAACATGTGGGAAACCTTCAAATACTGTAAGCTCGACTTGCTTGATATCGATCATATAGAATTGCACATCTGATGGATTTTTAGTTGTTAAAAGTGTCAATATTAATTGATTTAACCATACCGATTTTCCTGAACCAGTTGTACCTGCAACCAATAAGTGTTTAATTTTACTTATACATGAGTATATAGGCTCTCCAACTTCATTTACACCAACTAAAAATGCGAGTGGGTTTTCCTTAGAATACTGCCTGAATTCATCTGTATCAATGTAATTCCTCAACAACACCTTCTGTCTTTTCTCTAAAGGTAATAGCACGTCAATTTCTCGTATTCCATCCCCTTGTTTTAATTGTAGGTGTTTAACTCCCATTTTCATCTGAATATCTTTAACCGCATTATCCTTATTTAATTCTGAAAATCTTAACTCATTAGGTAAATCAAATGTAAGTCTCATTAGAGTAGAACCTGTTCTAGATTGTTTCAGTTTTATTTCTCTATTAAATTTAAACTTCTTATCTTCCTTCAATGCAGTAATAAATTTCTCAGCTATTTGTTTTCCATTTACCTCTGATAAACTATTTCCAAGTGGTAGTAATTTTATTAGGCTATTGTTTGTCGATGTATTTACTAATGGATGTTCTACTGAATTTAATTTTTCTACTTTCAATTCCTCATTAATCACTACAAGTGGTAAAAGCTCTGAAGTTGATAATACAGAATGTTTGCTGTTGTAATCCAATCTTCGATTTAAAATATTATCAATCAATTCTAATGGAGTATCTGTACTTATTGACCATCGATTAGTGTATGAATATTTATTAATTTTATTTTCTATTATTTGTATCAGTTTACTATACTCTTTCTTATTTCCTCCACTCATCACAAACCTTATATTGAAACGGTATCCATTCTCTTCTAACTTCTTTTCTATCTCTTCAATTTCTGAATGCTTATTTTCCCACCGTAATAGATTATCTAGTTTATTATTAATACCACGTTGAATTTTTCTAAGGAAGCCATAATTAGAAGGATTCTGAACACCATTCAAATAATCCTCGTATTGATCTTGTAGTCTCACTTTCCAATTGTCTTGTCTGTATACAAGCAAAATTTGGTACATGAGATTAATATGTTTAGGACATGTAGAGCAAATTATTTTCCAAAAGGATTCATCAATATTCATTTCTAGAGGAAATAATGAATTCTTGGTTGTATATAGTTCGTAACAAGTCATATTCTCAATTTTTGGATTTAATTTATACTGGAGATTTACCTCGTCTACTCTATCCCAATCAACTTTGTAATTTGGTGGAGAAAAGAATGTAAAACACTCCTTATTGGAAATCCTAAACGCTTCTAATCCAAACACTCCATCAATGAAGGAATTTGACAACATATCTTTTACAGTATTTTTGCTTAAAGAAGTTATGTTGTAATTACTGTACTTTTCATTGGAAGTAATACTTGGATTTATCAGTCGCTTCAAACTCATCTAGATTTCACACCCCTTACAGTATTTCTATTGTTTAATTTAAATTTCTTCTTAATCATAGTTACTGGTCTAACAACATTGAAAGCACCATTCCACATTGAAGTAACATCTTCTCCCCTATCAATATATCTAAATAAGAAATTAGGAGGCGTATTCATTCTCCACAGACCGCCTATCACAATTCCTAATTGAATTAAAACATCCCATGAATCATTAGTTAGTTTCGTACCAAATAATAAAGTTCCAATTAGCAGTAAGAATATTGCATAAACAACTTGAACAAAGGCGCACTTTTTGATGTGTTCTCTCCACATAATGAACCAGTGTTCTTGTGATGCAAATACCCAACATGCTAATGCTAATGGTGTCATAACACCCAAAGCAAGGAGATCAAACCATCTTCTAAAATTCTGTAAAAGTATAGGGATAAGCATAGTAATTAATGCAATATCAAATCCGATAAAACCGAATACCTGAAGTAACGATACATCGTTAATTGATAGTTGGCTCATACCTTTTTCCATTTGAAACTTTCCGAAATTAATTATTATGTCAGTTAGTTTATTTAAGCCTTTAAATAGGTAATAAAACGCACTAGGAGCAATTGCAGAACCTAGTACAACAAGAGGAATTCTTTTGGATATTCGCTTTAGATCAGTAGGTTTTCTATTTTCTATTAAATCACCAGACATCAATTTTAAACCTTCGAACATTGAAAGTATTATGGATGCTGCTATAGATAATCCAGTGAAAGTTAAGATATTTCCTTTAAACCATTCGGTATTAAATAAAAGTGAAGGTGTATGTAGAACCACTTTAGTTAATGTCTCGTAAACCCAAAACATTACATCAGTTGATAGTTCAGTTATGTTCTGTTTTATGTTCTTAAACCAATCAAATATTTTGTATATGGTATCTATGATTGAACTTACCTTTGCTTGGGTTTCTTTGGGTATAGGATTAAACTTGTCGTACCAAGCAGCAGATGCTTTTAATTGAAATGTAGTTAAAGCTCCAAATGGCACAGATAATGTTAAAAGAATGCATCTAAGCCACGGACGTTTTTGAAGATAAAAGCTGTTAGAGTTGTTAGGATTAGAATAATTACTGGAGCTAATAATACTTGACCGAATCCTTTTATTACGTTCACTGACCATTCCCTTGCTTTTCTTTCGTTGCCAATCATTCTGTATATTCCTGCTCCCATTAGAAACAGAATTGCTAATGCAACTGAAACTGTCCCGAAAGCTAAGATTAATTGTTTCAGAATGTCTATGATTTCTGGAGGTAATAATTCGATTCCGTGGGATTTCTCTAACAATGGAAAGTTGGTCATTTCTTGAGCATGAGTTATATTTGTTGGTATAAGTATCGGTATTATCAATAGGGATAACCTTTTTAGTTTTGTATAAAATCGATGTTGCGCTTTCTTTGGTAACAGGTTCACCTCCTTTGTTAACTCTTCTATAAAAGGTATGAACTGATCTTTTTTATTTCTTTCTGTTTTTAATTCATCTAAACCTTTATTGTTTATTGTCATTTGACGAATTCCATTATTGTAATGGTAATTTGCTATTAGACTTGTCATCTTTCTTACCTCCTCCATGATACCAATTCAAAATAGAAGACATTCCTATAAAACCACCTAAAGCAATTCCTATTTGACCTAATAAGACAACAATTCCACTCACAATATTCCTCCTTTTAAAATGTATTAAATAAATTAAAATGGACAGATTGATAACAAAGCTTAAAAAGGAGCTGCGCTAATATGGGTATATTCTTTAATGATTGGCTACATCGTCCACAATCCGATTGGAAAGTAAATCTAGATAGTTGTGATCCTAGAGTTTTTCGTGAATTAAAAATGGAAAGAAAAGAAGTTGAAGAGATTTTAGAAATTCTTGATGAGTTTGGAGTATTTGAAAAAGTACAATACGAAGAATGATATTAATTATGTATTTGTGTAATTTCCCTGTTGAGTTTTCTGCTTATTATCGGTGACAATGTGTTAATTCCTGTGATAATTAAGCTAATTCTTAGCGATAATTTGATTATTTGATAATTAGCTCCTCATCCTCTAACTGTTCAATGCCATATTATCTCAAATAAATTGAAAATATACCTTAACTTTTAAAAACAGTTTTGATGTTTCTTTTGATAAGTCTCATTGCATTATTGTAATGGGATTTTTTAGTTTAAAAAAGTTTTAAATTCTTTTGAACTTAATCGTAATTTATGTAGGTAGGTTAAAAATAATTACTAATAAATAAAAATTATTTTAAATAATATTAAACATATACCCTTCCAATTTGACATAAGTATTATATATGGAGGGAGTGATATGTCTTGGCTATAGTCAGATCAGAACAAGAAGCTGAACGTATAATAGAAGAACTTTTACAAAAAGGAAAAGGAAAGTACATCACTCAAAGCGTTTTATTTAAAAAGGACAGTCCCCAACAATTAGAATTATTGAAAAATGTATTGATGAGGACAACCTCTTTTGGAGAATACACTCGTAAGGCATTAATTGAATATCTTGAAACAGAAAATAAATAATGAAAAGAAACCATCAAAAATCTCTAATTATGGGATAAAAGATGGTTTTTATTTGTGTTTTTATTACTTTTAATAAAATCCCCATTTTATATAAATTTAATGACTTTAAAACCCAATGTTTACAAGGGTTTCTAAATCAAAAAAGTTTAAAACATCTCAAATATCTTTAAAATTTTACTCATTTTTATAAATCAGAGTCATATGCTAAATTAACATCAACAAATTGAGCGAAAGGGGATTTTATTGAATAACACAGTTGTAGGTGTAGTTGCAATTGATGATGGAGGCAATTCAACATGCGTGGTAACAAAGGACGTGAAAGAAAGCTTCCCTAGTGTAAAAGGATACTATGGTAAAAGAAACTTAACTGAAATAACACATAAACATGATTTTATAGTTGATTATAAAGGACAGAAATATGTCGCAGGAATGTTAGCTAAGTATGATTGCACCATGCCTTTACAGATGCATACCGAAACAAAACAGCATGATTTTTATGACTTGTCCGTATTAATTGCGCTTCATCGGTATGGTTATCCTGCTAACAACATTGTGGTTTCAGTTCCAATAAAGAGTTATTCATTAGAAGAAAGAGATGGTCGATTACAAAGATTAAAAGGATCACATACAATTTCTATAAATGGTGTAAGTAAAACCTTCTCCATTAATGATGTAAAAGTTGCACCTGAAACTGCTTCAGCATTTTTCATAAATGAACCTAATGGAAAGACACGTTACATTGATTTTGGTTCAAGGACTATCGGGGCTGCGACAACTATAAAAGAAGGTGATGTAATCAGATTTATTGATACTGAAAGTGATACTTTCTTTGGAAAAGGTTTAGAAGCATTAGATGGAAATTATAGCCCTAAGGGTTTGGCTGACTATGTATGTGGGATGTTATCTAAAATGTGGAATAAACATGATATTGTTTATCTTCTTGGTGGAGGAGCATTGGATACTCAATTAGTCACTTATGTTAAAGAATTCTTTCCAAATGCAGAAGTAATGGAAAATCCTAAAATGTGCAATGCTATTGGTATGTATAATTCTGGGAGGTCAGCATATGGGATATCTTAGATCAGAAGAAGAAGTCGAAGCAATGATTATTGAAATGAAGAGAAAGTCTAAAGGTAAATACATTACTCAAGCTGTGACATTTAGTAAAGAAAGTGAGCGTCAAATGGAGTTATTGAAATTTGCATTAATGCATTCAACATCTTTCAGTGGATTTGGAAAAGAGCTGATTGCCGAAAAGTACGAAAGTGAAACTAAGCCTCAAGCAAATAAGAACTCCTTATCTATTTATAAGCATACAGAAAAAGTGGAAAAGAAAAATACAGGTAACTTTCTTTTATAGATTTAAAATATGATAATAATTTAATTAAGTGTGGAATAATTATTTTAGAAATGGTATTATGACAGAGGTTTAACGGTTAACTTAACTGTAATACTAGGTCATAACCAATTTAAATCCCTATCTTGAAACATTTAGATAGGGATTTTCTTATTTTATTGCATAAAAGTTTCATAACTATCATCATTGTTTGCAAGCATTAGCATTAACTTAATTCTTGCTTTCTTTGCGTCAAAATCCCCACCCATAATAACACCAATCTCTTTAAGATTATTTGCGCTACCATAGTAATCATAAGAAGGAAATACTCTACCCTCTTCAGTGGAAGTTGTGAGTACAATTTTAACATTTTTCGCAAGTAGCTTTTCGATTGATTTTGTCATACTTGGAGTTATTTGACCTCTACCAGATCCAACTAAAACTATACCATCTATGTCCGAAGTATATAATGCGTCTAATAAAAACCCCGTACATCCTAAATAAGCGTTAACGATTTCCACATTTGGATATGTTTGTTTTATGTCATAGCATTCTCTTTTAGTTGGCTTTTGATAAATTACAACCTCATCATTATCAATGAATCCCAATCTACCATAACCTATAGAGCCAAATCCATTTATACTTGAAGAGTGGATTTTCTTCACATATTTTGAATGGAAAATTTCATCATTGAAAACAACTACCGTACCAAAATTGTTTGCATTTTCATTTGATGCGACAAGAATAGAATTTCTCAAATTTGAATAAACGTCAGTTCCAATATCTTCAGGAGATTTTTGAGAACCTGTAACAACAATTGGTCTAGTGTCATTAGTTGTTAATTCTAAGAAATAGGCAGTCTCTTCTAATGAGTCTGTACCATGAGTAACCACTATACCATTCACTGATTCATCTTTTAATTGCTCATTTATAGTTTGTGTTAAAGTATTAAGATTGTCGAATGACATATGCATTGATGGCAAATGTAACAAGTCAATTAATACTATTTCAATATCATTTTCTAAATTACACATTGATAGAATTTCATTTCCATCCAATACTCCAGATTCTAATTTACCTGAAGTGTTTCTTTTACTAGCTATCGTTCCTCCAGTTGTGATCAATACTACTTTTTTTGTCATTTTTATTTCACCTCACTAGTATTATATAGTATAAGTACGTCTATATCACCTTATATTTTATGTATTGTGGATAACTTTTTGAATGTTACCCACATCGTATAGATCCTTATATATCAACGTTTGTAGGGGATAGACTAACTGCACCTTTTTAAATACATATGAATTACCGTATATACAAGTTCTGTAAATACTTTCCAATCTCCGCAATATGGACCGATTGGCCTTATTACAAAATCCAGAATCTTATTCCATCACGCACCAATTCGTCGACAATATGTAGATGTTAACAATTTACCTAAGCGTGTCGCAATGCTAAAAGTGTACGCTGGAATGGAAGAAGATTTATTGGATGTCGTGCTTGCATGTAAATATGATGGTGTTGTGCTAGAAGGACTAGGTCAAGGGAATGTCCCGCCATCTGTTGTAAAGGGAATTGAAAGCCTTATACAGCGAGACATCCCAGTTGTACTTGTTTCCCGCTGCTTTAATGGAATTGCAGAAGGTGTTTATGGCTATATGGGCGGCGGTAAAATGCTAGAAGACTTAGGGGCCATATTCGCCACAGGTATTAATGGTCAAAAGGCACGCTTAAAATTATTAATTGGCCTTAACACAACTGGCTCGCCTTTAAATTTAAAGGACTTTTTCCTGTAACGTTAAAGTCTCGATCACCTGTTCATAATAGCCCAGTATCTCGCTAAGTCGAGCAAAAGCCTCATCAAAATCTGGTTGTATCACAGAAAATTGAATGAAATTCTTTTGGCGTAAATACTGGCTTTCACCATGAACAAATAGCCCGTTTAATGCTAAATCAATAAGTAGGTTTGCATAATTATTAGGCAATTGAACCGTTATCAGCATCGGATATTGAATTGTTGGATATTGAAATTGCATGATTGGTAACTGCAGCAGTGATTGAAAGCGTTGCTGTAGCTGCTCATAACGTGCTGGATAGGCTTGCAATGCCATCTCCACATTGCTCAGTAATACAGCAGGTAATGTAAATGGTATGGCACCTTGCTGATAATTTGCTAAATCAAGATAAGCGGGTAGATCGGCAGATGAGGGTGCAAGTGATTGCGAAAATACAAATGCTAGCCCACTTAACGCACCAATAGCCTTACCACTCACAGCCGTAGCTAAATAGCAGTCCTGTAAAGAAAACGGCATGGCACCGAACGAACTAATACAATCTATACATAACTTTACATTGTATTGTTTAGCAAGCTTTTTAAGAATATCTAAGTTATTACAAGTTCCCGTGGAAGTCTCACCATGTACTGCCAACATCCACTGATAAGACCCCGTCTCAAGCTGTGAAGCCAGTTCTTTGTCATCAAATACCGTTCCCCATTCTTTTTCTACCACATCATAATGTAATGACCAACGAGCGGCTTGCTTCTGTAAACGCTCACCGAATTCTCCATTTGTGAGAATAAGCCCTTTTCCTAATTGCTGTGCCTTTAGTTGTGCAAGCATTACTTCATTTGCTAGCGTTCCCGTCCCTACGATTACACCAACATGATTGGACTTCGATAAATGCAGCAACTTCTTCTGCACTCGTTCATAAAGCGCATAAAAAGGTAATGAACGATGTGATAAATCTGAATGAGCAATTGTCTCTAATTGCTTCACCGGCCCAGGATAAAATGTAGAGGGTTCCGTCGTTAGTCTATGTTGTAATGATTGTTCAAATTCATGTCTAGTGAGCACCATCGGTAAAAACATCGCACCCTCTTCCCCGACAGCTGGTGCAAACTGCTTAAAACCCATCTGCTTATATAGTTTTTCCTCTCTCGTTGTACCTGAAATCACTGCCGCAGTATAGCCTTTTTCGTAGGCAAATGTAGTTAAGGCCTGAGTAAGCTTCAATAGAACTCGACCCGTTCGATAACCTTTCTTCACGGAAAGCAAACGAATTTCACAAAGCTTCTCACAATTTTCCTTCGATAAATACTGCTCGACCTTACCAATCTTTTCATCAATAGAAAATGGTCGTTGATCTCTAAACGCCACCATGCCAATTAATTCTGTTTGCTTATAAACAACAACATAGGTATTCTCCTGATGAAATCGGTCTACATTTTTTCGCGATGCATTCACCTCATGCTGAGGAATTTCTTCTACAAATGTTTCATAATTCAATCGAGCAATCGCCTCAAATTCTTCATTTGTCTTGGCAATTTTACACCAATACATTTCCTTCACTTCCCTCTTTTCAATGATTCCTGAATATTAGACATATGCTTAATAAGCATACACACGATTGCCATGATTAAAAGTCCATATGGCTCTAATTTCCCTGCTTGTATAATTGCGGCTATATAAAAAACAAAGCCCCCAACCATGCCAAGTGTCAGACTTCTAGTAAATGCACATATAAGTGCTGTACCAATAATCATCCATAAAAAAAGACTTGGCGATAAGGCGAGACCCACACCAATAAAAGTAGCCACACCTTTCCCTCCATTCCATTTCAGCCAAATCGGAAATAGATGGCCTATTATCACCCATGCAGCTCCGCCAATAACGACCCATTCATCCAATTGCCACATGCGTCCTAATCCGACAACAAGTACACCTTTTAATGAATCGCCAAGAAGAGTCAAAATAAACGCTGTTTTCCCAATCACACTTCCCGCATTACGCGCGCCTAAATTTTTACTACGCTCTTCCTGCAAATTGACACCATATATCTTACCAACGAAATAAGCCGTCAAGATGTTTCCTATTAAATAACTCAAGAGCCAATACAAGCCAATCATTGAGTTGCCTCCTTACTAAAAAGGCTGTATAAGCTACATGCCTATACAGCCTCGATCGTTATTTTTTTCTCTGCTCAATAGTTCGAGCGATACATTCGCCATGGAAACGACCATTTTCAATAAAAATTTCATTGGCATTATTTCCTGCTGCAATAACACCTGCAATGAATAGTCCTTCAACATTGGTTTCCATCGTTTCAGGCGTAACATAAGGACGACCCGTTTCTTCCTCTATGTCCACTCCCATCGCTTTAATAAAGGAGTGATCAGGATGATAGCCAGTCATAGCAAAAACGAAATCATTTTTTACTATTTTCTCTTGACCCTCTACTCCTAAAACAACTTCGTGCTCTCGTATTTCCAATACATTGGTATTAAAAAGCATGTCAACTTCTCCAGTTTTGACTACCCCTTCAAATTCGGGCAATACCCATGGCTTGATGCTTGGAGAGTATTCGCTGCCACGATAGGCTACGGTTACACGAGCACCGGCTTTATTTAATTCTAACGCGGCATCTATCGCTGAATTTTTGCCGCCTATAACTAGAACATCCGTATCAAAAAATTCATGGCCCTCTTTAAAGTAATGGAAAACTTTAGGTAACTGCTCACCATGGATATTTAAATAATTCGGATGATCATAATAACCTGTTGCAATGACAACATAGGGCGTTTCATATATTTCCTTATCGGAGGTAACCGTGAACAAATCATTATTTTTTACAACACTTTGTACTTTTTCGAAGCGATTAACTTGTATATTTTTTAAACGGACGACCTCTCGATAATAGACAAGGGCTTGATTGCGTTTCGGCTTACGTCCTTCAATAATAAATGGTACATCACCAATGGCTAACCGTTCACTCGTACTAAAAAATGTTTGATGTGTAGGGTAATGATAGATGGCATTGACGATATTTCCTTTTTCAATCACAATAGGTTGTAAACCAATATTTTGCAAAGCTATTGCTGCTGCTAAGCCGCATGGGCCTCCTCCAACAATAATTGCATCTGCTTGCTGCATTTCTTGACACTCCAATCGAATTTGAACAGCAAAAATTGCTGCTCCATGCTTTCACATTATCATAGAATAGACGATACTTTTTTATTATACGCCTTCTCACACGTTTTGGTTGTTTATTTACTCGAAATATCAATGTCAATTATATGACATTGGGGCTTTGCACCAAATCGAAAAGGTACTAATGTCGTCCCATAGCCATTGCTTACTAAAGTCATGACACCATCACGCCGACGATAGGAACCATTTGGATGGACACCATATGGGCCGAATCGAATTTGCCCTCCATGTAAATGTCCCCCCATCATTAAATCCGCACGGAACTTAGCCCGAACTTTCGCAAAAACCTCTGGATTATGGGCGATGAAAACAACTAAATCCTGCTCTCCTATCTTTGCAAAAGCTTTTTCAAAACTATATTCTTTAACGGTTGTATCCTCAATAGCACTTAACCAAAAGCTATTTTTAAGCGGAAGCTGTACGGCATCATTGACAATAATTTGAACATGGTATGCCTGTAAAATGTCCTTCAGTCTTTCTTCCCCAATTTCTCTGTCATTATTGCCCCAAATAAAATAGGTTGGTCCAAGGGACGTTAATAATGATAAATTTTCATGAATACGATCAATTGGTGTACGGCTATCCGCAAAATCACCGCCAATAATTACTGCATCAAAATGATGTCCCTGTAACCGTGCAATCATTTTCTTACTTATTTTACGTAAATGAACATCTGAAATAAAAAATAATCGTACCTTCTCCTGTTCACCCTGTAATGAAAGCTGGTGAGACAATACATTATTTTCATGTGCCACCTTCCACATATAAAGTGGAGGGGCGATGACTACCAGAAGACATAGCCCTAAATATAGCATTTTCTCACTTCTCCTTACGACAGCAAAAAGGCGATTCTTCTTAAAAAACGAATCGCCTTTTTGCTAAATCAGACGTACGTTTTGGTGTGAACGTTTGTCTGTAATTTTATACTAGAAAAACTATATAACGATAAAAAAATTCTATTAAGGTAGCTTAATGACTTGCCCAACCATTACAGTATTAGAGGACATCCCATTAGCAGCACGAATTTTAGCTAAAGTCGCTTCACTGCCATCGCCATAGTGATTTAATGCAATTCGGTATAAGTTCTCATTTGCTTTTACAGTATGTGTCGTTGCTTTAGCATTTTGTTTTGCTTCTTCCGCTTTTCTAGCCTCTTCTGCTTTTCTTGCTGCCTCTGCTTGTTGTTGAGCTATTCTTGCTTCTTCAGCTTTTCGAGCTTCTTCGGCTTTTTTTGCTTCCTCTGCCTTTTTCGCCTCTTGAGCCTTTTTCGCTTCTTCAGCAGCTTTTTGCTCCGCTGCTAATTTATCAGCATCTTTTTGAGATTGCTCTTGAGCCTTCTTATCTCCCTGAGCATCTTGACCCTTATCATCTTTTTCCTTATCTTTATCTGACGCAGATGCTTCTGAAGGATCTAATTCGACAACCTGTTCAGCTGTATCCTTTTCGGCTTGTTCAATCGTTTTTCCTGGTTCATAAAATTTCCAAAAATAAATAAGAATTGTTAATGGTATCAAAATAAAAATAACAAACAGAATTGTCATTAACGGTGTCTTACGTTTCGAATTTTTTGGCTTTTTGTTTTTATTACCGTTTTTATTCATTCTGGAAACTCTTGATAAGGATTGCTGTTCTTTTTGCTCATCTTCAAATGATTGACGATGCTCTTCTATTTTATCGCGATAATCTTCTTTATTCATTCGCCTTTCCCCCAACCTTACTACGCTTTCTATCATCTCTATTATGACGAATATTACGAAAAAAGTAAATGACCGTCAGTTTTAGTCTAATTACCCATTAATAGTTGTTGCAATCGACTTTCCCACGTTGCCATTTCTACTTTCTTTTTCTCTTTTAAGCGTACTTTCTTGATTACATCATAATGGATTCCACAATTTTCACAACAGTTTTCCGGCTTTTTCTGCAATTTTTGCCCAAAATACCCGACTAAATGTTCACGAATACAGTCTTTTGTCTGTATGATTTGAAGCATTTCATTCACTGCATTGTATTTCTCTAGTGCTAAATGATTTAATCGGACCTTCACTTGTTCCGAAGACTCTCGTTGCAGCCAATAGTCTAACACACGGAAGGCTGTCTCACTTAACTCCCCATTTTTCAGCATTTGGATGGGCTGTATTTGCTGAGATAGCAGCTCCTGGTAGCGGTCAACATGATGTAAAGTTGGTAAATCGCCTGTCACAACAAATTTAGCCAGCTCCTCATCACCTTCAGCATACAGTAATATAGCAAGTGCAGAGTGTCCATCCCGCCCTGCACGTCCAATCTCCTGCATATAATTCGCTATATTGGCAGGCATTGATTCATGAATGACCTGCCGTATATCAAGCTTATTAATGCCCATACCAAAAGCGTTTGTTGCTACAATCCAATCAAGTTCACCAGCTATAAATTGCTGTTGAATAAATTGACGGTCCTCTACCCCATAGCCAGCATGATAGGCAGCAACACGAACGCCCTCTTGTAATAAGGCTTCGCTATATTGTTGCGCACGTTTACGTGAGGAAACATACAAAATACCAGGTCCTGCCGTTTGCGTAACGTGATGCATGAGCCATCTAGCTTTATCAGCCTTATCCTCCACTACTACACGACCTAAATGAATATTCGGGCGGTCAACATTATACATAAACTCGAATGGCGCTTTGAGAGATAAAGTTTCCTGTATATCTCGTACAACCTTCTTTGTTGCCGTAGCAGATAATGCCAAAATGGGCGGACGATTTTCCCTCGATAGCCAGTCACCTATTCGTAAATAATCTGGTCGAAAATCAAAGCCCCATTGTGAGATACAATGCGCTTCATCTACTACGATTAAACCTAGCTTCATCTGCGCCAGTTTCTCTTGTACCTGTTGCTGGAGCAGCATCTCTGGGGAAGTAAAAATAAAACGATATTGCTCTAAATAATGTAATACATAACGTTTCTCTGTTAGTGATAAAAAGGAATTTAAAGCTACCACCCTCTTTTCCCCAAAACGCTTCAGCTCTTCTACTTGATCCTGCATTAATGAGAGTAATGGTGAAACAATTAGTACAGGTTTCTCTAATGTATAGGCTGGTAGCTGGTAGCAGAGTGATTTTCCCATTCCTGTTGGCAATAAGGCAATCACATCTTGTTCTTGTAGTAATGCCTCAATGACTTCTTTCTGTCCTGGTCGAAATGATGAATAACCAAAATGCTTATGCAATAATTGTTCAAGTTCCATTTATACTTCTCCTTTCGCAAGGACAAGCCTTAATTGAAAATAACTCATATCGTTTAAAGCTTCATGTAATATTTTCAATTTTTTTGTTTGATACTGCTTCGATGCCTGCCACACTTTTTGAGCTTCATCATAGGAGACGAATGGGCCAATAGAAAAGTTCGGTTCATACATAGCTAATTCCACAAAATGATCCTCAATTGTACTTTGTTTTAGTTTTCTCATTTGAACAATTTGCTCCATCGAATAACCTTGTTCATATAATTGTGCGGTTTGTTGTGCAGAATCTGTTAGCAATATTTTAACTTTTAATCCTTCTGCCACGTGCCCTAGTAATGGGTAATCATCTATTTTTTGATGCACTTCATTTAATAATATATGTAGGGTTTCAATAAAAGCTAATTGACTATCCAGTACAGTTTCCTTCCGTTCATCTGCAAGCTGTTGCCACGTCCATCCTGGTAATTGATAACCACTTAAACGATACAGAACAAGCTGTTTGCTTGCATCTGACACAGGGAGAATAGTTAGCACATGATTACATTCTGTCAATAATTGCTGCTGTAAATGACCTTCCTTATAATGACGTGCCTGTAAAAAAGTTCGCACCCACGCTTGAATCATTGTATCTCTACTAATCGGTGAAAAGGTACGAACGGCTGCGGCTTGATGTGACAAACTTTGTACAATGAGAGAAAGCCTCGCAAAAAACACATGCTCATTTCCCCGATAGTGCCAACCATCAAAGAAAAAGGTTGGCGTTTGTTGTGCGCGTTGTAATCCTAGCGTTTCCATGTAAAAATGACCAGATTCCTGCACATTTAACCAACTATTCTGCACAAATAAGTTTACAGCCTCATCAAATGTAGTACGAGATAATTTTGGCAAGAGGCCAAAATATTGATGTAGTTGAAAAAGACCAATATCTTGAATCGTCTGGCCTGAACGCTTCCCTCTTAGGACATGATAGGCAGCCGAAATCGTCCGCTCTTTATTGAGTTTTTGAAAGATTTGCAATAAAATTTGATGAAACATTGACGCAAATTCCTCCAATTTAATAGTATTTAAGTTGAAATGTAAGATAAACATCTTTAAAATGAGTATGAAGCTTTGTAGGAACATCGTTAAAGGAGAGAATAAAATGGCTAAATACACAATAGTTGATAAAGATACATGCATCGCTTGTGGCGCATGTGGAGCCGCAGCGCCAGACATTTATGATTATGATGATGAAGGCATTGCCTTCGTTATTTTAGATGATAACATGGGAACTGCTGAAGTTCCAGAGGATCTATTGGAAGATATGCAAGACGCTTTTGAAGGTTGTCCAACAGACTCTATCAAAGTAGCAGATGAAACATTCGATGGTGACTCATTAAAATTTGAATAGGCTTCCGTTGATGTATATCTTAAAAGGCATCCTTCAGGGGATGCCTTCTTATTGATTAAAATATTGGCTATCTTTTGCATCAAGATAATAGGCATATGGTCCATTGCTATACATACCAATCTATTGGAGGAATGTGAATGTTTGAGCAGTTACAAGTTGAGCATAGTTTATTTTATATTGATCAAGACCATATGAATAGTTTTAAAAATCTTGCTGCAAAGTGGCAATCAATATTTCCAGATGTTTGTGCGAAATGTTTGAATACTGTGGACGCATGGGCAAACGTGTTAAATAACTGGGTTTTCTTAAAATCGCAGCAGACCGATGAGCTCATTCTCAATCCTTCTAAAGCGATCTATTATTCCATCAATACATTTTTATTAGATGAGCTCCAAAAAATTCAGATAATTCAAAAAATAAAAGAGTGTGAGAATGATGATTTTCAGTATTTTGCGGCCTTCCACTTAGGAAATGCCATCGATTTATGGGTGTACAATACACTTGAAAAAAGTGCAGAATCTGATTTGTTACAACCACAAAATCGTATACCTTATTATCTTGCCTTTTTAGACGATGATTTTCAAACAGACAATGCTTTATTCCATAAAAATCAAACAAGAGCAATCAAAATATTGGCACAGGTCATTCGGTCACAAAATTGCTTTAGAATCACTATCAGTAGTGCTGTTAATCGAGCAGTAGATATGTATGATCATTATGTAACAAAATAAAATAGCACACTTTTCAATTCGTCTCTACTGTAAAGAGATGAATTTTTTTGCTCTCTCAACTACTTCTCTTTTCATCTTGTTATTGCAACGATATTTTATGTATGATAAGATTTTAGTAGTTGGTACTAATAACAGATATTATCTCACAAAGGAGTTCTTCATAATGATGGATAATTTATTACAATTAAAAGATAAGAACATTGTTGTCATGGGCGTAGCGAATGATCGCAGTATTGCTTGGGGCATTGCAAAACGTTTATTTGATGTTGGTGCAAATGTTATCTTCACGTATCGTCAAGAACGTTCATTAAAAAAATTACAAAAACAATTAGAAAATATCGGACAATCCGATTCTCTTGTCGTTCAATGTGATGTGAATAGTGATGACAGCACAAAAGCAGCTTTTGAAGAAATCGGCTCAAAAGTTGGCGTTATTCATGGGATTGTACATTCAGTGGCTTTTGCGCATGCAGAAGATTTACACAACCGCTTCCTTGAAACAACTCGAGAAGGCTATGCATTCGCACAAGATACAAGTGCCTATTCACTTATTTCCACAGCAAAAGCAGCTCATCCGTACATGACAGAGGGCGGCTCTATCGTTACGATGAGTTACTTAGGTGCAGAACGAGTACTTGATGGCTACAATGTGATGGGCGTAGCAAAAGCTGCATTAGAGGCTTCTATGCGCTATCTTGCTGCTGATATTGGCCAAGATAATATTCGCGTCAATGCTATCTCAGCTGGTGCTATTCGCACACTTGCTGCAAAAGGTGTCCCTTCCTTTAACACAATTTTACACAAGATTGAAGAAACAGCTCCTTTAAAACGTAATGTTCAACAAGACGAAGTAGCAGATATGACGATTGTTATGCTATCTCACCTATCACGGGGTGTGACTGGTGAGACGATCTACATCGACGCTGGCTACAATATTATGGGTTAACAATAAAGAAGTATGGGAGGATGTATTATCCTTCCATACTTCTTTTTGTTGTTTATAGCATTGTCCATAAACTTTGGATCAACAAAATTAAGCCTGCTGCTACTAATAGAAAATAAATTAAGATTTTAAACAATTTTTGATTTAATCGAGTAAATAGCATTTGTCCAAAAATAAGTCCTAAGAAAACAATTGGCAAGGAATATATACTATATACCCAAACCATTTTACTTGTACCCTCAAAAATGACTTGAGAAAGTAAGCTAATAAGATAGATAAATATATAGTAGGCTAGTGAAACAGCTCTAATGGTTTCTTTATTTCTATGTGTGCTTGCAAAATAGAGTAACAGTGGTGGTCCAGCCATCCCAATACTCGTTGTAAACATACCTGATATAAAGCCAACGCCATAATCTCTACTCCTTGTTTGTTGAATAGAGAGATTTTTAATCAACAGAATCGTAAGCCCTATAAGCAGGATGGCGATGAGCAGCTTAAATGTCGTCACATCGACTAAGGCAAAGAGTATACTACCAAAAGGAGCACCCACAACACTACCGATCATCACCTTTTTAAGCAACGCTACATCAATATCATGTCTCACCTTCCATATGAGAGAAAACGAAATAACAAGGGACAGTATTATATTTATTTGCATTGCCTCTTGTGGTGTAAAAAGCAACAGTAAAAAAGGCGTAGCCATAACGGAAAAACCAAATCCTGTACTGGTTTGTAAAATAGAAGCTGCTAGGATAATGAAAAAATAGAAAAGTAATTCCTGCAAAATGACACCTCACATCATGTTGTGATACGTTGTCTAACAATCAATCTTTTTAACAAAAATGATAGGATACAAGCAATGAATAAAAACAGAGCGATCATCACGATAACACCCATCCACCCATATTTCATCCAAAAAACGCCTCCTACTGTTCCTCCAACACTTGAACCAAAATAATAGAAAAATAAATAGAGAGAAGATGCTTGTGCTTTATCGTGGGATGCTCGTTTGCTCACCCAGCCACTTGCGATTGAATGAGCTGCAAAAAAGCCAAAGGTAAAAACTGTTATTCCTATAATCTTTAAGGTAAGGAGCCCGTTAAGCGTTACTATAGCTCCAGCTAACATAATGGCAATAGCCAGTAAGAGCATTCGTTGGCGACCATAACGATCAGCTAAACTGCCAAACCATGCCGAGCTAAATGTTCCAACTAAATAAATGACAAATATCCAACCTACAATTGTAGCACTTAAATTATAGGGAGGAGCCATTAGTTTAAAGCCAATATAATTATAAAGGGTGACAAAGCTTCCCATTAAAAGAAACCCCATCCCATAAAGACACAGCATAGAAGGATCTCTTAAATGTTGCAGTAGGGTTTTGGTCAATGCTTTTAATTGTAAAGGTCGCGCGCTGAAATGTTTGGAGCTTGGTAACATCCAGACAAACACTAAACTAACTAGCAGGCTGATTCCTCCTAGCACCATCATGCCTGTATGCCAGTTATAATGGTCCGTTAAGGTGCCAATAATAACTCGTCCACTCAGTCCCCCTACTGAATTACCGCTAATATATAAGCCCATGGCAACCCCTAAGCTTGCTGGTTCCATCTCTTCTCCCAAATAAGCCATAGCGATGGCAGGTAAACCCGCAAAAACGATGCCTTGTACAACACGCAACACTAAAATTGTTTCAAAGTTAGGTGAAAATGCAAGAGCTAGGGTCAGGACAGAAGCTGCAAAAATAGAAATCGTCATCAATGATTTTCTTCCCCATGCTTCTGATAACGAACTGACAATTATTAAACTCACCGCTAATGCAAAGGTGGTTACTGAAAGAGATAAACTTGCTACAGCTGGTGAGACGTGAAATGCTTCTGAAAATGTTGGTAGTAATGGCTGCGTTACATAAAGGTTAGCAAAGGTAATAAAGCCTGCTAAAAATAACGCCCAATTCGCTTTATGAAACGCCCTCGTACCCTTTTGTATATAGTCCATAAAACTCTCTCCTTCACATGCTACTATTATTCTAATACAATATTTCGCAAAACACACGTCCCTTTGTCAAAAAATAGACATAAAGACCTTCGCTTTCACAGGTAAAAAAAAATAATAATTGACAAATAAAAAGCCTTTCAGATTTGGATGATCTTCTTTTCATAAAAAATAAATAGCTATTTTGACTTGGCAAATATTGTGCTACAGTAAAAGTAATCATCTAGAACCATTGTCACAATGCAGACAGATGACACAACCATTTTCATTGACGAGACTTGGAGGAATTTTTATGAAAATTATTGAAGCTTTAACCCTTGCAACACCTTATATTCATTTAGCATTAAAGCAAGAAGCCATTGTAGCTGTTGTTGAAAAGGAAAGTGAAACAGTCGTTAAATATTTAGCAGGTAAACGTGTGGATTCTGGCTACCATGATGGACAAAAAGTTAACGCCAATGACCAAAATGTTTTCATCGCCTTTAATGGACAAAATGCAGATGTGGTGATACCAGAGGATGTTTATGGTGTAGCAATCAATGCTTTTTCATTCCCCATTCGTGAAAATGGTCAAGTAGTAGGTGCATTAGCTTTTGGCTTACCAATAGATAATGAGCTCAAACTTGAAGATTATATGGCTACGATGGATAAGATCGTCAACAGTCTACAGGATAAAGTACATACAATCGCTTCCCATTCTGAGGAATTAGCGGCCACTAGTGAGGAAATTAATAAGCAGGCACAGCATGCCCTAGAGGACTCTGAAAAAACAAATGCCGTGACAGATTTAATTAAAAGTATATCTCGCCAAACGAATTTATTAGGCTTAAATGCATCCATCGAGGCTGCACGTGCTGGACAGCACGGCGCTGGCTTTAATATTGTGGCACAGGAAGTTCGAAAACTGTCCTTTGAGACATCTAGTGCTACCGAAAATATAGAATCGTCATTACGAAATATCAATAGAAATCTAGATAATCTAAAGCAAAATATGGGACAAATCAATGATGCAACAAATGAGCAAGCACAGCTCGTACAGGATTTCAGCGAAATTATAGAAGAATTAACTTTACTTAGCCGAGAAATGAAAGACTTTATGCACAATGCATTAAAATAATCATGAGGTGAACAATAATGCAAATTACCATTAACCATGATTTAGTTCTACGGATGATTACACCTGAGGATGCAGAGAAGGTTTTTGCATTAACGGATGCCTCGAGGGAATATCTGAAAGAATGGCTACCATGGCTAGATTTTACAAAAGAACTGGCGGATACAAAAGTCTATATTGAGAGCTGTATTAAGGGACATGAAGCGAACAGTAGCCTCTCCCTAGTCATTCTCTTTAAAAATGAGATTGTTGGCATTGCAGGCTTTAACGCGATTAACCCGAGCAATAAAATCGGCACTATTGGCTATTGGTTGAGCGAAGGAGCACAAGGGCATGGCATCATGACGAAAACAGTAAAAGCTTTATTGCAATATGCCTTTGAAACATTGAAGCTTCATAAAGTTGAAATTCGTGTTGCTGAAGCGAATCACAAAAGTCGCGCAATCCCAGAACGTCTTGGTTTTATGCAAGAAGGAACCATTCGAGCTGCAGAATGGCTCTACGATCATTATGTAAATCATGTTATTTATGGCATGCTTGTAAGTGAGTGGCAGCAATAACCATAAAAAAAACGACCTGATGAGATCATCAGGTCGTTTTTTGTTAGGATTGTTCTACTGCTTCTTTTGTTTCTTCAGGTGCTTGCTTTTTTTCAAGCCCTAAAGCAATCTGCTCTAATTCTGGACGCAATGTGTGCTTCCCAGCATAGCTCTCGATCAGCTCTTTTACATCGAGACCAGAAGTTTCTTTTAATGTTTCTTGCAGTGTAGACATTAAATTGGTTGCGTAAGATGTCACCTTATTCGCACCACTTCCCTCTCCACCACCAGTATCGACTACTGTAATCTTATCGATATTGCCAAGTGGACTTGCAAGCTCTTTTGCATACTCTGGCATCATGCGTACAACCATATCCAGTACAGCTGCTTGACCATAGTATTCAAAGGCTTCGGCAATCTTACGTTTAGCTTCAGCTTCAGCCAGACCACGTAGACGAATGATATCAGCCTCCGTCTCCCCTTGTGCTCGCTCTGCATCAGCTTTGGCAAGACCATCCAAACGAATTTTCTCTGCCTCTGCTTTTGCTAATGATTCAATACGATATTTTTCCGCATCAGCCTGTGCAAGCTCACGCATTTTTTCGGCTGCGGCATTTTGCTCCACTGCATAGCGATCTGCATCTGCTTTCTTTTTAACCTCAGAGTCATATTGCTTTTCTCTACGTAAAATCTCTTTTTCTTCTAATTCAATTTGCTTTTGACGCTCGATAATGCGAATTTGCATTTCTTGCTCCGTTACTTCCTGCTTAGCACGAGCCGTTTCAAGCTCATACGCTTGGTCAGCACGCGCTTTGGCAATATCCTGCTCACGTCGGAACTCAGCTACTTTTAATTGATTTTCTTTTTCTGCTTCTGCAATTTCCGTCGCACGCTCTAGTTCTGCCTTTTGTGCTTCCTTAGACGCTTCTGCACGTTTAATACGTGTTTCTTTTTCTGCATCTGCTGTCGCAATATCAGCATCTCGTTTTACCTGTGCGATTCTCGGTTTCCCTAGTGAGTCTAAATAGCCATTTTTATCTCGTACATCCTTGATCGTGAAGGATACAATGACAAGACCCATCTTTGCTAAATCTTGTGAAGCAACACGTTGAACTTCCTGTGAGAATTTATCGCGGTTTTTGTAGATTTCTTCAACCGTCATAGACCCTAAAATGGAACGTAAATGACCTTCTAATACTTCACGTGCTTCCCCTTCGCGCTCTGCTTTTTGCTTGCCTAAAAACTGCTCTGCTGCTGTCGCAATTTCTGAAATGGAGCCACCAATTTTAATAATAGCCGTACCATCTGCCATAACAGGAACACCTTGCTCTGTATACACCTCAGGCGTTGTCACTTCTAGTTTACTAGAAAGTAAGCTTAACGGCTGTGCTTGCTGGAAAATAGGGAATACAAATGTACCGCCCCCACGAATGATTTTAATGCGATTCCCCGACTCATCCTTATGTACATTTTTGGAGCCGAGATAGCTACCTGTCACAATCAGTGCTTCATCAGGACCCGCCGTACGATACTTTGTCACATATAAGCCGACTAGGGCAATTAATACAAATGCTACAATTCCTAAAACAATTAAGATATCGGTTGACATAGACATATCTCTCCTTTAAACAAATTTTTTCTCGTACGTTCTAACAAAAAGTGTTCCGTCCTTCACATCCACAACAAGTACGGTTTCATCATAGTCAATGGCTTCATTATCATAGCCCGTTGCCCGTTTTGAAATCATGCCACTTGTCGTTTCGATAACAACCTCGCCAAAACCATCTACTGGAATTGGCACAATAACTCTTCCTAATTGCCCACCTAGCGATTCCTCTGTGTAAGCTAAAGAAACATCAGCGGAACGTAGCGGAACGAGAACAAATAAATAAAAGATGGAACTTAAAATAGCACCGATGATACATGCAGCAATGATGTTCCAAACGCTAGAGAACCAGGCTAGTTTTTCTAAAATAAAACCTGCTGCTGACATCAACGTAATGAAAGATAGAATGACACTCGGATTAAAAATGGGCAGTCCTTCCCCAATACCTTCGACTGCATCACCAAAAAACATAACCAATACTGTGGCAAGGCCAGCGAAAATCAAAACCACCAAAAAGATCTGCTCGAGTGAATAGCCAAATAGCGTCAAGTTGCTCACCCCTTTTCATCATATTACCTACTATACGGATGTACCTCAGGAAAAGTTTCAAAATTTTTCAAACTCTTCTTTAAAGTATTATTTTTTGCTTTCATTAGAACCATGTTACAATAGAAAAGTATTCTGACAACTAAGGAGAAATGGCATGAAGCTTTCGACAATCTTAAATTTTGTTATTTTAATATTTTTCACGTTATTATTCGTTAATGATTTCTTCCCTGATACAGCTATTGCTGCGATGCTGACTAAAAAAATAATATTGCTTATATTAGTTGGGCTTGTCATCATTCAGCTAGCCTTCGACAAGGGTAGATATAAAAGATTATCAAAAAAGGCTTATATCGGATTAACTTTGTATACAGTTGGATTATGGATTGTTTTAACATTGCTTGGCGGTCAGTCACAAATTGGCCTATCGTTCACAAGTCCTCTATTCTATATCATTGTTGTGCTGCTTGGATTGGATTTACTGCGCCTTTCACGCCAAACTAAGCGGGATCAAACAGAGGAGAAAGCGAAGTAAAGCACAGCTATCTGTCAATCTTACGAAGCTATCTACCACTTTCGCACTGCTAACCGTCACTTTTGTCCTTCTATCCGACGACAACAACAAAAGCATGTCTCCGATTTTGACGGAGACATGCTTTTCTTATGATTCTAATACATTTAAAATGGCGTCCAGTTCATGGACAGCTAGATCTAAGCGTTCCTTTGCTTCGATATTTTGCTGTTTTAAGTGACCAAACTCTAGTAAATTTTTCTCATGCTTTAACTTGATAGAAGATAGACGTTCGATTCGTGCTTCTGCTTTTTCTATTGCTTGCTCACAGACTGTTGTCCAGAGCTTTTCTGATTGCTGCATTTCCGTTGTCGATGGGTTGTGCTGACGCATAATTCGTGCATAAACCATTTCTATTTGTTCTATTAGTTCCGAATAAAAATGGCGCTCAACGCGTGTTGTTTGGAATGTTGGATGCTCTACCTCTTTGGCATATGGCGTTATTTGACGAAGTAGCTTGCCAGCATTTTCTCCAAAAGCATGGGATAAATTCAAGACATTCATTAATTGCAATAATAAGCGTATTTCTTCTAGATTAATAAGTTGGGAATCGATGCTTTCCTTTAACTTTAATGACTCCATGTAGCGTCGATCAAAATGTTCAATTTCACCGTTGCGCTGCTCTACTAAATGGACACTTGCATTGTCTTTCAAGCTTTTAATATAGCGAATGGCATGGTTTTTTAGCTCTTCTTTTGACAGCAAGTTATCATTGTCTTGTTGTGGTTTTTCTCGTTGAACATACGCAAATGCATCCATTTTTTTGGGCCATTGTGCTGCTTGGGTTTCATCTGAGACATTATAGCGTATATAAATTCCGTGCATTTCATATCCTCCAAGTCCATTAAACAAGTATCTCTAAAGACAATAAATCGAATACGACATTTTTTCAAGTAAAAAACTTTTAATAATTGAAAATCCTTCTTTTTAACAATAAAACAAAAAACGCGAATAGTCGATACTATTCAGGATTTTACTAGTTTCCATTCTTTCCTACTTATCCTTTAACAAGTTTCATTCGCAAACGATTAGACATATACTACACGATTAAAATAAGTAACAGAAGCTCCAATAAAACAGCTCCCACCTCCATTTATAGGCATTCATCGCAAAAATGAATGGTCCACCAGCTCCTGCTAAGCAGGTATAGTTCCATCTCGCAAATTCATATCAAAGCGATAGCTGACAATGGATACTGTTAACTGAGGCCTGAGGAATTTGATGTCGTAATGAGCAGCTATCTTGCTACAGGAGCAGGAAATAATTTTTGCTGATTATATTTTAAAGCACCCCTTCATCAAAGCACTTGTAATCAAAATTGCCAAGTACAGTTCTAAAAAATTGCCAAATTCCTTGTAAGCACTACAGGAATTTGGCGACCTTTATGTGTAGCTATTTAAGCCTGTTGGCGGATGTCTTGAATGCTCTTCCCTTCAGTAAACGCATGAATCGATGCAATGGAGCCCACCGATTTAAAATTTGCCTTCTCATAGACTTTGGCAACCTGTTCACTAATTGGTAATATCCAAAGATCGTTCAATCCCAGCTTGACTGATTGCTGTTGGATATGCTGCAGCATATAGCCGATTAAACCACGACCACGATAGCTTTCAGTTGTTGCAACACTTTCAATCCTTCCTTGATTTCCTGACACAAAAATAGTTGCTGAGCAGCACGCCACCCCATCTAGTCTTAATAGATAATACGTAAAATGTGAAGAATGATAGGTTTCCTCAAATGCCTTTTTTATTAATGAAGGCTCCCCAAATGCAGAAATGCTCATTTCTACTGCTAATGCTTCCTCCTTATTTGCATCCGTTACACGCTCAATTTGAATGGCAGGATTAGGTGGAAGTATCGCATATTCACCGTCCCAGTACTGAATTTCATTAACAAAATGCTCATATTGAAAGCCGTGCGTCTCTAATGCCTCTATACATAGCTGATTTTCTTCTAGATTATATAAATAAATCCGCGGGATCAGAGACTTTGATTGGTAGAAGTCTTTGATGTCTTGTAAAAATAAATCAGGTTGTTCAATCTTTCGCCAAATCTGTGCATGATTTGCATCATAATAGGTTGGGATAGCCTGATTGTAAAATAGGACCCCCTCCTTACAAACCTCCACTTCACTGAAACTCTTCACATACTCTATATCAAGCTGCATAATGCGTTCTAAATTAAACATGCTCTGTGCCCCCTTCTAACCATCTTTCATATAAATTTTCTAATTGAAGTTCAAGCTTCTGCCGTTGTTCTTTAGCAAGCGATGGTTGTTGTAGTTTTGTCTCTAATTTTTCAATTTGCTGTTCAATCGGTAATTCCTTTTTAGGTGACTGCGTTTTATTTACTGGTTGTTTATCAATCGTTTTCATTGCAAGTTCCTGTCGTTTTCCTCTAGCCCACTCATAATCTCCCTCAAAAACCTGAATAGCCTGGTTTTCAATCCACGCCGTTTTCGTAAAAATTTTCTGTAAGAAATAACGGTCATGTGACACCCCAATAATCGTACCTTCAAAGGATTCTAGTGTCTCTTCCAATACTTCCCTTGCTTCAATATCTAAATGGTTTGTTGGCTCATCTAAGATTAAAACATTGATATCCTCATGCATTAATTGTGCTAAACGAAGACGCATTTTTTCTCCACCACTTAGGTCCTTCACTTTTTTAAAGACATCATAGCCATAGAACAAAAATCGTGCGAGTATATGGCGAGCTTCCGCCTCTGACACGGCGACACTTTCACGAAAGGCATCAATTAATCGTATAGCAGGATTTGGATGTTCAAATTGCTGGGAAAGGTAGCCAAATTTCACATTGCTTCCAATTTGACACACTCCCTGATTAGGAATGATTTCACCTAACATCATTTTTAATAATGTTGATTTTCCACTACCATTGCTCCCAACAATCGCTAATCTTTCGCCAAAATAAATAGCTAGATTGCTGTCCTTCAATAAAGGCTTATCAAAGCTATGATCAATGGCTTGCAATAGCACGACCTCTTTACCACTGCGTTCAGCCATCGTTAACGCTAAATTCATTTTCTTTTTAGTAAGGGGCTTCTTTACTCGCTCGATACGTGCTAATGCTTTTTCCATACTCTTAGCACGTCGATGCATCGATGCGTTTGGTGGATTCGCCTCATTTGCCCACTGCTTTAATCGTTTAATTGTTTCTTGCATCTTTTTAATTTTCTTTTGCTGCTCTTCATAATTTGCAAACTGTTGCTCAATTTTTGCTTCTTTTTGTGCTATAAAAGCATCATAATGGCCGTTATACGTAAAAGCCTCCCCATCCTCAATTTCAATAATCTTTTGGGCTACTTGATTCATGAATTGACGATCATGAGATACGACAATGACAATCCCCTCAAAGTTTCGCACATAATGTTCAAGCCACTCAATAGCTTGCATATCCAGATGGTTCGTTGGTTCATCCAATAACAAAATAGAGGGCTTTTTCAATAAAATTTGTCCAAGCATAACCTTTGTTTTTTCACCACCACTTAAACTACTAAATGGCTGCTCTAGCATATCTGAAATACCCAGTCCATTTGCAATCATTGCTAGCTGTGCATCTACTTCATAGCCCCCTAATAGCATAAATTGCTCCTGCAATTGCCCATATTGCAGTAATATTTTATCCGTGACCGTCGACTGCATCTCTTGCTCAAGTGCTGTCATTTTTGCCTTTATTGCATAAATATCCGCAAATGCTTCCTCTAGCACTTCTTTTACAGCATGGAGTGGATAATGTGGAATCTGATGTAAATAGCCAATCGTTGCTTCTTTACTTTTAATTATTCGTCCCTTGTCAGGTATCTCTACCCCTGCAAGCAGTTGTAATAAAGTCGTTTTTCCACTGCCATTTACCCCAACAATCGCCACATGTTCACCACTATTTACCTCTAGCTGTAAGTTCTCGAATAATATATTGCCACCCATAATTTTTTGGATTTGTTCAGCTTTCATTTGCATCGTTTTTTCCTCCAATGAAACGTGCGAAAACATCTTTTGAACACAAAAAAGACTGCTCATTAACAAGCAGTCCTCTTCTCAATTAAATGTGTGAAAAAGAATGGTTAATTCGCTACGTTTGTTATTTGATTTTGCTTAAAAATGGACAGACCTATCCCGTTGTTCGCAAAATCGAAAGTAATTACACGTGCAAAATACATAGCCGTATCCACTTTTACACATGTTTTCGTAGCGTTTTTATTCATTCCTTCTCACCTCCGTTCATAGTAGTTATGGCTATCATAACATTTTTCGGATTATTTGGAAAGGGAAAATTTAACGTTCATTTATCATTATTCAAAAGTTCTATTTGATCGAAATTTGCACAAAGAAAAACATGAGAGGTTGATTCATAGCCCCCTCATGTTTTCACTTTTTTCACAAATATTTTTACCACAGGCACAAGAAAAATCGAGACAACTAGTACACGAAAAAGCTGAAAGGCCGTGACAATCGTGACATTTGCATGGACCGAAGCGGCAATAATCCCCATTTGATCAAGACCACCAGGAACAATACTTAAAAAGCTCGTCCTAAAATCAAGGCTGTACAACGCTGCCATCACAAATGTTAAACCATAGGCTGCCCCAATAAAAATGCCCGCTGAAACAAACGCATAAAAGATATGCTTCTTCGATAAATGTAAATCCTCTTTTTTCAATAATAATCCGATATAAATTCCTAGCATGAGTTGGGCAATATGCAGAAGTGATAATGGTAATTTTGGTACATCTATCCCTGCCATATTAACGCCCATTAGTAAAAACACTGGGCCTAGCATATAGCCTGTTGGAATTTTTAGCTTTTGTGCTAGCCACCCTGCGCCACCACATACCACAAGTATGCTAACAAGGTTCCATGTGTATGTTCCATCAATCATAGAACTATTGCCACCTGCCCCTGCCACCATTAAAGGAACAAAGCCAACGATTAAAAGAACGCGAAGGATTTGAAAGAATGTGATGACCACCATATCCATCTCTTGTTGCTCTTCCGCAAATGCCACAACCTGCGACATGCCCCCAGGAACACAGCACGTTAAGGCAGTCGCAAAATCTAAATCTGTACGCTTGGCAACAAGGAAACTTACCGCAAAAAACAACAAAATAAATATGATATTTAACACGACCATGCTTCCTAAAAAAAGCTTGATGTCCTGTACAGCTTCTGGTGTAAAGGCATAGCCGATAGAATAACCTGCTACGACTAAACCAAAATTGCGGAAAGCATGATGCCATTTTAATTGGACATTGGTGGATAGCTGCACGATGAGCACCGCTGTAATCGCTCCTAACAGCCAAGGCATCGGTATATGGAAAAATTGAAAAACTACAGCACCTATTAAACCAATGCATAATGTGATGAACATATGCTTATCAAAAATAAACATGGTAGCAACCCCTTCAACTCGATAAGCCTATTATGACCTTTATAAACCGCTTTTTCTACTGGACCGACTTTTGAGCTGTTTGCTATCGCTGAAAAAGAACCTGTTATCCAACAAATAAAACCTCTTATCGAACAATTTATCCCTGTGAAAATTTTCTATGCTACATTAGTAATACCTGATTCAGCGTTTTTAAAGGAGGCCTCCTATGAAAATTCATTTAACCATCAATCATGAGCTTGAGGAAACTGAGGTTCATATTCATGCCAAGGACTATAATGAGCAAATTGAAAGATTGATGAGACAGCTTCAAGCATCGCAAACTACGATGCTAGATGGGTATGACCAACAAGAAATTCATCTCTTAAAAATTTCGGATATTTATTCCATTTACGCAGAGGATGCCAAGGTTTTTTTACAGACAGATGAGCAAGAGTTTGAGTCCAAGCGAAAATTATATGAGCTTGAGGCTCAGCTAGCCAAAGATTTTGTGCGCGTAAGTAAGTCTACACTCGTCAATATCCATAAAATATCCTCTATTCAAATGGGCAAAATCGGCACTACACAGCTATTACTTGAAAATGACGTAGCCATTCATGTCAGCCGAAAATATTTAAAAGAATTAAAGAGACACCTAGGTATTGGGAGGGATTCATAGCATGAAGTATGTACGCATGATGATTATCGGTCTACTCATTTCCCTTAGCTCCTCTTATGTCTTAGTGACACTTAGCGTCCTATCAAATAATGCGGTGGCGTCAGGAACAGAATTATTGGAGCAAATTGTGATCGCGAGCATTCTTGGTATTGCCATTGGTTTGCTATCCGTCATTTTTGATTTGGAGCAATTGCCTTTTACAGTTCAGCTTCTTCTACACTTAGTAGCGGTGACAGCATGTGTGCTAACCGCAGGCTATTTTGGTAATTGGTTTGATTCAGGTATATGGTACGTACTTATTGCGGAAGCCATTATTTACTTGATTGTTTGGTGTATTCTATATGTTTTTCAATTAAATGATATTGAAAAAATCAATAAAGAAATTCAAAAGAGAAGGGATTAACCACCTATGACTTTTGCGATAAAAGTTGAAAATTTATGTAAACAATATGGAAAACAGCAAGCTGTCAAAGGCATTTCTTTTACAGTCGAACAAGGCACCCTATTCGCTTTTTTAGGTGAAAACGGTGCAGGTAAATCTACAACGATTGAAATACTTTGTACTTTACTAAAAAAATCGAGTGGTCAAGTAACTATTAATGGTTTCACACTCGACGCAAGCAATGATAACGCGGATATCCGTAAATCTATTGGTGTCGTTTTCCAGCAAAGTCTATTAGATGAGCGCTTAACTGTACGTGAAAATATCCTACATCGAGGGAAAACATATGGTTTATCGAAAACACAGCTTACCGATAACTATCAATTTGTTTCCACCTATTTGCATCTAGAGGATATTGAAAAGAAAAAATATGGCACATTATCAGGGGGACAAAAAAGGCGAGCAGATATTGCTCGTGCACTCATTCATCGTCCAAGTATTTTATTTTTGGATGAGCCTACAACGGGTTTAGATCCACAAACACGTCAATTTGTTTGGCAGGCGATTAAGCAACTTCAACTGGAAACCAATATGACAGTTTTTTTAACGACCCATTATATGGAGGAAGCGGCAGTCGCTCACCAAGTCACTGTCTTAAAGCAAGGTAAAATTATCGCACAGGGAACGCCCGATGCACTAAAAACAAAATATGCCTATGATTCAATGGCTCTCGTTTTTCAAAATGCACAGGAGGGTGTAAAGTTTCTTGAGGAAAATGCGATCTCCTACACGGAGAATCAAGGGATATACACCATCCGTTTAACGTCTACCTTACAAGCACTTCCCCTTTTAAAAAAAGCTGAGCCACTTATCGCCTCCTTCGAAGTCATTAAAGGATCAATGGATGATGTCTTTCTTCATATTATCGCAGAGGAGGAGGTTGCGTAGTGGAAGCATTAATTAGCTTAATTCTGCGTAATAACAAAATATTTAGACGGGATAAAACACAGGTGTTCTTCTCCCTGCTGTCAGTCATTATTGTCATTGTGTTGTACGCTGTCTTTCTCCAAAAAATGCAGGTAGATGCCATTGAACAACTAACAGAAGCTACACCTGAATTGATCACCATGGTCAATGAGTGGCTAGTAGCAGGTTTACTATCCATGATTGCTGTTTCGACAACACTTGGTGCCTATGGTATCGCTGTTAAAGACCAAGAATCCAAAGTACAAGCCGACTTTTTAACAGCTCCCCTTTCTCGTGCAACTATTCAGTTGAGCTATGTGCTCAATGCATTTATTATCGGCTATATTTTTTCCTTTATTGCGCTCCTTGGCTGTGAAATCTTTATTGTCACAACGGGAGGTAAGCTTCTAAGTTTTGGGGATTTTATTCAGGTATTGAGCATACTGTTTTTATCTGTCTTGCTTGCGAGTGTTTTTAATTTATTTCTTTCGTTATTTGTGTCGACCCAAAATGCTTTCTCAACACTCGGCACAATTGTTGGTACATTACTTGGATTTTTATGTGGTGTTTATGTACCTCTTGGAGCTCTACCAAGCTTTGCACAACATATAATCATGTACTTTCCAATTAGCCATACAACACTATTATTACGCAATGCATTTATGGAGAGCTCTATTGCAAATGTCTTTGATGGTGTGCCCGCTTCTTATGTGGAAGATTATAAAATGAATTATGGCATTGTTTATGAACTAAATGGACATATACTTAGCTCCACAACAAGTCTAATTGTGATTGTCTGTACAATTGTAGTTCTTTCTCTAGCATCTATGATCTTATTTAAGAGAAAGTATAACTAAATATGAGCCAGCAATTTTACACACCGTTTAGAATACGATGTGTTTTTTATTGCATTAAAACAAACATTTTGTTATTTTAAATATTAAATAGCAAACAAATCATAAATTCGTTTGTTTTATCAAGGAGGGGTTGCAATGGATGTAAATGAATTATTTTGGCAAGCTCCTATCGATGATCTAAAAAAGGGATATATCGATCAAGCGGCACACTTCACCTGCCTACTATGCGGTGAAAAAGTAGAAAAAGGCATTATTTATCCTCAAGAGGGCTTATTATATGAAGCAGAGAAAATGATGCAACATCATATTACATCGGCTCACCATTCTGTTTTTCATTATTTAAACGGTCTCAATAAAAAAATGACAGGCTTAACAGAACATCAAAGTCATATTTTACGCTTATTTTATGAGGGAAAATCAGATCAGGAGATAAAAGAAGAATTAGAGATTGGCAGTGCCACAACGATTCGCCATCACCGTTTTGCTTTGAAAGAAAAGGAACGCCAAGCCAAAACATTGATGGTGATGATGGAGTTACTAAAAGAACAAGATCAGAAGGAGGAACCATTTGTGCCTATTCATAAAACAGCTACTATGGTTGACGATCGCTATAACGTAACCCTCACGGAAGAACAGCAATTATTAGAGAAGCTATTTCCAAACGGTGTTGGCAAGGAACTGGTTCGCTTTCCAAAGCGCGAAAAACAGAAAATTGTAGTGCTGCGTGCAATTGCAAATCTTTTTGACCAAGAAAAGCACTATACTGAAAAAGAATTAAATGAAGTGATTAAACCGATATATGAGGACTATGTTCATATACGTCGTTACTTAATTGAATACGGTTTTCTTGACCGCAAAGCAGATGGCAGTGCCTATTGGGTAAAAAAATAAGAAAGTAGGTTAATAAAAATGGATCATAAAAAAGAGTTAAAAGAAATGTATAAAGAGATGAAAATTGAAGTTGGTGTTTTTACAATGACCAATACACAAACAGGCAAAGTATTTGTGGGGAGCTTTAATAATTTAAAGCGTTTAAATGGCTTTCAATTTATGCTAAAAACCAATACACATACGAACAAGAAGCTTCAGGCAGATTACAATTTATATGGTCAAGAAGCTTTTGACGTAGAAATCGTTGAATATTTAAAGAAAAAAGAAGAAGGCTATTTCGATGAAAAAAAAGAGCTCGAAAAGCTGGAGCAAAAATGGCTTGACACACTAAAGCCTTATGGTGAGCGTGGTTATAATTAGTCATTCGCGCATTTGCCAAAAAGGTAAATGCGCTATTCATTACTTGTTTGATGAGTTGCCAATTAATTGAATTTCCTGCTGTGCTTTCTTCGTTAGTTTATTGAAAACAAGCTCATAGGAATGTTGGATAAGATTCTCTACCAAATCCCTTGGGACATCCTCAGCACCCATATAAATGGAATTCCAATGGGTTTTATTCATATAGTAACCAGGTATAATGCTTGCATAGGCTTCTCGTAATTCCTCCGCTCGAGCAGGCTCACATTTCAATGTAAGAACAGGCTTACCTGTTCTATTTCCCCCAAGCATGGCATACATTTTTCCACCGATATGATAGCGATCTGCTTGCCACTCCTCTTGATAGTCATACGTTGTTCCATGAAGCTGTATACAGTAAGCATGAATTATTTCTTTTTCCATCTTTACAATCCCCGTCCCCTCAAATAAAAACACACGTTCGATTATGGTAAGTATCACCTAAAACGTGTGTAGAGAATAGCATTATTTAGTTGTACCACGATCAAACATCCCAATTACTTCCGTCGTCTGTAAAATATTCACAAACGACTTTGGATCAGTCTCCTTAATCGTGCTTTTCACATCAGCTAGTTGGTAACGCGTAATAACAGTAATTAATACTTTCCGACCCTCGCCTGAATATGCTCCCTTTGCATCGATAATCGTTACCCCACGATGTAGCTTTTCTAATAGTTGCTGTTTGACCTCGTCCCCTTTACTCGTAATAATCATCAGCGTTAATTTAATATGGCTCGTATGAATTGTATCCACTACTTTTCCAGTTGCATAAATGGACACAAGGGTTAACAACGCCGCATCCCAGCTAAAGACAAAGCCAGAAGCAGCCACTACGATTCCATTCATAGCGGCAATTAACGTACCGAGCGGAAAATCACGTTTCCGACTAAGTAGCATAGCAATTATATCAAAGCCCCCTGAGGAGCCAGCTGCTCGAAAAATCATGCCCATTGCAAACCCTACAATAACACCACCAAATAAGGACGCGAGGATTGGCTCTTGTGTCGCTTTGTGTATTGGAATAATATATAAACTCACTGACAACACAGCCACCGAAAGAATGGTGTAGCTAATAAATCGCTTGCCGAGCTTCATCACACCTAAAATCAGTAAAGGCAGGTTAAGCAGTAAATTTAACACGCCTGTATTTAAAGGGGTAATAATCCCAAGCATGATGGCAATACCACTCAACCCACCACTCAAGATTTCATGGGGAATCAATAAATAATTATAGGCAAAGGCCACTAAAATGGAAGAAAGTGTAATTATAATCACATTTCGCATAATACTATCCCCTATCAATCAACGACCAATTTTTGATACATCTTTGTCATAGACTACCCAATTTACGCTCCTGAAAAACCTATCCTCTTACTTTTTCTTCTGTTCTTCCTTTAAAGGCATATTTTGTTTATGTTCCCCTGTATCCGCAACTTTATAGATTCGCTCAAGCATCGGTGGATGTGTATAACGGAACCACTTCACTAAGAGTGGCGGGTTCACTTCACTTAAGCCTGAAATCGTTAGCTTTTGAAATGCTGTTACAGCCGCTTCTCGATCATTCATAAGGCTAATCGCATATTGATCGGCTCTCGTTTCTTGATATCTCGATATAAAATTGGATACTGGATTGGAAGCAAATAGTAAAATAGAAGTAATGAGTAAAAATAATGGATAGGAACGAATGCTACTGATTTTATTAATTTTTAAAACCTGTCCATATCGTGAAATCAGGCGACGCATAATTTTCGCTGTTAGCCATAGCCCTATTAACATTAAGAATAAATAGCCTGCAATGCCAAAATAAATATGCTTTTCTACATAATGTCCCATTTCATGTGCCATGATAAATAAAATTTCATTGTCTGTTAGTCTATTTAATGTAGTATCCCATAGCACAATTCTCGAATTACTCCCAATCCCTGTCACATAAGCGTTTAAGGCATTAGTCTTTTCTGCCATGTTGACCTCATAAACATGCTCTGCAGGAATATTCGCCTGTGTAGCAAGTGTAAGTATCTTTGTTTCTAGCTCTTTATTTTTTAGTGGATAAAAATCATTGTATAAAGGATCAATGACAACAGGCTGAATGAACATCACAAAGATTGTAAAAGGGATGGTTAAAAGCCAAGCATAGAGCCACCATCTTTTTTCGCTCTTTTTAATGAGCCAATAAATCACCGTAACAATAATCAAGCTAGTGCCAAAATTCACCCAAAAATCAATGACACCATCCTTCATCCAAGATGTAAATGCTTGTGTACTAATGCCATAGCTTTTGCTTAGATGATAGCGATAATAATCAAGTGGGAATAGCACAATATAGAGCAATAAAGATAATAGGAATAAGTAACCCGCATTTTGCAATAGCTTCCACTTCGTTTGGGAGGTCGTCACTTTTTCAAAATAACGAGATACGCCCAATAGTAAAATCAAGAAGTAAATAAGCCATTCTAAAGGTGTGGCTACAAAGAATACAAAGTTCCTTATTTTTGAATATTCACCACTTAAAAAAAGCTCCTTGCCAGACATAAACATCACTGGATCTGCCGCCGTTCCTTGTAAGGCACTTGGTATTTTACCACCACCGCTGTGGAATATATACCAGTACATACAAAGCACATAAACACCGAAAAGTAGCAGTGTAACAATGCCCATTTTTTTTGCTATGTTATTTCCCCCTCATATCACCCAAAGTTCGTCCTATAGTAAGTGTAAGCGAAATTATCAAAGTTAGAACAAACATGGACCTACTTTTTTAATCTCTCTGTTGCCAAAGAAAAATTTCGCCTCATTTCTATATGAGGCGAAATCATTATCGTCCTATTCATTTATCCATAACAAATGCCGTTTTACCACGTTGATCCCCGCTTAGATAGCCAGTGGATAATAGCTGCTCATACCATTGCCTTTCTATAGTAGCTGCTTGAGCCGCATCATCTACCTTCGTAGAAAGTTCAACCATAATGTCTCCTTTGTACTGCCATACCTCTATATCCGCTTCATGTCCTAAAAAGCTTCCTTTAAAGGTCGTAGCATTAGCAGGCCCATATACCACAACTTGAGACAACGTATTTTTATACCATGCTTCGGAATTCCAATTGACAATTTTCTTTGGCGCATTTTCAAGAATGAGTTTTTTCGCAACATTTGTAGCAACCGAATCATAAGAGACCTCAGCAGAAGTCTTCAAGGATTCCTTTCGGCTTATCGTAAATGTACGATGATCTCCCTTAATATCTAGCTCAAACTTATAATTTGACTCAGAACCAGTAAAACCATGATTCATTGTTTCTGCCATTGCTTCACTTAAAGGTGTGTTTAAAAAACGCTTTTTGTAGGTTACATCCATTTTATTACTACCCTTATATACACGTAAGCGGTGTATATAGTCATCACGTAGAAACGATTGGTCAAGTGTATCATAAAAATAAACTTTTACGTCATTCTTTTTAGTTGCTTGAAAAGCCTGGAGAATAATTGATTCATTAAAAATCTCAGGTTTAATATTGAATTTAATTTCATGGCCTGGCTCAATGGCTGCTTTCGCTTGTGTTGTATTCACACTAATCATACTAATCACTATCAAGCCCACGACACACAGATAAAATGCCCATGTTTTTAATTTAGTCACGCTTTAATTCCTCCTTCAGAAATGTTGTGGTTAAATTTGTATGTGTACTGTGAAAATAGATCGTTTGTCGTGCACGAAGTCTCTGCGACAGTGCCACTAAATCCCAATAGTCTGGATGTGTTTTATAGAAGAACTCCTCAGAGAAATGCTTTAAACCAGCTGGATTGTAAGCATGACGAGAATAGCCTGTATGAACAAAAATTGCCGTCGGATAATCCTTTGCAAGCTCCTCCACTTGAGCCTCATCCTGTTCTGAGACAAAATACAGTACATGGTCACTGTCCTGTTTTTGCTTGAGTCGTTCTAAAAGCATCACTTTATTTGGCCAAATATTTTCATGTTCTTTATCATAATGCGCCAATAAAGGTTGTAGCTTGGCATCTACCCTAATCGCTCGAGTTGTATGTTCGGAAAGATACGTCATAATATCGACTGTTTTGCCCGAAAAAGAGGAGGGGAATATAAATGAATGATTGGGATGAGCCTTTACATACATAGCCATCTGCTGTAACACCTCAAGATTTCGAATGCATTTTTCCGCATGTCCACTATCAATAAACGCTACATCATAAACCGTTCCATCCTCCTCTGGCAAGGTCGCCTTTAATAAATACGAATCGACTACATAATCACCAGAGAAAAAAATCATTTCATCAAAAAAACGAATTTTGTACCACACGCTTCCAATTAAATGCCCACTATATCCCCATTGAAAGGCAAGATATTCATTGACCTCTATCCATTTTCCAATCGTATCTGGATAGAAAGTTTGGACTTGTGGGATAAGCAGTGGAAGCTGCTGAGCAGTTGTATGACTCATTAGTATCGGTCCCGTATAGCCCATGTTCTGTAGTATTGGCAATGCCCCTACATGATCAATATGCGAATGAGAAATAAAGACAGCAGCTAGCTTTTCAATATGATTAGATGTCATATTTGGTGGCGTTTTTTGTGTATTTTTCATAATGCCACAATCCAATAAAATGGCCTGCGTCTGATTTTCAATATAAAAACAATTGCGCCCATATTCGCCTACACCACCTAAAATTTCAACACTAAGCATTGGCCTGCCCTCCTCGTTTTTGTAGCCAACCCAATAGGAACATAAAAATAACAGTTATAAGGACGGTTATAACAGCTACTGCCATTCCAACCCCTACATTGCCTTGCTCAAATTGGCTATAGATAAAGGTTGCCCCTGTCTCTACGGATGGTGGCAAAATTAAAAGGCCAGCTACAAGCTCTCGCATTGAAATAATAAAAGTCATCATCATTCCTGTTAAAATACCCTGCATCAAAAGTGGTAGGATGATGCGACGATAAACCGCAATGTTACTACGTCCAAAAATAGCAGCTGATTGAAAAATAGAGGCATCTAATTGTGAAAACGAAGACTTTATATACTGCACCGAATAAGGTAAAAACAGTACACAGTATGTGACTACTACCATTGCCTTTGTGTTATAAATTGTTGCAGGAAGCCAGGGAGCATTCCAAAACATAATTAAACCTACAACAAAGACAATCCCCGGAATAATATTAGGCATTAAACTAAAGAAGTCTAATATTTGCTGCTTTCTGGTTTCTCCTTTTTTAATATAAAGAGCGATGAATAAACCTATTATGGCGGTTATCAAGGCCGTCATGATAGAAAAAACAATGCTATTTAAAAATGCTGTCAATCCTGCACTTCCACTAGTGAAGACCTCTTGATAAGAAGCCAAACTGAAATTCCCTGCCTGTAAACCATCTCCCCGTACCTTTTGCAAAGAGGTCACGATAATAGAGAAATAAGGAATGCCGATAGATAGCAATAAAACAAGCCCTACAAAAGTCCACGAAGCTGTTCTTATATACCACTTGTCCTTGATCTCACGTCTAGCAGGTGTTTTTCCTGATAGCACACCATATGTATATTTGCGTCCAATGAGATTTTGGAAATACCAAATGACTAAGCAAACTGACAATAAGAATAAGGATAGCGAGGTTGCCATGCGAATATCAACTGGCCATCTTGATAAATAGGAATGAATTTCGGTTGTAAACACTTGAAACCCAATCCGACTGCCGAATGTAGCTGGCGTTCCAAATTCAGCAAGCGTCTTAATAAAAATAAGGAGACTTCCCAAAACATAGCTCGAAAGCAAAAGAGGTAACACAACCTTTAGCCAATTTTGCGAAGAACTTCGCCCAAAAATCAGCGCTGCATCTAAAAATGAGCCATTTATGCGAAGCAATGTATTTTTCAGCATTAAATACAAAAATGGAAACAGGTGTAGGCTCATGATCACTACCATGCCAAATAAGGAAAAGAAGGAATCTGTCATCCAAGCAGCACTTGGAATAAGCTGCTGTAAAAAACCATTGTGCTGCATAAACAAAATCCAGCCCATTGAACCAATATAGGGAGGTGTCATAAATGGAATCGTTAACACTATATCGAGCCATTCATATTGATATAAACTTGTTTTCGTGCGAATGAGAGCCATAGGTAATGCGATAATTGTTGTCCCAATAATCACGAAAACTCCTAAAATCATCGAATTTCCAAGTATTTTCCATATTCTATCGTGTGCAAACATTCGACTAAACTGTGATATATCAACATGTCCCTCTTTTATAAAGGTATAAAATAAAATGGCCATCAACGGTGCGATAGCAAATATGATGACAATTGTCAGTAAAAATCCAAAAGCTCGTCTTCCTTCCATTATCATGACGATGTCAACCCTTCTCTATGAAAACTAGAAGGAGGTATATCAACCTCCCTTTATTTAGCGAATTAAATCCGTAAACTTTGTTAGTACTTCCAGCTGTTTCGCTTCCGCACCCATCCAATCAACTGTTAACTGTGGAATGTCATCTAATGCTGCACGATTTTTCACAGCAATATCTTTATTCCCTGGTAATAAGTAAGCATCTGCTACTAGCTTTTGCCCTTCATCTGACAATAAAAAATCAACATAGGCTTGTGCAGATTCTACATGTTGTGCATCCTTTAAAATACCCACTGCTCTTGGACTAACTACTGTCCCACTCGTCGGATAGATAATTTCCACTGGCTCACCGTCTGCTTTTGCTTTATAAGCCATATAATCTACACCTGCAATCGTGGCATTTTTCTCGCCTGTAATAACCGCATCCAAGGCTTCTTTATTCGCACCATTGACTTGTAAGCCATTTTTCTTCCAACTATCAATCGTACTCCAAGCTGTTTTTTCTGCTGCTGTGTAGCCAAATAAGAAATCAACAGCAGAGCCTGACAGACTTGGATCTGGTATATTCATTTTATTTTGCCAATCAGCTTTTGCTAAATCAGACCAATCCGTAGGCGCCTGTGTCGTATTTTTCGTATTATAGGCAATACCTAAAGCAGAGGCACTGTAGCCATAAAAATATCCATCTTGATCCGACCAATCACTGTTAATTTTGTCCTTGTTTTTAGCCGCTTCGTAGCTTTGCAATTGATCTGTTGCTTTTAACCCATCCATTGAGGCAACAGAGGCAAGCACAACAATGTCAGCTACAGGATTATTTTTTTCCGCTTCTAAACGAGAGAGAATTTTACCCGTAGTTCCTTGAAACATTTCCACTTTAATCCCTGTTTTTTCTTCAAATGCTTGCTGAATATTTGCAGCTAAACCATCTGGCCCAGCAGAATACACTGTCAGAACTTTCTCCTCCTGTGACTTTGCACTTGCTTCATTCGTCTCTTTTGCCTCTTTATTACCACAGCCAGCTAATGCTAAGGCCAATAAAATGCCAGCAGTTGCCCATAATTTAAAATGTCGTTTCTTCAATGTAAACCCTCCAATTGATAGATTTGTTTTTCATCAATAAAAACTTGCAATCTTTCTCCATGCTCTAATGGCTGCTTTTCATAAAAGCTCCAATACTGTCCTTCTACCTGTGCTTGTACGAGATAACGATCGCCAACAAATGTACTTTTCACAATCTGCGCTTGTTTGGCAATCGTACCAGGACGCGATATTCTCGAAACACCCTCAGGTCGCACAATTGATTGTCGATTGTGAAGCCAATTCACTTTGCCAATAAAATCTGCCACATAGGGCGTTGCTGGTGCACGATAAATTTCCTCAGGCGAGCCAATTTGAGCAATCCTCCCTGCCTCCATAACGATAATTTGATCAGACATTGTCATGGCCTCTGTTTGATCATGTGTTACGAAAATGGCTTGGCAATTAAGCTCATGAATGAGGTGCATGATTTCATCTTGCATTTGCTCTCTTAAAACAGCATCGAGAGCGGATAAAGGTTCATCAAATAAAATTAATTGCGGTTTGGTCGCTAAAGCTCTAGCTAATGCCACTCGCTGCTGTTGTCCACCCGATAATTCACCTGGCTTCCGTTTCTCATAGCCTTGCATTTTTACCAATCGCATCACATGCTCGACTCGTTCAGGAATAGCTGATTTAGGAATAATGCCCTTTAAGCCAAAGGCAATATTTTGGAAGATGGTCATATGTGGCCATAGAGCAAAATCTTGAAAAACCATGGCAATATTACGCTTATTTGGCTTGACATTTTTACGAGACACCGAAGAATAAATGAGGGTGTCATCAAATCGTATTTCTCCTTTTGATGGCTGTTCAAGGCCAGCTATCAACTTTAATAAGGTTGTTTTGCCACAGCCTGATTGTCCGAGAATCGTAATAAATTGCTGATCTAACTCCACATCAATCGGCCACAATGCTTGAGACTGCCCATATTTTTTCTCGATATTTTTTAATGAGATTTTCATAAGTATCCTCCTCGTTACTTACAACTATAAATTCCAGATATTTAGAAAATATTAATCTACTATTAATAACACGTTAAAAAAAATCTAATAAACTAAAGCAAATACAAGATTTTTTCTAATTTCCTTTAGGAGGATAAAATGAACAATAGTAAATTACAGGCATTTTGCTTACTTGTAGAATTAAAAAAATTAGCCCCTGTCGCCAAAGCACTTGGCATTACAGCCCCCACCGTATCCTTTCATATTCGCTCTATAGAGGAGGAATACGGTATTCATTTATTTCGAACAAATGCTGGAGGATACCGTTTAACAGAAGCGGGCGAAGGTGTGTATCATTACGCTCGTCAAATGGTTCAACTTCAAAAGGATATGGATCGTTTTATTGAAAATCTTTTAGCAGGCCATATCGGTTCATTACGACTAGGGGCGAGTGGCTTACCTGCCCATATTTTTATGGCAGATTTAATTCATCAAGTTTCAACGACCTATCCTGAGATTCGCATTTCATTAGAAGTAAAAACAGCACCTGAAATTGAAAAAAAGGTAGCACTACAAGAATTAGATTTTGGGCTCATCATGGAGACTAAGCAGGAAAATCCTTTACTTCATTACGAAACAATCGGTGAAGATGCACTTGTATTGGCATTCAGCCCATCTCACGAGCTAGCAGCTCAAAAAGACATCACCAAAGAAGATATTCTTAAATACAAGCTATTGTTGCATACATCCTCTAGCTCCACGAATCACTTCATTGAAAAGTGGATGGACCCATTTCAGCCTTCTATTTACACAATTGAGCTGGATTCTGTGAGCACGATTAAAAAGATGCTGACCTTTGGCAAAAACTTGGCGTTTCTATCTGTTTCCTTAATAGAAGAAGAATTAAAATCAGGTGTACTGCTGAAGAAAGATCTACATGATGTAACACTAAATAGAAAAATTCAATTGATTTATCCGAAAACGCGCTTAGATCATAAAATGGATGAATTTGTCAAAATGTCGGTTTATGAAATAGCAAAGCAATTAAAAATGTCTTCTACGATGACATAATTCCACATACAGTCGTAATAACATGGAATGGGAAGATATTTTTATGAAAGGAGGGTTGTCCTTGCTAACCAAGCTGTTGACAAAAGATTGTATACAGCTTGCAAACTTTGTCCGATCATGGCAAGAAGCAATTCATTTAGCGGCTAGCCCATTAGTACAACAACACAAAATTGAACAGCACTATGTCGAAGCCATGATTCGATCGATTGAACACTATGGTCCTTATGTTGTCATCACACCTAAAGTAGCCATTCCTCATGCACGGCCATCTGATGGGGTTCTTGAACTAGCCATAAGCTTGCTACGATTACAAAAGCCTGTTTTTTTTAGCCCTAATCAGCCTGTCTACCTACTGATTGTGCTAGCTGCCATTGACAATGCTTCACATCTACAGGTGTTGGCTGATTTGGCATTAGTCTTACAAGAACCCGATCAGATTGATGACCTAATCGCCTGTCAACATGCGGACATGATATGGGAGAAAATCAAACAATATACGACAAAGGAGTCAACAGAATGAAAATTTTAGTCGTGTGTGGAAGCGGTTTAGGAAGTAGCTTTATTTTAGAATTGAATGTTAAAAAAGCATTAGAAGTATTGGGGAAAGATGCAGAGGTAACGCATACAGATTTAGCGTCTGCCAAGGCGGAGAAAGCAGATATTTATTTAGGGGCAGCAGATATCGTGAATGAATTAGCGAAAGACAAAGGAATCATTGTGAGCATCGTAAATATGATGAGTATTTCAGAAATAAAAGAAAAGCTTGAACCGTTGCTTTAAGCATTAAAAATTTGGATAGGATGAGGTGTTGGTATGTTAGATGTTATCATGCATGACATTTTAGGAACACCAGCTATATTAGTCGGCCTATTCGCTTTTATTGGTTTACTTATTCAAAAAAAATCAAGTTCCACTGTTCTGTCAGGTACTTTAAAAACGATAATGGGCTTTGTCATCCTCGGAGCTGGTGCCACTGTCTTAATTGGCTCTTTAGATCATTTTAGTAAAATGTTCGATCATGCCTTTCAAGTACAGGGAGTCATTCCCAACAATGAGGCCATCGTGGCAGCTGCTCAGACTAATTTTGGTACAGCTACTGCACTAATCATGGTATTTGGTATGATTATGAATCTACTATTTGCGCGATTTACGCCATTAAAATATATCTTTTTAACTGGACATCATACATTATTTATGGCTTGTTTAATCGCCGCTTCATTATCAGTTGGAGGGATGAGTGGTACACCTCTTATTCTTGTTGGGTCTATCATTCTTGGACTTTGTATGGTCGTGTTCCCTGCCATTTTACAGCCGACAGTTCGACAAATAACAGGGAGTGATGACTTTGCTGTTGGTCACTTTGGCAGTGTTGGCTATTATGTTTCTGCAAAGATTGGTAAGCTCTTCGGTAATAAAATGAAATCCACAGAAGATATACAGGTTCCGAAAGCATTAGGCTTTTTACGAGATACCTCAGTTGCTATTTCTTTAACAATGAGTGTGTTCTTTGTAATTGTTGCCCTTTTTGCTGGCCCTTCCTATATTGAGTCACAATTATCAGCTGGCTCAAATTTTATTATTTTCGCTATTATGCAAGCGATTACATTCGCAGCGGGTGTTTATATTATTTTAGCAGGTGTACGGATGTTAATTGCTGAAATTATTCCAGCCTTCAAAGGCATTGCAGATAAGCTTGTACCAAATACAAAACCAGCACTTGATTGCCCAACCATCTTTCCTTTTGCACCAAATGCCGTTATTATTGGTTTCATTTTTAGTTTTATAGCAGGGCTGGTTTCCATGTTTATACTCCCCTTCATCGGACTAAAAGTCATCGTGCCAGGTCTTGTTCCACATTTCTTCACAGGTGCTGCGGCGGGTGTCTTTGGAAATGCTACTGGCGGTAGAATTGGTGCGATGTCCGGAGCCTTTGCCAATGGTTTATTAATTAGCTTTATTCCAGCCATACTCCTTATCTTTATGGGGGATATTGGTTATGAAGGTACAACCTTCGGAGATTCAGACTTTGGTGTAATCGGCATTATTATTATTAATTTATTAAAATTATTCGGCGCTGTTTAGAACATATAAAGCCTGACGCTATTTGCGTTAGGCTTTATAGTGCTGTACATACAAGAAGTGCTACGAAAACTTTTATAAATCAATTACTTTATTAGTAATCTAGCTTTATATTATTAACTTATTATGTATATAGAAATGATTCATTATTCTTAGACATCCTAAAATTTTTTTGCAAGGATGTCTGACATCAGACTAAAAATATTAAGTTTTTGCCGATATATATTTTATACACAACAGGAGGTACACAAAATTTGAAGAAATTATTCACTAGTTTTCTTTTGATCACTCTGTTGATAGCAGGCTGTTCCTCAGCACCGACAGAAACATCAACTGAAGGATATAAGATAGGCATTTTACTATCAGATGCAGGACTAGGCGATGAATCATTTAATGATTCCGCTTTTAAAGGCTTAGAAAAAGCACGCGATGAGCTAGGCATTTTGTTTGATTACAAAGAGGCTCCTGATGGTAAATACGAGGAAAAGCTGAATGAACTTGTAGCAGAAAAATATGATATCATCATTGGTCTCGGGTTCTCTGTACAAGAAGCACTAGAAAAGACTGCAAAACAAAATCCCTCTCAGCAATTTATACTGATTGACGGGCAATCTGATATTAACAACATCATTTCGATTACCTTTAAAGAACAAGAAGGTAGCTTTTTAGTTGGCATGATTGCCGCTATGACAAGTAAAACAGGAAAAGTTGGCTTTATTGGTGGAGCAGATGCTCCTGTTATCCATCACTTTGAAAATGGTTTTATCGAAGGGGCACGTTATGTACAGCCATCGATTGAAATTATGAGTGACTATGCTGGTACCTTTGACGATACCCAGGCTGGTGCAGCAATAGCAGAAAGGTATATCAAAAATAACGTTGATTTTATTTACCATGCAGCAGGCTTTACTGGCTTTGGGGCGATAAAAAAGGCAGAGGAAATGGGGATCTATGCAGCAGGTGTTGATATCGATCAGTTTTTTGTTGCCGAAAAAACAGTTGTCACATCCATGCTTAAAAATGTTGATCTAGCCGTCTATCAACTCGCTAAGACATTAGTAGAAAATGAAAAAATTTCCAAAAAATCCTTTGCATTAGGTTTAGCGGATCAGGGTGTGGGACTAGCAGATATTCGTGTAATTCAACTGACAGCTGAGCAACAGACTGCTATCGAAAAAGCCAAAGAAGCCATTATTTCAGGTACGATAAAAGTTACTGCGGAAAAGAGGAATGACCAGTGACACTACGTAAGAAATTATTTATGAACACATTGATTCCAATCGTATTGGCTATGGCTATGATTGGCTTTATTATCCTACAAACATTCACGATCCAAACAACAGCACAGGATGATACGAAACTTTTACTTACAGTGAAAGAACTAGAGCAAAGTTTAGTTGTTGCCAGCCAATCTTTAAATAATTTTACCTACCTGGATAGTGAAGCCAATAAAAACGAAGCGCTCGCTATTTTACAAGAAACAAAAGGTAATTTAGAGGCATTAGCCTCTCTAACGAGAATACCTGAACATCAGACAATCGTCGAAAAAATAGCTAGTAAATTTGAAAATCTAGAAAAGGCGACTGAAAGCGGGTTTCAAGAAAACAATCGCTCTGAAATTAAAAAGCAGTCCATCAGAATTAAAGGAATTTTAAACGATATGTATTTGCTCAAAAAAGAAACGAACGAATGGTATCAAGAAATGATCCAATTAACGAAGCAAAAAATAGGTTTCATTACAACCTCTACCATCATAGGTAGTGTGCTATTAATTATTGCTACGATACTTTATTCCTATGTAGCTGCGAAAAGAATTACCAAACCCATTAATCAGATTGTAGATTGCGCACAGGCTGCAGCAACAGGAAACTTAACAATGGATACTTCTACCCTTTCCTATCAAGCAAACAGTCGATATGAGATTGATCAATTAACAAAAAGCTTTGCAGACATGATGAATAATTTAAAAAGTACTGTACAATCCATTGATACTATTGGAAAGGATGTTAATTTGTTTACACAAGAAGTGACGAGCCATATGAACAATATTCATGAAAGTAGTAATCAAGTCGCTACCTCAACCGACGAATTAGCAAAAGGCAGCTATACGATGTCAGAAGACATTCAATCAGTGGCACTCCAAATGAATAATATGGCAGATCAATTTAGGGATGTAATGCGTACAAGTGAGCAATCGGCTGACACTGGTAAACAAGCTCTGGAGGCTGTTCAAAATGGTCAATATTCATTAGAAAAACAATCTTCCATTGCAAAGGATATATCAACCACATCACTTGATATTAAGGAAGCTGTAGCTCAATTTTCTCAATTCACTTCGGAAATTGAAGGCGCAGCCAATGCTGTCCATACGATTGCTAGCCAAACAAATTTATTAGCCCTAAATGCTGCTATCGAGGCTGCAAGAGCTGGAGAAGCAGGCAAAGGGTTTGCCATTGTTGCCGAGGAGGTTAAAAAGCTCTCTTCTGAAACGGAGAATGCTACGAATTTAATCACTTCAATGGTCTCGCATATTCAAGATGGCATTACGCACATCCTTACTACGGCTGAACGAGGTTATCTGCTGTCAAATGAGCAATCTCAATCCATGGTAGAGACAGAACAATCATTCTCTGTTATTACCATGCACATAACAAATATCCATCGCGATTTACAAAACCTCACAAGAGAAATGGCACAAACGAATCAAATGAGCCAGCAAGTAAATAGTACCATTGAAAATATTTCTGCTATTACAGAAGAAACGGCTGCTGGCACAGAAGAAATATCGGCATCAACGCAAGAACAGCTACTTTCCTTCCAAAAAATTAGTGCTAAGATAGACGATCTTGAAGCTATGACTAATACGTTGATGAATGAGCTCAAAAAATTCACCCTATAGTGATTCGATTCATTACCGCAAAAAATCCAGTGAAATGATTTACTGGATTTTTTCTTAGGGTTGAAAAACAAAACAGTCAATTTAAAGGTAGAAATGGTTTTCCGTTGCAGGCTACTTGCTTTCTTTTGGGCGAGCGCCGAGCCGTTTTTCTCCGCTACCGCTCCGATTAGTGGCTCCCCTGTTTCGCTATCACAAGGGAGTCAAGTAGCCTTCCATTTGAACCTCCAAAAGTGTTACCTTTTTCGCGAAGGTTCTCTACTCTTTATGAAGAGGTGTTGTCACTCATCGCTTCTCCACGTTGAATTGAAAATATGAGCTTATCCCCTCTAAGAATACAGATAATAGGCTATTTGATCGCTATGCTACTAGTTGATTGGATTGGAGCCAGCGTCACGCCTAGGGGATTTAGCGTCACAGGTGAGACCCTGGAGCGAACGCAAGTGAGTGAAGCGGCTCATCAGACGCCCCCTGGAAAGGACGCTGGCGGAACGGAAATCAACCTCTCACCTTGCAAAGTTCCTTTTTCTACCTTTGACATCATCTTTTTCAACAACAAGAAGAAATCCAGTGAAATGATTCACTGGATTTCTTCTTTTATTATAAAGTTAAACCGCCATCTACTAACACAATAGAGCCTGTCATATAGCTTGCTTTGTCCGATGCTAGGAACACAACCATTTCTGCTAATTCCTCTGGTTTTGCATAGCGTCCCATTCTCATATTTGGAATCTCCTCTGGCACATAGCCACCTGTTTCAAACATCGCAGTTACACTGTTTGTTAATGCCGTTTCTACTCCCCCTGGACAGATACCATTGATCCGAATACCTTTTTTTACATACTCCAAAGAAGCTGATTTTGTTAAACCCACTACTGCATGCTTACTTGCAGAATAGACAGCCATACTGTGCTCACTGCGAACTCCTGCTGTAGAAGCTGTATTTATAATTGAACCGCTTCCTTGTCCCTCCATTACTTTTAAAACATATTTTAAGCCAAGGAATACACCCTTCACATTGATCGACATAATACGGTCATATTCTGCATCTTCAATCTCTGTTAGTGGAGAAATTTTCTGAATAACCCCAGCATTATTGAAAAATACATCAATACGTCCGTACGTATCAACAGCAGTATTGACATATTTCTGAACGTCTTCACTTTTTGAAACGTCTGCCTGAACGAAAATACCTTCCCCGCCTTGTTCTCTAATCAAGCTTACTGTTTCTTCCCCTGTTTCTTTGTTGAAATCCACTACTACCACTTTTGCACCATTGCTAGCAAGTTTCAAGCTGCTAGCTCTTCCAATTCCGCTTCCTGCGCCTGTTACAACTGCAATTTTATTCAAAAGATCCATCTTCTATTCCTCCCTAACATTTTAAAGTCACTGTCTATTTTATTGCTACTTCTCCTTTATTTATTGTATTATTCTACACAAAATAGTACTTTCTCAATGTCTATCCAATAAAAATGTAAATGCTTTCATTTTAATAGAATTATTACGAACTGGAGTGTAGGAACATGAAAATTAACACTATTGATCTTCAATACATCAGCCAATTAATCTATGAAACACATCATCTTCCAGTCACTTATATTAATTCATTAGGAAAAATAATCTTTGACTATTCATCAACAAATAATCCATCTTACATTTCTTTAAAGGAACAGTTGAAAACACATCCTTACCATAAAGATTCTAATGCCTATCCAATTTTTTTCTCTTATGCTGAGTTTAATTTTTTCTATATTAATGTGCAGCAAGAGGATCAATATTTAGGTGCAATTGTAGTTGGCCCTTCCCTTTCGCCAGAAGTGGAAGACATAAAGACAAGTGTTAATCAAGAGCTGATTCCTATTCTTCATTATCAACAAAGTTTAGCCATTAGTTTATTTGTGTATTACGCCATCTATCAAAAGACATTAAATAAATCTGCTGTCATTTATCACAACCAAGCATTAAGACCTCTCATTCGTCATGAGGAAAATACTACGCTTGAACTCTCCTATGCAAGAAGAAATGATATTGTTCATACAAATCTTTACTATGAAAAAATATTGTTAGACAATGTGAAAAATGGGCGTATAGAGAAACTAAATGAAGTTTTGAATTATTCCATTGTTGAGCAAGCAGAACTTGGAATACTATCAAAACGCAATAATTTAAGAAGTGTTCAATATTTGATGATTACAGGAATTGCACTTATTTGCCGTGCAGCAATTGAGGGTGGTTTAAATGAAGAAACAGCCTTTACATTAAATGATTTTTACATTCAAAAGCTAGAGGATCAAAACAGTTTAATCGAAATTCTTTCGTTAATGGAGGAAGCTATTTACGACTATACAAGCCGTGTATCACAGGCAAATACAAGGAAGTATTCTGGACCCATTACTACCTGTATCCATTTTATTGAAAATGAGTTGTATGGGGATCTAACACTCGACCAACTTTCAGCAATTTGCCACCTAAGCCCCAATTATCTTTCCTCCTTATTTAAAAAGGAAGTAGGTACTTCCTTTAGTGAATATATTCAGCAGCAAAGGATTGATGAGGCGAAAAAACTCTTAACATTTACCAACTATCCAATCCTAGACATCGGTTCATTACTTAATTTCACAGATCAAAGCTATTTCATTAAAGTTTTCAAAAAATTTACAGGGATTACCCCTAAACAATATAGAACTAAGTATTCTCATAAATAATTCGATATAGAGGGAAAGTAAAAGGATGGTAGAAATCAATTTTTACTTTCTCTTTCCTTTTTTGAAGTACTAACAATATCATCTATGTCATATCTTAAATTAAAACGTAACCATTACACTTTAGGGAGGTCTATGTGGAACGTCTCCATTTTTCTAAATATGTATTGAATTTTTGGTTGCTCTTCATTTTATTCCTAGGCATGCTACCACTACTGTTATTCAACGTCTCAGCTCTAAACGACCTTAGTTCCTCTCTACTCAATTTAAATACGATATTTTTAAGTATTTTAATTGAAGCATTACCATTTGTCTTAATTGGAATACTGATTGCTGGCTTTATTCAGATTTTTATAACAGAGGAACATATCCAAAGGTGGATTCCTCGAAACCCTGTGATGGCAGTTATCATGAGTTGTCTTGTAGGTGCATTATTTCCAGCCTGTGAATGTGGGATTGTTCCGATTGTTAGAAGATTGATTGTCAAAGGCGTACCTATACATGCAGCTATAGGCTTTATGTTAACTGGTCCACTTATTAATCCCGTTGTTATTCTTTCTACTTATATGGCATTTGGAAATGATTTAAGAATAGCGAGCCTTCGAATGCTTGTTGGCTTTGTCATCGCTATTGGAGTAGCATTACTTATCAGCTTATTTTTTAAAGGCTCCCAATTTAAGAGCTCTTTACAGCCCTACTCATTAACAATCCCTAGTCAACAAACATCCTTCTTCACCAAATTATTAAATATGGTCAAACATGCCATCGATGAATTTTTTGATATGGGTAAATACTTAATTATCGGAGCATTTTTAGCTGCCTTTGTACAAACCTATATATCTACCAAAACACTCGTAGCCATTGGAGAAGGTGAACCCTCCTCCATTCTAGTTATGATGGGCTTAGCCTTCATTCTGTCACTTTGCTCTGAGGCAGATGCCTTTATTGGCGCATCCTTTAGTGCTATTTTCTCCACTCCATCCATTCTGGCCTTTCTTATTTTTGGCCCTATGATCGATTTGAAAAATACCATTATGTTGATGAGCGTATTTCGTTTAAAATTTGTTTTTTGGTTAATCGCCTTAGTGGCTACAGTTGTCTACATTAGTATATGGATTCTTTCAGCGTATCTCTAAGGGGGAAAACCATGAAATTTCACGTTCAACAAGCGCTAAGAGCCTTCATGTTACTCGCCTTTTCGGCTATGATTGCCAACCTGCATTGGACCGGAGAACTAACAAAATTTATCAACCCTAAATATGAAGGGCTGAGTAAAACAGCCGCCATTTTATTTTTTATACTATTTCTTGTTCAAGTGACAAGAATTATACCTTTTTCAAAGGTTCCCCATTCATGTGATCAAACGGGACAAGCATGCTGCTCCCATCACGACCATGGTCACACAGCCTTTACCCGAAAAAAAATGATAGCCTACCTCATTATCATGACACCAATAATGACAGGCTTCTTCGTGCCAGCAAAAATTTTAGATGCATCCATCGCTGATAAAAAAGGTGGTGCATTTATTCTCACCCAGCAAAATCAATCATCTAAAATAGAGGATTACCTCACTTCAAATGAAACGATTGATGAAAACATCTATGATGAACATGAAGCTGATCCCCGACTGACGGAGGAAAAACAGGAAATGACAAAAAAACAATATGAGCAATTAAAGCAACAGCTATCCCAACAATCCATGCTAAAAATGACCGATGAGGACTACACGATTTATTATGAAGAAATTAATCAAAATTTGGCTAACTATTTGGGGAAGAAAATACAGTTGAAGGGCTTTGTTTTAAAAGAAGAAAGTTTTACAGAAAAGCAACTAGTGATTTCAAGATTTCTTATTACGCATTGCGTCGCCGATGCCAGTATCGTCGGCTTTCTGACAGAGTTTCCTGAGGTCCCTACACTCACAGAAGATACATGGATTGAAGTGGTCGGTACAATTAGTCAAACAACATATGAGGGTACAAGCTTACCTGTTATCCATATTGATGATTGGGTAACAATCGAACAACCTGAATCACCTTATCTTTATCCTATTAATATTCGAATGAGCTTCTAGCAATAAAAGGGCAAAGCTTATGGCTTGCCCTTTTTCAGCTATTAATGGGGGATCGCACATCTAAGCCTAAATGGGAACGTAATGTGCTGCCTTCATATTCAGCTCTGAATAAACCCCGCTCTACTAACATGGGAATAACGTCGCTAAAGAACAAATCCAAAGATTTCGCAGGTCCGCCTGGTATGGCAATAAAGCCATCCAATGCACCCTCTTCATAAAAAGTAACGATTTGATCGACAATATCCTGTGGTGTACCGATTGCTACAAGGTGAGCTGAGCCAATTACCTCTGGACGTGCTAACAATACTGCGACAGTTGGTTCATTGTTTACAATATAACGACGTACCAAATCTGCATGTGTTTTACTACGTACTTGTTGATCTTTTGATGGCAGCATATCAACCGTTACCTGATCTTCAAGTGCCAAATGACGAACATCCATGCCAATCACAGATTCTAAAGCACTGTAGCGCCGCTCAAGTGTTAAATGTGCATGTGCTTGTCGGTGCATTTCGAGTGCTTCTTCATATGTATCCCCTATAAAGAAATAGAGTCCAGGTAATAAGCGAATATCGTCGGCTGAACGACCTACTTCTATAGCCTGCTGACGCAAATCATTACGCATCTCAATACCCACCTCCATGGCTGGTGTAGCCGCAAAAATCGCATTGGAAACAGTAGCCGCAAATTGCCGCCCAACATCCGACGCTCCTGCTTGGAAGAGTGGAATCTCTCCTGCTGGATGCATTGGGAGATTTAAGGGACCTTTTATATGGAAAAATTCGCCTTTATGCTCCATTGGCTTAACAAGCTCTTTTATTTTCTCTAAATTCCCATCCATTTCTAATGTTTCATAGGGATAACTATGCCATAATTGCTTGACCACCGCTGTACATTCTGCAGCTTTAGCATAACGCTCCTCGGAAGAAGGCATGGGCTCATTGCTGAAATTATGAGCGCCATCTATAGAGGTTACGATATTCCATCCAACTCGTCCTTCGCTAATCCAATTTAAGGACTGCAATTGACGCGCAATCAGATAAGGTGGCGTAAAGGATGTGGAAATCGTTGTTACTAAGCCAATCTGTTTCGTTTCTCTTGCCACCATCGCCATTAAAAAGTTAGGGTCTAAGCCAACTGTTCCTTTCATTTTAGCCATTAATTCTGGATGAGCTGTTAAATAATCCGCCTTAAATACAAAATCTAATTTCGCTGCTTCAGCACGCTGCGCAAATGCAATATGTTCTTCTATCAAGGCACCCTGTTTGCCATGATTACCGTAAACAGCTAAATGCATTCCAATAATAAGGTGTCTTTTCATGGCTACTCTCCTTCTTTTTAATTGATAACGATTATCATTTTCATAATAATCATTCATGGCAGAGATTGCAATGAAATACTATTAAGTTTTTGAAGGTCCTCTACAAATGAAAAATAAGCAACCAAACTAATATTTACTATAAAGTTAAATAAAGGTATCATTGAGATAATTCAAATATATTTAAGCGGAGGAATCATGAGAAAATTTCCCTCTTTATTTATAGTTACTCTTTTTATATTTCCAATTGGTGGAGCATCTTTTATAGAAGATCCTATACTCCAACCATCTATTCCGCCGAACCTAGGTGCTTCTGCTGAGGAATCTTATTCTACCCCCACAGCTGAAAAAAGTGATGATTCCCTTCTTACAACGTCTTCTACCTTTCCAACTGGTCAGGGTTCGATGAGCTTTAATTTTAAAGCACCTAGTAATGGCACTGATACAATTCAAATTTATGTGAAAAATAACAGCTCACAATCTATTAGATTTATATTGACTGCACCTAATGGAACGGTTTGGATAGACGGAGAAATCATTAAATCTGGACAATCATTTACTTCAACTTACGAGTTGGATGCAAGCCAAGCTGGTCAATGGTTCATGAAATTTGATAATAATGATGGTTCTTCAATTACAGTAGATATAAATACAAGTTACGAAATTTAATATGGAGCTTCACCCTTTAGCTTTTTTCTATTCAAATAGGTGATGCAAAAATTTGTTTTTCCGTTGGGTCCCAGAGAACAATTCCAACATCCTGCTTCTGATCGATTACCCGAATGGTGATGGGGATATAGTCAAATAAAATTGTATTTATTTTTGTACTAGTGAGCTGTAACAAGCCAATTAATTCAATATCATTAACCAGTGGTACATGTATTTCTAGATTAATATCTGTTAATTTGCCATCTTCATAACGAAGTTTTCCCATGATTTTAGGATTTAAATGTTTAAATCCACCTTGAATATCCTCTTTAAAAATTAATAATTTATTATACATATTTTGGTCCAAACTATATAAAGCATCTGATGGGAATATATAATGCTTTTTATCTATATCAAACCATTTTGTTATGGTATCTGCATCTTTAGGAATAAAGGTTTCAGCTAAAAATATGCCTGGAATAATATCGTTGATATTAGATTCTTGATATAAAGTTAAATAAATAGGGACTCTCGGATATTTTTCATTTTTTCTAATATCCTCAAGAATCCTTTTAGCTACTTCCTTCCCATAATTTTTAACATCGTTGATATCATCATCATTTTGGTCTACTTTCACTTGGCCTGTGTAAATTAAACCATTGGCATCGGAAACTCGTATATCATAAAATTCATTTAACGAGATCGCGATCGATAGTCCCTCTACTTTGTTATTTTCTTTATTAATAAAATTTTGTTCTAACACATGTGAGAGAATCAAAGGATACTTTTTTTCATCCTCTAGCACATTGTCACTTCTAGTTTCAATGGCTGGATTTAACCCAATACCTTCATCTGTTTTTCTACTTAACCATTGGCTGATCATTTTCTCTTCCAGATATTGACCTTCCTGCATATAAAACTTGTCAGTTGAGAAATGATTCACCGATAAATTCATGAGTCCTCTTTCAATTTCATTAATATTTAAAGCATTATTCATATTATTGATGATTGAACCTCTAGCAATATTGACTTTTGCAGGCTGTTGAATCTCATAGACCTCCTTTTTCTGTATCGATGAAATATACTTTTTCTCATTAGCAGTAACACTTTCGTCCTCACTACTACAAGATGCTAAAATCAATATTGGTGCGAATAAAAATAACATAAAGCTTCTTTTTTTCATTGCTATTTCTCCTTGCATACTATGTATCATTTGATAAATTACCTCATTCAACGATACCAAATTTACCAAAATAAAACATTATATATTTACAAATCTCCCCATTTACCTATCAGATAATCAAAAAAGACCTATGCTCGTTTTCTCGAACATAGGTCTTACTGCTTTCAACTGCTAATGAGTGGGTTTTTCACTACATTGGAGCGGCTCTCACACTTTTAAGAGCGGGTTTTCGCTTCTTTAGGGGCGGGTTCCCACCTTCTTAGAGCGATTTATCCTCAATACTATTTGGCATTTTTATCGGGCTGGTGAATACCAAATACATTGCCTTCCGTATCAATATAATAGCCTTGCCATGCCATTCCTGGTAATGCGTACTTTGGCATGGCTACTTTGCCCCCGTTTTCAAGAATTTTTGCTTCCGTTACATCATAACTTTCAACACCCATTGTACAAGCAAAGCCATTCAACGCTTGGTTTGTTTCTGGTGGAGGCCCTTGGCGTTGCATTAAAGCACCATTAATGCCAAGTTCATCATCTTCACCTGTCACGGCACCGAAGTAAGGCATGCCTGCATATTCACTCCAGTCCTGAAATGACCATCCAAAAACTTCCCCATAAAAATCCTTAGCCCGATCCATATTACTTACATGAATTTCAAAATGAACTAATCTCCCCATAGTATCCTCCTTAAAGATGAATGTATTTGATCATATTTACTATAGATCATTTTTCTGAAGATTAAAATTAATAAATTATTTCTGCCATACCAACAACACGTTGGTTTATAGAGACTTATATGGAATCTCCCATCTATTATTCAATTCTATTATTTTTACAACTACAAAAAAGTGTGACTAGAAAATGAATTATTCTCTAATCACACACTATTAGGGCTAGTTATAATTGACTATATACCGAAATGGCATCGGTAATATTATATTGCTCCGTTCTAGGGCTGCCGTCCGCTCCTACTGTCACTAGCACATATTCTTGTCCATTTATAAGGGCTAAGCTTGCTAAACATAAGCCTGCATCTTCTGTATAGCCTGTTTTTCCACCTAAAATTTCCCCTCCTGGCAATGCACTTGACGTCATATGCTGAAACATGCGACTGGTAAAAGTAATGCCTTCCGGATGAAGGTTTGTTGATTTTATAGAATATCTTTCTGCTGTATAAACATTTCGAAAATCATCGTTTGTTAAGGCGTATTGTAAAAGTAAAGACATATCCTTTACAGTTGTATAATGATCTGAATGGTGGAGTCCAGTTGTATTCACAAAGTGCGTATTTTTCATGCCTAGCTGCTGCGCCTTTTCGTTCATCAGTTTCACAAATCCACGTTCTGACCCCGCAACATATTCAGCTAAACCTAGTGATGCCTCTGCACCTGATGGCAGCATAGAGCCATACAACAAATCTTCTACTGTCAGCTTTTCATTTGGGAGAAAGCCCGCCACTGACGCATTTTCCTCTAATAAATCCCGAAAGATATGTTTAGGTAAAATGATTTCTTCTTGTAAATTGGAGATCTGCTCTATCGCGACTAGAACCGTCATCATTTTTGTCAAAGAAGCAGGATAAATCTTTTCCTCACTTTTTTTATCTAAAACAATTTGATTTTCATCCAAATTCACTAAAATTGCATTCGAACTGTACATATCAAGATCGAGCATATGCTGACTGGCTGTTTGTACTACTTTTGGTGCATGATCTATTTCCTGACGTAAAGTCATTGGCGATTCTTTCAATAGTAAATAAACGAAAATCAGTATGGATAAGAACAATAAACTCAATATACCTTTTCTCTTGAACATAAAAACAACTCCTTCTCTTTATGCTTTTATTCAACCATAAAAAAAGGAGCTTATTTTTAATTTACTATTAGTGAATTCTTAAGGTTTCTTAAGAATTGGTTGGAATCATCACGGTGAATACGGTTGTATCATTACTAGAAGTTGCGGTAATGGTTCCGCCATGGGCCTGTACAATTTCATTAGAAATGGCTAAACCAAGCCCAGCACCTCCTGTTTGGGTAGACCTTGCACTATCTAAGCGGTAAAACTTTTCAAATATCATTTTTAATTTTTCAGGAGGGATCGTCTTCCCTGTATTCGTAAACGAAATAAATGTCTGATTATTTTCGCTTTGCGCACTAATTTCAATTGTACTATTTGGATCACTGTAGGCAATTGCATTTTTTAAAATATTATTAAATACCCTTGCTATCTTATTACCGTCTGCATAGATAGTAATATCTTCATCTAATTTGACGATGGCTTTTTGACCCTTTGGTGCCAGCAATGGATAAAACTCGTCGGCCACTTGCATTAGCATATGTTGTAAAGGAATAGAATCTTTCTCTAAAATGATGGATTGTAAATTAAACCTGGTTATTTCAAAAAATTCATTGATTAGTTGTTCCAGTCTATAAGATTTATCTAATGTAATCGTCACATATTTTTCTTTCTGCTCTACCGGCATATCCCTCGCTTCATCTAAAAGACTTAAGTAGCCAATAATGGATGTTAAAGGTGTTTTAATATCATGCGCTAAATAGACAACTAAATCATTCTTTCGTTGCTCAGCTTCTTGTGCATCCCTTGCACGCTTTTCTAATTTATATTTCACGTTATTTAATTTTTTTTCCAAAAAATCGAGTTCAGCTGGGAGCTCAATTTCCTTCCCTGACTCATCAGCAAGCATGGTAATACTTGAACTAATTTGATGAAAATATCGGGTAAATCGAGACAAGGCGATATAGAAAATAATCAATAATAATAAAATAAATCCTATCGCAAGCCAAAGCGATTTATTTTGTCGAAATAACACATGATAGGCATTGCTTGCAGCATAATAATCAAGTTGCAAGACATTTTCACAAAAAGCAATAAAAGCATCTGCAAAGGGAGCTTGTAAGACCCCATCAATAAATGCAAAATTAATAAAAAAGCCTATGATGCTAGCGATGACAAGTATCGAAATAATTTGTAGAACCATTTTCCTTTTCAGTTTGCCAAACTCATTTTTCAATGGTATACCCCACTCCCCAAACCGTTTTAATATACTTTGGGTTCTCCGCAGCATCCTTCATTTTTTCCCGTAAATGTCGAATGTGAACCATTACCGTGTTATTGCTGCTAAAGTACTTTTCCCCCCAAATTTCTTGGAATAATTGCTCTGAGCTAATAACTGTCCCTCGATTTGCACATAAATACCAAAGAATAGCGAACTCCGTAGGTGTAAGGGATATGGACCTTTCATTTAAAAAGACTTGTCGTGTGTTTTTATTAATCACCAAGCCAGCAAAATCAATGATATCTTCCTGTTGCTTCGAACCTTGGTTGTAGAAAGTAAACCTTCGTATTTGTGCCTTTACACGAGCAACCAACTCTAATGGACGAAATGGCTTTGTTATATAATCATCTGCTCCCAGAGAAAATCCATTTATTTTATCGATTTCTTCTTCCTTTGCCGTAAGCATTATCACTGGAAAATTTAGTGTTTCTCGGATTTTTCGTAAAATAGTAAACCCATCTATATCAGGCATCATAATATCCAGAACAGCTAAATCTACTTTCTCATGCTCAATACATGCCAAAGCCTCTTGAGCCGTATAAAACTTAAATACATGATAGTTTTCATTTTTTAAGTAAAGTTCTATTAAATCTGCAATTTCCTTTTCATCGTCAACAACTAATATATTCAACTGTATTGCCCTCTCCTTCTCCCCGCTTGTTTTCCAATGATTTTTCACAGGCATTATAGCACTTACGCATGACTATATCTATTATTAGGGTAGTTAGATGAAAACATCTTTCCAGCTCTACTTTTAATAGGTTTATATTAACAAAATCATAGATAGCTTCATAATGAACTATTACTACATCAAAAATAGGCTTAGGTTATATCCCAAGCCTCACATTTTCTGGTAATTAATTTGTTGGATTGATTGCTGTAGTAGTAGATTTTCGACTCATATCCTATGTTACCACTCTACCTGCGTAATATAGCATTTGTTTATTTAATTTATTCTCTTTTGCAGTTATACTGGTCGGTTTCACTTTCAGCACAAGGGTTTTGCTCCCTAAAGAAGATTGATATTTTTCGATATGCTTTTTTGATAAGGGTGCTTGGTAATAATCTGGTACATATTTATCAAGCATTGCCTGCATAGCAGCAGTAGCTTCATTTAAATCCGTAACAAATTCCACCAACCCATTTGCTACTACACTTATATAAGCCGTATCAGTCTCAGCAGGAATAGGGTCTACCATTGTTCCATAATTTTCACTTATTGTGATACATGCATTCCGATTATTTGTTAGAATATCTATTTTTCTTCCTTCGTTGGCACCATGAAAATAAAAACTTCCGTCTTTGTAAACATAATTTAGCGGAATAACATATGGCATATGTTGATCTACCATACCAAGAAATGCAGTTTGTGCGCCTTCTAATAATTGTTTAATTTGTTTTTCATCTGTACAAGCTCTATTTATCATCCGAATATCTGTTACCATTATCATTCCCCCTATCCTCTTCTAAAAAGGAGTCTACAGCAGTATTGCACGTTAAAAAAGGGACAGTTCGATGAAAGGGCATGGGTACAAGGTAAAAATACTAGTTTATCAAAAGCCCATACTATTTTCTTAGAAGTTCTCTAGTTCTACAAATGAATGTCATATATTGAATGATTTCTTCTCCAAATTTTCACCTACATCACGATAGAATAGTTTAAGTTGCGCAACAATCATAATGCTAATGACTACAAGTAAAAACCATGAACTGATTTTACCAAAATGAACAATTGACCAAGACACCTCTTGATTCGGATAGGACCATGCTCCAAAGAACGTTGCAATATTTTCAGCAATCCAAATGAAAAAGCCAATCAAAAAGAACGATACAACGATGGGCATGTTAAAGACTTTGTTCCGTACTGTAAATTTTACAACAGTACGATAAAACACAATAAATAGTAGTGCCATTAACAGCCATCTAAAATCATAAATAAAATGGTGTGTGAAAAAATTCAAGTAGATAATGGCTCCAAGTGGAATAGCTACATAACTTTTTGGCCAGCTTACAATTTTTAAATCAAACCTACGCCAGGCTTGGCAAATATAACTTGCTACACTCGCATACATAAATCCGCTATATAAAGGCACACCCCCTATTTTTGTCCACGCCTCTTCAGGATATGACCATGAATTGAAATTCACTTTATATAGTTCAAGCACGAGCCCAATAATGTGAAACAAGCAAATGACTTTTATTTCATCCTTTGTTTCTAAACCAAATTTATACATCAAGTACTGAGTCAATAGACAGATTACCAGAATAAAGTCATATCTTCCTACCCCAGGTATTTGAATGGCTTTAGAGAGTGCAAGTGTAGCAAATATCACAACAGGAAAAATACAAGATAATGATTGTTGATACGTAAAGACTCCTAAGTCCTTTAAAAAATTCTTCAACATGAATCCACCTCAAATGAACTTGTTCATAATTAAATTGCTTCTTGTATGAAGAATAAACGATAAATTATCATATTTCAATATTTATTTATCGAAAAACAATAAATATTTTCTCTTATTACTGGAACTATTCTTTGTTAAATACGTCTTTGTTGTTGCTTATCTATGAAGAAAAGAGTAGCCATGTAAGTAGCTACTCTTTGATATTAAAGATATATTTTTTGATTTAATTTTAATTGGACTTCTTGTTGGTTTATTTCTAAGTTCGTCACTTTTTTCACTTTTAAATAATAAACGATATAACAACCAATGAAGAATGCTCCACCACAGTAGAGTGCTAAACGTTGAGCTGGATCAAAAGCCAAGCTTGCCATAACAATACAGTTCGCTAATAAACCTAAAATAGGGATCACTGGATACAGTGGCGCTTTGAATTTTAAATCCTCTACTTTTCCTCCTTGGCGTATATAGGAGCGTCTAAATGCAATTTGAGATGCTGTAATCGCAATCCAACCAATTTGTGCACCTAAGCCTGCTAGAGATAATAACCACACAAAGACTGTATTAGCAGCAAATACACTTGACAGTAAAGACAGACCTGCTACAGCGAGTGTGATTAGTAATGCATTCATTGGGATACCTCTTTTATTAACTTTCCCTAAAACGGGACTTGCCATCTTTTCGACAGATAGTGAGAACAGCATACGTGTTGCAGCATAAAGACCCGAGTTTGCGACAGATAATAAGGCTGTTAGGATAACAAAATTCATAATATCTGCTGCATATGGAATACCTATGCTATCTAATACGACTACAAATGGACTTTCCACCACCCCTGCTTTATCCATTGGTATCATTGCTGCAAGTACAAATACGGATAACACAAAGAAGAACAGCGTACGCCAAACAGTTTGCTTAATAGATTTAGGGATAGTCTTTTCAGGATTTTCACTCTCCCCAGCAGCAATACCAATCAATTCTGTACCCTGGAATGAAAAATTCACGGTAATCATTGTAATAAGCAGTGCTGTTACACCATTAGGAAACAATCCACCCTCATAAAAATGAGTAAGGAATGGGGCATTTGTTCCATCTTTCATATCGATTAGCCCAAACATAGCTGCTCCACCAACCGCAAGGAACATAATAATTGCCAATATCTTAATGCTGGAGAAGACAAATTCTGCTTCACCAAATGCTTTTGCTGATAAACCATTCAATACAAAGAGTAGTGCTGCAAATATTAGGCACCACATCCATACTGGTGAATCAGGAAACCATCTTTGCATTAGTTGTCCAGCCCCTAAAAACTCAAGAGCAACAGTTACTGCCCAACCTAGCCAGTATAGCCATCCAACGGCAAAACCAGTAGCAGGACCGATAAATTTCGTTGTGTACGTTTGGAATGAACCTGATACCGGCATAGCAACAGACAATTCACCCAAACATAGCATTGTTAAATACATAACTGCTCCGCCTACTAAGTAAGCTAGGATGGCACCAGTTGGCCCAGCTTGGTTAATCGTGTAGCCTGATCCAAGAAAGAAACCAGTTCCAATACATCCACCAAGTGAAATCATAAATAAGTGTCTTGCTTTCATACTTCTTTTTAATTCATATTGTTCTGCTGCCATAAAAAACTCCTTACATTCATTATCTGTGTAAGCACTTTCTTTTTTTCGTACAAAACAGATAACAATCTAAAATTTGAATGTTAATAGATAAACTGTTTTATATATTTTATGAACTGTCAATTTTCTGACAAAATAAAGGCTATTGAATAGCTAAATTGTATTGTAAACTTACTATAGGGAGAGCTACTTTCTTATAGTTGGTTGTCGCGACCTAATTTTTTAAGAAAAGTTCTTCCTTCTGGGATACAAAATGACTTCTATTCATGGCTTAAAGTAATGTATCGCCAAATAGTGAGCTGATTAAAGCTACCGCAGCAATAGCCGTTTTATTGTATTGATCTAATACAGGGTTTGTCTCAACAAATTCTGCTGAAGTAATAATATTTGCTTCTGACAGCATTTCCATAGCTAAATGACTTTCACGATAGCTAATACCACCTGCTACTGGCGTGCCTACACCTGGTGCATCATTTGGATCCAGTCCATCTAAATCTAATGATAGGTGAACACCGTCTGTGCGCTCCTTTAAATAGTCAATCGTTTCTGACATTACTTTCGTCATTCCTAAACGATCAATTTCATGCATCGTGTATACCTTCATACCAATTTCCTTAATAAGCTTTTTTTCTCCTGGATCTAAATCACGCGCACCAATGATAACAACGTTTTCAGGCTTTACCTTTGGCGCATAGCCTCCGATATTTGTAAGTGCTGGATGTCCAAGGCCCAAGCTTACAGCTAAAGACATGCCATGGATATTTCCTGAAGGAGATGTTTCACCAGTATTTAAATCGCCATGGGCATCATACCAAATGACACCTAGTTTCTCATAATGCTTGGAAACTCCTGCTAATGTTCCAATAGCAATACTATGGTCTCCACCTAATACTAAAGGAAAACGGTTTAAAGAAATTTCATGGTCTACTTTTTGGCCTAGCTTCTCGTTACTTTCTGTGACAGTTTTTAAATTTTTTAAGTTTGTCTTTCCTTCTGCGTCTTTATCTTCGTGTACGAAGTCAATAGTTAAATCCCCTTCGTCGTAAATCGAATAACCAAGGCTCTCAAGTCGTTCTGTTACCCCTGCATATCTGATAGCACTTGGTCCCATGTCTACGCCTCTTCTTGTTTGACCTAAATCCATGGGCACCCCAATAATTGTCACTTCTTTATTCATGATGTTTTCTCCTCTCCAATAATTACTTTCACAGTATAAAGAAATTGCAACATTGACTCAACTCGACATTATTTTAAATTTTTATACAGTTTAAATTATTAAAAACATAGATTTTTTCTTGTATAAACGAATGCATAAACGCTATTTCACTGCATAACAAAACATTTTTTCCCTTTTAAGTGTGTATTTTTGTAAAAAATTACTAAACAAAATATTAAAACTGTTCTTTTTTTATAGTTTTTTCCGAAAATTTTGACGGTAATTTTATCTATAAATGCAATATGTTAATAAATATTTTCCAAAATCATTCAATTATTCTTCTTTTTAACGGCAAAAAAAAGCCTTACTACAATAGTAAATAAGGCTTTTCAAATACCTATTTTAATAATCGCACAATACTAGTCAAACAGGTTTCTTTATAAAATTTATGTTGTTCTTCTAAATCGCAGGTTAACCACTGAATTAATGAACCATCAATCATTGCCCGCATCATTTTTGCATAGGTTAAGGAATCAATGTCTGAACTAAAGACACCTTCTCTTTTTCCTAATTCAATAATTTCTTGCCCAATTCCCCAGCAATTCTCATAAAATTTTAAGTTAATTCTTTTGTATTCTTCATTGCTATTTGCCTGAGCTAAAAAATCTAAATAAACCCTGTAAAATTTTTTATTTTCTATAGGCGATACAAATACAGCATTTAAGTAGGCATGAAGCTTGTCTATAGCTGTTTGATGCTTGCCTATTTCTTGTATTTCATAGCTGTAGATTTTGTTCGTAGTGGATTCAAGTAATTCTAATAAAATGTTTTGTTTGCTTGTAAAGTAGTAGTGAACTACCCCTTTTGAGACACTGGCATGATTGGCTATGTCTTGTAGTGTAACCTTATCATAACCTAATTGTGAAACAGCGTTAAAGGCTGCTTTCATAATCTGTTTTTTACGTTCTTCCTCTTTCTTTTTCATAGGAGCCTCCGATGACTTGATAGAAGTTATTATACATGAAGAGTAGCAACAATCCAATTTTATATTGACCGGTCAGAATAATTTTGATACTGTTTAATGGAATAAAATTGTAGGGGGACGTTTACGATGACGGCAGAAAATTTTAGTGCGTTAGTAGTCAATAAAGATGATGCATTTACAGTGAAAGTGAACACGTTAACTTTAGAAGATCTACCAAAGGGTGAGGTATTAATTAAAGTTAGTTATTCAGGTATTAATTATAAAGATAGTCTTGCCTCTATTCCTGATGGTAAAATCGTTACGTCTTATCCTTTTGTTCCTGGCATTGATTTAGCGGGGACTGTTGTTTCTTCTGAGGATTCTCACTTTAAAATTGGTGACGAGGTCATTGCGACTAGCTATGAAATAGGTGTTTCCCATTTTGGTGGCTTTAGTGAATATGCCCGCATCCCAGCACAATGGATTGTACCGCTTCCAAAAGGGCTTTCCCTCAAAGAGGCTATGGTAATTGGTACTGCAGGATTTACAGCTGCATTATCTGTTCAAAAGTTAGAGGAAAATGGTATTCATCCTGAAAAGGGGAAAATTCTTGTGACAGGGGCTACAGGAGGTGTAGGTAGCTTTGCCGTATCTATTCTTTCAACACTGGGTTATCAAGTTGAAGCGAGCACAGGAAAAGAATCTGAACATGAATATTTACAATCACTCGGGGCTACTACAATAGTAAATCGTGAAGAGGTTTATGATGGAAAAATTAAAGCATTAGGCAAACAAAAATGGGCTGGTGCTGTTGATTCTGTTGGTGGAGAGACACTTGCCTCATTATTAAGCCAAATTCAATATGGTGGGGCTGTTGCATGTAGTGGTTTAACGGCAGGTACACAGCTTCCTACAAGTGTATTTCCCTTCATTTTAAGAGGCGTGAGTTTACTTGGAGTTGATTCTGTTTATTGCCCAATGGACATTCGATTGAACATTTGGCATCGACTAGCGACTGATTTCAAACCAGCAAACCTTAATGATTTTATTCAGCAAGAGGTAACACTACAACAACTTCCTGATGTTTTACCTATTTTACTGAAGGGTCAAGCAAGAGGTAGAATCCTTGTTGCATTATAAGGAGTTTAATTAAGCTTCCTTCTTTATTCTATTTCCCAGAAAATAATTCTAGTTGGCAAATAACAACATACAGCTACTACGCAAAGCGAGCGTGGTAGCTTTTTTATTGTTGACATCTCCCTGACATATAAGCGCTTTATAGTAGCTCATGAACAACCCACTTGTTTCCTTTAGACAAATTTAGGCAACAAAGCTTGTCTAAATTTGTACTAACAAGCATACCAATAGAGTATGTAGGCCGTATTCTGGGAATTCAATACTATAATTAATACTTTGGAGATGATCGTATGAAGCGAGCACATATTAATGAATTAGCTATTACACGGGCTTTAGCCATTCTAGCTGTTCTTCTTATTCATTCTACTAGTACACCTGTAACGGCTTTATCTAGTGACTCAAAATTATATCCATTTTATGTATTTTTCAATATCTCCCCTAAATTCGCTGTCCCTGCTTTTATTTTTTTAAGTGGCTTTGTATTATTTTACAATTATATACAAAAGGATTTAACAAAGGAGCTTATCATTCATTTTTATAAAAAAAGAGTGACCCAAATACTCATTCCTTATCTCTTTTTTTCTATTTTTTATTATGCAGCAATGCAATTTTATGTGACACATGATTTAGTAGACACATGGCGTTCTCTATTTAGTATCGAATTTCTAGAAAAACTTTTATTAGGCAAAGCGTATACGCATCTATACTATATTTTTATTATTGTTCAATTCTATCTTATGTTCCCATTATTCCTATATATTTTAAAGAAAAAACCAGCACTATCTCCTTATTTAATTTGGATTGGGTTCGTTCTTCAATGGGTCTTTATTTTATTAAACGCTGAGTTATGGCAGTATCCCTATAGAGGGAGTATCGCTTTTTCCTATCTCTTTTATTTCTTAGCAGGGGCATTTTTAGGAATTTATTTTGAAAAATACAAAGGATGGCTACAACTAAAAAAAGAAAATTTTCCTATCAAGATACTTTTTGTGTGGTGTATATGGCTAATTTCTACTATATATAATGTTTATTTATATTACTTTGTTTATACATCACAAACCTATATAGTGAACAGCACAATATTTGAGCTAGTTTTTCAGCTACAATCTTTAACAGCCTGTATTGTCTTATTACAGCTTTCTTTCTGGATCTATGATAAATGGAACCAAACTGTTGTAAATCGCTTGATCAATCTGGGAACAGTATCGTTTGGCATCTATCTACTACATCCATTTTTCCTTTTCCTTTATAGACAATTAAGTACTGGCGGTAATAGTATTCTGTATCATCTTTGGAGCATTGGGGGCTTTATCTTTGCCCTCTTCGTTCCATGGATGGTCGTGCTATTGATGGGCAGATTCCTTAAGTACCATTGGATTGCCTTTGGACCTATCCCGAGCAAATTCCCTTACAAATAGCCGTTCAATATGCACAGCCAGTCGTCGATTTGTTTCCGTCAACTGGCTGTGTATTTATTTGCGTATTTACCTTTGCTCAATTGTTTAAAAAATTTAGGTTTCTTCAGGGGTATATCATTAAATAAGAAGATACTAATAAAAAAGCCCTGTAGAGAACTCTCCACAGGGCTTTTCAATGAACGATTTAATTATTTTGCAATAGAACCGTCTTTTACTTTATTGTTATTAGCATCAACTAGGTTTGTTGATTTGAATTCAACTACAATGCTGTCTGTTAATGCATAGTCAGCTTTAGTTGTCGCAGTAAGTTTACCACCAGCTACTGTAATAGAAGCAAGTTCTACAGTTGATCCTGCAATTTTAACAGTAACACCTGTTGGAGCAGCTTGATCAGCAATATTTTCAGAGAAATCTACTGTAAATGTTTTGCTATCTACTGCAGTTACTTTAGTAGCAACAGGAACAATATTTTCTTTAAGTGCTACTTGAGCCGTCACTTTTCCACCTTTAAGCGTGTTACCTTTTGTATCTACTACATTGCTAGCTTCAAGTACATAATTACCATTAGCTGTGATAGAACCTTCTGGTAAAGTGAATCTTACTTTCTTCGTACCATCTACAAACTGAAGTTGTGTACCTGCAGGAAGTTCTTTTCCTCCAAGTGTGTAGTTAGCAGCATTTGTTGCTGTTGCCGTCACATCTTTAGCATACTCAACTGTAAATACGTTATTGTCAATTACAACAACTGGAGTAGCTCCGAATACTAATGAATCTGTTGGTGTTTCAGGTGTAGCTTCAAATACGCCTGTTGTTACATTGAAAGTAACAGTATCAGCAGTTACATTGCCAGCTAAATCTGTTACTGCTTTAGCAGATAACTCGAAAGTATATGTTGAATTGCTATCTAGATCAATGTCAACTTTTACAGTGTTTTTCTCTGCACCCTCGATTTTACCGTTACCATCTACATCGAAACCAGCATCTGCTTTTACTGCTGTTTCTTTTCCAGTAGTGTAAGCAATACCATTTTGTGTTTTAACAGTTAATTTCCCTTCTACTTTTACTGGCTCACTAAAAGTAAGGTATAATGCATCAACATCTGTAGTAGCATTTACATCATCAGCTACTAACATTTTAGTAGCAGTAGAAACAAGTGTAGCAGGTGTTAAATCTTTTGAAAGAATAGCATTGAACTCAAATGCATCACCTGCATTACCAGCTAAATCTTTTTGTCCTTCTACTTTAATGTTTGTATTAATGAATGTAGCTGTACCCAAAGCAGATTTAGCATCAATCGTGAATACAGTTTTATCCTCTGTATCTTTAATATCAGCATCAGTTAAATAGAATACAGTTGATCCTACTGTTACTTTTGCATATTCTTTAGTTTCTGCATCTGCATTAAGATTTTGTTTCATTAATTCTTCAGAGAAATCAAACGTAATTTCTGTACCATTCACTGCTGTAGAAACAGTTGGTTTTGAATTATCAACGTCTGCTTTCAAAACTGTGAAGTTAACTGCGATAGGATTTGCGATATTATTAGCGAAGTCAGTTGCACCAACAATGTCTACTTTGTAAGATTGTTCTGCTGTTAATCCAGTAATTGTTAATTTCTTACCAGATAAAGTATAGCGATCTTTTGATAGTTCTGTACCATTTAAGCTGATTGTTCCTTCACTTTGTACAGGCTCGTCGAAAGTGATAACAGCTGTAGTACCTTTAGCTTCTACAGAATTAACGCTTACAGGAGTCGTATCTGCAAATGTGATTAATTTGTTGAACTCTTCAGTTAGAACTTTAGCATCCGCTTTTGTTTTAATTGGTTTTACAGTTACTTTACCATTTGTTAATTTTACTTCTTTGTCAGTTGTTAACGTAACTGTCATACCGTCTTCAGATACTACTGCGTTCGTGATTGCTACACCTTCAACAGCATATTTTGTTGTGATTGCTGCATCTTTTGCATCAACAGCTGTGTTAAATTTCACTTCAAGTTCTTTTGCATTAAGCCCTTTTACAGCTTCTACAGCTGGTGTTACTTCTTGAACTGCATCAATCGTACGTTTTACCATTGTAGCGAATTCTTCGCGGCTAATTTTATCTTGTGGTGCTAATAATGAGCCTTTACCATTGATTACACCATTTTCTACAGCTGTTTCTAAGTAAGATACAGCCCATTTAGAAGCTTTAGAAGCATCTGCAAATTGGCTAAGATCTGCTTTACCTGTTAATTGGTAGCCTTGAACGATAACTTTAGCAGCTTGTTCTCTTGTTAATTGAGCTTTAGGCTCAAATTTACCATTGCCCATACCATCAAATAATTCTGGTGAAGTTGCAAGTACTGCATTATAGAACCAATCATTTTCACTAACATCAGAAAAATCTTCAGTGCCAGTAGCTTTTAAATCTAATGCTTTTGATAAAATTTCAGCCGCTTCTGCACGAGTAAGTGTACCAGCTGGATTGAAGTTTCCTTTTTCATCGCCTTGGATGTAGCCTTTATCAGTTAAAAATTGTACAGCTTCTTTTGCCCAAGATGAAATGCTAGCTGCATCTTGAAATTCTGCAGCTGATGCTACTGGTACGATTGCTGATGCTACAAGCGCTGCTGTAGCTGTAGTTGCGAAAAATTTACGACCTTTGTTTTGTTTTGTCATAGTATATTCCTCCAGAATTTTAATAAATTATATTATTCTGTGAGAACAATATTATCGCGCTATTTAATTATAAAATTATAAAAATATGTATAAATCGTTCCCACAAATAATAATTCAACCAATTATATGTAAAGCAATCTTCTAAATTTTCCATGATTAAATATCCCAATCAAACTGTAATTTGCTTTACAAGACAATAATATAACTTCATTACCAATAAATAAACGCTAAAAATAAGGTAATTTTAATACTGCATTGGTTATATAGGGAATCTTTTCATAAAAAAATTCTAAAATAAGGAAATAATAGTACGAAGAGCGACAAAACTACCCATTTGGATGCGTTTTACAAACAACAACATTTTTATTCAAATCTTCTTCTGTTGTTTTTTTGATATAATAATATTTTTTTCCTATAAAGTTTCATCTAGCACTCTGATAAAGCAATTAATTTTATAGACGAACTACATCTTAAAGGAAATTAGATTAAATAATAGCATAGAAGAAAATATTAATGCATAACACAGATCCCAGTTTAGGAACAGCAAAAGAAGATCGTTTACATCTCCTAAACGATCTCCTTTGTTTTATTGGTTGGAAAAACAAAATACTAGTCTCTTCCGCCATTGGTTATTCGGGCTCTATATCAGTTGCCATTACTGCAACTTTAGGCTCTACAAGCATAATATGACATTCCTTTTCAGCAAAGGGCATGTGTTCCGCTCCTCCAGGAACAATAAACATCTCACCTTTGGATATTTTCACCTGACCATCCCGAAAAGCAATAAACATCTCCCCTTCGAGCACAATAAATACCTTATCAGCCCCTTGATGTTCATGCCATATAAAATCCCCAGCAATCTTCACCACTTTGAATTGAAAATCGTGTATCTCACCAATAATTTTCGGTGACCAAAGCTCCTTTAATTCGGCTAATTTCTCATTTATATTGATAGCTTGATCTTGCATATTCATCTCTCCTTATTTACTTTTGGAAAAGGTTTTTCCTATTATTCGTCCTTTTGTAAGGCTTCTGTTATATTTTGCAAAGCGTACTCGATAGCTAATGGACCTCCAGTAATAGCAGAAGTATCCATTAGATGAATATTCCCTTTTTTTACGGCATTCATATTCTTCCAGACATTGCTTTGATTTAACTCACTCATTAGTGCTTCCTTTTTTGTAATATCACCGATAAGGAAAATATGGTCTGCTTGAATAGTTGAGATGCCTTCAAATGCAGCAAATTGATTATTGTTCCCCTTAAATGTATGATCTGGTGTTAGACCCAAGCCCTTTTCTTTATCAAAAGCAAGTGTATAAACAGGGTTATCTTCACCAAGAACATTAAACGTTTTTCCGTCCCAAGACAAAATAAGTGCTACAGACTCCCCTTGAATTGACTTTAATGCTTCACGTCCTGCTGAGATATCTTTCATCATTTTATCAATTACTTTTTCCGCCTCATCGTCTTTTCCGATAATCTCGGCTACTGTACGAAGTCCGTATTGCCAGTCTTCGTAGATGTCCTGTGATTGCAACGTAATGACTGGGGCGATTTTTTCTAGGGATTCATACAATTTTTCATGATGTTCTGTTGCTAAAATATAATCAGGACCAATCGATAGCGTTTTTTCAATACTAGGAGACAATTTATCGCCTAATTCCTCTGTTGAATCTAGCTTACCGTTTAAATAAGACAAAGTGGATAAATATTCTTTATCAGTAGAAGCTGTAGGTGGCTCACCTAATGCAACTAAAATTTCAGGGTAAAAATACCATAATGAAACAATTTTTTCTGGTTCTTTCTCGATGACAAATTCCTTACCTAGGGCATCTTTAATTGTTCTAGGCCACGCAGTTTCTTCTACATTAGCTGCTGATGAAGATATGTCTTGTGTAGTTAACCCCTTACTTTCAGCAGGCGATTTATGACAACCTCCCAATATACCTGCTAGTAGTAGCATTAAAAATAGCAGTCCATTAATCTTTTGCATTGAAATTCCTCCAACATAAAATCTCTGATATACACTTAGTATAGTAAAGTCATGTTTGGCGGAGAATGGATGCTTGGTGAACTTAGCATGGATTATTGATGAACTTATCTCGATATTCAGTAGGAGAGATACCATATTGCTTCTTGAATACTCTACTAAAATAAAAGGGGTCAGTAATTCCCACCGTTTCTGCAATTTGTTGTACAGGCACATCACTTGTAAATAGCATTTTTTGAGCCATGTTTATACGATAGTTTAATACATATTCTGCTGGACCCAACCCTGCATGCTTTCTAAATATATAAGATAATCGATTTCGATTAACGTTATATTGTTCGGCAAGAGAGGTAATGGAAAGGCTTTGATGATAGTTTTCATGAATATAAGTAGTTATTCGTTCGAATAGAGTGTGTGACGCACAGCTATTCTGTCGATTAGCCACACATAATAATGCTTCATTCAGTACATCACGAAATAGCATTTCTGTCTGAAACATTGATATACCTCCACGCTGATTATATACATGCCATAGACGCATAATTAACTCGATTAGACGAGGAGATTGTCCTATCGGTAATTCAAAATGCTGATGTGAAAAGCTTGTCTCTGCTAAATTCTCCGTACATATCCTGTACAAAACCAGAATATATTCCCAATTTGCATCATCAAAATTTTTTTGATTTAATTTCATCTTCGCTCCCCCATGTACAACTTTTCCTGGCGAAAAGATGTAAGGGGTCCCATTAAATTGAAATTCTATTTTTCCAGAAAGGGGAAAAACAAATCCTGGAAAAGAATCTGTATAATCAGCGGAAGGTACACCTGTATTTCTAGAATATCGATAGATTCCCTTTACTTGGAAAGGAGTGTTTGCTAAATGCTCTGCAAGCTGATTTACGTCGATTTTCATACTTATATACCTCATTTCAATAATCATTCGTTTGGAAAACCAATATTTGTCATACAGCAAACTGCACGTACCACAATAAGTTACTGCTTTTTCAAGGTGTAGTCCTCGGTAGTTGGATTGAATTATAGTTTTCATCTTATTCATTACTAAAAATATAAAAAGGTAGGGATGACGGCTCTCGCCTACCCCTACCTTATCGATAACGATTATCATTGTCAATTAAGTTGAAGCCTCCCTCTTATACCCAAAGATCCATCAACCTCACTCATTTCATTTCTCTATCTTTTGTCCTCTTCCTAAAAGCAATTTCTTGCAAATTATCTCTATTTCTTGTGAGAAAGATTTTATTTGGAAGGCTTCTGAAAGCCTTTGATTCTCAGATAAAGCTACTACTTGTAACAATTTTTCTTCATAAGTTTGTACAAAATGATCAAGCGTCGGACTGGTTACTTTCAGGACTTTCGCAATAGGGAGACTTGAAACTATACCTTTGCTCAACATTATAGATTGAAGTATCAATTTTGTAATCAACACTTCGATGAACGTCGAAATGTTTATATTTTACAATGAGTCTGACAGTGAAAACATTTATGGGAGGAACTAAAAATGAAAATAATAAAACAAATGCCAAATACAAAAAAAATAAATCCTAAAATTTTATATTATGGATTTCCTGTAATTTTACTAAGTACGTTAAATGAGGATGGAACAGTAAATATTAGCCCTTTATCTTCTTCTTGGGTATTAGGAGACTGCATTATTTTAGGGATTGGTCTTGGAGGAAAGGCAATTGAAAACTTAGAACATCATCCTGCATGTGTCATAAATATCCCAGACCCCTCTCTCTGGGAAAACGTGGAACAGTTAGCTCCTTACACAGGAAAAAATCCAGTTCCAGATTTTAAAAAACAGATCGGTTTTACATTTAGAAAAGAGAAATATGATCTTAGTTGCTTAACACCTATTGAGTCCACAACGGTTATTCCTACTCGAATTATGGAGTGTCCTATTCAAATCGAAGCAAAGGTAAAACATATTCGCATTCCAGATTATTCTCCTAATTTTGCTATCGTCGAGACCCAAACGACACAAGTACATGCCCACGAAGAAATAATTATTGACGAAAATCATATTGATCCAAATAAATGGAGTCCACTAATTTATAATTTTCGTCATTATTTTGGTTTGGGTAGCAACCTTGGAAATAACTTCCGCTCTGAGATCTAAACATCGGGATTAAAACATATGGTTCACAAAAAAAGACCAGGTTCTCATTTGAGTGCCTGGTTATTTGTTAATAATTAGGTCTATAATAATATGCTTGCTGCTCATATGCACAAAATACTTCACTATTAAGCAATACAATAATGAAATCTGTTTTTTTCCATTTAGAAATGAAAAATCTTTCTTAGAACATTCACTTTATCTCTTTCATAAATTCTCTAAAGTCTTCAACGATTTCTTTTGCTTTTGTACGATATAAGTAATGATCCCCTTCAAATGTCATTACTTTCCCATGGACAGAATTAGCTATTTGTTTTTTATGCTCTGGTATCCATCTGTCCGTTACTGGATGCTTCTCTTGTATAAAGAAAATAACTGGAAGATTTTTGGGGAATGTTAAACTTTCAGCCGCTTTAAAGTTAGCATACATCATTTCAGCTTCATTTAACTGGCTGAGATTATACATATTTTTGTGCTTAAGAATTTTCATTTGTTCTTTTGTTTTCTCATCATAGGGTAGTTCAGCATATGGGTCATCGCTAAGCTTCACCTGCAATCTAGCTAAACCTGATTTTTTTAGTAGTTTTAAAGTAGTTATTACTGAAGATTCAATCTTTCTTTCACTTATCGTTGGAACACTACTATCCAGCCCGACAAATGCACTTACTTCGTTTGGATATTTGTTCACATAATCCAATCCGTAAAGGCCTGAAATGGAGTGACCCATTAGAATATAACGCTCAATTTGAAGACGCTGTAATGCTTCATGGATTTCACTAACAATATTCTCAGTGCTTCTTTCTTTTTCCGTAAGAGCACTTAATCCATAACCAAAAGGCTCAATGACTACAACCTTGTAAAATGGAGATAGTTCATCTACTAGTAGTTGAAAATCAAGTGCTGGTGCTGCTGTTCCATAACCAGGTAAGAGTACGACAGTTTCTTCTCCTTCTCCCTGGATAAGAACATTCATTTTTTTCCCATCTACGGTGACAGACTGACCATAAGTTTCTAGTTTTCCTTGCTCCATTTTGCTACAAACAATATGAACAAGGAAAACAACCGCTAATAAAAGTAATATGGCTATAATTAAACCTACTACTATTTTACTTATAAAGGTTATCGTTTTTTTCATTATATTGGCACGAGGGTATAGAACAGCAAGCGATAACTGTATTTTCCTTTCTTCTCGTGCCACACCTCCCTTTCATACTCTTCACCCTATCAATCTATCTCGGCTACTTTTATAAACCGCTAAGGTTAGCTTATACAATGAAGGTGTACTGCCTATGACAACAATATGAACAGCGTATGAACAAAAAAATAGTACGTCATTAAATAAATACAGAAAGGACCCAATAATTCTTTTGCTATGACATTGCTTAATTGACATGAAAAAAAGGATCTTCAAATCGAAGATCCTTTTGCTACTTTGTCGGATTTTTTATATTTAGTCTTAACGTTTCCTAACAATCCATCTCTATCAAGCAAAGTTGGTAAACTGATACCGATAACGATTATGACAATACCTGCTATTTGCAAAGTTGTAACCGTTTCGCTTAAGAGGATAACTGATACCATCACCGCGATTGGCAATTCAACAGCACTCAATATGGATGACATACCTAATCCCACTTTAGGCACTGCAATTGTGAATAAGAAAACTGGTATAATCATGCCAAATAACCCCAATGCTAAACCATAAATCCACAGTCCTTCGTTAAACAAAGTGCCATTCCAAATAATTTCTGGAGACTGAAAAGCCGCAGTCGTCATGAAAGCGAAGAAAGAAACCAATACTAAGCGATTAGAGGTTGTCATACTTGCGGTTGTCTTTCCGTTTACATATAAAAATAAGGAGTAACAAAGAGCAGCTGCTAAACCCCATAACCACCCTTGAAAAGGTATTTGAGACAAATCAACATCAATTATGCCTGCAGCTGGTATGGTTCCAGCTACTAATATAATTAAAGAGATGAATTCAATTCTACTTGGAAATTGCCGTTTTGTGATACAAGAAATCAGCATACCAATCCATGTAAATTGGAACAGTAATACTACTGCCAAGGAAGCAGGCAAAAAGTTTAAAGAATGACCATATAAAATATTTGTTAACCCTGTTAACATGCCTGCAAACAGAAGGATTTTAACGCCTTTAAAGCTAAAATTTGATCTATTTGTAACTAAGGAAATACATACTGCTATACAAAAGCCGATAAAAAACTGACTTGTAACTGCCTCAGATACAGAAAAGCCACTACGCATTGCCAGTTTTATAATAGTTGAAACGATACCAAAACTACTAGCTGCAATCACTACTAATAGGGGATAAAGATACATCTTGATTATTCACTTCCCTCTCAAAACTTGTCTTGATGAAATTTTGTTTATGATTTTGAGATGTCGAAAAAAATCATAATCTCCAATATATATCACAGATTGTTATTTTACAATCTTTTTTTCGTTAATAATGAATCCTCTCGTAGAGGAAAACCTAATTTTAACAAATGATAAAAAAGCCAAAACCCACATGTTTCAAGGGTTTGGCTTTTATCTTTGTATTTCATTAATAAAGAATGTTAAATTGAATGTTTTATCTCAATTTCCTTCAGCATAAATCTTATACTGTAATAATCCAATCAAAAAAACATCCCCCTCTATAAAGAACATAGAAGTGAGATGTTTTTACTGTTTACTACTATTATTAGAATGGCCGCAAACGTTTAACGTGACTCTTTTGGCGGTTGGCATATATCGCATTTTCGTTGGTTTTTATTTTTAAATTTCGTAAATGTTTTTTCAAAGTTAGTACCACATGCACATTTAAATAGTAGCTTTTGAGAAAAACCATGGTATTCAGTCGTTAGCAACTTACTTTCTGAATTGTTCTCAACAAATTTCTGAATTTCACCAATCGTCCAACGTTTATTCATTTCCTTACACCTCCATATTTAATCGTTCCGCGGAGGCTTTTCTTGGCATCCGTTATAAAAAGAGCTTAAGTATCTTAAGTGCCTCATTATAACATGACCTGGCTCACAATAAAATAGATGTTTGACAAGCCTTTGACTAGTGTTAGTGGTGATACTCTTGCATGCTGCCTCCCAATACTTGGAATTCTAAGGAACCTTCATCTTTAATCAATATTTTTAAGATTCAAAGCTTTTGTATCTGCTCTTTAATATCCACCGTGCATAATCCTCCGTGATAACAAATCACCGATTCAATGTCTAGGTCTACATATTTTTTTAAAGATTGTTGAGCAACCTCTATATCTAAAGTGGTTGGAACATGAATCCCTCCCAATATACCATTTACACTATACATCGAATCGCCGGCAACAAGCGTTTTACTTTGCTTCAAATATAAACTAATATGGCCAGGCGTATGTCCTGGCGTATGGATAACTCGTATTCCCCCACAATATGGTAGTTCTTGACCGTCTTTCAAGGTCTCATCCACTTTCCCCTTGGGTGGATTCTCTATGTGCCCGTCTTTCAAAAGCGGTAAATCCCCCTGAATATAAGGCTTATCTAGTTCGTGCGCATAAATTTTTATATGACTACCGCAATTTTGCAATATTTCAGGAAGACTGCCTATATGATCGATATCCTGATGTGTCAAAATCACAACTTTTAATTGGTTGAACGACACGCCTACATCTTCCATTGCCTTACGTAAATCTCCCATTTGGCCTGAACATCCAGTATCAATTAAAACAGCCATCTCCTGATCCCATAAAAGCGTTGGATGAATGAAGGCTCCGTTAAATTTAAGCTCCAGAATCTCTACTCCCCTAGAAATTTTCATCATTTCTTCCCCTTTATGATTAGATTTTATTATTCTTTTATATCCTGAAGAACAGTCCTCTTCCGCCAAAGCAACTCTCTCAATGTTTCAAAATTGACTAGAATCGTTCCAACAATAATCGTCAGAGTACCTATTCCTGTTAACCACGAAATATATTCATGATAGAAGGTAACACCTAATATAACGGCAATTACTGGTGAGATATACAGCCATGTGGACGGAAAAACAGGATTTGTTCGTGACACAAGCCAATAATAAATGCTGTGACCAATCATTGAACCAAAAATAATTAAATAAAAAAGAGAACCAATTGAAGCTGGACTTAAAAGATAATGAAGCTGAATGTTCTCAGTAAAAAGTGACAAAATGATTAATAAAATACCTCCATGCATCATTTGTGCTGCATTTAAAGCAATTGGAGATGTTGTTCCAAATTTTTGGATGACATGCTTCGTATAAATTGTTCCAGATGCATAGAAAACTTCACCTAAAATAATAGCGAAACAACCAACCATCCAGAAGGGACTAATCTCCATTGCAAAACTAGGTAAAATTAAGAACGTAACACCAATGACTCCGACAACACAACCAATAAATGATTTTCGGTCTCCTTTTTGCTTCAATATAAATGTCTGAATAACAATAATCATCATTGGACCTGTAGCAGATAAGACAGCTGCGATTCCAGATGTCACATACTGTTCTGCCCAATATAATGTGGCAAACGTTCCAAAGGTTAAGGCCACTCCTGTAAAAAACATTTCTTTTCGAAATAATAACCGGATTGTCGTTTTTTCGCGCCAAACCATAAAACTAAATAGTAGTAAACCGGCAATGAAAAAACGAAGACCAGCTGATAAAAACGGAGGAACTCCTGCATCAACACCAACTTTAATTGCTAAAAATGTTGTCCCAAAAATCAAACACATAAAGAAATAATTAATCATTACCATATCAAACTCCTCCTCTTTTTCTATCATAAAAGAAGTAGGATAGAACAGATTAAAAAGGATAGAACAGATCAATTTGGTTCGTGGTACAATCGGTTTGAATAGGAGGAATCGATGTGGGCAAAGTAAATCAAAATGAAGATTATCTTTTTAAGAAAGTCTATGATGATGTACTGGACCGAATAGAGCGTAAAGAATGGAAAGAACATGAAAAGCTTCCCTCCGTCCGGCAATTAGCATCTGAAATGAATGTCCATCGGCTAACGGTATTAAAAGCTTATCAACTATTAAAACAGCATGACAAAGTTTATGTAAAAGATAAATCAGGCTATTTTGTCCAATCAATTGTAACAAAATATATTGAATGTTTAGATCAGGACAATCCCATTGTTTCAGCATACGTAAAAAAAAATCATTTATCCGAAATCCATCAGCCATCTGTTTCCTATCATTTTTCTCAGGCATTGATTGATCCCAATCTTTTGCCTAATCACTATTTTTCAAATTACGTGAAGGAAGTGTTTGACCTATATCCGAAAGTACTGGCAACCTACTCAACGGTGCAGGGTGATTTAGAGCTACGTGAGACACTGACCCAATATTTTATCAACCACTATAAAACACATTTGAGTGCAGATGAACTGTTAATAACGTCTGGCTCACAGCAAGCCATTCACTTAATTGCTCAAGCTTTTATTAAGCCAAGAGACGTCGTTTTATTTGAACGTCCAAGCTATAGTGCTGCAATTGATATTTTTAAAGCACAAGGAGCACAGATAGTTACGGTTGATATCCACCCTGAGGGCTACGATTTAGAACAGGTCGAATACTATATTAAAAAATACAAGCCACGCCTTTTTTATCTCAACCCTACCTTCCATAATCCAACTGGTTATACGATTTCTGTCGAGCAGCGCAAAAGATTAGTGGAATTAGCTGAGCACTATCGGTTTCTAATAATAGAAGACGATGCCTATCACGACATTTATTTTGACCAAGCCCCACCACCTCCAATTTATACATTTGATAGTGTTGGGACAGTCATTTATATCCGAAGCTTTTGCAAATACATCTCTCCTGGTTTGAGAATTGCAACTGTTATTTGTCCATCATCATTAATGAAATCACTATTAACAGAAAAATCGCTAGCTGATAATGGCTCACCACTTCTCAATCAAAAAATTTTTCTCCATTACTTCTCCTCACTAAGATTGCAACAACATTTGGAGAAAATCCGGATTGCCCTACAGATTCGAAAGGAAATTATGGAGGAAGAGCTAGCTGTAACAGGCTGGCGATGGAACAGTCCAAAAGGCGGTCTCAATTTATGGGTACAGCTCCCAGACGATCTTCCAACTGAATTATTATTATCTAGAAGCATCGAACAATCGATCTCCTTTGTGCCAGGTCAAGTTTGTGATCCATTAAAACAACAATCCTCCTGGATACGTTTAAGCTATTCCTATGCAAACGAAAAACAGCTAAGAGAAGGAGTAAAAAAGTTGGTTACAGTGGCGCAATCGCTTTCTAAGTGATCGGACTAGCGATTTAATTAAATCTATAAACGGTGGTATTCACAGCTTTATCAACCATTTCAATTATTTTTTCATCGGTGGCACGAATCGTAATAAGCGGTAGACATAGCAACAACAGGCAGACATATACACCTAACATATTCAGCTGTCTATTTGAATAATATGAAAAAAAGTTATACACCTAGCTCTTATCTGTTCAAAAGAATTGCAGCAAATCACAGGAAAAATTTGTTCTCGGTGTAGAACAAAATTTGACCAAGGAATGATAAGAGTGCTTTCAGATTTAAGAAAGCCATATTAACTCTATATTCCAGTAAAAATAACAGCCAAATTATTATTGAAGAGCGAGATTTAGAAAAATTTCTATTCTCATAACCTCCCTGTAGAATGATAGAATGTTTTTATACAGTGATAGAAGGAGGAGAAAGATATTGTCTAATCAAAATGAGTCTTCATTAGATAAGGAAAAGCAGCCTGATCCGAAAGTTAAAGTAGAAAGAAAAGAGGGGGAACCAACTGCTGCTTTCAAGGGGGCTTCCTGGGGCGCATTGTTAGTAGGTGTTACGGCATATTTTATAGGCTTGTTTAATGCAACGATGCAACTAAACGAAAAAGGATATTACCTAGCTGTTTTAATATTTGGACTCTATTCAGCAATATCCTTACAAAAAGCAGTAAGAGATAAAGAAGAGGGAATACCAGTTACTAGTATTTATTATGGTATTAGCTGGGTTGCACTTATTGTATCTATTTCATTAATGGGCATTGGGTTATATAATGCTGGAAGTATTGTTTTAAGCGAAAAAGGGTTCTATGGTATGTCATTTGTTCTAAGTTTATTTGCATCCATCACGGTTCAAAAGAATATTAGAGACACACAGAGAGCTAGGGAAAGAGATTAAGTTACTGAAAGAGTCGAGAAGTTCATTCTCGATTCCTTTTGTCATTTTTTCTTAAGCTCCATACGCCTCCAGACTATAAAAAAAGAGCATGGCTGTCATCAGCCATACTCCTCTCAATTTTATTTTTCTCCGCTTATTTCGACTAAAATTTTAGATTGTGTTTTGTCATTTGTTAACGTTTTGAATCCTTTTTCAACAATCTCATCTAGTTCAATTTGACTTGTGATGATTCCTTGTGGATTTAGTTGACCAGCGCTCATTGCATCAATTGTTCTTTGGAAAATTGACGGTGTATAAACAATGGATGATAATACATTAACACCTGTGTTTGTAAGTTGCATTGGATTCCATTCGATTGGTCTTGCAAAAATCGACACAATCATCATGTTACCACGAGGTTTTGTTACATCAATTGCTTGTTTAAAGGTAGGAGCAACTCCTGCCACCTCAAAGGATACATCAACCCCATCTGCAACAATCGCACGAACTGCTTGTACAGGATTTTCTTTACCTGAATTAATAGCATGGGTTGCACCTAATTCTTTTGCCTTTTCTAATCGATCATCGGATAAATCTAATACGATAACTTTACTAGCACCTGATGCTTTTGCAGCGATTACTGTTAATAATCCAATTGGTCCAGCTCCAAATACAGCAACAGAATCACCTAATGTAACCCCTGCATCTTTGACAGCTTGTACAGCAACAGCCATTGGTTCTACTAGTGCACCATCTTGTAATGTTAAGTTATCTGCTAAACGATGTATATTCGTTACAGGGACATTAACATATTCTGCAAATCCACCGTTTCCATGTAAACCGATGAAGTTAAATCCATCATAACGATCGACTTCTTCATGTTTATTTCTATATGTTAATGTAGGATTGATGACAACTCGGTCCCCAGCCTTAAAGTCAGTAACCTTAGCGCCAACTTCTTCGATGATACCAGCAAATTCATGTCCCATTGTAAGTGGGGCCACTTCACCTGTTAATTCAGCTTTTTCATCAACTGGTACGAAAACCGGACCTTCTTCGTATTCATGCAAATCACTTCCACAAATACCAGCCCACGCTACTTTTACTTTCACTTCTTCTTCTCTTAAAGCGCGTAATTCAACCTCTTCAACTCTAATATCTTTCACACCATGCCAAACTGCAGCTTTCATTTATGTTACCCCCATAAAATTATTTAAATTGGTACCATAAAATAACATCCTTAATAGCTACTCGTGCATGATCAAAATCCGACACTTCTATACACTTGATAAAAGTATTGATGGACATATGATAGGATTCAACTAGATTCATCTTCCATTTGGTTTGTGCAGCTACATTTGTAACAAATATTGTTTCTTTAAAGAATCGTAGCATAGCAATATTTCCTGTAACATCAAAAAACAATTGTAACAAGTGGGCAAACGAAACAACATATTCATAAATATTTTCAGCAGACTTTCTTTGTTTCATAGCTTCAAATCGAAATAATAGCTCATTTTGCAAATCGGCAGTCCATTTAGATTCACACTTAGTGAGTGCAATATCCAATAGATGATAAAGCGCTTCCAAATAATCCTTTAATTCCTGATCCGTTATAATCTTCACTCTTACACCTTTATGTTGTACTTTTTCAACTACCCCATCTTTTTGTAAAAGATAAAGGGCCTCACGGACAGGTGCATGACTTACTTGTAACTCCTTTGCAATTTCTGCCTCTATTAAGCGCTGACCTTGTTCATAGTAACCAGAAAATATGCGGAATAATAATCGTTCAGCTATTTGCTCAGAAATTGTTTTTTTTGAAATTGAATTTTCATCAAACCCCATTAAACCACTCCAATAAATTTATATCCTTTTATTTTAACATAGTTCAGTGTATAGGGTGATTAGCTAAAAGCGTTATATATTATGGATTATAGATTATCGATAATCTATAAAAGTATTTTAATCTATAAACTCATTTCTTTCAAATATCTTGTTTTGGGTAGGTAACTAAATAATATCAAGTACCTTTTAAGAGAAAATTTATAAATGCAAAAAAGGTGGTGTTAAGTTGATCAGATTGGTATATGGAGATAATTTGCGATATGAGTTACTCAACACTAACCCATAAAAAATGCACACAAATTGCTAGTTATTGTCTAACAATTTGTGTGCCATTCATTTTATAGTGATTTGATTCGATTGTTCTGGGTATTGATTAGACCATAAAGTTTGGGGCGATTTGTCTATTAATGATGTATATTTCTAGGTTTTTGGGTCATTAACGGCTGTCGCGCTTTGTGAGCCACTAAGCTTATCTGTTGCAATTCATGGGCTTACCAACACTTTGCATACCGAATGCAACCAAAGGAACATATATAACTTTTCTTTCATTAACACTATTTCAAAAAGACTTAGGCATAGCTCCTAAGAAGTTATTGTGTTTCTTCTCATATGATGATGTACTAGTTTAATAGCTTTAAATGAAAAAGGGTCTGTGCCCCTAGCCTCTATTCTCTATATAACTAACAATTTCATTGGCAACAGTTGATGTTAACAATGTTGATATATTACTTAAAACAATAATTGTTGCGTCACTTTCTATCAATCTTAAATAGGAGGAAGTAAAACCATTAATCCCTCCATGATGAAAAATGAGCGTATTATTCTTTTTTGTCTTAGTAATGTTCCATCCATATCCGTTGCCAAAACGACCTGGTGAAAGCATCTGAGTTGTTATAGTTTTCGATAATAAACAATTATTTTTAATTGCATCATCAAGTAATTGTAAATCTTCTACTGTAGAAACTAACCCTCCAGCTGAATAGGTGTTAGACATATTGATGAAACTAGCATGATAAATATTATTTTTTTCTAACTCATAACCGCTTGCTTTATACTTTTGAATAGCCACGTTATAATCAAGACCAGTGTTTAACATCGATAAAGGCTGAAAAATCTTTTGTTTAAGGAATTCTTCATACCTTAAACCACTTATCATTTCTATAATCTTACCTAATACAATGTATCCTGAATTAGAATAATTAAACTCTTTCCCTGGTATAGATTTGAATGAACAAGAAATAATCCAATTTATTAAATCATCTGGTGATTGTAACTGATAAGATTTTAATAAAAAATCAGGTTGTTCAGTAATATTACCAATGCCAGATGTATGAGTTAATAGATGTTCGATCATAATTTGGTCACCCTTTGGAAAATTAGGAATAAAATTATCTACAGTATTATGCAACTGCAACTTTTGCTCTTCAACTAGTATTAAAATTGCAATGGCAGTAAAGATTTTAGTTACAGATCCAATACGAAACTTTGTAATAGCAGTATTTGGTATATCCCATTCATAATTGGCTTTTCCAAATGATTCTTTATATATTGTTTCTCCTTGTTCAACCACTATGATATTTCCACTAAATCCCTCGTCTTTTGAGTTTAAAAATGAATGAATATATGATTTTAGCAAATTTCAAGCACTCCTTATTTTGTACTATAAGTTACTTGAAATGTTATCCAATGGCATTTACCTACTTCCTCCTTTCGAACTTTACGAGAGATTAAAGCTCATTTCTAAGATTCGTGCGAATTTCCTTTTGCTTTAACTTTATTAATTCTATGATACTTTTACAGATTCTTTTAAGTGACTCATTTGATTTGTAAGTGAGTGAGATAATACTACCACCTTCTATCATGCTAAAGACTAAATACGCCATTTCTGTAGCTTCCTCAGGGGGCCAATTTGACTGGATAAACTTTTCTCTTACTATCATGATAAGTTCTTCATAAGCATTCTTGCATGCTAAACGAAGTTGCTCACTCATATGCCAAGTTTCCAAAGAAATAAGTGCTAGTGGAATTCCATCATGTGCAATTTTTGGATTAAAGCTTAAACATTGACCAAAAAAACACTCTAAAGCTTTTATTACATCATCCTGCTGTGAAAATAAATTTCTCAACGCTTGAGCAGCAAAATCTTTTGTTCTGTTAATTGCCTCTGTCGCTAATTGCTCCTTGCCTTCAGGAAAATAATAATAAAGCGAACCTTTTGGACAACCCGACTCTTTAATAATTTGATTTAATCCAGTAGCATGGTACCCTTGTTTTTGAAACAGTGTTGACGCGGTCGATAAAATTTTCATTTTACTTTCTTGATTTCTAGGCATTTTCCCCTCCAAATTTATAATGACTGGTCTATATAGTAAATTGTTGAGATTATAAAGTCAATAGAACTGATTATAGCTTTCCCTTTACTCGTTTAATAGTTAGTACATTAACTCTAATTCCTCTCCTTTCATGATTAGTTGTTCTACATCAGAAAATTTTTAAATTACCAATTAATTCAGACTGCTTTTCACCTAGATTAAAATTTTTTAAAATCATCACCTTCTTTTTTTCTCTTCATATTCTATAGAATCAGAATATTGAGGGGGAAACGTATGGGGATTGAATTCACAGCTCTCCATTGGATTTACGTGGTTTTTATTGTGCTCATCATCGGATTTATGGTTAAACGTCGCGATACCACCCTCATTTGTGTAGTAGGCATCTTTATGCTAGCGATTGTTGCAACTGGTGATTTTACCTCGTCCATAAGTGGTGTGTTTAACAGCTTTATTTATGCCATAACTGAGCTGCTATCAACGATTCTTATTATTTCGATTATCGTGGCGATGAGTCGGGTCATGATGTCTTCCGGTATTAATGAGGTTATGATAGCCCCTTTCACAAAGATCATTAAAACACCCGCACTCGCTTATTGGACGATTGGACTCTTAATGATGTTTATTTCTTGGTTTTTCTGGCCATCACCTGCAGTAGCGCTATTAGGAGCAGTGCTCTTGCCTGTTGCGATTCGGGCGGGCCTCCCAGCACTGGGGGTTGCCATGGCGATGAACTTATTTGGGCATGGTATTGCGTTATCGAGTGATTTTGTCATTCAAGGGGCTCCAAAATTAACGGCTGATGCTGCTGGTATCCCTGTTGGAGATGTTGTTTCAGCCAGTATTCCACTGGTTATCACCATGGGCGTTGTAACGACAATTGTTGCTTATATTTTTTTACGACGTGATATGAAACGAGGAACACTACTTTTAAATACTGGCAACCATGAGGAAGAGGATAGTGAACAAGAAACTGCGGAAAACTTACTGTCAAATGGGCAAAAACGATTCTTCGCCGTACTTATTCCTATTGCCTTTATCTTAGACGTTATCGCTATGTCGGTATTCAATTTAACGGGCGGCGATGCAACGGCTTTAATCGGTGGAACCTCTGTTTTTATTTTATTGTTGCTTAGTATGGTTGCTCATAAATCAGCGGGGTTAGAAAAGACAACAAGTTATTTGATTCAAGGATTTCAATTCGGCTTTAAAGTCTTCGGACCCGTAATTCCAATTGCTGCTTTCTTCTATCTTGGAGATGCTGGCTTTACACAAATTCTTGGAGATCACCTCCCCGCTACTTCACACGGGATTGTCAATGATCTGGGTGTCGGTCTTGCAGCAATAGTTCCGTTAACAAAGGAAATTGCTGTTGTCACGCTAGCAGTTGTTGGCGCTATTACAGGATTAGATGGTTCTGGCTTTTCAGGAATTTCTCTTGCTGGCTCTGTTGGCAGTTTGTTCGGTAATGCTATTGGTGAAGGAACTGCAACTTTAACAGCTTTAGGGCAAATCACAGCGATTTGGGTTGGTGGTGGTACACTTCTGCCCATTTAAGACATATAATTGTGACCACCTTTTTAGGGTGGTCTTTTCTTTTCATCTACTCACAATATACACTCTCATACGAGGCTCTATATACATCTTTTTATCAACAGGTTTACTAACACTTGTGGATGCCTTTTTAAATTTCATTTCTTCATATTGATCCTCTAAATCAAAAATCGATAATTGTCCTTGTTGCTCCATATATTCAAAATGAGTCATCTTCTATTTCCCCTTTCACCATTCCAGCCAGTTTTCTAAGTTTGGTCTACTACATATTTCTGCTCGACTATCTCTATCCTCTAGCCAGTTATAGAAAGGCACAGGACGTTCTCTATCTGCTGTTTCTTCTATAGATGATGAATTAGTCACCTTCTTATTAGAACGCTCTACAGCCTTGTTAAACGCCCCAACAAATACGGCTCTTAATGTACTTGCTACAGTTAATGTACCGTTCACAATATCACGGATAATGTTAACTAAAACGTCCTTAGCGTTCACAAAATCGCGTATATCGTTCATTTTTGTAGCTAAGATACATTTGTGAAGTTGGTCCTTCAATTCATCTTGTAAAGGCAACGAGTGCATGAAATCGTAAAGCATCACTTGGTACTCGTTCATGTACTCCTTTTTCTTTTCAGCTTGCAAAGCTAATTCATTGCCAAGACTCATAATATTATTTGCTTGTTTAGAACTTAAAAGATTAAAAGATTTAGATGCTTGGTTTTCAGATTGTGGAGGGCAAACCGCGTCATTACTCACTTCAACGACTGTTTCTCGATGTTTCAAACTCGATGTATCATCATAGGGTAAAATGCGATAAATGCTAGCTCCTTTGATTCCATTCAACTTTGTCTGCTTCACTTTTTCGATGATGTTTAAGCTAACTAATTTCTTTATTGCTCGCATTACTGTGCTTCTGGATGTGCCAGTTTGCTCGGCAATCGTTTCAGCTTTTAAGTGACATGCACCAGGATAAGCTAATGAGCGACTAGCTAATGCAAAAATGATTGCTCGTTCTGAATCAGTCAAATCATAATAGTGTACCGCCATGTGGCCCTCCACACTCTTATCCATATCTGCTACTGAGTTGAATGTTATGTATTGAGCTAGGTATTCGAATGCCATTTGTTTTTCACCTCTTTTCTATCATCCGTTTTTCCGTATAAACGTTTTATTGATTATTATATTATATACGTTTAAACGGAAAGTCAACTATTTTATTTACGTTTAAACGGAAATGTTTTATAATACAATTAGGAATAATAAACGAAGGAAGGTGCATATAATGGAAATGCGTGTAAAACTTAAAGAGGTATTAGAAGAACGAAATATGACTCAAGGTGAACTTGTAAAAATGACTGGATTGCGACAAGCTGTTGTAAGTGAATTAGTTCATAACCAAAGAATGAGCTTAAAAAAAGAGCACATCACAAAAATTTGTGAAGCACTCGACATTAAACGTATTGAAGAAATAATAGAACTTATTGATAACAGATAACTAACTAGGTTGTCTGTTTTTTTATATGTGCATTTACCTACTGTTTCCTTTATAGTTAAATTGAAGGGAGTTGATCTAAATGAGTTTTCTTTTAGTTTATTTAGGAATGATAGGAATTTTAGTTGGGGTTATTTTATTAGTAATCGGACTCATTAAAAAGAAAAAATTAAAAGGTGGTCTTGTTTTAGGCATATCAATAGCTGCCTTTGTTATTGGATTTATAATGGTCCCAGTAAATAAAACTGAATCCGCAGACGAAACTAAAGATATAGTAAAAAATGAAACTGTTACTAAACCAAAAGAAGAAACTTCAAATACTGAAAATACTCAAAAGGATGAAAAAGTCGTTACTTCTGTTACAAATAAAATTGAAACTAAATCAAACAATTCCACAACTATGAGTGAAGGCGAAAGAAATGCTGAACAATATCCTGCAAAAGCTGGATCAATGCTTTATGATAAAACCGAATCGAAATTTAAAGGCATGGAGTATTATTTCAAAGGTGAAGTAGTTGGTGTTAAATCATTAGAAGGTTTATTTGGAAACATGGAAGATACTCTATTAATTAAGAATGATCAAGGTTATGTTCTTCCAGTTTTTCCTCCATATGAAATAGATGTGAATATAGGCGATACTGTGGAAGCATCAGGACCATTATCAGGTGATGGATATGCAGCATCTGATTTAGGAGTTAGTAATGTAGTAGGAATGACAGGCGCTATGAATGCTACGCAAGTTAGTGTAAATGGACAGATACAATAAACTAGTCACTCAATCGAGTGGCTTTTTTTATACAAAAAAACAGGCCTCATTCGAGAACCTGCTGCTTGTTACTTATATGACTAATCAATAACTTTTCTACTTGAGTCTTTAAAGCTTGGTTGGCATAACGTAATACAACGTCATTGCCAGCGGTAGCGACTTGCACATCACTAAAGTATTCATCTACTGGTTGCCAACCTACTACTCGTATACGTTTTTGTGCAAGTTCTCGTTTGAGGTTAAAATATTCTTGTCTTAGATCCTTTAGCAATGAATCCATCATTGGAAGAAATACCGTTTTCATTTTAAACTGCTCTAATTTACAATAATCAACCTGTAATGATTTAACTGCTAGCTCTAACAAAAGATACTTATGAAGCAACTGTCTTTCGTCGGCTTTAATCATAATAATCAGTGTCCAGTTGAGCAGATTGAACACTATGGAGGGGAATAATCTTTGTTTTAAGTAATGTTTCAAGTATGAGTTCTGTAGTATTAATTGATTTAATTATCCCAGTCCATTGAGTAGATTTACCTGCCGTCCACACTTCTAATTTTACATCTATCTGTTGATTATAAGCTTGGTCAATCGTTTGTTGTATTTCTTCTAGTTCCCATTCGTTTAAGTCTCGACGTTGTATTGTAGTATCTTGTTTGTATTCCCTGAGAACATCCAAATGTTCAGGCATCATCATGGATGCCCATTTAATGTTTCCACGGTCTTTTATCATCCAATCACTCCTATGCTAAATGTCCACCAACTAAACGATCACGGTTTATAGCTGTCCCTGCTCCAGTAAATGACACAGCACGTAATAATGCAGTTGCTCCAAACTTATTACGAATCGCATCCATCGTTGGCCCAATAAGTTGACGTTGTGGCTTTCGCTCATCGAATAAATCTAATTGGATACTGTGCTCCCGATCTAAGTTGGATATCCGGACAGATAACTGGCGCGCTGGTTCTCCAGCAAAGTGTTCATCCAACAACTCAAGACACGTTTTGTACATCACAAGCGTTTCATTGGTTGGATGCAAGATAGTCCTTGAACGATGAAATCCTTTAGTCATAGCATTACGGAACCAATATTTATTGATCCAGAAGGAGATACAATGTCCTTTACTGCCACATCTAGCAATCCAAATATTACTGCTGTTATTTCTAATGGATGGCTTCAAATTAATGCTCCTCAAAGTGCTGATAATGAATATACTACTATTACTTTAACTGCAGATGATGGGCACGGAAATACAGTAGATATGGTATTTACTGCTTACGTTAAGTATTATTAATTACTAATCGCTTTAAACCTCACCAATTTGGTGGGGTTTCTTTTTGCTCATCAGCTCCATATTGTGCAGTAACTAATTAAACGCAGCATAAGCTAGCGTTATTTTTTATGTCAAAAAGAGGAGGAAATTATTACCTTTTGTCGAATATCTATTTTATAAGGTGAAAGGAGGGAAGAAATATTGAAAATTCTTTTTGAATTATTATTAACACTATCTAAATTGTTTTTTTATATTTTTCTTGCTATGTTTATAGGCTGGAATATGAAAGCTAACTCTATAGAGCCTGCTGATGGGAAAGCTGAAAATTTAGCTAATCTTATAGATTTTTTTGAATCTAATGTTTTATTATTCACTTTGCTCATAGCATTGATTGAGATTGCTAATATCTTTTATATAGGGTTTGTGAAAAGTAAAGATGAATTTAAATTAAAGCGAAGGATAGATGATTTAGAAAATAAATTATTAAAATATGAGCAAAGGGTTAGTTTATCGGAAAATGAACACGTAAATAAATAATAATATTATTAATCTCTCCCAATAGAGGCGCGCATTTATATTTTAAAGGTTTGTTTTTTCCTTCCACTTCATTTGTGGAGGGCATTTATTTTGCAATTGTTGGTAGGGTAATCATTGTTTTTGTCGAAAGATGATAAAGGAGTGATGTAGATGAATGATGAAAAAGTTCATTTTAAGTGTGGCTACACTTATATGAAAAAAGGAAAAGAAAAATCAGCAACTTACATTTCACCGAAAGTCAGTCAGAATTTCACAAACCCTAATGTCATCGCTAGTAAATTAGCAAATGAAATTTTTGTTAATACAGGACGGACAGTAAAAACGTTTATGTTTGTTGGAAAAGAACCAGTCAAAAACGATTAAGCACTCTCACATGAGGGTGCTTTTTATTATGCAAAAGAAGGTGATCACATTGCAGAACATCCCACTAAGAGTTATTGATGATGATTTTAACTTACTAGGCGAAATAGATCGATACTCGTCAGTACAGATAGGTATCTCCTGGTCTGATATTGGAGAGCTAGAACTTCAGATTAATCGGTACCTGCAGCATGCTGACAAATTGGTTAAAGGTAATATTATCTTTCCATACAACCGATTAGACCAAGCCTACATCATCAGACATCGGGAAATCGAGTTGGATGAGAACGGCAAACAAACGGAGAACTGGAGAATAAAAGCTTTATCACTTAAAACTTTTACATCGCAGCGTCTTATCTACCCAGCAGCAGGTAAAACTCACGAAAGTATTTCTGGTGATGTGGAAACAGTTATGCGGCATTTTGTATATACTCAGATGATTAATCCAGCTGATCCAGCTCGAATCTTTCCTCGTTTAGTTTTAGCACCAAACCAAAATCGAGGGGTTACGATTGAAGAAAAGTCCCGATATGATCCATTAAACGAAAAGTTACTAGAGCTATCAGAGCTTCATGGTTTAGGGTGGAATATAGAACTGGATCTGCATAATAAACAGTTCGTATTCGTGATAAAAGAAGGTAGAAACCTAGTAGCCAATCAGACAGGATTGCCACAAGCCATCTTTTCTACAGAGTTTGAAACGATTGAGTCACTTGAGTACACAGAGAGTGATCTAGAATACAAGAATTTCGCAGTTGTAGCAGGGCAGGGTGAAGGTATAGAGCGCAGAATTATCTCCATTGGTGATGCTGTGGGTGCTGATCGATACGAGATGTTTGTCGATGCCAGGGATGTATCCGAGGACGACGATGACAGAAATCCACGACCAGCTACTAAAGTTATTGCGGATTTACAAAAGCGAGGTAACGAAAAGCTGGCCGAACACGCTCAAGAAGTTTACTTAGGTGGTCAGGTACTGACTACATCTCGATTAGTGTTTGATGAAGATTACAGCGTAGGCGATATGGTGACGGTTCGTGACGTTGGGTGGGGCGTTACCTTGGATACCAGAATTACCGCAGCGAAAGTGATTTGTGAGTACGGCAAGCGAAAGGTTGAGCTCGTGTTTGATAATGATAAGCCTACCTTTATCAGCAAGATGAGGCGTGAAATCGATGCGTTGAAGTATGAGTTGAAGAAATAGGCTCAAATAACTAAGTAATTTATCTGTAAAAGAAGGAAATTATCACCTTTTATCGAAATGAAAAACTAGATAGAAAGGTGGGTAATGAAATGGACTATGTAGTAACTATTTTAAAATACTTAGAAATTGAGAAAAATATCGAACTTTTGAACGAAACAGGGGAAACCTTATTTAATCTTTTACACAAAGTTTGTGATACAAAATCCATGATTATAAACAGTTATGGCTATAAGGAACAGTTTGGGGGAATTCATGTAAAAAACTTTTCAAATAACGTTGCTGATATTTTTCCTTATAAACATGTTCCTACAAATGAAAGATATAATATAACAGAAGGTTTTAATACTAAAAATAAATATTTCTCAAATGCTTTATGGTTTATAAGAGATAATTCAGTGTCACCACTAAACACAACAATATCTAGTAAAGAAGAAATTATGCCTTATATTATTTATGCTAATGAGTACTATACCTGTTCTGATGGAGACTTAAAAAGAGTTTTATTTACTGAGGAAGAACTTAAGGAATCAACTTATTGGCTACAAAGGTTAAAAGAGCATTCAATAAAAAAGAGTGAAATGGAAGAAATCATGCCTGATAAGGCTATTAATCGAGCTTTGATACCTTATGACGACACTACTAGTTTTAGTAGAGCGTTTTTATATTTAGATATTGCTAGAAGAGAAACGTTTTTACCTGCAAAAATCGCTGGTTATATTACTATTTTAGAAATAATCTGTGCAGTAAAGGGTGAAAATACTTATAAAGTATCTGAAAGGGTCGCTGCATTATTAGGGGTGAATTCGGAAGATAAATTAAATATTTTCCTCAGAGTGAAAAAAGCATATGATTTTCGGTCAAAGTATGTTCATGGATCACATATAAAGTTTACTGACGTTTCAAAAGTGATTGAGGTTAGTACAGATTTAGATGAAATAGTAAGAAAAGTTCTAAAAAAAGTGATAAAAGATTGCTCGCATTTAAATTATTACAATAAACCGAAAGGAAATCAATTGAATTTTGATAGAGTTGATAATGAGTTTGTTAGAATAGTATTATCTAGTTAAAACTAAGAATTTTTACACTCTCAATTGAGAGTGTTTTTATTATACGCTATGAGACCAATCAAGATGGGCAATGTTACTTAATCTCAATGCTTCTCGTGGCTACAGTTTTGTCATGAAAAAAATATTTTTAACCTAAATTTAACGTTGAAAGAATATACTAGAATTGGGGAAATAAATTTTAATGATCTATCGCTGACGGATCGCCGTATGCGATGAAAGTCGCCTGTACGGTGAAGGCTCGTTATAAAACCGATATATAGAGAAGGTATAAGACGAGAATAGCAACGTAAATGTAAACGCGGTTCCATTAACTATAGGTTCTAGTTCTAGTATCCACCAGGTAGTAAGGTCTACACCTTTTGTATTTAGTTTTAATGATGATTTGGCTTGGAGAGCTGCATTTACGAGCTTCACGTTTACTCATAATATGTATGGATCTAATGTCTTTGATTACACAAATGAGGCTAAATTTACCAACGGACAACTTGAGTTTCTAAATCGTAGGTTCCTTCAAGATGGAACTTGGATAATAACTATTAAAGCTACAGGGTACCCAGATACAATTGTCACGGTTATTTCAGGCCTATAATGGTGAGTTAATTTAGTATTAATTAGTTTTATTGCACTCTCTATTGAGGGTGCTTTTACTATAATGATAAACATTTGTCCCATATTGTTCAGTAACAAAGTAAACGTAAGCACAGGCTTAGTGTTTTTTTATTGTCATTTTTAGCAGGAAATCCCTTCCTTTTGTCGAAATGTAGTAAATGAAAGGAGGGATTGGTATGGCAGAGCCAAAGTGTCCTGAGTGTAGTGTAAAAGGATTAGAACATATTATTTCTTAAGGTAGCGAAGAGAAATCTAAAGGTGGAGACCACTGGTTTGATGTTGTATTTTGTGATGAATGTGGCCATGTATATGGAGTGTTCAACAAAATTTCTCTAAAGCCAACGGTAAATACACCAAATTTAAGACCTTTTTCGGACGAATAGAATTTAATATAGAATAATCTTAATTTTAATTACTTAAGTATTTTGAAATAAGCCTTCTACAATTACATGTGTAGAAGGCTTTTATTATGCGCTGTGAGACCAATCAAGATGGGCAATGTTACTTAATCTCAATGCTTCTCATGGTACATTAACATTTTGTCTAAAATATTTAACCTAAATTTAATGTTGATAGAATATACTAGAATTGGGGAAATAAATTTTGAAGATCTACTGCTGACGGATCGCCGTATGCGATGAAAGTCGCCCGTGCGGTGAAGGCTCGTTATAAAGCCAAATAAAGAGAGGGTATAAGACGAGAATAGCGTACCAAATGTAATTATCTCACCACCATTCGAAGACGAATCTGTACATGGGCCATTTGCATCCTATACGAATGTGAATTTAACAGTTGCATTACCTGGTTCTAATGGAACAACAGCAACTTATTCAAATCCTGTTAGTAGTGACCCTGGCGTTGCTACGGTATCCATTTGGGGACCAAATCCTTCTGGACATGTGTATTTGGATGTGAACAAAGTATCAACTGGAACGGTCGATATTACTTTTACTTACACTGGTAGCAATGGGGCATCTGGCACTATAACTTGGACCTTTATTTTTAATTGATTGAAATTCAAAAGAACTTGAAATACCTTAATCCTCACCTTTTTAGGTGAGGATTCTTTTTGCACTTTCACAAGAGAGTGTTTTTTATATTGCCTCCCACAAATATAGTGGAGGGCTATTTTTATACAACAAGACTTAAGCAATGCACTGTGCTGAGCAGTGCTATTTTTTTATGTAGAGGTGAGGGCAGTGGAGCTTTTAGTAATAACAGGGGCAGGTATAGCTGAAAAAGTGGCCAATAGTTCAAATCCATGGATTTACTTATCAATTATATTAATAATCGCGGTTTTGATTGCTGGACGTTACATTTTTAATTACTTAATACAGTTAGATCAATCGCATCGTGATGAATCAAAAGAACGGGAAAAAGCGTTAATGACACACTTAGAACGTTCTAATGAATCACAAGAAAGGACAGCAAATGCATTAGAAGGAATTCATTCAAGTCTTTCGACATTAGAGGGTCGAGTTGACCGTATTGAAAAACATACTTATAACAAGGAGAGTGCATAAAATGGATTTAACAAACATTTTTATGATTGCAATGATGATGGTCGCAATTGTCTTAGCAGTTGCAGAGGTGCTTAAAAAGACGTTTAAACTCAATGCACAATACATGCCAATCACATCAGTAGTGATTGGTATTTTTATTGGTTTGGGTTTGTGGCCGTTAACTGACTATCCAGTGTATATCATGTTGATCGCTGGCTTTATCGCAGGACTGACAGCATCAGGCACCTTTGATTTGCTCAAGGCTGCTAAAAAAGAAGGTGAGCAGTAATGACTTATCCAATTGAAAAACGCTTAATGTCTGGATTACCGAATGTACGTTTAGATAGCGCTAAATATGTAATTGCTCATGAATCAGGCAATCCCAAAAACTGTGGACCAAATGCTTTAGAGAATGAAATTGCATTTATGAATCGAAATAAAGCCAATGCCTTTGTCTCTCACTGGGTAGGCGGTGGAGGAAGAATCGTACAAGTAGCCCCAGTCAATCGCGTGCAATATGGCTGTGGACCAAAAGGAAATCCGTATAGCTATGCCCAGGTGGAATTGGCAAGGACGGCTGATAAGGAACAATTTAAAAAGGACTATGCTGCTTATATTTGGTTGTTACGCGAACTTGCTAAAGAGGCGGGTATACCTGTTGTATTAGATGGCGCAGGTAACGGCATCAAATCACACCGTTGGATTACAAATAATCTAGGTGGTACAACCCATGTTGATCCATATTCGTATTTAGCAAGTATGGGAATCTCTGAGGCGCAATTCAAGTTGGATATTTTGAATGGTTTGGAACAAGTGAAGGGGGCTCAATTTACAGAAGCTAAAGTCATGCTTAATGATACAAAAACTATTCCAGCTGTGATTATAGATGGTAGGACGTATGTGCAAGTGCGCGAGATTGCTGATCTATTAGGGCTTAAGCTTGTTTATAACAACGAAAGTAAAACAACAAAATTGTATGAAGTAAAATGATAAATGCCCAGGTACTCATTAATTTGAGCCTGGGCATTATTTTTTACAATTTTCTTCTTTCCATTTGTCAACAAAAGGTTGGTGATACTTTTCTTCTCCTAATTTTCTTAGCTCTATAGCATCCTCTAAAATTTTTCTAGTTCCAAGATGAATCCTCTTTCCTTTTACAGCTATACTCACTCTATACGTATCAAACCTTTTATCATAATAAATACCTTTTTGTTCTGTACCACTATCTTTGCGCACTTTTTTCTTCAAAAGTGGTATTTGAACATCATCTATGCTAAAATCATTGTATAAAACATTGCGAGCATTCTGGATAGTTTTATTCAATAAACACCCACAAGACTGTGTGCCAATTTGTATCAATTCTCTTGCAGATAAAGTTTTTTTATTTCCGCAATCACATTGACATTCCCATTCAACACTCTGGTTCTTGATACTACCTGATTTTCTTAAAACTAATAACTGACCAAAACGTTTTTTTGTTAAATCGATCACATTAGATTCATGAGCTTTTTCAGATTGATAACATCCACATGAAGTTGTCATACCAGAACGTAAATGATTAAGTTGTACAACTTTTTCCTCTCCGCATTCACACTTACAAAGAAAACTACGTCGCTTTTTGCTTTTCACTTCTTGGATAATAACCAAGCGCCCGAAAGGATCACCTTGCTTTACTTCGATTTTTCGAGGCATAGTTTAACCCTCCAAATAATCAATTAGATTGCCATTTTTATCACATTCAGCTAAATCAACATACAATTGTCCTCGTTGTTCAGCCCACTTCAAATATGCCTGTAAGCTTTCGAATTCTTCTTGAAGTGATTCATCCTCATTAAAGACTTCCGTGAATTCACGAATAGCTATTTCTGTCCATTCGGCCATAGTTTTAACTGCACCGGTATCTTTATTCTTCATATACATTTTCTTTTCCTCCAGTCCTTCTAAACGGTATTTTTTTGGATTTGGTTGTGTAGCGTCGATTGCCCAGCTATTACCAATCTTCTTTGCTTTAATTAGCCCTTGATTACATAGTAATTTCACATGGCTTTGTGATAGGTCCCATAATTCAGCAGCTTCTTTAGAATCAATAATATTATCTAGAATATTCATTTTTTAAATAATCTCCTTTTATGCTACAAAATTAGCAATGATGAATTGTTGGTGTTTAGTAACAATATCCGCAACCTTAGAACCAAAGGCTTTAAAAGTAGCGTTTTTACCATTGGAATGAACTTTGTTGTCTTTTAATGTGATGTATACAGTGTTTAAAGCACCAGCACGATTGTCCTCAATATTGATATAAAGACGATGCAATTTATCGTCACCTCTTTTCCATTCATTGAAAAGGATAGAAACATCACGATGAGCATAACCAGAACCATACGCTGCCTTAATTTCAGCTTTAAGTGATTCTACAGTGACTTTATGAGATTTTTTAATAATTGTCCAAGCCATTTTAAGAGCCTCTGAAAAATATTCTTTTACTTTACCTCCAAATTGAGTAGCACCATTACGAGCGATTTCCCAAGCCATTGTCATTACGTTCATTGTGTTTTCCTCCTTTTGAAAAAATCGTTATCGGTTATTTGTTATTAACAATATAACTCATCTAAAAATAATCGTCAACGATTATTCGGAAAATAATTTATTTTATTTCCAAAAATTTTATCTTGTCAAAATACAAACATCTGTTCTATTATGTATACAAACAAGTGTTCTTGTATAAATTATAAATGAGGAACATTTCACGTATTAGGAGGAACTGTGATGAGAGAACAACTGATTAAAGCTATGCAGCGTAATCAATTAGTAAACATGATGTATGTATCTAAAAATGGGTCTGTAACAAAAAGGCGAGTAAAGGTCATTAAAATCGTTGGTGATTCATTTCAGGCATTCTGTTTCATGAGACAAACAAAGCGTACATTTTTAATCAGTAGTGTTCTTGCTGTTGTTCCAGTTGTTTATAAGGAGCGTGGCGTTGTATGAACTACGAGAATATGCCGAATCGACCAATCATTTGTATCGATATGAAAAGCTTCTATGCCAGCTGCATCGCCATGTTAGAAGGGTTGGATATACTAAAGGACCCAATAGCAGTTGTCGGCAATTTTAATCAACCCGGCAGTGTAGTGTTGGCTGCTTCTCCAGTCATGAAAGAACGATTCAAAATTAAGACAGGGAATCGTCGTTACGAAATTCCTAAGCATCCAGATATAAAACTTTTCGAACCAAAGATGAGTTTCTTTTTACAAATGTCCATGACGATCACAAAGTTAATAGCTAACTATGTACCTGTGGATGCCATACATGTTTATAGTGTAGATGAAAGCTTCGTTGATCTGACTGGCACTGAAAAATTGTGGGGTTCAGCAGAGGAAACCGCAAAAGAAATCCAGCGAGCTATACTTGATCAATTTAATGTACCTTCAGCAGTTGGTATGGGTCCTAACATGCTTATGGCGAAATTAGCATTGGACTTAGATGCAAAGAAAACAGGCTTTGCAAAATGGACTTATGAGGATGTACCAACAAAATTGTGGCCTGTACGACCACTATCTGAGATGTGGGGCATAGGTAAGCAGATGGAAGCTAACCTAAATAAGATGGGCATTCAAACGGTTGGTGGATTAGCAAATGCTAATCTTGAGGAATTAGAAAAGCAGTTTGGCATTATGGGCAATCAATTGTATCACCATGCATGGGGAATAGATTTATCGAAATTGGGTGAGCCTTTGGTTAAAAATCCTTCTTTAAGTTTCGGTAAAGGTCAAATGTTGATGAGGGACTATCACACACGAAAAGAAATATCAGTAGTGCTTCTTGAAATGTGTGAAGATGTCATGAAACGAGCGCGAGATGCAGGGTTTGTTGGCCGCACTATCAGTCTTGGCCTATTATACAGCCGTAATGCTATGACTAAAGGATTTCATCGTTCAAGGACTATCTTGCATCCAACCAATGAAACGCTTGTGATGTACAAAACGTGTCTTGAGTTGTTGGATGAACACTTTGCTGGAGAACCAGCGCGCCAGTTATCGGCCGTGAAGATTGTCACGTCGCTGTTTTTGCAGCCGGTGCCGTGGCGCAGACGGGCAGTGGCTCTGGTAGTGGTGGTGGCGACGTTTATCTCGCTGGTCGCTGCCGGGTGGATTTTTACCGCGCTGATTTATCTTGTGGCATCGGTGTTCTTCCGGCTGATACGTACGGCCTGCTGTCAGCGTTTTGAGGGGCGGGAACCATGTCAAGGCTGATGACTGTGCTGGTTGTGTTGTTATCACTGGCGGTGGCCGGTCTGTTTCTGGTGAAACACAAAAATGCCAGCCTGCGCGCCTCGCTGGACAGGGCGAACAACGTCGCCAGCGGGCAGCAGACGACCATCACCATGCTGAAAAATCAGCTTCATGTTGCGCTCACCAGGGCAGACAAAAACGAGCTGGCGCAGGTGGCACTGCGTCAGGAACTGGAGAACGCCACGAAGCGTGAAGCACAGCGCGAGAAAACCATCACGAGGTTACTTAATGAAAACGAAGATTTTCGCCGCTGGTATGGTGCTGACCTGCCTGATGCTGTGCGCCGGTTGCACCAGCGCCCCGCCTGCACCGACGCCAGTGATTGTCGCCAACGCCTGCCCGAAAGTGAGCCTTTGCCCGATGCCGGGCAGTGACCCGGAGACGAACGGCGATTTAAGTGCCGATATCCGGCAGCTTGAGAACGCGCTGGCACGTTGTGCCAGCCAGGTAAAAATGATTAAACACTGTCAGGACGAAAACGATGCTCAAACCCGACAGCCTGCGCAGGGCGCTGACTGATGCCGTCACGGTGCTGAAAACCAGTCCAGAGATGCTGCGGATATTCGTGGATAACGGGAGTATTGCCTCCACGCTGGCGACGTCGCTGTCGTTCGAAAAGCGTTACACGCTCAATGTGATTGTGACCGACTTTACCGGTGATTTTGACCTGCTCATCGTGCCGGTGCTGGCGTGGCTGCGGGAAAATCAGCCCGACATCATGACCACCGGCGAAGGTCAGAAAAAAGGTTTCACGTTTTATGCAGACATCAACAATGACAGCAGCTTTGATATCAGCATCAGCCTGATGCTGACCGAGCGAACGCTGGTCAGTGAGGTTGACGGTGCGCTGCATGTGAAGAATATCCCGGAACCTCCGCCGCCGGAGCCAGTCAATCGCCCGATGGAGCTTTATATCAATGGTGAACTGGTGAGCAAGTGGGATGAATGATTTTAAGCGTTTTGAAGACCGGCTGACCGGACTGATTGAATCGCTGTCACCGTCTGGGCGTCGGCGACTGAGTGCAGAACTGGCGAAACGTCTGCGGCAGAGTCAGCAGCGTCGGGTGATGGCACAGAAAGCCCCGGACGGCACACCCTACGCACCACGCCAGCAGCAGAGCGCCAGAAAAAAGACCGGTCGCGTTAAGCGAAAAATGTTTGCGAAACTTATCACCAGTCGTTTTTTGCATATCCGCGCCAGCCCTGAACAGGCATCAATGGAGTTTTACGGCGGGAAGTCACCGAAAATCGCAAGTGTGCATCAGTTCGGTCTGTCGGAAGAAACCCGGAAAGACGGTAAGAAAATTGATTATCCGGCGCGTCCTCTGCTCGGCTTTACCGGTGAGGATGTGCAGATGATTGAAGAGATTATTCTGGCTCACCTCGACCGTTAGTTGTGCCATTCCCGACACCTCATCGTCACATTGCCGCCGGTATGACCCGGCGGCATCCTTCCCGTTATGAACACTCTCGCAAATATTCAGGAACTCGCGCGCGCACTGCGCAACATGATTCGTACCGGCCTTGTCGTCGAAACCGACCTTAATGCCGGTCGCTGCCGTGTGCAGACCGGCGGCATGTGCACCGACTGGCTTCAGTGGCTGACCCATCGCGCCGGACGTTCGCGCACATGGTGGGCACCTTCCGTGGGGGAACAGGTGCTGATTCTGGCCGTGGGCGGTGAACTCGACACGGCGTTCGTTCTGCCGGGGATTTATTCCGGCGATAACCCCGCACCGTCTACGTCGGCGGATGCCCTGCATATCCGTTTCCCTGACGGGGCGGTGATTGAGTATGAACCCGAAACCAGTGCACTCACGGTAAGCGGAATTAAAACGGCCAGCGTGACGGCTTCTGATTCTGTTACTACCACGGTGCCGGTGGTCACGGTGAAAGCATCAACCCGCGTCACCCTGGACACACCGGAGGTGGTCTGCACCAACAAGCTGACTACTGGCTCGCTGGAAGTGCAGAAGGGCGGGAAGATGCACGGCAACATCGAGCATACCGGTGGTGAACTCTCATCAAACGGTAAGGTACTGCATACCCATAAACACCCCGGCGATAGTGGCGGCACAACAGGGGGACCTCTATGACTGCGCGTTATCTCGGAATGAATCGCAGTGATGGCCTGACTGTCACTGACCTTGAGCATATCAGCCAGAGTATCGGCGATATCCTGCGCACACCGGTTGGCTCACGGGTGATGCGTCGTGATTACGGCTCGCTGCTGGCGTCAATGATTGACCAGCCGCAGACTCCGGCGCTTGAGTTGCAGATTAAGGTCGCCTGTTACATGGCAGTGCTGAAATGGGAACCCCGCGTCACCCTGTCATCCGTCGATTAACATCGCCTTTTGCTGCTTCATAGCCTGCTTCTCCTTGCCTTTCGGCACGTAAGAGGCTAACCTAGATTTGCCGTTCATAGATTGAGCCTCAGATTAATGTTAAGCGTCTTGCAGGACGCGTAATGTTAACTGGGCTTTTCTTTATCTGCCTTTTGATGTTCATGCATGAGACAGATAGCCTCAAGCACCCGCAGCGATTTTACTTACCCTCCCCTCTAGTTCATTCGATACTACAACTTTATTTTCTTTTCGTTGTCTATATAGTAAATAACATGTAATAAAAGTTAGTCACTGACAATGGAGAGATGCATATGCCCACACTTATCGGAAAAGTGCTTCGTCGATACACAAGTGCTGTAGCAACCCATGTTGACACCCATCTTGAGCAAACGACAAAATATCGTCTTACAGTTGATGCGAACGGTAATGCCACCCTGAACATAGAAAACCCAGAAGTTCAAGCAGACATCATCAAGAAAATGAAACAATTGCGAAAACTACATAACCCTACAGACAAGGAAGTTGCTTAATGGGTCCATTGATTATAACTGTGATTCTCGTGTGTGGTTTTTGGTACACCGAGAATCACTATCAATCGAGAATTCATCACGCAAGAACAAATGGGTGGTCATCCTATTTCTACGTTGCAATGCATGGGTGTCGTTTTGTTGCTCAAGGATTTCTTTTGACGCTCGGGATCTACATGCTTTTCTGGCTACTGAACTCTATCCCACACATAATCAATATTTTCCGAGACAAACCTATAGAATGGCATTTTTTTAATTGGTTACTTGAAACCAAAGTGATGGAATTACCACTTTTTGCTGTCATCACCATCATTTTCGCTTGTTGTATTGCTTACTCTGAAGGGGTGGATGCGCGAAAAGAAATGGAGAATGAAGAAGCGCGCCAAAAGGCTTACAGGGAGATGGCATCAAAAGATTCACTAGAAAACCTATTGATCCAAGCCATTGACACAGAGATGCTGATTTTTGTAACACTAAAATCCAGAAAAGTATATATCGGGTATGTGGCAGCACCACGTGTTGAATTCCACAACAGTGCGCATCTTGAGATCATACCATTCATTAGTGGTTACAGAGATAAGGATTCACTACGCTACATAGAACAACACCGATACTATGATCTCTATCTATCCAAAGAAATCACATTTGAGTCCGAACCATTAAATTTACAACATTTTCGACACGTCATTCCTATCGAACAAATTGAAGCGATCTCGCTCTTTGATGAAAGCACGTACAGCGATTTTGAAAGATTTTCCGAGCCAATGCCTGACACAAAGCAATTACCAGTATAGTATTAACCCTCCCCTCTAACGATATACTAAAAAGCCGCTACAACTGGACTGCCCCCATAAAGTTGGACAGTTCATGTTAAGCGGCTTTCAGGGCTTGACCCAGCAGAAGTTAGATTGTAAGTACCCCGCTTAAACGGACCATCTGGTCTTTGTTCCACGGTGACGTGCTCATACCTCCTGAAATGTGGGAGATTTGAGTATGGTTGTCCCTTATGAGCGAAATTTGCACGAAGCGGATAAGTTACCGGAGCTGAAGGTCCGCTGTGAGCGAAAAGCAGACTGTTACGCGTTGAAGTTAATTGTATTTCTTAGGTAAACACTATAATTTTCCTGACGTTAAGTTGTATCTTTGATAGGATTAAAAAATGTATAGATAGCTTATACTACTGAGGGAACAAAAAATGACGCAAATTAGTGAACGATGGAAGCACAACGGCATTACTAAAGGTTATTGCAATATTTGTGGAAAATATGATTTCCTCACAAAAGATCATGTTCCTCCAAAGTGCGCCATAACCTTAGGTCCTGTTCTTCAGAAAACAGTTAGCGAATTTTTTGGTGTTCAGGAACCAGTTAAACCATTAAATGCTAAAAACGGCTCTTATTTCAAAACCATTTGCAGCCACTGTAACAATAAGGTATTAGGTGGACTCGACGTTGCAATTGAAAATGTAGCAAATTCATTTAAAGAACAGTTGAGTCAATATATGAATGGTATGAATGTATATCCATTCATTAGAATACCTTTTGATAGCATATCTTTCACTAAGGCTATGATTGGACACGTGCTATCGGCAACTTCAGTTGAAGATTGTAAAAAAGAACCCGTAGATAGCCCCTTCTATACACCTTTAAAGGATTATGTTTTGGGTAAGAATCCAAGTTTTGAGGAGACTCATGATATTTACTACTGGTTTTACCCACACAGAATGCACATATCAGCTCAAAGTGTAGCATTTATGAACGAAGGACATGTAGCATTTATTTGTGCTTTACATTTTTTTTCTATCGGTTTTATTATCACAATTAAAAATGAAGGAATATACCCTGCCCACTCAACAAAATTAGAACTTAAAGATAAATTCCTTACATTTAACATGACATCTGTAAATTATGAGTATACGACATTTCCATTTGTAAATCTTAAGGGAAACCAAATGTATGCTATAAGCAACGGCCATACATGTGTGAGTTATCCAATAATTAAGTGACTGCTAGATCATAAAATCGACGCAAGTTCACTTTCTACATATACCATCTATACTGTCCGCTCTTGGCACAAAGCGGACAACCACGCTAGCTCTACCCTATGCCATGAAAATGTCAATTCACATATTAATTAATGCTCTTAAATATCATCACTACAATAAATACCGAACATCTCCCTGATAAAACGACAATATGCGCTTCATAACTTCGCTTTTACGGCACTCACTACAAATTATATTATGACGCCTGTCGTAACGACGTATTTCTCCGTCTGGTAATGACCAAATAAGGTCTGGATCAACCACAACTGGTTTCTTCACCTTTGCCCTCGATAGTTTTTTGCGGGCGTTTTGCCAGTCTTTACGTGCCTGCTCAGACGGGAATAACCCGTAGCCAGAGTTGTATACGTCACCATTCGCAACCAACTCCCTGGCAAGAACACTTATCTGATATCTTGTCGCCCCCGTTTTAGCTTCCAGTTGTCGTAACGTCTCGCGCCCACTCTGGCGTACGAGATCAACGATCTGCCCTTTAATTTTTTCCCGCTCTTCCTGTGTAAATACTTTTGCCATAAGCCCTCCCCAGGAATCACTTTTCCGACACAATACGACTGGAGGAATCGACAATCTGTCGGACAATATCCTGGTGCTTGTTCAGCTCCCGCAGCGCGGCGCAGACTCGCTCCCACCTCTGGACATGACTTTTCGCCCGGCGCAGTTCGCGGTTTGCCATATGCAGCGATGGTAAAATCAGGCCATTGGCTCGCGTTTCAGTGAACGATGGCAACGACTGCACAATGTCCCCCACAGTATCTGTTTTAATTTCTTCCTGTGTTGCCGCTTCCTGTACTGGTAACGCAACACCGGCTGGCTGAGAAAAGGCTTTACCAGGTGTTTTCTCTACCGATACAACTTTCGGCTCTGCTGGTAAATTTTCCCCGGTTTCTTTTACCCGCATCCACTTACACCCCTTCCCCTGTCCCAGCTTAATCACCATGCCATCGCGGCAAAGCTTTTCCATCGCAGAAACCAGCGACCTGACGCAATCAGCACGCCCCACAGCAATTGCAATCTCAGCGGTGGTCATTGCCCCACCATGAGCAAGTGTGGACAGGATGTCGCAGCGATTCAGTGGCTCACGCTCTTTTCTGCTGACCACCGGACGGGATTTTCTTTCCACTTTACACACCGTTACTTTTTTTTCTTTCACGCCAGTTTGTCGTTCTGAAGCAGACCAGTAACCATTAACCGACACAACTTCTCCCAGCTCTTCGTACTCCCTCAGCATTTTAATCGCCTCTGCAGGTTCAATGCCCAAACTGGCAGCAAGCTCGGTGCACGTCACCTTTTGCATCGCTTTTAACGTATCAATCAACGTTTCCATCAAAATTTCTCCCGTTAAAAATTATTTACCAATCTCAAACAAAACTTATCCCCTGAACCCTGGTGGAATTTCGGTGTCCGGTTCAGAAATGTGATTCACACAACGCTGTACAGGCGAACGCCCCAGACGGATAACCAGCTCATCCCATTTATCGCGAAGTTTTGACGGACTCATGATGTTTTTTACCCAGAATGGATCCCGCTGTACCCGACCAAACATTTCGCAGATTTGTCTGTGAGTTCTGCCATCCAGCATCCGCATTATGCGCACGTCATTGGCCCATGCTGTCCAGTTGGGTTCTTTCGGTCGGGTGATCTCGCCATCATCGCTGGCGGCCTGTTCGTAAAGACTCACGATTCGCCCCCAGATCCACTGTGCGCATGCCAAATCCTCCTGATTTCCCCACTGACGTTTTTTTGCACTAAACACAATCGCATCAGGATGTCGGGTTAAAAAGTCCTGTTCAGCCGTCTGCGGGTCCGGTTGCGAAGCTTCCGGACGAAAAGATCTTTTATCTGACGGATCAGGTTTTAATACTGACGGATCGGGGCCAACCATCGCCCCCCTAACCGGCTGTTTTTTACCAACGGTTGATCCATCAAAATTTGACGGGTCAATCGTTGGGGGGGCAATATTTGACTGGTCAACTGTTAACGGGTCATTTTTTGCCGGGCTAATTTTTCTTTTCGGTTTATATGCCTCACGCGCCGCCTCAGCTGCTGCTTCGAGTTTTTCCACATTAAGGCGGTAGATATTGCTTTCATTACGCCCACCGACCTTACGCTCCTCCTTCGTCAGCCAGCCGTTCTTTTCCAGTTCCGCTATCGCCGCTTTAACCGTTGATTCACTCTTTGCCCCAATCTGACGACGAATGGTCTCCACTGCAGGCCATGACACACCTTCGTCATTGCTGTAGTCTGCAAGGCGAGCCATTACTGCCACCCTGGATAAGATCATGCCGGTGAAGGCGCACCCTTCCCAGACAAGACCATGAAGCTTGCTGCTCATAAAAAACCCCGAACACCGTGCTATTAGTGCATCACCACAGCATTTCCTGCCGGGCCACCACGATTCATCTGATTGAAACCGGCGATTGCCACTGCGACAAAATCATCAGCGTCTCTCACCAGTCGTTCCCGCGTCTCCACCAACTCCCGAAAATAGACTGAACTGTGGCTGCGCATCCGGGCCACCAGCAGAGGTGGCATTGCTTTTTCGATCGCTGGTAACAACGCCTGAATTTTTTCAACCGCATCAGTGGTGTCTTTCTCCACCCAGCGGAAAATTTTCTGGGTATTACGAGCCAGGGCTTCTGGATGGCTGTCGTCGTACAGTTCCGGGGACGTCATTCCCAGTTCGAAATAAGCCCTGGTTATCTTGGCCGCCGGAACTTTTTCACCATCCGGATGCGCCCAGGCATTCATAGCCATGCGGATGTGTTCATGCTTGATTTTCATGAATCATTCTTTCCTTCGTTCAAGGTGTTATCCTTCTTTTTGTAAAGTTCTGGGTTCAAAGATAATTTTCCCTTGGAGTATGCGGCAGCTTCCGCGGCCCTCCCCTTGGGAACTATTTCACCAGGACGTTTGCGCCACATGTATATAGCTTCACGGGTTATCCCATAAAAATCGGCAACTCTCTGAACAGAGCCAAAAAACTGGACAAGTTCATCAACTCGCATTTCACCCTCCTAAAACTAAGTATTTTTAGATTAAAGGATAATTTTTTTTAGGTCAATGCAATCTAAAATAATTTATATTCAATTCACGGGAGATGATGATGGAAAGCCTTGGCATTAGGCTTAAGAGACTCAGAAAAGACAAGGGACTGACCCAAGTCGAACTGGGCAAGCTTTCTGGCGTAACAGGGGTAACTATAGGGTACTGGGAGAAAGACCTAAACGAACCCGGTAGCAAAGCTCTTAGTAAATTAGCCCAAGCACTAGGAACTACTGAGTCCTATCTCCTATATGGAGTATCGTCTACTGAACCTACCCTTGTGCAGAACAATTCAGGCACCCAAATCCCCTATCTTTCATGGGGGGAAGCAATTTCTTTCCTAATTTTAGAAGGAGAGAAAACTATGGGAAATGCCGACAGAATCACCACATTCTTTGACGTCAAGGAGGGGGATTTTGCCGTTTCAATGCCTGATGACACTATGCACAACCCATCAGGGTCGCCAAGCATTCCGGTTGGTGCCACAGTGATCATGAGGCCTAGGGAAAAATATAAAAATGGTAGTATCGTCGCTGTAATAGTCCCAGATCCGCTTACAAACGAACCATCTATGACTATAAAAAAATTAGTCATCGACGGAAAACTCGTGTATTTAAGCCCCCTCAATCCTCGCTATCAATCGTCCTTACTGACACCTGAATGTAAAATTGTTGCTGTAGCAAAAGGTGTGCAGTTCAGCCTATAGCTTCCACTTTGTTTTTCAATCAGAGGTCGGCTTTGTCGACCTTTTTTAAATATATCTAGATCGCGCTTGACTATAAAACTAAATAGATTTAGTTTTATAGTATACCACCCCGCCCCACAGAACGCAGGGCAATACTTCGAGTTACCAGGCAGTGGTCAGGGGTTAAGTAGCCAGCCCGAGGCGTAAGAACATGACGGCAGGGTTCAACTTTAACTATGCAGCAGGTTTTTGTTCCGCCACCCCGGCGTTAAGGGGAAATGAGGTCAGCATGGATACTATCGATCTTGGCAACAGCGAATCTCTGGTATGTGGCGTGTTCCCCAACCAGGACGGTACGTTCACCGCGATGACATATACCAAAAGCAAAACGTTTAAAACCGATAACTGGCGCGCTGGTTCTCCAGCAAAGTGTTCATCCAACAACTCAAGACACGTTTTGTACATCACAAGCGTTTCATTGGTTGGATGCAAGATAGTCCTTGAACGATGAAATCCTTTAGTCATAGCATTACGGCTGTATGATAGGCCAAGACTGATGGTGCGGCCAACAAAACCTGCATCCCTTGCACGTTTCATTACATCTTCGCACATCTCTAAAAGTACTACTGATATTTCTTTTCGAGTGTGATAGTCCCTCATCAACATTTGACCTTTACCAAAACTTAAAGAAGGATTTTTAACTAAAGGTTCACCCAATTTTGATAAATCTATTCCCCATGCATGGTGATACAATTGATTGCCCATAACACCAAACTGCTTTTCTAATTCATCTAAATCAGCATTTGCTAATCCACCGACCGTTTGAATACCCATCTTATTTAGGTTAGCTTCCATCTGCTTACCTATGCCCCACATCTCTGACAAGGGGCGTACAGGCCAAAGTTTTTCAGGAATGTCTTCATACGTCCATCTAGCAAAGCCCGTTTTCTTTGCCGAAATGTCCAATGCTAATTTTGCAATAAGCATGTTCGGACCCATACCAATAGCGCTTTGTATATTAAATTGATCAAGTATCGCTCGCTGAATTTCTTTGGCTGTATCTTCTGCTGAGCCCCATAACTTTTCGGTACCTGTTAAATCAACAAAGCTTTCGTCCACACTATAAACATGGATAGCTTCTGGAGGAACATAGTTGGAAATCAACTTTGTAATTGACATGGACATCTGAATAAAGAAAGCCATTTTAGGTTCAAACAATTTTATATCAGGATGTTTAGGAATTTCATAACGACGATTCCCTGTTTTAATTTTGAATCGTTCTTTCATGACTGGTGAGGCAGCCAACACCACACTGCCTGGCTGATTAAAATTACCGACAACCGCTATTGGATCCTTCAGTATATCCAACCCTTCAAGCATGGCGATGCAGCTGGCATAGAAGCTTTTCATGTCTATACAAATGATTGGTCGATTCGGCATATTCTCATAGTTCATACAACATCACGCTCTTTTCGAATAACAGGAGTAACTGCGAGTATACTTCCAATTAAGAAAGTACGTTTTGCTTGTTTGGTAAAACAGTAAGCTTGGAACGTATGACCAACAATTTTAATAATCTTGATACGTCTTTTTGTTACTTCACCAGATTTAGCCATATACATCATATTCATAATTTGATTACGTTGCATTGCTTTAACTAATTGATCTCGCATCTCGATTTCCTCCCATAATCTCACGTAATTTTAGTAGCTGGTTAATAACGACATCTAAGCTTTCCACTTGATTGAAAATAAAAGTAACAGGAGCTTCATCCATTTTTACTTTTTCATTTGTGCCAATTTTTAAAGATGTGCCTATAGGTAATGGATCAACCTCTAGGAATTGAACAATCCCTGGGCTTTTAAATCTTTTATATCCAGTTTGAATCAAAATATCTCCTACTCCAAATATTAGCTGCGTATTATTGTTAGTTATTATTGGCACAATGAAACTCCCCATTTCTTAATCTATACAAGAACATCTGTTTGTATACATATTAGAACAGACGTTTGTGTTTTGACAAGATAAAATTTTTGGAAATAAAAAAAGCCCATTACCAATTAAGGTAACGGGCCATTGTTGTTAAATGCTACGTTGTGCAATGATAATTTCTAAACCTTTTAAATCTCCGTTTGTTAGAGTGCCAGCATCAAATTTTTCAAGATGTGATTTATCAATAAGCTTTTTGTCTACTGCTTGCTTTAGGTAGTCACGTACTGCTGCTTTAAGTGTTTCATTTGTAAATTGCATTTTATCATCATCCTTTGCAATTGGTTTCGTTGTATTACCTTCCACAATTAATTGCACTTGGTATTTGCTATTGGTTGGAACAATTACCTGTCCTTCAATTTTGTATCCCTTTGGCATAATCCAAGTTGGTTTAACTTCAAAGTGTGGACGATCAATATTCGCTGTCCAATCTCCACCCCATGTAATACCAAGCTTCCGTGCAATAGCACCTACTCTACTTAGTGTTGCCACATCATATAAAGTCTGTGGAGGACCAACAGCAATATCCCATGCTAATCGTGACTTGTGATTGCTATCTAATGTCCAAGTAACAATCTGCCCTGGTCGAGTTCTACCCTGTGCATAAAGGTACTTCTGTCGTTCCTGTGAGCGATATGTTTCAGTGATAAAGATGTTCTTAATCCCTGCTTTAAAACACTCTTGGAATAACAAACGACAGGCAGTTTGTGCAGCTGGCAATAGTTCTGAAATGTCTCTACATGTAGTAGTTAGACTTGTCATTTTGCATCATCCTTTGGCTTGTCATATTTAAGCGCCTGCTTGCTGTCAGAAGTGCCAACAGTAGTTGGGTCGATAATAATACCAAGCAATCCTAAAATGCTTAATACAGTCTCTGAAATGGCTGTGATTTGAGCATTGTAAATCGTAATATCGACATTAAAAATGCCTGCTATTTGATTAGCAAGCACTAGTAGTAATGCGATTAATGACACCCAAAATTGTTTATGATATATACGTACTTTCCAGTTGATTTTCATATTACATCAGTCCCCCTTTAATAATAAAAGCCAATAACGCACTTACAAGACCGCCAATAAGCAATCTTAATATCCAAGTTGTGTTGTCTTTAATTCCACCTATATCTTCGCGAATTTCCTTAATATTTGATTCAGCAACAGCAAGCCGTGTTTTCACATCGGTCATGTCATTTTCTAATCTTCCCATTCGTTGCTCCATGTCAACACCTCACAAATAAAAATAGCACTGCTCGGTACAGTGCATTGCTTAGGTCTTGTTGTATAAAAATAGCCCTCCACAATAATCTGTGGAAGGCAACATTTTAATTATTATTTTTCAGCTAATTTCAATTGACTTAAAGCTACTGTTAACCAAAAACCGATTGCACTAATAAAGAGTAGCGTTAAAATTGGATGCTCATATACAAGTTGCATTTCTTCACCTCATTTTTGACATAAAAAATAACGCTAGCTTATGCTGCGTTTACGTTGTTTGTTGAGCATCCATTAGTCCGATTAACTCTACATATTGTTCTTGTGTAATTTTCGTCATCATTAAGAATAAGCTCAGATCCGATTCCAGTGATTCGTAATTATAATTCTTTGAATTAATAACAAGTTTAGCTGCTTTATAGATCATATTTATTTCCTCCTTATAGTCCTAACTCTTTTTGTATTAATAATAATTCAGTGTTCAATAATATTTTTGCTTGCATTTCTTCAACAGTTAATTCCTTCTCCTCCTCCACTGGCGGTGAAGGTTCAATATTTGCAACTATTAGTGTTTTATCAGTATACAAAACATTTACACCATCAACAGAAAATTCTTTAATCAAATACCCGTCTTCCACGTATTCATTAATTACCTTAATCAACGTACATCACTCCTTCGTAGGTAAATACAGCATCTCCTCCTGAACCTGGTCCTATTCTACATAACTGAAATTCTATTTTTTCTGAGAACTCCAAGAATCCACTTACTAAAAGATACTTAGTACTAACGTCTCCAATTGATTCAAACGTATATTCGCCAATACCTTTCGGAGTGGACTTAGTACCAGCATAAAAGTTCACCTCAACAGGGGTACCAGGAAACATAAGAATATACGTTCTTTGACCTACAGAAGAAGTATAGGATCCATATATAGCGTTATCCAATAAACTTTCGCTTACTCTTAGTCCGTTCGTAATACCATTTTGTGTTGGTGATACAGGTGACATAAACCCCACAGGTACGCCATCCACTAAGATTCTAAAAGTAGCACATGAAGAATTACTAGCAGTGCAATGAGAGCTGAAAGACTTTATTTTCCCCTTACCATTTATAGTCTTAACAGTTGTCCAACCGTTACGTGGAAAGTTGTAATATTCGGTATCATCTATCGCTATATTATCAAAAATAGGTATTTCCTTTTTTACTCCTTCACTAATCTGTTTTAATAAATGATTAATACCCATCCTTAACTCACCTCCACACCAGATATATAAACATTGACCGCACTTGCCGCACCAGCTATGAGTGTAATCGTTTCTGTAGCATTCATCACTGTTGATAAGTCAATTGTGATTGTGTCTTTTGCTGTTACATTATATTGATAAATGACCTCTGTCCCTGCAATTATTACAGTAATAGTTGCACTAGATGTTGTTTTGTTGGTTAAGACAATATTTTTAACAATCGTAGTTGTGCCTGCTGGTGCTGTATAAGCAGTTGTTGATGTTGTCCCTGCCGTACCTTTGTATAAACGTTTTGCTACTGTAGGCATTTAATTCACTCCCATCCAGTACATTATTTCTAAATCTTTCGTTTTGTTTTCTGCACTAACGGCTTTATCGTTGACTGTTTTTACAGCATTTGCTGTGGCTGCTTGTGCTGTACTTGTACTCGTTACCGTATTGTTTAGTTGTACATGACCAGCCTTAGAAGTTGAAGCCGCCGTGCTTTCATGAGTACTGAAATTTTGCTCTAAAGTTGCAACTTTTGCCGTCAATGTAGCTGCAATATTTTCATCCAATAAATCTTGTAATGTCGCAACCCAAGCTTCGAAATCTGTTTGTTCTTGCTGCATCCAATTTGTAAATGATGTTTGCTGTAATAACATCCAATCTGCAAATTCTTGTTCCTCTAACTCTTTCCACGCCTCTAAATCACCATGTTGAGTTGCCATCCATTGTTCAAATGATTGACGCTGGTCTGCCGTCCACAGTTCTAATTCTTGGGTATATAGAGCTTTTTGCTGATTAATCCATGATTGATATTGATTAAATAATGTTGTTGTATCAACTTGATTGACTGTACCATGTACAATGCCACATAGAGCTGTATTTAACCGTTGGTCTGTGATGTTTGCTTGTGTAACTTGTGTTGCACCGTTATTTATTAGTACATCAGCAAGTGCTAGTTCATAAGCGTCTGTATTACGTTGTAATGAAGGAGCAACTGGATTACTTGCAAAAGTTCCTTTTTTAACAACTAATTCAATTTTTCTGGTTAAATGATCAAGTCGCATTACAATACGATCAATGCGTTTTAAAACACCGTCTGCGACATCTAATGACAACACATGGTCACCATCACTAAAAATAAAATAGCCGTCAATCCAGCCACTTCCTGGTTTAACGACTACTTTCATATTTTCATTTGATACAACTTGTAGATTTGTACTTGGGTTTGGAAATACTCCATTCCCAATAAAAGTTGCGAAATATTTGGCAAACCACCATGCGTTATATTTTCGGTCACCGTTAACACTGTTAAAAATCCCACTATAGATTGTCATTACTTATTCACCTTCTTTTTTATCTTTTCAAATAACGTGGGAATATTACTGCCAAAATTAATGCTAAACATTATTCCTTCTTTCTTGCTAATGAATGTAGACGAAATCACACGTGGATGCATAACTCTTTGAATATCATCGTTTCTAATGCTTACTCGATCTCCAAGATAATAATCAATTCCATACACAAACTGACTATTCATATCAACTTCGCTTTCAAATGTTTCTATAATTTCATATTCAGAAAGTTTTTCATCCCCACGTTTAATTAGAGCAGCATTGTATTCTGCTGTAGACATGGTTATTTCATCACCATTATCGTTTGTGTACGTACTTTGCAAATCACGTGCATCAACAAATACCTCTCTACGATTAAATCCACTAAATTGATCGTTTGTTACCTTATACTTTCGAGCAGTTCCTTCGCCTTCACCAGCTACAATGGCCGTTGTCTTATAATCAACCCTGTTGTGTACATATTTTTGATTAATGATATTATCGAACTCTTTGCTGAAAATGACATGTGGATTAATCATTTGTTGAGTGCTTCGATCTACTCCTTGCCACGTAACAAAATCAAACTTCTTGTCTTGATGGTTCAGTAAAATATCCATACTCATTTCATGCTTATTGCATACTTCAAAGCAATGTTCTAGTAATTCGCCACCTGTTTTAGTTGATTCGTCATTAATGCTTACGCCACTATTAGTACCCAGTCTAAGGTTAGGAATTACTTTATTTGGATTACTAGGATTAATAGCATTGTTTTTGACAAAATATTTTATTAGGTCCTCCACATTGCCGCTGAATTTTTGTTGCCTTTCTATAACTCTCCAGGACAACATGAAATTAAGTGAATAAGCATGGATTTCAATTTCAGTTTCTGCTTCATCTGTATAATCAAAGTGTTCAATTATATAGCCATATTTAGCATCATCTTGTGTAGTTAAAATGTTGTCATGTTTCAACAATTCAATTGCTTCTGGCGAACTTGATATACGTAAAATCAACTGGCTTACTTTGTCGTAATTACGCTCGATTTGCAGCTCCTTGTATTCACTAATTTCGCCTAATAAATTAAATTCTAAATCAAATACATACAATTCAATCATTTTTACACCCCAATCCTTTTTGGCGTAAACTCAACAGACACTTCCAAAAAATCTAATCCACTGCTTGCATCATATCTTAACAAATTGTCACCAGGCTCCAATTGAAGAAACTTAGAAGTATTAAAATCCAGAGCATTAAAGATATTAGACTGCTCATTATTTCGAATCAAAATGATGGATCGTTTCCCTTTGTAAGTTGAAACTTCTATTACATCACCAGGAAGCATTGTGTAATTAAGATTAAAAGCTTCATACGTATTTACATTAAGTAGCTTCGGATTTACCACTTCAGAAAGTGCTAAGAAGCGTATTGACATGCCAGTAGATTCACTACCCTCATTTAAAACATTAACGATTAAGGAAGGGTTACGATAGCCAATTTCAATCCCTTCTTCTACAACTTCTAACGGAAACTCTAAATTGGATTCCCAAAGAGCTATATCAACTTTTCTAGATGCAGCCTCATAAATAAAAGGGTCACTTGAAATAAATTGAAGTAATCCTGTTACCCATCTACGATTGTCATTTTCTCTGCCTTGTCCAAATAAAGGTGCAGTAGTTAAATTCGCATTAACGTAAAACTGATCTCCTGAATTTGTAGAAAAATCAATTCGCATAGGATTGAATTTCGGATTACATACTCGATATACTTCTTGTCTTTTTTCCTCAATCCACCAAGGGTCTTGATTTGTTTTTTGAATATAAAAGGGTACTTCAATATCACGAGTTTCCAATGTTGTAGATTGATAATGTGCTCCGTCAGATGTGGTCTCTGCCATATTTACTTTCGCACCCAATCCACTTATTGCAAAATCTTCACGAATAAAAAAGTGACGACCGAAAACTAACGAGTCGCCACGATTATTTGTAATCGTCATGTCTTTAATTATCAAGTCGTCACCTCCTAAAATCCAAATTGCATACGACGTAATGTACGTTCCATCTCGCGAGCCCCACTGTCATTAGTGTGGATGACCACAGATGGTTTAAAGTGTTTAGAGTTATCAATATTACTTTGAGTTCCTTGAGTATATGATGTATTGTCCTCCACAGAGGAGGCAAGGCGTTTAGATGCTTCTGTTACTTTACTTAACATATCATCCATACCTAACACTAGCCCTTGTCCGATATTGACCCCAAATCCACGCATCAATCGTGATGGACTGTGGATGTCAAGAGCAGACTGAATTGTGGACGACACAGCGCTTGCGATGGATTGTGCTGTTGCTATTACATTATTTTTCATTGACTCCATACCATCGATAAGTCCTTGCATGGCATTACGTCCATCAGTGTTTAAGTTGTTTTGCAAAACATCCATTTCACTTGATGCAACACCATTCAGCTCTTTAAACATAAATTCATATTCGTCTTTATATTTTGCTAACTGTTTTTCAGCATCTTCATTGATTTCGATCATTTGTTTATCGATGTCTTCTTTCATCGATGTTAATTGAGATATTGCTGTTTCTTTAGCTAATTCATTTTTACGAGTCCATAGTTCAACATATTTATTTAATTCTTCTTCTGTCATGTCCGCAAAAGAAGCAACTTGTCCTGCAGCTTTCGGTCCTAATGCACTGATTTCTTCAAGCAACTTACCGCCTATACCTCTGGCCACTAATTTTTCAATGCTTGTAGTGTATGTTTCCATAGCGATGATTTGCGAATCGAGAGAGGTGAGCATTTCATCACCAGTAATGGATTTTAGCTCAACTTTATCCAACAGTCCGAATTGCTTATAAATTTCTTCCGTTCTTTTTGTAACTTCTGTTTCATATTGAGCTAATAATTCAGATTGTTTTCTTGTTCTCTCTTCTTCAATTTCGATTACTTTTTTACTGTAATCTTTCTCCATTTGAACAAGTCTGTATGAAGCTAGCTCTTTTTGATTCTCATATTCTTTTAAGATCGCTAACCTATCGTAATAGCTTAAATGTTCCATTTCTAAAGCAGTTTTTAGGAATTTTAATGCCTCAACACCATAAGCATCTTTTGTTGTATAAATTTCAAGAAATTTATCCATTATCGATTGCGAATCTTTGAAATATCTTTTTTCGTATCCATCTATTAAATCAGGCAGTTCTTCAAATGTTTGTGCTACTTTTTTGACTATATTTTGTGATGCACTTAGTACCATATTTGAAGAATCTTCAATACCTAACGCTAGGCCTTCCACAGTCCAAATACCAATCTGTTTCATAACCCTAGATGGCGAGTGGATGTCTAAAGCAGACTTCATTGTTTTTGTGATAGAATCGGCAATTTCACGAGCTTTTTTCTCAAGTGGTCCTTGCATACTCCCGAGGCCATTAAGCAAGCCTTGTCCTGCATCTTTACCAATCTGTTCTAAACTCGAAAGTTCTGAAGATGTAGTTTGAGTTAAAGCTTTAATTTTTTGTTGCCATTCAGTATTGAGAGTATCTAATTGCGCTGAAGCTGCTCTACGTAAATTTGTAATTTGCTTATCAGTATCATTCTTCATACCGATCAGCTCTGTCTCAGCCTGCTTACGTGCCAATGCAGATTTTTCTTTATACAATTCACTGTATTGTTTTAATTGGTCATCTGTTAAGCCATTTAGCGCTTTTAACTCTCCAAGAGCCTTCGGTCCCATCTCTCGTAATTCGGCAAGTAGCCCCTGATCAATAGCTCGTTCAGATAATTTTTCGATTTCTTTTTGCCATAATATGAAACCGTCAACTTGTGATTTTAAGTTTGCTAATAGCTCGCCACCAGTAACGTCAATTTCAACTTTAAATTCATCAAATAAGCTTTTAAACGATACTAGGGACTGTGCTCGTTTATCTACTGCATCCGTATAAGCTTTTGTTAATGTTTCTTCTTGTTTAGCTAAGTCCTCGTTAATTTTTAAAATCTGGTTGGAATAATCATTATTAATAGCTGTGATTTCTTTGTTCACAGCTTCTACAGCTTTTTTGTACTCCTGTTGAGCTTTAATACGTTCTGCTGTACCTTCAGCAAACAGTTCCATCGACTGTTCCCAGACCTTGGCTTCATCGATTAATGTCAGCTCTTCCAAAGATTTTTTATCAGCAATGTAGCTTTTGATTACTTCTAAATATTCCTTCTCAGACTTTTCAACAAGAGCTTTGTATTTCTTGTTAAAATCTTGATCAGCTTTAAGCTTGTTATCTCTATAAGATGCCTGAAGTAAAGCTATGTCTTGCAATTCTTTTTGAGTTAAATCACGCTTCTTCTTAGCAGCTTTATTTTGAATCTTGTAGATTTTTTCTAGTGTCTTATCGTTTTTATCCTCATTTTTTCGATTAAATTCATCGATCAAATTTGTATATTCTTTTTGATAATTTTTAGATACTGCTAAGATGCCATCACCAATATTTGACATAGCTTTGTTAACACGTGGACTAGATTCATCTAGACCTATTGCCATCCCTTCACCAGTCCATAATCCGATCTGACGAAATACTCTTGATGGTGATTTTATGCCTAAAATTTTCTTAGCAGTTGAAGTGATACCATCAGCAATACCTTCGACTTTTTTCCATACAGATTCAGCCATGCTGCCAATACCTTTGACTAGACCGTTAATAATGTCCTTACCAACCTGAAGTAAGTTGACATTTTTTAAAAAGGATTCTGCTTCATTCCACTTTGTTTGGATTGTCGTCTTAACTTCACCCATCTTTGTAGAGACAGCAGATTTCATTTCATCAATCTTTTTACCTGGCCAAGATTTAATAGCTTCCCATTTTTCAGCAGTAACTTTCTTAGCTTCTTCCCATTTGTTTTTTGTATCGTCAACTATCTCTCGGGCTTTTCTTCCAACAGCAGATTTCATCATATCCCACTTAGAAACGATTTCTCCAGTTTCCCAGTTTACTTTTCCGACATGTTCGTCCGCTTGTTTTTGGGCTTCAGAGATAATCTTTTCATGGCGTTCTTCTGCTAATTTTATTGTTTGATCGCGGGATTTTTTTGCTTCAGCTATCATTTTATCTGCTTCTTCAGCAGATATATCCCCTGTTTCATCTCTCATTTTTATAATAAGTTTGTATTTTTGGTCATAGGTATCATTAGCTTCTTTAATGACTTCTTCTTTTTGTTTAACGGCATTTTTCACTACTTCTGCTGCTTGTTCTGCGGATACTTTAGATGCATTTTCTTTCATACGTTCAAGTATGACTTTTTGTTCTAACTCGCTTTCTGAGAACGTTCTAACAGCATTTTCTTTCATCATTTGATTGTAGTTATTGATAATTGTCCTGGAAGAAGGTGTTACCACCATCAATGATGATGTCACCTTTATCGAGGTATGGCTTGAGGGAATCAATAGCAGCATCCGTGCCTGCACCTGCTTTCACCATTAACAGGATGCGACGAGGCGTTTCCAGAGATTCAACGAACTCTTTCACCGTATAGTAAGGAACCAGTTTCTTGCCTGGATTTTCGGCAATCACTTCTTCCGTCTTTTCACGGGAACGGTTGAAAATAGAGACGGTATAACCACGGCTTTCGATGTTGAGCGCGAGGTTGCGTCCCATCACTGCCATACCGACTACGCCGATCTGTTGCTTTGACATTGTTTACTCCTGTCAGGGGGTTACCGCCTGTAGCGGCTTGAAAATATTTAAATCTAACAACAATTATATAGTTTCAAAAAAGTGATAATAGAAATGGCAAGTAGCCTAACCTTCATACAATACAATATAATCTTCTTTAAAACTATTTAAGTTAAATTGACATGAAATTTTATTGGCGACCTTACAATATTGTTCGTAATTATTCCTCACCTCATCAATGGCTCTAGATATATCATTGATATTATTGTTAAATAAAACTCCGTTATATTTTCCTTCATACTCGCCAATTAATTCATGACATCCACCAACATCGCTTAACAAAAGTGGCAAACCCGTTACACCTGCTTCTATCGCAGACATTGGTAAACCTTCGCTTTCAGAAACCAAAATAAATGCATCGTAATCATCATAATTATTGAAATCTTTAATCTCACCGACAAAATGAATATTATCATAATTTTTATAAATATTTTTAAGACGTTCAAGATACTCCCCACCACCTACAAGAAAGAGCTCAACATCTTTTTTTCTACTCAGAGTCTCAGCTAATAAATCAGGGCGTTTCGGGTGAGTCATTCGGCCTACAAAAACTAGCCTTAACACTTTTGGCATAATATGCCAAAATTTTTTTTCTTTATTTGTAGGGAAGGTTGCATTTTTTATAAGTTTCAGTTTTGATTCTTTTATACCAATAATATTTAAGGCATTATCCTTGTCATTTTCTGATACACACAATATTGCATCTGAGAAAAAGGATAAAAATCTTTCGATAAAACAAAGTATTTTTTTTGCTCGTCCACCATTATATATGCATGACCAACCATGCGAGACATATATCGATCGATGCTTCCATATTATCTTAGCTAAACGAGCATATAAACCCGCATTTGCTGAATTGCTTACAACAATATCAGCCTTAAGCATCCTTAGTATCTTTGCAATAGAGAAAAGGTTTGATATTTTTTTTATATTAGTCAGTGCTGGAACAAAAAAAACTTTATCAGGTGAAAAATTATCTGTGAGCCATCCAGTACATGACGTAATCAAAAATGTGTCATATTTATCTTCAAGAAGTAATTTTTGCTCACTTACCCATTTTTGAGCTCCACCAACCTCAGATTTAGTGATTATAAAAACTAGTCTTTTTCTATTATCCGTTTTCATATAATTGCCACTAATCTCTTATTTAACTATCATAACCATGAGGATTTTTTGACTGCCAATGCCAAGCATCCCGAATCATATCTTTTAAGTCTCTTTTGGCAGTCCATTGCAATTCTTTATTAGCTTTCGAACTATCGGACCAACATTCAGCAACATCACCATTTCTTCGCGGCATAACTTTATATGGTATTTTAACTCCCGTAACAACTTCAAATTCTCGAATAATATCAAATACAGAATATCCTTTACCCGTTCCTAAATTATACGTTTTTAAACCAGGACAAGATGTATTTCTCAATAAAGCTTTGACGTGAGCTTCTGCCAGATCCATTACATGGATATAATCACGAACACCTGTACCGTCAGGAGTTGGATAATCGCTTCCCAGTACATTTAAGTATGGATGAGCACCAATTGCAACTTGAGTCAAATAAGGAAATAAGTTATTAGGAACCCCATTTGGGTGTTCACCAATATTCCCCGACTCATGTGCACCGATTGGATTAAAGTATCGTAAAACAGTTATATTGAGATCATGATATGCCTTGCATACATCGGAAAGGATCAATTCCATTATATATTTTGAAGTACCATATGGGTTCGTTGTACCACCAGTATTTTCCGATTCAGTAATAGGGCAGTTTTCAGGTTTACCATAGACAGTTGCAGATGAACTAAAAATCAAATCTTTAATATTATTTTTTATCATTGCATTTAGCAATGACAATGTTTGTGCTACATTATTTAAATAATATTCAACAGGATTAAGTATAGATTCACTTACTGATTTCAGTCCAGCAAAATGAATGATGGAGGTTATGTGATGTTCAATAAATATTTCTTCTAATAACCTTTCACTACCAACATCTCCCTCGTAAAAAGGGATACTTCTATTTGTCATAAACTCAACCCTCCGCAGAGGTTCCATTGTAGAATTCGTTAAGTTATCCAAGACAACAACTGAATATCCTTGAGAAATCAGAGTATAAACCGTATGAATTCCAATATACCCACAACCACCAGTAACTAAAATAGACATGACTTCACCAATTATTAATTAATTCACCAGTTTTAGCTTCTATGAATTCTGAAGTAAATTCCTAATTTTTCTCAATAGTTTTAACATATATGGAGTAAGAACAAAGCTCAACGAGCCAAGAATAATATAATACATACAACTAATTTCGCGCATTGCCGTTAAGTATTTATTGAATGTAATTTCATCTTTAATGGATAATGTAAAGAGTGCGTTAACAAAGATATTTTTCTTCAAAAAAACATCAAGTGAATGATGCATTTTAGTTGGAAGTTTATTTTTTTCACTTGGATTTTCATGAAAATATTTTATATGATATAAAATATCATTATCAACTCTCGTTGCAGTTCTATTTTCTGCATTCCGCCTAATGATAACCTGCGGAGACCCTGAATATGCAACCTGTCCTAGCATTGCCATTTTTAACCATAAATAAATATCTTCACCAAGTTTAACTCCTACAGGAAAACCACCACATTCAGCAAACATTTTTTTATTCAAACATACACAAGATGAGTGAACCAAGGATCTAGAACGAGAGTACTCAAGAAAAAAATCATCCAAAATACCGATGTAATCACTAGGATATCTATTTTTAGCTTGAAATTTAGAACCATCTTCTAAAATCTCATAAAAACACGATGAATACATGGAACAATCAGGATATCTTTCAACTAAATTATTTATTTTCTCAAGGTGATTAGGTAACCAATAGTCATCTGCATCTAATAAACACACATAGCTTGATTTCGCTGATCTTATACCGGTATTTCTAGCAACTGATACTCCAGAGTTTGTAATATTCAAAAGTTTTATACGTTCATCAGTAAACTGTTTTATTACATTTTCACTTCCGTCCGTTGAACCATCATTTACTACAATTAATTCGAAATCAGTATGCGTTTGATTTAGAACAGATTTAATCGTGGACTCAATTGATTGACTTTTATTATAAAGCGGAATAACTACTGTTAAAAACATCATAATCCCTTAATATTAGCTAGTAAAGATAGTAAAATGGCTCAAATGAAAATGCCGGATATCTAGACCAAAATGGATCAGCATAGTTTCCAAAAAAGTTCATCTTTTCTAATGCAAACATAAATAAATATACTAAAATAAAATATTTAGTTACATTTGGCAATACTTTATACAAGTACAGATACACAAAGTAACCATAAAGAAATAGTAATAAAAAGTTCAACCTTTCTGGGCCGAGAGGTATACCCAAAAAGACAATGTACGAAAGGCAGCTGAATATTGAAATTAGTTTCCAATTATCATTTGGAATCTTATTCCAAAATAATATCATTGCTAAAGCCAAAGGGAAAATCAAAATTGCAAATCGTTTCGATGTAAAACTAAATTCTGAAGCATACAATAGATAATAGTTAAGCTTATTAACCCCAGGAATACCAGTACCAACAACTGAAAGATAATTTAATATAACAAATAAGTTTAACTTAATAAATATAAGAATACCAAAAATCATTAACATATGATGTAGTTTTATTCTACTATGCCATTTTCTTAAAGTTAAATATAGTATTCCTAATGGTAGAGACGTTAGGTGGAATAAGGTTGCTAGCAATAAGTATACTAAACTTTTTTTCCCAGTATTTGAAATTGAAAAAAGTAATATGACTGTAGATATAGCCTGTCGCTGTAAGTATCCAAAAGTTTGCACAGAAGCAAATAGTATAATTAATGCTGCTATCACTCCTGAGTTATTAAGATATTCATTATGAAATGCATGTTTATTGATCCAAACATATAATAGAAATAAGCAAACAGATGTATTAATTATAGCTAAGGTTATAGGAGATAAATTACCATTAAATTTAGATACCATCAAGTACAATAATGGCCAACCAATTTCTACCCCTGCAGCAAAACCAAAAAGCTCATTCAACTGTCCAGAAGCCAATGCTTTATATACAATATAATAGTGACTTAAATCATGTTCTATTTCATCTGTATATTCTCTAGATGCTATTATAATAACAATAGAAATCATAGCTAATATGATAAGACTTTGCCTCATATATCCAAAGAGATAATTAGACATAGTAAGAAGAGTAAATATTGAAATAGAAAAACTAAGTATTGGCGAGAACGGTATTAATAAAAATGCTGCTCCTCCTAATATAGCTATTAATTTATAAGATATATAATTGACATACATGTTAAAAAACCACCCATTATTAATCATTATCAATGAATATATTATAACTTATCTAGTTTAGGTTCGTTTTTAAGAAACGTATAGAGTTTCCCCTCCAATTTTTAATGAGTTCATTTACATTACAGTAATCAATATCCTTATGCAAAATCTCTATAAGTCTTTTATTATTAATTATTTCTTCCGGATAAAAAAGCCTGTCCAACAAGTCTAATTTTCCCAGTAACGATACAAAACGACTCAAGCCACGAGATTTATTCCCTATTACAATAAAATTTTTATTAAATAAAATTGAAAACACCATGCCATGAAAGGAGTCTGTTACAATATATGTTGCTTTCTTAAATGCTAAAACCCATTCTTCAATTGAATAGTTCTTGCCTTTGCCTAAAATATTTACTTCATTCGATAAACCATATTTTTTGTTTATTAGAAGACTAATGTTATCTGCTATATCTTTTTCGTCTAAAACATATTTGAGCAAATACTTTTTATCAAACTCTTTTTTTTCATTAACCCCATCAAGAAGTTCGTCATAAAAAGTTAGATCAAGCATTGTTGGATCTAAAACATGCTCTACATTTTTTACTGCAAACTCGTTATTACAAATTTGTACACCTGAAATTTCACGCACTGAAATTGCATCGAATTGACTGAGTAACTTTTGTGTTACACTCCTTTTATTTTCATGATTCCAATTATCAACACCAAATGAAGCTGCATAAGATATTTTTTTGCATTTTTTTTCTTTAACAAAATTCAAAAAATAAGCTGCATACATGTCATTATTTATATACTCATATCGCCAAACTTGGTCACTCCCCACAATAACTGCATCTAAATCAAGATTATTAAATGCTTTTTCTAAACCAGAAGAATCTGTAATTTTACCTGTCCTGTTATTTATATATTTGCTAATGGTGTTTTCATTTTTCTTTTCTTTAACATATTGCTCCCGAATACCTTTTATATTTTGAAAAGGGCATCTTGAAAGTATATTTAAGATAATACCTTTTATAACAGGTGGCCGAGGCTTGATATCAATTAAAGTAACTTTATATCCTAGTTTTCTTAGTACAAAGTTCAATGCTAAACATTGTAAAATACCACCATAGTTAGATACTAATGGTAAAGTGACAATACCAACCTTCTTACTCATTTTGCACCTTTAGCTTTCAAATACTTCATTATATAATACATAAATTTCAGAGTACTTTTTAATAATGTTTTTGTGTAGAACCGATATTTTAATTCTTGCGCCCCCATATTAACAAAGAATAACATTAAGTTTTTTTTATTTTTTGCCTTTAAAAAATAAACATGTGAGAGATTTGAGATTGCATTTCTAACTCTATATATTTGTTTTCTTTCATCAGATATTTTTTTAGGTAATAAAAATTCCCTTTTCTTAGGGTGCCAAATATTTTTCAGGTCCGCATCTTGTATTCTAACTTTTAATCCTTCACGTCGATGCCTATAATTACCGGCTTGTGCTTTAACAATATCATCGACAAGTATATTATCTAAATGTAATCTTTGCTCTCTTAAGGCTTTATTCATTAAACTACTTATCTCTTTATTCCGAGATATTACAATATTTGTGCCTTTTGGATCTGAAACATAATTAGGTAACCAAGCATCTCCGAAAACAACATCGGCTAATTCTGCTGCAATATCATCACACCACTCACACCCTTGTGGTTTAAATAAACCTAGCCCCCAGTCAGTACCATATAAATGCCCTGTTTGAGCCATTCGAGTAACACCTGTAAATGATGTAACACTTATATTATATCGACTTGCTGTTCCAGTAGAATTTTTGACTCGGAAGTTTATATTTTTCAAATATTCAGGATCTATTCCTTGTTGCCAAGACAGTAGTTCTGCAAATGCCTTAGACTTAAGGTGTCCGCAAAAAATACCAATAAAATATTTAATCGATTTTTTCAGTTGATCATTTTTATCACACAATAACCGAACAGCTTTGATATAACAAGGTATACCTACTATCGCATATTTTTTATTTATATCTATATTTTCCAACGCACAATCAAACTTTGTTGGGTAATATTGTGAACGTGTATTATCTTGTACTTCTTTTATTGATTCAGAAATAGTATAACTATAAATCTGTTCGCTACTTTTAGACTTTCCAACATGGATAACACCATCGATCATGTTATTTTTTAAAAGTTCAACAAGAAGCCATGTTGTAAGACCTCCCGAACTCCCATTATCTCTATAAGTCCCTTCATTAGCATATCCAGCAAATAATCCGTGATAATATCCAATTTTTTCATTAAATTCCAAACCTGGTATATTGCCATATAATAACTTTGCTATAAAGGTTTCATCTCTCGAACTAGCAAATGGACAGATATCGTCGTCTAAAGCTTCAATATCCCCTCTTGCTATAAGTAAACCTAGCTCATTCCATTCGATAGTTACATCACTATTATTATAGGAACATGCTCCGCATCCAATACAATAGTTTTTTTTTATTACCTTTTGAATACTCATTATTCCCCCCGAAAAAAGACAATACTTTTATAATTATATGCGATGCAAATAAATAAATTACTCAAAATAGTAGCTAACACACCAGCATAGACCCCCATATTTCTAAAAGTTACAAAAAAAACCAAGAGACTAATAAAGCTAGCTACAAACATAATTTTAACTTTCGCTTGCATATTATTTTTAGTGACTAAAATGGCCCCTGAATTACTTGCAAGATAAATAATAGGAATACTTAATGATAAAAATCGAATCAACTTTATAGAACTCATATACTTTTCCCCAAACAAAGAAGAAACAATCATTGGGCAAAGAAACCAAATTAATATGGAAACAACTACGCCGAATAAGAACATAGATATATTCCCATATTTATAAACATTTTTTAATTTTTTCAAGTCTTGGTATGCCCACCTATGAAGTTTCGGGAGTAAATATTTTTGATATATTACTGTCGGCAACAATATTGCAGCAGAAATAAATAGAAAAGCCACACTGTAATATCCAGCATCTATTGGGGAGATAAAATATTTAACAAGTATTATATTTACCTGGAAATATATCATGTAAAATACTCCAGCAATACCAAAGACTGCCGATTCTTTTATCATATCCTTTATATTGATAGTTAATGATTGTATATTATCGTTTTTAATGTGTCCTTTTAATTTTATTTCTTTCTTAATAATGCGTCTAAATACACCATACGTAAATATAATTATGATAAGAGAATCAAGCGCATAAATTAAAGACACCGAATCAGTTGTTAAATGTTTAAAAATCAAGAAAAGAAAAATTAGTGATATAAATCTCAAGCTGATTACTGATAATTGAATCAACGAAACCGCAATATAATTTTCCTCCAATTGGTATACAGCACCTAACAACTCAATTATAACCTGAGAGAGCACAACAAATGATAATAAATATAAAAATTCATGCTTATTATATTCTGTGTAATAAAACCACCCCGAAAGCAACATTATAATAAGTGATGTGGTTATAGCTGTAAATATCAAACTCGGTACTATAAATCTTGTTCCAGCCCAGCCTTCACTTCCAAATACCTTTAGCCAAAATTGTGGAATCCCAAATCCACATAATGGAGCCAATGTCATTACTAGATAAAATGCCGATGAAAATGAGCCAAAATCACTTGGAATCATATGTCGTGCAAGTATAATTTGTGTAGCAAAATTTAAAAATGCTGTTAACAACGTTCCAACTGTAAGTATAATTAAATGACTAGCAGCCTTCTTCTTTTTCATTTAACACTCCACGCTACCGCCCCTGGCTCACAAGCTACCAGTGCACTATATTCCTTATTAATTTTCGGCGTTGATTGGTCTGTTTTATTCTTAGTCAGCCAATTTGAAAATGAACAATATTAATATCGCTTGAATATTGCGATACTAATATTGTTTTGATTATCTACTCTATCATTTTCACTATACTTTCTCTGAACTTCGCCCCTTCTTTCAGATTGCGCAATCCATACTTTACAAACGCCTGCATATAACCCATTTTTTTACCGCAGTCGTAGCTGTCACCAGTCATCAGCATTGCATCAACGGACTGTTTTTTTGCCAGTTCGGCAATAGCATCAGTCAGCTGAATACGCCCCCATGCACCAGGCTGAGTGCGTTCTAGTTCCGGCCAAATATCGGCAGAAAGCACATAGCGACCAACGGCCATGATGTCTGAGTCCAGCGTTTGTGGCTGATCCGGTTTTTCGATGAATTCAACAATGCGGCTGACTTTACCTTCACGATCCAGTGGTTCTTTGGTCTGGATGACAGAGTATTCAGAGAGGTCACCCGGCATACGTTTTGCCAGCACCTGACTGCGGCCCGTTTCATTGAAACGTGCAATCATGGCAGCAAGGTTGTAGCGCAGCGGGTCGGCGCTGGCGTCGTCGATCACAACGTCTGGCAGCACCACGACAAATGGATTGTCACCAATGGCGGGTCGTGCACACAAAATGGAGTGACCTAAACCTAAAGGTTCGCCCTGACGCACGTTCATAATAGTCACGGAAAATTTCGGCAAGCCTCTTTTTATTAACCTTCATGAAAACAACCCATTATCAAATACAAGGCCCGACATGAAAACGCCAGAAAAAGGCATTTTCGGACACTTTCATGTCGGACCTTTACGGATGAAATATTAAAAAAAAACAAAAAGTTATATTCGAGAAGTACCGACACGATTTTCCCTGAAAAATTTTCATAAATAGTGAAAAACCGCGAGGTCGCCGCCCCGTAGCCTGCCGGATCACCGGAAAGGACCCGCAAAACCGAGAATAAGTATCAATACTATTTGTGATTTGAATGATGCACATCATTGAAACGCCATTCATCCATATACCAGCAGCAGTCGGTGTTGCACTTCGTAACTCTGTGACTACGGTTATAAAAGCATTGGCAACTTTTGCCACCGGCAAGTCTTCAATGGATTTCCCCTGCCGGTTTTTTATTTTCGTCGATGCATAACATTGCATTTACATCAATAGCAGCTATTGTCATTAGTATGTTGCATCGATGCATGGGTGGTATTGGCGGTCTTCGCCGACCGGTTCTGTGTAGCTCCCTATGACCGGTTTTTTATTTCTAAGATTACATAAGCCCTTCACTGTATGAAGGGCTTATGTAACTCTTCTTACTTAGTAATTTTCGCACCTTCCGGTATTTCCATGAGTTGAGAAAACCTCATACTATCCGACAATAATCATCAATATACGATAAAGACATCTGACCAGATTGCAGTATTAAAAGCACTCATGCAGACTACGCCCCTCATATCATATACAAGGGGATACTGATGGCTCAGGTTGCCATTTTTAAAGAAATATTTGATCAAGTGCGGAAAGATTTAAACTGTGACCGGTTTTACTCTGAACTAAAACGCCACAATGTCTCACATTACATTTACTATTTAGCCACAGGTAATATTCACATTGTATTTGAGAGCGATAACACGGTGTTAATAAAAGGTTTCCATGATGTTATTCATGTTAGCTTTTGCAGAGACACGCGACTTATAGAAACTTACCTTCATAAGTTGAAATCAAGAGAAATCACATTTCATGAATACAGGGTAAATCTGGCTAAAGCTGGAGTTTTCCGATGGGTTACAAATATCCACGAACACAAAAGATATTACTATACCTTTGACAACTCATTATTGTTTACCGAAAGCATCCAGAACACGACTCAAATTTTTCCACGCTAAACCATAACGTCCGGTTTGATCCGCCTCAGTAGCCAGCACTCCCACACAGGAGTTACCAGTCGGTGCTGTGGCCATAGTTAATCTGGGTATACAGTAAAGATACAGCACATCTGGCATACTTTAATAAACATTAACAATATGAGATTTCAACTCATTGTTTAGGTTTTGTTTAAATTTCCACAAATACGATGCACCAAACTTAAAAACACAACGGGAATCACACGATGAAAAAAACGCTACTCACTTTCACACTGGCGCTGCTTATCTCTGGATGTGCTCAACAGACGTTTACAGTTGAAAACAAACCTACAACAGTAACACCGAAGGAAACCATCACTCATCATTTCTTCGTTTCAGGAATTGGTCAGAAGAAAACTGTCGATGCAGCCAAAATTTGTGGTGGCGCAGATAAAGTTGTTAAAACTGAAACCCAGCAAACATTCGTAAATGGATTGCTCGGTTTTATTACTTTAGGCATTTATACTCCGCTTGAAGCTCGGGTCTATTGCTCACAATAATTACATGCGCTGCCCATCAATATGGGCAGTTTTATTTACACTGTTAACCCCTTGGTTGTTTCAGCCGCCGGGGTTTTACTTGTTATTCACAGGTATGAGTACGACATCTGGCCATTTCATTCCGGGCTTTACTGTCGCCGCGACAGATGCAACGCATCGTATCGCCGTTCAGCGTAGTGATATAAGCCTCATCCGTTTTCTCTACCTGCAAACATGAAATATTCCCGTTCCGGCAATACTCAATTTTTGCTGCCAGATGGGTATTACGCGGGTAAAACTCCATACGATACATATCCCCCCAGGACATGCACTTCCTCAACCTGACGACCATCTTCAGTTACCGTAATCTTTTTCAGTGCGTACATACGTACCTCCGTTCTTTCGTTTTTTGAACAATAAAAAAGCCACCGAAGTGACCTTTTCGATGAGTTTATAAACCAACGCGCTCTTTCATCCAGCCATAGACAAACGACTCGTTAGCCTCGCGTTTCTCTGCCAGCGCCAGATAACGCTCACCCTGCGTACAGTTCAGGGCTTTCACCAGTACCAGTTCGCCATCCCTGCCGCGATTTTTCAGATAAGAACGTAACGCATTAATGGTTCGCGGCCCGATCCCCCCGTCTGTAACTATGTCCGGATACAGCATTCCCTTCTGATTAAACACATTCAGCCAGCGCTGAAGCATTTTTGTGGCTACCGACGGCCCCATGTTTACCCCGGTATCACACAGTTCTGCAGCAATATCAGGAGACAGGTTTGCCACCTGGTCAAAACGAGGTCCATACCAATAGTCTGCCTCAAGGATTTCCAGAGCCTGCCCGCGGCTCAAATCACGCATATCACCACGGTAACCATGCGCGCGCGCCACTTTTTCAGTAATTCCCCACTTCGTCGCTCCGCCTGTATCGTCAGGATGACTGACATACCCCCCCTCTTTTCCGAGGATTTCATCAAAAATTTCATCTCTCGATTTCATATCAGCCACTCAGGAAAGCAAAAATTTTTGAAACATTACCGCGCGCACGCACTACCATGACACCAAACACCAGGTTCAGCATCACTACCAGCCAGTCTGCCGGCAACGGATGACCACAGAGATAACTTAACGGCGTTATCGCATACAACAGCATCAGACACCAGGCGCACCACGATATCAGCGGTTTGTGTCGGGACTCTTTTCTGCGGTAGAAAAAAAGCGTCAGTACGATAACCGTACATAACGCCGCATTCAGTAATCCTGGAAGATTATTTGTCATTACCACCACCTCCTCCACGCTGACGGGAGAACAGACCGGATACCAGTGATGTAATCTCCTGCTGGTGGATGAATGACAGGACTTTTACTGAGAGCACCGACACCAGGACCGCACACAACGCATCAACGGAAGCACTGTTAAACCCAATACGTTCCGCCATGTAACCGGCCACACCACGGGCCCCAAGCACACCAACAATAAAGGACACCAGAAAATGTGCAGCCACACGCCAGGCTGAAAGTGTCTGCGGCATTGTTGCCACAAATAACGCACCAGCGAACGCACCAAATACAATCCCGAAATCCGTCCCGGTAAACAGCCCGAATACCGTCGCCCCGCCGAGCGCCACAGCAGTGCCGGAACCGGATAAGGGTTCAGACATATTTATTCTCCTGTAAATAAAAAGGACCATCAGCGGCCCTAAAAAACTTTATCAAAGGTACCCGCAGATACCTTTTGTAGGCTGTTTATTCAGATTTGCGAAGTAAAGGCCAGAGTAAGACCGTTACCATCGCCACCAGCACACCATCAGCCAGTACCGACATCAGCCATCCAGTGAAATCCACTGCCACTACCAGAAACAACAGGATGGCAGCCAGCACAAGGCCCGCACTTTTCACAGATACTGCTCCAGTGGTAACTGAAGCGCCTGTGCAATTTTCTTGAGCTGCGCTTCTTCATCCGGACCAATGCCATCCTGATCAGCGATATCCAGACAGAGGCAAAGCACGTCAACCGCCTCAGTTGTCCCCGCCACATCAGCCAGCTCACGCAATGCATGCGCATTCGCACTACGCGGTGACGCTTCATAACGGGCGCGGATATTGGCGCTCATCTGGGCAATCTCACCAGAGAACGGTGCAAAAGCAGGAAGCGCAGCAATAGTTTTCTCCAGTACTGCGATTTCTTTCGCATCGCAGGTGCCGTCGGCATATGCAATGGAATATGCGCCCCAGACGGTCGCCTCCACCGCATCACGGTTCTCCATCTTCTTCACTTCTGTGATGGCCTTGCGGGTTTTCTTTTTGAAAATACCTAACATCGTGACTTTTCCTTTGCGTAGACGAGCCTGCGCCAGATGGTTACCAGCCCACAGTGAAAGTCACACTGACAATCCCGTAAGCACCTCCTGAAAGGCTCTGTGTTTTTGATGTGCGCCAGGTGTGGCTCAGATACAAAAAAAGCTCGCCGTAGCGAGCTAACAGAAAATATGAAGCATGTTTTTATCCACGAAGTATGACGTTGAATTCATCCATACCGACACGGCTGGCTATCTCGTTGTATTCCTCAACAAGAGCCAGCAATTCTGAATTAGCAGCCATGAACTCTTCAAAAACCTTATGGATGGCATCACTGTTTAATAAAACAATGTTCTTTCCTGAAAGGCGATCAGGGGTAGAAAATATAACTGTCAAACGACTAAAGGCCCTGGCTCGTTCAGCATTAACATCCTCAATACGCTGCAACAAGCTGGAGCACCTGGAAATATCATCAATATTCACTCTACTCCTGTCATCTGGATGATAATCATTTCACGGAGAGAAGCACTCAGAAGTACCACTGAAGTATAACTGGTGACCAGCTGCTTACACATCTGTTGCCATCCTGCTGATGATAAGTCGATATTAACCCTTCTGTCTATAAACGAAACAAAGGATAAGTTCAGGTTTTAAACACACTGCCAGGATAAAGTATTGTATACAGTATAGAAGAGCGTTATTGAATGACATAAAAAACCAGACCTAATCCCTTATCCGGAAGATATATCAAATAAACGGGGAAAATGTATTAAGATGGCGTTCCTATTCTCTCCATCCCTGATGTCCACGTAACTCGTTATAGAATCAGAACGCCATCTGAATACACAGAAAAAAAGCTGGCTTCACACCCTCCTGCATGTGTGAACGCAGTGCCCGACCACGTGCTTTCGCAACCAGCGAAAATCAGTTTTAAATACCGAAAAACGATAAGAATATATCAGAACTTCCAAGCATCCTGCTTGGCTTAGATATTAATCGAGGATTAGCTCCTGTTCTTATCTAATTGTGCATTTCGCAATTTATCGTTCAGCACCAATATTTCACCAACTGTTTGTTCAAAACGCCCGGACTCAAGTTCAACCCCAATCGTGCGACGCCCCAATCCCATTGCTGCTTTTATTGTTGCCCCCGATCCCATAAAAAAATCCGCAACCACATCCCCCGGACGACTGCTGGCAGAAATTATCTGACGCAACATATCCGCCGGTTTTTCGCAGGGATGCTTACCCGGATAATACTGTACGGGCTTATGCGTCCAGACATCCGTATAAGGAACGGCGGCCGATACAGAAAAATAACGCCGCAGAGATTTGTATTCCTCAAGCAGACTGGCATATTGCCGGTTCAGTTCACTGTATGTGCTGACCAGCAGTTGGTGTGGCGTTGCCAGCTCCCCACGCTGGTGTTTTTCTTCTGCAACACGCGCGAACAGCGCCTGCAGTTTTCTGTAATCAGCTTCGTTCGGTAACTGCCACTGACTGGTACCAAACCAGTGCGACACCATGTTTTTCTTTCCGGTGGCTTCCGCTATCTGTTTGGACGTTATTCCCAGTGATTCACGCGCATCACGAAAGTAAAAAATCAGCGGGGCCATGACGTGTTGTTTAAGCTCGCGCTCCTTTGCCGCATAGCCGTCATTTTTTGGCTGATATGGCCCCTGATAATGTTCGGCAAACAGAATGCGCTCTGTTGCCGGGAAATACGCCCGCAGGCTTTCTTTGTTGCACCCGTTCCAGCGTCCGGACGGCTTCGCCCAGATAATGTGGTTCAGCACATTAAAGCGCTCACGCATCATGATTTCGATATCAGATGCCAGGCGATGACCACAAAACAGGTAAAGACTTCCGGCAGGCTTCAGTACCCGCCAGAACTGAGCCAGACACTGGTCCAGCCATTTCAGGTAATCATCGTCTCCCTTCCACTGGTTATCCCAGCCCTCGGGCTTCACTTTAAAATATGGCGGGTCTGTGACTATAAGATCGACAGAGTTTTCCGATAAGGTCTGGATAAATTCCAGGCAATCGGTGTTGATTAACTCACAACTGGATATTTTTACAGTATCAACCATAGATCAATAAGCACTTCTCTGATAGGCTCATACCGCTTTTGCGCAAAGCGGATGGGCCTGAGGTTTGCTTGTGACCCCGATTCATGAGCAGATGGCTGGCAGGTGCCGCTAACACCCACCAGCCGCCCATTACCACAAAGTAAAAAGCCTTCACTGCGGAAGGCGTCTGTAACAACCGAACTGATAATCTGCCAGACCCGCCATAACAAGCTGGGTCAGTATTAACTGACAGCGTTCGCGTGAAAGGTAAGTATTCTGCGCAATTTCCCCAACTGTTGCCGGTTCAGTGACGCTTAATTCATTAAACACCACTCTGGCTGTTTCTGTCATATCCTGCTGTTTTAGCATGTCTTTTTCTCTTTATTGGTTAACGTGACATACCAATAACTCTTGTCGAAGAAGCCAGCAAGCTGAAAGACCGGTATTAATAACCACCTGCACATTTTATGTACCGAACCATTTTTCTGGCATAAAAAACCTCTCAATGGCGGGCGGTAAAAATCTTTGTTACTCAAGAAATTTTAACGCACTCTGACTGTATTAATTTCAAAATCATTAATATTTCCGCTATTAAATATAACGAATTTCTTACCCCCACTCCTGTATGATTTCGATAACACCAGACGATCATCATAACGCGCAATAATGTAATACCATACATTCTCATAGTGGATCGCCTGATATTCCCTCTTAAACTGTGGTTTGTACCAACCGGCAATAAGAGAGAATGCCCAGAAATAAATCATAAACCCAGCCATCATGAACTCAATTCGGTGATGGCGAATAAAAGACATTTCCGAAAAACATTTGACTGAAACAAGTCTTCTTCCAGACCTGACAAAAAGCGTGATTGTAAAGGCAGCAAGAATGCAGAAAATCAGTACATCTGGCTCAACATGCTGATGAATTACCGAAAACTCCAGAACAGGTGGAATAAAAAGCAGCAATATCGCGAGAAAAAGCCGGATAAAACTTAAATTTTGTATATTGCGCTTTTGTTTTATGCCCAAAAAGAAAACAATACCAACTCCCCATCCAATAAGGAATATAACGATAACTGTCACAGCATAAAACAAACTTCGTGCTACATCATCGACACCAGCCCCGACAACCCACCATGGAAAGCCATAGTAAAATGAAGTACCCCATCCATAGAAATAAGCGCTTCCCCATCCTAGACAGCCCATATAAGCAACAAAAAGTGAAGAGTTTCTGAGCAGAGCACTGTCATTCATAGTAACACCATTAACAACTCAAAAATATCAACACATATTACATAACAAATTGGATTCCATGCAGTCAAGGGGCGTCATTGATGGAGAAAGTATTGGCACAATCGTCATCACGTTTAATGTCTATGCCATTTTTTGGGGGGATAAAAAACCCGCTCGGTCGCGGGTTTTACTAGCTTTGCCATCACGTATAAAAACGGCAAAATATCAGATTTACACGAAATATATGCGTTTTAATCTACTTTTGCAATACTTTGCTATGAAAATGCCGCCTTTTGTTTTGAACGTGTTCTCTCCACTAACAATAAAGCTTCACTATCCAGCCGATGAAAAATGTGTTTCATTGCAACCCAGTGACCAGTAAATGTCTTGGACCAGTTTTTGGTTGTTACTCCCACCAGTAACGCCAGTTCCTGGTATTCGTAACCTTCCCCACCAAAAAGCTCAGCTTTTACCGCCTGCGCCGCCAACCAGATCAACGTCTTCAGGCGCACCAGAGTTTTTCCTGCAATTTTTCTGGTACCGGATTGAGCATTAAATTCAATCCACGCCCACTGCGTTATCGCGATCTGATGCTCCCAGCAAATGCTACCGCTGTAACACCACAGCAGCCAGGCTTTATGATGTTCTTCAAGAGACAGAACGGCGCGTCGCCATGATGATGTCGAAAACTCAACCGGACTGACCAGGGCAATTGATGAACCTTTCGCCAGCGATTGCTTTCCCGGGATCGGTGGATTATCCAGCGTTACTATTTTTCCAGTGACCTTATCGCAGTACCGGATTTTTTTACGTCTGTAACGCCCTGTATTGAACATGGCATTCTCCTGCCAGGCTTCAAGCTGACCTTTTGTTGCTCCACTCAAATCAGCGGTGGCGATCGTGAGCTGCTCACGCACAAACTGTAAATACTGGTTATTCATGCGCACTCCAGTTCTGTGATTTTTATCCCCAGCCGACCACCGGGAACAACCTGACCGCGCATAATATTAACTTCATCAAACTGCTCGTCGTCGATAAGCAGTCCCGCATGTGTCAGTGCATCCAGTGGTGCTTTCAGAATATTGTCCAGGTCACGACGGCGCTTATCCGGTGGCTCTGCAATAATTTTTATTGCCAGCCTTCCGGACAGATTTAATTTCAGCCGCTGCTGGCGAACAATAAGCGCCACATCCCGGCGATAACGCTCCCCTGCTTTTGATACAAAATATGTGCTGCCACGACGACGCCAGTAGGTATTTACCGTCGGCGGGTAAGGCAAAACAAATTCTATCCCCATCAGTAACCTCTTTTATCCGAGCACGCCGGTTGCAAAGGCGTGATCAAGAAAACGAAAAATTAAATCAACCTGAGAACCATGCTTTTCTTCGAACGCCAACGGATCTGCATGAAGCTCGTTATGATGTTTACGACACAACGGTAACGTGAAAATATCGTGGGCCTTTGTTCCCATTCCGCCCTGACCATGACCTATCAGGTGATGGGGATCGTCAGCTGGCTTACCACAGCACGCACACGACTGTGTCTTTACCCAGCGTGTGTATTTCTCATTTACCCAACGGCGACGTTTAGGTCGCTTCATGAAAGATTCCGGGGACTCAGGATCAACGGCGATGCTTACCACCGCCTTTTCCTGTGGTGGGTTCTGTTGCTGGTGGACGTGAGGCGGTAGCGCAATATTTTTTGTGCGCTGCTTCAGTATACTGGTGGCGCTCTGCTCTCCCGGTACGATGTCACTTTCGCGATACACCGAGTGGATTTTTTCCGCACGTAATCCCAGAGAGCGACGTAATACTGCCTCCGGTAGCGCGTCCGCCACCTGATTGCAGACCGCCCACCAGGATAATTCAGCCAGCGATAATTCCCACTCTTGTGTGCCATTCATTGCGTGACGTATGACGTCAATCATCCAGGCTGCCAGATTCTGCTGAGCAAGTTGCTCCAGTGAATCAGATGTCTGCTCCCGCAGCTGGTTGTCGCAGTGCCAGCACAACACCATCGCGCCAGTACCATAACGATGTATGACGGTTTCGCTGTGATGATAATCGCCGTGTGGCCACTGGCAGGATTTCACGTGACGTAATAGCCAGTCAGACAGTGCGCCAGCACCACCTACAGCACGGATCACCCGCTCATCGCTGAAAAATGGCAGTAACGATTTGTCTTGCGCCAGCGGCTGGCGAACAGCGGGAACCTCTCCTGATGGCAGCGCCCGCATGTTTTTCGGTTCCGGCTCCACCAACACCCGGGTATTGTAAAATACCGGCATGGATTCACGGCCCGGATTAAGGACCACCAGCCCGAGTTCCGGTACCAGAACAGGTCGAAGTAATATCCGCACGTTACCTCCAGATCCGATGCTGGTATGTGCGGGATGGGCGCGGTGGGCGTTCGGAATAAGGGAGCCTGACATAGATTATCCAGTGACGATAATCGAGGCTGAGGGCTTTCTTAATCTCGTATCCGCGTCTGCGATAGTTATGAATTAGCCATTCGGCCTGTTCTTCAGTACATGGGTCATGCTGGAACCAGTCAGATTTGAAAGTGCGGGAACGCCGCCCGCGCCTGCTGGCAAAGACGGCAGAATCATCAGAATTGTGTAATTTGGTATCGTGCGCCATCGGTTGTCTCTGCTGGCGCAGCAGGTGCCAGTTGTTCAGGCTGGCGTGCGAATTGTAAACCAGAATGCCAGGAAAAAACAAAACCCGCCGAAGCGGGTATGCTAAAACAAACTGAAAGTAATATACCGGACTTGTAAAGGAACGATAGAATAATTATTGGATTAAACCCTGACTCAATCCAGATTTCATAGGCAACAACTACGGACTAATCATCACAGTCATGTTTGATAGGCTTAGTCCACATTGGGTGAGGGTTTACGGCGTTTTCACTAATAATTTATCGTCCAAGCTATACACTACTGCCCTGTTTTAACGAAGTTTTTAAAGGAAACAACTGCCTGATAGGGGTTTGGTTGACAGCCAAACATATTATCGCAAAAAGGCTTGATGAAAATTCTTGAGGATCCATCTTCATTTGGCATTTTACTCACTTGATAAGCGAGGAATGGACTATTTGGAGAGGGATTATAAGTGGAAATTAGCGTGTCTGTCGCCGTTTGAATTTTCCATGAGGAATTATTAGCCAACCAGAATTGCGCTCGTTTCCAATAAAAGTCACATTGCTTTTCATCATTACATGTTAGTGGCTTCATTGCTTCTGCTTTCAACGCTGGATCGACCTTTGCTGCACACCCTCCCAACATTACTGTTGCAATCATTACACCTGCGACTAAAACAAGTTTCTTCATCTCCCTGCCCCATCAATAAAAGTTCGGTTCTCTAATAACTAGAGTTAATCAACGGAAAAAACGCCGAAGCGGGTTAAGTGCGGGTGCGTTGAGGATGCCTGACACATCAGAGGTGGCGAGGGATTTCTCCCCCGCCAGGTCTCTTACTCCTCAGGTTCGTAAGCTGTGAAGACAGCGACCTCCGTCTGGCCGGTTCGGATTCGTACCTCGCAGAGGTCTTTCCTCGTTACCAGTGCCGTCACAATGACGGTTAAACAGATGACGATCAGGGCGATTAACATCGCCTTTTGCTGCTTCATAGCCTGCTTCTCCTTGCCTTTCGGCACGTAAGCAGAAAGCTCACGATTACGACGAATGGTGTCCTGGAAGAAGGTATTACCACCATCGATGATGATGTCACCTTTATCGAGGTATGGCTTAAGGGAATCAATAGCAGCATCCGTGCCTGCACCTGCTTTCACCATTAACAGGATGCGACGAGGCGTTTCCAGAGATTCAACAAACTCTTTCACCGTATAGTAAGGAACCAGTTTTTTGCCTGGATTTTCGGCAATCACTTCTTCCGTCTTCTCACGGGAACGGTTGAAAATAGAGACGGTATAACCACGGCTTTCGATGTTGAGCGCAAGGTTGCGCCCCATCACTGCCATACCGACGACGCCGATCTGTTGCTTTGACATTTAACGCTCCTGTTGAGGTCTGACGAACATACAAATTATAAATTCTAGATTTAACAATAAACAATAAAAAACCATAAATAAGTAGCTAAAGTTTAACAAATTTAAAAATTTCAAGTTGTTATGTTTTTATATATTCCTAAAGTTCTAAGATGAATGCATAGAACAGCATGATTACGAAAAAAATAATTACATATGGTTAATGAAAAAATCTCAGTTAATAAGGAGGATACTGCTGCACCAATAATACCTATTGAATTGATTAATAAACAACTTACTATAATACTAAAAATTGCGACAATAAACATCTTCCTAGACAAATAAGTATAACCAGAATGTTTAGCTATATATCTGGCAGATAGAGTTCCTAATGAGCCAATCATTGTTGTGAATGTTAAAATCACCAGTGGAATATAGGCGTCAATATAATCAGCACCATAGAAATAAGCTATAAACCACTTACCAAAAAATATAAATAACAACATAATAGGAAGCGAAACAAATATAATATATCTATTTACTACTGCAATTTTGTTTATACATACCCTATCATCTTTTTCCGAAAAAATCATTGGGAGACAAGATGTAGTAATAGCCGAATTAATAAATATCCATGCTGTAGCTAAAGTTACAGCCACAGAATAAACTCCAACATAACTCTTACTCAGAAATAAACCAATAGCTAGTAATGAAAATCTCGTATATAAAGCTACAGATATATTTGTAATGACAAAGTTAAATCCTATGCGGAGCAAATACCGCTTGTACTTCCACTTATATTTTGGTCGTAAAGTTGGAAATACGTTATGCATGCGAAAATGAAGTAATCTAATAAAATAAGGAATTAACGGTGTCAGAACGATTGGAATACAAAGATATAATGGATCCATTTCAAAATAAGCAATACACCATCTTATAAACAAAGAGACACACAATCCAAAAATATTAATAAAAACATTAACCTTTGATTTTAATTTTGCATCATAAAAAATATTATACACGTCGAGAGAATATATCAAGCATGCTATGCATACAGCAACTATATATATAAAAGAGTCCGTTGCAGTAGTAAAATAAGAATACGTTAGTATAGGGAAAGAACAAAATAAGTAAACTTTCAACCGTATAGGATATGTAGAAACTATTAAGTTTACACCTGAACGTTCTTTTTTGCTCAATCTCTTAAATATCAGTACATCACTACCCAGCAGTGAAATTATTTGAATAATTTGGAATAATGAGTTAGCAAATGCGATTTGCCCATAAATATCAGGTCCAACATACTTCGCAACAAAAGAAGTTACAAAAACTAGACCTAAGATACTGATAACCTTTTCACTGATCATCCAGACAGAATTTGAGAATATTTTTTTATTCAATTAAAGCCTCATAAGCCTCACATAAAAAAGAAAAAAATTCAATGATTTTAAATCACAATCCTAAATATAGGAGAAAGAATAAAAATAATAAACAATTTAATTTTCCTTATTAATATTCCAAACCAATAATCTTCAGTATTTTTTAATTTAGACGGAATGACATAATTATCAGAGCATTTTAAATCGCATGATAAAACGATACGTTGCCTTACAAAGTCTTCATCTAGTGGCTTTTTAAAACCACGACGTAAATACCATTGATCATCAGTGGTTCTTTCATGACCAAACAACTCAAGATCACTACTATTATTTTTCCTGATATTAATTCTTTTCTTAACTTGTAAAAAATCTCTGTATTGATAATGTTTTAATCGTATTTTTTTCCTTGATTTAAGTACTAGATTTATAGGCCAATTGGATTTTTGTGGCCATATTAAAGAGTCATTATGTCTAAAAAATCTAAGTTCACTATGATTACAAGAATACCATTTTAAATCTTTGTAAGTAACAGTTTTATTTTCAACATAATCTCTCTCAGTTAAATAAAACTGGAACGATGCACTTTCAATATGATCAATTTTTTTGTCTATTAACTTGATAAACTCACGTGGATTATCAATATAAATTTCATCTGCATCTAATCTACACCACCAATCTCCATTATTAGCCAAGTACTTATAATCCTGAAAGACACGCTGTCGAATCTGGTCATAAAATTTACCATGATATTGCCCCCATATAATTATTTTTTCATTATCATTTTTAAGTGAGTTGATTAACTCCCAAGTACCATCATTACTATGATTATCCAGAACGATGATTTTATCAGACCATTTTGAAGCTTCCTTTATAACATCGCCTACAATATCAACTTCATTTTTGACAACAAGAATAGATATAATTTTAAAGCTCATTGAGACCTCAGTGTCATAGTCAAATAAATATAATTTTTTCTTAACTCATCAGATTTGGTGGTTACTTAACCAATCTTGACTCTTTATTTCGACGTAAATTATTAATTCTACCACTATTTAACCAACCGACTATTAAAATAATAATCATAACAAAAAAGAAATGTGGGGCTATAAATAAATTACTAAATATAGAAAAAAAAATTATCGCAGAATAATATATTCTAAGAACAAACTTCATTGAAGGATGACAAAAAAGATTAATAAATTGAAAGAATATAATTTGCAATATTACATGCAGAAATATACCGTATGAGCCAAAAATAACAACTGCTTTCGCATATGCCGTACTAACATTTAAATGCCCAACTACTAGTTTTTCCTCTATAAGAGTTAAATTTAATGCTTTACTTATCGTTAAAGGTAGTACTTCTGAAGATAGGAATGAACCAACACACTCAAAATCCACATTAAAACAAGGAGAGTTTACATACTTAAAAACATCTAAATTATAAAAAAGATTATAGATAGGACTTGCTATATAAAGCCAAAGCCAATAAAGCGTGTCATTTAAAATGAAGCCCTCTCTTGTTGAGTTACCAATTAAATGAGCATAATCAGCAACATAATCGCCATGAATTTGTTGCCTATAATTTCCTAAAAAGCTAAAAAAGAACCCAATGAAAACCATGAAAGAAAGTATATAAATTACTTTACTAATATTAAGAGTGTTTTTACAAAAATAAGTTATTAGGACGATCACAAATGAAACCATTGCCAATTGTCTTGACAATAATAATATTGAAAAAAGCACAGATAAGCAAAAACACAATAATATAGATTTTTTACTGGAAAAAGTTGCTGCAAATGTCACTGCAGCTATCATAAGAGAGTATGCCAATATATTACAAATACTCGCAAATTTATCATCAATAAGTATTGTGTCGATATCTCTTCCACTAGGAGAGAAGATTGGAATCCCTACTTTAAAGAAAGATAGAGAAAAAAAACCTACGCTTAAGGTTAAGAATAACTTATAGAGTTTACTTAGCTTTATATTTTCATCGATTGCGATGTAAAAATTTTTTCTCCTTATATAAAATTGGTAATATATCATCAACGGTGTCAAAGACATAATGTAAATGACAATATTCCAACTATCTGGAATTTCATAAAAATCAGAAAATTTAAATAAAGCGAGAACTAACCCAAAAAGCATTATAAATAGAACATTTAATGGGAAAAGTAAAAACTGGCTCAGTTTCATTTTCAACACCAGGTATATAATATTAAAATAAGATGACTAGTTTATTTAATAATTTTTATTCTTACTGAAAAAATATTTTATGAAATATTTTATATTTCTTTGTTCATATGACCATTTGATACATTCTAATATTGATTCTTTACCTTCAAGCTGCAGTATTAAAAAATTTAAAAAGTCTAATTGTTTTCCTTGATAAATATCTAAATTTCTATCTCTATGATCTTTGATTGCTTGTATAGATGAGCAACCTGTAGAAACTCTTGGCTCTGCATGTGAATGATCATGATTCATGATATAAGTTGCATTAGGAATCCTTAGAAATTCTCCAAATTTATAAGACAATCTGAGCCAAGTATCCCAATCTTGATATCTCTTAACATTTTCTCTGAAGCCATTTATGCTACGCAAATTCTTTGTTAAAGTAAAAATTTGATTGGATGCATTATTATAGTATAAAAGGCCGGTATAATCTGAGATAAGTTTTTTATTATGGTAATGATTTTTTCGAAGACCGTTATCAAATTTCTCAATAAAATCACTACATATAAAAGCGTAATTATCATCCCAATATTTTACAAATACTGAAACTCGATCTGCCATGAACTCATCATCATCATCTAATCCTGTGATAAATTTACCAGTTGCAACGTTAATAGCATTATTTCTGGTAGCACATGCACCAAGATTGCTTGTGTTTCGAATATACAAAACCCTATTATCAAACTTTACCAAATCATTCATAAATTCTTCAGTGCCATCGTTTGAAGCATCATCACAAACAATTATTTCAATATTGGTATAGTCTTGGTTAAGCACAGAGAATATAGCTCTTTTTAACTTATTGACTCTATTATATGTTGAAATATAAATACTAACCTTGTCATTCTCGTCACAACTCATTTCTATCACCTTGTTATTTTAATAATTAATTGCCAATAATATTATTCTTCTTCAAGAGAAATCTTACGATACTCTTAATATGCCATATAAAATGTTTTGACATAAACTGTCTGTTACTAAAATGTGTGCTATGTATTGCTTTAAAATATGGCAAATATACTAACTGAGATCCGTTTTTTTTAGCCCTAAAACATAAATCAATATCTTCACAATACATATAGTATTTTTCGTCAAATCCTTTCAATTGTTTAAACAATCCGGAACTTATTCCAATAAACGATCCAGCACACCAGTCCACGACAGTAGGTGACGTTATCGAGTCGCGTTGAATTATAGTAGGATTCTTTTTGAATAAATAAGAAGAAACAAAATCTTTTAAATTAGGGAATTGTCTAACAGAACAATCACGAATATTCATTTCAAAATCTTTATATAAATCGATAGTGAATAATTGAATATTTCTTTCTATAACATACGTATATAAATCTTGAATAACTTCACAACTGACAATCACATCTGGGTTAATAAAAAAAATATAATCTTCTTTTTTTAAAGTGTATTTATGCATTATATTTTTTACAGCATAATTATTATTTTCACCAAACCCCATTTTTTTTTCCGATGAAAGATACTCAACGCCATAGCTTGCGCATATTTTTTTTAACTCGGGGCTTTTAACATTATCCTTTATTATGATCTTAACATTTTCCAATCTATCTACAGAAATATTCCCAAGCAATCTGGCAATATATTTCTCATGAAAGTGAGAAACAACAATTATATATAACATAATTAATCCTTAAGCACTTCGTTTACGAATGAAGCCCAACCTTCGATAGCTAATTCGTTATATATCGCTTTTTTTTCGATAAAAACTGATTGATTTGAGATTATTTTGATAAAAATTTCTTTTAGTGCTATCGCATCTTCTGGAGGGAAGAATACAACTTTATTGTATGTGCCTAAAGTTTCGTAAGCATAAGGTAAATCAGCTAGAATTAATGGCAGTTTGTAAGATTTAGCTTCAGTAATAGGCAATCCCCATGTTTCTAACTTTGATGGAAAACAAACAATATCTACTTCTGAATATAATTTTTCCATTTCATCCTTACTTTGAACCCCGATGAATTTTGTATTTTTTAAATCCTTATATTTTTCATATAAGCTTTTTGAATATTTATTTTCACTACCGTCAAATGTTAATATGAACTCAATACGATCAGTATATTCTAAATCTTTTGCCACTTGTAAAATAACTTCGAAATTTTTAAATACTCTTGGTATTGATGGATAAAAAACTTTTATTTTTCCATTTTCTGGACAAGTAAACTGCCATACATTATCAATTTTATCTTGTTTATCGATATAAGGACGAACAACTTTTACATTAGTGATTTTATATTTGTCCTTAAATTGTTCTGCAATCCAACTTTGTTGAACAAAAACCGTATAGTTTGATTTGATATTAATACGATATAAGGTATCATAAAAAAAATTAAAAAGAAAAAACTTCCAATCAAAATATAAATCTTTCGCCCGTACTCGTTTTTTGTAGAACGGACTTGGGTTATGACAATATACAAATTGTTTTCCATGAGATATTTTCGCTGAAATATCATGCATGCACAACCAATAATCAGGGAGCAATCTTTTGGACAGGATGTTCGAAATAAAAAATTCAAACCATAATCGCTTAATCCAACTTTTTTTCACTGTTGGAACGGCAATTAACTTAACATGCTTAAAAGATTCAAATAATTTCTTATCATGAACTAAAGCTATAACTGAAACATCAGTACGTCTATCCAATTCATTTAATAGATCTCTAACAACAGTTAATGTACCACCTAAAGTTAGATTTACAGCAGAGACGATAATTTTCTTTTTCATAAGAGACATAATACATTATAAATTCGTACCGGACATAACTTCATATTTTTACGAGAAGAAATAACAAACATAATGAATACATTTTTTTATTACCTACAATAATACTTTTGAGTATACTTAATATAACTCCACCCCATATTTTCCGCCTCTCAGACTTTGCTTCCTCTAAATATTTTATATGTGCTTTCATATGGACAGCGTCTAGTTTTATTTTTCTATAATAATTAGGGAGTTTTTTCATTTTGAATAAAAAACTATTCGGCCTTCCACCAACTTGATTATTCTGATGCTGACGATAAAACGTGGATTTGAAATCATAATATATTAATTTCCCATATTTCATTGCTATAAGCGATAGCCAATGGTCATGCATCGACACATCGGAAGGTATCGGAAGGGCTATATTTAATAATTTACGATTTAATATAATGGAACAACCATAAATTGTTGAATGCCATAGTAAATTATTGTATTTAAGATTGTGCTTGGGGTTAAATTTATTTACATTATAATAACTATCCGCAATGATATTATCATCCCCATCAATGAGTGTTAAGTCAGTAAAAATCAAAACAGGCAAATCATTATCTAACTCTGCTGATTTCATTTCACATAACAATTTCTCAAGTTTATTATTTGGCCAAACATCATCCTGATCACACAAAATAATATGAGGTGCAGTCGTATGAAGTAACGCCTCATTAAAATTATTGACAACCCCATTTTTTTTTGATGTATTAACCAATTTTATTCGGCAATCATCTTTCATGCAATCTAAGATAATTTTCAGCGTATCGTCACTTGAACCATCATCACTTATAATCAATCGCCAGTTTGTATATGTTTGGTTTTGAATAGAAGCAATTTGTTTTTTTAAAAAATCACTTCCATTAAACGTCGCCATTGCTATATCGATCAACTTTTACCTCTTGACTCATAACACAAAATTCAAAATCTTGCTAACTATAACGCGTCAAAAACAGGTTGATTCTCATCTTTCTCCGAAAGAAGATATTTCCCATTCTTTGGCCAAACAATACCGATTTGTTTATCATTCCAAATGATGCCACCCTCATATTCTCTTGAATAATAGTTTGTCGTCTTATAAACAAACTCCGCAGTCTCACTCAGCACCAAAAAACCATGTGCAAATCCCTCAGGGATCCACAACTGGCGCTTATTCTCAGCAGATAAATTCACCCCAACCCACTTGCCAAAAGTAGGTGACGATTTACGAATATCAACCGCAACATCAAAAACCTCACCAACAACGCAACGTACCAATTTCCCTTGCGCATAAGGTTCTAACTGATAATGCAGCCCGCGTAAAACACCTTTACTAGACTTCGAATGGTTATCCTGAACAAATTCAACCTTACGTCCTACAGCTTCTTCGAATACTTTCTGATTAAAGCTTTCCATAAAGAAACCACGCTCATCACCAAAAACTTTCGGCTCGAAAATTAACACATCAGGAATTTCTGTTTTAATTACGTTCATTTTATTAATAACCTTTAATCATTTTCAGCAGATACTGACCATAAGCATTTTTTTTCAGCGGCTCCGCTAATGCTTTCACCTGTTCAGCATCAATAAACCCTTTACGGTAAGCAATTTCTTCTGGGCAGGAAACCTTTAGTCCCTGGCGCTCTTCAATGGTGGCAATGAAGTTGCTTGCTTCAATAAGACTCTGATGTGTCCCCGTATCCAGCCATGCATAACCACGCCCCATCATGGCAACGGATAAACGCCCCTGTTCCATATAAATACGGTTAATATCGGTAATTTCCAGTTCACCACGGGCAGAAGGCTTAAGGTTTTTCGCCATTTCGACAACGTTGTTATCATAGAAATAAAGCCCGGTTACCGCATAATTACTTTTTGGTTGTAGCGGTTTTTCTTCTAGGCTTATTGCCGTACCGTTTTTATCAAACTCAACGACACCGTAGCGTTCAGGATCATTTACGTGATAGGCAAATACCGTTGCACCACTTTCTTTGTTAACAGGTACGTCCATTAACTTCGGCAGATCGTGACCGTAAAAGATATTATCACCTAGAACCAAAGCACAATCATCACCACCGATAAACTCTTCACCGATGATAAATGCCTGAGCAAGACCATCTGGACTCGGTTGCACTTTGTACTGAAGATTTAACCCCCACTGGCTACCATCACCCAGCAGTTGTTGAAAACGAGGAGTATCCTGCGGCGTACTGATAATCAGAATATCGCGAATACCCGCTAACATCAGTGTAGAAAGCGGGTAATAGATCATCGGCTTATCATAAATAGGTAATAGCTGTTTACTGACAGCCATAGTCACAGGATAAAGACGTGTACCAGAACCACCCGCTAAAATAATACCTTTACGCGTTTTCATTTCATCATTCCTTTTAATTCATCTTGCTCCACCATCACGAACAAGATGCAAAAACTATGTCGGCGCATAGAGCTTCTTCTATTTCACCAGAAGTGCACAGCAGGGAACTACCAATCACACGGTTAGTGTCATGGGTGGAGGATGCGTCCCGTTCTTTCCCAATAACGGGGATACGCAGTTTTTATCAGTACATGCAGAAAAACCCCTAATTCACATCACTGCAGAAAGCATTTAATAGAAATATACATCGTTTAAGAATTTCAATTAAATCAAGATTATTCTTAAAAATCAGATAATTCACATTTGCATTTTTAGGAAATTATACTATAGTGCAATTAATGTTCTTGCCTTTATTTTGTAAGTAATACTGGATTTGTAATACACAACTAAGGTATAAAATGTAATGATCTACATTATAAATGATGAAGTAAGATTCAACTCATCATCTAATAAGTTAACATCACTCCTTACATCAGAGGAAGTGATACTCACTTATCCTGCGGGAAAATGCTTAAAATTACTTTTAGATAACGCTTATAGTGTCGTATCGCACAATCAATTCTTTGAAAAAGTCTGGAGCGATAGCAGCGCTGAAGTCGCAACCAATACTTTATATCAAAACATTTCGATGATAAGACGCTCCTTTCGTGAAATCAGCTCATCGACGATATTTAATGATATTATCAGAACGGTGCCGCGTAAGGGTTTTAAAATCAATGAAGAAATCAACATAACTGTTCTCGACAATAATCATACTGAGAATGAAAGTGTTGAGAGTGAAGAGGATGGTACCCACATTGAAAATATAAATAAAAATCATGTTGCAAAAGATATTTTCACCACAAAGAATACATTACTTATAGTGTACTTTTTTGCGGCATGGGGGATAGTGTATATATCTTCTTATTTTTTCGATATGGCTTTTCAAAGCAAAGCTCACACTATAAAAAAAACAGATGCTTTCTCAAATTATGCTCAACATCCTACTCAGGAAGGGTGTAGCTATTTCTATGACAATATATATTTTAATTCCGTAGACATGTTATCACCGATTATTGAAAAATTGCAGAAAATGGAAATTAACTGCAAAATACATCCTTACATTTACATTGCAACAAATGATAGCATGAGCGGGTTTTATGCTTTCACCTGTAGTCAGATGTTAAACTCTGAATCACCAAATAATTGTAATTCTCTCTATTATAAAGCGGAGTAATCATATGACTCAAAGATATTTTCTATTTGCGGGAATAATTTTATGTGCTTTTATTGCAGCAATTCTTAGCCATATTGCGTTTCATCATGCCAATGAACCAGCAGAGCAAAACATATCATGTAATGCCCATGTTATTAATTTCACCGATCATACGAAAATGGATCAATACTTTTCGTTAAATATGATTTCTGAAAATAATACAGGGAATATGTATCTCACGGGTGCTTACACGGTAAATGGGAAAAAAATGGGTTTCATCCGCCGATATGTGAGTTTTACATACAAGAAATTCCGTGATACCGTTTATTTCACCACAGTTAAAATACAAAAAATACAAAAAGATGATAACATTAGTGATGAAATCCTTGAAAATATCACTTCTGATTTTTTCATAAAAGTAGACACCTCAATTAATTTTTATGTTACACGTCAAAATGATTACAACTACGTATTCTCTACAGGCAGGACACCACGCTTCATATGTATTTCCCACTAACAGTAGTGTTGATCATTGCGCTTGTCATCAGATAATAACCTTCTGATGGCTTTGTTTATATTTTAAGGCAATAAAAAACATTCCATTATTGGTTAATTATTTATCTGTTTACATACCACTGATAAAACTCTGTCGCTTTCATTGGTTTTGCATATAAGTACCCCTGAACTAATGTCACGTTATTATGAATAAGATATTCCGCCTGGTGAGGAGAACTGACACCTTCTGCAATCGTTATCAAATTAAGTCGATTACTCAGCTTAATAATAATATCTAAAACTGGCGTTTCGTCTTCCGCTGTAGTGAGTGTGTCTATAAAGCTTTTATCTATTTTAAGATAATCAACAGACAACTTTTGCAGAAGGCCAAGGGAACAATATCCCGTGCCAAAATCATCAACTGCAAATTCACAGCCATGGATCCTTAATTCATTTATTTTCTGTAGTGCAAGATCAGTATCTTCAACCAGATTGCGTTCGGTAATCTCAAGAACAATGTTAAATTTATCAGATATTGCATTTTTAATATGTAAATACCACGATTAAAGGCATGGAAGCCATTCGAGGATTATATAAGAAAACCCGAAAAGAAGGCACTCTCTTCGGGTTTTCGGTCTGTACTGAAATCAAGGTATTATTGGGAATCCCAGCTTAAATCATAGATACCGTAAGGGATTTTATTCTTTATTTAAAACTTTGCAACAGAACCTTTGATTTTATACATAGCTGAATCAAAATCCTTTATAAATGATTCATCTCCATGGCAATTTAAAAATTTCCCTGCTGTAATCAATGCACCCACTTCCGCCGCTGTAAACATTACCGGCGGAAGTAGGAAGCCCTCTACAAGAAAATATCCTTTTCCGGCCTCAGATCCAATTGGTATTCCGGCTTCTTCAAGTGTCCGGATATCTCTGTAAACTGTCCTTAAGCTTATATTAAATCGCTGTGCAATTTCTTTGGCAGGAATTATTTTTTTTGATTGCAGCTGAATAAGAATAGAGGTTACTCTGTTAATCCTGTTCAAATTTTATTCCTCCTCTGTGACTTCCATAAAAAGTATATCCTATGCGTTCTTAAGCTAGCTGCTGTTAGTGCTTCTCATTGCACCCTGGTTATAAAAGCCATACTCACAAACCTCTTCACCAAAACTCTTTACATCTCTAATATAGAACTCTATCTAGGGGTCCCGAGCGCTTAGTGGGAATTTGTATCGATAAGGGGTACAAATTCCCACTAAACCAATGTTTCAAGGCCTATTTATTTTTTATATTCAATTCTCTTAAGTGTTTAGGAATAGATAACAAGTCAAATTTATACTCTCCAAGAAAAGTGATATGCTCCCAATTAATAGGAGATACATGCTTCATATACTTAGTTACTTCGGGATCTATTTTGACGAGATAATTATAAGCTGCTTGTAAGTAGACGGCGTTCCATATACTTATTGCATTTATTAACACATTAAGCGCACTAGCACTTTGAAGTTGTCGGCGAATATCGCGCTCCATAAATTTTCCGCGTCGCCCAAAAAATAGTTCTCTAGCTAAAGCATTAATCGCTTCTGTCTTATTTAGTCCATGAGTGATCCTTCGCCGTAGCTCACTATCTGTAATATAATCTATCATAAAAATGCTCTTTTCAATGCGACCTAGTTCTCTCAGTGCAAGAGCTACTCTATTCTTACGTGCGTATGAGCCTAGCTTTCCTAATAGTAAAGAACTAGATACTTTTCCTGTTTGAATCGAATAGGCGATTCGTTTAATTTCATCATAGTTTTCTTCAATAATTTTTACATTGATTTTTCCGCTTATATCTTCTGATAAGTTAGGGTAGTAGGAAGGTGATTTGATAGAAAATAATTGTGATTTTTTTATATTTCTGATGCGAGGTTCAAAATCAAAGCCTAGTAATGCGGTCATTCCAAACACCTGATCAGAATACCCATTTGTATCAGTAAAATGTTCCTCAATATCTAGATCTGTTTCATGATAAAGTAGGCCATCAAGGGTATGAGTAGCTTCCCTTGTATTAGTTGAAGCAACCTCGATATGATGAGTCGTATGCCTATCATTTATTGATCGAATCATTGTAGCTCCTTTTTCCATACTTTTGTAATGTGGATTAACATCGGATTTTAGAGCTGAGACGCCCACTGGGACGCGCATTCCGTCTGAAGCAGTGGTTTTTCCTTCACCCCAAAAGTCTGCAACAGGAAGCTTTAACTGATAATTAACCAAAACAGATTGAGCACGAGTCAGAGCTTCTTTATAAAAGCGCCATTGTTTGGCATTGGCTAACTGAGAATAAGAAATTCCAGGAGTTGATTGGGCCATTTTTTCAAGACCAATATTCATCCCTAAACCCAGCAAAGCAGCAAAAATAATTTTTCTTTCTTGTTCACTCGGCGGTTTCCCTGTAGAATCATGACTAAATTCTTGTGAAAAGTTGGTCCAACTGTCCACCTCAATTAAAAGATCACTAAGCCTTATCTTAGGAATTATTGAATAAAGTTTTTTTCTATATATTTCTGCTTCGCTAGGTGTAACTTTTTCCAACTTTTTAAGGTTTGCTCTTGAAATTCTCTTATCAACTGTCGAATAAAATTGAAGCTGTAAATCTAAAATTATTTCCCGATCCTTTAAATAGTCCTCAAACGTGTCTGGAATAGTTTCTGAATCAATACAAGCAGATAAATCAACTAAGTAATCATCAATATTTCGATGGATCATACTTCCTTCAACTGAAATATCTCCTGATCGAATATTGTTCTTTAGCTCGGTGAAAGCTACTAACTCATAGTAAGACCGATCTATTTTCCCCTCTTCTGGCCGAACAAGGCTTTTCCATTTTTTACTCACAAAATCAGTAGAAGTATCTGCCGGTATTTTTCTTTTACCACTATTGTGTAAATCAGTTAGTTGAGTTAGGGCCATGAGGACTGGATTTGCTGCCGGAGTTGCTTTGAACGAAAGGGTCCTCAATAACATTGGCGTGTATCTTCGGAGGTAATTAGCTTTATTTCGAACCATTTCTAAATAGCCATGATTTTTATTACCTGTAATTTTTTTAGCTTCTTCTCCATCTTGTACTAAATCTTCCCAAGGCATGATTCGTTCAATTTCGTCAAAAGGATTACTATCATTATCTTTTGCAAAGTGAAGAGCATCAATTAAAGAAGCATAATGTTCCAATTTTTTAGTAGCCAATTTTCCTTTTTCTTTTAACTGTTCTTGTGAATCACGTGTCCCTTTGCGTTTAATACTTGCTAAAATGCGGTCATTAATCTCAATCAGTTGATCGATCAGATATTGATGATGATTGACTAAAAAAGCAATAAGTAAAGAGTATCTTTTTTCAAGCTCAAAACGGGAGAAGTCATATGCATCATAATTTTCCCCTAGTCTAGCTAGCTGAAGAAACCTGTTCCGATTAATATGGGAGACATTAATTGTCCCGAGTCCCATGGAAGCAATCACTTCCACTTTTTTACAAATACTCATAAAGCTTTCTGGATTTGCCTTACCTGGAATGTCTTTTAGCCAAGCGAGTTTAGTTATTTTCGTCTCTTCATAAATTTGAAACAAACTCTCTAGTTTTTCAATTTGTATATCTGTTAATGAACAGAGTAATATTGAAAATAAGTTGTTTTCTGCTTTATCTCGACAGCGGCTTATAATGTCTTCAAGTGTAGCTATAGATGGAAAAATAATTCTTTTTCGAGTTAAGAAATCAATTGTTTTTTTCATTAGATAGATAGAGTCATCATTTTCTAAAGCTAGTTCAATTAAATATTCTATTAACTGTTTTTGTGTATTAGCACTACCGAATCGATGATAGTTGAATACTTCTAAGATCTCGTTGAAGTGATTTGCACGTGTATTTCTATGATCATATGAATTTAAATCAATTGCATCAAGATGGAGCTGTCGACTCACATAAGAAGTTAGTCTGGTTGATTTAATCGGCCAATTACTTAAAGAACACCCAGGATACCGGGCCAAACAAAGTTGTATCGCAAATCCTAGTTTATTGACCTTTCCACGGTGTTGATTAATAACCTCCAGATCATAATCAGAAAAACTAAAATACGCTTTAAAATCCTCTTCTGATAAGTGGTCTACAGAAAGAAGTTGTTCACGCTGTGAAGTAGTTAAAATTCTTTTCATAGCCATATCTTAAGCATTCCTTTTATTGAGGTAACGGTAAAAGGTTGTTTTGCTTAATTTAGAGGCATCAAGAATTTGACGAATAGAATACTCTTTGCTGTCATACATTTTTAAAGCTAAATCAATTGATAGCTTACCTTTACTTGGACGGCCCCCTTTTTTTCCTCGGACTCTGGCTGCCTTAAGACCAGAGTTAGTTCGTTCAATAATAATATCCCGTTCCAGTTCTGCTAAACTAGCCATAACTCGGAAAAAGAATCTTCCCATAGACGTTGAAGTATCTACGTTATCTTGAATAGATATAAAATTGACACTAAGTTCTTCAAATAATTCAGAAAGTTCAATCAAATGTTTAGTTGATCGTGAAATTCGATCTAACTTGTAAATGACAACAGAATCTCCTTCACGTAGTAGGTTGATCATTTCTTCTAATTGCGGTCGGTCTTTTTTCGCACCAGTTACTTTTTCTTGAAATAATTTATCAATTCCATAATGAGTAAGTGCATCAATTTGTAAACTAAGATTTTGATCATCCGTACTCACTCGAGCATAGCCAAAAATCATAAAAAAACCTCCTTAATTTTATAATTTAAATGTACCATAACTCATTAAGTATAACTATATAGGAACTATGAAAAAGGAACGGATTTTGGTACTTGATTTACTTAAAAAACATTTAGAAAAAGCAGGAAAATGAAAAGGTACCATAAACGGTCGTTTATGGTACCATTCAAATTTATCCTTATTGTACAAAATAACAGCGAAATTTTTAAATCTATTCCTTATCGATACAAATTCCCCGTAGGCGCTAGGGACCTCTTTAGCTCCTTGGAAGCTGTCAGTAGTATACCTAATAATTTATCTACATTCCCTTTAGTAACGTGTAACTTTCCAAATTTACAAAAGCGACTCATAGAATTATTTCCTCCCGTTAAATAATAGATAACTATTAAAAATAGACAATACTTGCTCATAAGTAACGGTACTTAAATTGTTTACTTTGGCGTGTTTCATTGCTTGATGAAACTGATTTTTAGTAAACAGTTGACGATATTCTCGATTGACCCATTTTGAAACAAAGTACGTATATAGCTTCCAATATTTATCTGGAACATCTGTGGTATGGCGGGTAAGTTTTATTAAGACACTGTTTACTTTTGGTTTAGGATGAAAGCATTCCGCTGGCAGCTTAAGCAATTGCTGAATCGAGACTTGAGTGTGCAAGAGCAACCCTAGTGTTCGGTGAATATCCAAGGTACGCTTGTAGAATCCTTCTTCAACAATCAGATAGATGTCAGACGCATGGCTTTCAAAAACCACTTTTTTAATAATTTGTGTGCTTAAATGGTAAGGAATATTCCCAACAATTTTATACCTCTGTTTGTTAGGGAATTGAAACTGTAGAATATCTTGGTGAATTAAAGTGACACGAATGTTCAGTTTTAATTTTTCTGACGATAAGTTGAATAGATGACTGTCTAATTCAATAGACGTTACCTGTTTACTTATTTTAGCCAGTTTCGTCGTTAAATGCCCTTTACCTGTTCCAATTTCGTAAACGGTATCGGTTTCTTTTAAATTCAATTGTTTTATTATTTGGTTGAGTACTTTTTCACTCGTTAAAAAGTTTTGAGAATATTTTATATTTTTGTTCATGTAATCACTCCTGAAGTGATTACATCTATAAATAAATACAGAAGTTAAACGATTTGTTTGTAATTTTAGTTATCTGTTTAAAAAGTCATAAGATTAGTCACTGGTAGGAATTAATCTAACGTATTTATTTATCTGCGTAATCACTGTTTTTAGTCTGTTTCAAAACAGTAGATGTTTTATCTACATTACGCATTTGGAATACCAACATGACGAATCCCTCCTTCTTAATTACAAATTTTTAGCATCTAATTTAACTTCAATTCCTATTATACAAAATTTTAAGATAATGCACTATCAACACACTCTTAAGTTTGCTTCTAAGTCTTATTTCCATAACTTTAGGGTTAACCATACGCAAGACCAATCACTCTCGGACAATACTCATGATTTTAATGATAAAATCCATGTTAAACCCATAGATAAGAAATACACCTGCAATAACCGTTACCTGTTTGTGCCAATTTAAAAATGCACCACTTTTTTATAATTAAAACGGTTGAAAACTGTACCACTAATAACTCACAATAGAGAGATGTCACCGTCAAGTTAAATGTACAAAATAACAGCGAAATTTTTAAATCTATTTCTTATCGATACAAATTCCTCGTAGGCGCTCGGGACCCCAATAAGAAATGTAGGAGAAGATAAATGTAAAACCGTTACACCCGATAGAGGAAAAGAATTCTCCCAACATAGTCGAATAACGCTAGAATTAAATGGCACTAAAGTGTATTTTCCAGATCCACATGCCCCATGGCAACGTTGTACAAACGAAAATACTAATGGTTTATTACGAGAATATTCACCCAAAGGTGAAGATATTTCAGGTATTTTCAATAGTCAAATTCAAGAATGGGCGAATAAATTAAACACGCGACCACGGAAATGTCTAAATTGGAAAACCCCTTATGAAGTATTTTTTAATGAATCGTTGCACTTAATTTGACAATTGAAGCCATAAAAAAACCGCTCAAATCGACTTTCGTAAATCTGAACGGTTTTTTAGAAATTCAATTTTTAAGCGCCTTCTACCATATCACGGCGTTTGTATCCTAAATAGCCGACAAATAAGAAGACGATACTGATAACAGTAATTACTGCAAAAATCGTTCCATCAAATTCTTCCATCGGTAAGCGTGGAATCCAACTTTGAATCGCCGTTTTTGAGAACCAATCCGGCAAATCTAAGATTCCGCCGAAATAATTCAAAGCAAAGGAATAGCCTAGATAAGCATAGATTACTTTTCCAAATTTTGGCAACCAGCCTAACGCTAAAGCAGCCAAACCAATATAAAATAAGATGGAAGGGAGAAAATTGTATCCAGCAGCTAAGAAATCGGTCAGATCCATAGTCGATTCATTTTTCATCGCAGAAATCGCCGTTCCACCTAATCCCGCTGATGCTAAGCCAATGCCTACGACTCCAGCAAAAATAGCTAAAAATATCGTTGTCCAATATAATTGGCCTCGCGTAATCTTCGTTACATACAGTTGACTCAGATGCAGTCTTGTTTCTTCTGCAAATAATTTATTGACCACCGCGATTGGCAAGATTGTGACTAATCCAATCATTACCATCATGATCGTTGCCGTAAAGGATTCTTCAATGGAAACGCCAGATTGAGTGAACATTTGTTTCATCAGTTCATTTCCGCCAAGAAAGACTTGCATGTCTCCATAAATGGAGCCATACGCAGCTCCCATAACCACAAATGCGATCAGCCAACCAATCATTACTCCTTTATTAATCTTGAAAAACAAACCAGGTACAGAAAGTAGTGATTTCTTCGCCGTCGCACGTCCTTCTCGTTCAGGAAGATAACCTGCGCCCATGTCGCGATGTTCTTCCAACACAAACGCAAGTACGGTAAAAACAAGACTAAAAATCAAAGCAAATAATAATGGTAGCCAGTTATTTTTTGTGAAAGGATAGGTCAAGTAAATCCATCCCATTGGATTGAACATTGATAGATCAAGATTAGACACATCTGTTCCAGCGCGCACGATATACAAAAGTCCTATAAGACTTAATGTCGAGCCGGTTGCTCCAGTAGAAGTCGCCATAATCTGCGACATCACAAGTGCCAATACACCACCGATAATTCCCGCCAATGCAATTGATCCTCCGAACAAGAAAGCTCCTTCGGCATCAATCGTTTTTACACCAAAACTCATCATGAGTCCGCCGATTAAAAGACCTAATAAAAGATTGATCAACAGCATCTCACTGATAACAGCTAATGAATTGGCTTGTCGTCCTACTCGAAATGAGCGAACCAATTCAGTCAAACCTAATTCTTCTTCTTTTCGCGTGTGGCTCACCACATGAAGTGCTGAGATAATCATTGCGAACAATCCGCAAAACAGCAACATCTCTTGAGCATACATCGCTCCTAAAGTATAATCCGTACCTATTTTGATTGGTGTAGGTCCAACCATCGAGATCATCGCTGGATTTTGCATCGTTTCAAACATCCCTAAAAGACCTTGTCCTTTAGCAATCTCTTCAAATGCTGGTACATATGCTCCTGAGAACAAACCCAAACCTAAAACCCAAACAATTATTTTTTTCCAATCGCGTTTCACGTATTGAATGAACAATACGTTCCAACGCGCAAATTTTTCATTCATTTTCTTTTCCTCCGTTCCGACAATCAGCCTTCGTAGTGACGCATGAATAAATCTTCGAGCGTTGGCGGTACAGATTCGATTTTTATCACACCTAATTTGGTTGCCTCGGTCAGAATCGTATTCATCGCTTCATTGTCAGCAGAAAAAGTTGCTTTGCCGTCTTTTTGAACAAAATCATGCACGCCAGAGAGCGTCGCAAGTTTCTCAATATCGCCTTTTGTCACCAATGTAACTGTTGAGCGAGTCAAATGACGCAATTCATCTAATGTACCTGTTTCAACTACTTCTCCACGTCGAATGATTGCTACTTTATCTGCTAATCGTTCAACTTCACTTAAAATATGTGAAGATAATAGAATCGCTTTGCCATCATTTTTGATTTTTTCTACTTCTTCTTGGAATACTGCTTCCATCAATGGATCTAGTCCTGAAGTCGGTTCATCTAAAATATACAGATCAGATTCAACTGAAAGTGCAGCAATCAAACCGACTTTTTGACGATTTCCTTTAGAGTAACCTTTGGCTTTTTTCTTTGGATCAAGTTCAAATCGTTTGATTAAATAATCACGCTTTGCTTTGCTCCCGCCGCCATGAAGTTTGATAAATAGATCAATGATCTCTCCACCAGTCAGGCTGCCCCAAAGAGCAACATCCCCAGGAACATACGAAATTCGTTTATGGATTTCTAGACTATCTTTCCAAACATCTTTTCCGAATATTTGGACATCTCCTTCGTCTCGGTTGATGATTCCTAGCAGTGTACGAATCGTCGTTGACTTTCCTGCTCCATTTGGTCCGATAAAACCAACAACTTCACCGGCGTTTACTGTGAATGAGACATCTTTCAACGCCTGGAATTTACCAAATTTTTTTTGCAAGCCTTGTACTTTTACAATTTCTGTCATGGTACATAACTCCCTTTTCTTTTGACATGATTTTATAACGAGCTTTCCAGTCTGAACAAAACGCACCTTTTTTATGAACCAATACAATACGTATCGTTCATAAAATACCCCTTTATACTTTGTTTCAAACCAAAGTTCTTTTACAGCTCCAATAATATTCTTTTTTATTTTAACAGTCAATAAAAATAATTTTAAATTTAAACCTATGATTCCATTGTTAGTTCGTATTATTTCCTATATAATATATACGAAGCTATTTTTGAACTATGATAAACAAAAAGTTCTTTTTTATAGAAAGTAGGTATTTTTAATGGATGGTTTTGAACGAAGAACAGAAGAAAAAAAGAAAAAAGTTTTACGAGCTGCTTTTGATCTGATGAATACAGATACGGGAATCGAGAATTTAACGATCGATGCCGTAGCCAAAAAGGCCAATGTAGGAAAAACTTCTATTTTTAAATATTTTGGCAGCAAAGAAAAGCTCATTCATGAAGTCTTTATCCGGTCAATGGATGAAATGGGGGAAAAAGCTAAAAAAATCATGGAGAAAAATGCATCATTTGAAGAAACTTTGATCGCCATGAGTCAAAATAAAATCGATTACCTCGAAAAAATCAATAAACAATTTTACCTAGATTTAATGAGCTATTACACTAAAAAAGAAGACAGCGGCTTTACCCGAATGATGGAAGCTTATACAAAGCAAAGTTTTGGCATTATGTTGGATTTATTCCATCGCGGGCGTAAAGAAGGAAAAGTCGATTTAAAATATTCAGATGAATTTTTGATGTTGTATTTTCAAGCCATGATCGAAGGCATCTCTAATCCGCAGATTTATGAGAAAATCCTGCCTTATACAGCGGAATGGACTGAGCTGTTGGTAAAAGGAATCGCTCCGAGACAATAGTTTTACGAACAACAAAAGAAGAAATACTCGCCGAATCCACAAAAAAATAAAATGTATGCATACAAATCAGAATCGATTCATCTGCTAGGTGTATTTGAGATACATATTCACAACTAAAATGTGATGCAATTGTCTCAGAGACAGCCGCTTCTCACAGATTGATCGTAGTCGGCTTCTTTTTTTGTAATCTTTAGGGGCTTTATACCAAGCATATTTTTTAGGTGAATATCGGAATTCTAGGGCTTTTATATCTTCTTTATATGGTTTTGTATTACCTGTTAGTCATATAAATGTTCCTACTACTTCGATTGCTACGCCGTCCATTTTTAGATTGAACAATTTATTAATAATATCCTTAAACTGTTCGGGTGTTTCTGTTGTTTCTTTGGTGTAAGTTTCACCGTCTTTATTCTTATGAGTGTTTTTAAGTTTGCTAAACAGTTCGTCATATTCATTGTTCAAAGTTTTCATTTCTTCTTCATTCCCTCCACAATCGGGGTGTAACTTCAAAGCTAACTTTTTGTAGGCTTTTTTCAATTCTTCCAATGTTTCAACGTTTTTAATGTATTTCATTTTTATCATTCCTTTTCTTTTTGATTTTTGGCTTTTTGACAACCATTTTTGTTAGGCGTTTGAGGAAATGTTTTTATAAAAAAAGAGTAGTTACCGTTTTTTGGTAACTACTCTTTTCCTTTTTTAAGGTTTAAATACCTGGAAGTTTAGGTGTTTTGGGTATTGGTGGTGTAGGTGGCTGCAAGCTTTCCATTTTTTGTTGAATTGCTTTAAATTCAGGGGTTTCTTGGTGTTGATTTTGAACCATTTTTTGCTCTATTCTCTCCAAAGTCGGTTGAATTTCTTTCCCTGATACTTTACGATTTAATTCTCTTTCTAAGGTCTCTTTCGGACTAATGGAAGGCGTTTCTAAGCTTGAATAGAGTTTCACTCCTTCTCTATTGTAAAGCCTTATATCGCTAAATAAGCCCGTTTTATGAAGGGTTTCTAAATTGGTCGGTAAGTTTTTGACAACAATATCATGCGCTTGTTTTGGTGTTGCCCTGGCTGTCATTGGATCATCTGCATACATAGTTTCATACCGTTCAATTGTTCCTAAATATGAGTTGATTTTAGGTACTGCCATGACATACATTTTTGTTTCATAATCTTTGGCTTGAAGCATTGTTGCGGTTTGAATAGGAACGTCTGTTGTTCGTCCTGTACCTTCAATCACTAAATTATACCCTTTATCTCTCAAACGGCTTATGATCGCTTCTGTCATGCGATTAGAATAAGGGGTAACGTATTTTACTACGTCTTTTTCATAAAGTTTCACTAGTTCATCAAAATTAGGGTGCTGTTGTTTGAACGTATCATTATCAATGATAACAACATTTCCTTGTGTCTCTTCGGAAATTGCCGATCGCAAACTAGTTTTACCTGATCCTGGTTGCCCACCAAGTAAAAAAGCGGTTGGCGATTCAACCGCTAGTCTATTTTTAGGGTTCTGTTGCAAAGTTTCCGATAAGCTCATTTTGAGGTAAAATAATTGAAAAAGATAGCTTGGAGGAATGAAGATGACTCAGTTCAAAGGAAAACAATTTCAAAAAGACGTGATTATCGTAGCCGTCGGCTACTATCTTGCAGTGATTGCAGGACGTTACGGGTAATGGCTGTTGCAGATTCAGCATTTTGTACAGCCTCATCAGCACGTTTCTTTTCGTGCTGATATTTGCTGTAGTAGTGGTTGGCAGACCAGATGAAAGAACCGATGACAGTAAAGATGAATGCAGAGATAGCCAGCTTATAGCTCAACTTCATTTACCACCCCACCAGCCTCTTTAAACCGGGAAATCAGGTCACCGATTTTATGTTCATACTGACCGTAACCTGCACCAGGTAACGACGCCCAGATATTGCTGCAACGATCGATAGCCTGACGAATATCGCCGCGATCAATCATCGGTAAAGCGCCACGCTCTTTAATCTGCTGTAATGCAACAGCATCCTGGCTTTTAGGAGAGAAGTCTGTCAGCCCTAACTGCTTGCGGTAAGCATCCCACCAGCGCGAAAGAAGTTGATAACGGCCTGCAGCTGTTGATTTGAGTTTCGGGTTTAGCGTGACAAGCTTGCGAGGGTGATCGGAGTAATCAGTGAAGAGTTCTCCACCGACAATAACATCATAACCGTGGTTACGTGTCGGTTGTCGCCCGTTATCCGTTCCTTCTGACCATGCCACCATATCGAGGAAAGCTTTACGCTGGGAATTTAGTACCTGCATAAATTACTCCTTAGAGCCACCAAACTTATTACCGATTACTCTCATTGCAGCCCCACGAATAGCATCGACCCCGATCAGCCCAACGCCGCCACCAATGGCAACAGAAAGAGATTTAGGCCATCCGACATACTCAAGAACGGATGCAAAAGTCAGCGTCAGAGCACCACAGAGCAAAATCTCGAGCGTTTTTCGTTTCCAGCCACCACCACCGCCAAAATAGGCAATGCGCAAGCCAGCCATAACGATCGACATAATCACTGCGCCCAGCGGTGTGTCTCCACGCCACCAGCTCTGGAGCAAGTCCAGCCAGGTATTTGGGTTATGAGGCATTTGTAGTTATCTCTCACCTCGCTGATACAGCAGGTGCAAATTGAGGGAACATCATGTACAGCAAATTAGAAGCGGAAACGTCAAAGAAGCCGAACCAATGGATAACTGCGGAATAGACTAGGACCAACGAATCCCCAGCCCCAGAAACGACAAAACCCGCTCGACGGCGGGTTTAAGCTGTGTGGCGAAGTAACCACTCTTAACACGATACAATACTTTTTGCGTACGCGTTAGTGAAAAATATATACTATCAAGCACCATCAGTTAACCTTTGGTTCTGCTGAACTAAAAACAGCAATCAGTATTAGTGCTCGTATAAGGAACAGATATGCTCTTGGGAGATAATGAACGTTTCATGATCAAATGCCAGGTTACTTTAAAGAAGTATCCTAATGACGCACCTGACATGCCTTTAGTAAACTGTATTCCTGTTTTAAAAAATCGCTATAACAAAGGAGAAGCTGTTTACGAATTAAACAAAGGACGTTCTGTCATAAGATTGCTATCCATAAAAGACGATGAAAATTACCTGAAATTGCTTTTTCAATATATAAATAAAGATGCTTCTGATCCCGCCTTTTCCAACATAAAAACTGGTGAAACCAGAATTGAGAAAAAGCAAAATGATGAAGGTATGGGGTACTCTGCTCATGTGCTTATCAAAAAAAGACCGAGCGACTCATCATTCCAAGATTGTTATGAGGCAATTTTAGAAGAAGTTCCGGGCATTACCAGAGGTTTATTAGCCCAAGCTTTAACTTATTTCCTGCGAGAAAATAATTTTTCCTTTATCCGTTCAGGAGGGAAAAAAGAACTTAAGTGCAGACCTATTTTCGACATTGATTTTTTGGCTGCAACAACACTTGAGCAATCTCTATCCACTGGTTATTTATGTGGACTTACTGCTACTCGTCGCTTTAAAGATAACTCTTTAGATGATGATGGCACAGTAATGGTTGAAGAAGAAACACTAAAGCTATCAACAAAAATACGTCGCGGAGAGGGTGCAATTAAGGCGATTAAGTCTGCATATGACAAACTTCGTGGTAGAAAGTATACAATGTTAAGAATTTCTTATAAAGACAAAAATAAACGCGTTTCATCAGATCTTGTTTCCATCGGAAAAGAAATGAGCTTACAGGAACTCGCAACAGCACAATTGGCACAACGTGAAAAAGCAGTGTTGGCATCAACAATTGCCGTTTGCCAAACAGCATTTCACGAAGAACTTCTCGCAAAAATGCAAAACTTTATGTTAAAGTGAAGGCATGGAAAACCTGTCAAAAGGAGGCATATATGTATGTTTTATCTAAGGTTTTTACACCTATAGACTACCTACGCATAAAGCATCCTGAGAAGCGATTTTTTGACTGGGTTTTACCCATTTTCACTGCTGCAATTATTACTTTATCCATCTATTACTTACCGAAAACCATCTCACTTCTCGGGAAGGATAGTCTTGTGTCTTTAGTAAACGGGATACTTCAAATACTATCTGGTTTTTACATTGCATCTATGGCTGCAGTTGCAACCTTCAGTAAGGATGGTATGGATGAAGTTATGCATGGCATACCTCCGGTATTAAAAGGTAAAAAACTTACAAGGCGTAAATTCCTCACTTATCTATTTGGTTATTTAGCGTTTATGAGTATCGCGCTGTATTTCGTTGGAGGCGCACTTCAACTAACCAGCGCAAGCATCAAGGAGTTACACCTTTCATCATATCCACTAGTGAAATCATTACTTTTGTTTATTTATTTAAGTACCATATGCAACATTATATACACAACGGCATTAGGTATGTATTTTATGATAGACAAAATGCATGATGAAAAATCGAAACTTATAATTAAAGATAAAGAATGAGGCTTACGCCTCATTCTTTTTAGAACTCAATCAAACAAATACATCCTTCAACAAACCCCAAGGCAGTCTGCAATTTTTTCCTAACTGTGCCATCTGAACATCTTCTCTTCTTGGCAATAGTGCGTAATGAGATACCAATGACAAAGTGAGCTATGATTAGCTCATATTCCTCTGGTTTATACTTTCTCAACCGAGCCACACAACTGTCTATCATAATGCCTTCGTCATCATCACACTGAATCCGGGACTTTTTGCCATGAGGTAAAAGCCCCTTGAAGCCTGCTGCTATCGGCTGCCAGTCCACGCCACTGTTATCTGCTGCAGCCCATGCTCCCCAGCGGTCCAATACTTCATACATATCACGCATCAACTTTCTCCACAAAATCAGGCCAGCACGCCTATTGCCAGTGCACGATCGATAAAACGAAATATCAGCTCCAGCTGGGAGCCATATTTCTCTTCAAATGCCACGGTATCCGCATGCAGCTCGTCGTGATGCTTTCTGCACAAAGGCAACACAAAGAGGTCATGCGCTTTTGTACCCATTCCACCCTGACCGTGGCCTATCAGGTGGTGGGGATCATCAGCAGGCTTTCCACAACATGCACACGGCTGTGTCTTAACCCAACGTGTGTACTTTTCATTAACCCAGCGGCGACGTTTTGGGCGTAACATAAAAGACTCCGGCGACTCCGGATCCACTTTCAGCACCAGCACCTTTTTCGCCTTACCCTGGATGATGCTGGTGGCAGGAACCGAAGGCACAAGGTCACTTTCCCGGGTGACAGACGGCACAACAGGCTTCGGTAATCTCAGTGCCTTACGGGCTGCACTTTCCGGTAAGGCATCCGCCAGGTCATTACGAATCAGCCACCAGCACAGTTCCGGCATTGTCACAACGTGACTATCATCAAAACCGAGATCCCGACGCACAACAGACAACACCCAGCGGGCACAGTTATCCGTTGCCATTGATTCCAGCCGTTCCGTGAACTGATCGCGCAGCTGGTTATCGCAGTGCCAGCACAGACGGATTGCGCCCGGCGCGTGTCGCATTGTTGTCATGTTCTCGCTGTGCCAGTCGGAATGAGGCCACTGGCAGCCTTTTTCACGAAGTAACCAGCTTTCAAGACATTCCACGCCACCAGCACGACGGATCACTGCCTCATTGCGGAACACGGCCCGAACGGCAGGATCATCCTTTAGGATTAACAAAAGAGTATAGCAGTCCAGATTTACGATTTGAAGTAGATGGTGCAAATGCTGCAAGAAGCTTTTTGCAACAATATCAAGTTCCAGAAGAGTCAATTCGTCTTGTCTGGGATGCAATAGCATTGCATACAACAGTTGGTATTGCAGAACATAAAGAATCTGAAGTATCATTACTGAATTCAGGTATATCTTTAGATGTTATAGGGAAAGGTTTTGAACAATTTCCAGCTGAATTGAGAGAAGAAATTGTACAAGCATTCCCACGTAATAATTTCAAACAAGACATTATTCCAGCTTTTTATGAAGGTTTTAAGCATAAACCAGAAACTACCTTTGGTAATATGAATGCTGATGTCGTTAAATTCTTTGAACCGAACTATAAACAAAAAAATTTCTGTGAATGTATATTACATTCACCTTGGAAAAATTAGCAAATCAATATTTAATTTTAAAGGTTTAGAACCTCTTTATAATATCATTTTTAATCACAGGGAGATATAAAAATTCATTTATATGTGCCCCCTCTTAATAAGTTATTTTAAAAAATTTAATTAGAAATAGTGCATAACCATTTTATTTAGTTTGTCTAGCTTTTGACATAATGGCAAGACATACTAATAATTATTGTAGTAATAGCATATTGGTTAATTTCCAATATATCCACTCAAGTAAAACATTGTAATAATAAAAATGTATTAAGCGGCTTGAGCTTAGAATTCTAAAGGGCTCAAGCCGCTTAATCATTTCTGTTAGCAATAGCGATTAAAACAATGAATATTGTCTTCAATCGCCAGTTTTCCCCCCTTGATACGACTCGTATATATAAATAATAATTCTTACACTCCAAAGTGCCCTAAAAGGATTCAATGGTTCCGTTAACAATACATCGACCAACACCTGATATACTTTGTGGCATACTGGCTGTGTCAACACTTTGCTTAAATTCCTTTGATTTATGTTGATTTTATAAAAAGTTTGATGCTCTCCTGAGTAGTTTTTTTATTTTTTAACCACTCTTTCTGTTGAAGCTCCTCAATTTTTCCAATGGCCCAATGTGTAGAATGTAGAAGGGACATTACTAAACTTGCACTAATTTAATATCCATAATCTTATGAATTGAATTATTTTTGCTTTATTAATTGTTCAACAAGTAGTTGAGATTTTAACCCTTCTAACCCATCCACGAGTGGTTGCTCATCATTTTGAATACAATAAATGAAATGCTTTACAGCATCTTCAAAGCCTCGTTGTTTTAATATTGTATCCCATGAAGAAGAAACGGTTGTAGAAATTACATTTCCTTCTTCGATTTCTGTTGTATTCATGTTTTTTACACGGATAATTGCTCCGTCTGTAATCAATTCTATTTGTTCTAAATTCGTTCCTGCTTTTCTATGCATAGCTGTGGAGAAAGATATATTTTGAGAGGATTCATACATATGCTGCGCATATAAAAGTTGATTTTCATCGTTCGTATGAACAGTTCCATACAACACATTAAGATCTCCATCACCCAGCCAACGTACTGTATCGACTAAGTGGAGATAATCATCTAACATTGTGAACCCATAAGAATAAGGACCCACACTATCTGTTCTGTGCTTTTCAACACGTACCCAAGCTATATTATTTGCTTTTTCCTTTGCTTTTACATACATAGGAGCAAAACGACGATTGAATCCAACCATAAGCTTTCTTCCCAATTTTCCACTTAATTCGACTAATTTTTCTGATTCCGAAATAGATGCTGCCAATGGTTTATCAACATATACATCTATTCCTTTGTAAAGTAGTTCCGAAACCACATTAAAATGTGATTCAGTGGAACTGTGTACAAACACGGCATCACACTCTTGAGCCAATGCTGGTAAGCTATCGAAATCTTTTATACGATACTGATTACAGATTACCTTTCTCTTCTCTCTACTGGGTGAAAATGCACCCGCAAATGTCCAATCTATTTCTTTAGAAAGAATTGGCAAATATGCTTTCTGAGCGATGCCACCCAGTCCTACCATTCCGATTCTAGGTTTCATCGAATTAATCATCCTTTATCATATTTTAATTTGGTATCAAAGCTATTTTAATAATTTTTCAAAGTATACATAACTCTTAATTTGGACCTGAAAATCTTGAAGAGTTTTATACTTATAATCCACACATTTAGAATAGGGCGCAATCCTTAGGTCAGTTGTTTACAATTAGTTTCTACACATCTTCAAAGCTCTCCTTTTAAAACTAATTATTCCTAAGGTCCCAACTTCTGAATAACTGGCTTAGGATCACCTGTATTTAATGAAGAGGGTAACGTTTTACTGTATTTATTTTCGGTCCCTACAGTTCAATTTACACGTAAGTGAAATAGAAAAGATTAAAATCAAATTAATCACGCATGCTATTCCCCAGTTAATTCCCTCTAACAAAATACAAAAGATGGGTATAGCCACTACAGGATTAGCTGTTTCTCAAATGCTAGGTGTGCCAATCGGTAGTTAAGTCGCCGAGTATCTATCGGTTTTGAAACTACATAGATCTGTTTTCCTATCTTGCGAGAAAAGTTATAAAAAAAGAAAGCCTAGTACAATAGAGCCAACTACATAAAGTACAAGTAGTTGGCTTTTTAGTGTCTGAAATTTGTTTTCTATGAGCATGCTAATATTTACCATAATTCTACCTTCCAGCAAGAAAATAAAATCTTAATTTTCTTTCCTAGAAGTAAAATTTTACTTTCTAAGAACAATAAAACTTATTTTTAAAGTGGGAAGCCCTCTTTAAAAATGAGGGCTTTATATGCTAGTACGTATGGTCAATGTTACAGGTGACCGTAACGCTTTTTTAATTTTATAAATTATTTTTCACTTTTTCTCTCTCAATCAACATTGTACCTTTTTCTTTTAGGTTTGTATGGAAAGAGAAAGCTTTTTCAAGAATGTGTGGAGTATGACCACCAACTTTCTCTTTTGCTTCTAAAAAGTAATCACGTAATTGTGGTCTGTACTTAGGATGTGCAATTTCGATAAGCTTTTCTGCTCTTTTCACTGGTGGAAGTCCTCGAAGATCAGCATATCCTTGTTCTGTTACAATTACGTCTACATCGTGCTCTGTATGGTCAACATGAGATACAAAAGGAACGATTGTTGAGATAGCTCCGTCTTTTGCTAGGGAAGAAGTTACAAAAATTGTAATTCTAGCGTTACGTGCAAAGTCCCCAGATCCACCAATTCCATTCATTACTTTTGTTCCGCTAACATGAGTTGAATTTACGTTTCCGTAAATATCTACTTCAATTGCTGTGTTAAATGAAATAACTCCTAGGCGACGAATAATTTCTGGATGGTTAGAAATTTCCTGAGGTCTGAACAAAACTTTATCTTTGTATTTCTCTAAATCTGCAGATAGTGAATCAACACGTTTCTTTGAAAGGGAGAATGATGTACCAGCTGCAAATTTAACTACACCAGCATCTATTAAGTCAAAGATCCCATCCTGTAATACTTCAGAAAAAACCTCGATATCTTTAAATTGAGAATTTTTCATACCATTTAGAACTGCATTAGCAACAGAACCTACTCCAGATTGTAATGGAGCTAATGATTCAGTTAAACGTCCTGCTTTTACTTCACCAGCTAAGAACTCTAATAAATTATTTGCAATTTGCTGTGTTTCTTCATTTGGCTCGAATAATGGTGAAGGAATATCTGGCTGTTCTGATAAAACAATTCCTTTCACTTTATCTGGATCAACCTTAATTCCAATTTCTCCAATTCGATCTGAAACTTTGTACATAGGAATCTCTCTACGCTCACCTTGATTCCCTAGTACAAGGATATCATGAAGTCCCTCGTACGCTTTAGGAGCAGTTGTGTTTAATTCAATGATAACATTTTCAGATTTTTCCACAAAAATAGGTGAATTTCCAACAGAACCAGTTGGAATAATATAACCTTCTTCAGTGATTGCAGCTGCTTCAATAATTGCATAATCAATTTTTCCTAATGACCCTTTTCTTATCTCTTCTGCAGTATGTGATACATGTTGATCAATATAGTATATTTCACCAGTATTGATTTTCTTACGCATTACAGGGTTACCTTGATACGGAACACGTAAGTTAATGATCCCAGCTTCAGCCATTGATTGGTCAGCAGCAGGTCCTAATGAAGCTCCAGTATATAGATTGATTTTGAAGTCTTCTGTCTCACCGCGCTTAGAAAGTGCAAGTGGAAATTCTTTCGGTTCACCAAAAAGTGTAAATCCACTCATTCCAATGTTCATTCCGTCTTCAATCCAAGAAGCTGCCTCCTCCGCAGAAACAACTTTGTCCAAAAACACTTTATTTCTGATAAATTGGCTTAAATCTTTTTCCATTAACAATCACCTCTAAATAGTTATTTAATTTGATAGTAAAAATATCAAAAATGACTATTGCATTCATGATTGTTCTTAATTGTAAAAAGGATTCCATTATTCGTCTATCATATCCTTTCTATGATAATGATAGAAAAAAACTATAATATAAAACTTCGCAAGGAATTAATGTCATCTTTGTATGTGTGAAAATAAAGCTTTTCGATTTCACGTACTAATAACTTTATATATTCACGTGCTGCATAATTAATAAAACAGTTCTTTTTCATTACGAGATAAACAGTGCTGGTTAAAGTTGGGTTTTCAATTTTTTGAAAAAACAAATCCTCTGTATCATAAAATTCATATAATGTTCGGGATACAATACTACAACCAACTCCACTTCTAACTAAACTCAAGATAGACTTAATACTTGACGTTTCAACAATAGGCTCTATTTGCTTTCCAAGCTCATAGCTAGTTTTATCTATTATTTTTCTACATTGATGCATACTAGGAAATAAAATAAGAGGACTATCTAAAACAGAAGAAAATGAAACTTTTTGTTCATCATTACTTTGATTACCTATTAGATAAAATTCTTCATCATATAATTTAGTCACTTGCAATAAATCATTAGTATTAATTTGGAAATCAATACCGAAATCAGCTCGATTTTCTAAAACAGCCTTTTCCACTTGATCAGTCGTTTGAATGAACACTTTAATGTTAGGATATAACTGGTTAAATAGAATACACAAAGTAGATACTAAATCAGTTATTTCTCCTGGAAGCACAGCGATTCTCAATTCCCCGATTTCTACTTCCGTAAATTCTGTAATTTGTGAAAACAAACTTTGTAAGGAACCTTGAATATTTAATGCTTCTTTTTGTACAATTTCCCCTACTTGTGTAAGTTCAATTTTCTTTCCAATACGGTTAAATAGTGAATATCCAATCTCTTTTTCAAGAATCTTAATTTGATGACTTAATGTGGGTTGAGAGATTCCTAACTTTTCAGCTGCTTTTGTAAAATGTAGTTCTTTACTAACCATTAAAAAATATTCTAAATGGCGTAATTCCATCTTATTTCAATCCTTTCTAATTAAACTTTATCTATTTTTACATGTTTTATGGTCAGATAATAATCTGGTATAAAGTAATTTTATTACTAAAAGAATTATTCTACAATATGGCCCGATTATTGAACATGGAGAACAATGTTCTCTTACTCAAAATTGTAAACCGAATAAAGTTTAACACGAAAAAAAGCTAACTACTTATTCTTAAGTAGTTGGCTTTTTTGTTTTATCCTATCATTTTTTATTATAGATACTTGAGAGCATGTTCTACTCTTGTTGTTTTACTATTTATTATCCCCTTATATCAAATAAAAACGAAATAAAATGAATAAATTCTCTAAATATCTCCCTTGGATTAAAGCTGATGGTATAAACCCCACCTAGAACAAACAATTGTGATTGATGTTTTGATTAACTTTTCCAAGGTGAATGTAAAATACATTCACAGAAATTCTTTGGTTTAAAGTTCGGTTTACAGAATTCAACGACATCAGATTTAATATTACCAAAGGTAGTTTCTGGTTTATGCTTAAAACCTTCATAAAAAGCTGGAATAATGTCTTGTTTGAAATTATTACGTGGGAATGCTTGTACAATTTCTTCTCTCAATTCAGCTGGAAATTGTTTAAAACCATCCCCCATAACGTCTAACCCTACACCTGAGTACAATAATGATACTTCAGATTCTTTATGTTCTGCTATTCCAATTGTCGTATGCAATGCTATTGCATCCCAGACAAGACGAATTGACTCTTCTGGAACTTGATATTGTTGCAAAAAGCTTCTTGCAGCATTTGCACCATCTACTTCAAATCGTAAATCTGGACTGCTATACTCTTTTGTTAATCCTAAATTCGCTCGACTTGCATGTATTAGGCACGCCGCCAGCGTTCGTCCTGAGCCAGGATCAAACTCTCCATAAAAGAAATTTGATTAGCTCAAATTGTTTTGCTGGCATCATGTTTGATGTCCAAAATTTTTGTTTTGTTCACTAACCGAAGCTAGTTACTTAAAACTTTATTGATTACGTTTTGCTTGTTCAGTTTTCAAGGTTCATTGTTTAAGTCGTTTTTCAGCGACTTCTTTATATTAACATTTCATTCAAAACATGTCAACAACTTTTTTAAAAAGTTGTTTGTGTTTTTCTGAGTTATTCGTTTATGTCTTAGCGACAATTAATATAATACAATACTAAGATATTATTCGTCAACTACTTTTCTAAAAAAATATCGAGGTATTTTTTATATACCTCGATTACAAGCATACTACAGTCATTGCCCCATTTCTAGAGCATCTTTATTTACCTTGTAATGACGGTGAAATATCCTATCATTTTTCGCTGCAATGGGTTCAATTTGAATATAGCCTTTATCCACTAGATACTCAACAAACACTTCTAAATCCACGGAGTAGTTCACGAGCTCATGATGATCATGTAATTCCTGGATAGTCCACATTTCTTTTGTTTGCATGACTTCTAATATATGTTGTGCCCCATCTCGTGTACGAGAGTGGATTAAAAACTCACTTGCTAAAAACAACAATTCTAAGCGCTTTTCTATTGGCTCATTACTTGTCACTAGCTCTTCATACAACTTATAGATGGCTGGCTCAATTTTTTTCACCTGTGCCCAAACAGTTACTTCAGGATACAGGCCACTATCGATAATAGAAAGGCGGCCTAGATGATGTAGGGAATCCACAACGTGATTATAAGCATCCAAGTAACTTCCTTTATCGAAGTATTCTTTCCCCTCCAAATAGCGGCGAATTAACTTTGAAAATTGAATACCTGTTTTAATTTTACGACCACTATACGGAAATTCCTGCAATTCTATTTTTAGTTTATGCAGAAATTCATTCCGATCAAATAATACTCTACCGAAGAATATCCAATCAACAACCTTTCTATTTGAACCGATGAGTAACCATTTTCGAATTATTTTCTCCGTAACAGTATGTAGAGCGATTTTATTTCCTTCATATAAGTAATGTTTTGAAAAGACTGGTTGCTCTGCTTCTTTTACGATAATAAGTAAAACCGTATCAAATGTATCTGTAACGTTACTTTGTTCTTCACGCTTTTCCACTAAAATTACGCCTAATGTATTCGACTGACTCGCACGTTCTTGGTATATTGGACGCAGTACTTGCTCCATGTTCAGCCCTCCTTTATTCATATAGGTTCTTTTGTTCCGTTAAAAATTCGACATACTCTAAAAGTATTCCTTCTTTCATTCAGTTCAAAGCTAAAATACTTTGCCCTTATATGTTATAGTAGATTTTAGATTGGGAGGCAAGATGAAATATGAAACCTTATAAAAGTAAAATTAATAAAATTCGTTCATTCGCATTAGCACTAATCTTTTTTGGTTTTATTGTCATGTACGGAGGCATTTTCTTTAAAAACAGCCCGATATTAGTTTTAATTTTCATGTCACTAGGTGTTCTTTGTATTATCGGTAGCACAGTTGTATATGCGTGGATCGGATTACTGTCAACAAGAGCTATTCAGGTAGAGTGTCCTAATTGCCATAAACATACAAAGGTTTTAGGCCGAGTAGATATGTGCATGTACTGCAATGAGCCATTAACACTTGATCCTACTCTAGAAGGTAAAGAGTTCGATCAATCCTATAATAATAAAACAAAAAAATCCTAGCCCTTTTTAAGAGCTAGGATTTTTATTGTACTTTAGCAGTAGCAACTTTACATGATGGACAAGTGCCGTATATCTCTAAGCGATGCGAATGCACATCAAAGCCTGTTACCTGTGATGCAAAATGCTCTATTTCGTCGAGTCCAGGATAATGGAAATCGACGATCTTACCACAGCATTCACAAATCATATGGTAATGATCGTTTGTCACGAAATCAAAGCGACTTGAAGCATCCCCGTAAGTTAGCTCTTTCACAAGACCTACTTCACGAAATACACGCAGGTTGTTATAAACAGTCGCTACACTCATATTAGGGAACTTACCCTCAAGAGCTTTATAAATTTCATCGGCAGTAGGATGTGCCATTGTTTGAATTAGGTATTCCAAAATAGCATGACGCTGAGGAGTAATACGTACACCAGTTGTTTTCAACGTGTCCAGTGCATCTTGTAAATGCGTTGCAGACATCGTCATGCACCTCTTCCATAAGTATTATTAATTTATAATTGTTATAAATAGTGTATCCAATTCGTACTACTTCGTCAACAATCACACATTGCCTATCCTCAATAAATCAATGTTTTTTCCTTAATAGCCTCTCGATAAATCCATAACATTTTCTAAATCCTTGTCACCCTTTAGCCATTTTGTTAGGCTTGGCTTGAATATTTCTAAGCTACGCTCAACATAACGAGAAGAATGACTGGATACATGAGGTGATACTATGACATTTGGTAATGTCCATAATGGATTGTCAGATGCCAGAGGCTCCTCTTCAAATACATCTAAAACTGCGTGTCCTATTTGTTTGGTTTCAATTGCTTGCAAGAGTACCTTTTCATCAACTAAATTACCTCGACCAAAATTCATGAAGATCGCATTATTTTTCATCACAACAAAATGCTCTTCTTTTAATAAATGGGTCGTTTCTGTTGTTTTTGGTAGTACAGAAATAACGATATCTGCATGAGGTAGAGCTTCTTTTAATTGGGTAAAACTAATCATCGTATTCATATAGGCTGCTTCTTTACCAGAGCGGTTACAGCCAATCGTCGTAACACCAAAAGCTTGCAATAAACGTCCAACTTCCGAACCAATGGCACCTGGCCCTAAAATAAGTGCCGTACTATCCCGTAGTTCCGTTTGTTGTGTTTTTTTCGACCATTCTTTTTTCTTTTGCTGCTCATACATCCAAGGCAAAGCTCTTTTAATGGCTAAAATATGAGCAAGCATGGATTCAGCCATAGGCGTTTTATGAATGCCACGAACATTTGAAACTAGAATTCCACGTTCAATAATAGCCTGAGCTGGCATTTTTTCTATACCTGCTGATGCAACAAAAATCCATTTTAGCTTAGTCGCAGATTGAACACTCTCTTCTGTTAAATCTTCACCATATGTAACTAATACATCCGCTTGTTGAAGCTCTTCAATTGATAAGCTCTTTTCAAAGATAAATTCAAGCTGCGGAAATTCTGCTACTAATGGTTCTCGTAAATCTGGTCTAGGTTCAAATGTAAAATAGATTCTCATTGTTTTGCCTCCTGTTCTGCTAAATAAGCATATACATCTTCAATATGATTTTTCACTCGAACTTTGCGCCAAGCTTTTACAAGCTTCCCCTCAGCATCAATTAAAAACGTTGAACGCTCTATGCCCATATATTCACGTCCATACATTTTCTTTAAAACCCATACACCATATGCTTCAGCAATAGCATGGTCCTCATCCACTAATAATGAAAATGGCAAACCATGCTTATCAATAAATTTTGTATGCTTGCTTGCGTTATCTGGGCTAACACCCAGAACAACAGCATTTAAATGACTGAAGTCTTCAAACTTATCACGAAAATCACATGCCTCCGTCGTGCAACCTGGTGTCATATCCTTTGGATAAAAGTATAAAATAACATTTTTTCCTTTAAAATCAGCTAAATGCACCATCTCGCCCTTTTCGTTCAATAGAGAAAAATCTGGCGCCTTTTGTCCTTCTAGTAATGTCATACAATCTCCTCCTCTGTAGGTCCTATTTTACTCTAAGTAACAAATCAAGTCATATCCCTTAATTTCTTTGGATTTCTTACACTGATAGGTCTACAATAGATTACGTATAAAAAGTTAGGAGGCAATTCTATGAATCATGCAAAATCTGAAGCAATACATGCAGAGGCATTACAGCATATTGTTGGTGGTGTAAACAGCCCTTCTCGTTCATATAAAGCAGTAGGTGGCGGTTCTCCTGTAGCCATGGCGCGAGGAAAAGGCGCTTATTTTTGGGATGTAGATGGCAATCGTTATATCGACTATCTAGCAGCATATGGTCCAATCGTTACTGGTCATGGCCATCCTCATATTGCAAAGGCCATAACGCATGCTGCTGAAAATGGTACATTATTTGGGACGCCGACTGAATATGAAGTTACTTTCGCAAAAATGTTAAAGGAAGCCATTCCATCGATGGATAAAGTACGTTTTAACAACTCTGGTACAGAAGCTGTTATGACAACGATTCGTGTGGCACGTGCCTATACAGGCCGTACAAAAATCATGAAATTTGCTGGTTGCTACCACGGACACTTCGATTTAGTATTAGTGGCTGCAGGATCAGGTCCAGCAACATTAGGAACACCAGACTCAGCAGGTGTAACAACTTCAACTGCTGAAGAAGTTATTACTGTACCTTTTAATAACCCTGAAGCCTTTACAGAAGCCATGAATAAATGGGGCGAGGAGATTGCAGCTATTTTAATCGAACCAATTGTAGGAAACTTTGGTATTGTTGAACCGAATCCTGGCTTCCTTGAATTAGTACACGCTACTGCTAAAGAAAAAGGGGCCTTAACGATTTATGATGAAGTCATCACGGCCTTCCGCTTCCACTACGGTGGCGCTCAAAATTTACTTGGCCTCACACCTGATTTAACTGCACTTGGTAAAGTTATTGGTGGTGGTTTACCAATCGGTGCATATGGCGGGCGTAAAGAGATTATGGATACTGTTGCACCACTCGGTCCAGCATACCAAGCGGGTACGATGGCTGGAAATCCTGCATCTATGCAAGCCGGTATTGCTTGCCTAGAAGTGCTACAAACGCCAGGCATTTATGATGAAATGGATAGATTGGGCGCAATTTTAGAAGAAGGAATTTTAGCTGCTGCTAAAAAACATGACGTAACCATCACGTTAAATCGTCTCAAAGGGGCGCTGACTATTTACTTTACAGACGTGAAAGTAGAAAACTATGAGCAAGCTGAAAACTCTGACGGTGAAATATTCGGACGCTTCTTTAAACTTATGCTTGAGCAAGGCATTAATCTAGCTCCTTCTAAATATGAAGCATGGTTCTTAACAACTGAGCATACAGAAGCAGATATTCAGGAAACAATTGAAGCAGTAGATATTGCGTTTTCTCAATTGTAATCTTGACAAGAAAAAGGCGACTTGCAAGTAGAAGTCGCCTTTTTCTTATTCATCCATGCAAATCTATGTATTTTATGAGCACTTCCTTCTATAATGTAAAGAAGCTAAAAAATATTAGACAGAAAGGACATCTTTATGAAATTAGGTGCCCGTGTATTTAAAACTGGTGTAGCTATCGTATTTGCATTATTTATTGCAGAGTTGTTAAAATTACCTTCACCTGTTTTTGCTGGAATTGCAGCTATTTTTGCTATTCAGCCTTCTATTTATCGTTCTTACCAAACCATTGTAGAGCAAGTACAAGCGAATATCATAGGTGCGACAATTGCTGTCATTTTCGGCTTACTTTTTGGCCATCATGTCGTTGCCATTGGTATAGCTGTCATAATAGCTATTGGTTTAATGTTAAAGTTTAAACTGGAAAAATCACTTTCGCTAGCGTTGGTATCAGTTGTGGCTATTATGGAATTTCAAGGGGATGACTTTTTAACATTTGGTTTAATACGCTTTGTTACGATATTAGTTGGTGTATTAGCAGCGTTTGTCGTAAACCTTGTGTTCTTACCACCTAAATACGAGGTAAAACTATTTCGCAAAATTTATATTTTACAAGATGATATTATTCGTTGGACACGACTGGCTGTACGTCAAGCTTCTGAGCACACATCCACAAAGACAGCATTAAGTAAGTTTAAAAACCGTATGCTACGAGTGGATACGCTGTATGATTTATATAAGGAAGAGCGTAATTATTTTAAAAATAAAAAATATGTGAAAGCACGTAAACTAGTAGTCTATCGTCAAATGATTTTAACTTCCAAGAAAAGCTTGGAGTTGCTACAGCGTTTGCATAATCACGAAAATGAATTAGCGCAGCTCCCTACACAATTTCATTTAATGATTCAGGAAAGACTTGATTCCTTGCTAACGTACCATGAGCAATTGCTCTTAAAATATACAGGAAAACTAAAGCCTGAGCATTCAGAGTGGAGTAAAAGCATTGACTATGTCCAACGTAATGAGCTGATGGAAATTTTCATTAAGCAAATCAACTTTGCTCGTGAAGAAGGCGATACGGAGTTTTCTAGCTATCACCTACTCTATATTTTATCGCGTATTTTAGATTATGAGGAAAACTTAGAACATCTTGATACACTTATTGTTTCTTACCAAAGCTATCATGGACATGAAATCAATGTAGAATTTGAAGAGGAATTCATATAGCTAACATTTTGGCGACAGATTACCTTGATTCAGGGGGCTTTGATCACCCATTGAATGCGGTAATTCTGTCGCTTTTTTTATACAAAAAACCTCCAAGTAGTAATCTACTTAGAGGAAAGAAGCTAAGAACGCAATGTTAGCAATTGTTGCTCTGCTTGTTGGCGTTTAACCGTTTGTTCATCACGTAATTGCTGATAATTGGCAATGCCTGATACAATCGTATCCCACATTTCTTCAAGAGTCTGGGTAGTGCTGGATTGTTGAGCCATGGCAGTACTTAATTGCACCGCTTCCTTGCTAGCTCCCCCAAAATGCTTCATACGATCTTCAAAGGCAGCGGCTGATTGATTTTGTAATTGTTGACGTCTCTCATTAACTGCATTCATCAAACCCATTTTAAAAACAGGAATGGTTTTAACAAAAGCCCCATTAATTTGTTCAATCAATTCATTGTTACCATTACGTAGCATATCGATTTGAGGGGCTGTGATAATAGCCACCATACGCGATTTTTCTAAATCATCTATTTTTTGCTGGAGCATCTCTGCAATAGCTTGCAAACGATTTAGCTCCATTTTCGCCAGCTGATTACCTGCTTCACTCTGTTTTTCATACATCGGAATCAATGTTGTTTGGACCTCATGAAGTTTCATGTCAGTTGCTACGATATACTTTTCTAGCTCAAGATAGTACATGAGGTCTTCTTGATATAAACGTGCAAGTACTCGATTATCCCTTGCTAATTCCTCTTCCATCAGTACAAATTGATAATGGATTTTCTCAATATCTCTCCCCAGTCCATTGTATTTCGTAAATAAATCGCCATCATTTTTGATCTTACGTGCAAATAGCTTTTTAAAAAATCCCTTTTGCTCTGTAAAATCTTGTTTGTCGAATGTCTGCATAAGGGCTTCAAGCTGCTTAAATAATTCATTTGATTCGAAAGTTGTTGACTGGGTGATGATGGCTAAAATTTGATCTGCAAATGTAGCTAATTTTGTGGACGGCTCTTTTCCCAAAGCTAATAGCTCTATCTGATTTTTTATATTGATTTGATTGGCAATTTGCCGTACCTCTGCATGATCCCTTAACTGTTCTTTGAAGGCTTCTGCTGTTTCCAGTGTCAGCTGCTTCAGCATCAACGAGTTATTCGACATTCGTGCCGCCTCCTTCCTATCATCAGAAAAAACGATTAAAGAGTTTTTTTATGATTTTGTCGGGTGCAGTTTTCTGTGGCTTTGGTTCTTCATAGTGCAAGTCAAACAGCATATGCTCTAAACGGTGTACATCATAACTATCCTCTTGCAAATACTTTTCTAAATCTAGTTGACCTGTCGGATTATAAAAAACAATATCCACACCAAACCGATTTAAAAAGGCCAATAACGCTATATCCTCACGTGATAAAGCTGGTTGTTGAGGTGCTTGGTATAATACCAGCTTCGGTACCTCTTGGGAATAGTCAAAGCTTTGTAGTAATCTTAGGATCTCCTGTGGAATCATCGTCATTTGTTTAAATAAAAATAACTGTAAATCATATAAGGTCTCATTTGGCTGCTGTTTCAACATGGGCTGCTCACAGGAAGTTTTTATCGTGTGTGCAATCGCACGCTGTAGCTCCAATGTTAACTCACCGTATTGCCACCAATCACTTTGCATAATACGCTCTACTGATAGTTCTCCATTTACTAGGCAGTGCTTATAGTGAAAGTGAAAATTGGCTCTACTCGTTGGTGCATAGGGGAATTTCTGGACAAAAACAGTTTGCGGATTTGCTAATAACTGATGCATATAATACCAGTATTCTTCCCGTCTGCTCGAAACCCCACTAATTTTGGCAAATATGACTGGAATGACAATCTCATTCCCAATTACTTCAAACTGTGGTCGAACCAAAGCTTTCTCTTTTGCATAAATAAAAATATCATCATATGTCATCCGTAATGTTAAGGAGCGTGGCATAAAATCTTTAAACTGCCAAGGCTTATAGACACCTGATTGCTGATCATGCATTAATTGCTCAAAATGCTGACTAGATCGATATCCAACCGTTGCCTGCCGGTCACGCAACTTATCAGGAAATGGCTGTAAAGTTGTTTGATTGGCATATGCATATGTGATAGAGAAAGTATCGTTAGGATCAATCTCAGCAAATTCATCTATTTTAGCTGGATGAAAAATTAACACATCACAACCAAGCTCCATTAATAACAATAAGAAATAGCGCTGACTTAGAGTTGCTTCCCCATACCAAACTACTTTAGGAAAATCATCTGTTGGTTTCATGGATTTTGTCCATAGAATCCAATGGTTTTTCAACCATTTCACCATATCAATTAAAAAACGGCGAAAGTCATTTGCTAGCAAACCTAACGATTGCTGTTTTTGAAAGAGCTCTACTACTTTAATGGTTGCTAACTGTAAATGGCGATTCATTACACTGTCATCATGCTTAGGAATTAATTGATAACCATACATCATTGCCACTAAACGATTTATAGATAGACCTTGTGGAGTTTGTTGATGCTGCGAAAGGATTGTTTGTATTGCCTGAAAGTCTTTTGGTTCAATATGTTTATTTAATTCTTCACTTAAAATATGGATGTTAGTGTTCTGTGACAATGTAAATAATGAATTGAAATAATCATCTTCTTCGATTGGTACGCCCAATACACGAACACCAATTCTACTAAAGCTCACTTGCTGCTCTGTTGTTTCATAAAATGCACGATCCTTTGGTGAATCTTGAAACGCCTGTAGCCAATCATCAGGATGACGCTCCAACACTGATTTAATTGTGATTGTTTGCATACAAACGCACCTCCTAAAAATCATCCTCAGCCTATGCTAAAGCATTCATTTGTCATAGGACGTCTCACCTAATGACAACAAAAATATTTGAACATCTATACGATCGTTTGTTGTGATGCCATCTGTAAAACTGTTTCCAATAAATTCTTTGTAAATGCTTCACCATTGTGAGGCGAGTAAGTTGTATTTTGTAAAAACTTTGGCTGTTTATCCTTTAAGTCGCCATGATTTGGTGTAAAACCTAAATCAGCCATTGCAAGCATGCCATAATCCATAATAGAATCACCTGCTGCTATATGCACATCGTATGTACAGAACTCTTTTATATATTCTATAGCCGCTTCCTTTGTCAGCACCTTGGGCATAAAATACAATTTTTTCCCTTGTAGCAGAACATGCCAACCATGCATATCAAACTCTTGAATCATCGCTTGTAATTCATCGGATGGTAAAACATCAATATCTACATGATGTACATAAAAAAGTTCATCTATATACAGAGATCGTTGTAGCCATGTATCAGATTTAATCGTCTGAAAAAGCTTTAGCATATCCATACGAGGGATCGAGGAATCTTCAATACGTCTAGATAATGTTTGTGTCCATTTCTCATATGGCTGACCCTTTTCTACTATTGTACCCCCATTGCTTGTAATTGCAAAAGCAGGGCATAAATCATGAATAAAATGGATTCTTTTATATTGATGTAAGGCTCTTGTCGTAACAGGTACAAATAAACTTTGTTGGTGTACCTGTTGCAATAGGGGTGCTGTTGCCTGTGTCATCATACTCATTGCTATTTCGACCTTGTGTTCAACGACGATTGTCTCTGTTGCTGGCGGAAACATCTCCATCATGCGTTTAGAATAAATAAGGGTTCTATCTAAATCAGATGTAAATAATATCATCATATTCTCCTCTATAATTCTTTGATCAAACCACAACATGCATAGGACATATTCGAATACTCTTCAACCAATACATTTTTTTCTTGGGCTAATAATAAAATATGTTTCAATTCATGCATGTACTGTGGGTTAATTAAAATCTTCCAAGGTATTCTTCTCAGCAAAACTCTTGTCGTTTCCCCAACACCTGGCTTAATGAAATGAATATTATCAATACCAAAATCTCGTTGAATTGTTTGCACGGACTTCATACCCTCCCAAGTAATTGGAGAGATTTCTTGCTCTTGAATTTGTTGCACAATTTTACTCTGTACTTGTTCAAAACATGTGACGATACGCTCTATGTACAGATTGGAGACATCTATTGCCTCTAATTCTTTGTAGTATTTTGCACCATGAAAATCGTTTGCATCCATAAACTGCAAATTTAATACCGTTCTACTTACTAATCCAGATACAGTGGAATTTAAACAAGCAGATGGTATTAAAAAATCCTCACGAGTTCCATAAATAGCTGCACAATGGCCAGGATCAGCCAAAACAGCTAAATCGGCACTTAACTGTTCTTGGTATTGTAAATTAAACTTTTGGCAGGATTGAATTAATTCATTGGTAATTGCCCCTTTTCCTGTCCAACCATCAATAAATTGCAGACTTCCTAGAGGATGCTGTGTCAAAATATAACGAATTGCCATTTCATCAAACCCACGACCTCGCAGTATAGAGATGGAGTAGTGTGGAACATTCACATGATAATGCATGGCTATATACCGTTTGATTAAAATACCAATGGGTGTACCTGCACGAGCTAAACTCACAAGAATTAAATTTTTTAATCCTCTATTTTCAATGATTTGTTCTGCCACTACTCCAACGGCGATTGCTATTCTTTCTGCATGAACATCTAGCGCTTTATAAAAAAGATTCATGTAGGTATCCGATGGTTGCTTCTCCACTGGCAGCATTTCCGAATAATGTATACCCGATTGAATGAGTAGTTCACGTTTCTCATTATCCATTTCAAGGAATGCACTTCCAATATCACGCAATAAAAAAATAACGTCCTCTGGTGCATAACTCCCCATTTTATCTGGCTGCAAAGTCGATATCATCGTTCTACCTCCAATTCATGCATACTAATTACATATACTTTGGCGTTAGTGGCTTCTTGTAATGCCTTTACCACACGAGCAACTACCTCTTTACTTGCTATACGTTCCACTAAGAAAAAAAGTTCCGTGTAAGACTGGCTTTGAAGATTATATAAAAAATTAGTGACCCCGTTATTTTCTGGACTTTCAAAGGCTATTTTATCGTTAATCGTATATCCTAAATCATCTGTACAATAGATTGGACTACGAGTAGTTGACTGAAAATAAACATCATTCCCTAAATAAGAGGCAATTTGCATAGGAACATACATGAACTCACCCGTGCCAATAACAAGCGCTGGCCCATTTGTTCTTAGCTCTTGTATTTGCATAGCAATAGCTTGTATCGTTTGCTTTTGGTCAACATGCTGTTTTGACGTGAGCATAAATCTCCCTGTTGCTAGTAAATAGGGATGCTTATTTATTAATCCATTCTCCGCAACAGATCGATAGGATTTGCGATCAGCAGATACTTGAATCGGACAAATATCCATATCTCGTGCAATCTGTGTTAGTAAGTTAGGTTGTGTACTGGTTAAGCTTGGAATGCCTGAACAGTAAAAATTCCCACACATAATGGAGATGAATTCTATAGAGATATCCCATTGTACTTCTAACTGCTTAAAGATTGTTTGCTGCTGTTGGGAACGCCAATCTAAAATAGATAGTACCGCATATTGTCTCACTAAAGGAAATTTCTGTCTTAATGTCTCAATCATATTAATGACCGTATTTCCAGTAGTAATCTCATCATCAATTAACACAATGCGCTTAGCTTGCAGTAAAAGTTCTGGTTCCTCCGTATAAATTCTATGGCTTGTCGCATGTGAATGTTCTTCCTCAAACGTAACAAATGGCTCAAAATCTAGCAGCACTTCACGTGTTGTGTGGATATACATAGCATTCGAGTGAAAGGTATTAAATACTGCGTGTCCAAGTGCTGTTGCCGTCTCAGCAAAGCCAATAAATAATGTTTCATCCGTTAATTCTAGGGTTCCTTCTATGGATTTTTGTACTTCATCCAAATTAGATTCATCTTTTAAAGCTGTAACGACAGACGAAGCCATTACCTTTTGTCCAGTAAGGTGCTGCTGATATAGCATAGCTAAAAGAGTTCCTGTCAGTAAAGGGATTTGCGGACGGACAGCCAAATGTTTGCCTAGTACCGTGCTTACAAACAAAAATTGTCTCTTCTTATTAATCCGAGCCGCCATTCTAAACAAGTCGGTTAGTGCAAAATTATGTGGATTGTAGGTAATTTCAATATCAATTGAATAATTCGGTAAAATGCTTAATTTACTCATTTGTTGTTGCATATACACTACCACCTATTTCAGACTGTAATAACAGTGAAGCAAAATCGACAGATTCATGATAAACACCATAGACATGAGCCTGTTTTAAAATCCGTTGTGCCCATCTCATATGTGGCTTCATTTCATTCATTTTATTAGCATAGTGACTTTTCATAACACCTTTTTGTCCATCATTATTTTCTATAATACTTAGCGCATCTAAGTATTCCTCATACGAAATAGCATAGAGGGCATGCACAACACGGATATGGCTCGGATGAATAATTGTTTTTCCCACTATGCCATTTTGTTTATCCATTAAAACTTCTTTCATTAATCCATCTAAACAATCGTCTAATAATGCTTTCCTTGTATCAAGCGCACCTTTCTCACTGAATGGTGTCACTCTAAGTGCGGGCTTTAATACACGCTGATTATTAAAATACTCCCACACAGGCCCAGAAATAATAAAACCATCTTCCTCACGGCCTAATATATTAACAATATCTGCAATACAATCGCGAATGACACTAATATCATAAATGGTAGAATCCATACGGCGTCGAATTCCGTAAATGCCACAAAAATCGGTAGCACCAATTCGTACATTTAACACACGGGCTTTGTATTGATGTAGAACTGCTTTAATGTCTAATAACGCTTCCATGCGAGATTCCTTATATAGGACCTCACGACTTTCTAAAATTGGCATACCATATAAAATTAAATCATTTTCTAAAATGGTTTGTTCAAGCAACTCGAAATAACGAGCACCCTGTTCTGCTGTAAATTTCGGAAAGACATAGCCAGTTAATATTTCCTGCTTTTTTCCTAAAACAGTTGTTAGCTTTTGAAATTGCTCAACATGACGTACTCGAACAAAAAGTAAAGGGAGCTCCTGAAGTAATAGCTGTCTTTGCTGATAGAGTGCATATAATTCACTAATATCCTCTATCAGCTTAGCTTCACAATCTACTAACTCTGCATCTCCAACTGCATCCTCCAAATCAATGACAAGTGATGTGAGTTCCTTATATTTTTGTGATCGGATCAAGCTCACAATCGTAGGCATGGAAGCTGGCATATACAAAGTCGCACCTAAGGCATATGACAAAATATCCGACGTTTCCCATTTTGTAAACGGCTGTGGCTTCTTATAAAAAATCGTCTCTGCTTCTGTTGCAAAGTGTTGCATCTAATCCTCTCCCCAGTAACTATGCCTTTTGTGAAAAAAGCACTGTATCAGCCTGTTCCATACAGACTAATACAGTGCCTTGTTTACACTGCTGTTTTCTTTTTCAACTTGTAAACCACAAATGTCAATAAGAATTTAGCTATTAAAATAATAACGAAAATTTCATGCGAAGGATGGTAGCCCCAAAATACTAACACATATTTTCAGTGCATTACGATAAGCCCTTGTTACATCTGCTAGTGTTAAAACTGTGCATATGTATTGAATATCTCATTTAATACATCTACACCCGCTCCTTTACCATGCCCCTATGTCCCATAGTTACTGTAGGCCATATGCATTGATTAAAGCAGCTAGTCCACCCTGGTAACCTGAACCTACTGCAGCAAATTTCCACTCACCATTATGTCGGTAAAGCTCACAAAATACTACAGCCGTTTCAATACTGAAATCTTCACCTAGATCGTAGCGCAATACCTCTGACCCCGACTCTTCGTTCGTCAATCGTACATAGGCATTTAAGACTTGCCCGAAGTTTTGATGACGTCCCTCAGCATCGTAAATAGTAACCGTCACTACAATTTTTTCAATTTGAGGTGATACTTGCTTTAAGTTGACAAGAATTTTTTCATCATCCCCATCCCCTGCACCTGTACGATTATCTCCTGTATGGACAACAGATTGGTCTGGGCTCGCTAGATTATTATAGAAAATAAAGTCCTGTTCATTCCGACATTTACCTGAAGCATCTAGTAAAAATACAGATGCATCCAAGTCAAAGTCTTGTCCACCATCAAATTGCTTTACATCCCAGCCTAAACCAATGCCAATGCTATTTAAGCCTGGATCTTGCTTTGTTAAATCAATACGTTGCCCTTTACTTAATTGTATAGCCATTCAAAAATCTCCCTTTCTGTCCAAAGATGAAATTTTAGTTTACACTTAAGCCATAATCATTACATAAAGCAGCTAAGCCACCTTGATAGCCTGCACCAATCGCATTAAATTTCCATTCTCCGTTATGACGATATAATTCTCCTACAACAATAGCTGTTTCGATACTGAAATCCTCGCCTAAATCATAGCGAATAATTTCTTCGTTGGAAGCAGCATTCATAATACGAATATAGGCATTAGACACCATACCGAAGTTTTGACTGCGAGACTCTGCATCATGAATGGTTACTGTGAAAGCTAGTCGCTGAACATGGGCAGGTACTTGAGTTAATGCCACTTTCACCACTTCATCGTCACCTTCGCCTACACCTGTTAAATTATCGCCTGAATGCTCAACTGAACCATTGCCACCTGTAGTGTTGTTATAGAAAATAAAATCATTTTGATCTGCAACTTTACCTGTATCAGCAAGTAAAAATACAGAGGAGTCTAAGTCAAAATCATGACCACCATCATATTTATTTGTATCCCAGCCTAAACCTACAACAACATTCGTTAATCCTGGATTTGTTTTAGTTAAATCTACCTTCTGACCTTTTTGTAGTGAAATGCCCATAATTTTTATTCCTCCTAGTTAGTCAATTATTTATTGATATCTTCGAACAACGTCGCCAAGCTTTATGTCATTTGTTCCCGTACCAACCGCAGCAAATTTCCATTCGTTATTATGACGGTAAATTTCTCCACATACTAACGTCGTTAAATTCGAATAATTATCAGTTAAATTATAGCGAATTAATTCGCTTCCTGTCCTGTCATCATATACACGAATATATGCATTTTGAATCATACCGAAGTGTTGATTGCGACCTGCCGCATCATAAATGTTTACAACAAACACAAGCTTGTTATATTGCGAAGGTACAGACGATAGTTCAATTGTAATTACCTCATCATCACCATCGCCATCACCTGTCAAATTATCACCTGAATGTCGAACAGAACCGCAGCTACTTGTTAATTTCCCGAAATAAACAACATCGTCACCCGCTACAACCTTATCATCTTGTAACATTAATACTGAAGCATCACAGTCGATACTTCTGCCACTGCCACTATTTCTGCTAGAAAATAAACCACCTAAAAAGCCGCCACTTTTCTCTTGGCCTACAGGGTCCCACCCTAAACCAACTTTAATTTTATTTAATCCTGCGTTACCCTTTGTTAAATCAACTCTTTGTCCTTTTTGTAAATTAATCCCCAATTCTAACACCCTCCTAAAATATGTATTTCAGTCGAAAGATTTTATGGTAAGCAATAATCTACTAAGCTAAAAGATTTCTACTTAAATTAAGTCTAAAATAACGTGACAAAAAATTCAATTAATGGCTCCGAAAAGGTGTTTTCTCTTATTTTTGAAAGCCCCTCATGTCTTTTTCTATACTATAGAACGTTTTTGTAGTAAAAATGTTCCTTTTATATCCATTGGTCCACGCAGCTAAAAAAACCTTCTAACTTGTAGAAGGCTATTGTTCCTAATTACTAACTTTTCATTTTTGGATCAAGTGCATCTCGTAGTCCATCCCCCATTAGATTAAAGCCTAAAACTGTTAACATAATAGCTAAACCAGGGAAAATCATCGTCCACGGAGCATTTAATAAAAACTTCCGTGCATCCGCTAACATTTTGCCCCATTCTGGTGCTGGAGCTTGAGCCCCTAGCCCAAGGAAACCTAATGCTGCCGCTTCAATAATGGCTGTCGCAATTGCTAGTGTTCCCTGTACAATTATTGGGGTTATGGAATTCGGCAAAATATGTGAAAATAGAATTCGTGCATCACGCATGCCAATTGCTTTTGCCGCTACTATATATTCCTCTTCCTTGACACTTAAAACTTTAGAACGGATTAAGCGCCCAAAATTCGGTACGTTAATAATAGCAATGGCGATTAATGCATTTTGTAAAGATGGACCCAGCACTGATACTACTGCAATCGCTAGTAGCATACTAGGGAAAGCTAGCATAATATCAAAAATACGTGAAATTATCGTATCGATCCATTTTCCATAATAACCTGCAATGATGCCAAGTAAACTACCAATTATCACGGACAAAATAACAGAAAAAAAGCCTACCCATAGCGATATCCTTGCACCGTGAATGATCCTCGAAAAAATATCCCGTCCAAAATCATCCGTTCCAAACCAATGATCAGCGGATGGTGCCAGTAAGCGCTTCGTTAAATCTTGTTCATTGATGCCCTGCGGTGCAATGAACGGACCAATGACAGCCAGTAAAATGAAAAATATAACAATTCCTGCTCCCACAAGGGATACTTTACTCTTTTTAAAACTACGCCAGCCTTCGAGCCATGGACCTACTGCCTTTTCTCGAGCTGGTGCTACTTCTTTTTTTATATCGATTGCTCCAGTCATCATTGCAACTCCCTTCTATTTGTATTTAATCCGTGGGTCGACTACTGTGTACAGTAAATCCACGATTAAGTTAATCATGATGAAAATAAATGCAACGATGAGAATACCTGATTGAATAACAGGATAATCCCTGAAGCCAATCGCATCATAAATATAACGACCAATTCCTGGCCAACTAAAAATCGTCTCTGTTAGAATGGCACCACCTAGCAGTAATCCAGTTTGTAGACCAATTACCGTTAACACAGGAATAACCGCATTCTTTAATGCATGCTTATAAACAACGATAAACATTTTTTGTCCTTTTGCTCTTGCCGTCCTTACATAATCTGAACGCATAACTTCCAGCATGGAGGACCTTGTGATTCTTGCAATGATAGCCATCGGAATCGTTGCAAGTGCTACTCCTGGTAATATTAATCGCTTTATGACTTCGATGAATTGATCAAAGCGGCCTTGAATGAGTGTATCTAGTAAATAAAAATGGGTTATGGCGGTAATTGGATTTCGCACATCTTCTCGACCAGATGTAGGCAACCAACCAAGCTTACTACTAAATGTCCATTGCTCCATCAATCCAAGCCAGAACACGGGTACAGAAACACCGATTAACGCTATGATCATCGCTGTATAATCAAACCAAGAATTTTGGAACCATGCAGAAATAATGCCAGCATTCACACCAATAACGATCGCAATAATCATCGCAAATAATGCAAGTTCGGCTGTTGCTGCTAAGTATGGGAAAATTTCTTCTGATACAGGTAGTTTCGTACGTAGGGAAACTCCTAAATCTCCCTGAAAAATACCCCCTAAGTAACTAAAATATTGTGTATACCACGGCTTATCTAATCCTAAACTTGCGTTTAACGCCTCGACCGCCTCTTTTGTTGCCTGTTGTCCTAAAATAACCTGTGCTGGATTTCCAGGGATTGCTCGTATCAACATAAAGACGATAAAAGTCATTCCAAGCAAAACTGGGATTAGTTGAAGTAAACGTCTCCCCATATAGTGAAGCATTTTCATCACCTCTCTATGATTTTCATAATCTACTGTGAAGTCTTTATATACTGTTGAAAGGTTGAGCCTTCACTAAACGGTTTTGAATGTTTAGTTGAATTCTTTCATACAGGAAATAATCATTATCTTTACTTGAAAAGAATCTGCGAGATTTCCACGGCTTACCCGCAGAAAAGCAAGCAGATTCTTCACATTTTTTTGTTCAATTAAAAAATGATGAAATTTACTATTGAATATCTACTGCATCTAAACGGTCAGAGCCAGTAGGATGCGCAATGTAATTTGTAACTTTCTTGTTAGCAGCTAAAATTGGAATAGAGTGAGCAAGTGGAACCCATGGAGCATCCTCAGAAATAATTACTTGAGCTTGCTTATAAAGTTCATTACGCTTGTCTTCATCGATCTCAGTTTGAGCAGCTGTTAATATCTTGTGTAATTCTGGATTATCATAGAACGTATAGTTATTAGAACCAATATTATCGGCGTCTAATAACGTGTATAGGAAGTTATCCGCATCCCCATTATCGCCTGTCCAGCCAAGTAGGAATGCATCCGCTTCACCATTTTGAGCTTTTTCTAAATACGTAGCCCATTCAAATGACACAATTTTAGATTTAATACCTACGTCTTCTAAGTTCTTTTGAATCGCTTCAGCCACTTTTTGTCCGTCTGGCATGTATGGACGTGGTACTGGCATTGCCCATAGCTCAATTTCCTTGCCATCATAACCTGCTTCAGCAAGTAATGCTTTCGCTTTTTCAGGATCATACGTATAGCCTGTCACTTCATCGTTATAACCAGAAATTACTGGTGGCATTGGGTTTTTCGCTGGTTCAGCTAGCCCTTCATAAAACGCATCCACTAATGCTTGTTTATCAATTGCATAGTTGACTGCTTGACGTACTTTTACATTATCAAAAGGTGGACGTGTAACAGTTAAACCAAGGTAACCAACGTTCATAGATGGACGTTCGATTAACTGTAAATTTGCATCGCCTTCAATTGTTCCTTTATCAGAAGGACTTAAGCCATCAGCTACATCAATATTGCCTGCTAATAAATCATTTAAACGTGCTGAGTTTTCTGGAATAGAACGATAAATTACTTTATCTAATTTAGGATAGCCATCAATATAGTAATCTGGGTTTTTCTCAATTGTGATTGAATCATTACGTACCCAGCTAACAAACTTGAATGGACCCGTTCCTACAGGATTTGCAGATAAACCTTCTTCATCTGCTTCAAATGCTGTTGGAGAAGCAATCGCAAATGGAGACATTGCTAAATTTTTCAAAAATGGTGCTTGAGGTTGACTTAACTTAAAGACAACTGTGTAGTCTCCCTCTGCAGTTACAGATTCAATTACTTGCTTGTCACCAACGACAAATTGCGAACTAAAGTAAGGATGTTTATCCGCACCTGTTTTCCAACGTTCAATATTCTTAACAACAGCCTCAGCATTGAAATCTGTGCCATCATGGAATTTCACACCTTCTTGTAGCTGGAAAGTATACGTTAAACCATCCTCTGATGCCTCCCATGATTTGGCTAAGCCTGGTTGAATTGTTACATCTCGTTCACCAAAGTTTACAAGTGTTTCATAAATATTAGCTGTCACTGTGAAGGATTCACCGTCTGTAACAACAGCAGGGTCAAGTGCTACAGAATCTCCACCACGACCATAGACTAAAATTTTTGGTTCTCCACTGCTAGCTGTATCGCCACCAGTTGAAGTATCTTTACTACCCGTATCCTTGTTATCTGAGCCGCCACATGCTGCTAAGATTGTCGAGAGAATAAGGAGTAGCATTACACCTAAAGTCCAAAACTTCTTTTTCTTCATCGAATTTCCCCCTATGAGTTTTTATATCATTTAATGTTGTAGTGCCTCGTAAAGATGGCAAGCAACATAATGACCTGGTTTCACTTCTTGCATTTTAGGCACTACCTGTGAGCACTGATCCTTTTTAAATGGACATCTCGTATGGAATGTACAACCGCTTGGCGGGTTTGATGCACTTGGAATATCTCCAGAAATGATGATCTGTTCCCGTTCAAACGTAGGATCTGGAACAGGAACCGAAGATAAAAGTGCTTGTGTATATGGATGAAGCGGTTCAGCATATAAGTCCTCACTCGCTGTCAGCTCAACTAATTTACCTAAATACATAACGCCAACTCGATTACTGATATGACGTACAACCCCTAAATCATGGGAAATAAAAATATAAGTTAGCTTTAAATCCTTTTGCAGCTTTTGCAATAAATTCAAAACCTGTGCCTGAATGGACACATCAAGTGCAGATACTGGCTCGTCCGCAATAATTAAGCGTGGATTGGTCATCAGGGCTCTAGCAATGCCGATACGTTGCCTTTGCCCTCCACTAAATTGATGCGGATAGCGCTTGATATGATACTCATTCAATCCAACAATCTCAAGTAGCTCCAACACTTTCTGTTTTCGCTCTTTGGCATTACCTATCCCATGAACAATAAGGGGCTCCTCTAAAATTTTGCCAATGTTATGGCGAGGATTTAGTGAGGCATAGGGATCCTGAAAAATCATTTGAATATCTCTACGTGCCTTCCTCATTTCATTGTTGGATAATTCTGAAATCATTTTACCTGCGAATTCTATCTTACCTCCAGTTGGTTCTAGTAAACGCATTAATAAGCGACCCGTTGTGGATTTACCACAGCCTGATTCGCCAACAATTCCTAATGTTTCTCCTTCAAATACTTCAAAGGAAACATCATCTACAGCCTTTACATCCCCGGCATGTGAATTAAGGACTCCCTTTCGAATCGGAAAATATTTTTTTAACCCCTCAACCTTTAATAACGCTTTCGACACGTTGCTCCACCTCCTGCTTCTCTAGTAAAAAACATCTCGATTTATGATTCTCTGCTGCTTCAAATAAAGGTGGTGTTTCCTGTAAACAACGTTCCATTGCATATTCACAGCGTGCCGCAAAACGACAGCCTACCTGAATACTTCCTGGTTTCGGTACACTTCCAGGAATGGAGTATAAATTTTCCTTTTTATAACGCATGTCAGGTACTGATTGAATGAGTCCTTGTGTATAGGGATGTTTAGGATTAGTGAAAATTTCATGAATCGGCGCCTCTTCCACTATTTGTCCTGCATACATAACAATCACTCGCTCACAAGTTTCCGCGACAACCCCCAGATCATGTGTAATTAACAACACAGCTGTATTCAATCGTTTATTTAAGTCTTTCATAAGCTGTAAAATTTGGGCTTGTATCGTAACATCCAATGCAGTTGTAGGCTCATCCGCAATCAATACTTGAGGGTCACAGACAAGTGCCATAGCAATCATCACACGTTGACGCATACCGCCAGACAGCTGATGTGGGTAGTCCTTTAGCAATTCCTCAGCACGTGGTAGACCTACCAATTTCATAATTTCAACCGCTCTTGCAAACGCTTCCTTTTTTGACCATTTTGGATTGTGGATTAATATAGCTTCCTTTAACTGATCACCAATCGTGAACAAAGGGTTTAGCGAAGTCATCGGCTCTTGGAAAATCATTGCAATGTCTTTACCACGTATTTTTTGCATTTGTTTGTCCGTACATTTAGCAATATTTTTGCCATCTAGCAAAATTTCTCCACCAGTTATTTTACCTGGTGGTGATGGAATTAATCCCATGATGGACAGCGACGTAACACTTTTACCACTTCCCGATTCTCCTACAATCCCTAAAATTTCTCCTTCATGGACAGAAAAATCGATATCGTCTACAGCAGGAATTTGCCCATTATCTGTGAAAAAGGTTGTTTTCAAACCTTTTATTTCTAGTAGTTTTTTCCTCATGTGTAACGCCCCACCCTACCTATATTTTACTCAAATGTATAATAATATTAATAGAATACTATAACTTTCGTTAAATTCCTTATTTTCAGATAATTCTAACTAAAAATCATTACTCTTTCAATCATTAATATTCTGCAAATTACATAAGATTTCTACAATAATCGCCTTCGATAATAATAAAATCTTATAAAGAGATGATTTTTTACATTTTTCAAAAAAAAATAGCCTTCCATTTTCGAATAAATGAAAGACTTTTTTTGAAAAAAATTCTTAAACCATGTATTTTACGGAAAATTTTAATCTACATGCTGTACTTGGAATAAATTATAATATGTCCCTTGACTGTCCATTAGCTGTTCATGTGTTCCACTTTCAATTAATTGACCATGATCGATGACGAATATCTTGTCAGCATGGGTAATTGTAGAAAGACGGTGCGCAATAATAATAGTTGTTCGTTCATGAGCAAGCTTGTCTAATGATTCTTGAATCAGTGCTTCACTTTCTAGATCTAATGCAGAAGTAGCCTCGTCAAGGATTAAAATTGGTGGATTTTTTAAAAACACACGCGCAATGGCAACTCGTTGTTTTTGTCCGCCAGAGAGCTTTACTCCTCTTTCCCCAACCTTTGTGTCATAACCATTAGGCAGACTCATAATAAAGTCATGGGCATTTGCCGCTTTCGCTGCTTCGATGACCTGTGCATCTGTTGCATCTGGTTTCCCCATTAAGATATTCTCTTTGACAGAGTCACTAAAAAGTATATTGTCTTGCAGGACAATACCAATTTGAGATCGTAAAGAATGTAAAGTAACATCCCGTACATCTTTTCCATCAATGGTCACTTTCCCGCTTGTTGTATCATAAAAGCGAGGAATTAAACTGATAATCGTTGACTTACCACCACCACTCATCCCTACAAAGGCAACAGTCTCCCCAGGATTTATCGTTAAATCGATAGCATCTATAATAGGTGAGCCAGTTTCTTCATATTGGAAGGATACATTGTGAAAGCGAACCTGCCCATTTGCACGTGGGAGTTCACCAGCATAGTCCTTATCCTTCACTTCATAAGGCTCATCTATTAAATCGAACATTCGATCCATTGAAGCGATTGACTGCGTTAAAGTTGTGGACGAGCTAACAAGTCGACGAAGTGGGCCATACAGACGTTCAATATAAGCAATAAAAGCAACCATTGTTCCAACTGAAAGTGACCCATTTATTACTTGATAGCCCGCATAGGCTATAACTAGTAATGGCGCTACATCTGTAATGGTATTCACGACAGCAAATGATTTTGCATTCCACTTTGTTTGATCAAGCGCTTTTTCTAAAAACTCACCGTTTGCTGAATCGAACAATTTTTGTTCATGCTTTTCTAAAGTAAAGCTTTTAATAATGCTCATACCAGCTACACGTTCATGTAGATAGCTTTGTACACCTGCAAGAGCTTGAGATCGTTTCCGTGTTAAATCTCTCAATTTGCCAAAAAAGTACTTCACACTGAAAGCATAAAATGGAAATGCGATTAACGCTACTAGTGTTAACTTAACATCCATGGTTAGCATAATGGCAATCGCAATTACAATTGTCGCCAGATCTAACCAAACATTCATTAAACCCGTCATGACAAAGGTTTTTGTTTGTTCAACATCATTAATTACTCTTGAAATAACATCTCCTGCTCGTGTATTGGCATAGTACCTTAAGCTTAAACGCTGTAAATGTGCATAAATTTCCTTACGAATATCAAATAGCACCTTGTTGCTTACGTGTTGTGCAAAATATTGTCGATAATATTCAATAGGTGGACGGATAATAAAGAATACAATAATAGTGCCACCTAGCCAATAAAATAGTTCTTTTGTTTTTTCTACATCTGTTAAGTCATCTGCTGCAATAATATCGTCTAGCACAATCTTAATGAGCAGTGGAATAAATAGTGGAATAGCAAATTTTACTATACCAATGATAATCGTTAAAATAATTTCCCATGTATAGGGTTTAACAAAGCGCATATATCGCTTAATGCTTCCCAATTTATCATCACATCCTTACAAAAGAAACAGACATTCGAAGATGAATGCCCTATGTATTATAGCAATATTTTGATTAAAATACAGTTATGATGACTTTATAGCGGACTATTTTACCTTTGCCTTAACAACACTCTGTTCCCCTCCAATAAAAAAACACCTATTAGTTAAACTAATAGGTGTCATGATTGATCATCTGACTGCATATCAAGCTGGAACTTGTAACGATTTGTCCAGACATCGATGAAATCGGGTGCAAATGGTCCTCTTTTTTGTTGAATCCAGCTTATTAATTTATCGACATTGCGCTTTAAAATCTTATCTATGACATCAGGATAAGACATTTCCTTACGATGGAGCTCATATTCATCCTCGTCTAAAAGGGTATAAGACATGTCAGGAAAAACTTTAATATCTAAATCATAGTCGATATATTTAATGGCATTATTATCGAAAACAAATGGTGAGCTTAGATTGCAATAATAATACACACCGTCTTCACGTAGCATACAGATGATATTAAACCAGTGTTCCGCATGGAAGTAGCAAATCGAAGGCTCTCTCGTTAGCCATGTACGACCATCGGATTCTGTCACAAGTGTCCGTTCATTCGCACCGATTACGATATTTTTCGTTCCTTTTAAAACCATCGTTTCTTGCCAAACACGGTGGATACGGCCATTGTGCTTATAACTATGTATTTGTATCGTTTCTCCTTCTACCGGTAATGCCATTTTGTTAGCCCACCTTTTCGTCTATGCTACCTAAATCTAGCAGTCTCTAGTATATTATAGCAATGTGTACGCGAAAGGTGTAGTTAGAAAACCACAAATTTCACTACGCTATTTTGAATTCGTATAAAATTTAGTCAATTATAAGCGAATTTTATTATAATGTCAGCGTTGATGGGATTTTTTAGTTAATGCTATAGAGGATTTCCTTTTATGCTGACGATTTACTTACCTAAACAATTTGAAAGGGGCTGTCTTTTTCATCTTTTCGGATTTAAGACAGCCCCTTAGAGGTAAATGCAATTATGCAGTTACAAAGTGTTACTCACCTAAATCTTGGTTAGTTTTTGAGAAACGGCCAGAAGCTGGAGCTTTCTTTTGCTCTGCTTTCGCATTTTGCTTTTGCACTTCATTTACGTCCGTTTCATAACCAAACTCTTCACTTTGACGTTGCATGTTTTTATTCGGTTGGAAATTTTGGTTGTTTTGTTTTTTCATCATTCATTCACCTCCACGCTAGTTATTGTGTACGGAGGTGATGACTTTTATGCTCATGTATCAATGATTTTAAGAAGGTTTTATTTTCCTGCCGTTTGCTTTTTTACTTCATCCCAAATTTTTAGCATAGGCACAGGCATCGGTAAAAGTTCTATTTGCTCACGATTTAGCCAATCACCTAGCTCAGTCGATTCGCATTTTATATAATAGCTATTTAAATGCCAAGTTAAATGTGAAAAAACATGTTTAAATGTAAGTAATTCATGTTTGGCTTGGACAATTACTTTATATTCCATTGTAAAGTTTTCTACCGAAGATTGGCTTGTATCAATCATTGGAAATTGCCATAGATTAGCTAGCAGGCCTTGCTCAGGACGTTGTTGCATTAAAAATTGTCCTTTGTCATTTTCATATACGAGAACATCATATGTGAGATGCTTCATTTTTATCTTTTTTGATTTGACAGGTAATTTTTCTGGTTCTCCCTCATTAAAAGCTGTGCAATACTCTCTGACTGGGCATAATAAACATTTTGGAGAGGTAGGTGTACAAATAAGTGCACCCAGCTCCATTAAGCCCTGGTTAAACGATGAAGCATGATCAGGATCAATTAGTTCCTCAACCGCACTTTCGAAAATTTTCTTCGTTTTGGGAATAGCTATATCTTCATGTATATCAAGCACTCTACTTAGAACCCGCATAACATTACCGTCAACTGCATGTTCAGGCTTATTATAGGCAATACTTAAAATAGCACCTGCAGTATAGGGACCAACACCTTTTAATTTAGATATTTCATGGCGATTGTCAGGTACTATACCACCGTAATTTTCTATAACCTCACGAGCACCCGCTTGTAAATTGCGAGCACGAGAATAATAGCCAAGACCTTCCCAATGCTTTAATAAGTATTCTTGGGGTGCTTCTGCAAGCAAATCTAATGTTGGAAAACTTTCCATAAAGCGATTGTAATAAGGAATAACTGTGTCGACACGTGTCTGTTGTAGCATCACTTCAGATACCCAAATTTTATAAGGATCTGTTGTGTGTCTCCACGGTAAATCACGCTTCTCTGTGTTAAACCAGTCAACTAATGATTGTCGAAATTCTGTTACATATGGGTAATTCACAGTGACCTCCGTTGTTTTTACGATTTAATTTATGATGAAAAGGGTATACAATGAAGAAAAGAATATTCGTGGAAGATCGACAATAATCGTCGCTTTCGCACGAGTGTCAGAATATTTCAATATACCTTTTATTATGTTCGAAATAAAGTTGTATGCACATTGTACTCGATTTTAATGCATACTAGGAGTGGATATTTTTGGATTCAGGTACACATTTCGTTATGGGTATTGCCCTTGGCGGTCTTGCATTAGCTGACCCTGTAGTAGCCAATCATTCAATGACTTTTACAGCAGTAATGGCAGGTACAATTATTGGCTCACAAGCTCCAGATGTCGACACTGTGTTAAAACTACGTAATAACGCCATCTATATCAGACATCATCGTGGAATTACACACTCACTACCAGCTGTAGCTATATGGCCTATTTTAATTACAATTGTTTTATCACTGATTTTGCAAGATGTGAATGTGTTACATTTATGGCTTTGGACATTTTTAGCTGTTGCACTTCATGTTTTTGTCGATATTTTTAACGCGTATGGTACACAAGCAATTCGACCTTTCTCTCGAAAATGGGTTGCGTTAGGTGTCATTAATACCTTCGATCCCATCATTTTTACCTTACATTGTGTAGGTATTGTGTTATGGGCATTTGGCACAAATCCAGTATGGACATTCAGTATCATGTACGTGGTTATCGTGATTTACTATATTTTGCGTTTTGCTGTGCAAAAAGCAGTAAAAAACGCGGTACATCATACTATTCAAGATGAAGAATATGTCATTGTAGCACCTACTATGCGCTTCTTCCACTGGCGAATCGCAGCAAAGTCCAAAACTCATTATTATGTTGGCCGTGCTTATGGAAGGACTGTTAATATTTACGATAAATTCGAAATTAAGCCTTTGCCTAAAACTGCGCTTGTAGATGCTGCAATGAAAGATCCTAACTTAGCTGCATTTGTGTCTTTCTCTCCTATGTATCGATGGGAGATTTCCGAGCTTGAAAACGGCCTAATAGAAGTAAGGTTAATCGATTTGCGTTACCGTAGTGACAATCGCTATCCTTTCGTTGCCGTAGCACATTTAAATGATGCGAATGACATTATTACGTCTTACACAGGCTGGATCTTTACAGAAGATAAGCTCCAGAAAAAACTACAAATTGGTGCGAGTAATTAAGCAGTAAACCCTGACCAATATTGGTCAGGGTTTTTATTATTGTACCATATCATCACTAGCATCTAGTAAATGTATATACTTCGGATTGCGCCCTGCAAAAGCATGTAGTTTATCACCATAGCTTGCAATTAATTGACGAACAAGATTTTCTGTATACTCTGCCCCACGATAATCATACCCTGCTTTCGCGGCAGTTGATTCAAAGTCACTCCATAACAACTCCACCCAAACCTGTGCCCGTCCAACAGACATCTGAGGATTCTTTGCAAGTAACTCTTGTGTTAGTTTCTCAATTTTTTCATCCATTTATTTGCCCACCTTTACTGGTGAAAGGATAGATACTGGTAGTGCCTCTTGGTACTTGTCTCCACCTAAACGATGACCCCAAGCAAAGCGACCCTTCAAATAATCTACTTGGAAAAACTCATTATCTGAACCATCAATACGATACATTTCTCCTGGAACGATTGTATCAAGATCCACTAAATAAGCCGCAGCCATTAAAGCTTTGCGTTCATAAACAGCAAACTCATTGATAATCCCTAGCTGTTCTGCCTTTCGAGCTTTCTCTTTTAGAAAAGCAATTTCCTCTCGCAATTCATGTTCAGACATAGCTGCATAATTTTTTTCACTCATTCTTCATTCTCCTTCTCTTCTATAAAACGATCTATTACTTCTATAGGAAAACCCTTTTGATAGAGCGCCTGTTTAACCTTCATTTTTAGCTCATAACCAGTATACTTCGATACGTACTTTTTCCAAACTTTTTCGCCTTGAGCATCAAGTAGCTGCTGCCAGTTGTCATCATCCTGCCCTATCTCAACTTGGCTAAGCACCTCTTCTACAATCGAGAAAGCATACCCTTTTCTTAATAAGTAATCCTGAATTTTGGTCTTAATCTGTGTTGGGGTCTTCTTGCTCTCCGCTCGAACAATTTTCTCTGCCAGTTGCTTCGCCAGTTTTACTTGTTCCTCAAAACTATATGTAGCAAGCACCTCATCCTGCAAGTTTTTCTCAATGCCTTTTTTGATCATGTCTTGTCTAATGGCTCTTGGTCCTTTTTTCATAGTAGCTTTCTTTGTATCAAGAAGAGCCTTTGAATAGTTTTCATCATTAATAAAGCCATAGGATTTTAACTTTTGGATTGCCTCTAACACTACAGCTTCTCCAAATTCTAAGTTGAGCAGTTTTTTCTTAACCTCATGCTCACTTCGCATTTGATATGAAAGGAAGTTTAACCCCTTATTAAATGCCTTACGTATCTCATCTTCATAGGCAATCTCTTGAATTTCGAATTCATCGAGCACCTTTCCCTTTGTTAAACCAAATTGAATGAGAATGGCTTCATCAACCGGAAAAGCATACTCTTCATTTAAATAGATATTATAGCGTTCAGGATTGTTTTTTTGACGTGCAATTTTCGTAATCATACGCATAGCAAACACCTCACTATTATCATTATAGCATTTCTTGATGGGGGATCTGACAATTAGCACGGTTAATTTCCCTTTGTTCGCGGGCATTCCCTTCCTTCCATGGGTAAACTTCCTGATCTGCAATTAATGCCTAAGGATGTTTACTTTTTGCTTACATGATAAACTTATTAGTAAGCGTTTTATTCGAGAAAAGAGGTGCTTGTTATGAAAATAGTGATTGCAGGTGGCACTGGCTTTGTTGGAAAAGCTCTTATACAGCTATTGCAGGACAACGGACATGACATTTTTGTCTTAACGCGTCATGAGTCCAAACTAGAAAATGGCGTTCACTATGTTCAATGGCTACATCAGCAGGAGCAAACTTTGGCCATCTTTGAAGGTGTAGATGCCTTTGTGAATTTAGCAGGTGTTTCATTAAATAATGGTCGTTGGACAAAAAAGCAAAAGAAAGCTATCTATTGGAGCAGAATGAATGCCACACTAGAGATTATACGTATAATGGACATGCTCACGATAAAACCAAAAGTCCTTGTCAATGCTAGTGCAGTTGGTATATACCCGACTTCCACACAAGCCATCTATGATGAAGATTTTGCAAATTACGCAACTGATTTTTTAGGCACTACAGTCCACGATTGGGAGCGACATGCGAAACGAGCAGAAGCATTAGGTTTTCGTGTGGCTCTTGCACGCTTTGGTGTCATTTTAGGTAGAAATAGTGGCGCACTTCCACCCATGCTATTGCCCTATCAAATGCATATAGGTGGAACGATTGGCTCTGGGGAGCAATGGCTTTCATGGGTACATATTGAAGATGTAGCACGTGCTATTTATTTTGCTATTACAAATGAAAATATTCATGGACCATTTAATATAACAGCCCCGCATCCTATGAGAATGAAGGAATTTGGTCAAACGATTGCCGAAGTCATGGGCAGACGTCATTGGCTGCCTGTTCCTAGCTTTGCGATGCGTTTAGCTCTCGGTGAACAAAGCATACTTGTTTTAGAAGGACAACAAGTGCTACCAACCCTATTAGAACAACAACATTTTATATTTAAATACCCTTATTTAAAGCAAGCACTTGAAAATTTGTTAAAGGCTCAAAATAGAAAAAATTAAGTTGGATAATTTTTTAAGTAATTACGCATTCTAATGAAAAAGAAAGGATGCGTTTTTTATGTGGAAACAACATATTGTTGGTGCGGTAATTGCTACTTTTATTATTGCCGCAGGAATTAGCTTTAATCCATTTTTTGCTGCTGGTTCTGATGAACACCATTGGGGTTTTAAACGTGCTAAAAACGGTGAGCAGGCAGAGGCAGGAGCACAGCTCGATCAGTTACTCGACAAATATGGTGCGATTTATAAAGGGAAGGCAGATAAAAAAATTGCCTATTTAACATTTGATAATGGCTATGAAAACGGCTTTACTGAAAGTATTTTGGATACATTGAAAAAAGAAAATGTACCTGCTACTTTCTTTTTAACAGGCCATTACTTAGACAGTGCAAGCGATTTAGTAAAACGTATGGTGAAGGATGGTCATACTATTGGGAATCACTCATATGGACACCCTAATATGGCTCGACTTTCGCCAGATGGCATGCGTGCAGAATGGCAAAAGTTCGATGGCAAGTTACGTGAATTGACAGGCATCGATCGTACAACATACGCTCGTCCACCTGAAGGAATTTTTAATGCAAAAGTGCTAGAGGTGGGCAATGCTGAAGGTTATCGTCATATTTTCTGGTCTGTGGCCTTTAAGGATTGGATGAAGGATGAGCGTCGTGGGGCAGATTATGCTTATAATGCACTTATGGAACAACTGCATCCTGGTGCCGTTATTTTAATGCATACCGTAGCACAGGATAATGCCGAAGCATTACCAATGTTTATTGCAGAAGCTAAAAAGCAAGGTTATACGTTCTTATCGCTTGATGATTTAGTATTAGAATACGAAGATTTCCCTGTTGCTTTGCAATCGCCTGCTCCTTCGCTATAATGGGGAGATGACAATATAGAGCAGGGACGTGGAACGTTTGACGCAGCAAACAACAATGACCGTGGGACAAAAATTCCCACTAACAATAAAAAGGCTAGGCATTAATGGTGAAGGTGTAGGCTTTTATAAACGTAATGTGATATTTGTAAAAGGAGCCATTCCTGGTGAAGAGATCACAGCTCAAGTAACAAAAACACAACGTAATTTTGCTGAAGCAGAGATTTTAGCCATTCGTAAAGCTTCAAAACATCGTCAGGAAGCACCGTGCCCAGTGTACAATGAGTGCGGCGGCTGCCAGCTTCAGCATATGACCTATGAAAAACAGCTAATAGAAAAGCGAGACATAGTTATACAAGCATTAGAGCGTTATGCCAAACCTTTACTCGAAACAATTGAAGTGCGAAAAACACTTGGCATGGATGATCCTTGGCATTATCGTAATAAAAGCCAATTCCAAGTACGTAAAGAAGGCAAGCGTGTTTACGCAGGTTTATTTGCTGAAGGAAGTAATAAGCTGTTAAACATTAATGATTGCCTTGTTCAACATCCGATCACTTCCAAAATCACCGTTGCCACTCGAAAAATTTTGCAAAAGCTAAATATCACTATTTACGATGGTCGTACGCTAGATGGTTTAGTGCGTACGATTGTTGTACGTACAGGTATTCGTACCGGGGAGACACAAGTCGTTCTTGTCACAACAAGGAAAGAAATCCCTCATTTAGCTGAATTGATTACACGTATTAAAAAAATTGATCCGAGTATAGTATCCATTGCGCAAAATATTAACCGTGAAAAAACATCATTAATCTTCGGTGATGAAACTGTTGTACTTGATGGCAAAGAAACCATTCATGAAGAGCTTGGTGAATTGGCTTTTGATTTATCCGCTCGCGCCTTCTTCCAACTAAATCCAACGCAAACAGTTCATCTTTATGATGAAATTAAAAAAGCTGCTGCTTTAACGGGAAAAGAAACAGTGGTTGATGCATACTGTGGCGTTGGCACAATTGGATTATGGTTAGCGGATAAAGCGAAGGAAGTTCGTGGAATGGATGTCATTCCTGAAAGCATTCAGGATGCTCGTAAAAATGCTCGAAACCATGGCTTCAAGCATACGAAATATGCAGTCGGTACAGCGGAAAGTGTCCTAGCAAAATGGCGCAAGGAAGGATTTACTCCTGATGTGATTACGGTAGATCCACCACGTACAGGACTAGCACCTGAATTTATTCGAACAGTCCTTAAACTAAAACCTAAACGTTTTGTTTATACCTCCTGTAACCCATCCACTTTGGCAAAGGACTTACAACAATTATCTAAGCTTTATCATGTTGAGTATATTCAGCCTGTGGATATGTTCGCACAAACGGCGCAGGTTGAGTGCATTTGCAACATGGTTTTAAAACCTGAGTATCAAAAATAGTTTGGCGACTTATAAGGGATGTAGTCTGTATTTTACAGGCTGCATCTTTTTTATACCGCTTCACCGATTGTGCGTAATATATCCAAGAACAATGGTGACATTTGTATTAATACATATCCAAGTCCTGCATTCATAATTATTGACCATGCCTTTTCTCCATTTCCAATCATGAACCAAAAGCAAGCTCCTACCATAATCACGCTTGCAATCGGGAAGGAAATTGCGACTAATACTTGGACGACTGGATCGAGAATTGTAGCTAGCATTTCAAGGGATTTATCAGCAATGATACCTGTCGGTTGTGCAATGGCATTAACAGGTATTACAGAAGGTATTTGTGCTGCCACTGGCTCTAAAATAGGCTGCTGAACTGGAACATTAACAGGAAGGAGCGTAGAGGTATATGAGTCATTGAAATTGTTATACATAAATAACCCTGTTGTAATTGCTGCAATAGTGGGTACTGATCCAGCAACTACAACATGTCTTAACGTAGCATACTTCTCATCACCTGCAAATCGGTCTGAAAAATCGGTATACTCACTTGTTGGAACAACCTTCGCTTTACTACCCTTTTTAAACATTAACATTCCTCCCTCATTGAATATCATCCATTGTGTAAATTTTAAAATTTGGTAATCCACTACAAGCTTCTATTAATTGATTTTTCCTTAATTCAGTTGTGGTCATCCACACTAACACAGGATAATGCCCCAACTGCAAAGCAATGTTAGGCATCAACTCTTTGTACCTTGCTATCTTTAAACGATTTTCTTGCATCGTTTGTAAGTGATCCACTTCAAGAAAATGAGAAAATCCACCTTGATTAAACATCGCATCAGCAATTACAGCAGTTTTTTTGTTGTCTATTTTTAATTCATTTTTCCAGTCAGAAGGGCATCCATAATGTAACCACATATCATTCCGCATTACTGTGTGTTCAACATGGCTGCCCTTTTTTCTGATCTTTTCACAACCAACATATAATCTACCTTCACGACTTAAATAATAAATACTTTGATACCCATTTCTAACGCATTGCAGATACTTGGATAAATCGCTTAACACTCTATTTGTATTTCGTGTTGATCCTAATCGGAGGCATTTATTTATTTGATCCCTTGTTAAGAAATCAAACTTCTGTAAAAGTAACAATATCCGTTCCTCTCTGCTGGATAATGGTTTCTTTTTCATTGCTTTCCTCCTCATTTATCAAATTGGGAAGAATCATTGAATTTATAATATCTGGGGTTATCAATGGCGTTTGTAGTATTTCGCGTTTATCTGCTGTTTGGTAAATTGCTCTACCTTTAATTTGCGGAAGTGACTCTGCCCCTTCCGTATCCAATACAACTCTGGAAGCTATTGCTGATTGAACCCGAAAAGATAACTTAGCATCTGAATTTTGTTTACACGCCCTATTTATCACGTCTCCTGTAGGATATTGAGTTGCGAGAATTTGTCTGAATCCCAATCCAGCTCCTATCCTTGCTATTTGGCTCATGATTGTTTGACATTGCTGCTTTAATAATTTTTCCTCTTTCGTTACCGCTTCTGACGGGTTTAATTCCCCTACTTCATCCACAATGATAAAATAGCGATATGTCATCCCTGCTTCTTGCACACTCTTCTTTCCCCTTTTTTTTAATTCAGATTGAATAGAACGCATACGATTATAAGCTAGTTGCAATGTTTCTAAAGCTTCTTCTGGTTCGTATGCTACTGATACAGTTTGCTTAATATTTTCATAGTCACACAGCTCTACTCCTCCCTTTAAATCAATAAGATAAAATTTAACATCACCTGAATTGCTATGTAATAGGCTACAAATTATCGAATTTATGAGATTGCTTTTACCATAACGTGTAGCACCACCTAGAATGATATGAGGCACTTTTTCAAAGTCATGGTATCTAAAGCTATTTAAGGTTCTAGCAACTCCTACAGGCACTTTCCAGCTCTCTCCTGCGTGAAAATCAACCTTCTTCGGCATCGGATTATCGTAAACTCTTATAATTAATAATCCATCGAAACTCAACTCAATCTCTTTCTGTTCTGTTAATTTAGATTTCCATAATTGCTGTAAGTTTTTTAGCACATCCCCTTTCCAGTCCAATGCTAATACATCATTGAAATTTACCTGCTTTCGTCTATTATTCAGACCATCTTCTAAAACATTTACTTTAGACAGATAGTCATTAAAACAACGGCCCAATGGAATTTTGTACTTATACTCCCAACCCCACTCATACTTTTTCTTTTTTATCAATTGTGTAGTCAGTGTGTCTTTGCCATCTTTTACATTTAGTCCACTCAGTGACATAATACGTTGAATTTTCCCACTCTCATTTGTAGACAAATTCTTCTTCTTCATAAACGCATGAAATGCAATTCCACCAAAAATAGAACTTGTAACTAATTCAAAAAGCATCCATGATCCCCCTTTTAAACTTTCTAGACTTCACGGTTATCTTACGGAGTAAGAGTTGCATCGATCAGGAACGAAATAAACTGCTCCAAACCCATATACATTAATAAGGACAACCTTCTCGATTAAAAAGTACACTAGAAGGAAATCAGGTGTTATATCGAGAACTAATTCAAGAAGTGATATTGATACATTGTTATGTCGATATTTCAGAATAAATTCCTAACTTGCAATATTTATTATTAATTAGGGGGATTTTATCTATGGAAGTACGCTTAAAATTGAAGATGGTGCTATTTGAGAGGGGAATTACCCAAAAAGAGGTGGCCGTAGGAACTGGATTAAGGGAGAATGTTATCAGTGAAATGGTGAATAACCAAAGAAAAACCTTTAATCGGGAACAAGTAGCAAAAGTGATTAATTTCTTAGGGATCACTGATATGAACGAAATTTTTGAAATTAAATTAAACGGATAACTAGTTCTGATTATTCGTTTTTTTATGTAATATTGGTAGGATTTTCTATAAAATAAGATTACAAATATCTGTAAGGAGTGCATGACATGGATACAATTGCAGAAACAATTAAATTTGCTGGCTTTGGTAAGAAGAAAGCAATGGCTAAACAAATTCAAATGTTTGATGATCGACTGACTGAACAAGGTGAAACGCTACTAGCTGTATGTGCATCCGTTAAAGGCATCAAACAGCTTTATGTAACTGACCAACGTATTTTATTACATGAAATCAAAGGCATTGTTTCAAACGATGAAAGAAGCATTCCTTTAGCATCGATTAGCAGCATTAACATTTCAAATAAACTTGTTTACTCAAAAATTGAAATCGTATCTACTGGAAACGTAGCTATCATTGATGATGTGCCAGCTCATATTGCTTTAGAAATTAAAGCAGCTATTGAGAACCTTAAATCAATGGCCAAAACATCTTCTGCTCCTGCAGGTAAAGTGGAAAAGGATATGTATGATGTCGCTGACGAGATCCGTGAATTGAAGGAACTATTAGAGGATGAATTAATCACTCAGGAAGAATTTGATGCGAAGAAAAAGCAATTGTTAGGGATATAAGACACAATCAAGGAGGGACTTAGTATGGATGGCGAAGTAGTAATAGTTTCTGAATTAAAACAAACTGATAATTTGTTGAATTGGTTACAGTCACAGTTAGAGCTAGAGGCTTTAGATTTTAATATCTTAACTCAAATGAACGAATTAACTTACTACGATTCAAGTAGTCATAAATGGTCAGTTCACTTTAGTGACCGCGCTGCATTAATTATTGTTAATTCTAAATTGGTAGTAGTAGATGTTACTGAAGGTAGCTCAATAGAAAGTGTTGAAATTGCAGATGTTTAACTCAAAAAAAGCCCAGGTACTCACTTTTGAATGAGCGCCTGGGCATTTGCTGTTAAGCACTACGTTGTGCAATGATAATCTTCAATCCTTCAAAATCACCACTTGTCATGCTTCCATTATCGAATTTCTCCAACCAAGATTTATCGACCAGTTTTTTATCAACTGATTGTTTAATGTAATCACGTACTGCATTTTCAGTTGTTGGATTTGTAAATTTCATAACATCATCATCCTTTTCTTTTGGTTTATCTTCAACAAATAGTTGTACTTTTAATTTGCTGTTGGATGGAACAATTACTTGTCCTTCTAATTTATAACCTGCAGGTATTTTCCATGTTGTAGGAACCTCGAAATGAGGGGCATCATATTGTCCAGCAGGCCAATACCCTCCCCATGTGATCCCTAACTTTTTGGCAATTGCACCGACCTTTGACAATGTAGATTTATCATATAGATCGCGAGGCGGAGCTACGGCAATATCCCACGCCCTACGTGATGTGTGATTACTTAATAGAGTCCATGTAACTTTATATAATTTATTTCCTGCATCATCAAAAAGCCTTGTACGTCCTTGCTCATGTAAATAATTTTGCCGTGCTTGGCTGCGATAAGTCTCTGTTATAAAAATATCCACGATTCCAGCTTTGTAACATTCCTGGAACAATAGGCGACATGCAGTTTGAGCAGCTACAGTTAATTCGCTTAAATCTCGGCATGTGTGAGTTACGCTTGTACTCATTTCACATCTTCCTTTCGAGGTGCATCATATTTAAGCGCCTGGGTACTGTCAGATGTACCAACAGTAGTTGGGTCGATAATAATACCAAGCAATCCTAAAATGCTTAAAACAGTCTCTGAAATGGCTGTAATTTGTGCATTGTAAATCGTAATATCGACATTAAAAATGCCTGCTATTTGATTAGCAAGCACTAGTAGTAATGCGATTAATGACACCCAAAATTGTTTATGTTGTAGACGTACTTTCCAGTTGATTTTCATATTACATCAGTCCCCCTTTAATAATAAAAGCAAATATTGCACTTATAAGACCGCCTATAAGCAATCTTAATATCCAAGTTGTGTTGTCTTTAATTCCACCTATATCTTCGCGAATTTCTTTAATATTTGATTCAGCAACAGCCAGACGTGTTTTTACATCTGTCATATCAGTTTCTAATCTTTCCATTCGTTGCTCCATGTGAATCACCTCGTCAATAAAAATAGCACTGCTCGGTACAGTGCATTGCTTAGGTCTTGTTGTATAAAAATAGCCCTCCACAATTATCTGGGGAAGGTAACGCCCAAAAAAGGACACGCCTGAATTGACGCGTCCTTTAATCTTACTAGCATTAATTTAGCAGAACCTTCATCCGATGATAAGGTAAGGTTTGCAGATTACATAACTCATTTCACAAAAGCTTACTACAAAGACTCCGTTTATTGCGGTATAGTAAGTTCTACTTCATCACTATACTTCCAACCTGGATCTAAATAAGCGCCAAAAATCCATACTTCAGCTAAGTTTGTATTAATTGTCAATTCAAATGAACCATCAGGATTCACAGCTTTCCATGCTAATACAGTACCTGGGGCACGATTAGAAGTTGTAAAAATTTGTGCTTCTTCAGCGTTTGCAGGTAACGTTCCAGCGCTTCCTGAGATTTTATAGCTTCCATTCCCTAGCGGTGTTATCGTGATATTTCCAATTACAGGCGCTGGGTACGATGTTGGTATGCTATTCTCGTCTTATACCTATTGGTTTTATAACGAGCCTTCACCGTACAGGCGACTTTCATCGCATACGGCGATCCGTCAGCGGTAGATCTTTATACTTATTTCCCCTATCGTCATCATAATTCCAGTTATAAAGTATAGCAATATGTTTCCGACAAGGTTAAGAAAATTTAACGTACCCATTCATTTAGACAATAAAAATAACGCTAAGTCTATGCTTGCGTTTGTTGAGCGTCCATTTCTGTTAATAATTGCGTATATTCTTCATCAGCCAGCTGATTGTTGGCATAAAAGACATTCACCTTTTTCAACATATCATCGTAGCTGTATCGGTTGCGATCAATTAAAAATTTACATAAGTCATATACCTTCATTATACGTTTCCTCCCTGGATGCCCATTTCATTCATGGCAATTAAGTATTCTGTATTGATAAGCGTTTGTGCCTGCATTTCTTCTACTGTTGGCGGTGATACATTAGAACCTGTAGGTGGCACAATAGTCGGTCTGCGTTCAATATGAGTCACATCAACGCCATTTGGGGTATATTCAGTTATAAATAGACCGTTTTGTTCATAAGAACGTAAAATTTCAAGAGCCATATAAATTACACCTCCAGCGCGACAGCGTAAGAGTATTTAGCAAGTCCAGAAGTGTTTGTAGTACCGTTCATTCCTGTAACTGATAAAGCTGCTTCTATTTCAATTTTTGAATTGAATTTGATATGGAGTGGTAAAGATAATGTAAGAGTATTGCTCCCATCTGTTGATGTTAATTTATATACATAACCTTGGTTGAACTCATTTCCGAGTAATTGTTCTGAGTTAGTTTTAACAGCTAAAGTAAAACCTGTTGGATTTGATAAAGTTCCTAAATTACCATTAAGATTGTCAAATTCTATCAATGTTTGTCCGTCTACAATTAAACGCATATAAGAGGTTGTTGACACCTTCGCGCCTGTGGTTCCTGCAGTATTATACGCTTCAAATTTTAAAGAAAAGTTACCTAAAATACCCTTCCCTGTTATTACTTCTAGTTTTAGTTTCTTTAAAGGTGTGTATACCGTTGTACTAGCTACACTATCAGTCTGCAGAAGCGTCTGATTTGTTGTGTTAATAAATGTATAGTCGTCTACACTCTTGTCCAAGATACCGAAAATGGCGTCTGCAGATGTCACTATCTCTGTCTTAATGTCTTTCAACTTCGCATGTACGCTACCTGTTGCGCTGGAGGCATCAGCGTTAGAACCTAAATTCGTGTTAACTTTGGTTTGTACATCCGTTACTTTTGTTTGAATATCATTCTGCTTTGCAGCAGTTGGTAAAATGATTTCTGGCATTTATTACACCTCCTGATAAACAAATACTAAGCCGTCAAACGCTGTATTTGCTTTAAATCCATATTTATAGTTCTTTCCGTTATTAGTGAATTTGTGTGGCATGGCATCATCCATATGATTCTTAATGTCTTTACCTGCAGTACCTAAATTGTTGTCAATCGTAATCATATTTTCATTTATATCTTCAATGTTCACGAAGTCTGTGGATTCTGGTAGTTTCAAATTCAATAAAGGTGTAAATTTCATTAACTAGCCCCCTCCCAATTTCTTAATTCGTTCCACGTTATACTACTAACTTCACCCCACTTTTTATTTGAAGTCATTCCCCATGAATTGAAGGTAAACGTATAGTCAAATTGCAGATGTGCAGGCGCTACAATATCGATAGCCCCTTTTAAACCTTCAATATTATTCGGGATACCTTTTGTGCCAACGAATTTAATTTCATAAATCCCTGGCACATTCGTTTTGTTTATTTCAACTTCGCCATTACTAAATGCAGCTGCTATACGTTTTATGGTTTCCTCAGTTGTTTGTTCAAAACTGGCGATATTTCGTGCGATCACCTGTTCACGACGTTGTGCATAATTTAATCCTGCAGGGTTTTCAATACCTAAATCACGTTCATAAATAGGCAAAGCTTCAATAGCTGTATCGATAAAGATGTTACGCTTCACAATTTCAAGCTGTTGCTCTGTATTCCTTAGCTCTCTATCGTCTGTTGTGATGAGCATTCTAAATACATTTGATTTGCGTTCGTACAAAGGCAAATACTTCATCATGTCTGAAAAATAATCTTTTGTGGAAACAACAATACTTGTAATCATTTCAGTTCTTGTCTGCATGATAACAGGCGATTGTACAATTAAAACGCCTTGAGCCTGTTGCTCTGTAATCACTAGGTTTAAATCACTTGCTGATTGAATTACTACACCTGTTGTAGTAATTGCTGTCTCAATCTCATATAACGCTAAATGGAAACATTCCCATCGGTGCGCTGATAGGTCGGCCCACGTATAGGACGTAACACCTTCCCATATTGGATTAGGAATGGCATGCAAATGTCATCACCTACCTTTACCTTAAACGGACAATTAAATAGTTTTTCGGAATTTTATATTGAGATGAAATTTCGATTGTTTTCACGAACTCTGCAGCTGATTTAAAAAGTAAATTGCCTGTCGTTTGTGTATCAAAAATACCTATATGAGTGATATTCCCCCATGATTCTCCTGCTATTGGGAAAAGTATGTCTGTATTATTAGAAGATTGTCCATTAGCAGGTGTAGCAAATAAAACTGGCTGTCGAGCATACGAAGGCTGAGTAATTTCTGTAGTTTCATTAAAAAGTGCTACATATACCTGATTTGTTATTAAATTGTCTATCAACACTTTATGTTTTAAGTATTCACTCATGTGATTCATTCGTTGATTCCTCCCATTACTACCACTCTATCCTCAGGAATAACCAAGTTAGCAGTTGATCCATTAATTAATAGATTCTGATAATCTAAAACGCCCTCACTATCGATAATGAGCGCTCCAATCTTTGCGTAGCTCACAAATGAAGTTTTAAAAGCTATTTCTTTTAAATGCTTTGTAATATTCTTCTTAATATTTGCTTTGACTACTTCCTCTGTATATCCAGGTATCATTGTAATGGCCACTGATAAATTAAGTAGCAGTGCTATTGCAGACATAACAAGCAAATCCTCAACACCAAACGGCATTTCATTTTCAATATGCTCTCTTACATCTTCTACTAGTTCAATCGGTGCAGGCATCTTATTCGCATCAATCACAACCACCTTCATAGATAAAGGACCATTATAACGAGGGAATACTTTTGCATCTCCTGCACCTGTAACATTTAAAGCCCATTCACGATAATGAAATTTGTTGCCTGCCTTACCTGGATACCGTAGCTTGTTGTAATACCGTTGACGTAAATCACGATCTGTTTCCTCATCGTAGCCATCAACAACAGGCTCAGGATTATAGACATTGACAAGGCCATTGATTGAAACAGGGAACTTTGTAATTGTGTTCGCTGGCACGTTTCCTACTTGGCCAAACTCATTACATTGAATACGAACATGTGCGAACCCACTTTCATTAAGAACGGCTTCTTCAATGACTGTGTATAAAATCGAATCTGTACCGACTAATTCACCAACTTTAACAAGTGTGCCAGCTGTACCCGAAACAATGACGGTTGTTGTTGCTTGCGTAGCAGGTTTACGGCTAACGCCTGTCCGCTGATAAACTGTCCTTGTTAGCTCGTCACCTGTTAATTTTTCAACATCTAACTTATCTTGTACCGTTGCGATTTTTTTCTGTTGTTCGGCAAATTCAACGGCCACTGGCTTTGTTACGTCATAAATAAATTCACCTTTTGACTTGTCGTAATCATCGCTAATATTAGCTATCATTCGATCATGTATGATTTTTTCATCTTCCATCTACGCTGCCACCTTCTTTATTGGCTCGTCCATTTCGAATGCTCCTTCTACAGTGACGACTCTAAATTTAATTCGCATCCATTTTCCATCATGGCTAAATTGCCATTCCTGAATTTCTTGAATGTGTGTATGCTCCATTAGAGATGCTGTAACCTCGCGTTTAATTTCTGCTTCAATAAAGGCGCGTGGTAGGCTAGAACCTATCAGATCCTCTAACGTCACACCATACGGAATATCTTTGTAAATCCGAAAGCGAAAACGCTCTGTTTTAAGCACTTTTAAGATCCATTGCTTCAATGTTTCAAGTCCATGAATCTCTACCATCTTTCCATTACGTAAAACGAAATCACCTTTATCAAAGTCATATAAAAAAGACTTACCCAGTGGAGGCAAGTCTGTTTTGATTTCCTGTGTATCGAATTCTAGTTGCGCGATCTTAGGTAACATTATTCGAACCTCACCGCCTTACCTACAACAAAATACAGCTGTTCATCTGCAGTTGGTAACAGTATTACTTCGTCACCCTCTTTGAGCGTGTCCTTTGTTGTGGATTTTACTTTCTTAGCCTCGAAAGTGGTTTCTCCTAAAGAAGGATCAGAAAATTTAATGTCACCTTCCAAGTCTATCTCACGTTCATAATCTTCCAAGACATGAGCAGCAAAAACTAATTGGTTATTACCAAGAATGACTGTATCATTTAAGCGTATTTGAGCATTTGGCGGTGGTGAAATAACAATTCCAGTAGACATTGATACAGGTTTAGGATTTTCTTTATCTTTAAGTATCTTAGCTAAAGTTGTTATTGAATCCATTTTACTTCACCTCTAATGTAGGCTTCATGGTGTGAATGCCTTTACTAATCGTGTGCAATACATCCTTAATTAAAAATGTACCTTTAATGCCTGTGGTTGGTTCTTCGAGTGCAAATAGACGACCTGCTCTAAAATCATCGTGGCCCATCAATTCAACGCTATTTTCTTCTGACACTTTTGATAACTGCTTTAATTCATTTTCAGCTACCTGTTTAGCACTTTTCTTTTCATTTTGATCTAGCTTTATCACTTTAGTAATACGACCATATTTTTCAGCCATTTTATTATCAGACTTGGTTAAAACCACTTTGTCATTGTTCCCAACAACTTGGATTGTATTAGCCATTTCATTAATGCTACGTCTCTTAGATGGATTCATAAGGGCTGCATGAATGTCGTAACTAGGACCACCTTCAAACAATTGAAACGTGCCTTTTACCACTACATCACCTTGCTTTTCGATGTATAGTTTGCCCTGGCGCATTTCCATAAGATATTTCACGCCTAACGATTGTTCTGCAATTTTTAATATTTCTTTGATAATTTCGCTTACCTTTTTATCGTTGTATATTTGATCGATAGCTTTTGGAATAGATACAATCTTACCAATTTGAATATTGAAGTCTTTCGCTATTTTCTTGATACAAGCATCTGCAGATAGTTTATTAAATTGATAAACTGCATTGGATTTGTTTAGATAAAAGGCATAATCAAAGGCAACGTATGCAATTGGTGATCTTCCATTTTTCAGCTCGTCCACAATAATAGCGCGTGTAATTTCCTTGCCGTTATTGTAAAGTGCCACCATATCACCAATATCACATGGATTCACAGGGAAGTAATTTGTATCAGTAAAAGCGATACTAAAATTAATTTCGTCCCCTAATTCCTCCATGTTGCTACGCCAGGTTAATGTGCCAAGCAAAGGCGAAATATTCATCATGGTTTCACCTTTAACTAGCCATAATTCATGTGCCATCATTTCACCTTCTTTGTTTCTAAAATAATCTCTTTAAATTCTGATAGGGCCAGTGAATAATAAACATCGCCTGATCCGTCTTGAAGTCCAGCCTCAAAGTTTTCGATTGTCATTAGCATATTGATAGGTGTATTCGACATGATTAATCTAATTGGCATTCGCTTGTCAATCCAACCCTCTATGATTTCGTAATATTCCCACCCAAAATATGAAGTATTTCGTGAAAATGGGTACACCTTAGAAGGAAAAAACGAATCAATCGTAAGGGATTTCAATCCTCTACGACCGAGCAATTTAATGTCACCTTGATTAATTGTTGTGAACACTTCATTATTTACAGGACTAGGTATTTTAAATTCAGCTGGCACGATAGGAAGTTGAATAATCTGTTTACGATCCATCGTACTTAGAAAAATATCCATCTATTCAACCTCCTACATATTCGCCAACCTTAATTTTAGTAGTGGCACTAATTCGTTGATTACTTCCATTGGTGTAATACCTTTGGCATTTAAGTTTTCAATAATTATTTGTATACCGCCATTATTATTTGAAGTTGTTGGCCCTGGTGTACTTCCTAAAGGTGTAGGTACAGCTACAGTAACAGGTTTCGCCTGTACTATTTGTTCGAAATTCCCGTTTGAGTCATCGACTTTACGTACCCTTTCAGATTGTCGTGTTGGAATAGCCATTTCATTATTTGATTTCGATATAAAATTACTTTCTATTTCAGCTGCTTTTCCTATCGCACCGTACGGACGTTTTGGTTGCACCATTCGATCCACATTATTGATTGATCCACCTGCAGCACGAATTTTTTCTGATTGTCGGGCAGGTACAACCATTTCGTCTTTGTGCAATTCTGCAATATACCCATCATAAGGGACACGATTTAAACCGTCTGCGTGTGATCCTGAAACGAATTTACCGACGGCACCTGCAGCCTTTCCGATTGTGCTACCAACTGAGGAAACCCATTTTGGCACTTTAAAACTTGAAATGGAATTTTTAAAGCTATTCCATTTTTGGCCTATTGATTCAAACCACCCAATGGCAGGTTGTACAAAATTAGATACAGCTGATTTAATTCCAGCAAATTTTTCTTTAGTCGTGGCCCATAATTCGCCAGCTTTCGCCTTAACTGTATCCCAATTTCGATACAATAAGACACCTGCAGCAACTACAGCGGCTATGCCGACAACTACCCAAGTCAAAGGACTGGCAAGCATGGCAGCATTCATGGCCCATTGTCCAGCTGTAGCTAGCCCCATAGCTGTTTTAAAGCCCTGGATCATAGTTGTTACTGTGGTGATAACTTTTAATGTTCCCATTCCTACAGCTACAACACCAACTGCTGTTCCAACACCTATAAGAGTCTCTTTAATTGGCCCCCAATTTTCGCGGACTGTATTTCCAAACTCAAATGCTTTTTGTACGATACCTTGAATCTTAGGTACCAATTCATCAGCTTTTTGAGCAACACCTTGCAAGAATTCCTGTGCGCCAGCTCCATTTACAACATCAGCTATTCCGACCTGTAGTTCACGCCATGAGGAAATCAATCTATTTTTTAGGCTACCTTCCACTTTGGCGGCTGCGGTATCTGTAGCTCCCTCAAAATCCGTCATGGCGTCTTTGGCCCCGAGCATTGCATAAACACCTTTTGCTTCGAGATCTTCAAATTTTGTACCAAATAGTGCAACAGCTAATTGATTGGCCGTAACTTTGTCGTCCATACCTTCAAGCTCTTTCGTAACAGCACTCGCAACTTCTGCTACCGTTGCCTCGCCTCGGTTGAAAGATTCCCATAGATCAAATGTTGATTTACTCATAGCTGAAAATGTTTCGTCAGTTGATTTTGAACCATCTTTGACCCGAATCTGAAACTCTTTCATAACATCGTTTACATAATCTAAATTGTATACACCAGCTTTTGCGCCTCGCTCCATAATCCCGAAATATTCTTCTGCCGAATACCCCATAGTTCCAAATAGAGAAGAATACTCCGCAACATTGTCAAACATCTCATTACTGAAATTAAGCCCTCGTTGGCCACCTGCAGTAAAAAGATCCATTGCCTTATCGGCAGATATACCGAACGCTTCCATCATATTGTTCGTTCCTCGAGTGACTTCGTTTACATCAGAATCAAACGTTTTAGCCAATAACATTGCGTTGGAAGTAACTCTACTAAGTTCCCCATTATCGATGTTGTGCATATTTTGCTTTACTCGCGCTAAAGCATTTGTCACTTCATCGATGTTTTCGCCGTACCCTTTACTGAATACTTCTTTTGCGGCACTTCCGTACACTTCCATTTGTTCTGCAGTTGCGCCAGTTTGGGCTTGCAACATATCCAATGAGCTACCCATGTCCAAGATAGTTTTACCGACACTTGCCCCAAACCCTGCAATACCTGCAGCACCCAAAGCAGCAGCGCCAGCTCCAACAGTTTTAAATATCCTTGTTGCACCTTGTCCAAAGCGTTGAATTTGATTACCAACTCTTGTGATACCTCGTCCAAAGTCGTCAGCTCTGTCACTTGCACGTCTTAGGTTGCTAGAAAAATCACGATCCTGCAATGTAAGAATTGCTGATATAACTCTATTGGCCAATTTCTCACCGCCTTTTCACACAAGAAAAAAAGCTAAAGCATTTGCGCTCTAGCTTTCATTTCCTCGTCTTTTTCTTCTAAATATTTTTCTATGCTGGCCATCATTATTAACTTAGTATCATATTCAAGATTTAGAAGATATTCAGGTTTAAAACCGCGTTGAATATAGTGATGAAGAAAATAAAAATCATCATCACTATCAATTAGTTTTTTATAGCTTTAACTCCGCTTTTTTTATATCCTGCAAGTTCAAAGCCGATTTCAGATAGTAAAGCAATTTCACCTGGTTCAAAGATTTTAGATACGATTTCAGTTGGTAATGTGCAACCATACGCCTTTTTTAATTCTGGATCTTTTAAATTCGGCTCTACCATTGTGTTATATACCATATACTCGTCAGCGTCAGTATCATTGTTTTCATCTCTTGACATTTTCATAGTATCTACACAAAGGGATTTTTCAGGTTTACGCAAAACTACTTCAACGCCTAAACGTTCTACAAGTACAACCTCTGTAACATCATCCTTCACATGGTATTTTTCTTTCTCTTTCATCAAATCTGTAACTGTTAATCGTTTTTTAGTTGTTTCACTCATTCATTTCCCTCCGATGTACGTTTTAGGCTGTAATTGAATCAATAAGATCATAGTCTGCAAAACTAAATGGTAATTCTTCTGTGCCAATTGTTTTTTGAGCAAATTGCATAAGCATAAATTCACTAAATGTAACTTCATTAATAGCAATACGTTCTGTTCCGAACGCATCAGGATCAGCTAATTTACCTACAATATTTATCTCAGGAATAACACCTTTTTTAACTGCTTCTGCTAACAAATTCGCCCCTCGGCTATACACTTTCTTTACCTTTAAATTCCCTTCGCCTGTCCAACCTACCATTTTCTTATGTGTCGCCAAATCTTCGGCCATGTTGACATCTTCATAATCGATTGTCACTTTAGCCTCAAATTCTTCAACATCAAGCCATTTTTCATTGTTGATCCATGCGCTGCCAAATGATCCATTAATAACGCGATTAGATTTTATTTTTTTACTCATGTTTCAATCCTCCTTAAATCGCAATATCCATATCTAAGTCCTCGATTGCATCCACAATCTTAATGTTGCTACCTAAAAAGACGTTCTTTTTAAAGGACATTTCTTTTACTTTTTGATCATCCCAATCAGTAGTGTCCTCACCGATTGATTCCCAGGCCAAACGTTGTTTTTGTACATTTATTTCAGCTTTATTATCAAAGTTTGGATCAAGAATTTCCTCACCCTCTAAGCCGTCATAATAAGCGTTAATAGATCGGATAAATAACACCTGATTATCATAGATGTTGTTATGCTTACCGATATAATTCTTATCAAATACGGTGCGAATATCGTCTTTAATTAAATCCTGAACTTCCATTACTCGGATTGATTTAAAGTCCTCGGTCTTTTTCCCTGTCGTTGTTGTTAGACTGTTGACACCTCGTCCGATTTTAATGTTCTCACCATCGTTGATAAGGATTAATTCACCATCATCAACGGCCTTGTCAGGATCTTCGATTTCATTGATCGTATCAACTTCGTTTAACTCGTAATAAGTAGATGAACGAGTAAACGGTAGCCCTGCCATGATGCCAGCAATTCGTGCTGTATATTCTGCAGTCGTGTACTCTTTTTCACCAGCTTTAATTCCTGTTGTAGTGAAATTAATAATTCCCTCATGATCTGCTTCGTTATTTGGCAAAACTGCCTTAAACGTTTTTTTATTATTGTCACGCTTTGTTTTGATCCAAGTTGCAATGGTTGCTGTGTCCTTGTCTTCAATACCTGGAATGGCCAAGTAATTGAATCGTTTATTATTTAAGCGTGTTAATGCTGTATTGTAATCAATTGCCGTTGTTGGCAAACGCTCAATAATGATTTTGCTAGGTGTACCCATAAACGCTAGCTGAATGTAATCTAAGTTTTCGGGAGACCATGCATCAGTTTTTACTTCCTCAATGCTTTTGTACGTTACTGTATCAGCTGTTTGCACATCATCTTTTAGAACCAATGCAACAATTCCGAGCTGGCTTCGCTTAATCGCTGTAACGGCTTTACCAATAAACTCAATATTAATTTGTGGTAGGCCCATTCTTTAATCCCCTTCCTCATCATCCAATTCGCCCATAAGCTCAATTGGATATTTTTCATAAAAATCTTTACCATTTTTTATTTCATCTTCGATGTTGATTCCCGAACTAGGTTCACGGCCATCAAAGAATTGAAGATCAAATTCGAACTGCAACACACCATCTATTTCATCGAAATTAGGTTCGACTATATCCAAATGGCGATCATCTACAGAAAATTTAAGATCGAATAAATCAGCTAATGCTTCTTGAACATCTAACAATTCAATCGCGTTATCATTTTCATCTGTAGGAAAATAAAAAATGCGAACCGTACAAGACTTTTCAACTTGTGTTAAATAGCCCTCACGCTTCACATTATCTAATTCCACTTTAAAAGACGGCCGTGTAAATCCTTCATTAACTGATTTACTAAAAACATCAACATCAATAAAGTTTGACTGTAATTTATCATTAATTGCCGCCTTGATTTGCTTAAAAGTAATCATAATTTATTCTTCCTCAACAATTCATCTAGCCATTTTACTGTCTCTTTCTCTACGTCACCCGATGATTCAAATTCTCGCATACCTTTGTCCATTGGTTTTTTACCTGGTACAAAATCACCTGTTTTATTGCCCTCATGGTCTACCATCCAATGACCATCTTCCACTAAGTGTGCATGTGGTGAAGAATTATAAACACGGACAACAAGTTCGCCATGATAACCAACAAAAACTTTTCCTCGTTTCCACTTTTTGTGATACATTCCTGTTTTCTTTTTTACAAGACTTCGAGATTTTTTAGCTACAGTTGACCTTGCCTTTGAGCCAATTTTACGCATCAATTTCGGTGCCTCTTTTGGCACTTCCCTAGTGGCAACATTAAATAAATCTCTTTGAAAATCAGTTAAACCGTTCATTTGAATGCTCACTTCAACACCTCCTGGACAAAGATCTCAAGTGTCTCATTGCGAAAATAGGGATTGAGAATATATTTGATTTCAAACTCATGCCCTTTATACGAGATACGCATATCTTTTGTAATGTCTCGGCCCGCGTTATATCGCACGATGATTTTATGCGTGACATTCGTTAAAATCGTGTCAGCAACTTGCTTTTGCAATGAGCCTGTTTGTGGAATGATCGCTGCCCATATTTTTTTATCAGGTAGATATTCATAAACAGTTTCGTTCAATTCATTTTTTGTCTTTTGATTAGTGAGGATTTCAATTCTGTGTTTTAAATCACCAGGATTCATGTTCTCACCTCAAAGTAAATTAATAGAGTGCATATCTAAAATTGATTGAACAACCTTATTTACGTTATTATCCTTCACTGTGAAGATGCGATTTTCATACATTTCATTTGAAAGTACAAAAACAGCTATTGAAATATCTTCTTTGGTGTCTAGTTGTTCATCTGATAAACCTGTGTAGCCTTTTATATAAGCTTTTACAGCTGATAAGATAAGCGTAAAAGTTGAAAGGACATCTGAATCAGTTTCATCCTCTCGCGCATATTTTGCCAGTTCTCCTGGTGTAATTGCACTAACCTGCATCTGTTTTCACCTGCTTTTTTACGACAACTTCCTCTACATGGCCAGCTTGTAACAAGTCATCTGCCACATTCTTTGGTAGCACTTTTACTTCACCTTTTGACATCGTGACGCTACCCGAAAAGCTTACAAGTGCTTTTACTTTCATCCTGTCACCTCCAATAAAAGTAGCGTAGAGTATAGCCCCTACGCTGATTTCATAACTAATTTAGAGATTTTTTGTTCATTTTCAACCTTTGAATCAATTTCAATCCAGCCAACAACACCAATTGCATGTTGAGTAGCATATTTTTCACGTAGAATTTCAATCGAAACATTCTCAGAAAGTTTTACTGCAAGGCCTGACATGTCACCGTAGTAAATTGCTGTTTTTCCAGCTTCCATGCCTGACATATTATCCGATGTATAGACATCTTTCCCTAGTAAAGTATAGCCCCAACGAGCTGTGGCATCTTTGTTCAGTAGGTAGTTGCCTTGTCCATCTTTCAATTTTCGAATGGCTTTACGAGTAGTTTTATTCATGATCCAAATGGCATTGCCCTGGAAAGCATCAGGTACTTCTTCTTGTACATCAATCAATTCATCAGCTGTTAATACTGTAGCAGCTGCAGCAGTGACAGATTGCTTTACAGTTGAAAGGCCCGTAATCTTATTTGGTGTACCGTTTAACAATTGGTTTTCAATCCATTTTGCAATTGATTCAGCCATTTTCGCTACAACAAATGAAACAAGATCGAATTGTGAATTATTAACGAGTGACTTAGACACTTTACTTAATGCACCTGCTAAGAAGCCTTTTAACTCAATTGAAGTGAATCGTCCACTTGTAGATTCCAATTCAACAAATTCATCAGCATAAGCCATTTCGATTGTTCCTGCAGATTCATCATAGTAAGGAATACTTAATGATCCAGCAATGTTATAACGAGTTGCTAACTGATATATTGGTGAAATATCATATACCTTTTGAATGATCTTATTTGCAATACTGGAAGGAATTACGGCACCGTTTGCCCCTACAGTTAAATTAACATCTGCTCGTTCCTCGACTACACCACGAATGTAATTTTCGAAAGCGCGTGTTTCAGCTTCTTCTTGCGTACGTTGTTCAGCTTGTTTAGCAGGTAGTTTTTTGTCCAAAGAACGTGCTTCATCCAAAGCAGCGATTGTTTTATCAAGTCCTGCAATTTCTCTTTTAATTTCATCAAATCGAGTCGATTCTTGGTCAGTTAGTGCGCGTGTTTCTTCTTTGGCACCCTTTAGTAAATTATCCATTTCATCTAATAAGTTGTTGCGCTGTTCAACCAGTGACGGCATAGAACGTGTTTCAATAAACTTCTTAATATCTTTTTTCATGTTAGTTTCCACCTTTCAACTTTAAAAGCTCAATTTGTTTTTCATACAATGAATAATCAACATCTTTTTTAGAACGTGTTTCTTCTGAGCGATCTTCAATCTCAGCTTTAAAATCTGCTCCGCGAATTTCTGAAATCGCCTGATCTTCTCCGCGAGCTTCAATTGAAGTAGCAACATAAGCTGGCGTTTTATCTAAAATTGACACCTCTAATAACTCGATGTCCTCCAATGTGCGTTTCTGAATGCCATCTTCTCCGTCTTCCCACGATGGCTTGTTATCGACAAAACCAAATGACCAGCCTTTTAGCTTACCGTCTTTCGCCTTTTTAATGATTTCTTCATCAGACACATGAGCAATAGCACGTAAACCGATGTTATCCTCATACAACTGCAGGTTCCCCTCTTGTAATGATCCAAGCTTGCGGTTTTTATCATGATTGAATAATAGATCAACATTTTCAGCCTTATCCAAAGCTCTTTCAAACGTTTTAGCACGTATTTTTTCTTTAAAACGTCCTCTTGGTGAAGGTAAAATACGACTTTCACGCTCAACAGCATTCACGTAACCATCTAGCAACACTTGATTTTCTCTAATTTCAATCCTCAATCTCTTCACCTCCCTTCTCAGATACTTGGCCATTCTCTGAAATATCAGCAGTTTTATTTGTGTTAGGTGTGTAAATTGTCTTTGTTTTTGGATCGTACAAGACATCTTGCAAGCCTAATTTAATGAAATCTAGCCCAAGTGGCTCATGATCTTCTAAATATCGAATCTCGTCAATTTGCATCCAACCATTTTTAAGTGCGATTTCATAAGCTTTATAGCGCTTTTCAATATCACCTTTGACTAGCTCTTTCATATCGAATGCAAAATAAAAAGACTGCTCTTTTTCCGATGGAAGAAGCAAGTCTTTGTTCAATGCCGTTTCAATTGCTCGAATAATCGGCCATATGCAATTTTTAGTAAAGTTGTTATACACTTCTTCGTTGGCTGAGCCATCCAAAATGCTATCTGGTACTTTAAAAAGTTTATTTATTTCACTTGAATTGGTCTTTTTATTTTCATTCATCTGCATTTCAACCGATGTACTCGATGCCTCTTTGAAATCCAAGCCATTATTTAATACAACAATATTCTCTGTATTGTTCTTGTATAAATTGTTCCAGGCTGTTTTTAATTCCGCAATCGCATCCTTTGACAATCGTCCCAATGACTTTAAAAAACCTTTTTTATTACCGCCAGTTTTAACAAGTGATTCCTCAAAAACAAGCGTATTGTAAGCAACTGATAAAATTTTATTGTGATCCTTAATGATGCCGTTGCCTGTTACACCATCTTTTGAATTTCGAGCGATCTTTATAAATTCAAATTCACGATAGTTCACTCCATTAACGGAAATATCATAGCTTTTAAATATTGGATCAACACCAACTAGTACAGATACATTTCGATTTTCTACATAGTGAATACTTTCAACGTTATTTCTTTTTCGGTTGATAAATGCGTAACCTGCACCTTCCAATAAATAATCAGTTACTAAAGCTTTTTTAAACTGGAAGCCATCTAACGTATCAAGTGTCTCGTCATTTAGTAGAAAAACACGTTTATCTTCTTCAATTTCTTCAACTTTACCACTGCTTTCTTTGTGCAATTTGATAGGTAAAGTTGCAATAATATCTGAAATTAAATCTACACAGGTGCCAACACTAGGTATACTTAACGCTTGTTCCTTTGTTAAAACAGCATCCGTTAACCCTGCTTGCAGCAACAATTCATCCATTCCACTTTCGCGAAACTCCTGAATACGTTTATAATCACGCCATTCACGCCACTCTTTTATTAATCCCACAATCTCACCTCCTTAAATGACTTGTGCGCCCCAATCAGCATCAGGGTTAAAGATGACGTCATGCTGCAGTAAATAGATTGCATTGATTAGACTTACAACCATATCAACTTTGCCAGTGGATTTTTTCTTATTAACATAAATATTTTTGTTAGTATCCTCAGTGACTTTTGCATTTTGGAAGTTTTCTTCTAGCAATTCATTTTCAGTGTAATGGAATTCTTTGTTCATAATCTTCTCTCGTAATAGTTTTGTAGCTGGATGTAATACGCTTGAATGTTGTTTCACTTCTACAGTAACTAAACCTTCCTTTTCTAATTTCTGCGCTGTAGAAAGGCAGTTATAACGGTCATACGCTACACCCATAACAATGACATTGAATTGTTCTTCTATTTCCAGAACCTTTTGTTCAATAAAGCCGTAATCCACCGTCATATCCCCACAAGAAAAACATTTACCTGACTTAATGTGATCATAATAATTGATCTTCTCTACGCGGTTTTTATCAGGAATACGCTCAGTTGGTACAAAGGCGTAAGAATCCGCATATATTTGCATGTCTTCCTCTGTCACTATTGAGAATGAACAGTTATCATTCGTCATGGCCAAGTCTAAACCTACCCAAACTTGTCGCCCTGACCAATCGAAATCATCTATTTTACATTTCCGCAAGTCTTCCACATTTACATACGCTTCGCCACTATTAGAAGGTAAAAAGCGATTCATATGTTTACAAAGATATTCCTCGCGCTCTGAGGGCTTTTCTATGGCCGATTTACGGCTGTCTCGTATCTCGTTATAGTTTTCCTCAACTCTCAACGGATTGGCTTGTAATAGCCCTGTATCGTCCCATAAATGCTCGTCCTCAGCATAATAAAGCAGCGCGAACATGCGATCATCTTCAATAAACCCATTAAATACTTTCTTTGCGTACGCTAATTCTTCCAACATGATTGACTTATCTTCTGCATAGGCTGTTGTTAATTTAAAGCGTAATGGGTTTTTAACGTTTAATTGGCCCGATTTCATGGCATTTATATTTTTGTAATCTTTAAATGCACCCACTTCATCAGCGATAAAAGCACTTGGGCGGATCGAGTTGTTTCTATTCGCCTCTGCAGTACGTGCCTGGTAAAAACTATTTGTTAAAGTACATACAATTTTTCCACTTAACGTTTTTGGAATCACAAAGTATTTAGCAACACCTGGGCTGGCCATGATAATTTGAGTCATAGCCTTTTTAACTTCACCTGCAAGCTCACGGTCCAAACAAATAGAATAAAACTCCGAATAATCATCCTCAGTTAGCATTAAGATGATGATAATTAAGGCACAAATGAATGTCTTCGCATTCTTCCGAGGAATAAACAGCGTAATATCACGGTATCTAAACTTTTCTTTATCGTTTTTAAAGCGCCAACCGAATATATTGACAAGAAAAAAAGCCTGGAATCCTTCCGAGCCCTCTAATATTGTTTTCCCTGCAACGCCTAAACCTGTAGCAAAGTTAAGTAATTCCAATAGTCCTTCGATTTTTTCTATTTCGTCCATGTCAAAATAGTAATCAAACTCATCTTCATATTGCTTTTCTAAGTCTCTTAAAAACCAATTACACTGGATAATGACCTCTTTTGTTGTAATTTCTTTGCCTTTTACAACTCTTTCAGCGTATTTTACAGCCTTTTCGTATATCATTTCTTACCACCACGCAATACTTTTAACAGTTGATCATCTTCTTCAACTCGAACTTGGAAATTAATATTACCTAGCTTTGCTCGGCTTTGTGGCGACAGGCTTAATTCATTACAGCAACGGAAAAACTCTTTTGAATACTTATCTTTAGCACTCAATAAGTTACGATCTAAAAGCCTTTCAATATCCCTGTTAATGATTCGTTCAATTTGTTGTACTCGGTCAATGGCTACCGCACAAGTGCTTAGAATATAAATATCGAGATTCCCAAGAATCCCACTTGCTTGTAATTCCTTCACGATGAAATTGAAAATTTTCTTTTGCCTTGCATTCAAGTGTGTAGGAGGCAAGATTTCATCGGCAGCACCTTTTAATTTGTCTTCTGTTTGAGTACGAATTGCGATTTCTTCTTTCGTTAAATTCTTGCTCATTGTTTTCACACTTTTTGACGGTCTAGCCAATTTCCTCACCTCCTTAAAAATTTTCATTTAGGGAATTTTTTTAGAGCAAATGGGGGCAGTCGGTGTACAGGAATTTCAGATTTTTTCACCGAATACCTGGGGGGTACTCTCCAAAATAATATTTTTTAATTCTTTTGCAGGTATTGATCCCTTCTCTGCCAGCTCATGATGATAACGACACAACGATATAAGGTTGTCATCCTCTAGCCTCTTGTCCCATGCGTTAGCTATAGGCTCTATGTGATGCACCTCTAAGTCAGTGAAGTTATATTGCATCTGAGTATTGTATAAGTTGCGTAGACATACCTGGCATAGATGTTTGTCACGATCAGCAATGTGCGCTCGCTTATTCTTCCATGCCCTTGACCATCTGAATCTATCAATGTATGTGGTCTGCTTTGCGGCTACTGGCTTAGATGCACACCGTTGCCCGCGCTTATGAATACCACCACAATAAGCACAACTCTTTAGCATCTAACTACCTCGTGTTACAGGACACTCAATACCATTGTCGATACTATCTAATTCATCAGCCAATGCTTCAGTATGTTTAGCGATTGCTCGTAGCTTCAATTGCATTTTGTCAATGTTCATATCAACTGAAATGGATAATGATTTACTTGGCTTTTCATTTCGGTTGTTCACGTTGTTCCGATACTTGTGTAACTTCCACACGTCTACCAATGCGCCGTTACACTTTGGACATACACTTACTTCTCTGTATTCCTTTTTAGTACAGAATATCGTTTCACTATGTCCACATGATAAGCACTCTGCTTTGTGCTGATATTGTTTCAATTCCTCGTAAAACGGAATTTTTTTAAGGTCACTTTTATCTACTTGAGTAGGACCTGCAGGACCTTTACAAATAGGACAACTGATTCCATCAATACAATTACTTTTCACTTTAAATAAATGGTTATTATTTTCATAACACATAAGAACTATCATTGTTCATCCCTCCACAATTCATAGTTAATTGCATAATAAAAAGCCACACCTTGTTAGATGTGACTTTGTTTATCAATATATTTGAATAGTTAGGTTATCACTATAGATTTCTAAACATCCTGATGTATATTCCATATCGACATAACTAGCCCAATAAACTCCATATAACCCCAATGCTTTATAATTTTCTATTCCATTATCCTCCCAATGAATACTGACTTTATATTCATTGCTAGACCTTGTAATTGCAACTCGGAATATATCATCTAATAAACTTTTATCATTCTTCAACACTACCACTCTAGTGTCTAATACTCCTTCTTGATTATCAGATACATATTCATTTATAGCAGAAAAAGAACCCCTCAAATGATTCTGCATAATTTTCACCTCCTATCATCTACAATTGCAATTGTAAATGAACTAGAAAAGTAAGTATGTAATGTAATTTTGATAATAATACTAATAAAAAAGCCACACCTAGTTAGATGTGACTCCGTTTACTTTATTTCAATATATCTAAAATTACTTTAATATTATCTTCAGAACTAGATCCATTACTGCAATCTACATAAACAGTCTCTCCATAAAGTAAATGTCTATGCCAACCTTGTATTAAAGAATCATATAAATCTTGTAATTCTGTAGCACTCCACGTTTGGCCAACATATCCATTCCCTGCAGCAAACACTTCATAACTAACTGCGTAAAGCCCTTCAGATTTCTTCTTTAATGGATTCAAGTGTATAAAACCATCAAAATCAATAACTAACCTATTATGTTCGTTATCGTTCCCAAGATACAAAACTTTTTGTAGTTGTTCTTTAGTAAAGTATAATTGCTTTGGTTTATCTGTTCTATGAAGATTGATTGTCACATATGGTTCACCCATCGTATAGGAATCTTCATTGCAATTTACTTCCTTGCCCTCAACCAATATGGTTAATCCTAATTTTAATTTACTTATTTTAGCTGACTGATAGTTATCAAAAGTCTTGTCCCCTGGCAAAATCTCTTTGTTTTCTCTGTGTGAAACATCAATGAATACATTATTTTCATCTAGCCTATAAAGCAGATTAAAGTCTTCTATATCTATTGTATATAACATTAATTTTCACCTCCTTTATATTTAATCATAATTCGAATGGAATGATATGTCACCATTTGAAATATGAAGGATAATAAAAAGCTACACCCCATTATTAGGTGTAGCTCATGTAGTGTTGACGCCTAGCAAACGTCTATTAAGTTGTATCAATTGGAAGACTATTGATGTAAAGTAAATCCAATTACTCTACATATACACTATATTATATTTAAAACACATAAAAAAGGGCACGTTTTTGACATCTTATAGCTGAATACGCAGTCCATCAATACCAAAAATTAATACTGCAAGTGCATGTACCGCTTCTTTTAAATCCCTTCTAACAGTTCGTTCATTTAATTCATGAAGTTCTGCTATTTCTACATAAGTTTTTTTGTCTTCATAGATATAGAAATGCATTAATGTATTGTATTTACGCATCGCTTCTTTTCCCTGACGCTCGCAATCATTTTTATAAAAATCAAGCATCTTATCAATAAAGTTCATCATATTCATGGTTCTTGCACTACTTCGAGTAAGCGACTCTACAGATAGATACTCACCAGCAATTTCAAGGAATGGATCTTCTTCAGTCTCCACTTTATTTGTTTCTTTTAGTTCATCACAACGATTTTTGAAATTATGATAATTTCTTAATAACAATCGAGTGTTAAAAATTCGTCTGTCTTCTTTGATGCCAGCTATTTCATTCAGCATTTCTAATGCTTTACGCTTGGACTCTTTATCCAGTCTATCTCCTTCATCAACATTAATAAGCAGAATTGTATTTTGAATTTCTTTTATTTTCTCTCTTGTTACTTGGTTCATTTATGTTCACTCCTCTAAGAACCATATTTGGTGGTAAATTGTGATATAATACATTTGAGAATACTCAAAGGGCATAACCAATTCTGAGCTGTAGCGTGTAAATACGTTGCGGCTTTTCTATTTTTATTTACTAAGTAATTTCCTCATATTGTGCAGTTGTTTGTTGTATTCGTGTGAAATATATCAGGTTTTTTATGCTATAATTTACATACATTACATAAAGAGGTGATATTATGGAAAATAATAAATTAGTTTGTAAGACTTGTGGTAAGGATTCCTTTATAAGCGGTCAAGTTGGTGGTAATAGTAGTTCGGGTAATATAAGACCGATTGGTTCAAAAATGGCTTTTGGTTCACCAATTCTTATGACTTTTTGCAAAAACTGCGGAGAGATTGCATCACTCAAAGTTGCTAATCCTAAAAAATTCATATAAAACTTCTGTTTAGGGTCATTTCCAACCTAGTGACCCTTTTTCGTTTCTTTCTTTTCAACTAATCTCTGCTACGGTTTTATCAATCTTTTCTGGCAATTTCTTCTTTACTTACATAGTCAATACTCCGTTGAACGTAACAATGTTCACTTTTGAATTATTCATTTCTATGACGAACAATTTCAATTGCTTCGTTCAGTAATTCATCATCCATCGCTGGCAAATGCATCTTTTGAATATAAATTGACTAATACTACCGTAATTAAGAATTTAACCTTTTTTCTTGCTGCACAAATTCTTTCGATTAATACCCATACCCAAAATTGAAGTAATAGTTTAATCAATGAATTTCGTAATCACATAACTATGAGTAACTAAGTCACCGAGTGGTGTAATGATACCTCTAAGTTCATCTCCGTAATCCAACACGGACATCTCAACCCCATCCCTATTTCGATTATGAATTAATTCTCCAACACTTTTAAATGAGCTATTTTGATGATATTGAGAATCTAATACACTTCCATCTGCATTTAACATTTCAACCTTAACTGTACAAATTTCATCTAGTCTTTCGTCATTTGATGTTAAAAATATAGCGAACATTTTCATCCACCCTTCTAAACAAAATCTTTCGATTAACTAAATACTTATTACAATTCCTGTCCTAAAATTTCAATCATCATTTGTCCATCTGGCATAGGTTTTACTTCAACGATACTCATCACTTTAAACTTTAGCTTTCTACCACCTATCATCGTTATTGACTCCATCGTGCTGTATAAAGTAACTGGTTTATCAGTGATTAATGTATACGCTTCATAAGTTGCACCCTCACAAATCAGATCTTCATGAAGAGCCTCTTGTACTTCTAATAATCCATCCAATAAATAAGCATCGTTGATTTCGGGTTCTCTTGGTTGATTGTTTTCAATCGCTTCTTCCAATTCTCTTGAATAATCCTCAAGCATACCAACTAATGAATCAGTGATTTTTAAGGTTTTTTCGTGTTCCAAATTAATTCCTCCTACTGTATAAAATCTTTCGAATACCGTATTGCAATTAATTTACTCGATTGCTATTTCTCTAATCCTTTTTAATTTCTCAGCATTTTTATCTGCTAATGAATCAATATCTAGTGAGCAACTTCCCTGCTTGTAATTACCGTAAATCTGCATACCTATGCGGTTATTATCATCATTTACAAACGAAATTCCGTTAAATATCGCCCACTCGAATTCCAAACGGTCATAAAGATCACCAAACAGCGCTTCCCAACGTTCTTTGAAAAATAGTTGCATTGTATTCTCAATATCCTCTGCACATCCTACTTCCACTGACACTTCATCTTCACTGTGCTCATTGTTAATAGTGAACATAAGATGTGCTTTAATATTTGTTAGCTCAATTACGTTTTCTACAGCCATTCATATCCCTCCTGGTACTGATCAATATCTTTCAATCAAAAATAGTGCCAATTATCCTTGATCTGAAATGCACGTTACCGATAAAATTTTCATCTCCAGCCATAAAAGCACCCATGTGCATACTTACATCTTCATTCCAACCATCGTTCGAATCTACATCATCGAATATACGAATAATGTGACCGTCATAAATCTCTTTACCGTTCATATCTTCATAGCCACTATATTGTAAGAGCTTAAATTGATTTTCTTTTGCATGTTCAACTAACTCACCAAATCCCATTTCAAATGCCACGCTATTGAATGTGATTTGTTTGTTTTTGAAGTCAATCCATTCCACATCAACAATTTTTCCAGCACTTAAATGTGACTCATCAATGATTTTTGCACGAAACTTTATCTTATCCATAGCGCCACTCCTTTGCTGAACAATATCTTTCAATTAAGAACATCACTTATCGGCTCTCTAATAATGCTGTCATCTGCAATTTCGATTGGTGGCATTTCACCAATTCCAAAAGTAGCAATTTTTTCTTTCATTTCTACTAACATCTTATCTAAGTCATTTCTTTTAATTGCATTCACTAGCATTGGTGCAACAAAAGTTTCATAGTAATCTAGTGTACCTTCCCTTGTAGCAGCCATAATATGAGTGAGAAAGTTGTGCGGTAATGTTAATACCCGACTCCCTGTTGTTGTTTCAAAAACGATAACACCTTGTTCGTTGCTACCAGCACCAAATCTATACTTCCCTATTTTTATTTCATGCCCATAGAACGGAACCCACTGTTGCGGATAAGCTAACCAGAACTTTTTAAATTGGCCGTTTACCTCAATTTTCATGACCATACCCCTTTCTTCTGAACAAAATTAATTAGTATTTAGAACGGTATTTTTCCCTCGAATTCTTTACATGGCTCACTACAAAATTTAAGCGATCTTGTTTGATCATCAGTGATGTTAACGCCTTCAGGTATAACCTTCAAGCATATATAGCATTTCATTTCAGTCACGCGCATATCTTTAATGCAGCCATGAGAAATAACCAACTGATTTTTATTAATCGCTATATTGCAATCTTGATGCAAATGGAATCGGGTGTGTTTTTCATCTTGTTTTGCTGTTACATATACGGCATTCGTACTTTTCTCGATGACTTCTAAGCAAGCAAAGCATTCATGCTCTTTACGAGTCTTGACCATTTTCTTTTTGATGTTCTCTAACATGCTGCACCTCCTTTATTTCCTATCCGCTTCTTGTTTTTTCAATAGATTGTTATTTATAAATCTGTAGCAAAAATGTATGTCATGAAACAATTCTTCAAATTCCGTTGTTTTTTTGACAACGAAAAATTTCGAATCGCAAGTAATATCCAAATCTTGTAGTTGAAATGATTGTCCGTCTTGCAAATTTAAGAGTTGCTGAAAAACAGAATCATTGCTCTGAATATTTATGTCACAATCGAAGATGCTCAGTTGAGAAGCCACCATCACCTAACACTCCTTACGCTTCACTTTTTATTTTGTAGCGCTTATGTGAAACTACAGTAACGTCATATGTGCCATCAATATCTACAATGACTGAATTACTTAACACCTTACGGACAATACCCATGCGAGTTACATTAGTTTTTTTCTCTTCCCACTCAATGACGTCACCCATTTTTGCTTTTCCCAAAGTAATCACCCTTCCTTTACCTTTGTTTCTAAGTTGAGTGCAGCTAAATAATCAATTACAAATCCGTTCCTTGATTTCACACGGATACAATTTTCTCTAAAGAAGTCTAGTGAAATGGACTTTGAACCTCGTCCAGTTTCCTGATTTTCATATGCTTCTGCCAATTGCTCGAAGCGCAACACATAAATTTCAGGCTCATTTTTACCTTCTAGCCAAAATGCCACTAATAAAAACGCTACAGCTCGGTGTCTATGCCACGATTTCAGCGTCTGGTATTGATGCAGTGAGATGTTTTTCAATGGGAACCGTTTAAGCTTAGTTTCCTTTGCGTCAAAAATAATTGAATGGCCTTCATAAATTCCGTTATAGTCAACCCATGTCGCTGTATCAAGATGGCCTGATACCTTGTTTCCCTCAGTTTTTAGGATTTTTACTGGCGTAGGCACTTTTCTAATATCTGCTAACCAAGCATTGCGATATTGGTTATTTGTCATTTCTACGAGCATTTCTAGCTTTGCACCTCTATTAGCGTGACTTCTTGAATAATGTGTCTTCATATCGTTTCATCTCCTTGAATGTTAAAAAGCAATTCCTATAATTTTAGATTTTAAGAAAATGTTTTTCTAAAACTTGTTCGTCCAGTTCAAGCCATAAAATTTCTTCGTCCACTCTGCCTGATAAGTTAAGCAAGTGCACGGTACTTAGACCGCGCTTTTGCTTATCATCTCGACGCCATTTAGACCCACCTTTTACTACCGCTTCTTTTCCAGTAATAGAGATGTTATCGCATATGTTAATTACTAGTGGTTCGTTACAGATATACATTGATATTTCTTCATGCATTTGCATCAAATAAGTCACCCCTATCTGATTTTCTTAATACTCATAATGACAAAATCTTCTGGAAGACCGTTTTCTCCACCTTTTTGTAAGTAAATAACCTTCACTTCAATAAATCTCCCTGTGTACAGAATTTCATCACGATCAAATTCATTTATTTTTAAAATGTCGCCCACTCGGAAGCTTCTATTGTCAAAACCACACATAAATGTCTTCAAGCCTTTAACAATTTCTTCAAACTGTTCAATGTAGCTGTCTAATTCATGCGTCATTGGCTTTTCTTTTTGTTCAGACTCAATAATTTCCTGTCGTTTGGCTTTTGCTATTGCTGGCGTTAATGGTTTACCTTGCTCCACACTCTCTTGCACTGCTTCTTTTTGTGCCTCTTCTGGCAACCGTGATAGTTCGTAAGCTGTTGTGATATTGATATTCTCTTTCACAAATTCATCTTTTAGCTCAGGTGTTAGATTCTTGTTAATACTGTCCATTCGTTGCACTTGTGCAGATGATACGCCCATAAGGTTTGCTACAATCTCACGTTTTCGCCCTTCCAGTTGATAGCCCTCGCTTTGCATTTTTTGCAATAATTCATGTAGCCGTGCAGCCTGTTTTGTTTTTTCTGCATCTGTTAATACGCGAGTCGTTGAGTTAGCTAAAATGAGCTGTAATTCCGCTTGTATGTCATCAGTTGATTTGATGATTTTACAGGGGGCTTTTTCAAAATCACTATTTCCTTCGCTACGTAACTCCTGCATCGCTTTCAAGCGTCTATGCCCACTTATCAACTCGTATGCCCCATCATCTTTAATTCGCACTACTAGATTTTGTTGAAGTCCTAACAGCTCAATACTCGATTTAAGCTCTGACACATCATCTACGCTGTAACTATTTTTTGGTGAAGGCTTTATGCGTTCTAACTGTATGTGCTCAATCTTAAAAGCCACACTTTGCTTCTTTGATTCCGTGTTCATAAGCTGAGATAGATTGAATTTTGACATTTGCGTTCTCCTTTCGAAAAAATGTGCCCGAAACTATCACAATTACAATTTCAAATATTCATTTACTAGTGCTACATAATCCACACAAGCTGTTGACCGCTTCGCATATTCTAACAACGGCTTTCCAGTGAACGTCATTTCATCTACCTTTACTGTTTTTCTAATTCGCGTAGAAAACATCGGGTAACCTTGCTGTTCTAATAATTCTGCCCCTTGCTGATTCACGTTGTTGCGCTGATACATTGTGACAAAACATCCTGCAAAATGAATGTCGCTATTAAACTCACTTACATGGTCAATCTGCTCTAGAATCTGCTCCAACCCATCAAAAGCAAATTGATCTACCTTAATTGGTACTAAAACATCATCTGAAGCTACTAATGCATTTACCACTGTCATGTTGATATCTGGAGCATTGTCAATAATTACGTAGTCGTAACGATCTTTCACTGACTCTAGTTTTTTACGTAGGCGTGTTTGCTGTGGGCGTGATACATCCATCAAGATTTCTTTATTCGCACGTAATAAACTCATGTTGGCAGTGATAATGTCTAACCCTTCATAGCCTGTTTGCTGAATAACGTTATCCACATCTATATCCCTTACTGTTAATAACTCTGATAATCCATACTCACTATCAGGATCATAAAGCCCAAAAAATTTAGATGTATTACCCTGCTTGTCATTATCAATAAGCAGCACCTTTTTTCCATGTACCTTTACTAATATGTGAGCGATATTGATAGCCGAAATTGTTTTAGCTACCCCGCCTTTTAAATTAATAATGCTGATCGTCTTCATCATCTAATTTCCTTCTTTCTTTAGTTATGCTATCTATCCGCTTCATTCGTACATACAAGTAAGCCCCTGAAACAAAATCAGAAAACTTCACTTGCATGTCCTTGAATTGATAATCTTTGTGCCACTTTTCAAAAATTTCATGTGCTGATACTTCATCCTTAGCGATCTTCTCTGCACGTCTACGAGTCAACTTTTTATCCGCTACTGTAACAGTTGGTTGCTTTAGATTGCGAGATGGTGTATAACGTTTCATCGTTTTGCTACCTTTTTCTTTTGTGATATAACGAGCCATTCCCTCAAAACCAAAATCATCACTTTGCAATCGTCTTGACTGAGTACGTCCCCCACAATTCCACAACTTTTCAGCAATATCACGATCAGGAAAATTTGTAACCATGTGATGGTGAGCCCTTACCTTGTTGCCGTCTCGTGTATGCTCTGTCACATAGATATACTTCAATTTAAAATCTTTGTACTGCTCCTGCTTTTTTAGCCAATCCCTCATCCGTCTAATAAGATTGGTCATATCTTTTTTTGCCTGCTCAAAATCTACTGGCATTTTCCCTTGTGGGTAAGTGTACGTAAGCCAAATGTCCACATAATTTCTGAAATTTGCGTTAATAAGTCGTGTAACATGTTTCTTAGTGTTTTTATCATTCAGATTCTTTTGCGCTTGGCTACTCTCACTTTTCTTTTTACGTAAACCCTGTGGTACTTCCCAATAAGGGTAGGCTTCAATTTCCAATATTTCTCCACTCTTGATCGTTTTCACACGATACCCAGCTAAAGACTTGGCACGTAAACTCTCAATATGTTCTTCTCTACTATCCTTTTTCTCTATCGCAAACGAATCCTCATATGCTGCTAGTACATGCTTAATGTTGTGTTTTCTCTTCATGCGAATCTCTCTCCCCATGTTGTTAATAATCTATTATCCTTGTCATGTTTAAGGCATCGTCGTAAACCTAATATCTATTACAAGGACGCTAATTGACTAATTACCATGAGGGTTGCTATACTAGCATTAACGTGTTTGGCAATAGTCAAATAAAGCCGTACCTCTCATAAGTACGGCAAAGGTTTTAAGGTTTCTAACTATGTCCAGTAGTTAGTAATTGAGATCAAATTTTCAAGATTTACATGCTGTTTAATCGTTGGAGCGATTAAGCAGTTTTTTTTTGCCTTCAACTTGGGTTTGCATTGCGACTCACCACTGAAATCTTCTCGAACCGACTAGCAATCTCGGATAATTTGTTTCGTCGGTGCGCTTTAACCTGAGCATCTAATCGTTTGATGTAATCGGCTCTTTTTGAAAGAGCATCAATCAGCCCTATCCCCAAATCAAAATCCCCATTTTTAAAGTGATAATTAATCGCTGTTATTAAGTCCTTACGGCAAGCTATTTCTTTTGAAAGTTCTATTTCTAGACCTCTAAGACCACCACTTGAAATCACTTTTTTATTCATAAAATCCACAAATACTAGGTTTTGTAATGATTTTTCGTATGCGTGTTGTAGTTGTTCTAACATTCTCTTTCCTCCATTGCTTTAATTTTTTTCACCATGTAATTTGCATAGCGTGTTGATCTAAGGAGATAACTCCATAACCCGCTTCAATTAATAGCGATTTAAGAAAACCCTTAGTACGTGGATCACATAAAGGATCAACATTGTATATAAGTGTTTTACACCCTTCATTAGCAGTTTCTTCAATACCGTTTATCAAGGATTCAAACCCTTCGCTTTCCAAAATGTTTTGTTTAAATTTTTCGTAATTCTTTTCTGCTATTTTTGCCATTTCACTCGCTGGTTGTAGTTTCATAATTTTTAACCTCCACTTTTCTATCAAAAAACTAGGAAACAAATTTTACTTCTTTAATTTGAAGATCAGGATTTAGAATTTTAAAAATACTAATTTCTAGTTCCTGTGGTAACGTCACCTTGGATAAATCCTTGATGACGTTACCGTTTTTATCTCTATTAATAATTTTTTTAGCACTATCCATCCTTCATCACCCCTTCCAGAAATTTCTTAACGTTGCTACCGTCATATAAGCTATAAATTCGAATACATATACCGTCATCGGCTCGGTACCACAGCGCTTAGATTATGTACTGACCGATAATTAACTTAAAGTTAACTATCAGTCAAAAAAATTTATGCAGTAATTTGAATTTCGTCTAATTCAACATCGTATAACTTCGCTAAAGCATAAATAACCAATTCCTTAGCATTACAGTTATTTTCCCATTGTGCCACTGTTTGACGAGATACTCCAAGACGATCTGCTACATCTTGTTGCGTCATATTACGATTGACTCTAAGTGCAGCTAAAGAAAATCTTTTCATTGACTTTCACTCCTCTCACAATTCTATTAACACAAATATAATAAACTTAAAGTTAATAGTCAACACTTAAAGTTAATTTTTTTCACAAAATGTTAGAAAAGTATTTACCTAATATAACTAAAAGTTTATAATATTGATAGAAAGGAGGTGCTATATTGCGAACCCAAAGAGAAATTTTTGCAGATAACTTACAAGCACTATTAAACAGTCGTGACGTTAGCCAAAAGGTTCTTGCAGAACATTTAGGAGTTAGTGAAACTTCAGTATCTTATTGGTCCCGAGGTGAAAAATATCCTCGAATAGATAAAATACAAAAAATAGCTGACTATTTTAATATTACTATGCGAGATCTTATGGATGACAAAAGAAAAGTTAACACCTTAGATCGGCCAACTAATTTGATAGAAATATCTCCTGCAACCATAAAAATCCCTATTTTAGGCAAAATAGCTTGCGGTGATCCAATCACAGCAGAAGAAAATTTACTGGGCTATAGATATGAATCGCCTGACAATTTACCTAGTGGAAAACTCATATACTTACAAGCTAAAGGGGATAGCATGGAGCCAACCATTCCTAATGGTTCTTACGTTTTAATAAGGGAACAGCCAGAGGTTGAAAATGGAGAAATCGCTGCTGTACTGGTTAATGGTGATACAGAGGCAACTCTTAAAAGGGTAAAAAGGCAAGGTGAAACCGTTTTTTTAATGCCTGATAACCCTAAACACGAGCCTTACGTAATTAGCCCAGATAATCCAGCTCGAATCATTGGTAAAGCAATACGTTTCACACAAGATTTATAATTAATATTTAGCGCTAAAAATTAATTACAAAAAAGAGCAGGCTCATACGTCTCGCTCTTTTCTATTATCTAGGAGGATTTTCGTGGATGATAAAGCATCAATCAGAGTATTTCTTTACATCAGAGTATCTACTATAGAACAAGCCAAAGAGGGCTATTCAGTAGGCGCTCAGGAAGAACGCTTGCGTGCATATGCCAAAGCAAAAAATTATACTGTTGTAAAAACTTTTATTGATCCAGCTTATTCAGGATCTAATATGAATCGCCCTGCCTTACAAGAAATGATTAAACAAGTTGAGTTAGGCGCTACTGACCTTGTGTTGGTTTATAAGCTCGACAGATTAAGTAGATCACAAAAAGACACTTTGTACTTGATAGAAGATGTATTCTTAAAAAATTCCGTTGATTTTGTTAGCATGAATGAATCTTTTGACACATCAACTCCTTTTGGACGAGCCATGATCGGTATTTTATCAGTGTTTGCTCAATTAGAACGTGAGCAAATAAGGGAACGTACTATGATGGGTAAAGAGGAACGTGCAAAAGAAGGTAAATGGCATGGCGGTGGCGGTAAATCAAAAACCGTTAAAGGTTATGATTATATAGACGGTAAACTTGTTATAAATGAATACGAAGCTGAATGCGTAAAAACGATATATGAAGAGTACCTTCGAGGAAATGGAACTAATAAAATTTTTCATCTTGTGCTTAAAAAGTACCCTGGTGTCACCAACACAGAAACCACCGTCCGTAACATTCTAACTAATCCTATTTATGCAGGTAAAATCAAGCACAAGAACGACTTCTACGAAGGTGAACACAAACCCATTATTACGCTTGAGCAATATGAACAAGCCCAAAATTTAATGAAGAAACGTGCTAGCACCTCTGACCCTTCTCGAAAGAAATACTTACTTACTGGACTTTTATATTGTGGTCACTGTGGCGCTCGTCTGTTTGGTAGAACAGGTGGAAAACTCAAAAACGGTGAAAATGTACGATATTACTCTTGCTACTCTAGACAAAAAACACGCATTCATATGATTAGAGATGAAAATTGCAAAAAGTCACACGAGCAAAAAGATATACTTGAACAGCATATAATTGATGAAATTAAAAAAATCAACATAAGCGTTGTTGAAAATTATCGCCTTGGAGATAAAAGTGATGTTTCCATTAAAATAAAGAGACTTAAAACGGAAGTTCAAAATATTGATAACCAAATTTCTAAGTTAATTGATTTATACAGTTTAAACAAAGTTCCTATAGAAATAATGAGTAAAAAAATCGAGACTTTAAATGAGGAAAAAGAAAAAGTAACTCAGCATATAACTGAATTAGAAAACGAAAATACGCCCAAGAATTTTGAAGAAATAAAAAAAACGGTCTCCCAGTTAGCCACATTTGATTGGGATAACGAGGAGACGGATCAGAAACGATTGATAGTCGCCAAACTAATCAATAAAATAATCGTTTCTAACGATAATATTATCATAGATTGGGCATTTTAAACTGTGCATTCCTATGTTGCAAAAACAGTCTATTCAGGTGGAATGCGTTGCAAAACTTGTTTTAAAAAACAAATAGTATGAAAAGGACGTTTCTTTTAGAAACGTCCTTTTTCTAATGCACAGCACAAGCTGCCTGGTGGATGATGGATGGTCCAGAAAAGTCGATACCTTAACCAATAACCCAGGATTTAAATGATTATTAAATGTTAAATTTTCAGCTTTTATCCAAAGAACTTTAAAACGTAAGCTTTGTACTTTCACCTTTTACCTTTGAGCTTTCAAATCAGTTTAGTTGAAAGTTACCATTGGAGTAAGGCATGTTTTACGTTTTAACTCGCACACATGCCTTGAAGCGCGAGTGACTTTTCGTTTTCCATTTTCGCTAGGACATGCAAATCTTTTTAAACGTGTACTTCAATAAAGGTTGTGGCATTCGACTCTGATAAGACAGCGTCCACCTCTGATTCAAATTCTTCAATCCGATTGCTCAATTTCTCAATTTGTTGTTTAACATTTAGGGGATCAATGATTTCAAACTCATTTCTTTTCATAAATGTTTCGGTATGTAATTTAACTTCCTCTGGTGATTGTTTATCTTTATTGCCCAATATGTTAATTAAATAGGTTTCCAGCTTTGCAGGTAATGCATCATTTTCTTTGGCAACCGTATTGATAGCTGAACGATGCTGATGCTGAATAACTTCTAGCAAATTCTTTTCGTATTGAATGGATTGTTTCCGTTCAATTGCCTCCGCTACAGTCATTTCCTCTTTGCCCACCAACACCTTTGTGTTTGCATTGGACTGCACAACTAGTGCTTTTATTTTATTTCGATAGGAAATTAAACCTAGCACTTTATCATAGGATGCTTGCATTTGTTTTTCATATTCAGGAATGTCTACACCATTAATTTTACGATTGCTTTTTCGATTAGCTACGACTGCGCTAACCTCATTTGTTGCTGCTTCAATTCGTAGAGTCAGCATTTTTAATTCTGTTAAAGCACGGTGGATAGATAGTTTTTTCATTTCTGTCATGATAAAAACCTCCTTTTTAAGCAAGTGTTCCTTTATTATAAATAGAAAGATAGATAATGTCCAAAAATACCCATTTTATTTTTTATTGCTTTCATTAGAACATGTCTGTATAATAATTTTCTAGGTGCCAAACCTATGTAACTTGGACGGAACATCCTTGTTACGCAAAAAACGCCATAACAGCACGGATTTGCTGGGCGTTTTTTGTTTTTTGAGCGGGAGATGAGCCCCGCTCTTTTTATTTTGCCATCGTTGGTTGTTGATGCATGCGGCGTCCAAATATAAATAAAACGATTGCAACGGCTAGCAAAAGCATAGCCACAAGTAAAAGGAAGCTATAATTTTTTACATATTCTAAATAAACTCCACCTAAAAATGGACCTGTTAAGCTACCAATACTTAAAGCAATTCCGCATAGTAAATTCCCCGTAGGCAGTAGCTCCTTTGGTGTCAAATCAGCCATAAATGTAATTCCTAAAGAAAACATCGAGCCAACCAGCGTACCCGTTAAGAAAAATGCGACCGCCACAGCGAATTGTGAATGCTCTAAAAAACTTGCAATCGCAAAAATAATTGCGCCACCAAATGACCCAATCATCAAAATATTCCTTCTCCCTACTTTATCTCCTAGTGCACCAAGCGGCACTTGCGTTAAAATACCACCAAATGTAAAAACAGATAAAATGATAGGAATCATGCCGACTTCAAAGCCCTTGCGTAGTGCATAGACAGGAAACAAGGCATTTAGTGAAGACTCCAGAAAGCCATAAACAAATGGACCTAAAAAGGCAATCCACCCAAATAAAATAGCCATTTTGTACCGTTGCCACCCTCTGGCATTTAAGTCACCTGTTAAACGCTCAGGCTTTTCATTTTGTAAGAGAAATACAAAGGACCATGCTAATAGGCACATTATTGAAGATACGATAAACGGTAGCGCCTCAGCAATTTCAATTAGCCTCACCATAAGTGGTCCAACAGCAAAACCTATGCTAAATGATAAGCCATAGATGGCCATTCCCTTTCCTAAGCTTTTATGATCTGCTGTACTTGTAATCCATGTTTGTGTCGCATAATGCAAGGCATGATCGCCTACGCCAATTAATAAACGAAGGACAAACCAAAAGGTCACACTTTTCCATAGAGGAAATGCAAGTAAAGACGCAAAAACTAGTGCTCCACCAATTAAAATAATCGGTTTATAGCCCCACCTGCGTAAGGGCTGCTCGATAAATGGTGAAATCAATAATGTTCCTATGTATAAGCCTGTTGCATTCAAGCCATTCAATGCAGAGGATACCCCATCACGTTCAAAAATTATCGAAATAAGCGGTAATAGCATCCCTTGTGAAAAGCCTGATATGGATACAATTATTACTAAAATGGTAAATCTTTTCTTGCTGTAATCTGAGAAGTACGTCATTTTTCCCTCCACTATCTAGTCATTCTTCCAAAGAACAGCATACCAAAAAGCCTTAGCGCTCACCACATGTGATTTTACGCTAAGGCTTAACTAATACTTATCCTCATTTAATTGTATAAACACGATTTTCGGCTTTTGAATATTACCGATTACTTGTTTAAACTCCCTCCTTTTCGAGTTAGCGTTACAGATGACTTTTTTCAATCAGCTCCTTTACTTTATCTTAAAACAACTTTAACATACATACTTAATATTGTAAATATTCTGTCTATTGTTTTTTTAAAATTAATCTCTTAGTCCTAGGTGTTTCCCTAAACATTGAAATTTAAGCTCAAATCGGCTACGATGAAAGGGATGAAATGAGGTGTACGAATGTCAAAGCCAATCACTAATAAAGAGCAACAAGTAACCTATTTAAAAGAGCGTCTGGAGATGTTTTTAGAAGTATTAGATGCCCTTGATCCTGAAACAGCTGAGTTAGAAGATATTGATCGCTTAATCCAAATGATGGATGATTTAGAGGACAAAATGGAGCAATTTCATGCTCGTGAACAATAATGAATAAAAAAACAAGCGAGCATCGTGTGCTCGCTTGTTTTTTAATGGCAATCCCAATTATAAAGTACCTTGCTAAAATCTTTATTCATTAACTCTTCCTCTGTGATAAAGAAATTGCCAACGCCACAATCACCCCAAAGAATATTGTCGCCGACACTATCAATCTGTAACAGCAAAATGATTGAATCTTTATAATCTCCATATGCTCGAGGATCCTCTTGCGTAAAGAATGGATAGCCTCCAATTTTACAACCATCACCAGTCATAGCATCATAGAAGCTGTCTTCTAATGCTTCGTCATCCTCCAAAGCTGTTAAGATGCTAGCATACTTTTCATTGCTTCTAAAATCATCAATCGACATCGGCTCAACGCCTGTAGTAAAGGATAATGCCATTTCACGCTCGACAGGAAAATATAATTCCTCATCATCTATTTCTATAAAAGAAAAGTCTTGTATAAGCTGTGCTTCATCTTGCATAACTTGTTCATGAAATATTACACGAAAGCCTTCTTGTTTTTGTCCATTATCAAAATCCATTCCTAAAACATCGTCATAACCATCAATATAAAACTGCAATATTCCCTCTTCTGGGAAATTGGGTAAATGCATAGGAACCTCTGCAAAGTTAATTTGAGCTAATAGCTTTAACGGTTGTCCCTTCATGTTTTTTGGATATTCCATCGCCAATGGGAAATAAGGATCTCCTGCAAACTTACTTTGAAATAAAGTTGTCTTGCTTATCTCCGTATTAACCATTACAACAGGCTTCATTGTCCCCTCTATTAATGGTCTATATTGCTCGAATGCTTCTGGTAATTCAAGTAAAGTTTTAGCAGCCATGCAAGTTCCTCCTAATATTGGATTTATTCTATTTTAGAACAAATGTTCTGTAAAATCAATACTCTCCTTCTATATTATTAAAATATGCTTTAATTTAGCAGTCTCAGATAAGGACTCTTTTTTTCATTAGTTGAAAAGAGTATAATGTAACGTGGAAATAATCAATTTTTCTATGGGGGGCAATACCAATGAATCTACAAAATTTGGAGAAGAGTCTTTACGATTTAATTACTGAAACATCTACGAATTTACCTAAGGATGTACGTCGTGCTATTAAAAAAGCAAAAGAAGCTGAAAATGCTGGTACTCGTGCAGCAATGAGCTTAGACACAATCGCAAATAATATTATTATGGCAGAAGATAACGTGTCACCAATTTGTCAGGATACAGGGCTACCAACTTTCAAAATTTATACTCCTGTTGGCGTAAACCAATTAGAAATTAAAGCTGCAATCAAAAAAGCAATCAGCGATACAACTGCAGATGCTAAATTACGTCCTAATGCGGTGGATTCATTATCTGGTGCAAACAGTGGTAATAATCTTGGTGATGGTTTGCCAGTAATGAAATTTGAACAATGGGAAAAAGATTACATTACAATTAAGTTAATTCTCAAAGGCGGCGGCTGTGAAAATAAAAACATTCAATACAGTCTACCATGTGAATTAGAAGGTCTTGGTCGTGCAGGGCGTGACTTAGATGGTATTCGTAAATGTATTTTACACTCTGTATACCAAGCACAAGGTCAAGGGTGTTCTGCTGGTTTCATTGGTGTAGGTATTGGTGGAGACCGTTCTTCGGGCTATGATTTAGCAAAAGAGCAATTATTCCGCCATGTTGAAGATACAAATCCAAATGCAGATCTTGCTAAGTTAGAAGAATACGTTGTTAAAACGGCTAACACATTTGGTATCGGTACAATGGGCTTCGGTGGTGAAGCAACATTATTAGGCTGTAAAATTGGCGTAATGCACCGTATTCCTGCCTCTTTCTATGTATCAGTAGCATATAATTGTTGGGCTTACCGTCGTATGGCTGTGGACATCGATCCTCAAACTGGCGAAATTTTGAATTGGCACTATCAAGAAGGTGAAAAAATTACCTTCAAAGAAAATGAAGTTGCTGCTACAACAGAAGATACAACTACAGATGTAGTAGAACTTACTGCGCCAATTACTGAAGAACAAATTCGTTCATTAAAAGTTGGAGATGTCGTTTCGATTACTGGTCGTATGTATACTGGCCGTGACGCCATCCACCACCATTTAATGAGCCACGATGCACCAGTTGATTTAAATGGACAAGTTATCTATCACTGTGGACCTGTAATGGCAAAAGACGAAGAAGGCAACTGGACAGTGAAAGCGGCTGGTCCAACTACTTCAATTCGTGAGGAGCCTTATCAAGGCGATATCATGAAAAAATTCGGTATCCGTGCTGTTATTGGTAAAGGTGGAATGGGACCAAAAACATTAAAAGCGCTTAATGAGCATGGTGGCGTTTACTTGAATGCAATCGGTGGAGCAGCACAATACTATGCGGATTGTATTAAAGGCGTTGATGGTGTTGATTTAATGGAATTCGGTATCCCTGAAGCTATGTGGCACTTAAATGTTGAAAAATTTACAGCAGTTGTAACAATGGATTCACATGGTAACTCACTACATGCAGATGTGGATAAATCATCATTAGAAAAACTAGCTTTGCATGCAGAAAGAGTCTTCTAATTAAATAATAGGTAGCAGTAGTAACTCGTTTTATTGCACAATTTTGTAAGGCACAGAATATTCCTAGTGAATAGACTGTGCCTTTTTCAATCCTTTCGCAAATTGTTTAAAAATCTCCATCAAACTTCCTACTTTATTTTTATAAATTCCTTTGTTATAATAATTCTAAACAAAAGAGATGGTAATTGAAATCCATTTTCAATTGAATAGCTCAAAACAACGCTAATTTATAAAGGTTTTGATATTGATTTTCATTATCAGGAGGGATAAAGATGGAATACTCTAATCGAGAAAACATAAACATAATTGAGAAAATAAAAGAACATGCAGAATTAATTGCTGCATTAATGGCTGGAATTTTCATCTTACTAGCATGGCGTTTAGACACAAGTGGACAAACAACAGCTTCTGTTCTACTATATTTAATTGCCTTTTGTGTAGGTGGTTTCGCGAAAGCAAAAGAAGGCATTGAAGAAACCATAGAAGAGCGAAAGCTAAATGTTGAGCTGTTGATGGTATTAGCTGCAATTGGCTCAGCTGCAATTGGCTATTGGACAGAGGGGGCCATCCTAATATTTATTTTTGCAGTAAGTGGTGCACTTGAAACTTATGCGATGAATAAAAGTCATCGCGAAATATCTGCACTTATGAATTTACAGCCAGAAGAAGCTTGGTTAGTGCGTGGCGGATTTGAGCCTATGAAAGTATCAGTTTCCACATTACAAATCGGGGATCATTTATTGATTAAACCGGGCGAACGAATTCCAGCAGACGGCATTATTTTTAAAGGCCAATCTTCTATTGATGAGTCAGCTATTAGCGGTGAGCCACTGCCAATCTCAAAAAGCGAAGGAGACGAAGTTTTTGCAGGCACAGTCAACTTAAATGGTGCTATTACTATGGAAATGACAAAGGCGAATTCAGAGACCCTTTTCCAAAAAATTATACAGCTCGTTCAAAGTGCCCAAAGTGAAAAATCTCCCTCTCAACAATTCATCGAAAAGTTTGAAGGGACTTATGTAAAATTTGTTTTACTTGGTGTTGCCATTATGATGGTTCTTCCCCACTTCTTACTCGGCTGGGACTGGACAACAACCTTTTACCGAGCAATGGTGTTATTAGTGGTTGCTTCACCTTGTGCACTCGTTGCCTCCATTATGCCTGCAACACTCGCTACTATATCAAATGGTGCAAAAAATGGTGTGCTATTTAAAGGTGGTTTACATTTAGAGCATCTTAGTGTGTTACGTGCATTGGCGGTCGATAAAACAGGTACTTTAACGCAAGGAAAACCAGTTGTTACAGATTTTATTGTCCGTGATGGAGTAGAACGTGAGACGGCTCTAGCAATTCTTGCAGGAATTGAATCTCAATCCAATCATCCCCTTGCCCAAGCGATTACCTCCTATGCTAAGGCTGAAGGAATCGACATACTGCCACAAGCAACAATTGAAGATATTCCTGGCTGGGGTATTAAAGGAACGATTCAAAACAAGGAGTATCAAGTAGGCAAACCAGAGTTTGTTGATGTACAACTTGCTAACAGTTTTGCCAATAGTGCTGTAACTAAACTTACAGAAGAGGGAAAAACAGTTATTTTCATTCGCGATCAACATGGTATTGTTGCATTAACAGCATTAAAGGATACTGTGCGCTCCGAAGCTAAAAAGGCTGTTACATTATTAAAAGAGCTTGGTATTCAAGTGGTGATGCTTACAGGTGACAACGAAAAAACAGCGAAAGTTATCGCGAAGGAGGCTGGCGTTACTGAATACGTCGCAGAATGTCTGCCAGAAACGAAGGTAACTGAAATGAAACGCCTACTTACACAACATCAATTTGTTGGCATGGTCGGCGACGGTATTAATGATGCCCCTGCATTGGCTACCGCAACTACTGGCATCGCTATGGGTGAAGGTACAGATGTGGCGCTTGAAACAGCGGATGTCGTGCTAATGAAAAATGACTTATCAAAAATCGCCTATGCTGTTCGTTTATCACGTAAAATGCAACGTATTGTGAAACAAAATATTTTCTTTTCTATCGGGGTTATTGTCTTATTAATCGCCTCTAACTTTTTACAAGTTGTCGACTTGCCTTTAGGCGTAATCGGGCATGAAGGTAGTACAATTCTAGTTATTCTAAATGGTTTACGTATGCTCAATAAAAATGTTTAACATCAATTAAGCCTCAGCATAATTGAGTCCAGCTTGCTTAAAAGCTCCTCTTCCTGCGCCATCCGTTGAGGCTTTTATTGAATAATTGATGCATTTAATCAGCTAAAATCAAGTTAAAAAAGCCTCGCTACTCTTTAGGAGTTTAGCGAGGCTTTTTATAATGAATTCATTTCCTTATCGACGAATTTCCTTTTGAAGTGCTCTTTTCTGCATTGTAGCATTTAATACGCCACCAAAGATTAAAATGATTCCCGTAAAATATAACCAGAGCATTAAAATAATGACGCCACCAATACTACCGTATGTAGCAGAATAATTTGCAAAATTATTAATATAAAAAGAGAAACCATATGTGACTGCTAACCAAGCAAGCGTGGCAAATAACGCTCCTGGCCATACGCCCATTATTTTTAAACGAGGACTTGTATTTGGCACAAACCAGTAGATGCCCATTAATACGATGAAAATCAATAATGGCGGGATTGACCATCTTAATCTATGCCAAACTGATTCAAATTGCTCCTCTATTCCGACGATTGAGAATAGGAAATGTCCAATTTGCTGACCAAAGACCGGTAATAAGAGCGCAACGGCAATAACAATGACGAGAGCGATTGTAAAAACTAGTGATAAACCCCTATCTAATATGCCTGCTCTCCCTTCTGTATCATAGGCTTTATTTAAAGCACGAAGCAGTGCATTAATGCCTTTAGATGCAGACCAAATTGTACCTAAAACCCCAATCGATAGTAAACTACTGTTGCGATTTGTTAAAATCTCATTCAGTGTATTTTCAATAAGCTTATACACTTCATCAGGTAAGATATTCACTAAAAACGAATAAACCTGAGTTGTTTCTAAGTTAAGATATGGTAGGAGTGTCACCAAGAAAATAAGTAAGGGGAAGAACGATAGTAAAAAGAAATAAGCCAATTGTGCAGCAAGCGCAGATATTTCAACTCGCTTGAGCCGACCTATTAAATCTTGGATAAAACCCTTGGATGTCATAATATCAATCGCTCCCTCCTCTGGAGAGACAAACGACTTTACAAACCCAAAAGCGTTATGCAATGTTGCTTTATTCTTTTCCATACATTTCCTCCTAAAACGACCTTTACTCCTTATGAGGTAAAGTAAAGGCTGATTTCGTATCTTCAATCATTCCCTGTATCGTGGAAGGTAAATCCTTAAATTCATCCACCTTTTCAGCAATTGTGTTGACATTATCTGACACACTTTCACAAAGCACCTTTGCTGCTAGTACTTTTTCCTCTACCAAAACCTGCAATTCTTCTCGATTTGCAGCATAGTATGAGATGGCTTCCTTCATCTTTTTTGTTGAGGCAATTGTTTTTTCTCGTGTAGCGTGATCTAACATACTTAATGCTGCTCCTACAGCTGCTCCTGCTACAATAGATACTAATAATTTACTTTGACCCATAATAAAACCCCCTGCTTGTATAGTTGCCTATTCCCTATTATTTCATAAATAAACAGTCTTCTGCCCTTATTCTACCCAATAACCGTCTATTTTTAAAGCAATGCCTAAATACAGAGTTGACATTTTTTTTATTCAATGAAATGATATGTGCGAGGATGACGAAAGGTAGGGTAAAAAATGGATTTATCAGTTCCATCTAAAGAAAACGTTGTGTATATGGTTGATCAAATGAAGGACAAGCTTCGTATGGTGAATGTCGATGCAATGAAATCAGAAAACTTCGATGAAGCAAATTATGAAGATTTAGTGTATCTATATGAAATGGTTATGAAGAGAGAAACTTTTAGTCCAAGCGAAATGCAAGCGATTGTTGCTGAATTAGGATCTTTGCGTAAATAGGTAAAATGAAAAGCTATTAGCCTAAGACATTTGTCTGCTGCTAATAGCTTTTTATTACTGTGTACTCTAAGTTTCTGAACCATCCTCAGTAACTAATGGTTGAATTAATACTTCCACACGACGATTCTTCGCACGTCCTTCGGCTGTGTCATTTGGTGCAATTGCACGATACTCACCGTTTCCTTTTGCACTAAAGCGCGTAGGATCTAATTTGTCATTACTTTCAATAAGCAGTTCTAAAAATTTAGTTGCACGCATTACAGATAACTGAAAATTCGATGTAAAATTCGGACCTGCTGGCACATTATCTGTATGACCTGTGATGACAATATTTCGAGCTGGATCAGATTCCAGCATAGTTGATAGCTCTTTGGCAATAGGGACATACTCAGGTTTAACTGTTGCCTGCCCTGGATCGAATAAAATACTATCACGGATTGTCACTAGCAACCCTTCATCCGTCATTTCTGTGGCAAATTGACCTTCCATTTCATTGACTGCAATAAAATTATCCACACTATCTTTTATTTCAGCTAACTCCTGTTGATCCTTTAAATAGGCAGAGTTTTGCTGTGGCGTTTGGTCGCTATCCGCATTCGGAGTAGGGACTGGTGCAGGTTGCTCTAGAAAACTAGTTCCACCATCAAAGACTTGATTAAAAACTGCCGACATTCTTTCTAGCTTTTCTTGATCGACTGAACTTGAGGCAAATAAAATAATGAACACGGCTAGCAGCAAAGTTAAAATATCTGCGTATGGCACTAACCAGGATTCATCAATATGTTCATCATGCTTTTTTTTCTTAGCTTTCTTTGCCAAGGCCACCCGCCCCGCTTTCACCAGAAATTTGACGACGTTCTTCCATCGTTAAGTATGATGATAGTTTCTGTTCAATTACACGTGGAGCCTCCCCTTCTAATACTGAAAGGATACCCTCAATCATCATTCTCTTTTGTTTTACCTCTAAAGCAGATTTACGTTTTAGCTTGTTCGCAAATGGATGCCATAAAACATACCCTGTAAAGATACCGAGTAATGTAGCCATGAAGGCAGCTGAGATAGCATGTCCTAGCTTTTCGATATCATTCATATCAGCCAATGCGGCGATTAACCCTACTACTGCACCAAGAACCCCTAAAGTAGGTGCATATGTACCTGCTTGTGTAAAAATAGCTGCTCCACTAGTATGTCGCTCTTCCATCGCTTCTACTTCTTCTGTTAAGACATCACGTATGTAGTCAGCATTTTGACCATCAATTGCTAATGTAAGGCCATTTTTTAAAAATGGATCTTCAATCTCTGAGGCCTTACTTTCAAGTGCTAATAGCCCTTCGCGACGAGCTAAGTCAGCCCATTGTGAAAACATTTTAATAATCTCTATATCATTTGCTAATTTTGTTTCTTTAAAAAGAATTTTAAATAGCTTCGGCACTCGCTTTAACTCCTGCATAGGAAAGGCAATTGTTACTGCGGAAATAGTACCAAAAATGATAATTAGGATAGCTGCAGGGTTATAAAATGCAGATAAACTTACACCCTTCATTACCATCCCTGTTAATAGTGCTACTAAAGCAAGTATTAACCCTATAATCGACGACTTATCCATTCTAGAACCTCCAAATCTACTATCTAATGTTATTTCGTCTTTTTTTCCATATTTTAAATATATATATTCCTAGTATAAATGTATTTCATATATTTTTCGATGTAATTAATGCTTTTTATTCACATTTCGACCATTTTTGATTATATTGAATTAAGAATATTACACTTAACTGTCTTAAATTGAAAGGGGATATGATTTTGTTATTATCGTTTGACACAAAATTACTAAAATATGCCGAGTTAGCGGTGAAAGTAGGAGTAAATATCCAAAAAGATCAGTATCTTTATATAAGCTGTTCGACTGATAACCTAAAACTCGCACAAATAATTACTAAAATTGCCTATAAAAATGGTGCAAAACAAGTTTTTGTCGATATATCCGATGATGAACTTGTACGTGCTCGCTATGAGGGGGCACCAAAAGACTCATTTGATTTCTTCCCACCTTGGAAAGTGCAGGAACGTGAATGGTTAGCTGAACATGGCGCTGCTTTTTTAAGCATTAGCTCACAAAATCCAGATTTATTAAAAGGTATTGAACGTGATAGAATCATGGCATTCCAAAAAGCATCTGGCCAAGCACTTGCCAACTATTATCAATGGTTACAAGCAGATAAGTTTAGCTGGTCTGTTATTGCTGCTCCATCTAAAGCTTGGGCAGCAAAGGTCTTTCCTCACCTTCCAGAAGAACAGCAAATGAATGCATTATGGGAAGCTATCTTTGCAGCCACACGTATAGACGTTGAAAATCCTGTTGAAGCTTGGCATGCCCATGATCAGGAATTACATAGTAAAGCTGATTATTTAAATGCAAAGCAATTTAAGTCACTACACTATACTGCACCAGGCACAGATCTAACAATTGAGCTGCCTCCACACCATGTGTGGACAGGGGGTAGTAGTATAAGTACACAAGGCCAAACATTTATGGCCAATATGCCCACTGAAGAGATTTTTACAGCACCGTTAAAAACAGGTGTTAATGGTTATGTATCAAGCACTAAGCCTTTAAGCTATGGCGGCAATATTATAGATAATTTCACATTAACATTTAAAGATGGTCGAATCATTGACGTCAAGGCGGAGCAAGGCCAAGAAATTTTAGCTTCTCTTATTGAAACAGATGAAGGGGCTCATTACCTTGGTGAAATAGCATTAGTACCACATCAATCACCTATTTCACAATCCGACCTATTATTTTACAATACATTGTTTGATGAAAATGCATCCAATCATTTTGCCATTGGTAGTGCCTATGCTTTTTGCATTGAGGGCGGCAAAGAAATGACCTCTGAGGAACTAAGTGCGCATGGTCTCAATCAAAGCTTAACACATGTAGACTTTATGATTGGCTCTACCAAGATGAATATAGATGGAATAACACATGATGATCAAATAGACCCAATATTCCGTGATGGAAATTGGGCATTCTAAATAATCCATTCCTACTAATAGTATTCTAGGCTAAGTATGTTAAGGTTGTCATAAATTATCCTTAGATTTTCCTAGTAACCTATTGTATAATTGTTTTAGGGAATTTTAGTAGATCATTTAAGTAGAGAGGAGCTCTAATAATGTTCATTACAACTGTTCTTGGCTTTTCAGCAGTTTTATTAATTTCAACGGGATTCTTCATCCACTACCTACAAGTTGGTTTAGATAGCAAGTCTTCAGTAACTGTAGATCCAAAGCCAAACGAAAAATTTTAATGTATAAAAAACAGCTACTATTATAGGTAGCTGTTTTTTTATAGCTTACAAGTTATTTATTTCATCTACTAAAGCGTATGAAACTGCTCCTTTATTGTAAAAATTATCTGAATAAAGTCTTTATTGTTTGCATATTGAAAATTTTGCTCTACAATATTTTTTGTAAGGAAGGGAGCAATATTCATGACAATGTTACAAGATATTCTAGAATTTAACAAAGAGTTTGTACAAGAAAAAAAATATGAGCCATTCATCACTACGAAATATCCTGATAAACGTATTGTTGTTTTATCTTGTATGGATACTCGTCTTGTAGAGCTTTTACCAAAAGCGATGAATTTGCGTAATGGCGATGTAAAAATAGTGAAAAGTGCTGGTGCGTTAGTGAGCCATCCTTTCGGTGCAGTTATGCGTAGTTTATTAGTTGCTGTCTACGGCCTACAAGCTGATGAAGTGTATGTTGTTGGACATTATGACTGTGGTATGAGTGCGGTTGATCCTGACGCCATGCTTAGCGAAATGGTACAACGAGGCATCGACCCAGAAACAATCAAAATGTTGGAATATTCTGGTTTTGATTTGAAAGAATTTTTACGAGGTTTCGGTGATGTAGCAACAAGTGTTAAGAAAAGTGTCGATACAATTCGTAATCATCCATTAATGGTAAAAGACGTACCTGTTCATGGTTTAATAATTGATCCAAATACAGGTCATCTAGATTTAATTGAAGATGGAAATAAGCAATAAAGTTATTTTTTGATACATTAATAAAAGAACAAGTGCCTATCCTCACTATGTAGAAGATAGGCACTTATTATTCTATTCATCCTCTAAACGTGCGTACATATAGTGATCTACCCAATGACCATTGATATACAGTAGCTTTCTTAGCAGACCCTCCTGCTGGAATCCAGCCTTCTCTAATACACGCATGGAGGCATTATTTTGTGTCGATACATAGGCCTCTACACGATGTAAACCAATTTGTTCAAATGCAAATCGGACCACCATATTCACAGCTTCTGTGACAATGCCCTTTCCAACATAAATCTCATCCATCGCATAGCCAACAAATGCACTCGAGTACGGTAAGCGTTTGACAGCATAAAGTGCAATATGCCCTATTAGATTATTTGTACCATGCTCAAAAATACCAAAAGTAAATTCACGCTTTGATTCCATTAAATAGAGACTTTCTTGAATTTTTTTGTATTGAGCATCGACTGTATAGTATTCAGGTCTTTGCAGTGGCTCGTATATAGACCAAAAGTATTTATTACGGCTTACGAGACCCGTTAAACTTCGTGCATCTTTTTCTTGGAATGTGCGGATGTAGCATTTTTCCCCCTTTATTGTTACCACATTCCCACCCTTTTTTCTTAATAGATTCCAAATTTTAAGCACCATTTCTCCACACTAGCCTTCCAATAAAAATCAATCCATTTCTCTTTGTTACATTGGCTATAAGCCATAATTGCAAAACCCTATTTATATTTCATTGTATGTAAAAAAAGAGGCTGCTACAACCAAAACAGCTTATGTCTTATTGTCATAGCAGCACAATTCAATTATTTAGTTTTTTGTTCTTTCTTTTTCTCATTTACTATTTCTAAGCTGGAGGAATCAGCATCCTCTAGTTGTGTATTGTCTAACACATTTGTTAAATGAAGACCACGTCTTTGAGCCTCTCGTTCAATGTGTGCAATAGTTTCCTGTAGCACCTGAACCCGTGCATACTTTTTGTCATCTCCAGCGACTAAGATCCATGGTGCATCCTTTTTATCTGTCTTTTCAAACATTGCATTCGCTGCTTCAATATACTGAGGTGTTTTATCTCGATTGCGCCAATCCTCGGCAGTTAACTTCCAAGATTTATAAGGGTTTTGTTCACGTTCTTTAAAGCGTTTTAATTGCTCCTCATCTGAAACATGAAGCCAGAACTTAATAATTATGTAATCTCCTGCAGTTAAAATCTTCTCAAAATTATTAATTTCCTCATAAGCACGAGACCATTCATCTTTTGTTGCGAATCCCTCGATGCGTTCCACTAATACGCGGCCATACCACGAGCGATCAAAAATAGCGATTTGCCCATGCTGAGGCAACTTTCTCCAAAATCGTTGTAAATAATTGTAGCGTAATTCATGAGCTTGAGGGGCAGAAATAGGATGTACAACATAACCGCGGGGATCGACACGTTCGATTAATCGTTTAATAGCGCCACCTTTACCAGCCGCATCCATTCCTTCGAAAACCAAGATCAAGCCAATCTTGTTTTTTAATAAAAATTGTTGTGCGTTCAACATTTCATATTGGAGTACTTTTAATTTCTTTTTATACATCTTTTTGTCTAGTTCAACAGTTAGATCTAGATTTTTTAAATTTTGGGTCATGAAACTTCACTCCTTTTATTTGACTATTCTTATTGTACTAAAGAAATATGTGGATGCCTATCAGACATGGTAAATTGTAGGTATTAATAGTAAAACAACACGATACATTGTTGGAAATTTCCGTTATAATAAAAAAAGTGACAGTACTATACTTATTTGTCTTTTCCCTATACAATCTAACACGAAGGGAGAGGAAAACATGCCTCGGTTTATCATGATGACAATCTCTTATCTTGTCTCAATCATCCTAACCTTTTCATCCTTTTTCGTGAACATCAACGGTCAATCTTCGCTAGAAATCGCTAATCGTTTTTCTGTTGTATTTGCACCAGTTAGTGTAAGTCATGTAATTTGGATTATCATTTATTTTTTACTCGGTTATTGGTTAGTTATGAACATGAAAAAGACAACTTTGAAACAGTCTGCGCTTTTTAGCTGCATAAATATATTACAAGCATTGACGATATATGTCTGGCACCATGAGTTATTTATTGTTTCTCTTGGCATTACATTACTCTTAGTCTTGTATTTATTTATGTTGTATAATACGTACCCTCTTCAGGACAAATCCTTGTTTGGTCGTATTCCTTTCTCTGTTTATTTAGCATGGATGACATTTATTTTTATCACAAATACAAGCTTTACGTTAACGGCTTATGGTTGGAACGGCTTTGGTCTTAGCACACCTCTTTGGGCAGTGATTTTACTTACTTTAGGTGGAGCCATTGCGCTACATATCCGTTTCCATCACTTTGATGTTATGTATCCAAGTGTTTTTATTTGGGCTTATATTGGAATCGCCATACATAATGGTTTTGATGAGCTACTTGTCACTACAGCCGCTTTATTTTTATGTGGTGTTCTCTTTGTTGGCATTTTATTTATTAAAAAAAATCCTGCTAACCAAAAATAATTTGGTTAGCAGGATTTTTCATTACATCTTATTCTTCGTCTAATGACGTTAAGATAATTGGTTTATCTTTTGTTACAATGACTGAATGTTCGATTTGAGCTACAAGTGATTTATCAGGTGTCACGAATGTCCAGCCATCACCTGCTTCTACGATATGCTCTGCCTTTGCTGAGATAAATGGCTCAACCGCAAGGACCATACCTTCTTTCATAATAGTAGTATCCCATGCATCGTAATAATTTAAAATATGGTTTGGTTCATCATGTAAAGATTGACCTAAGCCATGACCTGTTAAATTCATAATAACAGTTAACCCATTAGCATTTGCCTCGCGTTCAACAGCTTTACCAATTTGATTTAATTTAGATCCAGCCTTTACCTTTGTCATTGCTCGATCAAAGGCACTTTTAGCAACACGGCAAAGCTTTTCTTTGTCCTCATAGCCATCACCCACAACAAATGAAATACCTGTGTCAGCAAAATAGCCATTTAAAGAGCCTGAAACATCAATATTTACGATATCTCCCTCTTGAATAACACGCTTTCCTGGAATACCATGTGCTACTTCTTCATTGACGCTAATACATGTATACCCTGGAAAATCATATTCTCCCTTTGGTCCTGAAATAGCGCCTGCCTCTGCAAACATGCGACCAGCAATTTCATCAAGCTCAAGTGTTGTAACACCTGGTTTTGTGGCAGCTTTCATTGCTTCGCGAATTTCAGCACAAATGCGTCCTATTTTTTTAAAAGCTTCAATCTCTTCTTGCGTTTTTACAATCATGTATAACGTCCCTTTCATCTAATATCTATTCTTTAATATAACATAACTTTTTATGCGTATAACGATAAACGCTTTAAATATTGTATGCTTTCCTACTTTGCAAAGTGCTAAAAGAGTTATTCACGACAAAAAAGTCCCTCCACTCATGTGAAGGGACTAGCATTAAAATTTTCTTTGCATTAATTGTGGAGCGGCTGTGAATAAAAGAACACCAACGACCGCCGTTAAAATGGTTGCTGGTAGCATATATGTACCATTGTAGATGATGGAATAGATCCATGCATTTTGGTCACCAGCATATTCGGCAAAAAATACAGCACCAGCAATTGTATGTGCTGTGTATCGTAAGAGGCCTGCGAAAACGGTACCTATGATTATATAAAGTGCCATTTTTGTTTTGTTCATATGTTTAGCAGCGTCTAACACTGGTCCACGTACAACCGCCGCTAATCCTACAACTGTAAAAGCAACTCCATAATCCAGGAATCCTTGTAGCCAGTGCACAATCGTAGCACCAAACATGGTTTGCATTACACCTACGAGTAATCCAGTTGTTAGCCCAGCTATTAAGCCCCAGCGAAATGCTATTAACATAATTGGTACCATAACAAGACTAACTGAGCCGCCTTGTGCCCATACTTTAAAGGAAACCTGATCCAGTACGAGACCAATCGCTGCAAAAATCGCAATCTCCACTAGCATTAATAGTCTTTTTTTGTCCATACATATTCTCTCCTTTGTTCCGATGTAGGATACAAGAGCAGGAATAGAAAAGCGCTGATATGTCTCTTTCTGACACCTTTTTTCCTTTAAGGACGAAAAAACGATGTCAGGACAGAGCCTCACATCGTACAAGTGTCGGTTTCTATCCACATCCCTACGCAAGCGTTAACTTACAGGTTCGAAGAGTCAAGGCATTACGTGCCCAGTCTCAGCTGACATCATCAGCTCCCCTTGTGGTCGTTACATCTGAATTTATTTGAACACTCTCATTGTACGCAAAGGATTAAAGGATTACAACCTTCCATACATCATTTTTTTGAAACTTTGCTGTTTTTCATGCGTAAATATTTAAAAAGGAGGTACAACTATGGAGAATCAAAAAATTTTAGCTGCCTTTAGTTATCTTAGTATTTTCTTCGCCCCTTTTATCGTTCCATTAATTGTATATTTTGTAACAAAAGACAGTGATGTAAAAAGCCATTCGATTCGTGCACTTGTCTCTCATTTAATACCTTTTGTTTTTGGCATTCTATTCTTTATTGTCTTTGTTTTTTCTACATTTAGTTTAGATCCAACCTCCAATAACAAGACGGTGATGATTATTTGGTTTGCTTCATTCGCCATCTATGCTCTCGTCTCACTAGGTATTGTGATTTGGAATATAATTCAGGCTGTTCGTGTTATCCGTTAATGTTTTATTTTTAAGTGAAACAGGTAGTAGTAATTGTAAAAGGAGCTGTTTTGGGATGAAAGTATCAAACGTTGTAAAAACCGCCGTTAAGTTAGCACCTATTGTTATTCCTATCGTAAAAAAAGTAATGGCTGCAAAAAAGGGCACAACGCCTACAACCACCACTCGAAAAAAATAAAATGAAGGCGTATTCCTTTTAGAGGAAATACGCCTTCGTTTTATTTCACTTCAAAATGGGTTTGACTATGGCCATTCAATGTTTTTTCTACATGTAAAACTGCTGGCATTGCAGATTTCAATTCAGGTACATGCGAAATAACGCCAATCATACGACCCGAATCCTGCAAATCAATTAATGTATCGATTGCTTTATTTAGTGATTCCTCATCGAGCGAGCCAAAGCCCTCATCAATAAACATCGTTTCAATATGAATATTACCTTGGTAGCTTTGAATCACATCTGCCATCCCCAATGCAAGGCTCAACGAAGCATTAAATTTTTCGCCACCTGATAAAGTTTTGACATCTCGTAATTGATCTGTATAAGCATCATAAACATCAAGACCAAGGCCACTTTGCTTCGCATGCTTTTCTAATCTATCTGAACGTCTAAGCTCAAATTGACCGTTTGATAAATGATACAGACGTATATTGGCAGCTTCTGTAATTTGATCTAAGTAGTTAATTTGTATATAACGCTCAAAGGATAGCTTTTTCGAGTTTTGTCCATTTAATAATCCATAGAGCTCCTTTACTCGCCCTGCTTCTTGTTCAAGTAAATGAAGCTCTTTCGCTATTTCTTCCACCTTTTCACTAAAGCCTTGGCATGCTTGTATAAAGCCATTGATCTGTTGTAAACGTTTAAATGCTTCCTCATAGGAAACTCGATGCTGTTCTACTCTTGCTTCCATCGCCTCTAAATCTTGCTTCTCTTTTCCTTGAAGGTATGTAGCCCCTTCGGTAATCTGAATTTGCAACGTGTGTACTTGTAAAGCATAGTCGCTACATGCTTTTCGAAGTGCATCCAATTGTATGGCACTCCGTTTAGCAGTTGCATAAGCCTCATAGCTTTCGAAACCTATTTCTTGCATATCTGCTGAAAATTGCTGAAGCTTTTCATTCATTTTAAGCTGTAATTCCTCAAAGGACTGTTTGGCAATTTCTACTGTTAGTGTTGCATTGCTAGCTGCTTCCTTTGCTACATGCAAATTTTCTTGACTCACTTGCCAACTTTTTTGAAGCCCTTCTTTCTGTTTACTAACTTCATTAAGTTGTTGCTTTAATTGCTGTAAAGTTGGTAAATTAGGGGGCATCTGCTTAAGTTGTTCGTCTACAACCGCTTGTAATTTTGTCCATTCTTTTATCTGCTCTGCTAAATATTGCTCTAGCTTCATATGCTTATTTCGTAGCTGCTCTATTCGATCATGCTGATGCTTTATTTTTAATCGCACATCAGCTAATTGATGTTGAATAATTTTTAATGCTGCAATCTCTTGTTCCACTTCATGTAAAGTAGCGATGATCTGTGGTTGGTCTTCTTGTTTAATATGCTGCGCCTCAAGTTGTTGCCATGTATCTTGAAGAAGCTGCTGCACTGATGCTAAAAATGCCTCTTTCTCTAAATACTTACGCTCGTCTGATGATGCCTTCGCTCTCAATGCTTCCACTTGAGCAAGCTCAATAATTTCCAGTTGCTCATTGTGTGCTTTCTGATGTGTCATACTACCACAAACAGGACAGGGTTCTCCTTCCTTCAGCTGTTCTGCTAAAATACTAGCTTGACTCGTCAGCCATCGTTGCTGCAAAAGTTGAAGAGCCTCTTTACTTTCTTGATAGAGACTTTCTGAAGCAACTACATCCTGCTTAGCTAACTCTACGACATGTTTATATTTCTCTGCTTGCTTGATTAAAGCAACCTGTTCCCGTAGTTTCGGTAATTGTTCTAAATAGCTTTCATAGGGTTCAACCTGTTTTTCATAGCCTTCTACTGATTGAGAAAAATGCTGTAATTGCTTTTGTTCATTTTCCAAAAGTTTGATGTTATCATTTACTGCTCGTTTTGCATTTTCAGCATATTGCTCCGCTATTTGCAGCTGTTGTATATTGTTTTCATAGGCTTCAAATTTCGGTAAAAGCGCTAGCATCTGCATTTCCTGCTGTAAGATTTGCTGTCGTTCAGATTCTTTAGCCTGCTCTATCTCATATTTTTCTTGTGCTTCTTGCAACTTTTCTTGTGACTGCTGTTGCGTAACTTTTGCTTGTTGAAAAGCTAGTTCTTTTACATTCAGTTCAGCACGTAAATCCTTGCATTGTTGTTCGAGGAGCACAAGTCGCTCTGCTTGTTCTGCCAAAGCAATCTCCTTCTCCTTTGCTTGGTATACATCCTGCTGTTGTAAAAGCATTTGCAGCCGTTGCTGTCGATTAGCTTGTTCATCAAATTGCTCATTTAGCGTTTTTGCTAAGCGATAATATTCCTGCTCTTTTTGATGAAGGCTATACGCTTCTTCATAGTATGACTGTTCATCTTCTCCACATTTCTTATAGTAGCTAAGCTCCTCATCAAGTGCCTCTGTCAGTTGATGTAAATTTTCGGTATTATCCGCAATCAATGTGAATAAAGCGGAAGAACGTTGTGGTAAGGCGCCCACAATTTGACCAAGTAAATGTTCTTTTAATTGTTTGGCACGTTCAAGATCACTTTCTGCTTCTTTACGCTTGGCATCAAGCTTTTTTGCCATGACACCGAAACGATCAGTTTTAAAGATTTTCCGTAAAATTACTTCTTTATTTGTTGAATCAGAGGTTAATAGTTTTCTAAATTCACCTTGAGGTAGCATGACAATCTGGCTAAATTGATCTTTTGTGAGACCTATAATTTCCTGCAATTTCTTATCGACTTCAAGCGTTTGCTGTTTCTCTACAATGCTATAATCCAGCTTTCCCTCTTTTACTTCTGCTAGCTCTATTTTCTTTCCAGTAACCGTTTTATTTTTTTCTTTAATATGACCTGGCTGTCGTACTATTTGATAGACTTTTCCATGCATTTCAAAGACGAGTTCTACAGCTGTATAAACTTCATCATGTGCAAAGCCGCTTCTTAGTAAAGCTGTATCCTGCCGGTCCTCCCCACTACCTGATCCGTAAAGAGCATAGCAAATAGCATCGAAAATGGTTGTTTTACCAGCACCAGTTTTTCCAGAAATGGCAAACAATCGATGCTCCCCTAGCTCTTGAAAATCAATTACTTCCGTGTCTTTATAGGGACCAAACGCTGTAATTGTTAACTTTAAAGGCTTCATTTTACAGTCTCTCGCTCCTCATCTAATAACTCCTGTAACATCTCTGTGAATAGGCGTTCCGTATCTTCATCAGGCTGAATGCCAATAATATTGGTGAAGAATGAACGGAATAAATCAATATCTTCTAGTTTTTCAGCTTCTACTACTTGTAGTTCACGTGGCATATCTTGTCTTAGTACCTTCCGCTCCACATGCATAGCGTGCGGAAATACACTACGAATGCGTTCCATTGGTGAAGTCACAGATATTTTATCCGTCAATCTAACAAAGACATAATCCTCACTTGGTGTGAGGGTTAATAACTCCTCTAATTGACCTTCTATTACTCGTAGATCTCTTCTTGGCACAAGCTTTCTTTTACTTACTGTGGTGTTACCTTGCTCGTCTAATTCAATGATTAAAAAACCTTTCTCATGTAAATGCTCAGATAACGAGTATTTTAAGATAGAGCCTGCATAGCGTATGGTTTCGTTTAAAACAAAATGTGCCTTATGTAAGTGCCCAAGCGCCGTATAGTGAAAAGGTTTGAATAAAGCTGCATTCACACAATCTGAGCCTCCAATGGAAAGGGGTCGCTCGGAATCACTAGTATTTGCTTCCTCCTCACCATACTTCGTCACAAAGGCATGTCCAACAAAAACATGACGCTTACTTGTGTCCATGTCTTCTGTGATATGCTCAATAATTTTTCGCATGGCGTCTTGATGAGAACGGATTGACTCATCTTCAAAGATGTTGCGAATAGCTGCTGGCTCTGCATAGGGCACTAAATGAAAATGTACTTCTCCATGTTGATCATTCAAAACAATAGGTGCATGATTTTTTGTAAATTGGCCCTTAATATATAAACCACTATCACTCATTAAACGACTACCAAAATTTAAACGACCTGCACTATCATGATTTCCCGCCACTGCTAGAACAGGAATCTTCTTTTCTAATACTATTTTCGCTAATACATCATTTAGTAAATTAACTGCCTCAATAGGAGGCATCGAACGGTCATATAAATCACCTGCGATGATAATTACATCTGGTTTTTCCTCATCTATCGCTTGTATAAATTGTTGAAGAATATAATGTTGATCTTCTGTCATATAGACACCTTGAACAAGCTTTCCTAAATGCCAATCTGCTGTATGAAATATTTTCATTCTAGTACCTCCTAGTCTTCTCTATATTTTAGCATGACTATTCCCCATCTAGTGCACACTAAAGGTTTAGTAGTTCTAGCCAAAATTGGTTTTCATAGAAAAAAGCATCTTAATAGGTAAGATGCCTTAGATATCGATTATTTAGATGTATTTGATAAATGCCTTATATCCTGGGAATCCCTGAATTACGTAAGTCATACGAGGAGATTGATGTTGTGCCACATTTTGCTTCCGAGGCTTCGCTGATGATTGTTGCTTTAGGATTTCCTCAAATGATTTGGGATTTGGCTCTGGCAATTCTGCTGAAGAGATGTTTAAAGCATCACTCCCACTATAAATCTGTAAAAATGAGTTAGCCATTTGTCGATAGCCTTCAATATTTGGATGAACATCGGCACTATTTGGTAAGTAGTTGGTTGCATTCAAACCAAAGGCATCATAGACATTTATATAAGCTGCGCCAGCTTGCTCTGCTTGTTGTTGTAAAATTGCATTTAATCTAACTAGCTGGGCGTTTGTTCCTTCTTTTTGCGTCGGATGAACTGTTGGATAAGCAAAATAATACCCTATGACATAGATTTTTGCTTTAGGCGCACGTTCTTCTAATTCATCCAAAATCGATAGCATATTTTTTCTAGCCAAATTTAAAGCGTAATCTGTCTGAAGCTGTGAAAAAGCTAAGGTCCCTGCATTTGGGTTTACCTGGACAAGACGTAATAAATCATTAGCCCCTGCCGAAATTGTAATAAGTGTCGCATTTGCTAATAAATTTTGCGCTTCCTCAGATCGTATTCGTTCTAATACATCTGCCGTAGTAAAGCCAGGAAAAGCAAGTTCTTTTGTATAAAATGATAATTGACCAATCGAACTTAATTTCATGGCAATCAAATCACTATACCCTACATCAATTTCTTTGTAGGGTGTTTGACCCGCTGCTAAGGAATCGCCAATAGCCACATAGGTTTCTGTTTGAGCGAAAGCAGATGAAACCCAAATTGTCATGAATAATATTGTCATACCTAGCAAGCTACATAACCGTTTCATCTGCTTCCCTCTTTTCTTGACTAAAATTAAAAAGCCCAGCTACCCTTGCGGAAAATTGGCTCAACCGTACCGTCTGGTAAAATACCATCAATGTCCATTTCACCACTGCCAATCATGAAGTCTTCGTGTGTCACAGAAATATTCGCACCCAATGCTTCAAGTTGACCATTTTCTAGGTCTCTACCGCCCTCTAAGCAAGTCGGATATGCCTCACCAATAGCTAAATGGTTTGAAGCATTTTCATCAAACAGCGTATTGAAATATAAAATCTCCGACGCTGAAATGGGTGATTCGTGAGGGACAAGTGCTACTTCACCTAAATAGCTTGAGCCTTCATCTACTTGAATAAGCTCTTGTAATAAATCATGTCCTACTTCGGCCTCTGCCTTAATAATTTTGCCCTCTTCAAATGTTAATTTAAAGCCATCGATGATATTGCCCTGATAGACTAATGGCTTCGTATTACGAACATAACCGTTTACACCTTGTTTCAATGGAAGTGTATAAACTTCTTCTGTTGGCATATTGGCCACAAAGACATTATCTTCTGGTGTTTTACTACCACCAGTTAGCCATTTATGTTGTGGTGCTAAAGCGATTGTTAAATCTGTACCAGGAGCTGTATAGTGAAGCTTTGCATACTTTTTATTATTTAAAAGCTGTGCACGAGATTCTAAATTAGCTACATGCTGACGCCAATTATCAACTGCATTGCCTTCTCCAATATGAACCGTTTTAAAGATTGCTTCCCATAATGCAGGTACTTGTTGCTCCTCTGTTAATCGTGGGAAAACCTTTGCTGCCCATTTAGCTGAAGGAACAGCTACGATGGACCAAGCAATTAAATCCTTCATGACTGCATTGCGATAGTTTTTTAATGCTGCCCCTGATACTTTTTGATGTGTTGCTAGTCTGTCCGCAGGAATTCCTGTTAGCTTATCAGGATCTGCTGCATCAATCCATAATAGAGCTCCTTTACGTTCAATCAGTTCATCACGCATTTTCACAACCCATTCAGGGAAGCGATTAAATTCCTCATCGGAAGCATGCTCAAAATAAGCACGATCCAATTCATCATCGGAAAAGTTTACATGAACACGACCTGCCCCAGCCTTATAAGCCTCTTTTACAACTAAACGGGCAAAATCTAAAGCATCCACAGATGTATTGACTAATAAGTACTGACCTGGTTGGATGTTCACACCCACTTTTACTGCAAGCTCTGCATATGCCTGTAATTTCTCTTCAAATGTCATACTATTTCCCTCGCTTCTGTCCAATTGTTTTAGAATTACCTTCAATCAGCTCGCCATCATGCCATATTTTTTGCACAGGCTTGCCTGGAATTTCCCTTGTCCATTTTTTATAGGTTTTTTCATCACGATAAGATAATAAGGTTAATACTTCCCCATCTGCTCCAGCACGCCCAGTACGACCAGAACGATGCAAATACTGTTCAATTGTTCGTGGGACATCAACATGAATAACATGTGTTAAACCAGCAATATCTAAACCACGAGCTGCAATATCTGTTGCAATTAAAATACGTGCATCTCCTTTACGGAATGCATCTAACGCTTTTTTACGTTCTTCTTTCTTCATATCAGAATGGAGCGTGACAATCGGTGCTGAACGGTATTGTAGTTTTGTTTCCTTCATTAATAATTGATCGATATTATTAACAAAAGCCAACGCTCTTAAACCCTCTGTATGCGAAAGTCGGCGCAGGAAATCCGTTTTATCACGTTCTTCTACCTTCACAAAAGAATGGACAACTTTACCAACCTTTAACATGTCCTCAGGCTTAATTTTAAAACGCAGTGGCTCAAACATCATACGACTTGCCACTAATTCAATTTCCTCTGTAATCGTAGCCGATACAACAACAACTTGTCGGCCATAGGCAGAACCTTCGATAAAGGATTTGATAACAACACGGTATTCCCGACTTAGTAATTGATCACATTCATCTAAAATAACTGTTTCGACTTCTTTAAGTTTTAATTTTCCTGCTCGTGCTAATTCGTTTAAACGACCAGGTGTGCCAACAACAATCGTTGGCTTTTTCTTCAACTTTTCAATTTGACGAGCAGAATTGGCACCACCAATCAGCTGTTGAACAGTAATGTCTGTTCCAGCTGTCCACTCACGAATTACTTCTACGATTTGCATAGCGAGCTCTTGCGAGGGAGCGACGATCAGTCCTTGTGTTTGCTTTTTTGCCCCATTCACTTTATTTAATAATGGTAAGACATATGCCAACGTTTTACCTGATCCTGTTGGTGATTCCGCTACAATATCTTTGCCTTCAAGCATAGCTGGTATCATTTCATCTTGAATTTTCATGGGTGTTTCAAAGTTCCATTTTGCTTGTAGTTCTTCTTTTAATAAATTAATGACTGACATGTTATTTCCCACCTTCTATCTACTTGACACTAGTTTAACACACTCCGTAGGTTCCTACTTTATATGTACGAAGCAATTATTTAATCGTTTCAATAAAACATTGCTTCCTTTCATAAAAAATCTGCTTCACTCAACACGGAAAAGTAAGCCTGTCCACAACTCTTTCAAGAATTGTAGCTTACCCGTGAAAAGCAAGCAGATTCTTTTCAATTAATCCACTAATTCATAACCACATGCTAAAATGGCACATTCAGCTAAAACGATTAATGAATCAATATAAATGTCACTTAGCTTCAAATCTCTGTTTACAACTGAAAGCTCAGTACAACCTAATACAATTCGATCACAATTTAATGCTAGCATCGCCTCTTCTATCGGTTGCCAATCTTCTAGCGTAACATCCTTCCCAGCCTTGACGTAATCATAAATAATCGACATCACATAGGATCTCATTTCATTATCTGGAACAACTGGTGTAATACCAAACTCCTCAAGTGCCTCCTGATACATCTGTGATGTTAACGTGCCTGTTGTTGCTAAAATACCTACTCGCTTTGCTCCTAAATCAGCAGCACGCTTCGCTGTTTCACGAATCATATGCAAGACAGGTATAGGAGAACCATCTTCAATTTCTTGATAAAAAGTGTGTGCCGTATTACATGGGATAGCTATTACGTCTGCTCCTACCGAAGCTAGTTTTTTTGCATCCTCAATAATGACTGGAACTGGATTCTCCTTTGAATTATCTAAAATAAAAGCCGTACGGTCAGGAATATTTGTATCATTATCAATAATGGTATGTAAATGATCCTGATCTTTTTGTGCCTTCGTACGTCTTACAATCATTTCTCCTATAAACATTGTTGCGAGTGGACCAACGCCACCAATAATACCTAAAGTGTGTTTTTTCATGTGTTAGACAGACCCTTGTTATTAAAATATTTCTTATAGCTACGATAAAAGCTTAAATTATCAAGCGTAACATTCAACCAACGTTTTGCATTCATATCCTTATAATTAAAAATAGAATCTGTAGCCATACCTTGACGAATTAAACTTTTCGCTTCCATTACTAGTTGTTCATTTTGAACATATTTGAACAATACACCATTCGGTACGATTGTCCAAAGATGCTTGTTCTTCACATATGTTAGTTGTTGTTTACTTCCTCGAACATAATCGTTCGCTACATACTGCATTAAATTAAAGCCACTGGCCGTCACATAATAATTGGAAAGTTCATTATGTAATTCAATACTCAACAATTTATATTGACCATCACGATCATCATATTTCATATCAAATGTGGCAAAGCCTTGGAATTGTATCGCTTCAAGGAATAGCTTAACATTATCCATTAATTCCTGATGATAGGTTGTCATAATCGCTACATAACGTCCTATCCCTTCTGGAGAATGCTCTTCTAAAATAGGGTTTCCTACGGCAAGAAGTTTTGCCTTCCCATCTTGTCCTATATATGCATTAACAACACGCATGTTAGCGTCTTCACCTGGTATATATTGTTGAATCATCAGATCATCACGATAAGCTGATTCTTTATAGATAGCACGTAGTATACTGTCCTTTTCGTCCTTATCATATGCAATATATACTTTTTTCTTACCAGGAAAAATACAAGTAGCATATTTTGTCATATTCATGGGCTTAATGACAACTGGATAATCAAAAGGCATGTTGTAGTCTTCATAATCATTCACCGTGCATACATGTGTAGCAGGGTATTGAAAACCAAATTGTGCACATAGCTCATACATGCTTTCACGAGTTAAAAGTTGATGCGCAAGTGTGGCGTCTACATAAGGAACTAGAAAATCCTCTGCTAACTCCTCTTTGTGTTCTACGATTCTTTTGACATAAAATTCATCACAGGCTAATAGCAGTAATTTTTTGTCTTGGAACTCCTCCGCAATGGCTTTTAGGGCGGTCACAAACCTTTCTTCGATATGAAGTCGCGGTATCTCACGAAAAGTCCATAAATCACTTTGTTGAATTTTTTCCATGTTCGTATGGTTTAGTGCCAGTGGCTTCACACCATAGGCTTCATAAAATGCTCTAGCCATGCCATAAGCATTCATTTCATCTCCAAGTAAAACAGGTAAAAAAACGTGCTCAATGGCCATTCTACTCAACTCACTTTTACTTTTTTATTAGTGTAACATACTAATGATTTATAGCTTATTTATGAACAGCTACAGCTTGTTTGCCTAATTCCTGATAACTTTTGAAAAATTGATCGACATTGTAAGTAACATACCCTTTTAAAGGATCCATTACGACTACCTTATCACCTAAATGTCCAGTTAAGACGACTGCATGTAAGTTCATAAAAGCATCATGCGGAGTCGTTTCCCCTGTATAAATCCAGCCTCTTTCTGCTTTTCGTTTAGGCTTTGATAAATCTAGCGTTACCCATGTCACAACAGGAATACCTTCACGCACAAGCTGTAAAATATCATCCTGCGAGGCGTTACTCATATTTTTGACATGTAGGTTAGCTTGTTTATCGGTAATAACTGCCTCAGCCGCTTTGACAATTGGAGCAGCAAAAACATACATGCCACGAGCTTTATCACGAGGATTACCTGCAAAAGCTTCATTGGGATTTGGTCCAAAACGTTGATTGCCTACTGTTCGTATTTCTTGCTTTGGTAAGTATTTGTCAGTCATTTCGAGTTTTGACACATTCATCCCAAAATAATTTAATACGGCTGTAAGTGAAGTAATTTCACAGCCATGTGGCAGCTCAGGGTTTTGCATGACAACAGGGACATCTAACTCCTGATCGTCTCTTAAAAAGTGTGTTTGTAATCGATAATAGGGCTTTGTTGTATCGTAAGTGAAATTCTCGATTGTTGTATACCCATTATTTGTCGTACTATTTTCAAGTGTTGTTGCCGCAATTGCATATTCTCTCCCTGCCTTTAGCTTCGAAAATATAGCCTCTCCCTCTTCTGAACCAATCGCTTCTTCCACTACATCACCTGTTTGTACATCTGTAACCGTAAGGAAGAGATTTGGAATAGGTGCCCCGCTATTAAATTCTACTGTTAAAACCGTTAATTGATTTTTTTGTTCAGCATCTTGCTGAGAAAATGGCTGACAGCCTGAAAGTAACATAATAATCAAAATGCCAATAAGTAAAAGGCGTTTATACCCCGTCCACAAGACAAATTCCGCTCCTATTCTAAGGCGAAGAGCAGCCCCTTCGCCATTCTGTTATTCAATTTGTCGTAGACTCTATTATACGATACTTTCATAGCCGTTCCTATTTTATCTTGATTTAGTAACTATTTTTTGTACTAATAGCGAGTTACACCCAAGACGTAAACCCCAAAAATCTGGATAGCAATTATGCCAAAGGATAATGGAACTGTCTTAAATCGTTGTCACTTTCGGCCGTAATGTATGCTTTAGGACCTTCCCAGAGGCATTTCGTGGCAATTCTATTAAAAATTCAATTTCATAAGGTACTTTGTATTTGGCAAGTCGTGTTTGACAATAGGATAGTATCGAATTTTCATCAAGAGACTTTCCCTCCTTTAACACCACAAATGCTTTTGGTACTTCTCCATATACTTCATGTGGCAATCCAATCACTGCAGCTTCTAAAATTTCTGGCATTTGATATAGAACTTCTTCTATTTCGATTGGGTAAATATTTTCTCCACCACGAATAATCATATCTTTTTTTCGATCTACAATATATAAATAGCCTTCCTCATCAAAGCGACCTAAATCGCCTGAGTACAGCCAGCCATCCCTAATCGCTCTTGCTGTTTCCTCTGAATTGCGCAAATAGCCCTTCATTACTTGTGGCCCTCTTACGCAAATTTCGCCCACCTCTCCAGCTGGTACGACCTTTCCTTCACTATCAACTACACAAACCTCTGTCTGTGCTAATGGTTTTCCCACTGAGCCAATTTTCGTCAATGCATCTGTATCTAGCAGAGAGGTAGCTGCAGGTGAATTTTCAGTTTGACCATAAAGATTTTGAACCTTTACATTTGGAAATGCTTCTTTCACTTGCTTTACCAGCTCATAAGGCATCGGGGCAGCCCCGTAACATAATAAACGTAAATGATTAAAGCTATGTTCCTTGAATCCTGGAGTATTTAATATGATCGTATACATAGATGGAACACCAAAGAAAATTGTTGCCTCAGTCGCTACAATTTGAGCTAACGTTTTAGTTGGTGAAAATGCTTCTTCAATGACCACTGTTCCCCCACGATAAAACATAGGCATAGCAAATACGTGAAGACCTGCACAATGAAACAAAGGCGTACAAATAAACATTTTGTCTTTGCTAGACATTTTCATAGAAGACGACCAAATATCTGCTGTAGCCACGATATTCTGATGCGTTAGCATGACGCCTTTCGGTTTACCTGTTGTTCCTGATGTATACATGACCACTGCCGTATCGTCAGCCTCTAATTGCACAATTTTTCTAACACGATTATCATATTCAATTATGTTTTTCATTTCGTGAAATCCGATTGTATGTTGGAATGAATAGGAGACGTCCTCTAATATCTCTGTTAATCTTTCATCAAAAATTAAGCCCCTTGCTTGTGAATGATTAAAAATAAAATCAACCTCAGGAGCAGCTAATTTAGTGTTAATAGGCATTACAATAAATCCAGCTAATTGGACGCCTAAATAAGCGATTAAAAATAAATCTGAATTGAGCGTATATAGGGCAATCACATCATTTTTTTCAAAATCTTGTTCCTGCAAGTAAGCCGCAAATCTTTCTACACGTTGGTAAAAATCATGATAGCTTAATGCCTTTCCATCATACAGTGTTGCAATTGCATTTGGTTGCTGCCCTGCGTAGTCTTCAAGAATATCTGTCATAAACTTCGTCATTATAAGCCCTCCATACATTCATTTTATTATTACTGAATAAACAAGAATGGGAAACTATTAAACTTCTTAAAATTCTGAAAATTACGATTATATTTTATCAGGCAATGTATTTCTTGGCAATTTTTCCACACATTCAAAATATGTAGCTGAAGTAACGAAATATTCTTAGACATTTTACTTTTCTAGCAATTTCTATTGGGTGTATGATACTTGTACCATTATTATTAGGAAAGGCCGGGTTTAAATGCTTTATGCACTTTTAGGAGATTTACATTCTAATATAGAAGACACTAAAGCTGTTCTAGCTCATATTCAACAAACAGCAGAGGAAGCAAAAATCATTGGGTTAGGGGATTTATATGAATGCACTGTTAGTAAGAAAAAGGCACAAACCATATCTGGCTTACCTTTGCAAAAGGCGGCCATAGTAGAAAGTGAATTTGAAAAACTGCTAACCTTCCCCTCTATTCGAGGCAATCAAGAAGAACGTATTACTCAGGTCACTGGCATTGAACGTTTTAAAGCTTTACCTGAGACAATAGAGATTGATGGAGCCACGCTTATGCACGGACATCAATTTAAGTGGAATGTAAGCTGGCAACCGACTTTCCCATCCTTTCAAAAACCATTATTTTTCTTTGGGCATAGTCACGAATCAGGTCTTTATCATCAACAAAAAAAGCTGCCGATTCGTATTCGCTACGGGCAACCAATTGCGTTACAAGACAAACAATATGGTGTGAATGTAGGCTCTGTTATCAATCACCGTGAATGGTGTCTTTATGATAGCCAAAAGCGTACAGTGACATTTATGTGTGTTCCACCTATTAATCTATAAAAGAGCAAGCTAGTATGTAGACTAGCTTGCTTTCCAATTTTTAATGAATATATTGCTTTTTCCCGCTCAATAAAATTTCCTTTAACTCTTTTAACTTTTCAATTACAGCATACGATTCATCCGTAATTTCTTTTAGGTATTTTTCAGCGCCCGTTTTATTGCCTACATTGTATTCACGCACTGCTTTTTTTGCTATATCATGCACGTAAATAAATGGTTGTTCTAACTCTGCGTAGACACGCTCATCACCTAACAGTTTCTTTCCTGTGCCGTAATACCACTCGCCAAGGCGTGATTCTTTTGGAGACCCTACATCCTGCTCCGTCATCGTTTCAAAGCCTAGTAGCAAATTGTAGATTTTCCATCTCCACAATAGATGGTCGGTAATAGCTAATTCAATAATATCCTCTTGGCTAATAATAAAGTTTTTAGAAATTGTTGTGGATCGGTATCCATCAATCATTTTACTTAACTTATAAATGGCAGAGCCCATATCAAAAACGATTACCTTACTTTTTTGCATGCTTTCTGTAATAGTATGGTTACGTTCAGAAATAGTAGTAGCAGATTGTGCCTGAACCTTTGTCGTTGTAGCTATTTCCTCAAAGCGCGCCCCCTGCTGCTGTAAGTTTTTATTTAGCTCAGCTAGCGTCTGTGATATATATAAGGTATCTGTAACACCTTGATGTAAATCTTGGGAAAATTGAGTCGTCAATGAACTAATATTATGGGTAATATGAAGTAGCTCCTGTATATCTGTATGTATAGATTTGACAGATGTACTTGTATCATCAGCAAGTTTCCGAACTTCCTCTGCAACAACCGCAAAACCTTTTCCTGCTTCTCCAGCACGAGCGGCCTCTATTGATGCATTTAAAGCCAGCAAATTTGTTTGATCTGCTATTTTTTTAATTAATTCCATTAATTTCGCTACACTATTTACACGTTCAACTAAACGCCTAATATCTTCCTGCATTGATTTATGGCCTTCATCGGTTGTCTGTAAAATAGATGATACTTGTTGTAATGATTCCAAATCCTGATTTAATTTTTTAAAGGCATACTTTGTTTGCTCTGAAATATCACCAACTGATGTGGCAATTTCTTCAATACTTTCGTCTAACTCATGCATTAATTGATCTGCTGCTACAATTTCCTGTTGTTGAATCTCCTGAAATTCAATCAGTTCCTTAATGGTATCTAACTGTGTATTATAAGTAATTATTTCACCTAATCCATTTACTACGGATCCTGCTTGAATTTCAATATAGGTCTCTAAAATAATTTGTTGATCAATTGTTACTAAGCTATCGTAAGACAATAAAACATCCAGCATTTTTTCTTCATCACGAGATAGTTCTTTGACAATAAGCGGAATGATTAATTGATTAATCAGTGTATAGGCAGAAATCATCCAATTCGGTAGTACACCAATTCTTGCATGAACATACGCAATTTTACGACGCTTAAAGACATAATCTAAATCTAATTCATCATCAAATAAGCTAATAAAATGTGTATCAAACAATCCTTTTAAACGCTCTACTGTCGAATGTGTATTGATGACATGATTAAACTCTGGAATTTCCAGTAGACGAGCATAAAAATTATCGAGTATATGCTGTCGATTATTCTCGTAAATTTTACGTAAAAACCCTACAGATTCTCTTCTAATTCTAGATAAAGCAAGGAAATCCAATTTTTCTTTAAAACGTTCATTTGTTTCGATGTCTGAATTTTTCGTAGCCGAAAAATAATCATAACTTTGATTAATCTTCTTCCTTTTGAACATAGCTCCCACTCCTAGTTGTATTCAAGTAAAATATAATTACCAATATTTTAAAGCCAATTATAGATTTCTCTTCATTACCTTCAACTAATAAAACATATATATTTTACCAACAATAGAATGACAAAAATAGATTCTCATTTAATTCTTTACACTTTATTATTTTTTCGTCCACTTTATTGACAATTTCTTATTTTCTTAGTTAAACACTGTCTTTACGCAGAAAAAGCGCTAAAATCCCAATTGATTTAGCGCCTTCTTCCCATATAAACTTCTCGTTAGTGCTAGCACTCACAATCGCAATTTTGTAAGCTATCCAGTAGCTTTTCCATGGCTTCTAGTTGCTCACACAGCGTTTGAATCATGCAACGTAGGATTGGAATTAACTCTTGACAGATGCAGAATCTAAGCACATTTTGTGCCAGTCGTATACCACCCTGATGATGGACGATCATTTCCCGAAGATAATTGATATTAATGCTATTAGAGACTGGTGGAGCACACATTGCATTGAACATAGCTTCTGTAATTTCTTTGTAAGCACACATATACTCGTATAATTCATACTCTGAATTTTGTACGACACAACATCGATTTTGTATCGCTTCAAGACTCTCAACCATTTCTGTATGTGTGCGAATGATTTCTAATGCGAGATTTTGCACAGGTATATTCGTTGTATAACGTAAAACATTTTCAGACATTTGGATTGCTGCAACTTGATGAGGGATGATTTGCTTAATAAAATTTTCTGAGATACTACAAGTAATGGTTACATAGGTCATACCCTGCATCATTTTTTTGAGGATTCGCTGATATTCCTCTAAATATGCCTTTGTCACATTACTGAGTTCAATTGGTTTAGCCATTAGACACACTCCTTTCAGAGTAATGTATGCCTGCTAGGTTGTTGTGCGATAGACAATTGTACCAATTGCTCAATTTTTACCAACCTTTATCATCGTAAAAAACTATACTTGCTCTTTCTTATATGTATCTATGCATGTTGAACAAATGCATAGATTTGGCTCTCTTTGAACTGAAGTTAACAGGGTTTCTGGTATGCTAACTGTCATACACCAGCACTCTTTTTCACCTCTTGCCACGCCACAATGGTTTTCGCCTCCGCATAATGGACATTTCATTTCTCCAGTTGTCATGCTTTTACAACTCCTTTATTTTTCACCATTGTAAAATAAAAAGGGAAGAGCGCTCAATACCTTGCTCCTCCCAAAACTTTTACTGTTGATGCCTGTGTATATCTTGTTTTACTTCTTCAATGTCAGTGTCGCTATAAATAGACGTTCCACGTCCACCACTTTTTGCTAACAGGGCCTTCACTTCATTATAGGATAATCCTGCATCTGCATTTTTTTGCTTCACTTCGTTAATATTTGTACCTGCAGATGTAAACTGGATGTCTTTTTCACGATTCATCATTTTTACCTCCTATAATTCATCTGGCTGCATTTCAATTAATTCGTCGCCTTCTCTTTTTACACGCTTATTGAGTTCCTCTATTGGAATGGCATCTACAGTTTGCATATCCTCATGCAGATCGAAAAGACTAATCGTATCTGATTCAACCATATCAGGCTTGTCCTTACTATTTAAATTCATGAACATTTTCTTTTCATGTGGTATTTTTTCGATGTCCATTCTGTCACACTCCTTTACCTTTAATGTGTGTAATGCTGAACAGATTATGTGTCTTTCTCTTTCGCACTTTTATCTATTCGATGATACTCAGCTATTTGAATAACTCGTACATGTTTTGTGTGCAGTTCATGGTATATTCCCCTACTATCCGTAAAGGAGATATATTGATCGCGTTCATTTTTCACTAATTTTTCTGCCTCTTGTTGCGATTCAATAAAAATGAATCTTCGAACATAATGTACCTCATCAAAAAAATACGTAATTTTAAATTCCTTCATCTTTATGCCCCTTAATCCTGCAATGTCACCGTTTATTCTGTCCAGAAACTGAAAAACTTTGCATTCCTAACATTACCTAAAACATCTGAAGCATATAGTAGAGCAATAAATCTTTGCATTGGAGTGAATAATAATTGATTCATACTGTCAAAGCTGGTGAAACCCTTGCTCAAATTTCTCAAGATTACCGTACACCTTTGGCATCCATTATCGCTGCTAATCCAGGAATTCAGCCTGACCATCTTTTCATGGGTCAACAAATTATCATCCCCGGCTTGCCCGACCCTGAAGCAATTCCTTATCGTATCGAGATATCCACCAATAATCGCTGGCTCCGTTTATATAAAAACAATATCCTTCAAAAACAATACCCAATTGCAGTCGGACGCATGCTTCACGAAACACCTGTAGGTAGTTTTATTATCATCAATAAAGCGCCAAACTCTGGCGGTCCTTTTGGCACGATGTGGATGAGTCTTTCTAAAGAACATTACGGAATTCATGGCACAAATGATCCTAGCTCGATTGGGCATGCTGTTTCACATGGGTGTATCCGCATGCAAAATCGAGATGTTGAAGAGCTAGCCAGTATTGTGCCAATAGGTACAGAGGTAGTGATTCATCCCTAACTAAAAAGGCTATCTAGTCAGTTTAGATAGCCTTTAGATTTAATTATCTTGTTCTCTAGCCTGTGCAAGCTTTGTTAAATAGTATTGCTCTTCACGCCACATATGATCCGCCATCGGAGCTGTAAATGTACCTAGCACCTCTGCACTTAGCTCCATTTCTTCTAATTCTCTTAAGAATGTTTTAAATAATGTCATTTCTAGCTCAACATCTTTATTAAATCGTTTTAAAGCTGGAAAGGAATCGATATTCGTACGTAAATAGCCTGTTAATTCTACGGCCTTTAAGTAAAATTGTTCAAAGTGTTGAGCAAACTCATGACTCTTTTGCTTCAAACGCTTCTCAACACCATCTAAATCATCATTAATAATGCCTGCATGTCCAGAGGCATCTAAAAGCCAAACTAAATGATGATGAAGTTCATGGAAAATCGGTGGTGCTTCTCCTTTTTTCAAGTAATTCAGCACATTTTGGTATTCCTCTAATTCATTGACCATATGGTTGACAAACGTAGGCGTTAAATGAATCCCAATATCCCCCAATAGTTGGTGTCTAAGTAGATGAAGCTTGAATTGTTTAAATTGCTCAACATTGTCGTCCACGGACACTGAAAAAGATACAGCATTTGAATCATCGAGCGAAGGTATATACGCAAGTAGCTGCGAGAATTGATAAATATACGTATGGGCATTTTGAATAGCATCCTTTTCTGAGGAATAGAGAGCGTCATGAATAAATTGAGCATGATTTTGCATAATTTCTAGCCAAAATCTATGCTCAAAAATAGCATGTTGCACAAAATTAGACAAAGGTTTACCTCCTCTTAACTTGATTTTAGAGAAATAACTAAAAAATTTACTCGGAGCTGTCTTTGATTTTGTTGTCTCTCCATTCTATTTTTGCGTTATACAATTAGTCGTATATTTCGTATAGGATGAAATGCTAAAAGCTATACTACCTATGGCAAAAGCATTTAGAAGGCTTTATTTAAAACTATAGGAGGGAATACGTTGTCAACAAGTAAACAGCTATTATCCATATTCGCCCTAGGTGGGATAAATGAAATTGGTAAAAATATGTATGTAGTACAATATGCAGATGACATAATTATTATTGATTGCGGAGCAAAATTTCCTGATGAAACACTGCTTGGAATTGATTTAATCATTCCAGATATTACGTATTTACTTGATAATAAGGAGAAAATTAAGGCATTAATTGTCACGCATGGTCATGAGGATCATATTGGTGGTATTCCTTACTTACTAAAAAAATTAAATGTCCCTGTGTATGCTACCCGATTCACGCTTGGACTTATTGAATTAAAGCTGAAGGAACATAAACTTTTAAGAGGAACCGATTTAATTGAAATTCATGCAGACTCAGCTCTACATTTAGGACAAATCGATGTTAGTTTCTTTAGAACCAATCATAGTATACCCGATTGTTTAGGAATCGTTTTAGCCACACCAGAAGGAAACGTTGTCCATACTGGAGATTTTAAATTTGACCTAACGCCTGTTAACAACCAATTTGCTGATATTCATAAAATGGCTGAAATCGGTTCAAATGGTGTGCTAGTTCTTATCTCGGAAAGTACAAATGCAGAAAGACCAGGTTTGACACCTTCAGAGCAACTTGTAGGGCATCATATTGAGGAAGCCTTTTTACATGCTGAGCGAAAAGTAATCATCTCTACCTTTGCTTCAAATGTTAATCGTATTCAACAAATCGTACATGCAGCAATTGCCACCAATAGGAAGCTAGCTTTAGTAGGGCGTAGCATGGTCAATGTCGTTGATGTTGCAATTGAACGAGGTTATTTATTTGTACCAGAAGATCTGTTAATTGATGCACGAGAGGTCAAATACCTCCCACCAGAAGAGGTGGTGGTCCTCTGCACAGGTAGCCAAGGCGAGCCTCTAGCTGCACTTGCAAGAATAGCAAATGGTAATCATCGTGAAATTAAAGTTTTACCAGACGATACAGTCATTCTTGCCGCTTCACCAATCCCTGGTAATGAAAAGGGCGTTTCTCGCATTGTGGACAATTTGTTTCAGCTTGGTGCTAAGGTTATTTATGGTTCTTCCAGTCATACAGGTATGCATGTATCAGGACATGGTCATCAAGAGGACTTGAAACTTATGCTGACGTTTATGAAGCCTAAATTCTTCATCCCTATTCATGGTGAGTACCGTATGTTACATCAACATCGTTTATTAGCAGAATCTATTGGCGTTCAAAAGGGACATACATTTATTATGAAAAATGGGGATGTTGTTGATATTGAAGATTCAAAGGCAAGGCAAACACGGAAAATTCCAGCTGGGGATACCTATGTAGATGGGATTGGCATTGGTGAGGTCGAAGGAATTGTCCTCCGTGATCGCAAGCAACTTTCAGAAGATGGAATGCTTGTTATTGTATTGACACTCAATAAAGCTGACGGTGGTTTTATTTCAGAACCCGATACCATTTCACGTGGTTTTGTTTATGCTAAAGATTTCGAGGCACTGTTAACTAAAGTCAATGTGCTTTCCAAAGAAATCGTCAATGAGCTTCAAGAAGAGGGCAGACAGCAAATACATGTCCTTCGCCGAGAAATTAAAAGAGCTGTTGGACAATATTTATTTACCCAAACAAAACGTAAGCCCATGATTTTACCAATTATTATTGAAATTTAACAAGTCGGTGCAAGGATTGCTCAATCCATTTGCACCGACTTATGTTAATTGCTCAGCATTTGAAAGGAGGAATCATTTAAGAAATCTCCATTATAAATCTTATGTAACATATCCGCATATAAAGATTGGAGCTGGTCAAAGCTATGATGTAAGTTTTTTGAATGCTGATTTACTTGTTTTGACACATTATCGAAATACTGTGGAAGTTTTTCTACCGCTGTGACTAAAGAATCTTTATTCATTAATAGATGTTGAATAGCGTTTAATAGTTGAGCTGCTCTATGCTGTATATCAAGAGGAGGTAATTCGATTATTAAACGAAGGATATGACGCTTCTCTTTATTTAATTGATACCATTTAAAAAAGTGAAATAAATAGTCACTAACAACAATGGATTCATTTGGAATAATGGCAATGATATCATGACCGATGCACACAGCTTTTTTACATTGATAAATAATGGTTTCCTTTACATTTAATTTGTTGAGAAGAATGCTTTTTGCAGGTACTAGTGACAAATTTAATGAATCAACCGTGTGATCAATCTTTGGCACTTGACTAGCATCATCATCTACCATTAATTTCAAGAGTGTTGCTTTGGTGATAAAAGGAGTACCTTCCCTAGTAAAATATTGATCGTTCACAATTAAATGACCAATTTGGACTTTTGCTATTTCTTCTAAAAAAAACTGCTTCACCATGTATGAACCCTCCAATCCTCTGTCCCAATTAATACCCTGAATTCAATCTTCATTAACGCATGCCTAGTTATTTATTTAGGTCATTTGTCTGGATAAAAGTATTACTCTAAAGATTGTACCATTTTAATGAAACTTTTTCTCTATTATACCACTATAATAGTATAGTCATTTCCATTGTTTTTCACTAGCTTTTAACATAGAGGTGAATCATATGTCAGATTTTTTAAAGCTAGTAGGTGAACAACTTCGGATTATTCGATTATCTAAAGGACTTAGCCAAGAAGAAGTGGCTGAAAGAACAGGGAAGTTGGGTTTCAGTAAAGGAAGAGTTTCCAATATTGAGCATGGACAATCTAATATTACCTTAAGTACTTTGGAAACAATCATGAAGGCATTAGACATTACCCCTGAGGAGCTATTTAATTTTCAAAAATTATCTGGCGTTACTGATATTGAGGAGAAAAACCTCATGCTAGACATTCATCGCTCATTATTAAGAGAACGAAATTTAGACGAGGTAAAATATGTAGTTCGTATAACGAAGGATTTTTTAGATACGATTGATTCTCAATCAAAGAAAAACAGCTCTAACGGTCAATGACCATTGGAGCTGCTTCTTTATTTCAACGTAACTTTTTAGAAGCTACATACCAAACTTTTGACGATAGCCGCATTTTCTACATAGTTCTTCCACAGCTTCTCTTCTTGAGAAGCCTTCAACAATCTTATTGGCACGCTCTCCTTCTACAATGTCGGAGAAGGATTTTTCATGTACATTCCCTAAATTAATGACACCTTCACCATCCAAACAGCAAGGTACAACGGTACCATCCACCAATATAGCTGCTTGACTACGCAGAGCATGACAAAAGCCCTTGCCTTCATCCTCTGGCTCTAGGAGACTTGGCCATCTAAACTCATGATCTTGATTTAAATACACATGCGGGGCAATTTTTACCCCTTTACCAGGTTCTACTTTTTCTTCTATACGATAATCAAGATGATACTCATTTTCTAATATTTCTAAAGTCTCGCGGTTGCGACGAGCTGCAACATCTGAAACATGATCCTGTTGTAGATTCCATAAACGATAGGAAATAATCGTATTGTATTCCCTAGAATCTCGCACAAAATCCAAAATATCTCCTAAATATTTTTCACGATTTTCGGAGCCTTCATGCCCATCAAAGCTATGCAACGAGAAATTAATTTGACGTAATGCTGGCTTTCCTAATATTTTCTCGCGATTCTTTTTGATTAGCGTACCATTCGTTGTAATATTGACTTTGAATCCTTTTGCATGGGCAGCATCTAATAGCTGATCAATTCTTGGATGTAGTAATGGCTCTCCTTTCACATGCAAATAAATATATTTTGTATGTGGACGAATTTCATCTAATATTTTATTAAATTGTTCGACTTTAATAAGCCCCTTTGCACGCGCTGTAGGTGGACAAAAACTGCATGCTAAATTACAAACGCTTGTAATTTCTATATAAACCTTTTTAAATGTTCTCAATGTTGCTTCTCCGTTCCCATTCACTAAATAATCAAATCTCATTCATTTTAACAAATTTATTGGATAGATAGCAAAAATCGTTGAGCTTCCCTCTGGCCACTCCTACCTTTTCTCTAGGTAACATGGCTACACGTACAGGTGGGTTCAAGAAGCGCTAATATCTTAATAGTAATAGGAATGGAAGGGAGGAAAAACGATGTCTAGTTTTAATTCTAAAAAATTTTATGGACCTGACGAACCTGAGCAGGAATCCTCTAACAAGCAAGGGAAAAATCATATAACAATAAATTTTACATTCAATATAGGAAATACTGATTTTCACTTTGAGCAGCGTGCAGAAGGCGGAGGCCAAATCAATCATGATGTAGGCACAAATGCCAACCAAGGTGGACAAAACGCTAGTAACGGTAGTCATACACGCAACGTCAATTCACAGTTTGCTGACGGTAATGGAAGAAGCGGTATTGCTGGTAATCATAATGACGAGGCTGGTGGGCAACAAGGCATTAAAGTACGAGATAGTCTTGTCATTGATAGTGATATTCATTCATCCTCTAACCATAGTGAAAGTAATGAAGAGACTGATGTATTAACTGAAGAAGGCGAGTAGATTGGTTTCAAAAAGATCATATCAGTCGCAAAAAAAGTCCTTTTGGCAAGAACAGGCTCTGTGCTCTGCCACAGGAAAGCTAGTAGCTTGCAACCGATTGTTGACCTTTTCTAAAAACTACTATTAATGGTTTTGTTTTTCAATGCGATGAAAAAACTTCTATCTGCTTGATGGTACCCTCAACAGATAGAAGTTTTTTTATTATACATTGCGTTTATAATTTTTTGTGCCGTCATATGAATAGAGCATCGGCTTTTTATCCACATAGGTTTCTAAATGAACAGGACGTCCCCATAGCTGGTAAATATAAGGTAATACATTTTCTAAATAGTGTGGATCTAACTCCATCCCTTCATAGCCATGAACTAAATATAGCTCGCCATTCCGCAAATAATCACCATTTTTCACCACAATATATGGGAAGCCGCCGTTTACACGCATGGATACGAGTTGATCGCGAACCATCTCGTGATCCTTATCCGTTATACGGTATTCATTCCCTTTCTTTTGGAACAAGTACAAATCTTCACGCTTCGCTAAATCCTTTGTTAAATAGTTTCGAATAAAGGAAATATCTGATTCTACCTCTCTTACCTCAAAAATCTTTTCACGTCCCGTATTTGGCAAAACACCTAACCGTTTCATTTCCTCAGTAGGATTATTATAGCGATTTTCAATATCCTCGAAAATTTTAATCCCAAGATAATATGGATTAATCGATGTTTTGGAGGGCTGCACAACCCCCGCATTTAATTTGGCATATTCGATCGTTTCAGCAGTAGTTAACTTTAGCTCCCGCATGATTCGTTGATGCCAGAAGGAGGCCCAGCCCTCGTTCATTATTTTAGTTTCTAATTGAGGCCAAAAATAAAGCATTTCCTCTCGCATCATTGTTAATATATCTCGTTGCCAGTCTTCCAATTCACGGCTATGTTCCTCTAAGAATAACAACAGATCTTTTTCTGGCTGAGGAGGAAATTGCTTTAATCTGCGTCGAATTGGTTTATAAACTTTTTCTTTTTCTTCTATACTCCATAAATCATCATACGGTGATTTTGTTGGTGGTTTTTCCTCCTCAAGCTCATCCTCTTCACTCCAGGATAGCTTCGGTCTTAAAATTGATGGATCAATATGTTCTTGAATAGCTAAAACAGCATCTAAAAACTGCTCCACCTCATCCTTGCCATACTCTCTCTCATAGCCAGCTATTCGCTCCGCAGTTGCGGTCATACTTTCTACCATATCTCTTCTTGTATTAGAAAAACGTATATTATTTTTGAAGAAATCGCAGTGTGCTAGAACATGGGCAATAATCAATTTATTTTGGGTTAAAGTATTGGTATCCAGTAAAAATGCATAGCAAGGATTTGAATTAATGACAAGCTCATAAATCTGACTAAGTCCTAAATCATATTGAAGCTTCATTTTATGAAATTGTTTGCCAAAGCTCCAATGGGAAAAGCGCGTGGGCATACCGTAGGCGCCAAATGTATAAATAATATCTGCTGGACAAATTTCATAACGCATTGGATAAAAATCTAAGCCAAAGCTTGAGGCAATTTCGGTAATTTCATCTATTGCACGATGAAGCTCTTTTGTGTCCATTTTACGCCCCCTCCTTTGAACGTGGTGCTGAGGATACTTCCATGTTACTCTTCACTTTTCTTGAAAAAGCTCTTTAAAGCGTCATACACATCGCCTTTTTTTCTCAAAATATGGTATCTGAATTTAGGATCATCAATTTTTTTATACGTATACATAAGCGTTGAGAATCGGTTATGCTGATTCACCTCACCATAGCCAAACATGCTGGATACATCCATTAACTCTCCTACTAGCTTCAAGCACTTTTCATTGTCCATCGATATATTTTCACCATCTGAAAAATGGACAGGATAAATATTGTAGCGAGACGGATGATATTTATCCTGAATTAATTCCAATGCCTTTTTATAAGCTGAAGAACAAATGGTTCCACCACTTTCGCCCTTTGTAAAAAACTCCTCTTCTGTGACAACCTTTGCCTCAGTATGATGAGCAATAAATTCAATTTCTACTGTTTCATATTTTGACCGTAAAAACTTCGTCATCCAAAAGAAGAAGCTTCTCGCACAATATTTTTCAAATGCTCCCATTGAGCCACTTGTATCCATCATGGCGAGCACTACGGCTTTGGATTCTGGTTTCTCCACTTCATCCCATGTTTTAAAACGTAAATCGTCATTGTGGATTGGCGTTATTTCTGCTTTCCCATGCATCGCATTGCGCTTTAATGCATTCAAAATGGTACGCTTTTTATCGACATTACCCATGAGTCCTTTTTTTCGAATATCATTAAACTCTATTTTTTCTGTTTTAATATCTGCCTTTTCTTTTTGCTGTAAATTAGGTAACTCTAGTTCATGAAATAAAACATTTTGAATTTCCTCAATACTGACTTCCGCTTCATAATAATCTTGGCCAGGCTTGTCACCTGCTTCTTTACCTTTACCGGGAGCCTGATTGGCCTTACTGCCATCGCGCGCTACTACATCTCCAACACTACTATCCCCTTGTCCCTGCCCTACATGCTTAGAGTTATCATAGTTATATCGAATTTTATATTCATCAAGTGACCGAATTGGTATCTTAATAACCTCGCGACCATTGGACATCACAATACTTTCTTCGCTAACTAAATCAGGTAAATTATTTTTAATTGCATCTTTCACTTTTTCCATATGGCGTTGTTGGTCTTGGTGCCCTTTACGATGGAGGGACCAATTTTCCTGAGAAATGACAAAGCGTTTATTTTTGTGTTCAGTCATTTTTATCCTCACCCATCTATCAAATTCGCTTTTTCTATACTATGCTTGAGAGCCAAATTTTTGAACTTTTTTCATAAAATCAATTGTAAATCTATCAATCACGCCTCAATGCGTCCAGATTTTTTCCGATTATGCTCGAAAGTTTCTCTTCAAAGTCTCGGACATCCTCTGGGGCTTTTTGTTGATAAATCTCTCCTCCTGATAATAAAAGGAGTGCCCTAAAAATGGGACACTCCTATCTGACTTGGAACAATGAACATCAAGTTATCGATTGAGCAAACTTCCTACATACTGTAACAACTCATTTGCTGATGTTGTATTATAGCCATGTTCATCAACAAGCCTTGCCACAACCTCATTAATCTTCTTCAGCTGCGATTCATCTGGCATCTTAGAAGAAGTAGTAATTTTCACGACATCTTTCAAATCTGCAAATAATTTCTTCTGAATGGCTTCTCGCAATCTTTCATGAGAATTGTAATCAAAACGTTTACCTTTTCGTGCATAGGCTGAAATTCGAATGAGAATCTCTTCACGGAATGCCTTTTTAGCATTTTCTGAAATGCCAATTTGCTCCTCAATCGAGCGCATTAATTTTTCATCTGGGTTCATTTCTTCCCCAGTAAGTGGATCATAAATTTTATTTTTATTACAAAATGCCTCTACATTATCGAGGTAGTTGTTCATCAATGTTTTTGCCGATTCCTCATAGGAGTACACAAAAGCCTTTTGTACTTCGTTTTTAGCAATTTCATCATATTCTCTACGAGCAACCGCAATATAATTCATGTATTTTTCACGATCCTCTTGAGAAATAGATGCATGCTGATCTAGCCCATCCTTCAATGCTCGTAAAACGTCTAAGGCATTTATAGATGGTATCTCTTTGCGGATAATAGCGGAAGAAATACGGTTAATAATATAGCGTGGATCAATACCGTTCATGCCTTCATTCGGGAACTCTTTCTTCAGCTCCTCTAAGTCAACGGAATTAAATCCCTCCACATTTTCTCCGTCGTACAAGCGCATTTTTTTAATTAGATCCACACCTTGTTTTTTCGGAACTTCCAATCGAGTAAGAACCGAAAAGATTGCTGCGGCCTTTAAAGCATGCGGTGCAATATGGACATGGGACATATCGCTCTCTTTTATCATCTTTTCATAAATATGCTCTTCCTGACTAACTTTGAGGTTGTAGGGAATTGGCATAACGATAATTCGAGAATGTAATGCCTCATTCTTTTTGTTCGAAATAAATGAACGATACTCTGTTTCATTTGTATGGGCAACGATTAACTCATCTGCACTAATTAAAGCAAATCTTCCTGCTTTGAAATTTCCTTCCTGTGTTAGCGATAATAAATTCCATAAGAATTTTTCATCTAGTTTTAGCATCTCCTGGAATTCCATCATTCCTCTATTGGCCTTATTCAGCTCCCCATCAAAGCGGTAAGCACGAGGATCCGACTCTGAGCCAAATTCACCTATTGTAGAAAAATCAATACTTCCTGTTAAATCTGCAATATCCTGTGATTTAGGGTCTGATGGAGTAAATGTCCCAATGCCCACACGTTTATCTTCTGAAAAAGTAATACGTTCAATCATTACATTTTCAATGCGTCCATCGTATTCCTTTTCAAGACGCATTGTATTTAAAGGCGATAAACTTCCTTCAATTCTAATCCCATATTCCTCAAAGAACTCATTACGCAAATGATGTGGAATTAAATGGAGCGGATCTTCATGCATTGGACATCCCTTAATTGCGTAAACTGCACCTTCATCTGTTCGCGAATATTGCTCTAAGCCGCGTTTTAGTAAGGTAACGATAGTTGATTTACCACCACTAACTGGTCCCATTAATAATAAAATACGTTTTCTAACATCTAACCTGCGTGCTGCTGGATGGAAATATTCCTCCACCAGTCTTTCAATTGCTGTTTCAAGCCCAAAAATTTCTTGTCCGAAAAATTTGTACATTTTTTGCCCATCGCGTTCCTCTACACCAGAACTTTTTATCATATTGTAGACGCGTGAATGGGCTGTTTGAGCAACTTCAGGTCTTTCCCTAATGATGTTTAAATAATCTGCAAATGTCCCTTCCCACTTCAGCCTGTTTTCTTCTTCGCGATAGTTTTTCACTTTATCTAAAATGTTAATAGCCTTCCCTCCATTCAGGGCTTGATTTATAACATAGTATGAAGTTAATGGCATGATGATACCATTACTTTTTCTTTGATGAAGTTTCTTCTTATTATTTCTATTTTTTTTTGCAAAAAAATAGCGGAGATATCAACTGTTTTCATACATAGAACCTTACTGAATGAAGATAAAAATTTCGGTTATTCTAACGTTAGAAAGGAGGTCTATCATTGCATCGCCATTTTATATTTCTTTTCACGTGTTTATTTTTAGTGATTATGCTGTACCCTTCCGTCTCTTTTGCAAAGGAGGATCTTACAGAAGAAGAAATTTTACAGCAGCGTATGTCCTATTATGTACAATTCGATGAATTACTCATTCCATGGCATTTTTTAGCTGCTATCGATCAATATGAAAGAAACCTACAATCAGTTCGTAAAGACATCCCTAAACGAGAGGGCTATTTGGCTATTCAATTTTCTGATGAATACTGGTCAGGCGCATTAAATCCTGTAAAGGAAGACACTTCTCCTGAGACAATTAGCTATTTCGGAGGAATGGGCCTTGACGGTAATCATGATGGAATCGCTAGTCCAAAGGATGATGAGGATGTCATTTTTTCGATGGCTAGTTATTTAGGGAAATTCGGAACAACAGATGAGGATTTTAAATTAGCATTATGGGAATATTACGGAAGCGAAGAAGCAGTCAATCAAATATTTACCATCTCCACATTGTACAGACATTTTAAAACTATAGAACTTGATGCACATACCTTCCCGCTAAATATCCGCTCTGATTACAGTTACAGGGGCACTTGGGGCGCCAATCGTGGTTGGGGTGGACGCCGTATTCATGAGGGAACTGATATTTTTGCCAGCTATGGAACGCCTGTATTATCTACCTCTTATGGAATAGTGGAGGTTAAAGGATGGAATCAATTTGGTGGCTGGCGTATTGGTATTCGGGACAATCATAATTCCTACCACTATTATGCCCACCTTGGTAGCTATCATAAGGAAATTGAAGTAGGTACAATTGTAAAACCTGGTACTGTTCTTGGCTATGTTGGAAGCTCTGGATATGGAAAAGAAGGTACATCTGGCAAATTCCCTCCACATCTTCATTATGGTATTTATAAATTTAATGGAAGAACCGAATGGGCTTTTGACCCTTATCCTTCCCTTCTACAGTGGGAGCGCAAGGCGAAAAGTCAAAAACAATAGAGAATCCTTTACTTATGGCACTTGAAGCATGTTGCTTCAGGTGCATTTTCTTTCTACATAGGAAATTCTACATAAATATATAAATCAGTCGTTAGACATCTATATATATTTAACTATTAATAAAAGGAAAATAATTATATCATTGTACTAAGAAACTATTTTTAAATATTTCTACCGAAAGGCTTATTAATACGCATAATTAGTTATAAAATAATACTTGTGTTGAAAAAATTTCTCAATGAGATAGTAAAGGGATGGGAAAATGAAAGGCATTATCAAGTTTAAAACACTTAAAACTCGAATTTTAAGTGCATTTATTCTTTTGTTAGTTTTAGTAGTTAGCTTTACAACCTACACTTACAATTCCAATACAAATATGGAAAAACAAGCAAAAGATTTAGTGAAAGAAGATTTAGTTGTTTTAGATGCAAGTAAAAATTTAGCACTCTCTATGAGTGTCCGCCTATCTGCAGCGTTAAATTATGTGTTGACAGGTGACGAAAAATACAAAGAATCATTTAATGAGTATCGCAAAATGGCTGAGGAAAATAACGCTATTCTAGACAAATATGAAAAATCAGATGAACGCGATCAACTTGTAGCAATTGCCCGAGATTGGAGTACCCTTGTCAATACAGAGGTATTTGATATCTACCAAAAGGGCAATAAAGAATTAGCTTTAGAAAATTTAATGGATACACATGAACTCGTAACGAAAGTGCGATATGGTTACGAAAAACTGGCAGATGAACGCGCTAAAGCCATTACAGATGTCGGTAACGATGTCGTATCAACTAGCTCTGAGAATCGAACAATTGGTATCGCCTTTAGCTTGATTCTAACTATAGCGGGTATTCTTATTGCTATTATCACAGCAAGTACCATTTCTAAACCTGTTACAGTCGTAGCCGACCGAATGAAAGAATTAGCAGATGGAAATTTACAACTAGAGCCTCTACCTGTAAAAACACGAGATGAAATTGGAACGTTAATGGTAGCAGCCAATGACATGAACGAAAAATTAAAACAAACGATCCAGTCTATCTACACGGTTTCTGAAACAGTAGCAGCTAGTAGTGAAGAACTTGCTCAATCATCGAATGAGGTACAAGCAGGTACTGAGCAAATTACAGTAACCATGCAAGAGCTTGCATCGGGTACAGAAACACAAGCTTCTACCACAGGTGATTTGGCAGAAACAATGACAGCATTTAAGCGTAGCATTCATGAAACTACACAGGAGGGCATTGAATTAAGCGAACATTCTAGTCATGTTCAACAATTAACGGTTTCAGGGAAAAGTTTAATGGTTCAATCTACCAAACAAATGGCTACAATAAATGAAATTGTATTAGACTCTGTGAAAAAGGTGGAAAATTTAAATGAACAGTCTGCTGAAATATCCAAGCTTGTGTCCGTTATCGATGATATTTCAAACCAAACAAATTTACTTGCCTTAAATGCAGCCATCGAAGCAGCACGAGCAGGTGAGCATGGCAAGGGCTTTGCTGTTGTGGCAGATGAAGTCCGAAAGCTTGCTGAGCAAGTACAGTTCTCTGTCACGGATATTGCAACAATTGTCCAGCGTATTCAAGGTGAAACTGGCACTGTAACATCTGCCCTTCAGACTGGCTATGAGGAAGTAAAAAGAGGAACCACTCAGCTCGATGAAACAAATAAAACATTTGAAAAAATTTCTGATGCTGTTGGGGATATGATTGATAATATTTCAACGATTTCAACGAATTTAAATCAGCTGGCTCAAAATTCGGAAACCATTAATGCTTCTATTGATGATATGGCCTCCATTTCACAGGAATCCGCAGCTGGCGTTGAGCAAACAACAGCAACTGTTGAGGAAACCGCCGCTACAATGGATGAAATCGCTAGAAGTGCAAATCAGCTTGCTGGAATGGCCGAAGAATTAAATACACAGCTACAGCAATTTAAAATTTAATCATCTAAACAACAATGGCTATCTCAAATTTTTCTATTTTGAGATAGCCTTCTCTCTTATTGCCAATGACTTATTGGCACTCGTTCCAGTTCATGACGTTTAATAATAACACTTATCTTTTGAAACCATTTCTCACAAAGCTCTATGGCTTCTTTATAGTCATCCTCCTCTTTTGATATGGGATCTTCACTATTATCCATGAACATATATTCTTGAATAGGCTCTGATAAATGATCTACAACTAACTTTAGCGATAGCTGTGAAATTGTATCTTCTTCTACCTCCTCTTCTTCTATTTCATCTGCTTCAGCAAGTAAGGAACCACTCATTAGATGATTCTTTGTTCGAACCGTAAATACTTCATCTTCCATGATGGCCACCTCATATATTCTGTTAAATGGAACCTCTATAATTTTTAGTTCTTCGTCTAAAGCTTCTCTTCGGGCGAAAATAAGCATGTTTGTCTGTTCATTTAACAGTAAAGCATTTAAAGCATCATGGGAAACTGTACATTGTGTATGAGGAATAGCCATTATCTCCTCCTCACTAGCTTCCGTCATGGCTGTCAAAGTTTGTATGGCCATATAACGCTCTTTTAAATAACGGATACTCCCTAGACCGACTAAAGCGAGCCCAATTAAAAAAAATAGTTGCTTAATAATGACTAATTCAATAGCATTTGCTAGATAAAGATAGACAATCCCTAATAAAATGAAGAAAATATTTTTCATTCAATTCCCGCCTTTATCAAGATAATCACTAGAAAAATTCAGATGATGTACTAGCAATAGTATTCTTGATTCTATCTTTTCATTCTAATAAAAAACACGAATTCATTGAACTTTACAATGAATCCGTGCTTTTGCTTTTAACGACCAATTAGCTCTTCTTTACTACTTACGTCATCTAATGTTTTATCTTTTTCTATTTTATGCATCTCAAGAACATGCTCAGATGGCGGCACGAGTAAGCTCACCACGACAATTGTGATACCAGTTATAACAACACCCGAAAATACAGGAGCCTGCCATAATTCATTTAATAGGCCTATGAAGCCTTCTGATTGGATTGTCAGACTAGGTACGAATGTTAGTGATGTCACAATATAATAAACTAAGCCAACGGAAATACTTGCCCAAACTGCGGGTGTACTGACACGTTTCCAAAATGGTCCTAAAACGATTGGCCAGAATATTGTTACGAATATAATATCCCAAGCTAAATAAGCTAAATCAATTACTTTTTGGAAGCTTACAGCTAGCACTAAACCTAATAAAGCACTAGCTAGAATAATAGATCGTGAAAATCTTAATAGCTTCTTAGGATCAGGATTACGATTAATAAAATCTAAATAAATATTCTTTGTCACAATCCCTGAAGTCGCTACATAACATGCAGCTACTGTAGACATCCCCATGGCTGCCATAGCTGTTAAGAAAATAGCTGCTAATATAGGCGGAAAATAACCTTGTGCAAAGGTAAGCATCAATGTTTCTGGGTTTGTGCTCTCAGGATAAATAGACTTAAAGGCTTCCCCTAGCATCCCTGGAATCCAGCTAATTGCAATGACAATAATACCAGCAATAATCATACTTCGTTGTGCCACTCGCGGACTTTTCGCAGCAGCTACCCGCTGCCCAAGGTCAACTGCTGGGATATCTCCAAGTGCTAGTACAAGATACAAAGTCCAAAATTCTGCTCCTGCCTTCTCAAATAATGTACTGATATTCCACCACTCAGGATTAAATGTAACGTCTGGATAGTAAAACAAAATAAAAATGGTGATACCCAAAATGCCTGCCACTGCAAGCGCACCTTGTACGATTTCAGTATAGGCAACTGCCCATAAACCACCAATAACTGAATAAATAGCCGTTAGCGATACAAATAGAAGCGCCGCAGGTATAAAATCAATTTGCAACAATTGCTGAATAATATAAGTTCCACCAACTGTTAATGCCGCTGCATTAAAAACACCAAAAGCAATTGCCATAACAACCCCTGTATAGGCTCCTAGCTTTTTACTGCCATAGCGTAAACCGTAGTAATCTGCTAATGTCCAGCCCTTTAAACGTCGTAATGGCTTGGTCCAAATGAGTGCGCCAAGAATCATACAAGTCCCTAAACCACCCATTGTTGCCGAACCTTCAAAGCCACCACTTGTATAGCCAGAGCCTACCGCTGCAAAAAAGAAGGGAGCAGCTAATAAAGCAGCGACTAAACTACCCGTTACAACGGATAAAGGCATGCTCCAGCCAGCAACAATTAAATCCTCGGCTGTGTTGACACGCTTATAGCCTTTATAGCCAATGTAATAGATAAATAATAAGTATAAGCAAAAGATAATAATATTTAACATTATTTACTCCTTCGTTTTCCATTAACCGTTCATTACGACCCCACCATTTGGCGTTAATATTTGACCTGTATAGAAGTCAGCATGATTAGAGGCTAAAAATAATACACTTTTCGCAATCTCCTCTGGTTGCGCTAAACGTTTTAATGGATATTTTGCGGATTCTTCCTCCACATAGTTATCGCCAAACTCTCGTAGAATGTCCGTAAATGTTCCACTAGGAGCAACTGCATTGACAAGTATAGAAGGTGCTAATTCTCTTGCTAAAGCCTTTGTAAATGCATTAATAGCACCCTTCGCAGCTGAATAATGTGTGAATTCTTCACAACCCAAGCTACCAATATCAGATGAAATATTGATGATTTTCCCTGTATTACGTTCCTTCATTCTTTTAGCTGCTTCACGGCAATTATAGAAACAGCCATATAAATGAACTTTAATCATGCGGTCCCACTGCTCATCCGTTAAATCTGTCATACTGGAACCCTGTGCAAATCCAGCGTTATTTACAAGAATATCAAGATCCCCGAGATGCTCGTCCATAAATTGATGCATCGCTTGTACTTCTTGTGAGTTAGCAACATCTGCGTGGAATATTAAAGCTTTCACACCCCACTTTTCTGCTTCTGCACGTACAGCTTCTGCCTCTTGCTCATCCCCAATATAATTAATTAAAATATTGGCTCCATGTTGCGCAAAGCCTAATGCAATTGCTTTACCAATTCCTTTACTAGAGCCTGTAATTAAAACATTTTTTCCTGTAAAATTAATGTCCATTATGATCATTCTCCAATTTGAATTTTGCCACAAGACCTTGCAGCTCTTCTGCAGTTTTGCCCAATGATGAAGAGGCATCCTTTACTTCCTGCATGGTAGATAATTGCTCTTGTGTAGATTTCGATACATTTGAAGAGAATTCTGCTGACTGCTCTGCAGATTGTTTAATATTATTAACAGATGCCGCCACTTCCTCTGAGGATGCAGAAATTTGTTGTGAGGCTGCTGAAATTTCACGTATTTGGCTAGCTACTTCTTCTGATGAAGTAAGAATTTCTTTAAAGATTTCGCCTACTTCATTGGTAAATGCCATCCCTACCTTAACATCCTCTTTGCCTTTCTCCATAACCGTGATAGAAGCATTTGAATCAGACTGAATAGAACTAATTAAATTATAAATTTCTGTTGCTGATTGAGAGGATTGTTCTGCTAAGCGTCTCACCTCATCCGCAACAACGGCAAAGCCTTTTCCATGTTCACCTGCTCGTGCCGCTTCGATGGCAGCATTTAATGCTAATAGATTTGTTTGATCGGCAATAGCAGTAATTAAGCTAACAATTTCACTTATTTTTTTCGTATTAACATGTAGACCATTAATGGTTGTCCCTATTTGTTCAACAGAATCATTAATTAACTCCATTTGAGCAATAACTTGTTGTACAACTTCATTGCCTCGTTCAGAAGCCTGTGATGCTGAAATAGAAGATTCCGCAGCTACATTTGCAGAATCAGCAATTTGCTGAATACCTGTTGCCGTTTCTTCCATAGCAGCAGCTGTTTCCTCTGTCATGGTCATCGAGGCCTCAGCATTTTGTGTAATTTGATTCATGTCTAGTGCAATATTTGTTGAGCTGTTATAAGTTTCACCAGCATGTACCGTTAATTGATTGGCTGCTGAAGAAACGTGATTGGATGTATTGCGTATGTTTAAAATAATATGTTGCAAATTAGCCACCATTGTACGAATGGATTCAGATAATTTACCAATCTCATCCTTCGATGTCTCTAAATCAACATCTATTAATTCACCATTTGCCACTTGATTGGCAACGTTCACTACTTTTTTCAGTGGCTTTAATAGTCGATCTATAATTATGTAAACTAAAACTAATAAAATTAAAATGCCGATAATGGCAATGACAATTTGCTTAATCACACTTGTTTTAATAATCGTATTGATATAATCAGCGGAGTAATCAATCCCTAATAGGGCAATCAGTTGGCCATTATCATCTTTAATAGGACTAAAAACCGTTCTCCAAGAACCAAAAGGATCCTCGAAAATATCAGTTACCTCTGTACTATTATTTTCAATAGCTAATTTTGCTGTTTCTACATGTTCATCCGCTAAATCAGTAAAAATTTCACCAGCTTCATAGACTTCATTTAGATTAGAGGTATAACCAATTGGATTGACGCCACCCTCATCCTTGACATCCCAAATATAACTCCAGCTCATAATACCTTGCTGTTCCTGAATCATATCAAGTTGCTTTTGGATCTTTGTAAACTTTGCGTTTGTTTCCCCTTTTTCGGACAGCAAATCTTTTACTTCATCACTGTCTAAGTTCATAGCTGTTAATAAACCAACACTTTTTAATTCTTGCTTCAAATCCACATTCATCCGATTATTCAATTCACTAATACTTTGCGTCGTAATAATAGCGATAAGCAGTAATACAACGATAGAGACTGTTAGTAAAAGCTTATTTTTTAATGATGTGTTTTTTAACAACGTCATTTCCCCTTTTCCTCCTTTGAACTTTACTTGCAAAAAAAAATGCCTATTTCAAAAGAAATAGGCATAAAAGAACAAAAACTAGAATGAAGATGATACAACTAGCACTCTTTTGCAACCCAGCCGTCATAGCATTTATTGCCTTAGACCTGTAGCTTTGCGTCTCTACTTTTCAGTAAATTTGCCTATATTTCCCTACCAAAATTAACACAGTAGGTAAAAGTAGTCAATGCTCTCTACTTAAAACATACATATTTTATACTAGCTGTTCCTTCATTAATAATTATATAAATTACTTAATTATGAAGGTTTTATTCATCTATGGGACAAAATAAAAACAGCTACAACCTCAATTAGCGTTGTAGCCGTCAACTTTCAATTCACTTACCCCTAAGTGTTTGAATAAATTATACGTTTTGTGTGACAAGTAATACGGATGGTATGAAGGATAACGCAAACATAGCGATATACCATACGGAAGTACGACGTAATGAAAAGCGCACTTTTTTTCGTTCTGCATAAAAAATATCTAACATAACTGCAACAATAAAAGGCATTGTAATACATGCAATAGCTACTAATAAGATGTCAAAATAAATCATACAAGCACCCCTTTGTTTGTGAACATTTTTCATCTTTTTTGTGAACATTTTGTGATAAATTCATTGTACACAATTTCGTCACAAATTGTCAACGAGTTTTAAAGAAAAAAATGGCACTTTATGATTGATATCCATTGTGCATTATGCTCTATATTTATATGTTAGGCCCCTTAAAAAATTTCGTACGAATGAATCGCCACACTCTTTATAATTACGATGACTTGGATTTCTTAAAATAGCACCTAATTCACCTTTTGTGACTTTAATACCGCCGTCATATAAAATCTCAAGCATCTCCTCGGTTGTTAAAGCTAAAGCAATTTTCACTTTCTTTAGTAGCATATTATTTGGGCTTTCTTTACCTGACACAGGTAACGGTCCAACCGCCTGTCCTTCCCTTGGTTTCTGAGGCCCGCGTTTAAAAGTAATTAATCCATTTAAAAATGCCTCTAACATTTTATTATTACATTTGATGTATTCCTTTGGCGCTTCTTCCTCATCATTAATCTTAATCAGCATATTTAATACTTCTTCCTTTGTATAATCCATGCCACCAAGTTTAAAAATTTCTACCATATCTACATTTTTTATATCGAACGCATAGCGTAAACGAATTAAGATATCATTATTTGTCATTATATGTTCCTCCTTTAATTAACCTTATATAGTAAAGAGCCAGGCTTAATTATAACAGAGAGTTTGCTGATTATTGCTAGCTTTCCACAAGTTGTTGTTGTTAGCAAATAGCGTGTGCATTTCCTACTTTTTAAATGTATGAAAAATTTCATCGCAACCATTCTAAGGTCAAGGAGGTGAGAACAATGGCTAACAATAACCGCAGTTCAAATAAACTTCTAGTACCTGGAGTACATGAGGCTGTCAATCAAATGAAATATGAAATTGCACAAGAGTTTGGCGTTCAGCTTGGACCAGAAGCATCTTCTCGTGCAAATGGTTCCGTTGGAGGAGAGATTACAAAACGCCTGGTTGAAATCGCTGAAAAACGTTCAAAAGGTTTATTATAATTAAATACTAATAAGAAAAGAACGAATCCCATTTACATAATTGGAATTCGTTCTTTCGTGCTCTATAAAATTATGCTGTTTGCAATTCCTTCCCTGAGCTCTTAAGCGTTAGCATAACGATAAAGGAAATACAATACAGTGCTGCTAAGTAAATCATCACGACAGTCATATCGTAGCTTTGTAAAATAAAGCCGACAAAGATTGGTGAAAACCCACCTATAGCTCGTCCAAAGTTAAAAATGGTGTTTGTTGCTGTACTGCGAATTTGTACTGGATAAAAGCTACTAATTAATGCACCATACCCTGCAAACATTCCATTAGAGAAGAATCCTACAACCGCACCGCCTACTAATATCGCTACTGCACCTGTTGCAAACGAGTAAAGGAATACAGCACATGCAGAGGCTACTAAAAAGATCCCGAACGTTCGCTTTGCACCAAAACGATCCATAAATCTGCCAAACGTTAGCATTCCAATGATCATGCCTACTGCGGTACTAATGGTCCACAATGCTGAGCTTGAAACCGATAAACCTTGCGATTTCTGTAACATCGAAGGTAGCCAAATCATTAGACCATTATAGCCTGCAATTTGAACAGTAGCCATTAGAATTAGGGAGAGTGTTGTCATGGTGATACGAGGTGAAGCAAATAATTGTGCTAATTTCCCGTTCTCTTCCTTATTATTTTGTTGTTTCTGCGCTGCTAACCATTCTGGTGATTCATCAATATTTTTACGTACGATAAAGGCAAAAATAACTGGTAGTAATCCTACAAAGAATAATGCACGCCACCCTAAAGTTGGTAAAATAATAGCACTTAATAAAGCGGCTAAAATGACTCCATATTGTGCACCTACACTGACATAAGAGGATGCTCTGCCTTGTTTATTCTTTGGCCAAGCCTCCGCCACAAGCGCCATCCCAATACCATATTCTCCGCCAGCACCTAAACCAGCGATAAATCTATAAACATAAACTTGTTCAATACTTGTTGCTACTCCTGTTAAGGCCGTTCCGATGGCAAACAAAATAATCGTATACGTAAATACTTTTACTCGACCATATTTATCTGCTAACACACCGAAAACAATACCACCCAGTAGCATCCCAATATTCGTGATGGATGAAATCAATCCACCTGTTGCAAGATCAATATTAAATTCTGCAATAATCATTGTCATAGCAAAGGAAATAAACATAATATCCATTCCTTCTAACGTTAGCCCTGCCACTGAAGCGACCACGGTTTTTTTACGATAATCCATTCTTGTTAGCCTCCAATTTTCTAGTTGTCGATCTCTTTTAGTGAATGGATTATAACTGTCTTGTCCATTCTCTTTTGAAGCCTCACAGGACTTCCTTTAAAAGAGGAGTATGGAACAATAATAAAAGCCCTTCCGTCACAGAGGACAAAAGGGCATGACAAAGCAAAGATATTAGCTTAAAAATATCACATAGCCCTTTTCAGCCTCTCTGGACCGTATTAAAGGATTTATATATCGTTCATTTATACCGTTCTACATTCTATAAGATTAAGAAAGAAAAAGCAATGGTCGAATAGTGGAAATTCAACTCGGTAATTCTATAAAGTTTTGAGCAAACTGATAAATTAAATTGGCAGGTACAGCCAAATTAAGGTTTTGACCATCATCGAAGCCTGCTGTAATCAGACCTACCAAGCGCCCATGCATATCCAATAAAGCACCCCCCGAACTGCCATTTGATATAGCGGCTGTAAATTGAATCATAGACATTTGCCGTATATCACGAAAACCAGAAACAATTCCATCAGAAATCGAATTAAACAATCCTAACGGACTGCCAATCGCCACAATTTTTTGCCCTCGAACTAATTGTCCATCCATTTTAACAGGTAAAGGGTGGCTTCTTCTGTCTACCTTCAAAATAGCCAAATCATGCATATCATGATATTTCACAAATTGATGAGTAATATACTCATTGGTATCATTTTCATAGAGCACAGAATAATATTTTCCACCACCCACAACATGCAAGTTTGTTAAAATATATCCATCTTGGTGGAGAATGACACCAGAGCCATAGCATAAAACCTTGTCATCTTCCCCGAAGGTCTTTATCATCACAACAGATGTGGCTAAGGAGGCTAATTGCTCATAGCTCCACTCCTCTGTCGCATTCGTTTTTTGAGCAGGAATGTTCAATTGTCTTGAAGTACTTTTAATAGGCAATGTTATTTCTTTTTCATAGAAATGACGACACATATGTAAGGTAGATGACGCTTCTATTATAGGGTACAAATTGGCAATATCTCCTTTGGGATTCATGTAACAAATATCGCACCCCAGTGACGATAAGAAATATAAAAATAGTAATTCATGCTGCGTAATGTCGCCTATAAAAACAATTTTTGGGGACGTTGGATTTTCCTCAGAAAAAATTTGTGGTAAATAATAATCCATCCAATACAAAAATTTAACGGCAAAATTTTTTAACAACGTTTCATTAGGATAAGGCTGATTTTCTTTAAATAGTTGAATCATCTGTGTAAAGCTTAGCTTTTTTGTCCATTCAAGTTGATCACTCGCTAATTTACTACACAAAGAAAGCTTATACAGTAATTGCTTGTTTTCAGCAGCAGTCTGCCACCTTCTCCAACTTTCCGTCAATCTATCTACATCTTCCTTATTACGAATGACCTCAAGCTTCTGCAGCCGTAAATAAAAAATGCTTTGCTTGGAGAAATACTCCTCCATTTTTAGAATCTCATCTTTATAAAAATCTACAGAATCAGGTATACCGATATATCGTAGAAAAACAACTTCCTTCGTAAGAGAATGTTTGTGGTGATGAATTTGCATAAACTCCTGAAAAGTATTTGCTGATTTATTGTATTTAATTTTTAACGGTCTAGTTGTCACAATCATCTTCATACAACTCCTATAAGCTCTTCATTACATATAATGGTACTTATATACAATTCTCTGATGTTTCTCTAAATCCTCTATTGATGCAAACAAAAAAGCCCGACTCTATAAAGAATTGGACGTAGCTTTGGAATAAAGATTTAGAATAACAACCCCCAATGTTTTCTAGTTGTTCATTAGTATTCCATTAGTTGTTAATGCCACTCTAACATAATTAAAAACTAAAAAGATGTTTTATCCATTCAATTTAGTGGAATAGATTGAATGTGAACATATATAGGAGGGATCAATAATGACAGTCAAATTGACAGTAGAAAACGTAGTACAGGCGAAACAAGAAGTGGAGAAATTAGAAGCACAAGGATATCTTCGAGATAACATTTACATCTTTGCGCACTATGAAGAACGTGAAGATGATATTAACGAAGCACTCGGGACTGAAGAAGCTGGTATTAGCGAGCAAGGGTTCCTGACTTCTCTGAAGAACCTGGTGAATTCCCGTGGAGATGAACTCCGCAACAAGTTAGCTTCTGTCGGATTAAGTGAATCGGAAGCTGCTCAATTCGAAAAGGAACTGGATACAGGTAAATTGGTCATAATTGCCAATAAGTAAAATCAAACCCGGGAATCCAATCCCGGGTTTGTTTCATTTTACACCTTCGTCTCTGTATTCAAGATAGCCTTTCAACTATTGTCAATGATCTGCTCGAGGAAATTTTCTTCTTCTTCATTAAAGAGTCTTCTTTAGCAATATGGTCCTATTCATAAAGAATGACACTTTTCCTTATTACGGAAAAGCACCCGATAATGGAATAACTAAATATGATTTCCATCAGATTATTATTTCTCCCAAATTAATACTGCACGTTCTAAAACTGAATCCCAAGAATCCTTTCCTCCAGGAACCATCTCTTCTGAATCAAATTCCACATAATATACCGCATCGTTATTTCCACTTTCAGGTAGAACAAAGGTATCTTCTTGTCCAAGCCTCTTTTCATCATCAATCAGGTTTCTCGAAGGCGAATCAGCTACTGTTTTTGTATAATAAATAAAACTCACAATCTTTTTCTCTCCATCAATTTCAATTCCCATAGGAAACGTTCCGTGAACACCTGCACGGCTTTTGCCATAATATCGGGAAACCAACTGATGATCATTTTGTCTTTCGATTTTGATCAAATCTTCCGAATAAGAAATAACCGTTTCATAATAGAAAACAGACAAATAGGTCCCTAATAAAATAAGTGCCGTTATGAAAACCGAAGTAATGGAAATGATCACTTTTTTCTTACGCCATTTTTTACTGATCTCTTTAAATTGAAAAGCCTTATTTTCTGCCGGGATATAAAGTTCCTGTTTCATGGTTTCATATTCTTTTTGACATTTTTCACAATGCTGTAAATGTTCGTCTACCATTTCTTTTGTATCTTCACTAACTACCTCATCAACATACAGAGGTAAAACATCTTGAATAATTGTGCATTTAATCTCTTTCATAATTCATCGCCTCCATATACTCGATAATTTGTTTTCTCGCTCTGTAAAAGGTAACCCTTGCCCACCCTGCACTTTTTCCAAAAAGACGTCCTATCTTTTCAAAAGGTAATTCTCCAAAAGTACGTAATGAAAAGACCTCCTTATATGGCTCATTCATCGAGTGAAGAAACTGATGAACCATGAAGGCATCTTCTTCATTCATCAAATGCTTTACAATTTGCACTTCCATACTTGATTCTTCTACTGCACCTGAATCTACTTGTCGTTTCTTTCTTTTGTAGTGTGAGAAATATGTATTTTTCGCAATTGTAAAAAGCCATGCTCGAATATCCTTAGAACCATCAAATTTTTTTATTGCTTTTAATGCCTTAAAAAATGCTTCTTGTGTTATTTCCTCGGCTATGCGCTCATCGTGACTTAATGATAGGATATATAAATAAACTTCTTTAAAGTATTCCTGATAGATTTCCTCAAAGTCCACCTATTTTCACCCCTTTCACTTATATAACTCTTAGAATTTAATTACGTTACAAAAATATGTTATTTTCGATTACCAATCTACAAATGATTCAGGGGCAATATTGTTATTTTCACACATAAAAACAAGAGCCCCCTAGCATCTGACAAAACCTCAATAGCGATAAATTGAAAGGAGCAAAGAAAGGGAAATCTCATCCTCAAATCTTTGCTCCTATTTCTACTGTTATTTACTTGACTTTATTAGTGGTTCCATCATTTCATTGTCATTCAATATTGTTTGATTCAAAGTTGTCTAGCAATACACGCACTTCATCCGTTGATTTTGTGTTCATCAATTGACTTCTTAATTCACCAGCTCCTCTGAATCCTTTGACATAAATTTTGAAGAAGCGATGAAGCCCTGTGATGGAACGTGGTAGTTCTTCCGCGTATTGATCTTGAAGATCGAGCTGCAGTCTTAAAAGATTAAGATACTCTTTACTGCTATGCTCTTTTGGCTCCTTTTCAAAAGCAAAAGGATTTTTAAAAATACCTCGTCCAATCATCACGCCATCAATCCCGTATTGTTCAGCTAGTTGGAGTCCCGTTTGACGGTCAGGAATATCTCCATTGATTGTCAGTAGCGTATTAGGTGCAATACGGTCACGTAGTTTTTTGATTTCCGGAATAAGCTCCCAATGCGCATCTACTAGGCTCATTTCCTTTCTTGTTCGTAGATGAATCGAAAGGTTCGCAATATCCTGTTTTAATATATGCGTTAGCCAATCCTCCCACTCATTTACATCCTTGTAGCCAAGTCGTGTTTTCACGCTAACAGGCAGTCCGCCCGCTTTTGCTGCTTGAATTAATTCTGCCGCCACATCTGGTCGGAGAATAAGGCCACTCCCCTTCCCTCTTGATGCTACATTCGGTACAGGGCAGCCCATGTTAATATCAATGCCTTTAAAACCCAGCTCAGCCATGCCAATACTCATTTCACGGAAATACTCGGGATTATCTCCCCAAATATGTGCCACCATTGGCTGCTCATCTTCTGTAAAGAGCAAACGACCTTGCACACTTTTCTTTCCCTCTGGATGACAGTAGCTATCCGAATTTGTAAACTCAGTAAAAAACACATCTGGTCGACCTGCTTCACTTACAACGTGACGAAACACAACATCTGTCACATCTTCCATCGGTGCCAATACAAAAAATGGTCGTGGTAAATCACGCCAAAAATTATCTATCATGTTAATTCCAAATCCTCTCACTATGGATAAAACTCCATGCTCTCAGTTAAAAATTATAAAGTCAAATGTTACATTTATCTCATTAGCTAATGCAAAAATCAACAATGTTTATTTTAACGAAAATCAGTCCTAAATGGTATTTTAACAAACAAAAAAGTAGATGGTATAGATTGTTTCTACCTCATCTACTTTTATTATACCTAATTTTCATTTCTATATTTTTTCGAATGGATCCATTTGTGAGGTGGATTTAAACAAAATAGATAATATGACTGCACTACTATCGGGTGGAACTCAAATATTTACTTTCTATATTTGAGTTCTGCGGTTATCTTCTTGCATCTGTTTATTATACTGTACCTCTGGTTTCTCTGGTTTTTTCGACCAATAGGTAGCGAGAATCGGACCAGAAATATTATGCCAAACAGCCCCAAGTACACTAGGTAGGGCCGCTAAGGGACCGAAGTGGGCAGTAGCTAACGCTACACCCAGACCAGAGTTCTGCATGCCAACTTCAATTGAAATAGCTCTTCGATTGCTTTCATCGAGGCCTAATACACGAGCTGTTATATAACCAAATAACAATCCGAATGCGTTATGAAGCACTACAGCTGCAAAAATAATGGAGCCTGCCGAAGCGATGGTATCGACATTACCAGCAACAACAGCAGATACAATAATCATAATAGCAACTACTGAAATAAGAGGAATCACATTAATACTTTTTTCTACGATTTGAGGAACAACTCTTCTGATAATAATCCCTAGGATAATAGGGATAATAATTACTTGAATAATTGAAGTAAACATCGCTATGGGATCAACTGGCATCCATTTACCTGCAAGCAATAATAGGATGAATGGTGTGGCAATTGGAGCTAATAATGTCGAAAAGGATGTCATTGTGATGGACAAAGGTACATTTCCTTTAGCTAAATACACCATGACGTTTGAAGCAGTTCCACCTGGTACAGATCCAAGAAGGACTAGCCCTGCAGCTAATTCTGCTGGCAAGTTCATTATATAAGCAATTAAAAAAGCGGAAAGTGGCATGATAACATATTGAGCACATACACCAATAATGACTGGTACTGGATTCGTTATAACCAATTTAAAGTCTACTGCTTTTAGCGTCAGACCCATGCCAAACATAACAATGCCTAGCAAAATCGTGATATACCCCCCAAATATTAAAAAGGGTTCTGGAGCTATAAAGGCAATAACAGCAATACAAATAACCCATATAGCAAAGTATTTACCAGCAATGGTACTAATCGTTTCTAAAATCTTCATATTTCCACTCCCTATATTTTTATTTTCAATATTTTATTCGGATTGAAAAGTGTGTCAGGGTCAAGTGCTTGTTTAATCTTTTCCATCACTAGAAGTGCTTTACCGTGTTCTTTCTCTTGATATTTCTGCTTACCAATGCCCACACCATGTTCTCCTGTGCAAGTTCCTCCTCGTTCTAGTGCATACATCACAATCAACTCATTTAATTCATCAGCTTTCTTTATTTCCTTTGGATCATTCATATCAATCATTAATAGTACATGGAAATTGCCATCACCAACATGTCCAACAACCCCACCTGTAAGCGCTAACATATCAAGTGCTTCTCTTGCATGTTCAATAGCACCTGCTAACTCGGATATCGGTAAGCAAACATCGGTTACCATTAGTTTTTTTCCTGGATGACCATGGACATAGGCATAAGCTAAATTATGGCGAGCTTCCCATAGCTGATTTCGGGCTGCATTATCCATCTCAAATTCAATATTTTTGCAATTATGAGCCGCTACAATCTCTTTCATAAATTCTACATCCTGCCTTAAGCCAGCCTCATTCCCCTCAAACTCTAAAAATAAGGTTGGTTGTTCCTCATAAGCTGTTTGACTATACAAGTTCACTTGCTTCATTGAAGGTTCATCTACAAGTTCAACTCTTGCAATAGGAATTGCCGCTTGTAGAATACTCACAACTCCTTCCACAGCATCATTCACTGTTTCGAAGGACGCTCTAACAGCCATGACACATTCAGGAATACCATAAACTCTTAACGTCAACTCAGTAAAACAACCAAGTGTTCCCTCTGACCCAACAAATAGACCGTTTAAATGATAGCCCGATGAAGATTTCTCTGCTAAATTCCCTGTATGAATCACGGTTCCATCTGACAGAACAACCTCTAAATCTCGAACTTGATCGCGCATAGTTCCATATTTAACAGATGTTGTCCCACTAGCATTTGTTGCAGCCATTCCTCCAATTGTCGCATCTGCTCCTGGGTCTACGGAGAAAAATAATCCATATTTCTTTAACTCTTTATTCAATTGAGAACGTGTCACCCCTGGTTGAACTTTCACAAGAAAGTCCTTCTCTCTAACTTCTACTATTCTGTTCATGAGTGAAAAATCAATTGTTATCCCATGATTATAAGGAATCACATGTCCTTCTAAGCTTGTTCCTCTTCCAAATGGCACTATTGGTACTTTGTATTGATTTGCTATGTTCATTATCTTACTCACTTCTTCTGTCTTTGTCGGAAACACCACAATATCGGGTAGACAGGCACTATGATAGGATTCATCACTGCTATGCTGTTCTAAAATCGTTTGATTAATTGTCACTTCAATTTCTGGAAGAACATTTCGTAGGGCCCTCACTAATTCTTCATTTGTAATAATCATTTTTTCCTTCCCCTTTTGCTCTCATAGTATTTGGATTGTTTAATTGATAAATTTATATGTCATACCAATTCACCGTATTCTTAAAATTGGTCCAACCTTTTTACATTGTACTAAATATTCAGAAAATATCAACTATTAATTTTTTTCGTAAATTGATAAACATGCTGTATTTCTGTATGATTAAAGCGTTTATAGTACTATGTATTTAAGGTGGTGAGATAGGTAATGCCTCAACCAAAGAAAAAAGCGTATCAGGTAATCGTTGATCAAATAAAGGAATATTTTTTAAATGGTGAATTACAGCCTGGGGATAAACTCCCGACAGAAAGAGAATTAGCGAGTCGTTTTAATGTCAGTCGGACATCCGTAAGAGAGGCACTTCGAAAGCTTGAAATAAAGGGATTTATTGAAATTAAACAAGGCAGTGGTAGCTTTATTAAAACAGTAGAATCCCATACTTTAGGTGAAGAGCTTTCCTCTACAATTATAAATACTGAAAAAAAATTAATTTATGAAATGTTGGAGCTTCGCCAAGCACTTGAAGTAGAATGTGCCTTTTTAGCTTCCCGACGAGCTACTTCTGTAGACTTAGAACGAATAAGCAAAGCATTAGACATGATGGATCAAGGTAAAAATGATGTAGAATTAGGAATTCAAGCAGACCTAAGTTTCCATCATAATATTGTACTCGCTTCACATAACTCTATATTTTTGCAATTATTTCAAACCCTTAGTGAGCATATGCAAGACACAATCCGAGCTACCCGCAGACAACGCTTGGAAGATCCAGAACGAACGCAAGAAACCATCGATGAACATAAAAAAATTTACTTAGCCATTGCTTCTGGAGATGCGAACCAAGCTAAGCAACTCATGGAAAACCATATCACGCAAATAAGACGAGAATTGACAGAGTCTCTTTTAAGTCATATTGGAGAAAAAAACAATTAAACTAGAGATACACAATTATATATAGTTTATAAGTGATGGGATGTTCTGAATGGTTTTTGTCAATGTGAATTGACTCAATTAGTGAAGGTTTCAGATGGAAGAAATTACATCGAAAAAAACTCGGATTCGTATTTGATCGAATCCGAGTTTTTATTGATTTTAACTAAATTCCGTCCTAAAACGGTAATTTTTATATTGTATAGATGAGTTTAGTAATGTGTTACACATTTAACTTAAGCCATGCCACGGCTTCACAATGCGTCGAATGCGGGAACATATCCACTGGCTGGATTTCCTGCGTTTGATAGCCGCCATCCTCTAAAATGCGAAGATCACGTGCTAGTGTGGCTGGGTTACAGGATACGTAGACCACTCGTTTTGGTCGTTGCTCTAGTATCGTAGTTAGCAGTGCTTCATCGCAGCCTTTGCGCGGTGGATCGACGACTAGTACGTCTGCTTCCTTGCCTTCTTTATACCATCTTGGGATAACTTCCTCTGCTGGGCCTGCTTCAAAATAAGTATTTGTAAAGCCATTAAGCAGTGCGTTGCGTTTGGCATCTTCAATCGCTTGTGGGACAATTTCCACGCCCATGACAGCCTTTGCTTTTTGAGCAAGGAATAAAGAGATCGTACCAATTCCACAATACGCATCAATGACACGTTCATCTCCCTGCAAGTCAGCATAATCTAGTGCTTGCTTGTAGAGGACCTCTGTTTGCTCTGGATTGACTTGATAGAAGGAGCGAGCAGAGATTTCAAAACGTACGTCACCAATTGTATCAATAATAACGTCTTTACCCCAAAGGTTGATTGTGTCATCACCAAAAATAACATTGGTTTTCTCACTATTCACATTTTGCATAATTGATGTAACGTTTGGCACTAGCTTTTGGATTACTGCAATAGCTGCCTCTTTTTGTGGGAACTTTTTCTTTTTCGTTACAAGGACAACCATGACTTCGCCTGTTGCTCGTGCTTTACGGATAACGACATGACGCAACATCCCTTCATGTGTATGCTCATTATAAGAGCGAACACCTAACGTTGCTAATTCCTTTTTCAAGCCTGCAAGAATAGCATCTGCTTCTCCTGTTTGAATTAAACAGCGATCCATATCCACAATGCTATGCGTTTTTGTTTTATAAAAGCCTGCAATCGCTTGTCCAGCTTCATTTTCAGAGAAAGGAATTTGTGCTTTATTACGGTAGTGCCAAGGTTCTTTCATACCTTTTACTGGGTGAACAGGTGCATGAATTTTACCAATCCGCTGCATCACATTGCGCACCATATTTTCTTTCCATTTTAGCTGCCCCTCATAGGATAAATGCTGTAATTGACAGCCGCCACACTGCTTGAAGTAATCACATGGAGCTTCAACACGGTCTGGAGATGGCTTGATAATATCTATTACCTTTGCAAAGCCATAGTTTTTTAATGTTTTTAACACATGGATTTCGGCCGTTTCGTTTGGCAGTGCGCCTTGTATGAATAGTGGATAACCTTCAACCTTTGCGACACCATTGCCATCATGCGTTAGATCTTCTATATAAACTGAAAGTCGTTCATTTTTTTTTACGGGTGCTGACATTCGTACATCCTCCATTTCAATCTCCTTATTGTAGCATGTGTTGGCGAATGAAAAAAGAACAAGACTTGGCTGTTGCGTGTCTCTGCTAATTAACTTGAAAAAAGAGTCGCTATTCGCGACTCTTTTCCTGCTCTTTTGTAATATGATAATCCCTTGGTGCCCACCAAAATGCACACAAGATCCCAAGTATGACGACAATAAAAGGTGCATAAAAAATTAAAAAACTTTGCATATGTGCTTTCCTCCTATGCGTGATTGTCTTCTTTTCCTGTCACATATTTTTTATTGAATAAGAATAGTTTCATCAATAAATAAAGTGAAGGAAGAAGAAGACACAGTCCTAAAATAAATGCGATAACTAAAGCAATCGCCATTTGTGTGCTTGTAAAGCTATCGTAAATGGTTAAATACGGATACAGTAGGTATGGATATTGAGCTATTCCATAAGCAAAGAAGGCTACGGCAAATTGAGCAATCAGGAGCCCAACTGCAAGTCCGTACTTTTTACGCATGGCAATGAGTACGACTGTGACAATAAATAAGACAGCTGAAATCGCAAACATCCACCATAAATTTACCATATGACTGTAGCTCTCTGGGTTGATGGATTTCATTTCATACATAATGCCAAGCGCACTAATCATTAGCGGTGCTGCCCACACAAGAGCATATTTTCTCATCAGTTTCGTTGCTTCGCTATCATTTGCTTTATGCGCGTACCATGTTAAAAATACGGCTGAAATATACAATACAGCAGCGATACTGAGTACCACTATGCTCCAAGCAAATGGACTTGTATATAAAGTCCAGTAGTTCAGCATAGGCTGCCCATCAATTACATCAACATAGCCTCCACCAGCAATGGCAAAGACAACGGATAAAGAAGCGGGAATTAATAAACCTGCTACACCATATGTCAGTGTATATCCGATATGGCCTCGTGTACCATACGATTCAAAGGCATAATAGGAGCCTCGAATTGCCAATAGTACAAGCGAAATACTAACGGGCACAAGTAAAATCGTTCCGTAATAAAAAGCGGTTTGCGGGAAAAATCCTACGATTCCTACAAAGAAGAATACTAAAAAGACATTGGTAACTTCCCAAACAGGCGATAAATAACGTTTAATAATATTTGTTAAAATATGATTTTTTCCAATAAGTAGACTGTATGCATTAAAGAAGCCAGCACCAAAATCGATTGATGCGACAATGACATAGCCAAATAGGAATATCCATAATACTGAAATACCTAAAATCTCTAACGTCATAGGATGTCACCGCCTTTTTCAGAGTGGCGATCTTCAATCTCGCGTTCGATTGGGTTCTTTTTAAACATTCTTACCAATACGACAATACTTCCCACTGCTAATACTGCATAGACGCCTGCGAATAAAAGCAGCATTAAATCGACATGGTCGCTCGTCGTAGCTCCCTCAGGTGTACGCATTAGTCCATAAAGTATCCATGGTTGACGTCCAACTTCGGCAAGCCACCAACCTGCTTCAATGGCGATAATTGATAGTGGTCCACCCGCTACGATAATCCATCTATACCATCTTGAATGAATAAACTGCCAGCCCCGTGCTTTCCCTACAACATAAAGTAATGAAACTAGCAGCATAAACATACCAATGGAAACCATGATATCAAAGAGATAGTGAATATAGAGTGGCGGTAGATCCTCTTCCTCAAATTGATCTAAGCCGATTACCTCTGCATTAGGATTAAAATGTGCAAGAATGCTTAAAGCATACGGAATTTTAATAGCATATTTAACTTCTTCTCCATCTAAGACACCAAATAATACAAGAGACGCCTTACCTTCTGTTTCAAAATGCCATTCTGCTGCTGCTAGTTTTTCGGGTTGATATTCGGCTAAGTATTTTCCTGAAAAATCTCCAATCACAGCGGCTGCTATGGAGAAAATCAAGCCAATTTTCATTAGTAAAAGTAGTGATTTTTTATGGTATACATGCTTCGAGCCTTTTAACATTCTAAATCCTGCAATAGCTGCTAGCACAAAAGCCGATGTCATGTACGCTGTCACAAGTACATGTGCAACCTTCGTTGGCATGGCGGGGTTAAACATTGCAAGAAAAGGTTGAATATTAACAAGTTCTCCGTCTACGATATCAAATCCTCTTGGTGCGTTCATAAAAGCATTAACGATTGTGATAAAGACTGCTGACATGGATGCTCCGACAGCAACAGGGATTAACAGAAGCATATGCTTTTTCTGACTATCAAAGCGATCCCAAGTATATAAATAGATGCCCAAGAATATCGCCTCAAAGAAAAATGCAAACGTTTCCATAAAAAGTGGTAACGCAATTGTTTGACCAGCGAGTTGCATAAAATTAGGCCACAATAATGATAGTTGTAAGCCGATTGCGGTTCCAGTTACCACACCGACTGCTACAGTAATGACAAAACCACGGGCCCAACGTCTTGCCATTAAGATATAATGTTCATCATTCTTTTTATACCCAGTCCATTGAGCAATCATAATCATTAACGGGACACCCACACCAATTGTTGCATAAATAATATGGAACGATAATGTTAACTCCGTTAATGCTCGGCTCCAATAGACCGCTGATTCATTAATCATCTCATTGCCCCCTTAACTTCCAAATATTCTTCCAAGAATAGAAAGTAGCATAATGATTGCAACACCAAAGCTTAGCCATATAAGCTTCTTTTCTTGTGACTTATACAAAGGCAACACTTCCTTTCCCTTATCCATACCCCCATTTTCCACTATTCCAACGAAAAAAACCTTAATAACGGACCGAAACTTCAGTCTATTATTAAGGTTTCAAATTTTGTTCAAGTAATATACGCACATTTGCCAAACATTTTTCTAATTTCATTCACATTCTTACTTCTAAAGCTTAGTTTATGGGATTTAGCCAGTTTTATTCTAATGATGGAATTTTAATTTGGAGCGGCCTCACCTCCTTTGAGAGCGCTTCAAGCAATCAACCAAAAAATACAAAATAAAGCTCATCCTCAATAAAATCGGATGAGCTTTTCGGGTTCATTAAATACGGTCTTCCTCTCGAATATCTGCGAGTGGAACAAAGATTTCGATGTGACGCTTTAGGTTTTCAAATGTAGCAGGAGCGTCTCCGCCATATTCGCCATCGAGGTTAAGGTGGACCTCATTTTCTGTAGTCACTTTGACAACACTAGCTTTCTTGTAGATGACACGATCATCATTTAAATGTTCGCCTCTTAGTGCCATGGCAGCTAGCTGAATAAATTCAGGAAGACTTACCTTCTTTAGCACTATTAAAGTAAAGTAACCATCATTAATGCTTGCATCAGGAGCTAGTTTTTCAAAGCCGCCTACTGAATTCGTTAACCCACATAGGAACATCATAGCGTCGCCATCAAATACTTCGCCATCATATTCAATGCGCATATGTGAGGCTTTGATGGATGGAATCATCTCAACTGCCTTTACATAATAGGCTAGCTGACCAAGCATTGTTTTCATTTTGCTTGGTACTTCGTAAGTAAGCTCTGTAATACGTCCGCCAGCAGCAATATTGATGAAATAGCGTTCGCCATTTAAGAGACCAACATCCACTGGCAATGTGTCGCCTTGAATAATAATGTCTACTGCCTCTTCAATATTTCGAGGGATATGCACGGCACGGGCAAAATCATTTGTAGTGCCCATTGGAATTAGACCAACTTTCGGACGGTTTTCAAATGGACTTACACCTGAAACAACTTCATTTAATGTGCCATCTCCACCAACTGCGATGATGATATCAAAACCGCGTTCTACCGCATTTTTTGCTGCAAGCGTTGCATCGCCTTCACATGTTGTTGCGTGACAGGATGTCTCATAGCCTGCTACCTCTAGTTTTTCCAACACCTCTGGTAGATGTTTCTTAAACACTTCGCGTCCAGATGTAGGATTATAAATGATTCTTGCTCGTTTCATAACATACCTTCCTGCTTCATAAGATTCTACTTCATTCAACGATTTATACGTTGAAATGTTGCAATGCTCTTGTTATTTTTGTAATGCTTCTGTTACTTGCTTCTTAAAGTCCTCATAAACATATATCCAATATGTTTGATTGGAGATATTTTCCTCACGAATTTCTGCATACAGAGCCTTTTGAGCCTCTTCAAAGGTTGGATCTTCTTTATCTGGTAAGCTTGCTCGTTTCGTTACGACGAACTCTTGTAATTCAGGTGCACGTGGTCCCCATTTTCCAATCACTTCTCCAGCATCATCTAATAATAGATAAATTGGAATTGCACGACCACCGTTTGTTAAATAACGATCAATTAGCTCTGTATCAGCATCACGGAAAACGGTACGCATATCTAATCCTGCCGCTTCAGCAATACGGCGAATAATTGGATTATTTAACATTGCGTCTCCGCACCAATCCTCTGTAATCGTTAAAATTTTAGGTTGTTTTTCTTTTAATAACGCAATAAAACCATCGTTTGTTGGTACTTCAAAGCCATCATAAATACGAAAGCTTTCTTCTTTTAACGTCGTCATGTTCTCCATATATTGCTGTATTGATATAGCTTCATTAAAATACTGTTGTTCTGTTTTCATTGGCTCGTCCCCCTTATTACTGTCTATTCTATATTTTGCTATGGATACGCTTTTTAAACAACTATTAAGTTTCACAAAATGCAAATTTGTTACATTTTTGAATAGTAATAGCCGAGGGAGCAATGAAGCTCTCTCGGCTATTATGTTACAACGAGTATTATCGTTTGGCAATTTCTTGTTGTAATAATTTATTAACCATTGGTGGGTTAGCTTGACCTTTTGTTGCCTTCATAATTTGACCAACTAAGAAGCCAATCGCACGGTCTTTACCATTTTTGAAGTCCTCGATAGATTGAGCATTGTTATCTAAAACTTCTGTTACGATTGCTAGTAATGCACCTTCATCGGAAATTTGCACTAAGCCTTTTGCTTTCACAATATCCTGTGCAGAGCCACCGTTTTCTACCAATTCAGCAAATACTTTTTTACCGATCTTAGAAGAAATTGTACCGTCCGTGATTAATTTTACCATTTCAGCAAGGTTTTCTGGTGTTAATGCAGTATCTTTTAGATCTTTTTGCTCTGCGTTTAAATAAGCAGAAACATCACCCATTAACCAGTTAGCAGAAAGCTTAGCATCTGCCCCATTTGCTACCATTGCCTCAAAGAAGTCTGAGATTTCTTTAGAGATAACAAGAACTCCAGCATCATAAGGTGTTAAGCCTAGTTCTTCAACATAGCGTTTTTTACGAGCATCTGGAAGCTCTGGAATTTCAGATTTCACACGCTCTAACCACGCATCATCAATTGAAAGACGAACTAAGTCTGGCTCTGGGAAGTAACGGTAATCATCTGTTCCCTCTTTAACACGCATTAAAATTGTTTTACCTGTTTTTTCATCAAAACGACGTGTTTCTTGCTCAATCACGCCACCAGATAATAATACATCTGCTTGACGTAATTCTTCATGCTCTAAACCACGACGAACATAGTTGAAGGAGTTCAGGTTTTTAAGCTCTGTTTTTGTACCAAATTCTTCTTGACCATAAGGACGAATAGAAATATTGGCATCACAACGTAATGAGCCTTCTTCCATCTTACAATCAGATACGTCAGTATATTGAATAATCGATTTTAATTTTTCGAGATATGCATACGCTTCGTTTGGTGTACGAATATCTGGCTCAGAAACGATTTCAACAAGCGGTGTTCCTTGACGGTTAAAGTCAACTAGTGAATGGTCACCAGCATGTGAAAGCTTACCAGCGTCTTCTTCCATATGAAGACGCGTGATACCGATACGTTTTGTATAGCCGTCTACTTCAATATCAATCCAACCATTTTTACCGATTGGTTTATCGAATTGTGAAATTTGATAAGCTTTCGGATTATCTGGATAGAAGTAGTTTTTACGGTCAAACTTTGTTTCTTGTTCGATTTCCATATTGAGTGCAAGTGCTGCACGCATAGCGAAATCTACTACATTTTTGTTCAGGACTGGTAGGACCCCAGGATAGCCTAAATCGATTACTGTTGTATTTGTATTTGGTTCAGCACCAAAGTGAGCTGGTGCTGGTGAGAAGATTTTTGAGTTAGTCTTCAACTCAACGTGTACTTCTAAACCAATGACTGTTTCAAAGTTCATGTTATTTTCCCTCCCACATTTGAGGAACTTCTTTATGGAACTCAGTTGCTTGTTCAAAAGCATGAGCCACACGGTAAATAGTCGCTTCATCGAAATATTTACCAATTATTTGTAAACCTAATGGTAGATCGTTTTCAAAGCCACAAGGAATTGAAATCGCTGGTACACCTGCTAAGTTCATCGGGATTGTTAAAATATCGTTTGCATACATTGTCATTGGATCATCAACATTTTCACCAATCTTGAATGCTGGTGTTGGAGCTGTTGGACCAATGATAACATCAAAGTCTTCAAATACTTTATCGTAGTCTGCTTTGATCAGTGTACGTGCTTGTTGTGCCTTTTTGTAGTACGCATCATACGTACCTGCACTTAGTGAGTAAGTACCTAGCATGATACGTCGTTTTACTTCATCACCAAAGCCTTGTGCACGCGTTTCTTTATAAAGGTCCATTAAATTTGTTACGTTTTCTGCACGGAAACCATAGCGGATACCATCGAAACGAGATAAGTTAGAAGACGCTTCAGATGAAGAAAGGATATAGTACGCAGCTAGTGCATATTTCGAGTGAGGAAGTGATACCTCTTCTACAGTAGCGCCTAAGCCTTTTAATACCTCTAATGCCGCAAGCACTGATTGACGAGCTGCTTCACCAACGCCTTCACCAAGGAATTCTTTTGGCACAGCGATACGTAAGCCCTTAACATCACCAGTAAGAGCTGCAGCGTAATTTGGCACCTCAACATTCGCGGAAGTCGAATCATTTGGATCTAATCCAGCGATAGCTTCTAGTAATAGCGCATTATCTTCAACATTGCGTGTAATTGGTCCAATTTGATCTAGAGAAGATGCGAATGCAACGAGACCAAAACGAGATACACGACCATATGTAGGTTTCATCCCTACAACACCACAGTAAGCTGCAGGTTGACGGATTGAACCACCTGTATCTGATCCAAGAGAGAATGGTACTTCACCAGCTGCTACAGCTGCTGCAGATGCACCTGAAGAGCCTCCTGGTACGTGGTTTAAATTCCATGGATTTTTTGTTGTTTTATAGTATGAGTTTTCGTTTGAAGAACCCATTGCAAATTCATCCATGTTTAATTTACCAACTGTAATCATGCCAGCTTCACGTAGCTTGTTGACAACAGTTGCATCATAGATTGGCATAAAGCCTTCTAGAATTTTAGAGGCACATGTTGTTTCTAAGCCTTCTGTTACGATGTTGTCTTTCACACCGATCGGTAGACCGAATAATGGTCCACGCTTTTCAAATGGTACTTTATCCATTTCAGCAGCTTGAGCAGTTGCTTTTTCTTCGTTTGAAGCAAGGAATGCTTGTACATCGCCATCAAGCTTTGCAATACGCTCGTATGCTTCTTTCGTTAAGTCAGCGATTGATAAGTTACCCGCTTTAATTTCTGCTTGTAACTCCTTAGCTGAACGTTCAAATAGCGTCATGAGGAATCCTCCTATGTTTTAGTATTACATGATAGCTGGTACTTTTACTTGACCATCTTCTTGTTCTTTTACGTTTAACATCATTACTTCGCGGTCTAAACCTTTTACTGCTACATCTTCACGCATTACATTCACTAATGGTAAAACGTGCGTTGTTGGTTCAACATTTGTTGTATCCAGTTCATTTAACTGCTCCGCAAAGTCTGTAATTTTACCAAGCTGTTCAGCAAATTTCTCTGCTTCTTCTTCTGTAATTGCAAGACGTGCTAAATTTGCCACGTGCTTTACTTCTTCTTTTGTTAATTTAGCCATTTTTCACACCTCCGAATACTTGTTCAATTCATTGTTTTTATTGATAACAATAGGGTTGAATAAAGTTAACCATGCCAATAATCATAACATTTTTCATTTTAAAAATCACAACTTTCACTAAAAATATAGAAACTTTCACTACTATAACAAAGTGTTGTCGCTATCATCCTGTTGTGTTCCTCTATTTCAATCCATTACCATAAAAAATATAGTCAGCACAAAGGCTGACTATATTAATCATAGACATGCACGTAAGGGTCCTTGTCATTGGCCTTTTTAATGATTAGTGCCTCAGGACCATTCACTGAAGTAACACTCACTTCCACATGAATATTATCAAATTGATTGATTAAAATCCCTGTTAAATATTGCGTAAATCCTATTATCTCTGCTTTACCGAAAAATTGGATTGGAATTTCAATCGAAAGATTTTGAATTTGTTTATTACGATAGAAACCAGTACCGATCACACTTGTATAGTTAGAAAAATATTTATCAACATCTTGTTTGAAGTTCTTGAAGTTATTGTTGATATCTCGGTATACATCTTGTGAATCATCTGTTGGGAACAAGACGTAATTTTCATCTATACCTTCCCAATCAGCAATGCTGTTCTGTCCAGCTTTTGCTACACCATAGCTAAAGTATGTCCCTGGAATAATTTGATTACGGGCTTGCTGCTTAAACAAACCGACCACAATCGGTACATCCTTTAACTCTTCACGTGAACGTAAACGGGAAACGATTTCAGCAGCCATTTTTTTGCCTTGCTCAATAAGAGTAGACTCTGAAATTGGTTTCTCGTAATATTCGCCATACTGTTCTTTTTGATAATAATAGATAGAATTTAAGGCAAGACCAATTGAAATCCCACCTAGTTTCACTTTATTATCATTCGTTTTTGTTAAGTAGTTTTGCTCTACAATATGAGATAAATAAACTGGAGCCTTTGTTGCTCGCTCCTCTGGTGTCATTGTGTCTGTTGTCGGTGGATTTAATCCATCCTCTGTTTGTGAACTACGAGCAAGCCAAGAGCTTACTGTACTTTCAGCTAAATATTGACCTTCTTGGAAGTAGTAGTTATCTGTGTCGAACTCATTTTGAGATAAACGCATTAAACCTGATTCAACTTCCTTCATATCATATTTCGTATAAATATTAGATACCACTAGACCTCTACTTGCACTCTCTTTATAAGGGATAAGCGTCTTATAATAAGATTCATCAATTTGTATGCTTGGGATAATTGTTGTTTCAGCTTTTTCTTTCTGTTGCGTTTCCTGTGTAAGCTCTGTCTCCTTCTTGTCAGAAGGCACACAGCCGACTAGCATTGCAGCAGCTACGATTGCTGGAATGAGTCGAAAAGACTTCATTATTTAGTGCTCCTTTACTAATAGTCAATTTTAGGTCGACGAAACTACTCGACGCCTTGATGTAACGGTTGTGCACTCGACATCGCTTCCTATTCATAAAAGGGAAGATATCATGCACTTATTCGATGAGGTTAAGTTGTTCAATTAAGTTATCTTCAGTCCAAACTTCGATACCCAATTGCTCAGCCTTTGTTAGTTTAGAGCCTGCATCCGTACCTGCGATCACTAGATCTGTTTTTTTGCTGACACTACCCGTGACTGTACCACCTAACTCTTCTATTTTCGCTTTTGCTTCGTTGCGTGTCAATTGCTCAAGTTTACCAGTTAAGACAATTGTTTTACCTGCAAAAGGACTATCACCAATCGCCACTTCTACTTTTTTACCTTTGTATGTCATATTAACGCCTGCAGCAGCAAGACGCTCAATAACTGCTCGTGCATCTTCATTTGAGAAATACTCCACTAACGATGAAGCCATTTTATCTCCAATTTCATAAATTGCCACAAGCTGCTCCTCTGTTGCAGCCATCACCGCTTCCATTGAACCAAATTCCTCTGATACGATTTTGGCTGCTTTTTCACCAACATGACGAATTCCTAGTCCAATTAATAAACGCTCCATCGAATTTTCCTTCGATTCTTGAATAGCATTTACTAAATTAGTTGCTGATTTTTCGCCCATACGCTCCAATTCCACAAGTTGCTCCACCGTTAAATGATACAAGTCAGAAACATCATGTATTAAATCTGCACGCAATAATTGCTCCACTACTTTATCCCCAAGACCGTCAATATTCATCGCGTTCCGAGAAACAAAATATTTTATGCTTTCTGCAATTTGAGCAAAGCAGGCAGGATTTACACAGCGCAGGGCAACTTCGCCTTCAATACGAATCAATTCACTATCACAAACAGGGCAATTTTTTGGCATGACAAAAGGGACTGAATCCTCAGGACGTTGTTCTATTAGTACACCTACAACTTGAGGGATAATGTCTCCAGCTTTTCGAATAATAACTGTATCTCCAAGACGAATATCCTTATCTCGAATTAAATCCTCATTGTGTAAAGAAGCACGCTGAACCGTCGTCCCCGCTACTTGTACGGGGGTTAAAATCGCTGTAGGAGTAACAACACCTGTACGACCTACTGTTAAATCAATATCAAGTAACGTAGTAACAACTTCCTCTGCAGGAAATTTATAGGCAATCGCCCAGCGTGGACTCTTTGCTGTATAACCTAGTTCATCTTGCTGAGCATAACGGTCAACTTTAATAACAATTCCGTCAATCTCGTAAGCCAATTTTGGACGGTTTTCTGTCCAATGTTCTATAAAGGCCATTACCTCTTCAATAGTAGAGCATCGTTGGCGTTCTTTATTGGAAGGGAAGCCTAAGCCTTCTAAATAATCAAGCATTTCAGCATGACCGTCGATACCGTATACTTCACCGTCTCCGCCAATGGCATAGATAAACGTTGATAGTTGGCGACTGGCCGCAATTTTAGGGTCTAACTGACGTAATGAGCCAGCAGCCGCATTACGTGGATTAGCAAACAACTCCTCACCATTGTCAGCACGTTGGGCATTTAAGTTTTCAAAGGATTTTTTCGGCATATACGCCTCACCACGTACTTCAATCGTAATGGGTTCCTTTAAACGAAGGGGAATCGCACGGATGGTCTTTAAATTGGCGGTAATATCTTCTCCTACCACACCATCTCCTCTTGTAGCCCCTTGTACAAACATGCCATTTTCATATTTTAATGAAATAGCCAAACCATCTATTTTCAGCTCACATACATAAGAAAATTGATCTCCGATAGCCTGACGCACTTTACGATCGAATTCTCGCAAATCCGCTTCATGAAAAGCATTTGAAAGACTAAGCATCGGGTAATCATGCGTTACTTTTTTAAAGCCCTCTACCACTGCTCCACCAACACGCTGCGTAGGAGAATCCGGGTAAATAAGGGATGGGTTCGCTTCTTCTAATGCAATCAGTTCCTGTAATAGCTGGTCATAGACACTATCTGCTACGACAGGTTTATCTAAAACATAATAGGCATAACCATATTCATGCAATAATTTATTTAACTCCGCTATACGCTGTTCTATTTCGTTCATTTACGTTCCTCCGCTTACGCTTTTTCAATCGGTGCAAATTGAGCAAGTAATCGTTTAATACCAATTGGTTGTGGGAATGCGATATCGAGCTCTGTACTATCACCTTCACCTTTTACACTAACAACCATACCTGTTCCCCATTTTTTATGAATCGCCTTATCTCCAGCCTTCCATCCAAATTGATCTCCACCCGTTGCTTGTAAACGTGCTGTGGCAGGTTGTGTTTGCTGAATAGCACCAAGTGTACGCTTTTGATGACCACCTGTTGAACGATTGTTAGTAGCAAATGGTACTGTTGATGTTGTCCCTGCCTTAGAAATTGACTCTGTAATATCTTGAGAAATTTCACCTAAAAATCGGGAGGCATTATTAAAGCTTGAACGACCAAAAATCGTACGGCTTTGGGCACATGTTAAATATAGACGTTCCTCAGCACGGGTCACACCTACGTACATAAGGCGGCGTTCCTCTTCCATTTCATCTTGATCGTCAAGTGAGCGGGAATGTGGGAAGATGTTTTCCTCCATACCGATAATAAAGACAACTGGGAACTCTAAGCCTTTAGCTGCATGCATCGTCATTAAAATAATATTGCCCTTGGATGCATCCTCTTTGTCGAGTGCATCAATATCAGCTATAAGGGCTAAATCGGTTAAAAAGGCAATTAAGCTTTTATCATCACTGCGCTCTTCAAAAGCCTTTGTGACAGATAAAAACTCTTCAATATTTTCTAAACGGCTTTCTGCTTCAATTGTTTTTTCGTTTTGTAACATTGCTCGATAACCCGATTTGTCAATAACTTGCTCCACAATTTCAGTGACAGATAGATATTCCTGCATTTGTGTAAAGCCTTTAATCATGGCATAAAATTGCTCAGCCGAATTTGCTGCTTTCCCTGATAGTCCCATGAAAACAAGATCATTCATCGCGTCAAAAATCGAACGATCCTGATCTATTGCATAACGTGCCATTTTTTCAAAGGAAGTTGCACCTATACTGCGCTTTGGCTCATTAATAATACGTGCTAGTGATAAATCATCATCATTATTGGCAATAAGTCGTAAATATGCTAGTAAGTCCTTTATCTCTTTACGATCATAGAACTTTGTTCCGCCTACTATTTGATAGGCCATATTGGACTTAACAAGTACTTCCTCCATTACGCGAGATTGAGCGTTTGTACGATATAAAATAGCAAAGTCATCAAATGAACGATTTTCTTTTTCAATTAGCTGTTGAATTGTTTGTACAACAAATTGTGCTTCCTCTTGCTCGTTATAAGCTTTATATAGCGCAATCTTTTCACCTTCTGAATTTTCTGTGCGTAATTCTTTTGGGTAACGTGTTGTATTATTTTGAATGACGTCATTAGCTGCCTGTAGGATGCGTTTAGTTGAACGATAATTTTGCTCTAGCATAATCACCTTTGCAGTTGGATAATCCTTTTCGAAGGATAGAATATTCCCAATATCTGCACCACGCCAACGATAGATAGACTGATCGGAATCACCTACAACACAAATATTTTTAAATTTCTTTGCTAGTAACTGTACAAGTAAATACTGAGATTTATTGGTATCTTGATATTCATCGACATGAATATATTGAAATTTATTTTGATAATATTCAAGCACTTCTGGTACACGTTTAAACAACGTAATCGTCGTCATAATCAAATCATCAAAATCAAGGGATTGGTTGCGGCGTAATCTTTTCTCATAGCCTTTATAGACACGTGCAACTGTTTGTTCATAAGGATTCTTATCGTTCATTTGACCTGCATAATCATCCGCTGCTATACACTCGTTTTTTGCTGCACTAATAGCATTTAAAACTGCTCGTGGCTCAAAACGTTTTGGGTCAATATTTTCTTCCTTCATCACATTTTTGATGACTGAAAGCTGATCCGTAGAATCTAAAATAGAGAAGTTACGGGAAATGCCTAGTTGATCGATATTACGACGTAAAATTCTTACACACATAGAGTGGAAAGTAGATACCCACATACTATCGCCCGTACCATTACCAAGAATGCCATCAATACGTTCACGCATTTCTCGTGCTGCTTTATTTGTAAATGTAATCGCTAAAATTTTAGAAGGATATACTTCCTTTTCAATCACTAGGTAAGCAATACGATGTGTTAAAACTCGTGTTTTTCCTGACCCAGCACCTGCCATAATGAGTAATGGTCCTTCAGTTGTTTTAACTGCTCTTTCCTGTTCAGGATTCATGCCTGCTAGTAAATTTTTTGTTAACTGTTCCATTTCGCACCGCCTTACAAACATTTGTTCTAAAATTATAACGTATTTTTAACAGCCTTAACAGTCGCAAGTGCAGCTTTTAAATCTTCGTAAATAATATTTCCAACTACTACCGTATCTGCAAACTGTGCCATTTCCTCTGCTTGCTTTGCAGATGTTATGCCACCACCATAAAAGAGCTTGGTATGCTTCAGTTCGTTTTTCACAGCACTGACTATCCCTAAATCCCCATACATTCCACTGTACTCTAAATAAAAAACAGGCAGTTTAAAGAAATTCTCTGCCATGCGTGCATAAGCTACCACATCATCCATCGTTAAATCTGTTTTCGCCCCCGTTACGTGGGCTACTTTACAATCAGGATTTAAAATACAATATCCTTCCGCTACTAATTCATCCCATACCATAATATCGCCGTATTCCTTAATAGCCTCGTGATGTAAATTTTTAATCCACTTTGGATCATCACTATTTAATACCGTTGGGATAAAATAATAGTCGTAACCTGGTGTTACCGCATCAATCGTAGAAATTTCAAGGGCTATTGGCACCTCAAAACGACGTACTCGAACAAGTAAATCTAATACCCCATCCAACGTTACATTATCTGTTCCCCCAACTAAAATAACATCTGTCCCAGACTCGCAAATTTTTTCTAGTGCTTCATCGGAAATGTCCTTCGCTGGATCTAGCTTGAACACATGTCTCCATTCTAAATAATCCATCTATGTTTACCACCTATCATTTTCTATCTATTCGTTTACAAGTATAGCTTATGATTCACGACAAAAAAATGAAAAAGACCGAGTAGAACTTCTACTCAGCCTTTTTTCTGACTATTCTTTTGGTGCTTGGAATGGTTTTTCATCAGGATACAAACGACCTAACATTTCATCATATGTATCATTCCCGTAATCGAAGCAGCGACGCACGCGCGAAATAGTTGCAGTACTTGCCCCTGTTTCCTTTTTAATGGATTCGTAGGTTTTCTTTAATCGTAATAAATGTGCAACCTCAAAGCGTTGTGCCAACGATTGAATTTCACTAATCGTACATAAATCATCAAAAAACTTATAGCATTCCTCGATGTCCTTCAACTCTAACACTGCTTTAAATAATTGATCTGTTTGATGCCCCCGAATTTTTTCGATTTGCATGCAATTTTCCTCCCTTTAAGGCTGCGTTTTCACCATTGCTTGTAACCCTGGCGAAGATGGTACGAAATGAACCCACGACTTTCCTGGTACAAGCTTTACAGGATCCCCTGTTTGCTCTACAGCCATTGGTATTCCATTAACATTAGCCCATTTGACTTCCCTCAAATAGCCATTTTGAAATACATACGCATTTCCACCAGACGTTAAATCAATTGCTTGGCGACCAATATCATCAATTGTTTGGTGATCCATTTCGAAAAATAGAACATTTGCCAATGACACTGTTTCGTCTGTTAACATATCTTTTGTGTCCACGCTAGCCGATTGTCGTTCATAGTGATTAGTTTGATGTTCATACACATACGCGTTATGGAAATCTTCATTATTTCCGTAGTAAATATCCACTTGACTTGTTTCAATACCTATTTTACCACGTTCATCAGGTTCATAAAAAGCCTGAAGTACTTTTTCACTGTAATTCATTGAAGCGCCTACCATTTCAGCACCCTTTAGAATGTTTTCTGATGTAATATAGGAATTATGTGGGGCAACGCGGTCGTTAGAACGTTTAAACAGAATACCATCATAAGCCATACCGTTGATATTGTCGACGATACGATGATCAAGCATTGTTTTCGCCTCTGGACTATAGCCATGTGCTACATAAAAGGCATCAAATCCCTTGGCCATATCGATAAAATAAGAGCGTGCACTACGAACTGGCCCAATATTTTCAGGCAGTTCACTTTGGTATACTGCTAAAAAGCGTGTCACATTACCTTCTGCAAGCATTTCATAAATGATATCCGCCGCAGCTAAGCCTGATTGTGGACGTGCCGCTGGATGATTATTAATGGTTACGATAATTGGTCGCTGTGTAATTTCTTCTTGTACAGCCTCCCCAGTAAGTGGTGCAACAAAAGCTGGTTGTTGCACAGGCTCCTCCACTACTGCTTCTTCCTCTACAATTGGTTCATCATTCTCTTTGACTTTTGGCGTATCCTTTGAACATCCCCCGATCACCAAAGCACTAAATGCAAAAGCAATCCATAATTTTCTCGATTTGAACACAAGCATATCTCTCCTTTGAACAATTACACATATTTGTAATTGTTTAAACAACTGAAACACTTTCATGAATTAGCGCATAACAGCAGGTAATAATAACTTATTCTTCATCACATCGAAAATTCCTTGTGGTGTTATACGAATATATGGTAAATGAGTAGATTGTAAAAATAATAATGTATAAATGGCATCTCCTAATTGATAGCCTCTATCTGCTAAAGCTTGTTTTAAAGACTTTTCTTTCTCCGTTAAAGTGAATACATCTCCATCATATAAAAGTCCACCAATTGTTAATGGGATATCCGCTATAACTTCTCCTTTTTCAACGAGAACAATACCACCATTCATTGCCTTCATTTCTTCGAAGGCTTTAATCATATCGTCTTTATTTTTTCCAATTAGCAATATGTCACCCGTGTTGGAATAAGAGGATGCAAAGCCTTGGACATCTGTTGCAAATCCTTTAATCATTGTATTTACATGCCAGTTGCCTTTTCGGTTAATGAGCATTAAATAGCACTCATCATGATTTGCCAATTGCCCTTCTTTCGTAATTAAAGAATTATAAGGCTTTGTAATCACATCATTAACTAATTGAATCCCAAACGGCATAGAAAACTGGAAATCCTGTGAATCTAATGAGAAATCTAAATCTAAAGCTGGGATGGCAGAATAATCAATTGTCGCCATTCTATGCACACGATCCCCATCACGCTTCAACCAGACACCCTTTGATAAGACACTTTCTGGAACAGGATGATATTCATCTTGTAAAATATTGAGTGAAGCAAATCGCCCTGTTGCGATAAAACCATGTAAATTAGACATATTGTAATAACGTGCTACATTATAGGAAGCCATTTGATAAGCATCAATAGGAGATACTCCTGCATCTAAAGCTACTTGAATGCATTTATCCATCACACCATCCTCATGGAATGAAGGTGTTGAACCGTCTGTTGTCATCATTAAATGATCAAAGATTGGAAGCTCTTTTTCTACTATTCCTTTTAGTAGATGTGGTAAATCTGGTCGTATGGAAGAATGACGTAAAGTTACAGCATAGCCCTGCATAATACGACGCTCTACCTCTTCTACTGTCATTGCCTCATGATCACCATCAGCACCAAGCAGTTTCATGCGTGCCAATGTTCTTTCTGAAGCTCCAGGGAAATGGCCTTCAATTTTTTTTCCCAGTCCCTTAGCCATTTGCATACGATAAAGCATTTGATCGTCACCATGCAACAGCTTAGGCCAGCCTGTCAACTCTCCACCAAGTAAGACATCACTTCTCTCTAACCACTCTACTATAGAAGTATTAGAGAAAACCTCTTCTTCTTGCTCCAATTCAGTTTGTGAGTCAAAGCGAGTCCACCAATAAAAAGAAAAAGGTAGCTTTTTCAAACTCTCTAAAATTGAAAACGCTTTCTTATTTTCTAAATTTAAAACAAAGCTTAAATTATCCGAAATAAAAGTTGTTGTCCCAAGCTGACCACAAAAATCTGCAAATGACTGTGGATGATAAAGCTGGAATGGGTGTACATGTGGCTCAATATAGCCAGGTACAATTGTTTTTCCTGTACAATCCACCACTTCTGTTCCTTCTAATAAAGGAGGCATTCTGTCACCAGCATAGACAATGCGATCTCCCAAAATCCAAATGTTCCCTACTATGAATTGTTTTAACATACTATGCAAATAACGTGCATTCTTCAGCACGATATCTGGTGCCTTTTTCCCATCAATTACTGCTAATTGTTGACGTATTTTTGTTATTTTCCATACTGGATCCATGCTATTCGCTCCTTCCTAAATTACGTAATTTTTCATTGTGTAAATCCAACTTGAAATCACATACTACTACTGCATAATCGCATATTTTCATAAAAATTATGCTTTATGCAATCATCTTGTTTCAATCGTAACACAGCACTTTCATAAAACAAAGTGCACCTCGCTTATTTTTTCCACAATGACTAAAGGAGGAAGTATGATGATGCAGCAAGCAAATTTAAGCGAAAAGAATGCATTTTGTCGTTTTGCCATGGGGACGAGTTTGACCGCATTTGGTATCGCTAAAGTTTCTAGAAATCCTAATTGTACAAAAGGTCGATTAATGATTGCATTAGGTGCCATGAAAATGGCAGAGGGACTTTTTAAATATTGTCCAACGAAAGCAGTTTTAAGCTCCAATATGCAGAATGCCATGAACACCTCTATGCAAAGTATGTTCAGCGGGCAAAATTCTATGTCTACTGAACAAATCGATAAGCTCATGAAGGATTTTTCCTCTGCTATAGCTGGTAATTCTTCAGGTTCACAAGCTACTGCTTCAAAACAATCTGATACCAGCACTTCAACTCAAAATTCCTCAAATAGTAGCGATTCTTCAACGAATAAAGCTCAAAATCCTTCTTAGTCAAAGGAGCCGTCCCAATCTATTATTGAGACGGCTCTTACCTCTTACGTTTTGAAACAACAAGAGGTTTCAAAAATATTTAGTGAAAATAATAATTACTTAAATGTACGCCAGCCAATATCTTTACGGAAGAAAAAGTGATCCCATGTTTCCGTTGCAATACCTTCATAAACCTTTTCCTGTGCTTCTTGTAAAGTAGCTGCTTTTGCACCAACTAACAGTACACGTCCTCCGTTACCAACGAATTGACCGTCTACTAATTTTGTACCTGCATGGAAAACTGCATGTGATGTCGAAAGTGCCTCTAAATTCGGTAATACCTTACCTTTTTCAACGTCTCCTGGGTAACCCTCTGCTGCAATGACTACACCAAGCATTGCTTCTTCTGACCATTGTAAATCAAATGGCTGTTCATCCATTAACGCCATCATAAATGCACCAAAATCTGAAACCATACGTGGCAATACAACTTGCGTTTCAGGATCACCAAAACGAGCATTAAACTCTATGACCTGAGGACCTTTCTTCGTTAAAATTAACCCTGCGTATAAAATACCTGTAAAGGAAGCACCATCTGCCTCCATCCCTTTAACAGTTGGTTCTACAATAGTTTGAAATGCAATATCTACTACCTCTTGTGGGATTTGTGGTACTGGTGAATAAGCACCCATACCTCCTGTGTTTGGTCCTTTATCACCGTCATAAGCTCGTTTATGATCTTGTGCAATAACCATCGGATAAATTTGTCCTTTGTGTACAAAAGACATAAAGGAGAATTCTTCACCGTCTAAAAATTCCTCAACGACAACACGTGAAGAGGATTCACCAAAACGTTGGTTTCCAATCATATCCACTACAGCTTCAATCGCTTCTTCCTCTGTCATTGCCACAACGACTCCCTTACCAGCCGCTAAACCATCAGCCTTAATGACAATAGGCGCTCCTTGTTCTTTAATATAGGCTATTGCTTTTTCTGCTTCAGTAAATGTTTCATGTGCTGCTGTAGGAATATTGTATTTATTCATAATTTCTTTCGCATAGGATTTACTGCTTTCTATTTGAGCAGCAACTTTTGTAGGACCAAAAATACGTAAACCTCTAGCTGTAAAGAAATCGACAATGCCTTCAGCAAGCGGCTGTTCTGGGCCAACAAATGTTAATGCAATATCATTTTCCTTGGCAAATTGAGCGAGACCTGCGAAATCCATTGTATCAATAGCAACAACTTCTACTTCGCCTCGCATCCCATCATTTCCTGGCGCGACGAATACGTTTTTCACTGATGGAGAGATGCTAAATTGTTTAGCGATTGCATGCTCACGGCCACCGCTTCCGATTACTAATACATTCATTTTAGAGAATCCTCCTCTTTGTAAGTAAGACCGAGATGAACCAACATCTCGGTCTGTTTTGATTTCTATACAATTCAACAATTAATGTTTAAAATGACGTACACCTGTGAATACCATCGCAATGCCGTATTCATTTGCTTTATCAATGGAATCTTGATCTTTAATGGAACCACCTGGTTGAATAATTGCTGTAATCCCTGCAGCTGCCGCCGCCTCCACAGTATCGCTCATTGGGAAAAATGCGTCTGATGCTAATGCGGCACCTTTTGCTTTTTCTCCAGCTTGTTCAAAGGCAATTTTAGCTGCACCTACACGATTCATTTGACCTGCGCCAACCCCAAGTGTCATTTGGGAATCTGTTACAACAATCGCATTGGATTTCACATGTTTGACAACAGACCAACCAAGTTGCAATGCTTCCCATTCTTGCTCTGTTGGTTCACGATCTGTCATCACTTTAATATCCGCATTGCCGAAGCCATAACGATCTGGCTCCTGCACAAGAAGGCCACCCTCAACTGATACTACATTGAATGAATCTTGTTTCGCTTGCTCGAAAGGAATTGTTAGTAAGCGGATATTTTTCTTTTTCGTTAAAATATCTAATGCTTCTTGTGAGAAAGCAGGTGCAATAATAATTTCTAGGAAAATATGACTTAGCTTCTCAGCAGTTGCTGCATCTACTTCCATATTTAATGCGATAATACCGCCAAAAATAGATGTTGGATCGGCCTCATATGCTTTATCGAATGCTGCCTCTAACGTGACACCAGTGCCAACACCACATGGATTCATATGTTTCACCGCTACAGCAGCTGGCATTTCAAATTCTTTTACAATTTGCAATGCTGCATTACCATCTTGAATATTATTGTAGGATAACTCTTTACCATGTAATTGTGTAGCATAAGCTAATGAAAAGTCAGAGCCAAGACGCTTTTGGTAGAAGGCCGCTTTTTGGTGAGGGTTTTCGCCATAGCGTAAATTTTGCTTTAATTCATATGTCATCGTTAAGCTCTCTGGGAACTCTTCTTCAGTCAGGTAGTTCGAAATATAAGAATCATAAGCGGCTGTGTGACGGAAAACTTTCGCAGCTAGTTTACGACGTGTTTCAATTGTTGTGGCACCGTCTGCTTTAAGTTCCTCTAATACTGTTGCATAGTCATTGCTGTCCACGATTACTGTTACATATTGATGGTTTTTTGCAGCAGAACGTAACATTGTTGGACCACCGATATCAATGTTTTCAATTGCATCATCCCAAGTTACATTAGGCTTTGAAATTGTTTCAACAAACGGATAGAGATTCACACAAACAATTTCAATTGGTTCAATTCCATGCTCATTCATCTGTGCTTGATGAGAGACATCATCAAACTTTCCTAATAGACCACCGTGAATCATTGGATTTAAAGTTTTTACACGACCATCTAAAATTTCAGGAAACTTCGTTACTTCATCTACTGCTGTTACAGCTACCGCATTATCCTGTAACATTTTTTTTGTACCGCCAGTTGATAAAATTTCATAACCTAATGCTACTAATTCCTTTGCAAATTCTAAAATACCATCTTTATTGGAAACACTGATTAATGCACGTTTTGTCACAACAATATCCTCCTAATTTTTATCGTGCTGTCCACGAACTGACTTGCTTCAATAGATTAATAGAGTTAGGTCTTACTTGTTGAGTAGGATTCTCGACCTAACTCCTTCTTCAGTTATTGTAATAATTGCTGTAATGCCTTTGTATATAATAAATGCTCTTGTTTATGAATTTCAGCTTCTGTTGCCTCGCGATTTCCTTCAATGACAGGTACCGCTGCCTGAGCGATAATTGGTCCAGTATCCATTCCTTCATCAACAAAATGCACTGTGACACCTGTTATTTTCACACCATGATTAATGGCTTGTCCAATAGCGTCCTTTCCAGGAAAGGCAGGCAATAGGGACGGGTGAATATTAACAATTCGCTGTGGAAAGGCTGCTAATAATACGTCACTGATTAAACGCATATACCCAGCAAGCACAATCCATTTCACATCGCACTCATGTAAAGCTTCGATAATTGCTGTCTCATAAGCTGACTTTGAGACAAACTCTTTTGGATTCAATGCTAACACTGGAATCCCAAAGTTTTCAGCACGCGTTACTACAAATGCTCCAGGCTTATCTGTGACCACTAGTGCAACCTTTGCATGGAGTTCACCACGTTCAATGGCCTCTTGAATGGCTTGAAAATTGCTACCGCTACCTGACGCGAACACGGCTATTTTTGTTGGTGCAGTCATTACGCTAAACTCCCATCATGTGAGCCATTAAATACTACTCCGTCACCTTTAATAACACGTCCGATTGTATAAGCCTTTTCACCATTTGCTTCAACTGCAGCGATTACTTTATCAGCTTCAGTTTCTGGCACAGCTATTACAAAGCCAATACCCATGTTAAACACATTATATAAATCCTTATCTTCTAGCTGACCCTTATCTTTTAGGAATTCAAAGATACGTAATACAGGCCAAGAACCTAAGTCGATTTCCGTTGCTAGTCCCTCTGGCATCATGCGTGGTAGATTTTCATAGAAACCGCCACCTGTAACATGTGCACAGCCATGTACATCTGCTGCCTTTAAAGCTGCTAGCACAGGTTTAGCATATAGCTTTGTTGGCACTAGAAGCGCCTCACCGATTGGGCCTAGATCTTCATAGCCTTCTACAATAGCATCCACAGCATATTGATGATCTGCAAAGACAATTTTACGCACTAAAGAATAACCGTTTGAATGTACACCACTTGATGCAATTCCAATAAGTACATCGCCTTCTACGATTTCTTCACCTGTCACGATAGCAGACTTTTCACAAGCGCCTACTGCAAAGCCAGCTAGATCATATTCATCTTCTTCATAAAGACCAGGCATTTCCGCAGTTTCTCCACCTATTAGAGCCGCACCTGATTGCACACAGCCATCTGCAACACCTTTGACAATTTGTTCGATTTTTGCAGGCTCTGCTTTCCCAAGAGCTACGTAATCTAAAAAGTACAGCGGTTCTGCTCCTTGAGCAACAATATCATTTACACACATTGCTACACAGTCCACACCGATTGTATCGTGCTTGTCTACCATGAAGGCTAGCTTTAGCTTTGTTCCAACACCATCTGTCCCCGAAATAAGAACAGGTTCTTTAAGATTCAGTTCTGACAAGTCAAACATGCCACCAAAACCACCAAATGTCCCCATTACACCTAGACGGTTCGTACGTTCAACATGAGACTTCATTCGTTTTACGGCTTCATAGCCCGCTTCAATATTTACACCTGCTTGTTCATATGCCTTTGACACGCAGAGTTCCTCCTTATCATCCAAGTCGCCTAAGTTTCCTAGATAGAAATGACTGTAAGACACTAATTTGTTGCGATGTTGTTCTTAACGTAATAATTCTTTTTCATGTGGCAAAATCGTATCCGGGAAAATCTCTGTTGGATATTTGCCTGTAAAGCATGCAAGACAAAGTCCTCGGTTTTCATCTTCGTATGGTCGTGCAATTGTTTCTACCATCCCCTCAACAGAAAGGAATGTCAGAGAATCTGCACCAATTGCTTCACGAATTTCATCTACATTATGACTAGAAGCAATTAGTTCTTCATGCGTTGATGTATCAATGCCATAATAACAAGGGTTTGTCATCGGCGGTGATGAAATCACAACATGAACTTCCGCTGCGCCAGCATCTTTTAGCATTTTGACAATGCGACGAGATGTTGTACCACGAACGATAGAATCATCAACCATTACTACTTTTTTTCCTTTTACGACTTGAACAACAGGTGAAAGTTTCATTTTCACACCACGTTCACGTAGCTCCTGTGTCGGCTGAATAAACGTACGACCAACATAACGGTTTTTAATAAGACCTAATTCATAAGGGATTCCACTTTCTTCTGCAAAACCAATCGCTGCGGAAATACTTGAATCAGGAACACCTGTTACAACATCTGCTTCAATATGCGCACACTCACGAGCAAGCTGTTTACCCATACGTTTTCGTGCCATATGAACGTTAATACCATCAATATCCGAATCAGGACGTGCTAAATAAACATATTCCATCGCACACATCGAACGTTTATCCATATCAGCAAAACGATCTGATTTTACGCCCTCATCATTAATAATGATTAATTCACCTGGTTCTACCGAACGAACAAATTCTGCACCAATTAAATCGAATGCACAAGTTTCAGAAGCTACCACCCAGCCATCTCCTAGCTTTCCAAGAGATAGTGGACGTAAACCATGTGGATCACGTGCAACAAGCATTTCATCCTTTGTCATAATTAAGAAAGAATAGGCACCCTTTAAAAGAGAGAGGGCATTTTTCACCTTCGCACGGAATGGTGAATGCGAACTTTTCTTAATAAGATGCGCCAACACTTCTGTATCAGAGCTAGAGTGGAAAATGCTACCTTGTCGCTCTAGATATTGCTTTAAATGTGTCGCATTGACTAAGTTACCGTTATGGGCAATTGAAAGGCTACCAGTTGAGGAGTGGAATAATAATGGCTGTACATTTTCGATACCGCCACCACCAGCAGTCGTATAACGAACATGCGCAATAGCTGCTTTGCCGTTCACTGCTTTTAATTTATCTTCGTTGAAAACATCATTAACTAGTCCTTCGCCTTTCACCGCGCGAAGATGCTGTCCGTCTGAAACGACAATTCCAGCGCCTTCTTGTCCACGGTGTTGAAGAGCATGAAGCCCGTAATAGCTAAGGTGTGCTGGATTTGGGTTACCCCAAATACCAAACACCCCACATTCTTCGTTTAAGCCTCTGAGTTCAGCAAGCATGGGATTGCTCCTTTCCAATTAGAACGGAATTCCTCCACTGTACCTTCTACAAGCACACCTTTGTCCCCGTTGATTTTCACAAGTGCATCGTTTGTTACGACACCAATTTTTTGAGCATCTTTCATGATTTCTACAAATGCTGCAGCATTTTCTTCTTTAACTGTGACAACAAAACGAGATTGACTCTCACTGAATAGCGCAGTTGTTGCAGAGCCTGTTAATGTTACATCCACACCAAGACCGTTAGCGCCAAATGTTGTTTCAGCAATCGCCACAGCTAGACCTCCCTCTGCTACATCATGCGCAGATTGAACAAGGCCTGCTTTAATCGCCTTTAATAAAGCTTGCTGACGTGTCGCTTCAACCTCTAAATCAATAGCTGGCGCTTTCCCTGAAATAACACCATTATTTAAAAGTTTTTGAAGCTCTGAACCACCAAATTCTGTTTTTGTCTCACCAATAACAAAGACAAGATCTCCTGCTGCCTTTACATCCTGTGTCGTTACATGTGCTAAGTCTTCAATAAGACCAACCATACCAATTGTTGGCGTTGGATACACCGCTTCGCCTGAACGCTCATTATAAAGAGAAACGTTACCTCCGATTACTGGAGCATTTAATGCCGTACAAGCTGCCGAAATACCATCTGCAGATTTTTCAATTTGCCAGAAGATTTCTGGTTTCTCTGGATTACCAAAGTTTAAGCAGTCTGTAATTGCAAGTGGCGTACCTCCAGTTGCAACAATATTACGAGCTGCTTCAGCTACTGCAATAGCACCGCCCACTTCTGGGTCTAGATAAATGTAGCGAGAGTTACAGTCCGTTGTCATTGCTAAGCCTTTATTTGTACCACGTACACGAATAACAGCCGCATCAGAGCCTGGTTTAACAACAGTTGAAGTACGAACCTGATAATCGTACTGATCGTATACCCATTCTTTCGAAGCAATTGTCGGTGCTTTTAATAGAGCAATTAGTGTTTCTTTGTAATCAGTCACAGCAGGTTCAGTGTTTTCGATTGCTTGGAACTGAGCATAGTATGCAGGTTCTGCAGATGGTTTATGATAAACAGGTGCATCTTCTGCTAATGCATCAGCAGGTACCTCTGCCACCACTTGTCCATTGTGTAAAAGACGAAGCATTTTATCGTCCGTTACACGACCAATTGCTACAGCATCTAAATCATATTTATCGAAAATCGCTTTAATTTCATCTTCGCGACCTTTTTTCACAACTAAAAGCATACGTTCTTGAGACTCAGACAACATCATTTCATACGCTGACATTCCTGTTTCACGCTGAGGCACTAAATCTAAGTTCATTTCTACACCAGAACCAGCCTTTGAAGCCATTTCTGCTGAAGAAGAAGTAAGACCAGCTGCACCCATATCTTGAATACCAACTAGAGCATCCGATTTTACAACCTCTAAACAAGCTTCAAGTAAAAGCTTCTCCATAAATGGATCTCCAACTTGTACCGCTGGACGTTGGTTTTCTGATTCCTCAGTTAATTCCTCAGAGGCGAATGTTGCACCATGAATACCATCACGGCCTGTTTTCGCTCCAACATACATCACTGTATTACCTACACCAGCAGCAATACCTCGTTGAATATCTTTATGATCAATTAAACCGACACACATAGCATTCACTAGGGGATTACCTTCATAGCAAGGATCAAATTGAATTTCGCCACCTACTGTTGGGATTCCGATACAGTTACCATATCCTGCGATTCCCGCTACTACTTCTTCAAATAGATATTTACCACGCGCTGACTTTAATTCACCAAAGCGTAATGAGTTTAACATTGCAATTGGACGTGCACCCATTGAGAAAACGTCACGGATGATACCACCCACACCCGTTGCAGCTCCTTGATAAGGTTCTATTGCAGATGGATGGTTATGTGATTCCATTTTAAACACTACTGCTTGTTCGTCACCAATATCAACAATACCTGCACCTTCACCTGGTCCTTGTAGTACCTGTGGCCCTTTAGTAGGGAATTTACGTAGTACTGGCTTTGAATTTTTGTACGAGCAGTGTTCAGACCACATTACTGAGAAAAGACCTGTCTCTGTCCAATTAGGTAGACGTCCTAAAATACCTTCTACCATTGCAAATTCTTCGTCTGACATCCCCATTCCAGCGTATAGCTTCTCATCTTTAATCTGCTGTGCTGTTGGCTCAAACTTAGTTGTTGACATGATTTTCCCTCCACTGCTTCACGATTGATTTAAATACTGCTAGACCGTCTGCGCCGCCCACCAGTGCATCAACAGCTCGCTCTGGGTGTGGCATCATCCCTAATACATTGCCGCGCTCGTTTATAATCCCTGCGATATCTTCTAAAGAACCGTTTGGATTGTCACCTGAGTATGTGAATACGATTTGATTATTATCTTTTAGTGATTGTAAAGTTTCCTCGTCACAGTAGTAGTTACCTTCACCATGTGCGATTGGAATATTGATGATTTGACCTTGCTCATATTGATTTGTGAATAATGTATTGTTGTTTTCAACTTTAAGCTGCACTGTACGGCACATAAATTTTAAGTTTTTATTGCGCAATAAAGCTCCTGGCAATAAACCTGCTTCCGTTAGGATTTGGAAGCCATTACATACACCTAATACAGGTTTACCAGCATCTGCTGCCTTCTTAACTTCTGTCATAATGTTAGATTGATTAGCCATTGCACCACAACGAAGATAATCCCCATAGGAGAATCCTCCAGGTACTAATACACCATCAAAACCACTTAGATCTGTTGCTGTATGCCATACATATTCTACTTCTTCACCTAGCTCGTCTTTAATCGCATGATACATATCGATGTCACAGTTTGACCCAGGGAATACGAGTACTGCGAATTTCATGATTAAATAGCCTCCTCGACTTCGTAACGGTAGTCTTCAATTACAACGTTCGTTAAAACCTTTTCACACATTTCTTTTACTAGAGTATCAATGTCACGTTCTGAATCTTTAATTGATAGTTCAAGATATTTACCGATACGTAAATCTTCTACTTCACCGTAGCCCATCTTAGCTAAAGAACCTTGTACTGCAGAGCCTTGAGGATCAAGAATACTCTCACGTAATGTTACATAGATTTTTACTTTTTTCATTGTTATTTGCCTCCGAGTCTAGAAAGTATAATAGTATAAACTTCAGTTAAATTACCAAGGTCACGACGAAAAACATCTTTGTCTAACTTTTGCTTCGTTGTTGCATCCCAAAGTCGGCATGTATCTGGTGAAATTTCATCTGCCAATAATACATGACCATCCATATCACGGCCAAACTCTAATTTAAAATCAATCAATGTCACATTGACATCTGCAAAGATCGGCTGTAGCACTTTGTTAACGGCTAATGCACCATCATAAATAGCTGTCACTTCAGTTGGTGTGGCAAGTTCAAGAACATCAATATGTTCTGTCGTAATAAGTGGGTCGCCTAAATCATCGTCTTTATAATAAAATTCAACGATTGGTCGTTTTAAAGGTGTCCCCTCTTCAAGACCTAGGCGCTTTGCTAAACTTCCAGCAGCAATATTACGAACAACTACCTCAATCGGAATAATTTCTACTTTTTTTACAAGTTGTTGTGTATCGGATAATTGTTTTACGAAATGTGACGCAATTCCGTTAGCTTGTAATTTTTCGAAAATTAATGAAGTAATGCGATTATTTAAAATGCCCTTACCTTCAATTTCCTCTTTCTTTTCACCATTGAATGCTGTTGCACTATCCTTGTACTCAACAAGTAGCACATTTGGCTCCTCTGTTGTGAACAATTTTTTTGCTTTACCTTCATACAAAAGTTGACCTTTAGTCATTTCGTTTTCCCCCTGATATTATGAGATACGCTTGTAATAATATTCAGAATTGAACCGTATCTCTACGATTCAACTCTGAAACTTTTACGGGTGGCTCTAACATTTATTATTAGATGGCTAAATAAATATTAGTTAAGTCCTAGTCGTTCAAAAATCATATCAACATGCTGTAAGTGGTAGTTGTAATCAAAACAATCATCCAACTCTTCTTTTGTTAAATAAGATGTGATTTTTTCACTTCCATCGACTAATGTACGGAACTGAACTTGCTCGTCCCAAGCCTGCATTGCTAAAGGTTGTACTGTATCATAAGCTTCTTCTCGTACTAATCCTTTATCAATCAATGCTAGTAAGATGCGTTGAGAATAAATAAGACCAAATGTACGATCCATATTACGTTTCATGTTCTCAGGGAATACTGTTAAGTTTTTCACAATATTACCGAAGCGATTTAGCATATAGTTAAGAGTAATTGTTGCATCCGGTAAAATAACACGCTCTGCAGATGAATGTGAAATATCACGCTCATGCCATAAAGCTACATTTTCATAAGCAGTCACCATATAACCTCGCATTAAACGGGACATACCAACCATGTTTTCAGAACCGATTGGATTACGCTTATGTGGCATTGCGGACGAACCTTTTTGACCTTTTGCAAAAGCTTCCTCCACTTCGCGTGTTTCAGATTTCTGTAGTCCACGAATTTCTGTTGCGAATTTTTCAATTGAAGTAGCGATTAAAGCTAATGCACCTAAATACTGAGCATGGCGGTCGCGCTGTAAAGTTTGTGTTGAAATCGGTGATGCTGCAAGGCCTAATTTATCGCAAACATATTGCTCAACACGAGGATCAATATTGGCATATGTTCCAACAGCCCCAGACAATTTTCCTGTTTCAATTACTTTCGCAGCTGCTTCAAAACGTTCAAGGTTACGCTTCATTTCCTCGTACCATAAACCAAGTTTCAAACCGAAAGTTGTTGGTTCAGCATGAACACCATGTGTGCGTCCCATCATAACTGTATGTTTATGTTCTTTTGCCTTAGCAGCAATAATATCAATGAAATTTACGATATCTTTTCGTAAAATATCATTTGCTTGTTTGATTAAATAAGAAAGTGCTGTATCTACTACGTCAGTAGAAGTTAAACCATAATGTACCCATTTGCGCTCTTCTCCAAGTGTTTCAGAAACAGCACGAGTAAAGGCTACAACGTCATGACGAGTTTCTTGTTCAATTTCTAATATACGATTCACATCAAATGAAGCATTTTCACGAATTTTAGCAACATCCTCTTTTGGGATATCCCCTAACTCTGCCCATGCTTCACAAGCTAAAATTTCAACCTCTAGCCAAGCTTGGTATTTATTTTGTTCTGTCCAAATTGCGCCCATTTCGGGTCTTGTGTAACGTTCAATCATTGCGTATCTCCTTCTATTCTGACCAAATGCCAGAACTTTCGATTTGTTGTAGTGTAGCTTCTAAGTCTTTTGTCATAATCGTCACATGGCCCATTTTACGGTTGACCTTAGCTTCAGCTTTCCCATAAAGATGTATGGACCATTCAGGATATTTAGCAATTGAGTTACTGAGTGGCACGACATGCTGCCCTAATACATTGACCATAATGGACGGTGCCCATAGTTGTGGCTTACGTAACGGCCATCCACAAACAGCACGAATATGTTGATGGAATTGTGAAACATTACATGCTTCAATTGAATAGTGACCAGAATTATGAGGTCTTGGTGCTAATTCATTGATAACAATACTACCATCTTCTAATACAAACATTTCTACTGCTAGCGTTCCTACTAAATGTAAATAATCTGCAATTTTCAAAGCTTCTCGTTCGGCAGCTTGAGCTGTGCTTTCAGTTATGCGAGCAGGTACTATTGTCTCGTGAAGAATATGATGAACATGAATGTTCTCTCCAACTGGCTGACAATACGATTCACCATGACCATTTCTTTGAACAATGACCGATACTTCCTTTACGAAAGGAACAAACCCTTCTGCAATACATTGTGAATGTGTGAATAATTCTTTCGCTAAAGGCAAATCTTCAGTTGATTTTAAAAGCTGCTGTCCCTTGCCATCATAACCACCTCTTGCTGTTTTGACTATACAAGGATAACCAATCGAATCAATATTGGCTACTAATTCTTCATAAGTTTTTGCAACAATATATGGTGCTACTGGGCAACCAGCTTTCACAATAGCTTCTTTCTCTGTTATACGGTTTTGTGTAATACGTACCAACTCTGCTCCTTGAGGAACATAAGCCATTTGTGATAAACGCTTTAAGCCTTCATAATCAATATTTTCAAATTCATATGTGATAATATCACTTACTTCTGCAAGTTCTTCTAAAGCAGCTTCATCATCATATGGAGCTACAATGCGAATATCTGCTACCTGCCCACAAGGTGAGTCCATTGCTGGTTCAAGAACAGCCACTTTAAAACCTGACTCTTTTGCAGCAAGTGCCATCATTCGACCAAGTTGTCCTCCGCCTATAATGCCTATCGTTTGTCCAGGATAAATAATCTTCGTCACACTAAGTCACCTGTACTTTCTAATACTTGCTGCTTTGTTGCTTCACGTCTAGCATCTAATTTATTAGCAAGCTCCACATCTGTTGTTGACAAAATCTGAGCTGCAAGTAACCCTGCATTAGTCGCTCCTGCTTTGCCAATCGCTACAGTAGCTACAGGTACGCCACCAGGCATTTGAACGATGGATAATAGTGAATCAAGTCCATTAAGTGCTCGTGATTGAACTGGTACACCAATGACAGGTAATGTTGTTTTAGCTGCCACCATTCCTGGCAAATGTGCAGCACCACCTGCACCAGCAATAATTACTTGTATTCCTCGCTCGCGAGCTGCCTCTGCATATTCAAACATTAAATCAGGTGTACGATGTGCAGATACAACTTTCTTTTCGTACGGTACTTGTAATTCATCTAAAATATCACATGCATGTTTCATTGTTTCCCAGTCACTTGAACTACCCATAATGACACCGATTTTCGGATTCATAAATTGTCGCTCCTTTTAAACGATAGAAAAATGATCAATTATTTATTGTGCTAGCCTCTATTTTAAATAGCTACTGCAATTCTTATTTACAAAGAAAATCCCCAAGTAAACTACTCTCTACCAGTACACGTGAAAGCAGTTTACTTGAGGATTATTCGGACAAGATCGTCTCCATGTACATAGCTGTACAAAGACCTTCTCACCATACGCCAAAAGTGCTTTCCCGCATAGTCCAGCATTTACGGTGCCGGGTAGAGACACTAGAGCCAATCCTCTAGCATATATGTGGGATCTATTTGTTTTTCCTTCTCACATTTTAACAAGGGATTGTCTTATCGTCAATCCAAAAATGCGAACATTTTTTATTAGGCGAAAAAAAATGTTCGGTTTTTAGTCAAAATCATTCGATATCTTGAGCAGGTATACCTTTAAACTGAATTTTTTGACGCAGATAAGCTGGCTCGCCATCTACGATATGAAAAAGCGGCTCTTCTTTTCGTCCTATGACCATAAAGCCATCTTTCCGCATTCTTGCCAAGCAATCCTCGATTGACTCGTTTTCCAGTACCTCATACCAAATTTGCTTTTTTCCCAACTTTTTCTTCCTTTCCATTGTACATATTCATTCACAACCAATTTGTAATTCATTATACCTTTTGTTGCTTACAGAAGTATGTAAGAACTTAAATAAATAGAAAAAAACTGCAGATTTCTCTCCGCAGTTTTGATGAATGCTCATAGAATATAAAATGCCTTTAAATAGATACAAAAAAATAATAACAGTAGGAACAAATGAAGGACAACAAGAACCATACGATATCCTTTGATGCCAAATAGGGCACTGGTGATGCCTAAACCACCTAAAATAAACGGCATAAACATATTTACACGATAGAGAAATGTAAAAAAGTTTCCATACCATTTGGTTGAATCATAGCCAAACATAAAGAATATAAGTAGTAGACTTGAGATCGAAATCGCAGAAAAAATGTTCTGCCTCATTTTGATTCCTCCATTATTAAATCCAGAATGTATCTAGGTGAAAGAATTTTCCTTTAAATCCACTTAAATATATTATAGCATTTTATGAATAGTTCACAAAATAAAAAAAAGTCATGGAATAGATCCATGACTTTATAATTGCCTAGCGACGTCCTACTCTCACAGGGGGAAGCCCCCAACTACCATCGGCGCTAAAGAGCTTAACTTCCGTGTTCGGTATGGGAACGGGTGTGACCTCTTTGCCATCATCACTAGACTTTGTATTTAATTGAAAGATTTGTTCTTTCAAAACTGGATAAACGGTGCATTGAATGTTTCAAACGTTTTGGTTAAGTCCTCGATCGATTAGTATTCGTCAGCTCCATGTGTCACCACACTTCCACCTCGAACCTATCTACCTCATCGTCTTTGAGGGATCTTACTTACTTGCGTAATGGGAAATCTCATCTTGAGGGGGGCTTCATGCTTAGATGCTTTCAGCACTTATCCCGTCCACACATAGCTACCCAGCGATGCCTTTGGCAAGACAACTGGTACACCAGCGGTGTGTCCATCCCGGTCCTCTCGTACTAAGGACAGCTCCTCTCAAATTTCCTACGCCCACGACGGATAGGGACCGAACTGTCTCACGACGTTCTGAACCCAGCTCGCGTACCGCTTTAATGGGCGAACAGCCCAACCCTTGGGACCGACTACAGCCCCAGGATGCGATGAGCCGACATCGAGGTGCCAAACCTCCCCGTCGATGTGGACTCTTGGGGGAGATAAGCCTGTTATCCCCGGGGTAGCTTTTATCCGTTGAGCGATGGCCCTTCCATGCGGAACCACCGGATCACTAAGCCCGTCTTTCGACCCTGCTCGACTTGTAGGTCTCGCAGTCAAGCTCCCTTGTGCCTTTACACTCTACGAATGATTTCCAACCATTCTGAGGGAACCTTTGGGCGCCTCCGTTACCTTTTAGGAGGCGACCGCCCCAGTCAAACTGTCCGCCTGACACTGTCTCCTGCCCCGCTAAGGGGCATGGGTTAGAATTTCAATACAACCAGGGTAGTATCCCACCGACGCCTCCTTCGAAGCTGGCGCTCCGAGATCTCTGGCTCCTACCTATCCTGTACAAGTTGTACCAAAATTCAATATCAGGCTACAGTAAAGCTCCACGGGGTCTTTCCGTCCTGTCGCGGGTAACCTGCATCTTCACAGGTACTATAATTTCACCGAGTCTCTCGTTGAGACAGTGCCCAGATCGTTACGCCTTTCGTGCGGGTCGGAACTTACCCGACAAGGAATTTCGCTACCTTAGGACCGTTATAGTTACGGCCGCCGTTTACTGGGGCTTCAATTCGCAGCTTCGCTTGCGCTAACCACTCCTCTTAACCTTCCAGCACCGGGCAGGCGTCAGCCCCTATACGTCACCTTACGGTTTTGCAGAGACCTGTGTTTTTGCTAAACAGTCGCCTGGGCCTATTCACTGCGGCTCTCATGCGCTTGCACGCTCAAGAGCACCCCTTCTCCCGAAGTTACGGGGTCATTTTGCCGAGTTCCTTAACGAGAGTTCTCTCGCACACCTTAGGATTCTCTCCTCGACTACCTGTGTCGGTTTGCGGTACGGGCACCTCTCACCTCGATAGAGGCTTTTCTTGGCAGTGTGAAATCAGGAACTTCGTCCATACGGACTCGCCATCACAGCTCAACGTTACAGTGTGCGGATTTGCCTACACACACGCCTTACTGCTTGGACGCGCACAACCAACGGCGCGCTTACCCTATCCTACTGCGTCCCCCCATTTCTCAAACGGTGAGGAGGTGGTACAGGAATATCAACCTGTTGTCCATCGCCTACGCCTATCGGCCTCGGCTTAGGTCCCGACTAACCCTGAGCGGACGAGCCTTCCTCAGGAAACCTTAGTCATACGGTGGACGGGATTCTCACCCGTCTTTCGCTACTCATACCGGCATTCTCACTTCTAAGCGCTCCACC